>NZ_JAPDRJ010000001.1:0-2246735 GCF_040706535.1 Lentisalinibacter orientalis
TCGATGTCGTTCTCGTCCACCAGCCGGCATTCCACGCCGGTACGGGGCCGGCCGCAGGCGTACTGGACCTCGGAGTTGACGTCACTGATGAGCGGCGTGGATACCTCGGTCATGTTGAAGCCGGTCACGTAGTCGAAACCGAAGCGCTTGCCGAGCGCGATGGTCTCGTCGTTGATCGGGAACATCGTCAGGTTGCGGAGCGGGTTCCCGGTATCGTCCGGCCGCGGCTCCGACTTGGCGATGAACGGTGCCATGGCGCCGATCAACCCGGCCGTGGTCACGCAGTTCGCACGCCGCACCTGGTCCCAGAACTCGGTGGTGCTGAAGCCGCTCACCAGATAGAAGGAGCCGGAGTTCACCAGCGCGCAGTAGATGGGGCTGGTGCCGCCGACATGGAACATCGGCAGGTTCACCAGGATGGCGTCGCCGTCCTCCATCCGGTAGTTGATGACCGCCGTCGTATAGAGCTGCAGGTAGGGCGACAGCACGCCCTTCGACGGGCCGGTGGTGCCGGAGGTATAGATGACGCTCTGGATGTCCCAGGGCTCGATCACGGCGGAGTCGTCGAGAGCCTCGCCGTCGCCCCTGAGCGCGTCGGCGCCGTGGAAGCGCAGACCGGGCCGCTCCGCGGGCACCTCGCCGCCGGACAGCACCACCTGCTCGAGGCTCTCGAGCGTCAGCCCTTCCAGACGCCCCACCAGGTCGGGATGGGTGACCATGATCCGCGCGCCGGTCAGGTTGACGGCATGTTCCAGCACGCCGCCGCGGTAGGCCGTGTTCAGCGGCACATAGATGGCGCCGAGGTAATTGGCGGCAAACCACACCCGGACGATGTCCCGGCCGTTCGGCAGCCAGGCGATGACCGGGTCGCCGCGGCCGACGCCGAGGGCCTGCAGCCCGGCGGCCGTGTCACGGACCTCGCGGCGGCACTCCGCATAGGTCCACTCGGTGCCGTCCTCGAACAGGGCGACGCGGCGATCGGGACAGCGCTCCGCCCGGCTGTCCAGCAGGCCTTTCAGGACGCAGTCGTCCCGGTCCGGCATGCGCGGATCGAACCAGGGCGGTCGGATCTCTTCTCGGTCGCCGCTCATCGTCGCATCTCCCCCAACGGCGCTGGCAGTCACTTGCATTAAGAAACCCGACCTTAGCCAGCAGTCACCCGGCCGTCAACCGCCAGTTGACGGCGGCGGCGCGCGCCGGGTATTTTAAGTTCTATATTGCAAGTGACTGGAGCAGCGGATGGACGCGGCAACATTGCTGAAGATCGTCAATTTCTACGGGCGCTTCACCCCGAACTACACCAAGATCGGCTATTACGCCCGCGGGCTGCCCTGGGGCTCCTCTCGCCCGTGGGACTTCTCCGGCCAGCACTGGGTGGTCACCGGGGCGAACGCCGGCATCGGCGAGGCCATCATGCGCACGGCTTCCGCAGCGGGTGCCAGCGTGGTGGCCGTGGCCCGCAATGCCGAGCGGCTCACGGCCGCGGTGAATGCGCTGCCGGCCGAATCCGCCGGGCGGGTCACGCCGCTGGTCGCGGACATGTCGCTGCAGGCGGAGACCGACGAACTGCTCGGCAGGCTCGTCGCCGATGGACGCCGGATCGACGTGCTCATGAACAACGTGGGCGTCCTGCTGAACGAGCACGAGGTCACTGCCGAAGGACGGGAGAAGAGCTTCGTCACCAACCTGCTCAGCCACTTCCAGCTGACCGAAGGTCTGATGGAGGCCGGCCTGTTCGCGGACCAGGCCACCATCGTGAACATGTCCTCCGGCGGCATGTACAACGTGCCGCGCTCGATCAAGGGCCTGAATACCCTGGATCCGAAGCGCTACAGCGGCAAGATCGCCTACGGCTTCCACAAGCGTGCCCAGGTGGCGCTGACCAACTACTGGAACCGCAGATACGGCGACCGGGGACTGCGCGTCTACGTCACCCATCCGGGCTGGTCGAAGACGCCGGGGGTCAGATTCTCCCTGCCGACCTTCTGGAAGATCCAGAACGTCCTGCTGCGCACGCCGCTGCAGGGCGGCGACACCGCGCTGTGGCTGGCCGCCGAGCGGCCGGAGATCGGCGACGAGGAAGTGATCTGGTTCGACCGCAAACCGCGCGAGACCCATATCTTCGAGCACACGCGCACGCCGCTGTGCAGCGAGGAGGAACTCGTGGACTTTCTCCGGCAGGAACTGGATCAGGGCGGCACCGAAGTCCCTGCGGCCTCGGCCTGACCCGCCGGCTCGGCGGGGCCTGACGGGACCTGACGAGGATCGGCGCCGCCCGCGGCTTTCGCCGCCGCTCAGCGCCCGACGACGAAGCTGACCGTGGTGGTGGCGCTGCCGCCGATATTGAGCGTGGCCACGGTCTTCGCGCCTTCGATCTGGTAGTCGCCGGCCTGACCGGTGACCTGCTTGTAGCTGTCCAGCATCATGCGCACGCCGGTGGCGCCCACCGGATGGCCCAGGCCGATCAGGCCGCCGCTCGCGTTCACGGGGATGCGGCCGCCGAGGGCGATGTCGCCGTTCTCCACCGCCTGCCAGCTCTGGCCCGGCGCCGTGATGCCGAAATGGTCGATGGCCATGTACTCGGTGCTGGTGAAGCAGTCGTGGGTCTCGATGCCGTCGAGCTGATCCACGCCCTCGATGCCGGCCCGGCCGAAGGCGTCGGTGATGGCGCCGCGGACGTGGGGGAAGATGTACGGTGCGTCCCTGCTCTCCTCGATCTTCTGCTGATAGGTGATCGGCGCGGTGCGATGGCCCCAGCCCCGTATCCAGGGCAGGTCGTCCAGGCTCATGCCGTGGCGCTTCGCGTATTCGGCCGCCTTCTCCGCGCCGGCGAGGAAGACGATGGCGGCGCCGTCGGTGATCTGGCCGCAGTCCTGCTTGCGCATGCGCCCATCGATGACCGGGTTGGCCTCGTCGTCCTCGGCGAAGCTCGCGTCGGTGAATTCCCAGCGCCGGGTCTGGGCGTTCGGATTGCGCCGGGCGTTGTCGAAGTTGTTCTTCGCGATGCCGGCCAGGTGTTCGTGCTTCAGGCCGTAGCGGCGGTCGTACTCGTCCGCCAGCTCGCTGAAGAGATGGGGCCAGGGGAATTCCACGTCCGTGCACTCGTGGCCGCTCCACATGGCCGGGCCGCCGATGAGATCCGCGGCGGTCTGGCCCGGCACGTTGCGCATCTGCTCGATGCCGATCACGGCGGCTAGGTTGTAGCGGCCTGCCTCGATGTCCGCGGCGGCGGACAGGATTGCGATGCTGCCCGAGGCGCAGGCCGCCTCGTGCCGGGAGGCGGGCTTGCCGGAGAAAGCCGGGTGCAGCGCGGCGAAGAAGCCGCCGAGATGGCCCTGCTTGCAGAAGAGCTCGGCGGCGAAGTTGCCGACGTGGGCCACCTCGATCTCCTCGGGCTCGATGCCCACGGTGTCGACGCCGGTGCGCACGGTGTGCGCGAAGGCGTCGAACAGCTCGTCCCCGTTGCGGGCCCAGTTGGCGGCGAAATCGGTCTGGTAGCCGCCCAGCACGTACACTCTCTCGCTCATCGTTCCCCCTGCCGCTCGCGCTCGAGCGTCCGCCATATCTGGTCGATGCGGTCGGCGCCCCAGTACATCTCGCCGTCCAGGAAGAAGGTGGGCGCGCCGAACACGCCCCGCTCCATCGCCTCGTCGGTGACGGTCTTCAGCTTCTGCTTGACCTCGTCCCGGGCGATGCCCTGCAGCACCTCTTCGGCATCCAGGTCCAGCCCTTTCGCCACCTCGGCGAGCACCGTCGGATCGGAGCAGTCCCGGCCCTGGCCGTAGCTCGCGTCGAAGACCGCGCCGATCCAGGCCACGGCGTCTTCCTCGTCGATCTCTTTCAGGAACCAGTACGCGCGGGCCGCCAGGATGCTGTTGAAGGGGAACGGGTCGGGCCAGTGGTAGGACAGGCCCCACTCCGCCGCCGAGCGCTCCACGTCGTGCCAGACGTAGCGGCCCTTCAGGGAATCCGGCTGCGGCGGCGCGTGGCCGCGGGACTTGAAGATCGCGCCCAGCGCGATCGGCTGCCAGTCGATCCTGACGCCGAACTCCTCCGCCAGCGCGCGCAGCCGGTGCTGGCCGATGTAGCTGTAGGAAGAGGAGAAGTCGAAGTAGAAATCGATCGCTCTCTTCATCGGACGACCTCGTTGAAACCAATGGCTTTCATAACTAGACTCGGGGCGACTATATAATGCCGGTGGGGCGATCGCAATCGATGCACACGCAGCCGATCCGACCGCCCGCCGCCGACCCACTCACCTGGAGCGACCGACATGACCGACGTCTTCATCTATGATGCCGTGCGCACGCCCCGTGGCAAGGGCCGCGAGGGCGGCGGCCTGAACGGGCTCACACCGCTGGACCTGCAGAAGACGCTGATCGGGGCGCTGCTCGAGCGCACCGGGCTCGATGCCGGGCGCATCGACGACATCATCCTCGGCTGCGTGACCCAGGTGGGCGAACAGGGCGGCAACATCGCCAAGGTGGCGGCCCTGTATGCAGGCCTGCCCGCCTCGGTGCCGGGCATCACCGTGAACCGCTACTGCTCGTCCGGGCTCGACGCCTGCAACTTCGCGGCGATGAAGATCGCCACCGGCATGGACGAACTGGTGCTGGCCGGCGGCGTGGAGTGCATGTCCCGGGTGCCGATGCTCTCGGACAAGGCCACGTTCTATTCCGATCCGGCGGTGGCGCAGAAGACGCGATTCGTCCCCATGGGGCTCGCCGCGGACCTGGTGGGCAGCCTGGACGGCATCAGCCGGGAGGAATGCGACGCCTATGCGGTGACGAGCCAGCAGCGCGCGACCCGGGCGCAGAGCGAGGGCCGTTTCGCGAAGTCGCTGGTGGCCGTGACGGATCCCGGCAGCGGGGCCGTGGTGGAACAGGACGAATGCGTACGGCCGGGCGTGACCACGGAGAAGCTCGCGACCTTCGAACCGCTGTTCACCGAATTCGGCGAGAAGGGCTATGCGGCGGCCTTCAAGGCGGCGTTCCCGGAGCTGGCGGAGCTCCGCTACCTGCACCACGCCGGCAATTCACCGGCCGTGGTGGACGGCGCCTCGCTGGTGGCGCTCGGCAGCCGCGCCGCGGGCGAGGCCGCTGGCCTGAAGCCCCGCGCGCGCATCAGGGCCATGGCCAACGTCTCCTCCAGCGAGCTCCTCGCACTGACCGGCGGCATCGACGTGGTGGCCGCGGTGCTCGCCAGAGCCGGCATGGATCACGGCGACGTGGACCTGGTGGAGTTCAACGAGGCCTTCGGCGCGGTGTCGGTGAAGTTCGTGCGCGACATGCCCTGGGACGCGGAGCGCATCAACCCCAACGGCGGCGCCATCGCGCTGGGTCATGCGATGGGCGCGACGGGCGCGAGCCTGGTCGGCACCGTGCTGGACGAGCTGGAACGTCAGGACCTGGGGGTGGGCCTGGTGGCCGTCTCCGGCGCCGCCGGTATCGGCACCGGGCTCATCCTGGAGCGCGTCGCCGCGTCCTGATCAGCGGCTGGCGCGGGCGGTGGCCCGGCGCGGGCGGTAGGCATCGCGGTCGAAGTAGACGTCTTCCGGTTTCAGCGCCTCGCCGCATTCACTGCACACCATGGCGCTGACCAGCGGCGCGCCGCAGGGCCGGTGAATCAGCTCCAGAGGACGGCGGTCCGGGGTGACGATCCAGCGATTGGCCCATTCGTGCATGGTCAGCGCCACCAGGTAGAGATCCATCCCTTTCTCGGTGAGCCGGTACTCGTAGCGCACCGGCCGCTTCTGATACGCCTTGCGCTCCATGATGCCGTGGTGGACCAGCAGCTTCAGCCGGTCCGAGAGGATGTTGGTGGCGATGCCGATGCCCTTCGCGATGTCGTCGTAGCGGCGCAGGCCGAAGTACGCCGCGGCGGTCACCAGACCGGTCCAGCGGTCGCCGATGACGTCCAGCGTGTGGAAGAAGCGCTGATCGGCCGCCTGGCTGGACTTGCTGTCCTTCTTGGAGCGGCGCTGAAACCGCGCCGGCACCGCGGCGCCCTTGCTGTCCGGCGCGCCGGGCACGAAGCGCACGCTGTACATGGTGATGGGCTCGGCACAGGCGCTGCAGCGGAACTCGGCCTGCATGGCGTGTCCGCAGTGCTTGTGCACCAGTTCGGGGTGCGACTCGCCCCCGAAGCCCCAGCGCGTATCCCAGTTCCAGACCGACAGGATGACGGGGTAGAGGTCGAGGCCCTTGTCGGTCAGCCGGTACTCGTAGCGCGGCGGGGACATCTGGTACGGATTGCGGTACAGAATCCCGTTCTCCACCAGGCGCTTCAGGCGGGACGCCAGGGTGCCACGCGCGGCACCGCTGCGGTGGCGCAGGTCCTCGAAGCGGCGGAAGCCCAGGAACACGTCCCGGATCACCAGCATCGCCCAGCGGTCACCGATCACGGCCAGGGCCTGGGCCACCTGGCTGCTGAGGATGAGATCCTGCTCGGCTTTGCCGCTCCGGTTATTCGCTGTCATCGCCCCCGCCGTTCGTCGAGCGTCGCGGCGGCAGGGGGATCATCCCGCTGGTCTTCTCCATGTAGTCCCTGTACCCCGGTTTCTCCCGCGCCATCTTCTTGTCCAGCGTACGCTGTCCTGTGACGTTCACGATGAGGTAAGTGTAGCCGATCGGACCGATTATGGTCAGCAAACCCCACGGATTGTCGCAGGCGATGAGGAACAGGCCCCACCAGACGCAGAGTTCGCCGAAGTAATTCGGGTGCCGGGAGTAGCGCCACAGCCCGGTATCGAGCACCTTGCCCTTGTTGGCCGGATCGGCCCGGAAGCGGGCCAGTTGATGATCGGCCACCGTCTCGAACACGAAGCCCACCAGCCACAGGGCGGCGCCGGCGAACGCCGCGATGCCGAGACTCGCCGGTTCGGCGTAGATCTGCCCCACCTGGATCGGCAGCGAGACCAGCCAGAGCACGATGCCCTGCAGCAGGAACACCTGCCGGAGGCTCAGCCAGACGAAGGCGCGGTCGTCGTTCACCCAGCTGCGCAGCTTCGTGTAGCGCGGGTCCTCGCCGTGGCCCCAGTTGCGCCGCACCAGATGGACGGTGATGCGCACGGCCCACAGCGCCACCAGCGCCAGGATGAGGTTCTTGCGCGGCTCGGCGCCGTCCGTCATCGCGTAGGTCACCCCGGCCACGCTCAGCAGGATCACCGCGAAAGCCATGTCGATGATGCTGACGTCCCGCAGCGGGATGCTGATCAGCCAGAGCACGAGCACGGCCCCCATGGTGACGCCCAGGTTGACCAGCAAGACCAGACCCGTATCCTGCCAGAGCAGCTCCATAATCCCTCCCCCGGCGCTTCTGGGGTTGCGCCATTTGGAAAAACCTGTGTTAGTCTATTCGTGAAAGTCACTGATTGCCAATCCGTGACGGCCAATTGACGGCCAACCTCAGATATACGGAAAACAACCTTGGGGTGGGGGGATGACACACGCCAGCGCACGACAGCGCTTCGACGAAATCCGTGCCGGCCTGCGCCTGCCGGTCGTCGTCGCGCCCATGTTCCTCGTTTCCGGTCCGGAGATGGTGGTGGCCGCCGCCCGCTCGGGAGTACTCGGCTCGTTCCCGGCACCGAATGCCCGCACCATCGACGTGTTCGAGGAGTGGGTCTCGACCATCAGCGAGCAGCTGGCCGGCTTCCGCCGCGATCAGGTCGCCGGCGCCACGGATGCCTGGGCCATGAACCTGGTCGTGCACCGCACCTACGATCGCCTGGACCAGGAGCTGGCCATCCTCGAGAAGTACCGTCCGCCCATCGTCATCACGGCGCTCGGTAGCCCCAAGGATGTCGTGGATGCCGTGCACGGCTGGGGCGGGCTGGTCATCGCCGACGTGAACAGCGTCGAGTACGCGCGCAAGGCGGCCGCGGTGGGCGTCGACGGCCTGGCCCTGGTCGCCGCCGGCGCCGGCGGGCACACGGGGCACATGGCGGGCTTCGCCTTCGTCCCGGCCGTGCGGGAGTTCTTCGACGGCATACTCATACTGGCGGGCGCCATCGGCGACGGCCGGGCCGTGCGTGCGGCGGAGGTGCTCGGCGCGGATCTCGGCTACATGGGCACCCGCTTCATCGCCGCCGAGGAGAGCATCGCCTCCGACGAATACAAGCAGATGGTGGTCGACTCCGTGTTCCCGGACCTGGTGCTCACCGACTTCTTCACCGGCGCCCACGCCTATTACATGCGCCAGAGCATCGAGGCGGCCGGCCTGGACCCGGACAATCTCGAGGCCGGCACGGGCATGAACCTGTCCGAGAAGAAGGCCTGGAAGGACGTCTGGTCGGCCGGCCAGGGCGTGGGCACGATCCACAAGGTGGAGCCGCTCGCCGACATCGTCGACGCTATTGCCGGGGAATACGAGGCCGCCAGGCGGGTCCCCTGAGGCCGGTCAGCCGGCCCGCGGTCCGGTCGGCAGCCTGCCCGATCAGCCGGTCCCGGGCGCGCCGGCGACGAAGCGGCGGAAATGCTCCACCGCCGCCGGCGCATGGGCGTCGAAGGGCAGCGCGGCCAGTTCCTCCAGTACGGCGCCGGCCGCAGCCGCATCGGCGCTCTCCATCCAGCGGCCTTCGGTCTCCTGCATCCGAGCGCGGGCGATCTTGCCGGCTCCCGAAATGACGATCTCGCCGTTCATGGCGCACTGGTCGCCGATGAGCCAGGCGGCCACCGGCGCCACGTAGTCCGGCGCCATGCGCTCGCGCAGCGCCTCGGGCAGATGGGCCTCGGTCATCTGCGTCGCGGCATAGGGCGCGATGGCATTCACCCGCACGTCCCGCCCGGCGCCCTCGTGGGCCAGCGCGTACGTGAGGCCCAGCAGCGCCGCCTTCGACGATGAATACGCCGGCAGGCCGTGCTCGCCGTAGAGTCCCGCCACCGAGGTGCTGAGCAGCACGGCACCGCCGCGCTGATCGTAGAGATGCCGGAACAGCGGGTGCAGCACGTTCACCGTGCCGAACAGGTTCACCTCGAAATTGTGCCGGAACTCGTCGATGCTCTGTTTGTGGAAGCTCCGGCCCTCGGAGACGCCCGCGTTGGCGATGTGGGCGTCGAGTCTGCCCCAGGTATCGAGCGCCAGTTCCAGCAGCCGCTCGCCGGCGCCGGCCTCGGTGATCTCGGAGTAGTCCGCCACGGCCTCGCCGCCGGCGGCACGGATCTCGTCCACCACCCGATCGGCCGAGGCCTGCTCCTCGCCGGCGTGGCTGCGGTTGTTCACCACCACCCGCGCGCCCTGCGCGGCCAGGTAGCGGGCATAGGCGCGGCCGAGCCCCTTGCCGGCGCCGGTGATGACGACCACCCGGCCCTCGAACGACGCGGCCTCAGGCGGCATCGGAGGCGCGCGGCCAGCGGGTCTGCACCCAGCGGAAGCGCCGGGTCACGAAATCGAGGTCGGCGAGACAGGCGTTGCCCGCCGGGTTCAGGCCGGTGACGTGGAAGTCGCTGTAGGCGGCGGCGAAGTTGATGGGCATGCCGATCAGGTTGCACGAGAGCGAGGCGCCGGCGTCGTGGTAGGCATCCTCCGCGCGGGCCAGGAAGGCCTCGTTCGTGGAATAGACGTGGGACGTGATCGCGCCGTGGGCGCGCACGTCGTCGGTCGCCCGGGCCAGCCCGGCGTCGGCATCGTCGGCGGCGATGACGAAGGAGATCGGCCCGAAGTGCTCCTCGCCGAACAGGTCGCCGGCGTCGGTGTCCACCTGCACGATCAGCGGCGTGGCGGTGCGCGCATCCGGGTAGTCGGGATGCTCGTAGGGCCCGGAGTCGCGCAGGATGCGCCCCCGGTCCCGCACGCCGTCGCGGATGCGGTCGATGCTCTCGAGAATGCGGGGGTCCACCAGCGCACCGCACAGGTTGCCTGCCTGCTTCGGGTTGGCGAGGAACTCCTCCACGGCATCCACGATGCCGGCGGCCACCTCGTCGAAGGAGAGATGACGCCCTCCGGCCTCGATGCCGCCGCGGGGCACGAAGATGTTCTGCACGCTGGTGCACATCTGGGCCGACGCCTGGCACAGCGAATGGGCGATGGCGCGGCGCATGCCGTCGAAGTCGTCGGTGGATTCCACCACCACGGAGTTGCAGCCGGCGGTCTCCGTGAAGACGAGCTTGTCGGCGCAGTGCTGCTCGATCCAGCCGCCGAAGCGGGGGCCGCCGGTGAAATCGATGATGGCGCAGTCCGGATGGCGGATCAGCTCCAGGGTGTTCGGCTCCGCCTCGGTATCGGCCGCCATCAGGATCAGATCGGGGTTGTGGCCCGCCTCCGCCAGCACCTCGCGCATGGTGCGCACGAAGATCGCCACCGGCAGCGTGGTCTTCGGGTGCGGCTTCACGATGACGCCGTTGCCCGTGGCAAGATCCGCCATGATGGCCGGGTAGCCGTTCCACTGGGGAAACGTGGCGCAGGTAATCACCACGCCGATGCCGCGGGGCATGATGCGGTAGCGCTTCTCGAGTTCGGTCTCGGGTCCGGCGCCGAACCGGCGCTGCCAGGTCGCCTCGCTGGGCACGTCGCTCATGGCCTTCCAGGCGTAGGCCAGCGCCTCCAGGCCCCGGTCCAGCGCGTTCGCGCCGCAGCCGGCGAAGGCCATGATGAAGCTCTGGCCTGCCGTGTGGACGGTGGCGTGGGCGTTGACGAACAGCGACTCGGCGCTGCCCAGCCGGTCCAGCATCTCCAGACAGACGCCCACGCGCTCCTCGGTGGGCACCCGCCGCCACGCGTGCTGGGCTTCCCTGACCGCGGCGAACGCCCGGTCCGGGTCGAGCTTCGGGTAGGTGATGCCGAGCGCCTCGCCGGTGAGCGGCGAGACCTCCTCGCCCAACTCGCCGACGGCGCCGGGCAGCTCGATGTCGAACGGCCGCCCCAGCATCGACTCGTAGGCCGCGAGTCCGGCGGCGGGAATCTCCTTGCCGTGAATCTTGCTGCTGGGCGACTCCGGGTACGCCGTCCAGGCATAACGCTTCTCGCAGGCATCCACTGCCTTCTCGAGCGTCTCGCGATGTTTCTTGAACAGGCTGCTCATGGTTCCGTCCCGGGCTCCGTGGAGGGTGGAACGATTCTAGGGATTGACAGTCCCGTTGTGCAAGCCATAGCACCGTAGGAGGGCCTTCAGGCCCGATTCCCTTAATCCCTCCTCAATTCTCCCCGGACCCGTTCAGCGTAATGGCCAGAATACCGTCCAGCGCGCGCCGCACCTCGCGCAGCTCGGTCAGCAGGGCCTGCCGACCGTCGGCGGCGCCGCCGCCGCCCTGCAGCAGATCGCGATGCGCCGCCAGCTTCAGCGCCGTCTCGTACAGGGACTTCGAGACGGACTCCTCGGAGAACAGCCGGCCCTGCAGGCGCATCTGCCGGCCGAGTTTCAGGCAGCCGGACACGAAGCCGGCCCGGTCCTCCACGGCCTCGGCGCCCGCCTCGGCGAGCGCCCGGGCCACCACCCGGTAGGCGTCGGCGAAGGAGCGCAGCACGGCGTGGGCCAGCAGCAGCCGGCTCTGCCGCAGCACCCGCACGACCTCGTCCTCGCCGCCCGCAAGCGCGTCGCGCCAGCTCGGGAAACGCTCCTCCAGTACCGCCTGCACCGCCGCCGTATAGTCCTGGCGGCGCGGGAAGTAGAAGTCGAACAGGAACAGCTCGCGCAGCTCCTCCAGCAGCGTGAACACGGCCGCCTCCCGCTCGCGCTCCGGCGCGCCGGCGGCGCGGTACAGCGCCACTTCCACCAGCGCGTCCAGCACGAAATGGTGGATGGCCGTGTTGCGGTAATAGGCGGCCTTCAGGTGCTGGTCCGGCGTGATGGCGTAGAGCCGCTCCGTGCCCTCGTCGAAGAAGGTCACGATGCCGGTGGAGCGCAGCTGCTCGAGCGTCGCCGGCAGCGTCTCCGGCTGGCGGAAGTCCGGGTCGCCCGCGATCTCGAGATTGCGACGCCGCACCAGACTCATGCCGACCCGGGTGAGGAAGCCGATCTCCTTCAGGCTCAGCGCCCGGTTGCCGGCGGCGAGCAGGATCAGCGTGACGATGGCGGTGGCGGTGATGGGCGTCGCCGCATTCATGCGGAAGGCGACCTGCAGCGCGAGATTCTGCACCAGCGACTGTTTCTCCGCCTCGTCCGGCCCCGCCTCGAGCCTGTCCCGGGGCGCCAGGTCGGTCAGCGCCAGCTCCTCGCCGAAGCGCAGGAAGATGCGGCCGTGGGGCGCCGAGGAGCGCAGGAAGCGCACGATCCAGGTCGCCCCCTCCGGTTTCTTGGCGTGGCCGCGCTGCTCGGTGGCGTAGTCCTCCACTTCCGTGATCTGGTCGTAGGTCACCGACACCGGCACGAACGCCACGTCGAGCAGCTGGGTGCGCAGGATGGACTCCACCACGTAGTTGAACAGGCCGTAGCGCGGCGGCAGCAGCTTGCCCGTGCGCGAGCGCGTGCCCTCCAGCGCCCACAGCAGCGAGAAGCGCTTGTCGATCAGATAGTCGATGTAACGGCGGAAGGTCGCCTTGTAGATCTCGTTGTCCTGGAACGAGCGGCGCAGGAAGATGATGCCGGCGCGCCGGCCGAGCGCCCCCAGCCCCGGCGTGTTCAGATTGATGCCGCCGAAGGTCAGCGGCAGCGGCAGGTTGGCATCGAACAGCACGATCGACAGCGCGATCGTGTCCAGCATGGACTTGTGGCTGATCAGAAAGGCGACCGGCCGGCTGCCGAGCAGCTCTGCGACATGGCGCAGCTGCTCCTCGTCCACGTCGATCTCCGGGTCGTGATTGCTGCGCGCGGCCGCCCGGTAGATGGCCATGGCGAGGTCCAGAGAGAACGGCGTCTGCCGGGCGGCCATCTCCTCCAGGTAATCGCCCGCCTTGTCGGTCACCTTCTGCACGCTCTCGTCGCGCTGCTGCGCCAGGTTGGCCAGCTGTTCGCGGAATTCCCGGTTGGCGAACACGTCCTTCGGCAGCAGTCTGGCCACCTTGTAGCGCGTACCGCGGGCGACCCGCTCCGCCCGCTCCAGCGTGATCAGTGCCTGGCGGCGGACGAAATCCGACAGCCCTACGGTGGGCGCGTCGCTGCCGTGCTGGTCGCGATAGCGCTGCCTGAGGTCCTCCAGCGGCGCCCCCTGACCGGCGATGAAACGCATGCGGTCCGGCTGGCCCCGGGCGATCCTGCGGCGGCTGAACAGCGTCGGCCGCTCGGTCCACGCGAAGAAGAAGTCCCGCAGCAGGCTGCCGCCCTCGTCCCGCTCTGCGGGCAGCCACACGATGCGCACGGGCTGCAGCCACGTATCCGGTTCCATGCGATCCAGGCCGGCGAGACCCTCGCTGTCCTGGGGGAGGTCGAGCAGGCGATAGTCATTCTTCTCGGCCGCCGGGCGGGTGGACTCGATCCAGTCCCTGAGCAGGCCGTGTTCGAACCGGTCGGGAGCATCGAGCAGGAACACCACACTGCCGTGCGTCTCGTCGGGCCACGGTGAATCCGCCGCTCCCGACTCCAGTGCCGTTTCCTGCAGTGACTGCCTGTTCACGCCTGATCGCCCCCCGCGCATCTCCGTGGGCATCAGATCGTACCCGGCCTGGCGCCGCGATGCCCGCCACTCAGTATGGCATGGATGCCGATTCCTGTGACGGGCCCGATCAGGAGGCCCGGGAGTGCAGCCAGCGCGGCAGGAAGCTGTGCGGATCCGCCTCGGTGCCGGTGGCCCAGTCCACGCCTGCCCTCTCCAGCGCGGCCTGCAGTTCGCCGCTGCCGTACGCATCGAAGGTCTCGCTGCAACCGCCGACGAACTCGCCGCCGACGAACACCTGGGGGATGGTCTGCATGCCGGTCCGCGCGTTCAGCGCGGCCCGGATCCGGCCGCCGCGGTCGTCCTCCTGCCATTCGACGGCATCGAGATCGATGCTGCGATACGGGATCCCGCAGTGTTCGAAGAACTTGCGCAGCGACCAGCAGAACTCGCACCACTCCAGCGCGAACATCAGCACGGGCTCGTCCGCGATGACGCGCTCCACGAAGGCCGCCGCCTCGTCGTCGACCGGCGGTTCCTCCGCCGGCTGCGGCGCGGGCGCCGCGGGCCGGTCGAACCGGAAGGACGGGGTCGACCGCGAGATCGCCTGCTCCGCCTCGTTCATCTCGACCGCCACCGGGTCGAACAGCGGCGTGGACATGTAACGCTCGCCGGTGTCCGGCAGCATGCAGAGGATCACGCTCCCGGCAGGCGCAGTCTCCGCCACGGTCAGCGCGCCGGCCAGGGTGGCTCCGCCGGAGGTGCCTGCCAGGATGCCTTCGAGGCGCGCGAGATCCCGGGCGCAGCGCAGTGCGTCGTCGCCGGCCACCGGCACGACGCGCTCCACCAGGCCCGCGTCCATCGCGGTCTCGGTCAGCCGCGGGATGAAGTCCGGCGACCAGCCCTGTACCAGGTGGGGCCGGAAGCGGGGATGGCTCTCCGCGGGGGAGCCGTCGTCGTTGCGGCTCTGCCTGAGGCCGCTGCCGAGCACCGGCGCATTGTCGGGCTCGCAGACGACGATGCGGGTCTCCGGGCGCTCCTCGGCCAGCACCCGCGAGACGCCCGCCAGCGTGCCGCCGGTACCGCAGCCGGTGACCCAGTAGTCGAGCCGCTCGCCGGCGAAATCCCTGAGGATCTCCCGGGCGGTGGTCTCGCTGTGGGCGGCGGCGTTCGCCTCGTTCTCGAACTGCCGGCACAGGAACCAGCCGTGGGCGTCGGCGAGCTCCCGGGCCTTCGCCAGCATGCCGGAGCCCTTGCCCGAGGCGGGTGTCAAAACCACCTCGGCTCCCAGGAAGCGCATCAGGCGACGCCGCTCCACGCTGAAGTTCTCCGCCATCACGACCACCAGCGGATAACCCTTGCGGGCACACACCATGGCGAGCGCGATGCCGGTGTTGCCGCTGGTGGCCTCCACCACGGTCTGGCCGGGCCGCAGCGCACCGCGGCGCTCGGCGTCCTCGATGACGGCGAGCGCCATGCGGTCCTTTACCGAACCCAGCGGGTTGAAGGCCTCCAGCTTGACCCAGATCTCGACGCCCGGGGGCGACATCCGGCCGAGTTTCACGACCGGAGTGTCGCCGATGGTGCCGAGGATGCTCTCGTAACGCTTCTTCATGCCCATCGCCTCCCGGTGTCTCAATACACCTGCATGAACGCCCAGATGTTCATGGCCAGGATGCCGCAGCCCAGGATCAGCCCCAGGATGGTGGTCGGCGTATCCAGTTCGTCGTGTCTGCTTGTCTTGTCGTCCATGGTCTCGTCCCCTGTCGTGGTGAACCATGGAGCCAGACTAGGCGGCCGACGTATCGGCAGGATTTCGGGACGACGGCGTTTTGTTGCCGCTTCGTATCAGTCCGCGGCGATGTGCTCGCGCAGCAGCTCGAAGACCCGTTGCTGGTCGATGGGCTTGCGCAGCACCTCGACCACGCCCGCGGCGCGCAGCCGGGCTTCGTGCAGGTCCTCGGCATAACCGGTATAGATCGCTACCGGGAAGGGATGATCGGAGAGGCGCACCCGCTCGGCCAGGTCGAGGCCGGTCATCGACGCCATCGACTGGTCGAACAGCCCGAAATGCGCCCCGCAGCCGTCCTCGATGGCGCGCAGCGCGGCCAGCGGATCCCGATAGGCCGTGACCTGCAGCCCCCAGCTCTCGAGCCGGTCGATCATGAACTCGCGCACGCTGTCCTGATCCTCCACCAGCAGCACGTGGCCGCCGAGCCTGGGCGCATCCCGCTCGATGCCCGGTGCCGGGGCGTCCTCGTCCGGCACCATGCCGTGCAGAGCCGGCAGCAGGATACGCAGGCAGGCACCGCCTCCCGGCGCCCTGTCCACGAGGATGTGGCCGCCGTGCTCGTGGACGATGCCGTGCACCATCGCGAGACCCATGCCGGTGCCGCGGCCGGTCTCCTTGGTGGAGAAGAAGGGCTCGAACAGCCGGTCGAGCAGATCATCGCCGATGCCCGGCCCCTCGTCGGCCACCGACAGCTCCACGTAATCGCCGTCGACGGGATGGCGGCAGGAGGAGCAGACCGCGTCCCGCAGGCCGGCGTTCTCCACCGCGACGGTGATCTCGCCGGCGCCGTCCATGGCGTCCCGGGCGTTGATGCAGAGATTCATGATGATCTGCTCGATCTGCACCGGATCCATGCGCACCAGCGCCGTCCCTCCCGGCAGCAGCGGCCTGAAATGCACCGTGCTGGGTATGGTGGAACGCATCAGGTCCAGCGCCTCCGCCACCACCGATTCCAGCGCGAGCGCGCGCGGCCGGCTCTTCTGCCCGCGGCTGAACGTCAGCATCTGCTGGATCAGCACCCGCGCCTTCTCCGCGGACCGGTTCGCGCGCTCGAGATACCGGACCATGGTGTCGTCGCCGAGATCCGCCGCCCGGTCGGCGCCCATGGACAGATAACCCATGATGCCGGTCAGGATGTTGTTGAAATCGTGGGCCACGCCGCCGGTCAGGTGGCCCAGGGCCTCCATCTTCTGCGCCTGGCGGAGCTGCCCCTCCAGGCGTTTGCGCTGCGCCTCCGCCTCGTGACGCTGGGTGATGTCGCGGAGATAGCCGATGAATATCTCTCCCTCGGCGCCGCGGGCGACCCCGATGGCCAGCTCGATGGGGAACTCGCTGCCGTCGGAGCGCAGGGCCCAGGTCTCGATGCGCCGTCCGAGGTACGGGCCGCTGCCTTCGCGCAGGTAGCGGGCCATGCCGCGCTCGTGGGCGCGGCGATAGCGCTCCGGGATGATCAGCTCGGAGAGCTTGCGGCCCACCGCCTCCTCCTCGTGGATACCGAAGCAGTCCTCGGCGGCCGGGTTGAAGCCGAGGATGCGCCCGTCCGCGTCCATGGTGATGATGCTGTCCAGCGCGGCTTCGACGGTGGCGCGCAGCCGGTCCTCGCTCTGGCTCAGCGCCTCCTCGCGGCGCTTCAGGTCCGTGATGTCCCGGGAGTAGGAGATCAGCCGGTCCACGCCGCCGAGGCGCACCCGCTTCATGACGATCTGGTCCCAGTGCAGACTGCCGTCGCGATTGCGCCGGTGCCATTCGTAGCGCTGCACCTCGCCCTGCCTGGCCCGCTCGATGTGCTTCGCGACGCCGGCGAAGTTGTGCGGGTACTCGCCCGAGCCGAGATCGCTGAAGCGCTTCGAGAGCAATTCCTCGCGGCTGTAGCCGTAGCTGCGGTAGACGGTCGGGTTCACGTCCACGACGTAACCGGTATCGATATCGTGGATGTAGATGCCATCCTCGGCGGTCTCGAACATCGTCCGGTAGCTCTCCTCCATTTGCTGCTGGCGGTCGAGAGCGCGCTGGTGCTCGAGTTCCGCGGCGGCCCGCACGGCGAAGATCTGCAGGATGGACTCCAGGAATTCCGGTTCCGGCAGCCGCTGGCTGTGGGCCACGGACAGCACGCCAAGCGGCTCGCCCGCCGAGTCCTTCAGCGGCACGCCGGTGTAGCTGTGGAAGCCGAAGGTGCGGAACATGCCGTCCGCCGGGAAACACTGCTGGGCGTCGCCCGAGTAGTACTGGAAGCCTTCGCCGAGCACGAACCGGCAGGGCGTGTCGGCCACGTCGTAGCTCATCGGCGCCGTCAGCTCGCCCCGGTTCCAGGCGGCCAGCACGTCGAGCCGGCGGCCATCCTCGTCCAGCTGCGCGATGAAAGCGAAATCCACGGACAGGGTCTCGCCCAGCTTCTCGACGATGGCCCGGAACACGTCGCTGCCGACGGCGCCGGAGACGCCCAGCGCGACGTTCTTCAGGGCGTTCTCCGTGAGCTTGCGGCGCGAGATGTCGGTGGCCATGCCGCACAGCGCATAGGCCCGGCCGCCCTCGTCGCAGAGCGCGAACTTGCGCACGAGGTACGTCGTGCGCCGCTCGCCCTTGCGTGCGTGCTCCTCGGTCTCGATCTCGCGGCAGGTCTCCAGCACCTCACGGTCCACCCGCCGGTAGCCCGCCGCCATCTGCGGGTCGATCAGCTCGAAGTCCGTGCGGCCGATCACCTCGTGCTCCGCGCGGCCGATGCGCTCGAGGAACTCCCGGTTGACGAGGACGTAGCGCCCTTCGGGGTCTTTCACGAACACCAGCGTGGTCGTGTTGTCCAGTATCTGGCTGAGGCGGAAGGGCCGGAAGGACACCCGCAGCTGCCGCCCCTCCCGCTCCAGGACGACGAGCCAGGGCCGCGGCACGTCCAGCCGCCGCCAGATCAGGCTGTGGGAGCGGCCGGCGGCGGCCTCGGCCATGGCGGCCTCGATGGCCGCCGCCGGCACCACCCCGGACGCCATGACGGCGGTGAGGGCCTCGCCTTGCGGAGACTCGTCCCGGCCCAGGAAGGCCGCCACGGGCCCGCTCGACGAGACGATGCGCCCGTCTTCGAGCCACAGCACGGCGACCTCCTCGGGGAAGGCAGCGGGACGGTTGGCGAAATGGCGGTCGATTTCCATGGTCGATCTGCGGTCGATCTGTCCGGCGCGGGACGGATCCCCGAGTCTAGCGGCGCCGGGGGCCCCGCGAACCCGCGCCTACAAAGCGCGAACAATTGATACGGAACCGAAACAATCGCGGCACGCCTCGGCCACGCGCCCCTGTCAGGAGGCCGGCACGAACTTGTAGCCCACGCCTCGCACGGTGCGTATCAGCCGCGGATTGGCCGGGTCTTCCTCCACCTTCTGGCGCAGGCGCGCCACGCGGATGTCGACGCTGCGGTCGTAGGGGTCCCAGTCCCGGTTCTGGGTCAGATTCAGTATCCGGTCACGGGACAGCGGGCGATTCGGGCGTTCCGCCAGCACGTGCAGGAGTTCGTACTCCATGCGCGTCAGCGCCACTTCCTCGCCGGCCTCGTCCAGCAGCACCTCCGCCGTGCAGTCGAGCCGGTAGCGGCCCACCGGTATGAGTTCTCCCGCGGCGGCGGCCCGCCCGGCGGACTCGCCGGCCGCGGCGGCCGTGTCGGCACTACGCCGGTAACGGCGCAGCACGCTCTTCACGCGGGCCAGGAGCTCGCGTGTATCGAAGGGTTTGGTGAGGTAGTCGTCGGCGCCCACCTCGAGCCCGATGATCCGGTCCAGGGTATCGTCCGCCCCGGAGACGATGATGATCGCCACATCGTGATGCTCGCGGACATAGCGGGCCAGGCTGAGGCCGTCTTCGCCGGGCAGCCCGATATCCAGCAGGATGAGATCCGGCGCGAAGCCCGCGAGCAGCTCCCGAGCCTCGTCCGCAGACCGCGCCATCCTGACCTCGAAATGATGCAGCTCGAGGAAGTCCTGCAGCATCCCGCGTACGTCGGGATCGTCGTCGACGACCATGATTCGATGCGACCGTTCCATGCCCGTCCCCCCGGCAAGACAAACAGCCAACACGGGCGATGATAGCACCGCCCGTGCCGGCCGGTTAGCTGGCGCCGCCGCTCACATGAGCGGAGCGAGCGCCTCCGTGATCCGCGCCATCTGCTCGTCGCTGACCAGATTACCCAGCACCGTCTGGAAACGCGGCTCCTGGACCCCGGAGACGATGTACTGCCAGCGATAGGCCGCGAGCATCGCTTCTTCCAGGTTGCCGTACTCGGTCTCGCCGACCTGCCGCCCGCAGATCGACACGAAATAGGCCGTGTCGGCCGCGGACTGGAGCTGCAGGATGCCGTCCACGGCGCCCACCAGCTCGATCAGGTCGTCCACCGCCCGGTCGCGCTCGGCGTCGGAGAGCTTCGCGTCCTCGCGGGCCCACTCCAGCTCGTCCAGTACCGCGTGCTGGGACTCTTCCTTCCAGTGGTACAGGAACACGTCCTTGTACAGCTCCGAGAGCTCCGCATCCGGCCGGATGCTCTGCCGGTAGTGGGCCTGGGTGAAGAGCTCGATGTGGCAGGTGAGCCCGAGTACCGCCCAGGTGCTCTTGGAGAGCACGGCCGCCGCCACGTCGTTCGGGTCCGGCAGGAAGCGGTAGCCCTCGGGCATGCCGTCGGCCACCATGCCCTCGATGCGGCGGAACAGCTCCTGGTGCTTCAGCTCCTCGTCGCTGAAGCGGATCAGGGCCTCGAGGGCGGTCTGGTCGCCGAGCCAGTGGTCGCGGCTCACCTCGAGGATCTTGGCGTTGATGAAGCGCTCGACCAGGCCGAAGATGTTGGCGTAGGAACGGCCCTGGATCTGGCTGATCAGCCGCTTCTCGTTGCCGCTCAGGCTCTCCATGCGGTCCACCAGCGAGAGGCCGTCCGGCAGGAACTTCTGCGAGTAATCGAAGCTCCGTCCGCGGATGACGTCGTCGTCGATGTCCCAGCGCACCCGCCTGGAGATATCCACGCACCGCGCGTAGCGGCCCGTATCGGTCACGTAATTCTGTTCTGCGATCTGCATTTCCCGTCTCCCTTGCTTGTCGTCTGTCCGTGGCGGGCGCCAGGACGGCGGCCGCCCATGGACGGCACATTAGGGAGTCGAGGTATCGGGACTATTTCGCGATTGCGCCGGATTGTTGCCGATTTGTACCCGTTGTACCCGCTGCCCGCGTCGTACGCGGTCGCGGCGGGACGGCGGACCGGTCAGATCGTACCGTACAGCCGGTCGCCCGCATCGCCCAGGCCGGGGACGATGTATTTCTTCTCGTTCAGGTGATCGTCGACCGCGGCCGTGTAGATCTGCACGTCCGGATGGGTCTTCCCGACAGCCGCAATCCCCTCCGGGCAGGTGACCATGCAGATCACGATGATCTTCTCCACGCCGCCCGCCTTCAGCAGATCCAGCGTGGCGATGGTGGAGCCGCCGGTGGCCAGCATGGGGTCCACCACGATGTACAGCGCGTCTTTGTGGAAGGTGGGCAGCTTCTGGTAGTACTCCACCGGCGTCGCCGTCTCCTCGTCGCGCTGCATGCCCACGAAGCCCACCTTGGCGATGGGCACCAGGTCCAGGATGCCCTCCAGCATGCCGACGCCCGCCCGCAGCACCGGCACCACCACGATATCGTTGGCGATGCGCTTGCAGGCGGCCGGGGCCACGGGCGTCTCCACTTCGACCTCCTCGACCTGCACCTGCTTCAGCGCCTCGTAACAGAGGAACATCGTGATCTCGTTGGTGAGTTCGCGGAACTTCTTGTGCCCGGTGTCCTTGTTCCGGATCAGGGCGAGCTTGTGCTGGATGCAGGGATGATCCACTTCGACGTACATGGGCAGGCCTCGTCGTTGGTTGCGCGGAATGGCCGCTCGGAAAGGTGCTTCGGGGTCGGCGGGGATTATACCGCCTCCGCCGGCCGCCACCCGGCAGCGGCGCACATCGATTTCCGGCGGGCGATTTCTGGCTGACCGGATATGCCGGTAAACTGGCGGCCTCTCACCGCAAGCCCCGCTGACATGGCCAAGCTCTATTTCTATTATTCGTCGATGAACGCCGGCAAATCGACCTCGCTGCTGCAGTCCAGCTACAACTATCGGGAGCGGGGCATGCACACGCTCGTGCTGGCGCCGGAACTCGACGACCGCTACGGGGTGGGCCGCGTCACCTCGCGCATCGGCCTCGAGACCGACGCCCTCACCTTCCGCACGGACGACGACCTGTTCGCCACGGTCGAGCGCGAACACGGCGAGCGGCCCCTGCACTGCGTGCTGATCGACGAGGCCCAGTTCCTCACCCGGCAGCAGGTCTTCGAGCTGAGCGAGGTCACGGACCGGCTGGGCATCCCGGTGCTCGCCTACGGGCTCAGGACGGACTTCCAGGGCGAGCCGTTCGAGGGCAGCAAGTATCTGCTGGCGTGGGCCGACAACCTGAAGGAGATCAAGGCCATCTGCCATTGCGGCAGCAAGGCCACGATGGTCATCCGCCTGGACGGCGAGGGTCGCGCGGTCACCGTGGGCTCCCAGGTGGAGATCGGCGGCAACGACCGCTACGTCTCGATGTGCCGCCGGCACTTCAAGGAACGCTTCTACGCCGGCGGCGACTGAGCCGGCGCCGCTCCCGCCATGCAGCTCCTCACCGCCCTCGCCGGCATCGCCACCCTGCTCGTGCTCGCCGTCCTGATGTCGGAGGACCGGCGGCGCATCAGGCTGCGCACCGTCGGCATCGCGCTGGGCCTGCAGGTGGCCATCGCCGCGCTGGTGATCTACTTCCCGCCTGGCCGCGGCGCACTCGCCGGGCTGGTCCGCGGCGTGCAGAACGTTATCAATTACGGCAACGAGGGTATCGAGTTCGTCTTCGGCACCCGCACCACCGAGAGCCTCGGCTTCACCATCGCAGTCAACGTACTGCCCGTCATCGTGTTTTTCTCGGCGCTGATGTCGCTGCTGTATTACCTGGGCATCATGCAGCGTGTGGTATCCGTGCTCGGCGGCTGGCTGCAGCGCCTGCTCGGCACCACGCGGACGGAGTCCATGTCGGCGGTCTCCAACATCTTCGTGGGCCACACGGAGGCGCCGCTGGTGGTGAAACCCTATCTCGCGGGCATGACGCGCTCGGAGCTGTTCGCCGTGATGACCGGCGGCTGCGCCACCATCGCCGGCGCCGTCATGGCCGCCTACGCCTCCATGGGGGTGGATCTGAACTACCTGATCACGGCGAGCTTCATGGCGGCGCCGGGCGGCCTCGCCATGGCCAAGATCGTCATGCCCGAGGCCCACGCGCGGGAGGCGGAGATCGCGGTGGGCCCGGTGGAGGAGGACGAGAAGCCGGTCAACGTCTTCGAGGCCATCGGCAACGGCGCGTTGCTCGGCCTGAAGCTGGCGCTGAACGTCGGCGCCATGCTGCTCGCCTTCGTGGCGATGATCGCGCTGCTGAACGGGCTGATCGGGGGCGTCGCGGGGCTGGCCGGCTACGAGGGCCTGACCCTGCAGCAGATCCTCGGCTGGCTGTTCGCCCCGCTCGCGTTCCTGCTCGGCATCCCCTGGACCGAGGCGCCGGCGGCGGGCAGCCTGATCGGCCAGAAGCTCGTCATCAACGAGTTCTATGCCTACGCGAACTTCGTGCAGATCAAGGACGAGCTCTCCACCCACGCGCAGACGGTGGTCACCTTCGCGCTGTGCGGCTTTGCGAACCTGACCTCCATCGCTATCCTGCTCGGCGGGCTCGGCAGTATTGTCCCCGCCCGGCAGCACGACATCGCGCGCTTCGGCCTGAAGGCCGTGCTGACCGCGACGCTGGCCAACATGATGAGCGCGGTGCTGGCCGGGCTGTTCTACTCACTGGGTGCCTGAGGGCTATCGGGGCACCAGGGCATCGAGGCATCGCCACGGAAGAATCATGAGACGCGCAATCATCCTGGTACTGGACTCCTTCGGCATCGGCGCCACCGACGACGCGGAGCGCTACGGCGACACCGGCGCGGACACGCTGGGCAGCATCGCACGGGCGTGCGTGGCGGCGGCCGAAGCCGGCGAGCGCAGCGGGCCGCTGGCCCTGCCGAACCTCGCCCGGCTGGGACTGATGCATGCGGCCGAGGCGAGCACCGGCGCCGTGCCGGCCGGCTGCGAGCTGCCGGCCTCGACTGATGGCGCCTGGGGTTACGCGAAGGAACTCTCCAGCGGCAAGGACACGCCCAGCGGCCACTGGGAGATCGCCGGCGTCCCCGTGCTGTTCGACTGGGGCTATTTCACTGCGCGGGAGAACACCTTTCCGCCGGAGCTGCTGGACGCCCTGATCCGGCGCGGCGACCTGCCCGGCGTGCTGGGCAACTGCCACGCCTCCGGCACGGAGATCATCGCGCGGCTCGGCGAGGAGCACATGGACACCGGCAAGCCCATCGTCTACACCTCGGCCGACAGCGTTTTCCAGATCGCAGCCCACGAGGAGTCCTTCGGGCTCGAGCGCCTGCTGGAACTCTCGGAGATCGCACGGGAACTGGTGGACGAGTACCGCATCGGCCGGGTCATCGCCCGGCCCTTCGTCGGCGACAACCCGGAGACCTTTCAGCGCACCGGCAACCGGCGCGACTACACGACGCCGCCCCACGCGCCCACGGTGCTGGACAAGCTCGTGGACGCCGGCGGCGAGGTGGTGAGCGTCGGCAAGATCGCCGACATCTTCGCCCACCAGGGCATCACCCGGAAGGTGAAGGCCAGCGGCAACGACGCGCTGTTCGACGCCACACTGGAGGCGGTTGCCACGGCGCCCGAGCGCAGCATCGTCTTCACCAACTTCGTGGATTTCGACATGGTCTACGGCCACCGTCGCAACGCCCTCGGCTACGCCGCCGCGCTGGAGGCCTTCGATGCCCGGCTGCCGGAGCTGCTGGAGGCCCTGGACACTGACGACCTGGTGCTCCTCTGCGCCGATCACGGCTGCGACCCCACCTGGCCCGGCTCGGACCACACCCGCGAGCACATCCCGGTACTGGCGACCGGGGCCGGTCTGCCGGCGGGGTCGATCGGCGAGCGCGCCACGTTCGCCGACATCGGCCAGACGCTGGCAGCTTACCTCGAGCTGGAGCCGATGGACTACGGCGAGAGCTTCCTGCCGTAACCCACGTAGGAGGGCCTTCAGGCCCGACTTCTTTCCACCCGGCTCACCTTCTTTTTTGGCCGCCCTGCGGGGGTATCCATCTTGCTCCCGACAAAAGGTCGCGGCGATGGATACCCCCGCATGACGGCCGGGCTCCCAGTGGCGTGAAGGGGCTGCCAGTCAGCGGGGCCTGCTGACTCGTGCCATTCCTGTCGGCTACGGGCCCGTCAGCGGCTGGGGCGGACTGCGGGGGTCGTCCGGACCGACTGGAGCCAGGACGGCGGGAAGGAGGCCCGGCCGAAGCGAAGGAGGACAGGACGTCCGACTGAGCGTCCCCCGGAGCCCGCCCCAGTCGATGGCGGGCCAGCGCCGATAGAAGAAGCGGATCGGGGCGGAAGAAATCGGGCCTGAAGGCCCTCCTACCGGTTTTGCTGGCGCTCCGCCAGGCCGGCGGTGATCTTCGCCGCCAGCGCGTCCGCCTCCCTGGCCACGCGCTCCGTGTCGATGGTCAGGATCTCGCCGTCGCGCATCAGCACTTTCCCTTCGACGATGGTGGTGACCACGTCCTGCTCGTCGGCCACGTAGACCAGGTGGGAGGTGACGTCGTAGGTGGGCACGAAGTGCACGTCGTCGAAGGAGACCTGGATGATGTCGGCGCGCTTGCCCGGCTCCAGGCTGCCGATCTCCTCGCCCAGGCCGATGGCCTCCGCGCCGCCGGAGGTGGCCATGCGCAGCACCGCTTCGGCAGGCAGCGCCTGCGGGTCCATCTCCTCCACCTTCTGCAGGAAGGCCGCGAGACGCATCTCCTCCCACATGTCCAGGTCGTTGTTGCTGGCGGCGCCGTCGGTGCCGAGGCCCATCAGCACGCCGGCGGCGAGCATCTCCGTCACCGGCGACACGCCGGCGGCGGTCTTCATGTTGGAGGTCGGGTTGTGGATGGCGCCGACTCTGCGCTCAACCAGCACCGGGATCTCCTCCGGCTGCGGCCACACGACGTGGGCGCCGATGGTCTTCACGGCGAAGAAGTCCATCTCCTCCAGCATGGTGATGGTAGTGGTGCCGTAGTTCTCGCGGGTCATCTCCACCTCGAACGGCGACTCGGACAGGTGGATGCTCATCGGCACGCCGAGTTGCTGGGCCGCGTCGCGGACCGCCGCGAGATGCTCCGGCTTCAGGGTGTAGTTCGAGTGGGGACCGAACGCCGGGATGATGCGCTCGGAGCGTCCCTGCCAGCGCTTGATGTACTCGATCCCTTTCGCCAGCGCGTCGCCCGCGCCCTCCGCATCCGGCGTCCTCTGGTCGAGCACGGCGGTGGTCACCATGGCCCGCAGCCCGCAGGACTCGACCACCTCCGCGATGGTGTCCGGGTAGTAGTACATGTCGACGAACATGGTGGTGCCGCCGCGGATCATCTCCCAGCAGGCGAGCTCGGTGCCGATGCGCACGAACTCGGCATCGACGAAGGCGACCTCGGCGGGGAAGATGTAGTTGTTCAGCCAGTCCATCAAAGCGTAGTCGTCGGCGATGCCCCGCAGCAGGCTCATGGCCGCGTGGGTGTGGCCGTTGATGAGCCCGGGCATCACCACCCGGTTGTCGCCGGCGATGCGCTCGGCGGCCGCGTAGGCCGCGTCCACCGCCTCGGCGGTGTCCACGGCGACGATGCGCCCGTCGTCGACGACGACGGCGCCGTCCTCGATGAGCGTCCAGTCGTCGTCCATGGCCACGACGTAGTCGCCGGCCACGATCAGGTCCACCGGGGTCCGATCCTCGTCGGCCGATGTGCTACGCTCTGCCGGCGCTTCCGGGCTGCAACCGGCGGCGGCCAGCGCCGCCAGCAACAACAATGCGAGGGAGCGTCGGATGTCGGGGTATCGATCGGGTTTCGTCATGGTTTCTACCGGGTCGTGCATGGACGGTGCGTGCAGGGGTGCCGCACGGCGTGCGCGAAATGATAACAGGCGGCCGCCGGGATGAGTCCGGAAGAGATCGCCGCCCTGCCGAAGGCGGAACTGCACTGCCACCTGGAGGCCTGCGTGCGTCCCGGCACCCTGCGCGAGGTGGCCACGGCACTCGGCCGCGACGTGCCCGCCGACGAGGCGACCTTCCGCCGGGAATGGCTCCTCACCGAACCGCTGCAGGACCTCGAGACGGCGCTGCGCGCGTTCGCCAACATCCAGTCGGTGTGGGCCAACGAGGAGGTCATCGAGCGGCTCGCCTGTGAGGCGGTGGAGTACGCCGCCGACCAGGGCATCCGCATCTTCGAGCTGCGCTACTCGCCGGACTTCATCGCCGCCGCCCACCCGCATCTCGATTTCGAGCGCATCCACCGGGCGATTGTCGCCGGCCTCGAGCGCGCCCGGGACCTGCCGGTGGCCACCGGCCTCATCGGCATCATCCAGAAGACACTGAGCGAGGAGCGGGCGGCGTACACGGCGGACTTCATCGTCGAGTGTCGCGACACCTTCGTGGGACTCGACATGGCCGATCACGACGACGGCAACCAGGCGCGCTTCCTGCCGCTGGTGGAGAAGGCCCGCGCTGCCGGCCTGCACTTCACCACGCATGCCGGCGAGGAGCCCACGCCGGACGCCGCACAGCAGGTCCGCGACGCCATCGAGGTGCTGGGCGCCGAGCGCATCGGCCACGGCATCCACATCATCCGCGAGCCGGCCGTGATGGAGTTCGTCATCGAGCGCGACGTGCTGCTGGAGGTCTGCCCCACCAGCAACTGGCTCACCAGCGCCGTGCCCTCCACCGCCGAACACCCCATCCGCCGGCTGATGGAGGCCGGGGTGCCGGTGTCCATCAACTCCGACGACCCGGGCTTGTTCGGCATCGACCTCTGCCACGAATACCGCATCCTGGCAGAAGAGCAGGACTACACCCGCGCGGAGTTCGAGCGCCTGAACGACCTGGCCGCGGCGAAGAGCTTCATCCCGGAAGCCGAAAAAGCCCGCGTCTGGCCACGTCCGTTGGAGGCCATGTAGGAGGGCCTTCAGGCCCGATCCCGATTGATCATGTTAATGACCAACGTCATCCGCAGGAAACGCGACGGCGGCAGCCTCTCCGCCGAGGAGATCGCGTTCTTCGTCGCCGGTCTCGCCGACGGCAGCATCCCCGCCGAGCAGGTCTCCGCGCTGGCCATGGCCGTCTTCCTGCGCGGCATGGAGTTCGACGAGGCAGCGGAGCTCACCAGCCGCATGGCCGCCTCCGGCACCATGCTGGAATGGGATGCGGAGGCCCTCGGCGGCCCGGTGGCAGACAAGCACTCCACCGGCGGTGTCGGCGACAAGGTGAGCTTCCTGCTGGCCCCCATCGTTGCCGCCTGCGGCGGTTACGTGCCGATGATCTCCGGCCGCGGCCTCGGCCACAGCGGCGGCACGCTGGACAAGATCGACAGCATCCCGGGCTACGAGTCGACGCCGGACCTCGGTCGCTTCCGCAAGGTCGTCGCCGACGTCGGCTGCGCCATCATCGGCCAGACGGCGGACCTGGCGCCGGCGGACCGGCGCTTCTACGCCATCCGCGACATCACCGCGACGGTGGAATCCATACCGCTGATCACCGCCTCGATCCTGTCGAAGAAAATCGCGGCCGGGAACCAGGGCCTGGTGATGGACGTGAAGTGGGGCACCGGCGCCTTCATGGCAAACCTGGACGATGCGCACGCGCTCGCCGAGAGCATCATCGCGACGGCGGAGCGCGCGGGGCTGCCCACACGGGCGCTCATCACGGACATGAACGAGACCCTGGGCCTGACCGCCGGCAACGCCCTGGAGATGGCCGAGTCCGTGGCCTATCTCACCGGCGGCGAGCGCGAGGCGCGCCTGGACGAGGTCGTGCTCGCGCTGTCCGCCGAGATGCTGCACCTGACCGGCCTGGCAGGCGACCGGGACGCGGCGCTCGCCATGGCCGACGAGGCGGTCACCACGGGCCATGCCGCCGAGAAGTTCGCCGGCATGGTGGCCGCCCTCGGCGGGCCTTCCGACTTCCTCGAACGCAGCGAACACTATCTGCCCGCCGCGCCGGTCGTGCGCGAGATCCGCGCCGAACAGGACGGCTATCTCGCCGCCGTCGACGCCCGGGCCGTGGGCAACGCCATCATCGAACTGGGAGGCGGACGCCGGCGGGTGGAAGACACCCTGGATCTGTCCGTGGGCTTCGCGGCGGTGGCGCCGACGGGCACGTGGGTGGGACCGGACGAGACGCCGCTGGCATTAGTCCACGCCGCCAGCGAGGAAGACGCCGACCGCGCGGTTGCCAACCTGCGCGCCGCGTGCACCGTAGAAGACACAGAGCCGGCGCCGCAGCCGGTGATCCGCGGCCGGCTGCCCGCCGGCTGAATCCCCGGGCGACACACAGGAGAACCGGATGGGCATCTGGATCAGCTTCGTCGGCATGGCCGTTATCCTCGGCATCGCCGTGCTGCTATCGACCAACCGGCGGGCGATCAACCTGCGCGTGGTCGGCGCCGCCTTCGCACTGCAGGCGGGCGTGGCCGCCTTCGTGCTGTACCTGCCTTTCGGCAAGCAGCTGATCCAGTCGCTGTCGAACGGGGTGTGGACGGTCATCGGCTATTCCGGCGCCGGCATCGACATGGTCTTCGGCAAGCTCGCCACCGACTACGAGAATCTCTCGTTCGCCATCAACGTGCTGCCCATCATCATCTTCTTCGCCTCTCTGATGGCCGTGCTCTATCACGTCGGCGTCATGCAGTGGGTCGTGCGGCTGGTGGGCGGCGCACTCCGGCGCATCATCGGCACCCAGTCGGTGGAGTCGCTCAACGCCGCGGCCAACATCTTCGTCGGCCAGACCGAGGCGCCGCTGGTCGTGCGGCCGTATCTGCGCGGCCTGACCGAGCCCCAGTTCTTCGCCATCATGGTCTCGGGGCTGGCCTCCGTCGCCGGTACCGTGCTGTTCGCCTACGCCTCCATGGGAGCGAAGCTCGAATACCTGCTCGCGGCCAGCTTCATGGCCGCCCCCGGCGGCCTGCTGATGGCGAAGCTCATCATCCCGGACGAGCCCGGTGAGCGGGAGGAACCCGGCGAGACACCGAAGGTGGAGGCCGGCACCAGCCATTACGAGAACGTGATCATGGCCGCCGCCGTCGGCGCCCAGGACGGCCTGAAGCTGGCGGTGAACATCGCCGCCATGCTGCTCGCCTTCGTGGCCCTGATCGCCATGTTCAACGGCTTCGTCGGCTGGCTCGGCGGCCTCGCCGGCGTCGAGGCGCTGACGCTGCAGGACATGCTCGGCTGGGTCTTCGGGCCGCTGATGTTCCTGCTGAGCGTGCCCTGGGAAGAGGCCCGGGTGGCCGGCGCGCTGTTCGGCGAGAAGCTGATCCTGAACGAGTTCGTCGCCTTCCTGCACTACCGGGAGCTGGTGGAAGGCCTCAGCCCGCGCGCTCAGGCCGTGATCACCTTCTCGCTGTGCGGCTTCGCCAATCTCTCGTCCATCGCCATCCTGCTGGGCGGCCTCGGCAGCCTGGTGCCGGAGAAGCGGGACCTGATCGCCCGCTTCGGCCTCAGGGCCGTGGCCGCGGGCTCGCTGTCGAACCTGATGAGCGCGGCGCTCGCGAGCGTGCTAATCGGTCTGTAGCAGGAAGGAGTACGGCAGCAGGTCGTCGATGCCGTAGCTCACCGTGGCGCCGGCGCCGTCCAGCAGCACGATGCGGGTGGCGGCATCGGCGAACTCCCGGATCTTCTGGCGGCAGCCGCCGCAGGGCGTGCAGGCGCCGGGGGTGTCGTGGCCGCCGGCCACCGCAATGGCCCGGATGCGGCGCCCGCCCGCGGCGACCATGGCGGCGATGGCGCCCGCCTCCGCGCACAGGCCCTCCGGGTACGCCGCGTTCTCCACGTTGCAGCCTGCGTGTATCCGGCCCGCCTCGTCCATCACGGCCGCACCCACCCGATAGCCGGAATACGGTGCGTGGGCGTGCTCGCGCACGGCCAGCGCGCCGTCCATCAGTGCAGACCATTCCGTCATCGGCGGGCCTCCGCTGTCGGCGCGACCGACTAGCGCGCCGAGGCCCACGAGCCGTACATGGGGTTCGGCAGGACGAACCAGCCCCGGCCCCAGTACCCGTCGTGTGCGCGCACCATGCGCAGGCGCTCGGCGGCCGTGGCCGGGCGTTCGCAGGGCGCGATCACCCGGGAGCGGACGCAGTCGAGGAAGTCGCCGAGATCGTCGCCGAACAGCATGATGACCCGGTGACCCCGGGCCACGTAGTCCCGGCGGACCTTCTTCTCGTCGGTCCATTCCGGCCGCTCGTTGCTCAGCATGAGGTGTTCCGCGTCGAACTGCAGCCCGACCCGGCGCAGGTTGTCGAGGGTATCGTCCTCCTGCGGACAACGGTCGTCGGAGCCCGGCCGCCGCATGCAGTCCCGGTTGGTGACGAGGAACACCGCCACGCCGGCCTGCCGGGCCTGCTCGAGGAACGCCACCACGCCCGGCACGGCGTCCGCCTGCGCCCGGGCCACCCACTGGTCCCAGTCCTGGCGGTTGAACGGCTTGTCGCCCAGCAGGATCTGGAACGGGGAGTTGTCCAGCACGGTCTCGTCCACGTCCAGGATGATGGCGGGCGGCAGAGACGCATCCGCCGGATGCGACGGCAGCGCCGACCAGTCCTCGTCGGCGATCACGGCGTCGAGCGTGGCGCCCGCCGTCCGGTAAACCTGGCGGCTCAGCGCGTGGTACTCCGCGCTCTCGGTCACCCACCGCACCGCCAGCTCGGGCCGCTCGATCTCCGCGGCCGGCTCGCTCTTCTCCTCCACTTCCACGGAGACGCAGCCGGTCGTGACGCCGAACGCGGCGGCGAGGAGTACAACGTGCAGGCGGCGCAGGGCAAAGCGTGACGGGCGGCTCGTGGAAATCATATCGGCGCTGTCCTCGGGATTGTGTGAGGGACGATTATGCCTCGGTCGCTCCCGGACCGACACCGGCGCCGGCGGCAGCCGACGGTTCAGTCGGAACCCCGGCAGAGGGACACCGCTGCGGCGATGGCGTCCTGCCGATGCTCGAATCGCTGCGCCTCCGGCACCCGTTCCAGCGCGCGGAGGCCATCCAGCGTCCGCATCGCCTCGCCGGTCAGACCGCTGACCAGCACCGTCTGGCCGCCGGAACGGGACAGCTCGATCATCTCCTCGATGGCCAGTGCGGCACTGGTATCGATATAGCCGGCCTGGGAGAAGTCGTAGACGGCAACGCGGGCATTACCGGATACCAGGCCCGCGCGCCGGCTCAGTTCGCGGGCGGATGCGTAGGAGAACGTGCCCGTCAGGATCGTCACCAGGACATCGCCGTCGGCCTCCCGCAGCAGGCTCTTCTCGGCATCGCTCAGGTGATCCAGCTCGTCCGCATCGGCCGAGCGCCTCAGGCCCTTGATCTGCTCCGCCGCCAGCCGCCTGGAGGTGACGAAGCTCGCGATGATGATGCCGACGGCGACCGCCGTGATCAGGTCCACGAACACCGTCAGCATGAAGGTGATCAGCATCACCAGGAACTTGTCGCGCGGCGCCCGGCGGAGCCGGCGCAGATAACCCCAGTCGATAATGTCCCATCCCACTTTCATCAGGATGGCGGCAAGCACGGCATGCGGCACTTTCGCGACGAGGGGTCCGAGCCCCAGCGCGAATGCCAGCAGTACGACGCCGTGCAGCATGCCGGAGATCGGCGTGCGACCGCCCGCGCGCAGGTTGACGACGGTGCGCATCGTGGCACCGGCACCGGGGAGCCCGCCGATCAGTCCCGCGGCCAGGTTACCGATGCCCTGGCCGACCAGTTCCTTGTCCGGGTCGTGCCGGGTCCGGCCGAGGGAATCGGCTACCAGCGCCGTGAGCAGCGTATCGATGGAACCGAGCAGCGCGAGGACGAAAGCGGCCTGGATGACCTCGGGAAGCGCCTCGCCCGACACGGTCGGCAGGACGAGCGACGGCAGGCCCGACGGAATCTCCCCGATGCGCGGGACGCCGGACGCGAAGATGACGGCTGCCAGCGTGCCGAGGACCAGTACCCCCAGAGGCGCCGGCAGCAAGGCGCCCAGGCGGGCCGGCCAGAGCACGAGGAGCGACAGCGAGGCCAGCGCAATGATCAGCGCGGCTAGATCGGCGGACCACAGTCCCAAGTCCGCGAGCGATCGCAACGTGCCGGCAACGCCTTCCGTCGAGGCGGGCATGCCGAGAAACGGCGGAATCTGAATGATCAGGATGATGACGCCGATACCGGTCATGAATCCGGAGATGACCGAGTAAGGCGTGTGCTCGACGTAACGGCCGACACGCAGCATGCCGAACAGCATCTGGATGATCCCGCCCAGCATGACGATCGTGAAGGCTTCGGCGAGATTCTGGGAATGACTGGCGACGACCGCCGCCATCACCACGGTCATCGGCCCTGTCGGGCCGGAAATCTGGGCGCCGACGCCGCCGAAGAGTGCCGCGAAGAAGCCCGTGGCGATCGCCCCGTAGAGCCCGGCCATCGGCCCCGCGCCCGACGCGACACCGAAGGCAAGGGCGAGCGGCAGCGCGACGACGGCGGCGGTCAGACCGCCGAAGAGGTCGTTGCGCAGTTGTCCGGGCCTGGCGAAGGCCGACCGGATCGGTCCCGCGGCGGGCAGGAACAGCTTCAGCAGCGAACCGTCACCCGCGCCGGACGCCGGTGAACGATGATCACCGTCCCCATCCCGGTCTCCGTCACGGTCGTGCGTCAAATCGAGCTGTCCGGCAAGTTACACTCCGATGGCTACCCGGCGGGCGGCGCGTCCGTTAGAGTGCCCGGGTCACGATATACCTTCGCGAGTCAGATCGCCATGAACATCGACAACATCCCCATCGGCGTCGATCCGCCGCACGAAGTGAACGTCATCATCGAGGTCCCGCGGGGCAGCGATCCCATCAAGTACGAGATGGAGAAGGCGAGCTCCGCCCTCTTCGTCGACCGTTTCCTCTACACGGCCATGCACTACCCGTGCAACTACGGGTTCATTCCGCACACGCTGTCCGACGACGGCGACCCGGTGGACGTCATGTGCGTGGGCAACCGGCCGCTGATCCCCGGCTGCGTCCTCGGCGCGCGTCCGGTGGGCGTGCTGATGATGGAAGACGAATCCGGCATGGACGAGAAGATCCTGGCCGTGCCCTCCCGGCGGCTGACCCGCTTCTACGACGAGGTGGACGAGTACACGGACCTGCCGAGCATCCTGGTCGAGCGCATTAGCCACTTCTTCGAGGAGTACAAGGCGCTGGAAAAAGACAAGTGGGTGAAGGTGGTCGGCTGGGAGAACGCAGAGTCCGCGCGCCGCACGGTCATGGAAGCCATCGACGCCGCCAAGAAACCCGCACCCCCAACCACGTAGGAGGGCCTTCAGGCCCGACCCGTCTGTGGGAGGAGCTTCAGCCCCAATTCCTTCTATTATGGCCGTCATGCGGTGGCCGGGAGGATCTGCCGATCAGTGGCGCCTGCTGACTGGTGCCGAGCCTATCGGCTACGGGTCCGTCAGCGGGTGGGTAAGGGTTGCGGGGTCGTCCGGGCCGACTGGAGCCAGGACGGCGGGAAGGAGGCCTGGCCGAAGCGAAGGAGGACAGGACGTCCGACTGAGCGTCCCCGCGACCCTTACCCACCCGATGATGGGCCAACGCAGATAGAACGACATCGGGCCTGAAGGCCCTCCTACACGGCGTCAGCGCTTCGCGATGTCGACTACCAGCGGCAGGTGGTCGCTCACGCCCTCCGCTTCCGGCATGCGGAATCGGCGCGGATGGCCTTCCCGCGTCATCTGCGCCGGGGTGCGGTTCGCCAGCCGTGCGGAGTCGGGCACCAGCGCCCAGCCGGCGTCGCCGCCGGACCACAGGATCATGTCCAGGAAAGACCAGCTTTCCCCGCGGGAGTAGTAATGAGTGCCCGGGCAGAAGCCGGGGCAGCCGGCCTCGTGGGCCACGTCCCAGGTGGGTCGCACGAAACGCTCCAGCATGCCCTGCTCCCGGTCCTCGTCGGCGGGCGTGTTGAAGTCCCCCGCAGCGAACGCGGGGCGGCCGGGCGGCAGGGACTCGCGCAGTTCCGTCAGGAAGCGATACGCCTGGATGCGCATCTCGTGGGGGTGGTAGGGCGCCGGGAAATGCGCCGAGTAGCCGGTCAGCAGCGTGCCGTCCGGCAGGCGGAAGGTGGCTTCCAGGATGCCCCGGGTATCGGCGATGCGCTCTTCCGGGAAACCGCTGAACGGGATCGCATGCAGCTCGGGCTCGCCGACCGCCTCCAGCCGGCTCAGGAAGGCCACGTCGATGCCGCGATCGTCCGCGCCCTCGATCAGGATGGCCGGTCGATAACCGGCCTCCTCCAGATAGTCGGTGCGCAGCCGCTCCAGGATGCGGATGTTCTCCACCTCCTGCAACGCCACGATATCCGGCCCCCTGCCGTCGTCCACCTGCAGGATGGCGGCGGCCACCGCGGCGAGCTTGCGCTCCACCACGGTCTCGTCCCAGTCCCAGTCGAGGCACTGCTCGCGCCAGTAGGGATTGTCGATCTTCGCGCAGGCCGCCCGATGCCCCTGATTGCGCTTCGCCTCGATGGGCAGATAGGTGCGGTCGTTCTTGCCCGGATCGTCCTCGGCGTCGAACAGGTTCTCGACGTTGAAGGTCATCAGCGTCACGGTCTCCGCCGGTGGCGCGGAGTCGGGCGCGGAGGCCGGTGCGTCCGCCTCGCCGGCGGGCCGGGCGCAGGCCTGCAACAGCAGCAGCGCGAGGCCCGCGAGGGCCAGGATGCCGAAATCAGTCGGCTTGCGGTTCGGGGTCGAATCTGAGCAGCGGTGCATGTCTTCCTTCCGCGGTGATGAACAGGGAGCGGCCGCGTCCGTCGAAGGCGACGGCCTCGGCGATCGGGACCAGCGGCATGCCCAGCGGTAGCGGCTCGCGCGCCAGCGCATCGGCCCACGTCCCGGCCGTCGGCCGCGGATAATAATAGACGTCGGCGTACGTGAGTATGACGACGGCACTGCCGTCGGCGGCGATGTCCATGCCGGTGGGCTGCCAGTGATAGGGCACGGCGGCGGCCAGCAGGCCCGCTGCCTCCTCCCGGCCCGGCAGGCTGTCGACGCCGGTCACGAGAGTGGAGGTCAGCACGCCCGCCGATGCCGGCGGGCGCAGGGGCAGCGTGTGCAGCTCCGCGGGCTCGGTCCGCTTGGTCAGCACGTAGATCCGTCCCGCCTCGCCGTCCACGGCCACCGCCTCGGCGTCGTGGGGCCCGTCGGGATAGGTATAGCGGACGGTCCAGGCGGTCGCCACCTCGCGGTCGTCCGGATCCGGTTCCGGTACGACGTACAGTGTCAGGTGATCCCGGATGCCGCCGTTATCGCCGATGTCGGCGACGAGCAGCCAGGACGAGCCCTCGTGGCTGAAGGCGGCCAGGTCTTCCCAGTCCCGGTTCTCGGCACCGGCGACGCGCACGGCCCCCAGCGCCTCTCCGTCCGGCGTCACCGCATGCAGCAAGGGCTCTTCCCCGCCGTCGTTGATGACCCACAGCAGGTCCGGCCGGCGGCGGGAATGGGCGAGGCCGCTGGCCTCCACGATGGCCGGCGACTGCAGGGTGCCGGCCACGGCCGCGCGCACGTAGCCTGCGCCGGATGGTGCCGCGGGCGGCGTCTCGCGCGTACAGGCCGCGACGAGCGCGGCGAGCACGAGGCCGGAGGTGACGAGGCGGGCGGCGGGGAACATGCGCGGCATAGTCGCAGGAATCCGGCCGCCGGAAAAGAAGAAGCCCGGCGCTCGCGCCGGGCTTCGCAGTTCGGGACGGCCGCCGCCGGAGCGGCGGCACGGTGTCGGCGCTAGAAATTGGCGCTGAAGGACACGCCCCAGATTCTCGGCTCGTTCACGAAGCCGGTCAGGTTGTTGAAGTCGATGCCGCCCTTCACATTCTCCTCGTCCGTGATGTTGCGGCCGAAGATCGCCACCTCCCAGGAGCCATCGATCTTGCCGTAACCGAACTTCACGCCGCCCTCGAAGGTGTCCTCGGAGGAGAACTCGGCGGACTCGTACAGGAAGAAGTTCGTGTCGCCCTGGTAGGCCCAGTCGGTGTAGGCGAAGAACTCGGCATCGTCGCCCACCGGCATCGTGTAGCGGGCCGTGAAGTTCAGCATGGTCTCCGGCGCCTGCGGGAACGAGTTGCCGTCGACGATGGCGTTGCCGTTGCCGTCCAGCGGGTCGAGCACGGTGCACAGACCGGAGCCGCAGGGCGCGACCCGCAGCTCGGAGTCGTCGATCTCGGTATCGTTCCAGCTGAAGCCGGCGGTGAAGCTAAGGTTGTCCGTGGCGAGCCACTCCGCATCCACGTCGATGCCGGTGCCGGTGCCGGTGTCGGCGTTGACCAGCTGGATGAGGTTGCCGGCGCCGCCGATGGCCGAGAACTGCTGGTCCTCGATCTCGTAGTAGTAGATCGCGGCATTCAGGCGCAGACGGTCGCCCAGCAGCGTGGACTTGAAGCCGCCCTCGATGGAGGTGATGGTCTCCGAGTCGGCAGAAGACGGCGGCGCACCGAAGGCGATGTCGCGGCCCTGGATGGTGGGAGCGCGGAAGCCGCTGGCCAACCGGCCGTACAGATTCACGTCGCTGCTCAACGCGTAGCTCAGGCTCACGTCCCAGCTCACCTGCTCGTCGGAGACGTTCACCGGCGTCACGCCGGCCGAGAACAGGTCCTTCTCGTCGTCCGTATAGCGCACGCCGCCGGTGATGTTCCAGACGTCGCTGATGTCGTAGCTGACGTGCCCGAACACGGCCCAGGAGGTGTTCTCGTGGGCGACCGTGGTGGGCGGCACGAAGAACGGGAAGGTCGTGACGGCGAACTCCGAATCGAAGTAGAAGAAGCCGGCCTGCCAGAACAGCCGGTCGCTCGCATCCGCGGCCACCCGGATCTCCTGGGTGAACTGATCCAGGTTATCGATGCCGTCCTGGGTCTGGGACGGGAACGGGATGCACACGTCCGTGGCCGGATCGCTGCCCGGAGGACAGGGACCCTGGAACGGCAGGAAGGCGGCACCGAAACCGCCGTCGATGTCACCCAGGCTGCGGTTCTCCACCGTCTCGTGGGCGGTGATGGAGGTCACGGTCATCGTGTCGCTCACGTCCCACTCGAGCTTCAGCGAGCCGCCGAGCGCGTCGGCTTCCTGCGGGTTGTTGTTGCCCTCGTCGAAGAACACGGTGTTGCGGTCGAAATTGACGTTCAGGTCGTTGCTGCCCGGGCCCAGGATATTGGCGCGGAACACCGAGGCCGTGCCGTCCATCGTGCGGCCGTGCACGTTGGCGAGCGCGCTCAGGTTGTCCGTGATCTGCCACAGGGCCTGCAGCCGGTAGGCGAGATCCTCGAAGCCGCCCATCACGTCGTCTTGCTCGGTGAAGGCGTTCGAAATCCAGTCGTCGCGGTTCATGTACAGCATGGACGCGCGCACCGACAGATTGTCCGCCAGCGGACCGCCGACGGCGGCATCCACCACGGTGGAGCCGTAGCGGCCGTAGGACAGGTCGACGCGACCCTCGGCCTCGTCGGTGGGCTTGCGGGTATCGAACTTGATGATGCCGGCCGGCGTGTTGCGGCCGAACAGTGTGCCCTGCGGCCCGCGCAGGACTTCCACGCGCTCGACGTCGAACAGCGGGAAGCTCTTCAGGATCACGTTCTCCTGCACCACCTCGTCCATGATGATGGAGACGGACTGGGAGGCCGCCAGGTCGAAGTCGGTGTTGCCGAGGCCGCGGAGGTAGAAGCGCGGTGCCAGCCGGCCGTTGGACGACTCGGCGTACAGGCTGGGCACCCGCGTCGCCAGAGCGCGGATGTCCTCGCCGGCGTCGAACAGGTTCTCGAACCGCGCGCCGGACAGGGTGGAAACCGAGATCGGCACCTCCTGCAGATTTTCTTCACGGCGCTGCGCCGTGACCACGATCTCCTCGAGGACGCTGTCGTCCTGGGCCAGCGCCGTACCCGGCAGCGCGGGCAGCGCCATCAGGCTCGCGAGCGCCAGCGCGCAGAGCCGGCGAGTCGGCCGTGCGCCATCGAGGGTTGTCGGTTTTCTGCCACGCATCTTTTTCTCCTTGGAGGGGCGGGGGTAGGTACGGCGAATCTTACGTATTTGTGACGCCGAACGGTAGGCTTACGGAGCCTTAGTTTCGGTTATGTTGCGAAAATCTGACAGATTCCCGCCACTGGCGGCGGCCGGCGCCTACGACTCCAGCGATTCGTAGCAATCCGGCGTGAAGCGCGGCAGGCAGACGCACTGGAATACCAGGTCGCCGGCCCCGGTGTTGGTCACGCGCTGGGCGGTGTCGGCCGGGATCTCCACGACATCCCCGGGGCCGATGGGACGGGGCTCGAAATTGCCGACCTCCATCAGTCCGCGGCCCTGCTCAACCACGTACCACTCGCGGACGGCGAGACGATGCAGCTGGGTGGTGACGCCCGGCTCGACGCGGCACCGCGCCAGGGAGACGTCCGGCACGTCCGCGTCGTTAAGGAGTTCTGTGATGAAGCAGCGTTCCTCGGTCCAGACTTCTTCGGGCATTGCGGTACTCTCCGGAGGGGGCGGGCGTGCGATCAACAAGGGCCGACCGCCTGCGCTAGAATACCGGCTCGCCCCATATCGATCACCAGCGACAGGCCTCCGTTCAGGAATCCATGGCAGCCAAACACATCAACGCCCGGCCGGGCGATTTCGCCGAGACCATCCTCATGCCCGGCGACCCGCTGCGGGCGCAGTACATCGCCGAGACCTACCTGGACGGCGTCAACCGGGTCACCGACGTGCGCAACATGTGGGGCTACACCGGCAGCTACGAGGGACGGCCCGTATCCGTCATGGCGCACGGCATGGGCATCCCGTCCGCGTCCATCTACACGAGCGAGCTCATCACCGAGTATGGTGCGAAGCGGCTGATCCGGGTGGGCAGCTGCGGCTCGGTGCACCCTGAGGTCCGGCTGCGGGACGTGGTGATCGGCATGGGCGCCTGCACCGACTCCGGCGTGAACCGCATGCGTTTCGGCGGCTACGACTATGCGGCCATCGCAAGCTATGCGCTGCTGGAACGCGCGGTGGCGACGGCCCGCCGGTACGGCGTCCGTCATCACGTGGGCAACCTGTTCTCCGCCGATCTGTTCTACACCCCCGAGCCGGAGATGTTCGACGTGATGGAGCGCTATAACGTCTACGGCGTCGAGATGGAGGCCGCCGGCATGTATGCACTGGCCGCCGAACACGACGTGGAGGCGCTGGCCATCTGCACCGTCAGCGACGACATCCGCTCGGGCGACGCCCTCACCGCCGACGAGCGCCAGACCACCTTCGACGAGATGATCCGCATCGCGCTGGATACCGCCGTCTCGGTCCAGGCCCAATGAGCCGGCGCGCTGCCGAAGCGGCCGGACCGGCGCTGCCCGATCTGTCGCGTGTAACCCGCGTGGACGAGGTCGGCGTGGCCGAGCGGGCGGCCCGCTTCCGCACCCGCAGCATCAAGACGGCCTCCAAGGTGGAGGCCCTGAAACTCGCGCTCTCGATGATCGACCTGACCACGCTCGAGGGCCAGGACACGCCGGGCAAGGTGCGCCAGCTGTGCCAGAAGGCGATCCACCTGCACGACACCCTGCCCGACCTGCCCCACGTCGCCGCCGTCTGCGTCTACCCGACGATGATCGGCGTGGCGAAGCAAGCACTCGCCGGCACGGACATCGCCGTCGCCGCCGTGGCCACGGCATTCCCCAGCGGCATGTCGTTCATGGATATCCGTCTCGCCGAGACCCGTATGGCCGTGGATCAGGGCGCCGACGAGATCGACATGGTGATCTCCCGCGGTGCCTTCCTGGCCGGCGATTACCGGCGGGTGTTCGACGAGATCGCCGCGGTGAAGGAGGCCTGCGGTCCGGCTCACCTGAAGGTGATCCTCGAGACCGGCGAGCTGGGCACCCTCGACCGGGTGCGCCAGGCGAGCGTGCTGGCCATGCATGCGGGCGCGGACTTCATCAAGACCTCCACCGGCAAGATCCAGCCGGCCGCCACCATGGAGGTCACCCTCACCATGCTGCAGGCGATCCGCGACTACCACCGCGAGACCGGCCGCATGGTCGGCATGAAGCCCGCGGGCGGCATCTCGAAGGCCAAGCTCGCGGTGCATTACCTGGTGATGCTGCGCGAGACCCTCGGCGAGGCGTGGCTCACGAAGGAGTGGTTCCGCTTCGGCGCGAGCAGCCTCGCGAACGACGTGCTGATGCAGCTCGTCAAGCAACGGACCGGCGTCTATCAATCCGCCGACTACTTCTCGAAGGACTGACCGTGAACAGAGAAACGAGCCCCCTCGCCTTCGACACCGGCTGGCAGTACGACCCCGCCCCGGAGAGCACGGACCACGTCACCGTCGACGAGCGCTACGGCCTGTTCATCGACGGCAAATTCGTCTCGCCCGCGAAGCGGCGTTACTTCGACTCGATCAACCCGGCCAGCGAGCAGGTGCTGTCCCGCGTGGCGGAAGCCCGCGAGGCCGACGTGGACCGGGCGGTGGCCGCCGCACGCCGCGCGTACGAGGGCGCCTGGTCGAAGCTCGCCCCCGCCGAGCGCGGCAAGTACATCTACCGCATCGCCCGCATCCTGCAGGAGCGGGCCCGGGAGTTCGCCGTGATCGAGTCGCTGGACGGCGGCAAGCCCATCCGCGAGTCCCGGGACATCGACATCCCGCTGGCCGCCGCCCATTTCTTCTACTACGCCGGCTGGGCGGACAAGCTGGAGTACGCCTTCCCGGGCCGCAAGGCGCGCCCGCTCGGCGTGGCCGGCCAGATCATCCCGTGGAATTTCCCGCTGCTGATGCTGGCGTGGAAGATCGCCCCGGCGCTCGCCTGCGGCAACACGGTGGTGCTGAAGCCGGCAGAGACCACGCCGCTCACCGCACTGAAGTTCGCCGAGGTGGTGCGCGACGCGGGCCTGCCGCCCGGCGTGGTGAACATCGTCACCGGCGCCGGCAGGACGGGCGCCGCCATCGTCGAACACCCGGACGTCGACAAGATCGCCTTCACAGGCTCCACCGAAGTGGGCCGCATCATCATGCGCTCGCTGGCCGGCACGAAGAAGAAGTACACGCTGGAGCTCGGCGGCAAGGCGGCCAACGTCATCTTCGAGGACGCCGCCATCGACCAGGCGGTGGAAGGCATCGTCAACGGCATCTTTTTCAACCAGGGCCACGTCTGCTGCGCGGGCTCCCGGCTGCTGGTGCAGGAGTCCGTCGCCGACGAGGTGATCGACAAGCTGAAGGAGCGCATGGAGACGCTGATCGTCGGCGATCCGCTGGACAAGAATACCGACGTGGGCGCCATCAACTCCGCAGCGCAGCTCGAGACCATCCGGAACTACCTGAAGGTGGGCAAGGCGGAGGGGGCCGAGATCCATCAGTCATCCTGCCGGCTGCCCCGCAAGGGCTACTGGTGCCGGCCGACGCTGCTCACCGGCGTCTCCCAGTCGAACCGGGTGGTGCAGGAGGAGATCTTCGGCCCCGTGCTCGCCGTGCAGACCTTCCGGCGCATGCAGGAGGGCCTGGAGAAGGCCAACAACACGCCCTACGGGCTCTCCGGCGGCGTCTGGACGGACAAGGGCGCCAAGATATTCCGCATGACCGGCGGCGTGCGCGCCGGCGTGATCTGGGCCAATACCTTCAACAAGTTCGACCCCACCTCGCCCTTCGGCGGCTACAAGGAGAGCGGCGTCGGCCGCGAGGGCGGACTGCACGGGCTGGACGCCTACCTGGCACTGGACTGAACCATGAACGACACCACGAAGCGCCAGCGCAAGGCGAAGGATGCGGACAGGCGGGCCGGCGGCCGGCTCCCGGTCGCCAAGACCTACAAGATCTACGTCGGCGGCAAGTTCCCGCGCACCGAATCCGGGCGCTACTACCCGCTCAAGCCCGACGGCGAGACGGTGATCGCCAACGTCTGCCGCTCGAGCCGCAAGGACTTCCGCGAGGCCGTGGTGGCTGCCCGCAGCGCCTTCGCCGGCTGGTCCGGCGCCAGCGCCTACAATCGGGGCCAGGTGCTGTACCGCATCGGCGAGATGCTGGAGGGACGCCGCGCGCAGTTCGTGGCCGAGCTCGCGCTGCAGGGTGTCAACCGCCGCCGGGCGGAGAGCGAGGTGGACGCCGCGGTCGACCGGCTGATCCATTACGCCGGCTGGTCCGACAAGTACCAGCAGATCTTCAGCGCCGTGAACCCGGTGGCCTCATCCCATTTCAACTTCTCGGCGCTGGAGCCCACCGGCGTGGTGGCGATCATCGCGCCGGAAGAGAGCGGGCTGCTCGGACTGATCTCGAACGTCGCACCGGCCATCGTGGGCGGCAACACCTGCGTCGTACTGGCCTCCGCCACCCGTCCGCTGACCGCCATCAGCTTCGCCGAGGTGCTGCATTCCTCCGACGTCCCCGGCGGCGTGGTGAACCTGCTGACCGGCTTCCGCGAAGAACTCGCCGGCCAGTTCGCCTCCCACATGGACGTGAACGCCGTGGTCTTCTGCGAGGCCGATGGCGAGGCGGCGAAGGACATCCAGGTTGCCGCGGCGGACAACCTCAAGCGGGTGATCGACCGCACGGGCAGCGACTGGCGCCGCCCGGGCGCGCAGAGCCCCTACCACATCCGCGACACCCAGGAAGTGAAGACGACCTGGCACCCGATCGGGGGCTGAGATAGCAAGCTCCTGATGGCCCATTTCACACGCCGCAGATTCCTGGAGATGGTCGGTGCGGCCGGCGGCTCCGCGGCGATGTATCGCGTGGCCTCGGCGATGGAGCTCATGGCTGCCCCGGCGCAGACGCCACTCGCGAGGCTGAGGCCGCTCGGCGGCGCCCGCCGGCGCGTCGTCATCCTCGGCGCCGGCATCGGCGGCCTCACCGCGGCACTGGAACTGGACCGTGCCGGCTACGACGTGACCGTACTCGAAGCCTCCTTCCGCTCCGGCGGACGCAATCTCACGCTGCGCTCCGGTGACGTCGTCGACGAACTCGGCAATCGCCAGGTCTGCGAATTCGACGACGAGCCCGGGCTGTACCTGAATGCCGGCCCGGCACGCATCCCCCCGGACCACACCGCGCTGATGGGCTATTGCCGCGAGCTGGGCGTGCAGCTCGAAGTCTGGATCAACGACAACCGCAACGCCTACTTCCAGGACGACAACATGTTCGGCGGCCGGCCGGTGCGCCAGCGCCAGTACATCGCCGACGCCCGCGGCTTCATGTCCGAACTGCTGGCGAAGTCGCTCTCGGCGGATACGCTGGAGCAGCCGTTCGACGCGCGCGACACGGAGCGGCTACTCGCCTTCGCCAGAATGTACGGCGACCTCGACGAGAGCCATCTCTACGCCGGTTCCGAGCGGGCCGGGCGCCGGAGCGGCGGCTGGATCGCGGAGACCGAGCTGAACGAGCCGTTCGACCTCTCCGAGATACTGAACGGGCGCTTCTGGGAGGATTTCATGCACTTCCCGGAAATCGCCGATCAGGCCTCCACCATGCTCACGGGCACCGGCGGCATGGATCACGTGGTCAAGGCGTTCCTCGGCGAGGTGGGCCATCTCGTGCAGCTCGACTCCGTCGTGCACAGCGTCGGACTGCGCCACGACGGCATCGACATCGGCTATACCAGGAAGGGCGAGCCGATGACGCTGCAGGCCGACTACTGCCTGAACAGCATCCCGGCCCATCTCCTGACCGGCCTCAGGCACAACTTCCCCCGCGAATACGTGGAATCGCTCTCGCACATCAAGCGCGGCGAGCTGATGAAGATCGGCCTGCAGGCGAGCGAGCGGTTCTGGGAGCGCGACCGCATCTACGGCGGCATCTCCTGGACCCACCAGGACATCACCCAGATCTGGTACCCGCCCCACGGCATCCACGGTCGCAAGGGCATACTGCTGGGCGCCTACACCTTCATGCCGGGTGCCGCGGAGCGTCTGGCCCGCCTGACCAGCGAGGAGCGCATCGCCGAGGCCGTCCGCCAGGGCTCCCGGATCCACCCGGACTACGCCCGCTACATCGAGAACGGCGTCAGCGTGCCCTGGAACCGCATGAACCACATGATGGGCTGTGCCGGCATGTTCGAGGACGACGACGACGGCAGTCACTTCCGCCGCCTGCAGTCGCCGGTGGAGCGCCACTACATGATCGGCGACCAGATCAGCTACCACCCGGGCTGGCAGGAGGGCGCCATCCGGTCCGCGCATTTCGCGATCGCCGATATCGATGCGCGGGTTCAGGCAGAATTGCAGACCGCGGCACCGGCGTGACGGCCGGCCGATTCTTCACAGGAGAGACCCCCATGAGACCAGTCACGACAATTGGCACGAGAATCGTCACAAATAAGGTCGTCGCCGCCGTCATGCTGCTCGCGGCCGGCCTGGCCCAGGCCGGCGACCGCATCCAGCACCCGCTGCCCGACAACTCCACCTTCCCCATCGCCCGCGCCGTGGAAGTCTCCGCGGACGCCACCCTGGTGTGGCACAGCGGCATGGTGCCGCGCCCCGCCAACCCCGATGCCGAACGCAACAGCCCGGAATACTGGGGCGATACCGAAGCCCAGGCGCTGAGCGTGTTCGCCCGCATGGAGGAATCGCTGGACGATCTCGGCCTCGGTTTCGGCGACATCGTGAAGATGACGGTCTTCCTGGTCGAGCCGCCGGGTGAGGACGGCATGGACTTCCAGGGCTTCATGCGCGCCTACACCCGCTACTTCGGCGCCGAGGCGGAGCAGATGAACCTGCCGGCCCGATCCGCCGTCGAGGTGGCCGGGCTCGTGGCGCCGGGCATGCTGGTCGAGGTGGAAGCCGTCTTCGTGCGGCCTTAGCGAGAGCGCCCCGTTGAGCCGGCTCGCACTGCTGCTGTTCGCCGCCTGCCTGGCGCTGGTGTCGCGTGCGGAGCAGTCCTCGGCTCCCGAGGCGCCGCCGGCGAGCCTTGCGCTCTGCATCACCTGTCACGGCGTCGAGGGCCGCGGCAACCCCCGGGTCAACGCGCCCCGCATCGCCGGCATGGAAGCCTGGTACGTCAGCAGACAGCTGCAGGCCTTCCTCAACGGCTGGCGCGGCACCCACGACGACGACTTCGTCGGCTGGGAGATGCAGGCGATGGTGCGGTCGCTGACTCCGGCAGACGTCTCCGCGGCGGCCGCCTGGTTCGGCGGGCTCGATATGCCCCGGCCGGAGGCTACGGTGCAGGGCGACCCCGTCCGCGGCCGCTCGCTCTACGCGCCCTGCGCGGCCTGCCATGGCCCGGACGCCCGCGGCGACGCGGAACTCGGTGCGCCCGCACTGGCCCGCCAGAGCGACTGGTACCTCGTCCGCCAGCTCGAGAACTTCCGCGCCGGCCGCCGCGGCTATCATGCGGACGATGCCGCCGGCCGTCAGATGGCGGCCAGCGTCGGCGGTCTGGGCGACGAGCGGGCGATCCGTGACGTCGTCGCCTACGTCGCGAGCCTCGACTGACGAAAACCGGAGACGGTCCCGATGTTGCGCGAACTCGACGAAGCCGCCCGCGCCCTGCCCGCCCCCCGTGTGGTGCTGTTCGACTGGCACGCCACGCTGGTCGACACGCTGGACGCGATGTATCAAGCGGTGGACGACGTGCTGCCCCGGCTGCCCGAGCTGGGGCTCATGGAGAAGCTGATCCCGCACGATCTCTGCAAGACGCCGGAAGACGCGCGCCTGGTCGACTACGTGCGCGAACACCGCCGGCTGCATCCGAAGATCAAGGCGGAGCGGCGGATCTCGCGCACCGACATCTTCGAGGTGCTGTTCGGCGCCGACGAGGACGCGAAGCACACCGCCCACGAAGCCTTCAACGAGGCCTACCGCCACCACTACGGCGAGGTGCATCCTTTCGAGGGCGGCGAACTCGAGTTACTCACCGAGATGGTCGAGCTGGACGTGCACCTGGGCATCCTCACCAACCGGGACCGGGAGTTCTTCGAGCACGAGTTCGCGCTGGTGGACGGCGGCGCGTGGCTGGAGCTTTTCGACGTCACCATCTGCGGCGGCGACACCTACCGCCGCAAGCCGAACCCGGAGCCCGTGCTGAAGGCCCTGGACGAGCTCGACGCGGAGCCCGGCCCGCACTGCTGGTATCTGGGCGACAGCACCACCGACGTCGTCGCCGCGAAACGCGCGGGCATCACGTCGGTGTTCTTCAACGGGACGGGCTGGGAGCACGAGTGGATCGCGAAGATCTTCCCGGGCACCGAAGCTCACCCCCATCAGCCCGACGCGATCGTGGACAGCTTCCGGGAATTCCGCTGGCTGGTGGAGGAATGCCTCCACGTCGGTCATCCCTGGGACGCCGAACCGCCCTACCCTGTCAAGACGGACGCCTCGTCGTAATCGCCTGGCCTGCGAGTTCAGCGCGTTCAGCTACCGTCGCGGCATCGCCTTAGACCGTAAACTGGCGCGTGGCGCGCTTTTCGATTTCGACAACGATCAGCATCGCGATACCGACCGCGACGATGACGAGTCCGTCCGTCAGGGCAAGATCGCGGGTCCCGAAGACGTGCTGCATGAATGGCAGATAAGTGAACAGGAACTGCGCAAGGATGACGACGCCGACACCGGTCCACACGATCCTGTTTCCCAGTGCGCCGGTCAGCGTCAGCGAAGTGCCGTGTGCGTAACGGACGCTGAAAAGGTAAAAAATCTCCATGACGACGAGCGCATTCACAACCATCGTACGCCCCGTCTCGATCGGCAGCCCGCGCGACTCGCTCCAGAAGAAGATACCGAAAGTGCCGGCAACGAAGAGCAGCGAGACGAATACGATGCGCCACACCAGTCGTCCATCGAGAATCGGCGTGCTGGCCGGGCGCGGTGGGCGGTGCATCGTGCCGCGCTCGGTGGGCTCGAAGGCGAGCGTTAAACCGAGCGTAACGGCCGTGACCATATTGACCCACAGAATCTGCACCGGAGTAATCGGCAGTGCGAGCCCGAACCCGATTGCCGCGAGGATCGTCAGCATTTCCCCACCGTTGGTCGGCAGCGTCCACGCGATGACTTTCATCAGGTTATCGTAGACCGTGCGGCCCTCGCGGACGGCCGCGACGATCGACGCGAAGTTATCGTCGGCGAGCACCATCTCGGCCGCCTCCTTGGTCGCCTCGGTGCCTTTTTCGCCCATCGCGATGCCGACATCGGCCCGCTTCAGGGCCGGGGCATCGTTCACGCCGTCACCGGTCATCGCGACGATCAGGCCCTCAGCCTGAAGCGCGGCGACGAGCCGGAGTTTGTGTTCGGGCGTCGTTCGGGCAAAGACGGCCGTCCGGGCGGCTGCGGCGCGTAATCCGGCTTCATCGAGTTGCTCGATGTCGCTGCCGGACAGCGTCTGCGGAGCCTCGTCGATGCACAGCTGGCGGGCGATCTCGCATGCGGTGGCCGGGTGATCGCCGGTGATCATCACGACGCGGATCCCTGCCGAGCGACAGTCGAGGACCGCGTCGATCGCCTCGCCACGAGGCGGGTCGATGAAGCCGATGAGCCCAAGCATGACGGCATCGCGCTCGACGTCGGCGAACGTCAGCGTCTGCTGGCCGAAAGGGGTGGGCTTCCAGGCGAACGACAGTACGCGCTGACCTTTCGACGCCAGCCGCTCGGCGTGATTGCGCCACGCCTCGGCATCGATGGGCTCGTCGCCGGTACGCCGGCGCTGCCGGCTGCACATCTCGAGCAGTCGCTCAGGCGCGCCCTTCATCAGTATGAAGGCGTTGTTGTCGTGGCTGTGGTGCAGCGTCGCCATGAAGCGATGTGCCGAATCGAATGGGACTTCATCCGCGCGAGGCAACTGCTTGCGGATGAGCGACGCATCGAGGCCGGCCTTCAGTGCGAGCGCCACAAGAGCCCCCTCCATCGGGTCGCCGTCGACACGCCAGACTCCGCCCACTTGTCGCAACTCCGCATCATTGCACAGCAAGGCCGCCCGGATCAGTTCGAGCAGCTGAGCATCGTCAGTCGGGTCGATGTCCTCACCATTGCATGCAATCGTGCCGCGGGGGTCGTAACCGACACCGGATATCCCGAACTCCGCCTCGGCGGTCGCAATGGCCTGCACCATCATCTCATTGCGCGTCAGCGTGCCGGTCTTGTCCGAGCAGATCACCGAAACCGATCCGAGCGTTTCCACGGCCGGCAGACGACGGATGATCGCGTTGCGTGCCGCCATGCGCTGCACCCCGATCGCGAGAGTGATCGTCATGATCGCGGGCAATCCCTCCGGGATCGCGGCGACCGCCAGGCCGACGACGGTCATGAATGCATCGGCGGGGGCGTAAGCCCGAACCAACAGTGCAAACAGAAACGTCAGGACAGAGAGCCCGAGGATCACGACCGTCAGCTGTGCCGCAAAACGATCCATCTGCCGGATGAGTGGCGTCTTCAGGCTTTCTACCGCGCCGATCAGGGCGCTGATTCGGCCGAGCTCAGTCTCTGCACCGGTACCCGTCACCACGCCGAAGCCCTGGCCCGCCGCCACCAACGTCCCGGAGTAAGCCATCGACGTGCGATCCCCGAGCTCCGCATCGGCTGCGACTGAAGCCGCGTCCTTCTCGACCGCGATCGATTCGCCGGTCAGGATCGCCTCCTCCATGCGCAGGTTCCGGCAGCGCAGCAGCCGAAGGTCGGCCGGTACGCGATCGCCGGCTTCGATCAGCACGATATCTCCGGGGACGATCGAATCGGCCGGCACTGTCGCCCTGTGCCCGTCCCGAAGCACCGATGCCTTCGGATCGATCATGCTCTGCATCGCTTCAAGCGCGCTCTCGGCACGACCTTCCTGGACAAACCCGATCACGGCGTTCAGCAGGACGACGGTGAGAATCACCCCTGCGTCGATCGGATGACCGAGCAGCACTGCAAGTCCTGCTGCCCCGAGCAGCACGTAGATCAACAGGTTGTGGAATTGCACGAGTAACCGGAGCATTGGGCCCCGTTTCGCGGTGCGCGGCAGCCGGTTCGGTCCGAATCTGTCGAGTCTCGCGGCCGCTTCAGCCGTGGAGAGACCCTCAGCGCGGGTGCCCAGCGCCTCCAGCACGACATCGGGCGGCAGCGCATGCCAATCCCGTAGCGTGATCTTTCCCGGCGGCTCCATTGACGTCAGTATACAAAGCCGGTGCAGCCCGGCCGCACAAAAATGCTAGTGGCCGCTCAACCCGGACGCCTCGTCGTAACCGCCCTGTCCGGCGAGTTCCGCCCACGCGCGGAACGCACCGGAAGCTTCCACTTCGCCGTCGGCGATCAGCCGCCGCCAAACTTCGGCGGCCCTCGCGAAATAGGGCACGCTGCCCGGGAACATCGCCAGCGACAGCGCCTCCGCCAGGCCCTGCTCCGGGGTGCCGGCGGCATACGCGGAGCGGATCTGCCAGGCCAGCGCTCGGAAATTGGCCAAACACGTGTGAACGGCGGCGGCGGCCAGGTGTGCGCGAGACAGCGGGATGTCGCCGGCCGCGCGCTCGAACGCCGCGCGATACGCCGCCTGGGGCGACACGTCGGGCAGATGATCGAGCCAGTTCTCCTCGACGAACTGATAGCAGGAGACGCCCTTGGCCAGCGCGGTGATCGCGAGGATACCGTCGAACTCCTCTCGGCTGCCGCCTGCCTCCAGATAACGCGGGATGTGGTGGGTGCCGAGGGGCTCGTCCAGGCTCATCAGCACCGCCATCCACACGAACTCGTGCTCATGGCGGCTGAGATAGCCGGGCGTCAGCGTCAGGCGGGTGTACAGCGCGTCGTAGGCCTCCAGCAAGCCGTTGCCGGCGAGCGCCATCAGCCCGTGATGGGCCAGCAGGTAGCCGCGCTTGTCGCGGATGGTCTCCAGTGTCGTGGTCAGGTCATTATTATGTGGATCATTTCTATTTATCATGTGTATAGAAGTTTAGCGAGGTAACGCCGTGCGGACGAATATTGTAATAGACGATGAATTGATGGAAGAAGCGCTGAAGGCAAGTGGCGCGAAGACCAAGAAAGAAGCGGTGGAATTGGGACTGGAGACACTGGTTCGCCTCAAGAAGCAGGAAAGGATACGGAAGTTCAGAGGCAAACTGCGCTGGGAAGGCGATCTGCCTGACCAGAGAACGACGAGATGATCCTGGCGGAAGTCCTGCAAGGATTTTGGCGCGACCTTCTGCATAAAGAATCGTGTGCCGCTGCTCTTCAGCGACCGGGATTTCCTGCCCTTCGTGCGCTATCTCAAGCTGGCGACGCCCCTTTCGTACACCTGACCCCTGAACTCGGCCCTGCCCGGTCCCACGCATCAGAGCGGAATCGAATCCCGATTCTCGTCACTGCACCGCACGCTGCTGGCGGCTCCCCTTCTCGCCGAGCAGGAAAGGTGCACTCGGACTCGCCTTACCCGCCACCAGTTCCGCCACGTGCGCGCCCACTGCAGGCCCGTGCTTGAAGCCGTGACCCGAGCCGCCGCCGACGACCCAGACGTTGTCGAGACCCGGATGCCGGTCGATCACCAGGTGGCCGTCGGAGCTGTTCTCGTACTGACACACCCGGCTCTCGCTGAGCGGGGCCTCCGCGAGAGCCGGGAACCGCCGGGCCAGAAACGCCCGCGCTCTCAGTTCGCCCTCCTCACTGGCACGCCGGTCGCCGCTGTCGGGGTCCATCGGCCCGCCATGGGTGTCATCGGCCACCTTGAAGCCGCGGCCCTCGAGGTCGGGAAAGCCGTAGAACGGCAGGTCCGCCCACACCGGCAGTGCCCCGGTAGCGCCGGCCGGGACGGCGAAATAGAACACCTCCTGCCGGGTGACGAACAGCCGCCCGGCCATCGCCTCCGGACAGACCTGGTCGAGCCAGGGTCCGCACGCAAAGACGAACTGCTCGGCGGCAATGGTCCCGCCGGCGTGGGTAGTGACGGCGGGCAGTGAGCCGCCGATCGCCTGATCGGCACGTATCGCGTTCACCCGGGCACCGAAGAACGGCACATCGTTGGCGATGAGCTCCGCCGCCATGAACTGCACGGCCCGGCGGGCCATCAGCGCTCCGGCCCGGGGTTCGAGGAAACCGGCCTCACCGTCGTCCGCCCTGAGCACCGGATAGCGGCTGCGAAGATCGGCGGCCGGGAGGAACTCGTGGGGGATGCCGAGGCGCGACAGGACGTCGGCGCTCGCGCGCACCAGCGCGTCGCGCTCCTCGTGCAGCCACAGCACGCCCATGGGATGGAACACAGGCAGCCCGCTACGCGCCGAGAGCGCCTGCCAGTCGCCGAGCGAGCGCCAGGCCCATTCCGAGTAGATCTCCTGGTCGCCGTAGCCGGCCCGTATGACCCGGCTCTCGCCGCCAGAGGAGGCCCGGCTGTGAGCCGGTGCCACGGCATCGATGACGGCGACGCGCCGACCGGCCCGGTGCAGCTGCCAGGCGCTCCAGATGCCGAACACGCCGGCGCCGACTACCACGACGTCGAACTTCGCCCGCTCGCCTGTGGCCGCGGCGGACCTCCCGGCCGTCATCGTCGTGGAGACGCCGAGCGCGGCGAGGAGTTTCAGTAACTGGCGGCGTCCGATGTTCATCTTTGTCTCTCCGGTCGGCTCCGTTGCGACCCTGTTGCACCAGCCTGCGCGACGCTCATCCGACGAGATACGAGCCGCCGAACCCGAGCCACATGACGAGCAGCAACCCGTAGCCGGCCAGGAAGACGGCAAACCGGTGCATGACCCGGTTGTAGGTGCACTGGATCAGGCTGTGCACCACCCGCAACGCCACGAAAACCCACGCGGCCCAGGCCAGCCAGCCGGGGACGTGTCCGGTGGCGACGGCGAGGGCGGCCAGCGCGTAGAACAATACCGGCAGTTCGAACAGGTGATTGTAGTTGTCGGACGCCCGCGTATCCTCGAGTCTCTCGGCACGCTGGCCCGACAGTGCGACGTCCTGCGGCCCGATGCCGCGCCTGCGCATCTCGCCGATGCGCACGTACAGCATCCTGACGCCCACGAGGAAAGTCAGCAGTGCGAGCGCGCAACACGCGGTAACGAGCGAGGTGGCTGGCTCCATCTGATTGCTCCCATCCGGGTCTGTGACGAACCGGTGCCGGCCGGCTCAGAAATCGTAATCCCGGTTACTGGCCTTGTAGTCCTCGATGGCCTCTTCCATGTCCGCCATCAGCGCCCTGATGATGGCGCCGCGCCCGCCGATGCCGAGCTGGACATAGGCCTTGCCGCCGATCCAGTCGCTGAGTTCCCGATCCGGCGAATCGAACTCGACCGCCGCCCGGAATACCCACACCCCGTCGCCGTGCTTCTCGCATTCGACGGTGCCCGCCAGGAACAATGCCGACGGCTTGCCGCTGAATGGCACCGCTTCGATGCCCGCCTGCTTCAGCACGCTCTCCATGTGGATCTTCACGTCTTCCGGAGTCACCGGGCAGTCGGACTCCGCGCCCGCCGCGATGGACAGCTCGCCGGGCGTCTCGCTGCGCATCCAGGGTTCCGGCTGCGCCACCACGGCCACGGGCAGCAGCATGGCCAGCAACAGGGTCGGTATCCTCATCGATCTCTCCTTGATTGACAGCGGACCAACCCTACCACGACCGGTGTGGTTTTCCGGGGCTTTGCGTGCCGCCGCCGTCCGGATATCCTCGCCGCTGGTTCGATCGACGGGAATGCACATGGAAACGAACGGGAAATTCTGGGCGGGCATGGCGGTCTTCCAGATTGCTTTCGGCCTGGCGGTCTTCGGCGCGACGCGCGCCTATTATGCGGACGATGCGACGGCGACCCCCGCCGCCGGTGTCGCGACGAACCCGGCCGCCGTCCGTCAGCGCCCGGCGCCCCAGCCGGGCGGCATCTCCGCGAACGACATAGCGCTCAGCTCGGCGATGACGATGCCCACGGACAACCCCGCGGAGATGGGACGACAGGCCGACATGCTCTTCCGGGAGAAACAATACGGCCGCGCGGCGGAACTGTATGCGCGCCTGATGGAACTGGACCCCGACAACGCGGAGGCCCGCAACAACCTCGGCCTCACCCTGCACTACCTCGGGCGGCACGAGGAGGCCCTCCGTCACCTGCGCGAGGGCGCCGAGGCGAATCCGGATCATCAGCGCATCTGGCTGACGCTGGGCTTCGTCTCGAGCCAGCTCGGCAACGTGGAAGAGGCGCGCGCCGCGCTGACGAAGGCGACCGAGACGGGCGGCAATATGAGCGTGAAGGAATCGGCGCAGCAGATGCTGGACGCGCTGCCCCAATAGAACGGTAGGAGGGCCTTCACGCCCAGCGTATCTTCAACCGTTTCAGGCCGCGGAAGACGAGGCCGGTGTGGTATTCCGGTTCCTCGGCCAGGTGCAGCTCCGGCAGGCCTTCCAGCAGCGCGGTGAACAGCGCGCGGAGTTCCAGCCGGGCCAGCGGGGCGCCCACGCAGAAATGGGCGCCGGCGCCGAAGGCGAAGTGGCGATTGGGGCTGCGGGCAATGTCGAAGCGGTCCGGCTCGGCGAACGCCTCCGGGTCCCGGTTCGCCGAGCCGTACAGCAGGCCCAGCGTATCCCCGGGCCGGAAGCGCCGCCCCGCGTACTCCATGTCCTCCAGCACGTAGCGGTGGAAGAGATGCAGCGGCGCGTCGTAGCGCAGCATCTCGTCCACGGCCGTATCCACCAGCGCCGGGTCGGCGCGCAGCTTCGCGCAGGCCTCCGGGTGACGCAGCAGCGCCAGCAGACCGTTGCCCGCCGCATTCACGGTGGCCTCGTGGCCGGCGTTCAGCAGCAGCATGCAGCTCGCGACGAGTTCGTCCCGGTCCAGCAACCCCTCGTCGCGGGCCAGCGCGGCCAGCTCGCCGATGACGCCGTCGTCGGGATGTGCCAGCCGCTCCTCCACCAGTTCGCCGATGCGCGCGGCGAACTCCGCCACGGCCGTCTCCGCCGCCTGTTCGTCCGCCTCGGTGGCATCCTTCTCGTACAGCCGCACGATCGCCGCGGACCAGGGCCGCAGACGCTCCCGCTCGTCCCCGGGCCAGCCGAGCAGCTCGGCGATGAGGTGCACCGGCAGCGGCGTCGCGAGCTCGGAGACGAATTCCATGCGGCCGCGCGGTGCCAGCGTTGCCACCCGCTCGCGCGCCAGGGCCTCGATGCGTGCTTTAAGGCGCCGGATCCGGTTCGGGTTCATCACCCGCATCAGCACACGGCGCAGCCGCGTGTGCTCCTCGCCCTCCGTCTCCAGCACGTTCACCCGCACGTAGCGGGCGTAGTTAGGCAGGTGCTGCCAGGGCTCGTCGTCCGCCGCCCGCTCGGCCGGCGACATCCGGTGGCGCATCGTGCGGCCCAGCCGGGGATCCTGCAGCAGGCGCTCCACGTCCGCGTAGCGCGTGAAGAAGGTCATGCCGAACTCGGCGGAGTGGAATACGGGCGACTCGCGGCGCAACCGGGCGTAGACCGGATAGGGATTCCGGGCGAAGCCCTGTTCGTAGGGCCTGAACGCCGCGCTCGCCTCCGCGTCCGTCGCGCCGCTCACACCGGTTCGGCGCATGCTGCCGCTCAGCTCTCCGGGTAGCCTTCCAGGATGTCGCCCTGGTAGCGGGCGCCCACCTGCTGGATCACCCGCGCACCGCACCAGGAGGCGATACGGGCACAGCGGTCCAGGGGCTCGCCCTTGACCAGCGCAGCGAGGAAGGCGGCGGTGTAGGTGTCGCCGGCGCCGGTGGTGTCCACCACCTTATCCACGGGGAAGGCGGCCTGTTGGATGAACTCGTCGCCATTGATCACCACCGAGCCCTTCTCCGAGCGGGTGACGACGAACAGGCCCTGGAGCATGGAGGCCTCGGACATCACGCCCTCGATCGAGTCGGTGGCGAACAACTGGTAGATCTCCTCCTCGTCGGCGAAGACGAGATCGATCTGCTCCTCGACGAGTTCGCGGAACGCTGCCCGATGACGCTCCACGCAGAGTGCGTCGGACAGCGACAGGGCGACCTTGCCGCCGCGCCGGCGCACGGTCTCGATGGCGAGCCGCGCCACGTCCGGCCCCTCGGGCAGGTCGAAGATGTAGCCCTCCAGCAGCACGATACCGGGTTCGCCGATGGTCTCCTCGTTCACGTCGCCGAGACCGAGCTCGGTGCAGGCGCCGAGATAGGTCTGCATCGTGCGCTGGCCGTCCGGCGTGATCAGCACGTAGCAGCGGGCCGTGGACTTCTCTGCGGGCGACGGCGGCACGCGCATGTCGATGCCGAGCGAGTTCATGTCGTGCTGGAATACCCGTCCGAACTGGTCGTCGGCCACCCGGCCGACGTAGGCGGCCTTGCCCCCCAGCCCGGCGAAGACGGCCACGGTGTTGGCGACGGAACCGCCGGACTTCTCCGTGGCGGGTCCCATCATGCCGTACACCTCGTCGGCGCGGCTCTCGTCGATCAGGGTCATGCTGCCGGGCGCGGCGTCCACGCGCTCGAGGAACCCGTAATCGACGTGGCTCAGGATGTCGACGATGGCATTGCTGATGCCGAGCAACTGTACGGCAGAACTCATCTGGTCTCCTTGCTGGATATGCGGGTCGCCCCGTCAGTGGCGAGGCCGGGGCACCGCCGGGGTTGCGATAGTAGCCACTCGGCGTCGCCATATAAAGCCAGGCGGCGCGCGCCGCGCTTGCGACGGCCGTCGCGCGGGCCGGATAATGGCCCTTCCGACGGACATGGACGGATATGGGAATCCTGTCCGTCAGGGAGAGAAACCATGGGCCGACTGACCACCCACGTGCTGGATACCGCCCGCGGCCGACCGGCCGCCGGCGTCCGCGTGGAGCTGTACCGCCTGGACGGCGGACGCGAGCGCGTACACGCCACCGAGACCAACCGGGACGGCCGCACCGACCATCCTCTGCTCGACCCGGACGCGTTCGCCACCGGCCAGTGGGAGATCCTCTTCCACGTGCGCGACTGCTTCCCGGATGAGGGCTTCCTCGACGTGGTGCCGGTGCGTTTCCGCATCGACGCCGACCAGCACTATCACGTACCCCTCCTGGTCAGCCCCTGGAGCTATTCCACCTACCGGGGCAGCTGATGGCCGCGCCCGAGCCGACTCGTGATGCCGTGCGTTTCCTCCTGGACGGGGAGACGGTGGAGCTGCGCGACGTGGACCCGACCCGCACGGTGCTGCAGTGGCTGCGTGAGGACGCCGGGCGCACCGGCACGAAGGAAGGCTGCGCCGAGGGCGACTGCGGCGCCTGCACCGTGGTGCTGGCGGACCTCGACGGCGACGGCGAGCGTCTGCGCTACCGCTCCGTCAATGCCTGCATTCAGTTCCTGCCGACCCTGGACGGACAGGAACTCATCACCGTGGAGAGCCTGGGCAGTCCGCAGACCGGGCTGCATCCGGTGCAGCAGGCCATGTACGAGTGCCACGGCTCCCAGTGCGGCTTCTGCACTCCGGGATTCGTGATGTCACTGTTCGCCCTGTACCGGACGCGCCGGGATCCCTCCCGCCGCGAAATCGACGACGCGCTGGCCGGCAACCTGTGCCGGTGCACGGGTTACCGTCCCATCGTGGAGGCCGCGCGGCGCATGTACGACTACGAGTCCGACCTGCCCGCCGACGGTGACACGCGGGCCGGGCTGAGGTCCCTGGCCGATGACCCGGCCGGCGCCGGTATGCTCGCGCTCGAGCACGACGGGCGCCGCTATTACGCACCGACGACGGCCTCCGGGCTCGCGGCTCTCCTGGCCGAGTACCCGGACGCCTGCCTGCTCGCCGGCGGCACGGACGTGGGCCTGTGGGTGACCAAACAGCACCGGGAACTGGACACGGTGATCTACGTCGGCCGCGTGCGGGAACTCGCCGAAGTATCCGCGGACGGCGAGTGGCTGAGCATCGGCGCGGCCGTCACCCTGACCGACGCCATGCCACCCCTCGTCGACGAGTATCCGGAGCTGGAAGAGCTGTTCCTGCGCTTCGCCTCGCCGCCCATCCGCAACACCGGCACGCTGGCGGGCAACGTGGCCAACGGCTCGCCCATCGGCGACTCGATGCCGGCACTGATCGCGCTGGGCGCGCGGGTGGTGCTGGCGAGCCGCGACGGCCGCCGCGAGCTCGCGCTCGAGGACTTCTACCACGATTACCGCAAGACCGACCTCGCGCCGGGCGAGTTCGTGGCGGCCGTGCGCATCCCGCGCCGCCGCCCCGGCCGGCTGGTGGCGGCGTACAAAGTTTCCAAGCGGTTCGACCAGGACATCTCGGCCGTCTGCGCCGCTTTCGCTCTGGACGTCGAAGACGGCCGCGTGGCGAGCGCCCGCATCGCCTGCGGCGGCATGGCGGCCATACCGAAGCGGGCCGCCGCCGCCGAGCAGTCCCTCGCGGGCGGAGCCTGGGACGAGGCCGCGGTCGAACGCGCCATGGCGGCGATGGACGCCGACTTCACTCCGATCACCGACATGCGCGCGGGCGACGCCTACCGGCGCGACGTAGCGAAGAACCTGCTGCGCCGTTTCCACATCGAGAGCACCGCTGCCGGTATCACGACGAGGCTTTATGCCCATGGAAGAGATACCCATGGACGGTGACAAGCGCACCGCAAGCGGCAGCCTGCGCACCGTGGGACGGGCGATACCCCACGACAGCGGCCACCTGCACGTCAGCGGCCGTGCGCTCTACACCGACGACATCCCGGAACCCCGCGACCTCCTGCACGTGGCCGTAGGCATGAGCGCACGCGCACACGCGACGATCGAGCGCCTGGATCTGGCGGCGGTCGCCGCGGCACCCGGCGTGGCGGCGGTCATCACCGCGGCCGATATCGCGGGCGAGAACAACTACGGTCCCGTCGTGGCGGACGACCCGATATTCGCCGAGGACGTGGTGCAGTACGTGGGCCAGCCCCTGTTCGCCGTGGCCGCGGCCACCGTCGACCAGGCCCGCAAGGCGGCGGCCCTTGCGCGGGTGGAATACGGCGACCTCGAGCCGATCCTGGACCCGGATACCGCGGTGCGGAGCGAGTCCTTCGTGCTGCCCTCCGTGCGCCTCGAGCGCGGCGACGCCCGCAGTGCGATCGAGGGCTCCGCGCACCGGCTGTCCGGCCGCACCGCCGTCGGCGGCCAGGACCACTTCTACCTGGAAGGTCAGATCGCCATGGCGCTGCCGCGCGAAGACGGCGATCTCTACGTCTACAGCTCCACGCAGCATCCCGGCGAGGTGCAGCATGCGATCGCGCACGCCGTCGGACTGGAGGCAAAGGACGTCGTGGTGGAATGCCGCCGCATGGGCGGCGGCTTCGGCGGCAAGGAGAGCCAGCCGGCGCTGATCGCCTGCATCGCCGCCCTCATGACCCGGCACACGGGGCGCCCGGCCAAGCTGCGTCTGGACCGGGACGTCGACATGATCATGACCGGCAAGCGCCACGACTACCGGATCGACTACGACGTGGGCTTCGACGACGACGGACTGATCCGCGGCATCGAGTTCACCTTCGCCTCGCGCTGCGGCATGTCCGCGGACCTCTCCGGTGCGGTGAACGACCGCACCATCTTCCACTGCGACAACGCCTACTTCCTGAGCGACGTGAGCGTGGTCTCCCACCGTTGCAAGACCCACACGGTCTCCAACACGGCGTTCCGCGGCTTCGGCGGTCCCCAGGGCATGTTCGGCATCGAGTACGTGATCGACGAGATCGCCCGACACCTCGGCCGCGATCCGCTGGAGATCCGGCTGCGCAACCTCTACGGCATCGGCGAGCGCGACGTGACCCATTACGGCCAGAAGTTCGAGGACAACGTGCTGCCCGAACTGATCGACCGGCTGCGGCGGGACAGCGATTACGACGCCCGCCGGGCGGAGATCCTTGCGGCCAACCGGGACGAGCCGCTGATCAAGCGCGGTATTGCCCTCACGCCGGTGAAGTTCGGCATCTCCTTCACCGCCACGCATCTGAATCAGGCCGGCGCGCTGGTGCACGTCTACACCGACGGCACCGTGCACCTCAACCACGGCGGCACGGAGATGGGCCAGGGCCTGAACACCAAGGTGGCACAGGTGGTCGCCGAGGAATTCGGCATCGACATGGACCGCATCAAGATCACCGCCGCCGACACGAGCAAGGTACCGAACGCCTCGGCCACGGCCGCCTCCGCCGGTTCCGACCTGAACGGGATGGCGGCCCGGGATGCCTGCCGGAGCATCCGCGAGCGTCTGGTGACCTTCGCGGCGGAACGCTACGGCGTGGCTCCGGACCGCATCGAGTTACGCGACGGACGCGTGCGCATCGGCGAGGAGGAGACCGGCTTCACGGAGCTCGTGCAGCTGGCCTACTACGCCCGCATCCCGCTCTCCGCCACCGGCTACTACCGCACGCCGAAGATCCATTACGACCGCAAGACGCTGAGCGGACGGCCCTTCTATTACTACGCCTGCGGCGCCGCGGTGAGCGAGGTGGCGATTGACATTCTCACCGGCGAATCCCGGGTGCTGCGGGTGGACATCCTGCACGACTGCGGCCGCTCGCTGAATCCCGCCATCGACCTTGGCCAGATCGAGGGCGGCTTCATCCAGGGCATGGGCTGGCTCACCACCGAGGAACTGTGGTGGGACGAATCCGGCGCGCTCAGAACCCACGCGCCGTCCACCTACAAGATACCGGTGTGCTCGGACCTGCCGGTTGATTTCCGGGTGACCATGCTCGACTCGGCGGGTAACCGGGAAGAGACCATCCACCGCTCCAAGGCCGTGGGCGAGCCGCCGCTCATGCTGGCGTTGTCGGTCTTCCACGCCATCCGGGACGCGGTCGCCGCGGCCGGCGATTACCGCGGCAGCCCCCGCCTCGCGGCGCCGGCCACGCCGGAGGCCGTGCTGGCGGCAGTGGCCGAGCTGCGCAGCCGGGAGGCGCCGTGAACGAGTGGGTGGCGAACGCGCTCGAGCTGCGCGCGCGGGGCGAGGCCTTCGTACTGGTGACCGTGGCGGCCGTGCGCGGCTCTACGCCCCGGGAGCCGGGCGCACGCATGATCGTCACCCGCGAGGAGACCCTGGGCACCATCGGCGGCGGTGAACTCGAGTACCGCTGTGCGCGCATGGCCTGGGAACGCCTCGGGACGGACTCGCCGCAGCCGCGTTTCGAGCTGCGGCGCTTCCCGCTGGGTTCGAGTTTCGGCCAGTGCTGCGGCGGCATCGTCGACATCCACTTCGAGACGGTCGCCGCGGACGTGGCCGACTGGCTCGGGCAACTGGCCGGCGCCGTGGCGAGCCGCGAGGAGATCGGCATGACCCGCGCCGGTGCCGCGATCCTTGTCACGCCCGTGGACGGTGACGCAGACGACATCGCGCGCGTGCACGCGGCGGGCAATCGCGACCATCGCGACCATCCCGGCCATCCCGGCGCAACGGGAGCCGACGACGACTTCCGCCCGGCCATCGAGGCGCTCCTCGCCGACGACGCCGGCGCCGCGGTGTGCACTCTCGGCGGACGCGATTATCTGCTGACGGCGGTGCGCGAGCCCGACTTCCGTATCGCCGTGTTCGGCGCCGGCCACGTGGGCAGCGCGCTGGTGCACGTGCTGGCACCGCTGCCCTGCCGGGTAGACTGGATCGACAGCCGGCCGCTGCTGGCCCACGAATCCCTGCCGCACAACGTGCACGCGGTGGTGACCGCAGACCCGCCGGCGGCGGCCGCCGGCCTGCCTGACGGCACGTTCTGCCTGGTGATGACCCACAGCCATCCGCTGGATCTCGAGATCTGCGCGAGGCTGCTGCCGCGCGACGACATTCCCTTCTGCGGACTGATCGGATCGCGCTCGAAGAAGCGGCGTTTCGAGAAGCGCCTGCGCGCGCTCGGCCTCGCGCCGGAAGAGATCGGCCGCATGGTCTGCCCCATCGGCATCGAGGGCATCGGCGGCAAGCGGCCGGCGGAGATCGCGGTGGCCGTCGCCGCCCAGTTGCTGCGGGAGCGCGAGCGCATGACGGCGCAGGCGGATCTCGCACCGGCGCGACCGGCGAAAAGCGGGGCCGGCGCATGACGGCCTACGCGATCGAGTGGCTGAACCTCCTCGGCCGCTGGCTGCATTTCATCGTCGGCATCGCCTGGATCGGCTCGTCGTTCTATTTCGTCTGGCTGGACAACCACCTGGTGCCGCCGGCCTCGCGCAAGGATGCTGAGCGCGGCGTGGGCGGGGAGATCTGGTCGGTGCACGGCGGCGGCTTCTACCACGCGCAGAAGTACCGGGTGTCGCCGCCGGTCCTGCCGGAGACGCTGCATTGGTTCAAGTGGGAGGCCTACAGCACCTGGCTGTCCGGCATGTTCCTGCTCGGGCTCGTCTACTGGCTGGGTGCCGAGGTGTACCTCATCGACCCCGCCGTGGCCGACCTCGCGCCGGCCACAGCCATTGCCATCTCCATCGCCTGGCTGGCCGGCGGCTGGCTCGTGTACGACGCCCTGTGCCGCTCCCCCCTGGGGCGCACGGAGAAAGGTCTGGCCGCCGTGCTGCTGGTGCTGGTGACGGCGGCCGCGTGGGGGCTGTGCCAGACCTTCAGCGGCCGGGGCGCCTACATCCACTTCGGCGCCGTGCTCGGCACCATCATGGTGGCCAACGTCTTCTTCGTGATCATCCCCGGCCAGAAACGCATGGTGGCGGCGGCCGCCGCAGGCGAGGCGCCCGACCCGGCCGACGGCCTGCGCGGCAAGCAACGCTCCGTGCACAACACCTACTTCACGCTGCCGGTGCTGTTCGTGATGATCAGCAATCACTACGCGATGACCTGGGCCCACGAGTACAACTGGCTGATCCTGATCGCCATCTCGCTCGCCGGTGCGCTGATCCGCGTGTACTTCGTGGCCCGGCACTCCGGCCGCAATCCGCTGCTGCCGCCGCTGGCCGCGGCGCTGCTGCTCGCGGGCGTCGCCGCCGCCATCGCGCCCCGGGCGGACGGCCGCGGCGCAGGCGCCCCGGTCTCGCTGGAACAGGCCCGGGCGGTGCTGGAGGCGCGCTGCGTCTCCTGCCACGCCGCCGAGCCGAGCCATCCCGGCTTCGCCGCGCCGCCGGCGGGGGTGATGCTCGAGACGCCGGAACAGGTGCTGGCGGCCGCCCCACGCATCCATCAACAGACCGTGGTGCTGCAGGCCATGCCCATCGGCAATCTGACGCGCATGACCGGGGAGGAGCGCGCCGTCATCGACGGCTGGTACCGCTCGCTCGCGACGGAGCCCGAGCCATGAGTGGGACCGACTATCCCCGGGACCTCGCCGGCTACGGCCCCCGCCCGCCCGCGGCGGACTGGCCGGGCGGCGCCAGAGTCGCGGTGCAGTTCGTCATCAACTACGAGGAAGGCGGCGAGCGCTGCGTGCTCCACGGCGACAGCCATTCGGAGGCCTTCCTGTCCGAGATCGTCGGCGCCGAGGCCTACGAGGGCGTGCGCCACATGAACATGGAGTCGCTCTACGAGTACGGCGCCCGCGCCGGCTTCTGGCGCCTGCACCGGCTGTTCACGGAACGTGACCTGCCGGTGACGGTGTTCGGCGTCGCCATGGCCATGCAGCGCAACCCGACCGCCGTGGAAGCGATGCTCGCGGCCGGCTGGGAAGTGGCGAGCCACGGCTATCGCTGGATCGACTACCAGTTCGTCGACCGGGAGACAGAACGCGCGCACCTGCAGGAAGCGGTGCGCATCCACACGGCGCTCACCGGGGCGCCGCCGGAGGGCTGGTATCTCGGCCGCTGCAGCCCCGACACGCTCGGCCTCGTCGTGGAGCACGGCGGCTTTACCTACAGCGCCGACAGCTATGCCGACGACCTGCCCTACTGGGATACGAGCTGCGGCCGGCCCCAGCTCATGGTGCCCTACACGCTGGATGCCAACGACATGCGCTTCGCCACGGCACAGGGGTTCAACAGCGGCGACCAGTTCTACCAGTACCTCCGCGATACCTTCGACTGCCTGTACACGGAGGGCGAGCGCCGGCCGCGCATGATGTCTGTCGGCCTGCACTGCCGGCTCGCCGGCCGCCCGGGCCGGGCGCAGGCGGTGGCCCGTTTCCTCGACTATGTCGCCGACCACGACCGGGTCTGGGTGGCGCGGCGCATCGACATCGCCCGTCACTGGCTCGAGCGTCACGACCCACCCGCGTCATGAGCGTCTCCGGCGCCAGGCTATTGCGGATACCGGGCGACGAGGCGGCCTTCGTCGCGCGCTATGGCGGCGTCTACGAGTCCTCGCCCTGGGTGGCGCGGGAAGCCTGGGCCCGCGGCGACCTGCCGGCGGAAGCCCATGCGCCCGTCCATGTCCCGATCGATGACCTGGCGGCGCGGCTCGCCGCGGTGGTGGAGGACGCCGGCCGGGAGCGCCAGCTCGCGCTCGTCCGCGCCCATCCGGATCTCGCCGGCAAGGCCGCCGTGGCGGGCACGCTCACCGAGGAGTCCACCGCCGAGCAGCAGAGCGCCGGACTCGACCAGTGCACACCGGGAGAATACGAGCGCTTCCAGCATCTCAACGAGGCCTATCACCGGCGCTTCAGCTTCCCCTTCGTGATGGCCGTGCGCGGCGCCAGCCGCGGCGACATCCTTGACGCCTTCGGCGAGCGGCTGGGCAATGAGCCGGAGACCGAGCTACGCCGGGCGCTGGACGAGATCCACCGCATCGCCCGGCTCAGACTCGATCAGATGAGCGAACAGCCGGTTGAGGGAGACCCACGATGAGCAGCCGCCACCCTTTCCACCAGTGGACGCCGCTGGAGCAGCCCCGCTTCGGCACCCGTGTGGTGGAGGCCAACGACGAGTTCTTCGGCGCGAAGGAGCGGCTCATCAAGCCCGAGGCACCGGTATTCCTGCCGGACGAGTACGACGAACACGGCAAGTGGATGGACGGCTGGGAGACCCGCCGGCGCCGGGAACCCGGCCACGACTGGTGCGTCGTCCGGCTCGGCCTGCCGGGTGTCGTGCACGGCCTGGACATCGACACCTCCCACTTCACCGGCAACTATCCCGAGGCCGCCTCCATCGAGGCGTGCTACACCGATGAGGAGATACCGGGCACGGGTGCCGCCTGGCGGGTGCTGCTGCCCCGCGTCGAACTGGCCGGCGACTCGCACCACTATCTGCCGGTGGACGACCGGGAGCCGGTCTCGCACCTGCGCCTGAACATCTACCCCGACGGCGGCGTCGCGCGGCTGCGCATCTACGGCGAGGTGCGGCCCGACCCGGACGCCGCGGCACCGTCTGGTCCCGTGGACCTGTTCGCGCTGGAGCACGGCGGCCGGGCGCTGGCCTGCAGCGACGAGCACTTCGGCAGCATGCACAACCTCAACGTGCCCGGCCGCGGCGTGAACATGGGCGACGGCTGGGAGACCCGGCGCCGGCGCGGCCCCGGCCACGACTGGGTGATACTGGCGCTCGGCCGGCCCGGGCGCATCGAGGAGGCCGAGATCGACACCGCGCACTTCAAGGGCAACTACCCGGCCCGCGCGTCCCTGCAGGCCGCCCGCATCGAGGGCGCGGACCTCGACTCCTTGCTCGAGCAATCGGCCGACTGGCCGGAGCTATTGCCCGCCGTGCCGCTCGGCGCCGATACCCGCCACCGCTTCCGCAGCGAACTGAACGATCTCGGCACCGTGACACACGTGCGTCTCGCCATCTATCCGGACGGCGGCGTGAGCCGACTGCGCCTCCTGGGTCATGCAAGTGGCCATGCGACGGGCCATGCAGCAGGCTCAGGCACGGGGCGCGCAACCGGAGACGCCGGTGACTGACACCAGTACCCCGCGCATGCTGACCCTCGAGCCGCTGTCGGCGGAGGCGTTCCATCCCTACGGCGAGGTGATCGCTGCGGGGACTGCGAACGCGGACCCCATGAACGATGCCCGCTTCGAACGCTACGACGACCTGGCCCGGCTCACGGCCGAGGGGCGCGTCGGCGTGAGCATCGCCCGCTGCCGCCGCGCGGCGAGCCAGCCCGTCACCTGCCCGATGGTGGAGCGTCATCCCCGCGGCAGCCAGGCATTCGTGCCGCTCGCGGGGTTCCGCTTCGTCGTGGTGGTGGCACCGGCCGGCGCGGCGCCGTCCGCCGACGACCTGCGCGCCTTCCTGACCGACGGCAGCCAGGGCGTGAATTACCGGGCCGGCACCTGGCACGTGCCGCTGATCGGTCTCGCGGAAGGCCAGGAGTTCCTGATCATCGACGACGTGGCCAGCACGGATAATTGCGACACCCACACGCTGGACCGCCCGGTGCTCGTACCCGCCGTCCCCGACCCGCCGTCCGCCGGCGCCGGAGCGTCGCCGTGAGCCGCCCCGCGGTCCGCGCCTTCCGCGCCTCCGTCCTGCACCTGCTCGCCGACCCGGGCGACGGCGATGCCGGCTCGGCGCTGGAGTTTTTCGAAGACGGGCTGCTCGTCACCGAGGACGGGAAGGTGGCGCGGGTCGGCCCGGCCGAGCCCCTGCTGGCGGAGCTGGCCGACCAGGGCGGCGACCCGGTGACCGTCACCGACTACAGCGGCTGCCTCCTGGTGCCCGGCTTCATCGACTGCCACGTGCATTATCCGCAGATCGACATGGTGGCCTCGTACGGCGAGCAGCTGCTGCAGTGGCTAGAGCGCTATACCTACCCGACGGAACGCCGCTACGCCGACCGCGCGCTGGCGGACCGCGTCGCTGGCGACTTCCTGGATCTGATGCTGGCCCACGGCACCACCTCCGCACTGATCTTCCCCACCGTCCACGCCGCCTCGGTGGACGCACTGTTCGAGGCCGCCCTGGCACGCCGGCTGCGGGTGGCCTGCGGCAAGGTACTGATGGACCGCAACTGCCCGGATTATCTGCAGGACACGGCGGAGAGCGGCTACGCCGAGAGCCGGGAACTGCTGCAGCGCTGGCACGGCAGGGAGCGCCTCGAGTACGCGATAACGCCCCGCTTCGCCCCCACCTCGAGCCCGGAGCAACTGGCACTGGCCGGCCGCCTGGCCGGAGAGTTTCCGGAGGTGTTCGTGCATACCCACCTCGCCGAGAATCGAGCCGAGGTGGCCTGGGTGGCCGAGCTGTTCCCCGACCGGAACAGCTACCTGGACGTATACCGCGCCGCCGGCCTCCTGCGCGAGCGCGCGGTCTTCGCCCACTGCCTGCACCTGCAGGACGAGGACTACCCGCTCATGGCGGAGGCGGGCGGCGCGATCGCATTCTGCCCCACCTCGAACTCGTTCATGGGCAGCGGCCTGTTCGACCTGGCCCGGGCGCGGGGCCACGGCATCCCGGTGGGGCTCGGCACCGACATCGGCGCCGGCACGACGCTCAGCCTGCTCGGCACGGCGGCCGAAGCCTACAAGGTGCTGCATCTCCAGGAGCAGATGCTGTCACCGTGGCAGGCGCTCTATCTCGCCACCCTGGGTGCGGCGCACGCGCTCGCCTGGGATGATCGCATCGGCAACTTCGAGACCGGCAAGGAAGCGGATTTCGTGGTGCTGGACCCCGCCGCCGGCACCCTGCAGCGGCGGCGGACGGCCGCGGCGGAGGATCTCGCCGAGCTCCTGTTCGCCCTGCTGATGCTCGGCGACGAACGCTGCGTGCGCGCCACGCATATCCTGGGAGAGCCGGTCCGTCCGGCCTGAGGCCGGCGCAAATCCCGCGCAAAGGCGGGCTTCAGGCCGGCCCTGTCTTTTCCGCCAGCTTGCCCGCCAGTTCCTCGATCAGCCGGGCCGCCGCCGGCTTGTTGGCGCGGATCTCGTCACGGCTCAGCCCCTGCAGCTCGTAGGGCAGCACCAGCCAGTCGGCCGTCTCGTGGATGAAGAAGTCGGGCGGCGCGACGGTGCGCTCCGTCGGGCGATACCAGACCGTGGCCGTGCGGATGTCGTGGGGCAGGTTGCGGCGCGTCTTGCGGGTCAGCTCGGCGATGACCGCCTGCACGCTCGCGCCCGTGGAGTAGACGTCGTCCACGATCAGCAGGCGATGCTCCGCCTCGAGGCGGTCCACGAGATACTGCAGCGCGTGCACCCGTATGCCCGCCACTGCATGGTCGCGCTTGTGGTAGGAATCCGGCCCCGTGTAGGAGGTGCGCACCGCGATGTGGTCCGTCTCCACGCCCAGATACTCCAGCCCCTCCTGCACCGCGATGCCGACGGCCGTGCCGCCGCGCCAGAGGCCCACCAGGAAATCGGGACGGAATCCGGCGTCGTGGATATCGACGGCGAGCCGAAAGGAATCCAGCAGCAGGTCGTTGGCGGCGATGAAGCGGCGTTCCATGGCGTGTCGATGCCCCCGGGCAAAAAACGTTAACATCGGCGGTCTGGGATGCCACATTATAGAGGCTGAGCCGCCCGCCGCACGCTCCGAAGGACAGGATGGACAAAATCTATATCTCGGCCCAGCGACTGCTGGAAGAATCGTTCCTGCTCGGAGCCAGAATCCTCGAGAGCGGCTTCCGGCCGACCATGATCATGGCCATCTGGCGCGGCGGGACCCCGGTGGGCATGGCCGTGCAGGAGCTGCTCTACTACTTCGGCGTCGACTCCGACCACATCGCCATCCGCACCTCTTCCTACCGGGGCATCGACCAGCAGGACGCCGTGGTGAAAGTGCTGGGCCTCGACTACATCGTGGACAAGATCTGCCACGACGACCGGTTGCTGATCGTCGACGACGTGTTCGACAGCGGCAAGAGCATCGCCGCCGTGATGGAGGAGCTGAAGCGCAAGACCCGGGCCAACATGCCCGGGGACGTGCGCATCGCGGTCCCCTGGTTCAAGCCCGCGCGCAACCGCACGAGCATGACGCCCGACTACTGGAACCACGAGACCGACGAATGGCTGGTCTTCCCCCACGAGGTGCTGGGCCTGAACGAGGAAGAGCTGCAGACGAAGAACCCCGCACTCCACGACCTGCTGGCCTCGGCCCGCACGGCGGACGCCTGACACGCCGGTGGCGGAGACGCTGCTCATCCTCGCGCTGCTCGGCCTCGCCGTCTGGGCCGTCCTCATCTTCAACCGCCTTGTCCGCGACCGTAACCGCACCCAGGCCGGCTGGAGCGACATCGACGTGCAGCTGCAGCGCCGCCACGACCTGATCCCCCGGCTCGTCGAGGCGGTGCGGGCCTACGCGGACTACGAGAGGGCCACCATGACGGCGGTGACGGAACTGCGCCGCCGCAGCGACGAGACGGACCGGCCGGCGGCGAAAGCGCGGCTCGAAGACGAGCTCGCCCGCGGCATCGACCGGCTGCTGGCCGTGGCCGAGAGCTACCCGGACCTGAAGGCCAACCGGAATTTCCTCGACCTGCAGGAGCAGCTGGTCGACACCGAGGACAAGCTGCAGTACGCGCGCCGTTTCTACAACGGCGCGGTGCGCGACCTGAATACCCGCATCCAGTCGTTCCCGGACCTGATCGTCGCCCGCACCCTCGGCTTCCGGGAGGCCGAATATTTCGACGCGGAGGCCGGCACCGAAGCCGCGCCGGCCGTGAAGCTGGGCGCCTGATGCTCCGGGCGGGAATGACCGCGCTGGCCACGCTCGCGCTGGCGGCCATGATGGCCACGGCTGCCGTCGCCGACGAGCGCATCCACCGCTACCACGCGGAGATCGCCGTGCCGGCCGCCGGCCCGATCACCGTCACGGAGACCATCGAGGTCAGCGCCGAGGGCGAACGCATCCGGCGCGGCATCTACCGGGACCTCCCCACCGATTACGAGGACGAAGCCGGCAACCGCATCCGCATCGTGCCGGAGTTCCGCTCCGTGCGGCGTAACGGATCGGCCGAGCCCCACCATACCGAGCGGCGCAGCAACGGAATACGCCTGTACATCGGCTCCGCGGATGAGCTGGTGCCGCGCGGCCGGCACGTCTACGAGATCACCTACACCGTGGATCGGGTGCTCGGCTACTTCGACGACCACGACGAGCTGTACTGGAACGTCACCGGCAACCAGTGGGCCTTCCCCATCGACGAGGCGGCGGCCACGGTGCGCCTGCCGGACAGTGTCGACGCGGCCGACGTCGGGGTGGAGGCCTATACCGGTCCTTTCGGCGCGACGGGACAGGACTACGAGGCAAGCGTGGATTTCCGCGGCAACGCGGTCTTCCGCGGCACCCGCGAGCTTCGCCCCGAAGAGGGGCTGACCATCGTCGTCTCCTGGCCCAAAGGCCACGTGGCCGAACCCACGGCGGCGGACGACCTGCGCTTCCTGCTGTCGCAGAACCTGGGCCTGCTGATCGCCCTCTCGGGCGCCGCCGGCTCCCTGTTCTACCTGCTGACCGCCTGGCGGCGCACCGGCGTCGATCCGGAACCCGGCGTGATCTTTCCCCACTACGAGCCGCCCGAAGGCTACTCGCCGGCCTCGCTCCGCTACGTGGCGGAGATGGGCTACGACAAACGCACCTTCACCGCGGCCGTGCTCAACCTGGCGGTGAAGGGCTTCGTCACCATCGAGGAGGACGACGGCGACTACGCGCTCGACCGCACGGCGAAGACCGACGACGGCTCCCTGGCCCCGGGCGAATCCGCGATACTTTCACACCTGTTCGCCAGCGCCAACCGGATGGCGCTGGACAACCAGTACCACAGCATCGTCGGCGGCGCCATGAAGGCCCACGAGAAGGCGTTGAAGCGGGACTACTACCAGCGCTATTTCGTCAGCAACAGCGGCTTGCTGCTGCCCGCGGTCGTGCTGCTCCTCGGTGCCGGTATCGGCGCTGCGATCGCCGACCGGCTTACCCTGTTCGCCGCCATCGCTCTCGCGGCCGGCGGAGCCGGCGTCGTCCTGTTCGCCTGGCTGCTGAAGGCGCCGACGCCGCACGGGCGCAGGCTGCTCGACAAGGTGGAAGGCTTCCGCCTCTATCTGGAGGTGGCGGAGAAGGACGAGCTGAACCTGAGGAATCCGCCGGAGCGAACGCCGGAACTCTTCGAAGCCTACCTGCCCTTCGCCCTCGCGCTGGAGGTGGAGCAGCCCTGGGCCGAGCAGTTCGCCGACGTCTTCGCCCGGCTGCGCGGCGAGACCGGCAGCGACTGGCACCCGCGCTGGTACGCCGGGCGCTGGGACGCCGGCAACCCGGTGAAGATGAGCCGGGCCGTCGGCAGCTCGCTGAACTCGGCGATTGCCTCGGCGGCCACACCGCCGGGTTCCTCCTCGGGCGGCGGCGGCGGCGGTTCGTCCGGCGGCGGCGGAGGGGGCGGCGGAGGCGGCGGCTGGTAGCCGCTCAGCCACGGTGCCGGATGGCCGGATGGTCGATCGGAATGCGATCGCCTACCAGTCGTAAGAGACGTTGAAGGCCACGCTGCGGCCCACCGCGTCGATGCCCGAGCCATGGGTCCTGTACGCCTTGTCGAGGACGTTCTCGGCGGCCAGGCGGATGCGCCAGTTCGCCTCCGGGCGCCAGGTGGCATGGAAGTTCAGCGTCGTCCAGCCCGGCGTGCCTTCCGGGTCGATGCGCACGTCACGGATGTCGCGCGCGGCGAGGCGGTTCTGCGCGGCGGCGAACTCCAGGTAAGACTCCAGCTCGAGTCGGTCCACGGGCTCCCAGGTCAGCCCCAGCCGCCCGTTCAGGGGCGGGATGCGGTCGGCGGGTTCGGCCGGGCTGCCCGGCTCCCGTTCCTCGCCATAGGTGTAGTTGAGGACGGCGTCCAGCCCCCATCGCTCGCTCCAGCGCAGGCGCAGACCCGACTCAACGCCCCAGATCTCCGCCTCGGCGAGGTTGCGGCTCTGCACGATGTCGCGGCCGTCCGGGGTCGTCTCCCCGGTGAGCACCGAGGTGATCCGGTCCCGATAGTCGAGACGGTACACCATGAACTCGAACTGCCAGCCGTCGCCGGCACCCTTGAAGCCGATGTCGTACTGATAGACCTGCTCGGGCCCCAGCGAGGTGTTGGCGATATTGAAGCGGTTCCCGGGCCGCGGTCCGAGCGTGCCGAGATCGAAGATATTCGGCGCGCGGAAGCCCCGGCCGACGTTCGCCACGAGATTCCAGCGATCGTCGAGCCGGTACACCCAGCCGATGTCGCCGCTGACGTCGTCCGGCGTCAGCGTGGCAGCGGGAGATGTCACGGTCGAGGCCAGCTCTATGCGCGCCGAGCTGTATCTGAGGCCCGCCGAGATGCGGTGCCGTTCGCCGATATCGCTCAGCGCGTGCACGTAGACCGCCCGCTGCTCCATGGTGGAACCGTCGGGGAAGCGCGCGGCGATTGCCTCGGTGGCGCCAGTGGCGAGATCCAGCGCGGTCCGCGTGCTGCTCACCGTGTCGTAATACCATTCGGCGCCCCAGGTCCAGCCGGTCGGGCCGACCTGACGCGAGCCGTTCAGCGTTAGCCCGAAGAGATCGCTCCGGTTGTCCTCGAAACGGCGGACATCGGAGCCGGTCTCGCGATTTCGGCGGTCGTCAACGATCTGCTGCCAGGCGAGATCCAGTCTCCAGTCGCTGCCCAGCGGCCCGTCCGTCCGCTCGCCCTGGAAGTGCACGAAGTGGCGTTCGTTGGGCTCGAAGAAGAACTCGGCCGAGGAGGGTTCCGTCTGGCCGAAACCGGGCACCAGCTCGTCGACGCGCGGCGTTTCCGGCTGGCGCAGATACTGGACGTCGAGCAGCCAGCGCAGATCGTCTGCCGGGCGGCCCGTGAATGCGAGCCGAGCGGCCTCCGATTCGAAGCCGCTCGGCTCCACGGTCTCGCCGTCGCCCGTGCGCCGGTCGCCGATGTTGCGGTAATCGATGCTCGCCAGCATCGCGAAGCGCTCGTTGCCCGTCTCGACGCTCCCCGCCACGGAACCGCCCCGCTCGCCCGTGTTGCCACCGATGGCGATCCGTCCCCGGGACTGTTGATCCGTCCCCTCGAACGCGGGTTTTCTGGAGAGAACCTGCACGACGCCGCCCATCGCATCGCTGCCGTACAGGGAGGCTTCCGAGCCCCTGACGACCTCGATCCGCTCGACCCAGACAGGTGCCACCAGGGCCAGATACTGGGTGGGAGCATTCCGGAATATCGCATTATTCAGGCGGATGCCGTCGACCAGGTGCAGCACCTCGGACCCTTTCAAACCCCTGATGATGGCCACGCCCTGCCCGGGGGTGGTCTGCTGCAGGTAGACGCCGGCGGTCTGGCCCAGCGCATCGGTCACCAGCGTCCCCGCCGCGATTTCTTCGGCCGGGATGAGTATGACCCCGGTGGGGACGTCGGTCACCGTCGCCGGGATCCGCGTGGCGGTTACCTGGATCTCGTCGATCACCTCTTCTGCCGCCGCCGGCTGGAGAGCCAGAGCGAGTGCGGCAACGGTGCCGAGGAGTCTTGGTGTCATGCTGGCAGTTCCTTCTGTGCAACTCTTACGGGCAGCGGCCGGCAGGCCGGCTACCGGGAACAAAGCGGGCTAGGATAACTCCCGCAGCCGTTTCCCGCCTAACGGTGCGCCGGGCTTCGCCGTTACTGGGCTCCAGAGCCCTGTGCTAGACTCGGACCGCCTTTGGCGGCACGGCGAGCAACGCGAATAATGAACAGGTTCATTCAGGAACTGCGCCGGCGGAGCGTGTTCCGAGTCGCCGGCCTGTACGTAGGCGTCTCCTGGATTCTGATCGAAGCAGCGAGCGTGCTGCTGCCCACTTTCGAAGCGCCGGAGTGGGCACTGCGCTGGCTCGTCATCGTTGCGTTCATCGGCTTCCCTGTCGCCCTGGTCCTGGCCTGGGTCTTCGAAATCACGGAGCGCGGCGTCGTCCGCGAATCGGAGGTCGATGAAGCCACCCAGCCGCTGGTCAGCGGCCGACAGGCCGACTTCATCGCGATCGGCGTCCTCTCCGTCGCCCTCATCTTCTCCGTCTACCTGAACGTCACACGCACCACGCCGGAAGTGCAGGCGGAACTCGAGCCCACGTCCGTCCTGATCGCGGACTTCGAGAACACGACGGGCGACTCCCTGTTCGACGGACTGCTCGAGCAGGCGCTGAACATCGGCATCGAATCCGCCCCGCACATCACCGCGTATCAGCGCAACGCGGCGGAGAGGGTGGCCAGGCAGGTATCCCCGGACACGGACGGTATCGATGCGCAGGTGGCACGCCTGATCGCGGTGCGCCAGGGCATCGACCTGGTGCTCGCGGGCCGCATTGCCGCGGACGGCCCGGGCTACGAGCTGAGCGTGCGCGCCGTTGATCCACAGAGCGGCGAAACCGCCTCGGAGACAACCCGCACCGCCAAAGCAAAAGACGCGGTACTGGCGGCCGTGGGTGAACTCTCCGCCGATATCCGCGAGGCTCTGGGCGACGTGACGCTCAAGAGCGGCGAGGCGGCCACGGCCGAAACCTTCACCGCGGCCTCCATCGAGGCGGCGCAGGCCTATACGACGGCCATCGATCTCGCTTTCGAGGGCGAGCACGAGGGTGCCATCGCGAAATTCGAGGAAGCCACCAGGATGGATCCGCGCTTTGGTCGGGCCTATTCGGGCTGGGCACTCAGCGCCTTTAAACTGGGCCGGGCGCAAGAAGCGGAGGAGCTCTGGAAGAAGGCGCTGTCGCTGATGGATACGATGACCGAGCGTGAGCGCCTGCGCACGCAGGGGCTCTATTACGCCGGAGTCAGTCGCAACATCGACAAGGCCATCGAGAGCTTCGAGCGCCTGGTCGAGAAGTATCCCGCGGATGCGGCCGGGCACAACAACCTCGCGGTCTCGTATTTCCTCGGACTGGAGTTCGACAAGGCCGCCGGGCAGGGCCGCCACATCCTGGAGATCTATCCGACGAGCGAGCTGTATCGGACCAACTACGCGCTCTATGCGATGTACTCGGGCGAATTCGACAAGGCCAGGGCGGAAGCGCAGAAGGTCCTCGAACGGAATCCCGACTACGGCTCCGCTTATCTGCCGCTCGCCATCGCCGCGCTGGCCCAGGGCGAACCCGATGCGGCGCGGGAAGCATACCGGAAGATGGCCGCGGCCTCGAAGAGCGAACACGGTCCCTCCCTGGCCAGCCTGGGCCTGGCCGACATCGACATCTACACGGGCCGGTTCGAGTCAGCGCGGCAGATACTTACGGACGCCATCGAGACCGATCTCGCCAACGAGAACCCGCAGGCGGCGGCGAGGAAATATCTGGCCCTTGCGCACGCCCGGCTGGCGGAGGGCCAGTACGACGAGGCCGTCGCAGCGGTCAGGGACGGACTGGCGCTGGCCTCCGACCTCGCCGAGCGCGTGCCCGCCGGCATCATCTACGTGATGACCGGACGTCTGGAGAAGGCGGGAGAGATCGCGGACGATCTGGCGAGCCAGCTACAGCCCCAGAGCCGGGCCTACGGCCTGATGCTGAAAGGGATGATCGCCCGCGAGGACGGGGACTACGTCACCGCCGTGGATAACATGCGTGAAGCCATCGAACTGGCCGACCTGTGGCTGATCCACTTCGAACTCGGCCAGACCTACCTGGCCGGCGAATACTACGCGGAGGCGCTGGACGAGTTCACCGTCGCCGACCAGCGCCGCGGCGAGGCCTCCGCGGTCTTCCTGGACGACACGCCTACCTATCGCTACATGGCGACGATGCCCTACTGGCAGGGCCGCGCACAGGAGGCGCTGGACATCAAGGCCGCCGCTCACGAGAACTACCGCGCGTTCCTGTCCCGCTGGGAGACCGGCGGGCGCCTCGTCGAGGACGCCCGCCAGCGGTTGCCTTGACGGCCTCGGCGGCCGGCGCTAGGGCTTGAGCTTCAGCTCCCCGTACTGCCTCTGTCCCGTGGTCACGTCCTCCACCATCGCGCAGTAGAACGTGCCGCCCCGCTCCGCGGGCAGATCCTGGCCGTCCGGCCCCACCGCCTGCCAGTTGAACTGCCAGGTGAAATCGTTCTTCTGGCGGATGCCACTGGAGCCCGGATCCTCGTTCACGACCGGATTGCCCGGGTCCGCACAGGGCGATATCTGGATGCGCTGACTGGCCGGCCCGGTGTCAATCGGCGTCCCGTCGGCGCCAAGCCATGCCCAGACAAGCGGGATGGAGGTGCCCGACTTGAGATTGTTCGGGTTCTGGGTGGTCGTGATGCCGCTCGCGTCGAGGCCGACGGTGACGGTGAATCCGGCAGTGGTCTCGTTGCCGGCGTCGTCCGTCGCCGTGCAGGACACCGCGGTATCGCCGAGCGGGAACAGGCTGCCCGAGGCCGGCGCACAGGTGACCTCCACGTCGCTGTCCACGAGATCGGTCGCGCTCACGTCCGCGTCGTAGTCCACGACCGCACCATCGGCACCGGTCGCGATTACCGTGAAGTCTGACGGGACCGTCAGCGACGGGGCGGTGGTATCGACGACCTGCACGCTGAACATGCCGGTACCGCTGTTGCCGCTGTCGTCTGTCGCCGTACAGTTGACCGCCGTCGTACCCAGCGGGAACGTGCTGCCGGAGGCCGGCGTACAGACGATCTCGACGTCGGTATCGACGGCATCGGTGGCCGTCACGTCATAGGTCGCCGTGTCGTCGAAATCGACGATCGCGCCGTCCGGACCGGTGGCCTCCACGCCGGTGATATCGCCCGGCACCGTGATGGTCGGCGCCGTCGTATCCACGACCGTCACCGAGAACGGAGCGCTCGCCGCATTGCCGGAGGAGTCCGTGCCGGTACAGGTCACCGATGTCGTCCCCACCGCAAAAGTGGCAGGCGACGTGATGACCGTTCCGTCGGCATCCACCGTACAGACACTACCGGGCGACGGATCGTAGAGATCGACCGCGCTGACGGTGAAGGAGACCGAAGCACCCGAGGGGCCGGTCGCCTCGACGGCGGAGGTGTCGACCGGTGTCGTGGAGACGGTGACCACCGGCGGCGTCGTGTCGACCACCGAGACGTCGAAGGCGTCGATGACGCTGTTGCCGCCCTGGTCCGTCGTCGTGCACGACACGGGCGTCGTGCCCACATCGAAGGTGCCGGTAAACAGTCCCGGACTGGCCGCATCCTCGACGATCGTGGCACCGGTTGCCGAACAGGTGGTCTGCGTGGCCGTATTGTCGGTGGCGGAGACGGTGAAGCTCACCGTGGCGCCACCGGGACCCGTCGCCTCGACGCCGGTGAAGATACCCGCAACGCTCGTCACCGGATCCGTGAAGTCATCGACCGAGACGGTGATGCCGGCGGTGGCAATGTTGCCTTCCGTATCGCTGGCCGTACAGGTGACGGCGGTATCGCCGAACGGGAAGAGAGTGGTGCCGTCCTGGATCGTCAGCGTCCCGGACGTACAGCCGACGCTGGCCGGGTCGAGATTCGGATCGCTGACCGAGATGGCATCCGGCAACGTGCCGGGCGTCGGCACCGGCGCACCCGCGGGCGACGTCGCCTCGTAGGTCACCGTGCCGCCGTCGGCCGGGAAGAACTCCGGCGGTATCAGATCCGGCGGGGCGATCTTCTCGAAACCGGTGTCGATGCAGTCGACCTGTTCGTTGAAGTCGGGGTCGCCGGGCTGGCCGGTGTTCACGTCCAGCGTGCTGCAACCGTGGGCCGCGGCGCCGAATGCGACCTTCGCGGCGACGCCCTTGCCGTCCTGGGGCGAACACCCGGCCGGTGCAGGCTCGTTTTTCTCCGCCGCCTGGTAACAGGCGTCGAGACGTTGCAGCTCTTCCCGGGAAGGACCGGTTGCCCAGATGCGGGCGGTAATCACCACCTGCTCGCCGGGCTGCGCAGCAAACGACAGGGCGCCGTCGTAGGGAGTCTGGTCCTCCGGCGTGAAGGCCGTCGGCAGCGCGACATCGGCCAGGCTGCCCGCCTGCAGGCCGGGTGCCTGGAGGCCCGGGGCGACCAGGTCGGCCGTCGCCAGTATCTCGTTGTCGGACGTCGGCGCCAGTACGCACTGCCCGTCCGCAGCGGTCAGGCCGGTCGTATTCTGGATATTCGGCGACCAGGCGATCAGCTGGACCTGATGGCTGTCCGGATCCAGGCCGAAGAGTGCGACGTCACCGGAGTAGGTCGTAGTCACATTGCCGTCGGCCGTCACCACATACACCACGTCCTGATAAACGATGTCACCCTCGGCGGCCGCCTGCAGGCTCGGCGCCTGGAAGCCCGGCGCCTGCAAACCGGGACTGGTCAGCGATCCGGCCTGGTAGCCGGGCGCCTGCAGTCCCGGCGCCTGAAAACCGGGCGCCTGCAATCCCGGCGCCTGATAACCCGGCGCCTGGAAGCCCGGCGCCTGCAGACCCGGCGCCTGCAGACCCGGCGCCTGCAGTATCGGCGCCTGCAGACCCGGTGAGGCGAGACTGATGTTGTGCGCCTCGGCGTTCTCCACCGAGTCGCAGGCCGGGTCGTAGTCCGGCGAGGTCGGATCGGTCCTGCCCTCGCAGAACACCGGATCGAACAGCTTGCCGTCACTCAGTTCCACGGTGCTGACGAGCCCGCCGAACGAAACGCCGTCCGCCGGGCAGGACCCTTCGTAGGCATTCACCCGGATGACGGTCTCCGCGTCGCTGCTGGTGACGAATGCCGAGCGCGCCGCCGAGGCCTGCGCCGCCACGGGAACTTCCAGCAGGGTGCGCCGGGGCGCCTCCTGAAGGAGGATGTCGTCGAAATAGTTGAACGCCGGCAGCGGATCGAACGAGGCGCGCGCCGGGCTGCAACTGGTCGGCGAGGCGCACAGGTAGTCGGCCGGCTGGTTCATGATCTTCAGGCAATAGGACGACGGCTGGGTCCCGGGGTTGCTGATCACCAGCGGGAACATGCGCTGCACTGTGTTGAAGCGGCGGCTCTGGGTGAGCGCGACCAGCGTCGGCACGTCTTCCACCAGCGAGCTGTAGACATTCGTGTCCCGGCTGCGGCTGAGGCTGAAGTTCACCGAACTGCAGAAAGCCGGTGAGTCGTCCGGCTGGGTGGGATCGTCGTCGGGCTCGGTCACCGCCTTGAGTTCCGGCGCCTGCCTGGGCTGCCCGGCCAGCGTCGCCTCCGCGCCCTCTTCGTCGTTCGCGGCCTGGAAACCCGGCGCCTGGAAACCCGGTGCCTGCAGGCCAGGCGCCTGGAGCCCCGGCGCCTCGGTACCCTGGACCGGCGCGAACAGGAGCTGCGTGGCGAAAGGATCGCCGATGCGGATGTCCCGGTTCTCGCCCCAGGCGACGAAGATATTCTCCTTCGCTATGAAGCCGCCGCTCTCGTCCGGCTGCTCCGGCAGGCTGTTCTGGATCCAGCGGCCACTCGGCGTCTTGCGCACGAGCGGCGTCGCTATGGAGCCGTAATCACCGTTGTAGGCCAGCGTGCCGCTGGCGTGCGTGCGCAGGTTCAGACGGTTGGTCTGCGCCTCCTGCACCGTGCCGTCGGACAGGACGATGGTGTCATAGTTGGATACGCGCACCGGCGAGAGCAGGCCGTCGTCGATCGGCTGCCTCGGCGTGCAGCCTCCCTGGGCCGACGTCGCCGAGCAACCCTCGATGCGGGTCATATAGATGTCGGCCGTACGGAAGATGCGCGAACCCGGGCCGTTATAGTCGTAGATCAGCGGTATCTCGTCCGCCGGGCGCGGCCGCGTCGACTCCTCGCGGCGCGTGTCCCACCAGGCCACGTCCACGCGCCCCTTCGTACCGTGTGCGAAGGGCAGCACCTGATAGCCGGTCGGGCTCTCGCCGCCCGGGCCGATGGCGACCGGTCCGGTGTCACGCTGTATACCGCTGCCGTTGCCGCCGAGATTGAGGTCGAGGATGAACGGCTCGTCCGGGTAGTCCGCGCTGCCGTACCAGTTCTTCCCGTCGGTCGAGGACATGCCCACGATGCGCGGGATGCCCGGATAGGTGCCGAAGGGAGCACCCGCCAGCTGTTCACAGCCACCGACCGCGGCGGTACTGCGCCAGCGCTGCTCGGACTCGTCGTAGACGACCCGATCGGCGGAGAACACCCATACGCGCTCGCCATCGTCCGCCATCCACGGGAAGGTGAAGTTGCGGAACGTGGCCCCGCTCGCCTGCTGGTCGAACGGGCAGATCGGAAAGGTCGTCTCCGTCTTCGCCCAGGACTTGCCCAGGTTGGACGAGAACGCATGCACGATGGCGTCCGTCTCGTTGGAGTCGCGGCTGCGACGATAGGTGAGCGAGATGCCCTTGTCTGGAAGGTAAGCGAGCGACACGCCCGTGACCACGTTCAGTTCTTCGGACACCTTCTTCGGGTTGGCACAGGTCGCCCCGTTGTCCTCGCAGACGATCGCGTAGAGCTTGACCGAGTTGCCGGAGCCGGTGAACACGGAATAGGCGACGACGATGACACCGTCGGGCGTGGTCACCTCGATCGGCTCGCTGACGCCCTCGACGTTGATGGACTGGGTGATCTTCGGCTGCGACTCGGCCGTGTCGCCGGCCTGCGTTTCCTTTATCGCATACAGCGACGCCACCTTGTCGATGAAACGGCCTTCGGTGCCCAGGTCGATGATGCGAACGAACGTCTCCGGCTTGTTGAAATCGCCGTCCTCCTGGTTGAAGTCGACGAAACGCTGCAGGGCGAGCACGCCCTGGTCGCTGTCTCTGAAGCTGGCGATGTACGACAGCAGCGACATGCCCGGCGTACCGATGCCGGGGATGGCGACCAGCGCGGGATCCGCCGCGAAGCCCTGGCCGATGGACGACGTGGGATGGCCGACGTAGCCCGGCACGAGCCTGCTCTTCCACGTCTTGCCGAAGTCGTTGCTCTCGGCCACGCCGATCCAGCCGTCGCCCTGGATGGAGGGCCAGTCCGAGGCACGCATGTCGTTGAAGGCACAGAGTATGTAGGCCGGGTTATTCGGCCTGACGACGCAGGACGGCTCGTTCTGCTGTTTCAGGCGCCAGTCCGGGATGCGGTCGAAGTCCGGGTCCGGCGTCGGGCCGACGATGTTGACGTTCGGCCCCGGCGTGACGAACTGCTGTTGCTGGGCCGGCGCGTTGACGCCGAGAAACAGGACCAGTGCGGCGGCCAGACACACGAAACCTGGCCGGACACCCCGGCGGGACAACGCACTACGCATCATATTCTCCAACCCTTTTCTCCACCCTTGAGGCAGAGGTTCTTATTAGGGGACGATGACTTACTGGAAGGGCGATTTATTATCGTTCGTATATCTGGGCTCAGTATAACCACAGGGTTGACTGGCTACACAATTTATGTCTGACGACGCGAAGCACAAACTGTCCGGGCGGACAGGAAAATGACCGGGATGACGCGAGAAAAGCCATTCTGGTCATGGACTTGGCTGCTGCCTCCCCTCCTCCTGCTCGGTGGCTGCACCGACGGCAACGACAGCGCCGAGACCGGCGAGCGGCTACCGGTCGCCGCACCCTCCTCCGGATTATGGAAAGGCACCTTCCCCTGCGCCGACTGCCCGGGCATCGACGTCACGTTGTGGCTGCGTCCGGACGGTGCCTTCTTCCTGCGCCAGCACTACCTGGCAGACGACGGCGACGGCGAGCGTTACTACAGCATCGGACGCTGGGTGTGGGACGAGGCCGAGCCCGCGCTCCGGCTGCGCAGCGGCGGGCCGGAGCGCGCGTTCGACAGGCCCGGACCGGGCCTGCTGGCGATGCGGGTAGCCTCCGACCTGCCCCATCGCCTCGAAAGAAGCGGCGACCTCGTGCCGTTCACCGACACGGTCGTGCTGGAGGGCGAATACCGGGTCGCCGACGGGGAGCGCCGTTTTCACGAATGCCGCAGCGGCCTCACCTGGCCCATAGTGCCCCGGGGAGATTATCGCCGCCTGCTGCATCAGTACGGCCGGGTACCACGTGGCGAGAACGCGATGGCGACGGTCCGCGGCCGCCTCGAGCCGACGGACAGCGGCGACGCTCTCCTCGTCGAGGAACTCGTGCAGCTGCAGCCCGGGCGACGCTGTCCCTGAGAGAAAGGAAAAACGAACGCCGGGTCCTGTTGCGCGGGAGCCGGAAGTGGTAGCTTTCGGCGCTTGTGCCTGAAGGGCGGAGACGGGGCATGGCCCATCCGCGACGTATTGTCATCCCGACCGTCATCCCGACCGTCATCCCGGTCGTCATCCCCATTGTGCTGGCCTGCGCCGGCATGCTCGCGCTGTCCGGCTGCGGCCAGTCCGAGCAGGCCGCGGCCGACGATGGTGCTCCGGCGGCTCCCGCCGCTCCGGCGGGCGTCAAGGTCTACCGCCACTCCCTGGATGGCGCCCCCTCCACCATCGACCCCGTCCAGTCTTCCAACATCTACGCCAATACGGTCGTCCTGAACGCCTACGACACCCTCTACCGTTTCAAGTACCTGGCGCGGCCCTACGAGGTCACTCCCAATCTGGCTTCGGCGATGCCGGAGATCTCCGACGACGGCCTGGTCTATACCATCCGCATCAAGCAGGGCGTGCACTTCATCGACGACCCCGCCTTCGCGGACGGCGTCGGCCGCGAGGTGACGGCCGAGGACTTCATCTACAGCCTGAAGCGGCATTTCGATCCGTCCCAGCGGCCGCGCGGCGCATGGCTGTGGCAGGGGCGCATAGTCGGGCTGGACGAATGGAAGGACGCCGGTTCGGACTACGACGCCGAAGTCGAGGGCCTGCGCGCCCTCGACCGCTACACGGTCCAGGTCACCCTGGAGAAGCCGTATCCCCAGTTCATCTACACGCTGACCCAGGGTTACGCCGCGGTCGTGCCGCGCGAAGCCGTCGAGAAATACGGGCGGGAGTTCGGCTCCCACCCCGTCGGTTCGGGCCCGTTCCGCGTGATCGCCTACGACTCGTCCCGGGTGGTCTACGAACGCAACGAGAACTTCCGGCAGGAACCCGTGGACCTCGCCGCCGAGGGCTACGACCCGGCCACGCAGGCCTACACCGGCGTGGAAGCCATCGAGGGCCGCTCGCCGCCGTTCGTCGACCGCCTGCAGATCGACTTCATCACGGAGAACGCCGCCCGGTGGAACTCCTTCACGAAAGGCAACGAGATCCAGTATCTGACCGTGCCGAACGAACAGGTGGATCGCATCCTGGCCTCGAAGGACCCGATCACGCCCACGCCGGAGATCGCCGGGCGCTACCACATGCACCACGGTGTGGAGTCCGGCTTCGTGTTCATGAACTTCAACATGGACTTCCCGGAGATCGGCTACAACGACGATCCCGAGCGCGAGCGCCGCAACCACGCGCTGCGCTGCGCCATGATCAAGGGTTTCGACTGGCACCGGCGCAACGAGAGCTTCTACTTCGGTCTCGGCCAGGTCTTCCCCGGCGTCATCCCGCCGGCGGTGCCCGAGTACGATCCGGAGCTGTCCCGGGACAGCGTCACGCTGGACATCGAGGGAGCCCGCCGGCTGCTGACGGAGAACGGCTGGAACGCGGACAACCTGCCGGAGCTGGTCTACGGCGCCCAGGCCGGCGTCAGCCAGCGGCTGTTCTACGAGCAGTTCCGCGGTTTCATGAAGAAGATCGGTTATCCCCGGGAGAAGATCGTGCTGAAGCAGTACGCGACTTTCGGGGACTTCATCAAGGACGTCTCCCAGAGCCGCCTGCCGCTGGTCGCCATGGGCTGGGGCCTCGACTACCCGGACGCGGAGAACACGCTGCAGCTGTTCTACGGACCGAACCACTCTCCCGGCTCCAACAACTCGAACTGGTCGAACCCGGCGTATGACCGCCTCTACGAACAGTCCGCGGTGATGCTGCCCAGCCCGGAGCGCACCGAGATTTACCGCCGCATGAACCAGATGGTCATCGACGACTGCGTGGCCATCACCGGCCTGTCCCGCACCCGGGTCTACCTCTGGCACAAGGACGTGATCGCCATGCCGGACCGCCAGATCGTCGGCGGCTTCTTCATGCGCTTCGTGGACATCGCCGACGGCGCCGGGGAGACCTGACGATGGAAGTCCTGCAGTACGCCGTCAGGAAGCTCATCGGCGGCATCCCGCTGATACTGGGCGTCACGTTCGTGAGCTTCCTGCTGATGGTGTACTTCGGGCCCGACCAGACCTACGAGCTGCTGGGCAAGAACCCCACCGAGGAGCAGATCGCCGAAGTCCGCAAAGAGCTCGGCTACGACCGCCCGTTCTTCGTGCGCTACGGCGAGTACCTGAAGGAACTCGTGACGCTCGACTTCGGTCTGTCCGACTCCACCGGCGAGCCGGTGAGCGAGATGCTCGGGCGCAGCATCCCCATCTCGCTGGCGCTCATCACGCCCGGGTTCATCCTCGGCAACGTGCTCGGCATCCTGCTGGCGCTCGTCGCCGCCTACCACCGCAGCGGCTGGATCGACAAGGCCATCATGGGTTTCTCGGTGGTGGGCATGAGCGTGTCCTTCCTCATCGTCATCATCGGCTTCCAGCTGCTGCTCTCCTCGAGCTACGGTCTGAACCTCTTCCCGGTGCGGGGCTGGAACGTGCATTCGCTGCACGACTACGTCATGTACGTGACCGTGCCGACGCTGGCCACCGTGTTCGTGGCGCTCGGCTACAACACCCGCTTCTACCGCGCCGTGCTGGTGGAGGAGATGACGCGGGATCACGTGCGCACGGCACGGGCCTTCGGCATCCCGCCGGGCAAGCTGCTGTACAAGCACATCCTGAAGAACTCGGCCATCCCCATCATCACCCGCATCATGTTCTCCATCCCGCTGGTGATCGTGAGCGGCAGCCTGCTGATCGAGAGCTATTTCGGCATACCGGGCGTCGGCAAGGTCACCTTCGACGCCATCACCACGGGCGACCAGCCGGTGCTGAAGGCGGTGGTCGGACTCACCGCGGTGCTCTTCGTCATCACCCTGCTGCTCACCGACATCATGTACCGGGCCGTGGATCCCAGGGTGTCGCTGAAATGAGTGCCATACCGGAAACCTCGGACCAGCTGCGCGGCGGCGTGGACCCCAACCCGTCGGCCGAGCCCGACCGGGCGGAGTCCATCTGGGGCAAGGCGGTCTACAAGTTCCGCCGCGACCGCGCGGGCATGGTCGGACTCGGCGTCGTCTTCGCCTATTTCGTCATGGCGCTGGGCGTGTGGCTGGGCGTCTGGGGCATGGAGTGGAGCGACGTCGAGGGGCCCAAGTGGGCGCCCATGAGCGCGGAGCACTGGTTCGGCACCAACATCATCGGCCAGGATATCTACCAGCGCGCGGTCTACAGCACCAAGACGGCCTTCGAGATCGGCCTGATCGTGGCGGTACTCTCCACGATCATCGGCGCCTTGCTCGGCGCCCTGGCCGGATTCTTCAGCGGGACCTGGATCGACGAGATCATCCTGTGGATGAAGGGCGTGCTGGACTCCATCCCGTTCTACCTGTTCGTGGCCGCCGTGGCCTTCGCGCTGGAAGGCAACGCCTGGTCGATGCACGTGGCCATGGTGTCGGTGTTCTGGACCACCACCGGACGGCTGGTGCGAGGCGAGGTGATCAAGCTCAGGAACTTCGAGTTCGTGGAGGCCTCCCGGGCCATCGGCGTGCCCCAGACGACCATCATCTTCCGCCATATCGTGCCGAACACGTTCCACATCCTGCTGGTGCAGGCCACCATCGTGTTCGTGGCCGCCATCAAGTCCGAGGTCATCCTGTCGTTCCTGGGCCTCGGCGTGCAGGACGGCGTGAGCTGGGGGCTGATGATCTCCGAATCCACGCTGGAGGTGCTGGCGGGCTACTTCAACAACTTCATCTGGGCCTCGGTGTTCCTGTTCGGCCTGGTGATGGCGTTCAACATGTTCTCCGACGCGCTGCAGGACGCGCTGGATCCGAAGAAGGTGGCCGAGTCGTGAGCGCCCGCGAGCCCGTACTCAGCGTGCGCGACCTGGTGGTGGAGTTCACCACCCGCTACGGCCCGGTGCGCGCCGTGGACGGGGTGAGCTTCGACGTGTATCCCGACGAGACGCTGGGCATCGTGGGCGAGTCCGGCTGCGGCAAGACGGTGACGGGGCTGTCCATCCTGGGACTCATCCCCTCGCCGCCCGGGCGCATCGTCTCCGGCGAGATCCGCCTCGGCGGCCGCGATCTGACGAAGATGCCCGAGGAGGAGCTGCGCGACCTGCGCGGCCACGAGATCTCCATGATCTTCCAGGAGCCCATGACGGCGCTGAACCCGGTGCTGACCGTCGGCAGCCAGATGGTCGACGTGCTGCGCCGGCACAAGCAATACACCCGCCGCCAGGCCCGGGCCGTGGCGGTGGAGATGCTGGCGCGGGTCGGCATCCCGGTGCCGGACAAACGCATCGACGAATACCCCCACGAGATGTCCGGCGGCATGCGCCAGCGGGTGATGATCGCCATGGCGCTCTCCTGCGACCCGAAGGTGCTGATCGCCGACGAGCCCACCACCGCACTGGACGTCACCACCCAGGCCCAGGTACTGGAGCAGATCGTGAAGCTGCAGGAAGAGTTCCACATGGCGGTGGTGCTGATCACCCACGACCTGGGCGTGGTGGCCGAGACCTGCCACCGGGCGCTCGTCATGTACTGCGGCGAGGTCATCGAGCGGGCCGAGATCGACCGCCTGTTCGAGGCGCCCCGGCATCCGTATTCCCGGGGCCTGCTCGATTCCATCCCCCGCCTCCGCGCCGAGAAACTCGCCGAACTGCCGGTGATACCCGGCATGGTCCCGGACCTGATGCACCTGCCCCCCGGCTGCCGTTTCGCCGACCGCTGCCCGCGGGCCGAGGACGACTGCCGCCGCGAACGCCCCGCCCTCGACGGCGGCCCCGGCTCGCCCGCCGCCGTCTCCTGTTTCCACCCGCTGGCCTGAGGACGCACCGTGCCGACCCCGCTGCTGAAAGTCGTCGATCTGAAGAAGCACTTCCCGGTGCGGGGCGGTCTGTTCCGGCGCGTGCAGGCCTGGGTGCGGGCCGTGGACGGGGTGAGTTTCGAGCTGGAGCGTCAGCGCACCCTGGGCCTGGTGGGCGAGTCCGGCTGCGGCAAGTCGACGCTGGGCCGCGCGGTGCTGCGCCTGACCGAGCCGACCGGCGGCGCGGTGCACCTGAATGGCGAGGACGTCCTGGCGCTGTCCGCGGACGCCATGAAGGCGAAGCGCCGGGAGATGCAGATCATCTACCAGGACCCCTACGCCTCGCTCAGCCCCCGGCGCCTCATCGGCCAGACCATCCAGGAGCCGCTGGACGTGCACGGCATCGGCACCCCGGCCGAGCGCCGCCGGCGCGTGGAGGAACTGCTGGACATCGTCGGTCTCCGGAAGCAGGTGCTGTCGCGCTACCCCCACGAGTTCTCCGGCGGCCAGCGCCAGCGCATCGGCATCGCCCGTGCCCTGGCGCTGAACCCGAGCTTCATCGTGGCCGACGAGCCGGTGTCCGCGCTGGACGTCTCGGTGCAGTCACAGGTGCTGAACGTCATCGCCCGGCTGCAGCGCGAGCACGGGGTCGCGTTCCTGTTCATCTCCCACGATCTGGCCGTCATCCAGCACGTCAGCGACGACGTGGGGGTGATGTACCTCGGCGCGCTGGTGGAGTTCGCCACCAGCGAGGACCTGTACCGGGATCCGAAGCACCCCTACACCCGGGCGCTGATGTCGGCCATACCGGTGCCGGACGTGAAGCGGAAATCGAAGCGCATCGTGCTGGGCGGCGATGTGCCCTCGCCCATGCATCCGCCGTCGGGCTGCCCTTTCCATCCCCGCTGCCCGGAGGCGATGCCCCAGTGCCGGGAGGTGGTGCCGCCGAAGGTCAATGCGGGCACCGCGGCGAAACCCCATTACGTGCGCTGCCACCTCTATACCGACGCCGGCGCGGCGCCGGCCTGAGTCTCCGGCGGAGCGGCGCCAGCGCTCAGCCCTGATTCAGCTTCTGCTCCAGGTGCTCGACGATGGCGTCGATCACCTTCAGCCGGGCGTGGTGCTTGTCGTCGCCCTCCACCAGGATCCAGGGCGCGCCCCGGGTGCTGGTGTACTGGATCATGTCGTGGGCGGCCACGGCGTAGTCGTCCCAGCGTTCCCGGTTGCGCCAGTCCTCGTCGGTCAGCTTCCAGTGCTTGTAGGCCGACTCGGCGCGCTGGCGGAAGCGGACCAGCTGCTCTTCCTTGCTGACGTGCAGCCAGAACTTCATCAGCAGCATCCCCCGGTCCGTGATCTGCCACTCGAAGTCGTTGATCTCGTTGTAGGCCCGGCGCCACTCGTCCTCGCTGGCGAAGCCCTCCGTGCGCTCCACCAGCACGCGCCCGTACCAGCTGCGGTCGAAGATGGCCACGTGTCCCGCCCGCGGCAGCCGGCGCCAGAAGCGCCAGAGATAATGCTGGGCGCGCTCTTCCTCGGTGGGCGCGGCGAACTGATGCACCCGGTAGGTGCGCGCATCCAGGCCCCAGACGGTGCGGCGGATGGCGCCGCCCTTGCCCGCCGCATCGGGGCCCTCGAACACGAGCACCGTCGACAGCCCCTCCGCCGTGGCCTGCCGGGCCAGTTCGCCGAGGCGGGCACGGCGTTTCTTCAGCTGCTTCTTGTATTCGCGGCGCGGCAGTGCCAGGGAGAGGTCCAGCCGGTCGAAGACCGTGAGCCTGCGGGCAGGATCTTCCTCGCTGTCCTCGCGGTGGGTGGCTGCCGGCTCCGCCTGGCGCTCCCGGGCCGCCTGACGCTCGTGCTGCTCCAGGTGGCGGCGCAGTTCGGCGACCAGAATCTCGCCGACCCGCAGATGACGGAAGTTCTCGTCGGCGCCCTCCACGATGTACCAGGGCGCCAGCGCCCGGTTCGTGCGCGTGATGATCTTCTCGGCGGCGGCGACGAAGGTGTCGTAGTTCTCGTGATTGCGCCAGTCCTGCTCCCCCACCTTGTAGGCGAGCGCCGGGTCGGCGGACAACGCCTCCAGACGCTCCTTCTGCCGGTCGCGGCTGAGATGCATCCAGAACTTCAGGATCAGCGCGCCGTCGTCACCCAGCGCATTCTCGAAGCGGATGATCTCGCCCAGCCGGTCGTCGAACACGCTGCCGTCGAGTTCGCCGTAGACCCGCTTCAGCAACGGACGGGAGTAACGCCCGCTGAGGAACAGGCCGGTGCGGCCCTTCGGCGGCAGATCCAGCCAGTAGCGCCAGAACCGGGGTCGGGCCCGCTCCTCTTCGGTGGGATCCTGGTAACCGATGGTGCGAACGAAGCGGGGATCCATCCATTTGTTGAGGATGTTCACCGTGGTGGACTTGCCCCCGCCGTCGACACCGGCGAAGTCGATGATGACCGGAAAGCGGGCCAGCTCGAGGATGCGATACTGCAGCTCCAGCAGCTCGCCGCGCAGGGCTTTCTCGCGCTCCTTGAATTCGGCCTTGGCGACGCTCTGGCCGAGTTCGGCGGTATCGAACATGACTGCTCCGTGGGCAATCCGTAATCGGGTCGTAATGTCGTATTCTAACGCGGCGGGCGGGCGCACCGCCCGGTGCGATGCTAGGATGCGGACGGACGGGGCGAGGCAAGGGTACCGGGAGTCGAGCATGGAAGAGCAATCTGTCGCGAAGCTGGATGCCACGGCCCGGCGACTCTACGAAGAGATCCACGCGCGGCCCTTCCCGAAGATCACCCCGCCCACCTCGGTCCGGCACCTGGTGACTTTGACCGCGGATATCGACGCGGAGGAGGTCATCAGCCATTTCTACGGGCTGATCGGCCAGTCGCCGCCCGCCGACGCTCCAAAGTCGAACACGCTGCTGCTCGAGGGCGACGGCTACAACGTGCGCCTCGAGCGGCACCGTGAGTTCTGCTCCTATCTGTTCATCTGGCAGAGCGAATCCCCGGACGGCATGCTCGTGCGCAAGCGGGTGGTGCCGGAGGAGTGGCTCGCCGCGCTGCCCGGCCGCCTGATGATCCAGAACAGCGTGAAACTGATCCCGGACGACTACACCGAGATCGATGCGAGCAAGGTCCGGGAGCACCTGGAGAACCACACGGTGACCGGTGCCCGGGTGATCGGCGGGCGTGCGACGATCTGGACCAGTTTCCGGCTGCACAGCGACGACAGCGCACGCTACGTGGTCTTCGTCGGCGACCTCAGACCGGCGCAGACCGGTCAGCTGCTGCAGCTGCTGGTGGAACTCGAGACCTACCGCATCCTCGCCCTGCTGGGCTTCCCGCTGGCGCGCAGCATGACCGCCGAACTCGCCCGCATCAACACCGGCCTGTCGGCGCTGCTGGAGCAGCTGCGCCACGCGGACACCATGGAGGCCGAGCGCGAGATCCTGATCGACATCACCGAACTGTCGGGCAGCCTCGAAGAGCTGCAGACGCGGGCCAGTTTCCGCTTCGGCGCCACCCGCGCCTACTACCAGCTGGTGAACGAGCGGCTCGAGGCGCTGGACGAGGAGCCGTTCGGCCGGGTGCCGATGCTCTCGACCTTTCTCGGCCGGCGGCTCGGCCCGGCCATGCGCACGGTCACGGCCATCCAGTCCGAGATCCAGCAGATCTCCGGCCGGCTGTCCTCGGCCACCTCGCTGCTGCAGGCGCGGGTCAACCTGCACCTGCAGGAACAGAACCGGACGCTGCTCTCGTCCATGGACCGACGCAGCCGCATGCAGCTTCGCTTGCAGACCACCGTGGAAGGCCTGTCCGTGGCCGCCATCACCTATTATTCCGTCGGCCTGCTGGACCGGCCCTACGCCCTGATGGAGCAGGTGGGGCTGGTACCGAGTGGCCGGGTGCTGTCAGCGCTGTCGGTCATTCCGGTGGCGGCGCTGGTGTGGTTCCTGATCCGCCGGGTGCGGCGGCGGGTGGAGAAAGAGGCCTAGACGGAAACGCGGCGGCGCTCCAGAAGGAAAAAGCGCCGCACGAGGCGGCGCTTCTCCATCGGTGCGGTTTCTGGCCGACCGCTTGCCGATTCCTGTCTCCCGCGCCGGCCCTCAGGGGGCCAGGTTGGGATAATCCGGCAACATGCTCTGACCGTTCAGCGGCTTGTTCGCGCCGCGGTGACAGGTCGCGCAGTTCGCCTTCGGTGCATCGCCCTTTGGCCCGAGGCGATTCTCGGGATAGACGGGCTTCAGGGGCACCATGTACTCGGCGTTCAGGTTCCGCACCAGGGTCACACCGTGCCAGGAGGTGAGGCGCTGGGGCGTGCTCTCGTCCCACTGGGCGAAGGCCCGCGAGTTGTGGCAGAAGGTGCAGTTCACGCCGAGCGAGGTGGACATGTGCATCATCAGGCCGTAGGTGTATTCCGTGGCCTGGATGCTCGCACCCTGGTTGTTCTTCTGCGGCAGTGCGCTGTCGGCGATCACGCGTACCTGGCGATAGTCGTCCAGGAACTGGTCGAACGGGTCGCCGGGCAGTGACGAATAGGCCACCGATGCCATCCCGCCGATGTTCTGGGTACCGTTGTCGGCCGTGAAGCCGGCAGCCGACTCCCGCGGCAGCTGGTCGAACCAGATCTCGCCGGGCACGTTCTGGCCGCGGTGACAGGTGTAACAGGTCACGCCGGTCTGCTTGACGTGGTCCTGCCAGTTGCCGTTGATGTCCAGGTTCATCTGCAGCATCCGCCGCGACACGGTCTTGGTGTACAGCGAGTCGTCGGCGAAGTTCTCGCCGACGTGGCAGTAGTTGCAGCCCTGTTCCGGCGACACCCACTCGGTAATGGCCAGCATCAGGCGCGTGAACTCGCCCACGGAGAGATCGCCGAGAACCTGAACGTTCTGGTAGATGTCCCTCGCCTTCGGGCCGTCGGTGCTCGACGGCGGCTGAGGCGCGGGAACCGCGTGCAGGTCCGCGTTCGCGGCAATGGTCTCGGGGCTCTTGACGAGCTCCATGGCCGTGCCGCGATAGCCGACCTGTTCGGTCTCCTGGGGCGGCCACTCGCAGCCCGCCGTGGCGAGCAGCACCGCAGCCGTCAACAGCCACCCTGCGGGTTTCATTGTCCAGTTTCTCATTGCGGACCTCCCGGCAGCATGCCCGGATCTGCCGGTACTTCGGGGAAGACCAGCGGATAGGCCGGAGCGATGCCGTGCTTGACACCCCACAGGTACCAGTTGTCGACCACCGTGCCGGTCAGCAGGATGCCGATGCCGCCGGTCAGCGGACACAGCACCGCAAACCACCAGGCCCAGCGGTGGATGGACTCGATGTTGGCGTTGAAGCCCATGGTCCAGCGCCAGAACAGGCCCATGCGCTCCGAGGCGGTGCCCCGGTCCACGATCTGCTCCACCTCGCGGTCGCCGCCGTAGCGTCCCGTCGCCAGCACCGTGGCGCCGTGCATCGCGAACAGCAGCGTGGCGCCGTACAGGAAGGCGATGGACAGCATGTGGAACGGGTTGTAGAACAGGTTGCCGTAGCGGATCGAGAAGGCCGCGGTCCAGTCGAGATGCGGGAAGATGCCGAACGGCACCGCCTCACCCCAGCTGCCCATCAGCACCGGCCGGATGAAGCCTAGCACGAGATACAGCCAGATGGCGGCCGCGAAGGCCCACGCCACGTGGGTGCCCATGCCGAGCGCGCGGGCGCGCCGGTACATCCTGAGCCACCACAGTCCGATGGATGCGGTCAGGAAGAATCCCGCCAGCAGCCACCAGCCGCCTTCCGCGAGCGGCGGCAGACTGAGACCGTACTCCGGCGACGGCGGCTCGAGCGCGAGCCACGGCAGCTGCCGGACGAACTGGATCGGATCCCAGTTGACCGAGGCCCACATGTTCAGACCGATGATCTCGATGGCTATGAAGCCGCAGATGAGCGAGGAGAGTCCCAGCCAGCCCAGATAGAACGGGCCCACCTGGGCGTCGCCGATCTTGCCGAACCAGTACTGCAGTCTCGGTGACCCCAGCCGCGGCCAGCTGCCGGGCGGCAGCGCCACCCCGGGCTCGGGCGGCATGTTCACCTGCACCTGGGTAAATATGTTCTGGTATTGCGCCATGTTCGTTCCCCTTTCCTAGCGCCAGATCGGCAGATCGAGCCACCAGTTCCACCACTCGGGCCAGCCGCGCGTCCAGAACGGGCCGCTGATCACGATGCAGACGGCGCTCCAGAAACCGGCCGACAGGGCCAGGAACAGGCCGAGGCGGTGGATGCCGAGCGCGCCGATGGAATAGCCGATTGCGTCACGGAAGTAGGTGTTCTCGTGTTCGCCGCCTTTCACCACCTGGCCTTTCTTCGGGTTGGCCGCCGACAGGATCAGCGAGCCGTGCAGCGACAGTGCCAGTGTCGTCGTGAAGAAGAAGGTCACCGCGATCATGTGCGCGGGGTTGTAGTGGAAGTGCAGGTACTGGTAGCCCACGTTGGAGACCCAGTCGAGATGACTGAGGATCCCGTAGGGGAAGCCGTGTCCCCAGGCACCCAGCAGCACCGGGCGGATCACTACCAGCGTGAAGTACGCGAAGATTGCAACGCCGAAGGCGATGGGGACGTGATACCCCATGCCGAGCTTGCGTGATATCTCCGCCTGGCGCAGCGCCCATGAGACGAACGCGCCCAGCGCGCAGAAGGTGATGAGCTGCCAGAGCCCCCCTTCCTTGAGCGGTGCGAGGGCGAGACCGTAGCTCAGATCCGGCGGTGCGATATTGATCTGCCAGATATTCCAGGTCGGCCCTATCGCCGCGCCATAGATGATCAGGAGCGTCCCGAGAACGGTAAAGAAGATGGTGGTGACTCCGAAGAAGCCGACCCAGAACGGGCCGACCCAGAAATCGAACAGGTCGCCACCGATGAACGTACCGCCACGAACGCGATATTTTCTTTCAAAGCTGAGCATCGCCATCGCTTTTAATCTCCGTCAGGGCCGCGTTCGCACGCGGCTCCATGTAGTCCGCAGAGGGTGGCGGGCAGGGTCGGGCAGGCCCTGGGCCTGCCCACCACCTCCGGCGGTCGACGCGGTTACGTCAGTCTGGCGACCCGTGCGGGCTGCTCTAGCGGCGCGGTGGCCGCCGGCAGGTCCTGCGCCGAAGCACTCGGGCCTTCTATCCAGTTGAACCGATCCGTGCTGAGCAGGATGAAATGGATCAACAGGGCCAGCACGAAAAGGAACGTGAACAACGCGATCAGCGTCCTCCGCGGATCGAATAGTTGCCATAAACGCCACATATTCTTTCCTCCTTATGACAGGTACTGGATGAGCGGTTCAGCAGCCATCCGCGCACCATCGATGAGGGACGCATAGCCACCTTCCGGCGGAAGCCACGGCCGCCATTGCCACACTAGGAAGTGCGCAACGATGGCGATTGCCGTGAACACGATGAAGCTAACGACGAACAGCTTGTGGAAAGCCTGTGCTTGTTCGTCTGTCAGCCCGGTGAAAGACTCAGACATATATCTCACCTCCAGATCGGCCTCGCGGCCGGTTACCGCGCAAATCCCGCGCGGCGGGGATGGCCGTGACCAGGACCACGACCCCTTCCCGTCCCCTCAGGGGACGAAACTTCCGGACTCAGGCCATGAAGGCGAACGGCACGTAGGTGTTCGCCATGGCCCGGGCCTCTTCGAATATCGACATGTCGGCCGGCGCGCCCGGGGGCACGTTGCGCCAGCGACGCGGCAGCAGCCGGCCGGCAATCGCGATCATCAGGAAGATCGTGAATCCCACCGCGAATATCAGGTGATACTGCTTCGCGCCGCGGGCCGACAGGCTCGCTCTTGCATCCATCGTCTTGTGCATTTCAGCCATCAGTCTTCTCTCCTCATGTCCCCAACGGACCGTTCATGCCGCCCGTCCTTCTTTCAGCGCGGCCCGGGCGTCGGCCACGTGTTCTTCGGTCACCCGCTCTTCGCCCCGGCTGCGCGCCCGGCGCTCGGCGGCGTCGCGCAGGCGCTTCGCCGCGGAGATCCGGATCAGCACCGGCAGCTCCTCCACCACCCGGTCCAGGTCCGCCTTGGCGGCGTCCTCCCAGGGCAGCTCCTGGTGCAGCCGCGTGGGCGTGGCCTCGACGCTGTCCATGTCGGTGGCCAGCGGCAGGATGTGGAACAGCGCGTCGAACAGCGCATTGCACACCTCCTGCACCACGTAGGTGGCGCCCGCATAACCCATGAACGGCGTGCCCGTGTGCCGGCGGATCGCCGTGCCCGGGAACGAGGCCGGGATGTACATGGCCCGTGAGCCGTTCTCGGCGAGATACATGCGCTCGTTGTAGCTGCCGAACAGGATCAGGGGCGTCTTCTCCCGCACCGCTGCACGCACGGCTTCGTTGTCGGGCTTCTTCCCCGCGCTGCGTGCGAACGAGAACGTGCAGGGCAGACCGAGTTCGTGTTCCAGGTAATTCCGCAGGCCGCGCTCGTAGGTCTCGTTGGCCACCACGGCGAAGCTCGCCGTACCGAAGAAGTCCTGGGTGACCGAGCGCCACAGGTCCCACACCGGCTTGATGGTGGTGTGTTTCTCGCGCTCGATGAACGGCTCCGGATCGAGATCCAGCAGCTCGCCCAGCTTGCGCAGGAACTTGGTCGTCGAATGCACGCCGATCGGCGCCTGCAGATAGGGGCGCTCCAGCGTCTCGCACAGCAGCCGGCCGAACTCCCGGTACATGCAGACGTTCACCTCGGCATCCGAGAGCTTCTGCACGTCGGCGAGATGGCTGCCTAGCGGGAACACCATATTGACTTCGGCGCCGATGCCCTCCACCAGCCGCCGGATCTCGGCGAGATCGGAGACCGTGTTGAAGTAGCCGTAGATCGGGCCGATGATGTTGACCAGCGGCTTCTCGCCGTCCTTGCGCTTCTTCGGCTTGCGGATGCGTTTCGTGCCGTACTCCGTCCACAGCCACTGCATCGCGCGGTTGGCACTCTGCCACTGGTCCTCGTCGATGGTGCGCGGCAGGAAGCGCTTGATGTTGGTGCCTTCCGGCGTCACGCCGCCGCCGATCATCTCGGCGATGGAGCCGGTCACGACCACCGAAGGCAGATCCGGATCCAGCGTGGCGTGGGCCCGCTTCATGGCTTCTTCCGTGCCGTGCTGGCCGAGCTCGTCCTCGCCGAGCCCCGTCACCACGACGGGCAGCTCGTGGGGCGGCAGGCCGTCGGTGTAGTGCAGCACGGAGGTCACGGGCAGGTTCTCGCAGCCCACCGGACCGTCGATGATGACCTGCAGGCCCTTGATGGCGGTGAAGACGTACACCGACCCCCAGTAGCCGCCCGCCCGATCCATATCCAGAACCAGCATCAGACCATCGCCTCCGACGCCTTTTTCTTCGCCAGCCTCTCGAGCTGACGGCGGTAGTTCTCGCGGAACTCGGGGCGCTCCGCCGGCCGGTCCTCCCAGACGCCCGCCGTATCCCCGGAGCCGACGCCTTCGAAGAACGCCCGCATCTCGTCGAAGCGGGTCTTGTTGGCGAGCGCCGCATTGACGACCTGCGCCAGCGAGCCCGCGCCGGCGGGGCCCATCAGCGGCCGCGCCGAGATCAGGTTGGTGAAGTACAGGCCGGGTATCGCCAGTTCCTTCGCCTTCTGCACCACCGGGGTGGTGCCGATGGCGAGATCGGGCTCGAACTCGCGCATGGCGGCCAGGTCCTGCTCGAGCGAGGCCCGGAACTGCACCTGGACGCCTTTCGCCTCCAGCCATTCGCGGTCGGCGTCGGACCAGCGGGTGCGCGGACAGGCGCTGCCCACGTAGCGGACGTCCGCACCGCTCTCCACCAGCAGCCGTGCCACCAGCAACTCGGAGCCTTCGTAACCGGACAGGGTAATGCGCCCGTTGATCGGCGCCTCCGCGAGCGCGCCGCGGATTGCCGGCAGCACCGCGTTCTTCGCCGCGGCGATGCGCTCGGCGGGCACGTTGCAGGCCTCTCCGATCGCCTCCAGCCACGCGGCGGTGCCGTCGTGACCCACCGGAGCCGAGCCGACGATCGGCCGACCGGCCGCCTCGAACTCCCGGAAGGAAGCGGTGTAGAACGGATGGATGGCGGCGGCCACGGCGCAGTCCAGCGCCGCGTACAGCTCGCGCCATTCCCGGGTCGGGACCACCGGGCCGGCGGCGAGACCCATGGGCTCGAGCATCATGCCGATGCCGACCGGGTCGGCCGGGAACATCTCGCCCACCAGCGTCACGGTGGGCCGGTCCTCGACACCCTCGCGAGGCGCCTGCACCGGACCGTGCTCGGCTTCCGTGCGGGCATAGGCGAGCATGGCCCCGGCCAGCACGTCCTTCGCCTCGGCGTGGGTGGGCACCCCGAAGCCGGGCACGTCGATGCCGATGATGCGTACGCCGTTTATCTCCTTCGGCAGCAGGCGGAGCGGCACGCCGGAGGCCGTGGGCACGCAGAGATTCGTGATGACGATGGCGTCGTAATGCTCCGGGTCGGCCATCTTCTCCACGGCTTCCTTGATGTCCTCGTAGAGCCTGCCGGTGACCAGGGTCTCCGAGTTAAACGGCACATAGCCGACCGTGCGGCGGGCGCCGTAGAAATGCGAGGTGAAGGTGAGGCCGTAGACGCAGCAGGCCGAGCCCGACAGGATGGTGGCCGTGCGGCGCATGCGCAGGCCCACGCGCAGCGAGCCGAAGGCGGGGCACATGCTCTGGGGCTGGTCGTGGGGCCCCAGCGGATAATCCTCCGCGTAGCGCTCGAGCGCCTCGCCGTTGCCCGCCGCGGCCGCCGCCTCGCGCATCTTGTCGCGGCCGGCGTGGCAGCCATGGCCGTCCCCGCGGGTGGCCTCCACGTTGATGTCCGTCTTGTCGCTCTTGTCCGTCATTATTGTCGTTGCTGCCCCCGGCTCAGATCTGCTCGTAGACGACCTCCAGTGAAGGTTTCTCGACGTGGTTCTTGCCGCACATGTCCGCCTGGGTCGCCGGCTGCAGCTGGATGCCCCGGCCGACGTCCTCGGACTTGAACAGGTTCAGGAGGCCGTCGTGCTCCAGCGGCGTGGGATGCTGCGGCGGCGCGTCCGCCACGTTGCTGGCGAGTTCCTCGAACAGCGGCCCCCACTGACCGCCGGGCATGCCGACGATCTGATAGTTGGCGCTCTTGCGCCGGATGTCCTCGTCCGCCGGGATGGCGGAGAGCACGGGGATGCCGACGGCATCCGCGAATGCGCTGGCTTCGCCGGTTCCGTCGTCCTTGTTGATGACCATGCCGGCCACGCCCACGTTGCCGCCCAGCTTGCGGAAGTACTCCACCGCCGAGCAGACGTTGTTGGCGACATAGAGGGACTGCAGGTCGTTGGAGCCGACCACGATCACCTTCTGGCACATGTCGCGGGCGATCGGCAGGCCGAAGCCGCCGCACACCACGTCGCCGAGGAAGTCGAGCAGCACGTAGTCGAAGTCCCAGTCGTGGAAGCCGAGTTTCTCCATCAGCTCGAAGCCGTGGATGATGCCGCGCCCGCCGCAGCCGCGGCCCACCTCGGGGCCGCCGAGTTCCATGGCGAAGACGCCGTCGCGCACGAAGCAGACGTCGCCGATCTCGACCTCCTCGCCGGCGAGCTTCTTCTTCGAGGACGTCTCGATGATGGTCGGGCAGGCCTTGCCGCCGAACAGCAGCGAGGTGGTGTCGCTCTTCGGATCGCAGCCGATCAGCAACACCTTCTTGCCCTGCTGGGCCATCATGTAGCTCAGGTTGGAGAGCGTGAAGCTCTTGCCGATGCCGCCCTTGCCGTAGATGGCGATGATCTGCGTCTCTTTCGTGGCCTCGCCCGTGGGCACGGGATCGGGCTCTATGGAAGCCTCGGCCCGCAGCCTGGCCTGCATGCTGTCGGGAAGCTGCACGGTCACGCCGCCCTCGGTTCGCCTTTCGCTCATGAATCTCTCCCGCTACTTGCGTTCTTTCCAGTCGCGTCTTTCCAGTCCAGAACCATCTTCAGGCAGGCGGCATCGCCGAACGCCGTGCGATAGGCATCGGCGGCCTCGCCGGCCGGATGTCGATGGGTGATGAGGCCGGCCAGTGACAGCCCGCCGCTCGCGACGAGATCGCGCACGGCGACCATGTCGTCGGGGCGCCATTCGGCGGCGATGCGCAGCCGGGCCTCGCGCATGAAGGCCGGCGGGAACGAGAACGAGACCGGCTCGTGATAGAAGCCGGCGAGCACGATTTCGCCGCCGGGCGCCAGCCGGGCGATCAGCTCGTCGAGGAGCGAGGCATCGCCGCTCACGTCGCAGATGACGGCATAGTCGCGGCGCTCGTCCTCGGCCGGATCCAGCACCCGGTAGCCGAGCGCGCCGCCGGCCCGGGACGGATCCTTCTCCCACACCGTCACCGGGCGGTCGCCGAGCATCACCGCCAGGCGCGCGAGCAACCGCCCGAGCACGCCGTGGCCAATAATCAGTTCGGGCAGCGATGTCGGCGGGTCGGCGCCGGCAATGGCGTGGTAGGCCGTGGCGGCCAGCGCCAGCAGCACCGCATCTTCCTGCAAATCCTCGTCCACCGGTATGACGCGCTCGCCGGCCACGACCACCCGGGAGGCGGCGCCGCCGAACAGCCCGCGCACCTCGCCGAAACAGCGGGCACCGGGCACGAACACGAACTCGCCGGCGCGGCGGCCGGAGGCGGGCCCGGCCTCGCGGACCACGCCGACGGACTCGTAACCGGGGACCAGCGGATAACCCATGCCGGGGAACGGGGGCATGCGACCGGACCAGAGCAGACGCTCGGTGCCCGTGCTGATCCCGCTCCAGCGGATGTCCACCACGACGTCGCCCGCTTCGGGCGACGTCAGGTCCAGCCGGCTGAGCACCAGTTGCTCCGGTTTCTCCAGCACGACGGCAAGGGCATCCATAGTCACTGAGTCACACACTCCGGCTGCCCGACACGGACAGCCTTTAACGCCTTATGCGTCAGTCTAGCTTGACTGTCCCTATTGTCAAGTTCTATTGACGCTTTTGGTGTAAGGACTTTCGCCTAAGTCCGTGCGCGCTCCGCCACGATGACCCGGGTTAGCAGCGGCACCCGTGTGGGAACCGGCCGTATGCCGGTGAATCCGGCGGTGCCGAGGAGCGAACGGAGCTCTTCGAGGGTGCGCGGCCGGCCGCTGCGCATGGCGAACAGATAGAGGCCGAAGTAGGCGTCGCCCACCGGTTCTGCGCCCCGGGTGCCGGCCATCGGTTCGGCGAGCAGGAGCCGCCCGCCCGGCTCGAGGGCCGTGTGCGCGCGGGCCAGGATCGTTGCGGCGGCGGCATCGTCGTGATCGTGGATGACCCGCACGAGAGAGATCACATCGGCCCCGCCGGGCAGGGGGTCGTGGAGGAAATCGCCACCGGTCACCGTGGCACGCCCGCCGAGACCCGCCTCGTCGAGACGGCGCCGCGCACGCTCGGCGACCGCCGGCAGATCGAACAGTGCCAGCTGCAGGTGGGGCCAGCGCTGCCCGGCGGCGATGAGGAAAGTGCCCTGGCCGCCGCCGACGTCCAGCAGGCGGCGACAGCGCTTCAGCGATACCGCCGCGAGCACCTCGGCGGCGACGAAGGGCTGGGAGGCCGACATGAGTTCCGAGTAGTCGGCGACGCGCTCCGCCGCGGCGCCGGCCGGCTCAGCCTCGGTGGCGTAGGCCCAGTAGGCGCCCAGCGCGGTATCGGGCCGCTCGCCGCGCAGCAATGCCAGCGGATCGGCCAGATCCGCATAGAGCAGGCGATGATGACGAACCATGGCGGCCACGCCCGGGTTGCCGCGCAGCGCCGCGCCGAGGGCACCCAGCGCATAACGCCCGTCCGGGCGCCGGCTCAGCAGCCGCAACGACGCGGCGGCGTCGAACAGGCGTGTCGCCGCGCTCTCCGGCAGGTCACAGTCCCGCGCCAGGGCGGCGCCGTCGCGGGGCCCCTCCGCCAGCCGCTCGAACAGATCCAGCTCGACGCAGGCGAACAGCACCTGGGAATAGACGAAGCCCGCGCAGAGATCGAACAGTTCCCGCGCGCGGCGACGGGCGATGGGGCGCGTAAGAGGGAAAGCCGCCGCCCAGCGCTGGAACCGGGCACTGGCGAGCAGTGCGTCGCGCCACCCGGCCAGCCTGTCCCTCAGGGCCGGCACAGGCTGCCGGACCACGGCGTCACGCCACCAGGCGCGCCAGGTCTTTCGGCACCAGGCGGCGGGACTCGTGGTGGATCAGATCCTCCAGGCTCTCCGCGCCGGGGCAGTCCGGTATGGCGGCGATGGCGGCGTCCACCAGTTCTTCCATCCGGCCGAGCGCGCGTGTGATGCCGAGTTCGGTGGCGGCGCTGGGACGGCCCAGCGCGGCATCGCGACCGACGGGCTTGCCGAGTTCCTCGCAATCGCCCGCGGCATCGCGGAGGTCGTCTGCGACCTGGTAGGCCTCGCCGAGGCGCTCGCCCAGCGCCCGCCAGTGCGCGGGATCCGCATCCGAGGCGATGGCGCCGGCTTCGGTGGCGGCGACGAACAAGGCCGCCGTCTTCGCGCGGTGGTAGTCGGCCAGCACCACCCGGGGCTCGCACTCCCAGGCCTGGCCGGCCACGAGACCGGCGGGCCCGCCGACTGCACGGCTGACGGTGAGCAGCAGCGGCGCCAGGCTGCGGTCCGCGCCCGCGGCACCGTCCGCGATGACTTCGAAGGCGAGCACGATCAGTGCGTCGCCGGTGAGGAGCGCCAGCGGCTCTCCCATCGCCCGGTGCAGCGACGGCTTGCCCCGCCGGAGCGCGGCATCGTCGAAGCAGGGCATATCGTCGTGCACGAGGGAGGCACAGTGCAGCAACTCCAGCGCGGCCGCGGCGGCCACGGCCGAACGGCTCGCCTCGCTGCCGCAGGCCTCGGCGACCGCGAGACACAGCCGCGGGCGCACCCGCGCGCCGCCGGGGAAGACGGCATAATGCATCGCCTCGGCGAGCTTTGGCGGGCACTTCGGTTGCGCGCTCCCCTGCTCCAGCGCCGCAGCCAGCGCCGACTCGATCCGCGATATGCCTTCCATGCCCGCCTCCAGGTAGTCACATTAGAGTGTCATGCTAGATTGTCAGATTTGGTGTCAGTTAGAATAGACACACGAAGAGACGGAGTCAATCGGTTGTCCTCGCCCTACCCGCCTTTCGACGCACCGGTCCCCGCCGACGGCTACCGCTGGTGGTATGTGGACGCGATGAGCTCCGACGGCCGCCAGGCACTGACCCTGATCGCGTTCGTCGGCAGCGTCTTCTCGCCCTGGTACGCCATGGCACGCCGGCGCTCACCAACCGACCCTGCGGGTCACTGCGCCCTGAATGCGGTGCTGTACCGGCCGCGGTCCAAACGCTGGGCGTTCACGGAGCGGCCGGCCGAGCGGGTCGAGCGTGGCGCCGACGAGTTCCGCATCGGCCCGAGCCGGGTCCGGCGGGACGGCGAGGACCTGCTGTTCGAGATCGACGAGGTCACCGTGCCGGTGCCCACGCGCCTGCGCGGCACCGTGCGCGTGCGCCCGGAGATTCCCGGCGCGGGACCCTATGCTCTCGACGCAGACGGGCGCCACCACTGGCAGCCGCTCGCGCCCCGGGCCCGGGTGGAAGTGGACCTGTCTTCGCCCGCCTCCCGCTGGAGCGGCAGCGGCTACCTGGACAGCAACTGGGGCGACGATGCCCTGGAGCGCGACTTCGTCGGCTGGAACTGGTCGCGCATGGACGCCGGCCGGGACGCGGCCGTGCTCTACGACGCCGTCCGCCGGGACGGCAGCCGCCACTCGCTGGCGCTGCGCTTCGCCCGGGACGGCGGTGTCGCGGATTTCGACGCGCCGCCCGCCGCGATGCTGCCCGCCACGGCCTGGCGCGTGGCGCGGACCACCCGCGCCGAGGAACCGGGCGGCGCCAGGGTGCTGCGCACGCTGGAAGACACGCCCTTCTACGCCCGCTCGATCGTCGCCGCACGGCTGTTCGGCGAGACGCTCACGGGCGTCCACGAGAGCCTGTCGCTGGATCGCTTTGCGTCCCCCTGGGTGCAGTGCCTGCTGCCCTTCCGGGCACCGCGCCGCTGACACCATGTAGGAGGGCCTTCAGGCCCGACCCGGCTGTGGGAGGGCGGGGGTTATTCCTCGGCGACCGCCACCGCATCGCCCGGCCCGGCGCGTTCCCTGCGCTCGAGTTGCGCGAACAGGTCCAGCAGCCAGTAGGCCCAGCTTCTCAGTCCGGCCGGCTGCGGCGCCGCCGCCGGTGGCGCGGCGGCCGCGGCGTCCACCAGGAACGCGGTGGCCGGCAGGGGCGGCGCTGCATCGTCCACGGGCGGCATCGCTGCCGAGGCGAGCCCGCGAGCCAGCAGGCGGGCCTTGCGGCTCGCCGGCACCACCGCGCGGCCGCTCACCGAATCGAGCCGGCGCCGGCGCACCTGATCGCCGATGCCGGCGTACAGGAACCGGGCTGCGTGGATGCCGGGACGACAGGTCCAGGGCAGCCGGGATATCCCCGCCTCCGCCCGGTCGTAGAGCAGGTCGGCCTCACGCAGCAGGCGTTCCACCACGCCGCCGAGGGCGCCGCAATGTGTGGGGCGGGTGAGCCACTCGTCGGGCACGATACCGGCCTCGCGCAGCCACGACAGCGGCAGGTACAGCCGGCCCGCCCGCGCGTCCTCGCCCACGTCGCGGGCGATGTTCGACAGCTGCATGGCCACGCCCAGATCGCAGGCCCGGGCCAGCTGCTGCCGGCAGCGCACGCCCATCAGCATCGCCATCATCGTGCCGACCGTGCCTGCCACCCTCGCCGCATAGGCGTGCAGCTCCTCCAGCGTCTCGTAGCGCCGTCCCTCGGCATCCCAGCGGAAGCCCTCCAGCAGGGCGGCGGGCAGGGCCTGCGGGATGCGGTGCTCCCGCACCACGCGGGCGAAGGCGCGGTCTGCGGCGATCGGCAGGGGATCGCCGGCATAGGCGCGCTGCAGCCGGTAGTCCAGATCGGCCAGCACGGCCCGGTTGCCGCGGGTGTGGTCCGCGATCTCGTCTACGGCATCGTCGGCGAGCCGGCAGAAGGCGTAGAGGGCCGTCGCCGGTTCGCGCACCCGGCGCGGCAGCAGATAGGAGGCCGCGTGGAAGGTCCGCGAGCCGTGGCGGAGTAGCTGCCTGCACGCGGCCAGGTCGCCGTCGCCCCGCGACGGCGGCAATGCGTCGCGGAATTGAAGCCCGCCTCGCGTGCGGGTATCCAAAGTCGTCATCGTACGGCGCCCCCCGCCTCCACGCTCCGCGCGAAACCGACGATCAGTTCCGCCACCGTTCCCGGCTCCTCTTCGTGAGCCAGATGCCCCAGTCCCACCAGCCGCTCCACCCGGGCGCCGGGCACCAGGCGCGCGACCCGGTCGGCTTCCTGCGGCGCGACCGTGCCGTCCTGCTCGCCGACGACCAGGAGCAGCGGTACCGTCAGCTCCGGATATTGCCGGATCATCGGCGCCAGGTCCCAGCGGGACATCATGGCGATGGTAGCCGCAACGTGTGCCGGACTGCACATGAGCCGCCGATACAGCGCCACGCCCTCGTCATCCAGCCGGGAGCCGGTGTCCCGCAGCAGGCGGGTGACGGCGCCGGGGTCGGCCGCACGGCGGGCGACCAGCCGCGGCACGAAATCCAGCCGCGCGAGCAGCCGCGCGGCCGGCGAGAACAGCTGGCCCGGCAGCCCCCGGAACGGCAGCAGCGCGCCGTTGATACTCACGACTCCGCCCGGTTCGATGCTTCCGTCCAGCACCATGCGCAACGCGATGGCCGCGCCGGCCGAATGGCCCACCACCAGCCGGGGCGATACGTCCAGCGACGCCAGCAGTGCTGCGACGGCGCCGGCCATGCCCGGCAGGGAATAGCCATCGCCGGCCGCCGCCGAGGTGAAGCCGTGACCGGGCAGATCCGGCGCCACCACCGTGAACTCGCGCGCCAGCTCCGGCAGCAGATCCCGCCAGGAATGCGTGGATGCCCCGGTGCCGTGGAGCAGCAGCGCCACCGGGCCGTTGCCGGCCCGCTGGACGTGCCAGCGGATCCCGCCGGCCTCCACGAAGCGGCTCGCCTGCCGGTTCGGCCAGTCGCGGCCGTCGGACTCCCATTGCAGCGTCGCGCCGGTGCGGGCGTTGCCGTCGTCCCGCCCGGCCGGAGCCAGGTCCCGGCGGGCCACCGCAACGCCGGCGTCAGGCCGCCGCATGAGTGGCTCCTGCCGCCAGTTCGCCTTCCTGCCGCACGGCCCGGGACAGCGCCGCCGCGTCCGCCTGGGGCAGCGGCAGATAGCGTGCGGCCATGGCCTCGGCGAGTTCCCTCGCGTCGGGTCGCGCCCGCGGCGAGGTGTCGATCACGAGCGTGGAGAGAGCCGCCACGCGCAGCGACCGGGCCGCCTGCAGGGCGTCCTCCCGCGCTCGGGTGCGGCCGCCGACGCCGTCGCGTCCCACGTTGGCGCGGCCGTCGGTCAGGAACACGACCAGCGGCGTCTCCCCGCGGCGCCGTGCCGCCTCCGCGATGGTCAGCGAGGAATCGATGGCGGCCGCCAGCGGGGTGCCGCCGCCGCCGGGCAGTTGTGCGAGGCCGCGCTTCGCCCGCACCAGCGAGCGCGTGGGCGGCAGCAGCAGTTCGGCACCCGCCCCGCGGAATGCGATCAGCGCCACCCGGTCCCGGCGCACGTAGCAATCCGCCAGCAGGAGTTCGACGGCGCCTTTCGCCTCCGCCAGCCGGTGCATGGCGGCCGACCCGGAGGCATCCACCACGAAGATGCTCGTGGTCTCGGTGCGCTGACGGAAGCGGGTGATGCGGAAGTCGCTCTTGCGCACCTCCACCCGCGCACCGCGTTGCGCGGCGCCGCGGCCGCGGGCCGTCTCCTCCCGGCGCAGCGGCTGCCAGGGCGCGGCGGCCCGCAGGGTCTCGATCACGTTCAGGCGCGCGCCGTCCCGCAGCTCGCCGGCTCGCGCGCCGGTCGGCCGGCCGCGCAGCCGCGAGGTCTGCACGGCACCGGCCTTGCCGGCAGTGCCGGAGCGCAGCGCCCCGCCGGCCGCCAGCAGCGCATCCAGCAGCGCCGCCGGCAGTGCCGCCCGAGCCGCCTCCAGCACCTGATCCGGCAGCGGGCCGTCGGGGATGCCCTCCTCCTGACGCTCTTCCGGCGGCGAGTCGGGCTCCCGGTCTTCGGGCCGGTCCTCGGGCCGTTCTTCTTCCTCGGTCTCCGTCTGCGGGAGACGGGTGGCACGGGGCGCCAGCACGAGCCGTGCGGCGCCGGCGGCGTCCTCGTCCGTCACCTCGTCGCGACCGGCCAGCGCGGCCAGCGCCCGGGCGGCCCGCAGCGCCAGCAGGGAGGCACGCAGCGAATCCACGCCAAGGGCGAGCGCCGCCCCGCAGAGTGCCTCGGCGTAGCGCTCGTCGGCCGTGACGCCGGGCAGCACGCGGCGGGCGGCCTCGATCCGGCCGGGGGTGCATCCGGCGGGCACCTCGCGGGTCTCGCGATAGCCGATCGCGCTCAGGTCGAGGTGGAATGCCAGCCGGTCGCGCAGGGCGGCGGCCGGCTGCTCGTCCTCGTCCAGCCCTTCGTCCAGCGCCACGATGCCGACGCGGGCCGCCTGCCGCGCAGCAATCCCGTCCCGTTCCAGGACCACCCGGCCGGTGTCCAGCGCCGCTGTGAGGTGGGCGACGGTGGCGCGCTCCGCCCGTTCGGCGGAGGTCAGCAGCAGCACGCCGCCGTCGGCCTCGGCCAGCAGCCCCGACTCCGCCACCGGCCGTCCCTGACCCAGCGTCGCGGCGAGGTCGAGGCCGCCCAGCAGGCGCGCCTCGGTGACGTGCACCGGTATCCGGCGGAACGGTGTCCCGGCCGGCAGCAGGCTGCGCAAAACCCGGAGCCACTCGTCCCTGACCGGGCCCGCGTGGGCCCTGAGATTCATGCCGCCGAAACCCGCCGGATCCATCGCGAACAGACACGCGGCCCGCAGCGCGTCGGACCAGGCGGCGCTCACGGCCCGAGCACCTCGTCCAGCGCCCGCTCCACGCGCACGCCGGAGCCGGAGTCGTCGAGCGGGTTGCGCCGCAGCCGGTGACGGAGCGCCGGGCCCGCCACCTCGCGCAGGTGTTTCTCTGTCACCTCGTCGGCACCCTCCAGCGCCGCCAGCGCCCGGGCCGCACGCACCAGCGTCAGCTCGCCCCGCAGCCCGTCGGTGCCGAGAGCGATGCAGAGCCGGGCCGCCTGTTCCAGCATGGCATCGGAGACGGCGACGTCGTCGATGTGCTCGCGCGCCTTGCGTATCTTCGTCCGCAGGCGGCCGTCGCGGCGCTTCCACTTGGCGACGAACGCGGCGGGGCCGCGCTCGTATTCGTCCCGGCGCCGGATGACCTCGATGCGGGTGGCCAGTTCCTCCGGCGTGCGCACCTCCACCGACAGCCCGAAGCGGTCCAGCAGCTGCGGCCGCAGCTCGCCCTCCTCCGGGTTGCCGCTGCCGATCAGTACGAAACGCGCCGGATGGCGCACGCTGAGCCCCTCGCGCTCCACCACGTTCTCGCCGGAGGCGGCCACGTCCAGCAGCAGGTCCACCAGGTGGTCCTCCAGCAGGTTCACCTCGTCGATGTAGAGGAAGCCGCGATGAGCGCGCGCCAGCAGGCCGGGCTCGAAGGCCTTCTCGCCCTGGGTCAGGGCCAGCTCCAGATCCAGCGCGCCCACCACGCGATCCTCGGTGGCACCGAGGGGCAGGTCGACCACCGGCACCGGCAGCGTGCGGCTCTGCAGTTCGCCGTGCCGACTGCGCTCGCGGCACTCGTCGCACAGATCGTCCGTGGCATCGGGATCGCAGCCGTAGCGGCAGCCCGTCACGGCCCGCATCTTCGGCAGCAGCGCCGCCAGCGCACGCACGGTGGTCGACTTGCCCGTGCCACGGTCGCCGAACACCAGCACGCCGCCGATGCCGGGATCGACGGCGGCGATCATCAGGGCGAGTTTCATCTCGTCCTGACCGACGATCGCGGAAAACGGGAAAGGTGCCGCCATCTCAGAGACTCCGGTCGCGGGTTTCAGTAGCGGCCGGCGAAAACCGACGCGGGGCCGTCATCGGCACGCTCCTCCGGCTCCGGCGCCCCCGCGCCCCGGGAACCCAGACTCCAGCGCCAGAGCGCCGATACGTCGAGCGGCAGCACCAGGAACCAGTGCTCCAGCACCGCCACCGCCATCAGCGCGGACAGGAATGTCCACGCCACGGCATCGTGGGGCGCGGCCGCAGTCGCCGCCGCCCCGATCATCCAGGCCGTCACGAGCGTCGCGACCGTGACCGAGAAGGGAAACAGCAGATTCATCGAGCGGCGCCGGAGGAAACTGGCGAGATACCCGAGATGCTCGGGCAGCAAGTCTTCGTTGAGGTTGCGCACGCCCAGGAACACGTTCAGGCGGGCGCTCTCGTGCATCGCGAGCAGCACGACGAAGGTCCACAGGCCGAGCCGGTTCGGCTCGCCGGCGGTCAGGAACACCATCACCAGCGCCACGGCCACGATGGCGGCCTCGTGATAGTAGCTGGTCTGCAGCGCGTGCCCGAAATGGCGCCAGCCCGAGCAGCCCTCCTCGCAGCGGTGCTTGCGGGGCCCGGTCAGATAACCGAGGTAGTAACTCGCCTCCACCCACACCCAGGCCAGCAGCCCGCAGCTGAAGGAGAGGTAGGCGCCGCCGACGGTGGTATTGTCGGCCGCGGCGGCGAGGCCGACCAGTGCGGCCACCAGCACCGCCGTGGCGCCGGCCATGCTCCAGGGGAAAGTGCGCTTCGGCAGCCCGTCCAGATAGAAGACCACGCCGGTGCTGAACCACCACAGGAACAGGGCATACAGTACCGGCAGGACATATTCGGGCACGCAGCGCTTCCTCTACCAGTTCACTCTTTACCAGACCGGCGCCATCCGCACCGTCGCGGGGAGCTCGTTTCGTTTCGCCGGCAGAGTATACAGTCGGGCGAAGACGGCGAAGCCGGCCGCCGCGAGCGCGCCACGCTTCGCCAGACCCATGAGTCCGCCGCGCTCTTTCGCCGCTGCTGCGGACTCGGAGATGCGGCGCAGCCGCTCGAGCCCGCGGCGGAAGCGGGGATCGTCGATGTCGAGCTGCAGCGGGAAGACTTGCTTCGTGATCGCGTTGGTGATCTCGAACACCCGGTAGTCGTACTCGGTGGGGTCCATCTGCATCGCGTCGTACATCTCGGGGCGGGTGTGGTCGCGCACGTACATCGTGGCGTACACCGCCAGCAGGAAGAACCGGATCCACAGCTTGTTCGCGCCGCGCAGCAGGTGCGGGTTGGCGCGCATGATCAGGGCGAAAGCCTCGCCGTGGCGGTACTCGTCGTTACACCACTGCTCGAACCAGCGGAAGATGGGATGGAAACGGCGCTCCGGGTGCTTCTCGAAGTGCCGGTAGATGGTGATGTAGCGCGCGTAGCCGATCTTCTCCGACAGGTAGGTGGCGTAGAAGATGTATTTCGGCTTGAAGAAAGTGTACTTCTTGGCCCGGCGCAGGAAACCGAGGTCCACCGCCACGCCGAAGTCTTTCAGCGAGCGGTTGATGAAGCCCGCGTGGCGGGACTCGTCCCGGGCCATGAAACCCATCAACTCCTTGACGTCCGGGTTGTCCACCGCGCGCTTGATGTCGGCATACAGCACGCAGCCGGAGAACTCCGAGGTGACGGAACTCACCATGAAGTCGATGAACTCCTGGCGCAGGGCCTCCGGCAGCTCGCGTATCTCGTCTTCGAACTCCGGCGGCCGCACGAAGTGGTTGCGATTGGAGTCGTTGCGGAACTCGTCCATCATCGCTTCCCATTCCTCGCGCACCGGGCCGACGTCCAGCCGGTCCATCGCCGCAAAGTCGGTGGTGTAGAAGCGCGGCGTCAGCAGCGTCTCCGTCGTCGCCGCCGTGGTGGATTCGTTGACCCCGGGCCGGTCCCGGCCCGCATCCATCGTCGCTTCCATCCTTCTCTCCTCTTTATCGTTGCGTCGCCGCGCCGTTGGCGGCCGTCTGCGCGGTCTCTCCCGCGCCCGCCTGCAGCAGCGTGACGAATATCTTCACGTTGTCGCTGCCGAATGGACCCAGATACAGCCGGCGCTCGGTCTCCGGGTCCTCCAGCGTCAGCCTGCCGTCGGCCCAGCGAGTGAGCACGAAGGCCGGCTCCGGCCCGATGCCGCGGAGCTTGCGGTCCCGCGCCAGGCCGCGCAGCACGCCGCGCAGGAAGCCGTTGGTGCCCGGCTCGACGACGTAGAGCACGTCCCCCGCCGCCGGATCCCGCACGACCACCGAGCCGTCCGCGGCATCCTCGAACGCGAGTTCGCGGCTCTCGACCGCGGCCGAGGGAGGCACCTCGACCGTACCCACGCCGGTCAGCCGCGCCCCGGCGGCGGCGAGTATGGTGAGCACCACCAGCGCCAGCGCGCCGAAGATGGCCGGGCGGGGGATGCGGTCGCCGTGTGCGTCGCTCACGGGAGCCGCCTCAGCGTGCCGCGGCGGCGAACGAGCCGGCCGTTGCCTCGTCGGCCAATCGCTCTCCGCCCTGCGACCGCGCCACGCTCTGGCCCGCCGTCTGGTTCGACGTCTGGTTCGAATATTGAGCCAGCGCATCGGCCAGCAGTCCCGCCACCCGCTCCGCATCCGGGATGCCGCGCAGCATGGGCTGGGCATTGCCGAAGCTCCAGGGCCGCACGTGCGGCCAGAAGATCAGCCACGAGACGCCGTTGCCGGGCTTCACGTTCACCGGTATGTCGCCGGAACCGTCCGAGCCGATCTTCACCGCCGCCGACTGCACCAGCGAGTACGGAATATTGGCCGTCATCGGCAGCGCGATGCCGAAACGCAGCATCACCCGTTCGGTGGTCACCGTGTAGATGGTCGTGCGCCCCATCTGCCAGGCGATCAGCAGCAGCACGCCGACGGCGAGGCCGGCCGGTACGGCCAGGCCCGCTGCGCCCGCCAGCGCGGCACCGACGCCCTGGCCGCCGACCAGGTCGGTGCCGATGCGCCAGGCGGCCAGCAATGCGAAGTAGAACACCAGCTTGCGCACGTGCAGCGCGCTGATCGCGAGGTTCTGCCAGCGGGGCGAGCCCTGCCAGAGCAGTCGCTCGCCCTCCGGCAGCGGCTCCGGGATCCCGGGCATGTACTCGGGGGCGTGGTCGTGATGACTCATATCAGCGGCTCCTGGCGCACCGGATCGGCGTACAGCGTGCCGCTGCCGAAGTAGCCCATGATGCGATCTTCCTCGCGCAGCGTGACGAGGTCCGGGTTGGCCGTACCGGGCACGTGCGCGAGCTGATGGCCCTTGAGCGCGTCCACCTTGACCCGGCCGCGGCCGCCGTCGATCTTCGCGAAGTAGATCGGCACGAGTATGCGCCGCGGGCCCGTCGCACCGCCCACCTCGGCCTCGAGGTAACGCACGTGGGGCTCGGACAGGTCGAGCCACAGGTCCTTGATGGTACCGGCCACTTCGCCGTCGGTGCCGACCAGGTCCATGCCGCGGGGATCCGCGTCACGGCGGTCCACCTCCGCCTCGCTCACGCTGCGCATCGGCACGATGCGGGCGCGGCCATCGTAGGTCTGATCGGGCTCGTCGGCACGATTGGCGAAGGCACCCGGGCCGACGCCGGCGCCCACGCCGTCGCCTTCCGGGATCAGCGGCGCGCCGGGGAACGGCGCGGCGGGCTTCGCCTTGATGTCCGTCTCCGGCTCCTCCCGGCGCGGCGACTGCACGGTATGGCCGTCGCGCAGCAGGAAGGTCTTCGGCGACGGCACCGCCGGGAAGCCCTGCACGGTGACGCTGCCGGAGCGTTCCGACTCCAGCGGATAGCCTTCCCGCTTGTCTTCCCGGCGCAGATAGATGATCAGGCCGGCGAAGAATATCCAGAAAGCGTAGAGAACGAGTTGTGCTACGTCGATGTAGCCAGTAATAGCGCCGGTTTCCATAGTCAATCTCCTTGAGGCAAACCGCTCAGCCCGGGAATTCCGCCAGGCCGAACCTCGATGGCGACCGCTCGGGGCTCGCAGGCGCATGACGCACGAGCGGTCCTATCGCGATCAACGTCGCAAATAACAACAGTATTTCCAGGTGGTAGACGAAGCTGTAGCCGGCCGAGGCGTCGTTCATGGCCGGTCCGAAAACGCCGGCGCTCGCCAGTCCCGACACCAGGTCGCGGATGGCGCCGCCCGCGGCAATAGCGATGCCGGCCGCGCTGGCCTGCACCGCACCCCATGCGCCGAGTGCGAGTCCCGTGTAGCGCCCCCGGTTCATCGCCATGGCGGCGGTGAGGGTACCCACGGAGAAAAGCCCCGCACCGAATCCGATCAGCACGGTGCCCGCCCGGAACAGGTTGGCCGAGGCGAGCGGCGCGGCGAAGATCACGGCCGGGAAGGCGAACAGCCCCACCAGCGCGCCGACGCCGGCCAGCCGGAAGGCGTCGCCGCCGCGGGCGAGATGCCGCGCGGCCAGCGCGAAGCCAACGAGGGTGCCGCCGGCCAGCAGCGCGGTCAGTGCGGTGGTGGCACCGACGCTCAGGCCGAGGATGTGGCCGCCGTAGGGCTCGAGCAGGATGTCCTGCATGCTGAAGGCCGCGGTCCCGAGACCCACGGCCACCAGGAAGCGCCGGGCGCCGGGCGCCTCGGCGAACGCGCGCCAGGCGTCGGCGAACGACGGCCGAGGCAGGCTGCGGTCGGTCTTCTCCGGCTGCATCGCCTCCTGCTTCCACAACGCCAGCATGTTCAGCGCGAAGGTCGCGAGCGCCGCCCCCTGGATCACCTGGATGAGGCGCACCTGACTGAAGTCGCGCAGCAGCGCGCCGAACACCAGCGCACTCACCACCATGCCGACCAGCAGCATGACGTACAGCAATGCGACCACCCGCGGGCGCGATTCCTCCGGCGCCAGGTCGGTGGCCAGCGCGAGGCCGGCGGTCTGGGTGGTATGCAGGCCGGCGCCGACCAGCAGGAACGCGAGCGCCGCGCTGGCATGGCCGATCCAGGCCGGACCATTCGAGTCGCCGGACAACAGGATCAGCGCGAACGGCATGATGGCCAGGCCGCCGAACTGCAGCAGGGTGCCGAACCAGATGTAGGGCACCCGGCGCCAGCCCAGCACCGAACGATGGGTATCCGAACGGAATCCCACCAGCGCCCGGAACGGAGCGAACACGATCGGCAGGGCGACCATGGCGGCCACCAGCGAGGCGGCCACGCCGAGCTCGACGATCATCACCCGGTTCAGGGTGCCGGCGATCAGCACCATGGCCATGCCCACGGAGACCTGGAACAGCGACAGGCGCAGCAGCCGCCCGAGCGGGAGCTCGGCCGAGGCCGCATCGGCGAAGGGCAGCAGCGCGGGACTCACGCCCCGCCAGCTCTTCGCCAGCCTGCCGTTCAGGGATCTCATGCGTGGATCAACTCCTGGGCGTGGGAGGTGTAGAAGCCGCTGGCGATGCGCTCGTCGCGACCCGTCCGCCAGCCCTCCAGGGCCGGCGCCTCGCCGATGCGCCGGTGCAGCGCTCCCCGGCCCACCGGCACGATGGCGGGCGCGCGGTGATGACGGTTCGGGATCAGGCGGCCGGCGGCATGCATCAGCGCAAGCGCCGGCGTGCGCGGCGCGAACGTGAACAGGATGGACGTGCCGGCGAGCCGGCCGAAGCCACTGAGCACGCGGACGATGTCCGGCGCGTCGTAGTGGATCAGGGAGTCCATGGCCACCACGTGGTCGAAGCGGCCGAGGCTCTCGTCGAACATATCGCCCACGCGGAAGTCGATGCGGCCGGCGCCAAGCTCGGACGGCAGACGCTCCCGGGCCAGCTCGATCAGCGTCGGCGACAGGTCGACGGCGGTCACGTGGGCGCCGCGGCGGGCGGCCTCGACCGCCAGCGCGCCGGTGCCGCAGCCCGCATCGAGGATGGTGCGGCCCTCCAGATTCTCCGGCAGCCAGGACAGCAGCTGCTCACGCATGCGGTCGCGGCCCGCGCGCACCGTGGCGCGTATGCGTCCCACCGCCTCGTCGGAGGTAAGCCGACGCCAGGCGTCGACCGCCGTCCGGTCGAAATAGGTCTCCAGCTCGCCGCGGCGTTCCTGGTAGGTCATGGTCGTCATCAATCGAATCCCAGAAAATCGAAGATGTCCCGGTCCTTCATCGGCGTGGCATCCATCGGGTCCGTTCCGTCCCACAGGGCCTGGGCCAGGCGCAGGTATTCCTGCCGCACGGCCTCCAGCCCTTCGGCGTCCTCCATCTCGAACAGCGTGGACTTCTTCAGCCGGCTGCGCCGGATGACGTCCAGGTCCGGGAAGTGGGCCACCCGATCCAGCCCGATGGCCTCGTTGAAGCGGTCGATCTCGTCGGTGCCGGCGCTGCGGTTCGCGACGACGCCGCCGAGGCGCACGTTGTAGTTCTTCGCCTTCGCCTGGATGGCCGCGACGATGCGGTTCATCGCGAAGATGGAGTCGAAGTCGTTGGCGGTGACGATCAGGGCGCGGTCGGCGTGCTGCAGGGGCGCCGCGAAACCGCCGCAGACCACGTCGCCGAGCACGTCGAAGATGACCACGTCGGTGTCGTCCAGCAGGTGGTTCTGCTTCAGCAGTTTCACCGTCTGGCCGACGACGTAGCCGCCGCAGCCGGTGCCCGCGGGCGGACCGCCGGCCTCGACGCACATGACGCCGTTGTAGCCCTCGTACACGAAGTCCTCGGGCCTGAGTTCCTCCGGATGGAAGTCCACGGACTCGAGCACGTCGATCACCGTGGGCACCAGCCGCTTCGTCAGCGTGAAGGTGGAGTCGTGCTTCGGGTCGCAGCCGATCTGCAGCACCCGCTTGCCGAGCTTCGAGAACGCCACGGACAGATTCGACGACGTCGTGCTCTTGCCGATGCCGCCCTTGCCGTAGACGGCGAACACCTTCGCCCGGCCGATCTTCTCGGGCTCCATGTGCACCTGCACGCTGCCCTCGCCGTCCAGGCCGCGGCTTCGGTTGCCGATTTCGGACATCGGAACGCTCGTTACATTCATGCTACTGCTACCCCCTCGACCACGCCTTCCAGCCGGTCTTCCAGTTCATCGCCCGCCCGCTGCAATGCTTCGAGCATGCTCTCGTCGGGCGTCCAGTATTGTCGTTCGTGGGCCTCCAGCAGGCGGCTCGCCACCCGCGCCGAGGCCGTCGGATTCAGGTCGGCCAGTCGCTGGCGCATCTCCTCGTCCAGGACGAAGGTCTGCGTCAGCTGCCGGTACACCCAGGGTGCCACCTGTCCGGTAGTGGCCGACCAGCCCATGGTGTTGGTGATGTGGGACTCGATCTGGCGCACACCCTCGTAGCCGTGCTTCAGCATGCCCTCGTACCACTTCGGGTTGAGCATGCGGGTGCGGGTCTCCAGCGCCACCTGCTCGGACAGCGTGCGCACGGTGCCCTCGCCCCGGGTCTGGTCGCCGATGTACACCGGCACGCTCTGCCCGGCGGCCGAGTTCACGGCCCGGTTGATGCCGCCGAGGGTGTCGAAGTAGTGATCGATGGTGGTGACGCCCAGCTCGACCGAATCCACGTTCTGGTACGCCAGCTCCACGCCGCCCAGCACGTTTTTCAGCAGCTCCGCCTGCTGCATGGGCCGGCCGCTGCGGCCGTAGGCGAAGCACTTGCGCCGGGTGTAGGTGTCGGCCAGTTCGTCCTCGTCGTCCCAGCAGCCGCTGTCGATCATGTGGTTCACGTTCGAGCCGTAGGCGCCGGCCGCGTTGCTGAACACGCGCAGCGCCGCGGTGTCGAGGTCGCAGCCGTGGGCTTCCTGGTAGGCGAGCACGTGCTTGCGGATGAAGTTCTGCTCGCAGGGCTCGTCCGCGCCGGCCGCCAGCCACGCGGCCTCGGCGAGCATGCGGGTCTGCAGCGGCAGCAGATCGCGGAAGATGCCGGACAGCGTCACCACCACGTCGATGCGCGGGCGGCCCAGCTCGGCCAGCGGGATCAGTTCGGCGCCGGACAGGCGGCCGTAGCTGTCGAAGCGCGGCCGCGCGCCCATCAGCGCCATGGCCTGGGCGACCGGCGCGCCCTCGCTCTTGAGGTTGTCCGTGCCCCAGAGCACCAGCGCCGTGGTCTCCGGCAGGCGGTTGCCCTCGGCCAGGTGGCGCTCGAGCAGCCGCTCGGCCTGGCGGGCACCGTCGGCCTGCGCGAACGCGCTCGGCATGCGGAACGGGTCGAAGCCGTGCAGGTTGCGGCCCGTCGGCAGGATGTCGGTGGTGCGCAGCAGGTCGCCGCCCGGCACCGGCCGGACGAAGCGTCCGTCCAGCGCCTTTAGTATGGCGTCTATCTCGTGGTCTTCGGACAGCAGCGCCGCTGCGGTGGCCAGTTCGCCGAACACCTCGAGACTGGTCTCGTTCTTCTCCATGCCGCCCGCGGCGAGTGCCTCGGCGGCCGATGCACCGGCTGCGAGCGCTTCCATCGCGGCCGCCGGCGGCCGCTCGCCGGTGGCGCCCTCGGCGATGGCGGCCAGCATGTCGGCCCGCTCGGCCTCCGAGGGGGCCTCGCCCACAACGTGCAGGCCGTGGGGTATGAGGGCGTATTCGAGTTCCAGCATCGCCTCGTTCAGGCGTGCGATCTCGGCCTCGGCCGCGTCGGCGGGCCACTCGGGCTCGAGTGCGGCCAGATCCAGCTCGGCCGCCTGGGCCTGGATCAGGGCGGCCAGCTCCGCACCCTCGCTGCCCGACTCCGGCGGCAGTGCGCGCCAGCGCTCGATGCTGGCCTTCAGGTCGGCCAGGCCTCGGTAGAGGCCGGCCTGGGCCACCGGCGGCGTGAGATAGCTGATCAGCGTGGCGGCGGCGCGGCGCTTGGCGATGGTGCCCTCGGACGGGTTGTTGGCCGCGTACAGGTACAGATTGGGCAGGTCGCCGATGAGACGCTCGGGCCAGCAGGCGGCAGACAGGCCGGTCTGCTTGCCCGGCATGAATTCCAGCGCACCGTGGGTGCCGAAGTGCAGCACCGCATGCGCGGCGTAATCCTCGCGCAGGTAACGGTAGAAGGCGGAGAAGGCATGGGTGGGCGCGAAGCCCTGCTCGAACAGCAGCCTCATGGGGTCGCCCTCGTAGCCGAAGGCGGGCTGGATGCCGACGAAGGCGTTGCCGAAGTGCTCGCCCAGCACGAAGATCGAGCTGCCGTCGGTCTGATGCTTGCCCGGGGCCGGCCCCCACTGGGATTCGATGTCGGCGAGCCAGGTCTCGCGGCGCACGTGATCGTCGGTGCCGATGCGGGCGCAGACGTTCGCGTCGGCACCGTACCGGCGGGCGTTGCCGCCGAGCAGGCGTTCGCGCAGCGCATCCTCGTTCTCGGGCACCTCCACGTCGTAGCCGTCGCGCGCCAGCGCGCGCAGCGTGTGCAGCAGCGAGGCCCATACCGAGAGGTGCGCCGCCGTGCCGGTGGCGCCGGAATTCGGCGGGAAGTTGAACAGCACCAGGCCCACCCGGCGCTCGGCCACCGGCGTGCGCCGCAGGCGGATCAGGCGCTCCACCCGGGCTGCGAGGGCGGCGGCCCGTTCGGGCTGCGGATGCATGTCGCGCTTGCGGTCTTCCGCCGCGGCCGTGGAGCGTCCGCCGAACAGCATCGGCGCCGTCGCGCCGTCCAGCTCGGGGATGGCCACCATCATGGTGGACTCCACCGGCATCAGGCCGAGCGTGGAATCCTCCCACTGCTCGAGGGACTGGAACTCGACGGCGTGGGCGGCCAGGTAGGGCACGTCGAGCTCGCCCAGCAACTGCTCGGCAGCCGCGGAGTCGTTATAGGCCGGCCCGCCGACCAGCGAGAAGCCGGTCAGCGAGACGACGGCGTCCACCAGGGTCTCGCCGTCGCGGCGGAAGAAGCGCTCGACCGCCGGACGGGCGTCGAGGCCGCTGGAGAACGCCGGTATCACCCTGAGCCCGCGCGCCTCCAGCGCGGCGATGACGCCGTCGTAATGGTCCGTGTTGCCGGCGAGGACGTAGGAGCGCATCACCAGCAGCCCCACGGTGCCGTTGCGCCCGTCCGTCTTCGGCAGCCGGCGCGCGTCCTCGCCCATGCGCTGTCTGAGGCGCGGATGGTAGACGCCCACCTCGGGGTACTCGGCCGGCAGCGCGGCCTTCACCCGGTCGCGCAGCCCGCGCCGCGGGCCGTCCGCGTAACGGCCGATCAGGAAGCGCACCATGTTCGCCACGTTGTCGTCGGAGCTGGCCAGCCAGTACTGCAGCGTCAGGAAGTAGGCCCTGACGTCCTGGGCGGTGCCGGGGATGAAGCGCAGGATCTGGGGCAGGCGCCGGAGCATCGCCATCTGGCGCGCACCGGCGGTGCTGCCGCCGCCTTCGGTCTTCTTCGGCTTCAGCTTCTTCAGGAAGGCGAGCGGCCCCTTCTGGCTGCCGTCCATGCGGAAATTGCCGAGCTTCGTAAGCCGCGCCACCTCGGCGGCGGACATGCAGCACACCAGCGCGTCGCAGCCGTCCCGGCGGGCGCGCAAGTCTTCCAGGATGGGCTGGATGTGGTCGTCCATGAACATCATGGTGACCACGATGATGTCGGCCCGGGCGATGTCCTCGCGGCAGCGGGCCAGCGCATCCTCGTCCGCCGTCCATTCGGTGGCCACGTGCAGGTGCATCGACAGCCCGGGCAGCTCGCGGCGCAGCTGACGATGGGCGCGCTCGACGGCACTCGCCATGTGACTGTCGAGCGTCACCATGACGAAATTGACCGGTGTCCGATCAGCGGCCGAAGTGTGCTTTGGCATCGTACAGTGTCTCGACGGTGATGCTCGCCACGCCCCGTTCGGTGGCGTAGCGCTCGGTATTCCTGCGGGCCTTGCCGCGCACGAAGAACGGGATTTTCTTCAGCTCCTGCTCGGCGTCCTCGGTCCACACCGCGCCGGTATGGTCGATGGTGTCGCCGAGGTCATGGCCGGCGGCGGCTGCCTCCGCGGTGCGCTCACCGGCGGCGGGCTTGCGGCCGTGCCCGAGATGGGACGGCATGGCCTCGTCGTTGAACTCGAAGTCGTCCCGGAACATGGTCAGCAGGTGCTCCTCCAGGCCCATCATCAGGGGGTGCACCCAGGTGTCGAAGATGACGTTGGCGCCTTCCCAGCCCATCTGCGGCGAGTAGCGCGCGGGGAAGTCCTGCACGTGCACCGGCGAGGAGATGACGGCACAGCCGATGCCGAGGCGCTTGGCGATGTGGCGCTCCATCTGGGTGCCGAGCACGAGTTCCGGCTCGAGTTCGGCCACCCTCGCCTCCACTTCCAGGTAGTCGTCGGTGATCAGCGGCTCGACGCCGTATTCCTTCGCGGCCTGGCGCACCTCGCGGGCGAATTCCCGGCTGTAGGTGCCGAGGCCGACCACGTCGAAACCCATCTCTTCTCTGGCGATCCGCGCCGCCGCCACCGCGTGGGTGGCGTCACCGAAGATGAACACCCGCTTGCCGGTGAGATAGGTGCTGTCGACGGAGCGCGAATACCAGGGCAGGCGCGAGGCGGAGGTGGCCAGCGCGTCGCTGACGTCGAGGCCGGCCAGTTCGCCGACCTCGGCGATGAAGTCGCGCGTGGCGCCCACGCCGATGGGTACCGTCTTCACGTACGGCTGGCGGAACATGCGCTCCAGCCAGGCGCAGGTGGTGTGCGCGATCTCCGGATACAGGCAGACGTTGAAGTCCGCGTCGGGGATGCGCTGGAGGTCTTCCGGCGTCGCGCCCTCCGGCGCCACCACGTTGACGTCCACGCCGAGGCTCGCGAGCAGGCCGGTGATCTCGCGCACGTCGTCGCGGCAGCGGAAGCCCAGCGCCGACGGGCCGAGCAGGTTGGCGCTGGGCCGGCGTCCCTCGGGCCGGGGCGCGGGCTCGCTGCCCGGCGCCGGTATCCGGCCGGTGAGCAGCGTGCGCACCAGATGATAGAAGGTCTCGCTGGCGCCCCAGTTCTCCTTGCGGGAGTAGGACGGCAGTTCCAGCGGCACGATCGGCACCGGGAAATCCATGCTCTCCGCCAGCGAGCCGGGCTGGTCCTGGATCAGCTCGGCGGTGCACGATTCGCCCACCAGCATCGCCCGGGGACGGAAACGTTCGTAAGCTTCCCTGAGCGTGTCCTTCACGAGTCCCGCGGTGTCGGCACCGAGGTCGCGGGCCTGGAAGGTGGTGTAGGTCACCGACGGGCGAGTCGGGCGCCGCTCGATCATGGTGAACAGCAGGTCTGCGTAGGTATCGCCCTGGGGCGCGTGCAGCACGTAGTGCACGCCCTCCATCGAAGTGGCGATGCGCATGGCCCCGACGTGGGGCGGACCTTCGTATGTCCAGAGGGTCAGCTGCATGTCACACCGCCAGCCTTTCCATCCGGTTCAGCGGCCGGGCGAACAGCTCGGCGAGATCCGCCGCCTGCTCGAAGCCGTGCACCGGCGTGAAGACGAGCTCGATGGACCACTTCGTGCGGAAGCCCTCCGCCTCGAGCGGATTCGCGAGCCCGAGGCCGCAGACCGTGAGATCGGGCGCGTCTTCGCGGACCCGGTCCAGCTGCCGCTCGACGTGCTGGCCCTCCGACAGGCGCACGTCGCGCGGCAGGCGCTCCAGCTCGGCCGCCACCACCTGGCGGTCGAGATAGGGCGTGCCCACCTCGACCAGCTCCATGCCGCATTCCTCGTGCAGGAAGCGGGCCAGCGGGATCTCGAGCTGGGAATCCGGCAGGAAGGTGATGCGCCGGCCGGCGAGTTTCTCCCGGTAGCGCTCCAGGGCCCGGCGCGCCCGCGATGCCGGCGCCTCGGTGGCCGCACGGACCCGCTCGGCGGGAATGTCCCTGGCGGCGGCGGCCGCCTCGAGCCAGGCCAGCGTACCTTCCACGCCGAAGGGATAGGGGGCGTCGATCAGCCGCGCGCCCCGCGCCGCCAGCGCCCGCGCCGTCTCGCCGAGGAAAGGCTGGGCCAGCAGCACGTCGGTGCCGGGACCCACCGGCGGCAGTTCCGCCGCGGCCCGCGGCGGCAGGAAACCCACGTCGTCGATACCGATCTCGCGGAACAGCCGGCCGAACTGGTCCTCGACCACGTCGGCCAGGGTCCCGACCACCAGCAGCGAGCGCTCGCCCGCCGGCAGCGCCGGCAGCTCCGGCACCAGTGTCTGCAGGCAGTTGTCCTCGCCCTGGGTGAAGGTGGTCTCGATGCCGCTGCCGGAGTAGTTCAGCACGCGGACCCGGCCCCGGTGGGCGTGGGACAGGCGCTCGGCCGCCTTGGCGAGGTCCAGCTTGATGACCTCCGAGGGGCAGGAGCCCACCAGGAACAGGGTGCGGATCTCCGGCCGCCGCTCCAGCAGCTGGCCGGCGATGCGGTCGAGTTCGTCGTTGCAGTCGGCCAGGCCCGCGAGGTCGCGCTCCTCGAGGATGGCCGTGGCGAACCGCGGCTCGGCGAAGATCATGACGCCGGCGGCCGACTGTATAAGGTGTGCGCAGGTGCGCGAGCCCACCACCAGGAAAAAAGCGTCCTGGATCTTGCGGTGCAGCCACACGATGCCCGTGAGTCCGCAGAAGACCTCCCGCTGGCCCCGCTCGCGGAGCACCGGCCGCTCGGAGCAGCCGCCGGGGAGGCTGGTGGCTGCCGCGCTCCGGTTCATTCGACCGCGTACCCCGCCGCCGCACCGTGCCCCGGGCCCGCCCGCGGCGCCGATTGCTCGAGCCGCGCGGAACGCAGCTTCAGCAGGAACTGCGTTGCGTTGACGACATAAGCCGCGTAGGCTGCCAACGCAAGGAGCATCTGATGGCGCGCCTCAATAATTCCAAAGGCAAGAGCCGCGAGATAAGCCGTATGCAGCGCCATGACGAGCATGCTGACCACGTCCTCCCAGAAGAAGCTGGGCGCGAACAGCCAGCGGCCGAACACCACCCGCTCCCAGATCGACCCCGTCACCATAATTGCGTAAAGAATCAACGTCTTGACGACGACGGAGACGGTCGCGGCGTAATAGCCCTCGCCGGTGCCCAGATAACGGATCACCAGGGCGAAACTCACCAGGAATACCAGGAACTGGAGCGGCGCGAGGATGCCCTGCACCAGGGTCCAGCGGGACTCGTCCCGCCTCTTGCGCTCCGCTTCGGTGTAGAGAGGTTTTCTGTTCTTGTGCCGGGTCATGCGACCACGTGTCTCGCTGGTCTCGGTGCCGTTGTTCACGAATCTAGACGCCTTGTTTCGATCTGTCAACTAAACCAGACGTAAACAAGACTTGACAAACTGGGGGTAGAATTCGATGATGAGGCTCGCGTCCCCATAAGGGCGCGCGCCGGCTGTCGGAAAAGCTGCCCCTGAGGGGAGCGCATCCGCCGCCAACCCGCCGGAGAGCGGCAAGGACGGTGGATGCCGTAGCAGGGCCTGGAGGGGCCCGCAGCGGCCCGGTCGAAGGATCTCGGCCGGCCGCAGAAGACAAAGAAGGAGGCGCGCGATGCCCGAACGGGGAGCTCGGCATCTGGCCGGAGACGACCAGGGACCAAACCATCATCCGCTGGCGAAGAGCGGCGAAACGGACGAGGACCGATGGAGAGAGGACGATGACGACTGCGAGGTGCCGCGGGACCGTCTGGCCCAGCTGGTTCGCATCATCGAATCCGAAACCATCCCGAGACTAGTGCTGGCGCATAAGAAAGAGGTCGCGCTCGACGACCAGGTGGAACAGGCCGGGCCCGGCGTGGACCCGGAGGCGGTGCGCGAACTCGCCGCGCTGGTCCTGTCGCCGGACCAGGAGCTGGCCCTGACCTACGTGCGCTCGCTGCGCGACAAGGGCATCCGGCGGGAGCGACTGTTCCTCGACCTGCTCGGCCCGACGGCCCGCTACCTCGGCAGCCTGTGGGAAGACGACCTCTGCGATTTCACCGAAGTGACGGTCGGACTGTGCCGGCTGCACCAGCTGGTGCGCGAGATGAGCCCGGGCTTCATGCGCGCGGGCAACGACGTGGAGATCAAGCGCGCGCTGCTGGCGCCGGTACCCGGCGAGCAGCATACCTTCGGCCTGCTCATGGTGACCGAGTTCTTCCGCCGCGAGGGCTGGGACGTCTGGGGCGGCCCCTCCGCCAGCCACAGCGACGTCCTGCAGGTCGTCAATGCCGAGAAGTTCACGGTGGTCGGTTTCTCGGTGAGCTGCGACGACCGGCTGGACGAACTGACCCAGTGGATCCAGACCATCCGCAACCAATCCCGCAACCCGGAGATCGGCGTGCTCGTCGGCGGCCGGGTATTCATCGATAACCCCGAGCTCGTGCGCGAAGTCGGCGCCGACGCGACGGCCCTGGACGGGCGACAGGCAGCACTCGACGCGCTGGAGCTGCCCCGTCAACTGAAGAGGCATTAGTGACCAATCCGCATCAGGTAAGCGCAAGGGGCAACCGGCACACGGCGATAACCAGGGCCTTCCGCTCCGCGGCCCGCACGCTGGATCAGCTGACCGCCAATACCATTGCCACCCTGATTGCGGCCAGCGCCGACATCGCACTGGTGATCGACGCGAAGGGCGTCATCGTCGACCTGTCCCTGGGCGGCAGCGACCTGTCGCCGGAGCTCGGCGACCACTGGCTGGGCAAGCCGTGGCTCGAGACCGTCGCTCTCGACAGTCGGCCGAAGGTGGAGGCGCTGCTGGAGGATGCGGCTCGGGGCGAGAGCCCGCGCTGGCGGCACGTCAACCATCTCACCACCGAGGGCCGGAACATACCGGTGCGCTACTGCACCGTGCGCCTGCGCAAGGACGGCAACATCGTGGCGGTGGGCCGCGACCTGCAGGCCATCGCGAATCTGCAGCAGCGGCTGGTGGACGCCCAGCAGTCCGTCGAGCGCGACTACTGGAACCTGCGCCAGCTGGAGACCCGCTACCGCTTCCTGTTCCAGACCGCTTCCGAGGCCGTGCTGATCGTCGATGCGGGCAGCCAGAAGGTCCTGGAAGTGAACCCGGTGGCGGAGAAACTGCTGGGCGAGCGCGGCAAGAAGATCGTCGGCCGGCCGCTCGCCGATGCCTTCGCGAAGAAGAGCACGGCGGCGATCCATGACTTCCTGGCCGAGGTGCGGGCGGCCGGGCGCGCCGAGGACATACAGGCGAAGCTGCCCGACGATCGCCGCCTCACTCTGCGGGCCGCTCTGCTGCGGCAGGAGAGCGGAATGCTCATGCTGGTGCGCCTGCATACGCTGGACGGAAGCGAGGCGGACTCGTCGCTCTCCGAGGCGAAGCGACAGCTCGCCAGCATCGTGGAAAGCGCGCCGGACGGCATCGTGGTCACGAGCCAGGACGGGCGCATCGTCAGCGCCAACGCGGCCTTCCTGGAGCTGGCGCAGCTCGCCGGCGAGGACGAAGCCAAGGGCGAGTCGCTGGACCAGTGGCTCGGGCGGCCGGGCGTAGACCTGAACGTACTCATCGCCAACGTGCGCCAGCACGGTTCGGTGCGCCTGTTCTCCACGTCCGTGCAGGGCAATTACGGCACGGTCACCGAGGTGGAGATCTCCGCCGTCGCCATCCGCAGCGAGGACCGGCTGCGCTTCGGCTTCGTGATCCGGGACGTGGGCCCGCGGCTCACGACCGACGCCCAGACCATGCAGGCCCTGCCGCGTTCGGTGGAGCAGCTGAAGGATCTCGTCGGCCGGGTGCCGCTGAAGGAACTCGTGCGCGAGGCCACCGACCTCATCGAGAAGCTCTGCATCGAGGCCGCCCTCGAGCTGACCGACGACAACCGCGCATCCGCGGCCGAACTCCTCGGGCTGAGCCGTCAGAGCCTGTACGTCAAACTCAGACGCTACGGGCTCGGCGACCTGGGACCCGACACCGATACCTGACCCATGGGCGGACAGGCCACCGGTAGCGTCCACGCGCCGGCCCCGGCGCCCGGGGCCGTACTCGAACTGCTGAAACCCATCACCTGGTTCCCGCCGATGTGGGCCTTCATGTGCGGGGTCGTCTCCTCCGGCGTGCCGCTGTCCGGCAACTGGCTGCTGATCGCCGCGGGCATCGCGCTGGCCGGCCCGCTGGTTTGCGCGACCAGCCAGGCGGCGAACGACTGGTTCGACCGCCACGTGGACGCCATCAACGAACCGAACCGTCCGATCCCCTCGGGCAGGATCCCCGGCCGCTGGGGGCTCTACATCGCGATCGCCTGGACGATGCTGTCGCTGGCCCTGGCCGCCGTCCTCGGCACCTGGGTATTCGGCGCCGCGGTGGTCGGGCTGATCCTGGCCTGGGTGTACAGCGCGCCGCCGCTGCGCCTGAAACAGAACGGCTGGTGGGGCAATAGCGCCGTCGCCGCCTGCTACGAGGGGCTGCCCTGGATCACCGGCGCGGCCGTCATGATCGGCGGCGCCATGCCTGACGGGCGCGTGTTCGTGCTGGCCGCGCTCTACAGCGCGGGCTGCCACGGCATCATGACGCTGAACGATTTCAAGTCCGTGGAGGGCGACCTGCGCATGGGCGTGGGCTCCATCCCGGCCCGCATCGGGCCCGAACGGGCGGCCATGCTGGCCTGCATCACCATGGCAGTGCCGCAGGTGGCGGTCATCGGTTGCCTCTGGTGGTGGGGACTCGCGCCCTGGGCCCTCGGCGTCGCCGCCGTGCTCGTCAGCCAGCTCGCGCTGATGCCGCGGCTGCTGAAAGACCCGCGCGGCAAGGCCGCCTGGTACAACGGCACGGGCATCACGCTGTACGTCTCCGGGATGATGATCAGCGCCTTCGGGCTGCGCGCCCTGGAGCTCGCGCCGTGAAGCCGCTGGGCTGGTTCGGCATCTTCCGCGTCGGCCTGGTGCAGACCGCGCTCGGCGCCATCGTCGTGCTGACGACCTCCACCCTGAACCGGGTGATGGTGGTCGAGCTGGGCCTGGCCGCCATGCTGCCCGGCGCGCTGGTGGCGCTGCACTATGCCGTGCAGGTCTCCCGGCCGCGGCTCGGCTACGGCTCGGACCTGGGCGGCCGGCGTACGCCGTGGATCATCGGCGGCATGGCGGTGCTCGGCATCGGCGGCATCACCGCGTCCTGCGCCACGGCCTGGATGGCCACCGACCCGGTCGCCGGCGCGGCACTGGCCGCGCTGGCATTCCTGCTGATCGGCGTCGGCGTCGGCGCCGCCGGCACGTCGCTGCTGGTGCTGCTCGCGAAGCGGGTCACGCCGGAGCGACGCGCCCCGGCGGCCACCACCGTCTGGCTGATGATGATCGCCGGCTTCGCCGTGACGGCCGGGGTGGCGGGTCATTTCCTGGACCCCTTCTCCATGCCGCGGCTGATCACCGTCACCAGTATCGTCTGCGGCGCGGCTTTCCTGTTGACGCTGGTCGCCATCCGCAATGTGGAGGGCCACGCAAGTGCGGCTTCCGCGGCGGCGGACACCGGCACCGCAGCCGCGGGCGAGGAACCCGGACCGCCGTTCCGCCATGCGCTGGCGGAGGTCTGGTCCGAGCCGCGGGCGCGGCGGTTCTCGATCTTCGTTTTCGTCTCCATGCTCGCCTACAGCGGCCAGGAGCTGATCGTCGAGCCCTTCGCCGGCACCGTCTTCGGCCTGACGCCCGGCCAGTCCACCCAGCTCGCCGGCGTCCAGAACACGGGCATGCTGGTCGGCATGATCCTGGTGGCCGTCGGTGCCCGGCGCTTCGGCACGCTGAGCGGCTGGACCATCGGCGGCTGCATCGCCTCCGCCGTCGCCCTGGTGGCCCTGGCGGCGGGCGGCTTCTTCGCCGACGAGTGGCCGCTCAGGGCCAGCATTTTCGCACTCGGCATGGCCAACGGCGCCTTCGCCGTGGCCGCCATCGGCTCGATGATGGCGCTGGTGGCAGCGGGCAGGGAGCGCCGGGAAGGAGTCCGCATGGGTCTCTGGGGCGCCGCCCAGGCCGTGGCGTTCGGCGCGGGCGGCTTCCTCGGCACCATGGGCGTCGACGTGATGCGCAGCCTGGTGAGCCTGCCGGCCACCGCCTACGGCACGGTGTTCGCCAGCCAGGCGGTGATGTTCCTCTTGGCCACCGTGCTGGCGGCGCGGGTCGGCCACACCGGAGAACGCGGCAGCGAGACGCCACAGACGGGACCCGTGCGACTGGCGACGGAGACGGGCAGACAATGACAGAGGAAACGACATGGAAGAATTCGAAGTAGTCGTCGTCGGCGGCGGACCCGCCGGGGCCACTGCCGCTGCCACTCTCGCCCGCCAGGGCCGCTCCGTGCTGCTGCTGGACCGGGAAGGACGCATCAAGCCCTGCGGCGGCGCCATCCCGCCCCGCCTGATCCGGGACTTCGAGATACCCGACGCGCTGCTGGTGGCGAAGGTGGACTCCGCGCGCATGGTGGCGCCTTCCGGGCGCGGCGTCGACATGCCCATCGAGGGCGGCTATGTCGGCATGGTGGACCGGGAGGAATTCGACGAATGGCTGCGGGTGCGGGCGGCCGCCGCGGGCGCCGACCGGCGCCAGGGCACCTTCCGCGAGATCACCCGGGACGCCGACGGCACGGCGGTCGTGCATTACCGTGCCCGCGAGGACGGCCGCGACGCGGCGCCGCGGGCGGTCCGTGCCCGGGCCGTCATCGGTGCCGACGGCGCCAACTCGCGGGTGGCGAAGCAGATGGTGCCCGGCGGCGACGCCATCCCCTACGTCGCCGCCTATCACGAGATCATCCGCTCGCCCGCCCAGGGCCAGGGAGACTTCGACGGCAAGCGCTGCGACGTGTACTACCAGGGCCACCTGTCACCGGACTTCTACGCCTGGATCTTCCCCCACGGCGAGCACACCAGCGTGGGCGTGGGCAGCGCCAACAAGGGCTTCTCCCTGCGCGGTGCTGTGGACGAACTGCGCGCCGCCACCGGCATGAGCGAGTGCGAGACCGTGCGGCGCGAAGGTGCGCCGATACCGCTGAAGCCGCTGAAGCGCTGGGATAACGGCCGCGACGTCCTGCTGGCGGGCGATGCCGCCGGTATCGTGGCGCCGGCCTCCGGCGAGGGCATCTATTACGCGATGGTCGGCGGCCAGTACGCCGCGGAGGCCGTGGCGGAGTTCTGCGCCACCGGCAAGGCGAAGGCATTGAAGAAGGCGCGCAAGCGCTTCCTGAAGGAGCACGGACGGGTGTTCTGGGTGCTGGGCCTGCTGCAGCGTTTCTGGTACTCGTCGGACAAGCGGCGCGAGCGCTTCGTCAGCATCTGCGAGGATCCGGACGTCCAGCGCCTGACCTGGGAGGCGTACATGAACAAGCGTCTCGTGCGCGCGAAGCCGGTCACCCACGTGCGCATCTTCTTCAAGGATCTCGCCCACCTGCTGGGTATCGTCTCGCCGTGAGCGCCTGTCCTTGAGCGTAAGAGCCGTACGCCCGCTGCCGATCCTGGTCGCCGCCCTCGCCGTCCTGGCAATGGGTGCCGGCGGCGGGCTGCTGACCGATCTCGGCCCCTGGTACCAGAACCTGGTGCAACCGGACTGGAAGCCGCCCGACGTCGCCTTCGGGCCGGTCTGGACGAGCATCTTCGTGCTGGCCGGCATCGGCGGCGTGCTGGCCTGGTCGGCCGCCGACGGCACCGCCGACCGGCGCCGCATCCTGGCGCTGTTCGGGGTCAATGCCTTCCTGAACCTGGGCTGGAGCGTCGCGTTCTTCCAGGTGAAGCGCCCGGATTGGGCGCTCGCCGAGCTGGTGCTGCTGTGGCTGTCGATCGTGGCGCTGATCGTCGGCCTGAGACGGCTCTCGCTGGCGGCCTCCCTGCTGATGGTCCCCTATCTCGCCTGGGTGACGTTCGCCGGTTTCCTGAACTACGCCATCGTGCAGCTCAATTAGAGATCCTCCTGCCGTCGCGTCCAGCCGGACGCCGACTCAGCTGAAGACCTGATAGACGGTGAAGGCGCCGAGATAGCCGAGCGCGGTCATGTAGGACCAGGCGAAAACGGGCCAGCGCCAGCTGTTGGTCTCCCGGCGGATGACGGCGAGCGTCGCCGCACACTGCAGACACCAGGCGTAGAACACCAGCAGGCCGAGCACCATCGGCAGCGTGAACACGGGACTGCCGTCGGGCCAGGTCGCCGCGTTCAGCCGCTCCGACAGGCGTTCGTCGTCGGCCTCGGCGCCGACCGCATAGATGGTGCCGAGCACGGCCACGACCACCTCCCGCGCCGGGAACCCGGCCAGCACCGCCGCGGACACCCGCCAGTCCCAGCCGAGCGGATGGAAGACCGGGGCGATGGTCTCGCCGGCCCGCCCGAGCCAGCTCTGGGCGAGCTGGGCGGCAGCGGCTTCGTTCTCGATCTGACGGAGCCGCTCCTCCAGCGCCTCGCCCTCGTAGGCTGCGACGGCCCGGGCGGCAGCCTCCCCGGCCGCCTGCTCCACCGCCTCCGAGCGGGGGAAATACGCCAGCGCCCAGACGATCACGGCTACCGAGAAGATGACCGTGCCGGCACGGCGCAGGAAGATGCGCGCCCGGTCGAGCAGTTTTATCGCCACCGTGCGCAGGTTCGGATAACGGAACTCGGGCAGCGTCAGCATGAAGGTGGGACGCTCGCCGCGCAGCGCAGAGCGCTTCAGCAGGAGCGCGGTGCCCACCCCGCCGAAGATGCTGAGCAGGTACAGGCCGAACAGCACGAGGCCCTGCAGATTCAGGGGTCCCACGCCGCGGTCCGGCACGAAGGCCGCGATCAGCAGCGCATAGACGGGCAGTCGGGCCGAGCAGGTCATGAACGGCGCGGCGAGGATGGTGGCGATGCGGTCGCGTCGATTCGGTATCACGCGGGTCGCCATGATGGCCGGCACGGCACACGCAAACCCCGAGAGCAGCGGGATCACCGAATGGCCGGAGAGCCCGACGCTGCGCATGGCACGATCAACCAGGAACGCCGCACGCGCGAGATAGCCCGTATCCTCCATGAGGATCAGGAACAGGAACAGGATCATGATCTGGGGCAGAAAGATCACCACGCTGCCCACGCCGGCGATCACGCCGTCCACCAGGAAGCTCGCGAGGAAGCCATCCGGCAGCCGGGCCTGCAGGAACCCCCCGGCGCCGCTGACGGCCGCGTCGATCAGATCCATCATGGGCGTCGCCCAGGCGAATACGGCCTGGAAGACCACGGCCATGGACAGGATGAACAGGCCGGTGGCGGGCCAGGGCCGGGCGAACCAGGCGGCCAGCCGCGCCCCCTGGCGCTCGATGGCCGAGCCTTCCTGCTGAACGTCCGCCAGCGTCGCGCGGATCCAGCGGTAACGCTCCCGCGCCTCCACGGCCCGCGGCGGCTCCTCGCCGAACAGCTCTCGCCTGGCGTCTGCCAGCGCCTGACGGCCGCGCTCGTCCAGCGTCTGCTGCCGCCACGCCACGGTGGCCGGGTCGTCGTCCACCAGGGCACGCTCGATGTCGACGATGCCGACATGAGGGGGCAGGTCCGCCAGCTCCTCTCTCAGGCGCTCGGCCGTCTCCCGCAGCGCCGGCCAGAAGCCGACCCTGCGCGGCGGGGCCGTCTCCGCCAGCTGCGCCAGTCGGCTCTTCAGTTCGCCGAAGCCGCGGCCCGTGGTGGCCACAACGGGGACGATGGGGATGCCGCCGAGCTTCGCGGACAGCGCCTCCACGTCGATGAGCGTGCCGTTGCGCCTGGCGATATCGGTCATGGTGAGCGCGACCAGCAGCGGCCGTTCCAGCTCGACCAGCTGCTGCAGGAAGTACAGGCTCTGGTAAAGCTGGGTGGCGTCGACGACCGCCAGGATGGCGTCCGGCGGCGGGGTGCCCGGCATGCGGCCGAGCAGCACATCCACGGCGATGCGCTCGTCCGCGGAGTAGGGGCTCATGCCGTAGGTGCCGGGGAGGTCGATCAGGTCGAACTCGCCCTCCGGCAGCGAGGCGCGACCGGACTTCTTCTCGACGGTGACGCCGGGATAGTTGCCCGTATGCTGGCGCATGCCGGTAAGCCGGTTGAAGACGGTGCTCTTCCCGGCGTTGGGATTACCGACCAGCGCGATGGTGCCCGCCGCCCGGCGGGTCATCGCGACTGACGAGAGGGGGACGGCTATTTCCCGGTTGTCGCTCATTCCCCTTCGGGGGCGTTGTTCCCTTCCAGGTGCTCCACGCGGAACCGCCTGGCCTGGTCCTGGCGCAGCGAGATGGACGTGCCGTGGAGACGGAATTCCAGCGGGTCGCCGCCCAGGGAGCGGTGCAGGAAGGTGAGTTCCGCGCCTTCCACCAGGCCGAGGGTCATCAGGCGCTGGACGCCCGGATCTGACGGATCGACCGCCGCAATCCGGACGCGATCGCCGTTCTTGAGGTCTTTAAGGGTCATTTCAGCTCTCTGTTTCGGAGCCGAATGATAATCGTTTGCGTCTTTGCTAGCCATTGCGGGAAGCGCGTACTCTCCCGCGATCTGCCACGCACCGCGGGGCCAACCGGCCCCACCGGGCTGCGGCATCCGGCCGCCGGTAGCGGTCGGACGCCGCGCCGACGGGACTCAGCTCGCGGCTTTCTTCCGGGACGCCTTCTTCGCGGAAGCCTTCTTCGTCGCCGCTTTCCTGGCGGTCTTCTTCCTGGCCACCTTCTTCTTCGCTACCTTCTTCGTGACGGCCTTCTTCTTCGCGGCCTTCTTCTTCGCGGCTTTCTTCTTTGCGGGCTTCTTCTTCGCAGTCTTCTTCGCTGCCGTCTTCTTCGCGGCGGCCTTGTTCTTTTTCTTCTTCCTGCCGGTCATCCTCTCGATCTGCTTCTCGACCTGGTCTATCGCCTTGTCGATGCGCAGCGCATGGGTGAGGTGTTTGCGCGCCGAATTGAGATCGTCGCGCACCAGCTTGAGATCCTTGCGCATGTCGGCGGCTTCTTCCCGCGCCTCGCCGACCGTCTTCTTCAGGTTCTCGATCTGCTCTTTCAGTTCCTTGCGTGCCTTCTCACTGGTCGTCCTGGCGAGCTTCTCCGCCTTGTTCTGCATGTCCTTGCGGGCCTTCTCGACGCGCTTGTTGGCCTTCTTGATCTCGCGCATCAAGCGGTCGCGCTCCCGGCCGAGCCGTTTCGTCGCAGACTCTGCTGCCTTGCGGAATTCTTTCTTGGCGTCCTGCAATGCGCGCTGCTGCTTCCTGACTTCTTCGATCATGATCGTACTCCATCAAACGCTCTTACGGAGACCGCTTCCATTCAGCCCTCCGCAGGGATGCTACCCGAGTGCCCGGGTACCGTCATCCGCAAAAACCAGGGGCCGCACGATGCGGCCCCTGGAAACTCAGCTCGCCGTGCCGGCGGCACCGGACAGCCTTGGCTCGGCCTCGTCGTCCGGCCCGGCGCCAATCAGGAAGCGTGCCAGCGCCGGCAGCAGCACGAGCGCGCCCAGCATGTTCCACAGGAACATGAAGGTCAGCATGAGACCCATGTCCGCCTGGAACTTGATGGGAGAGAAGATCCAGGTGGCGACGCCCACCGCAAGAGTGATGCCGGTGAAGGCCACGGCCTGACCGGTCGTCTGCAGCGTCCGGTCGTAGGCGGCCTTGAGGCCGAGGCCGTCGCGCAGATGGGAGTCGAGGCGGCTGAAGATGTAGATACCGTAATCCACGCCGATACCGACGCCGAGTGCGATCACGGGCAGTGTCGCTACCTTGACGCCGATGCCGAGGAAGGCCATCAGCGCCTGCGCCAGCACGGAGGTGAGCGCCAGCGGCAGGATGATGCAGATCACGGCGCGCCAGGAGCGGAAGGCGAGCAGCACGAGGAAGCTGACCACACCGTACACCAGCGCCAGCATCTGGTACTGCGCCGTGGCGATCACCTCGTTGGTGGCCGCCTCGATGCCGGCGTTGCCGGCGGCCAGCACGAAACGCACGTCGTCGCTGTTGTTCGCCTCGGCGAAGGCCTCGGCGTCGGCGACCACCCGCTGCAGCGTCTCGGCCTTGTGGTCTTCCAGGAACAGCAGCACCGGAACCATGCTGCAGTCCACGTTCATCAGATTCGAGGGCACCCGGGAGAGCGAGTTGTTCAGGATGTACTGGTTGCGGCTCAGCGTGTGCCAGAGCGGATTGCCCTCGTTCATCGCCTGGATGACCAGCTTGGAGACGTTCACCAGCGAGACCACCGACTGCACGCCCCTGGTGTCGCTCATCACCTCCTGGAAGCGATCGATCGCCGCCAGGGTCTCGTACTCCCCGCATTGCTGCGGCGGAGTCTCGACCATGACCACGAACACGTCGGTGCCGGTCGAGAAGTTCCTGGTCAGAAACGCGTTGTCCAGGTTGTAACGCGAATCCGGTCGCAACTCCGGCGCGCCCGGATCGAGGTCGCCGATGCGCAGATCCTGGCTGAAGTAGAAGCCCAGCCCGCCCAGCACGATGGCCACGCCGATAGCCAGCGTAGCCCGACCGCGCAGGACGAAATTGCCGAAGAACTGCCAGGTGGGATGCGGCTTCTCCCGGCGCTTCTGCAGGTGACGCACGCCGTGCTTCGAGATGCCGGTGTAGGACAGCAGCACCGGCAGCAGGAACAGGTTGGTGAAGATGATGACGGCGACGCCGATGCCGGCGGTCAGCGCCAGCTCCTGGATAACCGGGATGTCGATCACCATCAGCGTGAGGAAGCCGATACCGTCGCTGACCAGCGCCACCATGCCGGGGACGAACAGCACCCGGAAGGTGCCGCGCGCGGCCTGCTCCGCCGTGGCGCCCGCACTGAACCGGTTGGCGACGTTGTTGATGATCTGCACCGAGTGGCTGATGCCGATGGCGAAGACCAGGAACGGCACCAGCATGGAGTAAGGGTCCAGGCCGTAACCGAGTGTCTTCAGCAGCCCGAGCTGCCAGATCACCGCCATGGTCGAGCAGACCAGCGGCATCATCGTCGCCCAGTGGCAACGAGAGTAATAGTAGAGCAGAACGAGCGTAATCAGGAAGGCGATGCCGAAGAACGAAGCCACCAGCGTGGCGCCCTCGATCAGGTCGCCGACGACCTTCGCGAAGCCGGTGATGCGGATCTTGATCGTGTCGGATTCGTACTTGTCCCGCACGAGGCGCTCGAGATCCTGGGAGAACTCGTAATAATCGAGCTTCTCGCCGGTCTCCGGATTCACATCCACCAGCGGCGCGATGATTGCCGCCGAACGGAAGTTGTTCGCCACGAGCCGGCCGATCTGGCCGGATCGGTCTATGTTTTCCCGCAGTTGCTGCAGCGCTCTCGGCGAGCCGTCATAGTCGTCCGGGATGACCGCGCCGCCGCGGAAGCCTTCCTCGGTGACCTCGCTCCAGCGTACGTTCGGCGTCCACAGCGATTCGAGCTTCGAGCGGTCGACGCCGGTAATGTAGAAGACCTCGTCGGTGATCTCCTGCAGTGTCTCCTGGAACTCCGCATCGAAGATATCGCCTTCCGTCGTCTGCACGATGATGCGCACGAAATTGCCGAGCGAGGCCAGATCCTGCTTGTTCTCGAGATAGTTCTCGATATAGGGATGCGAGACCGGAATCATCTTCTCGAAGCTCGCGTCCGGACGCAGCTGACTCGCCTGGAAGGTGAGGAACGCCGTCACCGCCGCGAAGAGCAGCAGGATGATGGGGCGATTGGAAAACAGCAGCGGCGCGACGTGCGCCTCGCGGGCGAGTTGCTCCTGCAACCGGCGACTGCGGCTTTCTTCGTCCTCGCCGCCGTGCGACTCCTGATTTCTGTCTTCCGTCATGGTGCGGCATCCTCAGCCGTGTCGAGATCGGTGCGGACGCCGCCGAAACCGGCGATGAGCATGCGCCCGTTCCCGGCCCGCTCGACGGCGGCCAGCGAAGCTCGGCTCTCGAGCGGCACGCTGGAGAATGTCTGCCCGTCGTCCCGGCTCTCGAGGATGGTGCCTGCAGCACCGACCAGCACGATGCGGCCATCCGGGAACACCCGTCCGCCGAACAGCGTACTCTCGCCGGGCGCATCGATGGCCGTCCAGGTATCGCCGTCGTCCTCGGAGCGGAAGATCCGTCCGCGCAGCCCGAAGATCAGCACGCTGCCCTGCTCCGTCGTCACGATGCCGAAGAAGGAACCCTCGTAGGGCGAGTCCAGCGCCTCCCACGTATCGCCGTTGTCTCTGGAGCGATGCAGCTGGCCGGCCTCGCCCGCGATCAGCAGCGCGCCGGACTCGCTGAGTCCGATGTCGTAGAGGTGATAGCCGTTGGGATTGTCCAGTCGGTGTGAGCGCAGCTTCCAGGCCTCGCCGCCATCGCCGGTGTGAAGCAGCAGCCCGTAGGCGCCGGTGATATAGCCGCTGCGCTCGTTCTGGAACCAGACGTTCAGGGCCGGGTGCGTGATGCCCTCCTCCCGGACGCGTTCGGCGTCCTCGAGAGCGAACTCGGCCTCTTCCAGAGCCCACTGGGCGTCTTCGCGCTCATCGTCCGCTGCGTTCTCCAGCCTCGCGCGGGCCTCGTCGATGAGCTCCTTCGCCGCAGCGATCTGCAGCTCGGCAATATCTTCTCCGGTGAGGGCGACGGACCAGGTTTCGCCGCGGTCGGCGCTGGTCAGCACTATACCCTCGTGGCCTACCGCCCATCCGGCGTCGGCGCGCGGAAAATCGACGGCCGTCAGCATGAGGGAGACCGGCACATCCGCATGCTGCCAGGCGTTGCCGCCGTCGTCGGAATAGATGATGTGGCCCTGCTCACCGACTGCGACGAGTCGGTCCCCCGCCCGGTCGAGGTCGACCAGCAGGGCATGCTCGGCGTCCGGAGACGGGATTGCCGGTCGATAGGCGAACGGCTCCTGCGCCATGCCCGCCACGCTCCACAGGCACAGCAGCACTGCAATCGCTTTCTTCAAAGACTCCCCCTCTGCAGAGATCGCGGCCGGCCGCGCTCACCCGGGCGGCCGGCCGCGCTGTCGATTGACTACCGGATGCCGGACCTCCTGAGAGCCGCCGGGGTGTACTCGCGTTCGGTCGCCTCGTAGCCCCACACGTAGCTGTAACCTTCCACCTCGTTGTCGAGGCCGATCGGCAGATGGCGGCCGGAGATCAGGTCGTACGACGAAGTGGCGATGGCCCAGGGCACCTGCGCCTGGTAGTGGACGATCTGGTGGGCCTCCTTGACCCGCCACAGCTCGCCGCGACCGTCGTACTGGTCGGCCACCGCGATCTGCCACATATCCTCGTCCACGTAGAAGACGCGTTTGGCGTAGACGTGACGCTCGCCTTCCTTCAGCGTGGCTTCGACGATCCAGACCCGATGCAACTCGTAACGGAGGTACTCCGGATTCAGATGTCCCGGCATGACGATGTCCTCGTAGGACAGGCTCTTGTCGGCCAGCCGGTAGGCATTGTACGGGATGTAGAGCTCTTTCTTGCCGATGAGCTTCCAGTTGTACTTGTCCGGCGCACCGTTATACATGTCCAGATCGTCCGCGGTGCGCAGACCGTCGGAAGCGGTACCGGGACCGTCGTAGGCGACGTCCGGCGCCCGGCGTACCCGGCGCTGACCGGCGTTGTACACCCAGGCCGCCCGCGGCTCTTTCACCTGGTTGATGTTCTCGTGCACCAGCAGCACGTCGCCCTCCAGTCGGGCGGGCGCGACGATGCGCTGCTTGTAGTAGAACAGCCGGTTTTCCGGCGCGTCCTCCAGGTAGCGCGCGTAGGTGAGCTGGTCCTCGAAGATCACCGGGCTGAAGGCGCCGTTGGCCTGCACCGGGATCTGGGCATAGGTGCGCTTGAAGCTGCCGCCCCGGTAGCGCATCACGTGGTTCCAGACGATCTCGATGCCGCTCTCCGGAATCGGGAACGGGAAGTCGGAAGCGAGGTTCTCCAGACCGTTGCCGCCGGCGACGAGCTCGACGTCCACCGCGCCGGCCTTGACCTGGTCATACACCTCCTGGGGATAACCCGCGGTCCGCCGGGACTTGTAGACCGGCATCCGGTAGGTATCCGGGTAACGCTTCAGGACGGCGATCTGGCCCGGAGACAGGTTCTCCTCGTACTCCTGGTAGTTCTCCGCCGTGATGACGAACAGGGGCTCGTCCCCGGGGAAGGGATCCACCAGCGGACCGCCGTCGACGTAGTTCGCCGGCGGCTCGGTGAGACCACCGGTCCATTCCGGGATCGTGCCCGCTTCGTTGCCCGCGCGCTCGGCGCCCATCGGGGTCAGTTCCGACTCCGACAGGAAGGACGGCGGCGCCAGGCCCGCCGACCAGATGGCGAGATCCGCAGGGAGACGCTCGCCGGAAGCAAGGACGACGGACTTCGCTGTGAGTCGGGAGACCGCCGCGCCGGTGTGCCAGCGGACCGGCAGTCCGGCGCAGCGCGCGCGTACGTCTGCGGCCAGCGCCGCCGGCAGGCCGGGCAGAATCTCCGGCTCGCGCTCGACCACGTGGACGGTGAGACCTTCGTCGCCGCGGTGACGGCGCAGTACCTCGCCGAGGGCCTCGACGCCGGAGACGCCGCCGCCGACGATCACCACCGACGCCGGCGAACCACGGCCGCGCCCGGCAATCGCGGTCAGCCGCTCCTCGATGAAGGCGGCATCGTCGGCATGACGGAAGTCGACGGCATGCTGCGCGGCGCCGGCTACGCCGCCGTGGGCCCTTGCCCCGCCCGGGGCGAGCAGACAGGCGTCGTAGTCCAGCGCTGCGCCCGCCGCCGTATGGATCCGGCGGGCGCCGGCGTCCACGCGATCCACCGCGTCCTCCAGGAAGCGGTGGCCGGCACTCTCGACCAGCGCGCGGCTGTCGAGCAGCACGTCGCGGCGGCTCTTCAGGCCCGAGAGGATCTCGTGGATGTTCGGCGTCCACTCGAACGCGGCGCTCGGGTCCACCACCGTCACGGCATAGCGCCGGGAGATCGCAGTGGCGGCGGCCAGTCCGGCGAAACCCGCGCCGACGATGACGATGCGTCGTTTCCTCAATGCCATGGGTTTCTCTGCCCGGGATCCCGGCGCCGCGTCACGGGCGGTAGCCGCCGACCGGGCTGCGATTGCCCGGCTTGCCGAGCACCATCTGGACGTCACCGATGGCGCGCTCGCGGAAGCCGCCTTCGCAATAACAGAGGTAGTACTCCCACATGCGGATGAACACGTCGGAATAGCCCAGCTCGCGCACGGCGGGCAGGTTAGACATGAAGCGCCGGCGCCATTCGGCCAGCGTGCGGGCATAGTCGAAGCCGATCTCCTGCAGGTCATAGAGCCTGAGCGAGGTGGCCCGGGTCAGGATGTCGAGCATGGCCGTGACCGAGGGCAGGCCGCCGCCGGGGAAGATGTAGCGCTTGATGAAATCCACCGAGCGACGGGCGTGCTCGTAGTTCTGGTCGGCAATGGTAATCGTCTGCAGCACCATCAGCCCGTCGTCGGCGAGCAGGTCGTCCACCTTGCGGAAATAGGTCGCGAAGTACTCGTGGCCCACGGCCTCCAGCATCTCTACGGAGACGATCCGGTCCCAGGTGCCCTCCAGGTCCCGGTAGTCGCAGAGCCGCACGTCGACCCGGTCGGCGACGCTCTCCGCTTCCGCGCGCCGCTTCGTCGCGGCCAGCTGGTTGTCCGACAGGGTCACCGTGGTGACCCGGCAGCCATACTCCTTCGCCGCGTGCACGGCCAGCGCGCCCCAGCCGCTGCCGATCTCCAGCAAACGATGCCCGGGCGCGAGATCCAGTTTCTCGCACAGCAGGCGGATCTTGTTCCGCGAGGCCTGCTCCAGCGTGGTATGCTGCTCGTCGAACACCGCCGCCGAGTACATCATGGTGTCGTCCAGGAACAGGCGGAACAGCTCGTCGCCCAGGTCGTAGTGAGCCTGGATGTTGCGGCGGCTGCCGCGGCGGGTGTTGCGATTCAGCCGGTGCGCGAGCCGGAACACCGGGTGCAGCAGCCGGGCGGCACCGCCGTCCATGCTCTCCAGCACGTCCCGGTTCACCAGGAACAGCCTGACCACGTCGGTCAGATCGTCGGCCTTCCACCAGCCGCGCATGTAGGCCTCGCCCGCGCCGAGCGCACCGCCCAGCGCGATCTCGGCCCAGGCGCGCGGGTCCACGATGTCCACCGTCACATCCAGCGGCCAGCGCTCCGACGTCATCCCGAAGCGGTGCTCGCGCCCGCCCTCGCGCACGACCATGCGGCCACGGCGGATGCTGTTCAGGCGGCCGAGGAGACCGCGGCGGGCCAGCGAGTCGCTCCAGGGCAGTTTTCGTTCCCGGCGGTCCTCGGCGGCGATGGCGATGTCGTGGTGTCTCATGCGTGGGTGACGGGGTTTGGTTTTGGGGTTTCGGGTTTCGGTTTTCGGTCTCGGTATTCTTTTTTCGGTTTCGGGCCTGAAGGCCCTCCTACATTTATACCGTTTTTCCGGGGTGCGGGATGTAGCGGGCCCGCTTCAGCCACAGGCGCAGCGCCTCCCAGTGGATGCCGGCCACGACCTTCAGCGTCATGAAAGGATAGCGCAACAGGGCCAGTGCCAGCTCGCGCCCGGTGAGCGGCCGGCGCCGCAGCACCATCGAGGCCTGCAGGCGCAGCTCGCCGTCCTGGAAATCGTTCATGGCCACGGACAGCATTTCGCCCGGGCGCGAGAAGTAGCACTGGTAGCGCATGTCCATGGGCAGGAAGGGGGACACGTGGAAGTCCTTGTCGAAACCGGCGCGCCGGCCGCCGGCGGCGGGGCGCAGGGAATCGCCGGCCAGCACGTAGCAGTGCTGCTCGCCCCAGGGCGTGTTGTTCACCTCCAGCACGACCGCTTCCATCTCGTCGCCGGCCTCGTCCAGGCAGTAATAAATGCTGACCGGATTGAAGGAATGGCCGAAGTAGGCGAGATGGGAGAGCAAGAAGATCCGACCCCCGGGCCGGCGGCCCGTGCGCGAGGCGACGAGTTCGCGCACGCACTCGTCCAGGGGTCGCGACGGATCGCCGAGATGATCGGCCCGGCGGAATCGCACGGGGGCGAAGCGGCGCGCCGACCAGAGCAGGAGACGCCCGCGCAGCCGGTCCAGCTCCTGCAGGTCCAGGAACACCATGAACAGGCGGTAGCGGAAATCGTGCTCCGGCTCGCCGTAGCGGCGGTGCCTAACCCACCCGCGATAAATACAGCTCTGCATCGCTCATCTGCTCCCGGCGGCTGCCGCGCACGTCCTCTACCGCCGCCAGCGCGCTCTGCACGCCGTCCTCGTGGAACCCGAAACCCCAGTAGGCGCCGCAGTAGGCCGTCCGGTTGACGCCGCTGATCTCGCGCCGCCGTCCCCGGGCCTCGACGGAGGGGACGTCGTACACCGGATGATCGTAATCGATGCGGCGGATGATCTTCGCGGGATCGATCTCGGCACTGCGGTTCAGCGTCACCAGATACTGGGTCTCCGTCGGCAGGGACTGCAGGATGTTCATGCTGTAGGTTACCGCGACGCGGCGCTGCGGCTGCCGGGGCCGGTGATAGTTCCAGGCGGCCCAGGCACGGCGCCGGCGCGGCAGCAGGCGATCGTCGGTGTGCAGCACGGCCTCGTTGGGCTGATAGGCGATGGCGCCCAGCACCTCCCGCTCCGCGTCGCTGGGGTCCGCGAGCATGGCCAGCGCCTGGTCACTGTGGCAGGCGAGCACGGCGTAATCGAAGCGCTCGGGCGCCCCTCCCCGCGGCGTCACCGTGACGCCGTCGCGGTCCCGGGCGACGCGCTGCACCGGCGTCGCCAGCCGGACGCGGTCGGCGTACGACCGCGTCAGGGGCTCCAGATACTGCCGGGAGCCGCCCCGTATGACCCGCCAGCTCGGCCGATCCGACAGCTGCATGAGGCCGTGGTGGTCGAAGAAGCGGGCGAGATAGGTGAGCGGGAAGTCGCCCACCCGCTCCGGCGAGGCGGACCAGATGGCCGCTGCCATCGGCAGCAGGTACTGCTCACGGAACGCCGAAGAGTAGCCGTTGTACTCCAGGTACTCGCCGACGGTCAGCTCCTCGCCCTGCGGCGCGGCCGAGCGGGCGAGCGCCGTGCCCTCCTCGTTGAAGCGCAGGATGTCGCGCAGCATACGGTAGAAGCCGGGACGCAGCAGATTGCTGCGCTGGGCGAAGATCCCGTTCATGGAGCTGCCGCAGTATTCCAGTCCGCTGCGCTCGCACTGCACGCTGAAGCTCATGGCGGTGGGCTGACTCTCCACGCCCAGTTCGGCCAGCAGCTTCACGAACTCCGGGTAATTGCGCTCGTTGTAGACGATGAACCCGGTGTCGATCGCGATCGCGCCCTCGGGCGCCTCCACGTCGACCGTATGGGTATGCCCGCCGGGCCGGTCCGCGGCCTCGAACACCACCACCTCGTGCTCGGCGGCAAGTCCGCGTGCCGCGACCAGTCCGGACACGCCCGCACCGATGACCGCTATCCTCATGTCCTGCGTCGCCCTCTCAACAGATAAGCCGATCAGATAACACGATCGAGCCAACCCGACCTTGTTCACGCACGTACGGCGTGCAGGGGAGTGTTTCGTGCCGCCGCGGGCTTCGGATGCAGGTCGCGGCACTGCTACCATGACCGGGTACGCCGTAATGGCACCCTGACAGGAGACACGAGCGATGGCGCTGACAGAATCCCGCATGCTCCCCCTGGGCACCGAGGCCCCGGCCTTCACCCTGCCGGATTGCGAGGGGGCCGAGCACTCGCTGGCGGATGCCGCGGACGCGCCCGCCGTGCTGGTCATGTTCATCTGCAACCACTGCCCCTACGTGAAGCACGTGCGCGGGGAGCTCGCCCGGCTGGCGCGGGACTACACGCTGCGCGACGTCGCGGTATTCGGCATCAACAGCAACGACGCCTCCACGCATCCGGACGACAGCCCTGCGAAGATGCGCGAGGAGGCAGCCGAATGGGACTACAGCTTCCCCTACCTGGTGGACGAGGATCAGTCGGTGGCGAAGGCCTACGGCGCCGCGTGCACGCCCGACTTCTTCGTTTTCGACGCCGACCGTCGCCTGGCCTACCGCGGCCAGCTGGACGACAGCCGGCCCGGCAACGACGAGCCGGTGACCGGCGCCGATCTCCGCGCCGCCCTGGACGCCGTGCTGGAGGGGCGGCGGGTGCCCGAGCCGCAGAAGCCGAGCATCGGGTGCAACATCAAGTGGAAGCCGGGCAACGAGCCGGACTGATTCCCCGGCCGACCATCACTCGGCTGCCGGCAGGTCGGCGCCGCGCATCAGTTTGATCTCCAGCGGGCTCGTCGTGTCCAGGTGCACGTCGCGCTGCGGGAAGGCGATCACGATGCCCGCCTCGTTGAACTTGCGGTTGATGGCCCGGTGCAGGTCCGTGCTCGTCTCCAGGCGCACATCCAGTGCCGGCACGAAGCAGCGCAGACCCAGATTCAGCGAGTTGTCACCGAAGGACTCGAAGGTCACCAGCGGTGCCGGGTCGTCCAGCACCTTCGGGTGCTCGCGTGCCGCCTCCTCGATCAGCAGCAGCGCCTTCTCGACGTCGCTGCCGTAGGCCACGCCCACCATGAAGTGGATGCGGATGATCTCGTCCGAGAGCGACCAGTTCAGCACGCGGCCGGTGATGAACTCCTTGTTCGGGACCAGCAACTCCTGCCGGTCCCAGGTGCGGATCGTCGTGGCCCGGATCTGCACGCGGGTGACGGCGCCGCTGGTATCGCCGACCGTGACGATATCGCCGACCCGCACGGGCCGCTCCATCAGGATGATCAGTCCGCTGATGAAGTTGGCCACGATCTCCTGCAGACCGAAGCCGATGCCGACACCCAGCGCCGCCACCAGCCACTGCAGCTTCGACCAGTCCACCCCGATGGTGGCCAGCACGAATGTAAGGCCGATGCCGGCGATGCTGTAGCGGGCGAGCGTGGCGAAGGCGAGCCGGCTGCCCGGTGTCACGGAGGGACGCTGGCGCAGCACGATCTCCAGCAGGGAAGGAACGGTGCGGGCGCCGACCACGGTCAGCAGGACGGCGAGCGCTGCCGCGAAAATATCCATGAGCGTGACCGCACGGATGCGTTCCTCGCCGCCGACCTGTTGCACGGACTGCCACAGGGTGATGTCGCTGAAGGCGCCCAGCGCCGGCAGCATCCCCGACCAGATCCCGCCGAATCCGAGGAACGCGGTCACGGCCAGCGCCACGTTGACGAGCTTGCGGGTATCGGCGTCGAGCGAGCCGATATCCACCGGGGCTTCGACGGCCACGGCTGCCGACTCGTCGGATGCCGCGGGCATGGTTCCCTCGGCCTCCCGCGCGGCGCGGGCGGCTTCGCGCCGGTGCAGCGCCTCTCGCAACAGCAGGCGGCGGCGCATCACCAGCAGCCAGCGCACTACCAGCTCGCGCAGCAGCACCAGGCCGAAGACCAGCCACAGGGTATTGATCAGCTTCCCGAGCAGAGTGCCGGCGGAATACAGGAAGCCCGCCAGCGCCATCAGTCCCAGGGCGGCGGGCAGTGCCAGCGACAGCAGCGGCCAGAACCAGGGCCAGGAGAGGACCGGCTCGTCGCCCTCCCGACGCTGCAGGGCCTTCAAGATCCCGCGCCGGGGCACCAGCAGCCGATAGAGGAACACCATCAGACCGCCGATCAGTACCAGGAACACGACCTGGACCAGGGCGCCGACGGAGGCGGCCTGGTGGAATCCCATGGCCGTCACCAGAACGAAGCCCGGCACCAGCAGGGTGAGCATCAGCTGATCCATCTGCCGGCGCAGCCGCGCGAGCCCCTCGGGCGCCCAGCGGAAATGGCCCTCCGCCACGCCGCCCGGCGTGCACAGGATCCGGAATGCGCGCAGGAAGAACAGCAGGGGCGTGATCTGCAGCAACGCGGTGCCCACGGCGCGGGACGCCGGTGTCGCCTGCCACGAAGCGCTGAGTTCGTAACCGGTGACCCCGGTGAACAGAGGCCAGGGTACGGTCATCACCAGAGTGATGCCGACCGCCCGCAGCGTACTCGCGAACGTGTCCTCTGAGGGCTTGCCGACCTTCGCCGCGCTCGCCCTCAGCGCGGCCCGCAGCGCGCCGAGACGCCACCAGAAAGTCAGCAGCACCAGCACCGCGAGCATCTGCAGGGGCGAGCGAGTGAGCCGCAGCACAAAGACCTCTGCAGCCTCCAGCCATTGCCCGGGCGCCAGGAAGGCGGCGACTTCCCCCGGCAGTGCCATAAGCCCGGCCGGCCCCAGCGTCGGCCGGTTGCGCACCCACATCAGGCGTTCGGAGAGAAAGTCCCGGTATTCCCGTACCACACGATAGATCTGGGACTCGGTGTACTCGTACTCCGACAGCAGACGGATGTAGTCGTCGTTCACCTCGGACAGCTGCCGGAGCAGATCCTGACGCACGCCGGCCAGCCGCTCGAGCGATCCGCGCAACGTCTCGGCTTCGACCGGCGGCAGCCCCTGCAGGAGTTCCTCCACCCGCGCGTCCACGTCGCGGTACTGCTGCAGCGCCTCCTCCAGCCGGATGTCGCGGAGCCCGGCCTCGGCGATCCGTTCCTCCCGCTCGCGGGAATCGCGGCGGTAGTCGGCCAGCGCCGGCAGGTCGCGCCGCTCCGCGCCCAGATAGCGCCCCATCGCCGGGCTGACGCCCGCCACCTCCAGCTTCTGGCGCGCGTTCTGGAAACGGCGCTCCAGCGACTGCAGCCGCGCCCGGGCACTCTCGTCGTCGCCCGTCAGCTGATCCAGGCGCCGGCTCAGCTCCCTGAGCTCCTCCGCCAGCGCGAGGTTGCCTTCCAGCAGATCCCGGGCCAGAGGGTGCTCCGCGGCCTCGCCCAGTTCGCCGGGGGCGATCTCGGCCATCACCCGCGCCGTCTCGCTCCGGCGCCGCTCGCCCAGCGCCGACTGCAACTCGCGCACCCTTGCCTGGGCGGCCTCCAGCGTGCGGCGGGTCTCGCCGCGCTGTGCCTCGAGCAACTCCACTCTCATCGGCAGACTGAGGAGCTCCAGGTCGAGCTTGCGGCCCTCCTCGGCAAGCGCGCGGACGGCAGTCTGCCGCGTCCACGCGCGGGCCTCGGTAACGATATCGCTCTCGCCGGCGGGCGCGGCCTGGGTCATCCGGGCCGCAACCTCCCTCGTCTCCTGTGCGACGCCCGCCTGCCTCTGGCGCACCGCCTGGGGTCTGGTCTGTGCCGCAGCCAGCTTTTGCTCCAGCTCGGCGAGCTTCGCCTGGGCCGCGGCTACCGCGGCCCGCTCCTGCTGCAGGCGCTGCTCGATCTCCCGCGCCGGCGTATCCTCGCCGAAATCCAGTCCGGCCAGCGGATCGCGGCGAGCGGTCGCGGCGAGCGACCGGCGGATCTCCTCGGTCTGCTGCGGGGCACTCACCTGCGCCTGCTCGAAACGCGCCGCCGCCTGCCGGTGCGCCTCTGCGGCCTCGAGGTTCGCGAGTGCGCGGCGGTACAACTCCGCCGCCGCCGCCTTCGTCTCGTCGTCGTAGGCCGCCGAGGCCTGCACCTGCTCCAGCCGTGACTGGATCAGGGCCGCGGTGACCTCCGTGGCCGGCGAATCCGCAGCCGCCTGGGCGTGCGATGGCGCGGTGGAGAACAGACCGATCGCGGTCAGAATGGCCGCACCGACAGCCGCAATCGAGCAGCGGATCGCCGCCAGACGTGGCGTTACCGCCTGCACATGCGTAACACGCACAATGGCCTCCGCTCTCAGCCGCCCATAGTATGGCGCGTATGATCGCACGCGGCCTCACTCTCGCACTACTGCTCGCGCTGGCAGCAACCGGCCTCGGCGAGGAGCTGCCGGTCGCGCGGGTCGGCGTCGTGCTGGACGGGCCGCTCAGCCGACCGATATTCAGCCGCGAACGGGTCCGTGACGAGATCGCCGCGCTGCTGCAGGGCGAATGGCAGCTCGAGATGGGGGAGGAGACCACGCGGCTCGGCGACTGGACCCTCGCCGGCGCCCGCGCCGCGCTGAAGGCGCAGCTCGCCGACGAGCGCATCGACGTGGTGATCACCCTCGGCGTCCTCGCCAGCCAGGCCGCCGCCGACATCGATACCCTGCCGAAACCGGTGGTGGCCGCGATCGTGGCGGACCCGGAGCTGCAGGGCTTCCCGCTGGCGGACGGCGCCAGCGGGAAGCGGAACTTCACCTACCTGACCGACTTCCGCAGCATGGGCGAGCAGGTGCGCAGCTTCCGCCGCGCCGTCGAGTTCGACGATCTCGCCATCCTCGTCGATGCCGACATCCTGGCGGCGATGCCGCGGCTGCGCCGCGAGAAAGAAGCCGAGATCGAGCAGCGGTTCGGCATCCGGGTGGAGATCGTGCAGACGGGCCCCTCGCCCGAGTCCGTATTCAGCCGCCTGACGGACGCGGACGCCGTCTACGTAACGCCTTTGCTGCGTTTCAGCGCAGACGACGTGCGTCGGCTCGCCGACCGGCTGATCGCCATGGAGTTGCCCTCTTTCTCGATGCTGGGCGGCGAGGAACTGGACCACGGCCTGCTGATGAACCTGGGCGGTGGCGAGCAGGCCGACATCGTCGCCGCGCGGCGCATCGCGCTCAACGTCCAGCGCATCCTGCTCGGCGACGATGCCGCCGGCATCCCGGTGGCGCTGAACTACGCGCAGTGGCTGACCATCAACATGGCGGTGGCGGACCGGCTGGGTTACGAGCCCGACTTTTCCGTCATGGCCGACGCCCGCCTGCTGAATGCGCAGCCCGGCCAGTGGGGAGAGCGGCTCTCCTTCACCGAGGCGCTGGCCATCGCCGTGCGGCGCAATCGTCGGCTGCAGGCCGCCGCCTACGGCCCCGAGCTCGCCGCCACCGAACTCGATTCGGCGCGCTCGCGGCTGCTGCCGCAGCTGGGCCTGGAGGCGGCCCGCACCCACATCGATGCCGACCGGGCACTGCTGCAGCCGGAGCGCAGCACCGACCTGCAGCTGAGCGCCCGCCAGGTCGTCTACTCGGACGACGCGGTCGCCGACTGGCGCGCCGCGGGCCGGCGGGTCGATGCCAGCATCCTGGACTACCGCGCGCGGGAACTCGACGTCATGCGTTCCGCGGGCGAGGCCTATCTGCAGGTACTGCGCGCCCGAGCCATCTACGAGGTGCGCCAGGCGAACCTGGAGATCACTCGTGAGAACCTGCAGCTGGCCCGGGTGCGGGAATCCATCGGCTACTCGGGCCGCGCCGACGTCTTGCGCTGGGAGAGCCGCCTGGCGACGGACCGGGTGGACCTGATCGACGCGGAACGCTCGCTGGACCAGGCCGGCGTGCGCCTCGGCCAGCTACTCGGCGCCTCCCAGGAGGAGCCGCCCCGACCGGCCGACGACAGCGTGGACACCACGCTGGGATACTTCCGCTCCGAACGCTTCGGCCGCCTCATCGACTCCCAGAGCGCCTGGGACCGGTTCCGCGCATTTCTGGTCCGCGAAGCGCTGGAGCGTTCGCCGGAGCTGGCCGGCCTGGACGAGCGCATCGCCGCCGGCGAGCGCCAGCGACTCGCGGCCCGCCGCAAATTCTACATACCGGAGATCGCGCTCCAGGCCGGAGCCGGCGAGCGCATCCAGGCGAGCGGCGCGGGCTCCGGCTCGTCGCTGTTCCAGGGCCTCATCCAGCAGGACGACCGCTCATGGAACGTCGCCCTGACGGCCTCCTGGCCCATATTCAGCGGCGGCGCCCTGCGGGCGCGGCTGTCGGCGGCCGAACTGGAACTCGGCCGCTTGCAGGCCGAGCGGCTCGCCGCGGAAGAGGACATCGAGGCTCGGATGCGCATCGCGCTGCACGCGACCGGTGCCTCGTTCCAGTCCATCGGCCTCACCGAGGGAGCCGCCCGGGCGGCGCGTGAGAACCTGGACATCGTCTCGGACGCCTACGGCCGCGGCGCCGCTTCCATCACCGACCTGCTGGAGGCCCAGGACGCCCTGCTCGATGCGGAGCTGGGCACGGAGAACGCCCGCTTCCGCTACCTCATAGACGTGATGGACGTACTGCGGGCAACGGCGGATTTCCGCCTGGTGCTGGAGCCGGCATATCGGGAGGAATTCCTGCGCCGCGCGCTGGCGTTCGTCGAAGACGGCGGCAGCGACAGAGGGAGCGCCCATGAAGAGAACTGAATCGCCGCGGGGAGACGTGGCCACGATTGCCCGCGCCTTGTGCCTTGCCATGTGCCTTGCCATGTGCCTCGCGCTGCTCGGCGCCTGCGAGGCGACGCCTCCGCCCACCGAGCCGGAGGTGCGGCCGGTGCGCTACAGCCGCGTCGTCGCGGCCGGTACGCAGGAGGCCGAGACCTTCTCCGGCGTCGCCCAGGCCGAGATGGAGACCGACCTCTCCTTCAAGGTGAGCGGAACCCTCGTCGAGCTGCCGGTGGCGCTCGGCGACGGGCTGGAGGCCGGGGCGCTGATCGGCCGGCTGGACCCCACCGACTACCGGGTGCGGCTGGAGGAAGCCGAGGCCGGTCTGGCCCAGGCCCGCGCACAGGAGCGCAATGCGGCGGCCAGCTACGAGCGCGTGCGCGGCCTGTACGAGAACCGCAACGCCTCGCGCAGCGACCTGGACAGCGCCCGCGCCGCGTTCGAATCCGCCCGGGCCTCCGTGAACGCGGCCCGCCAGAAGCTCGAGGCGGCGCGGCTGCAGCTCTCCTACACGCGCCTGTACTCGCCCGCCGACTGCACCGTGGCCAGACTCGTCGCCGAGGTCAATCAGAACGTCCAGGCCGGCCAGCCGATCGCCCGCGTGAACTGCGGCGACTGCGCCGAGGTGGTCGTCAACGTGCCCGAGACCTACATCGAGCGCATCCGCAGCGGCATGGACGCGACGGTGTCCATCGACGCTGTCGACCTGCCGGAGATAGCCGGCACGGTCTCCGAGGTGGGCGTGGCCACCGGCCCCCGCGGCGCGACTTATCCGGTCACCATCGCCCTCGGTGGCGGCTGCGGGGTCGTGCGCTCCGGCATGGCCGCCGAGGCGAGACTGCTGCTGCCCGCCACCGGCGACCGGGGCGAGCTGATGGTGCCGACGGTGGCGGTGGGCGAGGACCGGCAGGGGCGATTCGTCTTCGTACTGGAGCCGGCCGGAGACGGATCCGGCCATTACACGGCGCGCCGGCGCGCCGTCGAGACCGGCCGCCCCGACCCGGACGGCATGGTCATCACCCGCGGCCTGTCAGCGGATGAGCTCGTGGTCACCGCCGGGGTGCGACGCATCGCCGACGGCCAGAAGGTGCGCCTGCTGGACCGGGACTGATGCTCGATATCACCCGCATCGCGCTCGAGAAGCGACGCATCACCGTCGTCTCGCTGCTGATCCTGTTCGTCGCCGGCGGCCTCGCCTACCGCGAGATGCCGCGGGCGGAGGATCCGGGCTTCATCGTGCGCACGGCGATGGTGCAGACCGTCTTCCCCGGTGCGAGCCCCGAACGGGTGGAGATGCTGGTCACCGACAAGCTCGAGCGGGTGATCCAGGAGATGCCGGAGCTGGACACGGTGCGCAGCAGCTCGAAGGTGGGTGTCTCCGTCATCTACGTGGACATCCGCGAGGAATACAAGGAGATGCAGCCGATCTGGGACGACCTGCGCCGCAAGGTGGAGCGGGTGGCGCCGGACCTGCCCGACGGCGTGCGCGGCCCGTTCGTCAACGACGAGTTCGGCGACGTCTACGGCATCCAGATTGCGGTCACCGGCGACGGCTACAGCTACCGGGAACTGGAGGAAGTGGCCGACGAGGTGCGCGACGAGCTGCTGCTGATCCCCGACGCCGCCAAGGTGGAGGTGGCGGGCGCGCAGGAGGAGCGCATCTTCGGCGAGTTCGACAACACCGTGCTGTCGGAATACGGGCTCTCCCCGCTGCAGCTGCGCGAGGCCCTGGAGGCGCGCAACATCGTGCTGCCCGGCGGCGACATCACCACCGAATACGAGAAGATCGTGCTGGAGCCGAGCGGCAGCTTCGCCTCGGTGGACGACATCCGCAACACGCTCATCCGCATCCCGACCAGCGGCGAGATCGTGCGTCTGTCCGACGTGCTCGAGGTCCGCCGCGGCTACATCGACCCGCCCGACCAGCGGGTGCGCTACAACGGCGAACCCAGCCTGATACTGGCCGTCTCGATGCGCGAAGGCGGCAACATCATCGACCTCGGCCGCTCGGTTCGCGAGGTCCTCGAGCGGGTGCGCGGCAACTATCCCATCGGCCTCGAGCTGGACGTGCTCCAGTTCCAGCCGCAGGTGGTCGAGGACAAGATCGACGACTTCGTCTCCAACCTCGTGCAGGCCGTCCTCGTCGTCGGCCTCGTGATGCTGGCTTTCCTCGGCGTGCGCACCGGCCTGGTGGTGGCCAGCCTGGTGCCGGCCGCCATCCTCGCCAGCTTCGCGCTCATGGGGTTGTTCGATATCGGCCTCGACCAGGTGTCGCTGGCCGCGCTGATCATCGCGCTCGGGATGCTGGTGGACAACGCCATCGTCATGTCCGAGTCCATCATGGTGCGCATGCGCGACGGCGAGGAGGGCAAGAAGGCAGCGCTGGCCTCGGCCCGGGAACTGCGCCTGCCGCTGCTGATCTCATCGCTCACCACCTCCGCCGCCTTCCTGCCGATCTACCTGGCGGAGTCGTCCACCGGCGAGTACACGGCGCCGCTGTTCAAGGTGGTGACGATCACCCTGCTCTCCTCCTGGGTGATGGCGCTGACGCTGATACCGCTGCTGTGCATCACGTTCCTGCGGGTCGGAGAACGGGATCCGGACGCGGCGGACGGGCCCGCGATGCGCCGCTACGATGCCGTGCTGCGCGCCGTCCTCGCCCGTCCGGGGATGACGCTCGCTGCCGTCGCCGCCGTATTCGCCCTGTCGCTCTATGCGCTGCGCTGGGTACCGGACATCTTTTTCCCGCCGAACGACCGGACCACGTTCACCGCCGAGCTGGAGCTGCCGGTGGGCTCGCCGATCGAGGCCACGGACGCCATGACGGCGGAGCTCGAGCGTTTCATCGCGACGGAACTCGCCGACAGCGACGAGCGGGACGGCATCGAGCAGTGGGCGGCTTTCGTCGGCGAGGGCGCGCCGCGCTTCATCCTGTCGTACAGCCCCGAGCCGCCGAATCCGAGCTATGCACTGATCCTCGGCCACACCGGCGAGCGTGCGACCATCGACCGGCTGGTGGTGCCCGAGATCGAGTCCTTCGTGCTGGAGCGCTTCCCGCCCGCCAAGGTCACCGTGCGCCCCCTGCCGATGGGCGAACCTGCCTGGCCGCCGATTGCCATCCGCCTGAAGGGACGGGACACGGAGACGCTGTTCGAGCTGCTGGACGAGGTCAAGGCGAGGCTGCGCGAGACGCCGGGCGCCGCCCAGGTCACCGACGACTGGGGGGCACGCACCAAGAAGGTTGAGGTGCGCATCGACGAGACCCGCGCCCAGCAGGCCGGCGTCACCAACCAGGATGTGGCCATCGCCATGCAGACCTACCTCTCGGGCCTGGAGACGACGGAGTTCCGGGAAGACGACGACCTGATCCCGATCGTGCTGCGCTCCGCGAGCGAGGAGCGTCTGGATCCGGACCGCCTCGGCAACATCGCCGTGTATGCCCACGGCGGCTCGCGCACGGTGCCGCTGAGCCAGGTGGCCGTGCCGGATATCGTCTGGCAGCCGGGGGTGATCAAGCGCCGCGACCGGCAGCGCACCATGACCGCGGAGGCGCTGCTGCAGCCCGGCTACACCTCCAGCGAGGTCATCGAGAACATCGAGCCGTGGCTGCGGGAGGCCTCCGCCGACTGGCCGTACGGCGTCAGCTGGAGCCTGGGCGGCGAGGCGGAGACTTCCGCGGACGCCAACGCCTCCATCATGGAGAAGCTGCCGTTCGCGATCATGCTGATCGTCCTGCTGCTGGTGCTGCAGTTCGACTCGGTGCGCAAGCCCGCCATCATCCTCACCACCATCCCGCTGGCCTTCATCGGCGTGATCGCGGGGCTGCTGATCGCGCGCTCCTACTTCGGTTTCATGACACTGCTCGGCGTGATATCGCTGGCCGGTATCGTGATCAACAACGCCATCGTCCTGCTCGACCGGATCCGGATCGAGCAGGAAGAGAACGGACTGGGGCAGGCGGAGGCCGTCGTGGCGGCGGCGCGCCAGCGCGCGCGGCCGATACTGCTGACCGCGGCCACGACGATCGGCGGACTGATCCCGCTGTGGATCGGTGGCGGGCCCATGTGGGAACCGATGGCCATCGCCATCATCTTCGGCCTGGCCTTCGCCACGGTGCTGACCCTCGGCGTGGTGCCGGTGCTCTATCGGGTGCTGTACCGCACGGGGGACCCGGCGCCGCCCTAGTCGGCCGCCCTGGCCAGCCACCCGGGCCAGGCGCCGTGGCCCCGGCTGCCCTGCCGGACCGCCCTGCACGACCGACGGCGGCCGACGGAGCGTTTGGTCAGAGCTGCGCCAGCGCCTGCTGCACGCGGGCGAGCATGCTCGGCTCGCCGCCGGCCATGTTCTCGCCTTCGGCCTGCTGCAGCAGCTCGGCATCCTGGCGCCAGCGCTCCAGGATGGCCTTCTTCTGCTCCGGCGACAGCTCCTTCGCGGCCAGAACGGCTTCCGGTGTTTCGAATTCGCTGGACGGGTCTGCGAGTGCGTGTTCGAGATTCATACCAATGGGCGTCGTTACGTGGAGGTTGTCGGCAGGGACTTGCCTGCGGCTCTTTCTTCACCCTATCGGGTATGGCCGGGCAATACAATTGCCCGCGACGGGCCCCGCCCGCTACACCCGGAATGCCAGCGCCGCGGCCCCTCCAACGACGAGGGCGAGCCCGGCGAGCTGCAGGGGCGCGAAGGCGGTGCCCAGCAGCAGCCATTCCGCAGTGGCGGTAAGCACCGGAGCCAGGCCGACGAACGCGGCGGCCACGCTGGCGCCGGCGGTCTGCATCGCCCGGTAGAGCCCGAGCACGCCGCCGGCCATCGCGACGCCCGCGCCGAGCACCCACCACCACACCGCGCTCAGCGCGGACCATTGCGCCGTTGCCGTCCAGGGCAGCACGGCGAGCAGTACCGCCGTGCCGAACAAGAGCCTTCCGGCGGCCACGAAGCGGGGATCCGCGTCCCGCAGCGTGCGCTTTGCATAGACGTCCGCCAGACCGATCAGCGGCAGCGTCGCCGCCAGTGCCCAGAACGGCCAGCCGATCACGATGCCCCCGGGCCCCGTATTCATGAGGAAAAGCCCGGCGCTCATCACACCGATAATGAGCCAGGCGATCCGGCTCAGGCGTTCGGCCAGCAGGAAGCGGGCCGCCACGGCGGTGGCCACCGGATACATGGACTGGAACAGGCTGCGGTTGGTGGCCGTGGTCTCCGTCATGGCGAGCACGCTCAGGAGCACGACCGCCCCGGAGCCCATCGCTCCCACCAGGAATACATGCCGCCAGGTCCCGCGGCCGTGGCCGACCAGCGTGCGCCCCGGACCGGCGGCGAGCAGCGGCGAGAGCGCGACCGCCGCCGCCACGGCCGTCGTGGCAACAGACAGCGGCAACGGCGCCGCACCGGCCGTCAGCGCGGCTTTCTTGGCCAGCGGCGCCAGGCCGAGGCAGCCTGCGGCCAGGGCGACGTCGCCGATGAGTCTGAAGCCTTTGCGGATGGGCGAATCCTTCCGGGGGTGGCGTCGTACGCTACCATACGCGCACCCTCTCCATGGGCAAGGCTCATGGGCAAGACCCGATGGACAAGAATTGAGGAAGGGAGCCATGGACAGGAGACCGATCATGACGCCTCAGCGTGCAGCCACGGCCGCCCTGCTCGCACTGCTCGGCCTCCCGCCCCTGGCTGCCGCGCCCGCGGCCGCCGACGAGCAACCCGGCGACATCGAACTGACCGCCTCGGCCGCCTGGCGCTACGGCGGCAGCTTCGACCGCGCGGACGGCGGGGACCTGGACATCGAGGACGGCGGCGGCTACGCGCTGACGGCGAACTTCCGCGCCGAGGCCAACACCCAGTGGGAGGTCTACTACTCGCGCCAGAGCAGCGAGTTCACGACGGGCGACCTGTTCGCAGGCACGCCGGTGGTCGACGTGGACGTCGACTATTTCCACGGCGGCGGCACCTACATCGTGCAGGGCGGCAATGTCAGGCCCTACGTCGTCATGACGCTGGGCATCTCGCGCTTCGCACCGGCCGACGCCGAAGACGCCGACCTCGACGACGAGACCTTCTTCTCGGCCTCCCTCGGCGCAGGCCTGCGCATCGCCGCCGGCGAGCGCATGGCCTTCCGGCTGGAAGCCCGCGCCTTCACGAGCTTCGTCGACAGCGACTCGAACCTGTTCTGCGTTGCCGGCGGCAGCGACAACGTCTGCCTGCTGGAGGCCGACGGCAGCACCGTCACCCAGTGGCAGGCGACGGCCGGCCTGACGCTGAAATTCTGAGCGGCGCTACCAGCCCTTGAAAAACCCGCCGTCGGCGAAGTCCCACAGCAGGGTCAGGTGATAACGGGTGTCGTACGCCTGATCGCTCAGCGGTAACTCCACGCCCAGGTTCAGGGCCACGTGGCCGCCCCGCGTGAGGCCGATACGCACCTGCGGCAGCGCGGTGAACTGCACGGCGTCCTCCCCGTTGCGGTCGAACGGCGCGGTGGCCGTGACCTCCAGCGCCGGGAACACGCGGCGGGGCCACGGGCTCCAGGTGTAGTGCACGATGCCGGCCAGCTCGAGCTCGCCCTGATCGAAGTCATCCACCGGCAGCTTCACGCGGGCGCTGCCCTGGAAGATGGCCGCGTCGTTCAACTGCTTCGCGTAGGCCAGGTAGGGCGCGAGTTCCACCTCGCCTTCGCTCTGCAGCGGCACGGCCACGACGAAGGCTGCCGACCACAGCGAGCGGTTCTCCAGGCTCCAGGCGAAGGCGTGCTTGTAGCCGACCTCCACCTCCTCGAACTCGGAGTCGACGCCGTCGTCGGCATGGATGATCTCGAGTATCGTCTGGCCCGCCTTGCCGACCCGCTTCTCGAACTCGATCACGTTGCGGAAGACGTCCTCCCCGTCCCGGTTCTCCAGACGGGACTTCCACACCCATTCGTCCTCCGGGAAGGCCTTCTTGGTGCGCACCGGCAGGAACAGGTTCATCTCGCCCGGCGGATACTCGCTGGTGTCCGCCAGCGTCTTCACGTAGGCGACCACGGCCTCGATCTCCTCATCCGAAAGATTCGCGCCCTGGGCGGGCATCTGTGCGGACAGACCCATCGCATGACCGCCGTGCTCGACCACCATGGCCCAGTCTGCGCGGGGCTCCCGGCTGTTGAACAGCGGGTCCGACAGATCCGCCGGCTCGGGGTCCAGGGCCTGCACCACCGGGCTGTCCGGATCCGGCATGCCCTGCGGGCCGTGGCAGGATGCGCAGACCGATTCGAAAATTCGCTTCCCTTCTTCGATATCCGCTGCCCGGACAGAGACCACGGCCAGGCAGCAGAGCAGCAGCACGCACGCGCGCCTCATGACACTCTCCTTGCAAAGGACCATGGGATGACCGTAACGCAGGACACCGGCCGGCCCCATGCCGGCAATTACCTAACGTCCGGGGGTTGACTCAGGAGCCGGGATCGGCGGCGCGCAGTCGAGAGCGCAGGCGCTCCAGTTCGTCGATGAGGTCGAGCGCCAGCGCGGCGCCCTGGATATTCAGGCCGAGATCACGCTGCAGCGCGACGGCGCGCCGGGCGCGGGTCAGGCTGGCGCCCGTGAACTGCCATTTGCGACGGCGATAGCTGACCGGCTCGATCACGCCCTCCTCCACGAGCTCGATGATGTGCTCGGCCCGCACGGCACAGGCGCTGCTGAGTTCCCGCAGCCCCAGCGTCGTGGTTTCCTCCAGGATGAAACCGGTGATCTCCGTGCCCGTGTCCCTGCTGTGACGATCGCTCATGACTCCGTCCCGGGCGGCTCAGCGGCCCGCCTCCGTGCCGCGCCCGGCCATGCGAGCGCGCGGATCGAATTCGAACTGGTCGGCGAAGCGGCGGTAGGCGGCCTTCTGGTCCTCCGTCTCGGCCGGCGGCGTCTCGATGCGCACCGTGGCGTAGAGGTCGCCCGGATTCTTGCCCGGCAGCCCGCGACCCTTCAGGCGCAGCTTGCGTCCCGCCGACGTGTTGGGCGGGATGGTGAGGTCCACCGTGCTCTTCGGCGTCGGCACCTCCACCTTGGCGCCGAGGGCGGCTTCCCACGGCGCGAGCGGCAGGTCGAGGTGCAGATCGGCGCCGTCGACGCGGTACAGGGGATGGGGGCGGAACTCCACTTCCAGGTAAAGGTCGCCGGCGCTGCCGCCGCCCATGCCGGGCGTGCCCTGGCCGGCCAGGCGGATGTGCTGGCCCGGCCGCACGCCCTTCGGTATGCGCACGTTCAGCGTGCGCTGCCGGGTGCGCACGTGCCCTTCCCGGTCCACGGACGGCGCAGTGAGACTGATTGCCCGGGTGGCGCCCTCGAAGGCTTCCTCCAGGTCGATCAGGATCTTCGCGTGGTGGTCTTCGCCCCGGGCGCTGAAGCCGCCGCCGCGGGCCTGGCGGAAGTTGCCCATGCCGGCGCCCATGCCGCGGCCGCCGAACAGCGACTCGAAGAAGTCGCTGAACGCCGAGGCGTCGCCGCCGGTGAAGCCGCCGCCGGAGAACTCGAAGCCGGCGTCCCAGTCGGGCGGCGGCCGGAAGTCCTGCCCCGCCTTCCAGTCGGCGCCGAGCTGATCGTAGGCGGCGCGCTTCTCCGGGTCCTTCAGCACCTCGTAGGCTTCGCCGACTTCCTTGAAGCGGGCCTCGGCGTCGGCCTCCTTGCTGACGTCCGGGTGATACTTGCGGGCGAGTTTGCGATAGGCGCGCTTGATCTCGTCCTGGGTGGCATCCCGGTCCACGCCCATGATCTTGTAATAGTCCTTGTACTTCATACGCGCTGCTTCATCCGCGAGACTCGCTGTCCGACACGCTATAGATCGTGGCCGGGACGCCCTTTTTCAAGCATCCGACCCGGGTATCGCCGGCCGCCCTGCAGACCCTACAGGCCGAACGGATAGGTATCCGGCATGCCCTCCAGCTCGTCGGTGGCGAGCGGCGTGACCGCGCGGCTGCGGTCGAACCAGACGTACTCGTCGAACTGCCGCGGCAGCACCGCTTCGAAGTAGTGGCTCATGCGTTCGGTCTCCGGACGGTAGATTACGCCGATCGCCCGCTCCAGGCGCGGCCGCGACAGCGCCTCGCGCAGCTCGGTCTCGCCGTCGTCGGAGAGATCCAGCAGGAAGCGACCGACGCCGGTGTCGTGCATCAGACGCTCGTAGCTGTCGGCCAGCGACGGCCGCACGATCTTCACCTCCATCGGCCCGTCCCAGTCGGACGCGGCTGCCACCGTGCCGCCGTGGGTGCCGAAGCCGATGCTGTAGACACCCTCGCCGAAGGCCTCCCGGCAGAGGCGGCCGATGTTGGTCTCGCCGCGGGCGGACATCTCGGTGGCGTCGGCGTCGCCGATGTGCGAGTTGTGCGCCCACACCACGGCCTTGGCGTCCGGGCCGTGGTGCTCGAGCAGCAGCGACAGCGTGTCGAACATGTGGGTGTCGCGCAGGTTCCAGGAAGTGCGCGAGCCGTAGTACATGCTGCGGTAATAGCGCTCGGCGTTGGCCACCAGCCGGGCATTCTGCATGGCGTCCAGGAAGCGCTCCCCGTCGGCGGCCACGTACTCCTCGCGCCGCTCCAGCAGGTCGGTGAGCATGCGCACGACGTCCTCCTCGCAGCTGCGATAGGAGCCGGTGAGGGCGGCGTGACCGTAGGTGGCCGGGTCCGTCTGCCAGGGGGTCAGGCAGCCGTAGCGCCGGCGGGCCAGCGCAGCGGTGTCCGGGTCGACGTCGTCGAGGTAGCGCAGCACGGCCCGGATGGAGGTGTAGAGGCTGTAGAGGTCCAGCCCGTAGAAAGCGAAGCGCTCCGGCTCGGGCAGTCCGCCGTTGTGCCGGCGCAGCCACTCCACCAGTTCGCGCACCTCGGCGTTGCGCCACATCCAGGTGGGGAAGCGGGCGAAGGCGGTCCACTCCGACGGCGGATACTCCAGATGGCGGATGTAGTGGTCGATACGGGCGGCGTCCGGCCAGTCGCCCTCGATGGCCATGAAGCCGAAGCCCTTGCGTTCGATCAGCTCGCGGGTGATGCGCGCGCGCATCCGGTAGAACTCCGACGTGCCGTGGCTCGCCTCGCCGAGCAGGACGATGCGCGCATCGCCGATGCGGGCCATGAGGCCGTCGAGGCCGGCGGCGTCGATGTCGTCGAAGGGCTCCGCCCGCTGCGCGATGCTGGCCTCCAGCGTCGCCGGCCGGCGCCGGCCCTGCGCCGCGGGCTCGCTATCGCCGCCTTCCCAGCCCTGCTCGCCCACCAGCGGCACGAAGCGCACGTCGGCCAGATCCTCGGTGGCGAAGTCGGACTCCGAGACGCGGGTGACCCGGACCAGCTCCTGGGCATAGGGCCGCGGCCCCACCGGGATCACCAGGCGGCCGCCCACCTTCAGCTGGCTCTTCAGCGAATCCGGTACCGCCGGGCCGGCGGCGGCCACCACGATGGCGTCGAAGGGCGCGGCATCGGCCCAGCCCAGCGTGCCGTCGGCATGGAGCACGTGGACGTTGTCGTAGCCGAGGGTAGCCAGGGCCTCGCGGGCGCGTTCGGCCAGCGCCCCCACGCGCTCGATGGTGTACACCTCGCCGGCGATCTCGCCGAGGACCGCGGCGGCGTAGCCCGAGCCGGCGCCGATCTCCAGCACCTTCTCGCCGCCTTCCAGTGCGAGCGCCTCGATCATCATCGCCACGATGTAGGGCTGGGAGATGGTCTGGCCCTCGCCGATCGGCAGCGGGTTGTCGTCGTAGGCGAACTCCCTCAGATGCTCGGGCAGGAACGCCTCCCGGGGCACCCGTCGCATCGCCTCCAGCACCGCAGCGGAGCGTACGCCCCGGCCCTCTATCTGGCGCGCGACCATCCGGTCCCTTTCCTCGCGCAGTTCGTCCGCGCGGGCGTGAGCGGCGGTATCCATTCGCTCTCCTCCCGGCCGCCGACAGCCGGTGTCCGTCCGTCTCCCTCCGAATCTACGCCCGCCGGCGACGCTTGCGACACCGGGGTTTACCGAACTCAGGCGAGCAGTACCGAGGCATCCGTGCGCCGGAGCAGCTCGGCGAAGGCGCCCGGCGCGGCCAACGGGTGCTCCCGGGGGACGATCAGCACCCGCGCGTCTTCGGCGCCGAGTGCCGCCGCCACCTCCGCGGGCGTGGCCCGGGCGAGCGGCCGGGAGCGGAAACCGGCCGGCGCCGGTGCGCCCGTCTCCGGCCCGCACAGGAGGACGGCCTCCAGGCCCTCCGCGGCCGCGATCCGGCCGGCCAGCGCCCGGAGCTCGGGGGCACGCTCGCCCTCGGCAGCCAGCAGGACCACGCGCCGGCCGCTGGACCATTCCTCCTGCACGAACAGCACCATCCGCCGGGCGCTGCCGACCAGCCGGTGGACGGGCAGCCCGTACCAGCTGCGCACGCCGGCGCGCCGATACGCCCGCGAGATCACCAGCGCGTCCAGCTGCTCGAGCCGGCGGCGCAGACCCTCGATGCCAGGCCCGCGCAGCACCTCGAAGGAGTGCTGCACCCCGAGGCTGGCCGCGCCGCGCTCGAACGACAGCCGCACCGCGCGCGAGCGCACGGCCAGCTGCCGGGTCAGGCGCCCGCCGCCGATCGACCGGGTCTCACCCAGCGTCGTCACCTCGCGCGCGAGTGCGGAGCGTTCCAGTTCCGCGGTCTCCGTATCCTCGACGAAGACGCCGATCAGGCTGGCCGACGGCCCCGCCAGGGACAGCACAGACCGGAGCACGCTCTCCAGCGGCGCGGCCGGATCCAGCGCGACGGCGACGCTGAGCCTGCGGTCACTCCCGCTCGCCATTGCCATTGCCGTCGCCATTGCCACTGCCGGCCTTCCCGACGGTATCGAGTTGGCGCTGCACGAACCGGGCCCGGCCTTCGGAGAAATCCGACAGCGTCGCCTGGACGCGCCCGTTGACCGTTCCGGGCGGGTACTTGCCGTCCCCGTCGGCGATGCCCGCGCTCTCGCCGGTCAGCAGTTCGATGGCCTCGTCCACCGTATCCACCGCGTAGACGTGGAACCGCCCGGCCGCCACGGCCTCGCGCACGTCGCGCCTCAGCATCAGGTGCTTGCGGTTGTCGGCCGGGATAATGACGCCCTGCTCGCCGGTCAGGCCGGCGTCGCTGCAGACGTCGAAGAAGCCCTCGACCTTCTCGTTGATGCCGCCGACCACCTGCACCCGGCCGTGCTGATTCACGGAACCGGTGACCGCGATGGCCTGGCGCACCGGCACCTCGGCCAGCGCCGATATCAGGCTGCAGAACTCCGCCACCGAGGCACTGTCGCCCTCCACCCCGCCGTAGGTCTGCTCGAACACCAGGCTGGCTGACAGGGACAGGGGCACCTGCCGTGAGTAGCGCGCGCCCAGCAGGGAGCCGAGAATGAGCACGCCCTTGCTGTGGATGGGGCCGCCGAGCTCCACCTCGCGCTGGATGTCGAGCAGGCTGCCGTCGCCCACGCGCACGGTGGCCGTGATGCGGGTGGGATGGCCGAAGGCGTATCTGCCCAGCTGCAGCACCGACAGCCCGTTGACCTGCGCCACCGCCTCGCCGGTGACGTCCACCAGTATCGAGCGGCGGGCGATGGCCTCGCGGTAGCGCTGGCGGATGCGGTCGTGACGGTGCTCGTACTCCGTCAGGGCCCGCTCGACGTCTTCCTCGTCCACCCGCCGCCGCCCGGCTTCCCGGGCCCAGTGACCCGCCTCGGCCAGCAGGTCGCCGAGCGGCCGGATGCGCGCCGACAGCTTGTCCGCGTCGCCTGCCAGCCGGGCACTGTGCTCCACCACCCGGGCGACGGCGTCGCGGCTGAACGGCGCCAGCCCGTCCCGGCGCACCATCCCGGCGATCAGCGCGGCCAGCTCTTCGCTGTGCCCGCCGTCGCGGTCGATCACGTCGGAGAAGTCGGCGGCCACGCGGAACAGCTCCGAGAACTCCGGGTCGTACTCGCTCAGGAGGTAATAGAGCCAGCGCTCGCCGACCAGCACGATCTTCGCCGTCATCGGTATCGGCTCGGGCTCGATCGTCACGGTCGTCATCAGGCTCAGCATCTGCTGCAGGCTCTGGATGGTGACCTCGCGCCCGGACAGCGCGCGCTTCAGCGCCTGCCAGGCGAAGGGCTCGCGCAGCAGCCGGTCGGCGTCCATCACCAGGAAGCCGCCGCCGGCACGCTGCAGCGCACCGCCGCGGATCATCCGATGGTCGGTGACCAGCGAGCCGAACTCCGCGTAATGATCGATGCGGCCCACCAGGTTGTGGTACACGGGGTGCTGCTCGTAGATCACCGGCGCGGCATCCAGCCCGGCGTTGTCCACCACCACGTTGACCTCGTAGCGCTGCAGGAACTTCGGCCGCTGGCGCCGGCCGGATTGCGGCATGAACGGCGGCGAAGGCTCCGGGTTGATCAGGGCAGGCAGGTGGGCGAGCAGGTCCTGCTCCACGCCCTCCAGGTAGGCGCTCGCGTTCTCCAGCGCCCGGTAGCGCTCCTTCAGCTCCTCCAGGAACGGTCCGACGGCGGAGACCCCCACCTGGCGGTCCAGCTGGCGCACACGCTCGTTGTGCTCCCGCTGCCACGCCGGCAGCTGGCGCAGGTGCGCGGCGAGCCGCTCGCCGAACTCGGCGATCTTGCGGCGGATCTCCTCCTGCTCGTCCTCGGGCAGCTCGCCGAAGGCCTCCTCGTCGATGACCTTGCCGTCACGCACCGGCGCGAAGGCGAAACCGCCGGGCGTCTGCAGCAGCCGCAGGCCGTTGCGTTCGGCATCCTCCGCCATCTCCGCCAGGGCGTGGCGGTGGCGCTCCTCGAACTCCTCGTCGATCTCCGAGCGCAGATGCCGGTACTCGTCGCTCTCGAAGGCGGCCGGCACCGACGACCAGACGTCGTCGATCAGCTGTTTCATGCGCTCGCGCAACCGCCGTCCCTCGCCGGCGGGGAGTTCCAGCGCCCGCGGCTTCTGCGGATCGTCGAAGGCGTGCACGTAGCACCAGTCGCTCGGTACTTCGCGCTGCGCGGCCGCCTCTTCCAGGAGCTGACGCATGGCGCCGTGGCGGTCGCTGCCGGGCTCGCCCAGGGCATAGAGGTTGTAGCCGTCGCGGTCCACGGCGACGGCGAGGCGGGCGGCGCCGAGGGCGCGGCTCTGGCCCACCACCTGCTCGCGGACGGGCAGGTCGTCGGTGCTGTCGAAATCGCGGTCGCGCACCTCGGAGCGCACATGCAGTGCCTCCGCCGAGATGCGGAATCGCTCTGTCCCTGTGGCGCCGTGACCGGCCATAAATGTCGGGCTCCTGCCTGCCGGTCCAGTCTCGCCCAGCGTCTGCGACGGGGCCATAGCGGAAATTACGGGGGCGGCCGGCGCGCCCATCGACTCAGTTAGGGTGCGGCGGAAGCAGCTGCAGAGCGCGTATGGATTTCCTGCTGCTGATACTCGGTATCGCGGGCCTGGTGCTGGGCACGGCGGGCGTGCTCACTTATCTCACCCTGCCGCGGCGCTCGTGATCGGGCTCGGCACCAGTCTGCCGGAACTCGCCATCTCGGTGAACGCGGTGCTTCGAAAGCGCGTCTCGCTGTCGGTGGGCAACATCGTGGGCAGCAACATCTTCGATACGCTGGTACCCATCGGCACCGCCGGACTCATCGCACCGCTGGCCTTCGACCGCGGCATCCTCACGTTCGACTTGCCCTGGCTGTTCGGGCTGACCGCTCTGGTGCTGTTCCTGTTTCTCGTGCGCCGCAGGGGACTGCAGCGGCCGGAGGCCGCACTGCTGCTGGGGCTATACGCGGGTTACGTGACCCTGAAGCTGGCCGCCTGACTCGGGGTCGGTTGCCTCGCGGTCGTCGAGTCAACCGACCCCGGGACGGGTCACTCGTCGCTCATGACGCCGAAGATGTGCAGCAGGCTGGTGAAGAGGTTGAAGATGGCCACGTACAGGGTGACGGTCGCCATCACGTAGTTGGTCTCGCCGCCGCGGATGATGTTGCTGGTCTCCCACAGGATCAGGCCACCCATCAGCAGCACGAACAGGCCGGACACGGCCAGCGAGAGCGCGGGCATGTTGAAGAAGATGGCGCCGAGCCCGGCACAGAAACCGGCCAGGATGCCCACCATCAGGAAGCTGCCCATGAAGCTGAAATCCCGCTGGGACTTCAGCGCGTAGCCCGACAGCCCGAGGAATGCGACGGCAGTGGTGCCGAGCGCCATGGCCACCACCTGGCCGCCGTTCGGGATGCTGAGATAGGCGTTCAGGATCGGCCCGAGGGTGTAACCCATGAAACCCGTGAGGGCGAATACCAGCAGCACGGAGAAATCGCGGTCACGGAACTTCGTGATCGCGAACAGCAGGCCGAAGTAGCCCACCAGCGTGATGATGAGTCCCGGGTGGGGCAGATTCAGCGCCATGGAGACGCCGGCGGTCAGCGCGCTGAACGCGAGCGTCATCGCCAGCAGGGCGTACGTGTTGCGCAGCACGCGGTTGGTCGCGAGAGTGCTCTCACGTGTCCTCGATATGGTGCTGACAGGTGTATTCATCGATGCTTCCTTTGCGGTTGCCGTTGGACGTTCAGCGGACGGTATCACACCGTCACGCCCGCAAACCAGACCGAAAAGACCAGAAATTGCTTTCGCGTTATTTCGGCCCTACCATAACCGTGTCCAGCACCGCGGACGACAGCGATGAACGACTCGCCCAGCCACTGGAATTTCTTCAGCAATTTCGCGCACATACTGGTATGCCTCGCCGAGGACCCCCATGCCAGGCTGCGTGACGTGGCCGAGCGGGTCGGCATCACGGAACGCTCGGCATCCCGCCTCGTGAGCGAGCTGGACCGTGCGGGCATCCTGACGCGAGTGAAGGACGGGCGGCGAAACATGTACGTGATCGACACGGGCCAGCACCTGCGCCATCCGCTGGAAGCCCACTGCACGGTCGGCGACATGCTCGCCTTCATCCTCAGCCCGGAGAAGGTCCGCGAACTCGACATGCAGCGGCGCAATCCGGAGCTGCTGGTGGACAACCAGCGCTGAGCCCGCGCCTGCGGGCCGCTGCCAGGGCGCTGCGATCCCTCCCCGCGCACGGCGCGCGACCGCCGCATGGCCGGGCCCGCTCGTGTACCCTCGACGAAGTCAGTTAGCCCGGAGGGATCACGTGCCAGAGCTGCCGAAAGCCGTCGACGCCGAGCGCATCGAGTTCAGCGGCCGCGCCGGCGGGCTGAGCTATTACGTCGCCGGCGACGGGCCGCCGATGCTGCTGATCCACAGCATCAACGCGGCAGGGTCCGTCTACGAAGTGAAGCCGGTCTTCGAGAACTACCGGGGCACTCACCGCGTATACGCCCCGGACCTGCCCGGCTTCGGCTTCTCGGAACGCTCCCGGCGCCATTACGATGCCAGGCTCTACACCGACGCCGTGCACGACATGCTGGAGCGCATCGCCGCCGACTGCGGCGACGCGCCCGTGGACGCGCTGGCCCTGTCGCTCGCCTCGGAGTTCCTTGCCAGAGCGGCCGACGAGGCGCCGGAACGGTTCAGTACGCTGGCGCTGATCACGCCCACGGGCTTCACGGCCGATGCGGACCGGCTGCGGCAGCCCGAGGGCAGCAACCGGGAGGTGCCCGCGCTGCACGCCGTGCTTACCGTGCCACTCTGGCGCCGGGGCCTGTACACCCTGCTGGTCAGCCCGAAGAGCATCCGCTACTTCCTGAAGCGCACCTGGGGGTCTGAGGACTACGACGAGGGCCTGGCCGCCTACGACGATCTCACCACCCACCAGCCGGGCGCCGAACACGCCCCCTATGCCTTCCTGAGCGGGCGCCTGTTCAGCAAGGATATCCGCGACGTGTACGAACGCCTGCGACAGCCGGTATGGCTGGCCCATGGCACGAAGGGCGACTTCCGGGACTTCAGCGGCGCCGACTGGACCGCCGGGCGGGACAACTGGACGGTACACCCCTTCGACACCGGCGCCCTGCCTCACTTCGAGTGTCCGGCGGAGTTCTTCGTCGCCTGGTCCGGTTTCCTGGAACGACAATCGCGGCACGGACAACCCTGATCGCGCGCAGACGGGTGACCGCGACCGCCGCCTCTTGCGTAGCGAACCGACCGGGCGCATGATCCGCGGCGTCCGTCTGGACTGGCGTCCCGGAGGCGCCGCAGCATGTGGTTGTCAGTCGCACCGCCGACGGAGAGGGAATCCCCGCTCCGCAGCATCCTCAAGGCCGTCACCTACCGGATCACCGGCACCGTCACCACCGCCCTCATCGCGCTGGCGGTCACCGGCGAGCTGGCGGTGGCGCTCGCCATAGGCACCGTGGAACCGGTCGTCAAACTGCTGATCTACTACCTGCATGAGCGGGCATGGCAGCTCGTGCCGAGAGGCACGATACGCCGTACCCTGCACCGCAGCGTCGCCGACGACCTGCAGTAGCGGCTTCAGCCGCGACGCGCGCCGGCAGGAGGGGCTTTAGCCCCGATCCGCGCGTCCGGTCGGGCCTGAACTGATCGGGCCTGAAGGCCCTCCTACTCCTCCGTGCCGAACTGCAGTTCCGCCAGGCGGGCGTACAGCGGATTCTTCTCCACCAGTTCCTCGTGATTGCCCACCGCGACGATGCGGCCGCGGTCCATGACCACGATGCGGTCGACGCGCTTCACCGTGGCCAGCCGGTGGGCGATCACCAGCGTCGTGCGGTTGCGCATCAGCTCTTCCAGCGCCTGCTGCACCAGGCGCTCGCTGGCCGCATCCAGCGAACTCGTGGCCTCGTCCAGCAGCAGCACCGGCGGGTCCTTCAGCATGGCGCGGGCGATGGCGATGCGCTGACGCTGCCCCCCGGACAGCCTGAGGCCCCGCTCGCCGAGGAAGGTGTCGTAGCCCTCCGGCAGCTCGCGGATGAACTCGTCGGCGGCCGCCGCCTTCGCCGCCGCCATCACGGCCTCGTCGTCGGCGCCGGAGCGGCCGTAGCGGATATTCTCCATGGCGCTCGCGCCGAACAGCACCGTCTCCTGGGGCACCAGGCCGATCTGGCCGCGCAACTCCCGCGGGTCGACCCGGGCGATATCGACGCCGTCGAAGCGGATGCGCCCGGTCTGCGGGTCGTAGAACCTGAGCAGCAGCTGGAAACTCGTGCTCTTGCCCGCTCCGGACGGCCCCACGATGGCCACGGTCTCGCCGGGCTCGATGGCCAGCGAGAATTCGGCCAGCGCCGGGGTCTCCGGCCGCGACGGGTAATGGAATGTCACGTCCTGGAACGCGATACGCCCGCTGGCCCGGCCGGGCAGATGCAGCGGATCGGCCGGCGGCGCGATGGCCGGCCGGGCGTTCAGCAGCTCGGACAGCCGCTCCATGGCGCCGGCGCCCCGCTGGATCTCGCCCCAGACTTCGCTCAGCGCCGCCGCCGATGAGCCGACGAAGGCCGCATACAGCAGGAACTGCCCCAGCTCGCCGCCCGTCATCTCGCCTGCCACCACCGCCCGCGAACCGAGCCACAGCACGAAGGTGATGGCGCCGAACACCAGGATCACGCCCATGGCGGTGATGCCGGCGCGCGCCCGCGTGCGGAGCACGGCCGCATCGAAGCTGTCGGTGACCGCCTCGCTGAATCGCCGTGACGCCAGTTCCTCCAGCGAGAACGCCTGCACCGTCTGTATGGCGTTCAGAGTCTCACCGGCCAGGCCGCTGGTATCCGCCACCCGATCCTGCGCTGTGCGTGACAGCCGCCGGATGCGCCGGCCCACCGCGATCAGCGGCACGATCACGAGCGGGATCAGCAGCAGGATGTAGCCGGCCAGCTGAAAGCTCGTGAGCATCAGCATAACCAGTGCGCCCAGCAGCGTCAGGCTGCTGCGCAGCACGATTGAAAGGCTCACACCGGAGATGCTCTGCACGAGCGTCGTGTCGGTGGTCAACCGCGACAGCACCTCCCCGGTGCGGGTCACCTCGAAGAACAGGGGGTCCATGCGGATGACCCGGTCGTAGACCGTGCTGCGGATGTCGGCGATCACGCGCTCGCCGAGCCAGGTCACCAGGTAGAAGCGCAGTGCCGCGAAACCGCCGTAAATCCCCGCCGCCGCCATAAACCAGCCGAAATAGCGGTTGATGGTGCCGACGTCGCCGCCCTGCGCGAAGCCCTGATCGATGAGATAACGGAGCGCGACGGGCAGCGCCAGCATCGCGACGGCCGCCACCAGCAGCGCCGCCAGGGCGGCGATCAGCGTTGCAGAGTAGGGGCGGATGAACGGCCACAGCGTGGCCAGCGGCCGCAACGAGCGGCCTTTCGGGCGTTCCTCGGAATCCATGCGCGTATTGCCGCCCCATCGCCGGCGGATGTCAATGGCAGCACCGGAGAAAGCCGGGCGCGTTATGATCGCGCTTGCGCCCGGAGCGCAGTACCACCCGCACGAGGAGAACCCATGGCACCCGTCCGCTTCAAGCTGTTCCACTTCCCCGCCACCCGCAGCGCCCGCGTGAAATGGATGCTGCACGAAGTGCTGGGCGACGACTTCGAGGTGGAGGTGGTGGATCTCTACCGCGGCGGTCAGTACCGGCCCGAGTACCTGGCGCGCAATCCGCACCACAACGTACCCGCACTCGAGGTCACTTTCGCCGACGGGTCGGTCATGAACATGCTCGAGAGCGGCGCCATGGTGGCCTGGCTGGCCGACGCCTTCCCGAAGAAGGGGCTCGCGCCGCCGCCGGACGCCCTGTCCCGCCAGCGCGCCGACTACCTGCAGATGCTCCACTTCGGCGCCTCGTCCATGGACATGATGCTGTGGCAGATCCGCATCCACGAACACGTGCTCGCGGACGACCAGCAGGACCCGCGGACGGCGCGGCGCTACCGGGAAAAGTTCGAGGCAGAGGTGGAGCCGCAGCTCACGGCGCGCCTCGGGCGGCAGGACTTCGTCTGCGGCGACGTGTTCACGGCGGCCGACTGCGTGGTGGGTCACAACGTCACCTGGGCCCGGGGCTACGGCCTGTGCCGGGACGAAATCTTCCGCGCCTATCTCTCCCGCCTGGCGAAGCGGCCGGCTTTCGCGAAGGCCTTCGCGGACGCCCGCGAGTTCGAGCCCCGGGTCCCGGCGCCCGTGCGCAACGCGGGCAAGTTCAACGGCTAGCGTTCGTCGTCGGCCTCGCCCCGGATCGAGGCCACGTTCTCCTCCCAGTTGCGGCCGTCGAAGGGCGTGATCGCGAGAAAGTCGAAGCCCGCGTCCAGGCAGCGCGCATTCACGTCGTAGCTGCCCGGATGCGAGCGCGGCCGGCTGAACGGATGGATGCCGCAGGTGGTGCAGAAGCGGTGCTCCGCGTTACCGGTATTGAAGCGATAGGTCGCCAGGGCCTGTTCGCCCTGCAGCAACTCGAAGTCCTCCGGCGGCGCGATCAGGTTGATCATGCCCTTTTTCGCGCAGATGGAGCAGTTACAGGCGATCGCGCGCGGCTCCCGCACGCGCACGCGGAAGCGGACCCGGCCACAATGGCAGCCGCCCTCGAACCACTGACCGGTCTCGCCCGCCACGGCGTCCTCCTTCACTCCTCCAGCAGCGCCTGCGCGTAACGGCGCACCTGCTCCCAGTCCGTGTACTCGTAGTCCCGGCTGGTATCGGTGTCCCCGCCCGCCTTGCCGGCGATACGCCGCATCATCCACCTGAGCGGCAGCGGGTACTTCGAATAGCGCAGCGCGCCCGCGATCATCTCGACGTGCTCGAAGGGCACGCGCAGCTGTGACTCGATCTTGTCGCGCGCATCGCCGAGCCATTCCTCCCGCAGGGCGGGGTCTTTCGCCGCCGCGCTCAGCAGGACGACGAACAGGGAACGCGCCTGGCGCCGTATCCCGTCCGCGTGGCCGTTGACGAAGCCCACCAGCTCCTTCTCCAGGCCGCCGGCGTGCATGGACGCGCCGAATACCAGCCGGTCGAAGCGCGCGAGATCCAGCGCATCCGTGGTCAGCCTGTTCGCCGCATCCACGAGGCTGACCTCGGCGCCGTCGGCGCGCAGATGTTCCGCGAGGCGCCCGGCGACCTTCTCCGTCTGACCCTCCCGGGTCGCGTAGAGCACGAGAATGCGTTTCATCGCTCCTATTCTTGCGCCCGCGAGCCGGGAACGCCAGCGGCCGGACCCGTGGCGCGACGGTAGTCACTTCCCCGGATGCAGCGCCTGCCCGCGACGTTCCATATTGGAGGGAGGTTCGTAGCGCGAGGGACGCAACCATGACGGCGGATGCCGGCGAATCCCGGTCCAGCCCGACACTGTTCCTGTGCGGCGACGTGATGACCGGCCGCGGCATCGACCAGATCCAGGCCCGCTCCGTTCCGCCGGAGCTGCACGAGCCCTGGGTGAAGAACGCCATGGACTACGTTCGTCTGGCCGAGCGGGAGAACGGCCCGGTGCCGCAGCCGGTGGATCCCGCCTACGTCTGGGGGGAGGCGCTCCCGGTGTGGGCCGGGACGCCGCACGACCTGCGTTTCGTCAATCTCGAGACCGGCATCACCACCAGCGACGACTTCTGGCCGTCCAAGGGCATCCATTACCGCATGCACCCGGGCAACGTGGCCTGCCTGCGGGCGGCGGGCATCGACGGCTGCACGCTGGCGAACAACCACGTCATGGACCTCGGCTACCGGGGACTCGAGGAGACCCTGACGACGCTGGAGCGGGCCGGCATCGCCGTGACGGGCGCCGGCAGGGACGCGGCCGCGGCCGCCGCACCGGCGGTCTTCACGCTGGCCGGCGACTGCCGGGTGGTCGTGCACGGGTTCGCCCTCGGCTCCAGCGGCGTGCCGGAGGAATGGGCCGCCGGCCGGGCCAGGGCGGGCGTCAACCGGCTGTCGGACCTGGCCCCCGAGACCGCCGATGCCGTCGCCGACGCGATGCTCGCCGGCCGCCACGCGGGCGACGTCACCGTGGCGTCGATCCACTGGGGCGGGAACTGGGGCTATGAGATCACCCGGGACGAACGGCACTTCGCCCGCCGCCTGGTCGACAGCGGCGCCGCGGACATCGTCCACGGCCATTCCTCCCATCACCCGAAGGGCATGGAGCGTCACCGGGGCAAGCTGATCCTCTACGGCTGCGGCGACTTCCTGAACGACTACGAGGGCATCGGCGGCCACGAGGCGTTCCGCCCCTGGCTCTCGCTGATGTACTTCGTCACCGTGGATCCCGCCAGCGGCCGCGCCACGGCGCTCAGCATGGTGCCGCTGGCGATCGAACGCCTGCGCCTCGCGAGGGCCCGGCCAGAAGACGCGGAATGGCTCGCCCGCCAGCTGGAGAAGGCCACCCCGGGCGAGGCCACGCGCATCCGGGTGCAGGCCGGCCGGCTCGTCCCGGACTGGTCGGGCCGCGCAGCGCCTTAGGTATATCTTCTGATTCAAGGTCCGCCGAGGGCCGGCCTAGCATGGAACGGCAGGGCGCCGGCGAGAGACCGTGCCGCCGGTGCCGCCGCAGCGCACAGCGGAGGTGGCAGTCGGTATGGAGAACCGGAGACCCAGGGCCGAATCGGCCATCCGGGCGGGTGACGCCACACTCGCCGGCTGGCTCGAGATGCCGGAGGACGCCGCCGGGGTGGTGGTCTTCGCCCACGGCAGCGGCAGCAGCCGCTACAGCCGGCGCAACAACGCCGTCGCCGACTACCTGCGCGCATCCGGACTCGGCACCCTTCTGTTCGATCTGCTGACCGCCGAAGAAGGACGGATCGACGACGTCACCCGGGAATTCCGCTTCGACATCGGACTGCTGGCCCGGCGCCTCGGCGGCGCGCTGGACTGGCTGGCGGAGCAGCCCGGGGCCGCCGCCCTGCCGGCCGGCCTGTTCGGCTCCAGCACCGGCGCCGCGGCCGCGCTGATCGCCGCGGCGAGGAAACCCGGGCGGGTGGCTGCGGTGGTCTCCCGGGGCGGACGCGCCGACCTGGCCGGGGACGAGCTGCCGCGGGTGCAGGCGCCCACGCTCCTGATCGTCGGCGGTGCCGACCTGCAGGTGCTCGAACTGAACCGCCGCGCCCGGGAACGGATGCACTGCCCGGCCGAGATCGCGGTCGTCGAGGGCGCGACCCACCTGTTCGAGGAACCGGGCGCCCTGGAGGAGGTACAACGCCTCGCGCGGGACTGGTTCCTCGAGCGCTTCGCGCAGGCACAGGACTGAGACGGAGGCCCCGGCGATGACCCGCCATTACTTCCAGACACGCCTCGCCGAGCACATCTGGCGCTCGAAGTACCGCTACCATCCGCCCGGGGGCCATGCCGAGAAGACCATCGGCGATACCTGGCGGCGGGTGGCGGCGGCCGTGGCGGCACCGGAGACGGCGGACCGCGAGGCCCGCACCCGCGAGTTCGAGGCGCTGCTGGACGACTTCCGCTTCCTGCCGGCCGGACGCATCCTGGCCGGCGCCGGCACGGCCTGGCACCGCACGCTGTTCAACTGCTTCGTGATGGGCGTCATCGAGGATTCGCTGGACAGCATCTTCGAGCACGTGAAGCAGGGCGCCATCACCATGCAATGGGGCGGCGGCGTGGGCTACGACTTCTCCACCCTGCGCCCGGCCGGCCACCGCACCGACCACGTCGGCGGCATCGCGTCCGGCCCGGTGTCGTTCATGCGGGTGTGGGACGCCATGTGCGCCACCGTGCTGTCCACCGGCGCGCGCCGGGGCGCCATGATGGGGACGCTGCGCTGCGACCACCCCGACATCCTCGCCTTCGTGGATGCCAAACGCGAGGCGGGCGTGCTCACCAACTTCAACGTCTCGGTGCAGGTGCCGGACGAGTTCATGCTGGCCGTGGAGCACGACGACGACTGGCCGCTGTGCTTCCCGGAGGACGGCGGCGCGGAATCCGTGCAGCGGCTCTGGACGGGCGGGATCGAGCCGGTGGCCTGCCGGGTGCAGGGACGGATCGCCGCCCGGGAACTCTGGCGCCACATCATGAACGCCGCGTGGGAGTCCGCCGAGCCGGGCGTGCTGTTCACCGACGCCGTCAACCGGGAGAACAACCTGCACTATCGCGAGCGCATCACCACCACCAACCCCTGCGGCGAGATACCGCTGCCACCCTACGGCGCCTGCAACCTCGGGTCGATGAACCTGACACGCTTCGTGCGGGACGCGTTCGGCCGCGACGCCGGACTGGATGCCGACGCGCTGCGCGATGCCGTGCCCGTCGCCGTGCGCTTCCTGGACAACGTGATCGACGCCTCCCGTTTCCCGCTGGCCGCCCAGGAAGAGCAGGCGCGCGCCAGCCGCCGCGTGGGGCTCGGCGTTACCGGCCTTGGCGACGCGCTCGCCATGCTCGGCATCGCCTACGACAGCGACGCCGGCCGCGAGCAGGCCCGCGAGTGGCTCACGGTGATCCGCGACGCCGCCTATCGGGCCTCGGTGGAACTGGCGCGGGAGAAGGGGGCCTTCCCCTGCTACGAGCGTGAACCGTACCTGGACGGTCCCTATATCCAGCGCCTGCCCGCGGACATCCGCGACGCGATCGCGGAGCACGGCATCCGCAACAGCCATCTGCTGGCCATCGCGCCTACGGGGACGATCAGCCTGCTGGCCGGCAACGTCTCCAGCGGCATCGAGCCCATCTTCGCGCTCGAGGGCCACCGCCAGGTGCTCGACGAGTCCGGCGACTACCGCAACTTCGACGTCACCGACTATGCCTACGCGCACTGGCGCGAGCATCACGGCCGGCCGCAGTCCGTGCCGGACTCGTTCCGCTGCTCCAGGGACATCGCGCCGCGGGAGCACCTGGCCATGCAGGCAACCCTGCAGGGAGTGGTGGACAACGCCATCTCCAAGACCATCAACGTGCCGGAGGACTGCTCCCGCGGGGAGTTCGAGGAGATCTACAGCCGCGCCTGGCAGCTGGGCCTGAAGGGCTGCACGGTGTTCCGCCCGAACCCGGTGCGCGGCGCCGTGCTCAGCACGGAAGCCGGCAGGCCGCCCGACCGGGTGCTCTGTTGCGATATCGAGCGGGAGGCGGACTAGAAGACGGCGGGGGCAATCGCCCCCCGCCGCGCCGGATCATCGGTGCGGCGGCTCCGGCCGGTCCGGATAGCCGAAGTTCGCCAGGTCGTCCCGGTAGTAGTCCGCCACCATCTCCGCGAGTTCGTCGTCGTAATAGCGCAGCCAGTCGCGGCGTTCCGGCACGCGGCGGCGCTCCAGCGGCATCGGCTCGAGACCGAGCCGGCCGCAGAGCGACTCCCAGGACGGCTGCAGCGTCTCGAAGCGCCCAATGAAGTCCGTGGCCAGCGCGCCCTCCTCGTCTATCAGGAAGTGGGACTGGGGCAGCGTGAGGCGCCGGCGCCGGAAACGCTCCGTCGCGAGCTCGCGCTTCATCCTCGGCCTCGCCTCCGCGGGCGACGGCATTTCGCCCTTGTCGAGGGACAGAAAGGTGTCGACGAAACGCTCGAAAGGGTCGCGGACGAACGCGCACTTGAGGTACGCGCTCCACAGGTCGTCCGGCAGCCGGGGCCGGATGTCGCGCACCGCCAGGTGCCCGTGCTCCTCAGCGGCGAGATCCGGCACCGGCAGCCGATACTCGGCGAAGAGGTTCTGCTGCTGCCAGTCCATGGCATCGAGCTGCATGGTGAGAGCCTGACGCAGCGCGCGGGTGGCGACTCTCGGCACGGCGATGAAGATGTAGCGGTGCCGGTGGGAGATGATCAATCGGGGCGGTCCTCGTCAACGTCCTGGTCAACCTCCTGGTCGATGCCCTCACCGATGCCGTAGCGGCGCCGCACCTCGGGGCCCAGGGCCTCCTTCAGCGGGTCCAGCCAGGGCTCGTAGTGGCGCCACTGTTCGAGGCCGCTGCGGTAGATGGGCTGGCGCACCTGCTCCGAGCTCGGCGTGCGTACGCTGCGCTCGGTCTTGTGGAACTCCAGGCAGGCCTCCTCAAAGGGCAGTCCACAGAAATCCAGGATGCGGCGCACCTGGGTCTCCAGGTCTTCCACCACGTCCTCGTGGTGCACGCGCAGCACGAAGCCGGGCAGCACGGTATCCCAGTGATCCATCAGCCGCACGTAGTCGCGGTAGTAGCGGCCGACCTCCTCCAGCCCGTAGGTGAAGTCCTGGCCTTCGCCAAACAGCTGCTTGAAACCGCTGAAGCAGCAGGCCATGGGGTGGCGCCGGGCGTCGATCACCTTCGCGTTCGGCAGGATCAGGCGGATGAGGCCGATGTGCATGAAGTTGTTCGGCATCTTGTCCGTGAAGAACGGCGCATCGCCCCGGTAGACCCGGGTGTCCTCGATGAACTTCTCGCCGAAGCGGCGGAAATAGTCGTCGTCGAGCTCGTTGAGTATGCCCGGGTAGCGCTCCTCGTCGCCGGCGGCCCGGCCGCGCAGCCGCTGCGCCAGCGCCAGGATGTCGTGGAGTTCCATCGTCCCGTCCACCATGGAATGGGACGCGAGGATCTGCTCCAGCAGCGTGGAGCCGGCGCGGGGCAGCCCGACGATGAATATCGGGTCGGGTCTTTCACAGCCCACACCCGAGCGTTGCTCGAACAAGCGCTCCGTGCACACATCGATCTGGGCCTGGATCATGGCCTCGGTCTTGTCCGCATCGTAGCCCGAGCGTTCCTTCTTGAGCGCGTTGCCGCGCCGGTAGTAGCCGAAGGACTCCTCGTATTCCGCCCGGTCCTCCAGGGCCTTGCCGAGGGCGAAGCAGAGGTGGATGCGGTCGTCGGCGGCCACGCCCGGCTCCGCCTCGCGGCGGCGCATCTCCTCGATCTCGTCTGCGGCGAACCGGTAGGTCTTCGTGTTGGCGAGGCTCCAGTAGGCATCGCCGTAGTCCGGGCGCAGCTTTGTGGCTTCCCGGTACGCACCGATGGCATCGTCCAGCCGGCCGATGGCCTTGAAGGCATGGCCCATCATGACGTGGATGCCCGCCTTGTTGGTGGTCCTGCCGAGGCACTCCCGGTATTGCTCCAAACCTTCCTCGAAGCGGCCCAGTCCGGTCAGGGCGCTGGCCGATGCCAGTTTGAAGACCGGATTGTCCGGCTCCCGCTCCAGCAGGATGCCGGCCTGCTCCCGGGCCTGTCGGAACTTCCCCTTGCGGTTCAGGACCCGGAGATAGTCGATGCGGACCCGCGTATTCTCCGGCTCGAGCTCGACCGCGGTCTCCAGCAGGAACTCGGCGTCGTCGAGCACCTTCAGGCGCACGCCGATGTCGGCGAGCAGGCGCATGGCCTCGACGTGGTGCTTGTGCTGCTGCAGGAACCGGCGGCAGAGCTGCTCCGCCTTGTACAGCTTGCCCTCGTGGATGAGGTCGATCACCGCCAGGAGCTCCTGCGGCAGCGACGCCAGGTACTCCACCTGGTTCTGCGCATGCCGGGCTCTCTGTTCCCGGCCGGCATTGCCGTACAGGTTGACCAGTGCCTTCCAGCTGCCGGTCAGGCCCGGATTCAGCTCGGTGGCGTGGGCGAAGGCGGCGGCCGCCTCGGCAGGGCGGTTCATGGCAAGCCAGGTGTAACCCTTCTCCTGCCAGGCCCGTCCGTACTCCGGGCGCAGGGCCAGCAGTTCGTCCGCCGCCTGCAGTGCGCCTTCGTAGTTCTTCGCGTAGCGTCTGGCAACAGCCAGCGTATAGCGGGCCTCGGCCTCCAGGCGGGGCGCCGGCGATTCGCCGAGTACGTCGAGCATGGCGGCTTCGGCCTCCTGGAAGCGCGCCGCCTGGATGAGCTGCCGTGCGCCCGCGAGCGCGCGCTCGTGCGCCGTCCGTCTTCCCTGTGCCGCTGCCTCAGTCACGCTCCGACCCCGACCCGCGCCGGGTCCGCTGTTCCACCGATCTCATCTTCTAAACCCTGAACGAAAAGAGGGCAAGCCCGCAACGCGGGCCTGCCCTCGTTCGGACTTGCCTGATGCTTCAGAGGAAGTCGTAGGACAGGCGGATGCCGTAGGTCCGCGGCCGGTTCGTCACCACGTGGGGCGTGAACTGCTGGGTGTCGATGTACACCTGCGCGTTCTCGTCGAACACGTTGTCGATGAAGAACTCCGCGGTCCAGGTGTCCTTCTCCACGCCGAACGCCAGGTTGGCGATGGTGTAGGCCTCCTGAACGTAGCGCCCGCCCGGGATGCCGTCCTGGTCGAGCAGCTCGGTGCCCGGCGCGGCGCCGACGAAGGCATCCGCCTCCCGCTCGATCTCCAGGCCCGAGCCCGAGACCTGATACACGCGCTGCATGGTGTCCTCGACCACGTAGGCGTCCATCTTCAGGCCGACCTTGCTCTCGCCCGTGTAGGCGACGCCGCCGGTCACGTAGCCGCGCAGGTTCTCGACCTCGCCGATGGCCGGCAGGTCGAACCCGTAGCGGGCCCGGATGTTGCCGGAGAACTCGGGCGAGAACGGCAGCTCGCTGCCCACCGGGGCGGCGATGCCCTGCAGCTCCTCGTTCAGGCGGGTGATCTCGGTGTCGAGGACACTGAAGGCACCGGCGATCGTGAGATTCATCGTCGGCTGCCAGATGAAGTCGCCGTCGATACCCGTGATCTCGGCGTCACCCACGTTATCGGCGAACCAAAGGAAGCTGATGTTCGTGGGATCGAATCGCGAGGTCTGCAGGTCCGTGATCTCCGAGTAGAACGCGGTCGCATTCAGGCGCAGCGTGTCGTCGAAGAAGTCGCCCTTGAAGCCGAGCTCGTAGTTCTGCAGATCGTCCGTCTGGGAGTAGACGGGGATACGGAAGCCTTCGAAGGTGGGGTTACCCGACCTTGCGGCGCCACCGCCGACCCGGTTCGTCACCGGTGGGCGGAAGCCCTCGGCGTAGTTGCCGAACAGCAGGATACGGTCGGTGACACGCCAGTCCAGCGAGAAGCGCACGATCACGTCGTCCTGAGTGAGTACGCCGTCGCTGTCCAGGTCGCTCACGTCGAGCTGGCCGCTCTGGATGGCCTCGAAGACGTCGATGGTGCCGTTGCCGTCGCCGTCCGTGAAGCCCGCGTCCGCCAGCGCCTGCTCGGTGCCGATGCCGAGCGCACGCAACCGCTCGGTCACATTGACCGTGGTTGTGGCGCCCTTGTACTCGTCGTTGATCTCGTACCAGCGTGCACCGAAGGCGGCCGTCAGACGGTCGGTGATGTCGAACTCGGCCTGACCGAACACGGCGATCTGATCCGTCGTGCGCGTCACGTCGTTGACGAAGCTCACCTCACCGGGGATGTCCTGGCCGCCATAACGGGTGCCCTCGACCTGCGGGATGCTCCGCGCAGCGCCCACGTTCTCGAAGAATGGGCTGTCCGTGGAGGCGATCTTGAACCAGCCGGTGCTGGCCAGTTCCTGGTCGTCGTAGAACACGCCCGCGGTCAGGCGCCAGCGATTGGCATCCGGCGTATTGACGCGGAACTCGTGGGTCATCCGCGTGTTCTCGGTGTCTTCCTTGTAGAACTTCTGCGGGTTGAAGCACTCGTCATAGTAGGTGCCGGTCGTGTCCGAGAAGTCCGAGCAGACGTAGTAGGCCGAGAACAGGCCGCCGTTCGTGTAGAACGTGTAGTCGACGGTGGAATTCACCTGCCGGTCCAGATAGCCGCCGGTGTAGACGACATCCAGCATCGCCAGCCGGCCGTTCAGCGTCCAGGTGGTGAGGCCGAAGTCGTCCTCGTTCGAGTCCGGCGCGAAGCGGTTGACCGAACTCTCGCCGTCGAGGTTGGGGTCGTAGGCCCAGACGCCCTCGGTGTCCAGCGTCTGCTGGGTGTGCTGCACCAGCAGGTCCCAGCGGTCGTTGATCAGCCAGGACAGGCCGAAGCGGCCGCCGGTATAGGTGGCGTCGTTGAAATCACCCTCGACCAGCTGATCGTTGCGCGGGATCGGGATCTCCTGATTCTCGGGATCCGGCAGCGGGCCGCCCGAGATGCGGTCGATGACGACGGTGCTGCCGTTCCAGCCGCCGTTGTCCGGATCGTTCAGGATGTGGTCGATCCAGCCGCCCTGGTTGTCGTTGTAGGCAGCCAGACGGAACGCGAGCGTATCCGAGATGGGCAGGTTGAAATACGCCTCGACGGAGTTGCTCATCTCGCCGCCGGTGGTGTTCGAGATGCTGGTATCGAACCCGGCCTGGAATGACGAATGATCCGGCTTGTTGGTGATCAGCCGCACCGTGCCGGCCTGGGAACTCGCGCCGAACAGCGTGCCCTGCGGCCCCGGCAGGACCTCAACGCGCGCGAGGTCGGTGGCGTAGACGTCGAGGTTACGGCCCTGCAGAGCCACGGGCTGCTCGTCGAGGTACAGCGCGACGGAGGGCTGCAGGCCCTGGACCGAAGACAGCGTGAGGATTGTCTGCGAAGTCGCGGCGCCGCGGATGTAGATCTCCTGCTGGCCCGGACCGGTGCCCTGGCTGGTCACGTTGGGCAGATACAGCGCGTAGTCCTGGAAGCTGCTGATACGCAGTTCCTCCAGGTTGTCGCCCTGGAGGGCCGAGACCGCAACCGGGACGTCCTGCATGGACTCCTGGCGCTTCGTCGCCGTAACGACGATCTCCTCGATGGCCCTCTTCTTGGGGGCGGCGGGAGCTTCCTGCGCCTGGACCGCCGTGACTGCTGTCGAGCCGGCGCCGGCCGCCAGGGCCGATACGACAGCCGCGCGAATCTTCGTGTTCCGTCTCATAACCTCTTCCTGTTTGTCGCTTCGATTTCGTTGCGGCCAACGTCGATGCCGGCCTTTCTGTTCTGCTTTTTTCTGCTGCGGCTTTGCGCCGGCAGCTTGCGGATATCCGCAGCGCCCGGACGACGCCACCCATGCCGGGTGCCGACTCGAATCTCCCTCAGACGCTTCACGGATCGGGCGGTGCTGCAGGAAAGCGCCGCACCGCGCCAGCAGCAATGCTGTGTCCGTTAAGCAACCAGTGTGCCTAGACTGATGCTGCATTGCAAAGTCGCTCGAAATAAATTGTTGCTTTTATGCCAATCGCTCTACTTACTGAGTAGCGATATCGGAGGTTTTTAGTAAATTTGTCAATTATTTATAACGCACCACCGGACTCCGGCCCCAATACCGGTCCAATGACAGTCAATAGGCTTTACGTTGCACTGATGAAACACCCGGCCGCGCCCGCACAAGACGAGAACGGCAGACAGAACCCATGTAGGAGGGCCTTCAGGCCCGATTAACCGCGATTGACTGCGATTGTCTGGCGATTGAAGGGGAATTGACTGGTGATTGACCGGCATCGAGTGGCGAGCGACCGGCTATTGTCGGCAATTGACCGGCGGGTCGCCGGCGGGTCGGGCCTGAAGGCCCTCCTACCTGCGGCTTCGCGTCAGCGGCGCAATATCGCCCACCAGCGCGCCACGTTCAGCAGGCTCATCAGCGATGCGGAGACGTAGGTCATGGCGGCGGCCCGGAGGATCTTACGCGCATGGCGCTCGTCGCCGTCGCGCAGCACGCGGCGTTCCGCCAGCAGCGGCAGCGCCCGGCGGAAGCTGGCGTCGAACTCCGTCGGCAGGGTTGTGGCATGCACTAGGATGCCCGAGGCCAGCGTGAGCAGACCGCCCAGGAACATCATCAGGCCGGCCACCGGCGCCCGGGTCACGGCGACCATCACCGGCGAGGCCATCATGAGGCCGGCGCCCACGCGCTCGATCGGCGAGATCCAGCGCACCAGTTGCGTACGCCAGCGCAGCGGCCCGAAGCCGCCCGCATCCTGCAACGCGTGACCGACCTCGTGGGCGGCCACGGTGATGGCGGTGAGCGAGCGGCCGTCGTAATTGTCCGGGCTGAGTCGCACCACCTTCTCGATGGGGTCGTAATGATCGCCCTGCTCGGTCTTCTCGGTGCGCACCCGCTCGAGGCCGGCGCCGTCCAGCAGGTCCCGCGCCAGCCGGGCGCCGGTCATCGGATAGCGGTCGGCGGGCCGGCTGTAGCGCTCCATCACGCGCTTTACCCAGAGACCGGGTCCCAGCAGGACGGCGATACCGATGGCGATGAGCAGGATGATGTGCATGGGTGCGGGCGACGTTCTCGACTACCGGATCAGACAATGCCGGCGGGGTGGTGGTTTCCTCAGGGAGGTCGAACAGAGAAGGATCGGGCCTGAAGGCCCTCCTACTGTTTTTCCCGGGCGGCGGCCTCCTCCTCTTCCTTCTCCAGGCGGGCGCGGCGTTTCAGGAAGCGGCTGAGCTGGCGGTCGGCGGCCTGGTAGCCTAGTTCGATGAGTTCGTCGGCGCGGTCGAACTCGATGATGCTGGCCACGTCCCGGGGGATTGAGATGACCACGTCCGGCGGATAGGCCGCGAGCTTGGTGCGGGCGATGGTGCTCTGCATCGTGTCGAAGGTCTGCTGGGCGATGTCGAGCATGCTCCAGCCGTCCGAGCTCTCGCGGGTGAACTGGTCGTGCAGGCGATCGAGGAAGCGATCGATGAGACCCTGCTTGTTTTTCCGGTCCTCCTCGGACGGCGCCTGGCGCTTGCCCGGCAGGCGCAGGTTTTCGTCCGGCGGGCCGTTGAGGTTCACCGCCACGGTGAAGTCGGTGGGATCGTCGAAGGTGGGCGCGATGGGCACCGGGTTCAGGATGCCGCCGTCCAGCAGGGGACGGCCGTCCTTGCGGAACGGCACGAAGAAGAACGGCAGGGCGATGGAGGCCCGGATGGCCTCGAACAGCGAGCCGGAGCTGATCCACACCTCTTTCTCGCGGGCGATGTCGGAGGCCACGGCGGTGAAGCGCACCGGCAGGTCCCGTATCTCGTGGTCGCCCACGAAGTCCTTCAGCACGTTCATGATGCGGGTGCCGTCCACGAAGCCGGACTTGCTGAGCGTGAAATCGAGCAGACGCACGATATCGCTCTTGCGGATGGCCGAGGCCCACTCGGCGTATTCGTCCAGCTTGCCCGCCGCATAACAGCCGCCGATGAGCGCCCCCATCGACGCGCCCACCACGGAGGATATCTCCAGCTCGTGTTCCTCGATCCAGCGGATCACGCCGATGTGGGCGTAGCCCCTGGCGCCGCCACTGCCCAGCACCAGCGAGATCTCGCTCTTGTCACTGCTCACGCTCATTTCCTCCGTTCACTTGTCCCATCGGCACTTGCCGCAGGATCGTACAGGCGCCTGAGTTCCTGTTTCAGCACCTTGCCCTGCGCACTCATCGGCAGCGCATCGACGAAGCGCAGGTACTTCGGCAGCTTGTACCTTGCCAGGCGGTCCGCGCAATGGGCCAGCAGTTCGTCCGGGTCCGCGTTCGCGCCGGCGCGGAGCCGGATCACGGCCAGGCCCGCCTGTCCCCACTTCTCGTCGTCCACGCCGACCACCGCGGCGGCCGCCACCTCCGCCCGCTCGCACAGCACGTTCTCCACCTCGGCGGGATAGACGTTCTCGCCGCCCGAGATATACATGTCCTTGTAGCGGTCCACGATGTACAACGTGCCGTCGGGCTCGAGCCGGCCCGCGTCCCCGGTCCGGAACCAGCCGTCCACGAAGGCCCTGGCCGTCTCTTCGGGCGCCTTCCAGTAGCCGGGTGTCACCGCCGGCCCCTTGATCTGGATCTCCCCGACCTCGCCGTCCGGCAGCTCGCAGCCCGCCTCGTCCGCGATGCGCAGCCGGGTATGCATCATCCGGTGCCCGGCCGAGCCCACGCGCCCCGCCGCCTGCCGGGGCGGCAGGATCGCCACGCTGAATGCCTCGGTGAGGCCGTAGGACTGCGCCAGATGGACGCCCTTCGCCGCCCACGCCTCCAGCAGGTCCGTGGAGACCGGGGCGGCGCCGACCCCTGCCACCCGCAGGGTGGGGAATTCGGCCTCGGCGAATTCGGGCAGCTCGGCCATCATGGCGTACTGCACGGGCACGCCCAGGCAGTGGGTGATGCCGGCCGCGGCATCGGTGAGCATGCCGAGGAAGCGGCGCGGGTCCCACTTCTTCATGACGCACAGCGTGCCGCCGTAGTGGAAGACCGGCATGGAGAACCCGTACAGGCCGGCCGAATGGAACATGGGCGCACAGGTGAGCGAGCGGGAACTGCCCGTGAGATCGCCGTGCAGGGCGGCGTGGATGATGGTGTCGCGCATCATCCGGAAGGTGCCGATCACGCCCTTCGGCATGCCCGTCGTGCCCGAGGTGTAGAGCAGCGTGGCCAGGTCGTCGATGGTGAGATGCACCTTCTCGAGCGCATCGCCGCTCGCGGACTCGATCAGCCGCTCGTACTCGCTGTCTGCCGGCTCGCTCCTGCGCTCCAGTATCGGCAGCCGCACCTCCTCCACCAGGTGACTGAACTCCTCGTCGCAGATCACCACCTTCGGCTCGCCGTGGTTCAGGATGGCCGCGATCTCGCGGGCACTCAGCCGCCAGTTCAGCGGCATGAGCGCCGCGCCCAGCTCCCAGCCGGCGAACAGGGTCTCGAACACATCCGTCGAGTTCTGGCAGAGCATGGCGATGCGGTCGCCCTTCTCGAGCCCGTAGGTGGACTTCAGACCCACGGCGAGCCGCCGCAGCCGGTCGTTGAACTCTCCATAAGTGAAGCTGCGGCCGGTATCCACGTCCACGGCGGCTACCACGTCGGCGTCGTAGCGTGCGTGATAGTCCAGCCAGTCGACGGAGAACTCGTCCCGGATGGAGGGTTCGGGCTGATCGGCGAGGGCCGCCATACGCTCCATGCTCATGCCTCGTCCCCGGTCTTGCGGCGACGCCCCTCGCCCGACAGCGCAGCGTCACGCACCTCGCGGTAGGACGCATCGATGCACTCCGCGTAAAACTCCGGGTCCGGCAGCATCTGCCGGCAGGCGGTGAACATGACGGAGATGACGCCGTTGTAGGAGAACACGGCGTGGAACAAACCGGCCTGGTGCACCACCGGACCCATGCCGAGCATGGCCACCATCTCGGCTCCGGCCAGGTAGACCGGCTTCTGTATGCCGGCGACGTTCGTCACCATCGTATTGAATGCCACCGTGCCGGAGCGCACCGTGAGCTCCATCAGCAGCGGTAACAATCCCCGGGCGACGGGCGACGGCAGGTTCATCGGTATCTCCGCCATCCGCCGCGGGCCGATTGCCTCCATCACCGCCTTGGCGTCCTCGGTGCCCTGGTGGATGGCCCGCACCCGCTCCACGGGGTCGGCGATCTCCGTGTGCAGGGGCGTCAGCATGGCGCTCACCAGGTTGTCCACCTCGTGGCCGTGGTCGTCCTCGCCCCGCACGTTCATCGGGCAGGCCGCCACCAGCGTCTCCTCCGGCAATTCGTCGCGGGCCGCGAGGTAACGCCGCAGCGCCCCCGCCACGACGGCCAGCACCACGTCGTTGATGGTGCCGTCCAGGGCCTTCGAGACCGCCTTCACCTCGGCCAGGTCGTAGACGTGGCCGTCCACCACCCGGCTCGGCGAGACCCGCCCCCGGTTGAAGACCGTTTTCGGGACGGGCGTGCGCTCGCGGCCGCGGCTGGCGAGGCCGGCTCTCACCAGACCCGGCAGGGCGGCAGCCACCGCACCGCCGAGGCGCAGCGACTTCGCGAGATTGCTGACCGGGCTGCGCAGCAGCAGCCGTGCCGCGCCGGGCGCCGGCTGCGTGCGGCCCGGCGCCGGCTCGTAGCGGGAGCCGTCCGCCGGCACCGGCTCGAAATCGTGGATGGCGGCCTGGATCTCCTGGCCGCTGACGCCGTCGATGGTGGCATGGTGCATCTTCATGAACATCCCGAAACAGCCGGGTTTCACGCCGGGCACCTCGTTCAGTCCCTCGATGATGTAGACCACCCAGAGCGGCCTGGCGAGATCGAGCTGCTGGGCCTGGAGACGCGCGACCAGGTCCATGAGCTGGCGCCAGTCGCCGGGCTTCGGCAGGGCGATGTGGCGCACGTGGTACTCGAGGTCGAAGTCCTCGTCCTCCACCCAGTAGGGATAGTCGAGCGCGAACGGCACCGGCAGCAGCTTCCGGCGGAACACCTTCGAGCGGTCGATGCGTGCCGCGAAGGTGGCCAGGATCTCCGTGAACTTCACTCGCCCCGCCGGGTGCGTGGAAGGGTCGTAGATCTGCAGCGAGCTGACTTCCAGCGGCGCCCGCTCCGATTCCGCGTAGAGGAACAGGGAATCGAGACCGGATAACTGCTTCAGCATGTCTGCTCCTCCTTCACCCGTGCAGGAAGCGGGCGACGGGATTGGGATTGAACGGGCGCCAGCCGTCCTCGGTCTGGGCCAGCCGGTCGGCCACGATATAGAGCACGGCCGGGTTCACCGCCATGCCGAAGTGGCTGGCGACCACGCTGATGTTCTCGGCCAGCGGCGAGACGCGGTCCTGGGCGATGGCCGGTGCCACCACGCCGTCCGTGTGGCTGTAGATGCAGGTGCAGCGCACGGCAGGAACGGGCGTTGCCACCTCGCGCAGGAAGGCGAGCAGCTCCGGCGTGATGTCCTCCGGCGAGGTGCGCTGGTAGATCCGCCAGATGGTGGTGGCCTCCGGCGTATCGCCGATGGGACTGCCCATCGTGATCAGCTGGCGCACGAGATCGCCGCGTATCTTCGCGGCCTGGCGCGCGATGACGCCGCCCTGGCTCCAGCCGATCAGGGTGACCTTGCGGCCGGTCTTGCCGGCGACGCGCTCCAGCTGGGCGACGAAGCGCTCCTCGTACTCGGTGCGGTCGTAGCCGATGCCGAGATTGGTGCCGAGCCCCCAGGGATGCGGGTCGTAGCCCCAGTGCTTCAGGTAACGGCGCAGGATCAGCATGGAGGTATCGTTGCCGCGGAAACCGGGCACGGTGATGACCGGATGGCCGTCTCCCCGCGGCGCGGTGAGCACGAGCGGATGGGCCGGCAGCAGGCACATGAACTCCAGGATCGCCCGCGGCAGCTCGGCGAAGGCGTATCCGAGAAAAGGCGGTTGTACCCGCCCGGTATCTGCGTCCTCGCCATCCGGCATCAGCTATCCTCGTAGCAATCCTCGTACCGGTGCATCCCCCGACCCATTGTACCCGCGGCGCCCCCCGGCGGGAGCCGCGACGGTCAGGGCCCGTCGACCCCCTGCGCGGACGGCGCCGAGTGGCGGCAGGACCGGGCCCGGCCTAATATGACAGCCGTATCCACCGGCAGCGAGTGCACAGGGAGCGAGCGACATGGCGACGGGCATGCCGAGGGGCATGAAAAGGGAGCCCTATGCGGCGGTGACCCGCAGCGTGCGCGACGGCGTCGGCGGCCGCAGCGTCGCCGCCTTCTTCGACCTGGACGGCACGATCATCGCCGGCCACTCGGTCGGCGATTTCTTCGTGGAGCGACTGAAGGCCGGCCAGGTCGGCGTCGACGAGTTCCGCGACCTGGTCACGATGTCGGCGCGCTATCTCACGAAGACCGGCGATTTCGAGGACGGCATGGCGGCCTCCGTCGCGAACCTGCGGGGCCAGCATGAGGGCGAGCTGATCCGGCTGGGACAGAAGGTGGGCCTGGAGCGCCTCGTGCCCCAGGTGTTCCCGGAGATGAAGGCCCTGCTGCGCGCACACCGGGACCGTGGCCACACCGTCGCCATCGTGACTTCGGCCACCCGCTATCAGGCCGAGCCGCTGGCCCGGCACCTGGGCATCGAGCACGTGCTGTGCACGGAACTCGGCGTGACCGGCGGGCGGTTCACCGGCACCATCCGCGGCGAGCCCTGCTACGGTGCGAACAAACTCACGGCCGCCCGCGCGTTCGCCCGCCCGCGCAGGATCTCCCTGAAGAAAAGCTACTTCTACTCCAACGGCAGCGAAGACCTGCCGCTGCTGGAGGCGGTCGGCCACCCGGTCGCCGTCAACCCGGACCGCCGTCTACGCCCCGTCGCCGAGCGCCAGGGCTGGCCGGTGCATGATTTCGACAGCCGCGGAGGCATCGGGCCGCTGGACGTCGCGCGTACGCTCACCACCTTCGGCAGCATCCTGCCGAGTTTCGCGGCCGGGCTGCCGCTGCGCCTGCTGGGAGCGAGCGCGCAGGACGCGCTGAACCTGTCGCTGGCGACGTGGACCAATTTCGCTCCGCTGATCGCCCGCCTCCGTCTGATCATCGAGGGCGAGGAACACCTCTGGTCCGACCGACCCGCGGTATTCGTCTTCAATCACCAGAGCGCCATGGATGTGCTCATCGTCGCGAAGCTCCTCAGGGAGGACGTGGTCGGCATCGCGAAGAAGGAGGTGCAGCGCCAGCCCTTCCTCGGCCCTGCGCTCACCTTCGCCGGGACCGTGTTCATCGACCGGGACAACGTGGGCGATGCGAAGAAGGCGCTGGAACCCGCCGTCGCCGCCCTTGCGGAAGGCCGCTCCGTCGCCATCGCGCCGGAGGGTACCCGCAGCCGGGACGGCCGACTGGGGGCGTTCAGGCGCGGCGCCTTCCACCTGGCCCGGCAGGCTGGCGTGCCGATCGTGCCCGTCGTCATCCACAACGCGCAGGATGCGCTGCCGAACGGCAGCCTCGTCGTGCGCCCGGCCGAGGTGAAGGTCACGGTGCTGCCGCCGGTATCGACGGAGGGCTGGACGCTGCGGAGCATCGCGCCGCAGACCCGCCGCATCCGCGAACTCTTCCTGCACGAGCTCGGGCAGTGGGAGCCTCCGGAGGGCTGACGACACCGGCCGGCCCCCGCTCCCGGGTGGCCGCACTCGCCGAGCGCGAGATCCTCGGCCGTCCCGCTTTCCGCGCAGCACTGGCCGAGGCGGCAGACCGGCTCGGCCAACCCCGCGCCGAGGCCGAAGCGTATGCGGCCAGGTGCCTCGAAGAGATGGCCGTACACCCGGAGGAGCGGCAGCTGGACCGGGTGGCCCGTCTCGCCCGCTTCATGATCAGCCGCAGCTACGATCCGGCGCTGGATATCAACACGGACGGCCTCGAGCAGCTGAAATCGCTGGCGGAGCGCCACCCGCTGATCTTCCTCTGGTCGCACAAGTCGCACCTCGACAGCTTCGTCTTCATGCGCGCGCTGTACGACCACGACTTCCGCCCCCAGCCGCTGAGCTTCGCCGGCATCAACATGAACTTTCCGGTGTTCGGCTCGCTGGCGAAGCGCTCCGGTGCCATCTTCCTGCGCCGGAGCTTCCGCGACGACGATATCTACCGCCTGGTCTTCCGCCACTACATCGACTACCTGGTGGAACGGCGTCTGCCCCTGTCCTGGTCCATCGAGGGCACCCGCTCGCGCACCGGCAAGCTGAACCCGCCGAAGCTCGGCCTGATCCAGTGGGTGGTGGACGCCTGCCGACGTACGGGCAGCGACGACGCCCTGCTCGTGCCGGTGTCCATCAGCTTCGACCAGATCGCCGAGATCGACGACTACGCCGCCATGCAGCGCGGGCTGCCCAAGCGCAAGGAGTCGCTCGGCTGGTTCGTCGGCTATATCCGCGGCATGCAGGCGACCGGCGGGCGCATCTATGTGCGCTTCGCGGAACCGCTCTCGCTATCGGAGGAGGTGGACCTGACCGAGCGTCTCTTCGACCCCGACGACCCGGCCGAGCGCATCCGCGTCCGGAAACTCGCCTTCGAGGTCTGCAGCCGCATCGAGCACGCCACGCCGATCAAGAGCACGGACCTCCTCACGCTGGTCCTGCTCGGCGCCGCCGGGCGGGCGCTCGGTCCCGAGGAGATACGCGGGCTCGCCGCGGACGTGCTGGGGCTGATCGACGCCCGCAACCTGCCGCGGAGCCGGGCACTGGCGCGCGAACTCGACGACGGCCTGGCGGAGACGCTGGCCGCGCTGACGCGCACCGGCCTTCTGGAATCCTACGACGAGGGCTCCGAGCCGGTGTGGCGCATCGCACCGGGGAAGCAGCTCGCCGCCGCGTACTATCGAAACACCGTCATCCACTATTTCCTGGCCAGCGCCGTCGCGGAGACCGCGCTGGCCCGGGACGACGTCATGGGCGCGGACGATCGCCCCGCCGCCCTGCGCACAGCGGTGCCGGCATTGCGGGATCTCCTCAAGTTCGAGTTCTTCTTCCGCCGTAAAGGCGCATTCGCGGACGAGGCCGTCGCGTATCTGGACGCCCGCTATCCGGGCTGGCAGGCCGCGCCCGACCCCTTCGCCGACCGCCCGCCGCTGTTCGGTCACGGCATCCTGCGTTCCTTCATCGAAGCGTATCGGGTGCTCGCGGAGGTGCTGTTCCGCGCCGCCGAGTCCGGCGACGAAGAGCGGCTGGTGGACGACTGCCTGGCCATCGGTCGCGAGATGCTGCTGCGCGGGCGGATCGGCAGCGAGACCGCGCTATCGAAGCCCCTCTTCGCCAATGCGGTACGGCTGGCTCGTCACCGCGGCCTGGTGGGCGGCGCCGATATGGCTGATCGGCCCGCCCGCGAGCGCTTCGCGGCGGAGACGGCAGCACTCACCACGGCGCTCGCCCGCCTGCAGCGGCGCTACGACCACGCCATCGGGGGTACAATGGCCGGCGAGAACCAAGCATGAGACAACTCAGCGGATCCGACGCCTTCTTCCTCTACTCCGACCGTCCGGGCCGGCACCAGCACGTCTCGACCGTCTACATCTACGATCCCGCCACGGCCGCCGGCGGCGAGGTGCGCTTCGACACCATCCGCCGCCACATGGAGCAGCGCCTCGATAGCTCGCGCCTGTTCCGCCAGCGCCTGGTGCGCGTGCCCCTCGACCTGGATTACCCCTGGTGGATCGAAGACCCCCACTTCGAGCTCGACTTCCACCTGCGCCACATCGCGCTGCCGGAGCCGGGCGACTGGCGCCATCTCTGCATACAGCTCTCCCGGCTGCACGCGCGCCCCCTGGACCTCACGCGGCCGCCGTGGGAGATGTACGTCATCGAAGGCCTGGAAAGCGTGGAGGGTCTCCCCGCCGGCGCCTTCGCCGTCATGACCAAGGTGCACCACGCGGCCATTGACGACGTCACCGAAGAAGACTTCACCATCGCGCTGCACGACCTCGCGCCCCATTCGCCGGCTGCGCCGGCCGGGGCGCGCTGGCATCCCGAACAGGAGCCGGGACTGGGCGAGCTGCTGCTGCTCTCCTGGTTCAACAACACCACGAAGATCCTGGAGACGGGCCAGAGCCTGATCGACCGGCTGCCCATCGTGGGCAGCAGCCGCAGCAAGCCGCAGGACCTGCTGCGCACCGAGCACGGCCCGGCGCCGGTCACGCGTTTCGACCACCGCATCACGCCCCACCGGGTATGGGACGCCCGTTTCTTCGACATGGAAACCGTCCGGGAGATCGCCGCCAGCCTGGCGAGCGGCACCGCGGAGGACGTGGCGGTGGCCGTCTGCGCGGGCGCGGTGCGCCGCTACCTGGAGGCGAAGGAGGAGCTGCCGGCCGCCTCCCTGTGGGCGCTGTTGCCGCTCCACCATCAGGAGAAATCGGAGGAAGGCCTGCCCGGCCACCGGGTCCAGCTCGCCCGCATCAAGCTCATGACTCACGTCGCCGACGCCGAGACTCGTCTGGCGGGCATCCACGGCGAGATCGAGAACGCCCGCGTGGAGAGCGCCGTGGACGCCGACGAGATGAGCGAACTGCAGGACATCCTGCCGGCCACCACCATGAATCTGGCCGCGCGCACCATCTCGGCGAACCTGGGCCCGGGGCGCCAGTACCGCAAGAACCACAACCTGGTGGTCAGCATCACGCCGGGCCCCGAGCGACCGCTCCATTTATGCGGCGCCCGGCTACTCGCGTTCACCGGCATGGCCAGCATCATGGACGACCTGGCCCTCGCCCATACCGTGACCAGCTACGACGGCCGCCTGGCCATCGCCTTCGTCAGCGACCGCAAGATGATGCCGGACCCCGCGTTCTATGCAGAATGTCTGGAGGCGGCGTTCGGGGAGCTGAAGGGAGTTATCGAAACGCTCGAGTGACCGACCCTTGTTCGGGAATCGGTCCGCTGCAGCAGCGTTTGGGCTAAACCCGGGAGTCTTCCGATTCGTTCGGTAAATGACCGCTTTGAAGGACCAAGCGGACTTGCCGCCGTAACGTCTTGAGCGATCTGTTGGTCAGCGATCGGCCAAGAGCGGAAGCGTGCGAGCCACTATTGGTCCCGTTTGTCGCCGTTAATGTAGTCGGATTCAGTCAATCTGCTGCGACTTCGATCGACGAAAAAACACGGCTTGTACGAAGCGAGAGATGCCGACGCCGAGACACACCGACCCAAAAACGGCAAAAACAAACTTAGGCACTATTGGGTCAAGACGACCGCCCAGCCAGGCAAGCGCGCTTAGCGTCGGAACCAATATACCCGTCCCAAAAAAGACCTGGACGTACCAAGGCTCTCGCTGTCGCTGCATGAGATGGCCTCCGCTGAAATCAAGAGACCCGGATCAGAGCATGCAGTAGCAGACCGTCACGGGTCGACTCCGGAAATCATACATCAGAGGGCTGCAATGGCCGCTTTCCGACTAGAAGGAGCCGTGAGCAGGTCGCTGCTTCCAGGACTGAAAGGCAGCGACGATGGACGGACAATCTCAGGAATTGAATCCGAGCGCCCTGATGAACGCCTCTTTGTCAGCCGGCGACACCAGTATGGACTTTCCGGCGCCGTACCTTATCTCGAGCCGATCCAGAGATAGCGCAGGTGACGACAGGAAGGAGCGAGACGGCTGAATCTGCGAAATCTCGGACCTTGGTATATGCCAGCGGAACGGTCCCGATCTGACGATCAGCAATTCATGAGTAACGGTGTATCCGGTGGATGCAAGAAGCCATAGGGGAAGCCCGATGGCCACAACAGCACTCACCACAGCCGCCGCCATCACTCCCGGACTTCCTGTCTCCATAACCGGGAACAAGGCTGCAATGACGATAGCGGCTGCGGCGATGACAACCAGATAGAACCAGGTATCTACTGCAGATCGAAACGCCATCAGATTCACACCTGCCGTTCATCCAACGTTGAGTGTCACCTTCGAGGCGACTGCGGAAATCATACCGCAACAAGCGAAGAGGGCCGCTTTCGAGCGAAGCGCTTTCTATCGGGGCACGGTTGTCGTCAGTCGAGCATGGACGAAGGCGACAGCCACACGGCCCGCCGCCGCGCGCTGGTCACCACCGGCGCGAGCATGTCGTCTCTCCGGCCCGAGCAGTGTATAACGCCCCCTGCGCGAACGACGGAAAGGAGCAGGATCGGCGATGAGAGGCTCTGACGAAGACCCGTTCTCGACAGGAGCGGGACTCGGGATACTTTCGGACTTGTCGGCCGGGGAGCAGGAAACTCTGGTCGACCGCGAACTCGACGGCTACCGGATCACCGACTTCATTGCCGAAGGCGGCATGAGCCGCGTCTACCGCGCCTCCCGCATCGACGGCAGCTTCGAACGGGACGTCGCGATAAAGCTGTCCACGATCAGCGGCTTCAGCCCGGCCATGCGCGAACGCTTCATGCAGGAGCAGAGCGTCCTCGCGGGCCTGAATCATCCCCACATCTCGCAGCTGTACGACGCGAGACTGACGGCCGAAGGCTGGCCCTACATCGTGATGGAGCTGGTCGAGGGCAGCCCGATCACGCGCTATTGCGACGAGCGCTCGCTGAAGCTGGCCGACAGGATCCGCCTGCTGATAGACGTCGTCGACGCCGTCGCTTTCGCGCACGCGAATCTGGTCGTGCATCGCGACATCAAGCCTTCGAACGTGCTCGTCACGACGAACGGCAGGGTCAAGCTGCTGGACTTCGGCATCGCCAAGCTGCTCGAGGACGAGCCCGGCAACCTGACCCGCGCGGGCGCCATGACGCCCCGGTACGCGAGCCCCGAACAGCTGTTGGCCAAGCCCATCTCGATCGCCTCCGATGTCTACCAGCTCGGGCTGCTGATGGCCGAAGTGCTCGGCGGCAGCCTGCCGACCGCAGGAGAGACGCTCACCGACGCCATCCAGCGTTCCGTCGACGGCCGGCCGCTCACCCTGCCGGGTGCTGTGCGGCAGTCCCTGCCGCGCGAAGTCACGATGATCGTCGAGCAGTGCCTGCGTGTGGACCCGGGTGACCGCTACCGCGACGCGAACGCTCTGCGCAGAGACCTGGAAGCCTATCTGTCCGGCTATCCCGTCAGCGCAGCCGGTCAGCGCTCCGGGTATCGGCTGCGGAAATTCGTCCAGCGCAATCGGGGCGGCGTGGCCGGAGCGCTGCTGACTGTGGTGGCGCTCGTTGCCGCCACGCTCGTCACGAGCTGGCAGATGGTGGAGGCCAAACGGCAGCAGGGCATCGCCGTAAACCAGCAGCAGCGGGTCCAGGCCAGCAACGAGTTCTACAGCCTGCTGATGGAGGAGATGGGCGACGGCGCGCTCACATCGGTCGAACTCCTGGACCGGGGCCGCAGCCTTCTCGAGAACCAGTTCGGCACGGATCAGCCGTTCATGGCGTCCGTGCTGTTCGACGTATCGCGCCGGTATTCCAGCCTGGGCGAGCGGCAGCGCGAAGCCGAGTTGCTGCAGGAAGCCGAGCGCATTGCCCGTGACCACGGCGAGGCCGACGTGCTCGCCGCGGTGCTGTGCCGACGGGCCCGTACGACCATGATGCAGGACCCCGACCGCTCGGCCGAGCGGCTCGCCGAGGGCCTGGCTCTCTATGCGTCGCTCACGGCTCCCGACATCGACACCAGCGTGGAGTGCCTGCGCGCAAGATCGCGTGCCGAGGTTCAGGCGGGCCGGAACGGCGAAGCGCTGGCCACCATGTTCGCCGCGCAACGCCTGCTCGACGCGCACCCGGCGCCGGGTACCAACCTGCGCGGGCTCGTGCTGAACGACATCGCGTTCCGCCATTTCAACGAAGGCAGACCGAACGAGGCCATCCGGTATCTGGACGAGGTGCTCGAGCTGCTCGAGTCGACGGGCCGGGGAGCGACCCTCGGCTACCAGCGGGTCGCCGCCAACAAGGCGGTGGTGCTCAAGAATCTCGGCCGCATACCCGAGGCGCTCGAGGCGTTCGACGACCTCGTCGACCGCATGCGCGCCAGCGGCTTTGCGGGACGCGGCGCGGCACCGCTGATCGCCCAGTACGGCAGTCTGCTCGTGTCCGTGGGGAGCCTCGACAAGGCCGAGGCCGTCTACACCCAGAGCCTGGCGCTGGCCGAGGCCGACGGCAATAAACTCGTGGCGGCGCGCGTGAACCTCGGGATGGCCACCATCCACATGGCCGCCGAGGCCTTCGAGCGTGCAACGCAGAGCCTGGATGCGGCCGAGGCCCTCCTGGAAAACCCGGAAGCCGACCGGGCACTCGCCATGAGTATCCGCGTGAATCGCGTGAAGGTGCACCGCGGCCTCGGCAACCTCGAGACGGCGGCCCGCGAGATCGACGCGCTGCTGGCCGATGCCGGCTATCCGCAGGCCCGGGAGACCCCCGGCCTCGTCTCAGCGCTGATCGAGGGCGCGGAGGTCTACCGCCAGCGCGCCGACTACGCCACGGCGCGGGAACTGGTCGACGGGCTGATCGAGCGGCTGCAGGAACACACCCGTCCCGACTCCGCGGGGAGCATCTATCTCGGGCGCGCGCTCGTCCAACGCGCCGAGATCCTTCTGGGGGCCGGTGATCGGGCCGGAGCGGCGGCGGACCTCGAGTCCGCGCTGCCCCATCTGGTCTACGCGCTCGGCGAGGATCATCGGGAGACGGCAACGGCCCGTGATCTCCTCGCCGGGGCTCGCCCGGAGCCCCGCACCACCAGCCGCTCGGTTTCCGGCGCGGACAGAGGGTAAGCCGGAGCGAGCAGCGCGGCAGCCGGGCTGCGGGCACCTCCGGCACTTGCCATGATGGCAACAAGCCGGGAAGCTGACGCCATGAACCACGTCATCACCATCGACTGCCACTATCTCGACCGCCCGCAGCTGGCCGCCGCGTATCTCATCGTCGAGGGCGACGAGGCCGCCTTCGTGGACAACAACACCAATCACGCCATGCCGCATCTGCTGGGCGCGCTGGACGAGGCGGCGTTGCGGCCGGAACAGGTCCGCTATCTCATCGTCACGCACGTGCACCTGGATCATGCCGGCGCCACCGCGGCCCTCGCCCGGGCCTGCCCGAACGCCACCGTGATCGCCCACCCACGCGCCGCGCCCCACCTGATCGATCCGTCGAAGCTGGTGGCCAGCGCCAGCAAGGTCTACGGCGAGGCCGAGTTCGAGCGTCTGTACGGCACCATCGGCCCGGTGGCCGAAGACCGCGTGCTTGAGATGGCCGACGGCGAGGGGCTGCAGTTCGGCAACCGTGAACTCACCTTCCTGCACACCCGCGGCCACGCCAATCACCATTTCTGCATCGCCGACAGCGCCACGGGCAGCATCTTCAGCGGCGACGCGTTCGGCCTGCACTACCCCGCCCTGCAGGCCGCCGGGCCGTTCGCCTTTCCCTCGACGACGCCGACCGATTTCGACGGCGAGCTCGCCATCGAGGCCGTGCGGCGCATCGTCGGCCTGCAGCCCTCGCGGGTGTATCCCACCCATTTCGGCGAGGTCACGGCGATCGAGACGACCGCCGGCCAGCTGATCCGCCACCTGGAGTTCGCCCAGGCGCTGATGCTCGACGCCGAGCGCTCCGAGCATCCCGACGACCGGCTTTACGACTACGTGCTGCCGCGCCTTCGCGACTACTACGCCGGGCTGCTGGACGGGCTCGGCGAGCTGGGCCGGCGGCGGGAGACCTGGGAGTTGCTGGCGCTCGATCTCGACATCAACGCCCAGGGCCTGGCGTTCGCCGCGAACAAGCGGCGCCGCAAGGCACGGGAGGCGCAGACGAGCTGAACGGCGCCGCGCGGGCTAGTGACAGGACACTAGGCGACGGTCTGGCGCGGCCCGGGCGCGGCGCGGCCAGGGGGCTCGACGGGCAGCGGCGGCGCGGGCTCCCTGCCGGCCGCCCGCTGCAGCTCGTCCCAGGCCTGCAGGATGTGATCCCGCAGCGTGTGCACGTCCGGCACGGTCCGCCGGCAGGCCACGAGACCGAAGTCCATGCGCTCGCCGTAGGACTGCACGGTGATGTTGAGCGCGTTGCCGTGGCTCGGGATCGACACCGGATAGTGGGTGAGCAGGCGGGCCCCGTTCAGATACAGCGTCTGCCGGGGGCCGGGGATGTTGGAGATCACCAGGTTCATCGGCAGGCGGATGATGCTGCCGAGGCGGAGCCGGTTGGCGAGCGTGGCCACACCCTGGAACGCGATGGGCAGCCCGAGCACGGTGAGATCGCCCAGATGCACGTTGTCGAGCTGGCGCACCACCCCGATGCCGCCGTCGATGGACTCGCGGATGGCCTTCATCCGTTCGACGGGATCCTCGCGGTCCGTGGCCAGGTCGCACATCAGCATGCTCACCTGGTTGTGCAGGCTGGTATCGCCGGGCTTGCGCACCGACACCGGCGTGCCCGCCACCAGCGAGCGCTCCGGCAGTTCGCCGAGCTGCTCCAGGTAGCTGCGCAGCCCGCCGGCGCACACGGCCATGAAGGCATCGTTGACGGTGCAGCCGTGCTCCCTGCCGATGGCCTTCAGGGGCGTCAGCGGGATGGAGCCGAGCGCCAGAGCCCGCTCGGGGCCGATGGCGACGCTGAAGCGCGTGCGCGGCACGCGCGGCATGACGGCCCCCATGCCGCCCACCGAGCGGAACGCCCTCGTCGCCAGGTCCTGGGTGGTGCGCGCGAGGTCCGGCAGCATGCGGGCGAAGCGCAAGGGATTGGCGCCGAAGCGCAGCGCCGTATCCCGCAGCATGCCCCAGGTGCCCGGGTCGTCTTCGTCCAGCTCCTCCGGGCCGACAGGCACCGGCGGCGGCTCCGGCGTGGGACCGAAGAAGATCTCGAAGATGGCCTGCCCGCCCATGCCGTCCAAGCAGGCGTGGTGGTACTGGGTGTACCAGGCCACGCGGCCGGACTCGAGGCCGTCGATGAGCCACCATCGCCAGAGCGGGCGGGCCCGGTCGAGCGGCCGGGCGTGGAGTTCGGCGGCGGCCTCTTCCAGCTGCTCCGTCGTGCCCGGCGCCGGCAGGGTGACCCGCTGCACGTGGTAGTCGATGTCGAAGGTGGTATCGAGCACCCAGACGGGATGATCCATGCCCAGCGGCGAGGGACGCAGGCGCCGCATCATGAACGGCACCAGGTGAGCGCGCGCCTCGACGAAGCGCTTCAGCGACTCGTAGAACGCGTCGGCATCCTGGCCGGGCGGCAGCTCGAAATGCTGCAGCCCCGCCACGTGCATGGGCGTGTTGTCGGTCTCCGCGTAGAGGAACGTGGCATCGAGGAGGCTGAGCTTCTGCATGCCGCCAGCATACCTCCGGGCCGGCCGCCCCCGCCAATCAGTCCTGGTCGAGCAGGTGGCGGCGGAAGAACAGCACCACCGCCTGCTGGTAGACGTCCCGGTTCTCCTTCCGGCGGTAGCCGTGGCCCTCGTTCAGCGCGTTCATGTACCACACCGTCTCGCCCTTCTCGCGCAGGGCTTCGACGATCTGCTCGGCCTCGGTGACGGGCACGCGCGGGTCGTTCTCACCCTGCACCACCAGCATGGGCACGGCGATCTTCTCCACGTTGTTCAGCGGGCTGATCTTCTCGAGATGCGCCCGCATCTCCGGGTCGCGCTCGTCGCCGTACTCCACCCGGCGGAGATCCCGGCGGTAGTCCTCGGTGTTCTCCAGGAAGGTGACGAAGCTGGAGATACCGACGATGTCCACGGCGGCCTTCAGCCGGTCGCTGTAGTGCACTGCGCTGGCCAGCACCATGTAGCCGCCGTAGCTGCCGCCGAACACGGCCACGCGGTCGGCATCCAGGTCCGGCCGGGTGCCGATCCACTCCAGCAGCGCGCCGATGTCGCGCACCGAGTCCTCCCGCTTGTAGGCGTTGTCCATGGCCAGGTAGGACTTGCCGTAGCCCGCGGAGCCGCGCACGTTCGGCACCACCACGGCGACTCCGAGCTTCGCGAGCCACATCTGGTAGGTGCTGCTGAATGCCGGCCGGGCCTGGCTCTCGGGTCCGCCGTGTATCGAGACCACCACCGGGAACGGGCCGTCCCCCTCGGGCTTGTACACCCAGGCAGGCACACTCAGGCCGTCGAAGCTCTCGAAGCGCACCAGTTCGGGCTCGACGAAGGTGTCGGTGTCCAGTCCGCCCACCTCGCTGTGGGTCCAGCGTGTGAGCACGCCATGGGCGAGCGGGTCTTCGCCGAGCTCGAGCACGAAGGTGTCGCTCGGCGTCTGCGGCGTGTTCAGCGTCATCGCCAGCCGGCTGCCATCGGGGCTGAAGCCGAGACCGCCGACCAGGCCGGTGGGCAGACCGCTTACCGCGCGGTAGCGCCGGCTCGCCGGGTCCAGCAGGTAGAGCCGGCTGAGGCCGTCCTCGTTGACCGCGAACACCGCCCGGCGCCGGTCCTTGCTGAATGCCATGCCCTCCACGTCCCAGGGGATGTCCGCGGTCACGATGACCGGCTCGGCGCCGGGCTCGAGCGGTTGCCAGGCCAGCTGCTTGAACTCACCGCCCCGGTCGGTGATGAACCAGTAGCCCTCGCCGGCGTGATCGAAGCCGAGGGCCCAGTTGCTGGAGGGATCGTCGTCGCCGCCGGCCAGCAGGGTGGTCTCGCCGGAGTCGAGATCGAGCAGGTGGATACGGGAATCGGTGATGCTCACGTAGTTCAGGATGAGCAGGCGCTCGCCGGCCTCGTCGAAATCCGCCGGCCCCCACCAGGTGCCATCGGGCGCGGCGAGCACCAGGCGTGCCGCCTCGGGCTCGCTGTCGGCCTGATCCAGCGCCTGATCCAGCGGCATCATCCAGACGTCGTTGGAGGCGCCGTTGCGCCGGGTGCTCTGGAAGGCGATGCGCTCGCCGTCCCGCGTCCAGACCACGCCGCCGTTGCGCGACTCCCCGTCGCTGATCATGCGCGAGCGGGAGACGAGCGGGTCGAACAGGAACAGCTGGCTGAACTCGTTGCCGCCCGCATCCATGGCGAAGATCAGGTGCGAGCCTTCGGGCTGCCGCGATACCTGGGAGACCGGCTCGTCGAAGAAGGTGAGCTGATGACGGGCGCCGCCGGGCATGTCGACACGGTGGATCTGCTCGACCTCGCCGAAGCGGGTGGAGACGTAGAGGCTCTCGCCGTCCGCCGTCCAGTCGAGGAAGCTCGCCGAGCGCACGTTCTGATAGCGGTTCAGGTCGTCCACGATCGTCTGCGGGATCGCGGGGATATCCTCGAGTATCAGGTTGCCGTCGTTCAGGGTCCGACGCTCCACTTCGGCTTGCACGGGCTGCGCCAGCGCTGCGATCAGCAACGCGCAAAGAAAGGCGGCGATTCTCGTCATGGTCTCGTCCTTGTCATTCCTGGTCTTGTTGCGACTGGTCTTATTCGGACTGGTTGTCTTCGGACGGGTTGTCTTCGGAATAGGGCGCGGCAGAGGTTAGCCATGCCCCCGGTCGGGCACAACCGAAGGCACGCATATTGGTCACCCGCTCAAGGAAAATGCCGCAACGCCGCTTTACAGCCGATTCCCGACGCCGCAAATTGGCGGGACGCCGAGAGGAGCCCGCCATGAAATATCGCTTCGACCCCGAGGGCCAGCGCCTGCCCGTCAAACTCGACTCGACGTCCAACGCCGAGTACGCGCCCATCCCGCTGGAGCCGCGCAACGAAAACGCCAATGCTCTTGCACAGCAGGACGCGAGCGAGAACGCAAAGCGCCTCGGCATGCCGCGGCGCGCCTTCCTGATCAGCGCGGCCGGCGCCGCGACCTCTCTGCTCGCCATGAACCGGGCGAACGCGGCCGCCGGCAAGGGCGCCGGTTTCTTCGCGCTCGACGACGAAGCCGGACTGGACGTGCAACTCGCCGAGGCCAACATCGGCAAAAAGGAATTCATCTTCGACGTGCAGGGCCACTACGTGCCGCCGAGCGTCGCGCAGGAGCGCAAGGAAGAGTGCGCGAAGTTCGACTACGTGAGCCGCGACTACATGCGCTGCCTCGGCGCGGACGACTTTGTGAAGGATGTGTTCCTGGACGCCGACACCGACATGATGGTGCTCTCCTTCGTGCCCTCGCGCCGCGACGCCGAGCCGCTAACCGTCGAAGAGGCCGACGCCACCCGCCGCATCGTCGACGAACTGGAAGGCACCCATCGCCTGCTCATCCACGGCCGGGTCAACCCGAACCAGGAAGGCGACCTCGAAGACATGGACGAACTCGCCGAGAAATACGGCGTCTCTGCGTGGAAGACCTACACTCAGTGGGGCCCGGACGGCGAGGGCTTCTATCTCACCGACGACGTGGGCATCCGCTTCATCGAGAAGGCCCGCTCACTCGGGGTGAAGAACATCTGCATCCACAAGGGCATCCCATTCGGCCGCCAGTCCTACGAGCACTCCCTGTGTACCGACATCGGTCCGGCCGCCAGGCGCTTCCCGGACGTGAACTTCCTCATCTATCACTCCGGCTGGATCCCCGGCCAGCCGGAGGGGCCCTACGACCCCGACCGGGGCGAGGGCCTGGATGGCCTGATCCGCTCGCTGGAGGAAGCCGGCATCGGCAAGGGCTCGAATGTCTACGCCGAACTGGGCAGCACCTGGCGCGGGCTCATGCGCGACACCGACAGCGCCGCCCACGGCATCGGCAAGCTGGTGAAGCACCTCGGCGAGGACAACGTGCTGTGGGGCACGGACTCGATCTGGTACGGCTCGCCCCAGGACCAGATCCAGGCCTTCCGGGCCTTCCAGATCGCGCCGGCGGTGCGCGAGGAGCACCGTTACCCGGAGATCACCGACGGGCTGCGGGCGAAGATCTTCGGTCTGAACGCGATGAAGCCCTACGGCATCTCGCTGGATGAGGCACGAATGCGGGCGGGGAACGACCTGGTGGAACAGCGTCGCGCTGAGTACTCCGAGCGCCGCGATCCCCACCACCTGACCTTCGGGCCGAAGACGCGGCGGGAATTCCTGAAGTTCATGGGCTGAGGCGCGGCAGGAATGCAGCCCGCGACGCGATGCGCCGCGGGCTGCCGTATGCCGCCGGTCTGGGGAAAGCGGCGGACGCGGACCGGGCTCAGCGGGCCCAGAATGGCCGGCGGTAGTCGTTGCGCTCGCTGACGTAGACCAGACCGCCGATGCCGTAGTAGAGCCGCTCGCCGTCCCAGGACAGCGAGGGCCTGGTCTCGTCGCCGCCGACCGTATCGAACGGAACGGATTCACTGAGATTCACGACCCGGCGCCAGGGGAAGAACACGAAGTGCCGTTTCGCCGTGAAGACGTCGAAGCCGGATTCGTCACCGGAGTGGCTCGGTCGATTGGAGGCGAAGACGATCTCCCGGCCGTCCTGGCTCACGTTAGGCTGGCGGTCATCGTATTCCGTGTTGATCGGATAACCGAGCCGCTCGCCGGGACTGAACGTGCCGTCACCGCGCTGGTAGCTGACGTAGATGTCCTGATTGCCGGTGTGATAGTCCGTCGAATAGAACAGGAACGTGCCGAACACGGTCTCGATGACCGCGGGACTCAGCTCCAGTCCGGGCGTGTTCGGGCCGTCCGGATGACAGCCCAGGTTTTCGGGTTCCGCCCAGCCCGTGGCCGGGTTATTGACGAGGCGGTACATATCGCTGCTGCCGCAGTTGTCCTGCGGGTCCCGGTTCGAAACGAAGAACAACTCGCCGTCCTGCAGTGGCGTCGGGCAGAAGTCGTTCGCCGTCACGTTGACGGGCCCGGGGAGCCGGTCGCCCGGCGCGAAGGCCGGGCCATGACCCGCGCGCTCGTTGACCCAGATGTCCAGGCCCGTGTCCGGATCGTCGTCCGGGTTCCGCGCCGTGAACAGGAACCGCCCCGTCGGCGATTCGATGGGGCAGCCGCCGGGAACCTGCGACCCATCGGTGCGCATGGCGGGCTCGTTCGGACTCCAGCCCGCCTGACCCCCGTGCCGATAGCCGGCCTCGGCGGTCACCGACAGTCCCGTCAGCATGAGGGCCGCCGCCGGCAGCATGCTGCAAAGCGTCATCCTCTTCGTGATTGGCATCGCTCTCTCCTCCATTCTCGTTATCGACTTGTTGCGGCGGCCGTCCCTGGCGTCGGGCCGCGTGCTTCAGACGGTAGGGCGAGCCGCCTCCGGGCGCATGAAGGCGATGTGAAGAAAGCGTGAAGTTGATTCTCCCGGCGACTCGTCCGACACTGGAAGTCCGCACTACCGGGCCCGCGAAGGACTCGCATGGGAGAGAATGACCAGCCCCGGAGATACCTTTGCATCGGGGACCTGACCCTCGATACGGATACCCGTGAGCTGCGCCGCGGCGACACGGTGCTCGAACTCCCAGGGCTCTCGTATCGACTTCTGTTGCTGCTGGCCGAGCGGGCACCGGCGGTCGTCAGCCAGGACGAGATCACGGAGCGGATCTGGTCGGGACGGGTCGTCAGCCCGGAGACGGTGACGCAGCGCATCAAGCTGCTGCGGCAGAGCCTGGGCGACGATGCGCGGAATCCGCAGTACATCGCGCTGGTGCGCGGTCACGGATACCGCCTGCTGCCCGAAGTGGAACCGGTCGACAGGCTCGGGACCGGGGCCACCCCGGAGCCCGGGCAAGACAGCGCCGGCAGACGCCGACCCGCCTTGCTTGCGCTCGGCCTGGTGGCAGTGGCCGCGACCGCGCTGGCCTACCTGCCGAAACTGGTTTCGATCGATCAGTCAGCCGAGCCGGACTACACCGAACTTATTCCGCTGGAGAAGTCCATCGCGGTACTGCCGTTCGAGGATATGAGCGCCGGGAGCAGCCTCGACTATGTCGGCGACGGCATCGCGGACGAGGTACTGCATCGGCTGAACCAGTCCGAGGATCTGCTGGTGATTGCGCGGACCTCCTCGTTCGCGCTGCGGAATACCAGCCTGGAAATCCCCGCGATCGCCGCGCGGCTCGGCGTCCGCTACGTCCTGCAGGGCAGCGTTCGCGAGGCCGACGGCGAGCTGCGGGTCACCGCCCAGCTGGTCGACGCCCGACAGAACACCCAGGTCTGGTCGCGGGCCTACGAAGCGACCCTGGGCGACGTGCTGCGCGTTCAGCAGGACATCGCGGCGTCGATCGGCGATACCCTCGAGCTGCAGCTGACCGATCGCAACGCCGTTTCGGCCGACACCGACCCTGAAGCCTACCGCCACTACCTGCGCGGTCAGTTCTTCTGGAACCGGCGTGCGGCCGGCGACGTCGACCGTGCCGAAGCGAGTTACCGGAAGGCGCTGGACATCGATTCACGGCTGGCAGCGGCCTGGGTCGGACTGGCCGCCGTGGCGATGGCCGGATTCTACGACGAGGGCCGGGGCTCGCTCGCCGAGGCGGTGCGTGCGCAGCGCCACGCGCTCGACCGCGCCCTCGCACTCGACCCGAACCTGGCGGAGGCCCATGCACGGTTGTGCTCGCTGCTCTGGTCGCTGGGAGAACCCGAGGCCGGCCGGAGGCACATGCAACGCGCGCGGGCACTCGCCCCCAACAGCCCGCTGGTGCTGACACTCGAGGCGGGCTATCGAATCTGGACCGGCGATTTCGAGGAATCGATCGAATTGTCGCGGCGGGCGATTGCGGTCAACCCCCTCGCCGCTTCCTACCATTACAACCTGGGGCATGTGCTGATCCTCGCGGGCCGCGCCGAGGAGGGAATCGCGGAGCTGAATCAGGCGACCGCGCTGAACCCGGCCATGAAGCCGACGTTCCTGATCGCGCTGGCCCGCCTCCATCAGGGGCGCTATGAGGCGGCAGCGAGTCTGGTGGAGGAGTTCGCCGATCCGTCCGACCGTTATGCCATCGAGGCGATCGCGTTGCGCGAACTCGGGCAGGAGGCAGCATCGGCGAGCGCTCTGCAACGACTCGCGTCGCTGGAAACACCCCGTTCCATTCTGCAGGTCGCGCATGTCGAGGCCTGGTTCGGAGACGCCGAGGCGCCGTTCCGTGCCCTGGAGGAATTGAAGCGGCTCACCCGCCAGCGACCGGAGACGATACCGCAGGCGGACGATGCAATGATGACCCTGCTGCAGCTCCGCTTCGCGCCCTATCTCCGCGAGGCCCACGACAATCAGCGCTGGCAGGAGACCATCCGGTCACTGGCAGCACAGTGGCGTGACTCGCTGGACGAATACGCTCCGCCGCGCCCTAAGCCCGACGCATCCTGACCCGGATCGCATCCTCCTGATCCATCGCTTCCAGCTGGTCCTCGAAGTCCTTCACCGTGTCGTCGATTTCGGGGAGGATGACGTTCTCGAGCGCGCGGGCGCGCCGCTCGGTCTTGCGATAGTCCTCCAGCAGGCGCGCGATGCTGGTGGCGATAGCCGCCATCCGGGCCGCGCCGTCGATCAGCGCGCGGAAGGCCTCCGCGCAGAGTTCGGCCTCGATGGACGGCAGCACCGCCGGCCGTGAGCGATCCACTGCCGCGCCTCCCGTCCCCGCATCGATCAGGCGCAGATCCAGGAAGCGGCGCTCGTCGAACGACAGCGAGCCGTCCTCGTAAGGCCGCGGCGGATAGACCTGCACGCCCTCCAGCCCGTGGAAGCCGATGGCACGGCCGAGCGCCGTGACGGCATCCGCATGGCCGGCCGAGAATTCCTCGTAGATCGCCTGATGCCGGCGCAGCTCGCGCATGATCTCGGCGGCGATCAGCATGCGCTTCTGCTCCAGGAACTCGAAGCCCTCGCGCACGACCTTCTGCTCGTCGCGCAGCTCCTGAAGCTGACCGCGGCTGGCCGACTGCTGGCGGCGGAAGTCAGCCATTCGTGCCCTCGTCGTCCTCGTCGTACCCGGCCTGCTCCGGCTCGCCGAGGTGCTCGCGTACCTGCGCCTCGCTCAGCCGCGAGAGCTCGGCCCGCGGCAGGCCCTTCAGGATCTCCCAGCCCACCTTCATGCTCTCGTCCAGCCGGCGCGGCCCTTCCTGGGCGATGAGTTTCTGCTCGAAGGCGTCGCCGAAGTCGAGATACTGCCGGTCGGTGTCGGTGAGACCCTCATGGCCCATCACGCTCGCCAGCACGCGGATCTTCGCGGTGCGCGCATAGGCGGCGAAGAGCTGGTGGGCGAGCGCCGGATGGTCGGCGTGGGTGACGCCCTTGCCGATGCCGTCGTCCATCAGCCGGGACAGGCTCGCGAGCACGTCGATGGGCGGGTACACGCCGCGACGGTCCAGCTCGCGGCTGAGCACGATCTGGCCCTCGGTGATGTAGCCGGTGAGGTCCGGGATGGGGTGGGTGATGTCGTCGCCGGGCATGGTCAGGATGGGCAGCTGGGTCAGCGTCCCCTGCCGCGCCCGCAGGCAGCCGGCGCGCTCGTAGATGGTGGCCAGGTCCGAGTACAGGTAGCCGGGATAACCCTTGCGGCTGGGGATCTCGCCGTGGCCGGCGGACACCTCGCGCAGCGCCTCGCAGTAGTTGGTCATGTCGGTCATGATCACCAGCACGTGGCGGGACTCGACGAAGGCCAGATATTCCGCCGCGGTGAGCGCGTAGCGGGGCGTGAGCAGGCGCTGGGTGCTGGGCTCGCTGGCCCGGTTCAGGAACATGACCGTATGTTCGAGCGCGCCGGTCTCCTGCATCGCCTTGCGGAAGCGCTCGGCGGTGTCGTGGGAGACGCCGATGCCGACAAAGACAATCGCGAACGCGCCCGCCTCCTCGCCCAGCAGCCGCGCGCGGCTGGCGATGTCGATGGCGAGGCGGTCGTGGGGCAGGCCGCCACCGGAGAACAGCGGCAGCTTCTGGCCGCGCACGAGGCTGTTCATCAGGTCGATGGCGGTGACGCCGGTCTCGATGAAGTCCTGCGGCCGGTGCCGCGCCACCGGGTTGATGGCCGAGCCGTCCACCGGCAGGTAGCGCTCGGCGGGAATCGGCGGGCCGCCGTCGATGGGCCGGCCGAGGCTGTCCAGGATGCGCCCCTGCAGGCCCGGCCCGAGGCCGAGTTCCAGCGGCTTCTCGCGGATGCGCACCCGGGTGTCGCCGAGACTCAGACCCTCGGTCGCGCCGAGGATCTCCACCACGATCTCCTCGTCGCCCAGCGCGGCCACCCGCCCGTAGCGCAGCGTGCCGTCCCGGCCGATGACCTCCACGGCGGCATCCAGCCCCACACTGACCGTGCGCTGCAGGAACAGGAGCGGGCCTTCCAGGCGCTGGGCGGCGCCGGTGAGGGTGATTTCAGCTTCCATTGTCGATGCCCTCGTCACTCCCCTCGCCGTTGCCCTGGCCATGGCCTTCGACTTCCGCCACCGCCTCCTCCCGGGTCGCGGCCGCTTTCTCGTCGCCGTCGCCGCCACCCTCTTCCAGCACGTGGAATTCCGCCTCCACCTGACGCCGGAGTTCGTCAATCTTCTCGAGCTCGTCCTCGCCCACCTCCTCACCGAGGCGGCGCAGGCGCACCAGCGAGGGGACGGCGGCGATGTCCGCCGGGCTCGCGCCGGCCGCGAGCGCCTGTTCGGCCAGCGTGATGAACTTCAGCAGCAGGTCGAGCATGGCCTGCTGACGGGCCGGCGAGCAGTAGCGGTCGGTCTCGGAGAACGAGGACTGGCGCAGGAAGCCATCGTTCACCAGCTCGGCGTTCAGCAGCGTCACCTGATGCACCGGCGGCAGCGCGTCCTTGCCGATGATGCGCGCCATGCGCTCGAGGCTCTGCTGCTCCTCCAGCAGCACCAGCACCCGCTGGCGTTTGCGGTCCCAGTCCGGGTCGCCCTGACTCTTCCACCAGCGGGCGAGTTCTACGGCGTCCTCGGAATAGGAATGCAGCGGGTGCACCGCCGGGTAGAACCGGGCCTGGGCCCGCTCCCGGTCCAGCGCCCAGAAGCAGCGCACGTAGCGCTTGGTATGCATGGTCACCGGTTCCGAGAAGTCGCTGGCGGGCGGGCTCACGGCACCGATGATGGTCACCGAGCCTTCCTTGCCGCCCAGCGTCTTCACCCGCGCGGCCCGCTCGTAGAAATCCGCCAGCCGGGAGCTGAGATAGGCCGGGTAGCCGGACTCGGCCGGCAGCTCGCCGAGGCGCCCCGAGACCTCCCGCAGGGCCTCGGCCCAGCGGCTGGTGGAGTCGGCCATGAGCGCCACGTGCCGGCCCTGGTCACGGAAAAACTCGGCCACGGTGATACCGGTGTAGATGCTCGCCTCCCGCGCCGCCACCGGCATGTTCGAGGTATTCGCAATGATGACCGTGCGCTCCATGAGCGGACGGCCGGTGCGGGGGTCCTCCAGCTTCGGCAGCTCGTCCAGCACCTCGGCCATCTCGTTGCCCCGCTCGCCGCAGCCCACGTAGACGATCACGTCGGCGTCGCACCACTTGGCGAGGGCCTCCTGCAGGATGGTCTTGCCGGTGCCGAAGCCGCCCGGCAGCATGCCGCGCCCGCCACGGGCGATGGGGAACAGGGTGTCGAGTATGCGCTGGCCGGTGATCAGCGGCGCGCCCACCGGCAGTCTGTCGGCCACCGGGCGCGGCCGGCGCACGGGCCAGTGCTGACTGAGGCGGATCTCAACGCCGTCGCCGCCCCTGCCGCCGTTGCTGCCGTTGCCGCCGTTGCCGCCCGTGCGCTCCTCGGGCTCGATGCGGCACACCACGTCCTCCAGACCGTAGTCGCCGGCCTCCGCCACCTCCGCGACACGGCCGCCGGCACCCGCCGGCACCAGACACTCGACCGCATGGGCCTGCTCGCCGGCCCGCCCGATGCTCTGTCCGGGTGCCACTTCGTCGCCCGCGGCGACGGCCGGCTCGAACGCATAGCGGCGCGTCTCCGCGCCCTGCGCCGTCATGCCGGCGCGCACGAACAGCTCGTCCTCGTCGCCGAGGGGGCGCAACAGCCCGTCGAATATCTGCCCGAGCAGATGGGGACCGAGGCCGACGCTGAGCGCCCGGCCCGTGCCCTCGATGCGGTCGCCGGGTTTCAGCCCCGAGGTGCGTTCGTAGACCTGTGCGGTGAAGGTATCGCCCCGCAGCTGTATGACCTCGCCGAGCAGCTTGTTCGGGCCGACGTGGATGGCCTCCTGCACATGGAAGGGCTGCTGCATGCGCGCGCGCAGCACCGGTCCGCCGATCCACTGGATGGTCGCGACACTCATGATGCGCCTCCGCCCGGTCCGTCCTGCCCGTCCTGCCCGTCCGGGCCGCCGGCCAGGGCGTAGTACTCCGCCAGCAGCCGGGCCTCGAGCTCGGGACCGCGACCCATCAGGCCGTCGAGGGTGCCGTCCAGGCTCGCGCCGGCGCCCTCGATGGCTATCCCGATCCTCAGACCCGCGGCGATGTCATCCCGGGCGCTCAGGCGCGGCGGCTCGCCGGCCGCCTCGCGCGCGCGCGCCGAGAACGCCTCGCGCTCCGCCTCCGGCCAGCCGGCGGCATATTCGACGTCCCAGGTGCCGGACGGCAGCACGGCCGCCGCCTGCTCCAGCAGCGACGATGTCCATGCCTGCCGCGAGGCCGGCTCCTGCCAGCGCGCCTGCAGCGACCGGGCCAGGAGTTCCCTGCCCGCGTCCAGCACGAGGCGGGCCTTGCCGAGTTCGCAGCGGCGTGCCCGCGCCTCGTCGCCCGCACGCACCCGCGTGATAGCGGCGTCGACCTCGCCGCGCAACTCCCCGACTGCCTCGTGCACCCGCTGCCGCGCATCGCGGCGCGCGGCGCGTACCCGCTCCAGCGCCGTGTCGTAGGCGCGATCCAGGATCTTCTCGATCTCGGCCGCCTCGTAGCGCCGCACCAGCCTGACCATGCTGTCGACCTGCCTCTCGACGATGCCGCCTGTGTCGTTCATTGTCCGTTCATTGCTCCAGTCCGAATGCCCTGTTGATGACCGCGGCGAGATCGGGCGGCTCGGCGCCCTGCGCGTCGGGCACCACCACGACCGGGGGCGCGCCCTCGCGCTGCACGCGCTCGAGTTCGTCGCCGTCGATGCCGCCGGCGCTGCCGGCGCCGATCAGGATCAGCGCGGCGTCCTCCCGCGCCGACGCCAGCGCTTCGCCCGCCTCGTCGGGGCCCGCGGCGACGACACGCAGGCCCGCCAGCCGGTAGCCCGCGCCGGTGACCTCGTCGCCGATGAAGACCGCCCCGAGCACGTCAGCCGAGTCGGTTCAGGATGAGGATGGCGACGATGAGCCCGTAGATGGCGATACCCTCGGCCAGGCCGACCAGGATGATGATTCGGCCGAACAGCTCCGGCTTCTCCGCCAGCGCGCCGACCGCGGCACTGCCCACCTTGGCCACGGCATAGCCGCCTGCAGCAGCGGACAGGGCTGCGGACGCGGCTGCTGCGGCGAAGCCCCAGCGCAGGGCGCCCTCGCCGATGCCGGCGCCGGCGACGCCTTCCTCGACAGCCAGCAACGGCAGGCTGGTGATCATCAGGAACGCGCCGAGTCCGACGGTGATCAGGGCAAGGCCGATGAGTCCTGCGAGGATCATCTTCATACTGGTCATGCTTTACTCCCTTTGGTGGGTGTGCGGGTTTCGGGCGGCGGCAGCGGCCGGAACGGACGGCCGGTCGCCTTCAGGAATCGGATGAAGAATTCGAACAGCAGCAGGCGGGTGGTCTGGATGCCCACGATGAGCCCTTCGAGGGCGATGATCAGGGCGTTGCCGAGCGCCAGCACGATCACCATCCCGGTCACGTTGCCGGTGGCTTCGGCCATGCCGACCACGGCGACGCCCAGGCCGGCGTGGGCCAGCGCGAAGGCACCGACACGGACGAAGGAAACCGTATTCACGGCCAACTGGAACAGGGACTCGACGAACTCGCCGGCGGCCTGGCCCAGGGCGGCGGGCGTTCTCTCCCCGGCGCTGACGAACGTCTCACCGAAGACGTACCAGAGGGAACCGGCCACCGCGACATACAGGAAGCGCACGTCGAAGAAGCTCGCCACCAGCGCGAGGAAGGCCACCATGAGCCCCACGCGCCGATGCCACCAGATGGACCACTGCCCCATCCAGCGCCATTGCACCGCATCCAGCACCAGACCCAGCAGCAGCACGAGGATGCCGAAGCCGAGCGACGTGCCCAGCACCGTCAGCGGGTGCTCCAGCGGATGCAGCCACAGCGCCGGGATGATGTCCTCCCGCGCGAACACGCTGCCGAAGGCCACGCCGAAACCCATCGAGGCGATGCCGCCCGGGATGAGGATGCCGAGCTGGGGGATCTTCCGGTACAGGAAGAGGCCGGCGACCAGCAGCACGGCGCCGTGGCCGACATCGCCGAACATGAAACCGAACATCAGCGGCGCGAGGAAGGCCACGATCATGCTGGGGTCGGTCTCCTCGCCGCCGGGGGTGCCCAGCTGGCGGGCGAAGAACTCGAACGGCCGGGCCCAGGACGGGTTCCTGAGCAGCATGGGTATCGGGTAGCCCGCCGGCGGCTCGCAGAAGCGCATCAGGTAGCGCACGCCCGCCTCCTCCAGCGCGGCGCGGATGCCGTCGCCGTCGGTATCGCTGGTCCAGCCGGTGATCCAGGCGAAAGTCTCGCTGCTCGGGAAACTGGGCACGTGATGGGCCATCCAGTCGAGCAGCTCGAAGGAACCGATGATCTGCGCGATGCCGTGCTCGTCATTCAGCGACTTGAGCCGTTCGCCCAGGCGCTCGTCTTCGCGGCCGAGTTCGGCCAGGCGATCGCGTAGCTCGGCCAGTGCGGCGTCCGGCTCGCCGGCGAGCCCCTCGGGGAGTGCCACCGGCTCCGCCTTCATGCCCGTCAGGGCGCTGGCCAGGGATTCGTACTCCCCCCTGGGCCCGACGGCCAGCAGATAGGTCTCGTCGTCCAGTGCGATGCGCTCGACGATGACACCGGCCGGCACGCCTTCCGGCCAGGTTTCCGCCGGCATGCGGAACAGCCCGCAGCCGATGGTGGGGCCCGCCGCGGCAAGCCCGGCCGGGCTCGGCAGCGCCTCGGGCGCCTCGTTCAGGAGGCGCTCGAGACAGGCCAGCCTCGAGCGCTCCCTGCGAAGTTCCTCCAGCCGGGCGATGAGTGGCTGCGCATCGTCGGCCCAGCCCCGCAGCACCGCCATGGAGTCCTCGGCGTGCCGGGGGTCCAGGTTCGGCGTGGCGGGCGGCGGTTCGGGCCAGTGGCGGCCGTAGCTCCGCGCCAGCTCCCGGTACTCGGCCAGCACGGCCTGCAGCTCGGGCGTCGCAATACTCTCCGCGCTGGTGCTGTGGGACTGCAGTTCCACCGCGCCGGTATCGGCGAGCGCCTTCAGCGCAGTGGTGGCCTCGGACCTCGGGGTGAGGACTTCGAACCAGCGAGCGGGGCGCGAACGGAAGCTCATGCGGCGGCTCCCACCACCCCCCGTCCGGACAATGCCTGCCGCCGCGCGAGCCCGCCCCGGAAGCGCTGCACGTCCAGCGCGGTCAGCAACAGATGGGCGAACAGGGCGGCGGGACCCAGGGCGTGGCGTCGGAACACGGTCGTCACCCGCTGCTCGAGGCGCTCGCGCAGACGGGCCGCGCGGGAGACGGAGGCCTGCTCCGGATCCCGGTTCGCCCCGATCCACTCATCGACGGCCGCCTCCAGCGCCGCGAGCCCGGCCCGCTGGTCGGCGTCCGGGGACGGCATGCGCGCCCGCCACCCTTCGCGCCACGCATCCAGGCTGCCGGGCGCCACCGCCTCGCTCTGCTCTTCGGACAAGAGCCATTCCGGCGGCTCTTCGGCGGCGGCGACCTGGGCGGCCGTCGGCACGTCCGGCAGGCTGCCGCACCACTCGATCGCATCCCGCCAGGGCTCCGGCGACCAGGATGCGACCTGGTCCAGATAATGGCGCCAGGAGCGGCGTATCGACGCCTCGAGGCGGTGGATGCCGTCTTCGGCGTTCAGCCCCTCCGCCCACGCAGAAAGCACGCCGGTGCGGGCCGCCTCCAGGTAAGCGTGGGTGGAATCGCAGGATTCGAGCCGGCTCCAGTCGGACTCGTCCGGGCGCCTGCCATGACGCGCCTGTATGCGTGCCTGCACATAGCTAAAGCCCGCGCCGGTCATCTTCGCTTCCGCCGCACAGATGCGCGGCCAGGCGATCGGCCGCGCGACGCACCCGCTCACGTTCCTCATCACTGAGATTAAGGGGGTCTTCGTCCGCCTCGCCGCGCTCTTCGGCAAGACGGGTTTCCCGGCGCACGGCATCGGCGCACAGATCGTGCGCACGCCGTATGCGTTCGGCAGCACGCTGCTCGATACGGCGGACCTGCTCGTTGGCGTCGGCGATGATGGCGGCGCCACGGCGCTCGCCGGCGCGTATAGCATCACGGGCGGCCTGCTCGGCCTCCAGCACATGATCCATCGCGCTCTTCAAACTCGTCTCGCGTCCGGAGACAGGAGACTTCTTCTGCATCGCCCTGACCTCCCGCAGCTCCGACGCCGTGGCCGGGCCAGCGCACGGAACGGAATCCGCGCGCCGCACAACTCATGGTAGCCGCAGCCGATCTGCAGCCGTCATCGGGAAAAGCCCTTACCGGATCAGGGTTTTCGCGCGCAGGAGGGCGCGCCGGTCAGGTCATCGAGACTTCGGTGAACTCCGCCAGGAACTCGACCATGCGGCGCAGGCGCCGGCGGTCGAAGGCCGCCGGTCCCGGCAGCGGACGGTCGGCCACGACCCAGCGCACGCCGTGGCGGTCGCACCAGGCCCAGGTGAGCCGCCCCACCGGCTGCACGTCGCTGTAGGTGCCGCACTGGGGACAGCCGATCGGGCGCCGGCGCTCCAGCGGAAACGGGATGATGTCGGCTCCGGGCATGACAGGTCGCAGGTTCTGTGGCATTGACCTGCGATTGGAGCCGCTACCCGGCGGAGCGGCTGTGATCCGTTTCTCACCGGCGGCATCACCGGACCACTTGGCCGCGGAAACTGTGACGCCGTCGGCGCCACAGTCCCAGCCCGGCCAGCGCGGCCAGTCCCGCCAGCGAGAACGAGCCCGAGCCGCCGCTGCCGTCGGAGTACACGACCGGCGGCGGGATGTCGCCGTCGAAGGAGATGTCCTCCAGCGGCAGCAGGCCGAGGTCGGAAGAATCCCGGGCGTCGAAGTCGGCGACGAAGCGGTGGTCCCAGGCGTCGTAGACCTCGATGAGCACGTCGTAGAGTCCCGGCGGGAATCCGGCCACCAGCTCCGCCTCCACCTCGTAGTCGTCGCTGGACGACGAGCCGCGGATGGTGAAGACGTCGGTCTCGTGAATGAGGGTGTAAGTGCCGCCCGGCTCGTGCAGCCAGATGTCGGCATAGACCTCCGCTTCGCTGTAATCGGTATCCACGTCGAAGGTCACCTGCAGCCAGGTGTAGTAGCCGTCCCGGTCGAGGTCGTCGAACAGACGTGTCTGCGCGTCGTAGATGCGGAACCCGCAACAGGAGACGGCACGCTGCTCCGGCGAGGTCGGCGCGGTCTTGCGCGCGCTCGCGGGCGCCGAATCGAGAGGCTCCGCCGTCGCGCCCACACCCTCGAACTCCTCCAGGGCCGAGGCCGGGCGGCGCTCGTTGTCACCGCGCTCCGCAGCGAAGCCGTCGGCGGTGCGAGTCTGCGGCTCCATGCCGTCGGCGCTCGCGGCGAATGCCCCGGCCGCCACCGTGAGGGCCGCCGCTGCCACCAGTACGGGGAACCACCGGGCGGGCCAGTCGGGCAGCGCGCGCGATGGCCGCCGGCCTGCGTGTCTCTTCGCCGTGTGAGATGTGCGTTCCATGTCCGTCTCCCTTGCTCCAGCCATTACCGATGACGTGGGTACATTGGAACGTCGTCGCGCTGAACGCTGGCTGAACCGGCACGCCGGCAATCCGAGATTCCCCGCCGCAATCCGGTCCGCTATTCTCATGCCCTTTCGCGAACGGGACAGGGGAGGAGCACCACGTGCAGTCGTTGATCGAGTCGGGCCGCATCGTCGACATCGTGCTGGCGGTGCTCGTGCTCGAGGTGTTCCTGCTCGCGTTCTGGCATCGGCGCACCGGCCGCGGTATCGCCGCATTGCCCGCCGTACTGAACGCGGGCGCCGGCGGCAGTCTCGCACTCGCGCTGCGGGCGGCGCTGACCGGCGGCGGCTGGCAGTGGATCACCGTCTGGTTATTGTGCGCGCTCGTCTTTCATTCGGCGGATCTGGCGCGCCGCTGGTCGCGGGAGACGGCACGGTGAGCACTCGTCCGTCGCACGATCCTCCTTCGACCGCAGGGTCCACCGCCGTGGTCATCGGTGCGGGCTTCGGCGGGCTCGCCGCTGCCATACGCCTGGGCGCGCGGGGCTATCGCGTGCGGCTGTTCGAGAAACTCGACGCCCCGGGCGGGCGCGCCTACGTGTTCCGCCAGGACGGCTACACCTTCGATGCCGGGCCCACCATCATCACGGCGCCGTTCCTGCTGGAGGAACTCTGGCAGCTGGCCGGCCGGCGGCTCGAGGACGATGTGAAGATCGTGCCGATGGACCCTTACTACCGCATCCGTTTCGCGGACGGCGACCACTTCGACTACAACGGCGACGACGAGGCCATGAAGCGGGAGATCGCCCGCTTCAACCCGGCCGACGTAGCGGGGTTCGAGCGCTTCCTGGCGGCGAGCGCGAAGCTCTACGATATCGGCTTCGACGAACTGATGGCGGCCTCCTTCGACTCTTTCGGCTCCATGTTCGGATCGCTGCCGGATCTCTTCCGCGCCCAGTTCTACCGCTCGGTGTACGGGCTGGTCTCGCGCTACATCTCGCACCCGAAACTGCGCCAGGTATTCAGCTTCCATCCGCTGCTGGTCGGCGGCAATCCGTTTACCGCCACCGCCGTCTACGCGCTGATCGCCCAGCTGGAGCGCCGCCACGGCGTGCACTTCGCCATGGGCGGAACCGGCAGCGTGGTGGACGGCATGGTGGGACTCATCGAATCCCTCGGCGGGGAGATCCGCTACAACGCGCCGGTGCGCGAGATCCTGGTGGAAGGCGGCCGGGCGGCGGGCGTCAGGCTGCGCGACGGCGAGACGGTGGCTGCCGACGTGGTCGTCTCCAACGCGGACTCGGCCGCAACCTATCGTTATCTGTTGCCCGAACACGTGCGGCCGCGGCGCTGGACGGAGCGCAAGCTCTCCCGCGCCCGCTACTCGATGAGCCTGTTCGTCTGGTACTTCGGCACCGACCGGCGCTACGACGACGTGCCCCATCACATGATCCTGCTGGGGCCGCGCTATCGGGAACTGCTGGACGACATCTTCCGCCGCCAGCGGCTGGCGGACGACTTCAGCCTGTACCTGCACCGGCCGACGGCCACGGACCCGTCGCTCGCGCCGCCGGGCGGCGACGCCTTCTACGTGCTCTCGCCGGTGCCGCATCTGGACAGCGGCATCGACTGGTCGGAGACCGCGGAGCGCTATCGGGCGGCGATCGCGAAGAGCCTGTCGGAGACGGTGCTGCCGGATCTCGAGCAGCACGTCGTCACGTCACGGATGATGACGCCGGCGGATTTCCGCGACCGCCTCTGGTCGGTGAAGGGCGCTGCCTTCGGCCTGCAGCCGATCCTGCTGCAGACCGCGTGGTTCCGCCCTCACAACCGCAGCGAGGAACTCGATGGCCTCTACCTGGTGGGCGCCGGCACCCACCCGGGCGCAGGGCTGCCGGGCGTCATCTCGTCGGCGAAGGTACTGGACGAGATCGTCCCGGACCCACAACCAAGGTAGGAGGGGCTTTAGCCCCGATCCGCTCTTCTGGCTGCGGCATCCTTCTATCGGCTTTGGCACGCCCCAGTCGATGGCGGGCCCGTAGCGGAAAGGCTTGGCATCAGTCAGTAGGCGACACTGACTGGCGCTTCCTTCACGCCACCGCGAGCACGGCCGTCATGCGGGGGTATCCATCGCCGCGACCTTTTGTCGGGAGCAAGATGGATACCCCCGCAGGGCGGCCACAATAGAAGGGGATCTGGCAGGAAGAGTCGGGCCTGAAGGCCCTCCTACGACCTGTTAGTTGGGGGAGCCCATGCCGCCGCCTTGCTGCTGCATGGCCTGCTGGGCGAGCTGCTGGTACTCCTGCTGGGCGGACTGCAGCCGGGAGATCAGCTCGTCGGTCTGCGGGTTCTGCTCCTGCATCGCCGCGACGAGATTCTCGTTCAGCGCCTCGCGCTTCGCCTGGAACTCCTCGTCCTGCATGATCTGGCCCTGGGCCTGCTGCATGGAGGTCATCTCCTGGCGCAGCTGCTGGCGGTGCTGCTGCTGCTCCTCGGTGGACAGCTCGCCGCTCTGCATCTCGCCCTGCAGCTGCTCGATGCGGCCGCGGGCCGCCTCGGCGTCGTAGCCGGTCTCGGCCATCTTCTCGTCGACGAAGGAGATCAGGTCGTCGCGCTGCTGCGCGAGTTCCGGGTTCGCTTCGATGGTGCTCTCCTGGATCTGCATCAGCTGCTGGTTGAGCTGCTGGATCTCGGCCCGCTTCGCCTGCACCTGCTGGATGAGCTCGTTGCCCTGGCCCTGGGAATTAGGCGCCATCATGCCGCCCGGATGCCCTTCCGGCATCTGCTGGGCGCTGACACTCACCGCACCGAGCACCAGCACGGCGGCCGTTCCGGCGGCGCGCAGCAGGTTCAGCGGACGTAGAAAATTCTGAGACTTCATAGACATGGCGTCGGTACGCTCCTTGTTTCGTCAGGGAAGCACGGCACCGTCGATGCCGCGGCAACAGTCGCGCAGGGTAACAGCCCGACTCGGGGCCGTGTCAAAAACAGCTGTGGGCCGGGGCGCCCCGTTCAGGTGCCTTCGAGGCCGAGGTCCGCGCGCACGCTGGCGGCCGCGAGCCGCCCGGACAACGCGGCCATGGGCACGCCCGGCCCCGGGTGCACGCTGCCGCCCGCGAGATAGAGCCCGCGCAGTCGGGAGCGGGAGCCGGGACGCAGGAACGACGACCGCCAGCCGTGGGTGGGCTGGCCGTACAGGGCGCCGCCGGTCGCCGGGAACAGCGCGCCGAAGTCCGGCGGCGCGGTGGTCACCATGGCCCCGTCGGCGGGCTCCAGACCCAGCCCGTGACGCCCGAGCGTGGCGAGGACCCGGTCGCGGTAGCGCGCCACGGTGGCCGCATCCATGTCGCCGGGTGACGCGTTGGCGAGGCAGAAGATGCGCTCCGCGCCGTCGCCGGGCCGCCCTCCCGGGGCCCGATCCTGCGCGCAGACGTAGATCGTGGGCATCTTCGTCATCGCGCGGCGCGCGAAGATGCTGTCGAATTCGTCCGGGTAGTCGTCGCCGAAGAAAACCGTGTGATAGGCGAGTGGAAAACCGCTCGCCCGCGCCCGTGCCGAGACCGTCAGCGCGGACAGCGAGGACGGCGGCGCGACGCGGCCGGGCACGGCCCTGCGCGCCTCTTCGCCCAGCAGCCCGCCGGCCAGCGCGGCGGCATCACCGTTGAACACCACCGCCTCCGCCGGGACGCGCTCGCCGCCGTCCAGCTCCGCGCCGGCGACCCGGCCGTCGCCGCCGGTGAGCACGCGCGACACGTGACAGCCGTAACGCAGCTCCGCGCCCGCGGCTTCCGCCGTGCCGGCGAGTGCCTCCGCGAGCCTCTGCATGCCGCCGCGCACCACCCAGACGCCCGCGCGCTCGGCATGGGCGATGAGCATCAGCGTTGCGGGTGCGCGGAAAGGGGACGAGCCGCAGTAGGTGGAGTAGCGGCCGAACAACTGCCGCAGCCGGGGATCGGCGAAATGGCGGCCGAGTTCCGTCCAGAGCGAGCGGAAGGCATTGATCGCCAGCAGGTCCGGCAGCCCGCGCAGGCCCAGCTTCCGGGTGAGGCCGAACATGCCGGGACGCTCGGCCCGCATGAACGGTTCGTCCAGCGTCTCGAACACGCGCCGGGAACGACTGGCGAAGCGACGGTAGGCGTCGGCTTCCGCCGCGCCGGCCAGCTCGCCGATGGCGGCGGCCGAGCGCTCCACGTCCGCGTACAGGTCGAGCCGGCTGCCGTCCGGCCAGGCATGCCGGGCCAGCAGATCCGCGGCGTCGAGTTCCAGGTGATCGTCGAGCCGCTGCCCGGCGGCGGCGAACAGCTCGTCGATGACCCGGCGCATGGTGAACACGGTGGGGCCGGAGTCGATCCCCGTCCCGCCAACGCGCACCTCGCGCATCTTCCCGCCGGGCACGCCGTGACGCTCCAGCACGGTCACCGCCGCGCCGGCGGATGCGAGCTCCAGCGCCGCCGCCAGGCCGCCCACGCCTGCGCCGATCACGACGACCCGCGGTCTCGTGCCCATCTAACCTCCCGCTCCGTTAATCGGCCGACATTATGGACCATTGCGCCGCCTGTTCCCGGCGCCGAACGGTGCTAAGCTTTCGGCCGGAGGGGGATGCACTTGGCCAGCAACACCGCAGACATCGCAGCGACTGGCAGCGGGACGCTGACGCCCGCGCTGAGAGGCCTCGTGGCCGAGCTCGTCGAGTCGGCCGGGTGCGGCGACGATGCCGGCACCGGGATCCGGCATGTCCCGGCGGCAGGCTACCTGGACCCGGACCGCTTCGAGGCCGAGCGCTCCGCGCTGTTCCGCCGGCTGCCGGTGCCGCTGGCGCCCTCGGCCCTGCTGCCGACGCCCGGACACGCGGTAACCCACGACGGCCACGGCGTGCCGCTGCTCATCACCCGCGACCGCGACGGCAGGGCACACGTCTTCCTGAACGTCTGCCGCCACCGGGGCACCCGGCTGGTGGAGGGCGGCGAGGCCTGCCGCACCGGCGCACTCGTCTGCCCCTATCACGCGTGGACCTATAACCTGGACGGCAGCCTGCGCGGGCTGCCGCGGCCCGATACGTTCCCGGGCATGGACAAGCGGGACTACGGCCTCGCGGCACTGCCCTGCCACGAGGCCGGCGGACTCGTCTGGACCGCACTGGATGACGCCGCGCCCGACTTCGACGCTTTCCTCGGCGAGCTGCCCGCGGATTTCGAGGCGCTGGGCCTGCCCGGCATGCACCTGTACCGGCACCGCACCCACGACGTGGCGGGCAACTGGAAGCTGATCATGGACGCGTTCCTGGAGTCCTACCACGTACAGCGCCTGCACAAGGACACCATCGCGCCGTTCTTCGCCGACTCCATAACGGCGGGCGACCGGGTGGGGCCCCACTTCCGCAGCGCCGTCGGCCGCGAGGAATTCCTGCGCGCCGCCGACCTCGATTCCCTGGCTCATCTCCGCCACTACGTCACCTTCTCGTTCAGCCTGTTCCCGGGCGCGGTGATCATCGTCAGCCCGGACTACATCAACGTCATGCTGCTCTACCCCCGGGCCGTGGACCGCACGCTGGTGGAGGACTTCATGCTCATCCCCGAGCCGCCGGCCGACCCGCAGGCCGAGGAGCACTGGGCCCGCAGCTTCGAACTCCTCGACGGCGCCGTATTCGCGGCCGAGGACTTCCGCGCCGCCCGCCTCGGCCAGGAGGGGCTCGCCACCGGCGCCGTCACCGAGCTGACGCTGGGCACCGCCGAGGCCGCCGTGGCCGAATTCCACGCCGAGGTGCAGGCCCGCCTGGACGGCTGAGCCGTTCCCCACCCGCCCCGTCTGGCGGGTTTTTCGTCCTTTTTCCGATCTCTCTCTACAGGGAAGTCATGAACGGCGTCCGCCCGACGGCGGACAGCGAGAGAGATCGGAGGAAAAACGAACAATGAACCTCTACTTCCGTCTGCTGCGGGCCTACCTCTACGGCCTGTTCGGCGCAGGCATACACCCCGAGGAACCGGCCGAGAGCCGTTTCCGTGTCTGGTTCAACGACCTGGACGCCTTCGGCCACATGAACAACGGCCGCTACCTCCAGATCATGGACGTCGCGCGCACCGAGTGGATGACCCGCATGGGCGTCGTCGCCGCCATGCGCCAGTACGGCTGGGCCGCGTTGCTCGGCGGCGGCGTCGTCCGCTTCCGCCATTCGCTGCGAGTGTTCCAGCTCTACCGGGTGCGCACACGCCTGCTGTACTGGGACCATCGCTGGTTCTTCCTGGAGCACGCGTTCATCGACGCCGCAGACCGCTGCGTGGCCGTCGGCACGACACGGGCCGCCATGCGCCGCCGGGGCGAGTGGGTGCCCGCCGGCGAGGTCGTCACCGCCGTGCGCCCGGGAGCGGAGCGGCCCAGCCCGCCCGCCTATCTGCGTGACTGGCTGACCCTCGAGAAGCGCATCTTCGACACGGCGGCGACCCACGCCGCCGAGGCCCGGGCCGTCGCGCCCGGCTTCGCGGGAGCGGAATGATGTTCCTCGACCGTGAATTCACCGAGCGCTTCTTCCGGCGCGTCGTCGCCCGGCCAGCCGTCACGCTGGCGGCGGGACTGCTGATCATCGCGCTCTGCGTTGCCGGCCTCACGCGGCTGGTCAAGGACACCTCGGTGGAGGCCTTCATCCCGGACGATCACCCCTCGGTGCTCGCCAACGACCGTGCCGAGGAACTCTTCGGCATCTCGAAGCCGATGGCCATAGCCGTCATGACCACCGACGGCGGCTCGGTCTTCCGCCCGCAGATGCTGGAACTGGTGCGTGAGGTCACGGAGCGCGTGGCGCGCATCCCGAACGTCCGCCCCGACCGGGTGGCGAGCATCGCCACCGAATCCTCGATTCGCGGCGAGGACGGCGCCTTGTACGTGGAGCGCTACGTGGAGCGCAGCGGCCTGCCTGCCGCGACCGCCGCCGCCGACGCCGCGCAGCGCTGGCGGTCCATGCCGCCGCACGTCGACGCACTGGTGAGCGGCGACGAGACCGGCGCCGTCATCATGGCGGAGCTGATCGACGACGATCTCGCTGCCGAGACCTACGAGGCGGTACGCCGGCTCGTGCGCGAATACGACGGCGGACCGGCGGAACTCGTGATTGCCGGCCCGGCCGCCGTCAGCGGCTATCTCGGCGCCTACATCGACCGGGACGCGCGCAAGCTGCAACCGCTGGTCTTCCTGCTGGTACTCGGCTTCATCTACCTCGCCTTCCGCCGGGCGACGGCGCTGCTGGGGCCCGTGTTCGTGATACTCGGCTCCGCCGGCGGCGCCCTCGGGATCATGGCCTGGGCCGGCACGCCGTATTTCGCCATCACCAATGCCCTGCCGGTGATCCTCGTGGCGATCTCCGTGGCCGACGCCATCCACATCCTCACCGCCTACTACGTACTGCGCGCCCAGCACCCGGACGGCGACGCGCGCGAGCAGGTGGTGCACGCCATGGTCGAGATGGCGCGGCCCATCACACTCACGACGCTGACCACCATGGCCGGATTCGCCGGCATCGGCATCGCCTCCATCATGCCGCCCATCACGGCGTTCGCCTGGTATGCCATGCTCGGCGTGGGCCTCGCCTGGGCCTTCTCGGTACTCGTGCTGCCCAATGCGCTGGTGCTGCTGAAGCCCGCGCCCAGTCCCGCGTTCGCCGACTGGCGCATGCGCCGGCCCGACCCGATCGGCCGCTTCTTCGCCAGCATCGGGCACTGGAGCGCCGCGCGGCCGGCACTGGTACTCGGCACTTTCGCCGTGCTCGTCGTCGTGGCCGGCGCCGGTGCGCTGCAGCTGCGCATCGACCGCTCCCAGGTAGAGAACTTCGCCGCCGACGAACCCCTGCGCATCGCCGACGAGCGCATCAACGAGCGCTTCGCGGGCACCGCGTTCCTGGACGTGATCGTGGAGGCGGACGAGCCCGAGGGGCTGTTGACCGGCGAGGCGATGGAGCGGATCCTCGCGCTGCAGGACTACTTCGAGTCGCTGCCCCACGTACAGAAGACGGTCTCGGTAGCGGACTACATCGGCCTGCTGCACGGGGCCATCGAGGCGACCGGCACGGCCCGGGTGCTGCCCGCCGGCGACGACGCCGTGGGCCAGTATCTCTTCCTCTACGAGGTGACCGGCGACCCGGGCGACCTCGCCGAGGAGATCGACGGCGACTACCGCACGGCGCTCGTGCGCGGCGTGCTCGATGCCCATTACTACTCGCAGACGGCGCCCACCGTCGAGGCTCTGCAGCAGTACGTGCGGAAGGAGTTCGACGGCAGCGGACTGACGGCCACGCTGGCCGGCGACGTCAACATCGGCTACCACTGGATGAGCCGCCTGCAGGATTCCCATTTCCTCAGCGTCGGGTTATCGCTGGCGATGGTGCTCGCCATCTCCTGCCTCACCTTCGGCAGGATCTGGGCCGGCGTGATCGCACTCGTGCCGGTGAGCTTCACGGTGCTGGTGCTCTATGGCGTGATGGGTTATCTCGGCGTGTTCCTCGAGCCCGCCACGTCCATGTTCGCGGCGATATCGGTGGGCGTCGGCGTGGACTTCGCCATCCACCTCATCGACCGCATCCGGCACGCTCTGCGGGCCTTCGACGAGGACCTCGGCGAGGCGATCGCAACGGCGATGCCGGGCACCGCTCGCGCCTGCTTCTTCAACGCCGCCGCCCTCGGGCTGGGTTTCGCGGTACTGCTCACCAGCGAGCTGCCCACCCTGCAGCGCTTCGGCGGCCTGGTGACGGTGGCCGCCTTCGCGAGTTTTCTCACGGCGCTGTTCATCGTGCCCGCGCTGTTCGCCGTCAGACAGCGGCTGCGCGGCCGGCTGCCGCGGGCCGCGTCGGTCTCCACCGGCGGCGCCGCGGCAGCGATCGTCGGTCTCGGTCTCGCACTCGGGGCGGTGCCGGCGGAGTCGCGCGCCGACCCGCCCACCGGCCGGGAGATTGCCGAACGGGTCGCCGCGCGGCCGGAGGGCACCGCGACGGAACGGGTGGTGCAGATCACCGTCGAGCCGCGAAGCGGCCGGAAGATCGAGCACACGGCGGTGATCATGAAGCTCAACGACGAGGAGATGCGGCGCACCCGCATCACCTATACCGCGCCGAAGAGAGGGAGGTGGACTGCGTTCCTCGTCCACGACCGGCACGCCGAGGGCGCCGAGGATGATCGCTGGTTCTATATCCCGGCCGCGCGGCAGTCCCGACGTGTCTCCGCAGGCGAGCGCTGGGAATCGTTCCAGAGCACGGACTTCAGCTACGGCGACATGCAATCGGAGCTCAAGTTCGACCTCGCCGACTACGAGTTCCGTTATGAAGGCCGCGAGGAGACGGCCGCCGGCGTGCGCCACCGCCTCTCCGGCACCCCGCGCTCCGACACCATCGCGCAGGAGCTCGGCTACGGCGGCTTCGAGGCCGTCATCGATGCCAATACCTGGCTGCCGCTGTCGATCTACTTCACCGACGTCGACGGCCGGTCCCTGAAGACCGTCACCGTCGCAGCGGTCGAGAACATCGACGGCTACTGGACAGCCACCCGCATCGAGGCGGTGAACCACCAGACGGAGTCGCGGACCGTCTTCGACTTCGAGACGGTCGAGTACCTGGATGACCTCCCCGAGCATCTGTTCCGGCAAGGCAGCCTGCAGCGCGGGCTCCCTGGCTATTAGGGAGATGGCAATGGAGACGGCCATGAGATGCCTGCCCCTGCTCGTACTGCTCGTCCTGACCGGCACGGCCCACGGCGCCGGCAACGCGGAACTGCGCACGACGCTGCACTACGGCCATGCGACGAGCACGGATGACACGCTGGCCACCCGCCTGGAGCTGGCGCCGGCCGTCGAGACCGCACTCGGCGACGGCGCCCGGCTGGTTACCTCCGCGCGCCTCGTCTGGGACGGCCGCGACCGCGTCGTGCCGGGCGAACCGGATACCGACACCTATGCCCCGTTGTCGCGGCCGGCAGGCATCGGTGACGAGGTCATCGCGGAACTCCGTGACGCCTACGTCGAGTTCTTCCTGCCCGGCGGACTGCTGCGCTTCGGCAGGCAGCAGATCGTCTGGGGCGTCCTCGACGGCCTGAAGGTCATGGACTCGCTCAATCCCCAGCACTTCCGCGAGTTCATCCTGGCGGACTTCGCGGACTCCCGCATCGGCCTCTGGAGCGCCTATGCGGACCTCTTTATCGGCCCGTGGCGCACGGAGTTCGCCTGGATCCCGGATGCTACCGGGCACGAGATTCCGACTGAAGGCGCCTGGTTCGAGCTCACCGCGCCGCGCTTCCGTTACGGCGCGCCGCCCGGCGCACCACGCCTGCCCGTGCGCACGGAGGAACCGGAACACGGCCTCGAGGACTCCGCGTTCGGGCTCCGCCTGTCGCGCATGTTGGGCGGATGGGACCTGTCGCTGGTCGCCCTCTCAGGTTCCGACTTCGAGCCCCTGGGAAGGGTGCAGGTCTCTCCGGCCGGGCCAGTGCTCGAGCGCTATTACGAGCGCCGCGAGCTCTACGGACTGAGCGCCGCCTACTCCCTCGGGCGGTTCGTGCTGAGGACGGAACTCGCGTTGCGGCCCGGCCGGGAGTTCAATGTGCGCCGCGCTGGCGTTCTCACCGCCGAACCGCTGGACCAGCACACCGCCGGTCTCGGCGTCGACTTCCGCGGCCCCCTCGACACCTTCGTCAGCCTGCAGTATCTGGTGGACCATGTGCAGTCCGCGCCGGCCGGGCTGGTGCGGCCGGCCACGGACCGCCTCGCCACGCTGTTCCTGCGGCGCAACTTCGCCCACGACCGGCTGTCGGCGGAGCTGCGCTGGTACGGCGACGTGGGCGAGGGCGACGGCATGCTGCGGGGCGCGCTCACCTGGCTGGTCGGCGACGAGACCAGCCTCAGGGTCGGCTTCGATGCCTTCCATGGCGACACCGACGGTCTGTTCGGCCAGTTCGCCGACCGCGACCGCATCACCCTCTCGCTGGAGCACTACTACTGATGCCCAGGCGCCCTCGGCAGACGGGGGAGCGTAACGGCCACGAGCGCGACGTGCGGGAGCGCCTCGTGCCCGGCGGCGGCAAGGCACTGTTCCGGGAGTGCGCCGCCCGACCGGCGGACGGGGCATCCGGGCGGCGCCGGCAGCTCTACTCCCTCGTGTCCTCCATCAGCTCCGCGATGCGGGAACGCGCGGACGACCAGGCCCGCTCGACCGAGCGCTCGGAGACGGCGAGCGCCTCGGCCGTCTCGGCGGTGGTCAGGCCGGCGAAGTAGCGGCATTCGAACACGCGCGCCAGGCGTTCGTCCTGCGACTCCAGGATGCCGAGCATCTCGTCGACTTCCAGCAGGAACTGGGCCTTCTCCTGGGACTCAACCGGCATGACGGACTCGGTCAGCGTCACCTCGCGGCCGTCGCGCTTGCCGGCCATGGCATAGCGGACCTCGTCGACGATGACCTGGCGCATGATCGTCGCCGCCAGCGCGAAGAACTGCCGCCGGTCGTCCGGCTGCAGCTCGCCGCCGGAGAGCAGCTTCAGGAAGGTCTCCTGCACCAGGGTGGTGGCCCCCAGGCCCGGTTTGCCGGCGGTGCGGCGGCGGGCCATGGCCTTGAGCTCGGGGTACAGGACGGCGGCGAGGCGATTCAGCGCATCCGCATCACCTGCACGGTGAGATTCGAGGAGAAGCGTGATCTGGGATGCCATCGCCATAGCTTGCGGTATCCCGAGGGGCGCATGCAATTTCGGCGCGCCGACGACGGCCACTACGTATGGTCCGCTATTGGCCGTTCTGTCATAGGTATAGGGCCTGCGCCCCGCATGAACACGAGGTAGTCCGATGTCCGCAGTCAGCAGCGAGCCCGTACAGTTCGTCCCCTGTCCACGGGAGCGCCCGACCTGTCTCGTGACCTCCGGCGTGCTCGATTCCATCGGCTGCACGCCGCTGATGCTGCTGCGCGGCGCCAGCGAGGAGACCGGCTGCCAGGTGTACGCGAAGGCCGAGTACCTGAATCCCGGCGGCAGCATCAAGGACCGCATCGCCCGGCACATGATCCTGGAGGCGGAGCGGCGCGGCGACCTGGGGCCCGACTCGCGCATCCTGGAAGTCACCTCCGGCAACACGGGCATCGCGCTGGCGATGATAGGGGCGATCCGCGGCTACCCGGTGACCATTGTGATGCCGAAGACCGTGAGCGAGGAGCGCCGCCGCATGATCGAGCTGCTCGGCGCCGAGCTGCGGCTGCTGGAGGAGATCAACGACATCCAGGCCGCCGTGCGCGAGAGCGAGGAGGAGGCGGCGCGGGACCCCCGGGTCTTCCTGCCGCGCCAGTTCAAGAACGTGGACAACCCGGCGGCCCACGAGATGACGACAGGCCCCGAAATCGTGCGCCAGACGGCCGGGCGGCTCGATGCCTTCGTGATGGGCGTGGGCACCGGCGGCACGCTGATGGGCGTCTCCCGGGCGCTGCGCGGCGCGGACGTGCCGGCCCGCATCGTCGCGGTGGAGCCGAACGAATCCGCCGTCATGTCCGGCGACGTGCCGGGCAGGCACGGCATCCAGGGGCTCGCGGACGGCTTCATCCCCGATCTCGTGGATCTCGGCGAGATCGACGAAGTCGTGCGCATCGCCACCGAGGATGCCAAGGCCGCGGCTCGCCGGCTGGCGGCCGAGGAAGGGCTGCTGGTGGGCATCTCCTCCGGCGCCAACGTGCTGGCGGCCACGAAGGTGGCGCGGGAACTCGGCCCCGGCCATACCCTCGTCACGGTGCTGTGCGACCGCGGCGAGCGCTACCTGAGCGTGCCGGCCGCGGGCTGACGCCCCGTATCGCGAGCCGCCGCATTTTCCGCCCGGCGCCCGCCATGGCGTAGAATGGCGGCATAACCCTACGAACAACCACAGGACGAGGCTTACCGTGAGCAACTTCGATCAGCAACTCGAGAAATTCAGGAAGGAAGACGGCTTCATCGCAGCGCTGGACCAGAGCGGCGGCAGCACGCCGAAGGCGCTGCGCCTCTACGGCATCGACGAGAATGCCTGGTCCAACGAGGATCAGATGTTCGACCTCGTTCACCAGATGCGCAGCCGCATCATCACCAGCCCGGCTTTCAGCGGCGATCGCATCCTGGCCGCCATCCTGTTCGAGAACACCATGGACCGGGAGATCGAGGGCCGACCCACCGCCGAGTATCTGTGGGAGGTCAAGCGGGTCGTGCCCATCCTGAAGGTGGACAAGGGCCTCGCCGACGAGAAGGACGGCGTCCAGCTCATGAAGCCCATCCCGGGCCTCGACGCGCTGCTGAAAAAGGCGAAGGACAAGGGCATCTTCGGCACCAAGATGCGCTCGGTGATCAAGCAGGCGAACGAGGACGGCATCAAGGCGATTGTGGAGCAGCAGTTCGAGGTGGCGGAGCAGATCATCGACGCCGGTCTGGTGCCGATCATCGAGCCGGAGGTGGACATCCACTGCCCCGAGAAGACGGAGGCCGAAGCCATCCTGCACCGCCACATCATCGAGCATCTCGACAAGCTGGAGGACGGCAGGCTCGTGATGCTGAAGCTGACGCTGCCGGAGGTGGACAACCTGTACTCCGACTGCATCGACCATCCGAACGTGCTGAAGGTGGTGGCGCTGTCCGGCGGCTACAGCCGCGAGGAAGCGGACGAGCGACTGAAGAAGCAGCACCGCATGGTGGCGAGCTTCTCGCGGGCGCTCACCGAGGGCCTGTCGGTCAAGCAGAGCGAAGACGAGTTCAACGAGATGCTCGACGGAGCCATCCAGAGCATCTTCGACGCGTCGAAGACCTGACACCCGGGGATACAGGTAGGAGGGGCTTTAGCCCCGATTCACTATTCGATCGGGCCTGAAGGCCCTCCTACAAGGCCCTCCTACAGGGAGACGCATGACCAAACGCAGCTGGTCCATCGATTCGCTGGTACTGATCTTCTCGATCATCGTCGTGGCCCAGCTGCTGGTCTATGCCATCCCGCAGGGGCAGTTCGAACGCCAGCCCTATCCGGACAACCCGGGGCGCTCGATGGTGGTCGAGGGCACCTACGAACGGGTGGCCGCTGACGAGCGCGCCGAGATACCGCCCTGGCACTTCCTCATGGCCATCCCGAAGGGCATGGCCGCCGCCCAGGACATCATCTTCCTCATCTTCATCGTCGGCGGCGTCATAGCGATCCTGCGCCGCACCGGCGCCATCGACGCGGTGCTGCACAAGTCGGTGGCCCGCCTCGGCGCCAGCCCGTGGATACTGATCGCCGGCTGCCTGGTGATGTTCAGTCTCGGTGCCTTCACCATCGGCATGGGCGAGGAGTACGTGCCGCTGGTACCGATCATCGTGACGATGAGCCTGGCGATGCGCATGGACGCCATCGTCGCCATGGGCATGGTGTGGATCCCCTACGGCATCGGTTGGGCGTGTGCGGGCACCAACCCGTTCGGCGTCATCATCGCGCAGAACATTGCCGGCCTCCCCATCACCTCGGGCTGGCAGTTCCGCCTCGTGATGATGGCCGCCTTCCTGGCCGTGGCCTTCCACCATCTCTACCGCTACGCGCGCCGGGTGCAGCGCGACCCGTCCACCAGCCTGGTGGCGCACGTGGACTACTCCACCGGCTTCGAGCCGCCCCACGACGTGGAGCTCTCACCGAGCCGCATCGCCGTGCTCGCGGTCTTCGTCGGCGGCATCGTCGGATTCGTCTGGGGCGTACAGGCGTACGGCTGGTACATCCCCGAACTGAACGCCGTGTTCCTCGGTATAGGATTGCTGGCGGCGATCATCGGCCGCATCCCGGCCGGCGAGACGAGCCGCACCTTCATCAGCGGCGCCGCCGACATGACCGCGGCCGCGCTCATGGTGGGCTTCGCCCGCTCCATCGAGGTGGTGCTCTCCGACGGCCAGGTCATCGACACGGTGATCCATGCCATCGCCGGCGTGCTGACGGAACTCGGGCCGGAGGCCTCGGCGGTGGGCATGCTCGCCGTGCAGACCATCTGCAACTTCTTCATTCCGTCCGGCAGCGGCCAGGCCTTCGTGACCATGCCCATCATGTCGCCGCTGGCGACCCTCACCGACGTGCCACAGCAGACCGCCGTGCTCGCCTACCAGTTCGGCGACGGCTTCACCAACATGGTGATCCCGACCAGCGCGCTGGTGATGGGGGCACTCGCGCTCGGGCGCATCCCCTACACCGCCTGGGTGCGCTTCATCATGCCGCTGCTGGTCAAGCTGTTCGCGCTGGCCATTGCTTTCCTTGTGCTGACGATCCACGTCGGCGATGCCGTTGGCTTCAATCCGTGAGCGGCGCCGGATGATGCGCCGGCGGACTCTGTGGACGATGATATCCTTGGCCGCCTGCGCGGCGCTGGTCGGCTTCCAGCTGCAGGGGCTCGTCATCGCGGCGGCCATCGCCAAGCTGACGGCCTCCACCGCATTCATCGTCGTCGCCGTGTCGGCAGGGGCGCCGGAGACGGGGTGGGGTCGGGCGCTGCTCGCCGGTCTGGGCCTGTCCTGGTTCGGCGACGCGTTTCTGCTGGGCACCACCGACACCTGGTTCCTGCTCGGCCTGGTCGCCTTCCTGCTCGGGCACCTCGCCTACCTGACCGCGTTCCTGCTGCGCGGCGTCGATCTCGGCTGGGTGGCGGGTGCGGCGATCGCGGTGCTGCTCTTCTCCAGCGGCGTCGCCATCTGGCTCATGCCCCACGTGGGCGACGGGATGCGCATCCCGGTGCTCGCCTATCTCGTCGTCATCAATCTCATGGTAATCGGCGCCGTCGGCGCCCGCGGGGCAGGGGCCACCTGGCTGCTGCCGGTCGGCGCGATGGCCTTCTACTTCTCGGATCTGGGCGTCGCCGCGCGGCAGTTCCTGCAGCCGGAGTTTCCGCCGTACGTCTGGAGCCTGCCGCTCTACTACGCCGGCCAGCTCATGCTCGCCTGGAGCCCGGCGGGCCGCGGCCCGATCAGCCTCCGACGATCCCCGCTCCGATGATCTCACCGAGGCGGCGGGTCAGCTCCCGGTTCTCCCGGTAGTCCACCGGGGCCACCACCAGGCTCGGTCCCTTCTCCGCGAAGGCTGCCTCCAGCGTCGCGCGGAACTCCCGCGAGCGCTCCACCCGGTGCCCGCCCCAGCCGAAGGATTCCGCGAGCTTCAGCCAGTCCGGGTTACCGAAGCCCAGCGCGGTATGGCGGCCGAACTCGTCCTCCTGCTTCCAGCTAATCAGGCCGTAGCCGCCGTCCTCCCACACCAGCATGACGATGTCGCTGGCGAGCCGCCGTGCCGTCTCCATCTCCTGCACGTTCATCAGGAAGCCGCCGTCGCCGGCGATGCCCAGCACCTTGCGATCCGGATGCACGATGTTCGCGGCGATGGCCCCGGGCAGGGCCGAGCCCATGGAGCAGAATCCGTTCGGTATCAGGCAGGTATTGGGCTCGTGGCAATGGTAATGGCGGGCGATCCACATCTTGTGGGCGCCCACGTCGGATAACAGGATGTCCGAGGGGCCCATCACCTGGCGGGCGTCCCAGAGCATCTTCTGGGGCCGGATCACGCCCTCGGTATCGTCATCGGCGTAAACGGCGAGTTCTTCCGTCATGCGCTCGCGCACCGCCCGCTGGGAGGCCAGGTCGAAGTCCGGCAGGCCGCGCTCGCGCACCCGCTCGTTCAGCATCCACAGCGTGTGGGCGAGGTCGCCCACCAGCTCCACCTGGGGGTGATAGTGCTGGTCGATCTCCGCGGGCAGGAAGTCGGCGTGGATGATGGTCTTGTCCCGGTTCGGGTTCCACAGCCGCGGGTGGTACTCCACCATGTCGAAGCCGAGGGTGATCACGAGATCCGCCTCGTCGATGGCCAGCGTGGGGATGTCCTTGGCGCCGAGACCGATGGTGTAGAGGCAGTACCCGGCGTCCATGTCCACGGCGCCCTTGGCCATGAACGTGCTCAGCACGCCGATGCCGGTGGATTCGCAGAAGATCCTGAGCTGCTTCGAGGCCCGCCGGCGGATGGCGCCGTTGCCGGCGATGATCACCGGCCGCTTCGCCTCTGCCAGCATGGCGAAGGCCCGATCGGCGATCTTGTCGTCCGGGCCGGGGCGGCGGAAGCGACGCGGCTCCATCGGCTCGGCCTCCACGTCGCGCTTGGCCACGTCCTCGGGCAGCTCGATGTGCACGGCGCCCGGCTTCTCGGTGCGTGCAAGCCGGACGGCCTTCCTGACGATCTCCGGGATGGTGCGGGCGTTGTGGATGGTGGTGGCCCACTTCGTGACCGGCTCGAACATGCCGACCACGTCCATGATCTGGTGCGACTCCTTGTGCAGGCGCAGTGTCGAGCCCTGGCCGGTCAGCACCAGCATGGGCGCGCGGTCCATGTTGGAATCCGCCACGCCGGTGATGAGGTTGGTGGCGCCGGGCCCCAGCGTGCCCAGGCAGCCGGCCGGGTTGCCGGTGAGGCGCCCGTAGATCTCGGCCATGAACGCCGCGCCCTGCTCGTGGCGGGTGAGCACGAAGCGGATGCTCTCGCTGCCCTCCAGCGAGAGCATGAAGTCCGCGTTCTCCTCGCCGGGAACGCCGAAGATGTATTCGATGCCTTCGGCCTCCAGACAACGTACCAGCAGATCAGACGCCTTCATTCATCGATTCCCTGTTGCCATGACTGTTGTTCGTGGTGTTGCGGTTTTCCGATCTGCCATCATAGACGCGAAGCTCGCTACCATCATCTTGGGAGCATAATCGCAGCGGGGGGTGGCGTATGCGTGAGGCCGACGACGAATACGACTGGATTGTGATCGGATCGGGGTTCGGCGGCAGCGTCGCCGCCCTGCGTCTGACCGAGAAGGGCTATCGGGTGGCGGTACTCGAGAGCGGGCCGCGCTATCGGGACGAGGATTTTGCCGCCTCTGCCTGGAATCTGCGCCGCTTCCTCTGGGCGCCTGCCATCGGGCTGCGTGGCATCATGCGGCTCGTCCCGTTCAGCGACGTATTCATCGCGGCAGGCGCCGGTGTCGGCGGCGGCAGTCTGGTCTACGCCAATACGCTCTATCGGGCGGCGCCGCCGTTCTTCGCCAATCCCCAGTGGTCCGATCTCGCCGACTGGTCCGCCGAACTGCAACCCCATTACGATACGGCGGAACGGATGCTCGGCGTGAACGACGTACCGTTCGAGAGTCCCGGTGACGACCTGCTGCGCTCCATTGCGGGGGAATTCGGTACCGGGGAGACCTTCCGCCGGACGCCGGTCGGCGTGTTTTTCGGAGAGCCCGGCAAGACCGTCGACGATCCGTATTTCGACGGTGAGGGGCCGGCCCGCAAGGGCTGCACGCGCTGCGGCGCCTGCATGGTGGGATGCCGGGAAGGGGCGAAGAACACGCTGGTGAAGAACTACCTGCATCTCGCCGAGAAGGGCGGCGCCACGATCATTCCCGACACCGAGGTCAGCGACATCCGCCCGGCCGGGCGGCTGGATGGCAGCAACGGCTACGTGCTCACCACGGCGCGCCCGGGAGCCTGGCTGCGGCGCAACCGGCGGCGCTACCGGGCCGCCGGTGTCGTCGTGGCGGCCGGCGCGCTGGGCACCAACCGGCTGCTGGCCAATTGCAGGCACAATGGGTCACTGCCACGTATCAGCGATCGTCTTGGTCAACTGGTGCGCACCAACAGCGAGTCCGTGCTCGCGGTCACGCTGCCTGACGAGTCACGTAACACCTGGAACACCGTCGCCATCAGCGCCAGTATCCACGTCGACAGGGACACCCACATCGAAGTGGTTACCTACGGGCGACGGGGGGACTTCATGGGCACGCTGTTCACGCTGCTGACCGGCAAAGGGACCCGGCTCACGAGGCCGTTGCTGCTGGTCGGTCAGGCGGTGCGCCACCCCGTGCGCTTCCTGAAATCGCTCTGGCCCGTCGGCTGGTCCCGCCGGACCGTCGTGCTGCTGGTGATGCAGACGCTGGACAACGCCATCAGTTTCAAAGCCGTGCCGAAGCGCTTCGGAACAGGGGTTCGGCTGAAGACCGCCCAGGACCCCGAGAAACCGAACCCTACCTATATCGAGGCCGGCAACCGGGCGGCCGCATGGCTGGCGGAGCGAACCCGGGGCCTGCCCCAGAGCATGCTGATGGAGGCCACGGCCAACATACCGACCACGGCGCACATCCTCGGCGGCGCCGTCATCGGGCACGACGAGAACACCGGCGTGATCGACAGCCGGCAACGCGTATTCGGTTACCGCAATCTGCTGGTCTGCGACGGCGCAGCCGTGCCCGCCAATCCGGGCGTCAATCCGTCGCTGACGATTACGGCCATGGCTGAGCACGCCATGGCGTCGGTACCCGAGCACGAGCGGGGAAGCACCTGAACGGACGGAAGCATCCCGATGGGCTCATATCACAAGATCATGGTGCCGGTGGACCTCGCCCACCTCGACAGTCTCGACAAGGCACTGCGCACCGCCGCCGACCTGGCCGCGGGTTATCGCATACCGGTTTGCTATGTCAGCGTGGCGCCCGGGGCGGCGCCCCTCACCGCAGCGCAAGTGGACGAGTTCCGGGAGGCGCTCGACACCTTCGCCCTCGACCAGGCGGAGCGGCACGGCTTCGAGGCGACCGCGAGAGCGGTCATACCGGAAGACGACAGCCTGGACGTGCGTGAAGCGCTCATGCGGGCGCTCGAGGAGAGCGGTGCCGACCTGGTGGTCATGGCATCCCATATCCCTGACGTGGACGATCGCATGTTCGCCTCCAACGCCGCCTACGTGGCGTCCAGCGCCCCGGTCACGGTGATGGTCGTGCGCTGAGCCGACGCCTAGCTGCGGGTACCCGGCGCTTCGGCGTCGTCGCCGAGTTCCAGCCGGAGCTGCAGAAGCTCGCGCAGATCGTCCACGGAGACGACACCCAGCAGGCGACCGTCCTCCACCACCAGGCGCTGGCGGCCGGCGGACGCGCCGAACAGGCTGGAGGCGAGGTCGGTGAGTTCCTCGTCCGGCCCCACCGTGTTCTCGTCGGAGCAGGCATCCACGATGTCGGCGACAGCCGTCTGCTCCCACTGCTCCTCGGGGATCTCCTTCACCCGCTCCACCGTGGCGCAGCCCTTCAGCTCCCCCTCCTGCACCACCGGGAACAGGCGGGAGCGGTAGCGGTACACGTAGTCGTCGACGAAGTCCCGCAGGCTCAGGGACCGCTCCACGGTCACCGGGTCGCTGTTCATCACGTCCCGCGCCCGGCGGCCCTCCAGCAACTGCTGGACGATGAGCTGGCGGTAGGAGCCCTTGGCGGCCCCGCGCACGAACAGGCCGATCAGTAGGTACCACATGCCGCCCACGAAGAAGCCCTGGATCAGCGACAGCACGCCCAGGAAGATCAGGATGAGGCCGAAGCCCGAGCCCATGTTGCTGGCAATGCGGGTCGCATCGCGGATGTCCTTGCGCCAGGCCCACAGTGTGGCCCTGAGCATGCGCCCGCCGTCCAGCGGGTAAGCCGGGATCAGGTTGAACACGGCCAGGGCCACGTTGATCACCGCGAGGTAGTAGAGCACGCCGGTGACGGGCGTCGGCAGGCCGTACGCCTCCGCGCCCGAATGCAGCACCCAGCAGATGCCCGCCAGCACCAGGCTCGAGAGCGGGCCGGCGCCGGCCATCAGCAGCTCCACCTTCGGCTCCTTCGGCTCGTGGCGCATCTCGGCCACGCCGCCGAACACGAACAGCGTGATGCCGCCCATCTTCAGCCCGTAGTAGCGGGCCACGAGGGAATGGGACAGCTCGTGGAAGACGATGGAGAACAGGATCCCGAAGGCGCCGGCGATGCCCATCCACCAGCGGGTCTGCGTCGCCAGGTCGGGGTAACGCTCCGGGAAGAAGCCCTCGGCGAGGGTCCAGGTGATGAGCAGCGCCAGCAGCAGCCAGGTGAGATTCAGCTTCACCTCGAAGCCGAAGATGGTGAACAACGGGAAGCCGCGGGCGATCAGCGGTTTCTTTTCTGCCATGCCTGCACGTTAACAGATGCAGGCGGCCGGCCGCTGCCGTGGCACTTACATACCGGAATCCGGGTACGACCAGGGCACGGCGGCCTCGAGTTCGTAGGCCAGCTCCAGCAGCCGACGCTCCTGGCCCATGCCGGCGGCGAACTGCACGCCGATGGGCAGCCCGTCGACGCTCTGCCCTAGCGGCAGCGAGATGGCCGGCGTGCCGGCCACGTTCTGCACCGGCGTAAACGCGGCGTAGTTCATCAGGCGTTCCGCCGCCGTGTCGAAGTCGATGTCCAGCGCCAGGTGTCCCAGCGGCACCGGCGGCCGCGCCAGCACCGGGGTCACGATGACGTCGCAGTCGGCATAGCGCCGCCGGTGTTCCTCGCCGAAGCGGCGCAGCCGGCGGATCGCGCCGGGGCTGCGCCAGAAGTTCCGCAGATAATGCCGGCTCAACTGCAGCGTGAGCGGCTCGAGTTCGCGCCGGTCGAAGCCGCGGCCGAACGCGAATCGGCCGAGGAAGCGGATGGCCGTGGCCAGGCGGGCCCAGTACAGGAAGAAATCCCCGGCCATACGGGCATCCGCGAGCGCGGGGATCTCCTTTACCCGGTGACCCAGCCGGCGACAGACGGATGCGGCATTCTCGACCGCCGCGACGACTTCGGGGTGGCACTCTGCTCCGAGCGGATGCCGCGTCGTAAAACCGATGCGAAGCCGCGTGGCGGACGGGCCGTCGACGTAGCCCATGGGCGGTAATCCCGGGGCCGCGTGATGCTTCTCGGCCTCCGCATAGAAGGCGGCGGTGTCGCGGACGCTGCGTGTCAGCACGCCTTCGGCGATGATGTCGACGGGTAGCCGCTCGGCGAGTTCCACCGTGAGCAGGCGGCCACGGGAGGGCTTCAGCCCGACGAGACCACAGCAGGACGCGGGGATGCGCGTGGACCCGCCGCCGTCGTTGCCGTGGGCGATGGGGACGACGCCCGCCGCCACCAGCGCCGCCGACCCGCCCGACGAGCCGCCTGCGGAATGGCGCGTGTTCCACGGGTTGCGCGTCGGCGGACCCCAGGTGCGCTCCGTCGTGGCCGTGAGGCCGAACTCCGGCAGGGCGGTCTTGGCGATGGCGAGGAGTCCGGTCGAGCGGAACTGGGCGGTGATGGGGCTGTCGGCGTCGTAGCTGCGCTCCGGGGTGGCACGCGATCCGTGGCGGGTCGCCATACCGGCGAGATCCACGTTGTCCTTGATCGCGGAGGGCACGCCGGCGAGCAAGCCGCCGCCGACCGCGCCGGCCGCCTCCTGCCTGGCCTGGTCGTAACGGGGAGCCGCCACCGCATTGAGCACCCCCTCGACGGCTCTGAGTCTCGCGATGGCCGCCGCCACCGCATCGGCCGCGCTGATGTCTCCGGCCGCTATCCGTTCGGCGACACCGACGGCGTCGAGATCGCCGAGGACGTCATCGGTCGGTGCGTGTACTTGCGGTCGTGGTCTCATGAAGCAGCTCCCGGACTTCCTCGTCGCTGGTCTGGCCGAAATCGCTGTACCAGTAGCCAACGGCCATGTAGGGCGACGGGGTGTCCAGGCAGACGACTTCGTCGGCTTCCTGCCCCATGTCTGCCGCAGCCTCGCTGGATGCTGTTGGCACCGCGACGATAATACGTTCGGCGCCGAGTTTGCGCACGGCTCTCACGGCCGCGAGCATGGTGGAGCCGGTCGCCATGCCGTCGTCGACCAGGATCACCTCGCGCCCGCCCGCGGCCAGCGGCGGCCGGTCGCCGCGGTAGGCCTTCTCCCTGCGCTCGAGTTCCGCCTGCTCGCGTTCGACGACGGGGCGCAGGTCCTCCTCGCCGAGCCCGGTCATGCCCATGACCCGGTCCGAGAGCACCTGCACGCCGCCCGACGCAATGGCGCCGGCGGCCAGTTCCGGCTGGCCCGGCACGCCGACCTTGCGGACGACGAGCACGTCCAGTTCCCCTTCGAGTGCTATCGCGACCTCGGCGGCCACCGGGACGCCGCCCCGGGGCAGCCCGAGCACGAGCGGTGAGCGGGCCTTCGTGCGCCTGCGGAGCTCCTTCCCGAGCTCCCGGCCGGCCTCCCTCCGGTCTGCGAATACCGTCATCTCGCTCTCCTTGCCGAGTCCACCCATAAGTGTGGCGCCGCGCGCCGGCGCTGCAAATCCGTAACGGCCGCGATCCGGCCTATAATGGCGCCGTGACCCCCTCCACCCCGGACGAAGAAGGCACCCGCTCGCAGGACGCGCCGGGCGACCGCCCCGACGAGGCCGGGCGCAAGATCCGCTTCCTGGCATCGCCCGCCAGCTATCCGGAACCGGTATCGGCCGTGGAACCGGTCGAGACCCACTTCGCCTGGGTGTTCCTCACCGACCGCCACGCCTGGAAGATGAAGAAGGCGATCCGGGCGCAGGTGATCGACTACCGGCGACTGGAAGACCGGGAGTTCTACTGCCGGGAGGAGCTCCGGCTGAACCGCCGCCTGGCGGACTGGGTCTACCTCGACGTCGTGCCCCTCACCGAAAACCCGGACGGCCGCCTGCATCTGGGCGGCGACGGCCGCGCGGTGGACTGGCTGGTGAAGATGCGCCGTCTGCCCGAAGAAGAGATGCTGGAGCAGCGGATCGAGCGCGGCCGGCTCGGCGACGATCAGCTGACCCGGGTGGCGCGGCACCTCGCCGGGTTCTACGCCGGCCTCGTGCCGGAGCCCCTGGAGGCCGAGGCCTACGTCTCTCGCCTGCTGGCCCAGAACGACGAGCAACGGCGGCATCTGGAAGCGCTCGACGACGCACTGGCCGACGACCCCTGGCCCGGCATCCTCGACGACCAGCGATCCTATGTGCGCGCCCATCGGCAGATGCTCGGCGCCCGCGCGGAGGCGGGGCGTATCGTAGAGGCTCATGGCGACCTGCGGCCCGAGCACGTCTACCTGGGCGAGCGCTTCGCCGTCATCGACTGCCTGGAATTCTCGCGAGACCTGCGCGTGCAGGACAGCGCCGAGGAGGTGGCCTTCCTCGCGCTGGAATGCGAGCGGGCCGGCGGGCGGGAGCTGCGCGACCGACTGCTGGCGGCCTGGCAGGCGGCGAGCGCCGACACGCCCGAGCCGTCGCTGATGTCCTATTACTTCAGCCGCCGCGCGATGGTACGGGCCGTGCTTTCGGCCTGGCATCTGGAAGATCCGTCGTTCGACCGGGAGCACTACATCGCGGAGGCGCGCCGCTACATGGCCCTGGCCCGGGAGTTCATCGACGAGGCCCTGGCCGACCAGGACCGACCCTAGTCTTCCTCCTCCCCCAGCAGCCGCACGAGCGAGCCGTTCTCGTGCAGGCAGCGGATGGCGTCGCCGATCAGGGGCGCCACGCTCAGGGTGGTCAGCCGGCCCGCGAAGGCGTCGGTGATGCGGCCGAGCGGCGCCACGCTGTCGGTGACGATGACGCCGTCCAGCGCCGGTACCGCGAGCTTCTCGCTGGCCGGATCCACCAGCAGTCCGTGGGTGGCCGCCGCGAACACGCGGCGCGCGCCGAGCTCCCGGCAGGCGCCGGCCGCCCGGGCCAGAGTGGTGCCGGTGCTGATGAGGTCGTCGAGCAGGATCGCCACACGGTCCTCGACGTCGCCCACCACCGTATCCCCGCTCACCACGTCCCGGCTGCGTTTCTTGTTGATGAAGGCGTCGCACACCTCGCGGCCGAGCGCCTCCTCGAGCGCCTCACGGAATGCCGTCGCCCGCTTGACGCCGCCCACGTCGGGCGAAACGACGGCGAGGGGCTCGTCGCCGACGCGCTCCCGGATATGCTCGACGAACAGCCGCTTCGCCTCCAGGTGCTCGCTCCGGCAGCGGAATGCGTTCTGGTAGGCGGCGAGGTTGTGCACATCCAGCGTGACCACGCGGTCCAGCCCGGAGGACTCCAGCATGCCCGCCACGTAGCGGGTGGTGACCGGATCGCGGCTCTTCGTCTTCCTGTCCTTGCGGGCGTAGGCGAGATAGGGGATGACGGCGGTGAGCCGGCCGGCGCCGGCGTCGCGCAGCGCGCCCAGCAGGAATATCAGCCGGCAGAGCTTGTCGTTGACGCTCTGTCCCGGCTCGCCGTAGAGGGAATGGATGACGTAGACGTCGTCGCCGCGCACCGGCTCCAGCGGGCGGATCTTGTGCTCGCCGTCGTCGAAATCGCGCTCTCGCAGGCGCGCCGGCGCGGTGCCGAGCCGGTCGCAGAGCGCCTCGGCGAAGGTGCTGGAGGTGGCGGGCGCGAATACCTTCACCCTTGAGATGCTAGTCGAGCGGGCCCACTGTTACAGTAGGTACATCAACGGACCGGAGGATTCCATGGCCACGCGAGACGCACTGGTGAAGCCGCACAAGGGCGACGCGCTCATCCTGGTCGACGTACAGAACGACTTCCTGCCCGGGGGCGCGCTGGGCGTGCCGGAAGGCGACGAGGTGATCCCCGTCCTCAACAAATACTCGGAGCTGTTCGAGAACCTGGGCCTGCCCATCGTGGCCACGCGGGACTGGCATCCGGAGAACCACTGCTCGTTCGAGGAGCAGGGTGGTCCCTGGCCGCCGCACTGCGTCGCCGGCACGAAGGGTGCGGCATTCGCCACCGGACTGGACCTGCACGGCGACACCAGAGTGGTCTCCAAGGCGGAGACGCCGGACGAGGAGGCCTACAGCGGCTTCCAGGGCACCGATCTGAACCAGTGGCTGAAGGAGCGCGGCGTCAAGCGCGTGTTCGTGGGCGGACTGGCCACCGACTACTGCGTGCGCGAGACCGTGCGCGACGGGCTGGTGAACGGCTACGAGGTCGTGCTGCTGGAGGACGCGGTCAGGGCCGTCAACGTCGAGCCGGACGACGGCGAGAAGGCCGTGGCCGCCATGGAGAAGGAAGGCGCGGTCAAGACCGACTTCGAGCATCTCGAAGCGGCCTGAGCGAAGGAATCCCCGGATGAGCAAGCCCCTGAGCCGCCCCCGCTGGCTCGAACGCCTCGGCAGCCCGAACCTGACCGACCTCTATCAGCTCACCATGCTGCAGGCCTACCGGCACATCGGCATGGACGACACGGCCGTGTTCGAGTTCTTCGTGCGCAAGCTCCCCGGCCATCGCAACTTCATGCTGGCGGCGGGTCTCGAGCAGCTGCTCGACTATCTCGTCGATTTCCGCTTCGAGGAGGGTGACCTCGAGGCGCTGCGGCGTACGGAGAAGCTGGACGACGCCTTTGTCGACTCGCTGGCGGAGATGCGCTTCACCGGCGACGTGGACGCCATGCCGGAGGGCACGGTCTTCTTCGGCAACGAGCCCATCGTCCGGGTGGTGGCGCCGCTGCCCGAGGCCCAGCTGATCGAGACACGCGTGGTGAATCTGCTGCAGATGCAGACGCTGATCGCCAGCAAGGCGGCACGCATGCGCCTCGCCGCCCACGACCACCAGCGGCTGGTCGACTTCGGGCTGCGCCGGGCCCACGGGTCCGAGGCGGGCCTGTTCGCCGCGCGGGCGGCCTGGATCGGCGGTTTCGACGGCACGGCCACCGTGCTCGCCCACGAGTTCTACGGCATCCCGGTCTTCGGCACCATGGCGCATTCGTTCATCCAGGCCCACGACTCGGAGATGCAGGCGTTCGAGGACTTCTGCCGCAGCCAGCCGGAGAATACCGTGCTGCTCATCGACACCTACGACACCGAGGAAGGCGCGCGCAAGGTGGTCGAGCTGGCCCGCAAGCTCGAGCCGGAAGGCTTCACGATCCGCGGCGTGCGCATCGACAGCGGCGATCTCTATGCCAGCGCCAGGGCCGTCCGCCGCATCCTCGACGGGGGCGGCTGCGAGCACATCGAGATCATGGTCAGCGGCGGTCTGAACGAAGACCGCATCGCAGGACTTGCCGCCGCCGGCATACCGGCGACGGGCTACGGAGTGGGCACGGACCTGGACGTCTCCGCCGACGCGCCCTATCTCGACTGCGTCTACAAGATCCAGGAATACGCCGGCATCCCGCGGCGCAAGAAATCGGCCGGCAAGGCCACCTGGCCGGGCCGCAAGCAGGTGTTCCGCCACTACCGGGACGACGGCCGCTTCGACCACGACGTGATCGGCCTGGTGGACGAAGCACTGGACGGCGAACCGCTGCTGGGGCCGGTCATGCGGGCCGGTGAACGCCTCGGCGAGCCGGAGCCGCTGACCGACATCCGCGATCGGGCGGCGGCGCAGATGGCCGCCCTGCCCAGAGACCTCTGGTTGCTGCCGGTGGCGGCCGACCCCTACCGGGTGGAGATCTCGGCCGGCCTGCGCGACATGGCCGAGCGGGTGGACGAGCGGGTCGAGCGCAAGGAGTAAGCGGCCGCTAGCCGCCGGCCGCGTCCGCAGGCGGTCCCTTGAGCTCCACGGTGTTGCCCTCCGGGTCGCGGAGGTAGATGGACGGCCCGTAGCCCAGCGCGCCGTAACGCTGCACGACATCGCCGGCCTCCACGCCGTGGGCGCGCAGGTGCGCCAGGATGGCGTCGGCATCCCACGGCTCCACCTGCACGCAGAAGTGATCCATGTTCGGGGCATCGTCCGCCGGCGGTTGCGGAAAGTTGCGGCCGAGCTCGCCGTCGACGGCGACGATGTCGATCAGCGAGCCGCCCGCCCTCAGCTGATACAGGCCAATGCCCGTCTGCTCCTTTTCCAGCGGACAGCCGAGCACCTCCCCGTAGAACGCCAGCAGAGCGCGCGGGTCCCGCGCCCGGATGACCACGTGGTCGATGAGGCGGATGTTGACGGGATGCTGCGCGGTCATGTCACGGTGCTCCTGGCTGGGGATGCACGCAGTCTAGCACCGGCGTGAAACCCGGACTCTCCCGACCGGATTTGCGGCCCGATTTGAAATACCTGCCTTATCTGGTCTATTTTACTCATTTGAGGTCGGGCACGCGGGGCAAGTCGATGGCAAGGATCGGGAAGACGCTGGCCCTGCTCGGGGCCCTGTGCCTGGCGGCGGCCCCGGCCGTTCCTCATCCCCATGACGAGGCGCTGCCTTTTCACGGGACTCGCGCGAAGCCCATAGAGCGGCAGCCGCCGGCCTACCCGCGTTTCGAGCTGAAACGCCAGCGTCAGGGCTGGGTGCAGCTCAGTTTCGTCGTGACGAAGTCCGGCGAGGTGGTCGACCCCATCGTCGAGGACTCCAGCGGCAGTTCGCTGTTCGAGGATGCCGCGCTGGACGCTGCGCGCCAGTGGCGTTTCGAGCCCGCCACCCGGGACGGCGAACCGATCGAGCAGTCGCGGACCCGGGTCATGATCCGCTTCACGATCGACCCGAAGGTGCTGGGCGCCACTTCCCGCTTCCATCGTATCCACGCGAAGATCTCGCGCTTGCTGGAGGCCGGCGAGCTCGACCGGGCGAAGCAGTTGATCGCCGAGACCGAGAACGGGCGGCTCAACCTGTACGAGGTGGCCCGGCTGTGGATGCTGAAGGCCATCGTCGCCGGCGAGGAAGGCGACGAGCGGGCCCAGCTCGCGGCGCTGAAGCGGGCCGCCGCGGGAGACGGCGACTACATAGAGGACAGTCTGTACCCCGGCCTGCTCCGAGCCATACTTGCGCTGAAGATCCGGCTCGGCGACTACGGCACGGCCCTGAAGACCGGCGAGGAGTACTTCGCTGCAGGCGGCGACGAAGAAGGCCTCGGCCCCCTGCTCGACGCCGTCGAGCAGATCCGCGCCAGCGCCGCCGGGGACGCGCCGCTACTCGTCGAGGCCGCCATCGGCGACGCTCCGGCCTGCGCGGACTGCCGCACGAGCTGGCACTACCGGCCGCTGCGACGGGCGTTCTCCATCGACGAAGTGAACGGCACGGCCGAACGTCTGGAGATCCGCTGCGACTGGCATCGTTACGGCGACCGGGTACGCGAGGGAATCACCTGGGAGATCCCGGAGAGCTGGGGCGACTGCCGTGTTATCGTGACCGGCGAGAAGGGCACACGATTCAATTTCTACGAGATGCCCGACGCCTGACCCGCACCGACCGCGAGACACCATGAGACAGACTGCCCGCGCACTGACGCTGACCGTCGCGCTGCTCGCCGGCATGGCGACGCCGACGGCGCTGCCCGCCGCCGAGCACCCCGTCGCCATCGCCATCCACGCCGGCGCCGGCACCATGAGCCGGGAGGAGACCACGCCGGAACAGGATGCGACCATCCGCGCCGAGCTGGAGCAGGCCGTGCGGGTCGGCCACCGGGTGCTGACGGAGGGGGGTACCAGCCTCCAGGCCGTGCAGGCCGCGGTGAACATCCTGGAGGACTCGCCGTTCTTCAACGCGGGCAAGGGCGCAGTATTCAACGCCGAGGGGGAAAACGAGCTGGACGCCTCGGTGATGGACGGCGCCACGCTCAACGCCGGCGCGGTGGCTGCGGTGCGCCGTATCGCCAACCCCATCGACCTGGCGCTCGCCGTCATGACCGAATCGCGGCACGTGATGCTGATCGGGGAAGGCGCGGAGACTTTCGCCGTGGAACAGGGTTTCGAGCTCGTGGACCCCGCGTATTTTCACACCGAGCGGCGCTGGCGGCAGCTGCAGGAGGCGAAGAAGGCGGAGACCGCGGCGCGTACCGGCGAGGCCGGGCGCTGGTATTCGACGGTGGGCGCGGTCGCGCTGGACCGGGAAGGCAACCTGGCGGCGGGCACCTCCACCGGCGGTCTCACCAACAAGCGCTGGGGGCGGGTGGGCGACACGCCGATCATCGGCGCCGGCACCTATGCGAACAACGAATCGTGCGCGGTCAGCGCCACGGGCACCGGCGAGTACTTCATCCGCTACGTCGTCGCCCACAGCATCTGCGAGCACGTGCGCGACGGCGTGAGCATCGACGAGGCCGCCGGCAGGCTGATCCACGAGGTGCTGCCGGCCGCCGGCGGCGACGGCGGCGTCATCGCCATGGACGCCGCGGGCAACATCGCCATGCCCCACAACACCCCGGGCATGTACCGGGCCAGCATCGGCACCGACGGCCGGGTGACCGTAGAAATCTACGCCACGCCCTGACGGCCTTCAGGCGGCCCGGGTGCCGGCGACGGACTCCAGTTCCGTCAGCGATTCCTCGAGATAACCGAGCATGCGCTGCACCCGCGGCACCGACCGGCGGCAGGCAACGATGCCGAAGTCGAGATTGCCGGCATAGCTGACCAGCGTAATGCTCATCGCCTGACCGTGGACGACGATGTTCATGGGGTAGATGCCGTCCAGCGGCGCCCCGTTCCAGTACATCGGCTGCTTCGGTCCCGGCACGTTCGAGATCACCAGGTTGTAGGCCGGGAACCAGTTCGCCGTGCCGAGGAAGTTGGTGAGCAGCATGGGCGAGAAGGCGACGGCCGTGAACAGGCTGGCGGCCTCCGGCGAGAGGGTCGCGTACAGATCCTTGCCTGCCTGCATCGAGGCCTGGATGGCCCGCAGGCGGCGCTCCGGATCCGGGACGTCCGTGGCGAGGCTGGTGATGATGAAACCGATGGCGTTGGCCGAATCGATGTCGCCGCCCGTGCGCACCGAAATGGGCGCCAGCGCCTTCAGCGGGCGGTCCAGCGACTCGCCCTGGGACTCGTGATAGCGCCGCAGGGCGCCGGCGCACATCGCCAGCACCACGTCGTTCAGCGTGGCACCCAGTGCCCTGCCCACGTCGTACACCCGGTCGAAGGGCCAGGAGTCCGCCACCAGGCGCCGGGAGCCGGAAATCTTCTGGGTGAGCAGCCCGTGGGGCACCCGGTGCCACGGCGCCGCCAGCCTGCCACCCATGCCCAGCCACACCTGGCCGTAGCGGCGCAGCCCGCCCAGCACGTCCGCCGTGACGCCGAGCTGCTGGCGCAGCGCCCCGGCCACGGCCTTCAGGTCCGTCGGCGAGGGCGCGCCGGCGCCGCTCTCGCTGCCGATCCGGTGCTTGTAGGTCTCCCAGGCCTGCAGCGACAACGGCGAGTAATCGACGTGGCCTTCCGGCGAGGCCGACAGCATGCTCTGCATCAGGTGCACGCCCCGGGTGCCGTCGATGGCACAGTGATGCACCTTGAAGTACGTGGCGAACTGGCGCTTCTTCAGGCCCTCGATCACGTACATCACCCACAGCGGCCGGTTGCGGTCGAGCAGCGTGCTGTGCAGACGCGAGGCCAGCGCGAACAGCTCCCGATAACGGCCGGGCTTCGGCAGGGCCGCGTGGCGCACGTGGTATTCCATGTCCATGTGCTCGTCGGGCACCCAGTGCCGCACCAGGCCCGTCCTGCCGAGCAGGCCGGGGTCGAGCCGCTCGCCGAACGGCGGCAGCAGCGGGTCGTCGCGGCGCAGTATGGACAACAGCTCCTTCATGTAGCCGCGCTGCGAGACACCCTTCGGCAGCGTGTAGACGTTCAGCGCGCCCACGTGCATGGGCGTCTCCCGGTTCTCCGCCAGCAGGAAGTTGCTGTCTGCGATGCTCAGCCTTCTCATCTCGGCTCCCGTCCCTTGCTCTCTGTCCGGCGCCCTCTTGCAACGCCCTGTTCGATACTGTATTCCTCGCAGCAATAACAAGAAAGCGTGATGCCTTTCGTTGCCACGGCGGCGGAGCGACTCGCACACTGTGAACGGCACACTGCAGGTATCACCCTGCCGCCGCCCCCGGCGGCCCTGGAGATCCCGGAGACCCCGAATGTCGACAGCGCGCTGGCGCCACACCCGGGCCCTCGTCGCCCTCGCCCTCTGCTTCGCCGCCACCGCCGGCGCGAGCGAGAACTTCCCGCGCCCGGCGGGCCTCGAGCCGGACATCGCATTCTGGACCCATATCTACACCGGCGTGTCGAGCGACGGCGGCGTACTGCACGATTCCCGCAACCTGGCCGTGCGCTACGAGACGCTGGACTTCGACGGCCGCAGCCGCGGCGCCCGCTACCGGGAGATCCGCGAGCGCCGCGATCACTACCGCCGCATCCTGGAGCGACTGGCCGGCGGCAAGCGCAACGGTCTCTCCGCCGAGGAGCGGCGCGTGCTGGCGCTGTGGCCTGAGGACGTCAGCAACCAGCGTCTGGCGCAGGCGGCGCGCGAGGTGCGATTCCAGCTCGGCCAGTCGGACCGGTTCCTGGCCGGGCTGCGGCGCTCGGGACGCTACCGCCCCTACATCGAGCAGGTGCTGGCCCAACGGGGGCTGCCGGAGGAGCTCGTCGCCCTGCCCCACGTCGAGTCCTCCTTCAACCCGGAGGCTTACTCCAAGGTGGGTGCCGCGGGCATGTGGCAGTTCACCCGCTCCACCGGCCGGCGCTTCATGCGCATCGATCACGTGGTGGACGAGCGGCGCGATCCCTTCCTCTCCACCGTGGCGGCGGCGCGGCTGCTCGAGAACAACTACGCCGTCACCGACAGCTGGCCGCTGGCGCTGACCGGCTACAACCACGGTGTGGCCGGCATGCGCCGGGCAGCCCGCCAGCTCGGCACCCGGGACATCGAGACCATCGTGCGCAACTACCGGGGGCGCGCCTTCGGCTTCGCCTCGCGGAATTTCTACGTGGCCTTCCTGGCGGCGCTGCAGGTGGATCAGGAGCCGAAGAAGTACTTCGGCGACGTCGCCTTCGAGCCGCCGGAGCGGCACGAGCTGCTGACGGTGGAGCACTACACCAGCGCGCGGGGCCTGGCCGGCGCGCTCGGCATCGGCGTGCGTGAGCTCGAGCGGCACAACCCCGCCCTGCAGCACACGGTCTGGAGCGGCAACAAGCACATCCCCAGAGGCTTCACCCTGCGCCTGCCGGCCGGCGCATTCGGCGGCGATGCGGGGACGGTGCTTGCGGGACTCGGCCCGGAAGCGGTCTTCCCCAGCCAGCTGCCGGACGTCATCCACACGGTCGCCCGCGGCGACACGCTGTCCGGCATCGCCACCTTCTACGACGTCAGTGTCTCCGACCTGGTCGCCATGAACGGCCTGCGCAGCCGGCACCATATCCGGGCCGGACAGGTCCTGCGGCTGCCCACGGACGAGGACACCGCCCGCCTGGCCGCCGCGGCCGCCAGCGCGCCGCCGACCGCCGAGGCCCCGGCACCGGCCGGCCGCGGCAGCGGCGCCCCCGGCTACGACACCACCCTGGTGGCGGCCGCCCTCATCGGCCCCGAAACCACTGGTCCTGGACCGATAGGCCCCGAACCCGTGGGCGGCGCCGGGGACTTGCCGGAAGACGAGGCCGGCACCGGCCTGGCCACGAGCCAGACCGTGCTGGCGGCGGATCCGGCCGACTACTCCGTGGCCGGGGACGGCACCATCGAGATCCAGGCCATGGAGACCCTCGGCCACTACGCGGACTGGCTCGGCATCCGCACGCAGCGACTCAGGGACGCGAACGGCTACAGCTTCCGCCGCCCGGTACGCATCGGCGACCGGCTGCGGCTGGTGTTCGAGGACGTGGACCGGCAGGCCTTCGAGGAACGGAGGCTCGCCTATCATCAGGACCTGCAGGAGCGCTTCTTCCGCATGTACCGCATCCGCGACGCGGTGGCCCACCGGGTGCGGCGGGGCGAGTCGGTATGGCTGCTCGCCCGCCGCGATTACGACGTGCCGGTGTGGCTGCTGCGCCAGTACAACCCGGACCTCCAGCTCGACCGGGTGCAGCCGGGCATGAGCATCCAGTTCCCGGTGCTGGAGCGCCTGCAGGATTCGGGCGACGTCCTGCAGATCGCCGACGCCGAGCGATAGCGGCGTCGATTCCGGATCAGGCCGAGCGGTGCTCCGGCTCGCGGCCCAGCAGGAAATCCCGCAGCGCGCGCATGCCGCGGCCGAAATCCTCCTGCAGCAGATACAGGCAGGGCACCAGGAACAGCGTGATGACCGTGGCGAAGATGATGCCGAAGCTGAGCGAGATGGCCATCGGGATCACGTACTGGGCCTGGGTACTGGTCTCCGCCATGATGGGGGCGAGACCCGCCGCCGTGGTGAGCGAGGTCAGGATGATGGGCCGGAAGCGCTGCTGCGCCGCGTCCTTCACCGCCTGCAGCCGTGCGATGCCCTCGGCGCGGGCCCGGTTGACGAAGTCGATCAGGATCAGGCTGTCGTTCACCACCACGCCCGCCAGCGCGATGATCCCGAACAGCGAGAACATGCTGATGGCCTCGCCCATGACGATGTGGCCGAGCACCGCGCCGATGAGCCCGAACGGGATCACCGACATGATGATCAGCGGCTGGGAATAGGAACGCAGCGGGATGGCGATCAGCGCATAGATCAGGAAGAGAGCCGCGATGGATGCCACCGAGATGTTGCGCACGAAGTCGCGCTCCTCCTGGCTCGCGCCCTCGAGGCCGTAGGTCACGCCGGGATAACGCGCCAGCAGGTCCGGGATGTACTCCTCGCTGATCTCCTCGATGATGGGCCCGGGCTCGACCCGGCCCGGGTCGATGTCCGCCGACACCGTGATCGTGCGCTTCCTGTTCAGCCGGGTGATGCTCGAGTAAGCCTCGTCGAACTCGATATCCGCCACCGAACGGAACGGCACCTCGGCGCCGTCGGGAGTGCGGATGCGCATGTTCTCCAGGTCCGCGACGGAGCGCCGCTCCTCCTCGGGATAGCGCACCATCACCTTCAGCTCGTCGGTGCCACGCTGGATGCGCTGGGCCTCCTCGCCGTAGAACGCCTGACGGACCTGGCGGCCGAGGGATGCCATGTTCAGCCCGAGCGCCTCGGCCTCGGGCCTGATGGACAGCCGGATCTCCTTGCCGCCGGAGCTGGCGGAGTTACGGATGTCGAAGACGCCCTCGTACTCGGCCAGCTTCGCCTGCAGTTCCTCCGCCGCGGCCTCCAGCGTCTCGTAATCGCTGCCGGAGAGACCGAAACTCAGCGGGGCGCCGCCGCCGATGTGGTCGCCGGTCATGAAATCGAGTTCCTTCATACCGGGGATCTCGCCGACCTTCTCCCGCCACATGTCCGCGAAAGTCTCGGCATCGAGCGGCCGGTCCTCGCCGCGGAACAGTTCCACCACCGCGACACCGCCCGTCTCGCCGCTGGTGAACATGCCGATCCGCTCGATGGGCTCGGGGTCGCCCGGATTCGCCGCGGTGTACTCCTCGTTGATCTCGAACACGGCGTTCTCGATGCGGTACAGGGCCGCATTGCGGGCGTCCGGCGACGTGCCTCGCTGCATCTCGAGCCGGGTCTGGACGAAGTCACCGGGCACCTCGGGGAACAGCACCGTGCGCACGATACCGCTCTGCATGACGCCGAAGGTCAGGATGAGGATGGCCACGAACACGGCCGTGCTGATGCCGCGATTGCGTACCGCCCGGTCCAGGAAGGGCAGATATTTCGTGTCGACCAGCCAGCGCAGGCCGTGCTGCGTATGGCGCTGCAGTTTCTGGAAGAAGCGCGGCACCCGCTCGCGCCAGTGGATGTGGCGCTGGGGCCGGAACAGGTCGTCCTCGTCGATGGGCTTGATGTTCGCGTTGGCGAGGTGAGCGGGCAGGATCAGCTTGGACTCCACCAGCGAGAACAGCAGGCACAGGATCACCACCACCGACATGGCCTCGAAGAACGGCCCGGCGAACCCGCCCACGAACAGCATCGGTGCGAAGGCGGCGATGGTGGTCAGCACGCCGAAGGTGGCGGGCACCGCCACGCGTTTCGCCCCGGCAATGACGTTGTCCAGCGTGTGGCCGTCCGCCCGGGTCTTGGTATAGATGCTCTCGCCGATGATGATGGCGTCGTCCACGACAATGCCGAGCACGAGGATGAAGCCGAACAGGCTGATCACGTTCACCGTCACTGGCCAGGGCATGTGCGGCATCAGCCACAGCGCGCCGAAGAAGGTGACCGGGATACCGACGATGACCCAGCCCGCCACCTTCATGCGCAGGAACAGCGACAGGATCAGGCAGACCAGGATCGCGCCCTGGAACATGTTCTTCAGCATGAGGTCGAGGCGGTCCTGCAGGTAGTAGGCCCGATCCACCCACACTTCCATGTCCACGCCGTCCGGCAGGGACGCCCGTTTCTCCTCGACGTAGCGCTTCACCGCCGCCGCGGTCTCCAGCTCGTTCGGGTTGCCGCTGGCCAGCACCCGCAGCACGGCGGTGCGCTCGCCGTTGAAGTGAGCGAAGCCGTCCGTCTCCACGAAGCCGTCGTCGATGTTGGCGATGTCGCCGAGCGTGAGCCGGGTGCCGTCGGGGTAGGTGCGCAGGACGAGCTGCGCGAACTCCTGCCCCGTATACACCTGACCCTCGGTGCGCAGCAGGATGTCGCCGCCCTCGGAGCGGATGGCGCCGCCGGGCATGTCCACGGAGGAGTCCCGTATCGCCTGGGAGATCTCGCTCATCGTGAGGCCGTATTTGCGCAGCACGTATTCGGAGACCTCGACGCTGATCTCGTAGTCCCGGTCGCCGAGAATCTGGATCTGGTTCACCGCCGGCAGGCGCATGAGCTCGTCGCGGACCTCCTGGGCGACCTCCTTGCGCATGTAGGCATCCATGTCGCCGAAGATCGAGAGGAACACCACGTGGATGGGGAACTCCTCCTTGTAGATCACCGGCTTCTCGGCGAGGGCCGGGAATGTCGCGATGGCGTCGACCTGGGTCTTCACCTCGCTCAGCACCTCGTTCAGGTCTTCGCCCTGGGCCACCTCGGCGCGCACGGTGCCCATGCCCTCGGTAGCCGTCGAGCGGATCTCGATGATGCCGTCGATGTCCTGGATGGCCTCCTCGATCTTGATCACCACCCCTTCCTCGACCTCCTGGGGAGCGGCGCCGAGGTAGGGGACGCGGACGATCACGGTATCCACCTCGAAGTCCGGCGTGGTCTGCTTGCGGATGGTGAATGCGGAGACGATGCCGAAGGCGATGATCAGGAACATCAGCAGGTTCGCCGCAACGTGGTTGCTGGCGAACCAGGCGATGATGCCCTTATGATCAGTGGTCTGCTTCGGTCTGCTCATTGCGCGCCGCCCTGCTGTTCCGCGCCGGCGGCGAGACGCTCTCTCTCGGCGCGGTCGCCGGCCTCGGTCCGCACGCGCATCCCGTTGATGGGCGACTCGAGCGCCGTCAGGGTGATGCGCTGGCCCTTCACCGAGTCACTGTGCAGGTAGGCGTACTCGGCGTCGGCGCGGATGATGTCGACGGAGCGAATACGCAGGCGGCTGTCCTCGTCGACGAACAACAGCTGGTTGTTCGCCCGCAGCGCCCGCCGTGGCACGCGGATGATGTCGTCCATGGTGACGCCGTCGATCTCCGCCGCCACGAACGTGCCCATGGGCAGGGGCATGCGCTCGTCGTTGCCGGCCTCCAGGCCGTACGGATCCTGGATCCGGGCCACGGCGTAGGTAACCCGGTTGGTCTCGTCCACCACGCCCTCGGTGCGCACGATGCGCGCCTGCCAGCTCTCCGCGCGGCCCTCGCGCACGGCGGTCAGCCGCACGGGCGGACCCTCGACCGCGCCGCCCTCGGTCAACTCTCCAGGCTCGGGCAGGTCCACGAACGCGAGGTCCTGGTCGGTCAACGGCAGGCGGATCTCCGCGTAATCCGTGGCGAAGGTGACGGCCAGCCGCGTTCCGGGCGTCACGTACTGGCCGAGGTCGGCCTCCTTGGCCCGCACCATGCCGTCGTAGGGCAGCGTGATGCGGGTGCGCTCCAGATTCCGCTTCGCCCGGGTCAGCTCGGCCCGGGCGGTGGCCAGCGCCGCCGCCGCGGAGGCGAGGTCCGCTTCGGCGCGGTAACCGCTCAGCCGCAGCTTCTTCGACCCGTCGTACTCGATCTCGCGCTGTGTCAGCAGCGCTTCCGCCTGCTCCACGGCCGCCCGGTAGTTGGTGGGGTCGATGCGCAGCAGTTCCTCGCCCTTCTCGAAGACACCGCCGGCGACGAACTTCGGCGAGATCCAGACGATGGGCCCGGAGACCTCGGCGCTCAGCACCGTCTCCGTGCGCGGCCGGACGGTGCCCTGGGTGGTGACCCGGAAGTCCACCGCGGTCTCCTCCAGCGGCATCACTTCCACCAGCGGATCGATCTCCGCGACCTCCCGGGTCTGCGGCGGCGGCTTCATCCGGGACATGAACAGCGTGCCGCCCACCGCCGTGGCGAGGATGGCGACGATTACGGCAAAGCGGAGTATCTTTCGTTTCATTGGTAACTGTCGGTTCGCGAATTGCCACTTAATCTGCCGGCGATCATTGCAAGAGCCGCCGGACTCGGTGTTATAGTCAACTATATCACCAAATCAGTCAAGGCCTCCGGCGTCTGCGGCCAGAAATTCGATGCCGGCGGGGGCAAATCGTTCATTACATCGCATCCCTGCGCGGCGGGGGAATCCGGGCAGCCCGCAAGACGGGCCGGCCACGCGGCGCCATAATTGGGGGCCATCCGGCAGAAATCCAGAGCCGGCGGCAACGCCGGCAGGAGGGGAGCACATGCACCGCTACCAGGCAGACGTCATCGTGATCGGCGGCGGCATCGCGGGCATCGCCGCCGCGTGGGAGGCCCTGGAGCGAGGGCGGCGGGTGCTGATCCTGGACCGTGATGCCGAGGAGAACTTCGGCGGCCTGGCGAAGGAGAGCTTCGGCGGCATCTGGTTCGCCGACTCGCCCCTGCAGCGCAAGCACCGCATCCGCGACAGCCAGGCCCTCGGCCTGGACGACTGGCTGGCGTTCGGCGAACTCGGCGCCGACGATCACTGGCCCCGCGCCTGGGCCGAGGCCTACGTGGAACGCTCGGTGCCGGACGTCTACGAATGGCTCACCGGCCTGGGCGTCGATTTCATGCCGATGCCGCTGTGGGTGGAGCGGGGCCTGTACGTGCCGGGCAACTCGGTGCCCCGCTGGCACATCGTCTGGGGGACCGGGTACGAACTCGCCGTGGTGCTGGCCGGAAGGCTGCTCGACCACCCGCGCAAGGAGCGCCTGGAGTGCCGGTTCGGCCATCGGGTGGGTACGCTGACGACCCACGAAGGGCGCGTCACCGGCTGCCGCGGCCGCACGGAGGACGGCGGAGAGGCGTTCGAGGCCACGGCGGAGTCCGTCGTCATCGCGGCCGGCGGCATCAACGGCGACCTGGAACGGGTGCGCCAGAACTGGCACGCGGACTGGAGCGACCCGCCCGAGGTCCTCCTGAACGGCTCCCACAAGTACGCCGACGGCATGCTGCACGATGCGGCCGCCACCCACGGCGCGGCCATCACCCACCTGGACTGGCAGTGGAACTATGCGGCCGGCATCCCGCACTGGAAGCCCCGCAAGCCGCATCACGGCCTGTCGCTGGTGCCGCCGAAATCCGCCCTGTGGCTGAACTGGCGGGGCGAGCGCATCGGCCCGCAGCCGCTGGTGACCGGCTACGACACCCACGACCTGGTCGCACAGATCTGCAGACAGGAGCGGGCCTACTCCTGGCAGCTCCTGAACCGGAAAATCGCGCTGAAGGAGCTGGCCATCTCCGGTGCCGAGTTCAATCCGTCGTTCCGCGACAAGAAGCGGCTCGCCGTGGCCCGCGACCTGCTGCGGGGCAATCGCTGGCTGTTCGACGAGCTGGTCGCGAACTCCCCGGACTTCCTCGTCGCCGACACGCTCGAAGGGCTGGTGGCGCAGATGAACGAGCTGGTCGGGGATGGCTCGGTGGAACTCGATGCGGTCGCAGACGCGGTGACCCGTTACGACCGCCTGATCGACCTCGGGCCCCGTTTCCACAACGACGACCAGCTGCGCCGCATCGCCTTCGCCCGCCGCTGGACCGGCGACCGGCTGCGCACCTGCAACGCGCAGAAGATCGCGGATCCGAAAGCCGGCCCGTTCGTCGTGATCCGGGAATTCATCATCTCGCGCAAGAGCATGGGCGGCCTGCAGACGGACCTCGATTCCCGCGTGCTGGACGCCTCGGGGCAACCGATCCCCGGCCTGTTCGCCGCCGGCGAGGCGGCCGGCTTCGGCGGCGGCGGCATGAACGGCAAGCGCGGCCTGGAGGGGACCTTCCTGGGCGGCTGCCTGCTCGGCGGCAGGTTCGCCGGCCGCGCGGCCTGACCGGACCCTGGCCGTCGGACCCTGGCCGCCGGTTCCTGGCAGCCGGTTCCTGGCAGCCGATCCTTAGCCGATCGTGTGGCGCTTCAGCGCCCGGCCGATGTAGCGCACCTTCTGGCGGAACGGGAAGCGTCCCAGGTTCACCTTCACCACGCCCTCCGTGAAGACACTCTTGCGCGAATAGTCGATGTTCACATCCACGATCACGGGCCGCCCGTCGGCGGCGATGGCCAGCGCCTCGCCGATCACCCGGTCCACGTCGCCGTCGTTCGCCATCGTCAGATAGGCCGCCCCGGTGGCCGTCGCGACGCCCTCCACTTTCAGGTCGCCGATGACCGTGCAGGTCTTCTCCTTCAGCGGCAGCGACTGGAACTGGGAGATCTGCGCCAGCTCGCCGTCGTGGAAGACGAAGAAGATGGCGCCGATGCCGTTGCTGGCTGCGGTCAGTATCTCCAGCGCCGTCATCATGAAGGCGCCGTCGCCGACGATGGCGCAGACCTGCTTGTCCGGATGCGCCAGCTTCACGCCGATGGTGCCGGGCACGCAGTAGCCCATGCAGTTGAAGTCGGTGGGCGAGATGAGATGCCTCGACTCGTACACCGGGAACTGCTCGGCGGTGAGGAAGGTGTGGTTGCCGTCGTCCACCACCACGTAGCAGTCCCGGTCGAGCTGCTCGCGCAGCGAGCGGAAGAAGATACCGGGGCTCACCTTCTCGTCGCTGGTCTTCGCCCGCCAGCTGGCGAAGAAGGCCTCTTTGTCTTCGCGGATGCCCTGGCGCAGTTCGTTGTGCGCCACGGGCGTCTCGCGCCGCTTCTTCAGCTCGTCACGCAGCGCCTGCATGAACTTCGCGCCGTCCGCCTCGACGGCGACGGTGGCGGGATAGTTCTTGTCGAATACCCGCGGGTCGATATCGGCGTGGATCAGCTGCTCCGGTATCTCCATGCCGTAGCTGCCGGTGGCGAGCTCGGCGAAGCGCACGCCCACGGCCAGAAGGCAATCCACCTTCGCGAAGGCGTTGCGGGCCGCCGGCACCGCGGAGGGGCCGAAACCCATGCCGGTGTGCAGGGCGTGGTCGTGGGGGAACACGCTGATGCCCTGCATCGTCGTCGCGACGGGCGCGCCCAGCAGGTCCGCGATCTCCACGCTGTATTCCGTGGCCTCCCGCGCGCCCCAGCCGAGGTAGAGACCGGGCCGCTCCGCCGCCAGCAGCATCTCCGCCGCCCGCTCCACCAGGGCGGCATCGGGCCGGGGCGGCTCGTACGAGGGCTGGTAGGGCTGCGGCTCGTCGACGTCGGCCGTGAACATCTGCACGTTGCTCGCGATCTCCACGAACACCGGCCCGGGCAGGCCGGAGGTGGCGATCTCTGCCGCCTCGTAGATCTTCGGTACAACGTCCTCATGCCGGTCCACCAGGAAGGCTGCCTTGGTGATGCCGTCCAAGACCTGCTGCTGATCCAGCTCGTGCAGCTGGTAATGCCGGCCGGAGTCGCGCCGGATGCCGCCCGAGATCACCAGCAGCGGCACGCCGTCCAGATACGCCTCGCCGATGCCGCTCATGGCGTGGGTCATGCCGGCGGCGGGCACGATCACGAGGCAGCCGATGGAGTCCGAGACCCGGCTCCAGGCCTCGGCCATGAAGCTGCCGCCCTGCTCGTGGGTGACCAGCACCGGCGTGATCTGCTCGCTGCGGTTCAGCTCGTCGTAGATCTCGGTGTTGTGCACACCGGGCACGCCGAAGGTGTAACGCACACCGATATTCTCCAGGGCTCTCGCCGCCAGCCAGGCGCCGCTGCGTTTCATGTCCGCTCTCCGTTGATCACATGGTTGATCACAGGCGTCCGGGTGTCGGGCGCAGGTGGTAGTCGAATCCCCGGCCGTTCAGCCGCGCGTTCATCCAGAGTATCAGCATACCCTCGATCTCACGCGCGTAGCGCGCCGGCCCCACATCAAGCGCCTCGAGACCGAGCTCGCGGACGAGCTCGGCGACCCGCGCCTTGGCCCCGGCATCGTCACCCGCCAGCGGGATGGTCACCGGCCCGCCCGCGATGGACGGATCCGCCATGGTCTGCCAGGAGAGCGTGTTGAACGCCTTTACCACCCGCGCGCGCGGCGCGGCCGCCTGGATGCGCTCCGTGATGGAGTCGTCGATGGTCCGCACCGCCAGCCGCTCGTCGGTGAAGCGGAACGGGTTGGTGGGATCGATGACGAGCTTGCCGGCCAGATCGCCCAGGCTCTCCGTCACCTCGACCGCCACTGCGGCGGGCACGGCCAGGATCACGATCTCCGCCGCCGCCGCGGCGCCGGCCGGGGACGCCGCGGAGGCCTCGCCCGGCGTGCTCTCGACGAGTTCGCGCACCCGTTCCGCCTCCGGCGTCCGCGAGCCGTAGACCACCGTATGGCCGAGCGCGGCGAGCCGCGGACCCAGCGCGCCGCCGACGTCGCCGGTGCCTATGACGGCAACGGTGGCGGCCTGCACGGGCGCACCCGCAATGAGGAATATTGCAGTGATCACTTTGAAAAGCTGTGGCATCGTCACCATCCTGTTTGCCTGTACCGTGTAGGAGGGCCTTCAGGCCCGACCGCGTTTCGCGCCTGAAGGCGCTCCTACAAGGTGCCTGTAGGAGGGGCTTTAGCCCCGATTGTTTAATGAATCGGGGCTAAAGCCCCTCCTACGAGGCCCTCCTGCATGATAGCCCGAGGCCGACCGAGAGCCATTGATGTTTCCGCTACGCGACGAGAATCCGCACTTCCTGACGCCCTATGCGACCTGGGGGCTCATCGGGCTGAACGTGCTCGCCTGGGTGCTGGTGCAGGGCCTCGGCACGGAGCCGGCGCTGTCGCGCTCCATGTGCAACCTGGCACTGATCCCCGGCGAGGTACTGCAGACGGCGGCGCCCGGCACCCGGGTGCCGCTGGGGCCGGGCATCACCTGCGTGCTGGGCGACAGCTCCACGTGGTACACCACCATCACGTCCATGTTCCTGCACGGCGGCTGGTTCCACCTGATCGGCAACATGTGGTTCCTCTACATCTTCGGCAACAACGTCGAGGACTCCATGGGCCACGGGCGCTTCGTGATCTTCTACCTGCTGTGCGGCCTCGCGGCGGCGGCCCTGCAGACCGTGTTCGACCCTGACTCCACCATCCCCATGGTGGGCGCTTCCGGCGCCATCGGCGGCGTCATGGGCGCCTACATCCTGCTGTATCCGAAGGTACGGGTGCACATGCTGATCGTGTTCGGCTTCTACATCACCACCATCGCCGTGCCCGCCGTGTTCATGCTCGGCTACTGGTTCCTGCTGCAGCTGATCAGCGGCTTCAGCACCATCGGCTCCCAGGGCGGCGGCGTCGCCTTCTGGGCCCACGTGGGCGGTTTCGTCGCCGGTGGGCTGCTGATCCTGCTGTTCCGCGACCCGCGCCTGGTCAAACGCCATCCCAACCACGGCTGGAAGCCCCGCGGCTGAGTCACCGTCCGGTCGGGAAAACTCCGCCGGCGCCGCAGCCGGCGACGAGCGTCGGGGATTGAAAGGGCGCGGCCGCGGCACCATCTCTGCGTTCCGGAGGCAACCATCATCCCTGTAACGCAGTGAACGAACGCAACCAACAGACCGAACCCCGCGCCGAGGAGGAAACCACGGAATCCCGCGTCCCCGAGGACGTGCTGCTGGTCCTGCCCGTGCGCAACCTCATCGTGTTCCCCGGCGCCGTGACCCAGGTGGCGCTCGGCCGCGAAATCTCCATCGCCGCCGCGCAGGAGGCCGTGAAGAACGATCGCAAGCTCGGCCTGGTGCTGCAGCGCGATCCCGCCGTGGACGAGCCGGGTCCGGAAGACCTCTACCAGGTGGGCACCGTCGTCAGCGTGGTGCGCTATATCACCGCGCCCAACGGCATGCACCACCTCATCTGCCAGGGCGAGGAGCGCTTCCGGGCGCTCGACTTCGTCCCCGGTCTGCCGTTCATGGCGGCACGCTACGACACCATCCCTGAGCCGAAGGGCACCAGCCCCGAGGCCGAGGCCCTGGCGAATCACGTCAAGCAGAAGGCCGGCGAGCTGATCCAGCTGCTGCCCCAGGTGCCGCCGGAGCTGCCGACGGCGCTCGCGAGCATCGAGTCGCCGGGACTGCTGGCCGACCTGGTCGCGGGCCTCATCGACATCAAGCCGGCGGAGAAACAGTTCATCCTGGAGACCGTCGAGGTGCGCGAGCGCCTCGAGCGGCTGGCGGAGTTCCTGACCCACCGACTGAAGGTGCTGAAGCTCTCGAAGGAGATCGACGAGCAGACCCAGGACAAGATCGACGAGCGCCAGCGTGAATACCTGCTGCGCGAGCAGCTGAAGACCATCCAGAAGGAGCTCGGCGAGGACGAGGGCGCGCCCGAGGCGGAGGAGATCGAGCGGGCCATCGACGAGGCCGGCATGCCGCCGGAGGCCGAGAAGCAGGCCCGCAAGGAGCTGAAGCGCCTGAAGGCGATGCCGGAAGCCGCGGCGGAGCACTCCATGATCCGCACCTACCTCGACTGGCTGACATCCGTGCCCTGGTCGAAGGAGGACGAGGAGAACATCGACATCGCCCGGGCCCGCGATATTCTGGACGAGGATCACTACGGCCTGGACAAGGTGAAGCGCCGCATCCTCGAGTACCTGGCGGTGCGCAAGCTGAACCCGACCGGGCGCAGCCCCATCCTGTGCTTCGTGGGCCCGCCGGGCGTCGGCAAGACCTCGCTGGGCCAGAGCATCGCCCGCGCGCTGGGCCTGGAGTTCGTGCGCGCGAGCCTCGGCGGCGTGCACGACGAGGCCGAGATCCGCGGCCATCGTCGCACCTACATCGGTTCCATGCCCGGCTCCGTCGTCCAGAGCATCGTCAAGGCGGGCACCCGCAACCCGGTGTTCATGCTGGACGAGATGGACAAGCTCGGCGTGGGCTTCCACGGCGACCCGTCGTCGGCGCTGCTGGAGGTGCTGGACCCGGAGCAGAACTCCACGTTCAAGGACCATTACCTGGACGTGCCCTTCGACCTCAGCAAGGTGCTGTTCGTCGGCACGGCCAATGTGCTGGACAACATCCCGGGACCGCTGCGCGACCGCATGGAGGTGATCGAGCTGCCCGGCTACACCCAGGAGGAGAAGCTGGAGATCGCCCGGCGCTACCTGGTGGGCCGCCAGCTCGAGGCGAACGGCCTGAAAGCCGAACAGGCCGCCATCGACGACGATGCCATCGAGAAGCTGATCGACGGCTACACCCGCGAGGCGGGCGTGCGCAACCTGGAGCGCCAGATCGGCGCGGTGCTGCGCCATGCCGCGATGCAGATCACCGAAGGCACGGCGGACTCGGTGCACGTGACCGCGGACGACCTGCAGTCGATCCTGGGCGCGCCGAAGTTCGAGAGCGAGGTGGCCCTGCGCACCAGCGTGCCCGGCGTGGCCACGGGTCTCGCCTGGACCCCGGTGGGCGGCGACATCCTGTTCATCGAGGCGAGCCGCATTCCCGGTCAGGGTAAGCTGATCCTCACCGGCCAGCTCGGCGACGTCATGAAGGAGAGCGCCCAGGCGGCGCTCAGCCTGAACAAGAGCCGCGCGAACCGGCTCGACGCCGCCGTGAAGGAGTTCGAGGAGAACGACATCCACATCCACGTGCCGGCAGGCGCCATCCCGAAGGACGGGCCCAGCGCCGGCGTGGCGATGTTCGTCGCCCTCGCCTCACTGCTGAGCGGCCGCAACGTGCGCAAGGACGTGGCCATGACCGGCGAGATCAGCCTGCGCGGACTGGTGCTGCCGGTGGGCGGGATCAAGGAGAAAGTGCTCGCGGCGCTGCGCGCGGGCATCAACACCGTGCTGCTGCCTGCACGCAACCGCAAGGACCTGGAGGACGTGCCGGAATCCGCCCGCGAACAGCTGGAGTTCATCTGGCTGGAGAACGTGGACCAGGCGCTGGAGGCAGCGCTGGAACCGGAAGGCGCGGAAGACAAACCGCAGGCGGCCTGAACGGGCGTGTAGGAGGGCCTTCAGGCCCGATTTTTTAAAGGAATCGGGCCTGAAGGCCCTCCTACCGGCCCTCCTACATTATTCCTCGTCCAGGAATTCGTCCTCGAAGAAGTCGTCCATCGGCGGATTGCCGTCGTAGATGAGGTACTCCCGGCGCTGCAGGTAGGAGCTGCGGACGAAGAGATAGGGGTCGTTCGACGCCTCGATCTGGGAATCGACGGAGAGCAGCCGGGCGCGCATATCGACGATCTCCAGCACGAACAGCTTGTCCCGGATGGCGGACTCGTCGATGTAGTACAGGCCGTTGAAGCCGATGTCCGCCGGCCGCGAGATCGCGTCGCGCAGCGTCGCCGGCCCCAGGAACGGCAGGACCACATAGGGTCCGGCCGGCACGCCCCACACGGCCAGGGTCTGGCCGAAGTCCTCGTTGTGCTCCTCCAGCCCGATGTCCGAACCCACGTCGATCAGCCCGCCGAGCCCGACCGTGCTGTTCACCAGCAACCGGCCGGTGTCCGACAGGGCGGCCCCCGGCTTGCCCTGCAGCAGGTTGTTGAAGATGACGAAGGGATAACCGAGATTGCCGAAGAAGTTGCCGACGCCCCGGCGTACCAGGGACGGCGTCACCTTCCTGTAGCCCTTCGCCACCGGCTTCAGCAACACCCGATCGAAGGTGTCGTTGAACTGGTAGGTCACCCGGTTGACCGGCTCCAGCGGATCCGGGGTGGCGCCGGGGTATTCGGGTTGCGACGCGCACCCACCCAGGAACGGGACCAGGAGGACGGTCAGCAGGAATGGGCGGACCAGGCTCTGCCGGCAGGGCTGCATAGGGTGGCTCTCAAGGACTGTCGGGTTCTCGGGCTGCTCGCCGGATCGGGACGCTGCGACGCGCACCGGATCCTGCAGCGACTCGTCGGGACTATAGAAGGCCGATGGCGGCATAGTCCAGTCCGACGCCGGATATCGTCCGAAACCCGGCTGCCCGCCCCCCCCGGGGAGGACGCCATGGTGGATTACCGACATCGACAGCCCCGGCGGCTTTGCCGATAATCGCCGCGGCCGCCGGAGTAGACCATGTTCCATATCGTCGATACCGATATCTTCGACCGTCCGCTGCTGGACGAACTCTGCGAACTGACCACCGCGGTGCGCACCGTCGCCAAGCCGGCCGAGGGCGCCCGCTTCCTGCAGCACCTGCTGCCCACCCGGCGGGCCATGCTCTACTTCACCCAGCCGAGCACCCGTACCTTCCTGTCGATGAACAACGCCTGCCACGTGCTCGGCATCCGCACCAGCGAGATCCGCAACCCGGAGGTCTCCTCCGAGGTGAAGGGCGAGACCTTCGAGGACAGCATCCGCACCTTCAGCTCCTACGTGGACCTGATCATCATGCGCACGCCCGAGGCCGGTTACGCCGCCCGCGCTGCCGCCCTGATGAACAGCATTCCGCGCCCGGTGCCCATCATCAATGCGGGCAGCGGCAAGGACCAGCACCCCACCCAGGCCCTGCTCGACATCTATACCCTGGAGCGCAGCTTCGAGCAGCGGGGCGGCATCGACGGCAAGACCATCGGCATGATGGGCGACCTGAAACGCGGCCGCACGGTGCGTTCGCTGAGCCGGCTGATGCGTTACTACGAGGGCGTGAAGCTGATCTTCATCGCGCCGCCGGCCTACGAGATGGAACCGGATATCAAGGATTTCCTCACCGAACACGGCGTCGAGTTTCACGAGACCCGGCGCCTGCACGAGATACTGCCCGAGCTGGACGCCCTCTATGTCACCCGCATGCAGTTCGAGCACGACGTGGCGGACGAGTCCTCCGGCGTAAACCTCGCCCCCTTCACGGTAGGGGAACGGGAGCTCGGCCTGATGAAGAAGGACACCGCCGTCATGCATCCGCTGCCGAGGGGCCCCGAGATCCAGCCCGAGGTCGACCGGGACCCGCGCGCGATGTACTGGCGCCAGGAGAGAAACGGCATGTGGATGCGGGTGGCGCTGATGGCGAAGATCTTCGGCGTGAGCGATCTCATCACCGAGGCGTTGCCGAAATACCGCGACGCCTGAGGGCTCACTCCTCGCGGATCTTTCCGCCGCCGTGCTGGCCGGCCTCCGGCTGCAGACTCCAGCGATCCGGCCGCGCGGCGTCCCATTCGTCGCGCATGCCGCGGGGCAGGTCCCGGTCCTCGAGCAGCTGCCCCGGCTCCAGGAAGTCGTAGAGTTCCTTCATGTTCCGCACCCGCAGGTCGTCGACCCGGCGGAAGATGTGCTCCGGGCGCAGGTCACGGGGGTCCGTGAAGCCCATGGCGCCGAGCAACTCCAGCATCCCCTTCAGCGTCTCCCGGTGCCAGCGAGCGACCCGGCGGCTCTTCTCCTCCACGTGCAGTCCGTAGACCAGGGACGGCTTCTGGGTGGTGATGCCTGTCGGACACAGGTTCGTGTTACAGCGCAGGGACTGGATGCAGCCGAGCGCGAACATCATGCCGCGCGCCGAGTTGCAGGCGTCCGCGCCCAGTGCCAGGGCGCGGATCATATGGAAGCCCGTAAGGATCTTGCCGCTGACGAACAGCCGGATGTCGTCGCGCAGGCCGGCGCCCACGAGCGCAGTGTGTGCGAGTATCCAGGCATCCCGCCCGGGCATGCCGACCGAATTCGAGAACTCCAGCGGCGCGGCGGCGGTGCCGCCCTCGCCGCCGTCCACCGTGATGAAGTCGGGCTTGATGCCGGTCTCCAGGATCGCCTTGCACAGGGCGAAGAAGTCGCTGCGCCGGCCGATGCAGAGCTTGACGCCGACCGGTTTGCCATCGGCCAGCCGGCGCAGCCGGGCGATGAACTCCATCAGGCCGGCCGGCGTCGAGAACTCCCGGTGGCTCGGCGGCGAGAACACGGTCTCGCCGACCTTCACGCGGCGGATGGCAGCGATCTCCTCGGTCACCTTGACGCCGGGCAGGATGCCGCCGTGGCCCGGCTTGGCGCCCTGGGAGAGCTTCAACTCGATCATGCGCACGCTCTCCCGCGCGGCCTGGCTGCGGAAGAGTTCGTCGTCGAAGCGTCCGTCCCCCGTGCGGCAGCCGAAGTAGGCCGTGCCGATCTGCCAGACCAGATCGCCGCCGGGCTCGAGATGATAGGGAGACAGACCGCCCTCGCCCGTGTTGTGCAGAAAACCCTCCGCCTTCGCCGCCCGGTTGAGCGCCAGGATGGCGCGGCCGGAGAGCGAGCCGTAGCTCATGGCCGAGACGTTCAGCAGCGAAGCCGCGTACGGGCGGGTGCAATCCGGGCCGCCCACCGTCACGCGGGGCACCTCCGCCGGCGGCTCCAACGCGGCGATGGAGTGCTCGGCCCACTCGTAGCCGACCCGATAGACGTCGCGCTGGGTACCGAAAGGCTGCGTCTCCAGATCGCCCTTGGCCCGCTGGTAGATGACGCTGCGGAATTCGCGCTCCACGGGGTAGGCATCGATATTCGACTCGATGAAATATTGCTGGACCTCCGGCCGCACGCCCTCCAGCAGATAGCGGAAGTGGCCTATGAGCGGGAAGTTTCTGAGGATGGTGTGCCGCGTCTGCAGCGCGTCGCGCAGCCCCAGCGCTACGAGGGGCAGCACGGGCACGAGCGCCCATAGCGCACCGGGCCAGCGCAGTGCCATGAGGCCGATGACCGTAAGCACCGTCAGGGACAGGCCGTAGAACCAGTTACGAACCATGGGATCTCCTCGGCGGTCGGAGTGCCCGATGCTGGCGCGAGTCCGTCCCGGTTACAAGGGCGGTTGCGACTTGTGCGACTTGCGCCGCCGTTTTCCCTGCGTCAGTCTGAATCCATGCCTTCGGACAAGAACAGCCTCGGCCCGTATCGGAAGAAGCGGGATTTCTCCAGGACGCCGGAGCCGGCGACCGGCGGCAGCGGAAATGGTGACGACGACGGCAGCCGGCGCTTCGTGATCCAGAAACACGACGCATCCAGCCTGCATTACGACTTCCGCCTGGAATTCGACGGCACACTGAAGTCGTGGGCCGTACCCAAAGGGCCTTCGACCGATCCGCGCGAGAAGCGCCTGGCGATCCGCACCGAGGATCACCCGCTGGACTACGCGGACTTCGAGGGCGTCATCCCGGAGGACGAGTACGGCGGCGGCACGGTGATGGTCTGGGACGCCGGCACCTATCGCAACCTGCGCGCCGACAAGGGCGAGGACTCGCTGGACATGCCGGGCTCGCTGCGCGGCGGCCTGATCGAGGTATGGCTCGACGGCGAGAAACTGAAAGGCGGCTATGCGCTGAAGCGTATCGAGGCGGGCGAGAAGTCCCAGTGGCTGCTGATCAAGATGGACGACGACGAGGCCGACGCCCGCCGCAACCCGACCAATACCGAGAACCGTTCCGTGAAGACCGGCCGTACCCTGCATCAGATCGCGAAGGGCGGCGAGGAAGACTCGTGAAGGAGCCGTTCGCGTCGCTCCCGGAGGCCTCCCGGGAGAAACTGCAGCGCGAGGGCATGCCGGACTGGACGGCACCCATGCTCGCCACCCTCACCGACGACCATTTCTCCTCGGAAGACTGGATCTACGAGCGCAAGCTGGACGGCGAACGCTGCCTGGTGTTCCGCGACGGGCGCGGGCTGCGCATCCTGTCGCGTAATAAAAAGAAGCTGAACGACACCTACCCGGAACTGGTCGAAGCACTGGAGGAAGCCGGGCCGGAACGCTTCATCGCCGACGGCGAGATCGTGGCCTTCGACGGCAAGGTGACGAGCTTCAGCCGGCTGCAGCAGCGCATCGGCATCAGCGACCCGGACGAGGCGCGCGCCACCGGCATCGGCGTCTGGCTGTATCTCTTCGACCTGATCTACCTCGACCGCTACCTGCTGGACGAACTACCGCTGCGCAGCCGCAAGGGTCTGCTGCGCGATGCCTTCGATTTCGGCGGCCGGCTGCGCTACACCCGCCATCGCAACACCGAGGGCGAGGCGTACTACGAGGAGGCCTGCAAGAAAGGCTGGGAGGGCGTCATCGCGAAGAAGGCAGACGGCCGCTACGTTCACTCCCGCTCCCGCGACTGGCTGAAATTCAAGTGCGTCAACCGCCAGGAACTCGTCATCGGCGGCTACACGGACCCGAAGGGCTCGCGCAAGGGCTTCGGCGCGCTGCTGGTCGGCTACTACGAAGACGACGAGCTGCGCTATGCCGGCAAGGTAGGCACGGGCTTCGACGACGAGACGCTCGAGGATCTGCACGGCCGGATGCAGGACATCGAACGGGACGAACCGGCTTTCGACGACGAGGTGCGGGAGAAGAACCCGCACTGGGTGAAGCCCGAACTGGTCGGCGAATTCGGCTTCACCGAGTGGACCGACGACGGCAAGCTGCGCCACCCGCGCTACATCGGCCTGCGCGAGGACAAGCCGGCGAAGAAGGTGCGGCGGGAGCGCCCCCAAAGTGTCTGACCAGGATGTCTGAGACGAGCCATGTCTGAAGAAAGCCGCCGACTGAGCTTCGGGCGCCTCGTGGTGGAGACCTCCAGCGAGGACAAGGTGCTCTATCCGGACGCCGGCATCACCAAGGGCGACGTGATCGAGTACTACAGAAACGTGGCGGAATACGCCCTGCCCTGGGCGGCGGACCGATTCCTCACCCTGCAGCGCTTCCCGGACGGCCTGGGCGAAGACGGCTTCTACCAGCAGGCCCGCGCGGAGTACTTCCCCGACTATGTCGAGGGCGTCACGGCAGACCGGGTGGGCGGCGGCGAGGTGGAACACATCGTCGTTCGCAACGCCGCCGGGCTCGTCTACCTGGCCAACCAGGGCACGCTGACCATCCACGCCTGGCTCAGCCGGCGCGACCGGCTGCACCACCCGGACCGGATGGTGATCGACCTGGACCCGCCCGACGACGACTTCGGGCCCGTGCGCGACGCGGCCCGAATCACCGCCGACTTCCTGCGCGAGCTGGGGCTCACGCCCTACGTCATGACCACCGGCTCCCGGGGCCTGCATGTGGTGGTCCCGCTGGACCGCAGCGCAGACTTCGATGCGGTCCGGGACTTCGCGCGCCGCGCCGCCGACCTGCTCGCCGAACGCCACCCGGACACCCTCACGGCGGAGCAGCGCAAGGACAAGCGCAAGGGCCGCCTGTACCTGGACGTCATGCGCAACGCGTACGGCCAGACGGCCGTGATGCCCTACAGCCTGCGCGCGAAGCCCGGTGCGCCGGTGGCGACGCCGCTGGCCTGGGACGAACTGGGCGCCGGCGACCTCACGGCGCAGCGCTATCACATCGGCAACCTGTTCCGCCGGCTCGGCCAGATCGAGGACCCCTGGGCGGACATGAAGCGCCACGCCGCCGGCATCGCGGCCGCCGACGAAGCTCTTTCCAGACTCTGACGCCGTTCTTTCCTGGCCGCCCTGCAGGGGTATCCATCTTGCTCCCGACAAAAGGTCGCGGCGATGGATACCCCCGCATGACGGCCGTGCTCGCGGTAGCGTGACGGAGCTGCCAGTCAGAGACGCCCACTGACACGCGCCAGACCTCACGGCTGCGGGCCCGTCAGTGGCTGGGGTGGACTGCTGGGGTCGTCCGGGCCGACTGGAGCCGATAGACAATGTTAGGAGCGGCTTCAGCCGCGATCGATCGGGCCTAAAGGCCCTCCCACATGAGCGTCCCCAGCAGCCCACCCCAGTCGATGACGGGCCTACGCCAGCAGAAAGCCGGGTCGGGCCTGAAGGCCCTCCTACAGGCAGTCAGACCAGGTCGCGTTCTATGGCTTCGTCCCAATTGCGGCTGAACACCCGCTTGTCGCCTTCCCAGGCGTCCAGGGTGGCGGTGATGTGGAAGTGGGTCGGTGTGGAAGTGAGCACGGTGCGGGTCTCCGTGCGGATGCGCCAGTCGCCGCGGGCCAGGGTGCGTTCCCAGTAGGTTTCGCCGCGGGCCGTGGCGACGTCGTCCGCGCGGGAGCTGTACCACTCCAGTGCCTTCGCGCCGACCTCCAGACCGATGTCCCGCATCACGTAGCGGCCCGAGTCGTTGATGACCTCCAGGGTGGAGACGTCCCGGGCCAGATCGGTGTGGACGATCCAGTTGTGATGGCCGCCGTCGATCACCCGGCGTTCCAGCGGCGGCGTACCCACCGGCTCGCCGAAGCCGTGCAGCTCGTCGTCTTCGGGCCGCGGCGGACGCACCGGCAGCGACAGGCTGCTGCCGGCCACGTGCAGCTCGATGCGCGCCGCTTCCGGTGCCGGCCAGGCGAGCGGCCAGTAGGAGGTGGAAACGGAGACCCGCAGCCGATGGCCGGCGGGGAAACGGTGGGCCGCCTCGTTCAGCTTCACCCGCACCCGGTAGTGCCGGCCGGGTTCCAGCGGCTCCGGCTCCTCGCTGCCGTTGCGGTGAGTCAGGTTCAGCAGGCCGTAGGTGACCCGGGTGACCTTGCCGTCAGGCAGCACATCGGAGAGGCGCACGGCCAGCATGGCCACGGGGCGGTCGGCGGAGACCTCCAGTTCGGCGACCGGCTGGCCGAGGATCTCCACGTCCTGTTCCAGCGGGTCGGTCTGGAATACGAGAGCGCCGCCGTCCTCGTGGCGCTGGTCGTGGGCGAGATCCGGCCCGGCCGCATAGGAACACCACTTGCCGGCGTACAGCCCCACCGTCAGCGGCGACTGCAGTCCGATCGCGTAGGGCTCCACCTCCGTCTCCGGCGGCCGCAGGTGATGGCGGGTGAAACGATAGCGGCGCTCGGCCACGTTCGGCGACGGCCAGGCGGGCTCGCCCACCCAGCGCCCGGGGCGCTCCAGATAGCTCGTCGTCGGCGGCACGCTGTCCTGCATCCAGGCCTGCAGCATGGGCTCGTCCATGATGCCGGTGTCCACCCCCTTCAGCCACTGGTCCCACCAACGCAGCATCTCGCCCAGGAAGTCGATGGCGGGCCCGGGCATGCCGATATGGGGATACTTGTGGCTCCAGGGACCTATGAGACCCTTGCGCGGCACGTCCAGATTCCCGAGCAGCCGGAATACGGCGTTGGAATAGCCGTCGCTCCAGCCGCTGACGGCATAGACCGGACAGCGGATGGCCCCGAAGTTCTCGCACACCGAGCCGTGGCGCCAGTAGGCGTCGCGGCGCTGGTGCCGCAGCCACCTCGCCAGCCACAGGCCGCTGCCTTCCAGCCGCTGGAACCACATGTCGCGCCAGCGCTCGCCCACCAGCTCCGGGTCCGGCGGCATCGTGTTGTAGGCGAACATGGTCGACGCCCAGGACAGGTTATCGCCCAGCAGACAGCCGCCCATGTGATGGACGTCGTCCGCGTAGCGGTCGTCGGTGGAACTCAGCGTAACGATGGCCTTCAGCGCCGGCGGCTGCATGGCGGCGATCTGCAGGCCGTTGAAGCCGCCCCAGGAGATGCCCATCATGCCCACGTTGCCGTCGCACCACGGCTGTTCGGCGATCCAGCGGATGAGCTCGCAGCCGTCGTCCAGCTCCTGCTGCAGGTACTCGTCCTCCAGCACGCCTTCCGATTCGCCGCTGCCGCGCAGATCGGCGCGGATGCACGCGTAGCCGTGGCCGGCCATGTAGGGATGGGCCAGCGCATCCCGCGCCGCCGTGCCGTAGCGCTTGCGATAGGGGATGTACTCGAGGATCGCCGGCACGGGGCGCTCCGCCGCATCCTCCGGCATCCAGATGCGCAGCGCCAGACGGACGCCGTCCGGCATCGGCACCTCCACGTTCTCCAGCTCGCGTACCCGATGGGGCAGTTCGTCGACGAATCTCATGCAGCGTCCTGTCCTGTGGGTTGCACCTCGAAGCTCATCATGGCCATGCAGTCACGGTACTTGCCCAGCAGCTCGCGCTGGTTCCCGGCGCCCAGGAAGAGGTCGCCGAGTTCGTAGCTGTAGCTGTCGTAATGATGAGAGTCTCTCAGACGCTCGCCCGGTTCGGCCAGCGGCCGGAACCGCGCCTCGGGATAACGGGCGCGCACGCGGTCCAGCTCCGCCGCCGTCGGCATGGCGCGCACGATGCCGTCGTCGCAGAACGTCCTGACCATGAACTTGGCGGCTATCCGATACTCGCCCTGCCGCTGCGGGAAGCGGGGGTCCTCACCCAAAGACAGGGCCACCGCCACGGACTGGTGGGAGGTGCCGTCCACGAGCCGGAACAGCGGACAGTGAGACTTGGAGATGCGGGCATTCACTTCCAGCAGGCTGATCCGGTCCGTCTCCGGGTGCCAGTAGAACTCCATGTTGAAGGCGCCGCAGTCGTAGCGGAACCGCTGCATCACTTTCTCCGCGGCGTGGATCATGCGCGCCTGGACGCGGCGCGGCAGGCCGGACGGATACTGATAACGGGAGAAGCAGGAACGGTGGCGGCCGGTGCGGATGGAGTCGACGACGCCGTAGACCCGCACGGCCCCCTGGTAGACGTAGCCCTCCAGCGTGCACTGGCGGCCGGCCGAGATGATCGCCTCGGCGATGCACCAATGCCCGGTCACCGGCCGGATCTCGTCCGGCACCTCCACGTGCTCCAGGTACTCGTCGAACGGCCGGCCGAAGAAACCGATCTTCTCGCGGATCTCCGGCAGGTGGGCACGCAGGTCTTCGGGTCCGTTGATCAGGAATCCCAGCCGCGACGAATGAGCCTTCACCGGCTTGATCCAGAACGGGTAGTCCAGCTCGATCAGCGCGGCCGGGTCGTCGGCGAACGGGTCCACGGCCTGGAACGCGGGCACCAGCTCCGGCACCACCGCCCGCTGCTCGATGCGTGACCAGTACTTGTGCTCGCAGCGCGCGATCGCCTCGTTGCTCGGCCCCGGCAGACCGCGGGCGTTGCGCAGCACCCCGGCCATGGCACTGGCGGGGAAGTCCCAGAAGGCGATGATGCCGTCGACGGAACCGCCGTGGCCGTCCAGCTGCTCCTCGGCCTGGCGCCGCAGCGCCTCGAAGTGAAACTCGCCGCTCGCCGGCCGCACGATCTCATCGTAGCCGAGCAGGCCGACGAACCGGCAGGCGTCCGCCGCGCGGATGGATTGCAGCTCGCGCTTGTTGAACTCGTCGAGCCCGAGGACGAAGACGTTGCGCATGGCTTCACTGTGGACCCCGGCGCGCATACGACACCACCGTGGAGACCACGTACGATGACATGTAGGAGGGGCTTTAGCCCCGATTCCTCATGAAGGCTTTAGCCCCGATTTCCCAACCGAATCGGGCCTGAAGGCCCTCCTACATCGTCTTCAGAACGACCAGCTCACCGAACCGCCGACGCCCCAGTCGGGGCTGCCGTCGGACAGGCCGGCCAGGGCGTAGACCTGGGCGCCGAGCCGGGGCGAGACCTCGGTGTCGAAGAACACGGAGACCTCGGTGGCGGCATCCCCGCCGTCGATCAGCTCCGGCCGGTAGCTCACCAGCGTACCGATGCGATTGTCACGGCCCGCCCACAGGGCAACGCCGCCGGCGACGAACCAGGTGTCGTCCAGGTCCAGTCCCGCGGGATCGCCCCGCCACTTGTAGCCGACCGTACCCATCCACATGACGTCCCGCTGGAACACGTAGCCGTCCAGCTGCAGCGAATAGTCGGTCTCGCCGGTACCCAGCCCCTTGTCCTCATCGGCCGTACCCAGCTTCACCTTGGCCGTGACGTCGAGCACGGCGTTGTCGCTCTCTGCGAGTCCCAGCCAGGTCCCCGACAGCAGGACATCGCCGATGCCGCTGTCGGATACGTCGTCGCCGCTGCCCACGATCACGTCGCCGCGGCGTCCGATGATGGAGCCTTCGGGCGCACTCACGTAGGCGTATGGCACCGTCGCGCGCAGCGAGAACTGCTCGCCCGTCCAGGACAGCGTGACCGGCACGTAGATGTCGTCGATATCGCTGCCGCCCCCGTAGTCGCCGGTGGTGTACTCGGCGCCGACGGTGAGGGTCGTGCGACCTTCCTCCGCCAGCGCCGTGCCGGCGGCGCCCGCCACAGCGAGCGTCGCCAGCACCAGCATCGTCGACACCACCGCCGTCCGGCCCGGGCACTCAGCGTGCTTGGCATTCATAACGGCACTCCGTTGCTTATTCGGTCTCGGGCAGCGTCACGCCCTGTTCGCGGGCCCGTTCCATCATCTGCTCGCGATGCTCGGCGCGGATGCGTTCGCGTTCCTGCTCCGACTCCGCATTGTTGAGCCGGGCGCGATAGCCTTCGCGTTCCTGCTCGGTCATGAGCGAATCGCCGTAGATGGGCTGACCCTCGTCATCGACGTGAATCCGGTCCCGATCGCGATCGCGGTCCTGATCCTGATCCATGTCCTGATCCATGTCGCGGTCACGATCCTTGTCCTGATCCTTGTCCTGATCCTTGGCCTGATCCATGTCACGGTCACGATCCTGGGTCTGGTCCTTGTCGCGGTCGCGATCCTGATCCTTGTCGCCGGCCATCGCGTAGTCGCGGTCCTGCAACTGGTCACGTTCCATCAGGCGATCGCGGTCCATGGTCCGATCCCGGTCCATCTGCGCATCGCGCGCTACAGCGCCGCGTTCCGCGCCCGAACCCTGCCCGCCGCTGCCGGCGCCCTGCATGTCGGCCGCCGCAATGGCGGATCCGGCGAGCAGCGCCGTGGTGGCGAGTCCAACCAGAAGATTCCTGGTACGCATGATTCAACCCTCCATGTCACTCTTCCGTGCTCCCTCGCAGGCTCCATTGAACGCCTCAACCGGGCATCCGTGAATACGTAGAATTGGAAGGGTCGACCATGTCAACGCAAGGAACACTGATGCGTTACCGAAGCATGTAGGAGGGGCTTTAGCCCCGATTCCTCATGAGGACTTTAGCCCCGACCCCCTAACCGAGTCGGGCCTGAAGGCCCTCCTACATCGTGTCGACGTGGGGCGTCAGCTTGTACCCCGCGCCACGAACGGTCTTTATCATGCGCGGTGCGCGGGGGTCGTCGCCCAGCTTGCGCCGCAGCTTGCCCACCAGCACGTCGACGCTCCTGTCGTAGGGCGTCCAGTCCCGTCCCGCCACGATCTCCAGGATCGCATCGCGGCTGAGCACGCGTCCGGCATGAGATGCCAGTGCCGCCAGGAGTTCGAACTCGTGGCTGGTCAGCTCGACAGGCCTTCCTGCCGGATCGGTCAGCTCCCATGCCGCGAGATCCAGCGTCCAGCCGTCGAACGTCAGCACGGAGCCGTTGCCGGAGTCGTGATGTTCGGACGGCGACGGCGTGACGCGCCGCAGGATGCTGCGCACCCGGGCCAGCAGCTCGCGCTCGTCGAAGGGCTTGGTCATGTAGTCGTCGGCGCCGAGCTCCAGTCCCACGATCCTGTCCACCGGATCCCGCTTGCCGGTCAGCATCAGGATGCCGATATCCGAACGCGCGCGGAGCTCCCGCGCCAGGCTCAGCCCGTCCTCGTCCGGCAGCATCAGATCCAGGATGACCAGCCGCGGCTCCTCCAGCGCCATCATCTCGCGCATGTCCCGGGCGGAGCCGGCGGTATGCACCGTGTAGCCTTCGGCGGTCAGATAGCGGGACAACAACCGGCACAGACGGGGGTCGTCGTCCACGACGAGGATACTGCTCGTCCTGACCATAGGACCGTCTCCCGGCTCCGTGGGATGGGAATCCAGTATGGCCCATCGGCATGGGATTTCTATCGCGATTTATGCGGACCCTGCGGATGGCGCGGGACCGGCACCGGGTTCAGACTGACCGCAAATTCGACTGCCGAACCGGCCGGAGGGCGGAGACACACCGCAGGACCCCGCAGTGGCGGAATACAGGCGTATAGCCCTGCTGATACTCACGATGACCGTCGTCGTTGCGGTGGCCACGGCAGTCTCCATAGGCGTGCTCTACGACACCGCTTTCGAGCGCCAGCGTCAGCAGCTCGTGGACAGCGCCCACACGCTGGCGCGGCTGATCGAGCAGATGAGCGAGTTCGACCAGCGCTACAGGCACGATTACCCGGGCTCCGCCGCGGAGGCCACCCTGGCCCAGATCCGGCAGGCCTTCACTCACGAGCACACCATACGCGGCTCCGCCGAGGTGACTCTCGGGCGGCGCGCAGGCGACGACATCGTGTTCCTGATGCGCCATCACCACGCCGTGGGCCGCCCGCCGGCCCCGGTACGCTGGGGCTCGCCCTTCTCCGAGCCCATGCATCGGGCGTTGTCTGGAGAGAGGGGCACGATGATCGGCAACGACTATCACGGCACCCGCGTGCTGGCTGCCTACGATGCGGTGGAGGCCCTGGGCCTGGGCGTGGTCGCCAAGATCGATCTGGCCGAGATCCGCGCCCCGTTCTTCCGCGCCGGCGCCCTCGTCCTCACCGTCGCGCTGGCGCTGATCGGGGCCGCCACCCTCCTGTTCCTGCGCCTCGGCAGTCCGATGGTGCGCGCGTTGCACGAGCGGGAGGAGCGGCTGCGCCTGATCCTCGCCTCCACCGGCGAGGGCATCTTCGGCATGGATCTGGATGGCCGCTGCACCTTCGCCAACCGGGCCGCCGTGCACCAGCTGGGTTACGGCGGCGAGGCCGAACTCCTGGGCCGCGACATCCACGAGCTGATCCACCACACTCACCCCGACGGCAGCCCCCACCCCAGGGAGGAATGCCCTGCGGCCCGCGCCATCTCCCACGGCGAATCGCTGCGGCTCGACGACGAGATGCTGTGGCGCGCCGACGGCACCGGCTTCCCGGCGGAGTACCGTACGCAGCCCATGCGCCGCGACGGCGAGATCATCGGCGCGGTGGTCAGCTTCGTGGACACGACCGAGCGCCGGGAGCGGGAACTCGAGCTCGCGCACGCCCGGAAGATGGAGGTGCTGGGCAGGCTCACCGGCGGCATCGCGCATGATTTCAACAATCTGCTCACCGTCATACTCGGCAACCTGCGGCTGCTGCAGCGCCGCGTGCGGTCCGGCGATGGCGAAGCGGCCGAGCTGATCGACGACGCGATTTCGGCGGCCGAGGACGGCAGCGGCCTCATCCAGCAGCTGCTGGCGTTCTCCCGCAAACAGACCCTGAAGCCGGAGACCATCGACCTCGGCGTCTTCCTGCGCGACAACCGCCGCTTCCTCGAGCGCGTGGCCGCAGACGGCGTGGAGATTGCGCTCGACACCGACACCGGGCCGCTGCCCGTGCAGGCGGATACCCAGCAGCTGCAGAGCGCGCTGCTGAACCTGACCATCAACGCCAGTGACGCGATGCCGGGCGGCGGCGGACTCCGGATCGCGGCACGGCGGGAGGAGATCCGCGCCGGCAGCAGCCTCGACATGGCCGCCGGTCCCTGCGTGACGCTGAGTATCACCGATACCGGCGAAGGCATGAGTGCCGAAGTGCTGGCCAGAGCGATCGAGCCGTTCTTCACGACCAAGGGCCCGGGCAAGGGCAGCGGACTCGGCCTCAGCATGGTCTACGGCTTCGTCCGCCAGTCCGGCGGCGACCTGCGCATGGAGAGCGAGCCTGGCGGCGGCACGACCGTCACCCTGTACTTCCCGGCAGCGGCGGAAACGCAACTGGATGACGACGCCGTACGGGCGGCGGCGCCGCAGGCGCCGGCCGCCGAGACGATCCTGGTGGTGGAAGACGAGGCCAGGCTGCGACGCTACGCGGCGCGCACGCTGTCCGCTGCCGGCTACCGGGTACTGGAAGCATCCGGCGTCGTCGCGGCCCGGGAACTGCTGATGAAGCACACGGAAGTCGCTCTGCTGTTCACCGACATCGTCATGCCCGGCGGTACGAGCGGCCTCGAACTCGCCGACTGGGTCGGCCGTCATTACCCGGGCACCGGCATCCTGCTCACCACGGGCTACAGCGACCAGGCCTCCCGCGCCGTCGACGGCGGCTACTCCATCCTGGCGAAGCCCTACGGCGAGACCGGTCTCCTCGCCGCCGTCCGGCAAGCGCTGAGCGATTCCCATTCCGTCGCCGCGCCCGGTTGACGGCGCTTACAAAAGTTCACAACGGAATTACGTGCCGTTTACCGACGGTGACGCAGCCCTTTAAACGCGGGCCCTAGCATGGAACCCAGGAGGCAAGGAGAAGGTGCCATGCGCGAGAACCGAAAAAGACGGCGCGACACGACCACTTCCTCGCTTCACCTCCGGCCGCGGTGCTCCGCCCCCTTCGGGGGACGTCAGCTGCAGCGCCCCGCAGCAACCGCCCGCGGCATGCATTGGGGGCAGGAGGAGCCTGTCATGAAGAAACAAGGAATGTGTTACGTGCTGGCAGCAATCCTCGTCGGGTTGTTCGCATTCAGCAGTGGCGCCATGGCCGAACGGCCACCGGGCGTCGGCGGCGGCAACGGCGGAGGTCACGACAGCGGCAACGAGCCGCCGGACTACGGCGACCTGTTCATCCTGTACCGGGATGCGTGGGGCGTTCCCATCCTGACGGCCGACGATTGCCAGCAGCCGCTGGCAGCGGAGACATTCGATGGCTGTGGGATGATCGAGAATCCCGGCCACCCGCTGGATGGCGAGTGCCTGTTGATTCCGGTTGATCCTGCTACCTGCTCCGCGGAAGGGCCCTATTCCATCTACACACAGGAAGTCGATTTCGGCCGCATCAACGAGTCGCGATCGCCGGACTCCGTGTTCGAGTCTCAGCTCGAGGAAGCAAGCCTGACCCTCGCGACCGCTGGCTGTATCAGCCTGGACCCTGCCGGACGGCCGGTCGCGTCCAGTGTGATCATCGGTGACAACCCGGAGACACCGGTCGTGGAGGACAGCTACGTGAAGACCTCCACCATCGACTCCCCGCTGCAGCACCTGGCCATGTACCAGGCGCTCATGATGAACGGCGCGCTCGGCGATAACATCGACCTCGGACGGTCCTGGATCGACGCGGCAGCGACCAGCCTCGGCGCGGCGTCGGACAAGTCCGGTTTCGTCGGAGTAGATCTTGTCGTTTATCTGAACGAGATCCTCGGCCTCACCGAGACTCCGGAAAGTGCAGTGCTCGACAGGATATGCATTAGCGTGAAAGAGGAGGTGATGGGAGCCATCCAGCACGTCCAGAAGTGCTTCCTGGATTTTTCGAGCTACGATGACGGAAGCGGTGTCCTCGGTTACACCTACGACCGCAACGCCACATTCGGCGCCCTCCCGGCACCGGCTTACATCTACTCGGATACCTACGGGACGGATGTCGGCATTTTCGAATACCTGCACGAGTTCGATACCCAGAACCACTACTTCGAGATTGCGAAAGCACCGATCCTCGACGTGGTTCCCGAGCTCGCAGGGAGCTATCCCGGCGAGAACGTCGGCGCGTTCGCTACGGCTGCCGACGACAGCCGGGCGGTGATCGACTACATGCACGTATGGCCGGTGCCGGGCGACTACGCCACACCGGTACCCTGCGAGGTCACCGCGGACGTCTACTACGACGTCTCGATCAGCGCCGACTCCGGGCTGCAGGTGCCGAAGCGGATGGTGGCCGACACCGAAGGCCGGGAAGGCACGCTGACCGTCGCCAACGCGGGACCCGCTGATGCGACCGGCTTCGTGAAGCTCACCGGCATCGACAGCGAAGGCGCGGTGGTAGGACCGCTGTACCTGATAGAAGGCGGGATCGTCACCGAGACCGAAGTGTTCGCCGGAACCGAGTACACCGAACCGTTCACTCTGGCGGCCGGTTACTCCACCAGCTGGACGTTCTTCTTCAGCATGGATTACGCCACGACCATCGAATGGACGGCCGAAGTCATGGCAGAGGAAGACGTCAACGCATCGAACGACGTGGTAACGGAGACCACCGTCGTAACGGCCGTGAAGGCCGGCGGCGGCGGTGGCGGCAGTGGAGGTGGCGGTGGCGGCAGCGGCGGAGGCCGCAACCGCTGATCGGCCTCTCCCGGGAACGAAACTGCCAGGGACGGCACGGCCAGGGAAGGCGGCTCCAGGGACGGGGCTCCAGGTGAGGGTCAGCCGGGCCAGGGAGGAGCCCTGCAGCTGACCTCACCGACGGCCGGGGAGCGGTCACAGACCCTCCCCGGCCGGTCTACGCGGCAATGATGCCGGCAAGGGGTACCCCACAATGAGAACACACAAGCTTTACATAATGATGCTGGCCGGAGCCGTCACCGTGCTGACCGCCCTCGCGGGCACCGGCCTGGCGGGCGACCGCTCCGACCCGTCCTGGCAGGTCGTGGTCAACAACGGCGACGCCATCCCCGGCCATCCGAACCGTACCTACAACAGCTACAACCCGCCTTCGGTGAACAGCAACGCCCTGGTGGTGTTCCGCGCCCGCAGCACCGGAAGGCAGCGCGGGCCGATCAGCGGCATCTACGTCCGCGACATGGGCACGGCAGGCTCGGCAATTCGCCTGATCGCCGACCGCGACACCGCGGTGCCGGACCCGAACAATACCGAATATCCGGCGGGCGGCGGCGGCAGCCACGGCGACGACGGCGGCAGCCACGGCGGCGCGGGTGACACCCATGGCGGCGCGGGCGGCGGGCACGGCGACGAGGGCGGAGGCGGCCCGGACTGGCTCCTGGCCACCTTCAACGAGTTCCCGTCGATCCCCCGCATCGCGCTGCACCGCGACGCCGTGGCCACCCGCGGCAACCATCCGCCCGTGTGGACGTACGGCGAGGAAGAGGACGAGTCCCGCGCCGGCACCACCGGCGTGTACTTCAACCCGGCAGCCGGCAATCCTGCGAGCGAGCTGCGCACCGGCGCCAGCCTGCTCGGTGAGGTCGGCCCATCCGACTACGTGGATCTCACGTATCTGTTCGCCGTGCCGGATCTGGCCGCCACCACCCGATTCGAGGTGTTCCCGGGCTCGCCCGCCGTCACGGACGAGGGCTACATCGCCTTCAAGGGCAACTACACCGATCCGTCGGACGGCGAAGACAAGACCGGCGTGTTCTACCGCAAGGTGGCGGACGACTATGCCGGCGGGCTCGAGCCGATCGAGCTGATCGCGAACTCCGATACGGTCATCCCGAATCACCGCTACTGCCGCGGCGACATCACCTTCGACTCCACCGCGCCGCCGAGCGCGGCCCGGGGGCGCGTGGTCTTCGTGGGCTACGACAACGAGGACGACCCCAGCTGCGGCGGCATCTACCAGTCCGAGCTGGGCCGGCCGGCGGCGCCGCTGCGCACGCTGGTGGGACTCGACGACCGGGTGCCTGTACGCGGCGCGGGCCGATTCACCCGCATCGGCGAAGGCCTGTCCTTCGACGGCCGTTTCGTCGCCTTCTGGGGCGCCTGGGGCGACGAGACCCGGATGCTGCGGCTGTACTGCCCCGAGGAAGGCAACCGCATCCGGCGCGACTACTGCAACCATGCCGGCGACTTCGCGGACGGCCCGGACGGCGAGATCAACGGCGACGTGCACAGCATTTGCGACGACACCGACGATCCGCTGTACCCGCGCTGCTACCAGGAGAAGGCCGTATCCGTGAACCAGGGCATCTTCGTCTACGACACCCGCACCCGGCGGCTGCGGCTGATGGCCCGGGCCGGTGCCGGCGAGGACTACGAGGACTTCATCTACTGGAATTACTCGGGCGCCCCGCCGGGTGCCGGCGAGAGCGAGGGCTGCGGCAAACCGCCGCGCTTCCGTTCCGCCGCGTTCGTATCCGTGTCCGAGCGGGCCGGCGCGACGTTCCGCGTCGCGTTCCAGGGCCGCCGCGCAGGGTCGAAACCGGTGGACGGCATCTACCTCGCGGAGGCGCTCGGCGCATCGCGCGCGAGCACCGTCACACTGCTCGAGACAGGATGGGCAGGCACGCTGCTGGATCCGCAGGCCGTGGATCCGGACTCCGGTGAAACCCTGCCGATCTCGGGTCTCGCGCTGGAACGCGAGGCCTTCCGCAACGGCTGGCTCGCCGTGACCGCGAGCATGGGCACGGAAGAGGCCGGCTGGGCCGGCATCTATCTGGCCGATCTCCGCGGCCGCCGCCCCATCCGCTAGAGGCAACTGTAGGAGGGCCTTCAGGCCCGATTCAACAAGCAATCGGGCCTGAAGGCCCTCCTACATGGCCCTACCGGCTCATTTCCGCGAGATGGCGCGTGAAGGTCGGGTTCTTTCGTACGGGTAACGAACGGGCATATGCAATGATCTTGCAGATGACCCAGAACACGCCGGCGGTGAGGCCGCCGGCTATCGCCGCCGTGAACAGCGCCTCGCCGAAGCCGGTGCCGTCCTCGCCGTAAGCGAGCAGGAAAAACAGCAGCCCCAGAGCGCCACTGGCGATCAGGAACAACCGCTTGGGGAATAGTTCGTCCCTGGCGGCTTTCGTGTATTCGTAGTGCTGCCCGGTATTGTGGTTGTAGGCGCGGAAGTAGGAGCCCCAGTCGGAACCGCCGGTGAACAGCAGGTACAGACTCAGCTTGTGGCCCTGCTTGCACGGCACGAGGAAGTCGACGAGCTCGATGGCATGCTCCTTCCCCTCCTCGTCCGTGAGATAGATGTTCTGATACCGTGTGGTCTTCGACTGCACCTGGCCCGAGACCGGCATGTTGCCGCCGGTTCCGCCCACGGTCATGCCACCGCCGCCGCCGAACGACCCGCTGACCTCCGTTTCGGAGCGGGTATCCGTGCTGTCCACCGTGCCGGTGCGCACGCGTATCTCCCAGGACGCCCCCAGGGTCTGGCCTTGTGCTACCTGTTTCGACATATCGTCTCCTCCTCTCCTCGGTCTAGTCCGCCTGCCGTACGAGTTCCTGGCCCATAGGGCCGTACAGCCGGTCTTCTCGCTTTTTCAGCACGACGGTTCCCTGGGGACTGGTGACCAGCACCCGGTCGCCGTCCACGGTGTATTCGGCGGGCACGCTGGCATCGAGCACCGAGACGGTGACGCGGCCGTCGTCGCGGAAGTGATAGATGGTCTCCGCCTGGCGGTCCTGCCAGGTACCGCTGATGGCGGCATCCCGGCAGCCGCCGGCCCCCAGCGCCAGCAGCAGGCAAAGCGTCGTCAGGGCTCGCTGCATCACACTCCCTCCACGGAACCAGCATGGATCGTGGCCCCGGCACCCTCGCCGCCGCATCGACAGCTAACGGCTTTTTGGGTCAAATAGAGGCGATTGAGGGCGGATAAGGCCGAAACCGCGCCATAACGAAGAACGAGAGCGGTGACTTCATCCGGACAGGAAATCCAGCGCAGGCGGGGCATACGCGCCTCCCGGGCCAGGCTGACCCGGGCGCTGACCGATGCCGGGCTGCGCACACAGGCGGCGCTGGCGGAGCGGATCGCGGACCTGGAGGGGCTCGATTCCGCGCCAAAGGACATGGTCAGCCGCGCGTTCCGCGAACTCCCCGTCGAGCTCCAGACCCTGGAGCGTATCGCCCGCGCGCTGGAGGTGGAGGCATGGACGCTGTACCGGAGCGCCGACGAGGAAGCGCTGCCGGAACCGTCGGCGGGCTCCGATGCCCGGGCCGCTCCGCGGCCGGCCTGGCTCGCGCTCTCGGTGATCCTCTCCATGGCGGCGCTGGCCGGCGTCGGCTGGCTGCTGATGCAGCGCGACTCCACGCCCGGCGATGCGCCGTCCGCGTCGGGGCCGCCCCCGCTGACGCTGGGCGCCGCGAGCCTCGTGGTGATGCCCATCGGGGGCGATACGGATGCCCGGCTGGCGAACCTGCTGCGTGACCTTCTGAGCGAATACTTCGCCGTCGCCGAGGGCAGTGCCACCGTGCTCGTGCGCGCCCTCGACCCGGCAGAGGCCGCCGAACGCCTGCGCACCGATGCCGCCATCGACGGCGAGATCGTCCGCGTCGGTCGCCTGGCCGGACTGCGCTTCGGGATCGTGGCCGACGACGGCGTGCGCCATCAGCTTTGGGCGGAGAGCCTGCCGGCGGCGGAAGTGGAAGCCTCGCTGCCGGCAGTCGCCGAGCGTGTGGCCGTGGCCGTGCGCCGGGCGGTCGGAGGGGCAGACGAGGGAGACCCGGCTAGTGCGCATTTCCCGCTGGCACCGGTGCAGGACGATTACCTCCAGGGCCGGTACTTCCTGGATCGCCCCGCCAACGAACTCAACGTAAAGCGCGCCCGCAGCCACTTCGAGGCCGCGCTGCGCCAGGACGCGAACTACGCCCGTGCCCACGCCGGACTGTGCGAGGCGCTGCTGACCGAACACTGGATGGGCAACGAGGAACGGGCGCTGGAGGACGCCGCGCGCACCTGCGGGCAGGCGCTGCAGCTCGCGCCGGACGACCCGGCCGTGCGGACGGCCCATGCCCACTTCCTCAGCCGCACCGGGCGCAACGACCGGGCGATGGCGCTGTACGAGGAGATCCTCACCGATCGGCCGGGCTACACGGACGCGCTGGCCGGCCTGGCCGCGAGCCGGCTGGAGGCCTACCGTCAGCACGGAGACGAGGCGATGCTGGAGAGCGCGATGACCGCCGCGCGCGCGGCCGCCGACAGCGATCCGGCCGTGTGGAAGCCGCTGTTCTCGCTGGCCACCATGCGCTGGTTCGCCGGTGACCTGGACGGCGCCATCGCGGCCAGCGAAGAGGCGATCGCGCGGGACGAGAACGAATACGTGCTGAGCAACCTGGGCACCTGGTACGTCTGCCGCGGCGACTTCGAGCGCGGTCGCGACGCCTATCTCCGCGCCCGCGAGCTCGCACCCCAATCCTACGTGGGCGACGAGTTTCTGGGCCTGGTCTACTACGTGCTCGGCGACTACCGGCAATCCGCGCAACTCAGGCAGCGGGCCATCGACGCCATTGCCACCGGCGAGCCCGAGATCCACCAGATGTGGGGCGCACTCGCCGATTCCTACCGGCACTCGGGCGAGACCGGGAAGGCGCGGGAAGCCTACCTGCGCGCCGCCGAGATTCTGGAACGCGACCATCTGCGGGGCACCGCCCCGGCGGCCGACCAGGCGGCGCGGGCGTACTACTACACGATGCTCGGCCGGCTGGACCCCGACGCCGTGCCGGATACCGTCATGGACGAGATCGACGCCAGCCTGGAGGCCATGACGGACGACCTGAACGACGCCACCGCCTACCGCCGACTGGCGCAGGTATGGCTCGCCCGGGGCGAGAAGAAACGGGCACGGCAGGCGCTGTCGAAGGCGACGGCCACGTGCCCGGGCTATGCCCGCTTCCCGGATTTCAAAGAACTGTAGGAGGGCCTTCAGGCCCGACTCATTACACACGAATCGGGCCTGAAGGCCCTCCTACATCAACGGCGTTATACTGGCCGCGGCTCTACGGGAAGGGGGATCCCATGCTCCGAATACTGCTCGTGCTGCTGGCGGCCGCCGCGCTCTACCTGCTCACCTGGCCCGTGCCGGTGGACCCCGTCGCCTGGGAGGCGCCCGAAGACGCCGGCTACACCGGCGACTTCGCAGCCAACGACGCGCTGGCCGATCTCGAGCGGCTGGAGATCGCCCCGTACCACGGGCCCGAGGACGCGGTGATCGACCGGGTCGGTAATCTCTACACCGGCACCGAGGACGGCAGGATACTGCGCATCGCCGCCGAAGACGGCTCGATATCCGTCTTCGCCGAAACCGGCGGGCGCCCGCTCGGCCTGGAGTTCGACGGCGACGGCAACCTGCTGGTGGCCAACGCCTACCTGGGCCTGCAGAGCGTGGATGCCGGCGGTGCCGTCACGCTGCTCACCGACGAGGTGAACGGCTCGCCCATCCGCTACGCCGACGACGTGGACGCCGCACCGGACGGGCGCATCTACTTCTCGGATGCCAGCACCAAATTCGGCGCGGCGGACTACGGCAGCACCTACGGCGCGAGCCTGCTGGACATCCTGGAGCACGGCAGCCACGGCCGCGTGCTGGTATACGACCCCGCCACCGGCGAGACCGGCACCGTGATGGCGGGGCTCGACTTCGCCAACGGCGTGGCGGTGGACCCCGCCGGCCGCTTCCTGCTGGTGGTCGAGACCGGCACCTATCGGGTGCTGAAGCACTGGCTGGCAGGGCCAAGCGCCGGCGAGACGGAGATCCTCATCGACAACCTCCCCGGCTTCCCGGACAACATCAATCCGGGGCTGGACGGCCGCTTCTGGGTGGGCCTGGTGTCGCCGCGCAGCGCCCAGCTGGACTCGCTCTCCGACAAGCCATTCATCCGCAAGGTCGTGCAGCGGCTGCCCGAGGCCATGCGCCCGGCCGCCGAGCCCTTCGCCCACGTCTTCGCCATCGACGCCGATGGCAACGTGGTGGCAAACCTCCAGGGCGACGGCACCCGGCTGCAGGCGGTCACCGGCGCCCTGGAAACGCCGGACGCGCTCTACCTCACCTCGCTGTTCGGCACGGCGCTGGGCAAAATCGAACGCGACTGGTAGGAGGGGCTTTAGCCCCGATTGCGATCGGTCAAAAATGAATCGGGGCTAAAGCCCCTCCTACATGGCCCCCCTACATGCAGGATTTTCCATCCGCCGTGTAAGGGTTGCACGCCCGGCCCCCGCCGCCGCTCCCTGAGCCTCGCCACGCGGTCGCGGCCATCCTGGCATCACTGTTGCATGACCTCCCGTGTACCCGCGCGGCCCGGACGCGCGCCTGACAAGGCAGAAGGGTACCCGGACGGCGGCTGTGACCCTGCGCCCATCCCCGCCCCCCATCAGCATTCACAGCCGCTGTCCGGATACTTTTTAGCAGAGAGACAGGGGAGGAATCGCCGGAGTCAGCCATGCAGACCAACCGGATCAGGACACGCAAGATACGCGAACATTCACGCCTCATCGCTTCCGCGCTGGCGACCGCAGTGCTGCTGATCGCAGGCTGCGGCCCGGGCGACGAGACGGTGGACGTGGACGTACCGGACCCCGACGACGGGCGCGAGCCCGTCGAGGTCCCGACACCGGAAGACGAGCGCCGCGGCTACGACGAGCCGGCGGACGTACCGACGCCGGAGGATACCGGGACCGGCGAGCAGGGCGCCGTGCTGAGCACGGAGCCCGGCATGACCGACGGCGATACGGGCAAACCGCTGCTGGTCGCCCGTGCCGAGCTCGAGCCCACCGAGGGCAACGAGGCACGCGGCACGATGATCTTCTCCAGAGCGGCAGGCGCCGTGGTCATCGACGGCGAGCTGATGGGCCTGCCGGAAGGACTCCACGGCCTGCATATCCACGAAAAGGGCGACTGCTCCGCGCCGGACGGCACCTCCGCCGGCGGCCACTTCGCGCCCGACGGCGACCCGCACGGCTCGCCGGACAGCCCGCCCGCACAGCACCAGGTGGGCGACCTCGGCAACATCGAGGCAACCGAGGAAGGCTACGCCCTGGTGAACGTGGTGGACGCGGAGATGACTCTGGACGACGGCCCGAAGAGCGTGCTCGGCCGTGCCGTCATCGTGCACGCCGGCGCCGACGACTTCGAGACCCAGCCCACCGGCGCTGCGGGAGCCCGCCTTGCCTGCGGCGTAATCGTCGAGGTGCCGCGCACGGACCCTCCCGAGGCGCAGTAGGAGGGCCTTCAGGCCCGATGCCGTGATGGGCATGTAGGAGGGGATTTATCCCCGATTCATTAAACGAATCGGGCCTGAAGGCCCTCCTACACCAATCAGCGGGTGTAGCGCAGGACGTAGCCCACGAACGGCCCGCTCGGGCACTCCTGCGCGACCTTCGGCGACGGGTGATGCGTGTAGCCCCGCTCCTGCATGGCCCGGGTGAAGCGGGTGGCGTTGCCCCGGCCGGGGTCCACGACGATCACCTCGCAGTGCTCACGGGCGTGGCGGTCGATGAAGCCGGCCAGCGCATCGATGTGCTGGCGCTCGTAGAGCAGATCGCTGCCGATGACGAGATCGAAGGTGCCGAGACCCGTCTCCTCGTCGTACCAGCTCGCGCGATGGAACGGGATGGGATCGAGCCCGTTCAGCCGCTCGTTCTCCTTCAGGAAATGCGCGGCGGCCGGATGGTAGTCCGTGGCAGTGATGTCGGCGTGGCGGTAGCCCAGCATCAGGCTGGCCAGCCCGATGCCGCAGCCCACCTCGAGGATGCGCTTGCCGTCGACGTCGTAGTCCTGCATCAGCGAGGCCAGCACCTCGCTGGAGATCCAGACGATGCCGAACAACGGCCACAGCGCCGAGGAGATGCCCAGCTTCTCGGCCTCGCCGCCCTCGTCGTGGAACTGCTGCACGTCCCGCAGCGTGCGAACGTGGATGTCCCGCTCGCCGAACTCGAGCGTCTGGTAGCGGTAGCGGATCAGGGACATGGCGCCTCCGGGTCGGTGACTCGCGGCGGGCCGCTGCCCTCCTCTCGCGCCGAGGCGAAAGAGTCTACAGACGTTGCCGCCGACCGGCGAGCGCCGTTCCCCCGCCCCGCCGGCGATGACCGCTATTGAATCCGCTTCTCGCGCCCCTCCCAGTAGGGCTCGCGCAGCTCGCGCTTCAGCACCTTCATGGCGCCGGACAGCGGCAGCGGCTCGGCACGGAACTCCACCGACTTCGGCGCCTTGTAGCCGGCGATGGAGTCCCGGGCGTGGGCGATGATGTCGTCCTCGGTGACCTCGGCGCCTTCCCTGGGCACGACGATGGCGTGCACCTGCTCGCCCCACAGGTCGTGGGGGATGCCGATGACCGCCACCTGGGCCACGGCCGGATGGGTGGAGATGGCGTTCTCCACCTCGGCCGAGTAGACGTTCTCGCCGCCGGTCACGATCATGTCCTTCACCCGGTCCACAAGAAAGAGATAGCCCTCCTCGTCCAGGTAACCGGCGTCGCCGGTGTGGTACCAGCCGTCGCGGAATGCCTCTTCCGTCGCGTCCGGCTTGTTCCAGTAACCCTCCATGAAGTTGCCGCCGCGGGCGCAGACCTCGCCCACCTCGTTCGGCGGCAGCACGTTGCCCTCGGCGTCCTGCACGCAGAGATCCACGCCCGGGACGGCCCGGCCGACGGAGCGCAGCCGCGGCCCGCCCTTCAGGTGGTCGTCGGTGGTCAGCATGCACAGGACCGAGGAGCACTCGGTCATGCCGTAGCCCTGCTGGATCTCCAGGTCCGGCAGTATTTTAAGGAGTGTGTCCAGGATGGCTGCCGGCATCGGCGAGGCGCCGTAGGTGAGCTGGCGCAGGCTCTTCAACGCATCGGGCCGGAACTCCGGGTGCTGCAGCATCATGCCGACCATGGTCGGCACCATCGTGGTCTGGGTGACCTGGTGGGCCTCGATGAGCTTCAGCACGGCGCCCGGCTCGAACATGGGCATCGTGACCAGCTTGCTGCCCGAGGTGATCGTGGCCAGGCAGCCGACGATGGAGGCGGCGTGGAAGACGGGCGTCTGCATGAGGTTCACCTCGTCGGGACGGCGCCCCATCACCATGGCCACGTGGTAGGTGTTCAGCATCTCCGCCCGCTGGGAGCAGACGACGCCTTTCGGCAGGCCGGTGGTGCCGCCGGTGTACATCAGGACGACCGGGTCCGTCTCCTCGGGCTCGGGCGGCAGCTCCGGCTCGGAGGCCTCCAGCAGTTCGTCGTAGGTGAGGTCGTAGGGGGCCTCGGTCGAGCCGGGCTCGCCCACCAGCACCACCTGCTCCACGGGACAGTCGGCGCCGCCGATCTTGCGGGCCTGGGCCAGCAGCGGCGCGAAGGTGGCGTCCACGAACGCCACCCGGGTGCCCGAGTCGCGCAGGATGTAGTCGAGCTCTTTCCCGGCGAGACGCAGGTTCAGGGGGTTGATCACGCCGGTACCGAGGAAGGCGGCGTGGTAAAGTTCTATGAACTGATGGGAATTCATCGACATGACGGCGTAGCGGTCGCCCTTGCCGATGCCGAGGCGGTTGCGCAGTCCGTGGCCGAGCCGGAACACCCGGTCGGCATGCGTCTCCAGCGTCGCGCTGTAGGCACCGTCGGCGATCACGTGCCGGTCGCCGTACAGGCGCAGCGCCGGAAAGAATTGCTGGTGGTAGACGAGTTCCTTCACAGTTTCTCCCCCGTTGGAATCCGGACGCAGAGTATACCGATCCCGCCGTCGGCGGTATGGACGGCATCGACGCCAGGGCGTCACGGGACCTTACCGCAAAACGGGGGTTTTCGAATCACGCCCAGCCACGGAGACTCCTTCAAATGAAATCGGGAAAACTTTTCGGACTCCTCGCCGCCTCCCTCGCCTGCGCCTCCGCCGGCATCGCAACGGCAGACCTGCGCGACGGCAATCTCTCCGAGCACATGCACGAGCACTGGGAGCGCATCACCGAGATCCAGGCCGCACTGATCCGCGGCGACCTCGCCGCCGTGCGCGAGCCGGCGGAATACCTGGCCACGCACCCCACGCCGGCGGCGCTGCCCGGCCAGTGGGAGGAATACGTGGACTCCATGCGCGCGGCGGCACGAGCCGCCGTCGAAGCGAAGGACTTCACCGCCGCGGCCACGGCGACGAGCCTCATGGGCAATGCCTGCGGCAGCTGCCACTTGGACAACGGCATCGAGGTGGGCTTCGACATCTCCGACCCGCCGGGTTTCGAGACGGACACGGTCTCCCACATGGCCCGCCACCAGTGGGCGGCCGACCGCATGTGGGAAGGCATCGTCGGCCCCTCGGAGGTGGCCTGGTCCAGGGGCATCGACGCGATGCTGGAGGCCCCGCTCACGCCCCACGAACTGAAGGGCGGCGCCGATCAGCCGGAGGACGTCAAGAGGATGGCGCGGCGTGTCCACCAGCTGGCCGGCAACGGCATGATGGCGAGCGACGGCAACGAGAAAGCGGAGATCTACGCCGAGTTCCTGGCCAACTGCGCCGCCTGCCACACCACCCTCAAATAGGCAAATAGGTGGAAATAGGTGCCGGACCGAACTTTTGCAACTTTTGAACCTTTTGCTGCGGCCGGACAAGGCCGGTAGGCGTCCGCGCAACGGGTGAGCAGGAAGACCTTCCTGCAGCGCTTCGTCCAGGGCATGGAACCCTGGGTGTTCCTCCCGGCCGCGGCGGTGGTCATCCTGTTCGTCGTCCTGGGGGCGGTGTGGACGGACACCACCCGCGACCTTTTCGGCGCGCTGCAGAACGCCATCGTCGAGAAGCTCGGCTGGTTCTACATCCTCTCGGCCACGACGCTGCTCGGCTTCGTGCTCTGGCTCCTGGTCAGCCCCTACGGCCGGGTCCGTCTCGGCGGCGACGAGGCGAAGCCGGAATTCGGCTATCTCGCCTGGTTCAGCATGCTGCTCGCCGCGGGGATGGGCATAGGCATCGTGTTCTTCGGTGCCGCCGAGCCCGTACTTCATTATCTGGATCCGCCGGGCATGGAAGGGGGCACGCCGGAGGCACTGCGCGAGGCGATGCGCTTCACCTTTTATCACTGGGGCCTGCACCCCTGGGCGATCTACACGACCCTCGCCCTGCCGCTCGCCTATTTCCACTTCCGCCATAACCTGCCGCTGGCGCCCCGCTCGCTGCTCTACCCGCTGATCGGCGATCGCATCTACGGCGGCATCGGCCACGCGGTGGACGTGCTGTGCACCGTGGGGACGCTGTTCGGCGTGGCGACCTCGCTCGGCCTCGGGGCCATCCAGGTCAACGCGGGGCTCGAGCGTCTGTTCGGGCTGCCTCAGGGCATCGGCTCCCAGCTCGCGCTGATCGGCGGGATCACGCTGGTGGCCACCATCAGCGTGGTCTCCGGCCTGAATCGGGGGATCCGGTTCCTGAGCCAGTTCAACATCGGGCTGTCGGCGGCGATCTTCGCTTTCGTGCTGCTGGCCGGACCCACGGTGTATATCCTGGAGCTGTTCCTGGAGGGGCTGGGTTACTACCTGCAGAAGCTGCCGGCGACGAGCTTCCACACCGAGCCGGGGTCGACGGACGGCTGGCACGAGCAGTGGACGCTGTTCTACTGGAGCTGGTGGATCTCCTGGTCGCCGTTCGTCGGCATCTTCGTCGCCCGCATCTCGAAGGGACGCACGCTGCGGGAGTTCATCCTCACGGCGCTGCTGGTGCCGAGCCTGGGCAGCTTCCTGTGGTTCTCCGCGCTGGGCGGAACCGCGCTGCACATGGAGATATTCGGCAGCGGCGGCATCACCGAGGCGGTGCAGGAGAACGAGGCCTTCGCGCTGTTCGCCGTGCTGGAGGCGCTGCCCTGGCACGAGGTCACCTGGGCCGCGGCGACGCTGCTGGTGATCGTGTTCTTCGTCACCTCGTCGGACTCCGGTTCGTTCGTGGACGACATGGTGACCTCGGGCGGCCACCCGAACCCGCCGAAGGCCCAGCGGGTGTTCTGGGCGGTATCGGAAGGGACGGTTGCGGCGGTGCTGCTCTACGCCGGCGGGCTGACGGCGTTGCGCACGGCGTCACTCACTACCGGCATTCCCATCGCCATCTTTCTGCTGGTGGCGGCGTACGGATTGCAGCGGGCGCTGCGGTCGGAGGAGTAGGTGGAGTAGGTGCCGGACCGAACTTTTGCAACTTTCTGAACTTGTTTGGGGTTTTGATCGGGAAAGGGGAGTTTTAGAGCAGGCAGGACGGGCGCCGACGCGCTAGCTTTCACGGGCAGCGACCGAGGATGCCCGATGACCCGACCACGGCGACTCCACGTGCCCGGCAGCCTGTACCACGTCATCCTGCGGGGCAATAACCGGCAGGAGATCTTCTTCTCTCCGGCCGATCGCATCTATCTCGACCAGCTGGTCGGGCGAGCCACCGCAAGCCTGGAAGCGGAGGTGCACGCCTATTGCTGGATGCCCAACCACATCCACATGGCGATCCGGGTTGGCGAGGCGCCGCTCGGCCGGCTCATGCAGTGGATCGCTTCGCGCTACGCCTTCCGCGTCAACCGTCAGCGCGAGGCGACCGGCCATCTCTTCGAGCGCCGCTACCGTGCGCTGCTGGTGGACGTGGATGCCTACACGCTGCAGCTGGTCCGCTATATCCACCTGAACCCGGTCAAGGCCGGCCTCGTCCGGGATCCGGCGGACTTTCCCTGGAGCAGCCACCGCTACTACCTCGGCGAGGATGCGCCAGCCTGGCTGCGGACCGACTGGATACTCGCGATGTTCGGACGCCGCCGGATCCCGGCGCGCGCCGCCTATCGGCGCTTCGTCGGCGTCGATCCTGACGCGGAGTTGCCGGAGGAGCTCCTGGCGGGCGACCCGGACGACGAACGGCTGACCGGCGCGGATCGGCTGCTGTCGGAGCCGAAGGACTCCGTCGACACCAGGCTCGCCTGTGGCGATCTCGACAGCCTGATCGCCGCCGCCGCGGAGCGTCACGGCTACGAGGTGGCCGCGATCACGGGACCCAGCCGGGAGCGCCGCCTCGTGCGCGTGCGCCGTGAGATCGCCCGACAGGCGCGGGACGGCGGCGTCGCCAGCGTCGCCGAGATCGCCCGACGCCTCAATCGGTCCGACTCGGCCGTCGCCCGGTTGCTGAGGGGCTGAGGGCACGGCAACAAGTTGGAAAAGTTGCAAAAGTTCGGTCCGGCACCTCAAAGCGTTTCGGTTTGCCGCAATCGTCAGGCCCTCCGTTATCCTCTAATGTGTCAACTTGAGTTGGCATAGTGATTGTCATGCTTGACTGACATTCGGGGTAAACAGGCAAACGGATGCTGAGCATTCCACTCTCCCGCCCGGCCGAGCCGCGCGCGGACGCAACCGCGCCCGGGGCCATGATCGGCCCGAACGCGGTGCTGCAGACCCTGCGTGCCATCGCCGAGCTGGAAGGCACGGCCTGCTACGAGGCCGTCGCTCGCGGCGCCGCGCTCCCGGCCACCGACCCCGACCACATGATCCCGGAGGCCCTGTTCATCCGGCTGGTCGAGAGCCTGCGCCGCACGCTGCCCTGGGCGCGCTCCGAAGCCGTGCTGCGACTGGCCGGCGAATACACCGCCGACTACGTTGCCGCCAACCGCATCCCGCAGTTCTTCCGGCGGCTGCTGCACGCACTGCCGCCCAGGCTGGCCGTGCCGCTGCTGCTGGCCGCGTTCCGCCGCCACGCCTGGACGTTCGCGGGCGGCGGCCGCTTCGACACCGCCGGCGGCCACCCCGCCGACATCATCCTCAAGAGCTGCCCCACCTGCCGCACCGCCCCTGAGGCGACGGCGGCCGGCGCGTATTACGAAGCTGCCTTCCAGGGCCTGCTGCGGCTCGCGGCCGACCGGGTCCGGGTACACGAGACGGCCTGCGAGGCCTGCGGCGACCCCTGCTGCCGCTTTTCCATCGAGATCGAGGGCGCGAGCGCCCGCGGAGAGTAACCATGCGTATCGTGCTGATCCACCCCAACTACCATTCCGGCGGCGCCGAGATCGCCGGCAACTGGCCGCCCGCCTGGGTCGCCTACCTGGCCGGGGCGCTGAAGAAGCACGGCTACACGGACATCCACTTCATCGACGCCATGACCGGACACCTGGACGACGAGGCCCTGCGTGCGCGTCTGGCACAGATCGGGTCGGCCGATCTCGTCGGTTGCACCTGTATTACCCCGAGCATTTATCAGGCCGAAAAAACCCTCGAGATCGCCCGATCCGTCTTCCCCGACGCCGTCACGGTGCTCGGCGGCATCCACGCCACCTTCATGTACGAGCAGGTGCTGAAGGAAGCCCCGCACATCGACGTCATCGCCCGCGGCGAGGGCGAAGAGGTGCTCGTGAACCTGGTCCAGGCCGTCGAGAACGGCTCCCTGGAACGCGACCGGCGCAGCATCCGCGGCATCGCCTTCGCCGACGGCGACGAGATCGTGGCTACGCCGGCCCATCCGCCGATCAAGAAGCTGGACGACCTCGAGCCCGACTGGAGCCTGCTCGAGTGGGATGACTACATCTACCTGCCGCTGGGCAAGCGGGTCGCCATCCCGAACTTCGCCCGGGGCTGCCCGTTCACCTGCTCGTTCTGCTCCCAGTGGAAGTTCTGGCGCTCCTACCGCATGCGCTCGCCGAAGAACTTCGTCGACGAGATCGAGAAGCTGGTGCGCGACCACGACATCGGCTTCTTCATCCTCGCGGACGAGGAGCCCACCATCAACCGGCAGAAGTTCATCGACCTGTGCCAGGAACTCATCGACCGGGACCTGGGCATCGAGTGGGGCATCAACACCCGCGTCACCGACATCCTGCGCGACGAGGACATGCTGCCGCTGTACCGCAAAGCCGGCCTCGTACACGTCTCTCTCGGCACGGAGGCCTCCGCCCAGCTGAACCTGGAGCGCTTCCGCAAGGAGACCACCGTCGCGGAGAACAAGCGCGCCATCAAACTGCTGCGCGACAACGGCATGGTGGCCGAGGCCCAGTTCATCATCGGGCTGGAGAACGAGACGGCCGAGAGCATCGAGGACACCTACAAGTGGGCCATGGACTGGGACTGCGACATGGCCAACTGGATCATGTACACGCCCTGGCCGTTCTCGGATCTCTTCGAGGAACTCGGCGACAAGGTGGAGGTGCGCGACTACGCCCGCTACAACTTCGTCACCCCCATCATGAAGCCGGAGGCGATGACCCGCAGCGAAGTGTTCAACGGGGTCATGAAGAACTACCGCCGCTTCTACATGCGCAAGAGCCTGTTCAGCTACCCGTGGCTGAAGGACAAGTACAAGCGCAAGTACATGCTCGGCTGCCTGAAGGCGGCGATGAAGTCCGGCTTCGAGCGCCGCTTCTACGACCTGGGGCGCATCAACTACCGGGGCCAGAAGGAGATCGACTTCAAGTTCGACCAGTCCCGGGTGCTCACGAAAGAGGAGCTGGCGCTGGCCGAGAGCAGCCGCCAGCGGGTGGGCAGCAGCTACCAGCAGGCCATGGGGACCAAGGGCGCCGCGGCACTGGCCTGCGGCGGCGGCCCGGCGACGAATGGCAAGAACGGGCACAACGGCAACGGCGCGGACCCGCTGACGGCCGACGTGCTCACCTACTCGCCGAAGGAAGACGAGATCGTGGACCCGGCGGCCCTCCTGGGCGAGGCCCCCATCGACGAGTTCTTCGACCCCCGCGGCTTCGCGAAACAGCGTTCCCGGGCAAAGCGGCTCTCAGCCGTGAAATAGTGAAATAGGTGCCGGACCGAACTTTTGCAACTTTCGCAACTTGTTGAGGCCCGGGCTGCAACACCCCCGGCGGCGACAGGCCGGCGTGGCGGGTGATTACAACTCCAGCGTCACCCGCTTCACCCCCCGCTCCTCCAGCTTCGGCGCGATGCGGAAACCGAGTGCCTTGCAGATGTGCAGCATGACCTTGTTGTCGTTCAAGACATCGCCGCCCAGCTTCCGGATGCCAACGCTGCGCGCGTAGTCGATCAGGCGCTCCATCAGGTAGACGCCGAGTCCCTGACCGGTCATCTCGTGGTGCACGATGATCGCGAAGTCGGCGTGCTCCCTGTCCGGGTCGGCGAACAGCCGGGCTACCCCGTATATGGGCGTCTTCCCGGCGATACCCGGTTCGGTCAGCGCGAGCGCCATCTCCCGGTCGTAGTCCAGCTGGGTGAAGCGCGCGGCCATCATGTGGGTGAGCACCTTGATGGGCGCGTGGAACCGCAACCGGAGCTCCTCGGCGTTCAGGGTCTCGAACACCCGGTGCAACGACGGCTCGTCCTCGGGCATGATCGGGCGCAGCAGCAGCTTGCGGCCGTCCGAGAGTTCCACCTCCTCCTCCAGCGACTTCGGATACGGCAGGATGGCCAGGCGATCCCGCGCGTCGCGCTCCTCGCGCTGCAGGCGCATCCGGGCATCCAGCGCCACCACGCCGTCGGCATCGGCCAGCAGCGGATTGATGTCCAGCTCCGCGATCTCGGCAAAGTCCGCCACCAGCTGGGCCACCTGCAGGAGCACCGTGCCGATCGCCTCCAGATCGGCGGCCGCGTGGTTGCGGTACCCGCACAGCAGCCGCCAGACCCGGGTGCGCTCCATCACGCGCTTGGCCAGGCGCATGTTCATCGGCGGCAGGCCAATGGCCGTATCGGCGATGGTCTCGGCCGCCACGCCGCCGTGGCCGAACAGTATCACCGGCCCGAACTGCGCGTCCTCCGTCGCGCCCACCAGCAACTCGAAGGCGTCGGGCCGCGACACCATGGGCTCCACCACGAACCCGTCCACCCGTGCCTCCGGCCGCTGCGACTCCACCCGCCGCAGCATCGAGCGGGCGGCCTCCAGCACGGCCGTCTCCCCCTCCAGGTCCAGGGCCACGCCGTCCACGTCGCTCTTGTGCACGATGTCCGGCGACTGGATCTTCAGCACCACCGCGCAGTCCAGTTCCGCCGCCCGCGCCGCCGCCGCCTCCGGCGTCGCCACGCTCACGGCCTCCACCACCGGGATGTCGTAGGCGCGTAGCAGCGCCTTCGCCTCGACCTCCGGCAACCACTCCCGGCCCTCGGCGAGAGCCGCATCGATGATCTTCCGCGCGGCCTCCGTATCCTGGGTGAAGCGCCGCGGCACGCTCGGCGGCGTCTCCATCAGCGAGCGCTGGTTGCGGTCGTAGTTGACGAGGTACATGAAGCCCTTCACCGCCCGCTCGGGCGTCGAGAACGTCGGGACACCGGCCTCGGCGCAGATCTCCCGCGGCTCCCCGGCAGAAACCTCGCCCACGAAGCTCGTCAGGAGCAGCGGATGGTCATGCGCCTCCCAGGTCGAAACCACCCGCTCCGCGACATCCCGGCCCGAGATCACGGCCGTTGGACAGTTCAGCACCAGGGTCGCGTCCACGCCGGGATCCTTCAGCACGATGTCCAGCGCCCGGCCGTAGCGCTCGCCGTCCGCGTCGCCGATGACGTCCACCGGGTTGCCCCGGGACCAGGTGGCCGGCAGCACCTCGTCCAGCGCCGCCAGCGACTCCTCGGACAATTCGGCCAGCTCGCCGCCCTGCCCGATCAGCTCGTCGGTGGCCATCACGCCCACCCCGCCCCCGTTGGTCACGATGCAGAGTCTCTCGCCGCGCACCCGCTGCACCCGGCTCAGGATCTCGGTGGCACCGAACAGCTCGCTGAGCTCGTCCACTCGCAGCAGTCCCGCGCGGCGGAACGCGGCATCGTAGACGTCGTCGGAGCCCGCCAGCGCGCCGGTGTGGCTGGCCGCCGCCTTGGCGCTGGCCTCGTAGCGCCCCGCCTTCACCACGATGACCGGCTTCATGCGCGCCGCGGCCCGCGCCGCCGACATGAACTTGCGGGCGTGGGTGATGGCCTCGACGTAGAGCAGGATGGCGGTGGTGTCTTTCTGGTTGGCCAGGTAATCCAGCATGTCGCCGAAGTCGACGTCGGCCGCGCCGCCCAGCGACACCAGGTGGGAGAAACCGATGCCCCGCGCCTGAGCCCAGTCGATCACCGAGGTCACCACCGCCCCGGACTGGGTGACGAAGGCGAGCTTGCCGGGCTCCGGCCGCAGGTGGGCGAAGCTCGCATTCAGCCCGTGGCCGGGCACGACGGCGCCCAGGCAATTGGGCCCCAGCACGCGCAGCAGGTGTGGCCGCGCGGCGTCCAGCATCCGCTGCTGCAGCTCGCGCCCCTCGTCTCCCAGTTCGCCGAACCCGGCCGTGATCACGATGGCGGCCCGGGTTCCCGCGCTGCCGAGCTCCTCGACGATGCCCGGCACAGTCTCCGGCGGCGTGGCGATCACCGCCAGGTCCGGCGCTTCGGGAAGGTCGGCAACACTCGCCCAGACCTTCTGCTCCAGCAGCCGATCCCGGTGGGGATTGACGAAATACACCGGCCCCTCGAATCCCGAGCCGAGGAGATTGCGGGCGATGACATGGCCGATCTTGCCGTCCTCGCCGCTGGCGCCGATCAGCGCGACGGAACGCGGCTCGAACAGGTAGTCGAGGTTGCGGATGGTCACGGCTACTTCCTGAAGCCATGGGCCTGATGCCAATGGTAACCGCTGCACGGCCGGAAATCCGGTACCGGTGGGCCGGATAGGCGCAACTGCGTATTGATGTTGCCGCACCGCCGACGGACGATGAAATGGTCAATGGAGATGACGCATGCCCTGGCCCGTCATCCACAAGCGGCTCGAAGGGCGGCAGCCACCGCCGATCGTCACGGACTACGATGCAGAGCGGCACGCTTTCTCCTGGTGCGAGGCCTGTGACGCATTGCACGGCCTGCCCGGCGGCGGGGTCAACATCGCCTACGAGTGTCTGGACCGGCACGTGCTGGAAGGACAGGGCGAGCGGACGGCACTGCGCTTCATCGGTCGGGACTGGCAGCGCCGGGACTACAGCTACCGCGACCTCTGTGAACTGAGTCACCGCTTCGCGGCAGGGCTGGACGCCCTCGGCGTGGCGCGCGGCGACGCGGTGTTCTCGCTGCTCGGCCGCTGCCCGGAACTCTACGTGACCGTCCTCGGCACCCTGCAGGGCGGGCGCGTGTTCTGTCCGCTGTTCTCGGCCTTCGGCCCGGAGCCGGTGCATTCGCGACTCAGCCGCGGCGCCGGCAAGGTGCTGGTCACCACCGAGCGGCTCTACCGGCGCAAGGTCGCGTCCATCCGCGGCGAGCTGCCCGGCCTCGCGCACGTCATCCTGATCGACGGCGGCGAGCATCCCCCGGAAGGCACCATGAGCCTCGCCGCCTTCATGCCCGCGGCTGCCGCCGACCACCGCACCGAACTCACCGATGCGGACGAGGTGGCCCTGCTGCACTTCACCAGCGGCACCACCGGCCCGCCGAAGGGCGCGCTGCACGTGCATGGCGCCGTGGCCGCGCATCACGTCACCGGCCGCTATGCCCTCGACTTCCATGCCGGCGACGTCTACTGGTGCACCGCGGACCCGGGCTGGGTGACCGGCATCTCCTACGGCGTGATCTCGCCGCTCACCAACGGCGTGACCGTCGTCGTGGACGAAGAAGAGCTGGAGCCGGCCCGCTGGTACCGCATCATCGAGGAGGAGCGGGTCACCATCTGGTACACCGCGCCCACCGCCATCCGCATCCTCATGCGCTACGGGGAGGAGCCGATGGCGGGCAGGGACCTCTCGTCGCTGCGTCATCTCGCCAGCGTGGGGGAGCCCCTCAATCCGGAGGCGGTGGTCTGGAGCCGGGATGCCTTCGGCACGCCCTTCCACGACAACTGGTGGCAGACGGAGACCGGCGGCATCATGATCGCCAACCTGCCCTGCCTGGATATCCGTCCCGGCTCCATGGGCAAGCCGCTGCCCGGCATCGAGGCCGCGATCGCGCGGCGCGAGGAGGAAGGGGGCGTCGCGGTCCTGCACGATCCCGACACCGAGGGCGAACTCGCGCTGCGCAAGGGGTGGCCGTCCATGTTCCGCGGCTATCTCGGCCAGCGGGAGCGCTACGAGCGCTGCTTCGCCGACGGCTGGTATCTCAGCGGCGACCTGGCCCGCCAGGATACCGACGGCTATTTCTGGTTCGTCGGCCGCGGCGACGACGTCATCAAGTCCGCCGGCCACCTCATCAGCCCGTTCGAGGTGGAGAGCGTACTCATGGAACACGATGCCGTCTCCGAGGCGGCGGTGATTGGCGTTCCGGACGAGATCGCCATGGAGGTGGTGAAGGCGTTCGTGCGCCTCGCGCCGGGCCGTACCGCCGACGACGCCCTGGTGCGCGAGCTGCTGGGCTACGCCCGCAAGCGGCTCGGCGCCGCGGTGGCGCCGCGCGCCATCGACGTGGTGGACACCATCCCGAAGACCCGCAGCGGCAAGATCATGCGCCGGCTGCTGAAGGCGCGGGAACTCGGCCTGCCGGAGGGCGACACCTCCACGCTGGAAGCCGAGGACCGAACCGGGGACCTGGCCGATGAATGAGCCGAAGACGCAGCCGATGACGCGGCCGATGACACCCGGCCGGGAAGAAGCGCTGGCCCTGCTCAGGGAGATGATCCGCATCCGCCGCTTCGAGGAGCGGGCCGCGGCGCTGTACACGCAGATGAAGATCCGCGGCTTCCTGCACCTCTACGACGGCGAGGAGGCCGTGGCGGCGGGCGTGATGCCGAACCTGCGGGCCGGCGACGCCATCGTGGCCACCTATCGGGAGCACGGCCATGCCATCGCCCGCGGCATCTCCATGGGCGAGGTGATGGCCGAGCTCTACGGCTGCCGGGAAGGCGTGAGCCGGGGCCGCGGCGGTTCCATGCACCTCTACAGCGCCGGCAAACGGCTCTACGGCGGCAACGCCATCGTCGGCGGCGGCCTGCCGCTGGCCGTGGGGCTCGCACTCGCCGACCGCATGCTCGGCCGGGATTCGGTCACCGCGTGCTTCTTCGGCGAGGGCGCCGTGGCAGAGGGCGAGTTCCACGAGTCGATGAACCTTGCCGCGCTGTGGAAACTGCCCGTGCTGTTCGTCTGCGAGAACAACCTCTATGCCATGGGCACGGCACTCGAGCGCTCGGAGTCCGTGCAGGACATCGCCGCCAAGGCCGCCTCCTACGGCGTACCCGCCCGCGCGATCGACGGCATGGTTGTGGAGGCCGTGCTGGCTGCCGCCGGCGAGGCCGCCGCGCTCGTTCGCTCCGGGGCGGGGCCGTGCTTCCTGGAATGCCGCAGCTACCGCTTCCGCGCCCACTCGATGTTCGATGCCCAGCTCTATCGGGACAAGTCCGAGGTGGAGCGCTGGCGGGAACGCTGCCCCATCGTCACTTACACCGCGGTACTCCGTGAGCGCGGACACCTGGACGACGGGACGCTGGAGCGCATCGAGCGCGAGGTGGCCGCCGAGGTGGAGGCGGCCGTGGACTTCGCCGAACAGGGCACCCTGGAGCCGGTGGAGCAGCTGGCCGATAACGTCTACGCGAGCCTCTGAGCGAAAGACAAAGAGCGAGAGACGATGAGCGAGAGGCGATGAGCGAGAGGCGATGAACGGGACGAGGAAGATCACCTACCGGGAGGCCGTCCGCGAGGCCATACGGGAAGCGCTGATCGCCGACGAGCGGGTGTTTCTCATGGGCGAGGACGTGGGCCGCTACGGCGGCTGCTACGCGGTCAGCAAGGGCCTGCTGGAGGAGTTCGGCGAGGAGCGCATCCGGGATACGCCGCTGTCGGAGTCCGCCTTCGTGGGCGCCGGCATCGGCGCCGCCCTCGGCGGGATGCGGCCCATCGTCGAGATCATGACGGTGAACTTCAGCCTGCTGGCGCTGGACCAGATCATGAACAACGCGGCGACCATCCGGCACATGTCCGGCGGCCAGTTCGAGATCCCGCTGGTGATCCGCATGGCCACCGGCGCCGGCCGCCAGCTCGCCGCCCAGCACTCCCACAGCCTGGAGGGCTGGTATGCCCACATCCCGGGCCTGCGCATCGTCACACCCGCCACGCTGGAAGACGCCCGCGGCATGCTGGCGACCGCACTCGCCTGCCCGGACCCGGTGCTGATCTTCGAGAACGCCAACCTCTACAACCGGGAGGGTGAGCTGGCGGCGGACGCGGGCGCCACGGACATCGACCGGGCCGTGGTGCGCCGTGAAGGCGACAGCATTGCGCTCATCACCTACGGCGGCAGCCTGTACAAGACCCTGGAGGCGGCGGACACGCTGGCGGGCGAAGGCATCGAGGCGACGGTGATCGACCTCCGCACCCTGCGGCCGCTGGACGACGAGACCCTCATGACGGCCGTGCGGCGCACCCGCCGGGCGGTGATCGTCGACGAGGGCTGGCGCACCGGCAGCCTGGCCGCCGAGGTGGGCATGCGAATCATGGAGCAGGCGTTCTTCGACCTGGATGCGCCCGTCGCACGGGTCTGCTCCGAGGAGGTCCCGATCCCCTACCCGAAACACCTGGAGGATGCCGCCATCCCCCAGCCGGAGAAGATCGTGGCAGCGGCACGGAGGTTGATGGGCAATGGGTAAGTTCCGGATGCCGTCGCTCGGCGCGGACATGGAGAAAGGCACGCTGGTCTCCTGGGAGGTGTCGCCCGGCGACCCCATCGAGCGCGGCGACGTCATCGCCGTGGTGGAGACCGACAAGGGCGCCATCGACGTCGAGTGCCACCAGAGCGGGACGGTGCGGGAGTTCCTGGTGGAGCCCGGGACGGAGGCCGCCGTCGGCACGCCGCTGGCGATCATCGACGTGGCGGGTGAGGAGCCGGGCGAACCCGGCGAACCCGGCGACTCGGGCGAACCGGCCATCGAGCCGCGTGCAACGCCGCCGGCATCCTCGGCCGAAGCCGGCGCGGCCGTCACTCCGGCGGCCGAAGAGGCACATCGGCGCGTACGCATCTCCCCGGCCGCTCGCCGGCGCGCCGGGGAGCTGGGCATCGACCCGGCCACGGTCCACGGCACCGGCGTGCAGGGCAGCGTGACGGTGGAGGACGTCGAGCAGGCCGCCGGCGCCTCGCCGGCCGGCGAGGGGGAGGAGGGCCCCGAACCCATGCGCCGCGCGATCGCCAGCGCCATGAGCCGGGCCAACCGGGAGATACCCCACTACTATCTCGGCAGCACCATCGACTTCGAGGCCGCCGCACGGTGGCTGGACGAGTACAACCGGGACCGGACGCCGGACCGGCAACTGATCGCACCGGCGCTGCTGCTGAAGGCGGTCGCGGTCTCGGTACTGCAGGTGCCGGAGCTGAACGGGCGCTGGAAAGACGGCGAGTTCCACCCGGCGGCATCGGTGGACCTCGGTGTCGCCATCGCGCTGCGCCACGGCGGCGGCCTGGTGGCGCCCGCCATCGCGGCCGCGGAGACCCTGCCGCTCGGCGAGCTCATGCGCCATTTCCGCGAGCTGGTGATGCGGGCGCGCACCGGCCGGCTGCGCAGCTCGGAGATCACCGCCGGCACCCTCACCGTCACGAGCCTCGGGGACCGGGCCGTCGACTGGGTCTACCCGATTATCCAGCCGCCCCAGGCAGCCATGGTAGGCTTCGGTCAGCTGACGAAGCGCCCCCGGGTCGACGGCGACGCCGTGGTGGCCCGCCGGACGATCACCGCAACGCTGGCGGGCGATCACCGGGTCAGCGACGGCCGCCGGGGCGCGTTATTCCTGGAGAAGCTGGCCGCATGCCTGCAGTCACCGGAGCAGCTATGAACGAGCAGGAACTCAGCAGGACCGTTCTGGAGGTCCTGACCGGCATCGCCCCGGAAGCGGCCGAAGTGGAACTGGATCCGCTGGTGAGCTTCCGCGATCAGCTCGACTTCGACTCCATGGATTTCCTGAACTTCGCCATCGGCCTGCACGAGACCCTGGGCGTGGACATCCCGCCCCGTGACTATCCGCGGCTGGCCACGCTCGCCAGCGCCGTCAAGTACCTGCAGACGCGTGTGGGCGAATAGCCGCCCCGCCCGATATACTCTGCCCGGCAAACCAGGAGCCCCGCATGGTCCCTTTCCTTTCCCTGTGCGCACGCGACGTCATGAGCCCGGACCCGGTCACCGTGGACCCTTCGCTCACCCTCGCCGAACTGCGCCGGCGCTTCGAGGAGACCCACTTCGGCTCGTTCCCCGTGGTGGCCAACGACGTGCTCGTGGGCATGGTCAGCGAGTTCGACCTGCTGGAGGCCTGCCTGCTGCGACCGACCTCCATGATCCCCCACTTCGACGAGATCCTGGCCATGCCGGTGAGCGCCGTCATGACGAAGAACTGCGTGAGCGTCGCCCCGGACGAGCCGCTCAGTCACGTGCTGGAGAAGATGGTGCCGCGCCGGCTGAAGGCCGTGCCGGTCGTGGACGGCGACCGGGTCGTCGGCATCATCGCGCGCACGGATCTGCTCGTCGGACTCCACGAGCGGGTGAAGGAGTCCGGCGACAAGGCCTGAGACCCCGGCGCGGGGTCAGGCGTTCATCAACAGTAACGCCGCGAGGAGCAGCACGACGGCCAGCGCCTGCAGGCCGACTCGCTCCCACATGAATTTCTCGGCGTGAGTGTCGTCGTATTCGCCGCCGCGGCCCATCGAGCGCAGGCCCAGCACCAGCGTCACGACCACGGCCAATAGCGCGACGAACACGATCAGGTTCACAAGACTCATCGACCCCTCCTGCGTCTGCGGAATGGTCGCATCCAGATTAGGAGCGAGCCGGCCGGGAGGCAATGGCGGCAACTACGGATCAGCCTGCCGGTATCTCCAGGTCCGCGACCAGTGGCAGGTGATCCGAGGCCTGCCGGGACGCCGGCGACCTGAACGGATGCACGCGGGCGACGACGTCCCGAGGGGTCACGTAGAAGCGATCCAGGGCGAAGACCGGGGCAGCGGCCGGGAAGGTGCGTGGTCCCGGCGCCCGGCCGAGACTCCGGGCGAGCAGCCGGCTCGCTGCGGCCCCCGGCCGCCACTCGTTGATGTCGCCGGCGAGCACCCGCACGTCAGCATCGTCCCGATCCACCTCCGGCAGCAGCCGGCCAATCTGCCTGCGCCGCTCCCCGGCATTCAGGCCGAGATGGGTGACGAAGATCCGCAGCGTCCGGCCGCCGACGACGAAGTCCGCCTCGATGGCACCGCGCGGCTCCCGGGAGCCGACGGAGAGATCGTGCAGCCGGTGTGCGACGGCGGCCTCCCGGGCGAGCAGCAGGTTGCCGTAACGGGCATCGCCGCGGTACAGCGTGGCCCCGCGATGAGCGTGCATGCCGAGGCGCCCGGCCAGGTAGTCGGTGACCGTCGTCTCCCGGTAGGGCCGATCCTCCACCTCCTGCAGGGCGATGAAGTCGGCATCCACGTCTTCGAGCACCGCCGCGATGCGATCAGGCGCGAAGCGCCGGTCCCGGCCGACGCAGGCATGCACGTTGTAGCTCACGATACGGATCGACCGATCCGTCATCGCTTCCTTCGTTGCTGCAGCACGCGCAGGGCAATCAGCGTAATGCCGGCGGCGGCGATGACCGCGAGCACCCAGGGCTCGAAGACCGGTTCGCCGGCGAGGGCGGCACGGGCCCGGTCGACGCTGAAGCAGATCAGCACGGTGCCCGGCCCCATGCCGAGCAGCGTGCCGAGCAGGAAGTCCTTCAGCTTCACCTGCGAAGCGCCCGCCAGCAGGTTGATGACGGTGAACGGCGCGATCGGGATGAGCCGCAGCCCGGCCAGGGACCAGGGATCGGAGGACCGTCCGAGTGCCTTCATGCGTACGGTGACCGCGCGGGGCGCGCGACCCTCCACCGCCCGGCCCAGGCGACGGCCGATGGCATGGTTGACGACGGTGGCCGCCAGCGTGCCGGCGATGGCCGATACCGACGCCACCCAGGGACCGAACAGGAGCGCACAGAGCGCGATCATGCCGGTGACCGGCGCCACCACCAGACTGCCGGCGATAAAGGCGGGGATCACCGCGAAAGGCGCGAGCGGATGCGTCGCGCTCTCGCGCAGCGTGGCGAGCAGCGCCATCGGGTCGAAGCCTTCGCCGGCGGTGCGCGCCTGCCAGATGGCCAGGCCGCCGACGAGGAGTATCAGTACGGCCAGGAAACCCCAGCCCACCGAGGGATGCGTGAGCACCTGCAGATAACGCCGCCGCGCCGTGCCGGGTTCCGGTTCGGCCCCCTCGTCCGCATCGGCCCCGCCGGTGCCGGCGTCATGGGAGCCCGAGCCGGTCACGCCGTCGAGCAGCTCGTCCCAGGCCTGCTCCACGGGCTGCTCCAGGTCGGCGATCCGGGCGATGGGCTCCAGCATGCCGTCGATATCGCTGCTGTCGCTGTCCAGACGCTCCAGCCGCCGTGGCCCGCCGCCCAGCCGGTCCAGCGTGGCGATCAGGCCATGCTCCGCGATGCCGGCGGCCACCTCATCCACCTCCGCTCCCAGATGCTCGGCCAGCAGGTCCGCGCGCAGGCCGGCGGCCGCCTCGGCGTCCTCGATCACCAGGTCACATTCGCTGTCGAGCCCCATGGAGCGGCGACTGAGATTGGCCGAGCCGATCCGGGCCCAGCGCTCGTCCACGACCATCACCTTGCCGTGCACGTTGATACAGGTATCGCCGAGCTCGTCGGAGACCGGCGACAGGATGCGCAGGCGGCCGTGCCCGTCATTTTCACGCAATCGCTGCAGCGCCTGGTTGCGCAGCACGTCCATGGTGGCCTGCTCCAGCCAGCCGGAGGTCTCCCCCGGCAGGACGATGACCACTTCCGGCCCGTCGGCCTCCGCCAACCGCTCGCACAGGGCGCGCGTGACGGCGCCCGACGTGTAGTACTGGTTCTCGATGTAGACGGAGGATTCCGCGGCCGCGATCATGTCGAGGAACAGCTGCTCCACTTCGCGGATGAGTTCGCTGCCGTCCTGCTCCGCCCAGGTGCGTGCCAGGGCGGCGGGCGCATCGCTCGCCCGCACCGGCAAGGCGGCGGGCCACAGCGCCTCCGCGGCATCGCCCCCCGTGGCATCCAGCGTCGGCAGCGCATGGCCGGTGGCGTTCTTCCAGCGGAAGGAGCCGAGGTCGCGGAGGTGGCGGGCCGGCTCGCCCGTGACCAGCGCCTGCACGTCGTGGAAGGGCCGGTAGCTGCCGCCGGCCTCATTGACCCGCCGGGGGTCGTCCACGGCGTGTGCCCGGGTATCCCAGCGGCTCTTCGTGAGATCGAACCCGCCAATGTAGGCGAGCTGCCCGTCGATGACAATAAACTTCTGGTGCTGGCTCGCGCCGGTGGCGTGCTCGCCGTCCAGCTGGAAATGCAGGCGGTCGTGGTCCTGCCAGCCGAACTGGGCCGCCGGCAGCAGTTCGCGCTCCAGGACGTAGACCATGGCGAAGTCCCAGGACAGCACATAGACCTGCAGGCCGTCCCTGCGCTCCGCCAGGTCCTGCAGCGTCTCGGCGAGCGGACTCGGGTACAGCGGGTGGTCCTCGTCGCGAATCAGCTCGAGCCGGCTGTCGATGTCCCAGCCGACGATGAGGATCTCGCGTTCGGCCGCCTCCATGCTCTCGCGGACGGCCCGGAAATAATCCTCGCCGTCGATCAGCCAGCCGAAGCGTTCGGCGCGGGCGGCACGCCAGACGTTCCCGCCGGGAGTAAACAGGCTCCCGGGGCCGGCCTCGCCGGCGTCCTCATCACCGGCGTCGTCATCACCGTTCGTCATGCGGCCACTATAGCGCAGAGCCGGCGGCCTCGGCCGGGGGGCGGCGCGCCGGTCAGGCCGCGCCCGTCAGGACGCCACTTCGAGGCCGAGATCCTCGCCGGTCCAGGCGGAGATGGAGCCGAGGTAGAGGTCGATGTGCTCGAAACCCTCGCGCCGCATCACGCTGGCCGCGATGGTGGCCCGGCTGCCGCTGCCGCACATCACGGTGTAATGCCTGCTGCGGTCGAACGTCTTCAGCGCCTCCGGCAGGTCGCCCACGTAGGCATGCCTCGCGCCCGGCACGCGGCCTTCCTCCACTTCGTCGTCGTCGCGGACGTCCAGCAGCAGCCAGTCGTCGGGCGAGGAATTGACGCGGTCCTTCACGGCGTCGGTGTCGACAACGGCAAGGCTGCCGAAAGCCTGCCCCGCAGCGGCCCAGCCTGCCAGAGACGGGGCGAGGAAGCCGGCGATGCGGTCGTAGCCGATGCGGGCGAGCGCCGTGGCGGCGCGGGCGGCCTGGTCGGCATCCTCGGCCACCAGGGCCAGCTCGTCCTGCGGCTCGAAGAACCAGCCGGCGAAACTCGCGAGCATGTGCTCCGGGATCGCGATACTGCCCGGCAGGTGCGCGCCGAGGTAGGCGGACGCGCTGCGCACGTCCAGCACCGTGGCCCGGGCCGCCGCGGCGAGGAATTCCTCGGTGGCCAGCGCCTGCGGCGGCAGAGGCTCCGGCATGGCGGAGGCACCCTCCAGGTTATATGCCTCCATATAGCGGAAGTAGGGCGGCTGGCGGTGGTGCTCGGCGACCTTCGCCTCGATGAATTCGCCCCGGTCGGTAATCTGCAGGCGCGGGTTGTTGCGGCGCTCGTAACCGATGGTGGACACCTCCCGGTCGGCCATGGCGTTGCCGCAGACCGAGCCCGCGCCGTGGGCGGGATAGAGCACCGCCTGGTCGCCGAGTGCGCAGAGTTTCTGCAGGCTGTCGTACAGCAGGCCTGCCACCTCGCGCGCCCGGTCCGGATAGAAGTCGGTGCGGCCCACGTCTCCGATAAACAGCGCGTCGCCGGTGAACACGCCGACGGCATCGTCGCCGAACGCCGGGTCATAGAAGGCGAAGGAGAGGCTGTCGTCGGTGTGGCCGGGGGTCTCCAGCACGCGGACGAGAATGCTGCCGATGCGGAACTCGTCGCCCTCCCTCGCCGTCTCCGCATAAACCACGTCGCCGGCGGCGTTCGGACCGTGGAACACGGTGGCGCCGGTGCGCTCCGCCAGCACGGCCGCCCCCGAGAGCAGGTCCTCGTTGCGATGGGTCTCGAAGATGCGTGTGACACGGCACCCGTTGCCGGCGGCGATGTCGGTGTACACATCGCAGTCGCGGCGGGGGTCGATGACGGCCGCCTCGCCGTCGCTGCCGATCACCCAGGAGAGGTGCGCCAGGCCTTCGCTTTTGACTTTCTCCAGAAACATCCCGGTCTCCTTGCCCTTATCCGCCTGTACTGCCTCTAAACTAGGCCGTGCCGTGCAGGAATCAATGCGGGATATCAACGCCGGCTGGCAATGATTGCCGGGGTCCCGGACTTGCTGCCGGATGTAGAGACAATGTGTAATCATGCTCGCGACGAAAGATAGACGCAACCAAAGGCCGGATTTGCCCTGCCCGCTGTCAGCCTCGTAGTCGCCATCCTGCTCGCGCTGCCGGCATCCGTATGAGGCCGTCATCCGAATATCCAAGCCCACCCGACGGAGACAGACCATGCGCACACTTCTGATCGCCGCTTTCCTCGCTGTCGCCGCACCGGCAACGGCCTGCGATGGCTCCCTGTTGAACCAGGACTTCCGCCGCCTCGCATCCGACGAATCAGTGAACCTGTGCGAGGCCTACCAGGGCAAGGTCGTCCTGGTCGTGAACACGGCGTCCAAATGCGGCAACACGCCCCAGTACGAGGGCCTTGAGGGGCTCTACGACGAATACGGCGAGGAGGGCCTGGTGGTGCTGGGCTTCCCTTCGAACGATTTCATGGGCCAGGAGCCGGGCACCGAGGAGGAAATCCAGGAGTTCTGCCGCTCCACCTACGGCGTGAAATTCCCGATGTTCGAGAAGATCACGGTGCGCGAGGAGAACGCCCATCCCTTCTACCGCGCGCTGGCGGAGGAAGCGGGCACCTATCCCCAGTGGAACTTCCACAAGTACCTGATCGGGCGCGACGGCAAGCTGATCGCCGAGTTCAGCCCGCGCACTAAGCCCTACGACGAGAGCGTCGTTGCGGCGTTGAAATCCGCGCTGGCCGAACCCGCCGGATGAGGCGAGCGCCGGCCGGAGCCCTCAGTACTGGCCCATCCGGGACTTGAGGGCCCGCAGGACGTCGCGCCAGGCGATGATGCCGACGAGCCGGCCGCTCCTGTCCACCACCGGGTAGCGCCGGTAGGGAGACTCCAGGAAGTGCTCCGCCAGCGAGAAGATGCTGTCGCCGGGGCGCACCGTCTCCACGTTGGTGTGCATGTACTCGTCCACCCGGCCGCCCGGCTCCCCGTGGTAGGCCCCGTGCAGGGCGACTTTCATGAAGTCGCCCTCGGTCAGGATACCCACGAGCCGCCCGCTGCGGTCGGTGACCGGCGCACCGGCCACGTCGTTGTCCACGAAGATGGACAGCGCGCGGAGAATCTCCATGTCCGGGCGCAGTGTCAGCACGTTGCGGGTCATGTAGTCCCGCACTTTCATCGTCTCCATCGCGTTCCCCCCTCCTCAGCGGCCGGAGCCGAAGTCGTCCAGGAAGATGCTGTCGCGGTCGACGCCCAGCTCGTCGAGCATCTGGATGACGGCCGCGGTCATCACCGGCGGTCCGCAGAGATAGTATTCCAGCTCCTCGGGAGCCGGGTGATCCTTCAGGTACTGCTCATAGGCCACCTTGTGCACGAAGCCCTCCGGGCCGTCCCAGTCGTCGTCGGGCAGCGGGTCGGACAGCGCCACCTGCCAGTCGAAGTTGTCGTGTTCGGCGGCGAGCCGGTCGAAGTCGTCCTGGTAGCAGAGCTCGCGCAGGCTGCGCGCGCCGTACCAGAAGCGGATGCGCCGGCCGCTCCGCCGGTTCACCAGCTGATCGAAGATGATGGAGCGCATCGGCGCCATGCCGGCGCCGCCGCCGATCAGCACCATCTCGCGATCGGACTCGTTGGCATGGAATTCGCCGAACGGGCCGGAGAGCACTACCTCGTCGCCGAGCGCCAGGCTGAAGATCCAGGACGATGCCTTGCCCGGCGGAGTTCCCTCCGGCGCATTCGGAGGCGGCACGGCGATCCGCACGACCAGCATGGCGACGTCGTCCTCGCCCGGGTGGTTGGCCAGCGAATAGGCGCGGGTCGTGGTCGAATCCGCGTGTGACTCGAGCTGCAGCAGACCGTATCGCTCCCAGTCGGCGCGGTATTGCTCCGGGATGTCGAAATCGGCGAATTTCACGTCGTAGGGCGGCGCCTCCAGGACGATATAGCCGCCGGCCTCGAAATCGAGGCGTTCCCCTTCCGGCATGGAGAACACCATCTCCTTCAGGAACGTGCCCACGTGACGCGCGGAGCGCACCGTGCTGGTCCAGCGCTTCACGCCGAACAGCTGATCCGGCACCCGCACGCTCATGTCGCCGCGCACCTTGACCTGACAGGCGAGCCGGTAGCCCTCCTCCGCCTCGTGCCGGTCTATGTGGTTCTGCTCGGTCGGCAGCAGGTCGCCGCCGCCCTCCAGCACCTTCAGCTTGCACTGGCCGCAGGTGCCGCGCCCGCCGCACGCCGCCGGCAGATAGAGGCCGTTGTTGCCGAGGTCGGTCAGCAGATGGGTGCCGATCGGCACCTCGATGGTCCGCTGTCCGTTGATGGTGATCTCCGCACTGCCCCCCGGCGCCAGCCACCGGCGGGCCAGCAGGACGATGTACATCATCGCCATCACCAGCAGGGTGAAGGTCGCGACGCTGAGCAGAACGCTCCCCATCAGAACGCGAGCCCCGAGAGTCCGGCGAAGCCGAGAGAGAGCAGGCCGGTGACCACGAAAGCGAGACCGAGCCCCTGCAGGCCCTCCGGTATGTCGCTGTAATGCAGGCGTTCGCGAATGGCGGCGAACAGGATGATGGCCACGGCCCAGCCGACGCCGGCACCGGCACCGTAGGCCGTGCTCTCGGCCAGGCCGTACTCGCGCTCCACCATGAACAGCGACGCGCCCAGCACCGCGCAGTTGACCGTGAGCAGCGGCAGGAAGATGCCGAGCGCCTGATGCAGCGCCGGCAGGAAGCGGTCCAGCGTCATCTCCAGAATCTGGATGAGCGCCGCGATCACGCCGATGAAGCTGATGAGCCGCAGGTGGGTGAGATCGGTGTCGGGCATGCCGAGCCAGGCGAGAGCCCCGGGCTTCAGCACGTTGTCGAAGATCAGGTGGTTGATCGGCACCGTGATGGTCTGCACGACCACGACGGCGATGCCGAGACCGACCGCCGTGCCGACGCGCTTGGACACCGCCAGGAACGTGCACATGCCGAGGAGGAAGGCCAGCGCCAGGTTATCGACGAAGACCGCGCTCAGGAAGATACCGGCCAACTCACCCATCAGTCGCCCTCCTGGAATTTGGAGGGAGGCGCCGACATGACCGTGTGCTCGCGCTGCATCGGCCGCACGACTCGTATCCACCAGACGATCGCCGCAATGATGAAGAATGCGCTCGGCGGCAACAGCATAAGCTCGTTCGGCAGATACCAGCCGCCGTCTTCGGAGACGGTAATGAGCGGGTATCCGAGCAGCGTGCCGGCACCCAGCAGTTCGCGCACCGAGGCCACGGCGATCAGCACCACGCTGTAGCCCAGGCCGTTGCCGACGCCGTCCAGCAGACTCTGCCAGGGGCCGTGGCCCATCGCGAAGGTCTCGGTGCGACCGAGGATGATGCAGTTCGTGATGATGAGGCCCACGAATACGGAGAGTATGCGCGAGACGTCCGGCAGATAGGCGCGCAGGAACTCGTCCACCACGATGACGCCGCTGGCGATGATGGTGACCTCGATGATGATGCGCACCGCATGGGGCATCTGCCGGCGAAGCAGGCTGACCGCGACGTTGCTGAACGCGAGCACGGCGATTACCGCGGCGCTCATGACCAGCGCGGGGAACAGTGTCCGCGTGACCGCCAGCGCCGAGCAGATACCGAGGATCTGCATGGTGATCGGGTTGTTGTCCACGATGGGATCGACGAGTGTGCGTCCGTCACTCATGAGGCGTCTCCCTCCTCTCGCAGCCGCGCGAGCAGCGGCCCGTAGCCGTCGTCGCCCAGCCAGTACTGCAGCAGGCCGGTGACGCCCCGCGCCGTCTTCGTGGCGCCGCTCATCGCGTCGGTCTGGTAGCGGCGGGCCGGGTCATCCGGCGCCAGCGACTCCCGCGCGATGCCGAGTGCCGGGCGACCCTGTTCGTCGTAGGCCTGCTTGCCCGGCCAGCGTGCCTGCCAGTCTCTCTGCTCCACGAAATCGCCGATGCCCGGGGTCTCTCCGTGCTCGTAGAAAGTCAGCGCCGCGACGGTCTCCAGGTCGCTCTCCAGCGCCAGATAGCCTTTCAGCGTCGACCACATGCCGCGGCCATAGACCGGCAGCACGATGCGCTCGAGGCTCCCCTCGTCCCGGTAGACGTACACGGGCATGTAGGGTGCGCGGCGGCCCAGCCGCGCCGCGTTCTCCGCACGGGGTATCTCGACGCTCTGCGTCTCCGATTCGGCGACCGCCAGGTAGTCGTACTCCCGGGGGTCGGCCGCGTCGGTGTAACGGCCGGTGTCGAGGTCCACCAGGCGCACTTCAATCGCCTCGAACCGCTCGGCCACCTCGCGGGCGGAGGCGTCCGCGCCGGCCTCGATCAGCCCCGCGGCCACCAGCACGCGCCGGTCGCGGTCGATGGAGGCATAGCGCTCCTGCACGGGCCGCAGCCAGGCCACGGCCGCCGATACCATCAGCGAGCAGGCGATGGCGATGCTCAGCGTGAATACCGTGGTATGCGTGAGGGAATTGCGGCTCACGACGCGAGCCTCCTGCGGTGGCGGCGCATCTGCCAGGCGATCACCGCGTGATCGATCGCGGGCGCGGCGAGACTGATCAGCAGCACCGCGTAGATCGTGCCTTCCGGATGACTCGAGTTCGCGACGCGGAAGAGTATCGCCGCCGCGCCGATCACGAAGCCGTAGATCCAGCGCCCGGCACGCGTGACCGAGGCACCCACCGGATCCGTCGCGATGAACGCGATCAGGAAGGCGAAGCTGCCGGTGACCAGGTGCCAGCGCCACGGCAGGTCGAACGCAGGATCCTCCGGCCCCCAGGCGTTCAGCGAGAGCGTCATCGCGAGACTGCCGAGGAGGGCCGCCGCAATGATGCGCCAGGAGACGAGCCCGCCCAGTATCAGGAGCACGGCGCCGAGTGCGCAGGCCAGCGCCGACGTCGTGCCGAAGGCACCGATGTCGTCGCCCGCCGCCACCGCCACGAGGCTGTGGCCGGCCGCCTCGAGCGCATCCGTACCGCCGGCGAGAGCCACGTCGAGCGCGCTCTCGATCTCGGCACCCGGCACCGGGAACGCGAGCGCCGGTTCCGGCGTCCCGGGATAGGCGAAGTGGAGGAAGACCAGCCCCAGCAGCGCCGGACTCACCAGGTAGCGGCCGGTGCCGCCGAACAGCAGTCTGCCGACCACGAAGGCGAAGCTCGCACCGACCGCGACCGTGGCGGGCGAGGCGCCGGCGGGCAGCAGCAACACCAGCAGCCACGCCGTGTGGAATATGCCGCAGTCCACGGGCCGGCTGCGCAGCCGGGCGAACAGTGTCTCCCAGACAAGGCCGGCGGCCAGCGCCACGAACAACAACGGCAGAAAGTAAGCCAGACCCACCGCCGCAGGCAGGGCGGCCTCCGGCGCGGCGGCGGCGAACGCGGCCCGCCAGGGCCCGATGGCCGCGGCCAGGTCCGCACCGGCGGCGGCGACGATCTGCGTGCCCGTGAACCAGAGGCCGACGGCCCAGGCCGGCAGGGTGGCGACCACGATCAGAAACAGCGCCGTCGGCACCGACATCGCCTCCCGCACATACGGTGCGCGCGTCGTCACGCGCGTGGCCGCCAGCGGCGGCTGCAGCCCGAAGCGCGGGCCGTACCTCTGCAGCAGGGGCGTCCAGCGGCCCATTATCCGCCGCCCCGCTGCTCGCCGGCCGCGAAGACGCGCCAGGCGTCGGCGTAGTCGTATCGCGCCGGGCAGACCGCGCTCAGCAGCGCGAGATCCTCGGCTTCGAGTTCGAGGGCGCCGAGCTCGATGGCCCGTTCGGCGTCGCTCGCGACCAGGGAGCGCAGCAGCGGAATCACCGGCAGGTCGTAGGGGAAGACCCGCTCGTAGACCTCGAACGGCATCAGACCGGCCGGGCGGCCCACCCGGCGGGTATCGAGCCGGCGCAGGCGCCGTGCGAGCAGTTTCGTGACCGGACTCGTCACCGAGAAGCCCTCGCCCCCCTCGCCGTTGCCCTCGGACGGCGCGGTCGCCTCCATCAGCGCGCTGACCTGACGGTGATAGCGGCCGAGAAACGGCTGCTCGGTCGTCCACTCCCGGCCCGACAGCGGCGAGCCGGAGATCACGCGCGCGTCGGCGGCCAGCCCGCGATCCCGCACCAGCGCATCGAGGCTCGCGCCCAGACGTGTTTCGATCAGGCCCGGACGCCCCAGCGCCGAGCCGGCAACGGCGATGGTGGACCCGGTGTCGATGACCCGGTCGACGAACAGGCGGCCGATGGCGACCACATCCTGATAACCGATATGCCAGACGGGCCGCGCTTCGGAAGCCGGCGAGAGATGGTGGATGTGCGTGCCGGCGAGGCCGGCCGGGTGCGGCCCGCGGAAGCGGACGTGCTGCAGACCGGCGGCATCGGGCAGGTCGATGTAGAACTCCGGCGACGTGCACACGTACAGCGGACCGCCGTGCAGCTGCGCGAGAACCCGCAGGCCCGCGCGGAACGATTCCGCCCGCGGCTCGATCAGCACGGCCGGCTCGGCGGACAGCGGCTCGGTATCGATGGCGGTGACGAACAAGGCGTGAGGCTCGGCGTCCGGGTCCGGTATGCGGCCGTAGGGCCGGGTTCGGAAGGCGGGCCAGAGACCGTAGCGCAGAAGCGTCTCGCGGATGGCCTGCGGGCGCTTCGCCTCGATGGCGCCGCCGGGAACGTCCACGTAGCGGGTGGTCACCGAGTCTTCCAGTTCGATCACCACGGCGAGCAGCACGCGACGACGGCCCCGCCGGATCGCGGTCACCCGCCCGTTGCCCGGCGAGCAGAAGCGAATGCTCTCGCGCTTGCGATCCACGAACACCGGCTCGCCGATCGCGACCGTGTCTCCTTCCGACACCGACAGCGACGGCCGCACACCGGGGAAATCCGTGCCGAGCACCGCGACGCGTCGCACCGCGGGGCCGCGCTCCAGCCGATCACCGGCGGCTCCGGCAATAGGCAGATCGTAACCCCGGCGTATTCTAATTTCTCTGGGCGCGCCTGGCATTAACCGAATTCTATGGTGCACCCCGCAGGCATGTATACGCAGCTTCCACTATCGCGCTCGAACGCTGCATCTTAGGTACATCCCAGAATTGTCACCGTGACGAGATGCGGCGAGGATTTTGGTGACACGTAGGAGGGCCTTCAGGCCCGACCAACCCCGGCGCATCGGGGCTAAAGCCCCTCCTACGGGGTCGCAGAGACGACAGACAATCCGGGATCCCCGGGGGAGGCGTCGCATGAAGACGGTCTTCATCAACCCCGAGCGGTGTATCGGTTGTCGGCAATGTGAGTTCGCATGTGCCGTGGCGCACTCGAGAAGCCACGATCCGGCCACAGCCATAGGCGAACAGCCCGCACCCCATACCCGTATCCACGTACTGCCCGGACCTGCATTCAACACTTCCTTCCCGTCGCGCTGCCGGCACTGTGATCCGGCGCCCTGCGTGGGCGTCTGCCCGACGGGCGCCATGGGCCGCGACGAGGCCGAGGGAGTGGTGCTTGTCGATCCGGAGCGCTGCATCACCTGCGCCATGTGCGCCATGGTCTGCCCCTTCGATGCCGTGGACTTCCACGTGCACGGAAACGGGGCGCCGGCACGGCTGGTCGCCACCAAGTGCGACGGCTGCATAGACCGGGTGAGGGAGGGCAGGCAGCCGGCCTGCGTCGAGGCCTGCAAGGTCGGCGCACTGGTCTACGGCGAACTGAACGATCTGATCGCGGCGGGCCGCGCCACGCAGGCGAGCGCGATGCTCTCCGCCGCCGCTTCGGCCGGGACCCTGCCCGCGCCCGCCGGCGTGACCGGCTGGCGTGCCTGGGGCCGGGAGGCGGCACACGTAAACCGGGAGGTGGCTCATGGCCGCTCATGACAATGTGAAGCAGTTCAGCATCAACAACGACGCGCTCGCCATGATCGCCAGGGCGCGGGAAGAAGGCATAGAGACCGTGTGGGACCGGCTCGCCGCCCAGGAACCCCAGTGCGGCTACTGCGCCATGGGCGTGAGCTGCCGCAACTGCTCCATGGGCCCCTGCCGGGTGGATCCGTTCGGCGACGGTCCGCAGAAAGGCGTCTGCGGCGCGGATGCCGACATCATCGTGGCCCGCAACCTGGGCCGCAGCATCGCCGCCGGGGCATCGGCCCATTCCGATCACGGCCGCGACATCCTCGAGGTGTTCGCCGAGCTGGCGAAAGGCGAGAGTTCCGGCTACGAGCTGCGTGACGAGACCAAGCTCCGCGCCCTGGCCGGGGAATGGGGCATCGAGACGGACGGCCGTCCGCGCGACGAGGTGGCCCGGGATCTGGCCGCTGCCATGATGGACGAGTACGGCACGGCCAAGGGACATCTCAGCTTCGCCGACCGGGTGCCCGAGGCCCGCAGCGAGCTGTGGAAGAAGCTCGGCATCGCGCCGCGCGGCATCGACCGCGAGAACGTGGAGATGCTGCACCGCACCCACATGGGCGTGGACAACGACTACGTGAACACGCTGCTGCACGGGCTGCGCACCAGCCTGTCCGACGGCTGGGGCGGCTCGATGGTGGCCACCGAACTCTCCGACGTGATGTTCGGCACGCCGAAGCCGGTGACCTCGCGCATCAACCTGGGCACGCTGAAGGAAGCGTGCGTGAACATCGCCCTGCACGGACACAACCCGGTGCTCTCCGACGTGATCCTGCAGGCGGCCGACGACCCCGAGCTGGTGGCGCTGGCAAAGGAGAAAGGGGCCGAGGGCATCAACCTGGTCGGCCTGTGCTGCACCGGTAACGAGCTGCAGATGCGCAAGGGCATCCCGATGGCCGGCAACCACCTGATGCAGGAACTGGTGCTGCTCACCGGCGCGCTCGACGCGATGGTGGTGGATTACCAGTGCATCATGCCGTCGGTCACCGACGTGGCGAAGTGCTTCCACACGGAGGTCATCTCCACGGCGGACAAGGCCAAGTTCACGGGCGCCACCCACATCTCGTTCGATCCGAAGCGCGGTCTGGAGATCGCGAAGGAGATCATCGGACGCGGCATCGAGGCCTACGGCAACCGCAACCCGGAACGGGTGCGCATCCCGGAGGGCACGGTGGAGATGATGGCCGGCTTCTCGGTGGAGGCGATCCTGGGCGCCCTCGGCGGCACGCCGGAGCCCCTGGTCGAGGCCATCAAGGACGGGCGCATCCGCGGCGCCGCCGCGGTGGTGGGCTGCAACAACCCGAAGATCAGACAGGACCACGGTCACGTGACGCTGACGAAACGCCTGATCGAGAACGACATCCTGGTGCTGGTCACGGGCTGCTCCGCCGTCGCCAACGGCAAGGCGGGCCAGATGATGCCGGAGGCGGCCGAGATGGCCGGCCCGGGTCTGAAGGCCGTCTGCCAGGCGCTGGGCATCCCGCCGGTGCTGCACATGGGTTCCTGCGTGGACAACACGCGGGTGCTCGCGCTGGCCGCCGCGCTCGGCAACTACCTGGGCGTGGATATCGCGCAGCTGCCGCTGGCGGGCGCCGCGCCGGAGTGGTACTCCGAGAAGGCCATCTCCATCGGCGCCTACGTGGTGGCGAGCGGCATCTACACGGTGCTCGGCGTGCAGCCGGCGATCTTCGGCAGCCCCAACGTCGTGAACCTGCTGGCCGACGGCCTGGAAGACGTGGTCGGGGCCAAGTTCGCCGTCGAGGCCGATCCCGAAAAGGCGGCGCTGCTGATCCGCCGGCACATCGAGCACAAGCGGGCCGGGCTCGGCCTGCCGCACCTCGAGGATGCCGAGATCGGCGCAGCGGCCTGAGGAGGCAGCCATGTGCGAGACATGCGGACACGCGCATACCCATTCGGACGGCCACTCTCATGGCCACTCTCATGGCCATGAGGACGGCCACTCGCACCTGCCGGCGAACGCGAAGGCCGAGGACTTCCGTGTCGTCGTGACGGGCAAGGGAGGCGTGGGCAAGACCAGCCTCACCGCCCTGCTCGCGCTGCGCCTCGCACGCCGCGGCCTGCGGGTGCTCTCGCTGGACGCGGACCCCCAGGTGAACCTGCCGTGGGCGCTGGGTCTGCCCGCCGAGGAGGCGCAGGCGCTGACGCCGCTGTCGGAGAACGCGGACTACGTGGAGGAGACCACCGGTGCGCGTCCCGGCGACGGCTGGGGTCTGTTCTTCCGCCTGAACCCGAAGGTGGACGACGTGGTGGACCGGTACGGCACCGTGACGCCCGAGGGGATACGGCTGCTGGTGATGGGTAACACCGTGCAGCCCGCGGCGGGCTGCCTGTGCCCCGAGAATGCGCTGCTGGCCGCCGTGGTGAACGCGATCGGACTCCGTGAGGGCGAGGCCATCCTGATGGACACCCAGGCGGGCTTCGAGCACTTCGGCCGGGCGCTGGCGCGGGGCTTCCGCCACGCGGTGGTGGTGGCCGATCCCACCTTCAACGGCGTGCAGGCCGCCCTGCACGCGGCCCGGCTGGCCCGCGAACTGGACATCGGCGCGATCCACCTGGTGATCAATGGTGTACGTGACGACGACGAGTACCGACATGCCCTGGAGAGGGTCGACGAGGCGGGTGGATTCGACTTCGCGAGCAGCCACCGGCTGCCCTGGGACGAGACATTGCGGCGCTCCGAGCCCCTGGTGGCTCCGGCGCTGGACGAGGCAACCGACCCCGCGCTCGCGGCGGCCGTGGACGGCCTGCTGCAGGCGCTGGTCGGTGACGAGACGAGAACGAGACGAGGACTGGCAACATGCGCATCCTGATACTGGGTGCCGGACCGGCCGGCATATCCGTGGCGGAGAACATCCGTGACCTGCAGGACCTGGCCGGCTGCACGCCGGAGATAGCGATGGTCTCGGCGGAACCCTTCCCGCCCTATTCGCCGCCGGCCATGGCGGACCACTTCCTGACCGGTGACGAGTCGCGGCTGTACTGGAAGGGAAGCGACATCTGCGAGCGGCTGCAGGTCGACTATCACCCGGGCAGCATCGTGACCGGGATCGATGCGGAGGCCCATCGCGTCAGCCTGGCCGCGGGCGAGCCGCTCGCCTATGACCGGCTGGTGATCGCCACCGGCAGCCGCCTGCACGCCCCCGTCGAGGGCGCAACGATGCCGGGCGTGTACAACTTCAAGTCGCTGTCGGCGGCACGGGAGCTGGTCGAGCACGCTCGCCGTGGCGAGGTGCAGAAGGCCGCCATCGTCGGCGCCGGATTCATCGGCGTCGAGGTGGCGCTGGTGCTGGCCGACCTCGGGCTGGAGGTGACGCTGGTCGAGCAGGACGAGGGGGTGATGCCGCGCATGCTGGACGAGGAGACGGCGGAGATCGTACGGCGGGCGCTGGTCGCGCGCGGCGTCCGCGTCCTCACCGACACCGAGGCGAGTGCCTTCGCCGGCGACAGCCGGGCGCGGGCGGTGGTGCTGGCCAGCGGCGACGTGATCACCGCGGACGCCTGCATCGCGGCCACCGGCGTGAAGCCGAACATCGACTACGTCGACGGCGGTGGCTTCGACGTGGGCTGGGGCGTGCGGGTGGACGATCGCCTGCACACCGGCGTCGCCGACGTCTGGGCCGCCGGGGACTGCGCGGAGACGCGGGACCGGATGACCGGAGAGCGGTTCGTGCACGCGATCTTCCCGAACGCGATCAATCAGGGGCGCGTGGTGGCCGAGCAGCTCATGGGTTTCGAGACCCTGTACGAGGGTGCCGAGACCATGAACAGCCTCCGCCACCTGGGCGTACCCGTGATGGCGATGGGCGAGCTGACGGGCGATGCGGAGGCCGTGCGCTCGACGGCGGACTCACTGCGCCGGATCGTGCTCCGCGACGGCTGCATCGTCGGCTTCAGGCTCGCAGGAGATATCCGGGGCGCCGGCGTCTATCGTTCCCTCATGCTGCGCCGCATCGACGTCGGCGCCTACGGAGAGGGGCTGGCCGACCCGGCCTTCATCGATCGCCGGCTGGCCGACCCCTTCCTCCAGACCGCCGCCTGAAGGGGGGGGTGCCGGACCGAACTTTTCCAACTTTTCCAACTTGTTTGCAGGATTCGACAGGCTAAGAACTCCTGCACGATTCTCCATTGAAGAGGTAAACCCGGGGCCCCGTAAGGCGCCGTCGGGCCTTCGAAGCTCAATAAGTTGTAAAAGTTGGAAAAGTTCGGTCCGGCACCTGACTACGGCAACTAATCGGTACCGTCGGCCGCTGCCTCCCGCCAGCGCTGCACCACGATCCGCGGGTCGCGGATGACCGGCAGCTCGCCGCGCGCATCCGGCAGGCGGAGGATGGCCGTCACCAGCGGGTAGACGTCGGTTACGTGCCGCTCGCCGACGCTGACGCCCGCCGGCAGTCCGGGCCCGCGGGCCGCGAAGATGCCGTGCATGGCCGGTACGGAAGGGTCCCAGCCATGGTTGCCGGCCTTGATCCTCGCCACCCGGTCCGGACGCGAAACCACCGTGTGACCCGGTTCGGCCATCAGGACGATATCGGCGAAGCGCGCGTCGTCGTCCGGCACGCGCCAGTGCGCCGGGCTCTCCGTCCTTAGCCAGGCGCGGCCGTGCTCCCACGTGGCATTCACCCGATCGCGGATCGCAGCGGCCCGCGCGGCGTCGTGTGCATCGAGCCAGAGATTCAGGTGGCTGCTGCCGTCGCGAGTGGTCACCCCCGTCAGGTCCACGTGATCGGAAAGCACATAGGGGAGCGCCGTCCGATCGGTCGCGAGCTGGCCGTGGTCCGAGACCACGATGACGAAGACCCGATCTGCGACGGGCAGCCGCTCGATGCCTTCGAGCAGCCGTCCGAGGTGCCCGTCCACCCGCCGTATCGCCGCGCGGGTCTCCGCCGAATCCGGGCCGCTGCGATGCGCCGCCAGGTCCACTTCGTCGAAGTAGAGTGTCACCAGGTGCGGACGGCCCGGCGCCGGCAGGGCCAGCCAGTCGAGTACCTGGTCCACCCGGGTCTCGCCGGGGACGGAGCCGTCGTAGGGGTACCAGTAGGTGGGCCGGATGCCCTCGATGTCGGCCTCCGTGCCCACGAAGAAGAAGGCGGCGGTCAGCATGTCATTCTGCTCCGCCACCACCCAGAGCGGGTCGCCGCCGTACCAGCTGCCGTCCTGCACCGCGTCCCGGTCGTACATGCGGTACCAGCTGCCGCCGTCGGCCGCCGGGAAGTGATTCGCGACGAGGCCGTGATCGGCGGGATAGAGGCCGGTGGCGATCGAGTAGTGATTGGGGAAGGTCAGTGTGGGATAGACGGGCACGAGCGACGTGGCGCTGATGCCGGTGGCGGTCAGTTCGTCCAGCGCCGGGGTTTCGGTCTTGTCCCGGAAGTCGCGCCCGAAACCGTCGATGGAGACGAGGACCACGTAGGGTTTGTCGGCATGCTCCGGCGCATTGAAGCTGCCTGCCTGGGCCAGCGAGGCGGCGAGGACTATCGCGATTATCCGGAGGGCGGCTGCGTAACGGGTTCGGGCGAATCTCAAGTCGGTAACCTCGGGCGCGGGTGGATGCCGGTCGGGACGGCCGGGAGCGCCGGCGGCGCAGGGCTTCCCCGATGGCGGGTCAGGTTATGCCAGACCGGCGCGGATAAGAAAAGGCGCCCGCAGGACTCGCCTGCGGGCGCCGGGTGCCGGGGCGGGGGGAGTGTCCCGGCGATACCCCATAAGTTGGAAAAGTTCCGAAAGTTCGGTCCGGCACCTCCTACACCTCCTACGGGCGGGTTCCGCCTTCGACCGGGTCTCTGGTCCAGCCGAGTTCGGTCCAGTCGTACTTGTTGCCGCCGTGGCAGTCCACGCAGTTGCCGTCATAGCCCAACGAGGCTTCGCCGGGGGCGATCTCGTGGTTCACCGTCAGGTACATGATGGTGTCGACGAACTCGTAGTCGCCCGTGTAGGTCTGGCCGGCATAGGCTGCGCCCTCCTCCAGGGCGAGGTTCCAGTCGTATTTCGCCCAGAAGGCGTTCGGGCCGCCGTTCGGGCCGAACAGATGCGGCACCAGGATGGTGTTGTTGTTCGCATCCGCGGGCTGGTTTGCGATCATCTTCTTGAACGGATAGATCATCGCGCCCTGGGTCGTGTGGTCTGCGACCGGCTCGGCCAGCACCGCCGGTAGCGAGGTGTACCGGTCGTTCTCGTTGATCAGCACCTTGTTCCACTTGCCGTCGTAGTAGCGCAGCGTCGGCCGGACGTTGTTGGCCCAGACGAAGGTGCCTTTCTTCTTGTCGTAGGTCGCGCGGCCCGTCGCCGGATCGACCGGGATCGGGTCGATGTCCTGACCGGCATCTTCCCAGTACCACTCGGTCTTGGTCGACTGGTTACGCGCGAAGGTCGGGATGTGGCAGACCTGGCAGGCGAGCGTGGTGTGGGTCTCGACGATGTTCTGCACATCCGTGCCCACGTGGATGTTGAAGCGGTCGCCGTGGCAGTCGGTGCAGGCTCTCAGTGTGCCCTCGTCCACGGAGTGGTAGGGCATGCCGCCGATGCCGTGGTCGATGGCCTCGCCGTCCACGTTCTTCTTCACCGTATGGCAGGCCGTGCACTCGAAGTCGGCGCCGTCGGTGCCCATGTGCACATCGTACTCACGCGTGGTGTTGGCCAGCGAGAGCGAGAGGTCGCCGTGCTTCACGTTGTCGCCGCCGCCCGCACCGGCATGGCAGTCGATGCAGTTGTCGATCGTCGGCACACCGCCGTTCTCGGCGACGCTCTGCGCGACCAGGTTCAGGTCGACGCCAGCAGCCGGAAGGCCCGCGGTGGTCGGCGCCTTGGAGTAGGTACCGGTCTGGTCGTGGCAGACGAGGCAGTCCACGTTCTCGGGGTTGCCGAAATCGTAGGTGTTGTCGGCGTAGCCATAGCCCGTATGACACTGCGTGCAGCGGCCCTCGTTGCTGGGCACTGCCACACAGAAGTTGTTGATGATGTCGTTCTTGCCGTGGATCTCCCCTTCGAAGCCGACGAGATTGGTCGCCAGGCCTTCCCATTTGAAGTGGGCGCTGTCGATCATGTCGTCGCCGATGGTGCCGTGGCAGTTCAGGCACGACTGGGTGCCCTCGTAGGGATTCTCGGCGAAGTAGCCCTTGTGCAGCTGCACCGGGGCATAGGCGTCGCTGGCGAGTGCGTTGCAGTCCGTGGCGTCCACCACGCCGTCGCCGTTCAGATCCTCTTCCGGATCCGCAACGCCGTTTTCGTTCAGATCCCAGCAGCTGATGCCGTCTGCTCCGTCAGCGCCATCCGCGCCGTCGGCGCCGGGGGCTCCGTCGTCCCCGTCGCAGCCCGCCATCGCGAATGCCAGCATGAACATGGAGAGAACGGCCAAGAGCCGGGTTTTCCCGTGCGTCAGTGCGTTCATCCTTTGTGCCTCCTGATCGGATAATCATCCGGGCGGCTGAATCGGCGCGAAGCAGCCGGACCCTCCTCGCGAAGAACCGGAGCCGACCGCCGCAGAGGCGGGCAATGTGGACGAGCCGCGCTGTCGAGAATCGAGACTGTCATGGACCGCCCCCGCATTGATCGGATTCCGGCTTCTTCAGGGGCAAGTGTTGTGCATTGCGGCAAGGAAATATATACGTTAGGAGCACGGATTAGGTAGGTAAATATCCTAGCTTTAATTATTTTGGTAGTGAAAGATTGCTTTATTTAGATGGTATACCAGCTCTTAATTCTAAATCGGTTTTCCTGCATATTCGGGGCCTCTTATACACAGTCTTGTATACCAGGCCGCGCGGGCACGCCGTTTGACAGGGTCCCCGGTCTCCGGCTATGGGTGGATGCCAGCCACCGGAGAGAGCGTATGTCCCGATTCCTGCCCGTACTCTTCGCCGCCTGGTGCCTGCTCGCCGGCGCCGTGGCCGCAGCACAGTCGTCTGCGGCGACGGAGACCGTCGTGGACCAGGCCCCGGCCGACACCGAGGACATCGAGGAACTGGTCAGGACGCTGGAGGATCCGCAGGCACGGGAAGAACTCATCGGTCAGCTGAAGGTCCTGCTCGAGGCGCAGAAGCAGCAGTCGGAAGGGCCGTTGCCCGAGCCGGCGAGCCTCGTCGACCTCGCGGGCGAGATCTTCGCCGACGTCCGGGACCGGGTGCTGGCCATCGAGCCGCGTCGTGCGCTGATCGCCGGCACCGTGAGCGCCGCGATCCTGATCGGTGCTTTCCTGCTGCGCTGGCTGCTGCTCGTGCTCATGCGCAAGCTCTACGCGAGGCTCACCGGCTCCGGCCGAAGGACTGACGTGGAAACCGCATCGTCGTCGGCCACCGGTGAGGAAGCGGATACGGAGCGAGCCGGGGACGAGAAGCGTCGGGAAGCCGCCGAGGCGGAACGGGTGGAGCCGCCCGGCACCCTCACTCGCCTGCTGACGCTGATCATCGGGGTCGCCGCGGTGATCCTGATCGCCGAGACCTGGGGCGCCGGCATCGGCGGACTGCTGGCCACCGATATCGGTTCGAGGCTCGCCGAGACGGCGGTCGCCATCGGGCTGATCCTGATGGTCACCGCCGTGCTCTGGAATGCCGCCGACCTGGTAATTCAGCGGCTGCTGCGGGTCGCCACCCGCAGCCTGGACCGGGAGCGCACGGCGCGCAGGCTGGACACCCTCGTGCCGCTGCTGCGCAGCGTGCTGCAGGCCACCATCGGCGTGCTGGCCGCGCTGCTGCTGCTCTCCGAACTGGGCGTGAACATCGGCCCTCTGCTGGCCGGCGCGGGCATCCTCGGTCTCGCCATCGGCTTCGGCGCCCAGACGCTGGTGAAAGACCTGATCACCGGCGTGACCATCCTGCTGGAGGACGGCGCCACCGTGGGCGACGTCGTCGAGGTGGCGGGGCATGCCGGAGTGGTGGAGGAGATGCGCATCCGGGTCATCCAGCTGCGGGACCTGGCCGGCAACGTCCACCTGGTGCCCTACAGCGACGTCACCACCATAAAGAACTTCACCAAGGAGTTCTCTTATTACCTGTTCGAGATCGGCGTGGCCTACCGGGAAGACACGGACGAAGTCTGCGAGGTACTGAGGGAGCTCAGCGACGAGCTGCAGCAGGACGAGGACTACGGCCCGGACATCCTGGAGCCGCTGGAGATCCTGGGCGTGGATCAGTTCGCCGACAGCGCCGTGATCATCAAGGCGCGCATGAAGACGAAGCCGATCCGCCAGTGGGCCGTCGGCCGGGAGTTCAACCGGCGCATGAAGAAGCGCTTCGACGAGCGCAACATCGAGATCCCGTTCCCGCACACGACGCTGTACTTCGGCGAGCCGAAGGAGGGCATGCCGCCGCCGCTGCACGTGGCGCGGGACGCGCCGGCGGGCGAGGCGGCCGGCGACTGACGGCCGCACTGCCCCCGCGTGCCCCGGAGGACCGGGAATACCGGCAGGACGGGCAGGGCCCGTGGTGCCTACAGCATCACGTCGGAGCAGATGCGCTGGGTATCGTGGGGCTGGCCGCCCTGCTCCAGCGTGAGATAGAGCGTGATCAGATAGAAGCCGACGAATACGAAGTCGCTGTGCAGCTTGTAGTCGTTGCCGATGAAGAACGCGAACAGCTCGTCGAAGGATGCCTTGAAGTCGTCGATGCGGAACACCTGGGCGCTCTGGTCGACGCCGAAGTGCGCGTGCAGCAGTTCCTTCAGCTCCGATTCCGCGGACGGCGACAGCCCGGGCTTCAGCATGCCCATCTGCCGCAGCGCGTCCTCGAAGGCGGAGTCGTCGTCGCTGTAGAACGAACGGTACAGCGCCACCATGCCCTCGCGGAACTCGCTCCGCAGCCGTATCCACAGGCCGTTGGGCTCGTACAGCAGCTCGTCGTCGCGGACGCCGAAACGCGCCGGGCGCAGATCCAGGAACAGGCCGTCGTCCACCAGCCACTGGCCGAAGTACAGATGCAGGATGTCGTCGCCCAGCGCCTGCAGCCGGTCCGGATCCTGCACGTCCTGGAGGGGCTCGGCGTCGTAGAGGTCGTCCGTCAACGTGACCGCGGAGACCGTCCCGGCGGTCACCCGGCGGAGATTGCGCACGCCCCGGCCGGTCATGAACTGCCAGCTCACCTGCCGCATGGCGGAGAGCATGGGCCGCCACTCGATGGCGTCCCACCCGGTGGTGGGCACGAAGCGGGCCAGCTGGCGGAGTTCTTCGGGGATGAAGCCGGGCAAGCGCATCGATTCGCTCCTGAAGGCAATGAGGGGGGGGGGTCGCCGGGCAGCCGCCCGCCGTTGGCAAAGGCTCGGTGCACCGCGCCGCTTCCGGCCCCGCATGTTAGGGTCTCCTCTTGGAAATCGGAAGGCCTGAACACGGTTTGAGCACATCCTCGCCACAGACACCGTCGGATCCGGCGCTCTATGCGCCGGCTGCGGAGGAATTCGAGCGGACACTGGAGAAACTCGAGCAGGCCCGCCCCTTCGGCAAGGCACTGCATCAGCAGCGCCTGCTGTCCATCGCACGCAAGCTCCTGAACACCGCCGAGGGCATCGAGGCGCTATACGGCTACGCGCCGCGCTTCGACAGCGCCGGGCTGTTCATGGGCGGAGACTGGGACGAGCCCGACAAGCTCGAGCCGTCCCTCGTCCGCGATACGCTGATGGCCGGCGGCGACTTCCCTGCGCTGGAGTGCCTCAGCGAATTGCGCTTTCTCGCCATCGCCTCCGGCCGCGTGACGCACCCCGCCCTCGACCCGGCGGACGCGCGCGCGTTCCTGGAGGATGTGCTGGCGCGCAACCTGGATTTCCCGTTCCCGGAAGCGACGGAGTTCACCCGCCAGGACAGCCTGATGACGGAGCGCCTGCAGCGTTTCTACGGATTCCTGCTCGGGCACCTGGGCATGGACGGCATCCTGGATGCGCTGGTCGCCGAGTGCGAGCGCATACTCCTGCAGCGGCCTATCATGGTGCAGCGCGCCGAGGAGATGCTGCATACCGCGGAGCACGTGCTGCCGGAGCCGCCGGCAGCGGAGGAGTCGCCGTCGATCCGGTTTACCCGCTGGCTGATCGAGGCGCTGCGGGGCCCCTCGGAACTCGCTCGCCGGCATCCCGATCCGGAGGACTACGCCGTCGCCCTCGCCGACCTCGACGAGGAGTCGCTCGAGGCCGAGGCCGGGGTCTTCGGCGAGCGTATGGACCGCACCGGGCTCGTGAGCCGGCATCACGCGGTGCTGCTGCGCCAGCTGGCGGACAGCAGCGACGATCTCCTCGCAGACGCCCTCGCGCTGAACCGTATCGGCCGGACGTGTCTCGCCGAGTTCCGGTATCTCATCGGCCTCGTCATCCAGCATGCCGTGTTGCCGGATACGGCGCGGTGCATCTACGGGCTGTCGCGGCTGCTGAACCGGGGCATCCTGTTCTTCCAGCCCGTGGCGCCGGGGCTGCAGCACCTGACCGTCCTCACGATCGACCCGGCAGTGGCGGAACTGCTGCGCTCCGCGAGCCAGCTGGACGATCCCCCTCCCGCGAACGCGCTCCTGCTAGCGGCCACGCTGAGCGTCATCGGCCAGCCCCGGGGCGTGGACCAGGGCCACAACCCCACCTGCCAGGCCGCCCGGGGGATCAGCCTGTGGTCGCTGAACGACGTGGGCTACCTGCTGGAGCTGATCGCGCGCGCCGCCGGCGAGAACGAGGTGGTCATGCACTTCGAGGGCGACACCATTCGCTCCTCGGACCTGCCCGCCGGCCTGGCCGGAGAACTGCATACGGAGCTCGACGCCGTCTCGCTGGTATTGACGCCGCATCTCGACCGCATCTATATGGAGATGAGCCGGCGCACCATCGGCCGCCAGGGCGACGGCCACAAGTGGGTGAACCCGGAATTCCACGGCTGGTGGGTCTACCGCGGCTTCGCCTCGCTGGTGGATCCCGCGACCGAGGCCATCCAGGATGCCGAGGGCTTCGTCCGCCGCTTCCATGCCGCCTATCATCCCGACTACAACGGCGGCAGGGACCTGGTGTACGCACAGCCCTGCGGTGTGGTCTCGGTAAGCGCCGCCGGCGAGTTCGTCGGCTGGCACGCCGTGTCCATCCAGCGGGTGGCCAGAGACCCCGCGGGCGTCTGGCGCGTCTACTTCTTCAACCCGAACCGGGACAAGGGCCAGAACTGGGGCCACGGCATCGTGACGTCCACGTCCAACAACGGCGAATGGGAGGGCGAGTCCTCACTGCCCTTCGAGCAGTTCCTGATGCGCCTCTACGTCTTCCACTACAAGCGCAGTGAGCTCGGCGACGAGGAAAGCGTGCCGGAGCAGACGGTGGCGGCGATCCTGGACGGCATCGCCGAAAGCTGGGCCGGGGAGCGCGACTGGATCAGCCGTGGCCACGGCTGAGGCCGCAGACGTGCTGCTTGTCCACGACGAGCGGATGCTGGCCCACGACCCGACCGGGTGGGACCCGGAACGCCCGGACTGGACTAGCTCCGTCAAAGCGCTGCTCGCCGAGCAGTACCCGGACAAGGACTTCGAGGAGGGCTACGTGCATCCGGAGCGCCCGCAACGGATCACGGCCATCGCCGGGCGGCTCGCCGAGCAGCCCGTGCCCGGCACCCGGTGGCTGGCCACCGAGCCCGCGGAGCCGCCGGAACTCGAACGCGTGCATACAGCGGAACACGTGGCCTTCATCGAGAGCCTGATCGGCCGCGCCTGCTGGCTGGACCGGGACACCACCGCCGTCTCACCGGGCAGCGTCATGGCGGCCAAGCTGGCCGCCGGCGCAGGCATCACCGCCGTCGAGTGCGTAGCCCGGGGCGAGGCCCGGCGCGCTTTCTGCCTCACGCGGCCGCCGGGCCATCACGCGAGCGCCGCCCGCGCCATGGGCTTCTGCCTGTACAACAACGTCGCGGTCGCGGCCGCCCATGCCCGCACGCTCGGGATGGAGCGCGTTCTGATATTCGACTGGGACCTGCACCACGGCAACGGCACCCAGGATATCTTCTATCCCGAAGGCGACGTCCTGTTCGTCGACACCCACTGCGCGGCGCCGTTCTATCCGGGTACCGGCGCCCTCGAGGAAACCGGGACGGGCGCCGGATCGGCGGCCACCGTCAACATCCCACTACCCCCCGGCAGCGGCAATGCCGCGATGCTGCGGGCGATCGAGACGATCATCGTGCCGGCGGCCGAGGCCTTCCGACCGGACCTGGTGCTGGTCTCGGCCGGCTTCGACGGACACTGGCACGATCAGACCTTCGCAATGGACGAAGGCGGCTTCGCCGCGCTCACGGCCGGGCTCTGCGGTATCGCGGACCGGCACGCGGGCGGCCGTCTGATCCTGTGCCTGGAAGGCGGCTACAACGCCGACGCGCTGGCGGCAAGCGCCCACGCCACCGTCGCGGCCCTTGCCGGATCGCTGCCCGACACCCTGAACACGCTGGCAGAGGACCCCGGCATCGCCGCCGTCGATGCCGCCGCGGCCTTCCACCGGCAGGCCGCCGGACGCTGACGAGTCCGCTCAGACGTAGAAGTCCAGCTCCTCCTGGTGTTTCAGCAGATCCCGCAGCTTGTGCGGGTCGTCGCCGAAGAAGAACACCAGTCCCCAGTGGGTGCCGAATGCGGTCCGCTTCGTGACCGTCTCCTCCATCGGCTGCGTCAGCTCGTGATAGTCGAAGTAGGGGTGCTCCTCGGTTTCCCGCGGGATCTCGAGCTTGCTCACGACACGGCGGCGCGGATAGACACCGAAGCAGCCGGCATAGCCCTTCGCGTCCTCGACCGGTTTCGGGAAAAACGCCTGGATCTCCTCCTCGGTGCTCTTCGGGTCGAAGACGAGGATGGAGGCCTGGTAGGCGTTGAAACCGTAGGCCCGTTCGATCAGCTCGAAGGCCTTGAACCCCGGCGGCCGGTAGGCGACCTCGCCGAAGTACATGGTGCCGTCGCTGGTCACGAAGTACTCCGGATGGATCTGGCCGAATTTGATATCGAAGGTCTTGATCAGCTTCTCGATCTGCTCGGTGATGGCGGCGCGCCAGCTCTCGAGTTCCGGCGTCGCCGGCACGAACACGGAGTAGCCGAGCGTCACGTACTCGGAGATGTTCAGGAAGCGGATCTTGCCGTCGTGTACCCATGCCTCCACCGCGAACTCCCAGCCGTCCAGATGGCTCTCCATCAGCAGCGGGAACTCGGTTTCCGGGATAGCGTCCACTTCCTCCGGTGTCCGGATGACCCGGTGTCCCAGACAGCCGGCCTTGTCGAAGGCCTTCAGGTGGATGGGGTCGTCGGGGTCGCCGTCCAGCTTCAGCAGCGTCTGATTCACCCGGCGCAGGAAACGCACGACGTCATCCTTGTCATGGGCTTCTTCGAAGATGCCCACGCGGATTCCGCCCAGCTGGGCGCGTCGCTTCATCAGCGCCTTGTCCCGGAACAGCACGGCCTGGCCATGCAGCCGCGGACTGCCCATCAGCACCGAGTTGATGGCGCCGGCCCACTCCACTGTCTCCTCGAACAGGGGGATGGCCACGTCCACGCCTTCCTCCTTCAGGCGCTCGGCGATCTCCAGCGAGCGATCGTTCAGCCGTTCGAAATTCCAGGGAATGTAGGGGATGTCGTTTTTCTTGCAGTAGTCCTCGGCCCAGTCGGGCGCGACGACCACATAACGGCGGTCGAAGCGGTCTGCGGCCTCGACGGCGCCCAGGCTCCAGCCGAGCAGCGCCACGTAGCCTTTTTCCGGGTTCTTTTCCACGAATCCTCCATGCTGCCAAAGGGGGTCTATTACCCTAACATATCCGCTAAATGGCTGATTTTGGCGTCCAGATTGCGACCAATCCCGGCAAGCTCTTTTGAAGACCGGGCTCGCGTGTGACAGGATAGAAAGCCGCTTCGCGCCACCATGACGGCGACCTGCCGGCGCGGAAACCGCTCAGGAACAGAAAGGAGACAACATGAAGATCGTGCGTCTGAAGGACCTCGAAGGTACTGATCAGGAGGTGAAGAGCCCCGCCGGGTGGACCAGCGTGCGCTTCCTCCTGGCGAAGGACGGCATGGGCTTCTCCTTCCACGAGACCACTTTCCCGCCGGGGCTCGAGTTCGACATGTGGTACAAGCACCACCTGGAGGCCGTTTACTGCTACAAGGGCAAGGGGGAGCTGACGAACCGGGATACCGGCGAGAAGTTCACGATCGAGCCCGGCACGCTCTACGCTCTGGACAAGCACGACAAGCACACGCTGAAGGCCATCGAGGAACTCAAGCTCGTGTGCGCATTCAACCCGCCGGTAACCGGTCGTGAGATTCACGATGAGGAAGGCGCCTACATCCTCAATCCACAGGACGCCATCGAACCTCAGGACTGACCGGAGCGGAACGGGCGCTCGGCAGGCGGCACGCTCCGCGGACCCGGCCGTGTGAACAACATGCGGACAATGCGGGAGACCGCCATGACCAGGATCGTCGTATTCGCGTTCCTCGCCTTCGGCGCGACGGCTTGTACGACCGTGACCGGCAGACCGGATGCCGGCGTGCCCACATCGACGGACGGGGCGGCCGCGGCGGAAATGCCGGACTCAACGCGCACGGCGACTCCGGCGGGCGAACTCGCCGCCGGGCTCGAGCTTCCGGCCACCTTCGCGGGCACCCTGCCCTGCGCCGACTGCCCGGGCATCCGTCACCGACTGAACCTCTGGCCGGACGGTGTCTTCCACCTGCACCGGGCGTGGCTCGACCGGGACTTCGCGGAGTCCGATGTCGGCCGCTGGCGCAAGGACCCGGCCAGGAACGCCATCCTGCTCTACGGCGGCCACGAGATTCCGATGCAGTTCTCGGTGCAGGGTCCGCGTACGCTGCGTCAGCTCGACGTGGAGGGCCGCCCCATAGAATCCGACCTGCCCTACGAGCTCACGAGCGCGGGCAAGCTCGAACGCCTGGAACTAGAGCTGCCGCTGCGCGGCATGTTCACCTACCTGGCGGACGCGCCGCGCTTCGAGGAATGCCTCACCGGACGCTCCTACCCCGTGGCCATGGAAGGCGCCTATATCGAACTGGAGCGCGCCTATCTCGCGGCGGACAAGCTGGGTCCGGGCGCTCCGATCCTGGCGGCGCTGGAGGGAGCGATCACGGAACGGCCGGCAATGGAGGGCGAGCGTCTGATACCCACCGTGGTGGTTCGGCGCTTCATCGGCCTGTTTCCGTCACAGAGCTGCGAGAGAGCCATGAGCGAGGCCGCCCTGCCGAATACCTACTGGCGCATCGTGAAGCTGGAAGGCGAGCCCGTGCCCGTGGTCGACGACCGACGAGAACCCCATCTGATCCTGCGCGGCGGCGAGAGTCGCTACGCCGCCACCGTCGGCTGCAATCAGCTCATCGGTACCTGGGACGTGGAGGGAGACCGGCTGACATTCACCGGCGGCGCCTCCACGCTGATGGCCTGCCCGCCGCCGCTGGATGCGCGGGAGACGCGACTGAAGAACGTGCTGGCCGACACACACACCTGGCGCATCAACGGCCAGGTGCTCGAGTTTTTCGGCCGGACAGGGACGAGCATCGCGGTCTTCGAGGCCGTGTACCTGCCCTGAACGGCGGGCGCCGCGGCCGCAGTCGGCCCCTGATTCGTCTGGCTCAGACGGGGCCCCCGCTCGGCGGGGCACCCTTGTGCGCCGGCCAGGCCGCGAACGCGAGATAGTAGAGGAATAGGATATTCACCACGGGGACGATAATCAGCAGGCCCAGCGCTCCCGGGTAACCCGCCTTCTGGCAGATGCGCCAGAAAGGGACGACCACGATCGCGGCCCACACCAGCATCATCAGGTAACCGCCGCCGACCATATCTCCGTTCATCATCTTGCTTCTCCTTTCTACCCCGGCTCATGATAGCGCGACCCCGAACTTCCCGTGCGGGGCACCGTGGCGATAGAATCCGCCGGACCACGGAAGGAGACCCGCCATGACCCGACTTGCCCGATTCCTGCTCTGCCTCGCCTTTGCTCCGTTCGCGCTGGCGACGGCCGGCGACGAAGGCGCCGTGCGCCTGTCGGAGCCCGTGACCGTGACGGACGACTACGAGGAGTTCGGCGCCCCGGTCGTCGCCGCGGAGTCGGCGATTCCGCTGGGCGAACTCGTGGGCGCCGGCGAGGAGTACCTCGGCCGCGAGATCACGCTGACCACCCGCATCGCCAAGGTGTGCCGCAAGAAAGGCTGCTTCTTCATCGCCCGGGACGGCGACGCGATGGCGCGCATCACCTTCAAGGATTACGGCTTCTTCATCCCGACCGACTCGGCCGGCAAGGAGGTGCTGCTGAACGGTACCTTCGAGCGGCGCGAGATCAGCGCGGCCCAGGCGGAGCACTACCGCAAGGATCTGGGCGACTCGGCGCAAGCCGGGCCCGCCGCCGGCCCCGAATACCACATCGTGGCAACGGCGGTCCGCATCCCCAGAGGCTGAGGCGCCCGCGGCGCCCGGTCCCGAGGGCCGTCAGTCGTTCGAGCGCAGCGCCGCCACGTCGGCCCCCGCCGGCTGCTGGAACAGCCGCAGCCCGAACTCGGGCACGATGGCGATCAGGTGGTCGAAGATATCCGACTGGATGCCCTCGTATTCCGCCCAGGCCGTCGTGTCCGTGAAGCAGTAGATCTCCAGCGGCAGGCCGTCGGGCCCGGCGGGCAGCTGACGCACGATCAGCGTCAGGTCCTGGCGGATGCGGGGGTGGTTCTTCAGGTAATTGAACGCGTAGGCCCGGAAGGTGCCGATGTTGGTCAGCCGGCGGCGGTTCACGTCCGCGGCCACTACGCCCTGCAGCCGAGCGTTGTACTCCTCGAGCTCGCGCCGCTTGGCGTCGACGTAGTCGGTCAGCAGCACGAAGCGCCTGAAGTGCTCGATCTCCTCGTCGCTCTGGAAGCGGATGGAGGAGACGTCGAAATACAGCGCGCGCTTGATCCGCCGCCCGCCGGACTCGCTCATGCCCCGCCAGTTCTGGAACGAGTCGGTAATCAGCCGATGGGTGGGGATGGTGGTGATGGTCTTGTCGAAATTCTGCACCTTCACGGTGTGCAGCTGCACGTCGATCACGTCGCCGTCGGCGCCGAACTGGGGCATGGTGATCCAGTCGCCCACCCGTACCATGTCCTGGGCGGTGAGCTGGACGCTCGCCACCAGCGAGAGAATGGTGTCCTTGAACACCAGCAGCAGGATGGCGGTCATTGCGCCGAAGCCGCTGATCAGCAGCAGCGGCGAGCGGTCGAGCACGGCGGCGACGATCAGCACGCCGCCCAGCACCCAGACCACGATCTGCACCAGCTGCACGAAGCCCTTCAGCGGCCGTTCTCTCGCGACCGGCAGCGCCGAGTAGATCGTGTTCCCTGCACTCAGCAGCGACGTCAGCGTCATGGTGAGCATCAGCACCATGTAGCCGGTGGCGACGTTACGCGCGAGGCGCACCACCGTCTCGGGCAGGCCCGGGATGAAGGGGATGGCCAGGAAGACGACCAGTGCCGGCAACACCTGGGCCAGCCGGCCGAAGACGTTGTGCGCCACCAGCGCGTCGTCCCAGGTGACCCGCGAGCGGGCGGCGACGCGCCGCGCCGCATTGACCAGCACGCGCTTGGCCACGAGGTCGACCGTCACCGCGACGACCAGGAGCAGGACGAGCCCGAGGGCCGGCGGCGCCAGGGGATGGACGGATTCGAGCCGCTCTAACATCGTTTCTCTTTCATCGCGTCTCGCTCATCCTTTTTGGCTCAGGTGCCGCAGAAGGTGCGGACCACGCGCTCCTCCGGGGCCGGAGGCTCGGCATAGCCGGAACGGCCGGGCTGTTCCTCGAAGGGCCGCTCGAGCACCCCCCGCAGTTCGTGGAAGACCGACAGGTCGCCGCCGATGGCTGCCCGGATGGCCCGCTCCACCTGGTGGTTGCGGGGGATGTAGAGCGGGTTCTCCGCCTCCATCGAGGCCCGCACCTCGTCTGCCGTCCCCGGCTGGCGTGCCAGCCGTTCCCGCCAGCGCAGCTCGAACTCCCCGAACCGGGGCTCGTCGCTCGCACCGGCGCGGGCGGCCAGCTCGCGGAAACTGAGCGTGTAGTCGAGTCCCTCGCGCTGCAGGTGGGCGAGCCAGTCGCCTACCAGGTCGGCGATCAAATCGGCACTCGGGTCGGCATCGTCGGGCCCGGCCGTGGTGAGACCCAGCTTGCGAGCCATCCGGCCCAGCCACTCTTCCTCGAACAGCCCGGGGAAGCGGCCCAGCTCTTCCTCCAGCGCCGCCTTGTCGCCGCCCGCGCTCAGCAGGCAGTCCGCCAGGCGCGCCAGGTTCCACTGCGCGATGGACGCCTGCTGGCCGTAGGCATAGCGTCCGTAGTGGTCGATGGAGCTGAAGACCTTGTCGTAATGGAACTCGTCCATGAAGGCGCAGGGGCCGTAGTCCAGCGTCTCGCCGGAGACGGCCGTGTTGTCGGTGTTCATGACGCCGTGGATGAAGCCGAGCGCCATCCAGTGAGCCACGAGCCGTGCCTGGGCCTCGACGACACCACGGTAGAACGCGCGCAGGGGCTCCTCCTCTTCGCGGACCTTGGGGTAGTGACGATCGATGGCGTAGTCGGCGAGGGTCCGCACCGCGTCGGCGTCGCCGCGGGCGGCGAAGTACTCGAAGGTGCCCACCCGGACGTGGCTGGCCGCGACCCGGGTGAAGACCCCGCCGGGCAGGGCCTCCTCCCGGAACACCCGCTCGCCCGTGGCCACCGCCGCCAGCGCCCGGGTGGTGGGTACGCCGAGCGTATGCATCGCCTCGCTGACCAGGTACTCCCTGATCACCGGACCCAGCGAGGACTTGCCGTCGCCCATGCGGGAGAACGGGGTGCGGCCGGAGCCCTTCAGCTGGATGTCGCGGCGCCGGCCCGAGATGTCCACGCGCTCGCCCAGCAGCACCGCCCGGCCGTCTCCGAGCTGCGGGACGAACCGGCCGAATTGATGGCCGGCGTAGGCCAGCGCGATCGGCTCCGCGCCCGGCGGCAGCTCGTTGCCGCCGAACAGCCTCGCCAGGCGCTCCTCGTCGCCGCCGAGCTCCTCCAGCCCCAGTTCGGCGGCCAGCGGCCCGTTCCACGCCAGCAGCACGGGCGCGGGCACGGGGGCCGGCTCCACCAGGGCGTAGAAGTGCCCGGGCAGACGGGCGTAGGAGTTCTCGAGCCGGATGTCGGCGGTGTCCGCGTTCATCCGGCGAAGATTACCTGATGAGGCGCGGGAGTCCAGGCGGCGGGCGTTCCGGCCGAGCGGCGCTGACCGCCGCCGGTGCTGGGGATTACCACGATTGCCGCCACGGGGAACCGACAGTAAATTTTCGCGGTCTGACCCTCCGGAGGTTCCATGTCCCCAGTCCGTCTGGCGCGCGCCGTCGCGCTGCTCACAGCTCTGTTCTGCGCGCCCGCGTCCGCCTCGACGGAGGTGCAATGGCTCACCGACGGCCCGGACGGTCAGCCGGGCCTCGTCCTCTATTATTTCTATTCCGACAGCTGCCCCCACTGCCAGGAGGCCAAGCCCTTCGTCGCCGGGCTCGGCGAGATGGAGTGGATAGACCTGCGCCAGTACGAGATCTCCAAAAACCGGGAGAACGGCCTGCTCTACCGGGACATCGCCGCCAGCATCGGCGAGAAGGCCCGCAGCGTCCCCGGGTTCCTGTTCTGCGGGACCCTGGAGACGGGTTATGACAAGGCCGAGACCACCGGCGCCCGCCTGCTCGAGCAGCTGCGCGCCTGCCGGGCGGATCCGGACAGCTACCTCGCGCCCGCCGAGGAGACGGCGACGCCGCAGCCCGCGGAGGTGAGCGGCCTGCAGCTACCCCTCGTAGGCACCATCGACCCGTCCAACTGGGGCCTGCCCATACTGACCGCGGTCATCGCCGGGCTCGACGCCTTCAACCCCTGCGCCTTCTTCGTCCTGCTGTTCCTGCTCAGCCTGATGGTCCACGCGCGCAGCCGGGCGCGCATGCTGCTGGTGGGCGGTACGTTCGTGCTCTTCTCCGGCCTCATCTACTTCGTGTTCATGGCGGCGTGGCTGAACGTGTTCCTCTGGATCGGCGAGCTCCGGATCGTGACGATGATCGCCGGCCTGGTCGCCGTGACGCTGGCGGCCGTCAACATCAAGGACTACTTCTGGTTCAAGTCGGGCCCCTCGCTGTCCATCCCGGATTCGAAGAAACCGGGCATGTATCAGCGGATGCGCAACCTGGTCGCCGCCCCGAGCGTGCTGGCGATGCTGGCGGGCACCGCCGTACTGGCCATCGTGGTGAACAGCTACGAACTCCTGTGCACCGCCGGGCTGCCCATGGTCTATACCCGCATCCTGACCCTGCGCGAGGCGGACAGCTTCGTCTTCTACATGTATCTCGTGTTCTACAACGTGGTGTACGTGATCCCTCTGCTGGCCATCGTGGGGCTGTTCGTGATGAAGTTTGGCTCGCGCAAGCTGGGCGAGAGCGAGGGACGGCTGCTGAAGCTGATGTCCGGCATGATGATGCTCGGGCTGGGCGCCGTCATGCTGTTCGCGCCGATGTCGCTGAATAACGCCGGCATCGCCATCGGCCTGCTGGCCGCGGCCGTGCTCGTCACCTCCCTGATACACGCAGTCATGAAGAGGCGGGGTCTGATCTGACCGCGGCCCGACCGCTCGCCGCGCTGGCGCAGTCGACCGGCCTGTGTCACCGTGCATATACGTATGACCCGGTCGCCAGACATGGATGCCACCCCGCACCAATATACCCTCGCCGAAGAGGTCGTCCACGCGGTCACCCACGGCGTGGGAGCCCTGCTCAGCATCGCGGGACTCACCTGGATGCTCTACGTCTCGGCGGTGATCGCCGACCCGTGGCGCATCGTCGCCAGCGCCGTCTACGGCGCCAGTCTGGTGGCCCTGTTCCTCGCTTCCACCCTGTATCACGCCCTATATGCGACGCGGGCCCGCAACCTGTTCCACACGCTCGACCACTGCGCGATCTATCTGCTGATCGCCGGCACCTATACGCCGTTCCTGCTGGTGGCGATGCGCGACAGCGTGGGCTGGTGGCTGTTCGGCACGATCTGGACGCTGGCGATGGCCGGGATCATCACCAAGCTCTGGTTCCGCGACCGTTTCCCGCGGCTGTCACTCGCCGGTTACCTGGCCATGGGCTGGCTGGTGCTGCTCGCCACGCCCGCGGTGCTCGATACGGTAGCGGCCGGCGGCATCGCCTGGCTGGTAGCCGGCGGCCTCAGTTATACCCTCGGCGCCGCCTTCTATGCCGCCAAACGCATCCCCTACCATCATGCCATCTGGCACCTGTTCGTGCTCGCCGGCGGGGTTTGCCACTTCCTGGCGGTGGCACTGTACGTATTGCCGGAAGTCAGCACCGCCTGATCCGGCCTGCGGCCGGGAACGTGGGTCGGGCCCGCCGGGTCAGCCGGACTCCTCCTCGTCGCCGCCGAGGCGGTTCATCAGCCCTTCCTTGAACTGATCCAGCTTCTCTTTGGCCCGGTCCTTCAAGGACTCCGTCGCGGCCGACTGCAGCACACGCTCGATCACCGGCTCCAGCACCTGGCGCGCGACCTCCGTGCCGGTGGCGCCGCCGGACGCGCGGCCGATGTCGGTGAGCTGGATGCGCGGTATGTCGACGGAGCGTTGTTCGTCGAGATCCGGCAAAGACACGGAAGCGCTGGCGTCCTCCAGCACGAATCGTTCGATGATCAGCTTGCGGCCCGGGCCTGCCTCGTCGGCCTGGTGCTGACCCCCGCCGGCGGATTCCAGGGTCTTCATCAGCTCGCGCAGGTTGCTGCCGGTCGCCCGCTGGATCAGGTTCACGGTGGCGCCGGAGACCGTGACCTCCTTCAGCACGATGGTGTTCTCGGTGACGGTGGCCGGGTCGATGCGGATCACGAATCGGCCCAGCGACATCGCGTCGCCGCCGTAACCCTCCGGATTGCCGACGGTGAGCCCGGCGATCTCCGCCCGGGCCTCGCCGAGATCGATGGACACGCCGCTCACCCGCACCGGCGTCCCCGTCGCCGCCGAACCCTGCTCCTCGATCAGGCCGGCGACAATGGTATCCAGCTGCGTGTAGACATAGACGAGTCCCGCCGCGATCACGACCACGATGGCGGCGACGGCGATCAGGGTCTTCCTTGCTGCGCTGCTCATTTCGGTCCCCTTGTCGGTATTACTGCGCTTCGATCCGTCACCGCAGGCTACGCGCCGACGGCACGCCACTCAAGTCGGGTGCCGGGCGCGGTCGGCGGCCGAAGATAGTGGCAACTACGGATCGGGCGCGCCCGCCGCGGCTGTCATCATCACACGCCATGGGGGAGCCACTGCCATGACACAGCGCGAACAGACACAGCTCCGCGGCCGCCTCGGCCGGGAGCAGAAAACCATGCGCCACATGGTGGCCCTGTACTGCCGCGACCATCATCAGACCGGGCGTCAGACCGGGCGTCAGACCGGGCGTCAGACCGGGCGTCAGTCCGGGCGTCAGTCCGGGAGTCCGCCGGGGAGCGGCGCACCCTGCGCCGAGTGCAGGGACTTTCTGAACTATGCGGCACGGCGGCTGCAGAAATGTCCCTACGGCGTGGACAAGCCCACCTGCGCCAACTGCCCGATCCATTGCTACAAGCGCGAGCCCCGGGAGTTCGCCCGCACGGTGATGCGCTATTCGGGACCGCGCATGATGTGGCGCCACCCCTGGCTGGCGCTGATGCACCTCGTGGACGGACGCCGCCGCGTCCCCCATCCGCTCGAACTCCGCCGCAAGCGCTCCGCCGGCCGCTGAGCGGCGCGGCGGTTATACTCCTGCCTCTTCGACCGGCGGTCCGGCCGCGGCTGCCGCACGCCGCATTCGCAAAGGAGTAAAACCCTGATGCATCCCCGAATCCCTCGCTCACGCCGATCTGCCACCGCATTCGTCCTGGCCCTCGCCGCCGCTCTGGCCGTGCCGCCGGGCGTGCAGGCCGCCGACGAGCAGCAGGCGCATCCGCTTGCCTCCATCCCGCTGAGGACCATCGGCCCCGCCATCAGCTCGGGCCGCATCTCGGATCTGTCTTTCCACCCGGACAAACCCCAGGAGTTCCTGGTGGCGGTCGCCTCGGGCAATCTCTGGAAGACCACCGACGACACGATCACCTGGACCCCGGTATTCGACGACTACGGCGCCTATGCGGTCGGCGTGATCGCCCGCGACCCGCAGGACCCGGAGACCGTGTGGATCGGCACCGGCGAGAACAAGGCCCAGCGCAGCGTCGGCTACGGCGACGGCGTCTACAAGTCCATCGACGGCGGCAACACCTGGACGCACATGGGCCTGAAGGACTCCGGCCACATCGGCCACATCTGGATTCACCCGGACGACAGCGACATCGTGCTCGTCGCCGCTCACGGGCCGCTCTGGAGCGACGGCGGCGACCGGGGCCTGTACCGCAGCACGGACGGCGGCGAGACCTGGACCCGCATCCTGGCCATCGACGAGCACACCGGCGTGAACGAGTTCGTGGTGGACCCTGCGGATTCGGACACCATCGTGGCCGCGACCTACCAGCGCCGCCGCCACGTCTGGACGCTGATCAACGGTGGCCCTGGCAGCGGCATCCACAAGACCAGCGACGGCGGCGAGACCTGGACGGAGATCACCGCCGGCCTGCCCGAGGACAACATGGGCAAGATCGGCATCTCGATGGCGCCGTCGGCGCCGGACATCCTCTACGCCATCATCGAGGCGAACGACGAGGAGAAGGGCGTCTACCGCTCCACTGACTTCGGCAACAGTTGGGAGAAGCGCTCGGATCACATGACCACCAGCCCCCAGTACTACAACGAGCTGGTGATCGATCCGCTGGACGCCGGCAAGGTCTACGCCCTGGACACCGTCACCCACGTCTCGGAGGACGGCGGCAAGACGTGGCGCCAGCTGGGCATGGAGTTCCGCCACGTCGACGACCACGCCCTGTGGATCGACCCGGAGAACACCGACCACCTCTACATCGGCGGCGACGGCGGCATCTATGAGACCTGGGACGGCGGCACCACCTGGCGCCACGTGCGCAACCTGCCCGTGACCCAGTTCTACCGCATCCACCCGGACAACGCCGAGCCCTTCTACAACGTCTGCGGCGGCACCCAGGACAACAATTCGCTGTGCGCACCGTCACGCACGGACGTCATCCACGGCATTACCAACTCCGACTGGACCTTCGTGCTCGGCGGCGACGGCTACAAGCCCCAGTTCGACCCCAACGACCCCAACATCATCTACGCCCAGTACCAGTACGGCGGGCTGGTGCGCTACGACCGCCGCACCCGCGAGCGCATCGCCATCACGCCCCTGCCGGAGAGCGGCGAGAAGAACTACAAGTGGAACTGGAACACGCCGCTGCTGGTGAGCCCCCACGACCCGCACCGGCTGTACTACGCGGCGGAGTACCTGTTCCGCTCGGACGACCGCGGCGACAGCTGGGAGAAGGTGAGCCCGGACCTCACCCGCCAGCTCGACCGCAACCAGCTGGAGGTGATGGGCCGGGTCTGGAGCGTGGACACCATCGCCAAGAATGACTCCACCTCCATCTACGGCGCCGCCATCGGCCTCAGCGAGAGTCCGGTGCTGGAGGGCGTCATCTACGTGGGTACGGACGACGGCGTCATGAACGTCACCAGCGACGGCGGCGAGACGTGGAGACGCACGACCAGCTTCCCGGGCGTGCCGGACATGTCCCTGATCGAGGACGTGGTCGCCTCCGTGCACGACCCGGACGTGGCCTACGCCGTCTTCGACAACCACAAGCGCGGCGACTACAAGCCCTACGTCCTGAAGACCACGGACCGCGGCCGCAGCTGGCGGCCAATCACCGGCGACCTGCCGGCCCGGGGCTCCGCCCACACCATCGCCGAAGACCACGTGAACCCGGACCTGCTGTTCGTCGGCACCGAGTTCGGCCTGTACTTCACCCAGGACGGCGGCGAGAGTTGGCACGAGCTCGCCGGCGGCGGCTTCCCCACCATCGCCGTGCGCGATCTCGAGATCCAGCGCCGGGAGAACGACCTGGTGGTGGGTACCTTCGGCCGCGGCATCTGGATCCTGGACGACTACACGCCGCTCAGGACCCCGGCCGGCGAACTCGGCGATGCCGAGCTGTTCCCGGTGCGCGACCCCTGGCTCTACATCGAGGGCTACATCTGGGACGACCGGGAGAAGGGCTCGATGGGGAGCGGCTTCTATGCCGCGCCGAACCCGCCCTACGGCGCGGTGTTCAGCTACCACCTGGAAGAGCCGCTCCTGCCCGCGCGCAAGGAGCGCCGTCGCCGGGAGATCGAGGTGGAGATCGAGGGCGGCGACACGCCCTACCCGGACTGGGAGGTGCTGCGCGCCGAGGACCGGGAGGAGGAACCCCGGCTGCTCCTGCTGGTGCGCGATGCCGAGGGCCGGCTGGTGCGCCAGATAGCCGGCGACACCGCCGAGGGCTTCCACCGCAGCGCCTGGGACCTGCGCCTGCCGCCGCCGGATCCTATCGTGCTCGGCGAGCCCGAGCAGCGCATGTACTGGGAGTCCGACCCGGTGGGGCCGCTGGCGTTGCCCGGTCAGTACAGCGTGCAGCTGGCGCGGCTCGTCAACGGCGAGCTGACCACGGTCGGCCTGCCCGAGGCGTTCACCGTGAAACCGCTGGAGAACAGCCCGGAGATCACCGACGACCGGCGCGCCCTGCAGGCCTTCCAGCTGAAGGCCGCCGAGCTGCAGCGGGCGGTCAAGGGTGCGGTGCAGGCCGTGGAGGAATACCGCGCGCGCATCGACCACCTGCAGGCGGCATTGCTGGAGACACCTGCCCGGTCGCCGGCCGACTTCGAGGAACTGGTGCGGCTGTCCAACCGGCTGGCCGACGTAGCCGTCGCCCTCACCGGCGACACCACCGTGGCCTCGCGCAACGAGCCGGTGGCCATGCCGGTGGCGAGCCGGGTCAACACCATCTACACCTCCCAGGTATGGACTCAGTTCCCGGTGCCGGCGCAGTACGAGACGTCCTACGACATCGCGGCACGGGAGTTCTCGGCTGCCCTGTCGGAACTCGAGGCCGTGCGGGGCGAGCTGCAGGCAATCGAGAACCGGCTGGAAGGCCTGGGCGCGCCCTGGACGCCGGGCCGGCTGCCGGACTGGCAGACGCGGTGAATGTCCCGCGCCGGCGTCGGCACGAGAACCGACGCCGGCGCGGGATGCCCGTCTAGCCCAGCTTCTTCCCCAGCTCGTCGGGGCCGAGTGCGCCTATGCCGAGCGTCTCCGGCGTGCGCCGGCCTTCGGCCGCATAATCGTGGGCCATCAGTACGGAGGCCAGCCGGATGACGGCGTCCATCATCGGTGTGGCGACGCCCACCTGGTCGCCCAGGCGAGCCATGAACACCAGCCCGTAGCCCACGTCTTCGTTCAGGTAGCGGTGGTCCAGCGCGGGCTGCGCGCCGATGCCGCGGAAGCCCGGCGCCTCGCGGTAGCCCGAACCGTAGTTGGCCTCCCGCATGTAGCCCTGGCGTACGCCCATCTCCGGGTCCGGCCGGATGTCCAGCCCCAGCGCGCGGCCGATGGCGATGCGCTCGCCGTCCAGGGCCGCGATCAGCCGGCCCACCGAATCGGTGACGCCCTCCTCGTAGAACAGGAAGTCGCCGCCGGTGCCCTCGATGCGCGCCGCATTGGCCAGCGTCACGGCCGGGTGGATGACCGGGTTGGCGTTCTGCAGGCTCGTCTGCAGCACGTTGCGCGCGGGTTCCATGCCCGGATAGACGTCGGCGATGCTCTCCAGCACGGCAGCCGTCTCGGAACCCGGCAGCGCCGCCAGCAGATTGCCTGCGCGCAGTTTCAGGAACACCCGGATGCTGCCGGGTTTCACGACCCGCACCGCGTAGGGCAGCGTCGACGTCTCGGCGAGACGCACGCCATCATGCCCGCGGCCGAGGCGCGCCGCCCGGCGGAAGGCGAGCGCACCGCCGCAGGAACTCGGTGAAACGATTACCGTCTGGCCGGCCGTGAGCCTACCGCGCACGGCCTCGCCGAAGGGCTCGGTGGAATAGGCCGGGCCGACGACGTAGACGAGATCGGCGCCGTCCAGCGCCTCGCCGATGTCGTGACCCGCATAAGCCACCGGCGCGGTTCCGGCGATATCGCCGTCCGCCGTGATGGTGCCCGCGCCCGCGACGGCGTCGATGTTCTCCGCGAAGCGGGGGAAGTCGAACAGTCGCACCTCGTGACCGTGGAAGGCGCAATCGAAGGCGACGGCCGTGCCGCCGGCGCCCGAGCCGAGTACCGCAATTCTCATCCTGGACTCCCGATCCGTATCGGCGCCCATTCTGCCGGCTCCGGCCGGCGGCCGATATCCGCATATCACGCGGTCCGCTCTGACCGCCCCGGGCCGATGCTACGATACCGGATTGCCCTGCGTGGCCCCTGTCCCGGTAGCGATGAGGAAGCCGAATCACAACGTATTTCGCATCTTGCGCGTCCCGAAGGCGACGATTGCGGCGGCGGTCATGACAAGCGGAATGGCGACCGCCATGGCAATTGCCATGATTATCGTCGCGGCGCTGCCATCGAGCGTGTCCGCGGCAGAGCCGGCGGCGACGGCTGACGACGCACTGCCGGCCGGACGCCCCCGCATCGGGCTGGTGCTCGGCGGCGGCGGCGCGAAGGGCGCGGCCCACATCGGCGTGCTGCGCGTGCTGGACGAGTTGCGCATCCCGGTGGACTGCATCGTCGGCACCAGCATGGGCGCGCTGGTGGGGGCGCCGCTCGCCGCCGGCATGCCGCCGGCGCGCATCGAGAGCATCGTGCGGGGCACCGACTGGTCGCGGACCGTCGGCGGCAAGGGGCTGCGCCGGCGCACGCCCATCCAGGAGAAGCTGGCGACGCGCAGCTACACCAACTCCCTCGAGATCGGCGTCAGCCGCCGCGGACTCACAACGCCCGGCGGCCTGCTGCGCACACAGAATATCGAGGAGATGATCCGGAAGCTGGTCTCCTCCGGGCGGCTTACCACGGACTTCGACGATCTCTCCATCCCGTTCCGCGCCATCGCCACCGATATGGTGGCCGGCGAGATGGTGGTGCTGGGCAGCGGCGACCTGTCGCTCGCCCTGCGCGCAAGCATGGCCGTGCCGGGAGTCTTCGCTCCGGTCAGTCGGGACGGGCAGGTGCTGGCCGACGGCGGCATGATGCGCAATCTGCCGGTGGACATCGCCCGCGACTTCTGCGCCGACGTGGTGATCGCCGTCTGGCTGTCGACGCCGCAGCCGGAGCCGGACGAACTCGGCTCGGCGATCTCGCTGCTGGGACGCGCCCTGGACGTGGCAGTGGTCGCCAACCAGAACCAGCAGATCGCGAGCCTGACGCAGCGCGACGTCGGCATCGAGATACCAATCGGAGACATCACGGCCGCGGACTTCCACCGGGTGCCGGAGGCCATCGATGCGGGCAGGGCCGCGGCCGAACGCATGCGGGAATCACTGCAGCGCTATGCGGTCACGGAGGCACGGTACGCGCACTGGCGGAGATCGATCAGCCGCGGCGGCAGCCGGACGCTGCAACTGGCGGAAGTCCGGATCGAGGGTCTCGAGCGGGTGAACGCAAGCTACGTGCGAGCGCAGCTGCAGCATGCTACTCCCGGCGCGAAGGTGACGATGGACCAGATCGCCGAAGACACCGACAGGATATTCGCCCTCGACGACTTCGAACGGGTGAGCTACGAGGTAAACGGCCCGCCCGGCGCGAGTGTGCTCACCATCGGCCCGGTGGAAAAGTCCTGGGGTCCCGATTATCTCCGCTTCGACCTCGGCCTGACCGCCAACGAGCCCGACGATCTTCAGGGTCTGGTGCGGGCCGACTACACCCGCACCTGGCTGAACCGGCGGGGCGGCGAGTGGCACAGCGCGCTGCAGGTGGGCCAGCAGAGTCTGCTGCATACGGACTTCCATCAGCCGCTGGACATCCGGCAGCGTTTCTTCCTCCAGGCCATCGCCCGCATCGAGAGCGACCTGCAGGACGTGTTCCTGGGCGAGAACCGCATCGCCACCTACCAGTTGACGGAGACGTGGGGCCAGCTCGACTTCGGCGTGAACCTCGGTACCCGCGCGCAGCTGCGCGCCGGGCTGCACCACGGCCAGCTGGATGTGGACATCGACACGGGCCTCTCGTTCCTGCCGGAAATCGACGATCTCGGCGATTCGGCGATCGTGCTCGGCGGCATCTACGACACCCGGGACGCAGTGGCACTGCCCACCCGGGGCACCTACGTCAACCTGCGCTATCTCCATTCCGGCGACTGGCTCGGCGGCGAACAGAACTACGAACTGGTGGAGGGCGTCTACAGCCGGGCCTTCGACTGGCGCGGCGACTCGCTCAGCCTGACGCTCGGCGGTGGCGCCGGCCTGTCCGGCGAGCTCCCGCCCAACCGCCAGTTCCGGCTCGGCGGCATCCGCACCTTCCCGGGCCTGCGGCCGGGGGAGCTGCGGGGCAGCGGCTACTGGTTCGCCGGCGCGAGCTACTACTGGCGGGTCGCCGAGATCTCGCCCGTTTTCGGTCAGGCGCTGTACGCCGGTCTGCGACTGCACGCCGGGCGTCCGGAGGGCCGCGTGGACGGCATTAACGAGGAGACGCTGTACGGCCTGGCCGGCTCCCTGGCCGGACGCACGCCCGTGGGTCCCGTGCTGCTGTCGCTCGGCTTCGCGGACGACGGCCGCTGGCAGCTGCAGTTCAGCCTGGGCCGTCCCGTCTCCGAAGGCTCCCTCCTCGACGAGACTCACTGAGCGCCGGGCCGGCGCCGCTGCAGATTCTGCAGCGCACCCCTGCAGCATTTTCCCTCCCCCCACTCCCGACTGCGCCGCCGCCGGTCGTCCCCGCCGCACGCGTCGCGCCGCAGGCCCCGGCGCGTGCGCTTTGCGGCAACCCGGTACGGTTCTTGCCTCATTCCGGGAGAGAGAAACCGACGCAACAAGGAGGAAGCATGAGATACGCAACCGCGACCGCAATTGCATTCCTGATCGCTGTGGCAGCGACGTTCACCGCCGCTCCCGCGCTGGCGCAGGCCGAGGCGGAGAACTACGAGTCCATCCTCCAGTACCGGGCCTGGATGTACACGGCCCCGGACGAGTACTACTTCTTCGAGGACGACAGCAAACAGATCCTCGACTACAAGGAAGAGCACATCGTCCGCATCTGCACCGGCGACAGCCGTCATCTCGTGCCGCTGAAGGTGAAGTATGACGACAGCAGCGCGATGATCGAGAGCGGCGACTGCATGCGGGTCGAGGCGAAGGAGATCTCCCTCGAGCCGGCCAAGAGGCTGGACACCAATGCGGTGATCCGCGCCGAAGTCCAGACCATGAACTGATGTCCGGGCATCCGGCGCTGCGCGAGACCGGGCGACGCCCGGCTCTCGCCGCAGGAACCCGTGGGACCATCGCCGTCGGACCATCTCCGTCCGATGATCCCCGTCGGCACGCGCCGGCGAAAAACCCGGTCGCGGCAGTCCGCGGGCCGGGTTTTTTCTGCGCTCTCATCACGCTAACAGGCCCTAGAAACTTGCGGTAAACCGCGCTGTCCGGGGCACCGGGGTGACGATAGACTTTTCGGGGGATACGAGGGAATACCGATGCCCGAGCGTCCGAGTCCCGCAGTGCACATCGCCGGCGGCAACCGCTGGCTGCGCGGGGCTCGGCGCGCGGCTTTCTTCTGCCTGCTGTGGGTCTTTCTCGGCGGCGGCAGCGCGGCCAGCTGGACGGTGGGCGCGCCGGCGGTTGCCGCAGCGACGCTGCTGAGCCTGCGGCTCTGGCAGGGCCCGCTGCTGTCCCTGAGCGGGCTGCTCCGGTTCCTGCCCTGGTTTGCCCGCCAGTCCCTGGCCGGGGCCGTGGACGTGGCCGTACGCGCCCTGCATCCCGCCATGCCGCTCTACCCCGGCACGGTCCGGCACGAACTGCGGCTGCCGGAGGGGGCGTCGCGCATCGCGCTCGCCAACGTGATCAGCATGCTGCCCGGCACCCTCAGCGCCGATCTCGAGGGCAACGCACTGGTGGTCCACGCGCTGGACGCCCGCCAGGACCTGCACCGCATGGTGGCCGACCTGGAGCCGCGCATCGCCGCGGTGTTCCGCGTGCCACTGGAGCCGTCGGCGTGAACCTGCCGCTCGCCATCGCCGCCTTTCTGCTGCTGAACCTGGCAGCCGGTCTGTGGCGGGTGATGCGGGGACCCACCGCGGCGGACCGCATGCTCGCCGCCCAGCTGTTCGGCACGACGGCGGTGGCGACCCTGCTGCTGCTCGCCGAGGGCACGCAGCAACCCGCGCTGCGCGACGTGGCGCTGGTCTTCGCCCTGCTGGCGGCCGTGGCCGCCGTCGCTTTCGTCCAGCGCGTCTGGAGCCGGAGGACCGAGGATGTCCCCGACTGAGTGGTTCATCGAGGTCGCCAGCATCCTGCTGCTCGCGGCGGGCGCGGTCTTCTTTTTCGCCGGCACCGTGGGCATGCTGCGCTTCCCCGATTTCTACAGCCGGCTGCACGCACTGACCAAGGCGGACAACGTGGGCCTGGGTCTGACCGTGCTCGGGCTGGCGCTGCGCGCCGACTCGCTGGCCACCGTCGGCAAGCTGCTGGTGATCTGGGCGCTCGTGCTGCTTGCCGGCGCCACCGCCTCCCACCTGATCGCGCGCTCCGGTCTGCGCCGAGGCATCCGCCCCTGGACAGCGCCATGAACGCGGCGCTGGTGCTGGACTTCGTGCTCGTCCTGGTGCTGCTCTGGGTGGCCTGGGCCGCCCTGTGGAGCCGTGACCTGTTCCGCGGCATCGTGCTGTTCATCGCCTTCGGCATGGTGCTGGCCCTCGTCTGGATCCGCCTCGGGGCGCCGGACGTAGGGCTCGCCGAGGCGGCGATAGGAGCGGGCCTGACCGGCGCCCTGCTGCTGGCCACCTGGGGCGCCCTGCCGCACGGGTCCGGCACGCCCGACGGTGAGGACGAGCCGGAAGAAGAGCCGGGCCAGGATGCCGAAGAGACGGCGCCAGGCGGATCCGATGCGGCGTGACCGGTGGCAACGTCATCTGCTGCGCGCGGTGCTCGGGCTCGCGCTCCTCGCGGTGGCGGCCGGCGTAAGCCTCGCGCTCATGACCCCGCCGGTCGCTCCAGGTCTCGGCGACGCCATCCACGCAGCGCTGCCCCGGGCCGCGGCAGCGAATCCGGTGACCGCCGTGTTGCTCGACTTCCGCGGCTACGACACGCTGCTCGAGATGGCCGTGCTGACGGCGGCGCTGGCCGGCGTCTGGTCCCTGGGCCGGGCACATCGCACGCGGCCCACCAACCCCAGTCCGGTGCTGATCGGCCTGACCCGGGTCATCGCGCCGCTGTTCCCCATGATCTGCGGCTACCTGCTGTGGGTGGGCGCCGCCGGGCCGGGCGGCGCGTTCCAGGCGGGCGCCGTGCTCGCGACGGCGGCCGTGCTCTACGTCCTCTCGGAGCGGCGCCCCGGCCCCCGCCTGCCGGAACAGCCCATGCGGGCGGGCGCCGTCGCCGGACTGGGGGTGTTCCTCGCCGTCGCGCTGGGCGTGATGGCGGGGGGCGGGCATTTCCTCGAGTATCCGGCGCCGCTCGGCAGTGGTCTGCTGCTGCTCATCGAGACGGCGGCGGCCGTGGGCATCGCGCTGATACTGACGGGACTGTTCATCGGCGGACGTCCGGGTGGCAGCGATGGATAGCGGCCTGCTGTTCGCGGCCGGAGGGCTGGGGGTATTCCTGATCGGCAGCTGGGCCGTGGTGCTGCGCGCCCACCTCATCCGCAAGATCCTGGCCCTGAACCTGATGAGCAGCGGCGCGTTCCTGCTGCTCGTGGGCGCCGGGGCCATCGGGCACGCCGGCGTCGACCCCGTGCCCCAGGCGATGGTGATCACGGGGATCGTGGTCAGTATCTCGGCCACGGCACTCGGTCTCGCAATCGTATTGCGGATCGCCAAGACGACGGGCCGCGCCCTGCTGCCGGAAGACCGGGAGCGGGCGCCGACCGACGGGCCGCTGCGGTAGACCGGCATGCAGACCTTCATCGTCGAAACACCGTGGACGATCTGGGTGGTGGCCGTGCCGCTCGCCGGCGCACTGCTCGCCTTCCTGTGGCCGCGGCGGGCGGTCGCAACGGGCTTCGCGTTCGGCCTCGCCACCGCCGCCGCCTCGCTGGCGCTGCTGTGGCAGGTGGCGATGGCCGGCCCCCGCATTTATGCCATGGGCGGATGGGGCGCGCCGATCGGCGTGGATCTCCACACCGACGGGCTGTCGGCGATCATGCTGACCATGGCGGCCGTGGTGGGCACGGCGGTGAGTGTCTACGCCCGGCCCTATCTGGCGGCCACGCCGGACAAGGCGCGCGGCTTCTGGCCCCTGTGGCTGTTCCTGTGGGCGGCGCTGAACGCGCTGTTCCAGACCAACGACATCTTCAATCTCTACGTCACCCTGGAGTTGCTGGGGCTGTCGGCCGTGGCTTTGGTGGCCCTGGCCGGCAGCGGCCCGGCGCTGCTCGGCGCCATGCGCTACCTGCTGGTGAGCCTGTGCGGCTCCATGGCGTTCCTGGTCGGTATCGCGCTCCTGTACCGTGCCTACGGCACCCTCGACCTCACGCTGCTGGCCGCACGGGCCGACGGCGGCCTGCAGCTCGGCATACCGCTGGGCGCGATGGTGGCCGGCATGCTGCTGAAGACGGGTCTGTTCCCGTTCCACGTCTGGCTGCCGCCGGCCCACGGCAGCGCCAGGGCGCCGGTCAGCGCACTGCTCTCGGCCCTGGTGGTGAAGGCGTCGTTCTACGTGCTGCTCCGCCTCTGGTTCAACTTCCAGCCCGCCGACGAGGGGCTGGCGCTGCTGCTGGGCTCGCTGGGTGCCGTCGCCGTCTTCTGGGGCTCGTTCCAGGCGCTGAGGCAGCGCCGGCTGAAGCTGCTGGTGGCCTACTCCACGGCGGCGCAGCTCGGCTACCTGTTCCTCGCCTTCCCGCTGGCGGCATCGGACCCGGCGCTCGCCTGGGGCGGCTCGATCTATCTGGCCGTCTCCCACGCCTGTGCGAAGGGCGCGATGTTCCTCGCCGCCGGCAGCATCATGACGGAGCAGGGCCACGACGACATCGACGGCCTCGACCGGGTGGTGGACCGCATGCCGCTCACCACGGCCGCCTTCGCCCTGGCCGGCATCAGCCTCGCCGGCCTGCCTCCCACGGGGGGCTTCGTGGGCAAGTGGATGCTGCTGCAGGGGGCGCTGGAACAGGGCCTGTGGCACTGGGCGCTGGTCATCGTCGGCGGCGGCCTGCTGACCGCGGCCTACGTCTTCCGCGTGCTCGGTTACGCCTTCACGGAGTCCTCCCACGCCCGTGAGCAGCACGCCGTCCCGCGCACCATGGAATGGGCGGCGCTGGCGCTCGCCCTCGCCGCCGTCTCGCTGGGCTTCATCGCCCCCTGGGCGCTGTCGCTGCTGGAGGGGGTGCTGCCGTGACGGTGAACGCCTGGCTGCCCCTCGCCATCCTGGCCAGCTCGCTGATCCCGGGCCTCATCATCTTCGCGCTGCCGGAGCGGGCGGTGGCGCTGCGCACCGCGCTGAACCTGGGCGGCGCCGTGGTGAAGATCCTGCTGCTGGTCCTGATGATGGTGGGCGTCTTCCACGGCGTCGTGTTCGAGGTGCGCATCCCGCTGGTGCCCGGGCTCGACTTCGTCCTGCATGCCGACGCCCTGTCGCTGCTGTTCGTGAACCTCTCCGCCGTGCTCTGGCTGGCGACCACAGTGTATGCCATCGGCTACCTGGAGGGCTCGCCGCATCGCAGCCGCTTCTTCGGCTACTTCAGCCTCTGCGTCACCGCCACCGTGGGGCTGGCCATGGCCGGCAATCTGCTCACCTTCCTGGTCTTCTACGAGGCGCTCACGCTCACGACCTATCCGCTGGTGGTCCACCGCGAGACCGAGGTGGCACGCCGGGCCGGCCGCATCTACCTCGCCTACACACTGCTCGGCGGCGTGCTGCTGCTGACCGGCACGGTATGGCTCTACGCCCTGACCGGGACGCTGGAGTTCGTGGACCGGGGCTTCGTCTCCGGCCTGGGCATCGACCCGGCCGTGCTGCGGGCCGTGTTCGCCGTGCTCATCCTCGGCGTCGGCGTGAAGGCCGCGCTGGTGCCGCTGCATGCCTGGCTGCCCCGGGCGATGGTGGCGCCGGCGCCGGTGAGCGCACTGCTGCACGCGGTCGCCGTGGTCAAGGCCGGCGCCTTCGGCATCGTGCGCATCGTCTACGACGTCTTCGGCGTCGAGTACGCGGCCGAGCTCGGCGTCACCCTCCCGCTCGCTGTGCTGGCCGCGATCACCATCCTCTACGGCTCGGTGCGCGCGCTGTTCCAGGACAACCTGAAGCGCCGGCTGGCGTTCTCCACCGTGAGCCAGGTCTCCTACATCACCCTCGGCGTCGCCATCGCCGGCCCCATCGCCACCATCGGCGGCCTGGTGCATCTCGTGCACCAGGGCTTCATGAAAATCACCCTGTTCTTCTGCGCCGGCAACTATGCGGAGACGGCCGGGCTGCACCAGGTGAGCGAGCTGGCCGGCATCGGCCGGCGCATGCCCTGGACCACGGCCGCGTTCACGCTGGCCGCGTTCGGGATGATCGGCATGCCGCCCATGGCCGGGTTCGTCAGCAAGTGGTACCTCGGGCTGGGCGGCCTCGAGGTGGGGCAGGACTGGGTACTGCTCGTACTCGCGGGCAGCAGCATCCTGAACGCGGCCTATTTCCTGCCCATCGTGCGCACGGCCTGGTTCGACGAGCCGCGGGACGAGCGTATCCGGGCCGCCGGGCCGGGCAGCCTCGAGTCGCCGCTGATGCTGCTGCTGCCGCCGCTGGCTACGGTCGCCGCGGCGCTGGTCTGGGGCCTGTTCGCCACCATGCCGGGCACGCCCCTCGACTGGGTCCAGTTCATCGCCTCGAGGAAGTACGGCGAATGAACATCCTCGTCGCATTGCCGCTGCTGCCGCTGCTCGCCGCACTGTGGTTCGGCCTGACCCGCCGCGGCGACCGTCAGGCCGCCTGCTGGGTGGTCGCGCTCGCCGCTTTCTTCACCATCGCAGTGGCGCTGCTGGCGACGTCCCAGGATCTCGAGACCACCCATCTGCTGGTCCGCGGCCGCACGGCACTCGCGCTGGACAGCGCCGCCCGACCCGCCCTGCTGCTGTTCGGCGCGCTGTGGCTCGCCGCGGCGCTGCTCGCGCGCGGCCAGCCGCGCGGACCCGCGCCGATGATGCTGTTACTCGGCCTCTGCGCAGCGGTGACCCTTGCGGTGGCCCGCGGCGGGCCGCTGGTGTTCGCCGCCATGCTGGCGACGGGCTTCGGACTCTACGGCATCGTCGCCAGCGAGGAAGGCCGCCGGTGGCGGGGGCGGCTGCTGGTGACGCTGCTGGTCGCGAGCGACCTGCTGATATTCGAGGCGCTGCTGCACGGCACGGCGCACCCCGGTGCGGGCACGAGCCACGCCCTGACGGAGGGCATGAGCCAGAACATGAGCCAGAACATGAGTCAGGGCCTCGCACTGCTCATCGGGCTCGCCCTGCTGCTGCGCAGCGGCATGCCCCCGGCTCACGCGTGGCTGCCGGCGGCGCTTTCCGGCGCCAGCGCGCCCGCCGCGGTCCTGCTGGCGGGCATCCCCGCAGGCGCCGCCTTCATCGGTGGCCGGCAATTGCTGCACCCGGCCGGCGCCGCCATCGGTACGGAAATCAGTGCAGCAGTCCTCGGCCTCGGCCTGGCCGGCGCGCTCTGGTCGGCGTTCGCCGCCGTGCGGGCCTCCGGCCCACGGCGCACGCTCGGTTACGCGGCAGCCATGACGGCGGCATTGCTGCTCGTCGCTACGCCGGCGATTGCCGATACCACTGTCTCGACATGGGCCGTCGTATCGCTGGCGGCCTGCTGCGCCGCGGTACCGGTGATCGGCCTGCAGCACGACGGCTGGGCGCGGAATGCGTCCATCACACTCGTACTCGCCGGCCACGGCCTCGCCGCCGCCCAAGCGGCGGTGCTGGCGACCGCAGGGCGGCCGCCCGCCATCGGCTTCCTGACCGCACTCGTGGCCGGCTCGTCCACGATGCTGCTCGCCATGGCGCTGCGGCGCACCGGCGAGCGAGAACCGGGGCCGGACTCCGTCGAGGCGGCTGCCGTGGCCCTGGCCCTCGGCGGTCTCTCCGCGGCCGGACTCTGGTTCCTGTGGCGCGCGGGCGGGGCGGGGTTCGACTCGTTCTGGCCGGCACCGGCCGGCATCACGCTCGGCCTGCTGCTGGTCCGCGCGCGAAGCAGGGCCGCCGGGTGGGGCAGGCTGCAACGGACGCGAGAACGAATCGTTGCCGCAGGCCGCGGCACCGCGCCGGCGCTTCGGGCGTTTTGCCTCGGCCGGCTACCCCGTGAGCGCGACCGGTTGCAGGCGGCAGTGATCGCGCTGTGGCGGGGCGACGCCTGGGCCGATCGGATCGCCCGACTGGAACTCATGCTGCGCCAGTGGCCCGCGACCGGGCTGCTGATGCTGCTCGTCGCCATCGCCGCGGCGGCTCTGCTGGCCTCATGACAGGGGCGGCTCCGGTCGCCGCAGCCGCCGTCGTCGCGGGCGTCTGCTGGCCCCTCGCAAACAGCCTGTTGCTGGCCCCGGCGGCAACCCGGCCGCTGGCCCGACGGCTGGCCCCCTGGGCACCTTTGCCGCTGCTGCTGATCGCGCTGCTCGGCGGGAGCCGCAGCGCGGAATACCACTGGCTGCTGTTCGGCGGCAGGCTGGGCATCGATGCCGTCGGCGCGGTGCTGCTGCCCGCGATGACCGGCCTCTGGCTCGCGGCAGGCCTCGCCGCGTCATCCATGCTGGCGGAAGATCCCCGGCGGCACACCTTCTTCGCCTTCTTCCTCGTGACCATGGCGGGCAACTTCCTGTTGCTGCTGGCGCTGGATGCCATCGCCTTCTATCTCGGCTTCACAGTCATGACCTTCGGCGCCTACGGCCTAATCGTGCACGACGGCAGCGACCGGGCCCGCCACGCGGGTCGTTACTACATCGCGCTGGCGGTGCTCGGCGAAGTCTGCGTGATCGTCGGGCTCATGCTCACGGCCGGCCTGGGCGATACCGGTTTCGCCACGCTGCGTGCGAACCTGGCGGCCGGCGAGCACGGGACGGGGATGGCCATCGGCCTGCTGATCGCCGGTTTCGGCGTGAAGGCCGGGCTGGTCGGCGTGCACTACTGGCTGCCGCTGGCGCACCCGGTCGCCCCGACGCCGGCGAGCGCCGTCCTCTCCGGCGCCATGATCAAGGCGGGGCTGCTCGCGTGGATCCGGCTGCTGCCCCTGGGCGAGGCGACGCTGCCCGCCTGGGGTTCGGCGCTGGCTGCAGCCGGCCTGCTCACCGCCGCCTGGGGCGTCTTCGCGGGCCTGCCCCAGCGCGAGGCGAAGACCGTCCTCGCCTACTCCAGCATGAGTCAGATGGGCCTCATGATGGTGCCGGTGGGCCTCGGACTCGGCGCGCCCGGGCAATGGCCCGTGCTGCGTGCCGCGCTGCTGATCTTCATGGTCCACCACTGCCTCGCCAAGGGCACGCTGTTCCTCGGCATCGGCGTCATGAAGGCGGCGCGCGGGCGCGTGGCCGTCGTGGGCCGGATCGTCCTCACCACGGCCGCCCTTTCCCTCAGCGCCGCCCCGCTCACCGCCGGACTGCTCGCCAAAACGGGCATAAAACTGGGCGCAGCGGGCATCATCGGCCCCTGGCACGACCACCTGCCCTGGCTGCTCGCGCTCAGTTCCGTCCTCACGGCGCTCCTGATGCTGCGCTTCCTCAGGCTGGCCTGGCCGGCCGGTGCGGGAGGCGGTCCGGCCGCCGGGGTGCTGGCGCCCTGGCTGCTGCTGTTCGCCGCCGCCCTCACCCTGCCATGGCTCCTCGGCGACGCGGAGCTGCGCCTCGCCGCCCTGGCCCGGCATGCCCAGTGGGGCGCGGTGCAGCCCCTGCTGGTCACGGCGCTGCTGACCGCCGCGGCGCACTATCTGCAGCGGACCGGGCGGCTCGTCGCGCTGCCTGCCCTGCCGCCGGGCGACCTGGGCATCGCGCTGGAGCGTCTGCTGCTCGCAGCCGGTGATCGGGCGCGCAGCGCATCGCTGCGTCTCGGCGCAGCCGCGGCCTCGGCCCGCGAAAGAGCACCCCGGGCGGGGCTGCGGGCCAACGCGCGCTGGGAGTCGCTCGCGGCGTCGGCGGAGGACCGGCTCATGGCCTGGTCCGTCACGGGGACCCTGGTCGCGGTGCTCGGGGTGGCCGCGGCCTGGCTGCTGACGTGAGCTGCGGCTTTCACGGGGCCACGGCAGAAGCCGGCAGTGCGATAATCCGACAAAGGACCCGGGAGGAGGGACGCCGCCGTGCCATTATTACCGCGCAAAGCCAGACACGCTCTGATCCTGAGACTGATGAAGACTGTGGCGACCTTCTTGCCGGGCGCCAGCTACATGGCGTTCACCGGCAGCGGCAGCGCCGGGCAGCTCTGCCGCTACATCGGCCAGATGGGCATCCGCCGGGTGCTGGTCGTGACGGACAGGCCGCTGCGCGAACTGGGCCTGGTTGACCGGGTCACGGCCGCGCTCGACGAGGCCGGAGTGGATCACGCCGTGTTCGACGGCGTCGAGCCGGACCCCACCTTCCGGCAGGTGACGGCCGGCGTCGCGGCGTGGCGGGAACACGGCGCGGAGGCCGTGCTGGCCGTCGGCGGCGGCTCGTCCATGGATGCGGCCAAGATCATCGCGGCCGCCGCATCCAGCGACCGGGATCCGCACGAGTGGGTAGGTTTCGCCAAGATCAGGCACGAGGTGCCGCCCATCTACGCCATCCCCACCACCTCGGGCACCGGTTCCGAGGCCACCATCGGCTCCGTCCTCTCCGACGACGAGACCCACGAGAAGGCCGTGATCAGCGCCCGGCCGCTGCTGCCGGCCGCCGTCGCGCTGGATCCGGATCTGCTGATGGGCCTACCCGGCCCGATTACCGCCGCCACGGGTCTGGATGCGCTCACCCACGCCGTCGAGGCCTACATCTGCACTTGGGACCGGGGCACGGCCCGGCAGAATGCCGCCGCCGCGGTAAAACTGATCTTCCGCCACCTGGGAACCGCATATCGCGAAGGCAGCAACCGGGAAGCGCGCGAGGGCATGTCGCTGGCCGCCTACTATGCGGGCATCGCCATCAATCAGGTGAACGTGGGCAACGTGCACGCCATCGCCCATCAGCTGGGCGGCAAGTACGGCATCCCGCACGGCCTGGCCAACTCTCTGGTGCTGCCCCACGTACTGGAATTCACGTTCGACGAGACCCGGCCGCAGCTGGCCGAACTCGCCGACCTGGCCGGGGTGGCCGAAGCAGGCGCCGGCGAGGAAGCGAACGCGCGGGCCTTCATCGCCGCCGTTCGGGATCTGAAGAAAGCGGTCGGCCTGCCCGCGAAATCGGACAAGATCCGGCCCGAGGATTACGACTATCTCTGCGAGCTGGCGCTGAAGGAGTGCGAGGCCTACCCGGTGCCGCGGATGCTGGACCGGGAGGGCACCATCCGGATACTGCGCGAGATCAGCGGGAAGGCGGCGTAGCGGCCTGGCCCGCGCCGCCGGCCTCCTCGCCCCACACCTCTTCCAGCCGCTGGTCGCGCCCGCAGTTCCAGCGGTAGAACTTGTAGCGGACCGGATTCTTCTCGTAGTAGTCCTGGTGGTAGTCCTCGGCCGGGTAGAACGCTCCGGCCTCGGTCACCGCGACGGCGATATCCTTGTCTAAGCGCTCCTGCAGGTCGGACTTCGATGCTGCCGCCGCCTCCCGCTGCGCCGCCGTGTGCCAGAAGATCTCGGGCCGGTAGGACGCGCCGCGGTCGCAGAACTGGCCGGCTCCGTCGAAGGGGTCGACGTTGCGCCAGTACACCGCGAGCAGCGTCTCGTAGCTCACCACCTCGGGGTCGTAGGTGACCTGCACCACCTCGGCGTGGCCGGTGCCGCCACGGACCACCTGCTGGTAACTCGGGTCCTTCACGTGGCCGCCCATGAAACCGGACACGGTCGATTTCACGCCCTCCAGCTTGTCGTAGGGCGGCTCCATGCACCAGAAACAGCCGCCGGCGAAAGTGGCGACCGCCTCTGCCGCGGCCAGCGGCCCGGCCGGCATCGAGGCGAGCGCCAGCACCAGCGCGAATGCGGCGATGCGGTTCCTCATGCGGATGTCCTCAGCTCGGGCAGGGCCTCGCCCTCGGGGACGAAGCGCAACGCGAGGCCGTTGTTGCACCAGCGCTGGCCGGTCGGCGGCGGGCCGTCGTCGAACACGTGACCCTGATGGCCGCCGCAGCGGATGCAGTGATACTCGGTGCGTGGCAGGATCAGCCTGAAGTCCAGTTTGGTGCCGACCCGGCCCTCGATGGGCCGCGTGAAGCTCGGCCAGCCCGTGCCGCTGTCGAACTTGTCCTCGCTCGCGAACAGCGGCAGATGGCACGCCGCGCAGATGTAGGTGCCCGGGTCGTAGACCTTGTCCAGCGGGCTCGAACCCGCCGGCTCCGTGCCTTCGCGGAAGAGGATGCGGTAGCGATCCGCCGGCAGTATCTCCTGCCACTGCTCGCGGGTGATGTTCACGGGCGGAAACTCGTGAGCGCCTTCCCCGTCGTCGTCCGCGGCACGGGCTTGCCGGGCGGCGAGCGTCGGTCCGATGGCGAGGGCGCCGGCGGCAGCCAGCAGGCGTGTCAACAGCGTACGTCGGTTCATGGGTCCTCGTGCCGGCAGCGGGCCGGATTCGTCTCCTGTATTGAGTGGGACCGGCCGGCGCCGCGAATTATTTCGAGGCAGCCGTTCCCGTGGTCTTATTCGCGGGCCCTGCCCAGGCCGATGCAGCGGGCAGCGGGCGCCAAATACCTATTGTCCGCGCCATTACGGCTGTTGCAGCATGTGGAGTATCACTGCAGCGAGTGGACCCATGACGTCAGTACTGGTGCTGTACCGCAGCCGCAGCGGCCATACCGCGCGCATCGCACGGCGGCTCTGCGAGGCGATCGATGAGGCGGGCGGCGAGAGCGAGATGATGGACGTGATCGAGGCGATCCACGAAGGCGTCGATCTGGACACACCCGACGTGCTGGCGCTGGGAGCCCCCGTCTACTACGGCAGCTACGACGACGAGGTATTCGAGTTCATCGCCACGCACCGCGGCAAGCTCGAGGCGAAGCCCCACAGCTTCTTCAACGTCTCGGTCACGGCCCGCACGCCGGAGAAGGCGACGATCGAGGGTAATCGCTACATGCAGAAGTTCCTCGAGCGCTCGCCGTGGCAGCCGCGGGACCTGAAGGTGCTGGCCGGCAAGGTGGACTACCCCTCCTGGGGCGCTCTGGACACCATCGCCATCCAGATGATCATGAAGTTCACCGGCGGGCCCACCGACCGGACGGCGGTCATCGACTACACCGACTGGGACGACGTGGCCGCTTACGGGCGGCACCTGCTGACACTCGCCGGCGGGCTGGCGTAGCGCCCGACATCACAACCGGGTCTGTGATCCAGACCCGTACGCGGCGACGGGAGCGCGGTATCGTACAAATACCATCCTCGCGCGCCGTCCACCGGAGCAACCATGCCTGGCCAGAAAGTCGCACCCTGTCTCGATCAGTTCCGGGTCGGGCATGCGGATTGCCGGCATTGCCAGTCGCGGGTACCGGTGCCGTTCGGACGGCTCGAGTCCCGCCGCTACGCGGGGACACTCTTCCGGATACAGGGCTACCACGTGGACCCCGGCGTCGACCTCGTCACTGCCGGCGAGGAGGCCGACGCTCTGTTCACCATCCGCGAGGGCTTCGTGAAGGTCTGGCACCCGGATGGCGAGGGTCACGCGCGCATACTCAGGCTGCTCGGTCCCGGTGACCTGGTGGGCCTGGATGCGATGTTCCAGCCGCGCTACGACAACACCGCGACCTCCGTGACCGCCGCCAGCCTGTGCCGCATTCCGGTCAGTGTGATGGATCAGCTGAAGACCCGGGAACCCGCCCTCTACGGCGAACTGGAAAGCCGCATGTACCGGCAGATGGTGCACACCGAGAACCTGCTGTTCGATATCGCCAGCGGGCCGGCGAGATCCCGCATAATCAAGCTGTTGCGCCACCTGGGCGAGTTCGGCGACGGCGACTCGTGCCCGCGCATGAACCGCGCCGACATGGCGGCCATGACCGGCGTGGCCAGCGAGACCGCAGCCCGGGTGATGGCCGACCTGAAGGAGTCGTCCCTGCTGGACGAGACGGCCGAGCACCTCTACTTCGACCCCGAGACCCTCTCCGACCTCGCCCGAAAAGTGTGAACCGCGTCACATTTTTCAGTATTCCGACGATAAGCACTGACGACCGTCAGTCTCGCGTTCGCTCCCGCGAGACGCAGCGCTAACTTACCTCCCAGGCGCTCCGGTTTGGGCCCGAAAAAGCCGACAGGTCTGTCGGCTCCGGAGCGCCCCGAGAGGTGCAATCATGAAACGTTCGATACTCACCGCGCTGACGGTTGCATCGGCCGTGTTCAGCATCCAGGCAGTCGCTGACGTCGCAGGAGGCGACATCCTGGAATTCGAGCCGGCCGAAGGTCCCAGCATGGTCTCGGACGGCGCGTCCACCAACAAGGTGAAGATCCTCCGCACGCCGGATGGCACGATCTTCGCCGTCTACGGTGACGCGCAGGACGTGAACCTGAACGGCAACGGCCTGGCCTGGAACGCCAAGGCAGCGGCCACCCAGAAACCGAACGACATCGTCATCAAGTACTCCATCGACGAGGGGGCTACCTGGAGCGAGGCGCTGAACATCGACAACACGGCCGCCCTGTCGTCGGCCCGGGGCATCCTCGTGCAGGAAGGCGAGCCGATGCTCGACCCGCTGACGGGGACACCCGATCTTCTGAACGACCCCCGCGCCGTGGATTACCCGGGTGATTCCGACAAACCGAACGTCTTCAGCGTCGGCAACAACCTCGTCGTGACGTTCAACAGCAAGTACTGCCCGGGCGGCGAGCAGCGCTTCGTGGTGTACCCCGAGCTCTACGGCATCACCGTGCCTTACAGCTGCCAGTACGCCGCGCGCCTGGTCTGGAACCCCACGGCGAAGGCCTTCAATACCTACGAGGCCTGGGGCGGACTGCCCTACCGTACCGATCAGCTGAGCAGCGGTCTCCGCGACGCCAAGCAGGACGCCAACCGGGGCAACAAGTTCGCCTACGTCATCAACTGGCAGGAAGACCCGCTCGGTCTGAAACCCGGCGACGCGGAAGGCCCGGGCGACGGCGCCTCCGGTGCCAACGTGAACAACGGCACCGACATCTGGTTCACGCACCTGCCCATCCTTAACGCGGCCGGAACCGGGGCGGACACGGCACGCTTCGTGAACGAGGCGTGGCGGGAACCCGCCCGCATAACGCGGAACGTGTTCATGCAGGGACCGCTGGAGGGCCGTGACACTGCGAACCATCCGCCGGGCGAATACGACCGAGGCAACGTGGGCGCATCCCGCCCGAACATCGGCCTGATCGACGACACCGTGATCATCGCCTACGAGGAGACCAAGGGCACGGAAGGCTGGGACGAGGGCAAGTACGTGCGATATCACGCCTTCAGGTTCGACGCCCCGCCCGCAGGAGGCGAGCACGGCTGCATCATCAGCGACCCGTGGGAAAACGCCCGCCGCGTCCGCTTCCTGGTGCAGTCTGCCACCAACGAAGTGCCTCTGCTCTTCATCTTCAAGCAGGGCGACTACACCCAGGGCGGCCCGTCCGACATCATGCTGCGACGCGCCGTGGGCGGCTTCATGCCGGAGAACCTGCAGCCTGCCGTTGACGTCGATAACTGCCGCACGAGTATCCTCGACGGCGAAGAGCCGATGTACGCTCTCCGTGACGAGTTCCACGCGGCCGCAATGAACTTCAGCGGTTCGCGGGCCATTGGCGGCGAGGCCGGTACCGGCCAGATGGGCGAGGTCATCGACACCGGCGCCAATGCGCTGGAGAACGCACTCGCACACCGGGGCATCATGCGCGGCAGCAACATCCTGCTCGGCTACAGCTATGTGCCCGACCTGGTGCAGTTCCTCGACCTCGACAGCGAAGCACCCTACAACTTCATGGTGCGTCGCTCCACCGACGGCGGAGCCACCTGGACGGACGCGCGCAACCTCACGCCGCATGTCACGGCGGATTCCGGCTACACCGTGAAGGAGCCGCGGATCGTGCCGACGCCAGGCAGCGGACCGAAGTGCGCGACCGACCCGACGGACTGCCAGAACCCGGACGTGATCTACATAGCCTACGGTCTGCAGGAGAACGTCTACGACCACTATGAGGATGCCGGCGACGTCGACATCTACATGCAGGTCACCCTGGACGCAGGGCTGAGCTTCTCCGCACCGCAGGCGATCACCGCCGGCGACGTGTTCTTCGGCACGCCGGATGACTTCGGTGACTTCGAGACCCAGATCAAGCTCCGTCCGGACGGCCGGGAGAGCTACACGGTCTGGTCCGGCAGCGACGGCATCGCCAAGCACGCCATGTTCCGCCACGGCTTCGTGCGCGGCGACACCCGGGAAGTCGAGACGGCTCACGGCGCGAAGTCCCGCGTGACGGTCGTCCCGGACGAACAGTCCGAAGCGACCCTCGCGGCAACGAGCTGGCATACGCTGGACGGTTATCCCGACGTGCCTGCGGACTACGACTTCCCGCACGGCGTGCTGGACTTCACCGTCACCGACGTCTACCTCGGCGGAACCATCCAGGTGACGCTGACCTTCGAAGAGCCGCTGCCCGCGGGCACGACCTACTGGAAGTTCGGGCCGACCCATGAAGACCCGACCGACCACTGGTACTCCGTGCCGGCGACGATCGAAGGCAACACCATCACCTACAGCGTCACAGACGGCGAGAACGGCGACAACGACCTGCTCGTCAACGGCACGATCGTCGACCCGGCGGCCCCCGCGGTCTACTCGCCGGCGCCGGTGACCGCGCCTGCGGCGGATGGCGGCGGATCGGGCGGCGGATGCACCATCGGCGACGGCGAACCGGACCCGACGCTGATGCTGCTGATCGCACTCAGCCTGATCTACGTCATGCGGCACAGGGAGGTGAAGAAGGCGTGACCCACTCGGCATGATGCCGAGCGGCCCGAAGGGGCGCTCCCGCAAGGAGCGCCCCTTCTTTATTGCGCGCCGCCGAACGGCTCAGCCCCAGTACAGCCATACGAAGCCGGCGTTGTAGACGACATGCAGCACGATGGCCGCATGCAGGCCGTGACGCTCGCGGAAGAAGCCGAAGACGAGGCCCGGGACAAGCACGGCTGCCGCCCATGGCGGGCTCGTTCGTACCAGGTGGGCGGCGGCGAAGGCGACCGCCGCGAGGACGTTCGCGGCCGTCAGCGCGCCGAATCGCTTCGTGCCCCAGCCCGTGCGCAGCAGGCTGCCCTGGAGCAGGCCGCGGAACACCACTTCCTCGACGACCGGGTATAGCGCGGCAACGATGATGAACTTCGCCGGCTCGGCCAGCGGCCACGTTGGATCGGCCGCCGCGGGCAGTATGAGCGCAAGCACCAGCCAGCCCGCAGGGCCGGCGGCGACCGCGAGCAGGAACAGCGGATCGCGGACGAACAGGGGGACGGGCTTTGCATCGTGCACGGGGCAAGCATAATCTCGGCAACTCCTCCGTGCACCTGCGGGAAGACGACCCATGAGAGCAGCCTTCACACTCCTCGCCGCGATCCACGTGCTCGCCGCCGTTGCCGACGCCGACGTGCTCCTCGTCGGCAATAAGAGCGCCGACACGGTCTGGGCACTGGATGCCGCGACCGGAGAGAGACGGGCGTGGTTCGATACCGGCGCCGGGCCCCACGAGATCGAGGTCTCGCCGGACGGGCGTCACGCCGTGGTCAGCAATTACGGCCGGCGCGACGCGCCGGGCGACAGCCTGACGGTGATCGACTGGGCGGCGGGTGAGGTCGCGCGGGTCATCGACCTCGGCGAGAACGCCCGTCCCCACGGCATGGCCTTCCTGCCGGACGGGCGGCTGGCCGTCACCGCCGAGGGCATCGACAGCCTGCTGATCGTGGATATCGGAGCTGGAGAGGTCGACGCGCGCATTCCGGTCGGGCCCGGGACGGCGCACATGGTGGCCGCATCGCCGGATGGCGCCCACGCCTGGGTCACCAACATCGCCGCCGGTACGCTGGAGCGGGTGGACGTCCGCGCCGGCGAGGTGACGGGCTCGCTCGCCACGGGTGACGGCGCCGAAGGGGTGGCCGTCACCAGGGACGGCGGCGAGGTCTGGGTCACGAACCGGGCCGCGGATACGGTCAGCGTGGTCGATACGGACACGCTGGAAGTCCTCGCGACACTGGATTCCGCGGGCGTGCCCATCCGCATCGCCTTCACCCCGGACGGGACACACGCGCTGGTGACGAATGCCCGCGCGGCGACCGTATCCGTCTTCGACGTGGCAGAGCGGCAACTCGTACACACGATCCCGGTGGCCGAGGACGATGCGGAGTACAAGGAGACACTGCTCGGAAAGGCGGCGCTGCCGATCGGCGTGGAGATCCATCCGGATGGCGATCGCGCCTGGGTGGCCGTGAGCGGCGGCGACGAGGTCGCGGTCATCGATACGGCGTCGTGGGAGATCCTGGGACGCTGGTCCACGGACCGCGAACCCGACGCCCTCGGCGTCATCCTTTCGCGCTGACGCAGCCGGGATCGCGCAGTGTCCGAGCCTTCGCCACCCGATGCCGGAGAAATCACGCAACTCCTGCGTGACTGGGCCGACGGTGACGCGGCCGCCCTGGAGTCGCTGACGCCGCTGGTCTACGGGGAACTGCGGCGGATAGCCCAGCGCCTGTTCGGCAGCGAATCGCCGGGACACACGCTGCAGCCGACGGCTCTCGTGCACGAGGCCTACGAGAAGCTGATCGGCGTGGATACCGACTGGCAGGACCGGACGCACTTCTACGCGCTGGCGGCACGCATGATGCGCCGTCTGCTGGTCAATCACGCGAATGCCCGCAAGGCCGCGAAGCGCGGCGGCGATGCGTTGCGGGTGACCCTGGACGAGTCCGCGGTGGGCAGCGACGCGGACGAGGATCTGCTGGACCTGGACGAAGCCCTGTCCAGGCTCGCCGGCTTCGACGAACGCATGGCCCGCATACTCGAACTCCACTACTTCGGCGGCCTGACCCACGAGCAGGCCGCCCGGGTGGTGGGCGTCTCCGAGCCGACCAGCCGGCGGGACCTGCGTCTGGCCCGGGCCTGGCTGCGCAAGTACATGAGCGAAAAGAAAAAACCCGACTGACAGGCGGTCTCTTTATCGTTTCTCCGGCCATCCCCTGCTTAGGGGCATGAGATCCATGAAACGGAGAGAGACCATGGCAACGATGGCGTTCCTGCCGCCTCGCGGAGACCGGCCGCTCCGCCGCCCGCCCCGGATGGCTCGTAGTTCCGGCCTGTGTGCCGCCGTGCTGTTCGCCATGCTGACGGCGCCGGCGCTGGCGCAGACGCCCCAGATCCCGCAGATACCGGCATTCCTGCCCACCGCGGATCAGGTACCGGCCACACAACCCATGCCGCTGGACGGCACCTGGCTGGTGAATACCATCCGCAAGAAGATCCGCATCGAGGGCGGCCGCGCCTATGCCGTCGACCCCTGGCTGCACATGTTCGTGCTGAAAGTGGAGCCGGGCATGGTGGTGCTGCGCGACATCGCGCCGGCCGCGCCGGGCAAGTACACGGGCAGCGACCTGCCTTTGATGGGACAGCTGACGGCGACCGTGCAGGCGGACCGGAGCCTCGCGGTGTCGGTACAGGGAGCGCTGATGCCGGTCCAGTACAAGCTGATCCCGGTGCAGCTGGACAACCCGCAGTGGTATGCCCAGGAGATGACCGCGGCCGGCATCGCGGCGCCGCAGAGTCCCGCCCCCGGCGCCTATCAGCCCGCGCCCCCGGCGTACCAGCCGGCGCCCCCTGCCTACCAGCCTGCCCCTCCCCAGCAGGCTTATCAGCCGCCGGCCCAGCAGCCACCCGCCTACCAGCCCCCGCCTGCTCAGCAACAGCAGCCGTATCAACCGCAGGCGCAACCCTATCAACCGCCTCCCGCGCCTGCCGGCACCGCACAGACGGCGAGCACTCACTCCTGGGCCCGCAGCCGCAACAGCACGATGAACGACTCCTTCGGGCCGCCGGACCTCATGTGCGGTGAAGACGGCGCGGAGCCCTGCGGCGAGGAGAAGAAGGTCGACGCCGTCTTCGTCGAGGACGCCGAGAACTGGGGCTGCAAGGGCAAACAGCTGTATTTCACCCCCCACAATGGCGGCGAGTGCTGGCGCTGCCCGAACGGCTACAAGCGCACCCTGACGCCGATCCACAAGCCGAAGGCCTGCAAGGAGCGCGGGCTCGGCTTCGACAAGCGGGAGGTGAGCGCCACCTTCGTCCGTTCGGCCTATGGCTGCCCGGCCGACACCTTCGAGAGCAAGGGCAAGTGCTACGCCTGCCCGGAGGGCTCTAACAAGATCGCCTTCCTCGGCGCGTTCAACCCGGGTCAGAGCTGCAAGACGGAGTTCTACTGCGACGCGGGCCTGAGTCTGCAGCCCGCGCCGCCGAAAGCGCTGCAGCAGGTGGGACCGCCGTACGACAGAGTGTGCGGGGCGGGCGCCGGCAAGGAAGACGTCATCCGGCTCTCGAGGGAGCGCAGGGAGGCGCACCAGGCACTGCAGATCGTCGCCGGTCAGTTCCTGCTGGAACTCGCCGGCAACCGGGGCCTGCGGCGGGCGATCCTCGACCAGGACGGGCCGAGAGCCGTCAGAATCATCATGCAGACGCCGGGCTTTGCCCGTCTGCGCGACCAGTCCCGGGCGTCCGGCTTCGAGACCCTGACCTTCGGCGGCGCCCCGGAGGTCAAGGCGATCGCGGGCGCAGCGCAGGAGGCCGGACTGGCCATGGACTGGGACGGCGACTACCGCTTCTACATGTCGACCGTCGTCTCCACCGGCGCCTCGGTGTCGGTCGGATTCACCGGCACCCTCGGTGTGTGGAACGCGTCGGCCGGCGGTATCGGCGGCTACGCCCGCGGGGCCAGCGTCTCCTTCCCTGTCGGCGTCGGCGACGTCGGCTACGGCGCCTGGTTCAGCTACTACCCGCTCGACTTCATGGGCCTGACGTTCTCGGCCAGCGGCGGTATCGGCATCGATACCGTGAACTACAACCAGGCGGTAACGAACGTCTACTGAGTGTTTCGCGGACGGTCGACTCGCGTATGGAGCGCGTCGACCGTCCGCGAATTCATGGCGCCGGTTCCACCGTGGCCGCGCTCACCTCGTATTTGGAACCGTCGTCGGCGACCAGCTCCACCTGCCACAGCTCCTCGTCCGGGATGGACGTTCGTTCCTTGCCCGGCAGCTCCCGCTCGTCGTCCACCTGCAGGCCCCAGACGCGTACGTGGCGGATCTCCGCCACCTCTATGGGGCTGTTCATGAACTTGGCGGCGAGCGCCGCCGGCGGGTCTGTCTTCCAGACGACGTAGCCCCGGTCCTTGATGGCCTGCAGCGCTTCCGGCAGTTTGGGTTCTGTCACGGCGTGCCCTCCGTCTCGCTTTTCACGGACGGTAGCACGGGGCACGGCCCGCGCTAATACGGGCCTTTGCGGACGGGCCGGCCGCCTGGCGGCGGGGCTTGGTCGGCCTGCGTCAGTCGGCCGGATGATGCTCGTCGGCGTGGTGGTGCTCCGCACCGCCGTCTGCCGCATCGCCGTGGTGATGCTCGTGCTCGTCGGCGTGGCCGTCGTCCCCGTGATGGTGCTCGTGCTCATCGGCGTGGCCGTCGCTACCGTGGTGGTGCTCGTGTTCGTCGGCGTGGCCGTCGTCGCCGTGGTGGTGTTCATGCTCGCCCGAGTGGCCGTCCGCGCCGTGATGATGATCGTGGAAGGCCTTGTCGTCCTCTGCGCCGGCCGCCGTCCAGGCAGGACCGGAAAACGCGAACAGGCCACAGGCCACGATCGCGACGGCGGCCAGGGGAGACGGGAGCAGACGGGTAGTATTCTTCATTGCTTGTCCTTCGCGGAAGCCACGGAATCGTTCGGCAGTCTAGCGGAAAGGCCCGTCCCGAGGCTTCGAAAATCCCGACCCGTCACGTCGAAACGGAGGCAGACTATCACCTGCTTCGCTCCGACCGTGGCACCATACGCGGAGCCTCTGCCACCGGGACGCCGACATGAGTACTCAGCCCTGTTTCGAGCCCGTCTGCACCGAGACCCGAGGCAGGGTCGAGGTCGTCATCACACCGCGCCCCCGGGATCTGGGCGGCTTCAGCGTCCGGCGTGTGCTGCCGGCCCCGGAGCGGCACATGGTGGGCCCGTTCATCTTCTTCGACGAGATGGGCCCCGCGGTCTTCCCGGCCGGCGAGGGCATCGACGTCCGGCCCCATCCGCACATCGGCATCGCCACCATCACCTATCTGTTCGACGGCGAGATCATGCACCGGGACAGCCTGGGTTACGCCCAGCCGATCCGGCCCGGCGCCGTCAACCTCATGACCGCCGGCCGGGGCATCGTGCATTCGGAGCGTGCCGGCTCCGACCGCGACGTCGAGGCCTCGATGCACGGCATCCAGTCCTGGATCGCCCTGCCGGACGGGATGGAGGAGATCGCGCCCGCCTTCGCCCACACCCCGGCGGACCGGCTGCCGGAAGTCGCCGCGGACGGGGTGACGCTGCGGCTGATACTGGGCGAAGCGTTCGGCGCGGTATCGCCGGTACGCACGTATTCGAAGACGCTCTACGCCGAGGCCCTGCTGCCCGCCGGGGAGCGGCTGGCGCTGCCGCTGGAGTTGACCGACCGCGCCGTCTACGTAGTCTCCGGCAGCGTCGCCGTCGACGGCGAGGAATACGGGACCGGCCTCATGGCCGTGTTCCGGACGGGCGCGCCCGTCGAGCTCGTGGCGGCGGCCGATACCCGGCTGATGCTCATCGGCGGCGAGCCGGTGGGCGAGCGCACCATCTGGTGGAACTTCGTCTCGAGCTCCAGGGAGCGTATCGAGCAGGCGAAGCGCGACTGGCGCGAGGGCCGCTTCGACCGGATCGAGGGCGACGACGAGTTCATCCCGCTGCCGGAATCGTCCTGACGGGCGATAGCCCGCCGACGCGGCATGCCGGCCGGTGGCCAGGCACGGGCCTCTCGGAGTAGCATTCGGTCATGAAGATCTTGCGGATATCCACGCTGGCACTGGCAATACCGGCGACGATGCTGGTGACCATGCTGGTTGCGCTGCCGGCCTACGCGCAGGCCACCGACACGGCGGCCGAGCGAGCCCGCCTGGCGAACGAGCGGATTCAGCTGGAGGCGCAGCGCCGGGCGGAGGAGGAGCGGCGGCGCCGGGAGCGCGAGGCCCTCAAGTCCGAAAGCCTGGAGTCCGAAGACCTGGAGTCCGAGGACCGCGAGTCCGAAAACCGTGAGTCCTTGGCCCCGGCGCAGGCCGCCGACCCGGCGCCGGCCCGGCCGGACCAGGAGCCCCGGCCGCGCGCCGCTCCGGCCGCCACGGGAAGCGTAAGGACGCCGGCAGCGATCTCCCCGCCGCCGGCAGACGACGACCGGATATCCCGCGCCCTCGAGCAACTGAGAGAACTCGGCGAGCTCCGTGACGCCGGCTACGTCACCGACGAGGAGTTCGAACGGATCAAGACCCGGATCCTCGACAGCCGGTTCTAGCGCCCCTCCCCCTCCACTGACCCCGTATCCGCAGCGCCCGGGCATGGCCACGGCAGCGCGCCCGCGGTACTGACAGCGCTGTCAAAATCAACTATACTGGCTTCCAGCAGGGGTGACCCCGGGCGGCGCCCGGGGCTCCGGGGGAGTGCCGGGCCGACCAGGCCGGCAGAACGAGCAGCACCGGAAAGAACGACAGAACAACGTACCGACGCCGGATCGCTCGCGAGCGCGGAGATCGAGATGATCAACACGCAATTCATGCGCGGCATGACAATCGCCGTCGCATGCCTCGCGGCCACGACGGCGGCCGCCGAGGCATCCCATTACCCGGACAGGACCGAGTACCGGGCGCCCCGCGCCGCGGTGGCTCCCGTGGTGGACGGCGTGGGGGACGAGGCGATCTGGGATCGCGCGCAGTGGCAGGAGCTGAAATACCGGTGGCTGGGAGACGAGTACACGCCCGAGGACTTCCGCGGTCGGTACAAGGTGGTCTGGACGGCGGAGCGCCTGTACATCCTCGCCGAGATCGTCGACGACGTGCTGTTCGACGCGCACCGCGACCCGCTGGAGCAGTACTGGGACGACGACTGCCTGGAGATCTTCATCGACGAGGACTACTCCGGCGGCGAGCATCAGTACAACCACAACGCCTTCGCCTATCACCTGTCGCTGGATAACCGCGCCATCGACATCGGCACGGACCGCAAGCCGCGCGACTATTCCCACCACGTGGAGAGCCGCTGGAGACAGACGGTCGACGGCGTCGTCTGGGAGGTCGCCATCCGCATCTACGGCGACGACTACGTGGACGGGGCCGACGACAACCGCGCCGTGGAGCTGGAGACGGGCAAGCAGATGGGCCTGATGCTGGCTTATTGCGACAACGACGGCAGCGAGCTGCGGGAGAACTTCATCGGCTCCGAGTCGGTGCCCACCGGACCGAAGGACCGCGGCTGGATCGACGCCGGGCTGTTCGGATCGCTGCTGCTCGTGGAATGAGGAGAGAGAGACTGTTGAGTACCGCCTGGAAAATGGAGCCGACCGATTGCCTCGAAGCCGAGGGCGAATTCGTCGACTTCGACAACGAGCGCCATTACGCCATCCGCAACGTCGACCGGATGCCGCCGTTCTTCATCACCGTGGTCTCGAACATGGATCACTGGCTGTTCGCCTCCTCCACGGGCGGCGTCACCGCGGGCCGGGTGTCGCCGGACACGGCGCTCTTCCCCTACGTCACGGTGGACAAGATCCACGAGAGCACGCTGCACACGGGCCCGCGGACCTTCCTGCGTGTGGAGGCCGACGGGCGGCTGCACCAGTGGGAGCCCTTCAACCGGGAGCAGGACGAGAAGTTCACGGTCAGCCGCAACCTCTACAAGAACGTGCTCGGCAACCGGCTGTGCTTCGAGGAGATCAACCACGACCTGGAGCTCGCCTTCCGCTATACCTGGGAGACGAGCGACACCCACGGCTTCGTGCGCCGCTGCAGGCTCGAGAACCGGGGCCGCCACGAGCGGTCCGTCGAGCTGCTGGACGGTCTGCAGAACATCCTCCCGGCAGGCACTCCCCGCTTCGCGCAGACGAACTCCAGCAATCTCGTCGACGCCTACAAGTGGACGGAACTCGACACGGAGACCGGACTCGGGCTGTTCACGCTCTACTCCGGCATTACCGACCGGGCGGAACCCTGCGAGTCGCTCAAGGCCAACGTCGCCTTCTGTCTCGGCCTTGACGACCCGACCATCCTCGTCTCCTCGGAACAGGTGGAGACGTTCCGCCACGGAGGCGCGGTCCGCCCCGAGGATCACAGGCGCGGGATACGCGGAGCGTTCCTCGTCAACCAGTCCCTGGATCTGGCTGCCGGCGCGGCGCACAGCTGGCAGATCGTCGCCGACGTCGAGAAGAGCCAGGCGGAAGTGGTCGAGCTCTCGCGCCAGCTGGAGCACAGGCCGGGACTCGCCGCCTCGATCGAGGCCTCGGTGCGGCGGGGGTCGGACGAGCTGGCCCGCATCATGTCCAGCTGCGACGGCTTCCAGGCGACCGCGGAAGAGACCGTTACGGAGTATCACTACGCCAACGTCCTGTTCAACGTGCTGCGCGGCGGCTATTTCCCGCACCAGTACGAGGTGGTCGGCCGCGACTTCCGCGAGACGGTGCGGAGTTTCAATTCACGCGTATACGAGCGCAACGCCGCGTTGCTGGACGGGCTGCCCGACAAGCTGCCGTTCCGCGAGCTGCTGGACGCCGTGCGCGGGCGCGACGATCGCCAGCTCGAGCGGCTGTGCCACGAGTACCTCCCCATCACATTCGGCCGTCGCCACGGCGATCCCAGCCGGCCGTGGAACCACTTCTCCATCCGCCTCAGGGACCGGCACGGTTACCCGGTGCTGTGGTACGAGGGCAACTGGCGGGACATCTTCCAGAACTGGGAGGCGCTCGCGGTCAGTTATCCGGAATTCGTGGAGAACATGATCGCGAAGTTCGTGAACGCCTCCACCATGGACGGGTACAACCCGTACCGCATCACGAAGGGCGGCATCGACTGGGAGGTGGAAGACCCCGACGACCCCTGGAGCTACATCGGCTACTGGGGCGACCACCAGATCATCTACCTGCTGAAACTGCTGGAGATCTCCAGCCGCTTCCATCCGGCGCGACTGGCCCGACTGCTGCACGAGCCGGTCTTCGCCTACGCCAACGTGCCCTACCGCATCCGGCCGTTCGACGCGCTGCTGCAGGACCCCAAGAACACCATCGACTACGACGAGCGCCTCGCCGCGGAGATCGAGCGGCTCGAGGCGGAGATCGGGGCCGACGCGCGGCTCGTGCTGGACGGGGACGGCGAGGTCCGCCTGGTCACGCTGCTCGAGAAACTGATCGTGCCGCTGCTCGCCAAACTCGGCAACCTGGTCGTGGACGGCGGCATCTGGATGAACACCCAGCGGCCGGAATGGAACGATGCCAACAACGCCCTGGTCGGCCAGGGGCTTTCCATGGTGACGCTGTATTACCTGCGCCGCTATGTCCGCTTCCTGCAGGAATTCCTCGGCGACGAGGACGGCCGCTGCCAGCTGTCCCGTGAAGTCTGCACCTGGCTGGACGAGACCGCGGCCGCGCTCGGCCGGCTGCGGGCGGCGCTGCAGGAAGGCGACATCGGCGCCGGTCGGCGCCTCGAGGCCCTGACCGAACTCGGACAGGCGGCCGGCCGCTATCGCGAGGCCGTCTACGGGAAGGACGGCCTGTCCGGCAGCGATACACGGCCGATGAGCCAGGTGGAGCAACTGCTGGACGACGTGATTGCCGTGGCCGATTACAGCATCGGCAATAATCGCCGCGAGGACGGCCTGTACCACGCCTACAACCTCCTCGAGCAGGATGCGGGCGGGATCCGCATCGAGACCCTCTATCCGATGCTCGAAGGACAGGTCGCCGTGCTCAGCTCGGGGGCGATCGGGCCCGACGAGGCCTGCCACATACTGGAGTCGCTGTTCGCCAGCGACGTCTATCGGGCCGACCAGGACAGCTTCATGCTGTATCCGGACCGCCGGCTGCCCGGTTTCCTGGAGAAGAACCGCATACCGGAGCGTGAGATCGAGCGCATCCCGCTGCTCGGCCGGCTGCTGGCCGAAGGCGACCGGCGCATCGTCCTGAAGGACGCAGACGGCTGCTACCGCTTCAGCGCCGAGTTCGCGAACGTGGGCGACCTGCTCGCGGAACTGGACGACCTCGCCCGCACCCGCGGCGGCGAGGTGGAGGATGCCCGGGAGCCACTGCGGGCGCTGTTCGAAAAGACCTTCGGCCATCAGTTCTTCACCGGGCGCTCGGGCACGATGTTCGGCTTCGAAGGCCTCGGCTGCATCTACTGGCACATGGTCTCGAAGCTGCTGCTGGCCGTGCAGGAGAGTTTCTTCTCCGCCCTCGATACCGGCGCGGACGAGGCGGCGTTGCTGCGCCTGGGCAGCGAGTACTACCGGGTGCGGGCGGGGCTCGGATTCAACAAGACGCCGGCCGCCTACGGCGCGTTCCCCGCCGACCCCTATTCGCACACGCCGCGCTACGGCGGTGCGCGCCAGCCGGGCATGACCGGTCAGGTCAAGGAGGGGATACTGGCGCGCTTCGGCGAACTGGGCGTGCGTGTGGCCGAGGGCTGCGCCCGATTCGAGCCGCGGCTGCTGCGCCGGCGCGAATTCGCCGACTCGCCCGATGCGCTGCGCTACCTGGACGTCGATGGAACCTGGTCGAGCGTGCCCATCCCCGACGGTGGCCTGGCCTACACCTGGTGTCAGGTGCCGGTGGTCTACCGTCTGGCGGACGGGCCGGCTTCGTCCCTGACCGTCACTTACCGGGACGGCACCGCGCAATCTCGCGAGACCAACGGCCTGTCGGCCGAGGACAGCGCATCGCTGTTCCGCCGCGACGGCCGGATCCGCCGGCTGACGGTCACCGTGAACCCGAACACTCTGCTCGTTCTGTAGCTTTTAGAGGTCACCCGATGTCCAACCTGTATCAGAGAAAACTCTCTCTGGCCGGAATCAACGTAGCGAACTGGTCGGAGGCCGAACTGCAGGAACTCGTGCGCGGCATCCTCGAGCAGAAGATCCACGGCCTGTCGTTCAGCCCCTACTTCGAGGGGCAGGGGCCCGGCACGAAGGTCGGCGAAGACCAGATCCGCGAACGGCTGGCGATCATCGCGCCGTACACGAGGTGGATCCGCACCTTCTCCTGCACCGACGGCAACGAGCGGATCCCGGCGATCGCCCGGGAGTTCGGCCTGCGCACGATGGTGGGGGCCTGGCTCGACGGCGACCTGGAGAAGAACGAGGTCGAACTCGCCAACGCGATCGGTATCGCGAGCGCGGGCCACGCCGACATCCTGGGGATCGGCAACGAGGTGCTGCTGCGCGGCGAACTGACCGAGGACCAGCTCATCGCCTATCTCGAGCGGGTGAAGGCCGCGGTGCCGGAGATCGACGTGGGCTATGTCGACGCCTACTTCGAGTTCGAGGACCATCCCCGGCTGGCGGCCGCGTGCGACGTGATACTGGCCAACTGCTATCCGTTCTGGGAGGGCTGCCCGGCCGAGTACGCGCTCCTGTACATGAAGGAGATGTACCGGCGTGCGCTGCGCGCCGGCGACGGCAAGCGGGTGATCGTGAGCGAGACCGGCTGGCCGAATATCGGCACGGCGACCGGCGGCGCCGTGCCCTCCCGGGAGAACGCCATCAAGTACTTCATCGACACCTGCCGCTGGGCGGAGGAAGACGGCATCGAAGTCTTCTGGTTCTCCAGTTTCGACGAAGCCTGGAAGGTGGACTCCGAAGGCGACGTCGGCGCCTACTGGGGACTGTGGGACAAGGACGGGAACCCCAAGTATGTTTGACAGACTGAAGACACTCATGGCCGACCCGTCGGGCCGCCGGCTCGCCCACGGCAATGCGATCTGCTATTCCGGCTACCGGGAAGGCCAGAGCCCGATCGAGCGGATCTATCCGTCCTACGAGCAGATCCGCGAAGACCTGCTGATACTGCAGCGCAACTGGAGATTTCTGCGTCTGTACGACTGCAGCCCGCACGCGGAGACCGTGCTGCAGGTCATCCGCGACGAGGGGCTCGACTTCCACATCATGCTCGGACTCGACATGGCGGCGGAGATGAGCAATCCCCATTGCCCGTGGGGGGCGGAATTCGACGACGAGACGCTCGCCGCCAACCGCCGCGGCAACGAGCAGGAGCTGGAGCGCCTGGTCGCGCTGTCGAAGGAGTATCGCGACAGCGTCCTCGCGGTTTCGGTCGGCAACGAGGCCAGCGTGGAGTGGACCGACCACATGGTGCCAGTGGACCGCCTCGTCGAGTACGCCTCGGCGGTGGGCAGCCGCATCGAGCAGCCGGTGACGTTCTGCGAGAACTACGTGCCGTGGACCTACAAGCTGGAGCCGCTGGCGGAGGCCCTGGACTTCATCGCCGTGCACACCTACCCCGCCTGGGAGTACCGCTCCATCCACGACGCGCTGGAATACACGAAGCAGAACTACCACTCGGTGACCGATCACTATCCCGGCAAGCCGGTGGTGATCACCGAGGCCGGCTGGCCGACGGCGGCAAACGGCCGGGGCATCGACCCGCACAACGCTTCGGAGGAGCTGCAGGCCAGCTACTACGAGCAGCTGATCGAATGGACCACCGAAGAGGAGATTCTCGCCTTCGTCTTCGAGGCCTTCGACGAGCCGTGGAAGGGCTCGCCGGACCCGCTGGAACCGGAGAAGCACTGGGGGCTCTTCACCGTCGAGCGCACGCCGAAACGGGTCATGCAGACGCAGTTCGCCGACCTGGCGCGCGACGCCGGGGGAGATGTGGGCAGGGCTGCCAGCCGCTGATCGGCCCCTGTCGGGACGACACCAGGGAGCCGCGCAAACCTGATGCCGAGAGCCACCATAGACGACGTCGCCGAACTGGCCGGCGTCTCCATCAAGACGGTATCGCGGGTGGTCAACTGCGAACCCAACGTCCGCCAGTCGACCCGCGAGAAGGTCGATCTGGCGATCGAGCAGCTCAATTACCGCCCCAACCTCTCCGCCCGCAGCCTGGCCAGCCAGCGTTCCCGGCTGATCGTACTGGTCTACGACGACCCCGCCGCCTACGAGGCCCCCAGTGCCGGCTACGTCATACGGCTGCAGGAGGGGGCGTTGCGTGCCTGCCGAACCGCCAATTACGAACTGCTGATCCATCCCTGCGACCTCCGTCGCAAGGACGTACGGAGAGAACTCGGCTCGCTCATCGAACAGACCCAGCCGGACGGCGTCGTGCTGGCGGCGCCGCTGTCGAACATGCCTCGCATCGTCGCTGCCATCGCCGCCACGGGCAGCCGCTTCGTGCGCCTCTCGCCGGGCGGCCGCAGCCACGAGGAACTGTGCATCGCCACCGACGACCGGGAGATCAGCGCGGAGATGACCCGCTATCTCGCCTCGCTGGGACACCGGAGAATCGCTTTCATCGCCGGCGACCGCCGCCACAAGGCGGTGGCCAGAAGGCTGCCGGGATACCGGGACGGCCTCGCCGGGTGCGGTCTCGAATATTCCGGGGAGCTGGTCATGCAGGGCGACAACTCGATCGAGTCGGGAGAGGCTGCGGCGGAGCGGCTGCTGGCGCTGGCCGATCCGCCCACCGCGATCTTCGCGGCCAACGACGACATGGCGGCGGGCGTCATCCGCGTGGCCTATCGACTGGGGCTCGACGTTCCCGGGCGCCTGTCGGTGGCGGGCTTCGACGACAGCGCGCTCGCCCGGCTGGTCTATCCCGCGCTCACGACCATCCGCCAGCCGTTGTCGAAGATGGCGGAGCGGGCCACGCTCGAGCTGATCGACGGCTTCGGCAAGCCGGAGCCGGAGCCTGCTACGGTGGTGATCCCGTCGACGCTGCAGATCCGCGAGTCGACCGGTCCGGCACCGTCCTGAGAGCAGGCCCTACGGCAGTCCCGAACGGTCTGCGGGACGGCGTCAGCGGACGTAGCGGATGCCGTCGAGGTAGACCGTCACCGGTGTGGCGCGGCCGATGACCGTGACCACGAATCCCGTCTTGATGCTCGAGAGGTCCGCTCCCTTCAGCGGTACCGTGTAGCGCCGCCATTCCCGGGTCAGCACGATGTCGTCCACCTTGCGGATGGCGGAATCGGGATGTGCCTTGTCCTGCTCGAGCAGGCCGACGCCGAAGCTCACCTTCTCGCCGCCGTACTCTCCCCGGGCCCAGATCTCCAGCTCTGCGGCGCCGCGGAGGTCGTAACCCCCTTCCCGGTCGCCCCAGTTGTTCGGCGGATGCTGCCAGGCGACACCCACCCAGCCGAACGGCTTCTCGAAGCGCAGGCGGATGCTGTGCGCGCCGTCGCGAACCTCGTTGGCGTACTCGCCGTCCAGTGTCAGGTGATCGATGTCGCCCATCCAGCCCGAGGGGACCCAGGGCATCCCCTCGAGACCGTCGTCGTATACCGGGAACGGCAGGGGCATGCGTGCCTCACCCTCGACGAGGAGCGGCACGTTGGCGGTGGCCGCATGGCCCGCCTCGTCGTAGGCGTACAGAAACAGGCGATAGGGTCCCGGCTGCTCGGGCATACGCACTCTCGCGCCCTCGACATCCCCTGTCTCGACGGCGCCTTCGACCGCAGGCATGTCGGGCCGGAAATCGCCGCCGGTCAGGTACTCGGACGACTCGGGGCGCAGCTCCCAGCGGGTACGGATCGCTCCGCCTTCCGGATCCTCCACGGACGCGCGGACCTCGACGGTGGCGCCCGGTTCGACGCGTGTGGAGCCGACGACCGCTAGCGGTGCCGCCCGCGGTGCCAGGTCATCCGGCGGCTCACCCGACCAGATCCCGGTCAGGGCATCCACCGCCGCCGTCTTCGCGCCGTCCTCGAGGAACATGCCGAACCAGGTGCCGGTGGCCTCCATCTTGTGGCCCCACAGGAAGGCATAGCCGCCCAGCGCCAGGCCGGGCGCCGCCGCGATGCCCCGCTCCCAGGTCTCGCGGTAGGACACTGCCTTCTCCGCACTGGTCTGCTCCAGCGGAGCGCCCCATCCGGTTTTGGGCATCTCCCAGGGTCCTACGGGGCCGAACTCGGTCAGGACGAAAGGCTTGGTCGCGCCACCCTCGCGCAGCAGCCCGGGCACCAGCGGCGCCCCACCGTAGGCGTTGACGCCATGGATGTCGATGGCGGGGCTGCGCCGGTGGACCCATTCGATACGCTCGCCGTGGACGAACGTGGTGACCGTCATGGTCGGATGGTGGGGGTCCAGCTGCTTGACCATGGCGGCGACGTCGTTCACGGCCATCCAGACGGCCGGATCGTCGCCTTCGTCGAAACCCTCCATCTCGTTGCCGATCCCCCAGAGGAGGACGGCCGGATGATCCTTGTAGCGGAGTACGGTCCGGCGCACGCGTTCGCGCTGCTCGGCCACCTGCTCAGGGTCGTCGTAGTCGAAGCCGTGGCGCTCGTGGCCCAGCCAGATACCGACGGTCACCGTAAGGCCGAGCGCATGCGCCTCATCGAGCAGGGGCTCGAGATTGTCGGCGCCCCAGGTGCGCACCGAGTTGGCGCCGGCCGCCGCCAGCAGCTCCAGCGAGTGATCGCCGCCGGCGCCGCGGATGAAATACGGCTCGCCGCCGCGCAACAGCTCCCAGCCTTGCTCGGTCTGCCGCAGCTCGACAGGAACGGCTTCCCCCATGACCGGCTTCCAGAAAAGGAAAGGCCCCGCGATCAGCAGGGCCTTTATGAGGCCTCTTCCGCGCACCTCGCGCCCCGGTCAGCCCTCGTTGACTGACACCACCCCGTTGTCGAAGTTGGGCGGCGTGGCAGGCTGATACGAATAGCCCCAGTCGAGCAGAAGCTCGAGCACGAGGATAGGATCGCCCGGGACCAGACGCCGGAACCCCGTGGCCTCCGTTCGGTACAGGGCGTCGGCCGTGAGTTCGTTGAGCGGTATCGAGAACGGTACGGGCTCGCCGTCCGGACTTGCTCCGGGACAACACTCGAATACCGTAACCGAGCCGAAGAAGTTATCCAGCAACGAGCGATATGCCTTCTTGGCTTGCTCGCGAACCAGCTCGTCCTGGGACAAGTCGTTGCTGTTCGCGTCGAACAGTTCGTGCAACGCGAGTGCGGTGTAGAACTGGTTCTCGCCGGACGGGCGCTGCGCCAGCGCGGTGGCCCAGAAGTAGAAGCGGGCCTTCGCGCCATCGGGGCCGGGCGGCAGGGAATTGAACAGCTCGAACTTGTTCGAGGCCTCGGGGTTGTTGACGTCGAACTCGATGATGGTCGTCGTCGCGAACGGATTCTCCGGGTCCTCCAGAACACAGGGTTCCGGGTGGATGCCGACGTCCTCACAATAGAGATCCAGCACCACGTCGGTCGGCAGGACGATGGTATTGATCAGCTCGCCGTCGCCGTCGTCGCGCTCGCTGTTGCAGCCGGCAGAGACCAGCGCCGCCGTACCGAGCAGCGCAAGGAGCAGGTGCTTGCCGCGAGCCGGCCTGGCATTTTGTCGATTCAGCTCACTCATTCCAATATTACCTCGGCTGTGCATGCACTTCGCTAGAACTGATAGATGAAGTAGACGTTGACGCTGAAGATGTAGTCGCTGCCCGGATACTCTTCCTCGGATTCGGAGTCTTCACCGAAGGAACGGTACAGGGCACGGACGCCGATCTTTGTGGCCTGGTCCTCGGACGTCCGGTCCGATATCGCACCAAAACCGGTGCCGAGCAGGTACGAGTAGTCGAGCTCGAACTGCTCCGGGAACGTGATGTTGAACTGCCGGTAGAAGTCGTACGGGCCCCAGCGGTCCTTCATGAAGTAGCCGGACAGGACGTGGCGTCCTCCAATGACGGCCTTGCCGTGCACTTCCCAGAAGTCCCGGGTGCCGCCGGTCGGGCTGCCCGTCGACTGCTGGAAGCCCCGGATACCCCTGATGATGTAGCGATTTCGGTTGGGCGTGTTGATCGTCATGCGGCTGGAGACGGTCCAGACATCCTCGGCCGGCAGGCCCTCGCCGAACGCCGCGTTGGACTCGGTGGGCGCGAAGAAGAACCGGTACGAATCGGTGAAGGTCGGGAACTCGGTGTAGGTGCCGCCGAAGTCGAAGGCGAACCGCGCGTCCTCCCGCCACTCGTTGTCCCAGTCGTAGTAGGGCGTCGCGCCGGTGGGATCCCAGGTGAAGTAGATCTCGCCGGAGCGTGCTTCCCGGTTGCCCAGCACCGCGAACGGGTCCGCATCCCGGTTACGCGGATTGGTACCCGGGGAGAGGATGCCGTCGGCGATCTCCGGCTCTATGAGCGGATTGGCGTGGACCAGGTTGTCGCGATACAGCACCCGCGGGAACACCATCCAGTTGCCGACGAACATCTGCATGCCCGCTATGTACTCCTGTTTGTTACCCAGGCCGGAATACGGCAGGTTGCTCGGGTCGGAGACGCCGTAGACCGTATGATACTGGCCGGCGTCGGCCACGATCCCGGCATGCTCCGCGGAGACGAAGGTGCGGGTGCCGAGCAGCGGGAAGGTCAGCTTGGCCTTGAAGCCGAGGGTGTCGTCCCAGTCGACCTCGTCCAGAAAGACGTTGCCGGCCGCGTAGCGATCGAACTTCTCGCCCACCTTCTCAGTCGCCGACATGATACCGCCGAGCTCCAGCTCCCAGCCGTTCGCGAACTCCTTCTTGGTGTAGATCGTCGTCTGCCGGGACTGGCGTTCGGTCTGCCCGGCTCCGCCCACGGACTCGCCACGGCGGGCGATGTCTTCGGAATGGATGAAGGTCCAGTCCATGTCCGCGAGATTCCAGTCGTACTTCAGTATGGCCTTCGGGTTGGCGCCCCAGTAGACCTCGGGACCGGCGAGGAGCGTGAGACCCTCCCAGGAGCCCTTGCCCTTGATCTCGACGCCCGAGGGTGCGCTGGCGTCCCACACGTCGATGCCTGCGATATCGGTGGCTTCCGCGACGAGGCCGAAGAAATCGCCCTCGTAGCCCCAGTGGAACCGCGGCGTGTGATAGAAGGCCTCCAGGTCGAAGTTATCACCGCGATACTGGGCATTGAAGTCGTAGACCTCGATGCGCCGACCGTCGTCTATGCGGACGGGGCTCACGGGGATACCTTCGATCTCCTCGGTCGCCACGTCGATCTCCCGTTCCAGACCGCGGTCGCCGTAGGAGAATTCCAGCGGTCGCTTGTCCGCGACATCGCCGAGCACGTTCAGGGTGAACTGGCCGTCCAGCCTGGAGTTCGGATTGAAAGCGAAGTCGAGGAATACCATCTGGCCGTCGCTGAACTCCAGGGCGTTCTCACCCTCTTCCTCGATGGGCTGCTCCTCGCCCCGGGTGACGAACTCGGCCTGAAAGCGGCCGCCGGTGAACCGGAGCCGGCGCTCGGACTCATTGACCGCCGCCATGGTCCGACGCATGTCGCCTCTCAGCTCGTAGTAGTCGACGTCCATGGTGGCGAACATGCTGTTGATTTCGCTCCTGGACGCTTCGTACGGGTCCATCGAGAACACTTCCTGCATGACGTCGTAGGCCATGCGGGGAATCGCCTTGTAGACGCCTTCCGCATTGGGCGTACCGAGCGCGGTGATGCCGAACCATTCCTCGTTCATGTTGTTGCCGTCAGGCGTCCAGTCGAACAGGTAAGCCTGGTTCGACCACGAAGCATTCGTATCCTGAATATCCAGATTCTCGGTCTGGAGGTATTTCCACCACTCGTCGCGCCACTCGAAGATGTACCCGCCGATCGAGTTGCCCAGTCCGCCGTTACCATAGGCCTGCTGATACATCTCCTGCCACTGCTCCTTCAGGATCATGGCCTGGGCGAACTGGTCCTCCTCGAACGTGCGCGCGTTGAAGGCGTCGCTGCCGAACTCGAAGAAGACCACCGGCAGGTCGAGCTTCTCGTCGACTCTCTGCCACAGATCCGTGAAACTCGTACCGCGGTAGACGTTGCTGCCCAGGATGTCGAGGGACGGCACCAGCTCGGCGATGAGGTCGATGTACTGGATGTCGCCGTTCACGATGCTGAACGGGTGATTCGGGGCGATGGACTTGCCCGCGGAGATCACCTCTTCGTACAGGCTGTAGAGGTAACGGGCCTTGGCCGTGTTCTGCTCGCCCTCGGGCAGGTTCTCGATTTCGAAACTCGACCACGACAGGCCGTAGTTGCTTTCGTTGCCGAATGCGAACATCAGGACGCCGGGTGTGTCCTTGTAGCGGCGCACGAACTCCTGCATGTCCCGCTTCAGTGTCTCCCGCGTCAACGGGTCGGAATAGTCGGTGAACGGCACCCATTGCCCGCCGACGGTATAGCCGTAGCGGCCCATCAGGGGATTGACGACGCTCATGATGCCGTGTTCGCGATAGATGTATTCCACCCACTCCGGCGGGATCGTCGTGAAGCTGCGTATGGTGTTCACGCCCATCTTCTTCATCAGGCCGAACTCGTAGTCCAGCACCTTGCGGATGAAGTCGTCGGATTCGTTGAACAGGCCGTAACTGTAGTTCTGGCCGCGCGGCGAGTAGCCCCAGACGACGCCCTTGACGTAGAAGTCCTCGCCGTCGACCTTGAGTTTCCAGCCTTTCTCGTCCTTGTAGGTCTCGACCTTGTTCGCCTGGGCGTAACTCACGTCGGGCGCGGCAAGAACCAGCACGGCTGCCAGCAGGCTGCCGATGACGGCCACACGGTTGAATACTCTCGATTTCGCCATAGCGACTACTCTTTGATGATTGTTCATTCTTCGTGACCTGTCCGAGATCTGCATCGAACTCAGTTGCCGACGATCTCGACGATGATGTTGTCGATGAACAGGTCCGAGACGCAGCCCGGGACACCGCCGCAGATCGCCGATATCTCCAGCGTCAGTCCGTCAGCGACGGCCGCTGCCGTGCCTGCACTCGTGAAATTCAGCGGCCCGACCGTCGTCCAGTCCGCGGGGAAGGCATCGCCGCCCTGGACCAGGTCCGACTTCGTGACGCCGCCGCCAGCCTGTTCGGAGAACACCTGGAAAGTGATCACGCCGCCGTTCGCCGCCGTGCCCTTCCAGTCGAACGTGATACTGAACGTCTGGTTCGGCTCGATCACACCGGCGCCGATCAGGGTCTGCTTGATGGTCGGGTTCCCCGGCGCCGTCGCGTTCAGGTTCGCCGCCGGGCCACCGTCCGAACCACCGGTCGCGTCAATCGTGACGCTGCCGCCGTTGTCGAACGTCTCCCAGTCGGTGAAGCCATTGTCGAAACCACCGTTCAGGACGAGGCTGGTTCCACCACCGCCGCCGCCGCCACCGCCACCGGCCGTGCCCGCGAAGCCGATGTCGGTCAGTAGCAGGGTGAACGGCGCCGCCTGACCACCCAGCGGGCCGAGCAGGAAACCGTCGTTGCCGGCGATCGTCGCCGCGAAGTCGCTCATCGGGATCGACACCTGCAGCCAGCCGTTGCCGAGATCGGTGACCCCGCCGTAGGTCGTGAGGTCATAGGTCTGACTGGTGTCGCCATTGTTGATGAACTTCACCTCGAAGGCCGCCAGGTTGCCCGCGTCGCCCTTCACCTTGAACACGAAGTTCTCGTAGCCGGCGGCGAATCCTGCCGCGTAGTCCGTGAACGCCACGAACCCGACGTGGACGCCGGCACCGTAGCCCTCGCCGCTCGTCACCTGGATGGCAGGATTGAAGTCCGGGTCGCCGGCGAAGTTGAAGTCGAACACCGCGCCGGAGCCGAAGTTGTCCACGCCCGGCGGTGCCAGATCCTCGGTCACTGCCGGATCCGTCGCATACACCACGTTGTCAGGGGTAATGCCCGGGCTGACGCCACCGCCGCCACCGCCACCGGCGGTTCCGCTGAAGCCGAAGTCGGTCAGGAGGAACGTGAAGGACGCGGCTGCCGTGTCGTCGGTTTCGAACAGGAGCGCGTTCCCGTTCGCCGCCCCGGTCAGATCGGCGATCGGGACCACGACCTGGTACCAGCCGTCGCCGAGTGACGTCGAGTAGGCGGAACTCGTCAGATCGATGTCGAGGTAGTCGCCGTCGGGCAGGAGTTTCACGCGGATCAGGTCGTTGTTGAGGTTCTTCGCCTTGAAGACGAGGCTCTCGTAGCCGGCTGCGAACCCGTCGGCGAACCCGACGATCGCGAACTGGCCCACCTGCGCGCCGTACCCGTTGCCCGTCGTGACGCCGAAGACCGGGCTGAAACTCGAGTCGAAGGTCACGTTGTTGTTGAAGGTCGAGCCCGAACCGAAAGGATCGAAGCCCGTATAGTCCACGCCGAACTCGAGATCCACGGGCTCGCTGGGGTCCGACGCATAGATGACGTCATCCGGGATGATGCCCGGATCGGCCGGCTCCACCTCGGCCTCCTCGCCCGAATAGACGCGGACCCAGTCCACCTCCAGCGTCGCCGGGAAGGGCGTGGAGCCGTTCGGCGGACCGGGCAGATCCCCGCCCACCGCGAGATTCAGGAGGATGTGGAACGGCTGATCGAACGGCGCCGGATAGGGCGCTGCCGCCGAGAACCAGGAATTCTGCACCGCGTACAGCACGCCGTTGAAATACCAGCGGATCTCGAACTCGTCCCACTCCAGGGCGTAGGTGTTGAAACCGCCCGTCACGTCTTCGGAGGGCGTGTAGTCGACGCTCGAGAACTCGTTGGCCGGGAACTCGCCGCCGTAATGGATGGTGCCGAAGATGTTGTTGCCGCCGCCGACGCCCCCGGGTCCGGGCTGGCCGTCCAGGTTGGCGGCTTCGACGATATCGATTTCGCCGGTCGCCGCCCAGCTGCCGTACGGGCTGTCCTGGGACAGCATCCAGAACGCCGGCCACAGGCCCTGACCGGAGGGGAACTTGATGCTCGCTTCGATGCGGCCGTACTTGAATGCGAAGCGGTCGCGGGTGGTGATCCTCGCGGACGTGTAACCGAAGTCCCCCACTTTTTCGCGCCGCGCGGTGATCTTCAGGACGCCGTTCTCGAGCTGTGCATTGTCCGGCAGATACCACTGCAATTCGTTGTTGCCCCACCCGGACGGCAGACCGGTGATGCCGCCGTCGCCGACGAAGTCGGAACCGTCGCCGGACTCGAAGAACCAGGTCTCGGGATCCAGCTGCGCGCCGTCGAATTCGTCGCTCCAGACCAGCGTCAGCAGATCGCCGTCGCTGACCGGGAACGTCTCCGGTATCTCCAGCGTCGGGTTGGCGATGTTGAAGTTGGTCCGGGTGGTGGTATCCGCCACCGGAATCTCGATCGGCTCGACCTGCTCCAGCGGCTGGTCACGGTCTTCCTGGGTACAGGCAGACAGCGCCACCAGGGCGGCCAGAGCGGCGACAAAGCGTGGCAATCCTCGCAGGCCGGGCATCATAGGTTCTCCCTCGAAGACGGAAAGCCCGAAGGCTTGAGGCTGATTTGGTGGGTGACGCTGATCGGCGTCCGGGAATTCGGTGTCCGGGAATTCGGGGTCGGAATCGGACAGATCCGAGGTTCGAGCCGGGACGAGCTCGCGGCGCACCCGTTGCCGTTGGATGCGTACAGGGCTGAAAGCGCTGCCGGCGACAGCGCAACACGCGGCGGCACGTCGTTACCAGGTCTCATAGCTCCCCCGAAAATCGTCCTCGCAGAGCGAGGATGTCGTCATATCGTCATTTTCGGGTAACAGGATTATCAAAGATTGACAGCGTTGTCAATTTGCCGGGCACGAGTATCCCTGCCGGCCGTGCCGACATAGGACGCTCCGTTCGCCCGGGACCCGGCGGTGCGGCCCTGCGGGGCAGAGTGAGCCGGCGAGGGGGGCCTCGCCGGCTGCGGGGGCAGAGGGAAATCCGGCGCTAGGCGGCCTGGCGCCCGGGCGCGAAGTAGCGGGCGAGGAGGTTCTCGAATCCGCGCATGGTGCCCGTCCGGTCCTGCGGGACTTCCACCGGCGCGGGCCGCTGCAGTCTGGCGTCCCAGGCCTCGTTGATCTTGTCGTCGGCCACGGTGGGCACGATGACGTACGGGTTGATCGCCGCCCTGCCTCTCAGGCTGAACCGGAACGGGTCACGGGTTCGTTTGGCTTCGAAACGCATGTTTTACTCTCCATAGCGAACGTGCTTCTTGCGATCTGCCGGCGTGTTCGGCCGACGCCACACAAGATAGGGCCATGGAGGTGCGTCCACAAACGAAGAAAACTCACGCCAGGGTTGAGAAAAAATCAACCGCCTTCGGTGAAATTCTCGAGAATCCAGTGTCTTAGGAGTTCGATCGCCGGGTCGTCGGCGTCCTCGAAACGGCTGATGAGGTAGTAGCTGACCTCCTCGACCAGTTCCTGCTCGAACAGCCGCACGATGCTGCCGTACTTGAACCAGAGGTCGGCGATCGGCACCGGCACCAGCGCCGCGCCGATGCCGCGCTCGCAGGCGCGCACCACCGCGATCATCGAATCCAGCCGCGTGACCTTGCTGCCCTTCGGCAACGAGATGCCGCTGGTCCGCGACCAGCGCTCCCAGGCGGTGGGGTGGGTCTCGTGCACGATCAGGGGGAAGTCGCTGGTGATGCGTTTCCCGCTCACGGCGAGCTTCTTGCGGAACTCCGGCGACCCCGCCGAGACCAGACGCAGGGGCATCAGCAGGTCGGACCGGACGCTCGCGGGCGGCGAGCGGAACAGGCGGATGGAGAGGTCGGCGTCGGCCGGGTGGGTCTCTGCGGTTTCGTCGCTGGTGCCCACCTCGATGTCGATGTCGGGATGCGCCGCCGTGAACTCGCTCAGCCGCGGCACGAAATACTCGCTGGCGAAGAACGGCTGCACCGACATGCGGATCGAGGGGCGCCGCGTGTCTTTCTTGTAGGCCGCGACCACCTCGTCCAGCTGCTCGATCAGCGGCCAGGTCTCCTCGTACAGCGAGCGGCCGGTCTTCGTCAGGCGAAGTTCGCGGGCGTTGCGCTCGAACAGCTGTTCGCCGAGCTCCTGTTCCAGGCTCTTGATCTGATGGCTGACGGCCGACGCCGTGATGTAGAGCTCTTCGGCGGCATGGCGGAAGCTCTCGTGCCTGGCGGCGATGCAGAACGTCCGAAGTCCCCGCAGCGAGATACTGGAGCGGCCGGCCATGGCTCGTCAGGCGCTCTCGACCAGCCGGAAAGCGGTCTGCAGCCCGGTGGCCGAGCTGCCGCCGATCCAGGCATGGAATTCACCCGGCTCGGTCCGGAGCCGCATGTCGCGGCCGTAGAAGGCGAGATCCTCCGCCCGCAGCACGAAGGAGACGGTGCTCCGCTCGCCCGGCTCCAGCCGCAGGCGGCGGAATCCCTTCAGCTCGCGGACCGGCCGGGTGACGTTGCCGACGAGGTCGCGGACGTAGAGCTGCGCCACTTCCACGGCCGGCCGGTCGCCGGTATTCGTGATATCGGCACTGACGGTGACCGAGCCGCCCGGGGCGAACTCTTCGACGTCGGTGCGGATGTTCTCGTAGTCGAAGGTCGTATAGGACAGCCCGTGCCCGAACGGGAACAGCGGCGTGTAGCCGGCGTCCAGGTGGAAGGCGGTCATGCCGAGCGAGAGCTGGGGCGCGCTCGGGTCGATGTCGTCGATGTGCACCACGGTCTCGGGCGAGGGCGGCTTGCCGGTGTTCTTGTGGTTGTAGTAGATCGGCACCTGCCCGACCATGCGCGGGAACGTGGCCGGCAGCTTGCCGCACGGCGACTCCACCCCGAACAGGAGGTCGGCCAGGGCCGGGCCCGCCATCGTGCCCGGGTGCCATGCGTACAGTATCGCGTCCACCCGGTCCACGATATCCGGCAGCGTCAGCGGCCGGCCGGCCAGGATCACCGCAATCACCGGCGTCCCGGCCTCGCACACCCTGGCGACCAGCTCCGTCTGGGCCCCGGGCAGGCCGATGTCCGCACGGGAATGCGCCTCGCCCGACAGGATGGCCTCCTCGCCCAGGAACAGCAGCACGGCATCGGCGTCGGCGGCCAGCGCCGCGGCCTCGTCGAAGGCAGCCATGTCCCGGCTGCGCGAGGTGTCCATCGCGCGCAGATAGCGGACGTCGATCTGCCCGTCCGCACGCTCCCGTATGGCCTCGAGCGGCGTGATGCTGAGACCCTCGTCGCCGTCGAATATCCACGTCCCCAGCTGGTCGTGGGGCGCATCGGCCAGGGGGCCCATCACGGCGAGGGTCCGCGTCGTCTCCGGCGACAGCGGCAGGGCCCGGCGGTCGTTCTTCAACAGGACCGCGCTCTGCAGGGCCGCGCGCTTCGCCGTGGCCAGTGCCTCCTCGTCCGCCGGGGGCGGGAAGGCGCCGGGGTCGGTGTAGGGATTCTCGAACAGGCCGAGCCGGAATTTCAGCGTCAGTATTCTCGTGACGGCCGCATCGATGCTGGCCAGCGCGATCTCGCCATCCTCGATCAGCTGCGCCAGGTGGCAGAGGTAGGCATCGCCGTGCATCTCCATGTCGACCCCGGCCCGGGCCGCCTCGAAGGCGGAGCCACGGTCGTCCGCGGTCAGGCCGTGGATGCTGAGCTGCCGGATCGAGTCCCAGTCGCTGACCACCAGGCCCTCGAAGCCCCACTCGCCGCGCAGCACCGTGTCCAGGAGGAACTCGCTCGCGGTGGCCGGCACGCCATCGACCTCGCTGAACGACGTCATCAGCGTGGCGACGCCGGCATCCACCGCGGCGCGGAAGGGGCGCAGGTGGACGTTGCGCAGCTCGTTCTCGGGGACGTTGGCAGTGGCGTAATCGCGGCCGCTCTCGGCGGCGCCGTAGCCGGCGAAGTGTTTCGCGCAGGCAGCAATGGCCCCCGCGGTCGACAGCCCGGCTCCCTGCCCGCTACTGTCCCTGTGCCCCTGGTAGCCCCGCACCATGGCGGCTCCGAACTCGCTCGCGAGCTGCGGATCCTCGCCGAGGCTCTCGGCGATACGGCCCCAGCGCGGGTCGCGCGCGATGTCGATCATCGGTGCGAACGTCCAGTTGACCCCGGCGGCGGCAGCCTCCCGGGCGGCGACGGCCGCGCACGCGGACGCCAGCTCCGGATTCCAGCTCGCCGCCTGGCCCAGCGGGATGGGGAAGATGGTGCGGAAGCCGTGGATCACGTCGCGGCCGATCAGCAGCGGGATACCGAGGCGGCTCTCCTCGACGGCGATCCGCTGCAGCTCGTTCACCGTGTCCACGTCCACCTCGTTCAGCACGGAGCCGACGCGCCCGGCACGCAAGGCCTCGGCGAGATAGTCGTGGATGTAACTCTCGCCCCCGTTCACCTGGCTCATCTGGCCGATTTTCTCGTCCAGCGTCATCTCCGCCAGCAGGGCGGCGACGCGCCGGCCGACCGGATCGGCGGCCTGAACCGGGCTGGCCTTGGAGCTCGTCATCGGAAAACCTCGCAGGAGCCTGGTGGAAGGATACGATTTTCGGGCCCATGCTCCGGGCCGATCGTCGATCAATCGTCGATCGATCGTCCATCGACAACCGTCAATCGATTATCGATGTTGTTTGACAGCGCTGTCAATTTGACGCAGCATATTCCCTCTGGCTTTGTGCTGTCGGGGGGCATACGAAGAATAATGAACGAAGCCGCACACTACGAGACTGCACCGCAGGACCGCATCCCGTTCCCGAAGAAGCTCATCTACGGGCTCGGCGCCTTCGTCAACAACCTGCTGGCCGGCGCCATCGGCGGCATGATCATCGTGCTCAACCTCGGCCTCGGCATGAATCCGGCCCTCGTGGGGCTGCTGGGCGCCCTCCCCCGGCTGACCGATGCGATCACCGACCCGCTCATGGGCTATATCTCCGACCACACGAAGTCGAAGTGGGGACGCCGCCGTCCGTACATCTTCGTGGGCGCGATCGCCGTCGCCATCATCTACGCCATCCTCTGGCAGCTGCCGGAGGGCAAGAGCGATGCGTTCTATTTCTGGTACTTCCTGAGCGGCTCGCTGATCTTCTACCTCGCCTACACGGTGTTCGCCACGCCGTGGGTGGCGCTCGGCTACGAGCTCACGCCCGACTATCACGAACGCACCCGGCTGATGGGCGTGCAGAACTTTATCGGCCAGCTCGCCTACGTGGTGGCGCCCTGGTTCCTCTGGATCATGCAGAACGAGGCCTGGTTCGACGACATGGCGCAGGGCGCGGCGGGTCTCGCGATCATCATCGCCGTCGTCGTCGCTGGCATCGGTGTCCTGCCCGCCATTTTCCTGCGGGAACGCTTCAAGGAAGCCGCCCTGGGAGATGCCGATCCCGCAGTCGAGATCAGCGCCGCCGGCAGTGCGTTCGTGCGCAGCATGCTCGACTTCTTCCGTGGTTTCGCGACCTCCCTGAAGTTCAAGCCGTTCGTGAAGCTCTGCATCGCCACGTTCCTCGTCTTCAACGGCTTCATGCTGATCGCATCGTTCCAGTTCTACGTCATCATCTATTACGTCTTCGGGGGCGACACCAACCTGGGGTCGAAGTATGCCGGCTACTCGGGGACGCTCGGCGCCATATCGACGTTCCTGGTCATCATTTTCATCACCTGGCTCGGAACCCGGATCGGCAAGCGGCGCGCGTTCTTCGTCGCCATCGGAGTATCGATGGTGGGCTATGCCCTGAAGTGGGTTGCCTACAACCCGGAAGTGCCCTGGCTGCTGCTGCTGCCCGCACCCCTGATGGCCTTCGGACTCGGCGGCTTGTTCACGCTGATGCCCGCGATGATCTGCGACGTGGTGGATGCCGACGAGGTGAACACCTATGAGCGGCGCGAGGGCATGTACGGCTCCATCTTCTGGTGGGTCGTGAAGCTGGGCATGGCCGCAGCGCTCGCGGCGAGCGGTTTCCTGTTGAACGCGACGGGCTTCGACGTCGAGCTGGGCGGCAACCAGACCGACCGCGCCATCTATCTCATGCGGCTGTGCGATGCCTTCATACCGGCGGCCGCCTCGGCCATCGCCATCTGGGTGATCTCCACCTACTCCATCACCGAGGAGAAGGCGCATGAGGTGCGGCTGCACCTGGAGGCCCGGCGCGGCGCCGTCTGACGGCACCGTCTAACCGAACGCCGGCGCTGGCCAGCGGCGAACCAATCAGCCCGAGACCGGGTCCGGCGTCGCCGCGGCCGGAAAATGGTGCCGCGTGCGATTCGCGATCGCGACCAGCGACAGCATCACGGGCACTTCCACCAGGACGCCGACCACCGTGGCCAGGGCCGCCCCGGACTGCAGCCCGAACAGGCTGATGGCGACCGCCACCGCGAGTTCGAAGAAGTTCGACGTGCCGATGAGCGCAGCCGGTGCGGCCGTCTCGAAGGGAATCCGCCAGGCCCACGCCCAGCCATAGGCAATCGCGAAGATGCCGTAGCTCTGCACCAGCAGCGGGATGGCGATGAGCACGATCACGTCCGGTCTCGCGAGGATCGTCTCCGCCTGGAAGCCGAACAGCAGCACGACGGTGGCGATCAGGCCCATGATGGAGAACGGCTTCACCTTCGCTGTGTAGGCCGCGACCCGCTCCGGGTCGTCGTGGCCGTCCAGGGCACGACGGGTCAGGTAACCGGCCGCCAGCGGCGTAACGACGTAGAGCACTACCGAGAGCAGCAGCGTCTCCCAGGGCACGACGACGTCGGTGATGCCGAGCAGGAAGGCGGCGAGCGGCGCGAAGGCGAACACCATGATGATGTCGTTGATGGACACCTGCACCAGGGTGTAATTGGCATCGCCGCGGACCAGCTGACTCCAGACGAACACCATTGCCGTGCAGGGCGCGACGCCCAGCAGGATCATGCCGGCGATGTACTCCCGCGCCGTCTCCGGCTCCACCAGGCCGGCGAAGAGGTACTCGAAGAACAGCACGCCCAGCGCCGCCATGGTGAACGGCTTCACCAGCCAGTTGACGACCAGGGTGACGCAGAGCCCCTTCGGCCGGCGGCCGACGTCCTTCAGGGAGGCGAAGTCGACGTTCACCATCATGGGATAGATCATCAGCCAGATGAAGACGGCGACCACCAGGTTGACGCTGGCGTACTCGAGTGCCGCGACGGCGCGGAACAGCCCCGGGAAGACGGCACCCAGCAGCACGCCGGCGACGATGCCGAGGCCCACCCAGACCGACAGCCAACGCTCGAAGATGCCCATGGGCGGGGTTCCGGACGAAGCGTTCGGGGTGTCGGCGCTCATGGCAGCTCCCGCTCGATGCGCACTTTCAGCATCGTGTAGGCCTGTTCGAAGGCCGCGTCGATCTCGGCCTCGGTGCCCTCGGCCTGCGCCGGATCCGGCGTACTCCAGTGCAGCTTCGTGTAGCCGCCCGGGAAGGCGGGGCAGGACTCGGCCGCGGCCGAGTCGCACACCGTGATCACGTAGTCGAAGGGCTCGTCGGCATACGCGTCCCAGGATTCGCTGCGCGGCTCACCCGGCTCGATACCGTGGCGGCGCAGCGTCTCTAGCGCCTTCGGGTGCACGTAGCCGGCCGGACGGCTGCCGGCGCTGAAGGCTGCGTATCGACCCGGGCCGAGATGATTGATCAGCGCCTCCGCCATGACCGATCGGCAGGAGTTGCCGGTGCAGAGGACGAGAACCCGCTTCGCCGCGTTGGTACCGGACATGGCGCGCCTCAGCAGCAGGGACGGGCGGCGGATTCCTCCGTCCGCGCCGGATGGTCGTGACCGTAAACCGCGGACTCGCCCCGCGTCAGGAAGGTCTCCCAGGCCACGCCCTGGGGATCGCTGATCCACCGCTTGTTGGAGCGGGCGTAGCAGCAGGTGGTGTCGCCCTCGTCCAGGACGGGCCCGCCCGCCTCACGAAGGCGCTCGTATACCTCCGCCAGCTCGCCGTCGTCCTCGGCCTGGATGCCCAGATGGTTCACGCCCCGGCCGGGCTGGCGGGTGCTGATGGCGAAGTTCACCCGCGGGTCTTCCAGCATCCAGCGGGCGTAGTCGGACTTCAGCACGCCCGGCTCGGCCGCGAACAGGCGTGAGTAGAAGCGGACGGAGGCATCGAGATCCTCGACGCTGAGATTAACGTGCAGGCGTTTCATGGGGGCTTCCTCCTTCGGGCAGGGGGCTGCAGCAATCCGCCAGCACGCTGTCCAGGACCGGGGTACAGACCTCCGGCGCGCCCTGGCAGCAGTCCTCCAGCAGGAAGCCGAGCAGCGCCCGGGTACCGTCGAAATCGACGCTGTAGATGATGCTGCGCCCCTCCCGCCGCGAGCGGATCAGCCCGGCGTTCGCCAGGGTGGCGAGATGGGTGGACAGCGTGTTGTGGGGTATGCCGAGCGCCTCGGCAATCGCCCCGGCCGGCATCCCCGCGCCGCCGGCCCGCACCAGCAAGCGAAAGGTCGACAGCCGGCTTTCCTGGGCGAGCGCGGCGAGGGAACGGGTGGCCGTCGTTATTTCCATATGTCGAGAATAATCGACATATTGGCGGATTGTCAATGTCCGCGGGGCCTTGGGCCGGGCAAGCCGGTGCCCGGGCAGGATAGAATCCCGCCTTCGCCCGCCAAACCCCGGAGCCCGGCATGCAGCAGATCGTCGATGCGATCAACGGATTCGTCTGGAGCGCGCCCCTCGTCTACCTGTGTCTGGGCGCAGGCCTGCTGTTCTCGGTGCTCACCCGTTTCGTCCAGGTGCGCCTGTTCGGCGAGATGGTCCGGCTGCTGTTCGCGGGCAGCGAGTCGAAGCGCGGCATCTCGTCCTTCCAGGCCCTGACCGTCTCACTCTCCGGCCGTGTGGGCACCGGCAACATCGCCGGCGTGGCCGCGGCCATCGGCTTCGGCGGGCCCGGCGCCGTGCTGTGGATGTGGATCGTCGCCTTCCTCGGCGCGGCCACGGCCTACATCGAGTCCGCGCTCGGTCAGATCTACAAGGAAGAGGAAGAGGGCGAGTACCGCGGCGGGCCGGCCTTCTACATCGAGAAGGCGATGGGGCTTAAGTCCTACGCCTGGGTGTTCGCGGTCACCACCATCATCGCCACCGGCCTGCTGCTGCCCGGCGTGCAGTCGAACGCCATCGGCAACGCCGTGGAACTGGCCTTCGGCAACGGCGCCGAACTCACGACCGGCCTCGGGACCGTCAGCTACGCGAAGCTGGGCGCCGCCGTCGCCGTGGTGTCGGTCCTCGGCTTCATCATCTTCGGTGGCGTGAAGCGCATCGCCCACTTCACCCAGGTGGTCGTGCCGTTCATGGCGCTGGGTTACATCGTGACCGCGGTGGGCATCGTCATCATGAACGCATCGGCACTGCCGGGTGTCGTGGGCCTGATCGTCGAGAATGCCTTCACCATCGAGGCCGTCACCGGCGGCGCCGTGTTCTGGGGCGTCAAGCGCGGCATCTTCTCCAACGAGGCGGGTCAGGGTACGGGTCCCCATGCCGCGGCCGCCTCCGAGGTGGATCACCCGGCCCAGCAGGGACTCGTGCAGGCGTTCTCCGTGTACGTGGACACCCTGTTCGTCTGCACGGCCACCGCATTCATGATCCTGATCACCAACTCCTACAACGTCGTCGACGGCAACGGCACGCCGCTGGCCGGCTTCCACTTCGTGGACGCCGCCATCGACCCGAACACGCCCACCTTCACACAGCTCGCGGTGGAGAGCGCACTGCCTGGCTTCGGCAAGCCCTTCGTGGCCGTCGCGCTGTTCTTCTTCGCCTTCACGACGCTGCTGGCCTACTACTACATCGCGGAGACCAACGTGGCGTATCTGCGCCGCTTCTTCCGCATCCCCTACGAGCTCACCATCCTGAAACTGGTCCTGATGGCCTCGGTGTTCTACGGCGCCGTGCGCACGGCGAGCCTCGCCTGGGGCCTCGGCGAGATCGGCGTGGGACTCATGGCGTGGCTGAACATCGTCGCCATCCTGATCCTGTTCTTCCGGGCGCACCCCGCCATGACCGCCCTGTGGGACTACGAACGCCAGCGCCGGGCCGGGGTCGAGCGCTACACCTTCGACCCGGAGCAGCTCGGTATCCGTAACGCGGAGTTCTGGCGGGAGCGGCTGCGCAGGACGCGCAACGCGGACGGCTGAGCGGATCGATGCCGAGGGATCGCACTGCTGACTCGCCCTGGGTGCTCGGCCTCAGCGCCTCCCACAACGGCGCCGCCTGCCTGCTGCATGGCCACCGGATCGTGGCGGCCATGCAGGAGGAGCGCCTGACCGGCAAGAAACGGGCCCGCCTGCAGGGCGCGCGGCCTTCGCTGGCCATTCGCTATTGCCTCGGCCAGGGGGGCATCACGGCGGCGGACCTGGACCTGGTGGTCCTCTGCGCGCAGAGCGATACGCGACTGCCGGAGAACGACGTCAGCGCCAATCCGGACCTCGCCGTAACGACTCACGGCACACCGGTACTCACCCTCTCCCACCACGCGGGTCATGCGGCGAGCGCCTTCGCCACCTCCGGATTCGCGGACGCCGCCAACCTCGTGGTCGACGGCATGGGATCACCTGACAGCGACCTCTCCGCGGACGAGCGGGGGGCAATCATCGACCCGGGCACAAGCGGCGGCGAGACCACCTCGCTGTATCGCTCGGAAGGCACGGTACTGACCGCCGTGGAGAAGCATCTCGCCGAGGGCGGCCGCTGGCTGAAGCCCGCGCCGGCGGGCGCCTCGATGCCCGGCTTCGCAAGCCTGGGGGGTCTCTTCTCCGCGGCAGCGCAGCAGATCTTCGGCGACCCCATGGAGGCCGGCAAGGTGATGGGACTCGCCCCCTACGGCAGGCCGATCATCCCCGCCGCCGAGTTCTTCGAGATCCGGGACGGGCGCTTCCGGTTCTCCGACGAAGTCCCCCGCAGATTCACCGCCGGCCAGCGCTGGCCGGACGAGCGGGAGACCTGCGCGGACCTGGCCGCCTCCGTGCAGAACGCGCTGGAGGAGGCGCTGCTGCACCTGGTCGCCCGCGCCCGGCAGCTCTGCGGCAGCCCCAATCTGGTCTATTCCGGCGGCGTCGCGCTGAACAGCGTCGCCAACGAGCGCATCATCCGCGAGGGCGGCTTCGAGCGGGTCTACGTGATGCCGGCCGCCGAGGATTCCGGCCCCGCCGTCGGCGCCGCCTATCACGGGCTCTGGCATCTCACCGGCGAGTACACGCCGCAGGCGCTGGAGCGGGACGGCTTCGGCGCGGTCTACGGTGCGGGCGAGGTCGCGCGCGCCATCGAAGGTACGCCCGCGATCATCAAACGCGAGACGGCCGACGCGGTGGAAGAGGCGGTCGACCTGCTCGCCGGCGGCAGCATCATCGGCTGGTTCACCGGTCCCTCGGAGCTGGGCCCGCGCGCGCTCGGTCAGCGCAGCATCCTCTGCGATCCCCGCCGGCCGAACGCCAAGGAGACACTCAACGCCCGGGTGAAGCACCGGGAGGCGTTCCGCCCGTTCGCCCCGGTGGTGCCGCTCGAGCAGGCGGGCGACTGGTTCGAACTCGACGGCACCGACCCCGCGAGTCCGTTCATGCTGCGGGTGATGGCGTTCCGCGAGGAGCGTCGCTCGGAGGTGCCGGCCGTGGTCCACGTCGACGGCACGGGCCGGGTGCAGACGGTCACCCCGGAGGCCAATGGCCGCTACTACGAACTCGTGCGCCGCTTCGGCGAGCGCACGGGCGTGCCGGTGCTGCTCAACACCTCCTTCAACGTCATGGGCGAGCCGATCGTGGAGACGCCGGAAGACGCCCTGTGGTGTCTGCTGCTCACCGACCTGGACGCGTGCGTGTTCGACGCCACCGTCGTGACGAAGCAGCCCGGTTATCGCGCGCTGGGCGACCTGCGGCCGTATTTCCTCACCCGGCCGAAGGCGGTGCAGCGGCACGGGTCGGGTGTGGCCGTGATCTACGAGGTGGAGACACCCTGGGGTCCTCATACCTTCGGCCTGCAGGACGAGACCGTGGTGCGGGTGCTGGACGTGCTGCTGGGCGGCGCCATGGACGGCACGACGCCGGCCGACGTGGTGTTCGACCGGCTGCGGCGCGCGCTCGGCCCCATGCCCGACACGTTTCTGATCCGTCTGTTCGCCCAGTTCCGGCGCTGGCGTATGATCTCGTTCCGCGCCTAGACTGGACATCCGCCGACGGCCACGACGAGACGATGCCCGACACTAACGATCCTGACGATACTAACGATACCGACGGCAGCGACAGCGCAATATCCGGCGATCACGCCCGCGCCACGGCGCGCCTCGGGCTCGAGTATCTCACCGGCCGCGGGCGTCCCGCCGACCCTTTTCGCGGCATCGCGCTGATCGAGCAGGCGGCCGGCGCCGGCGACCCGGAGGCGGCCTGGCTCGCGGCGACCGTCGCCGCCTCCGGCTTCTGGCGTGCGCGCAACTGGGACGTTGCCCTCGACCGCCTGCAGCGCGCGGCGGAACTCGGCTCCGCAGCGGCACGCAGTTCGCTCGGCATCCTGGCCGGCGGGCCTCACGGGAGTCCGTCGGAGAACGGCTTCGACGACGCGGCCGCGCTGCGCGGCGCCATCGATCTCGACGCCTGGCTCTCGCCGCCCGCCGGCACGACCGTCCGCGAGGCGCCACGCATCCGCACCATCGAGGGCTTCGTCTCACCCGCGGTCTGCGACTGGCTGGTCGAGCGTGCCCGGCAGCGGCTCGCCCGGGCGACCATCTACGACAGCACCACCGGCGGGACCACGGAGGATGCCCGCCGCACCAACTCCCAGTGCGACCTGGACATCGAAATCTCGGGCGTACTGACCTTCGTGCTGCGCGCGCGTATCGCCGCCGCCACCGGCCGGCCCGACCGGGCGATGGAGGTGCCAAAGGTGCTGCACTACGCGCCCGGCGAGACCTTCGCGGACCACTACGACTGGCTGGACCCGGACGAGCCGGCCTACCTCCTGGAGCTGGCCCAGCGGGGCCAGCGCGCGGAGACCTTCCTCATCTACCTCAACGCAGACTTCGAGGGCGGAGAGACCCACTTCCCCGAGATCGGCTATTCCTATCGCGGCGGTAAGGGCGACGCCATCCTGTTCTCCAACGTCGACGCGGACGGCCGGCCCGACCCGGCCACGAGGCACGCCGGGCTGCCGCCGACCGCCGGCGAGAAATGGCTGTTCTCGCAGTGGATCAGGGAGTATCCGGCCTAGCTGCAACCCGGCCCGCCGCCGCCAGTACCCGGTCGGCGACGAAACTGTTGTCCTGGCGCTCCTGCCCGAAGGTACTCGCCGGCCCGTGCCCGGGCACGAAGCGCATGTCCTCGCCCAGGGGCCAGAGCTTCTGCGTGATGGAGGCGATCAGCTGCGCGTGATCGCCGCGCGGGAAGTCGGTGCGCCCGATCGAACCCCGGAACAGGACGTCGCCCACGAACGCGATCTTGGCCTCGGGCTGGTAGATGACCACGTGCCCGGGCGTGTGGCCGGGGCAGTGCACCACCCGGAACTCCACGCCGGCCAACTCCAGGGTGTCGCCATCGCCCAGGTAGCGGTCCGGCTTCACGTTGCGGCCGTCGCTGATGCCGTAGCGCACGCCCTGGGCCTCGATCTCGTCCAGCAGCCACTGGTCGTCCTCGTGGGGCCCGATCACCGGCACGCCCTCGCGCTCGGCGATCTCCGCGGCGGCGCCGGCATGGTCCATGTGGCCGTGAGTCAGCCAGACCGCGACGATCTTCACGCCGAACTCGCGGGCGGCGGCCAGCAGCCGCTCCGTTTCGCCGCCCGGATCGACGAACACGCCTTCCTTCGTGCGGCGCGACCAGAGGAGCGAGGTATTCTGCTGCAGGGGCGTCACCGGGATCACGCGGATGTCCAGGTCGGCGGCCGGGTTCGTCGTCTCATTCACCGTCCGGGTCTCCGATCTTGTCCTGGGTGCGGGTCTCGAAGTCTTGCGCACTGTGGCGCTCGTGCAGCTGAGAGGCCGGGTCGCCCCACGCCCGATTCACCATACGCCCCCGCTTCACCGGCTCGCGGTCGTAGATCTCGCTGGTCCAGCGCTGCACGTGCTCGTAGGACTGCACGTCGAGGAACTCGCCCGCCTCGTAGAGCTTGCCGGCCGCCAGCGCGCCGTACCAGGGCCAGACCGCCATGTCGGCGATGGTGTATTCGTCGCCGGCGAGGTAGCGGTTGTCCGCGAGCCGGCGGTTCAGCACGTCCAGCTGGCGCTTCACCTCCATCGCATAGCGGTTGATGGGGTACTCGTACTTCTCCGGGGCATAGGCATAGAAGTGCCCGAATCCGCCGCCCAGGAACGGCGCGGATCCCGCCTGCCAGAACAGCCAGTTCAGGCACTCCGTGCGCTGCTGGTGATCCGTCGGCAGGAAGGCGCCGAACTTCTCCGCCAGGTAGAGCAGGATAGCGGCGGACTCGAACACGCGGGTCGGCGGCGACGTGCTGCGGTCCGTCATCGCCGGGATCTTCGAGTTGGGGTTCACCGCGACGAAACCGCTGCCGAACTGCTGCCCCTCGTCGATGCGGATCAGCCAGGCGTCGTACTCGGCGCCGCCGTGCCCGGCCGCCAGCAGTTCCTCCAGCATGACCGTGACCTTCACCCCGTTCGGCGTCGCCAGCGAGTAGAGCTGCAGCGGGTGCTCGCCCACCGGCAGTTCCTGCTCGTGGGTGGGGCCGGCGACGGGCCGGTTGATCTTCGCGAAGCGGCCGCCGCTCTCCTGGTCCCACGTCCAGACGCGGGGTGGCGTGTAGGTCTCTGAGTCCGACATGTTGCCTCGATACTGCCTGGGGAAAGACGCGCAGAGTAGCAATCCGCGCTGTCGGCCGGAAGCCGGCGGCGCGCGCCAGCTGAGTCGAGTCCGGTGTACCGCGCCGCGCCGCCCTGCGGTAGAGTCCCTGCCATGCGAGTTCCACTGCGCAACACCGCGGCGGCCTGGGGACTGGTCGCCCAGCTCCTGCACTGGCTGGTAGTCGTCGGCGTCGGGCTGCAGTTCGTCTGGGCCTGGCGTATCGACGAGGCGGATTCCGTCCGCGTGGAGTTCGCGCTGGTGAATCAGCACAAGTCGATCGGCATGACCGTACTGGCCCTCGCCGTCATACGGCTGGCGTGGCGACTGGTCAGCAGGACGCCGGACGATCCGCCGACGATGGCCCGCTGGGAGCGGATCGCGGCCAGCGCTTCCCACTGGACGCTGTACGGGCTCATTCTGGCGATACCGCTCACCGGATGGGCCTATACCTCGGCAGCCGGCTACGGGGCGGAGTTCTTCGGGCTGATCGACCTCCCGGACCTGGCCCCGAGCGACGAGGATCTGGAGGACCTGTTCGTGGACGCCCACGAGTTCCTCGGCCAGGCACTCCTGGCAGTGACCGCCGTGCACGCCGGTGCCGCCCTGCGTCACCACTTCCTGCTGCGCGACGACGTGTTGAGGAGGATGCTGCCGTTCGGCAAGTGAGGCGCCGGCCGGCGGCCAGGGCGTTACTCGTCGGCGACGGGCCTCAGGTCCAGGTCGTGGAAGTCGTAGGAGAAATCCGTGGCGGGCGAGACCGCCTTCATGCGGATGCGCTCCACTTCACCTTCGGGCCCGATGGTGAAGGTGACATAGGCGTCGGCCATCAGGCGGCGGTCGGTCCAGCGGGCGACGAAAGTGTCGTACTGGAAGTGCTCCAGCGGCCCCTGTAACGGCGCGTTCCGCTGCGACTCGAACCAGAGGGCCCCGTCCTCCGCCCGGTAGATGCGGACGTCGCCGTACCACTCGTCCCGGTAGGTGCCCGTGTAGCGGTCCGGCGGCAGGGTCGGAGTGCTGTCCGCGTCCCTCGCCTCCCAGGCGATGGCCACGGCCTCTTCGGCGGCCGATCGGCGGTCGCCGGCCAGCGCCTCGATGATCTCGATCCAGTCCCTGCCCGGCGCGGAGTCGCCGAGCTGTTCCTCGATGATCTGGTAGACCACCGCCCGCGGTGCGGCGGACATCAGGTTGCCGGTCGCGAAAACCGCGAGGTCGCGCTCCGGGAGGATCGCCAGGAAGCTCGTCATGCCCCAGACGCCGCCGCCGTGGGAGAGCATCGGCTCGCCGTGGAAGGTGGAGACGCCCCAGCCCAGGGCATAGGCATTGAGATAGCTGCCGGCGTGTTCCGCGAGGTAGGACGGGACGCCCAGCAGGGTCACCGGGCCGGTCAGTTCGCGGAACTGCGCCTCGCTGACGAGCCGCTTGCCCTCCGGGGTCTCGCCGCCGCTCAGCACGAACGACAGCCACCTCGCCATGCTGCGGGCGCTGCAGACGATGCCGCCGGCGGCAGCCACTACCGGCGTCAGGCGGATCGGCGTCGTTACGATGCCGTCCTCCATCTGCATGTGAGGCGTCGCCGTGTCTGCACCCGCCGGTATGCGGTCGTCGGCGGCCACGCAGTCATCCATACCCAGCGGCGCCAGCACGCGACCCTCCAGGAATTCCTGGAAGCTCCTGCCGGCGACCCGGGCGACCACCTCGCCGGCCACCACGTAGAGCAGGTTGTCGTAGTCGAAGCGGGAGCGGAAACTGCTGGCGGGCTCGAAGTGGCGCAGCGCCCCCACGATCTCGGCCACCGTGGCATTGCCGTCGGGGAAGATGAGCAGGTCGCCGGCGCCCAGGGGCAAGCCGCTGCGGTGGGTCAGCAGGTCGCGGATGGTGAACTCCCGCGTGACCCAGGGATCGTGCATGCGGAACTCCGGCAGGTGGTCGATCACGGGGTCGTCCCAGCCGAGCCGCCCTTCGTCCACCAGCACCGCCAGCGCGGCAGCCGTGAAGGCCTTGGAGATCGAGCCGATGCGGAACAGGGTCCCGGCGTCCACGAACTCGTCACCGCCTACCTCCGTGACGCCCTCGCCCGCGGCGTACACTTCCCCCTCGCGGACGACCGCGACCGCCATGCCGGGCACCTCGAAGCTGCGGGTCCCACGCTCCAGTACCGACGCGGCCGATTCGGCCGCGGTCCGCGCTGCGGCAGGGACGGCGAAGGTCAGAATCACCGCCGCCACGAGGGCCAGGGACGCCGTGACCGCCGTGTGCGCCATGGCCGCCGCCGGATTCCGCGCCCCGGGCCTCATCCCCACAGCTCCGGCGTGGGCACCGACACCATGCCGTGCTCGTAGGACAGGGCATGCGGCCGGTCGTTGGTCAGAAACAGCGCACCGTCCAGATCGATGAAGCGGCACAGCTGCGCCACCACGTAGGCCGGCGCGATCGCCAGCGAGGTGCCCATCATGTTGCCGATCATGAGGTCGATGTCCCGCGCCTCGGCCAGCCGCGCCAGCTCCAACGCCTCGGTCAGGCCGCCGGTCTTGTCCAGCTTGATGTTGATGATCTGGTAGCGCCGCGCAGCCTGCTCGAACTCGCTGACGCACAGGCAGGACTCGTCGGCGGCGAGCGGCACCGGCGGGCTGTAACCCTCCAGCGCCTCGTCGCCGCCCCGGGGCAGGGGCTGCTCGATCATGGCGATATCCAGCTCGCCGAACCGGGGCGCCAGCTCGACCAGCTGCTCGAAGCTCCAGCCCTGGTTGATATCCACGATGATCTCGGCGTCCGGCCGGGCTTCGCGCACGGCCCGGATGCGCTCCAGCGGCATCTCGTCGTTCAGCTTGACCTTCAGGCGCGGGCTGTCCAGGGCCAGGGCGGACTCCGCCATCTCCTCCGGCGTGCCGATGCCGATGGTGAGCACCGTGCAGGTCGGTCCCGGCTCGATGCCGGTCAGGTCCCAGATGCTCGTCTCCGCCTGCTTGGCCTCCAGGTCCCAGAGGGCGCAGTCGACGGCGTTGCGGGCGCCGCCAGGCGGCATCAGTTCGCGCAGCCGCTGCCGGCCGCAGCCGGCCTCGATCTCGGCGCGCACGGCCTCGATCTGCAGGCGCATGCCTTCGCCGGTCTCGTTCAGGTAGTAGACCCCGGCCGCCTCGCCCTGACCGGAATGGCCGCCCTCGCTCAGCGTCACATGGACGATGTCGGCGCTGCGGAAGGTGTGGCCGGTGATGCGGAACGGTTTGCGGAATTCCCACGCTTCCGCAGTGACGGTCAGGCTGCGCGGGGTCGTTAGGTGTGCCATGCCGCGGCCCTCAGTAGTACTGGAAGCCGAGGATGTTCCAGTACCAGTAGAACCAGCACATGAACAGCGCACACACCGCCACCACCGTGTAGCGGACCCGGGCCCAGACACCGGCGAGGGCGCCGCCCGACCAGACCAGCACGGTGCGGTAGAGTAGATACAGCCCCGCCAGCGTCGCCAGGATCGGCAGCACCAGCCACGCCTTGAACAGGAACGGGATGCCGCTGAACAGGTTGTCACCCACCGCCGCCAGCACGATGCCCCCGGCCACCAGCGTCAGCAGGTTCACGGCGCTGACCCGGAAGGCCGCCACGTAGGCCGAGCGGTCCTCCGGCGACCACGAGCGGATCATCGAGCGCGCGTACCAGCGCCGCGCCGCCACTCCCAGGAATACCAGCACCGACAGTCCCAGCAGGGTGAAGTTGAACGACGGCGTGGCAGCGAGCGACACCCGGCGCAGCGACATGAACGGCAGCCCGTCGAGCACGAAACCCGTGATCTCGCCCTGCTCGTTCTCCTGGAAAGCCATCAGAGCCGGGCTGACGCCGCCCAGCAGGGCGATATTCGGATTGAGCTGGCGGAACAGGTTCTCTTCCACCTCCACGTACTGCTTGGCACCGTCGCCGAGGGCGACCATGAGCGTGCCCTGCTCGGTCGGTGCCACCTGCACGACGCTGGTCATGCGGAACGCCTTCTCGATGGTGGAGAAGTTGGTGCGCCAGAAGCCGTAGGTGCCGGCGTAGCGCGCCGCGCGCTCGGCGAAGTCCGCGGGAGGCTCGGGCCGCTCCTGCTCCTGCGGGAAGTACTCGTTATAGAGCGCCGGGGCGAACGCCGAGCGCACGGGGCTGCCGCCGCCGGCGCCGAAACTGACGAAGAAGGTGAGTTCGTTCTCCGGATCGATGCCGAGATAGGAGTGGAACCAGCGGGTGTCGCCGCCGTGTCCGACCACGCGAAAGCCGTTGTAGTCGGTGGCGTAGAAGCCCAGCGCCATGCCCATCAGCCGGTCGTCGTGGCTGAAGGCGGGAGCCAGCATCTGCTCCACGGTCTCGGCCTCCAGTATGCGCGCGCCGTCCAGCTCGCCGCCGTTCAGCAGCGCCTGGCCGAAGCGCACCATGTCCGTCGCCGTCGCAGACATCGCGCCGGCGGGACCGAAGTTGGAGATGATCTCGAACGGCTTCTCGACGAAGCGGCCGGCCTCGAGTCCGTAGCTCGTCGCCATGTCGTCGGCCAGGTCCTCCGGCAGCGGCTCCTCGAAGCTGGAGCTGTTCATGCCGAGCGGCTCGAAGATGTTCTCGCGCACGTAGTCGTTGAAGGATCTGCCGGAGACATTCGCCACGATCAGCCCGGCCAGGGCCGTGGCGTAGTTGGAATAGGCGGTCTGGGCGCCCGGCGGATTCACCCGCTCGGGCTGGTAGCGCTTCATCGATTCCGCCAGCGGCATGATCCGGTCGGGGTCGTCGATGATCAGGTAGCCGAAGCCGCCGTCCTCGAAGCCGGCTGTGTGAGTGAGGATGTGGCGCAGCGTGATCGGCTCGTCGAACGTGTCCTCGATCTGAAAAGTTTCCAGATAGGTGTTCACGTCGGCATCGAGGTCGAGCCTGCCCTGCTCGACGAGCTGCATCACGGCCACCCAGGTGAACAGCTTGGAGGTGGAGCCCGGACGGAACAGGGTGGTCGCCGGATCGACGGGAATCTGCTGCTCCACGTCCTGGTAACCGTAGCCCCTGGCGAAGATCAGCTCGCCCCGGTGCCGGACGGCCACCGTGCCCGAAGGACTCTTGTTGTCCTGCATCAACGGCTTGACCATGCCGTCGACGAACTTCTCCAGTGCCTCGAACGTCTGCCGGTCGACCGGATCGACCGGCTCGGCCGGGCCTGCCGGTTCGGCCGCGACGCAGGTGCCGGCGACGATCAGCAGCAGACTCGCAGCGAAACCCCAGGCGAATGTCGTCATCGGTCTCTCCCCCTGAATACGGTATGGCCGGGCATCATAGCCTGCGGGGTCATTTGCGGGTTAGGCAGTTTCGCCACCATAATATGCAGAGTCGGCAGCATCCGCCGGCTCCTGCCCGCGGAGTCCCATGCACTACGGCGATGAGCAGATGGTTGAAGTCGGCGAGGAATTCGACCTCGCGGAGTTCTCGCACGCGCAGCTCGGCTCGCTGTTCCTCGACGCGCAACGGCTGACGGCCTTCGACTCCACCCCCGACGGCAATTTCATCCATGTCCCTCACACACTGGGGATCGAGGGACTGCTGTGCTACCGCATCGACGCCGACCGGATGATCGAGATCAACGAGGCGGTGCTGGACCGGCCGGTCGCGATACGCAATACGGTCTGCGACCTCATCACGTTCCAGTTCGTCTCCTCCGTGAAACGCTCGGAGTTTCTCGGCAAGCGGAAGAACGTCCACGACCTCGGTCCCGCGCTCGTGGTCTCGGCGGTACCCCGACAGGAGACCACCTATCGCGTCCCGAAGACCGGGGTGCAGATACGCCACGTCGCGGTCCACAGCACCCTGTCGACGCTCATGGAACGCCTGTCGGAATCGGCGGAAGAATACCCGCGCTGGCTCCGGGAAATACTTTCTGGCCAGCACGGCAAGCCCCGTCAGCGGGTCTTCTTCCTGGAAGACCGGCACCGTGAGGCGATCTGGTCCTGCTTCCACCTTCCGGTCAACGGCTCGCTGCTCGGCAAGTGGATAAGCGCCAAGTTCGACGAACTCCTGTGCATCGGCATGCAGATACTGAAGACCAGCCGCACCCTGACCGATCGCAGGGCTCTGGACCTCGATCGTCCTTTCGCCGAGAAGATACGCCAGGCCCGGCGGATACTGGGCATGGAATACGCCAACCCGCCGCCTATCCCGGAACTCGCCCGGCAGCTGGGCATCTCGGAGACCCGGTTGAAGACCGGATTCAAGGCCATGCAAGGCACCACGCTCATGCAGTACTGCATCGAGAAACGCATCGAGGCCGCCCGCTTCCTGCTCAAGGACAACCGGCACAGCATCGCCGAGATCGGCAGCATCGTCGGCTACGAGGACCCCTCGGCGTTCTCGCGGGCATTCCGCCGCGCCTGCGGCTGCACGCCCCGGCAGTGGCGCAGCTCCAATCTGCCCTGATCGAGCCCGCCGTTTCTGCACATTTTTCCGGCCGTCTCTGACTAATGCTTTGCCGGGCCCAGTGGTTACCATCGATGAGCCCCCCACTGATACGGACGCAGGGGGAGCGTTCCGGCTCAGCACACCGACGGGTGACATCATCATGCGCACATTTGATTCCATCATCGCGGCCATCAGCGGCGCCGCCGTCCTGACCACCCTCGCGCTGGTTCCTGCGGCACAGGCCCAGCAGAGCGAGCGCGCGGTAGAGGAGATCATCGTGACCGCCCAGAAGCGCGACGAGGCGCTGACCGAAATCCCGATGTCGGTGACGGTGCTGTCCGGCGACTTCCTGGAGCGGGTGCGGGCGGACAGCTTCGAGGATTTCGTGGCCCTGATTCCCGGTTTCAGCCTCGAGAGCAGCACGGCCGGCGTCAACCGCATCACGCTGCGCGGCATCAACACGGGCGGCGTTGCGACGACCGTCGGCGTCTACGTGAACGACGTGCCGTTCGGCTCGAGCAGTGGCCTCGCCAACGCCGCCGTTCTCTCCGGCAACTTCGACACCTTCGATGTGGCCCGCATCGAGGTGCTGCGCGGTCCGCAGGGCACGCTGTATGGCGCGAGCGCCCTCGGCGGGGTCATGAAATACGTCACCAACGCCCCTGACCCGGAGGCTTTCGAGGCCCGCGGCGAGGTATCGCTGGAGAGCGTCGAGGAAGGCGGCACCGGCTACAACTTCACCGGCCTGGTGAACGTGCCGGTCTCCGATCGGGTGGCCGTGCGCGCCAGCGGCTTCTACCGCCACGACGACGGCTACATCGACTCGATCGGCAACAACCCCATCCCCAGCCTCACCGTACCGGGAGTGAACGTGGTGGAAGGGACGCGGGTGGAGGAGGACATCAACTCGGTGGACGTCTTCGGCGGACGCATCTCCGCCCTGTTCAACATCAACGAGGACGTCTCGCTGGACCTAACCGCCTTCGCCCAGAACATCGAGAGCGATGCCTCGAACGTCATCGATGGCGATCCGTTGACGGTCGAGCCGGTCGGCGACTTCGTGCGCTCGCGCTATCACGAGGACTACACCGACATCGAGTACCGGGTCTACAGCGCGACGCTGGACTGGGATCTCGGCGGCATGGCCCTGCAGTCGGTCACCAGCTACAGCACCTTCGACCAGGACTTCCAGACCGACGTCGCGGCGAACACCACGCTCCTGGGCGCACCGGTGGCGGCCGTAGCCACGCTGTTCTTTGGCGATGCCGCGACGCGCCCGCTGAGCGCCGTCCAGAGACAGGTGACGAATACCGACAAGCTCACCCAGGAATTCCGCCTGATTTCCCCCGAGAGCGAGACGTTCGAGTGGCTGGTCGGGCTCTACTACACCGACGAGGACTCCGGCATCGATCCGCAGAGCATCCTGGCGGTGGAAGCCGGCACGGACACCCTCGCGAGCGATATCCCGACGCTGCTGGAGGCCGCACTGATCTCCACCTACGAGGAGTACGCGGTGTTCGCCAACGCCACCTGGTATGTGACGCCGCGCTTCGAGCTCTCGTTCGGCGCCCGCGCCAGCGACAACGACCAGGAGGCCAGCCAGACGCTGCAGGGCGCATTGCTCGGCGGCTCGGTGAACTTCGAGGATGCGAACTCCTCCGAGAGTCCGTTCACCTGGTCTTTCTCGCCCCGTCTCCAGGTCAACGACAACGTGTCGGTGTACGGCCGCGTCGCCACCGGCTACCGCCCCGGCGGACCCAACGTGATTCCCGCCGGCGCGCCTCCGGGCACGCCCGGCTCGTACGAGTCGGACGAACTCACCAACTACGAGGTGGGCATCAAGGCGGACGCGCTCGGCGGCATCCTGTCCTTCGACGCCGCCGCCTACTTCCTCGACTGGGAGGACGTGCAACTGCTGGCCGTGGTCAACGGCGTCGGCCTGAACGCGAACGGCGGCACCGCGGAGAGCAGGGGCATGGAGGTGTCGGCCACCCTGCGACCCACGGACGGCCTCACCCTGTCGTTCAACAGCGCCTACACGGATGCCGAGCTCACCCAGGACACCGACCCGGTGGTCGGCGGCACCGACGGTGACCCGCTGCCGTTCGTGCCGGAGTGGAGCTTCGGACTGAACGGCGAGTACACCTGGCCCGTGCTCGGCGATGCCATGGCCTACGTGGGCGCAAACCTCGGCTACGTGGGCGACCGCACCGCCGGTTTCGGCAACCGGCTGCCCGACGGCAGCCTGCGCGAGGCGGACGCCTACACCACGCTGAATGCCCGCGCCGGCATCGACTTCGGCTCGTGGTCGGTGGAGCTGTACGGCAACAACCTCGGCGACGAAGACGGCATCAACGACATCAACACTCCCGGCGCGCTGCCGAACGGCCTCATCGGCCTGGCCCTGATCCGGCCGCGGACCGTCGGAATCTCCGTTGGCGCGCGCTTCTGATCGATCGGTGACACCGGCCCGGCGATGCCGGGCTACCATGATGCCGACCGGGCAGACCGAATGCCGCTGATCGCGGCCGACAGCACGTTCGCGCTGAGCGCGGTGATCATGGCGGTGGTGGCGTTCGGCATGTGGGCCGAGCGCACCGCCTGGGGGCGGAACCTCGGCGGACCGCTGGTGCTGCTGGCCGCCGCCATGGCCCTGGCAAACCTGGGCGTCATCCCCCACTCCGCCCCCCTGTACGGCACCGTGGCCGGCTACCTGGTGCCCTTCGCCATCCCGCTGCTGCTGCTGCGCGCGGACTTCCGCAGCATCTACGCCGAGTCCGGCGCCATGCTGCTGGCCTTCGGCGTGGCCGTCGGCGCCACCGTGGCCGGCGCGTTCGTCGGCGCCGCCGTGATCGACATGGGCGAACTCGAGCCGCGCATCGCGGGCACCGTCGCGGCGAGCTACATCGGCGGCTCGCTCAACTTCGTCGCCACCGCCGAGGCACTCGGCATCAAGGACTCCGCCATCTACGTGGCGGGGCTGTCGGCGGATGCGGCCGGCGCTGTGTTCTTCCTGCTCGCGCTCATGCTGTTGCCGGCCCTGCGTTTCGTGCGCGCGGCCATGCCGTCGCGGCACATGGGCGGGAGCGCGTCGGCGCCGCCGGAATCCACTGCGATCGCCGCCCCCCACGACACCGGCCCGTTCGACCTCACCGGCGCCGCCACCGGGCTCGCGCTCAGCCTCGCCATCTGCGCGGTCAGCGGCTGGCTCGCCAGCCTGCTCGGCATCGAATCCCTGTTCATCCTGGTGGTGACGGTGCTCGCGCTGGTCGTCGCGAACTTAGCGAAGCCGCTCGTCGGCCGGGTCAGCGCAGACTTCGAGCTCGGCACCCTGTTCATGTACGTCTTCTTCGCCTGCATCGGCGCGGGCGCCAATCTGGCCGACGTGGTCGGCGCCGCCTTCCCCATACTGCTGTTCATCCTGGTGATGGTGGCCGTGCACCTGGTGGTGCTGGTCGCGGCGGGCCGGTTGCTGCGCCTCGATCTGGCGGAAGTCATGATCGCGTCCAACGCCTGCATCCTTGGCCCGGCGCCGGCCGCCGCCCTGGCCGCGAGCAAGGGTTGGCAGGCCCTCGTCGCTCCCGGCATCCTCGTGGGCATGCTCGGCTACGCCGTCGGCACGTTCATCGGCGTAGGACTCGCCGCGCTGCTGGGGCTGTAGTTCCGGTCGGCGCGCGGCACCGCACTCGCACAAGGTAAGTCGCCATGTCTCTGGTCAGCAGGATCGAACTGAGAAGCCCCTACCTGATACTCGTGGGGGAGGAGAAGCAGCCCACGTTCGCCAAGACCGGCCTGGGCATCGTGCAGTGGCGGCGCGACCGGGTCGTCGGACAGCTGCGGCTGTCACCCGACGCCGTGGACCTGGGCGTCCCGGACATGGACGTCCACGCGGCGGCGAATGCCGGCGCCGGCAGCCTCGTGATCGGCGTGGCGCCGCCGGGCGGCGCGATCCCCGATTCCTGGTGGGCCGTCATGCAGGCAGCGGCGGCGGCGGGGCTGGACGTCGTCAGCGGTCTGCACACGCGGCTCGCGGACAACGAGGGCCTCGTCCTCGCCGCAGAGGCCTCCGGCGTGCGCCTGATCGACGTGCGCACGCCGCCGGCGAACCTGCCGGTGGGCAGCGGCCGCAAGCGCAGCGGCAGGCGCATCCTGACGGTCGGCACGGACTGCGCCATCGGCAAGAAGTACACCGCGCTCGCGCTGGCCGAGGCGTTCCGCGTGGCCGGCCTGAAATCGACATTCCGGGCGACGGGCCAGACCGGCATCATCATCGCCGGCGAAGGCATGCCCATCGACTGCGTCGGCGCGGACTTCATCGCCGGCGCTGCCGAGGTGCTATCGCCCGACAACGAGCCGGATCACTGGGACGTCATCGAGGGGCAGGGCTCGCTGTTCCACCCGGCCTACTCCGGAGTGAGCCTGGGCCTGCTGCACGGTTCCCGGCCGGACGGCTTCGTGCTCTGCCACGAGGCGGGCCGGGAGACGGTCAGCGGCTGGCCGGACTTCCGCCTGCCGGAAATCGACGAGGCAATCGCACTGCACGAGCGCCTCGCGCGCCGGACCAACCCGGCGGCACGCTGCGTCGGCATCTCCGTCAACACCTCGGGGCTCGCTTGCGGGGAACGGGACGACTATCTCGAGACGCTGCGCCGGCGGCACGGCGTGCCCGCGGTGGACCCGCTCATCGACGGCTGCGAGGCCCTGGTGCGATTCGTGCGCGAGTCGCTCGGATAGCCCTTGTCCGACGCGGCCGTCACGCGCCGGAAGTCTTTGCGTCCGAAGCCGGAAACGGGCGAGTATGTCCCCATCGTGAAGAAGTTCGTGCTTACGGCATCCACCCTGGCAGCGTCGCTCGTGCTGGCTGCGCCCGCCCCGGCGCAGCAGCGCTGCTACGCCGGCGATGGGTCTTCCGGCGTGCTCACCTTCGCGGGCGCGGTCGAAGATACCGGCTTCACCGGAAGCTTCGGGGAATTCTCGGTGCGCTACTGCCAGGCCGGCGAGACACCGGAGGATCACGAGATCCGCGTGACGGTCAGTCTCGCTTCCGCCGACAGCGACAACCGGGACCGGGACGAGACGCTGAAGGGTCCCGAGTTTTTCGCCGTCGAGCGCCACCCGACCGCGGTGTGGCAGAGCACCGGCGTGCGCCGTGAAGGCAACGGCTACGTCGCCGACGGCGAGCTCTCCTTGAAAGGCATGACCGCGCCACAGTCGATACGCTACGAACTCAACCCCGCCGGCGAAGCGATCATCGCACGGGGACGGTTCACGATGGCCGGCGGTACCCGCATCGACCGGCAGCGCTTCGACGTCGGCACCGGCGAGTTCGCGGATCCCGATTTCGTACGCAATGAGGTCGTCGTGGAGTTCGAGGTCACGCTGAGCGCACAGCAGGAACCACCGGCAGGCTAGAATCCCGCCAACGCACCGTGCGCAAGCGCCGAGTTTCCTGCCGATGAGCCAGTCAGTCCCCATCGTCCGAGGCCCAGCAGCCGTGGAGCGGGCGGCTCAGGCGCTTCGTGACGGTGGCCTGGTCGGCATGCCGACCGAGACGGTGTACGGGCTGGCCGGCGATGCGGCCAATCCCGCGGCCGTAGCCCGGATTTTCGCCGCCAAGGGCCGCCCCCGCTTTAACCCGCTCATCTCTCATGTCGCCTCCGCCAAACTCGCCGCCCGGGAAGGCGAGCTGGACGAGCGTGCGCTCGCACTGGCGGAGGCGTTCTGGCCGGGCCCGCTGACACTGGTGGTGCCGGCGGCCGCGACCGGGCGCACTTGCGACCTTGCCCGCGCAGGGCTCGGCAGCATCGCCCTGCGGGTGCCGGGCCACCCGGTGGCGCAGGCGCTGCTGGAGGCGTTCGGTGGACCGGTCTCGGCGCCTTCGGCGAACCCGTCCGGCCGGCTGAGTCCCACCCGGCCGGAGGACGTCGCCCGCGAACTCGGCGACGGCGTGGCACTGGTGCTGGACGGCGGACCCTGCAGCGCCGGTATCGAATCCACCATCGTCTCGCTGCTGCCCGGCGAGCCGCCGCGGCTGTTGCGTCCGGGCGCCATCGAGCGCGAGCGCATCGAATCGATCGCAGGGCCCGTGGCGGAACCTGCCGGGGAGTCGGTCACTGCGCCCGGTCAGCTGGCCTCCCACTATGCCCCGAGGGCCGCCATCCGGCTCGAGGCGGCTGAGGCGCGGGACGGCGAGGTGCTGCTGGGCTTCGGGCCGAACGCTCCGCCGGAGGCCCTCAATCTCTCGCCGGCCGGAGATACCGTGGAGGCGGCGGCCAACCTCTACCGCATGCTGCGGGAACTCGATGCCGAGGGCGCGGACACCATCGCCGTCATGCCGATACCCGCCGAGGCCCTCGGCGAGGCCATCAACGACCGGCTGCGCAGGGCGGCCGCGCCACGGGGCTGAGCACGGCACTCACCAGGCGTAGGCCACCGGTGCCTCGCCTCCGGGTCCGGGGAAGATCTCGTCCAGCCTGGCCAGCGTCTCCTGGTCCAGCTCGATGGAGGCTGCGCGCACGGCGCTCTCCAGCTGCTCCATGGTCCTCGGCCCGATGATGGGCGCGGTCACCACCGGGTTGTGCAGCAGCCACGCGATGGCCATCTCGCCGGGCGGATGGCCGATGTCGCGGCAGAGCCCCTCATACTGCTCCAGCTGACCGCGCTTCTTCTCGATGTACTTCGCGAAGTTCTCGTCGGTGCGCCGGCCGGCGTCGTGCTTTTCCAGCGCGCCGCCGAGCAGACCGCCGCCGAGGGGGCTCCACGGTATCAGCCCGAGGCCGTAGTGACGGCAGGCGGGAATGACTTCCAGCTCCACCATGCGGTTGTCGAGATGATAGGTGCTCTGCTCGCTCACCAGACCCATGAAGCCGCGCCGCGAGGCCTCCTGGCAGGCGGTGGCGATGTCCCAGCCCGCGAAGTTGCTGGAGCCGACGTAGACCACCTTGCCCTGCCCCACCAGCGCGTCGAAGCTCTGCCAGATCTCGTCCCAGGGACAGGCGCGGTCGATGTGGTGCATCTGATAGAGGTCGATGTGCTCGGTCTGCAGGCGCCTGAGGCTGCCCTCGCAGTGCTTGCGGATCTTGTAGGCGCTGAGGCTCGAGCCGTCGCTGTTCACCTCGGGCAGGTTCGCCTTGCGATCCACCGGGTTGTAGACCTTGGTGGCCAGCACGATCGCATCCCGGCGCCCGCCTCCCTGGGCCAGCCAGCGGCCGATGATCTCCTCGGTGTGCCCGTTCTCCACCGCCCAGCCGTAGACGTCCGCCGTATCGAAGAAGTTGATGCCGAGCTCCAGCGCCCGGTCCATGATACGGAAGCTGTCCTCCTCCGAGGTGTGCCAGCCGAAATTCATCGTGCCCAGACAGAGGTTGCTGACCAGGACGCCGTGTTTTCCGAGTCGCCTGTGTGTGATCGACATGCTCAGACCTTCTGTTGCGGAAACGATTGCGGGGTGCAGCGGTTATGATCTCGCGTCATTATGGTATGCCATCGATGAGCCGGGCGTACCCGGCCCGGGGGCACCGGGGAATAATGATAACAACCGAACTGAATCTCCTCGATGCCGCGTTCCTCAATATCGAGCGCCCGCAGGACCCCTGGAGCATCCACCTCGAGCTGCAGCTGGAGAAGCGCATCGACGAGGAGCGCCTGCGGGCGGCGATCGCGCATGCACAGCGGCTCCATCCGCTCGCGCGTGCCCGCCTGCGGCCCTATCACGCCGGGTCGCTGAGCTACAGCTGGGAAATCGGCGATCAGTCGGATGTGGAGCCGCTGCGCGTCCGGCAGGCCGAGACCGAACGGGACCTCGCCGAGCTGCGGGCGGAACTGTTGAGCGCCAGCGTGCCGCTCAATGTCTCGCCCGGCTTCCGTCTGCTGCTGGCCCGCGCGCCGGACGGCGACCGTCTGATGATCAACCTGCATCACGCCGTGGCGGACGGCCTCTCCGCGTTCCGGATTATGACGTCCATCGTGCGCCACTACGCCGGGGAGACGGATCCGGTACCCGACGTGGATCCGTTCGCCGTACGCGACCTCAGATCGCTGGCGGCGACGCAGAGCCTGCGCGAGCGCCTGGAACGGCTCGGGCTGTTCGCCGAATACCTGATGCGCTCGACGACCGCGCCCGTACGGGTCAACGGCCGCGGCGCGCCGCCGGGCGATCCGGACGATGCGCCCGGCTACGGCGTACACCTCCTGCCGTTCACCGCAGAAGAGACGGCACGATTCCTGGCGGCCCGCCGGAAGCCGGCGACGGTCAACGACATGCTGCTGGTGGGGCTCGCCCTTACGATACGGGCATGGAACCGGGAGACCGGCGGCAGGACCGGCAAGATCTCGGTGATGATGCCGGTGAACCTGCGGCCGCGGGAATGGTGGTTCGAGGTGGTCTCCAACTTCTCCTCGTACGTGAACGTCATCCTCGACGAGACCGACCAGAGGGCCTTCGATTCCGCCGTGGACGCCGTCTGCCGGCAGACGTTGCGGCTCAAGGAGGCGGGAGCGGCCGGTACCCTGATAGACGTCCTGTCCATCCCGCGATTCCTGCCGGCCGTGTTGAAGGCCCGCCTGCGGGAGATCGCGCCGACCGTCGGCAGGGGGCACGTGCAGACGAGCTGGCTGTCGAACCTGGGTCGCCTGGCGGCCGCACCGGTCATGGGGGACGCGGGCCCGGTGAGCGCCATCTACTTCTCGCCGCCGGCGCACATGCCGATGGGCGTGTCGGTGGGCGCCGTTTCGCTGGAAGACCGCATGACCCTGACGCTGCGTTACCGCCGTGCGGTGTTCGATGCCGCGGCAGCGAAGGATTTCGCCGAGCGATATCGCGCAATCCTGCTCGATGGCCGGCGGTAGAACGTGGTCGGACACAGGGCTGCTGGCAGAGGATAACGAATGCGATTGCGATCGATCGCAAAGGGGGAGTAACACCGATGAAGACCGGAAAGCTGCCCTCGGATCCGCCGCCACTGCGCTGGGGTTTCGTCGGCACCGGCAATATCGCCGGCTGGATGGCCGACGTAGTTCGAGGATCGCCCTCGGCAGAACTCGCCGCCGTCGCCAGCCGCAGCACGGAGAACGCCTCGGCATTCGCCGCGACTCACGGTGCCGGCAAGGCCTTCGATTCCTGGGAACGGATGCTCGCCTGGGACGGCATCGACGCCGTCTACGTTGCCACACCCACGGCGCTGCGCGAAGAGATCTGCGTGGCCGCCGCCGCAGCGGGCAAGCACGTACTCGGCGAGAAGCCGTTCGCGAGCCTCCTCTCGCTGCAGCGGATCACGGCCGCATGCCGCAAGAACGGCGTGGCATTCATGGACGCGACTCACTTCGTCCATCATCCGCGGACGGCGCAGCTACTGGCGCACGCGGAGGAGATGACGGGCCGGCCGGAAACGCTGGACTCGTCTTTCCTGATCAGCCTCACCGACCGCGGCGACATCCGCTACGACCCGGCCCTGGAGCCCCTGGGGGCGCTCGGCGACCTCGGCTGGTACAACATGCGTGCCGCGCTGGAATATCTGGCCGCCGACAGCGCCGTGCGCTCGGTCAGCGCCCGGCTCCGGCACGACGAGCCGACCGGCGTCATCGTCGCCGGCGAAGGCTCGATCGAGTTCGACAACGACACGCTCTCGACGTGGCGCTGCGGTTTCGACGCCGATACGGTCTCGATCAACCTGACACTGTCCGGCAGCCATGGATGGATTCACATGGAGAACTTCGTCGGCGAGGAGGAAGGCGGCACGGCGAGCTATCGCTATTGGGCCAATGGCAATCGCGCCCGCGAAGACGCCGGGACCGCGGTCCGCGTGGACTCGGCGCAATCCGGCCCTGCGCTCATGTTCCGGAACTTCGCCACCGACGCCCGCGACCCGACGCTGCGGGAGCAGCGCATGCACGCCGCCGAACGCACGCAGGCATTACTCGACGCGGTTCGTGTAGGCTTCTGTCCTCACACAGGCTCACAACAGGAACCCCGAAATGAGCAACCGAGAGGCTGACTGGCGCGACGCGCTCCCGGAGGCGTTCAAGGCCTACCGCAGCGGCCGCGACATCGACGAGGTGGAGTGCATCGTGCCGGACCTCGCCGGCATGTCGCGCGGCAAGGCCATGCCCGCCAAGAAGTTCAGCCCCGACTACGTCACCTATCTGCCCGTCTCGATCTTCTATCAGACGATCTCGGGGCTGGACGTCGAGATGGACATCGACAACCAGTGGGCGGAGGGGGACCTGATGCTGCGGCCGGACATGTCGACGGCGCGGGCCGTACCGTGGGCGAAGGAACCGACGCTGCAGATCATCCACGATCTGTACACCCGCGACGGCGTGCCGGTCGCCATCGCGCCGCGGCAGGTGCTGAAGAACGTGGTGCAGCGCTATACCGAGCGCGGCTGGGCGCCGGTGGTGGCGCCGGAGCTCGAGTTCTACCTGATCAAGCCCAACACGGACCCGAACGAGCCCATCGAGGCGCCGCTCGGGCGCACCGGGCGCCGCCGCACCAGCCGCCAGTCCTATTCCATGTCGGCGGTGGACGACTACGGCCCGGTCATCGACACCATCTACCGCTTCGCGGAGGACGCGGGGCTCGCGATCGACACCGTGATCCAGGAGGACGGCGCCGGCCAGGTTGAGATCAACCTCACCCATGGCGAGCCGCTGCTGCTCGCCGACCAGGTGTTTTTCTTCAAGCGCATAATCCGCGAGGCCGCGCTCAATCACGACATGTTCGCCACCTTCATGGCCAAACCCATGCGCGACGAGCCGGGCTCGGCGATGCACGTGCACCAGAGCGTCCTGGACGCGGACGGCAACAACCTGTTCAGCCGCGCCGATGGCAGCGAGAGCAAGGTGTTCCGGCACTTCATCGGCGGCAGCCAGCACTACCTGCCGCAGGCGATGCCGGTGCTTGCCCCGTACGTGAACAGCTACCGCCGCTTCCACGACGAGGAATCCAGTGCGCCGACCAATTTCGCCTGGGGCTACGACAACCGGGCGACAGGCCTGCGCGTGCCGAACTCGAGTCCGGAGAATCGCCGAATGGAGAATCGCGTGGTGGGCGTCGACGCCAACCCGTACCTGGCTATCGCCGTCGGGCTCGCCTGCGGCTATCTGGGCATGCTGCACGCCACCGAACCCGGCCCGCCCGAGCCGGGCGAGCCCGACGAGGACGCCTGGCCGATCCCCACCACCCTCGATGAGGCGCTGACCCGTTTCGAGGCCGCCACCGAGATGCATGAGGTGCTGGGGGGGCAGTTCTGCATGGTGTTCGACGCCGTCAAGCGCGCCGAGATGCGGCAGTTCCACCGCGAGATCAGCCCGTGGGAGCGCGAGCACCTGCTGCTGAACGTGTGAGCGCAGCGACGAAGTCGACGAAGCGCGGATCGTCTCTGATCGAATCGTAGTAAGGCAGGAACGGCTCGATAAACGGAATAGCCTGGCTCGGCTCCGCGAGCCCGGATCGGAGACAGTCGACCGCGGCGTTGACCGCCGTGGCGAGGCCGAGGGCCCGACAGGCATGGTGTCTGAGGACGAGCCGCTCCGCCAGGTCGGCGGTGGCCTCGCGGAACCAGGTGCGGATCAGGCGTTCCGTCTCCGCCCGGTCTCCCTCGGCAGCCGTGACATAGGCCATGGCCAGATCGGCGTTGACTGCGAAGTCCGGGACCGCCCGCTCCGCTGCCACCTGCCGTCGCGCCTCGGCCAGGACCGGGCCTTTCGCTTCCGGGCCGTTCAGGAGCCGCTCGGTGATGACGCGAGCCAGTCCGATATCGGGAATGTCGAACGCCGACCAGACCTCGGCCGGAGATTCGGCCTGCTGGACGGCATTGAGCAGGGCGGTCGCACCATCGTAATCCCGGGCGGCGATATGCGCCTCCCACAGCTCGAAAGCGGTGGCCTCCTCGCCGTACTCCCGCTGCAGCGCCACGAGATCGTCGAGCAGCCGGCCGGGCTCCCCGTGCTCGCGTACGCGCAGTGTGCTGCGCAAGGCGGACAGCCTGAAGCTCTCGAACGGCGCGCTGTCGAGTTCCTCCGCCGCCTCGTCGTATCGATGAGCAGCCATCAGATTGATCGCCAGCCTGCGGGTCCAGTAAGGATTCCTCGGGTCCAGGGTTCGCGCCTCGCGGATGGAATCGATCACGCCGTCGATATCCCCCTGGCGGCGCTGGATCCAGGACTGAAGCTCCAGCACCTGGGGGTCGCTCGGCCGCAGATACTGCGCGTGCGTGACCAGTTCGAAGGCGCGATCGTGGTCTTTCAGGATGTAATAGGTGAAGTAGCTCTGCGCGATCAGGTATTCGGACGATTCGGGCGCCAGCGCCCGGATGCGCTCCAGCTGGTTCTCCAGGCGCCGGATCGATTCCGGGTCCCGCTCCTGGATATTGATGTAGCTGAGCGAGCCGGCCAGCTCCGCCCGGGCCCGGACGAACTCCGGGTCCAGCGCCACGGCCCGCTCCAGTGCGGCGACGTAGGCCGGCGCGGCAATCGTCTCAGTGTCCCGCAGTTCCATGGCCTCGTGATAGGCGCGATACGCGGCCATGTTGTCGGTCGGAAGGACGTCGAGCTGCGTGGCGTCCCGGCGGGTCAGGGTGGATTGCAGGGCGGAGGCGATCGATCGCGCGATCTCCGCCTGGATGTCGAAGATATTGGCCGGGGTCAGTTCGCGGTCGTACTGCTGCGCCCACAGGTGGACGTCGGTGCGGGCATCGATCAGCTGCACGTTGATGCGTATCTGGTCGCCGACATGCTGCACACCGCCCTCCAGGATGGCGTCGGCGCCCAGATCGCGGCCGATCTCCCGGATATTGCGCTGACTGTCCCGGTATTCGGATACGGAGGTGCGGGAGATCACCCGTATCGACTGCAGCTGTGCCAGCTGGGTGAGCAGATCATCGTGAATCCCGCGGGCGAAGAAATCGCTTTCGCCGGCCAGTCCGGCTGAGATGAACGGGAGTACGGCCACCATGGGGGCGCCTGCGTTTGCCGCAGCGCCGGCGGGCGGCGGCCCGTCGCCGAGCAGGCGGAATACGCCGAACGCGACGGCCGCCGCCACGCCGGCCAGCGCGACCGGCATCCAGCCTCTGCGGCTGCGCGACTTCTGCGCGGCCGGCGCGGGACCGGGCGCCGTATCGTCCGCTCTCTCGTCCGTCGCCACGCCTGGCGGTCGGTCCGACGACGGCGGGAAGTGGCTGATGAACCCCCGGCGCACCACGGTCTCGATATATGCATTCCGTTCGTCCGGCGACAGCTGGTTGCGCAGAATCGAGATGCAGCGGTTGACGGCGTGGTCGGAGACGATCCGGTTGTCCCAGACCGCGGTCATCAGCTCGTCCCGGCTGATCAGCGTGTTCTGGTGGATCAGGAAGTAATCCAGCAGCCGGGCCACCTGCGGCTCGAGCCGGGTGATGGTCGCGCCGTCGAAGAGGTCGCCCGTACCGGCGTCGAACCGCCAGCGGCCGAATTCATGGAGGATCGGTCCGTCGCCGCCGGAACCGTTCACCGGGCGGCCCACCGCGGAGCCGGGGCAGGCAGGCGGGCAGGCAGCTCGGAGCTCCCGCGTTCATCGACCATCAACAGAAACATCCGAAACCCGGCCCTATCGATACAGATCAGCAAACCATCGGCAGAAAATCAGCGTTCGATCAGGCGCCCGGGCCCACTCCTCGCCACACTCTGATGCCATGTCGCCGGAAAGGCGGGCTGGCCCAGAAACCCGATTGTAGAGCCTATTGCGGCTCGTGGGCGCAGCCAGTCGACAAATTTGTCGATGGACAGTCGGCAGGTCTCACCGGCAGCCCGGATGCATGACGTCATCTCCCCAGAGCGTCAGGCGCCGGGCCGCCGGGTCTTATCCATGCGTGGATAGCCCGATTGAGAGGCTCCTGGAGGAGAGAGAATATGAACAAGAAAATCCTGATTGCCACGCTGCTGATGACTGCATGGTCGTTGCCCACCCACACCGTACAGGCCGGTGAGAAGCCGGCCGCCCGGCCATTCGCCAAAACCGTCCCCGCGCTGAGCGGGGCGCCGCCGGAAGGATTCGCCATCGGCCGGGCATCCACGGCCTACAACGGCTCCATCGACGGGTCCATTTACAAAGTGGACCTGCGCAGCGGCGAGGGTGAAGTCCTGGTCCCGGCCGAACCCGACTTCGACATATTCACCGATTGCTACAAGCTCGGCATGCGCGTCGACGCGCGCAGCAATTACCTTTTCGTCGCGGGCTGCCAGGTGGGCAACGCCTACGTCTTCGACGCTGAGACCGGTGAAGAGATCATGAACTATGAGCTCGCGCCGCCTTTCTCGACGGTCATCAACGATCTTGCGATCACCAGGGAAGCCGTCTACTTCACCGACTTCACGCAACCGTTCCTGTACCGGCTGCCGCTGTCGAGGAACGGCCGGCTGCCCCCCGAGTCTGCCGTCATGGCGCTGCCGCTGAGCGGCGATTTCGTGAGCGACGATCCAGGCTGCTGCGCCGGCAACGGCATCGTGGCCACGCCCGACGGGGAAACGCTGATCGTCGGCAACTCGAACAACGCCCAGATCTACAAAGTGGACCCGGCCACCGGCCACGCGGACAGGATCGAAGTGAATCCGCCGCTGACCGGTTTCATCGACGGCATAGCGATGCGAGGCAAGACACTGTACATCATGACGCCGTACGACTTCCCCGGCCCTCCCTTCTCTTTCGACAGCATCCAGGTAGTCGCGCTGGACAAGAACCTGCTCACGGGAACCCTCGTACAGGTGATCACCGATCCGGACCTGGACGGAGTGGCGAGTGGCGCATTCTTCGGCAACTCCCTGTACGTGAACAATGCCCGCTACACGACCTTCCCGGAGGCCGACACCGAATACTGGCTCACGCAGCTGGATATCAGGGAAAAGCGCGGCCGGGGCAAGTGACAAACCCGGACTAGCCCCGGGGCCGCCCTGTGATGAAACTCACGGAACCGAGACGCCTCTCGCGGTCTAATATCCGTGGAGGCCGGTAAGCCCGATTCTCCGCAAGGCGGCGCCGGCCCTGCAGGCACTCTGGTGGTGCGGGAGGTAAGCCATGAACTATGTGGACGTCTATTTCGCCCTCAACGCGGCCTCACTCGCGATTCTCTGCGCGGCTATCGCCTTGACCTGCTATCTGGCTCATCGCCAGCATCATCACTGAGGCCGCACGGGCCGCCCCGAGTCCGCCGTCAGTCGGCAGCCACGTAGCCCGGTCCCTTCACGAAGCGGCCGGGCGTGGCTCCCGTATGCTCTCCGTCCAGCAGCACGGGCACCCCGTTGACGATCACGTGATCGACGCCGGTGGAGTACTGGTGGGGTTCGGCGAAGGTCGCGTGATCCTGGATGGTCGCCGGGTCGAAGACCACGACGTCGGCGTAGTACTGTTCCTTCAGCGCGCCGCGCCCGGCGAGCTTCAGGTTCTCCGCCGGCAGGCTGGTCAGCCGCCGGACGGCCTCCTGCAGCGGGATCACCTGCTCCTCGCGCACGTACTTGCCGAGTAATCTGGCGAACGTGCCATAGGCGCGCGGATGGGTGTTGGACAGCAGGAACTTGCCCTCCGGCGCCAGAGACCCCGCATCGGAGCCGAACGCCATCCAGGGCTTCGCGATCTTCTTCTTTACGTTCTCCTCGGACATGATGAAGTAGATGGTGCCCACCCGGCTACCGTCCTCGAGCACCAGATCCATCATCGTCGTGACCGGTGAGGTGCCCCGCATCTCGGCCACCTCGGCCAGCGTCTTGCCGGTCAGCGACTTCAGCTCGGGGTTCTTGAACCCGACCAGCACCAGGTTCTCCGGTCCCCCGGCTGCGAGATACAGATTTTCCCATTCGTCGGAGGCCGTGAGGATCTCCTCCTCCAGCCTGGCGCGCACATCGGGATCACGCAAGCGCTCCGCCCAGGCTTCATAGCCGCCCTCCTGTACCCAGGGCGGCATCGACGCGTTGAGTCCGGTGGCGCCGGCGGTGTAGGTGTACATGTCGGCGGTGATGTCCAGCCCATCGGCGCGGGCCGCCTCGATGCGCTCGAACACCGTGTCCAGCTTGTCGAAGTTGGCCGCGCCCGCCGCCTTCAGGTGATAGATCTCCGCACCGATGTCGGCCTCTCTGGCGATGGTGATGAGCTCGTCCACGGCCTCCACCAGCTGGGCGCCCTCGCTGCGCATGTGGGAGATGTAGCGGCCGCCATACTCCGCCGCCACTTCCGCCAGCGCGATCAGCTCCGCCGTGTCCGCATAGAATGCCGGCGCATAGATCAGGGACGAGCCGACGCCGAGCGCGCCCTCCTCCATGGCCGTGCGGACGAGCCCGCGCATGCGCTCCAGCTCCTCCGGCGTCGGCGCTCGGTCCTCGTAGCCCAGCTCGTGGATGCGCACCGTCGTGGCGCCGACGAACGACGCGACGTTGGTGGAGATGCCCTTGTCCTCCAGGAACTGCAGATACTCGCCCAGCGTGGACCACGCGATGTCGAAGGTGATGTCCCCCTGGCGCTGCAGCGCCTCGGCCTTCATCGCCTCGTTTACCGGCCCCATGGTCCAGCCCTCGCCCATCACCTCCAGCGTCACGCCCTGGCGGATGTCGCTCTGTGAGCGCCCGTCCTCGATCAGCGACTCGGTGGCCCAGCTCAGCATGTTGATGAAGCCGGGCGCGACCGCCAGGCCGCTCGCATCGATGACCCGTTCGGCCGTGCCGAGATCCGTGCCGATGGCGGCGATGCGGTCGTCCGAGATCGCAACATCGGCCACGTACGGCTCGCCGCCGAGGCCGTCGTACACCGTGCCGTTCTCGATCAGCAGATCGTAGCGGGCGGCCTCCGGCTGCGCGGGCTGCCCTGACTGCACGGGCGTCTGTTCGCCGGAACAGCCAGTGACTACGAGCGCGGCGAGAACGAGCAGAGCGAATCTTTTCAGCATGAGTTCCATCCTTTCCGTCAGTGCGACGGGCAAACCCGCATCGAGCCGACTGTCGCGGCTCTGGATACGCCGCCAAGGATACGTCATCCGGCTGCCCGCATTCCTGCAGGATTCCGTGCGCCGACCTCCCCATCGGCGCGCGGTAAGGCTAGACTGGCCGCCGGACCGACCGGGAGAGATTTATGACCGCACTGCTCGAAGTCACCGAACACGAAACCCATTGCCTGCTGGCCATGGACGACGGCAAGGCCAACGCCCTGTCCTTCGACATGCTCGCAAGCCTTAATGCGGGCCTGGACCAGGCGGCGGCCGCCGGCAAGGTCGTGATCATCACCGGCCGGGAGGGCAAGTTCTGCGCGGGCTTCGATCTCTCGGTGATGAGCCAGGGCGGGGAGGATGCCGCGAGACTGCTGCGCCAGGGCGCCGAGGTGGCCAACCGGCTGCTGACCTTCGAGATGCCGGTGGTTCTGGCTGTGAGCGGGCATGCGCTCGCCATGGGTGCGTTGCTGTGCCTGTCGGCCGACTACCGCATCGGCGTGCAAGGCAATTACAAACTCGGCCTGAACGAGGTGGCCATCGGCATGACGCTGCCCTGGTTCGGCGTGGAACTCGCCCGTGCCCGGCTGGCGCAGGTGCACCTCGACCAGGCCGTGGGACTGGCCAGGATCTACGACCCCGCGGGCGCCGTGGAGGCCGGGTTCCTGGACGAGGCAGTGCCGGCCGGCGATCTCGGGACCCGGGCCGCCGACATGGCCGCAACCCTCGCCACCCTCAACATGGAAGCGCATCGCAATACCAAGCAGCGGGTACGCGAGCCGCTCGCGGAGCGCCTTGAACTTGCATTGCAGCGGGATTTCGCGGCCGGCGGCGTGCAGGTGGCCTCGTCCTGAGGCCGCAGCACGGATACAACAACTCCAGCGGGGATATGCGTATGAAACGGGGTCTACTTGCTTGTCTTTCCATAGTGCTGCTGTCGAGCCTGGCGGCAGTTGTGGACGCCGCCGCCGAGGTCGTCGTCGGCGATCGCAGCGTGGCCTGCGCCGACGATCCGGCGTGTATGAACCGCCTGCATCCGGATATCCCGATGGTTGCCAGCGCCGAGCCCGGTGAGCGTATCGTGTTCAACGGCCGTGACGCTTTCGACCTCACCCTCGACCCGGATAAGTCCTCGAGTGCGAAGAGCATGCCGCGGGAAGGAGTCGGCATCGTCCATGCGCTGACGGGACCCGTATTCATCGAAGGCGCCAAAGCCGGCGACGTGCTGGCGGTGACCATCGAGGCACTCGACCCCGACGACGTCGGCTGGACCACGGCCGGACCGTTCGGCTTCGCAGGCGACCAGTTCGGCACGGACGAGCGCTTCATCGTCTGGCGCATCAATGAGGACTACGCGGTCAGCGACGCCCTGCCGGGCGTGCGTATCCCGAACGCGAGTTTTCCCGGCGTCGTGACGACGCTGCCCGGCGAGGCCCTGCTGGCCGATGCGCTGGCCCGGGAGAGCCAGCTGCTGGAGTCCGGCGGCGCCGTGATGGGCCCCGACCCGGACGAGGCCGCGCCGGCGTCAGTGTGCGGGCCGGAAGGCACGAAGCCGTCGGAGTGCCTGCGCACCATCCCGCCGCGTGAACACGGTGGCAACATGGACATCCGCTACATCACTATCGGCACCACCGTGTATCTGCCGTGTCTCGTCGACGGCTGCGGACTTGCGGTGGGCGACTTTCACTACGCGCAGGGTGACGGCGAGGTGGCGGGCACGGCGATCGAGATGGGCGGCCGGCTGACGGTCACCACCCGTATCGTCGACGACCCGCCGGACCTCTCCCACGGCCCGCATTACGAGGGGCCGGCAGGGGTACTCGGGATACCCTCGGAGCGCTTCTACGCCGTGACCGGCTTCCCGCTGAAAGAGAAAGGCAGCGTGCCCGCGGACCTCGCGTATCTGCAGTCGCCGAAGATCGCGGAGCTGAGCAATCTGTCGGCCGACATCAATCTGGCGGCACGAAATGCCCTCCACGCGATGATCGACCACATCGAGTCCGAATATGGTTATGACCGGGCGCAGGCGTACATGATCGCCAGCGTCGCGGTGGACATGCGTATCGGCCAGCTGGTGGACGTTCCGAACGTCGGTGTGACCGCGGTATTGCCGCTGGATATCTTCGTGGGTCGGGACTGACGCTTCGCGCTCGCCTCAGTCCGTTGCCGTCGCCGGGGGCTTCTCCAGCCGAAACGTGTCGATGACCTCGCCGCGGGTGTCGACGGCGCGGTACTCGAGGGTGCCCGCCGCCGGGTCCACTTCGATGACCTGGAAGGTCCGCGTATCGGTGGTGCCGAAGGCGGCGAACGCCGGCAGTTGCTGCTCGTACATCTTCGTGCCGGAGACGGCCACCAGGTAGATGGTGCCGTGCTCGCCCTGCCCGGCGGGCCGGTGGCCGCGCATGGGCACGGTGCGCATGTAGGCATGATCGTGGCCCTGGAAGGCGATATCCACGTTGTGGCGGTCGAAGATCGGCCCCCAGGTCTCGCGCAGCGGGTAGTTGTCGCGGTCCGGGCGCGAGGCGTAGAAGGGATGGTGATAGATCACCACCTTCCAGCGCGCATCGCTTCCGCCCAGCACCCGGTCCAGCCACTCGGCCTGCAGTTCGGGCTGGATGAGCTGGTAATTGGAGTCCATGACCACCACCAGCAGGTCCTGGTAGTCCACGTAGTAGGTGCGGCCCGGATCGAGCCTCTCCGTGCCGTTGTCCGGCAGGGCGAACTGCTGCAGATACAGGGTCGGGTGGCCGCCGTGGCTGTCGTGATTACCGATGGCGGGCACCACGGCGGATTCGTCGAACACCGGCGAACCCTCGTGGAAGAACTCGTCCCAGTTGTCCCGCTCCGCACCCTTGTCCACCAGGTCGCCGGCGATCATGTAGAAGCGCGCCTCGGGGTAGCGGAAGTCGGCCTGACGCAGGAGTTGCCCCCACTGGTCGAGGCCGTTCTGGGGGTCGCCGAGGTAGACGAAGGAGTAGGGCTCGGACTCGGCGGCCGTGCGGAACTCCCGCACGTCGGTCCAGGTGCGGCCGCCATCGGCGCTGACGGCATAGAGATAATCCGTCCCGGGCTCGAGGCCGTCCAGGCGCACCCGGTGCAGCCGGACCACCGGGTCGTTCACGATGCGCTCGCTCTCCAGCTCGCGGAACGAGGCGTCGATGCGGCGGCCCGCCGCGGAACCGGACGCGAAGAACTCCTGCTTCGGCGCGATCCACAACACGCTGCCCGGCACGCTGACGTCGGTGCGCCACTGGAGGGTGGCCGAACGGCGGGGATCGCCCTGCCAGGTGAGCAGCAGCTGGTCCGGCGCGGCGGAGGACGGGTACTCAGTCCGGCGGAACCAGCCGACCAGCCGCGAGACCAGCTCCCAGCGCTCGTAGCTCCTCAGTACGGGCAGTCCGTCGAGTTCCTGCGGCAGCGCGTTGAGGTAGTCATCATCGTCCAGGAAAGGCGTTACGCCGGCCCGGGCGGTGATGACGTCGGTGCCGGGCACCAGGGGCGTCAGGGTGACCGCCCGGCCCTCGTCCGCGGGCGCCGCGAACACGAGATAGGGCTTCATCTCGCCGGAGAGGCTCGGGATGCCGAGCCGGACCTCTCCCGCGGGCACCGTCTTGTCCCAGACGTGGTAGGTATCCTCGGCATCGACGATGAAGTCCAGGCCCGCCCGGCGCCCGAAGCCCAGCTCCGGCAGCCAGAACGGCGTCTCGCCCTGCTCGCCCTCGAACGCCACGTAGATGCGCGCCGGCCCGTCCACGCGGAAGCGGACGAACCCGGTGGCGAGGGCGCGCCGCTCCGCGGGTTGCAGGAAGGCGGCTGCGGCCTCGGGGGTAATGTCCACCCGCTCGTCGGGGCCGAGCTCCGCCGCCATGCGTTCGCGTATCGACGCCACTGTCCCCTCCAGAGCCTGGTGCGGCGCCGGGCGCACGACGGAGCGCGGCTCCGCCGCCGGAAGGGGGCTCTGGTCGGCGAGCGCCGGGGCCGCCGCGGCGGCCAGCAGGACGCCGGCGATCAGTCCGTGGAGCATGCCGCGCATCGGCCCGTGCATCAGAAGCGGTACTGCATGCCGGCGATCGCGTTCCAGCCGTAGATCTCGTTCTCGGCGAGCCGGTCGGAGCGCCCGCCGCTCAGGAAGCGCAGCGGCTCGTCGGTGACGTTCAGCAGCTCCAGGTACACCTTCAGGCCGTTGTCGAAGGCATAACTGCCCTTGAGATCGACCTGGGTACGCTCGTCGATGTACAGGTCACTGTCGGAATCCTCGCCCACCTCGTCCAGGTACTCGCTCCGGTAGGCGATCGCCGCACGCAGCTCGAGCCCGCCCTGCTGCCAGAAGACGGCGGCATTGCCGACGTTCTCGGACTGCAGGAAGAAGGGCACCTTGTCGTCCCGGCCGAACACGGTCGCCTCGCTGTCCGTGTAGGTGTAATTCAGCGATACGCCGAAACCGTCGAAGGGCGCGGGCAGGCCCGTGAACTGCTGCTGCAGGTTCAGCTCGACGCCGAGTATCTCGCCGCTGTCGGCGTTCTCCGGCCGGCTGCGCTCGAGTTCGGTGAAGAACCGGCCTTCGAACTCCTGGTCCTCCAGGGTGGTGACCTGAGTGTAGATCGGGTTGTCGATGTCCTTGTAGAACAGCCCCACCGCCACCAGACCACCCGAATCCAGATACCATTCCACGGCGGCGTCGAGGTTCATCGACTCCAGCGGTTCCAGGTTCGGATTGCCTTCCTCCACCTCGCCCTCGAAGGCGTCGGGCCCGTCCGGGTCGGCCTCGAAGATGCGGAAAGGGGCCAGCTGCTCGTAGGGGGCCCGGCCGATGGTGTTGGTCCACGCGGCGCGCAGCACGACCCCGTCGTTGACCGCCCAGCGCGCCTGCAGGCCCGGCAGCCAGTTCGTGTAGTCCTTGCTGCCGGTACGCTGGGGCAGTTCCGGTGCGAGATCGCCGTCCTCGAAGCTGATGTCGAAGGCACGGGACTCGGTCTCCGTGCGCTCAACGCGGACGCCGCCCGTCAGCGCGAGCCCGCCGATATCCGCCGAGGCCATCAAGTAGGCGGCGGAGATGTCCTCCTCCACGGTGAAGTCCGCCTCGGCGCTGACCTCGCGGCTGTCGTCCTCGCTCAACTCGAAGAGGTCCCGGTTGGCGTTGAAGAACGCGTTCGCGGCGCCGTGGTCGATCACCGGGCCGAAGTCGTAGCACCGCTCGTCGCAATAGAAGCCCGACTTGCCGGGCCGGAAGACGTCGGACAGCAGGAAATCGCCGTCGAAGCCGTCGTAGACGTCCGCCTGCTGGTCGCTGGTCTTCTCGCGCCCGGTGAACTTGGCGCCGAACTTGATAGCGCCCGGATTACCGGCGAACTGCAGATCCCGGGTCAGGTCCAGCCGGATGACGTTCAGGTCTTCCTCCACGATCTGGCTGGCGAACTCCACTTGGTCGAATTCCGAGTTGGCCGGATCGTCGAAGGCAGCGCCGCCGTCGACGTCGAAGAAGAAACTGGAGGTGTCGTAGGTCATCGGCAGGGGATCGGCCAGCACGAACACGTACTCGTCGTCGTAGGGTGTGTCCTGCTCGGCCTTGCCGAAGGTGTAGGACCCTTCCACCGTCCACGCACCGAGGAAGAGTTCGCCGCCCAGGGTGCTGTTCAGGATGGACTGCTTCTCGCGGCGGTCCTTGGACGCCCGCTCGCCTTCGCCCTCGGTAAAGGTGCCGGAGGTGGGCGTCTGATCCACCAGGCCGCCGTTGCGGTAGTCGTACAGCGTCTCGAGGCGCTGCTCGGTGTCCTGGAACTCGTTCCAGATGTTGCGGAAATAGAACCGGGAATCGCCGTTGGGGCGCCACTCGAGGTTCGCGACGACGCTGGTGCGCAGGCGCTCGAGCGTATAGTCGCGCAGCACTAGTTCCTCGGGCACGAAGAAGTCGCCCTCTTCTTCCCAGATGTTGCCACCCTGGATGTTCTCTGACTCGTAGTCACGGGAGAGGTGGCTCGCGCTCAGGAGCAGCCCGAACTGGTGGTCGTCGCCGAACACCGTGCCCCAGCTGGCACTGGCGCCATACGGGCTCTCGCCGCTCATATCGTAATAGCCGTAGTCCGCGGATACGCTGATGCGCTCGCCGGGCGCGAGATCGAAGGCGCTGGGGGTCACCAGATTGACCGCGCCGCCCACGGCATTGCCGTCCATGTCCGGGGTGACCGTCTTGATTACCTCCAGCTTCGACAGCACGTTCGAGGGGATGGTGTCGAGGGCGATCCGCCGGTCGCTCTCGGGGGAACCGATGGTGGCGCCGTCGATGGTCACCAGGTTGAGGCCGGGATCGATGCCCCGGAGCGTCACGTAACGGCCCTCGCCCTGATCGATGGTGATCGAGACGCCGGGGACGCGCTGCAGGGCCTCCGCGGCGTTTCGGTCGGGGAGCTTGCCGACGTCGTCGGAGGTCACCGAGTCCTTGATGACGTCCGCGAAGCGCTTGTCCTGGATGGCATCCGTCAGCGCGGCGCGATAACCCGTCACGACGATGGTCTCCATGCTGGAGGACATGGCGACGTCTCGGGTGACGGTGCCCTCGGCAGGCACGCTGACCGTGAATGCGGCCGGATCGTAACCCGTCTGCAGGATCTCCACCCGGTACTCGCCGGCGGGGAGGTCGCGAATCTGGAAGCGGCCGCTGCCATCGGCGACGACCCGCTCGTTGCCGGGCTTGATGCTGACGGCGGCGCCGGCAAGCCAGCGGCCCGTATTCTCGTCGGTAACACGGCCGGAGAGATCGCCGGCTGACGTGGCAAACGGTACGAGGAGCGCGGCGGCTGCGACGCTCCGGATGAGGCGATGGTTCATTGTTATGCGTCCCTGTTCGAGGCCCGGCGATGGCCGGGCGTCTGACGGGCGCTATTCGAGCACCTGCAGATTGCGCGCTCTTGACGGTTATGTGAGGGGAAGGTTTCCAGGAGCTGCGAGATGTTCGTATCTCGCTGCGGTATGCTCGTATGACAATGACAGTTCATCAGTCAGGGGAATGCCGACGACGGGCCTTATGAAGGACGACGACGACATGGCGCCGGCGCAGACCGGCCGCCGGCATCAGCTCGAAGAGGAGCGCAGCCGGCTGCGGGGCGAACTCGATGCGCTCAGAGCCGCTTCCGCGGAGGCTGGACAGGGATCGGAGGGCCGGCCGGAGCAGGCTGCGCTCGAGCAGCGGATCGGCGCGATCGACGAAGAACTGGAGCGCATCGACCTGGCGGCGGAGATCGAGCGGCAGCAGGACGCCTGACTCGGGCGTCCCCCGGACCCGGTCACGAGGCCGTCGCGCCGGGACCGGCGCTCATCTATCATCGACCGGCGCGGACTCCTGACACGAGCGGGTGCCAGTGTACGAACTCATCCACCAGTCGCCGTTCACCGAAATCGCCGCGTTGCTGGTGCTCGCGGCGGGGGTCGGCTCGATCGGCCTGCTGTTGCGCCAGCCGCTCATCGTCAGCTTCATCGCCGTCGGACTGCTGGCGGGCCCATCCGTGCTGGACCTCGTCCGCTCGGAGCCCCAGATCACGCTGCTCTCGCAGCTCGGCATCGCCGTCCTGCTCTTCCTGGTCGGAATCAAGCTCGACATCAAACTGATCCGGACGCTCGGCACGGTCTCGCTGATGACCGGCCTCGGCCAGGTCCTGTTCACGTCTCTGTTCGGCTTTCTCATCGGGCTCGCGCTGGGCCTCGATGCGGTCACCAGCCTGTACGTCGCCGTCGCGCTCACGTTCTCGAGCACGATCATCATCGTCAAGCTCCTCTCGGACAAGCGCGAGATCGATTCGCTGCACGGCCAGATCGCCCTCGGCTTCCTGATTGTCCAGGATCTGGTGGTGGTATTCGCGATGATCGCGCTGTCGGCCATCGGGATGGGCGGCGGCGAACACGGCGGATCATCCGTGGTACGGGTGCTCGTCTCCAGCCTGGCACTCGTTGCGGTGGTCGTGATCTTCGTCCGCTACATCGCCGACCCGCTCATCGAGAAGCTGGCGCAGGCCCCGGAACTGCTCCTCGTATTCGCCATCGCGCAGGCGGCGCTTTTCGCCGCGGCGGGCGACCTCGCCGGGCTCGGCAAGGAGGTTGGCGGCCTGCTGGCGGGAATCTCCCTCGCCTCCACGCCCTACCGCGAGACCATTGCGGCGCGGCTCGCGCCGCTGCGTGACTTCCTGTTGCTGTTCTTCTTCATCGCCCTCGGCTCTGCGCTCGACCTGTCGGTGCTGGGTTCGAATATCTTCGCGGCGGTCGTATTCTCGCTCTTCGTGCTGATCGGCAACCCACTGATCGTACTGGCCATCATGGGCGGAATGGGCTATCGCAAGCGCACCGGATTTCTCGCGGGTCTCACCGTGGCGCAGATCAGCGAGTTCTCGCTGATATTCATCGCCATGGGGGTCTCGCTCGGCCACGTGGCATCCGATGCACTCGGCCTGGTCACCCTCGTGGGGCTGGTGACCATCGCCGTATCCACCTACATGATCACTTACTCGCACCATTTGTACGCCGTATTCGAGCCGGCGCTCGGCGTGTTCGAGCGCCGCAACACGCCCGCCGAGCCCGCGGAGGGCCAGGGACATGGCAAGGGCCGGTACGAGGTGATCATCTTCGGTCTCGGCCGTTTCGGCACGGCGATCGGCATGCGTCTCGACAACATGGGCATCTCCGTGCTGGGGGTCGACTTCAACCCGGTAGCCGTGCGGCGCTGGCACGCCCTGGGCCTCGAGGCGGAATACGGCGATGCGAGCGATCCGGAGTTTCTGGCCACGCTGCCTCTCGAGCGTTCCGGCTGGCTGGTCTCGACAATGCCCGTGCAACCCACGGGCCTCAGTTACGAAGACGTCCAGGAGACACTGCTGCAGGTGAGCCGCAGTGCGGGCTTCAGGGGCCGGATCGCCGTTACGTCACACAAGCAGACGGACTCCGACGAACTCAGGAAGGCCGGCGCCGACCTGGTGCTGGAGCCCTTCCAGGATGCGGCCGACCGGGCCGTGGATCTGCTCACGGGGAGCGAGCAGAGAGAGCGCACCGCCATCCCGGAGGGCGAGCTCGGCGACAAGAACCTGCCCTGAGGCCGCGGGCGGGGATCAGCCGGGCAGGCGTACCGGCGAGACGAAGCCCGGCCCTTTCACGGCCAGTACGGCGCAGGGCAATTGCTCCAGGATGGACTCGGCGGTATTGCCGATGATCAGCCCCGAGATTCCGGTACGCGCCACCGTCCCCATCACCACCAGATCGGCTTGCAGTTCCGTTGCGAGGTGTGGCACCACGGTCACCGCCGAGCCGCGGGCGAGGTGGTATCGAGGAGCGATGTAGTCATAGCTCTCGTCGCCGAGCCATTCCTTCAATTGGGCTCCGAGCTGCTCCAGTCCCCTGGCGTGGGCCGACCTCTCGGCCTCCGCGTAGTTCGTAGCCGCGCTGTCAGGCACGGCCGCCCAGCGCCGGATCACATCCTCTGCCGGCGCGTCCCACGCATGGACCACATGTAGCTCGGCAAAATCCGAGACCGACAGCGCAGCGGCCAGTTCCAGTATCGTGCGGTTGAGCGCGGTCGCGGCTTCCCGCGGTTCCGCCGGGTCGAAATCCACCGCAGCGAGAATCCGGCCGTAGTTGGCCTTCTCCGCGGGCCGGGTCAGCCACAGCGGGCACGGACACTTGCGCAGGAGGTGCATGTCGTCGGCGCCGAAGAGTCGCCGCAGATAGGGAGGATCCTCCGCCGCCTTGATGATCAGGTCGTAGCCGTCAGCGAGCACGGCGCGGATGATCTGCAGGAATTCGGTACCCTCCAGCAGCCGCAGGGCAAGATCGACCCTGTCAACGTAGGGACGAGCCATCGCCTCCAGCGACTCCAGATGCTCGGCTCTCGTCCACTCGCGCAGTGCCTCGGACGTGGGGCCGCCCTCCGGCAGGCGCATGTCCGTCGCGAGGCGGGGGATCACCCGGGCAATAGTCAGCGCGGACTGGTTGTTCTCGGCAAGGGATACGGCGCGTTCGAGTGCCGCGGCATCCGACGGCTCCTGCACCACACAGAGGATGTTCCGGAAGCGTTGCATGAGAAGTTTCCCGCCCTGCGATTATGGCGCCGGAGGCGCACAACGGGATCATTATCGCGACAATGCAGGGCCGTCACCAGCCCCGGTCAGGGCGGAACCGCCGCCCCGGAACAGGGATCGGGTCCGCCCGTTTCGGACGATGGTAACGGCACGGAACCGTCCGGCACTGCCACCGGTAGCGGCAACGGCGGCGGCAACGGCGGTAGCCCGTGAACCGCACGGGCCCGGTCACAGCGCTCGTTTTGCTGTCCGTCGACCCATGACGCCTGGAACTCCCGGCAAGGCGAGGCGCGCTGCTCGTAGATGGTGCACCGGACGGATTCGCCGATGCGGCCGTCCAGCGCAATGCAGCGCGGCGGGTTGCGGTCGGTGCCGCGCATGGCCACCAGATGCCTCGACACCGGCACGGTCAGCTCGGCGGGCGTCAGGCCGCCCGGAGCCGAGTTTGTCTCCAGCCAGTGGAACGAGGCTCTAAAGTGGGCGCAGCAGGCGCCGCACGACAGACACGTGTTCGACATACACGCCGAAGCGGCACCTGTCCGAATGAAGAAGATGCGCGATATTGCGCCCGAACCCGGGATTGCGCAACAGGAATCGGCTGCCGCGATCGTCGAATCAAAGGGTTGCCGGACGCTTCGGAAAACCCTTTTGACCCGGACGCATTTTCGGGTAACTTCGGATAGTCCCTGGACTGCCCCGAAGACGCCACCGCATGCACGCGTGGCGACAGCCTCCTTTTGTCCGCTGCACGCGCGGACGGGTGTGCCTGAGGGCGTCCGTTGTCGTACCAGCGTCGTACCAGCGTCGAGCGAAAACCAGTGGAACAAGTCAGCAAACTCATTCAGACCTCCATGGATGCGCAGTGTCCGATCACCGATCTCGTCGTCTTCCCGAGGGCGGAATTTCTCACCGGACCCCCGCCTCTCCGCCACATCAGGAGCGTGGCGCTCTTCAGACTGGAGGACGCGACCATCTGGATGCTGATTCTCCGGAATGCAGCCTGGACGAATGCACGGCTGAGGGCCGCCGCCGAGAGTCTGGCCCGTGTCTCGGAGCAGGCCTTCACGCGGAGCTCGGTCGAGTCACTGCTGCGTCAGGATCTCGGGATCCGATCGCTCGCCATGGCGACTCCATCGGTCCGTCGCATCGACGAGCGCCTGTGGGAGATCGAGAAAGTCGCATTCGCTTGCGTCAGGGGCCCCGCCGCGCGACACGCGGGTACGGGGATTCCTGAACCCGGGCTCGCAAGGCTCGAGTGGACCCTGCGGGCCGACCTGCGGCACGGTCTCGGCAAGGCCCTGCAGAGTTTCCGGCGATTGATGGACCCCGAGGCGCTACCCCTGACTACCACCGGCCGGCGCTTCGACCTGCGTGTCTACAACTACCTCGCACACCGGCGGTATCAGCGCTATCGCCTGCAGTTCGCCGAGACGTTTCCCAGCCTGCTTGTGACGGCCGTCGTCGCGGAACCCCGGAGCTTCGGTGAAGACCTGCGTTCGTTCGTCGATTCGGGTGCCCCGCTGATTAAGGGCCTGGCGGCGCGCTGGGATGTGCGGCCGGGGGTGGTCCGGCATCTCGTCGGTCGGGACTGGAGCGACGTCGGCCTGCAATGGTCCAGAGATGCCAGGGGACTGGCCGTGGCGCTCAACGCCCTGCATCCCCAGGACCTCCCCGGCGATGACCCCGCAGAGTGGGAGGAATTCAACCGTATCGTCGTCACCGGCCAGCGGTTGTTTCTCCGGCCCATCTGGGAATCGGCCGCGGGGCTGAAGTGGTTGAGAGTCTGTGCTCGCCTGTCGAGGCGCGGAGACCGGCAGACTCTGGCCCGCTGGTTACCCGGGTGGAACGATATCGAACAGATAACCCGGTTCCGGGCCGCCCTCACCCGCAGCGTGCGACAGGAGACCGGCGATGCGCCGATGGTCTCCGGGAACGACGATGGCGAGGCCATCACCGAGGCGATAGACAGTGTGGTACTGCAGGTCGCGGATCAGGGGCTGGGCGAGGTCGCATCGCTGTTCGCAGAGGAGATGGCGCGGACGAGGAGATGCGACGCCGTCTGGCAGATTCACGCCCGCGAGACACTGATGCCTCTCGTCCCGGACGATTTCGTTTCCGCGGACGGCAGCACGCGCGTGACGCCGCTATGTACCGATCGCGACCTGCGGGCGCACGGCTCCCGGATGCGGAACTGCCTGCGCTCCACTTCTGCATCGTCGGTGGCTCGCCAGGGCCGGGCCGGGTCCGTGTTCATCGTGGGCCTGTACGACGTCCAATCCGGCAAAGCATTGTCGACAGCGGAGATCAGGGCAGTCCCTGCCCACCGGGGTGCCGCGTATCGCCTCGTCACCGAGCAGCACACGGCCAGTGCGAACCGGACGCCGTCCCGGCGATGCATCGATACCCTCCAGCAGTTCCTCTGCCATTGCCGAAGCGACGAGGTCAGGGCGCATCTGACGGAGCAGTGGCGAGCGCTGCAGCACCTCAGCGTGACCGATTACGCACCACCCGTGCCTTCGCCCCGCGCACTGCGCAATGCGCTGGGCGAGCAGGTCTACGAGAGTCTGCTCGACCGTGTACGCGCCGGTTGAGCAGGCGATGCTGCCCGATCAGTGGCATGCTGGGCGCCGTTCGTAATCAGGGCGACAGCCGTCGCGTATGCAAGAGCTGAAGCAAATATTCCTGGGGGCGCCGTGGCGGTCGATCATCGCCGTCCTGCTGGGCGTGCTGTTGATCCACATGCTCGTGGTCGGCATCGGCGCTATCCGCCAGTTCGAGGATCGCCGCTGGGATATCCCCGCCGGCGTCTACGCGGCTCCGCTGGAGTTATACGCCGGCCTGCCCCTCGATGCGCCCGGTCTGTCCGCCGCGCTCGACCAGCTCGGCTTCCAGCAGGTCGACGTCGTCGCAAGACCAGGACAGTACGCGCTCGAGCCTGGCCGGGTCACGTTCTGGACGCGGTCCTTCCGGTTCTGGGACAGGGCCGACCCGGCGGCACGGTGCACCGTCAACTTCGGCGGTGGGCGCATACGCTCGCTCGAGAATGCCGATGGCGAACGCACGGCGTTGCTGCGGCTCGAACCGATGCGCCTGGGCAGCATCTTCGCCACCCATCACGAGGATCGCCTTCTGGTGGAACCGGACGCGATCCCGCCCATCCTCGTGGATGCGCTCAAAGCCGTCGAGGACCGCAAATTCGATCGGCACTTCGGCCTGGACCTGACTGCGATCCTGCGAGCCGCATGGGTGAACCTGCGCAGCGGTGAAATCCGGCAGGGCGGCAGTACGTTGACCCAGCAACTCGTAAAGAGCTATTTCCTCGACGGCCGCAGGACCTTCCGCCGCAAGTACCGGGAAGCCATCATGGCGATGGCGCTGGAGCTGCGCTACGACAAGGAAGCGCTGCTGCACGCCTACGTCAACGAGATCTATCTCGGACAGCAGGGTGCGCGCGCCATCCATGGTTTCGGGCTCGCGAGCGAGTTCTACTTCGGCAAATACCTGTCGCAACTCGAATTGCACGAAACTGCCCTGCTCGTTGCGCTGGTCAAGGGGCCGTCGTACTACGACCCCAGACGCCACCCCGAGCGCGCATTGCAGCGTCGCAACCTGGTATTGAAGACGCTCGCCGAGCTCGAGATCGTCGACAATCAGGCCGCCGCCGAGTCGATCGACCGGGAGCTGGGTGTTACCGCACGATCGCGCGTGGGCTCACGCTACCAGCCGGCATACATGGACCTGGTCCGCCGGCAGCTCGCCACCGAGTACTCGGAGGAGAGCATTGCGAGGAACGGCTTGCGGGTATTCACCAGCCTGGAGCCGGGCGTACAACGGCTTGCCGAGCGGGAACTGGTCGAGGGCCTCGAACGCCTGCAGTCGGAGGACGAAGAGACAGCCGCCCTGGAAGGTGCCATCATCGTCACGCAACCGGCAACAGGTGCGGTGATTGCGATGGTCGGTGGCCGCGAGATCGCCGCTGACGGCTTCAACCGCGCGCTCGACGCAAGACGGCCCGTGGGTTCGCTGATCAAACCGTTTGTGTACCTCGCGGCACTGCAGTCAGGCCGGTACACGCTCGCGAACACCATCGAGGACGCGCCGATCGAGGTGGTGATGGAGAGCGGCCGGACGTGGTTGCCGCAGAATTTTTCTCGCGAATCGCATGGCGAAGTATCGCTGCTTCAGGCGCTCGCGGCGTCTTACAACCAGGCGACGGTGCGGCTCGGGCTCGCAACCGGTATCGAGGCGCTGCTGGAGATACTCGTGGAGTTCGGCCTCGAGGAACCGCCACCCGCTTATCCGTCATTGCTGCTGGGCGCCGTGGACCTGTCGCCGTTCGAAGTGGCCGGCCTCTACAGTACGCTGGCGAACGACGGCTTTCGCACACCGCTGTCCGCGGTGCGCTCAGTGGTCGATACCACGGGCCAGCCATTGAGCCGGACCGCGCTCGAGGTCGAGCAGGTCGCGGACCCGAACGCGGTGCACCAGCTGAACCGGGGGCTGGTCGAGGTCATGCAGCGCGGTACCGGGCGTTCTTCCAGGACGTCTCTTCCCGAAGGCCTCGTGGTTGCGGGCAAGACCGGCACGTCAGACGACTTGCGCGACAGCTGGTTCGCGGGCTTCAGCGGGGACCACCTGGCCGTCGTCTGGATCGGTCGCGACGACAATCAACCGACGGGACTCACCGGCGCTGCCGGCGCACTGTCCGTCTGGGCACCGATGATCGCGGCGATGCCATCGACGACAAGCTACGACCCGGCGTATTCGGCGGAGCTGGAGCCCATGTGGATCGACTATGATACCGGTCTGAAATCCCGTCGCGGCTGCGGCAATGCCGTGCAGATCCTCGTGCCCGAGGGCACCCGGCTGGGACGGCAACCCGGCTGCAGCAACGTGCTCGGCGAGATCGGCGAGAGGGTACGCGACGTGTTCGAATCGCTAGGGAACTGACCGCCATGCGCCTTCTGCTGTTCGTGCTGCTCTTCGGGCTGTCGGCCTGTGCCAATCTGCCGTTCGAGCCTTCGCCGAGCCCCACGGCCGGCGACCCTGCCAGCGTCCCCAGCGAGCAAGAAGAACCGGAAACCAGGAGCGGTTCAGCCGAGGCAGTACGGGAACTCGTTGCGAACAGCAGGGAGTACCGGGCAGACGGCGATTATTCGCGTGCGCTGGCAGACATCGAGCGTGCCATTCGCATCGAACCGCGCAATCCCTACCTGTGGCTGGAGCTCGGTGAGACCCACCTGATCCGGGACGATCCTCGGCAAGCCGCCGCCACTGCGAGAAAGGCCATGAGTGTCGCCGGGTCGGATGGCGCCGCAAAGGCGGCGGCAGAAGAGCTGCTGGAGCGGGCGTCCCGGCGTTGATCCGTCGGCTCCGGACCCGGCTTCAGGCACGTGTGCGGAACACACCTTCGTATCCCACCCCAAGCAGATGCGATTTCAGGGAACCAGCGAGCGTTGGCACTCCTACTTGCGCGCGTCCGCTAGCTCCTCAATAGCGGACCGGGTGACCAGGCCAGCCTTTCTGATTGGAACCGCCGGATTCGCCCAAAAGCAGGCGTACACAATTAGCGCTTCTTCTTTTTTTTCCTGGGCCTGGGGGCTGGTAGCTCCGCCGCGGTCACCGTCAGCAACTTCGTCAACCAAGCGCGATTCTCGATTTGATCTTCAATCAGAAATGAGTTCTTCGCACCTGGGTAGGCTGGTGCTTCAACGACATCACCAATGAACTCTCGGCCCGCCCTGGTGGGTTTGACGAATAACCGGTCGTCGCAGATAAGCGCTACCACTTTGCCGTCCAGGTAGAGTGTGCAACCACCAAACATCATCCTGTGCGTCAGGTTGCAGCTGTCGTCGACCTGCTCAGTGACGTACTCAACAAACTCCAGTCTTTGCGCCACTCTCGGTCTCCCGTCGTAAAACGCTCTACAACAATTGCGCGATAGCCGCTTCGGGTCAACTTCGGAATTCTTGCGTCAGAGGTGAGCAACGGCCCCTTTGCGACCAGAAGCGGAAGCGATACGACAGCCAGTGTCGCCTTGGGGTCGACTCCGGAAACCATACCTCAGACGAACGGACCGGTCACTTTGCGCGCAAGACGAGCCGCTGAAACGATACCTGTGCCCGGCGCATCGTCGATCAACATTGCACCTGAGGGTACGTTTGAAGCAATCGTGTCCGTGGCGGAAACTCTTGCGGCGTCGAACGATCGAATTATCATCAGACACCTCCAGCCGGTGAGCGCGATGCCTGATCCATTCGATACCGTTCTCAGAACCGTAGCCGTCATGGCGGCGATCCTGCTGGCTTCGCTCCTGTTCGCGTCCGCCAGACAACGACCGGCGGCGCTCCCCGGCGCGTTCTTCTGCCTGGCCGTCGCCGCTTTCTTCGTGACCTCGGTGCCCGGCGGCGGCGCCGCGCTCGGCGGCTGGGGCTATCTGCTGACGGCACTCTGCGTCACGAAGGCCGTCTGGTTCTGGCTCTTTGCCCGGGCATTGTTCAACGACGAAGCACGACTCGGCATGCGGCAGGCTGGGATCGCCGGCGCCGTCGCAGTCGCCGGCACGTGGCAACAGACGGTATTCCTTGCGGATTTTCGTGCGGGTACGGCGAACGGATGGGAGATGCTCGCCGGATACGGCTTCGAGGCGATCCTCCTGCTGTTCGTCCTGCTGGGTCTCCGTGAGGCCTGGCGTGACCTGGCCGTCGACCTCGTCGAGCGCAGGCGGCGGCTGCGGCTCGGATTCATGATCGCGACCGGCGCCTATCTTACGGCGACGCTGGGCGTGCAGTCCTACAACCTGTTACAGGGAGTCTCCACACCGCCGCTGGCAGCGTGGGCCAATATGACGCTGGTGGCCGCCGCCTGCCTGACCGCTGCCGGATTTCTGGTACGGCCGCGCAACGAGAGCTGGCTCGACCCGGCGCGCACGACTGCGACAGTTGCACTCAATCGGGCGGAATCCGCCGCTCTCGCAAGACTCGAAGCGGCGCTTGAGTCCGACCGGGTGTTCCTGCAGGAGGGTCTCACCATCGGCGCGCTCGCCGAGCACCTCGCTACCCGGGAGCACGTGCTGCGCAAGGTGATAAACCGCGGCATGGGCTTTCGCAATTTCAATGACTTCCTGCATGCACAGCGCATCCGGGAGGCCTGCGAGGAACTGGCGAGCCCCGACCAGGCCCGGCTCCCGGTACTGACCATCGCGATGAATGTCGGTTACGGCTCCATCGGCGCATTCAACCGTGCGTTCAAGGCGCGTATCGGCATGACGCCGACGGAATACCGGCGGAGCACGGCCGGCGGCGCTTCGCAGACGCTCTGAAAGGCGCCGAATCCGGAAATCGGCAAGGATTCTTCGAAAATCCGGCAAGACCGGCCGGCCGGTGGCCGGCTAGCCTGCGGTCTCCTGACTGTTTCCGGAGACCCGCGATGACACGACTGATCCTGCGCCTTTACCTGATCCTGTCCCTGACCCTCGCCGGCGCTGCCGTCACCGGGCAGGCCGAAGAGTCGATACCGGGCGTCGCTTCGCATTACGGCGTGGTGGAGGTGGCCGACGGCTCACGCCTGACGGCGATCATCAGCCGGCCGGCCGGAGACACCGAGCCGCGGCATCCGTTGCTGTTCACCCAGTGGGTATCCTGCGACTCCCTGGAATACCGGCCGGGCTCGAACTCGTCCGAACTGCTCGCCGCGCTGGCGCGTGATTCCGGCCTCGCCCTCGTGCGGGTCGAGCGTACGGCGCTGGACGGGACCGGCCCGGCCTGCGAGAACCTGGACTACGACACGGAACTGGCTCACTACACCGAGGCGTTCACGCGCCTGCTGGACGACGAGCGGCTTGATGCCGGCCGTGTCTATCTCTACGGCTCCAGCCTCGGTTCGACGACGGCGCCTCTCGTCGCGAACCGCCTCCAGGACGCGGGCTTCGATATCGCCGGCATCGTCGTCCAGGGCGGCGGGGCGGTCACCTACCTGGAACGCATGCTCCACTTCGACCGCATCTATCTCGAGCGGCGCCCGGATGCCGTGGCCCCCGCCGACATCCATGACGAGATGCTGCGGCGAGCGCGATTCCACTACGAGTATCTCGTGCGCAAGCGTCATCCCGACGAGGTCGCGAGTGACGGCAGCGAGATGGCCGCAGTCCGCGAGGACATCCTCGGCATGGGAGACGCGGACCATTACGGGCGACCATTTGCCTGGCATCAGCAGGCGGCGGCACACAACTTCCTGGCGGCTTGGGCCGAACTGGATGCGCCGGTCCTGGTGATATTCAACGCATTCGACCAGTTCGAGACCCGGCACGGGCACCAGCTGATCGCCGCTACAGTGAATCGTTTGCGGCCGGGCACGGCGACCTTCGTCGAGCGCCCGAATGTCGGCCACAGCGGCAACCGCTACGCCACGATCGAGGATGCCTATGCCTGGCGGGACGGCACGAAGGCCTGGCAGGAAGAGGCAGAGATCATGGTGGACTGGCTGCGCCACTCTCCACCGGTCATCAGTCCTGTCGCAACACGCCGGTGAGCGTCAGGACGACGACCGCAGACAGGGCCGTGCCACCGATCACATAGAGGCTGTGGAGCAGCAGCCAGAACCAGCGCAACGGCCCTTCCGGCGTGAAGCGGCAGCGCGTGTCCTGGGCGAGGTCGATGACGGGCAGCGCCGAATCGAGTGCATAATGCAGAACATCCAGCCCCGGGCACCCGCGTTCCGCGGGAGCCTCGGCCAGACCGAATGGCAGGTGGTAGATGACCGGCTCCGGATCGCTTTCAACCGGAAGAAACGGCTGCCCGAAGCCGAACAGCGCGGTTGCGTACAGTGCGGCGCCGAGCAACACGAAAACCAGGAACGACAAAACCGCGCGACTCGACGAGTAGCCGTGCTGGCTGACCAGCATCAGGAGATTGGGGAACGCCCGGGCCCAGGGACGATCCACACGAGCCTGCAGCCGCGTACGAATCTTCTCCACCGCGATCGCATTGGCCTCTCGCGTCAACCCGTGCCGCCGCAGTACGCGGCTCAGCTGTTCGTAAGGTTGCGGACGAAACCTGCGTTTGCTCGGGACGCCGGCCGGATATTGCCGCCTTAGCCACGCGATGCGTTCGGCCGTCAGGTCGCCGTCCCCGACGTGGCGGATACGCTCGTAGGTCGCACCGTCCAGCATCAGATAACCCGGTGCGGGCCAACCGGTGTCGGTGTTGTCGAGTATCGAATTGACCTGTATGCCGCTCAACAGGAAGCAGCCTCTGACCGGCACGGGTTTCTCGTCCGGCGATGCAGGCGCCGGCCCGTCACCGAGCGTGCCAATGTTGTTAAGCGCGAGAGCGTTGGACACTCTCGCCTGCTGCAGATTGATCGCAACCGGGTTGCCGGTCCGCAGCAACCCGCCGTAGTCCGGGCCCGGCTCCAGTCTCGCATTGGTGAGGAAGAAACTGCCGCCGATGACGGCCGTAAGGAAATTGAGCCTGCCCCGGGCTTCGAATGGCAGGTTTCTCCCATTACCCGACGTCAGGAATACCGATTCCACCCTGAGGTCTTCGCAGTGCAGGGCGCGTCCTTCGGGATTCTCGAGCCGGGCACCCTCACACCGGAGGTCGCCGGTGATCTGGGCCGCGGCGAACCCCACCTCCCCCCTGGCCTCGCAGCGGTGCCCCGCAGCCGAGCCCAGATCGACGTTACCCCCGACCACGATCGAACGGCCGCTGAGCGCCGCACCACCGGCGCCGTCAAGCGAAGCTCCCGCGAAGCTGACGTCCCCTTCGATGCGCGCACCGTCGAGCCGAATCGTCCGGCAAGCCGTGAAGCGCGATCGGGCTGTCGACGACAGGTCCAGCTTGCCGCCGATGCGCGCATTGTTGAGATGAATCGCACAGCTTCCCACCTGGCTCAGTTCCGATTCGTAGTCGCTCACGCCCGGAAACTGCGAACCGGACAGATCGAGATCGGCTCTCACGCTCAGGCTTGCACCGATGAAGGCCGGCAGTCTGCAATCCACGAAACGCAAGACAAGAAACTCGGCGCCGCTGAGGTCGACCGGCGAATCGAAACGGCATTGCCGGAACTCCAGCGCGGCCCTTCCTCCGTCCGGACCCGCAGACGGCGGTCGCATCAGACCGACGATGTCGGCACCACGGATTCGCAGCGGACAGCACAATTCTCCGCCAGTGCCTCCGCCGGTATCGTAGGAACCGGAGATCAGGCGTTGCAGGAACGCGGCGGACAGACGGCGTTCCGAATCGGGCAGGGACGTGAAGTCGGCTATTTGCCGGGCATCGATCGCTGCGAGGATCCGCTGCTGCGCGGCCTTCTCCAGGCGGTCCGTGTCATCTGTCATACAGCCTGCCTCATCGACCGACTACGTATACGAGGTATGCAACATACATCGTGACAAACGCTATGCCGTGAGATCGCAGGATGGTGCTATTCCGGCTGAACGCCAATGCAATGATAATCATCGCGCTCGAGGCAATTACCATCACGAGGTCGGTATTGCTGATGACCTCGAACGGCAGTTCGACGACGCTGGACGTCAGTCCGAGCACCCATAGCAAATTGAAGATATTCGACCCGACGACATTGCCCACCGCAATATCGGACTGGTTCCTGTAGGCGGCGACCGCCGATGCCACCAGCTCCGGACTGGATGTGCCTATCGCGATGACGGTCAGGCCGATCAACGCGTCATCGACACCCAGCCACTGTGCGATGCCGACAGCGCCGTCGACGACCCAGCCCCCACCGAAATACAGACCGACTATTCCGCCTACGATATAAATCGAGGCGCGAGTGGTCCCCGGGACGGCACTCGCCTCGACCGCCTCGGCTGCCTGTTCGCGAGACATCTTGTAGACGTAAAGCATGAACAACACGAAGAAGAACAGCAGGATTCCGCCATCCAGCCTGCTGATGCTCAATTCGTGAATGGGAGAGAATAGTGCGGCGTTGGCCAGAAAGCCGACCAGGAGTGCTGCCGTCAGTGAAAACGGTATTTCCGAGACGACCGTCGAATCCTGCACCCGGAGCGGACGCACGATCGCCGCAATCCCCAGAACGAGCAGGACGTTCGCTATGTTGCTGCCGATGACGTTTGCGATGGCGAGATCCGCGTTGTTGCGCAAACCAGAAACCATCGTCACCAGCATCTCGGGCAACGACGTGCCGAACGACACAATGGTGAGGCCGATGACCAGGGAAGAAATTCCGAGCCGGGCCGCTATGGAAGAAGCGCCGGCAACCAGAAAGTCCGCGCTCTTGATGAGGACCACCAGGCCAATAAGCAAAACTAACGAATCGTACAAATCGCTGCCTCAAGAATGTGGGTGCAAGAATGACCTTCCCGGATGCGCTCAGCCAAGAGCGGGCTCACTGCCGAACAAAGAGCCCGGCGTAGCCAGTGCGCTGATTGGTACCGTCTCCACCGAGTCGCTGAGCGGGTAGCGCTTCGCGCCCGGATAGACCACCGCGACGCGCTCGAGCCCGAGATCGTCGATGGCGATCCGGATCGAGGGCGTTAGTCGCGGAGCGTCGGCACGCTTGACCTCGACGCCGAGCAGGCGGTCTCCACGGCGCAGCAGCAGATCGATCTCGGCGCCCTGGTGGGTGGCCCAGAACCAGGCTTCGTCGTGACCTTCGACGGCCAGCACCTGCTCGATCACGAAGCCTTCCCACGAGGCGCCGAGCTTCGGATGCGACAACAGGGCCTTTTCGGAATCGAGCCCGAGCAGCTGATGCAGCAATCCGCTGTCACGTACGTAAATCTTCGGCGACTTGACCTGTCGCTTGCCGAGGTTGGCGTGCCAGGGCTGAAGCTGCCGCAGAACCAGGGCGTCGGTCAGCAGGTCGAGGTAGCGGCGCGTGGTCGACGCGCTGACGCCGAGCGCCCGGGCCGGCTCGGCCGCGTTCCAGAGCTGCCCGTGGTAGTGGGCGAGCATGGTCCAGAATCGCAGCAGCGCCACGGCCGGTACGCGGACGCCCCACTGTGGAAGGTCGCGCTCGAGCAGCGTCTGAATGAACTGCTTGCGCCAGGCCACACTATCGCGCTCGCTGCCAGCGAGATAAGCACGCGGAAAGGCGCCGCGGCGCCACAGGGTATCCGCGGCAGAGGCACCGAGTTCCGCCAGCGTGAACCCGCCGATCTCGATCCGTTCCATGCGTCCCGCCAGAGTCTCCGAGCTCTGGCGGAGGAGCTCGCCCGAGGCGCTGCCCAAGATCAGGAACCGTGCCGGTGATCCCGGGCGGTCGGCCAGTACGCGCAAAACGGGGAACAGGTCGGGCCGGCGCTGAACCTCGTCGATGACGATCAGTCCACGCAGTGGCTCGAGCGCCGTCATCGGTTCCTCGAGGCGCGCCAGGCTGACCGGGTCTTCAAGATCGAAATAGCCCGGGGACGTCTCCGGGAGTAATTCCCGGGCGAGTGTGGTCTTGCCGGCCTGCCGCGGCCCGGTGAGCACCGTCACCGGGGCACGGGCAAGTGCGGTGCGGATCTCGTCAAGGAGGTCGGTGCGGGCGATGACCATGGTTGCAGGATCCTACCATGAAAATCGTCCATTGGATAACGGATTTTCATGGTATCTGAATGACTGGTCGACCGGAGGGGTTACACATCCCCTCGGCGACATGGCAGACACCTGCTCCCCCTGTGGGGCAGCATGTGCAATGCCCTAATTTGTCGCAAAAAGGCTTTTTGTGTCGCATTAGTGGACTTCGTGTCGCTAAACCGTCGCCAGGCTTGGCGATCCGTTGGTCGCGCGGTGCGCTTGGCAAGTCAGGACGGCTACGTAACCGTCGCCGGTGAACCGTGACTGCCTGGAATCTGCATGCAGTTCACCCTGACACCCTCCCCTGCGACAGCAATTCGGGCTGTTCGAGTCCGGGTCTCCGCTTTGAACTATCGCCGGATTGCGCCCTGCAAGAGTCGAAGTGTCTGGATCAGGGCGTCAGCGACTCAACACGACCCGAGTTCTGTATTGCATGGCGATACTCTCGCAGTCGAAACAAGCAACCTCGACGCTGGCAGAATGAGCCATCTGCTTGATAGCTGTAGCTCGTGGTGAGCACCGTCCCGTTCGCCTGGTCCTGCTCCTTGGCGGTCAGCCGTCCCAGCGCGTCGTAGCCGAGATCACGGGTACATTGCGGACAAAAGGAGTAGTCGGGAGTATTTTTTCGAATATTTCGAATATTTCGAATATTTCGTATAGTCCCCTCTCTTGAGGAGGGAACGATATGACCATGTCATCGAGCTATGCCGAGCAAATCAGCGATCGCCTGCCGTCTGAGAGCGAACGGGCCGCCGCGAACCAGCTTCGGCGAATTCTTGCCCCGGACAAGGAAGCGGGTGATGGCCAGCGGCTCAAGATCGTCGATGAATCAGGCAAGTCCCACGAGATCATCCTCGCCCCGGCGCTCTCGAATCTGCTGATGTCGCTACTCGAGCACATCGAGTCGGGTGACGCGGTCACCCTCGTGCCGGTCGAACAGCGGCTCACTACCCAGCAGGCCGCTGATCTCCTCAACGTCTCGCGTCCTTACCTGGTCGGAATGCTCGAGAAAGGCGAGATTCCGTTCGAGCGGGTTGGCCGGCATCGTCGGATCAGGGCCGAGGATCTGTTCGCCTACAAGAAGTCCCGGAATGCTGAGAGGGAAGCGGCCCTGCAGGAACTCGCGGATATTGACTCCGAGCTCATCTGAGCGGTGTTCGCGAACCGCTTTACCGCGTTCGTGGACGCCTGTGTGCTTGCGAGCGCACTGAAGCGAAACCTCATCCTGTCTCTGGCCGAGGCTGAGCTTTATCGGGTGCGGTGGTCGCAGCTTGCCATTGACGAACCCGAACAGGCGATCGCGCGCATGCTCGTCGACAGGGGCGTCCCTGATGCGACGGAATAGTCGATGCCGATGTGACGCGTGAAGCACATCTGCAAGGGCAGCTCGCTCAAGGGCCCAACAACTAGGCTGGAACAACGGCGATACCGTCCTTGCGGCGGTAGGTCTCCGGTCGGGCGTTGCTACCACGCAATTTCGCAAACATCTACGCTACAGTTTCGCAGGTTGCTCGGCTAAGAATCCTCAATGTTGGTTCCCGGGGACCGGGCGGCCAGAGACCGAGCCGGTGGAACAATATCTTTAGAAGCAAAAGATTGCATTCTTCCAGCGCATTGGAACTCTCCAACAGCCCGATAACGTGTATCGAAACTCCTTTTTGTGGCGCGAGAGCGGTCGTGCATCGCACGGCCAAGCAGCGTGGCTCGGCTACTTCGTGCCCTAAAACAGGTTCTTCCGAATTACTCAATACAGAGTCAACTGGTGATTATAGGTCCTCGTCGCAGCCGGATGACGCCATCCCCTTCCGACACAGCCTGACTGACCTGCCGAGGCCGGTCGACATTCTTTGCCGCGGGCTATCGATGTTGGGTCAGATTCCCCGCCCGGTGGGATCGACTGCCAGTCCCCGCATCCCCGTCATGACCGGGCTCTGTGTACGACGTCGCACAGAGTTATCGACGGAAAGAACCGATAATCGCTTCCTTGGCTGAACGACTGGCGCCTCATGAGGGGGACGCCGCGGCGGGGAATCATCAATGAACATCGTCCTCTGGCTCGTAATCGGTGGTCTGGTTGGCTGGCAAGCAATCATGCTCACGCGAACGGAATCGCTGAAAGAGATCATCCTCAATGTCGTGGTCGGGATGATCGGCGCCGTTCTGGGCGGATGGATCCCGGGCAGACTGTTCGGTGCCGGTCCGATCAATGAAGGGAACTTCAATATGACGGGACTGCTGGTCTCCCTATTCGGCGCCGTACTCCTGCTGACTCTGGTCAGATTCGCCAGGGACGACGCACTGCGGTGATCAGCCGGTTCGTCAATGCGGGCAGACCGCTTCATGCCCCGGCGCCAACGCCATGCCGCCCCACTGAGAGGCAGTATCGATGACAGAAAGAGAATCGCTCAACGGCAAACCTGCCCCCTCCGCAGTTTCCCCCGATCGCGTTCTATCCCGGGGTCGCGACGATGGCGGCAAGGCGTCGTATCCAGAGCAGCCGGCACTCATGAGTATCAGGCATGACCCCGGCTCACGGTATCCGAAATGGTCCGGCGACCAGCAACTCTCAGCCGCGCTGCGCCAGATTGACGATCTCCTGAAGCTCAATACCCTGCTGAAGGCAGAGTGCTCGTTGCTGGCCGAATCCCTGGCGCAGGCACGTCGATTCGCATATCACGATCCGTTGACCGGACTGCCAAATCTCCGGGTGCTGGCGGACCGTTTCGACCAGGCGGCGGCGCAGGCGATAAGAAAGCACAATTATGTCGTGTTGTTTTTTCTCGGCCTGGACGGCTTCAGGGAAATCAGTAATGCAATCGGTTACACAGCGGCGGACCGGCTTCTACAGCGCATGGCATCGCGCCTGTCGTCCTGCGTGCGCAGCTCCGACACGGTCTGCCGCTATGGCGGTGAAGAGCTCGTGGTTCTGTTGCCGGATATAGACCGCCGGGGACAGGCCGTCGGCGTGTGCGAGAAAATCCGCCATGAACTCGCGCGCCCCTATGTCATCGACGGCACCTCCGTCCGGGCTACCGCAAGCCTGGGCATGGCGACTTTTCCGACCGAAGGCACGGACTGCTTGAATCTGATCCGGTCTGCCGACCAGGCCATGGATCGCGAAAAGGGCGAAAAAAGCGCCGCTCTCTGACCGGCCGGTTTACACGGTCGATCTTACCCTGCGACCCTCGCTACTCCTGCGCGAGGACAGCAGTTCCGCGACTCATCGCGACTTATCGATAGACCCGGATCGTGCCCGACTCAATCAGCTGTCCGCCGGCCACGGAGGACTCCATCCGGGCATTGTACGTAACCGTACCTTCTTTCCCGAAACAGAGGCTGGCACTCTCGTTGGGCTCGATTGTGGCCGACTCCTGCTGCCTCCGGAGCAGACTCGAGAACCCCCTCTGGCAGGTCACATCGGCCAGAGCGTCGCCCAGAAACTCGACCGTCACCGGTGTGCTCCGCTTGTTCACCCAGCGGACTTCGTCTCCCGGCCGTACTCGGAGATCGACCGGCGTCATACGCTCTTCGAAATTCACGTCGTGAATCGCGCCGGTCCTCGTGGTGTTCGCTATGCTCTCCGTACCCTGGATGGCGGCGCAGCCGGCAACAGTTGCCAGCAGTGCGGTGCCGATTATCAATTGCCTTACTCTGTACATGCTGATTCCACTTGCCATCTAATAAGGTTAGCTTGCTCGTCAGAAGGGTCCGCAGTCTGTACGTTACCGTACGTACCCGATCGAGCCGGGCGCTGCCCGCCGGAATGCACGCCGTGTGAAATCCAAACAGATACGTGACACATTCAGCTCTTTTCTCACGCCTGTCCGGAGAGAAGAGCGACATGACAAAAGCAGAACAAGCGAGACTCGTAGCCTGTGGATTTGTATAGAAAACGGACCCGGGATTTGCATTGAGTCTTTGCCCGGATCATCCGCTCCAAGCGAGTGAGGCAGAACGTCTATTCGGTGCGCCATCCAGGTCAATCGACGATGTAAATATTCGGCGAATTCGGCTCAGTATTCGGTGCAATTCAACAAACGCCGTGCTCAGCAGCACCCCCTGTCTTCCTGCACCGGCGGGCAGGGCACGTCCCCCCAGGAGCAGAACACGCAGCAATCGCCCGGCTTCGGCCTGAGCACCTCGCGGCAGCCGGGACACTCGTAGAAGAACCGGCAGGCATCCGTCGGCATGGTCTCGGTAGTCTTGGCGCCACAGGCCGGGCAAGTAATCGTCGAGCGCTTCTGCGTATCAGGGTCCATGCCGTAACCGATTTATAACCGCCTTGTGATCGGTGGCGTTACCAACCGCGGGCTAGGATGCAGACCCCATGGACTCGATGCGGTCAGGTTTCCCCTCATGCCTGTGATCCCCGATCCGAACGCCGTTGGTGCCATCGTACTCGCTCTGGTAGCGATCTACCTGTTCACCCGCGAAGGCCGGGCGCTCGAGACATCGAGCCTGCTGATCCTCATCACCATCCTCGTCTGGTTCGAGTTCGTGCCAATCGAGTTCGAGGGTGCGCGCGTCCGGGCCCGCGACTTCCTGGCCGGTTTCGGGAATCAGGCGCTGATCACAGTTATCACGCTCATGATACTCGCCCGCGGGCTGGAGCAGACGGGTGCCCTGCAGCCCATCGGACACGTACTCGCAAAGCTGTGGCAGAGCCGTCCGCAACTCGCCTTCCTGCTGACTCTGGTTACAGCAGCCACGCTGAGCATGTTCCTGAACAACACGCCGGTCGTGGCGGCCATCCTGCCGCTGCTGGTCGCCGTGAGTCTGCAGGCCAGGGCCTCGCCGGCGGCAATACTGATGCCGGTGGGCTTCGCGACCATTGTCGGCGGCATGGCGACGACCATCGGCACATCGACCAACCTGCTGGTGGTCGGGGTGGCGACCCAGCTCGGCCTGCCGGAGTTCGGGATGTTCGATTTCGCGCTGCCCGTGGTGATCGTCGGCAGCGTGGCCATCCTGTACCTGTGGCTGGTTGCCCCGCGGCTGTTGCCCGAGCGCGAGCCGCCGCTTACCGGCGTCGAGCAGCGGGTATTCGCGGGTTCGTTGCGCATAGAGGAGGGTGGCTACGCGGATGGCCGCAGCCTGGCGGAGCTGCGGGCACGGACGGACGGACGCATGAGGATCTCCCGCATCACGCGTGGCAGCCTGTCCCTCGCGCGCCTTCCCTCGGTAGTGGTCAGGCCGGGAGACGTGCTGGAGGTCGCCGACACACCGGACCAACTGAAGGACTTCGAGACCCGCCTCGGCGCAAAACTGATCGCCGGCGAGTCGTCATCCGCGGAGGGCCCGGGCAAACCCGCGAAAGGCGAGGAGCTTCTTGCCGAAGTGGTCGTCAGCCGCGGATCGGCCCTGTTCCGGCGCAGCCTCAATTCGACACGGCTGCTCGCGCTGTACGGCATCCTGCCTCTCGCTTTGCATCGGCCCGGCCGGCGGTCAGAAGAACGGCTGCAGGGCGCCGACCTCGGCGACATCATGCTCGACACCGGCGACATACTCCTGGTTCAGGGCACACCGAAGAACCTCGACGAGCTCAAGAAGAGCGGACAGGCGCTGGTACTGGACGGGCGCATCCACCTCCCCCGAACGACGCGCGCTGCCATCGCACTCGGGATCACCGCCGCGGCCGTCGGCATTGCCGCAGTCGGGCTGATGCCGATCTCGATCACCGCATTCTGCGGCTTCGGCCTCATGCTGGCCACCCGCTGCCTGACGTGGCGGGAGGCCATCGACGCGGTGGACCGGCGCATCGTCATGGTCATCGTCGCGAGCCTTGCGCTGGGGCTCGCCATGATGGCCACCGGAGCCGCCGAGTACGTGGCCATGCTCTACGTCGCGCTGACGGAGGGGTTCCCGGTCGCCTGGGTGCTCGGCGGCCTGATCCTCATCATCGCCCTGCTCACCGAGCTCGTGACCAATAACGCCGTGGCGGTCCTCGGCACGCCGATCGCGATCAGTATTGCCGCGCAGCTGGGCGCGCCGGCCGAACCGTTCGTGCTGGCGGTACTCTACGGCGCGAACATGAGTTACCTGACGCCGGTGGGCTACCAGACCAACCTGCTCGTGATGAGTGCCGGCGGCTACCGCTTCTCCGACTTCTTCCGCGCGGGACTGCCGCTGCAGCTCATCATGTGGATCGGGCTCTCGCTGGTGCTGCCCCCGCTCTACGGACTCTGATCCGACGACGGCGAATCGCCGGCTATCCGGTAACCCGCATTCGGCACGTTCTGCAGCAGTTCGGGATGGGCCGGATCGCGCTCGATCTTGTGGCGAAGGCGGTGCACCAGCTGCTTGAGTAGCTGGCGGTTCCCCGTACCGCGGGTACCCCACACGTGGGATAGGATGCGCTCGGTGGATATGGTTGTCCCGGGGTGGGCGAGCAGCAGGCGCAGCAGACGCGCCTCGAGCGGTGTCAGGCGTACCGGCGCTTCGCCGGCTCCATGGAGGGTCAGCGTGCTGACGTCCAGCTCGAGCACACCGGCCTTCACGGCCGCGGCGGGCTCCGTCGCCACGCGCCGAAGCAGGGCCCGGATGCGCGCGACCAGGACTTTCGGGCTGAACGGCTTGGCCAGGTGATCATCGGCACCCGTCTCAAGCGCCCGGACGATATCCTCCTCCTCTCCCCGTACCGTGAGCATCAGGATCGGTATCTCGCTGGCTTCGCGCAGTCGGCCGGCCAGCTCGAATCCGTCCATGCCCGGCATGTTGATGTCCAGTACCGCCAGGTCGGGATTCTCGCTGCGAAAAAGTTCCCAGCCCTGCTCGCCGTCGGCCGCCTTCACTACGAGGAAGCCGGCACGCTCCAGCGCGAAGGCGATCAGGGGGAGGAGGTCGCGGTCATCATCGACCACCAGGACTTTCATCGCTTTCTCCCTCGCATTCTCCCTCGTTTCCGCCGAGGGGCAATTCGACGACCGCCCGCGTCATGCCTTCCTCGGTGCGGACGAGCCGCACGCGGCCGGCATGGCGTGCGACGATCGAACGGACAATATACAGGCCGAGCCCCAGACCGCTCTCGTCAGGATCCGGGCCGTGGGAGCGGCGGAACTGCCCGAACAGAACCGCCTCGTCGCCTTCTCGCGGACCGGGGCCGTCATCCTCGACCCAGACCGTAACCCTGTCCGACCGCACGCCGTTACAGCCGATCCCGATCCGGCCGCCGTCGCGCCCGAACTTGCTCGCGTTGGCGAGCAGGTTTACGAATACCTGGGTAAGGCGCTGATGGTCACCCCGAATGCGGGGAACATCATCCAGCCCGCGGAACTCGACCTGCTGGCGGCGCTGATCGATCAGCGGTCCGATCAGCTCCAGCGCGTCCGCAACGACTGCTCTCAGATCGACCTCCTGGCGGCGGATGGCGAGCTGGCCTGATTCGATCCTGACGCTTTCGAGGAGATTATCGATCAGCCGGGTGAGACGTTTCGCGCCTCTCTCGAGTGAGGCGATCAGCTCGCGCTCCTCGGCCGGACGTGTCTCGTCGGTACTCTCGCGCAGCAATTCGATGGAGGCGAGCTGCGCCGTGAGCGGTGTGCGAAACTCGTGGGAGATGTTCGCCAGCACGGTATCGCGGGTACGGCGAGCGGCCTCGAGTTCCGCAAGGCTTCTGCGCATCTCCTCCATGGTGCCGCTGAGAATCCCGAGCTCCCGCCCGGTTTCCGGGTTCACCGGTGTGGAGAGATCGCCCGCCCCGAGCCGGCGGGCGGCGTCCGTCAGGCGCGCGACGCCGCCGACCCAGTGCCTCCCGAGCAGCACGGCCAGCACCGTCGCGAAGATCGCAACCACCAGACCGACGCCGAGCACACGGATCGTCGTCGTCCGGACCGGACGCATCACCGCTTCTGACGGGACCCTGGCGTGCAACCACCCCACGGCTTCGCCATCGGCGCCCCGGATGGCCAGGCTCGCGCCATAGCCACCGGCATTGCTCAGGGGCCCGGAGGCGGTCGCTGCGGCGGAAAGCGCCACTTCATCCAGTTGGTAGAACGGCCGGGATGCCCCCGTCTCAGCCTGCCGTGACAAGAAGCTGACCTCGACGCCCGACCGCGGGCTGAATCTGCCGGTGAGCCAGTCTTCGGTGCCGCGGGCCACGACGACCATAAATGAGGAGGAAGCCGACACCGAGACCGGCGCCGCGCCAACGATGAGCAGGCGACTGCCATCCCTGGACAAGACCAGACCGCCCGGTCGCTCCAGAGCATCGAGAGGCACCGGGAGTCCGAGTTTTGCACTGCCCTCCGTCGCGACGGCGTCACCGCTCCCTGTTACGACACACGCCTCCAACCCGGCGCTGTCGCAATAGTCCTGCAGATAGGCCCGGGTGGCCTCGTCTGAACCCTCCGTTAGCAGGCGGCGCAGCGTCGGGCGTTCCCCGAGAAGACTGGCGGCCCGCCGCATGTCATCGATCCAGCCGCGCATGGCCTCACGGCCGGCCGAGACACCGAGTTCGGCCCGCGTGAGTGCCTCGGTCTCGGCGAGAGCCTGCAGATTCCGGACCGCGAATACAGTCACGGTCCCGACGGCGAGGATGACGACGAGAGCGACAAGCACGGCCAGGCGGGCAGCGAGACCGGGAGATGGATGGCTCAGGCCCATATCGGCGCACCGGCAATCAGGGAGGAGTTGGAGAAGTGCCGGTTGATTATAGGATCTGGACGGACGCGAATGATGGCATCCCCTTCGGCGGCAACCTAATGGATACCCAGCTGATCGAGCCGCTTCACCAGATCCTCGGCCCGCAGATGAGTGTAACGCCGCAGCATCTGCATGGACTTATGGCCTGAGATGGCAGCCACCTCCTGATCCCCCAGGCCGGCCTCCACGAGCCGTGAGACGGCCTCATGGCGGAGGTCATGGAAGCGAAGGCCGTGGATGCCGAGCCGCTTCAGCAGCCGGTGCCAGCCCGGCCGGAACTCGTATGCCCGGCGGATACCGTCCCGGCCGGGCTCGCCGAAAAAGACGAGGCCGGTCTCCTTCGGGCGGAGGGGGTTCTCGAGGGCAGCACGGACAACGGCCGTCGCGGCGGTCGACAAAGGCACGGTGCGGGACGAGCCGTTCTTGGTTTCGGTCAGCGTGATGACCCGGCGATCCAGATTCACCTGGCTGACGCGAAGCGTCTGGATCTCGCCGGCCCGCATGCCGGTGTGGAGGGCAAGGCGGACGATCCAGCCGAACATGGGATTCGAGTGTGCGCTGGCCGCCCGGAGGATCTTCGCCTCCTCCGCCGCGCTTAGGCGCCGGTTGCGGCCGGGATGGGGCGGCGGCTTCCGGATGTTGGCGACGGGATTGTAGAGGAGCCCGATGCCCCACTCCTTGATGGCCTCGTTGTAGAGGTGGGAGAGCAGCGAGAGCTCGAGCCGGATGGTGCTGGCCGAAAGGCCGGCCTCCTGCCGCCGGTCGCGGTAGCGGGCGATGATGTCGGGGGTCAGCGCCGCCAGGCTGTAGTTGCCGAGCGCCGTCTTCAGATTGGCGATGATGGGTTTCTCCCGCCGTGCGGTTGAGGCCCGCTTGGTCGGGACGACCTCCGCCGCGTAGCGGTCGAGGGCATCTTTCAGGAGCGTCTTCTCGGAGAGGGCCCGGTCGATGTAGACGCCTCGCACCATCTCGTCCTCGGTACGCCGCGACCAGTCGAGGGCGTCACGCTTGGTGCGGAACGTCTTTATCACGGTCGGCCAACCGCGTTTACGGATGATGGCTTTCCAGGTGGCAGAAGGGGTCCTTGTGATCGTCGCCACTGCACACTCCATGGCACAGGTGTACCGAAAGTGTACCGAGCGACACGCGGACTAAAAGCAGTAAATCTGCAAGGTATTGATAGATATGGTGGCCAGGGGCGGAATCGAACCACCGACACGCGGATTTTCAATCGCGAATTGTCAGCAGCTGGCCTTATATTTCAGTAAGTTACCGGGTCGCCCGTTGCCACTACTGCAGCACGGTGAGGCACTGTGCACAGCTGATCTACGCAAATCTTCCGCAGCACTTCCGATCGCTGTTCTTAAGCCAAGCATGTTCGCACAAGCTTCGGGCGCACCACCGCAAAGAATCTAGCCTCCAGGATAGCTTGGGTGGTTCAGAGGAAGGCCGCCTCGACCATACTCCAACGGGCTAATCTCGCATCGCTGCAAAGCAATCCTGTGCGACGGCCCTAGCTTCATCGTAACGAATATAATTTTCTCGAGTCGGCTCAAATCGCCTGTTGCGAAACGACCAGTGGTAGAGTCGGCCATCTCTTGTTACTGCGCCGAAGTGGATTTCTTGGTAGCTCTTGCCGAAGAAACTGACATAGTCGCGCTCATTGGGTAGACGTGCTTTGTAACGGATGGCGCTCCATACGATGTCGCTCCAACGAAGTGAATCAAAGCGGCCACCAATGGCGACCAGAGGCTCTCGTCTGGCGGGCGGAGCAATCAGACACACTGGATCAGTCGATTCGCTGATATCGCTTGCCGCGGCTCTGACGAGATCTGGAAATCTGCTGTTCATGTGATCAACGTAGATGAGCGACGCGAAGTATCCGCCTGCGAGCAGGCAACTTGCCCAAAACACAAGGACCCTAGGAGTCGCCAATACCCTCGCGCTGATCAAGTACCATCCCCTACGCTAAGGAATCGGAACCTGAATGATACGCGCCTCGCTCTGCTTCGTAATATCCAGCGCGAAGCGACACGATCCCCGCTCGGCCCTACTCCCTGGCGGTCAGGCGGCCCAGCGCGTTGTAGCCAAGATAACGGGTAAAGTGCGGACAAAAGGCGTAGTCGGACGGTTTTTTGGATATTGCGATTATTTCGAATATTTCGTATAGTCCCCTCTCTTGAGGAGGGAACACCATGACCATGTCATCGAGCTATGCCGAGCAAATCGGCGATCGCCTGCCATCTGAAAGCGAACGGGCTGCCGCGAACCAGCTTCGGCGCATTCTTGCGGCGGACAGGGAAGCTGAAGACGGCCAGCGGCTCAAGATCGTCGACGAATCCGGCAAATCCCACGAGATCATCCTCGCCCCGGCGCTCTCGAATCTGCTGATGTCGCTACTCGAGCACATCGAGTCGGGTGATGCGGTCACCCTCGTGCCGGTCGAGCAGCGGCTCACTACCCAGCAGGCCGCCGATCTCCTCAACGTCTCGCGTCCTTACCTGGTCGGGATGCTCGAGAAAGGCAAGATTCCGTTCGAGCGGGTTGGCCGGCATCGCCGGATCAGGGCCGAAGATCTGTTCGCCTACAAGAAGTCCCGGGATGCCGAAAGGGAAGCGGCCCTGCAGGAACTCGCGGATATCGACTCCGAGCTCATCTGATCGGTGTTCGCGAACCGCTTTACCGCGTTCGTGGACGCCTGTGTGCTTGCGAGCGCACTGAAGCGAAACCTCATCCTGTCCCTGGCCGAAGCTGAGCTCTATCGCGTGCGGTGGTCTCGGCTTGTCATCGACGAAACCGAACAGGCGATCGCGCGCATGCTCGTCGACAGGGGCGTCCCTGATGCGACGGAACGAGCCGGACGAGCTTGCGCGGCGATGACCCGCGCATTCGACGATGCGATGGTGGAGGGGTATGAAGCCGTACAGCGGGGTCTGCGGGTGTTGCCTGACCCCGGAGATGCCCATGTGCTGGCAGCCGCCGTCAAGACGCGCGCCGACGTCATCGTTACCGACAACCTGAAAGACTTTCCAGCGGAGCTGCTGGAGCCGTACGGCATCGAGCCGAACAGCGCGGACGACTTCGTCGCCGATGCTATCGATCTGCACCGCGACACGGCACTTCTGGCTATCGAGCGCATGCGCTTGCGATTCCGGAGGCCTCCGAAATCGCGGAAGGAGCTCGCGGCCGCCCTGCGACGCGAGGGGATGGTGCAGACCGCGGACTTGATCGAATCCCCGAGTCTGTGACTGCGACGAGTTCCGAGGCTGAACCAAGATCCGAGACCGGAACTGCCGCGCGGCGGGAGCAGCCGCGAATGAGGCCTTCGTGCAGGTAGGATCGCCGTCTGGCAGACCGTAGGTTGCGTCGTCTGCCGCGTCACTACCAGTGCGAAGCGCTGTAGTGACGCGGCGCCAAACCCACCAATTTGCGCGGATTGCAGCCGGAATTGGCGAATGACGGGCGAATGACGCAGAAATTTTCGCCACGAATAATGGGGCGTAAATAATTGGCGATTTCCCGTCTCTCACGAGCTCCCGGGAATGCGAGTCAGAGGCTGCAACACCACTGGCCACTGCGCATTCCGATCCCTTTCCGAACCGATAAAGACCCGTCTCAACAAATTGCTGGGTCGAGTAGTAGTAGGAGTCAGCAGACAGGATAGGACGGCACCAGACAACAATGGTCGGGAACCCTGTAGAGCGTGGCGATTGAAGCCGAGACGCAGGCTTTACAACCCGATAAATCGGGTCTAGTTTTCCAACCATGATCCGCAGCCGCTGCGGTAAAGCGGCACCTGGCAGGGGTTAGCCTGCCTGGGGTCAGGGAGTCTCTTCGAGACTGCTTGATCCAAGCCGGGATCAGATAGCCCGGCCTTTTCAAATTCGCGGAACGCCCCTGGTTCCGCATTTTCAAGAAAATCGCTGGCGTCCCCGCCAGCTTCTTCAAATCGCCAGGACCTCTGCGTCCGGCAATTTTTGTAGCCCTGTGCTTCAGGCGCAGATCCGTTCTCGTATCCATTAGCCAAAAGGAGGTGAATCACCGTTCGTACTGGCCCCTCGGGGCCACTGGTAGCCGCCGGCCGAGCACTCAACAGAGTGCCACCGGCGAACCTGATCGAGGCTTCAGGCCGTAGGGACTGGCAAGGATGGCCATCCCTCTGGGACTGGTGTCCCTGGACCGACTCCGAGCATGTCTCGGACCTCGTATGCCCACCGGGCTGCGAGCTGGTCAGAAAAACTAACCGAACGAGATTGAGCACCATGAAGGACCTGAACTACCAGCTGAAAGCCCTCTGCCGGAACAACCGGGACGGGAGCCATGCGACACGGGAGATTCGCGAACGCCTTTTGAGCCAGATGGCCAATCAGCTGCTGGAGCTCGGCTACCGCCGCCTCCAACCACGCTCGCTCAAACCGAAACACGTCGAGGCCCTGGTCTCTCTCTGGAAAGACCAGGGCCTCGGTATAGGGACGCTGAAGAACCGGCTCGCAGTCCTCCGTTGGTGGGCCGCCAAGGTGAACCGGGCCAATGTCGTGGCCCGGGACAACGGTGCCTACGGCATCGGGGAGCGCCACTACGTGGCAGAAACCTCGAAGGCTCAGGATCTGGACCCGAAGAAGCTGGCCAAGATCAAAGACCCCTATCTCAGGCTGAGCCTCAGGCTCCAGGCCGAGTTCGCTCTGAGGCGTGAGGAAGCCATCAAGTTCGCCCCCAGCTATGCCGTCCGCGAGGACCACATCCGCCTCAAGGCCAGCTGGACCAAGGGCGGGAGGACTCGGATAGTGCCGATCACCCGGGACTCCCAGCGAGCCCTGCTCGAGGAGATCCACCAGTTCGTGGGCGGCGGCGCCCTGATCCCGCCCCACCGGAACTACGTGCAGCAGCTTCGCTGCTATGAGAGCCAGACCAAGGCGGCAGAGCTGAAAAAACTCCACGGGCTCCGCCATGCTTATGCCCAGCGCCGTTACCGGGACCTCACCGGCTGGCCGGCGCCGGTGGCGGGCGGACCGGCGCGGCAAACCCTGAACCCGGAACAGCGCGCCATTGACGACGAGGCCAGGGCCACCGTGACTGCCGAACTGGGCCACAGCCGCCTTGCCATCACCAACAGCTACCTGGGTCGATGACGAAGCCGGCCAGGATATCCGCGCTACTGCCCCGCCTGGTCCGCTTCCGGGATGCGCCTGCCTACCTCGGCATGGACCGAAACCGCTTCAACATCGAGGTCCGCCCCGGCCTCACCGAGATCCCCATCGGGCGCCAGGGCATCGCCTTCGACCGCCTTGAACTGGATACCTGGGTGGAGGACTATAAGTCCCGCAACGGGCGTCCCGGTCGATCGCAAGGAGAACGACTATGGGACGCAAGAAGTCGCCCGGCCTCTTCAAGAGAGCGGGCATCTGGCACATCGACAAGCGGATCGAGGGGCAGCGAGTTTGCCAAAGCACTGGATCGGCTCAACTGGCGGAGGCCGAGAGGTACCTCGCCAGACTGACGGAGTCGCTCCGTCAGGCGCGGATCTACGGTGTCAGGCCCGAGCGGAGCTTCGAGAAAGCGGCGATCCGGTTCGTCCGCGAGAATCAGCACAAGCGTTCGCTCGACCGCGACATCTGCCTGCTGAAGCAGCTCATGCCCTGGATCGGGGCGCTGCCGCTGCAGCGCATCCACCGGGGCACACTCGAGCCGTGGGTCGAACACAGAAGAAAGGAGGGCAAAGCTCCCGGAACGATCAATCACGGTCTCAAGGTGGTGCGGCGCATCCTGAACCTCGCCGAGAGCGAGTGGATGGACGAGCATGGACTCACCTGGATCGAGCGCGCACCCCGCATCAAGCTGCTGCCGGATACCAACAAGCGCCAGCCTTATCCGCTGAGCTGGGACGAGCAGCAGGCGCTCTTCTCGGAACTCCCCGCGCATCTCGGGCAGATGGCGTTATTCGCCGTCAACACGGGCTGCCGGGACGCCGAGATCTGCGGACTGCGCTGGGACTGGGAGGTCAGCGTACCGTCGCTCGAGACCTTTGTATTCATCGTACCGGGGCAATTCGTCAAGAACGGTGACGAACGGCTGATCGTGCTGAACGACATCGCCCGCTCCGTGGTGGAGTCGCGTCGGGGTCGGCACAAGACCCACGTGTTCACCTACCGGGGCGAACCGGTCAGGCGCATGCTGAACAGCGCCTGGTGTCGGGCGAGACGGGAAGCCGGGATGCCGCAGGTCAGGGTGCACGACCTGAAGCACACCTTCGGCCGCCGCCTGCGAGCAGCCGGCGTGAGCTTCGAGGATCGCCAGGATCTGCTGGGTCACCGCTCCGGACGAATGACCACACACTACTCGGCCGCCGAGCTCTCGAAGCTCATCGAGGCGGCGAACAGTGTGTGCGAAAGAAACGGTAACCGGCCGGAGTTAGTGGTATTGCGGCGCCTCAGCGTGAGCTAGGGTCCCGCAAAATTTACGCAAAGGCCGATAGTGAAATGTCCGGAGACGACGTAAGTCGTTGAAAAGACTGGTGGCCAGGGGCGGAATCGAACCACCGACACGCGGATTTTCAATCCGCTGCTCTACCAACTGAGCTACCTGGCCGTACCGTGCAGGAGCATGCAGAGGGGGTCGGGCCTGAAGGCCCTTCTACATGATGCCTCGCCTTGGCGAGCGGGGTATTACAACGGGCCGGGGGCGGGTAGTCAAGGGAGGGTTGTCCGGCTGGCGCTTGCCGGGCGCGGGACCGCGGCTTAGGCTAGCGGGATGTCCGAACTGAGCCGTATCGGGGTGGCCATCGAGGCCGATCTCCTCGAGGAATTCGACCGCCTGATCGAGGCGCGTGGCTATCCGAGCCGCTCCGAGGCCTTCCGGGATCTGATCCGCGCGGAGATCGCCAGGGAAGAGCTGGCGGCCGACGACGAGACCGAGGTGGTCGGCACGGTAACGCTGGTCTACTCCCACAGCCAGCGCCGGCTCGGCGACCGGCTCACTGCCATGCAGCACGAGGCCCACCACGCGGTCATCGCCACCCTGCACGTGCACCTCACCCACGAATACTGCATGGAGGTGATCGTCCTTCGCGGCCCGGCGGGGAAGGTGCGCTCGCTGGCCGACGCGCTGATCGCCACCAAGGGCGTACGCCACGGGCGCCTGACGCTGACCGCCGCCGATTTCTGACCGGCCCGGCCTGTCACGACGAAACGTCGCTACGGGTTTTCCGAGTAGCACGAATAGAATGACCGTGCTACCAATACTCCCTCGAGAGGAACCGGTCTCCGCGGCCGGCAAGTGAAACCCTTCGAGGGACGACCCGATGCGAACACCCCTGCCCGCGGCAATCGCCGCACTGGCCATCGCCGCCACCCCCACGGCCTGGCCGGATACCTCATCGGGTCACGGCGCCGTCGCGGAGACCGCACTCGAGGAGATCGTGGTCTACGGAAGGGCCAGGGAACTCATCGGCACCGCCGACACCGCCTCCGAAGGGCTGGTGGGCTATGACGACATCCAGCTGCCTCCTCTGCTGCGGGTGGGAGAGCTGGTGGAGGCGGTGCCGGGCATGGTCGCCACCCAGCACTCCGGTACCGGCAAGGCCAACCAGTACTTCCTGCGCGGCTTCAATCTGGACCACGGCACGGACTTCTCGGTGAGCGCAGAGGGCGTGCCACTGAACATGCCCACCCACGGCCACGGTCAGGGCTATCTCGATCTCAATTTCCTGATCCCGGAACTGGTCGCCACCACCCGTTATCGCAAGGGCCCGTACGCGGCCGAGACCGGCGACTTCTCCTCCGCCGGCAGCGTGGAGTTCACCTTCTACGACGAGCTGCCGGAGACCCTGCTGGGGCTGACCACCGGCGAGCACGGTTACGGCCGGGCGCTGGCCGCCGGCAGCAGTGGGCTGGGCGCCGGCACGCTCACGGCGGCCTTCGACGCCACCGTGTACGACGGCCCGTGGGAGCTGGAGGAGAACCTGCAGCAGTACAAGGCGTATCTCGCCTATGGCTTCGACGTGGGCGGCGCCCGCGCCGAGTTGAACCTGCAGGCCTACGACAGCGAGTGGGACGCCACCGACCAGATCCCGCTGCGCGCGGTCGAGTCCGGCCTGATCGACCGGCTCGGCTTCATCGACCCGGATCTCGGCGGCCAGACGGAGCGCTACGCACTGAGCGGTTTGCTGGACTTCGGCACCTGGCAGGCCCGCGCCTACGTCGTCGACTACGACTTCACGCTTTACTCGAACTTCACCTACTTCCTGGACGACCCGGTCGAGGGCGACGAGTTCGAGCAGCGCGACGACCGGACGATCTACGGCGCAAGCCTCGAGGGCGGAAGGGGCATCGAGGTGGGCCGCCGGCTGGTCGAGTTCCGCTACGGCGCGGATCTTCGCTACGACGACATCGACGAGGTGGGCCTCTACGGCACCGCTGCCCGCGTGCGCACGGACGTCGTGCGCCAGGACGCGGTGGAAGAACTCTCCGTCGGCCTCTGGGGAGAGGCGGACGTGGAACTGACGCGCTCGCTGCGGGGCATCCTCGGCCTGCGTGCCGACTACTACGACTGGGAAGTGGACGCCTTCCGCGCCGACAACGGCGGCTCCGGCGACGACTCCCTGGTGAGCCCGAAGCTCGGCCTCGCCTGGCGGGTTTCCGACGGCCTGGAGGCCTACGCGAGCTGGGGCCGCGGCTTTCACTCCAACGACGTGCGCGGCGCCACCATCGTCACCGACCCGGCCAGCGGTGAGCCGGTGGATCCGGTGGACGTGCTGGTACAGTCCGAAGGAGGCGAACTCGGCCTGCGCTACGAGCGCGGAACCCGCTTCAACGCCACGCTGGTCGGCTTCTGGCTGGAACTCGACTCGGAGCTGGTCTACGTGGGCGACGCCGGCACCACCGAGCCGAATGACGCCACGGAGCGCATCGGCTTGGAGGCCGCCGCCTTCTGGCAGGCCACCGACTGGCTGGCCGTGAATGCAGCCTGGACGGCCACCGACGCCGAGTTCAAGCAGGACCAGGGCGGCGGCCGGGAGATACCGGGCGCGGTGGAGTCCACCTTCACGCTCGGCCTGAACGCCGCCTGGGCCAACGGCTTCAGCGCCAGCGCGCGGGTGCGCTATCTGGACGACGCCCCGCTGGTGGAGGACGGCTCCGTGCGCAGCGACGACTCGCTGCTGGTCAACGCCGGCGTCGCCTGGCGTCGGGGCATGCTGGAACTGAGGCTCGACGCCTTCAACCTGCTCGACTCCGACGACGACGACATCGCCTATTTCTACGAATCCCTGCTGCCCGGCGAGACCGCGCCGGTGGGTGATATCCACTTCCATCCGCTGGAGCCGCGCACCATCCGCGCCTCGGCGACGCTGCACTGGCGTTGAAACGGCCGGATTTGTTGCACACGGCTGTAACAGGCGCCGGCGAAACTGTCTGAACACGCGGTTCTTTGACACCCTTCGGGGCGCCGCATACCCTAAAAGACGGTCTCACGAGGAGCGACAGATGGCCTCCGTACCGGACGACATCCGCCCGGACTACGGGCAGGAATCCCTGCCCCTGCACTACTCCCGGGTCCGCGCTCAGAGCCTGTCGCTGTGCGACACCCTGGCGCCCGAGGACTTCGTGGTGCAGTCCATGCCGGACGTGAGCCCCACCAAGTGGCACCTGGCCCACACCAGCTGGTTCTTCGAGCGCTTCGTGCTGCAGGAACACGTGCCGGATTACGTGCCGTTCCACGACGCCTACGACTACCTGTTCAACTCCTATTACTTCACGGTGGGGCAGATGCACCGCCGCCCGGAGCGCGGCCTGCTCTCGCGCCCGACGGTGCGCGAGATCATGAATTACCGCCGCCACGTCGACGAGGCCATGAACCGCCTGCTCGCCGAGCGGGGCGAGGATGGGGATATCGCATTCCTGGCCACGCTGGGGCTGCATCACGAACAGCAGCACCAGGAGCTGATCCTCACCGACATCAAGCACGTGCTCTCCCGCAACCCGATGAAGCCGGCGCTGAGCGACGAGCTCAGGAAGCCGCCCGCGGTGGACGCCGGCCCCACGCACTGGGTCCGGGGCGCGGAGGGGCCGCAGGAAATCGGCGCCGCCGGCAAGGGCTTCTGCTTCGACAACGAGACGCCGCGCCACACGGAGCTGCTGCATCCCCACGAACTGGGCTCGCGCCTGGTCACCAACCGGGAGTATCGGGAGTTCATCGAGGACGGCGGCTACCAGCATCCGGATCTCTGGTTGTCGGACGGCTGGGCCTTCGTTCAGGAGCAGGGCCGGCACCGGCCGCTGTACTGGAGCCGAGACCTCGAGACCGAGTTCACGCTCGGGGGCGAGCGGGAGATCGACCCGGACGCGCCCGTCACCCATGTGAGCTTCTACGAGGCCGACGCCTTCGCCAGCTGGGCCGGCGCACGCCTGCCCACCGAAGCCGAATGGGAGACCGCCGCCGCGGGCGCCGAGGTGCGCGGCAACCTGATGGACTCCGGCTACTGGCACCCGGTGGCGGACGGCGGCGGCGACGGCGTCCGCCAGCTGTTCGGCGACGTGTGGGAGTGGACCGCATCGCCGTACACAGCCTACCCCGGCTTCCGGCCGCTGGCGGGCTCACTCGGCGAGTACAACGGCAAGTTCATGTGCAACCAGATGGTGGTGCGCGGCGGCTCCTGCGCCACCGCCAGCGACCACATCCGCGCCAGCTACCGCAGCTTCTTCTATCCCTATTCGCGCTGGCAGTTTCTCGGTTTCCGGCTGGCCAGGGACGTCGGCCAGTCTCACTGAACACGACAAGGGATTGCCTATGGCCACCGACGCAGCGCGGGCAGAGGACCTGACCGAGCAGGATCTGTCCGAGAACCTGGAACTGGCGGAAGTGATCGAGGGGCTCGCGCGCCCGCAGAAGCTGATCTCGCCCAAATACTTCTACGACGAGCGCGGCTCGGAGCTGTTCGACGCCATCTGCGAGCAGCCGGAGTACTACCCCACGCAGACCGAGATCGGGATCATGCGGGAGAACATCGGGGAGATCGCGGACGTGGTCGGCCCGCGCCCCTCGGTGATCGAGTTCGGCTCCGGCGCCAGCATCAAGATCCGCATCCTGCTCTCCCACCTGCACGACGTGGCCGCCTACGTGCCGGTGGACGTGTCGAAGGAGTTCCTGGTGAGGTCGGCCGACATCCTGGCCGCCGACTACCCGGACCTGGAGATCCTGCCGGTCGCCGCCGACTTCACGAAACCCTTCGAGCTGCCGTCGCCGAAGATCATGCCGGAGCGCAACCTGGTGTTCTTCCCGGGCTCCACCATCGGCAACTTCTGGCCGGACTCCGCGGTCTCGCTCATGAAGGTCATGCGCGAGGAGGCCCGGGACGGCGGCGCGCTGCTGATCGGCGTCGACCTGGTGAAGGACAAGGCGGTGCTGGAACGCGCCTACAACGACGCCGCCGGCTACACGGAACGCTTCAACCTCAACATGCTGGCCCATCTCAACCGGCGCTTCGGTGCAGACTTCGATCTCACCGCCTTCCGCCACCGCGCCATCTACAACGAGCAGCTGGACCGCATCGAGATGCACCTGGTCAGCGAGCGCGACCAGACCATCCACATCGGCGACGCGGCCATCTCCGTCGCCGCCGGCGAATACATCCTGTCGGAGTGCTCGCACAAGTATCGCCTGGAGACCTTCGCGCAGATGGCGGAGCTGGCCGGCTTTCGCGTGGACAGAGTCTGGACCGACGCGGACGACCTGTTCAGCGTCCAGTACTGCACCGCCGTCTGAAGATCTTGTAGGAGGGCCTTCAGGCCCGATGCGCTCTTCTGGAGGCGGCATCCTTCTCTCGGCGTAGGCCCGCCATCGACTGGGGCGGACTACGGGGGACGCTCACGTGGGAGGGCCTTTAGGCCCGATGGATCGCGGCTGAAGCCGCTCCTAGCACTGTCTATCGGCTCCAGTCGGCCCGGACAACCCCCGCAGCCCGCCCCAGCCGCGGAAGGGTCCGTAGCCGTGCGGTCTGGCGCGCGTCAGTCAGCGTCTCTGACTGGCAGCTCCTTCACGCCACCGCGAGCACGGCCGTCATGCGGGGGTATCCATCGCCGCGACCTTTTGTCGGGAGCAAGATGGATACCCCCGCAGGGCGGCCAGAAGAGAAGGAGAGCGGTCAGTCCTTGGGAACAAAGCCCTCCGGCGCCTGCGACCCCTCCCCGAAGAAGAACTTCTCCATCTCCTTCTCCAGGAACTCCCGCGCCTTCGGCTCGATGGGGGTCAGGCGGTATTCGTTGATCAGCATGGTCTGGTGGGCGAGCCAGCGCTGCCAGGCCTGCTTGGAGACGTTCTCGTAGATGCGTTTGCCGAGCTCGCCGGGGTAGGGAGCGTAGTCCAGCCCCTCCGCCTCCTGGCCCAGCACCACGCAGTTGACCGTACGGCTCATTGGATGCCTCGTTCGATGGGTTCCGGAAAGATGGACGCTTTATACCAGAGCGCCGGACGCGGACCCAAAAGCAAGGCCGGCGTACGATGGAGCTCGCCTGGCTTGCGCCGGGCGTATCTCAGCCGGCTGATGCGGCCTCGCCGAGCAGCCGCACCTCGCGCTGCGGGAACGGAATGGACACGCCCTCACGCTTCAGGGCCTGATACACGGCCATGTTGGCCTCGTGCATCACCCCGAAATAGCGGTTGGTGGGCGCCCAGTAGCGGTAGTCGAGATCGATGGAGGAGTCGCCGAAGCCCGCGATGCCGATCTGCGGTGAAACCTCGCTCGAGACGCCGCCCACGCCGGCCAGCGCATCCGCGATGATGCCGATGGCCCGTTCCGGGTCCTCGCTGTAGGCAATACCCACCCGGCCCTCGACCACGCGGTTGGCGAAGGAGTTGGTATGGATCTCGCCGGTGATCTGCCGGTTCGGGATGACGATGCGCTCGCCGTCCTCGGTGAGCAGCACGGTGGTGGCCAGCGAGATGTCCTCCACCAGGCCGGAGCAGCCCTGGATGGTCACGGTGTCGCCCACTCTGTACATGCGCGTCAGGATGATCACCAGCCCGGCGCCGTAGTTGGCCACCGGCCCCTGCAGCGCGAAGCTGACGCCGACGGCCAGGCCGCCGATGGCGGCAATCAGCGGTGTGATGCTCACGCCGAGCTGGTTCATGGCGATGATCGCGAACAGCGCGATGACCGTGATGCGCACCGTGCTCGCGATGAACTGGCGCAGCGTGACGTCGACGTCGTGGCGCTCCTGCGCGCGCAGCACGATGCGGCCCACCCAGCGCGCCACCAGGATGCCGACGATGATGACCAGCACCGCCCCGACGAGGCGGAACGAGTAGGTCACCATGAAGTTGACCACCAGTTCGTAGACCTGCTGGACCAGGTCCAGCTGCTGACCCAGTTGTCTTTCGAGTTGTTCGTCCATCCTTCCCTTCCACTTCTCTCCGGCGTCGGCTCAGACGCCGAGCTCGCCGAGCCTGTCCAGCAGCCGTCGCACCGGGGCCGGCAGCCCCACCGCGGTGTCGCCCGCCACATCCACCCAGCGCTCGTCGTCCACGTCACGCGCCGCGCCCGGCCGTTCGTCCAGACGGATCAGGACCGGCCGCATGTGCAGATCATAATGGGTGAAGCTGTGTTCGACAGTCTCCCAGCGCTCCACCGCGGGCGGTTCCGCCCCCAGCCGCCGCCGGCACCAATCCTCCGCCGTCTCCCCGTCGCCGATCTCCGGCAGGCTCCAGAGGCCGCCCCAGATGCCGGCGTCGGGGCGGCGCTCCAGCAGCACCGCGCTGCCGTCCCAGGCCAGCGCGAACTCGGCGGTGCGGAGCCGGCGCGAGGCCTGCGCCGGCTTGCGGCCCGGGAAGTCCGCCTGCCGGCCCAGCGCCAGTGCCCGGCAATCCGCCGCCTGCGGGCAGCGCTCGCAGGCCGGGCGGCTGCGGGTACAGAGCGTCGCGCCCAGATCCATGATGGCCTGGGTGTAGTCGTCCACACGCTGCGACGGCGTGTGCCGCTCCGCCAGCTGCCAGAGCTCCTTCGCCACCGCCGTGCGTCCCGGCCAGCCATCCACCGCGTGGTAGCGGGCCAGCACGCGCTTGACGTTGCCGTCCAGGATCGGCTGGCGCTCGCCGAAGGAGAGTGCGAGGATGGCGCCGGCCGTGGAGCGGCCGATGCCGGGCAGGGCTTCCAGCGCCTCCGGCTCGCGCGGGAACTCGCCGCCGTGATCGGACGCGACCTCCCGCGCGGCGCGGTGCAGGTTGCGCGCCCGGGCGTAGTAGCCGAGGCCGGACCAGAGCGCCAGCACGTCGTCGACCGGAGCGGCCGCGAGCGCCTGCACCGTCGGGAACCGCTCCATGAAGCGCTCGAAGTACGGGATGACCGTCTTCACCTGGGTCTGTTGCAGCATGATCTCCGAGACCCAGACACGGTAGGGCACGGGATCATGCTGCCAGGGCAGATCGTGGCGGCCGTGGCGGTCGTACCAGTGGAGCAGCCTCTCGGCGAAGGGCGTCACGACGGCGGCTCCCGACCTTCGTCCGGGGAGAGGGCCAGGGCTTCGATGCGATTCAGCGCCTCGACGGCGTCACTGCGGAAGGAGCGCTTCATGATGTACGGCCCGATCAGCGGCGGCACCCAGAAGCCGGGCTGCATCTCCATGCGGTAGTGCACCTCGGTGCCGGAGCCGGACGGGATGAACCGCCACTCGGTGCGGCCGTAGGCGAAGTCGCTGTGCTCGGGCTCCACCTCCGCGACGATGCGGCTGTGGGGCGTGAAGTGCAGCTCCTCGATGCGCTCGATGGTCTTGCAGAAGAACAGCACGCAACCTTTCATCAGCGTGTAGGCTCGCGGCGTGCCGTCGCTGGCGGGAGCGATGAAGCGAACGTCTTCGAAGATGCTGGAGATGCGCTCGAAGCGGTCGTAGTCGGCCAGCACCCGGAACACGGCCTCGGGCGGCGCCTCAAAGTAGGTGCGCGAGGCCATGGTGTAACGCTCGCCTTCCTTCTCCACGCTCACGTCCAGCAGATCAGCGCCGCCGGCGGGCGCGGCGGCCAGCACGACCGATGCTGCCAGAAGGAGAATGGCGAGGGCCGCCGGGCGTCGGTCCTCAGCGCTCACCGAGCAGGTCTTTCAGTTTCTTCTTGAGCTGGTCCTCCACCGACTCTTCCTCTTCGGCGGGCTGCTCATCTTCCGGCGCCAGGTTCTCGCCGTCAGCGGGCGCCGCCTCTTCTTCCGACTCGATGCCGAGGCGCTCCAGCAGCTTCTTCTGCAGGCGCTCCTTCTCTTCCTCGATGCGGCCCTTGACCTCCTCGCGCAGCATGTCCTCGACGTCCGGGCGCACCGAGGGGTCGGCGAGGCTGCCGGTGATGCGGATCGGGATGACCGCCTCGGTGTATTCCGCCAGTTCCTCCTCGCTAGCTCCCTCGATGAAGTCGGGGCGCTCGAGGACCCGTGCGCGCACACCGTAGTCCAGGCTGGCGGCGGCCAGGTCCACCGTGCCCGCGCCGGTGACGCGCAGGAACGGCAGCTCGGCGAACAGGTCGTCGTTCGTGAGCACGCCGTCCGCCACCTTGCCGGTGCCGCGGATGGCGGAGAAGGGCGTGCGGGGCTCCGCGGGCGGCTGCGGCGGCGCCTCGCGCCGGAATACGGCCCGCGCCCGGCGGATCTGGTACCAGAGGTCCGTGCCCTCGAACGCGCCGTCGCTGAGTTCGAAGCCGACATTGCCTCCGAGGTCCTGGCGGATCTCGGCCACGTTGGCGCCGCTGCCGGCCAGCGTGAACCGGCCCTGCAGGCTGCCGCTCAGCTTGTCCGTCTCGTAGAGTTCGCGGCCGAGGGCGGCGAGCTGCACGCCTTCCACCCGCTCGTCCACCGACAGGCGGGGCTTGTTGCCGCTCGCGTCGATGCGGACGTCGCCGTTATAGCCGCCCTCAAGCACGCGGGCGGCGATGGGATGCAGCCGCACCCGGCCGTCCCCGGCGTTGACGCCGAGCTCGATCGTGCGGAAGCTGAGGCCGCCCAGCACCACCTCCGCGAATTTCAGGGTGCCCTCGGCATCCAGCGAGCGGATGACGTCCACCGGGATCTCGGTGGCATCCAGCGCCGCGGTGTCGGCCTCGGCCGGCGCGTCGGCGGCCGGCGGCGCCAGGTAGCGGTCCAGGTCTATGCGGTCACCCTCCAGGGCGAAGCGATAGGCGGGCGCCTCGAAGCCGCGCATCGAGAAGCTGCCCTTCAGTTCGGTGTCGTCGAGCCGGGCGGTCATGGCGGAGAGGGCCACGCTGTCGTCCGTGAGGGCGACGTCGGCGGCGAAGGAGACCAGCTGCAGCACGGCCGGGTCGGCGGTGGGCGGCAGCGGCGTGCCCAGGGTCTCGGCCAGGTCTTTCGGCGAGAAGCGGGGCGCCTCGATGCGGCCCGAGAGCTGCAGCGTGTCGCCGACGGTGCCGGTGAGCCCGGCCTCGATGCGCAGGGAGGCCACCTCCAGCGCGCCGTCGTCGAGTTCCAGCGCCTGCTGCTCCGTCGCGTAGGCCAGGCGCCGTGCGGATACGCCGAAATCGAAGGGCTCGAGTTCGGCGCCGGGGTCGAGGCGGCCACTCAGCAGCAGACCGTCCAGCACGATGCGCCCGCTATCCAGGTCCGCGGTGACGACGGTGGCCAGTTCGAACTCGCCGCCCGGGCCCTCGCCCGAACCGTTGCCCGAACCCTTGCCCGAGTCGTCGAGCAGGGTGGCCAGCACGAAGCCGCCGTCGACGTCGAAGGGCAGGCCGGGCTCGATGGCGCCGGTGTTCAGTCCGAGATCGGTGACCCGGTAGTGGACCCCGGCCGCCTCGTCCTGCCAGTCGACGGTCGCATCGGTGAGGCTGATGCCGGCGACCCGCAGCTCGCCGAGGCCCGTGCCCTCGCCTTCGGCGGCAGGCGCTTCGGCGGGCTCTTCGCCCGCGGCAGCCAGGTCGTCCCAGTTGCTGGTGCCGTCGCCGGCGATGCGCAGATTGAGCACGAGCCCGTCCACGGAGACCCGCCCGGCCTCGATGTTGCCGGTGATGAGCGGCCACAGGCGGATGGCGACGCTGGCCCCGTCCAGTTCGGCGAAGGGCTCGGGGCCGAATCCCTCGGCGTTGCCGAGCACGATGCGCCCGGTATCGACGCTCAGCCAGGGGAACAGGCCGAGCTCGAGGTCGCCCTCCAGGGTCAGCGAGCGCCCGGTGGCGGCTTCCACCTGCGCCGCGATCTCGTCCTTGTAGTCGTTCGGGTCGAACAGCAGCGCCACCGCCAGCACGACCACGACGAGCAGGCCGACGACGGCGGCAATGCCGATGAGGAGGAATTTCAGGAAGCGCCCCATTGCAGATCCTTCGCAGCGCGGGTGAGACGTCTAGATTAGCAAACCCCCGACCCGGCAGGCAGAGGCGGGTCGGGGATTTGGTGAAGGGGGGTCGGGAAAAGGGATCGGGGAAAGGGATCGGGGCTAAAGCCCCTCCTACATTTTGCAGAGGTCTATGTCGCCGCTGAGGGTCTGGAGGCGGATCTCGCCGCGGCCCTCGCCGGCGGTGAAGCGCAGCTCGGAGCCCGGGGCGTAGCGACTCTGGCGCTCGGGCTTCGGGCCGAAGCAGTTGTCGATGCTGCCGCTGAAGCTGGTCACGTCGATCTCGGCGTCGGGCTCGCCCGCGACGTCCAGCTCGATGTCGCCGCTGACGCTCTCCGCCTCGAAGCTGCCGTCGCGCTCCAGACTCACCGTGGCGATCACGTCGCCGGAGGTGGTCTCGAAGCGGGCACGGCTCACCCGGCTGTCGCTCACGATCACGTCGCCGCTCACCGACTGGGCGTCGAGTTCGCCGGCCAGCGCCTCCACCACCAGGTCGCCGCTGACGGCCGCCAGCCTCGCGCGGGACACCTCGCCGTGACCTTCCACGCGGACGTCGCCGCTGACGGTCTCCGCGGTCACCGGCTCGCCCCAGACCTCGGTACGCACGTCACCGCTGACGCTCTTCAGCCGCTGCTCGCCGCGCACGCCCTCCGCCTCGATGTCCGCGCTGGTGCCCACGACGCTCAGGCCCATGGCCGCCGGCATTTCGATGCGCAGCTCGGCCGAGGCCCGGTGATACGAGCGGAGCCTGTCCTGCACCTTCACCTCGATGGCGATCGCGCTGCCCTGCCGCTCGATCAGCACTTCCTCCACGTCGTCCTCCAGGACGCCGGTAATGCGGATGTCCTGGCGGTCCGAGCCCTCCACGTCGATGGAGCCGGCCGTATTGCTGATGCGCACTTCCTTCGCGCCGTCCGGCGCCACGGTGCGTTCGTACTGCCGGTCGGCCTGGGCCGCCAGCGGCAGCGCGGCCAGCAGCAACAGTGTCAGTGTCTTCGCGTTCATGGTCTGCGCATTCATAGGTCGGTCCTCCTCCTGGCCGGGCCGGCAAGGCCGTTCACCCGTGCCATCACATCCAGTTCTCTCTGATAGGTCTGCAGCATCAGTTCCTGCAGCAGGGGGTCATCCGGGTTGTCCTGCAGGGCGGTGTCGATCTCTTCCAGGGCGCTCCTGATGGTCTCGATGTTGCGCACCACGATCTCGCGATCTTCCGGCGCGAGCTGCTCGAGGCGCGCCTCGAGCAGGCTCAGGAGTTCCGCCCGGGCCGCGCGGTACTCGGGGCCCGGCTCCACCGAGGTGACGGCGGCGTTGCGCAGCCTGAATTTCTGCCCGGCGGTATCCAGGCCCCGGTTTGTCGTCGCCCGCGATTCGGCCGGGACGGTCGCCATCGGCACCGGGTCTTCGCCCACCGGCCCGTCACGGACGAGCAGCAGGGGCAGCAATGCCGCCGTGCCGACCGCCGCGGCCACGGCACCCCACCACCAGCGGCGCGGGCCCGGACGCGCGTCCGCCTCTTCCAGCCGGGCCTCGATGCCGGGCCACAGGTCGCGCCCGGGCTCCACCGCCTCAGGCAGCGCGGCGATGCGACGATCCAGCTCCGCCTCGATCTCTTCCCGTCTTCGCTGTTCTTCAGTCACTGGTCTGATCCTCTGTAGGCGTCGGGCCGGCGCTCAGCCGCTCGGCGAGCAGCCGGCGCGCCCGGTGCAGTTGTGCCTTGCAGGTGCCGCTGGCGATGCCCAGCATCTCGCCCGCCTCCTCATGGGTGTAGCCGTACACGGCCAGCAGCACGAAGACGTGGCGCGCTCCCTCCGGCAGTGTCGCCACGGCGGCCTCCAGGTCCCGCTGGTCGGCCGGACTCTCGGCGGCTGCACCGAGCTCCGCACCGTCGTCCAGCGGGTCCTCCGGCCTCATCCTGCGTCGTCTGGCGAGTACCGCGTTCACCGTAATGCGGTGCAGCCAGGTGCCGAACGCCGCGTCGCCGCGGAACTGGCCGAGCTTGCGCCAGGCCTGGATGAACGCGTCCTGCGCGCAGTCCTCTGCCTCGGCCGGCCGACCCGTCATGCGCAGGCACAGGCCGTAGACCTGCCCGACGTGGGCGCGATAGAGCTGCTCGAAGGCCCGGCGGTCGCCCTTGCGCGCGCGGCGGACGGCCAGATCGGCCACGTCGACCGATTCAGCGGCCACGGGCGGCTCTTCCGCCGGCGCTCGGGTAGCCGGGCAATCTGTGGCTGGCGCGGTCAATCGCCCGATCAATCTCCATGGCTCCTTTCATCCGTCGTTTGATCCTTCGATGCAGGCCGGTGACCTCGGGTTTGAAACCGGCGGGAAAAAGATCGCGGCCATCGGCACCCGGCGGCTCTTTTGCTATGATCCTGCGATGCCGGTGGTCATTAACGATAACCCGAAAGCACCCGCGCACAGGGAGGGAGCATGAGCGAAGCCCACAGGTCGGGCGACACCCCGGAGCCCCTCGCTCGTCAGCTCCGCGTACTCTACATCGGCGACTACTCCCTCCCCGGCGGCAACATCCTCCAGATGCTGCGCCAGCTGGATGCCATCGACGGCATCCATCAGGCCAGCGACCCGGCCGGCATCCGGGACGAGGTCGCTCGCATCAATCCGGACATCGTAGTGCTCGACGTCGGCCTCACCGAGGCCGGCCGCCAGCGCCTGCGCCCGGCGGCGGCGATGGCGGAGCTGCCGGGCCTGCCGGTCATCGCCGTGACCGCCCGGGTGAACGAGCACCGGGGCATGGCGGCCGTGCAGCACGGCGCCCAGGACTATCTGTGCCTGGACGAGATTACCCCGGGTACGCTCATCGAGGCCCTGCACTATGCGCTCGACCGACACCAGTTCGTGCGCCGCATGCAGCGGCCGGAAGACGCGATGCGCACCATCCTGCACGGCATCAACGACGGCGTGATCGTGGTCGACGAGCACGGCGTGGTTATCTCCATCAATCCCGCGGGCCGCAGCATGCTCGGCCTGGGGCCGCGGGAACGGCCGACCCTCGCCTGGCACCGGCAGTTCTGCGCCAGTGCGCCCGGCTTGGAGACGCCGCTGCCGGTGGAGGCCCGGCCGCTGCCGCGGGCGCTCGCCGGCGAGAAGTTCAGCGACATGGAGGCCCTGTACGAGACCGAGGGCCAGCCGCCGATGCTGCTGAGCCTCAGCGGGCGCGCCCTCACGGATGCCGCCGGCCGGCGTGTGGGGGCGGTGGTGTCCTTCCGCGACGTGACCGACCGCCGGCAACGCGCCAGGCACCAGGAACGCACGTCGCTGTACGACCCGCTCACCGAACTGGCCGGCCGCGGCCTGTTCACCGAGCAGCTCGGCCGCGCCATCAGCCGCGCCTCCCGGCACAAGCGGGAACTCGGCATCCTGTTCATCGACCTCGACCGCTTCCGCTCGGTCAACGACACTCTGGGTCACGACACCGGCGACCGCCTGCTGCAGGAGGTGGCCCTGAGGCTGGTGCGGGAACTGAGGGTGAGCGACCTCGTGGGACGCTGGAACGCCGACCAGTTCGTGATCTGTATCGAGGACGTGGAGTCGCCCCAGGACGCCGCCACGGTGGGGCAGAAGCTCGTGCTGGCGCTGGAGGAGCAGTACTTCGTCGGCGGCAACGAGGTCTATCTGACCCCCAGCATCGGCATCGCCCTGTATCCGGAGGCGGGCAACAACGCCGCCGATCTGGTGAAGGCGGCCGCGCTGGCCACCAGCCAGGCGAAGAGCCACGGCGGCGGACGCTTCCAGTTCCACTCCGCGGCGCTGAACCACAAGATCGCGGAGCGGGAAGAGCTGGAGGTGGGGCTGCGCCACGCCCTGGTGCGCCGGGAGCTGCTGCTGCACTACCAGCCGCGCATCGACGTGCGCAACGGCCGGCTCATCGGCTTCGAGGCGCTGCTGCGCTGGCAGCATCCCCGCTTCGGCCTGCTGGCGCCCGAGCGCTTCCTGCCCATCCTCGAGTCCAGCGGGCTCATCCACTCGGTGGGCGAATGGATCGTCGCCAACGCCGCCGCGCAGCTGAAGGCTTGGCAGACCCAGTTCGATCTGCCGGACCTCACGGTGGCGGTGAATCTCTCGCCGGCACAGCTCGCGCGGGGGCGCATCGTCGAATCCGTGGCGAAGGCACTGAAGGACACCAACCTGGATCCGGGCTGTCTGGAACTGGAGATCATGGCCACGGGCATGAACCACGGCCGGCGCATGCCCGCGCACATCATGGCCGAGCTGAACGCGCTCGGCGTGCGCATATCCCTGGACCGCTTCGGCACCCAGGACATCTCGTTCCGCTCGCTGGACAGCGGCGTGGTGGATACCTTCGTGATCGACCGCAGCCTGATCGCGGACCTGCAGGAGAACGAGGATCACCAGCGCCTGGTGCGCGCCGCCATCGCCATGGCCCGCGGGCTGGATATCGAGGTGGCGGCGGAAGGCGTGGAGACCGCCGAGCAGCTGGACTTCCTGCGCGAGTGCAACTGCGACCTGGTACAGGGCTTCCTGTTCAGCCGCCCGATGCACCCCGAGAAGGCGTCGATGTTCCTGCGCGACGAGACCGTCGCCGCACGACGCGTCTAGGGTCTTCCCGGCAGGAGACTTCCCGGAGTCAGCAGCCTGCCGTGTAGGCGTTCACCGTCGCCGGCACGCCGTCCGCCGTCGGCGGCAGATAGACCACCCCGCAGTCCAGCGCCGAGCGCGCATCCTCGTGTACCCACACGCCGTTGTTCTGGCGGAAGCCGCCGGGCCCGATCACGGCATGGGCGATCGCCTGCTCGGCCGGATAACCATGCACGAAGCGCAGCTCCTCGCCCTGGAACGTCAGCGTCTCGGGCCGGCCCGCGGCCGACCACACCCGGTGGGTGATCTCGGCCGAACTCCTCACGCCGTCGGCGAGCGAGACCACGGCCTGCTCCCGGGCCTCCCGGTCCAGCAGCGAGAAACGCGGCACCGCCACCGCGGCGAGCATCGCGATGATCGCGACCACGATCAGCAATTCCAGTGCGGTCAGACCTTTCTGGGATTCCATATCCCCGCCTCCTCGATGCGGGCCGCGGCCCGGCTGAACATAACGACGGAGATTGGCCGGATGCCCGCGCCGTGTCTGTGACGCCGTTCAAGAATCAAGGTAGGAGGGCCTTCAGGCCCGATTCCCCCTTTCTGTCGGCGTAGGCCCGCCATCGGGTGGGTAAGGGTCGCGGGGACGCTCAGTCGGACGTCCTGTCCTCCTTAGCTTCGGCCGGGCCTCCTTCCCGCCGTCATGGCTCCAGTCGGCCCGGACGACCCCGCAACCCTTACCCACCCGCTGGCGGGCCCGTAGCCGATAAGCCTGGCACCAGTCAGCAGGCGTTGCTGACTGGCAGCGCCTTCACGCCGCCACGAGGCGGCCGTCATGCGGGGGTATCCATCGCCGCGACCTCTTGTCGGGAGCAAGATGGATACCCCCGCAGGGCGGCCACAATAGAAGGGAATCGGTTAGAATCTCCCGCCTCGTGAACCGCGAGCCCGCCAACCCATGGTCCGCCCGAATTCCGCCCTGGTTGCCTTCCTGTTCACCATGCTGGCAGCCGGCTGCGACAATGACGCGCATGAGACCGACGCCCGCCACGACAACGATGAACCCCGGAGCGCCATGACTTCCACCCGACCCGCTTTCCGCATCAGCCCCGACAGCCCGCCGCCGGCCGCCGAAAAGCGCCCGGCGACCATCGAGCAGCACGGCATCACCCGCACCGACGCCTACGCCTGGCTCCGGGATGCCAACTGGCAGGAGGTGCTGCGCGATCCCTCGAAGCTGAGTGCCGATATCCGCAGCCACCTGGAGGCGGAGAACCGCCACTACGAGGACGCCACCGCGGATCTGGCCGGGCTGCGCGAGACCCTCGTGGCGGAGATGCGCGGCCGCATCAAGGAAGACGACAGCTCCGTGCCGCTGCCCGACGGCCCGTGGGCGTATTCCGTGCGTTTCCGGGACGGCGGGCAGTACCCGGTGTTCGTGCGCACGCCCCGGGAAGGCGGCGAGGAGACGGTGCTCTACGACGGCGACCGGGAAGGCGAGGGTGAGGACTTCTTCGACATCGGCAGCGTGGAGCACAGCCCGGATCACCGGTGGATTGCCTACAGCACGGACCGCACCGGCTCGGAGTACTACGACATCCGCGTGCGCAACATCGACACCGGCAAGGAGTTCGACGAGACCATCACCTCCACCGATGGCGGCGCGGTGTGGGCGGCGGATTCGCGCTCGTTCTACTACATCGAGCGGGACGACCACCAGCGCCCGAAGCGGGTCAAGCACCACATTCTCGGCACCGACCCGGCCGAAGACAGGCTGGTGTACGAGGAGCCGGACGACAGTTTCTTCCTCGACGTCTCGAAGAGCCTGAGCGGCGAGTACATCTTCATCACCTCGTCGAAGGTGACCTCCAGCGAGGCGAGATTCCTGCCCGCCGATGCGCCGCCGGGCGCAGAGCCCGTGCTGATCGCGCCCCGCCGCGACGACGAGATCTACGACCCGGAACATCACGGCGACCATTTCTATCTGCACACCAACGCCGGCGACGCAGTGGACTTCAAGATCGTCCGCGCGCCCGTGGCCGACCCGGGCCGCGACAACTGGGAGGACTGGCTGCCCCATCGACCCGGCACCTACCTGGTGGACTTCGTCGCCTTCGCGGACCGGCTGGTGCGCCTGGAGCGGGAGAACGCCCTGCCCCGCATCGTGATCACGGACTACGAGGGCGAGGTGAGCTATCCCGTCGATTTCGACGAGGCGGCCTATTCCCTCGGCCTGGAAGAGGGCTACGAGTTCGACGCGAAGATCGTGCGCTTCAGTTACGAATCCCCCGCCACCCCGGAACAGGTCTGGGACTTCGACATGTTCACCCGGGAGCGCACGCTCAGGAAGACCCAGGAGGTGCCGAGCGGCCATCGCCCGGAGCTCTACGCGGTGGAGCGCATCTTCGTCGAGGCGAGGGACGGCGCCGAGGTCCCCGTCACCATCCTCCGCCTGGCGAACACGCCCATCGACGGCAGCGCGCCGCTGGTGCTGTACGGCTACGGCAGCTACGGCCTGACCATGCCGGCGAACTTCTCCACCAGCACGCTGTCGCTGGTGGACCGCGGCATCGTCTATGCCATCGCTCACATCCGGGGCGGCGCGGCCAAGGGCCGCCAGTGGTACCTGGACGGCAAGCTCGGCAGGAAGATGAATACGTTCACGGATTTCGTCGACGTGGCCGAAGCGCTGCAGGAGCGCGGCTACGGCCGCAGGAACGAGACCGTCATCTACGGCGGTTCCGCCGGCGGCCTGCTGGTGGGCGCTGCGCTGAATCTGCGCCCGGACCTGTTCGGCGGCGTCCTGGCCGCGGTGCCCTTCGTGGACGTGCTGAACACCATCTCGGACGAGACGCTGCCCCTGACGCCGCCGGAGTGGTCGGAATGGGGCAACCCGGTCGCCGAGCAGGAGGCGTACGAGACCATCGCCGCCTACTCGCCCTACGACAACATCCGCGACGACGTCCCGTATCCGCCCGTGCTGGCGACTGGCGGCATCGCCGATTATCGGGTCACCTACTGGGAGCCGGCCAAGTGGGTGGCGCGCCTCCGTGACGAGGCGAAGGGCGGGCCGTTCTTCCTGCGCATGAACATGGAGGCCGGCCACCGGGGCTCCGCCGCCCGCTTCGAGAAGCTGGAGGAGCGGGCCCACGAGTATGCCTTCGCGCTGAAGCTGCTGGGGCTGACCGAGCGCGAGCCGGTGAGCCACGCCGGGGACTGATCAGCCGCCCCGGGCACCCACCCGGTTCGCCAGCGTGCCGATACCCTCGATGGCGAGTTCGATCTCGTCGCCGGGGACGAGCCAGCGGCCGTTCTCCATGGCGCAGCCGCCGGGCATGGTGCCGAGCCCGAAGACCTCGCCCGGGTGCAGCCGCTCGGCGCAGGATACGTGCATCAGGATATCGGCGACGCCGTGCTGCAGATCCGAGTTGCGGCTCTCGACGATGCGCTCGCCGTTGATCCGAACCTCCCCCTTCACGGTGTCGATGCGAGGCAGGATGTCGTCTGCGGTGGCCACACTCGCCGAAAGTGCGTTCACGAAGTGCTTGCACTTCTGTGGCCCGAAGCCGCTCTTCATCTCGTCGAGCTGCACGTCCCTCGCGCTGAAGTCGTTCAGGATCAGGAAGCCGCCGATGGCCGCTTCCGCCTCTTCCCGCGTCGCGTTCAGCAGCGGCTTCGTGATGACGAAGGCCAGTTCCAGCTCGTAGTCCAGCGCGTCGGTGTAGTCCGGCCAGTCGACGGTGGCGCCGTCGGTGACCACGTTCAGGTGATTGGTCAGGTAGTAGACCGGCTGGCGGTACCAGAGCGGCTTCGGCTTCAGCGCCGGGAAGGTCCTGCCGCTGAGCTTCTCGTAGCCGTTCACCACCTTCAGCAGACCCGGCTTGAAGCGCCGCAGGTAGCCACGCGCCGCCTCCACCGCGTGGGTCTCGGACAGCATGAAGTCCCGCAGCGAGGCCGGGCGGAACGGCAGCAGCGGCTCGGCGCTCGCCAGCAGCGCCTTCCATTCGCCGCTGGCCAGCGCCTCCTCCGCGCGCACCTTCAGCTGCGGCCAGCGCTCGAGCAGGGCGAGCATGTCGCCCGGCGCGTCGGGCGCGAGGTCGCCGACCGGCACCCAGGCGCCGTCTTCGGCAGCTGCGGCCATGACAATGGTGTCGTCGATGCGGAAGCGCGCGAATCGCATGGCCACCGATTATCCCGGCTGCAACGGCAAACACACAACCCGGCGGCGGCCGGGTAGTTTCCCTGATTCCCGGGTGGCGCCGCCCGTGCCAGAGTCGGGGTGCAGAGAACTGGCTCGCCGGACACCATGGTACACCGGAACAGGCTGAGGACGCTCCAGCACGCGGTCCGGCCGCGGGTGCTGGTGCGTTATGGCGGCCTGCTCGCCGTCACTATCGCCCTGCTCACCACGATCCCGGCCGCAGCGGCCCTCGCCGGAGCGGAGCACCGCACCGCCGCCACCCTCGGCATCACGGCCCTTGCCCTCGGCGCCGCCGGATTCCTCTGCCACCGCATCCGGGCGCCCGCCGAGATCCAGCCGAACGAGGCGCTGGTGCTGGTGGCCGGTGCCTTCATCCTGACTCCGGCCGTGATGATCTGGCCGTTCACCACCTACGGTCTGACGCCGGCGGATGCCTGGTTCGAGGCGGTCTCGGCGGTGACGACCACGGGCCTCTCCGTGATCCCCGAGCCGGCCGGACAATCCCCGGTCCTGCTGCTGACCCGGTCCTGGATGCAGTGGTACGGCGGTCTCGGCTTCGCCGCGCTGTGCGTGGTGATGCTGGTACCGCGGGGCATCGCGGCGCGCCGGCTGCTGGAGCCGACCGGCGCACGTGAATCCGACATACCGTCCATGATCTGGCATGCCCGCCGCCTGCTGGTGCTCTATGCCCTCATGACCGTGGCGGCCTGGCTCGTCCTCTGGGCCGCGGAGGGCCGCCCGTACACCGCGCTGGTGCACGTGCTGTCCGGCGTATCGACCGGCGGATTCTCTTCCCTGGACGGGAGCCTGGCCGGCTTCGACGGCCGCTGGTCGGCCTGGGTGCTGAGCCTGATCACCCTCCTCGCCGCCGTCAGCCTGCCGCTGTATCTGCGCGCCGCCCGTGGCGAATGGCGCGGCGTGCTCGCCGATGCCGAACTCCGCGCGCTGGTGCTGGCGGCGCTCGCGGTCGGCGTGGCGCTGAGCCTGATCCTCGCCGCCAGCGGGCTGGATGCCGGCACTGCGGCGCGGCAGGGCTTCCTGCTGGGCGTCTCGGCGCAGACCACCTCCGGTTTCACGCCGGTGGATCCGGCCACGCTGCCGGATGCGGCCAAGTGGACATCGATCGTCAGCATGGCTCTGGGCGGCAGCGTGGGTTCCACCGCCGGCGGCATCAAGCTGCTGCGGCTGCTCGTGGTGCTGCGCGTGATCCAGCTGCTGATCCAGCGCATGGCGCTGCCTCCCCACGCCGTTGTGGAACCGCGTCTGGGCGGCCGGCGGCTCGCGCCCAGCGAGGTCCTGCACATCCTGGCGGTGCCGACGATGTTCCTGATCGTGGTGGTCGCCTCGGTCGTACCGTTCCTGCTGTACGGCCACGCGCCGCTGGACGCCCTGTTCGAGGTGGTCTCGGCCACGGGCACGGTGGGTCTCAGCACCGGCATAACCTCCAGCGACCTGCCCGGCCTGCTGAAGGCGGTGCTCGCCTTCGACATGCTGGCCGGGCGCCTGGAGTTCATAGCCATCCTGGTGGTGCTCGCCCCGCACACCTGGATAGGCAGGAGGTACGCGACACAATGAGAGCCGTATTCGTAGGAGCGAGCCCGGCGACGCTGGCCGCCGTCCGGGTATTACTCGACCGCAACCACGAGGTGGTGATCGTCGAGCACGACAGGGAGGTGATCGAGTCCCTTGATGAGCTCGACTGCGGCGTGCTGCACGGCGACGGCAGCCGCCCGGCCATCCTGAAGGAAACCGACCCGGAGAACACCGATTTCCTGTTCTGCCTCACCACCAACGACCAGACCAATATCATCGCGAGCCTCGTCGGCCGCTCCCTGGGGTTCAGTCGGGTCATCACGCGTATCGAGAACGAGGAATTCGAGCACGTGTGCCTCGAACTCGGGCTGGTGGACACCATCGTGCCGGAAGTCACCGTGGCCCGGCATCTCGCGGACATGATGGAGGGGCGGAACCCGCTGGAGCTGTCGGCGGCACTGGGTTCGGACGCCCGGCTCGTCTCCTTCGTTCTGGGCGAGGATCACGAGGGACGCGTCCAGGACATCGACATGCCCGGCGACAGCCGCATCGTCTGCCTCTATCGGGAGGACGAACTGATCTTCGCGAAACCCGACATCGCTCTGGAAAAGGGCGACAAGATTGTGGCGCTCGCACGCACGGAAGATGCGGATGCACTCAGGGAGAAATGGTCGAAGGGCTGATCAGAACGCGGTCACCCGGGACCGGGTGTCGGGCATAATCGGATGAGGCATTACCCGCCGAGCGAGTAGGAGTGGACCATGGCCGGAAAGTACTGGATAGCCATTGCGGCGTGCCTTTTCGCCGCGGGATGCGCGGAAGGCCCGCCCGAAGGAGACAGCATGAGCACGATAAGCGGTCAGGTCATCTACCTCGAGCGCATCGCCCTGCCGCCCGGGGCGGAAGTAACCGTGGAGTTGCAGGACGTCTCCCGGGCCGATGCGCCGGCCGTGGTGATCTCGTCGACCCGCTTCGCCGCCGAGGGCGCACCGCCCTATCCCTTCGAACTGACCTACGACCCGGCCGATATCGACGGACGGATGAGCTACGCCCTCCGCGCAACCATCAAGCGGGGCGACGAACTCCTGTTCACGACGGATAGCCACCATCCCGCGTTCGCCACCGAGGAGCACGAACTGCGGTTGCGCAAGGTGGACGGCGCATCCGCGGACACCGTCGAGGCCTCTCCCGCCCTGACGGGCAGGGACTGGATGCTGATGCGTCTCGAAGGCGAGGAGGTAGCGCCGCTCTCGGATGGCAGGCGGCCCAACCTCCACTTCGAGGCCGACCGGGTCCACGGCTTCGCGGGCTGCAATCGACTGACCGGTGGGTACCGCGCCGACGGCGCGGCGCTCGACTTCGCGCAGCTGGCGATGACACGCATGGCCTGTGCGGAAGGCATGGACCTCGAACAGCGCTTCAGCGCCGTGCTGGAGAGGGTGACGGGCTACGAACTCGCCGGGGCTCGGCTGGTGCTCAGGGACGCCGGCGGAGAGCCGCTGGCGGTATTTGCTTCCGATAACTGAGACGCGCCGCGGGTATCGTCCCGGGGAAGGCCGGGAGACAAACGAGAACGGGAAGAGCGGTAATGACCGACCCCAGCGGTTCGTGCCGATCGGAACCCGCAGTTGCCCACCGCACTGGCGAACCGCCTTTCGTCATCTTCACCGCCGACTGGCAAGCCGGGCGGTTTTGGACCACACTCCGCTCTCTTCGAATATCATCGCCGGGCATATCACTACCGGCACAGGGTACGGAACGTGAAGAAGATTCTCGTGGCAACGATGTGCATGCTCCTTGCAGCCTGTGCCGGGCGTCAGGTAACGACGGTCCAGCCCCTGAGCGAATCCGCCGATGCGCCCTACGCGAACGTGCTGGTCGTCTCGCTGTTCAACTCATTCGACCGGCGCCGCATTCTCGAGAGGGCCATAGTCAAGGAGCTTGGCGAGCGCGGTATCCGCGCCGTTGCGAGCACGTCACGGATGAATACGCGCACCCCGCTGACTCGGGATGCTTTCGTGGCGATGGTCGAAGAACTGGGTTCGGATGCCGTACTGGTCACGCAGCTGGTCGACGTCGAAACCGAGGGCAAGGTGAAGACGAGGCGCCCCGATGCGACCTACAACCTGGGGGCGACACGCTACTACAACGTCTGGACGGTCGAACTGACCGAATACCGGGAACCGCCTACCATCGCGACGAAGAGCGCGGTAGTGCTGGCCAGCCGAGTCTATTCGGCCGAAACGAAAGAGCCGGTGTGGGCCATCGAGTCGAAACTCACGGTCAAGAAGGATCTCGACGACCCGATGGATTACTCCCTGATCACCGACGAGGCGAAGTCCATAGTCGGGCGTCTCGCGAGCGACGGGCTGCTGGTCAGATAGCGCGCAAAATCCAGGTGGCAGTTCCCCGCATCACCGGCACGTGGTAATTGCGGACCTCTTTACCAACCACATGCTGTTCGAGCGCCTCCCCGGCTCCCGGTTGCCCCGGCTTGAACAGAACGACAAGAGCGCCATCTTCTCGCCTCGAGCGTTATTCAAGCCTCTGAGCTTGCGACGCACCAGGTTCGGAGTGAGGCCCTCGCGCAGGAACGCTCCATTTTCTGAAATCTGGAGCGGGTGAAGGGAATCGAACCCTCATTCTCAGCTTGGGAAGCTGATGTTCTACCATTGAACTACACCCGCCGCGGGCAATGCGGCTAGTCTACTGCCCCCGCCCGACAATCCCAATAGCTGCGAGCGACCGCCGGCTCACTCCACGACGGCCAGCTCATCGAGCAGGTGCCCGGCACCGTACACCTTTTCGAGCGCCTCCAGCATGATAGCCGTATCGACGGCGACGGACCGGTTCAGGTCCGGATCGAACCAGAACTCACCCGCGATCGAGTGGATGTTGCCGTCGAAGGCGACACCGACCAGAGCGCCGTCCGCCGCGATGACCGGGCTGCCCGAGTTGCCGCCGGTGGTATCCGTGGTGCTGACGAAATTGAACGGCGTCCCGGGATCGAGCGCCTCGCGCGCCTTCCGCCAGCTCTCCGGCACCCGGAACGGCCGCTCGCCGGTGGCCCGCTCGAACAGGCGGCGTGTCTTGGTAAACGGGACCACGTATTCGCCCTTCTCCTCCCAGCCCTCGACCGCGCCGTAGCTCACCCGCAGCGTGAACGTGGCATCCGGGTAGATCGCGGTGCCGTAGATCCTGAATCGCGCATCCGCGATCATCTCCTGACCCCGTGTCAACGGCGCTTCGACGCGCTGCTCGTAGGCTTCGCGCAGCTCCCGGGCGGCCGGCTCGATGGCGAGAGCGAGCCGGATCATCGGGTCGTCGCTGGCCCTGACGGCCTCGATGCCGCCCTCCCAGAGTTCGCGCCGGTACTCCGCCTCGTCCAGCCGCGTGTTTTCCACGAGGTATTCAGCCAGCGCGTCCGGTGACTCGTTGGCGAGGATGGTCTTTACGTAGGAGCTGTCCGGTCCGAGCCATTCACGCATCTTCTCCAGCGAGAACGTGAGGCGCAGCTCGTCGTAGGGCTTGCTGACGGGCCGCTCGGCCAGCAGCCGCTGCTCCACCTGGGGCAGCGCGGCATCCGTGTAAGCCCGGATCCGCTGCTCGTTCGGCTTGTCGCGCTCGACCGTGCCGCGGACGATGGTCTTCGCATAGCCGAACAGGTCACCCATCAGCCCGGCGGCATTCTCGATGAACAGATGCTCCTCGTACATGTTGCGATGCGCCGCGACGGCGTCGGCGATGAGCTCCCAGGCCTTGCCGTACTCGGCCTCGTACTCCGGATTTGCCGCCACCGCTTCGCGCAGCTTGCGCTCACCGGCCGCCTTCTCCGCCATCATCTCGTCGTTCAGCAGGGCGAACAGCCGATTGCGCAGCACCTTGATGCCGTTTTCCACCAGCAGGATGTTCTGCTGCACGGCCCGCTCGGCCTCCGGACCGGTGTGCTGCCACGCGAGCATGCGGCCGCGGAGTTCCGAGTAACGCAGCAGCCAGATCGGGTAGACGACGTCGCGCAGCATCCTGAGTTCGGTGATGGTCATCTGACGGGACGTGCTGCCCGGATGCCCGGTGACGAAAACCGGGTCCCCGGCCTCGGGTCCGCCGCGGCGCCAAGTCAGGTAGTCCGGCGTCGACGCCGGCTCGCCGTCTTCGTAGGCGCGCAGGAAGGACATGTCGAACGACCAGCGTGGGAAATTGAAGTTGTCGGGGTCGCCACCGAAGGCGGCGATATCGAGTTCGGGGGCGAAGACGAGCCGCACGTCGTCATAGCGCCGGTAGGCGTAGATGAAATACTGGCCGCCGTTGTAGAGGGTGACGGCCTCGCAGCGCAGCGCTCCCTCGGCAGCCGACTCGCAGGCGGATTCGAGCCGGGTGAGCATGGCCTTGCGGGTCTCGTTGGCCTCTGTCTCGGACAGACCCGCGATCGCCTCCGATACCTGTTCGGTGACTTCCTCGTAGTCGACGAGCACCGAGACCTGCTGGCCGGGGCACTGCAGTTCCTCGCCGCGTTCGGCGGCCAGGAAGCCCTCGTCGGACAGGTTGCGCTCGTCGGTGCTGAGGTTGCGCACGCACCCCCAGATGCAGTGGTTGTTGGTCAGGATCAGCCCGTCCGGAGAGACGAACGAGCCGGTGCAGCCGTTCTCCAGCCGCGTCGTCGCGAGCTGCGCCCGCTCCAGCCAGGCCTCGTCGACGACGACACCGTACTTCTCCTCGACCTCGGCCGACGGAAAGTTGTCGAGCGTCCACATGCCCTCGTCGGCGAAGGCGGCGAAGGGCAACAGGAGAACACAGAAACCGAACTTGAACTGGCGCATGGTGGGACTTCCGCTGAAGGGTCCGGCCATTCTAGATTCGGACACGGCGGAACGGAACCGGATCCGGCACCGGTCCGGGACCGTTGTGTCGATCCGGTGCACCAGCGCGCTCCCGTATAATCGACTGGCAGCGCGGCCGGAATCCGTTCCGGGCAGACGCTCGAACAACGTGCAGCCACCCGATCGGGCAGGCAACCGCCACCACCCCGAATGCCGGTCACTCATGGACGAAGAAGCACATCGCAAGGACTCCGCTGACGCCGGCACCGCGGTCTCCCTGCGGCCGGCCAACCCGGACGGCAAGAGCGCGAACGGCTTCCTGCTGGACTGGTACGCGAGCGCCCCCAGGGGCGTCGTCGCCAAGCCGCGGAATCAGGTGCTGGCGGAGTTGTTCACCTCGCTGCTGGTGCTGTCGGCGAAGTTCCGCTACAAGCCGGCGGTCGGCGTCACCAACTATCTGTACCTGGTGGAAGGCGAATGGGTGCTGAGCCTGATCGCCCCCGGCGAGTGGTCGGAGGATCGAGCCGAGGCCTTCGCCGGCACCTGCGTGTTGCAGGCCGACCGCACGTGGACCATCGCGCCGTCGGAGCAGCTGGCCGGGGACACCCCGGTGGCGCAGGCGGTGGCGCGCTTCTACGAGGCCTTCGCGGCAGCCCTGGATACCGACGGCGTGCTCGAAGACGTCCTGCCCTTCTACGCGGGTCATCTCGCCTACTACCAGCGGCTGAACGCCAACGCGCTCAGCCGCTCGATACGCGCCACCGTGACCCTGGGCGACCAGCGGGAAATCCCGGCGCGGGAGTGGCGGCTGGCCCTGCCGGAGACCGCGCCGATTCGCCTGCTACGCCAGGACTAACGTAGGAGGGCCTTCAGGCCCGACAGACCGCCGACCCACAACGGCCGGCAAGGCAGACACAGCCGTACATGCCGGACGATGCCCGTTGCGTACTTATCCCGATTGCGCAAGAAGGCCGCAGGACTAACCTGTAAGCAGGAGGGCGGGCCTACTCCGAACATCGGAGCAGGCTGTTTCCGCAACACGGTAATGGCTGACGTCACTGTCGGTCTGGAGTGCCCGGAACGAGGCAGAGCCGGCACTATTGGGCTGGCAGCCTCGGCGGGTGTATCGCTGCTGCTGGGGCTTCTCGTCTACCTCGTCGACCGTGACTGGGGCACCGTGCTTTTCCTCGAGGCCCTGGCCGACCGGCAGCCGGCGCTCGCGGGGGTATTCGGGCCGTCGGCCCCCTGGCTCCCCTCCCTCTTTCATGCCTACGGTTTCGCGCTGCTCATCATCCTGATGCTGCGGCCGCGTCCCTGCGCATCCGTCTACGGCGCCTTCGGCTGGTTTCTGATTGCCGCCATCATGGAGTGGCTGCAATCCGCTCCCGCCGAGCGCCTGATCCTGGCGACGCATCGCCTCCTGACCGAGGGACCCCTGCCGGGGCCGGTCCAGGCGTACGTCGTTTACGGCCGTTTCGACGTCGGCGATCTCCTGGCAACCGCTCTGGGCTGCCTCGCCGCCGGCGTCGCGGCCCTGATTGTGGAGGTATCGAGATGAAAACGCTGCAAAGGCGCTGGTACCGCCTGGTCGCGGTACTCGCATTTGCCGTCCTTGGCATCGTCACGACGATTGCCACCGGCGGCGGTGGTGGTGGGGGTGGCAGCATCACGCCTCCCACCGACACAGGCCCGACGCTGACGATTACGGTGGATAACGGCGAAGCGGTGTCCACCGCGACGGTCACCGGCGTCATGATGATGTTCGACGTAAGCGAGATCAGCGACCCGCTGCTCGCCTCGACAGACGACGCAACGCTCATGCTGCAGAAAGCAGGCAGCGCGGAGAGCCGCTCCGAGGTGCCATTCAGCGACGTCGTCGAATTCTGCGCCGCGGGCGGCACCATCACGCTGTCCGGTGACGTGGCGGATCCGAACACGCTGACGGTGGGAGACACGATCACCGCGTTGTTCGAGAACTGTGACGAAAACGACGGCTACGTCATCAACGGGGAGATCGAACTCACGATCGCCGCGATCGAGGGCGATCCGCTGACCAATGTCTTCCTCGTCACCCTGGACATGGTGCTGACCGACCTCGTGGTGACCGACGATTCCGGCGCCGCGACCGCCGACGGCGACCTGACACTTACCCTGGACAGCCTCGACTTCCCGGTGATTCTCACGGCGCTGTCCGGCAGCGAACTCCTGCTGTCGGAGACCGGCCTGAGCGTGACCTTCGAGGACTACGACCACACACTTACGGTCGACACGGGAGTCGTGCCGCAGACGTTCCTGGCAGAGGTCTTCGGCCGCATGGGCAGCAGCGCGCTGGGCGGCACGGTGGATTACGAGACGGTGGTGCCGATCCAGGCAACCGGTGACAACCCTCCGTACACGGGCGAGATTCTGATCACCGGCGCGGACCACAGCCGGGTACGCATCGTGATCGTCAGCGAGGGCGTGGTGCGCCTCGAGATCGACGAAGACGGCGACGGCGTGGTGGACGAGTTCGTCGACACCACCTGGTGGGCGCTCGCGGGAGAGACTGCCGGCTGAGCCGGCACGGCTTTCCGCTCGCGAGACGGCTGCCCGGGCGCGTCAACGCCCGGGCAGCGCCGCGGAGTCAGGCCGCGGACGGCTCCCGGATCCGGAACAACACTGCATAGAGCAGCGGCACCACCACCAGCGTGAGCAGCGTCGCGAACGCCAGGCCGAACATGATGGTGACGGCCATGCTCTTGAAAAAGGGATCGGCCAGCAGCGGCGCCACGCCGAGTATGGTCGTGAGCGCGCCGAGGAATACCGGCCGGGCACGGGCGACGGCGGCATCGAGCACCGCCTGCTGCCCGGGTTTGCCGTCCGCGATCTCGGCGTCCGCCTGGTCCACCAGCACGATGGAGTTCTTGACCAGCATGCCGATCAGGCTCAGGAAGCCGAGGATGGCCATGAACTCGAACGGCGTCTGGAACAGCAGCAGCCCGACGGTGACGCCGATCAGCGCCAGCGGCGCCGTCAGCCAGATCACCAGCGGCTGGCGGAAGGCGTTGAACATGACCACCACGGCCAGGATCATGGCCGCGAAACCGAACGGCGCGGAGGCGGCCAGGCCCGCGTTGGCCTCCTGGGAGGCCTGGTATTCGCCGTGCCACTCCAGGGCGTAACCGGGCGGCAGCTCGATGGCCTCGACCTGCGGGCGCAGCCGTTCCAGCACCGGCGCCCAGAGCTTGCCGGGCAGCGGGTCGGCCTGGGCCTTGATGGTGGGGAACCGGTCCACCCGCCGGATTATCGCGTCCACCCACTGGATCTCGACGTCCCGCACCAGCTGACCCACCGGCAGATAACGCCCGGCGGCCGGGCTGTAGACCTGCACATTGTCCAGCTCGTCGGGGCCGGCACGCTCGGCGAGCGGCGCCCGTGAGACGATGGGGATGAGGTCGTCGCCCTCGCGGTAGACGCCCACGGTCTCGCCCGTATAGACCCGCTGCAGGGCGGCGCTGACCTCGGTGGTGCTGACGCCCGCACGGCGAGCCGCCACCTCGTCCACCACCGGCCGCAGCACGGGCACGCGCTGGCGCCAGTCGTCCTGCACCGCCATCGTCTCCGGATCCCCCGCCATGATGGCCTTCGCCTGGTCGGCGAGCCGTCTGAGGACGTCCGGGTCGGGGCCGCGGAATGCGGCCTCGATCTTCTTGCCGCCACCGCGGCCGAGCATGAACTTCCAGACCTTGACGTCGGCATCCGGGTGGCGCGCCGTGAGTTCGTCCTGGAGTTCGCCGACCAGGCCCGGGATCACCGAATTGTCCTCGACGTCCACCAGCAGCTGGCCGTAGCTCGAGCTCGGGTCTTCGGGGCTGTAACTCAGCATGAAGCGCAGCCCGCCCTGGCCGATGAAGCTGGTGACGTTGGTGACGCCGGGCTTCGTGCGCACGTATTCGCCGGCCGCTTTCATCTCCGCGGCCGTGGCCTCGATGTCGGTCCCCTGGGGCAGGTACATGTCCACCACGAACTGGGGCCGCGCCGAATCGGGCATGAAGCCGGGCGGCACGTAGCCGAAGCCGACGACGGCGCCGGCCAGCAGCACGATCAGGGTGACGCCCGACGCGGCGCGGTGACGCAGCACCGCGGTCAGCACGCCGCGGTAACGGCCGAGTATGCCGCCCTCGCCACCGTCGGCTGCCGGGTCCCTGGGCTTCACCCGCAGGAAACGCACGCACAGCAGCGGCGTGATGGTCACCGCCAGCAGCCAGGAGAGCAGCATGGAATACAGGATCACCCAGAACAGCGAGCCGGCGTATTCGCCCATATCGCTGGGCGACAGACCGATGGCGCTGAAGGCCAGGATGCCCACGGCGGTGCCGCCGAGCAGCGGCCACTGGGTGGAGCGCACCACCGCGGTGGCGGCCTCGCGCGGGTCTTCGCGCCGCTGCAGCCGCACCAGTATGCCGTCGGTGACCACGATGGCGTTGTCAACCAGCATGCCCAGCGCGATGATGAGCGCGCCCAGCGAGATGCGCTGCATGGCGATGCCGTCCAGATTCATCGCGATCAGGGTGCCCGCCACCGTGAACAGAAGGACGGCGCCGACGATCAGCCCGCTGCGCAGCCCCATGAAGACCACCAGCACGCCGATGACGATCACGAGTGCGGCGATCAGGTTGTTCACGAAGCCGGCCACCGCCTCGCGAACCGAGTCCGACTGGAAGGAGATGACGTTGAGCTCCATGCCCACCGGCCGCAGCGACTCCAGCTCCGCGAGCCGGGCCTTCACGGCGTCGCCCATCTGCACCACGTTGCCGCCGGCAACGTTGGAGATGCCGAGCCCGATGGCCGGCCTGCCGTCGTAGCGCACGTAGGCGCTCGCCGGTTCGACGACGCCGCGCGTGACGCTGGCCACGTCGCCGAGCGTGATGATCTGCTCGCCGCTGGAAGAGCCCAGCGTAATGCTGCTGATCGCCTCGACAGAGTCCACCGGCGCCACGGGCGTGATGGCGATGCGCTGCTCGCCCACCAGGGTATCGCCGGCAGGCATGACGACGTTCTGCGCCTGCAGCACCCGGTAGATATCCTGCAGCGGTATGCCCAGCTGCGTGGCCCTGGTGGAGGCGATCTCGACGAAGATGGCTTCCTTCGGCGCCCCCAGTGTCGCCACCCGTGCGACGCCCGGCACGAGCAGCAGCTCACGCTCGAGATCGTCCACGTAGTCGCGGATCCGGGTCAGCGAGTAGCCCTCGCCCGTGACGGCGAAGAACAGCGAGAACACGTCGCCGAAGTCGTCGTTGACGAAAGAGGGGCCTGCGCCCGGCGGCAGGCGCGACTGGGCGTCGTTCACCTTGCGCCGCAGCTTGTCCCAGATCTGTTCGAGCTCGGCGCGGGTCCTGGAGAACGCGAGCTTCATCTCGACCTTCACCAGGGAGTTCCCCATGCGCGAGACGGAGGTGACCTCCTCGACCTCCTGCAGCTGCTGCACTGCGCTCTCGATGACGTCGGTTACCTCGTCGGCGACCTCGAGGGGAAGCGCGCCGGGATAGGCCGTCGAGATGACGGCCGTGCGGATGATGAACTCCGGGTCCTCGTAGCGGGCGAGGCCGAGGTAGGACAGATACCCGCCGATCAGCAGCAGCGCGCAGCCGACCCAGGCGATGGTGCTCTTGCGTAGCGTGTAGTCGGCGAGATCCACGGCGGAGTCCCGGCCCTCAGAGGGGCCGCACCAGCATGGCGTCGCGCAGGTGACTCACGCCGGCAGTGACGATGCGCTCGCCGGATGCGAGGCCGGCCGTCACCACGGCGCCCTCGTCCGTGACCTCGCCGATCTCGATCACGCGCTGGCTCACGCGGGAGGTGTCGGGATCCACCACCCACACCCGGGAGTCGCCCTCGGGGCCGGCGAATATCGCTTTCATCGGCACGAGCAGCGCCTCCTCGCCCTCGCCGGCGGCCACCGACGGGAAGACCTCGGCCGCCATACCGGGCAGGATGGTCACGCCCTGTGGCCGGGTCAGCGACAACACCACCTCGTAGGTCTGGGTCTGGGGATCCGCATCGGAAGAGAACGACTTCAGCGTCACCGGGAAGCGCTGTCCGGGTATGCCCTCGAATACCACCTCGCCGGCTACGCGCCGCGGCGCGCCCTGCACGATGCGCTCGGGCACGTGTATCACCACCTCGAGTTCGGCCAGATCCTGCAGGCTGGCCACCGGCTCCTTGGCCTGGACCGCCTGGAAGTTCTCCACGTAGCGGCGGGCGACGATGCCGTCGAAAGGCGCCGTGAGGCGGGTGTCCTCGAACTCCTTGCGGGCGGCCGCATAACGGGAGCGCGCCACCTCCATGGCGGTGCGTTTCTGGTCGACCTCGGCCCGGGCGACGGCCTGGGTCTCCTGCCAGACCTTCTCCACGCGTTCGTAATCCGCGCGGGCCTTGTCGTACTCCGCCTGGGCCGCCGAGAGCTGGAGCTGGAACTGCTCGGCATCCAGCGCGGCGATCAGGGCGCCGGCCTTCAGCGTCTGACCCTCGGTAACCGGAAACTCCACGAGCTTGCCGGCCACGTCGAAGGCCAGCTCGGCGCGCTTGACCGCGCGGACGCGGCCGGGGAAACGCAGGCCGGAGCCGAGGTCCGTGGCGCCGACGGTGACAATCTGCGCGGGCCGGGCGACTTCCCCCTGTGTTGCCGGCGGCGGTTCGCCACAGCCGGCGAGGACCGCGACCAAGGCAACGAGGATCGCCGTCCTCCACAGGATGTTCTGGCCAATCTGAGCCATGCCCTTCACTCCACTATCGTCCCGAGGCGGGGAATTGGTGCGTTTCTTCATTATTATTCGCCGGGAGGCGCGGCATGACCGCATCGGTTCTTGTGGGCGCCAAGAGTACCCAACAAAGCGGCCCGTCCGCCATAGCGACGCCGCCCATTTAGGGTAAGGCGCAAGATGTCGTGCCGGGTTCCGGAAGGAAGTTACGAGCAGGAAGATGAACGACGAGCACAAGCACCACGATTGCTGCGCCGACGGCCACACCGGCCCGGCGCTGAAGCTGGCAGAGGCGCGCGAGCGTATCCTCGCCGAGGCGCATCCGGTGCGAGGCGCAGAGATGCTGGCGGTGCGCAGCGCCCTCGGCCGGGTGCTCGCCGCCGACGTCGTGTCGCGGAAGGACGTACCCGCGCACACGAACTCGGCCATGGACGGCTATGCTCTGCGCGGCGCGGATCTCACTGCCGAAGGAGACACCCGGCTGGCCGTGACCGGCACCGCCGCCGCCGGGCGGCCGTTCGGCGGCGAAGTATCCGCCGGTGAGTGCGTTCGCATCATGACGGGGGCACCGCTGCCGCCGGGCACCGATACGGTGGTCATGCAGGAGAACGTCACGCGGGAGGGCGACGCGGCGGTCATCCACGGCCGACAGGCGCCGGGCCAGCACGTCCGCCCGGCGGGAGAGGACATTGCGGCCGGCGACGTGGCGCTCGCCGCCGGCAGCCGTCTCATGCCGGCGGAGCTGGGCATGCTCGCCTCGCTGGGCGTCGGCGAGGTCAGCGTCCGCCGCCGGCCCCGCGTGGCGTTCTTCTCCACCGGCGACGAGCTGAAATCGCTCGGCGAGTCGCTCGCGCCGGGCCAGATCTACGACAGCAACCGCTACACCATCTACGGCATGCTGACACGGCTCGGGGTCGAGACCCTCGACATGGGTATCGTGTCCGACGACCGTGAGGCGGTGGAACGGGCATTCGCGGCGGCCGCGGGCCTCGCGGATGCCGTCGTGACCAGCGGAGGCGTTTCCGTGGGCGACGCCGATTACGTCACGGAGACCCTGCAGCGCACCGGTACGGTCGGCTTCTGGAAGGTGGCGATGAAGCCCGGCCGACCGCTGGCCTTCGGGCGCATCGGCGAGGCGCTGTTCTTCGGCCTGCCGGGCAATCCGGTCTCGGCCATGGCAACTTTCTATCAGCTCGTCCAGCCTGCGCTGGAAGCGCTCGCCGGGATGCCCGATCCCGGGCCGCCTCTTACCGTGAAGGCAGTGGCTGCCGCGCCGCTGCGCAAGAAGCCCGGCCGGCGGGAATTCCAGCGCGGCCTTCTCGCGCGTACGGACGACGGCCGGCTCGCCGTGCGGCCGGCCGGGCGGCCCGGATCGGGCGTTCTGAGCTCCATGGGCGCGGCGGATTGCTTTATCGTGTTGCCTGAGGATGCCGGCCCGATCGCGGCCGGCGAGGAAGTAGAGGTTCAACCCTTCGCCGCCTTCGTGTGAGCGGCTGACGAGCAGAGAGGACGGCATGAGCCATTCCAGCGACAAGCCCGAATTCGTCCCCTTGAGCATCGCGGTACTGACGGTTTCCGACAGCCGTACGGAGGAAACCGACAAGTCCGGCCGGTTGCTGGTCGAGCGGCTGGAGAAGCACGGCCACCGGCTGGCCGAAAAGCGGATTATTGCCGACGACGTCTATCGCATACGGGCCGTGGTGGCAGGCTGGATCGCCGACGACGAGGTCGATGCGGTCATCACGACCGGCGGCACCGGCGTCACGGGCCGTGACGGCACACCCGAAGCGGTGACTCCGCTGCTGGACAAGGTGATCGACGGCTTCGGCGAGACCTTCCGCGCCATCTCCTGGGAGCAGATCCGGACCTCGACGATGCAGTCGCGTGCGCTGGCCGGCGTGGCGAACGGCACCTACGTCTTCTGCGTCCCCGGATCCTCCGGCGCCTGCCGGACGGCATGGGACGAGCTGATCGGCGCCCAGCTCGACATCCGCACCCGTCCGTGCAACCTGGCCGAGCTCATGCCCCGGCTGCGGGAAGAGTGACGCTCGGGATGCAGCGCGTAGCAGTCCGCCGGCCGGCCGACGCGCGCTGAGCGCGAAGGCCCTGCAGGCCTGGCAGGCACGTGAACCCGGCACTCCCGCAACTGGTCGATCTGCTCGGTGTGCGCGAGGGCATCGTTTGCGTCGTCGGGGCCGGCGGCAAGAAGTCACTCCTCTACGCCCTGGTGCGCGGTCACGGCGGGCGCGTGTCCCTCACGGCCACGGTGCACACCGCCGGGTTCCCGGCGGATCTGGACGTCGAGCGGATCGTCGACGAGGAGTCGGTGCTGGCGGGACGCGTCGCGGCTATCCCGGCGGACCGTTCGGTCGCCTACGCACGCCCGTCCGCCAAGCCGGGCAGGCACGCCGGCGTGAGTGCCGGGACGATACGCAGCATCCATGAGCAGGGCGGCTTCGCCGCGACCTTCGTCAAGGCGGACGGCGCGCGGATGCGCCGGGTGAAGGCGCCGGCCCCGGAGGAGCCGCTGATCGTGCCCGGCGCCGCCACGGTCATACCCGTGGTTTCGGTAGGAGCCGTGGGCGAGCCTCTGACCGAGACGGTGGCGCATCGTGTCGAACGAGTAGAGACCGTTACCGGGCTGCCGCGGGGCGCGACCCTGACGCCGGAAGCGCTCGGCCGTCTGCTGGCGAGCGACCAGGGTGCGCTGAAGGGCACCGAAGGCAGCCGCGTTGTCCCGGTTATCAACATGGTGGACGATCGCCGGCAGGAGGAACTGGCTCGAGCCACCGCCGCTGCGGCGCTCGCGATGACCTCGCGCTTCGATCGCGTGCTCCTGTGCAGTCTGCGGCCAGGCTCGGAATCCGTCGTAGCTGTCGTTACGAGATGAGCGCCGTCACCGTTCGCATATCCGGCCCTCTCCGGCTTTCGTCGGTGCAGAGGTGATGCTGCATCCCGAGGCCGGCACCGGGGTGTAGCGGAGCAAATGGCGTATTCAGCTTCGGGTAGTCGTTGCAGACCCCGAGAATCTCATTCAGCACACCGCCCAGATTGAGTGGTTTGCCCTGACGCATTGCCATTCGGTCACCATCGGATGACTGATAATCGTCCGCTGAAATCCCATCGAGGCTCCGTACATGAAACTGTTCCAGCGCATCGCAGCAGCGGTCGTCTGCACGGTAGTCGGCGTCCCGGCCATGGCCGCACCGCTCGAGGACTGCATTGCGAAAGAAGTGCTCGAGGGCGACCCCGAGCGAAGCGCCCACGCCATCAAGAGACTGTGCCGCGACCAAATCGGCATGACCGCAGTCGGTGAGAAGCCTGCGAGCGACAGGCCCACCGCGATCGAACTGCGCGGCCGCGCCGAGGCCGCGGCGGAGGGCGGTGATTACGTGATCACAGCCTACCATCCCTCCTACATCATGGTGACCCATGACCGTAACTTCGACGCGGTCGATACGCCGTTCGCCCAGATCGACCCGGACTTCGGGGGCTTCGAGAAAGAGGAGATCAAATACCAGGTAAGCGCCAAGGCGGTCATCGCGCGCAATATCTTCGGCAGCGATGCGTCGCTGTTCGGTGCCTATACCCAGACGGCCTGGTGGCAGCTCTTCTCCGACGAGGGCATTACCTCCGCTCCGTTCCGGGAGACCAACCATGAACCCGAGCTGTTCCTGCGCTACTACGGCGGTCCGGACCTGCCCTTCGGCGGCCGTGCGGTCAACTGGGATCTGGCCCTGGTGCACGAATCCAATGGTCGCTCACAATTCCTGTCACGGAGCTGGAATCGGCTGATGGGCCGGTTCACGCTGGACTACGGGGACCTGGCCCTGTTCGGCCGCCTCTGGTACCGACTCCCCGAGGACGATGAAGATGACGACAATCCCAACGAGTACCGGTATCTCGGCTACGGCGACCTCAGGGCCGTATGGGCGCCGAACCGGAACACGCTCAGTCTGCTGGTGCGGCCGGGGACTGAGAAAATCGGTACCGAGCTGACCTGGAGCTACCCGATATCGGAGAACCTGCGCGTCTACGCGCAGTGGTGGCACGGCTATGGCGAGAGCCTTATCGCCTACGACCAGCGCGTGAATCGGTTCGGGATCGGCGTCGCCCTGAACGACTACCTGATGCGCTACGATCCGCGTTGATCTCCCCGCTTGAACGCCGGATCGGGGTCCGGCAGCCGGCGCCAGCGGGCCGGCTGACTTTGATCCGCGGGTGGCGGTTACTGCTGCTGGCCGCAGTGCTGACCGTCGGTGCAACGGTCCTTCTGCCGTCATCGCCTGCCGGCGCAGCCCCGGCCGCTGTGGAAAATGAAATCCGGGCCCGAGTCGACCAGCTCCTGGAATCCGGCGCGGTGGCGGTAAGCGGCCGTGACATTGCCGCTTCGCGGCTCGTTGCCGAGGTCTATATCCGGCGTGGATTCCGGCCCGCGTGGTCGTCTTCCGCCAATCGGCAGGCGCTGCTGAGGGCCATCGAGCGCAGCGAGCGCCACGGCATGGAGCCGGAGGATTTCCACCGCTCCGCCATCGAAGTCGTCATCGCAAGGCTGCAACGCCACGCCGGGGACCGTGTTTTGCTGGCCGACCTCGATATTCTGATGACCGACGCACTCGCACGCCTCGGCTACCAGCACTATTTCGGCAAGGTGGATCCGGTTCGCCTGGACGACGACTGGAATTTCGAGCGCGCCCTCGAAGCGGGCGATCCCGCAGAGGTGATCGCGACGGTTCTGGAGCAGGAGGGTGTCGCCGACTTCATCGACGAGGTCGTGCTGTCGTTCCCGACCCACGACCGGCTCATAGCCGCCCTGGAGCGCTACCACGCGATCGCTGTGCGTGGAGGATGGCGGCCCGTGCCAGAAGGTGCCGCATTGCGGCCGGGCATGCGGGATGCTCGGATACCCGCGGTGAGAGAGCGACTGACCGCGACCGGTGACTGGAATGGCACCGCCGGCGCATCGTTCCTGTACGACGCGGCGCTGGAAGCAGCCGTCCGGCGCTTCCAGCTGCGCCACGGACTCGACGCCGACGGGGTGGTCGGCCCGGCCACCGTGCGCGCTATGAACGTACCCGTGGAGAGCCGCATCGATCAGCTCCGCGTCAATCTCGAGCGCGGAAGATGGCTATTGCGCGGACTGCCCCGGGACTTCGTGGTGGTGAATATCGCGGGCTTCGAGGTCCGGCTGGTACGAGATGGCCGGCCCGCCTGGCGCTCGCGTGCCGTCGTCGGCCGGGACTATCGCCGGACTCCCGTGTTCCGCGACTCGATACGCTACCTGGAGTTCAATCCCACTTGGACCGTGCCGCCCGGCATACTGGCCAACGACATCCTGCCGCAGGTGCGGCGCGATCCCGGATACTTCGCGCGTAAGGATCTGACGCTGTATGACCGGGACCGGCGGCAGGTGGATCCAGGCACCGTCGACTGGCCCGCGGTGACGCCGCGGAGCTTCCCGTACACGGTGGTCCAGTCACCGGGACCCCGTAACTCCCTGGGGCGCGTCAAGTTCATGTTCCCCAACCGCTACGCGGTCTACCTGCACGACACCCCCGCGCGGGAGCTATTCGACCGAGCGGAGCGAAGCTTCAGCTCCGGCTGCATCCGCGTGGAGCGGCCGTTCGAGCTGGCCGAGCTGCTCCTGGCAGACCAGTCGGGCTGGGACATGGCGCAGATCGACCGGGTCCTGGCGAGCGGCGAGACCACCGCGGTCCGTCTCGCCCAACCCATGCCCGTGCTCATCCTGTACGGCACAGCGTGGGTGGAAGCCGACGGAACAGTGCACTTCCGGAGAGACATCTACAATCGCGACGCGAAGGTACTCGAAGCCCTCGAGGACGGGTTCCGGCCCGCGCGCGGCGACAGGTCGTGAAGCGTTCGGGCGGACCCGCTTAAGACTCGGCCAGGCAGCTTCAGCGTGCCGCCGGACCCTGGGATTCTTCCGGGGCGGACGGCAGCCGGTAGACGGTTGCCCCGGACAACCTGTCCAGTATGGCGACGCCGCCGCCCGGTCGCCCGATGCGTGCCGTCACGTAGACGTAGTCGAACACCTCATGGGCTTCGGACGCCGCGACGAGGATGGTTACCAGCCGGGCCAGGCTCGATTCCGGGAGGCGGCCGCGCCGTGTCTTCGCCTCCTGCAGGGCCGCGACCCCGCGCACCAGGACGGAGTCTGCCCGATTCACATCATGTTCGCGTCGCAGGCGCTCCATCAGCTCGCGATCGGTACCATCGTCCGGCAGGATCGCCTGGATGCGCCAGACGGCCTCGAGCGGCAGCGTGTGCTCTTCCATCGTGGTCGCTGACATGGCTGCGTCTCAGCTGCGATCCCGCAGCCGGGTCATCGTTTCCCGGGGGATGAAAGTCGCCAGCTTCTCCAAGGGCGTAACGTAAAGGTAGCCGCCGCCGGGATTGCCGAGGCCGCCGGCGTGGAAGATCGCTCGCGCGACCAGTTCCTGGTACTCCTCAGCGACGACGATGCTCACCACCTCCTTCTCCGCCTCGACCGCGATGCCGAGCAGCCCGAACAGCTCACGCGCGCCGGTCCCCCGCGCCTGGTGCACGATGCCGCCGCTGGCGCCCACATTCCGCGCTGCCTCGAGCATGTCCTCCGCGCGGCCCGCCGGCACCACCGCCGTGATCAGCGCAGCGCCAGTCAGGTAGGTGATGTCCTCGCTCATACGACGCCCTCCCGCGCTTCGATGTTCGTCGTGTCCGCAAGCCGGGCAGCGCGTGCCTGCGCCTCGATACGATGCTGCGACCAGAGACCGGACAGCATCACAGTGATGATCGGCCCGATCGACGCCATGCTGAGGATGCCGAATCCTTCCACGGCATTGGTGGCGTTGCCGAAACCGAGACCCATCGCGAGCACCAGCGGAACCGTGATCGGGCCGGTCGTCACGCCGGCGCTGTCCCACGCGAGGTTGACGAACTCCTCGCTGGACAAGACCGTGAGCACCAGCGCGATCCCGTAGCCGGTCAGGATCATGTACACGAGCGGCAGGTCGAAGATGAGCTTCAGGAGGCCGAGCGCAATGCCAAAGGCGACGCCGGTGGAAACGGACAGGATCAGCGTGCGCTTGTTGAACACACCGTTGGTCAGCTGTTCGGCCGTGATACCAAGAGCATTGAGCGCCGGCTCGGCCGCGGTGGCAGCGAAGCCCAGCACCCAGGCGAACAGCAACGAGAGCGTCAGCCCCACGCCGTAAACGTATAGCGGCGAACTCGCGAAACCGTCGATTTCCATGAAAGCCACAGGCACGAGGCCGCCCGCACCGCCGCCAAGCCTGGACAGGCCGTAGGTGAGGCCAAGGTTGAAGATGCACATGCCGATGATCGTGAAGGCGATGCCAAGGAAGATCTCGCTGCGGTGCGGAAGCTTCTCGCGCAGCATGACCGTCAGGACAACGAAAAGGAATACGACGAGCGGCAGGATCGCGCGGATACCCATGACGATCTCCTGGCCCGGACTGGTCTCGTACCAGGCCGGTGTGGCCGCCTCAGCGGCGGCCTCGGCGATGCGGGCCGCGGCGATGATCTGTTCGGGACTTAGCGTCACGGCGACGCAGAGCAACAGCAGCAGCGCCCCGCCCACAGGGAACAGCGAGGCCAGCGTGACGATGCCGAAGCCGGAAAGCCCGGAATCGCCCTTGCCGGCGGCGGCGGCTATGCCGATGCCCAGGGACAGCACCAGCGGCACCGTTACCGGGCCGGTCGTCACCGCGCCCGTGTCCCATGCGAGGCCAAGGGCGGCGGCCAGCTGGGGCTGCGACGCCGCGTAAGCGGTCAGGGTGAGGACCGGTGCCAGCGCGAGGTAGATCAGCGGTTTCAGGCTCCAGCCGCACAGAAAACGCAAAGAGCCGACGACGGCAGCCAGGCCGACACTGGCACCGACGACCAGCACCAGCGTACCGGACCAGTCGTTGAGCAAGGCGTAAAGGTAAGGCGCGCGCTCCACCACCACGTTCTGGCCGGCCGTTTTAAGCGCCCCGATGGCCGGTTCCGCGAGAGTGACCCCGATGCCCAGCAGCAGCGTGATGAACAGCACCACGGGCAGCGCGGCCTTGCGCGGCAGGCTGGAGCCGATCACCCGGCCGAAGGGCATCAGCCCGAGCTTCAGGCCCTCCATGAAGAACATGAGTCCGACGATCACGGCCAGCAGCCCGCCGGTGATGAGCGAGGAGTCCTCCACCAGCTGACGTAGGATCAGCAGCTGGAACGCCACCAGATACACCGCCAGCGGCGCGACAGCTCTGAACTGGTCGAGAAAGCGCTGCGAGATATAGGGCTGGAGCAGCTGTACGACTTCCGCGGTGGAAATCTTGGACCTTTCCCGCCGCAGGCGTACGACCCGCCCTGCCGGATCCCGTTCCGGCTCGGGCATCAGCTCGCCGATGGATACGGCGTCGCCGCCACCCAGACTGCGCTGATAGTCGATGTATCGGTGCTGGGGCATCACGTTACCCGGTGCCTCGTCCGTGCGCGCCGGCCTGTCCGTGCGGGGACTCAGCGGCGCAGCTTCTGAGTGCCCCTCGGCCAGCGGTCGACGAACAGCTCCGGATTCAGCTTCAGATTGCGTGCGGTCTGCGTGTACTCCAGGGTCACCCGGCCTCCCCCGCTGCCGAGTCTGACCACCTGGCGAGCAGGCAACCATGACGCCTGATCCACCCAGAGTTCGATGCCAGATACCAGAGCCCGCCTCTGATCGCGCTTCGGTGTCAGTTCCAGGCCGAGCAGTCGGCGTTCGCCGGACCGCTCTTCGCCGATGAACGTCACGAGGTAGTCTTTGCTCAGATCCCGACCCGTGATAGTGAATCCGAGCCGCAGATACGGCTCCACGCGATTACGGTGCCTGTCCAGCCGATACTCCGCCACGCGCGCCAGCGCAGGACTGAAGTAATAGACGTTGTCTCCGCGCCTCAGGATCTGCATGCCGTCGTCCGACCTGGTGGCGATCCGGTAGTCGCCGTCCCGGTTGATGTAGATTCGACCACTGGCGAGGCGCTCGCCTTCACCAGCATCGTCCTGCCAGCTAACCGAGAGTTCCGCCAGCACGGTCTCCAGGTCACTGCCCTGTCTGTCCAGTTGCCGGAGGGCTCCGTCCATGGTCCAGCTCAGCTCGTTCGTTTGCGGCTCCGCCGAACCGGAGAACAGCAGCGCAGCAAGGATCGTCATACAGATTCTGACTGTATTCATTCTTTCCTGTCCCGTTGACGCCGAGCAACGCCTGTCATCTGCAGGCAGCGCGCGGTTGCCTCCGGTCAATCCTTTTCCCGCAGCGCCGCCACGAAGGCGTCGACGACCGTCGATTCCGGATGGCCCGCACAGTAGTCGCGCACCTGCAGGAGATGATCGGCCACCAGACTGTTGTCGATGACGGACACGTTGCTGCGCCCGGCGAGATAGCCGTAGTAGAACATCAGGGCGAAGGCCCGGTTTTCCTCGCTCGCCAGCGCCAGGTCGGAACAGGTCACCCGGGTGACGTCCGACGCTGCGACCTCGGCATCCTCGGCGTATGCCGAACCGGCCGCCAGCACCACCGCGACCACCAGGGGAACCAGTCTGTAACTCCTCATAGTGCTATCCCTCAATCATCGTCATTGCTACGTGACAGACAGCGATCGAGCGCGCGCGCATAGCCCTCCTGCTTCGCCTCGACCTCCTTTTTTTTCGCGGCGGACTTGACGCTGCCGACCACGGCGCCGAGTACCGCCGCTCGCTTGGCGGTCTTGCCCGCGTTCTTGTCCACTACCCAGCCGCCGGCGGCGCCCAGGGCGGCCCCGGCCAGTCCGCCGCGCACCGCGCCGCCGAGCACACCGGGCGCGTCCTCCCCGTCGTGGCCGCTGATCTCGCGAGCCTCGACGCGACAACGCTCGTATCGCGAATCCGCCTGCGCGGAGGCAACCATCGCCACGCAGAGCACAGCCGCCGGCAGCAAGAGCCGCAGCATCCTCCCGTTCATCTCCATCACCGACTCCTGTCAGAGTAAAGGTCCCGTACAGACGAACCGGCGGGATCCCCGCTCATTCGTCGACTTGCACGAGAGTCCACGCCTCGTCCGCCCTTGCGAGTTCGTAACCGAACTCGAAGAGCCTGCCCATATATTCCCGGTCAAAAGTCTCCTGCGGCTCACCCTCGAAACTGGCCGGGATATAGGCCAGCTGAAAGTTGAAACCGTGCTCCGCGGACATTGCATAGAGTTTTGCAATGTCGCCTATGCCCTGCGAATTGATAAGGGTCGATACCGTGCGCCCCAGGACCGGTATCAGACGCCGCTGCACGGCTTCGGGCGCGGGCCGGATCCTGGAGTTGCGGATGACGTACAGGTCGGGGTCGCCCTGCACCCCGAGCTTCTCGTGCACATCACGCCAGTCTATGCCCGTGGAAGCCAGGAAAAGCTGGGAGGTAACGCCACCATCCACGTGCATCTCGTCGTAGCGCACACCGCCGGCCTCGACCTCGACGATGACCGGCGGGAACGCGCCGGGGATGGCCGCCGATGCGAGAATGATGTCGTGGATCAGGTCCCGGGCCCCCGGCGAGGGGCTGGCCGCGATACGCGTGATGTCCCACACCACCGGCCGCCCGGCGTCGAGATTGGTCGTGCCCACGAACAGGGAACGTCCTCTCTTCCCCTCGGCGGCGATGGCATCGATCACCCCGTCGTTCACGTAACGGGCTATCAGCTCCCTGAGACGCTCGGTACTCAGGGCCGCGTCCCCGCGCACGATGCCGATCACACTGCGGTATTCCACCAGGTCCTCTGTAGAATAGCGCGTGTACATCTCCTTCAGCGTCGCATCGTGCGCTGGCCCCAGGAACGCGAAAGGCGCGATCAGTGATCCGGTGCTGATGCCGGATACGATCTGGAATTCCGGGCGCGATCCGTTGGCGGACCAGCCGGCGAGCAGCCCGGCTCCGAATGCCCCGTTGCCGCCACCCCCCGAAATCACCAGGTAGTCGTGCTCACGTCCCATGACGCCGCCGTGGCGCTCGCGCAGCACATCCTCCGGCAGCTGGAGCCAGCCCTCTATCTCCTCCGGTGGCTCATCACCCCACTGTCGCGCATGGGGTATGCCAGGAATATCCGCCAGACCGACCGATTCCGGGGGCAGCGGATTGATTCTCTCGGGCTGCGCAGCGCAGCCGCATACGGACAGGACGACGAGGACCGCCAGGGTCCGGTCAGGCCGCCGCATCTTCGCGTATCCCGAAAAGTGCCGAGTACAGCAATGAAACCACGACGAGCGTCGGGAGCTTCGCGAGCACCAGATCGAACCTGATGGTCACGGCCATGCTCCGGAAATCGCGGGCGTTGCGGGGGGCAGCCTGCTTGCCGGGAAATCCGGATGTCTGGTTCACAGGCTCCTCCATGCAGAATCGCTCGATGTGGGGAATGACGGAACACAGAACCTCTGTCCCGCGACGCTATCCTCGCGCGGGGATTCTCGGGCCGTTACCGCTTGCCGGCAATGCACCGATCACCCAGAATGGGCGAACTGACACGGAAGTGGCGAGGGTCGGGGATGGGTTTCGGCTACGATGACGTGAGCAGGCATTTCGGACGTATCTGGCCGGTCCACGTCGAGCAGTTCACTCAATTACTCATCACGTTGCGCCGCCAGTTTCACGGCGACCTCGACCTGATGCTGGTGCTCGCCATGATCGGGCTGCGTACGCTGCCCGGCCGCCGCATCCAGAGCCTGTCTTACGAGGAGTTCCGCACAGGCGAGACACCCCAGCAGCCTGGCCCCATCAACGTGCAGTCCATAGCGGACGCGAGCGGCATCCCGCGGGAAACCGTGCGCCGGAAGGTCCAGCAACTGGAGGCGGATGGCTGGATCGAGCGGCAGGGTTCCGGGTATCTCGTCGTCTCCCAGCAGGCGCGCCAGGAACTCTCGCCTGCCACGGAGGCGACGTTCCGCTACCTCGCTGCAATTGGCTCCGTGTGTGTCGATGTAGCCGGGAAGAAGCCCCCTTGAGCCGCATCCATTCGCCGCGTTTCAATCGGCGAACTAGTCCAGCTCGATGCCGATGCCCAGAGCGTAGGTGACGTCCTCCTGCTCGTTGCCGGCGGCAGGGTTGGACTCCCAGTCCCAGTCCACCTGCACGTTCATATAGATATCGCCCCAGACCTCCCAGCGGATACCCGTCGAGGTGTCCGCCACCCGGTTGGTGCGTCCGGTCAGATAGACCCAGTAGCGATGATCGTGGAAGAACTCCAGGTCGCCGCCGAGCAGGTCGCGACGGTAGCGCATCTGCCAGCGGGCCGCGGTGGACTCGTCGGTCTCGCCGGCGAGCCGCTCCCGCACGCCGATGGCGGAGAGTGAGACCTCGAACAGACGGTAGGCGTCCTCGAAGAACTGGAAGCCCACGCCCCCGCCGGGCGTGTAGCGGTAGGTGAGCTGACGGATGGGGTCGCGCTCGTAGCCAATGCCGGAGGAGAGGAACCAGCCGTCCGAGAAGAACCAGCTGTAGACGTAGCTGGCGTTGTATTGCTCCTTGGTCGTGAGGCCGTCCTGGTCTTTCCGATCCAGGCGGAAGTCCAGCCGGTGGCGATGATCGCCGATCTTCACGCCGCCATCCAGCTGCCAGAGGAAGTCGCTGGTCTCCGTATTGCCGCGGGTGGCGCTGTACGAGAAATCGGAGCGGGCATCCCAGTCGAACTCGTCCTCCGGCTCGGTCAGTTCCTCGATATCCATTGGCGCGAATGGCCGCGTGCCAGAGTCGGTGACGAGGATCATGTTGCCTGCGTCATCGGTGGCGAAGCGGCCGGTGATCTCGCTGTGGTCGCGCAGCTCGATTTCCAGGTTTTCGTCAGACTCGATGCGGGCCACGGCGTCCAGCGAGATGGGGAATTCGTCGGCGTAGGGCGTCTCCAGAAAGAGCTCGTTATCCCAGACGCGTTTGATGTTGCCGGTGATGCGGTCGCCGTTCTGCATGTACACGACGTCGGCCGGCGCGGCGCGGGCGACCAGCAGGGATACGAGCAGGATCGTGATAGCGTAGAGGTGCTTACGGGACATGACGGGACGAATGGTTGTGTGGCAGCACGGCGGGAAGCGTAGCCGGAGGTACGCTTGCCGACAACTGCGGCTCTCGCTCACCAGCACTCGGCGCTGAACAGGAACCGGTTCACGCAGAACAGGAACTCGTCCGTCTCGGCACGGCGTTCGACGTCTTCCCGCCAGATGCGGAGCTCGTCTTCGCTCGCGGCACCGGTCGCCGCCGCGCTGGCCACGCACTGGGCGATCATGGTGCCGGCATAACCCTCGTCGTCGAGGCGCGTCGAGAGCACCGGGACGGCGTGCACCCGGACGTCGCCGAACCCCGCCTCACGCAGCATCGGCTGCAGACGCTGCGGGAGACGGGGGCTCGCCACGGCGGCGTCCCAGGCGCCGAACAGGCGACGGGTGAGGTCTGCGTCCTGCGCGGTGACGACGGCGGTCTGCCAGTCGGTTTCCACGATGGCGACTCGCCCGCCCGGACGCAGGACGCGGCGGATCTCGGCGAGCGCGGATTCCGGCTGCTCGACGTAGAGCAGCACCTGGGTGGCCGTGACGGCGTCGGCTGCGCCGGAACACACCGGGAGGCTCGTGGCATTCGACTGCGTGAGGGCGATGTGCGGTATGCCTGCACACCGCTCGGCGGCGAGAGCCAGCATGGAGGCGCTGAGATCGAGTCCGAGCACGAAGCCGTCCGGGCCGACGGCGTCGGCGAGGTCCCGTGTCAGCAGCCCCGGCCCGCAGCCCACGTCCAGCAGGAACTCGCCCGGGGCCGGGGTGAGTGCCTGCAGGGTCTGTTCGCGCTGACGCTCGATCTCGGGCGACAGATAGGCGCGCTCGGTCCGCCTCGCCCGTATGTCGTTGTAACGGCTGCGGCCTGGCATGGGGGCTCCCGGTGGCGGCGACGGTTCGAATTATGGTGCAGTCAGGCGACGCCGCACAGAGACCCGGTATACTGAGCGGTTCATGCGCCTCCGTCATCGTTACTACGCTCCCCACTACGCACGGCTCGCGGTCCTTGCGAGCGCGTTCCTGCTTGCCGCCTGCGCAGGCCAGGTACCCGTGGGGCCGGCGCCCGCCGCGGCAGGGCCGGCGGAAGCCGGGGCAAGCGTCGAGGTCGCCTTCGTAACGAATCGGCAACTGGAAACGGACGGGGACGGCCTGGAGTACTACGGGGGCGCTCGCGGCCCGCTGACGGCGGGACGGTGTCGGGTGGCGATCCGGGACGGCGAAGACCATGACGGGCGATTGATCGGCGTGACGCTGGCGCCGGCGCAGGAGGTGACTTCCGACCTCGGTGACGGGGAGCATGACGGCGTGGTCGTCTACATCCACGGTTTCAACGAGAGCTTCGGACGCAGCTGCCGGCATGCGGCATTGCTGCAGAAACGCCTGGGGCTGGACGGCCGGATGCTGCTGTTCAGCTGGCCGGCGGACCGCAAGTACGTGACCTACGCTAGTGATGCCGGTGATCTGGCCTGGAGCCTGCCGGATCTGCGGGGTGTGCTCGAGGAGTTGGCGGGACGTTACGGGGCCGGAAACGTGAGCATCCTGGGGCACAGCCTCGGCGCCCGCGCGACGGTGGAGGTGCTGTCCCGGATGGACGAAGACGTCGGCGCGTTCGGGCAGGTCGTGCTGGTCGCTCCCGATATCGCGCGGTCGCGATTCGCCGAGTTAGGGCCCGCGCTGGACCGGCGGGCGGAGCGGATGACGATCTACGCCTCGGAGAATGACCTGGCGCTGCGCCTATCCACCGTCGTGAATACGTCAGCGCGGCTGGGGATTACCGACGAAGAGGCCCACGCGGAGAGTGCGCTGTCCCCGAGGGTTCAGCTCGTGGACGTGTCGGAGACGGGTCTTTACAGCCTGAGCGGGCACGTCTATCACCTGCGCAATCCGGCGGTAATCGAGGATATCGGCCGTCTGTTCGCCCCGTTGGCCGCGGATGCGGGTGGCAGCTACGAGCGCGTGCCGGGGTCGGCTCCCGGTCTGTGGCGTCTGCTGCCGGTCAAGCGCGAGACAACGGCTTCGGCCGGTCGGAATCGGTCGAGGAACTTCTGAAACCCTCGAAACTTTCAAAAGTTGCGAAAGTTGCAAAAGTTCGGTCCGGCACCTACTAGGCGATCCAGACCTGCTGTGGATTCACGAACTCGTGGATGCCGTGGGGACCGAGTTCGCGGCCGTAGCCTGAGCGGCCGACGCCGCCGCTCGGCAGGCGGGGGTCGGTCTTCACGATGCCGTTGACGGCTACCTGGCCGGTGTAGAGTCGGCGGGCCATGGCTTCGCCGCGTTCCGCATCGGTCCATACCGCCGCCGCGAGGCCGTAGGGGGTGTCGTTGGCGATGGCGAGCGCCTCGTCGGCGTTGGCCGCCTTCATCACCACCGCCACCGGGCCGAAGGTCTCCTCGCAGGCGCCGGTCATGTCCTGGGTTACATCCGTCAGCAGCGTCACCGGATAGAAGAAGCCGTCGCCCTGCGGCAGCTCGCCGCCGAGGCGGCAGGTGGCGCCGGCGTCGACGGTCGCGCGCACCTGGCGGTGCAGGTTGGCGCGCAGGTCGTCCCGGGCAATCGGGCCCACGTCGGTGGATTCCTCCCGCGGGTCGCCCACCTTCAGTTTCGCCAGGCGGTCCTGCAGCAATTCCACCATGCGCTCGTACACGGGTGCCTCGACGATGGTGCGCTTCGCCGCGATGCAGCTCTGCCCGGCGTTGATGATGCGTGACAGGGTGATCGTGTCCGCCGCCTTTTCGAGGTCCGCATCCGCCAGCACGATGGCGGGGTCCGAGCCGCCCAGCTCCAGCACCGAGCGCTTGATCTCCGATGCCGCCACGGAGGCGACCGCCGCACCGCCGCGTTCGGAGCCGGTGAAGGACACGCCTTTGATACGCGGGTCGCGGATCACCGCCTCCACCGCCGGCGTCTCTATCGGCAGGTTCTGAAAGACGCCCTCCGGCGCGCCCACGCGGGCGAACACGTCTTCGATGGCCTGCGCGCAGCCCGGCACGTGGGGGTCGTGCTTCATCACGCAGGTGTTGCCGGCCATCAGCGCCGGCGCGGCGAAGCGGAAGGCGAGCCAGAACGGCGCGTTCCAGGGCAGCACGCCCAGGATGGTGCCGAGAGGCAGATACTGCACGTAGCTGCGACTGGCGTCGGATTCTATGACGTCGGCCGACAGGTAGGACTCCGCGTGCTCGGCGTAGTGCTCGGCGCACCAGGCCGCCTTTTCCACCTCCCCGCGGGCCTCGCGCACCGGCTTGCCCATCTCCTCGGTCATGAGCGCTCCCAGGGCACCCACGTCCCGGCGCATCTCGGCGGCGACGGCGCGCACAAGCTCGGCGCGCTCGCCGAAGCCGGTGTCGCGCCAGCCCGGGAAGGCGGCGGCGGCTCCGGCGAGGACGGCCTCGACCTGATCGGGTGAGGCCGGCTTCACCTCGCGGATCACGGTACCGGTCGTGGGATCGATGGCGGTCAGCATGGATGGAGACTCCTGCTCTGAGGGGTATGGGAAGACGGGTACGGTAGACGAGTCCGGGCGCCGCTCAGGACGCCTTGTCGGACTTGCCGGACTTGCCGGACTTGTCAGGGTCGTCGCGCGCCGGAATCGCGATCAGCTTGTCGCTCGCGCCGACGCGCTTGCCCATGAGTGCCTGTTCGCCCTTGACGACGAAGTCCTCGTCGAGGGTGAAGAACGACTGGCAGCTCTTGTCGGTCACGTAGATGGTGTCCGAGATGCCGACGGTCTTGTCGCCGTCCACGCCCCACATCCACGGGATGATGTGGAAGCACATGCCCTCTTCCAGGATGGTGCTGCTGCCCTGGCGCAGGCTGCAGATATAGCCCTCGTCCCAGCTCGGCGGGAAAGCAATACCGATGGAGTAACCCGAGCGCGTGATGAGGTTCGCGCCCACCTGATTGTCCTGGATGATGGCGCGGATCAGGTTGTCGGCATCGGATACGGTCAGCCCCGGCCGGATGATGTTCTTGACCTCGCGCAGCGCGAGTTTCATGCGCTCCTGCGCCTGCAGCAGCGACGGCGTCATGTCGCCGAGCAGCACGGTGCGCATCATGGCCGTGTGATAGCGGCGGTAGCAGCCGCCCACTTCCAGAAAGACGTGCTCGCCGGGCTGCACCGTGCGGCCTTCCCAGGTGGCGTGGCCGATCATGGTCCGGGGACCGGAGGTGACGTAGGGCATCACCGCCGGCGGTTCGCCGCCGGCCCGGAACATGGCGGCGGAGACGGCCGCGCCGATCTCGTTCTCGGTGACACCTGCCTCGGCCGCCTCGTAGCCGGCCTGCATGCCGGCCTCCGTGGCGGCTGCGGCCTTCTTCATCACCTCGATCTCGTATCCGGACTTGGTGATGCGGCCCTGCTCCACGATGCCGAAGCAGTCGAGCAGCCGACCGCCCGTGAAGGTGGTGTGGATGCTGTCCTGGTGATAGGCCGGGAAGAAATAGCTGTTGCGCTCGTAGCCGATGTCCTTGCCGTTCAGTCCGAACTCGCGCAGCGACTCCACCAGCATCTGGATGGCGTCGCCGGTGTCCGGATAGGGCCGCGTGCGCTCCACCCAGGTGCGGGCATGGATGTTCGACTCCTCCATGCCGCGGGTGATCATGAACGGCTCGTCCTCGAGCGGGACGACGAGCGCCTGGAAGAACGAGTACCCGGTGGTCTGATAGTCCGTGAGGTACATCAGGTTCTCCGGGTCGGTGATGACCACCGCGTCCAGGAGGCGTGCCTGCATGCGCTCGCGCAGTTCGCGGAGCCGGCGCTCGTACTCCTCGAACGGGAACGTCATGTCGTCGCGCTGTCTCATGCGGCTTTCACCTCCACCGTTTGCGCCACGGCGTCGGAGAGGATGTCCAGGCCCTCCTGCAGGTCTTCCTGCGGGATCGTGAGCGGGGGAATGATCTTCAGCACCCTTCCGCCGACGCCGCACTGGGTGATGATCAGCCCGGCCTCGAAGCACTTCGCCGTGATGGCCTTCGCGAGCTCCGGGTCGCCGGTGTCGAGCGCCTGCATCATGCCCTCGCCCCGCGCCTGCATGGTGGTGCCCTTCAGCGAGGCGCAGAGCTTCTCCACGTGGTCACGAATGTGCTTGCCCTTCTCGCGCACTTCCTTCAGGAACTTGTCGTCGTCGAAGTACTTCAGACCCTCGACGCCGGCCACGAAGGACAGGCCCTGGCCGCGGAAGGTGCCGGTGTGCTCGCCCGGCTTCCAGTGCTTGTCGTGCTCCGGCTTGGCCAGGTTCATCGCCAGCGGTGTGCCGAAGCCGCCGATGCCCTTCGCCAGCGTGATGATGTCCGGGTCCAGGCCCATGCCGTCGAAGCTGAAGTAATTGCCGGTGCGCCCGCAGCCCGCCTGGATGTCGTCGATGATGAACAGGGCACCGAGATCCTTAGCCAGCTTCTGGGTGGCCTGCAGCCATTCCCGGCTGGCCACCTTCACGCCGCCCTCGGCCTGGATGGCCTCCACCAGGAAGGCGGCCGGCGGCTCCCAGCCGCTGGAGGGGTTCTCGAACAGGGCCCGCAGCCGGTCCACGGATTCCAGGCCGCAGCCGAGTTCGCAGCCCAGACAGGTCTTCCGGCAGCCGAAGGGCTGGTGCACCACGTGCTCCAGCGGCACGCCGGCGGCGTTGCGGAAATAGGAGTTCGACGTGCAGGCCAGCGAGCCCAGCGTCATGCCGTGAAAACCGTGGGTGTAGGCCACCACGCTGCGACGGCCCGTTACCTTGCGGGCGAGCTTGAGGGCGAGTTCCACCGCGTTGGTGCCGGTGGGGCCCATGAACTGCAGCTTGTAGTCCCAGCCCCGCGGCTCGAGGATGGTGCCGACGAATTTCTCGATGAAGTTCCGCTTGGCGGTGGTGTAGAGATCGAGGCTGTGGGCGACGCCGTCGGACTGGATGTAGTCGATCAGCGCCTGCTTCATGTTCGGGTTGTTATGGCCGAAGTTCAGCACCCCGGCGCCGGCGAAGAAGTCGATGTAGGACTTGCCGTTCTCGTCCACCTGCCGCGCGTTGGAGGCGGACTTGAATACCGTCGGGTAGGTGCGGCAATAGCCGCGGATATCCGACTCCCATCTCTCGAAAACATCCATCTGCTTCTCCCTGTCGATTATCTCTTCACCTTAGCATCCGCGGCGCGGCCTTTGAAATCGGCCGTATCGCGCCTGTGCGGACCGCCGCCCCAAAAGAAAACGGCCCCCGGAGCGAAGCTCCGGGGGCCGCGCGGTCGTCCCTGACCTGTCAGCGTCCCTTGCGGACCGGCCTCAGGTGGTGCAGGCCGGCAGCGCCGCGTAGTCGATGACCAGCGGCAGCGGCAGCGCGCCTTCGCTGCCGTCGGTGGCGGGGTCGCGGGCGAGCACGTCGATCACTTCGCCGCCGCTGAAGGTGGCGTCCTGGATCTCGATGGCCACCACGCTCTTGTCACCGGCCGGCGTCACGTAGACGTCGTAAATGCCGGGCGCGATGGACAGGATGCCCGTGTCCGCGCCGAAGGGTACGCCGGCGAAGTTCGGCGTGACGGAAGCGTCGTTCAGGTCCGTGCCATCGGCCAGCAGATACAGGTCCACGTCACCGGTGCTCGGCGAACCGTGGATGACGCGCAGCTTCGCCTCCGTAACCACGCTGCGCGTGTCGGTGGCTAGCGCCAGCGGCTGGATGGCCGGCGTGCCGGAGGACAGGAAGCCGGTCACGATGGCGGTCGCCTCGGCGCCCTGCTCGGCGGTGAACGGGAAGTCCGTGGCCACCACGGAGTTGTCCGCGTTCGCGACCACGCTCACGGTGTAGTCGCCCGGGGCCGGAACCGCGCCGATCTCGCAGAACTCGGTGAACGCATAGTCCACCGCGAGGGGCAGCGCCTCGTCGTTGGCCGTGGAGGTGTCATCCGCCAGGATGTCCACCGCCGGGGCATCCGGCGACGCGTGCACGGCGGTGACCGCCGCCGGCGTGTTCGCATCCAGCAGGTCGGCGGCACCGGTGCCGTCCAGCACGACGAGCTGGATGGGTGTGGCGCCCGGACCGGTGTTCTCCACCGCGGCGATCAGGAGCTCCGCATCCGCGGCGAGATCCAGTTCCCCGGAGTCGAACACCACCGACGCCGGGTCACCTTCCAGCGTGACGCGGATCTGATAGGTGCCGGCCGGCACCTCCAGGCGGTCGCTCACGTCCTGGTAGGCCAGCGGCGTGGTGGAGATCGGCGCGCTGGCGGCGAGGTCGGCGCCCGGCGTCGTCACGTAGACGTCCACCGGCGGTGCATCCGGCGCGGCATGCACCACCTGGGCGAAGAAGCTGCCCGGGGTCAGCGCCTCATCGGTGGGATTCGCGATCACCAGCGGTCCGATGGGAGCGGCCACGTCGCCGACGGCGATGACCGTGTAGTCGGTGCTGAAGTCGAGATCCAGCGTCTCGTCGATCACGATCGCGTTACCGCCGGGGATGATCGCCTCCACCTGGACGGTGGTGGTCTCCGTCACCGGCAGGAAGCCCGAGCCCTCGGTGTAGTCCACCTCGCTGAGCGCGGCCTGACCGTTCACGAGGATGTTCACTGCAGGCGCATCGGGCGAGGCGTGCAGCGCGCGCAGCTGCGGTGCGGTTGCGCATTCCAGCAGCTCGGTGGACGTGACCTCGGAGGGTTCCAGCTCGTCGTTGCGGTTCGTATCGAGGCCGCTGTCCAGCGCGAGACCGCCGCCGGGGCAATCGGCATCGCCCTTGGGGATCTCCCGGGTGGCCACGAGGGAATTGAATCCATCCTGGCCGTCGGCGCCGTCGGTACCGTTTACGCCGTCGTCGCCCTCACAGCCGGCCAGCAGGAACGCCGCCGCCAGCAAGGAAGCGGTTGCAGTAGTCTTTCTCATTATTTCTCTCCCTGAGATGAGTGAGATAAGTTGCGCAGGGAGATTCGACACGGCCGTGACAAGCAGATGCCGTTGCGTATTTGACAAAATATAGACATCTGCAGGCATGATGTAGGATGCGATGAGCGACAGAGCAATAAAGCAGCCGGAACGGAAGGTGCGCAGTTTCGTGCGGCGGGCCGGGCGTATGACCCGGGCGCAGGAACGGGCCTGGCGGGAGCTCTGGCCCCGCTACGGGATCGATGCGGACGACCCGGCCTCCGTCGCAGCGGCGTTCGGCGCCGGCGGCCGCCGGGTGCTGGAGGTGGGCTTCGGCAACGGCGAGAGCCTGCTCGACCAGGCGGAGGACGACCCGGAGACGCTTTACTACGGCATCGAGGTGCACGAGCCCGGCATCGGGCACTGCCTGCTCGGCATCGAGCGCCGCGGCATCGACAACCTGCGGCTCCTGTGCGGCGACGCCCTCGACATCATGGCAGCGATACCGGGCGGCAGCATCGCGCGGCTGAACCTCTACTTCCCGGATCCCTGGCCGAAGAAGCGTCACCACAAACGGCGCATCGTCGCGCCCCGCTTCCTGGATCTCGCCGCCGGGGTGCTCGCGCCCGGCGGCACGTTGCATGTCGCCACGGACTGGGCCAGCTACGCCGAACATATCGACGAGGTGATGGCCGCAGACGGGCGTTTCGAGCGGGTGGAGCGGCGCGAGCACGACGGCGACCGGCCGCTCGCCCGTCCGCGGACGAAGTTCGAACAGCGCGGCCTGCGGCTCGGCCACCGAATCTGCGACTGGATCTACCGGCTGCGGTAATGGGCGACGCCCGGACGCTAGACGAAGGCCAGTATGCCGTCCACGACGTACTGCACGGCGAGCGCCACCAGCACCACGCCGAGCAGGCGGCTGACCACGTTGGCGCCGGTCACGCCGAGGACGCGCATGATGGGATTGGTGAGCAGCATCATGACGAGCGTGATGGCCAGCACCACGAACACCACCGCCAGCAGCAGGGCGACGCTCAGGATGTCGTCTTCCGCGTCACCCAGCAGCAGCAGCAGGGTGGCCAGCGCCCCGGGGCCGGCGATCAGCGGGAACGCCAGCGGGAATACCGAGATGTCGTCCCGGTAGCGGGCCTCCTCCTGCTCGCGGATGGTGGCCGAACGCAGGCCGGATTCCCTGGCGAACACCATGTCCACCGAGACCATGAACAGCAGCAGGCCGCCGCCGATGCGGAACGCATCGACGCTGATGCCGAGTATCTTCAGCAGCTGTTCGCCGGCCAGCGCGAAGCCGAGGAAGATGAGCGCGGAGATGCTCACCGCCTTCACCGCCATGCGCCGCCGGAAGCCGGGCGCGCCGCCGCGGGTCAGCGCGCCGAAAACGGGTATCAGCGTCACCGGCTCGATGACGACGAACATGACCACGAAATTCTTGAGCAGCTGCTCGATCACGCCTGCGCGCCTTGTGGACCATCCTGATTGCAGCGCCGCCGGAATGGTCTGAGTATGATTCAGGTATCGTGTGAGAGGGCGCCTTGCCCGGAGAGGCGCGATCATACAAGGCAGCGGTGGAGGTTGCACGACATGGCTACCGAATTCCCTGCCATCGGCCACTGGTACCGCCGGCCGAACGGCAGACTGTTCGAGATCGTCGCCATCGACGACGCCGACGGCACGCTCGAGATTCAGTACTTCGACGGTACCCTGGGGGAGATCGACCTGGAGACTTGGCCGGATCTCATCCTGGAGCCCGTCGACCCGCCGGAAGACACCTCCGGCTCCCTGGACATGGACTTCGACGACGACGAGTCCGAAGGCGACGGCGGCGGGCGGCGGGACTGGCTGGGGAGCCTGGATTACGTGGAGTGAGCGGCCGGGTCCGGCACGGTGACCACGATGTGCCCCTGTTCCACCTCCACCGGCAGGCGGTACAGCGACTTGCCCGGGCAGGGACCCGCCACGCAGACCCCGGTGTCCAGCTCAAACATCGCGCCGTGTGACGCACAGATGATGTGACCGCCGTCCCGGGTCAGGAACCGGTGCGGCTGCCAGTCCAGCGGATGGCCGGCGTGCACGCAGTAATTGCGGTAGGCCCAGACCTCGTCGCGGCGGCGCACCACGAACCCCCTGAACGGCCAGTCGCCATCCCCCACCGAGAAGCCGCGGCTGCCCGGATCCGCCAGCTCGTCCAGCCGGCACACCGCTTTCCTGACTTCTCTTGGGCTCATCGGGCCGTTATGCTGGGCCGTTGAACCATCCATCGGACTGTCTGCATGGGATTCCCTACCGCCGACGATGCCGAAGCCGCATTCTATCGCGCGTTCTCATTCTGCGACCTGGAGGCCATGCGCGAAATCTGGTGCAGGGACTCCGACGTCACCTGCATCCACCCGCTGAGCGCGCCGCTGACCGGCTACGACGCCATCATCCGCAGCTGGGAACAGATATTCCGCAACATGGGCCCGACCCGCATCCTGAGCGAGCAGCTGCACCGCAGCAACTGGCAGGAGGCCGCGCTGCACGTGGTGAAGGAGCACTTCGAGGTGCAGGGCGGCGGCACGACGCCGGTGATCGCCACCAACGCCTACCGCCTCACAGAAGACGGCTGGCGGATGGTGCTGCACCACGGCTCGCCGTCCCAGCGCCCGTCGAACGGGACTCCGCCCACCGCCAGCCGCCGCACCCACTGACTGTAGGAGGGCCTTCAGGCCCGATTTCGTTCTTCTGACGTCGGCCCGCCATGCGCCGGGTAGGCATGGCGCGGACGCTCAGTCGGACGTCCTGTCCTCCTTCGCTTCGGCCGGGCCTCCTTCACGCCGTCATGGCTCCAGTCGGCCCGGACGACCCCGCCATGCCTACCCGGCGCACAGCGGGCCTGTAGCCGGGAGGCGAGCACCGGTCAGCAGGCGCTACTGACAGGCACCTCCTTCACGCCGCTGAAGGCGTGGCCGTCATGCGGGGGTATCCATCGCCGCGACCTTTTGTCGGGAGCAAGATGGATACCCCCGCAGGGCGGCCACAATAGAAAGGGGATCGGGGCTGAAGCCCCTCCCACAAAAGAACGGGGATGCGGTCAGGAAGGGGTTGTTCGGTCGCGGCGGGCGATGACGATCGCCAGCACGATCGCCGGTACGCCCATCACCGCCGCATAGAGGAAGAACGCCGGGTAGTCCCAGGTGTCCACGACGATGCCGGAGAAGCCGCTCAGGAACTTCCCGAGCAGGGTCATCAGCGAGGAGAACAGGGCGTACTGGGTGGCGGTGTAGCCGGGGCTCGTGAGGTTCGACAGGTAGGCGATGAACACCGAGCCCGCGAACCCTGCCGAGAGGTTGTCCGCCGAGATCGTGACCACCAGCATGCCCAGCTCCGGGCCGAGTGTGGCGAGCCAGGCGAACAGCAGGTTGGTCACCGACACCAGCACCGCGCCGGGCAGCAGCATCTTCACCGCGCCGTAGCGCACCACGAGCGCGCCGCCGATGGCGGCACCCAGTATGGTCATGCCGATGCCGAAGACCTTGGCGATGGCGGCGATCTCCTCCAGCGTGAAGCCGAGGTCCAGATAGAACGGGTTGGCCATGCTGCCCATGACGAGGTCGCTGATGCGGTAGACGGAGACGAAGGCGAGGATCACCAGGCTGAACAGGCCGGCCTTGCGGAAGAAGTCCAGGAACGGGCAGACCACGGCGCCGAAGAACCAGCGCCCGGCCGCGCCCATGCTGCGCGTCTCCGGCACCATCCTGGCGATGGTCTCGAGGTAATCGCGCTCCCGGGCGCGCACGACCTCCGGGTCCACCTCCGGCTCGCCGATCAGGAGCACCGTGACGATGCCGACACCCACCAGCGCGGCCATGGTCAGGTAGGCGGCGGGCCAGGAGGCGTCGCTCGCGATGAACAGAGCGCCGGCGCCGGAGGCCAGCAGGGCGAGCCGGTAGCCGGTCTGGTAGGCGCCGGCCATCGGGCCCTGCATGCGCTCGTCCACGGCCTCGATGCGCCAGGCGTCGATGGAGACGTCCTGGGTGGCCGAGGAGAAGGCCACCAGCAGGGCGAGCCACGCCATCTGCGTGAGGTTCACCGCCGGGTCGGTGAATGCCATGCCGACGAGGCCCGCAGCAATCCCGAGCTGGCCGGCCAGCATCCAGCTGCGCCGCTTGCCGAGAAGCCGGGTGGCGACGGGGATGGACAGCCGGTCGATCAGCGGCGACCACAGGAATTTCACCGAATAGGTAATGCCGATCCAGGCGAAATAGCCGATGGCGGTGCGGCTGGTGCCCGCCTGGGTCAGCCAGGCCCCCAGGGTGGAGAACACCAGCAGGAACGGCAGCCCGGCCGAGAACCCGAGAAACAGCATGGCCACGACCCGCGGCCTGAGGTAGGCGGCCGCGGAGTCACGCCAGCCGGTGCCCGGCGCATGGCGGCCCGGCACGTCGGCGACGGACTCGCGGTCAGCCGGCAAGATCCAGCTCGTAGTCGATGGTCAGTGGGGCGTGATCGGAGAAGCGCTCGTCCCGGTAGACGTCGGCCTGGCGGATCAGCGGCGCGAGCCCGGGGGTGACGACGTGATAGTCGATGCGCCACCCCACGTTCTTCTCCCAGGCTCGCCCGCGGTTCGACCACCAGGTGTACTCGCCCTCGTTGGGGTTCACCACCCGGAACGCGTCGACCAGCTTCACCCGGTCGAACACCGCGTCGAGCCAGGCCCGCTCCTCGGGCAGGAAGCCGGAGTTCTTCCGGTTGGAGCGCCAGTTCCTGAGGTCGATCTCCCGGTGGGCGATGTTCCAGTCGCCGCACAGGATGTACTCGCTGCGCCGGCGCCGGAGGCGCTTCAGGTGAGGCAGGAAATGGTCCAGGAAGCGGTATTTGGCCGCCTGGCGCTCGTCGCCGGAGGAGCCGGACGGCAGGTACACCGAGGCCACGGCCACGCCCTCGAGCTGCACCTCCAGATAACGGCCCTCCCGGTCGAACTCCTCGATGCCGAGGCCGCGGACGATGCGCTTCGGCTCGTGGCGCGAGTAGATCGCAACACCGCTGTAGCCTTTCTTCTCGGCATCCTCGTAATAGCAGTGGTAGCCGGCCGGGTGGAACACCTCGTCTTCCAGCTGGTGCAGCTGGGCCTTGGTCTCCTGGATGCAGACGACGTCCGGATTGCGCGCCGGCAGCCAGTCGAAGAACCCCTTCCTCGCGGCGGCGCGGATACCGTTGGCATTCAGACTCATGACCCGGAACAATGCATCACTCCCGTCGGCGCGCCGGCGCGGCAGCGCCCGCCCCGGCTGTGTCATACTTGGAGGCCGGGTCGCGGAGACCCCGCCGGCACGGCGCGAATGATATCAAGACCCCCTCCGGGGAAGGCAGTATGCGGTCCTGGCAGAGAGAATTCCTTGAGCTGGCGCTCGAGCTGGAAGTGCTGAAGTTCGGCTCTTTCAAGCTGAAGTCCGGCCGAATGAGCCCGTATTTCTTCAATGCCGGGCTGTTTAACACCGGCTACGCCGCGGCCAAGCTGGGGCGCTGCTACGCCTCGGCCATCGCCAACTCAAACGTGGAGTTCGACCTGCTGTTCGGGCCCGCCTACAAGGGTATACCGCTGGCCACGCTGGCGGCCGCGGCGCTGGCGGAGCATCACGACATCGACGTTCCCTACTGCTTCAACCGCAAGGAAGCGAAGACCCACGGCGAGGGCGGCAACACCATCGGCGCGCCGCTGGAGGGCCGGGTGCTCATCGTGGACGACGTCATCACGGCGGGCACCGCCATCCGCGAGGCGGTCGAGATCATCCGCGACAGCGGGGCGACGCTCGCGGGCGTCGTGATCTCGCTGGACCGCCAGGAGCGCGGCACCGGCGAGCGCTCCGCCGTGCAGGAGGTGGAGCGGGTGCTGAAGGTGCCGGTGCTGAGCCTCATCACGCTGTCGGACCTGATCACCCATCTAGAGGAGACGCCGGGTCAGCGCAAGCACCTGCGCGCGGTCATGGACTACCAGCGCCAGTATGGTGTAGAACCGGATCAGAGCTGACAGGGAACCGGCCCCAGCGGCCGGCGGGGATGTGCCAAAACCGCGAACCAGTTCCGGTCCGGTATCGGCACGATAATATGTAATACGGACATGACCAAGGCAGCTCCCATCACACTCGCAGTACTTGCGGTCGTCCTCCTGACCGGCGCCGGCGAGGAACGGCGCACGTACAGCTGGACCGACGACGAGGGCGTGACCCACTACGGCGACAAGGTGCCGCCGGAGTACCGTGACCAGAAGAAGCGCATCCTGAACGAGCAGGGTGTGACCGTCGGCGTGATCGAGGGCAAGAAGACGCCCGAGGAACTGGCGCTCGAGGCCAAGCGGCGCGAGATGGAGGCCGAGAAGGAGAAGCGCCGGCGGGCGGACAAGGTGCTGCTCTCCACCTATCTCTCGGTGGAAGAGCTCGAGATGCACCGGGACAGGCGGCTGGAATTGCTGCGCGCGCAGCAGAAGGTGGCGGAGCTCTACCTGCGCAACCTGCGCCGGCGCATGGTCTCCCTGCAGGAGGAGGCCGGCAACTACAAGCCCTACACCATGGATCCCGACGCCGAGATGATCCCGCCGGACCTGGCCGAGGATCTCTCTGACACCAAGGACCGCATCAATCGCCAGGAAGCTCAGCTGGCCGAGCACCGCCGGGAAGCGGACCAGCTCGAGCAGAAGTTCGCCCAGGACATCTCGCGCTTCCGCGCCCTGAAGGGCTACTGACGCCGGTTCAGCTGCGGCCCGAGTGGCCGAATCCGCCCTCGCCCCTCTCGCTCTCGTGGAACTCGTCCACGACGTCGAATGCCACCTGCTCCACGGGCACGAACACCATCTGGGCGATGCGGTCGCCGGGCTCGATGACGTAGGGCTCGCTGCCCCGGTTCCAGCAGGAGACGTAGACCTGGCCCTGGTAGTCGGAGTCGATCAGGCCGGTCAGGTTGCCGAGCACGATGCCGTACTTGTGGCCGAGGCCGGAGCGCGGCAGCAATACCGCCGCCAGGCCGGGATCGCCGATGTGGATGGCCAGCCCGGTCGGCAGCAGCTCCGTCTCGCCCGGACCCAGCGTCAGCGGCTGGTCGAGGCAGGCCCGCATGTCCAGCCCGGCCGAGCCGCCGGTGGCATAGTGCGGCAGCGGGAACTCGCCGCCGAGGCGGTCGTCCAGGATCTTCAGCTCTACTCGTCTCACGGAACGCGTCTCAAGAAACGGGCCTCACAATACCGGCCTCACGCGCCGGCCTTGCGCACGGGCGTGATGCGGCCCGGCTGGGTCTCGCCGAACATCGTCTGGTAGCGGTTCATGATCAGCGCCATCAGCCCCCGCGCCAGCCGTTTCTTGTCGGTGCGCGCGAACTCCCGCTCGCCGCCGTTCCAGAACACGGTCACCGCGTTCTCGTCCGTGTCGAAGCCCAGCTCGCCGCCCACCCGGTTGGCCACGATCATGTCCAGCCCCTTGGCGGTGAGTTTGCCGCGGGCGTTCTCCTCCAGGTTCTCGGTCTCGGCGGCGAAGCCGACGGTGAAGGGCCGGCCCTCCGCCCGGGCCACCGCGGCCAGCGTGTCCGGTGCGCGCACGAGATCGAGCTGCATGCGCTCGCCGGTCTTCTTGATCTTCTGTTCGCTGCGTTCGGCCGCCTGGTAATCCGCGATGGCGGCCGCGCCCACGTAGATATCGGTCTGCGGCAGCAGCTCCTGAACCTTGCCGAGCATCTCCTCGGCGGTCTCGACGTCGTGGCGTTCCACCCAGGGCGGGGTATCCAGCGTCACAGGCCCTGCCACCAGCCGTACCCTGGCGCCGGCCGCGGCCGCCGCCTCCGCGAGCGCGAAGCCCATCTTCCCCGAGCTGCGGTTGGACAGGAACCGCACCGGATCCAGCGGCTCCCGCGTGGGTCCGGCGCTGATCAGGATGCTCACGTCGCTCAGCGGGCCGGCGGGCTGTTCGAACGGCAGCGCATCCACGATGTCGGCCGGCTCGAGCATGCGCCCCGGGCCCGTCTCGCCGCAGGCCTGGTCGCCCTCGGCGGGACCGAGCAGCCGGACGCCGCGGCCGAGCAGCGTCTGGCGGTTCTCCTGAGTGGCGTCGTTGGCCCACATCAGCCGGTTCATCGCCGGCGCGAGCACGATGGGGGCCTCGGTGGCCAGGCAAAGGGTGGAGAGCAGGTCGGGCGCCTGGCCGTGGGCGAGCCGCGCCATGAAATCCGCGGTGGCGGGCGCCACCAGCACCAGGTCGGCCCAGCGCGCGAGTTCTATGTGCCCCATGGCCGCCTCGGCCTCGAGGTCCCACAACTCCGTGCGCACGGGCCTGCCGGAGACCGCCTGGAAAGTGAGCGGCGTGACGAACTGCTGCGCGCCGGCCGTCATCACCACCTGGACCTCGAGTCCGCGGGCGGTGAGCCGGCGCACGATCTCCGGCGACTTGTAGGCGGCGATGCCGCCGGTAACGCCCAACAGAATCTGTTTCATGGCCGAGAACCTCCGGTCGACGAGCCGAGCTTAGCCTGCCGTCCGGGTGCGTGGCTACCGGAGGCGCCCGGCCTAAGTGCCCGCCCCGGCCACAAAGGGGACGCGCAGCGCCGGCCGTCGCCGCCGAAGATGACGCTCGGCGACGGGGAAGGGAGGAGAGCTGCCGTGGGAATCCGGGACTGGCCGCAGGAAGAGCGGCCCAGGGAGAAACTGCTGGCCGACGGGGCGGAGACGCTGACCAACGCCGAACTGCTGGCCGTGGTGCTCGGCGGCGGCGGGCCCGGCGTGGATGCCGTGGCACTGGCCCGGCGGCTGCTCGGCGCGCACGGCGGGCTGCGGGCACTGCTGCACGCGGAGTGCGGGGCCCTGACCACGATGCCCGGGCTCGGCGCGGCCCGCACCGCCCGGCTGAAGGCGGCCGCGGAACTCGCCCGGCGCTACTTCGGCGAGAAGGTGAAACCCGGGCGCACGATCAGCGGGCCGGCGGACACCTGCGAATATCTCATCGCCCGCCTGCGCGACCAGCCCCAGGAGGTGTTCTGCTGCCTGTTCCTGGACAACCGGCACCGGGTCATCCGCTTCGAGGAGATGTTCCGCGGCACGGTGGACGGCACCAGCGTGTATCCGCGGGAGGTCGTGCGCCGCGCCCTGGCGCTGAACGCCGCCGCGGTGATCCTGGCCCACAACCACCCCTCCGGCGTCGCCGAACCCAGCCAGGCGGACGAATCCATCACCCGGCGGCTGAAGGCCGCCCTCGACCTGGTGGACATCCGCATGCTCGACCACCTGGTGGTGGGCGACGGCCTGGCAACCTCGCTCGCGAGCCGCGGCCTGCTGTAAGGCCCGGTTTCTCTTGCCTAAACCGGCGGCTGCTGGTATAAATACCGCCCTTCCGCCGGCCCCGCGCCGGCGTATTTTTCGTGATTTCAGGAACTTGAGGCCATGTCCAAGGTTTGCCAGGTGACTGGGAAGCGGCCCATGAGCGGCAACAACGTCTCCCATGCCCACAACAAGACCCGCCGGCGCTTTCTGCCGAACCTGCACACCCACCGCTTCTGGCTCGAGAGCGAGAAGCGCTTCGTGAAGCTGCGCGTCTCCAACAAGGGCATGCGCATCATCGACAAGCGGGGCATCGACGACGTGGTCGCCGAGCTCCGCGCCCAGGGCCAGAAGGTCTAGGGCCAGACCGGAGGGTTATAGCCATGCGTGAGAAGATCCGCCTCGTCTCTTCGGCCGGCACGGGCCATTTCTACACCACGACGAAGAACAAGCGCCTGCATCCGGAGAAGATGGAGACGAAGAAGTTCGATCCGGTCGTCCGCAAGCACGTGACGTACAAGGAAGCCAAGATAAAGTGAGCAAGATCAAGTAGGCGGCTTCCCGCACCGGACAAAAAAAACCCGCCGATCGGCGGGTTTTTTTATGCCTGTCTGCCGCGCCTGCGGTCAGGCGGGCTGCGGCGCGATGGCGTAGCCGCGGAGCGTGCGGGCGAAGTCCTGCAGCGCCTTGATGCCGCTCGCCTCCGCCTCGTTGCACCACTGGCGCAGCTGCGCCACCAGCTTCTCATTGCTGACGTTCGTCGCCCCGCTCCAGAGTTCGCGCAGGCGCTCACGGAACTGGTACACCGTGGCGAGCCGCGGATTGCGCTCGAGCAGCGACTGCAGCCGGTCCTGCGCCGCCTCGTCCAGCAGCGCCGGCTGGCGCACCAGCAGCCGCTTCGCCCGGCGCCAGAGCGGGTCGTCGCCCTTCTGCCGGCGGAACTCGGGCAGGGTCACCTGCCGCGTGTAGTCCCGCAGCACGTGCATGCGGTTGACGATCACGGCGCGCAGCGTCTCGATGTCCACGTTCTCCGCGGGCTCCGCCACGACGGGCTTCGGTGCCACTTTCTTCACCTTCGCCAGCCCGAGGGAGCGGAAGATCGTGATGTACATCCAGCCGATGTCGAATTCCCATGGCCGCACCGAGAACTTTGCCGAGGTGGGGAAGGCATGGTGGTTGTTGTGCAGTTCCTCGCCGCCCAGCAGCAGCCCCCAGGGCACGATGTTCGTGGCGGCGTCGTCGCACTCGAAATTACGGTAGCCGGAGTGATGGCCCACGCCGTTGATGACGCCGGCGGCGAACAGCGGCATGGAGACGAGCGAGGTGGCGATCAGGATGATGCCCGGCACGCCGAACAGCAGCAGGTCGAACACGATCAGCAGGATGATCCCGCCGTAGGGGAAGCGCGTGTAGACGTTGCGCTCCATCCAGTCGTCGGGGCAGCCGCGCCCGTACTTGCGGATGGTCTCCTCGTTGTCGGTCTCTTCCCGGTAGAGCTCCGCCCCTTCCAGCAGCACCTTCTTCAGGCCGAAGATCTTCGGGCTGTGGGGGTCGCCCTCCGTCTCGCAGAAGGCGTGGTGCTTGCGGTGCACGGCCACCCACTCGCGGGTGAGCATGCCGGAGGTCATCCAGATCCAGAAGCGGAAGAAGTGCCGCAGGGCCGGATGCAGATCGAGCGACCGGTGGGCCTGGTCGCGGTGCAGATACAGCGTCACCGCCATCATGGTGATCTGCACCATGACGAAACCGGCGAGCACGTAGCCCCAGAAAGAGAGGCCCAGCAGGCCATAGGCGTAATTCAGTAATAGTTCCATTCGTCGGTATACCTGTCGGAATGCCGTGACGGGACGCCCACTATAACGGACGCCCTGCCGGCGAAAAAGGAGCGGTTCACACTCGGGCGAACGCGCGGAAACGGATTCGACCGTTGCCGTGGGATTTGGTGCCCTCCCGGTCGAATTTCAATAACATGGCGGCCCCAGTCCAGCATCGGTCCAGCACCACCCGAGCGCAGGCCGCGCTCCGTACGCCATGCCCGAATTGCCCGAAGTCGAGACCACCCGACGCGGCGTGGAGCCGCACCTGGCCGGCCGGCGCATCGCCGCGCTCGACGTGCGCGACCCGCGGCTGCGCTGGCCTGTGGCGCCGGACATCGCAGCCAGGGCCGAGGGGCAGCGCATCACGGCCGTGGACCGGCGCGCCAAATACCTGCTGATCCGGCTGGAGACCGGCAGCCTGATGCTGCACCTGGGCATGTCCGGCAGCCTGCGCATCGTGCCCGCGCAGGCGCCGCTTCGCACCCACGATCACCTGGAACTGATCCTGGACGACGGCCACCGGCTGCGCTTCCACGATCCGCGGCGTTTCGGCTCGCTGCACTGGGTGCCGCACGGAGCAGAACACCCGCTACTGGCGCGGTTGGGCCCGGAGCCGCTGGAACCGACGTTCGACGGCGCCTGGCTGCGACGGGCTTTCGCCGGCAGGCGGGCCGCCGTGAAGACGGCGCTGATGGACGCCCGCGTGGTCGTCGGCGTCGGCAACATCTACGCCAGCGAGGCACTGTTCCGGGCCGGCATCCACCCGACCCGTCCCGCGGGCCGCATCTCCCGGCAGCGTCTGGACCGCCTGGCGGAGGCGGTGAAGTCGGTCCTGTCCGAGGCCATAGCCGCGGGCGGCACCACGCTCAGGGACTTCTACGGCGGCGACGGCCAGCCGGGCTATTTCCGCCAGAGCCTGTCGGTCTACGGGCGGGCCGGCGAGCCCTGCCCGGGCTGCGGCGAGCCGGTCAGGCAGCGGGTGATCGGCCAGCGCTCGAGCTACTACTGTCCCCGCTGCCAGCGATAACGTCGAAGCGCCGCGGCCAGAGGGCTGCGACCGGATGGACCGGAGAGCGCCGCAACTCTAGTCGGCGGGGCGGCGCTCGAGCAGGGCCTTCTCCACCACCGGCGAGACGAACTCGCCCACGTCGCCGCCCAGCATGGCGATCTCCCGCACCAGGCTGGAGGAGATGTAGGTGTAGCGCTCGGTGGGCGTCAGGAACACGGTCTCCACCTCGTCGGTGAGATGCCGGTTCATGTTCGCGAGCTGGAACTCGTACTCGAAGTCCGAGACGGCGCGCAGACCGCGGATGATCGCCCCCAGGTCGTGCTGGCGGGCGAAATCGATGGTGAGTCCCTCGTAACCCATCACCTCGACGCCGGGAATGTCGGCCAGGACGGCCTCCGCCAGCGCCACCCGCTCGTCCAGGTCGAACATGGGCTGCTTGCCCGGGTTGGCGGCGATGGCCACCACGATGCGGTCGAATATCCGCGACGCCCGGCGCACCAGGTCCTCGTGACCTCGGGTGACGGGATCGAAGGTCCCCGGGTACATGGCGGCGATGCTCATAGCGCTCCCCCAGTCGGCTCGGTCCTGCCGAGCAGCACGAATCTCACGTTGCCGGCGGTCTTCTCCCGCCGGGTCTCGAGGCCCGGCGGCAGCCGGGGCGGCGAGCGGCGGTCGTGCTCCAGGTAAACCTGAGCGTCATCGGCCAGCCAGCCGCGGCCTGCGAGGAGTGTACACAATTCGTCGAGCCGGCCGTGACCGTAGGGCGGGTCGAGGAACACGACATCGAATGGCTCCGGTTCGCCGCCGGCCAGGAGGCGGTAGGCATCCGCGGCGAGCACCCGGCCGCCGCCAGCGCCCAGCGTCTCGAGGCTCCTCTCGATGGCGCGGGCGAGGCGGCGGTCGCGCTCGACAAACAGGGCGGAGGCAGCGCCCCGGGACAGGGCCTCGATGCCCAGGATACCGGTGCCGGCGAACAGATCCGCCACCCGGCTGCCGGCTAGTTGCGGCCGCAGCCAGTTGAACAGCGTTTCGCGGATGCGGTCGGTGGTGGGCCTGAGTCCTTCAGCCTCGGCGACGGGCAGGCGGCGGCCGCGCCAGCGCCCGCCGATGATGCGGACGCTGCCGGGCGGGCGCCGGGTGCCACGCTCAGGCCGCCGCGCCATTATCGTCCAGTACCGCGATCATCCCGCCCGCTGCGGGGCATCCGGAGATGGGGGTGTGCTGCTAAGATGTCGCGCTCCGGGCCGGGGTCCGCGGACAGCATACCGCGGCGGCACGCACTGACAACGAGGCACATGAAAGACGCTGCAGACAAGGCCGGGCGCAAGGGCTTCTTCAAGCGGCTGCGGGAGCGGCTGAACCGGGGCGACTCCTGGCTCACCTACGACCTCGCGAACCTGTTTCCGGGCGGCAAAATCGACGAGGACGCGCTGGAGGAACTCGAGACCCGGCTGGTGATGGCCGACGTGGGCGTCGAGACCAGCATGGAGATCATCGAGTCCCTGCGGAAGAAGCTCGCCCGCAAGGAGTTGAAGGACCTCGAGGCGCTGCTGCGCGGCCTGCGCGACGCCATGCTGGACATACTGCGCCCGGTGGAGGCGCCGCTGGAGGTGCCGGACGCGCCGCGTCCGTGGGTGCTGCTGATGGTCGGCGTGAACGGCGCCGGCAAGACGACCAGCATCGGCAAGATCGCGAAGCGTCTCGGCGACCAGGGCCTGACCGTGATGCTGGCGGCGGGCGATACCTTCCGGGCCGCCGCCGTCGAGCAGCTGCAGGCCTGGGGCGAGCGCAACGGCGTGCCGGTGGTGGCGCAGCAGACCGGCGCGGACCCGGCGGCCGTGGCCTGGGACGCCTGGGCGGCGGCGAAGGCCCGCGGCACCGATGTGCTGATTGCCGATACCGCCGGCCGGCTGCAGAGCCAGGGCGGCCTCATGGACGAGCTCGGCAAGATCGCCCGGGTGCTGGGCCGCCAGGACGAGACCGCGCCCCACGAGGTGATGCTGGTGCTGGACGCCGGACTCGGCCAGAACGCGCTGTCCCAGGCGGAGAAATTCAGCGCCGCCGTAAAGGTCACGGGGATCACGGTCACCAAGCTCGACGGCAGTGCCAAGGGCGGCGTGGTACTCGGCATCGCCAACCGCCTGGGTATCCCCATCCGCTACATCGGCGTCGGCGAGGGTGTGGACGACCTGCAGCCCTTCGACGCCGAGGAGTTCGTGGACGCCCTGCTGGACCTGGGAGGCGGCGCGGCGCGGTGATTCACCTGGAGAACATCACCAAGCGCTACGCCGGCCACGATGCGCTGCAGCGCCTCACGCTGGACGTGGACGCCGGGGAGATGGTCTTCGTCACCGGGCATTCCGGCGCGGGCAAGAGCACGCTGCTGAAGCTGATCGCGCTGATCGAGCGGCCCACGCGGGGCCGCATCGTGGTCAACAACCAGGATCTCGCCAGGGTCGGCCGCCGCCGCATCCCCCGCTACCGCCGCGACATCGGCATGGTGTTCCAGGACCACAAGCTGCTGTTCGACCGCAACGTGTTCGAGAACGTGGCGCTGCCCCTGATCATCACCGGAACGGGCAAGCGCGAGATCGGCCGCCGGGTACGCGCCGCGCTGGATCAGGTGGGCCTGCTGCGCCGCGAGAAGCAGATGCCCGAGACCCTGTCCAGCGGCGAGCAGCAGCGGGTGGGCATCGCCCGGGCCATCGTGGGCCGCCCCACGCTGCTGATCGCCGACGAGCCCACCGGCAACCTGGATCCGGAGCTCTCGCTGGAGATCATGCGCCTGTTCGAGCGCTTCAACGACATCGGCGTGACGCTGATGATCGCCTCCCACGACCTGCACCTGATCGGCGGCATGGGCCACCGCCGCATCGTGCTGGACAACGGCATGCTGGCAGGGGAGACCGGCGACGAGGAGCCGGACGGTCCGGTCTGGCTCAGGGAGACGCGGGGCGATGACGGCAACGGCTGAACGGCGCACCGGCGGTCCCGGCGCGTGGCTGTCCCGCCACGGGGAGACGGCGGTGGCCGCCCTGGGCCGGCTGGCCGCACAACCCCTGTCCACGCTACTGACCGTGCTGGTTATCGCCATCACGCTGGCGCTGCCCGCCGGGCTGCACCTGGGCGTAAAGAACGCCGCGCAGCTCTCGGGAGGCTGGGAGAGTGCGGTGGACTTCTCGGTGTACCTCGACCTCGGCATCAGCGAGGAGGATGCGCGCCGGCTCGCCGGCATTATCGAGAGCCGTGCCGACGTGGAACGGGTGGAGTTCATCAGCGCCGCCGAGGCACTGGCGGATTTCAAGACGGGATCCGGTTTCGGCGACGCGCTGGATGCGCTGGACGACAACCCGCTGCCGCACACGCTGGTGGTGCGCCCCGCCGTCGCGGGCAACGACTCGCTCATCGAGTTGCTGCGCGAGGAGCTCACCAACCTGCCCGAGACCGACCTGGTGCAGCTCGACACCGCCTGGGTGCAGCGCTTCAACGCGACGCTGGACCTGATCCGCCGGGTGATCCTGATCACCGCGCTGCTGCTGGGCGCGGCGGTGATCATCGTCATCGGCAATACGATCCGGCTGGACATCCAGAACCGCCGGGACGAGATCGTGGTGACCAAGCTGATCGGCGCGAGCGCCGGCTTCATCCGCCGGCCGTTCCTCTACTCGGGCCTCTGGTACGGCATCGGCGGGGGACTGCTGGCGCTGGCCCTGGTGGCCGTCTCGCTGTGGCTGACCTCGGACGGAGTCGCCCGGCTGGCCGGCCTGTACGGCAGCGGTTTCCGGCTGAGCGGACTGGACTGGCGTGAGAGCCTGACCGTGCTCGGCACGGGGGCGTTTCTGGGCTGGTTCGGCTCCTGGTTCGCCGCCGCCCGTCACATGCGGCGCATCGAACCGCGCTGATCGGCGGAGGCGGCCAGCGCGGCGAGCACCGTGCGCACGATGCCCTCCACCGCGTCGCGGGAGGGACGGCCCCGGCAGATCACGCGGATGCCCCACAGGTTGTTCACCAGGAATGCGGCGGTGGCATCGGCGTCGAGCCCGGGGTCCAGCTCGCCGGTCTCGCTCGCGCGCCGCAGCGCCCGGCCGAACAGCGACTCGATGCGGCGCAGCCCGCCCGCGAGCTCGCCCTGCACGTCGGGGTCGTGGTGGGAATACTCGAGCATCGCGTTCACCATCAGGCAGCCGCGGTGCCTCGGGTCGTCGAGGGTCTCGTCGACCAGTGCCAGAAAGAACTGCCGTATCGCCTCGAGCGGAGAGTCGGCCTCGCGCAGGGACTCGCGGAGGCGCTCGGCGGAGTCCGCCTGGTAGGCCCTCAGTACTTCCAGGAACACGCCCTTCTTGCTGCCGAACGCGGCATACAGACTGCCCGGCTTGAGCCCGGTGGCCTGGACCAGGTCGCTGACGGAGGTGCCCCGGTAGCCGCGCTGCCAGAAAACCTCCGTGGCCCGCCCGATGACCTCGGCCCGGTCGAAAGATGGTGGTCGTGGCATGGTCTCCCGCCCTTAAAACTCCCGTGCAGTCATGATGTTACCTATTCTTGAATAAATATTCAATAATGTGCTATAATTTTGGCTGTGAGATGGCGCCGGCGGGCACGGGAATGTGTCCCGCCGCATCCGGCGGCCGGAGGGAGGCGAATATCCCGTCCGGCAAACCGGGATCGGGCGCCAGTGGTTTAGCACTCTGAAGATGTGAGTGCTAAGATTTTGAATGCAAGTCCTGACCGGGAAGGTAGGAAAAAGGAAATGACGACAGCTTTGGCTCGCAGAGAACAGGAAATGATGCTCGCCGGACCGGTGGGCAGCCTCGACGCCTACATCCAGGCGGTGGGGTCCGTGCCTGTGCTCAGCAAGGAGGACGAGCAGGCCCTCGCGCGCCGTTTCCGGGACGAGGAAGACCTGGACGCCGCCCGCTCGCTGGTGCTCGCGCACCTGCGCTTCGTGGTGCATATCGCGAAGGGCTACATGGGCTACGGCCTGGCGCTGAACGACCTGATCCAGGAGGGCAACGTGGGCCTGATGAAGGCCGTGAAGCGCTTCGACCCCGACGTGGGCGTGCGCCTCGTATCGTTCGCCGTGCACTGGATCCGTGCCGAGATCCACGAGTTCGTGCTGCGCAACTGGCGCGTGGTCAAGGTGGCCACCACCAAGGCCCAGCGCAAGCTGTTCTTCAATCTGCGCCGCTCCAAGAAGAACCTCGCCTGGCTGTCGCCGGAGGAGACCGAAGCGGTGGCCGAGGACCTGGGCGTCAGCACCGCCGAGGTCACCGAGATGGAGAAACGGCTGGCCGCCCGCGACAGCACGTTCGACCTCCCGGTGGACGACGAGGAGGCCTACACGCCCGCCCACTATCTGCCGAGCCCGGATGCCGATCCGGCGGTGCTGGTGGAAGGCGAGGACTGGGAGCAGGAGACTTCCGGACGCCTCGTGGAGGCGCTGAACGCGCTCGACGAGCGCAGCCGGCACATCCTCGAGAGCCGCTGGCTCAGCGAGGAGAAGATGACCCTGCAGGATCTCGCGGATCACTACGGCGTGTCCGCCGAGCGCATCCGTCAGATCGAGAGCGCAGCCATCAAGAAGCTGAAGGCACGCATGGGCGTCTGAGAAACGGCCGGCTGGCCCGGCGACTTCGGAAGATCAGAAAAAACGGCGCCTGCGGGCGCCGTTTTTCGTTGGCGTGGGCAGCCTGTCAGCCGGCGACTAGCAATAGCGACGGCGCCGGTATTCCACCCAGCCGCCCTCCTCCAGGCCGCGGGGATCGCGGTGGGTCCAGTGCACGGTGCCGCCCAGGTCGTTCCACTCGTAGAGGCCGCGGAAACCGATCCGGTCGGCCATGCCCAGCGGCACCCGCGGGGCCACCTCGAGGTTATGCGCAATCAGCAGCGACTGGCCGGCAGGCGTCCTCACCACGAAGCGCTGGTGGGGGCCGTGCTCGTCGTCGTCACCGAGGAGGCGCACCACCCGGCCGCTGCCCTCCACCCATTCGTCGTGCGTCCGCTTGTCGAAAGGCCGGTCGGGCTCCGCGCCCGACCGGCCCTTCTTCCGTCGTCTCGCGGGCACGCCGTCAGGCGGTGACGGGCACCAGCGTCAGCTCCACCCGGCGGTTGGCCTGGCGGCCTTCCGGCGTCGAGTTGTCCGCGACCGGCCGGCTCTCGCCCATACCCACCGTGATGATGCGCTGATTCATCACGCCCTGGGACTGGAGGAAGCGCGCCACCGACGCGGCCCGCCGCTCGGACAGGCGCTGGTTGTACTCGTCGGTGCCCGTGCTGTCCGTGTGGCCGGCGACTTCCACCACCGTCTGCTCGTACTTGTCGAGGACCTTGGCGACGGAGTTCAGCACGTCGAAGAACGCGGGGTTCAGATCCGCGCTGTCGGTGGCGAAGGTCACGTTACCGGGCATGTTGAGCGTGATGTTCTCGCCCATGCGGGTGACGCTCACGCCCGTGCCTTCGAGTTCGGCGCGCAGTTCCGCCTCCTGGCGGTCCATGTAATAGCCGACGGAGCCGCCCGCCAGCGCGCCGATGCCGGCGCCGATCAGCGCGCGCTGACGGCGCTCCACGGCATCGTCGCCGGAGATGAGGCCGATGACCGCGCCGGCCGCCGCACCGATGGCCGCGCCCTTGGTGGCGCTGGCCGTCTTCTCCTCGCGGGTGTAGGGGTCGAGCGTGGTGCAGGCGCCCAGCGTGAAGGTCGTCATCGTGACGGCGGCGAGCACCAGCAGTTTCCTGGATTCCATGGTTGACCTCTCTTTGGTTGTCCTCTTTGACTGTCCTGTTCGACTGCCCGGGAATGCGATCCCCCGGCCCGGAGCCATCTCCGGCGGACAGAGATTTCCGACAGTTCCATAGTATACGCGTTCAACCTGAACGCCGGATTAACGCCGCGCGCCGTGCCCGCACTCTGTGCGCCGGCCGCCATGTAGAATGCGCGGCAGGAGGAGACGCCCATGCGTACGGCCGAATTCTGGCTGGACCGTTATTCCCGTCATCACCGTCATCGGCTGAACCGCATGCTGCACGGCGTCGCCGTCCCGCTGGCGGTCGTCGGCCTCACCGGCCTGCTGTGGGCGCTGCCGGTCCCCGCTGCGTTCACCGATATCTCCCCGGCACTGAACTGGGGCACGGCGTTCCTGCTGTCGGCCGTGGTCTACTACTTCATCCTCTCCATCCCGCTGGCTATCGGGCTGCTGCCGTTCGTGCTGGCCGCCACCGGCATCCTGGGGCGCCTGGAAGGACTCTCGCCCGCGCTCTGGCAGACCTCGCTCACGCTGTTCCTGGCCGCGCTGGTGCTGCAGGCCGTCGGACACCTGCTGGAGGGCGGCCGGCTGCGGGTGCTCGAGGACCTGCACTACCTCATGATCGGCCCGGTATGGATGATGGCCGGCGCCTTCCGGCGCCTGGGTATACCGTACTGAGACGGACGGCGCGGCCTCCCGTGGCCGTTGTTATACTTGCAGGCCGCCCCGAAGCGCCGCCGCTTCGCCCGTTCGAACGCCACACCCAGGAGGCCCGGCAGTGGCCAGCACACAACCCGCGAGCTCAGGCGCCGGCCGCAACCGGCTGGACCCCCTCGATCTCTACGACGTCGACGCCGAACTCGGCGACGAGGAGCGCATGGTGCGGGACTCCGTGGCCCGCTTCGTCGACGACCGGGTGCTGCCCGTCATCCGGGAGTGCTTCGAGAAGCATCTCTTCCCCCGGGACCTGATCCCCGAGGTGGCGGAACTGGGACTGCTCGGCAGCTCCATCGAGGGTTACGGCTGCGCCGGCCTGAACGGCGTCTCCTACGGCCTGATCTGCCAGCAGCTGGAGCGGGGCGACAGCGGCTTGAGGAGTTTCGTCTCGGTGCAGTCCAGCCTGGTGATGTATCCCATCCACGCCTTCGGCAGCGACGAGCAGAAGGAACGCTGGCTGCCGGCCCTGGCCACCGCCGAGGCCATCGGCTGCTTCGGACTCACCGAGCCCCAGGGCGGCTCGGACCCCGGCAACATGAAGACCCACGCGAAGCGCGACGGCGACGACTGGGTGCTGAACGGCGCGAAGATGTGGATCACCAACGCCCCCATCGCCGACGTGGCCGTGGTCTGGGCCATGACGCCGGAGGGCGTGCGCGGCTTCATCGTGGAAACGGATACGCCGGGCTTCGAGGCGCGGGAGATCCACGACAAGTTCTCCCTGCGCGCCTCCTCCACCGGCGCGCTGTTCCTGGACGACGTACGCGTGCCGGCCTCGGCCATGCTGCCGGGCGTGAAGGGCCTGAAGGGGCCGCTGTCCTGCCTGACCCAGGCCCGCTACGGCATCACCTGGGGCGCCATCGGCGCCGCCCAGGCCTGTCTCGCCGAGGTGCTCGCCTACACGGCCGAGCGGGAGATGTTCGGCCGGCCGCTGAACCATACCCAGACCATCCAGATCCGCATGGCCGACATGGCCCGGCGCATCACCACCGCGCAGCTGCTATCGCTGCGTCTCGGCCGGCTCAAGGACAACGGCCGGCTGCAGCCGAGCCAGGTGTCGCTGGCCAAGTGGAACAACGTGCGCATGGCGCTCGACATCGCCCGGGACGCCCGCGACATCCTCGGCGGCAGCGGCATCAGCGCCGAGTACGTGCCCATCCGACACATGCTGAACCTCGAGAGCGTGATCACCTACGAGGGCACCGAGACCGTCCACCAGCTCATCATCGGCAAGGAACTCACCGGCATCAATGCCTTCTGAGGGGCATGCGCCGGGTGCCGGCCCGGCGAGCCCTGCCACCCCTCGTCCCAGACATGGGGACGTCTGGCGCATCGCCGCGCCGCTGATCCTGTCGAACATCTCGGTGCCGCTGCTCGGCATGGTGGACACCGCCGTGATGGGCCATCTCGAGGAGCCCTGGTATCTCGGCGCGGTGGCGGTCGGTGCCACCATCTTCAGCTTCCTCTACACCGGCGTGAACTTCCTGCGCATGGGCACGACGGGGCTCGCCGCCCAGGCCTGCGGCGCCCGCGACGGTGCCGCCGTGCGCACCAGCATCGGCCAGGCGGTCATCGTCGCGCTGGCCATCGCGTTCGTCCTGATCGCGCTGCAGCAGCCGGCCGGCAGCATCGCGCTGGCGCTGCTCGGGCCCGGACCCGAGGTGGCGGAGTTCGCCCGCGTGTATTTCGACGTGCGCATCTGGAGCGCGCCGGCGACGCTGGCCAACTACGCCATCGTCGGCTGGTTCATCGGCCTGCAGAACGCCCGCGTGCCGCTGGCCATCGTGCTGGTGATCAACCTCACCAACATCGTGCTCGACCTGGTGTTCGTGGTCGGGCTCGGCATGAAGACCGAGGGCGTGGCGCTGGCCTCGGTGATGGCGGAGTTCACCGGCCTGGCCGTCGGCCTCGGGTTCGTCGCCCGGGAACTGAAACGCTGGCCCGGCCGCTTCGAGCGGGCCGCGCTCACCCGCATGGACAGGTACGGGCCGTTCTTCTCGGTGAACGGCAACCTGTTCCTGCGCACGATGGCGCTGATGTTCGCGCTGGGCTTCCTGACCGCCCGCAGCGCGCGCCTCGGCGACGTGCTGCTGGCCGCCAACGCCATCCTGCTGAACCTGCAGTATCTGCTCTCCTACGCCCTGGACGGCCTGGCCCACGCCGCCGAGGCCCTGGTGGGCAAGGCCATGGGCGAACGCAGCCGCGACAACCTGCGCCGCGCCGTGCGTCTCAGCCTGCTCTGGTCGCTGGCGGTCGCGGTGGCGTTATCCCTGTTCTACGCGCTCGCCGGCCCCGCCATCATCCGCCTGCTCACAGAACTGCCCGAGGTGGTGAGCGCGGCGCTGACCTACCTGCCCTGGCTGGTGGCCTCGCCGGTGGTCTCCGTGTGGAGCTTCCTCTACGACGGCGTCTTCGTCGGCGCCACCCGGGCGCGGGAGATGCGCAACATCATGGTGCTCTCCGCCTTCGGCGTCTTCGTGCCGGTCTGGTTCCTCACCCAGCCCTGGGGCAATCACGGCCTGTGGTTCGCATTCCTGGCCTTCATGGGGGCGCGGGGAATCGGCATGCACTGGTACTACCGCCGCGTGGTGGCCGATCCGTGGCCGACACCGCGGCGCTACGACGACCGGTCGGCCCCGTAGTCTGCCCCACGGTCGGCCCGCCCGCCGCCCTCAGGCCGGGGTTCGCAGCATGTCCGCCTTCTGTCGCTCCACCTCACGCACCGCCCAGCGCCAGGCGCCGATGCCGCAGATGACGTTGGCGGCCGCGTAGGCGGCGAAGATGCCGGCGAAACCGGTCAGGGCCGAGCCCGCCCACGCCAGCGGCAGGTAGATGACCACCATGCGCATGACGGAGACCACCACCGCGGGCAGCGGCCGCCCCATGCCGTTGAACGAGGCGTTCATCACCATGACCATGCCGGCCGTGCCGTAGCTGACGGGCACGATCAGGAAGTAGGTGGCCGCCACCGTCACCACGCGGGGCTCCTCGCTGAACAGCGCCGCCAGCGGCCGGCCGAACACCGCCAGCGCCAGCGCCAGCACCAGGCCGAGTCCCAGGCAGAAGCGGGTGCACAGCGACAGCGCCTCGATGATGCGCTCCGGCTTCCGTGCCGAGAGGTTCTGGCCGACGACGGGACCGATGATGGCCGACATGGCGAAGAAGGTGATCAGCGTCATGCCCTCGACCCGGCTGGCCACGCCGAAACCCGCCACCACCTCCGGCCCGTAGTCGGCGAGCATGGCCGTCACCACGCCGATGCTGACGGGGATGATGGCGTTGGTGCCCGCCGCCGGCAGACCGACGTGGAGGATGCGCCGCCAGGAGGCCCGGATGGCGGCGAGCCCGGGCCATTCCAGCGTGAGCAGCCCGAGGCGGAAATGCAGCACCCAGATGGCGCCCACGAAGGCCGCGGCGCGGCCGATCAGCCCCGCCACCGCCGCGCCGGTGAGCTCCATGCGCGGGAACGGACCGAGGCCGAAGATCAGCAGCGGATCCAGCGCCGCCGTGAGCAGCGCCGAGGCAATCATCAGCATGCCCGGTATGCGCGCATCGCCCGTCGCCCGCAGCGAGGCCATGCCCACCATCGGCACCACCACGAACACCATGCCGGCGTACCACACCAGCATGTAGTCGCGGATCATCGGGATCATGTCCGGCGGGGCGCCCAGCAGGCGGAACAGCGGTTCGATGGTGAGCGCCCCGATCACGGCCAGCACCAGCGTGATCAGGAAGGCGAGCACCAGGGCGTCGGTGGCGATGCGCCGGGCCTGCTCCGGGTCGTGGGCGCCGATGGCCCGGGCCAGCACGGAGGAGGTGCCGGCGCCGAGGCCGATGGCCACCGAGGACAGCGTGAATACCACCGGGAACGTGAACGCGATGGCCGCCAGCGGATCCGGCCCGAGCTGGCCGACGAACCAGGTGTCCACCAGGTAGACGCCCATAGTGGCCGAGATGCCGATCATCATCGGCAGCGTCATCGCCACGAGGTGGCCGCCGACCGGACCTTCGGTGAGCTTCGCTGTCTGCTGCCGCATGAGAGGATCGCCAACGCGCGGGGGCGGCTACTGTAACCGATGGCAGTGCCGCGGGCAGCGGCGGGCGGCCGCCGCCCGGCCGCAAGGCGCCGGCGTGTCGGTGTCCGCCGTCATCGGCGGCTGTTATCCTCGCGCCTCCCGGTGCCCCGAGAACCCCGTGAACATCGAACTGAGCCGCCGTATCCGCCGCGACATCCCCGCCGTCAGGGGCGCGGTCGCCGACCCCGGACGCCTGCCCGCGTGGCAGCCCACGCTGAAGGACGTGCGCACGCTCAGCGGTCGCCGCGGCGAGCCGGGCAGCGTCTGCGAGCTGGTCTACGACGAGAACGGCCGGGAGGTGCGGCTGGAGGAGACCGTCACGGACTCCCGCGAGCCGGAGTTGCTGGAGTTCACCTATCGGGGCGGACAGGCCGTCAGCCGCATCCGCCACTGGTTCGCGAGTCCCGCCCCGGGCGAGACCGTCTGGACGGTGCACTGCCGGTTCCGCTTCCAGGGATTCCGGGCGCGGCTGCTGGCACCCTTCATGAAGGGCCCCCTGCGCCGGCGCATCGACGGCGACATGGGCCGCCTGCAAGCGCTCCTCGAGCAGGAGGATTCGTCTTGACCTGGAAACGACTCACCTCGCGGACGGTGTACGAGAACGACTGGATCACGGTGTTCGAGGACGACGTCGTCAACCCGAACGGCGGGCACAACCGCTACGGCCACGTCCATTTCAAGAACCGGGCCATCGGCATCGTGCCCCTCTCCGACGAAGGCGATACCTGGCTGGTGGGCCAGCAGCGCTACACCCTGGGCGAGTGGTCCTGGGAGATCCCCATGGGCGGCTGCAGCGGCGAGGAACCGCTGCAGGCGGCGCAGCGCGAGCTGCAGGAAGAGACGGGCCTGACCGCGGAGCGCTGGCAGGAGGTGATGCGACTGCACACCAGCAACTCCATCACGGACGAGTCCGGTTTCGTGTTCCTCGCCGAAGAGCTCTCGACAGGGGAGCCCGCCTTCGACGAGACCGAGAAGCTCGCGATCCGCCGGCTGCCGCTCGCCGACGCGGTGCGCATGGTGATGGCCGGCGAGATCACGGACGCCATCAGCGCGGCCGGGCTGCTGCGGGTGTGGCTGGGTCGCCAGCCGTCCGCTCTGCCGTGACCAGGTAGCGCAGCGGGCCGCCCGGACGCGCCGCGTCGAAGGGATAGCAGGTCACCAGCGTCAGCCGGTCGTCGGGGTCGTCGAGACCGATGCCGTCCGTGCGCGCATCCAGCACCTCGCTGCCGGTCACCCGGTAGCGCAGCCGGCGGCCGTCGGCAATCTCCAGCTCCAGCTCGTCCCCGGGCTCCAGTTCGGCCAGGAAGCGGAAATGGGTGTCGCGGTGACCCACCAGCACGGTGTTGCCGGCCGCGCCGGGCGCCGCGCTGGCCTCCAGGTGACCGGGGCCGAAGGCGAGCGTGCGGCCGCTGCCGCCGGACAGCACCACGAGGTCCACCATGCCGCCGATCGCGGCCAGCCGTGCCACCGGAAAGGTATCGGCCCAGGGCCACGGGTGTACCGCCTGCGCCCCTGTCCGGGTCTCCTCCCAGGCCTCGCGCAGCAGGCTCTGGGCCGCCCAGGCCTTCAGCGGCAGCCAGGCGCCCGCGCCCAACTGCCAGAGTCCGATGGCGAGCACCGCGGCCACGGCGAGGCGCTCAGGCCGCACGGCAGCGCCTGACGTCCTGCACCCGCAGCCCGACGAGCAGGCCGAGGCCGAGGAGCAGACAGACGAGGCCGATCATGCGGCGCAGCGGGGCGGGCGTGCCGGTGGCGGGCAGGTTGTACACGGCCGCCGTCTGGCCCCGGGGCAGCAGTGACGGGACCCGCCCTTCCTGCAGCCCCGCGCCGACGGGGCGCGACGGGCTGCGGTCGACGGCCACCAGGCTGGTGTAGCCGCTGACCAGGTGATGATCGAGCGCGGTCCTGACGATCTCCGCCCGGATGCGGTCCTCCGGCGCGCCGGCGCGGCGGGCATCCTCCAGCGCCTCGATGCGTGACCGCGCCCAGAGCTTGCCGACGCCCGGATAGGCCCGCGCCTCGTCGAACACCAGCTGGCGCATCCAGTAGCCGTCGCCCTGCCGGCCGCTCACCGTCACCAAGGCGCCCGGCGGCGGCGGCCGCTCGAAGCGCGCGCTCACCATCAGCGGCTCGCCGTGGTAGAGGTCGGGCACGGGCGCGGGGTAGACCTCGGCGGCCGCGCCGGCCGGCCAGTCCACGGCGATGTCGGTCAGAGCCGGGCGCTCGAGCCGGCGGAACAGCCGCTCCATGCGCCCGCTTACCTCGCCGGCGTCGCCGATCACCAGCGCCGAGCCCCGGCCCGCCGCGGCGGCCTTGCGCATGAACCACCGGTTCGGCGCGGAACCAATCGCCACCGTGAACAGCCGCGACTCGCCCAGCCGCGCGCGGATGAGCTCCAGCAGTGCCGACTCGTTGCCGACGCTGCCGTCCGTGATGAAGACGATCTGACGCAGCCGTCCCGAGGCGCCAGGCCGCAGGGCGGCGGCGAGCGCCGGCTCCATCTCAGTGCCGCCTTCGGCCGCAAGATCCGCCACCAGCTCCAGCGCCTCTTGCCGCCACAGCCGTTCGCCGGGCACCGGCGCCGGGAAGAAGGCCCGGGTGCGGCTGTTGAACTCGATGACGTTGAACCGGTCCTCCGGCCGCAGCCGCGACAGCGCCATCGACAGGGCCGCCTTCGCCTGCTCCAGCGAGGCGCCGTGCATGGAACCGGAGGTGTCGACGACGAAGACCAGTTCCCGTGGGGGGGCCGGAGCGCCGCGAGGCTCCTCGCCGTGGGGCGGCTGAAAGAACAGTAGCCAGGTCCGGGCGCCGGCTTCGCCGGTGCCGCGGAAGAGGGTCGCGGCGGGCATGGCGCCGGGCAGCGGACGCCAGGCGATCTCCAGATCCCGGTCCATGGGCACGTCGCGGCCGTCGAAGCCGATGCGCCAGGCCCGGCCTTCCCGGGCCGTCCGCAGCGGATGGTAGCGGCCGGTGACCCCGGCCAGTTCCACGCCGGCGTCGATGACGCCCTCCAGCGTAAGGCGGTGGCCGTCCGAGCGTGTGGCCATCGCCGGGGCAAAGGGCGGGCTGATGGCTTCGGCATCGGGCACCTGATCGGTGCCCGCGTCGCGATCTCCCTCGCCGGGCTCGAGCGCACGCCCCGGGATGTAGCGCGGGGTGAGCGTCAGCGGCAGATGCAGGCCGTACTCGCCGTCGTCGTAGTCCACCGTCTGCTGCCAGGCGATCTCGATCTCCACGGTCTCGCCCGGGCCCACGTTGGCCAGCCGGGTGGTGAACAGGTTCGGGCGCTGGCGGTCCACCAGCACGGTGCGGCGGCCGGCCTCCCTTGCCTCGCGATACACGCGCTCGGCCTCGGCCTTCTCCCGGATCTCGCCCTCTATCACGGTGCTGCCGTAGCGCATGGTGAGTTCGTCGACGGCGGCACCGGCGGGCAGCGGGAAGGTATAGACGCCCTCCACCCAGCCGTCCCGGTCGTTGCGGAAGCGCTGGGTGAGCCGCACCCGGGCGATCAGTCCGCTCACCTCCAGATGCACCGCCGAGGAGAGATGCGGCGCGGCGCTCGCCCGGCCGTCGCCCTGCCACTCCAGGGGCGACGCGGCGACCACCCCGGCCATCAGGAACAGGCAGGCGAGGGCTGCCGCCGTCGCCACCGCCATCGCCACCGCCCTTGCCAGCATCCCCGCCAGCGCCATGGCAATGGCCGGCGCTGCCGCCGGCTCCGCCGCCTGCGTCCGCCGCACCGTCGCCGTGTCTCCGTTCGAGCGTCTCATCGGCCTGCCTCCTCCGGATACCTGTCCACTTCCCATGGCATCGATTGCAGCAGGCCAACGGGGCAGGGCGCGGCCGGCTCCATGGCACATCGCGGACGGAATGTGGCAAATTGTGGCGTTCCCCCTGTCGCGACGGCCGTCACCAGGCCGGTCGCGACCCCGTCGCCAGACCACGGAGCCGCCGGTGAAGAGACGTATCGCCATCGTCGAGGACGAGCCCGCCATCCGCGAGAACTACGCGGCCGCCTTCCGTCGGGAGGGCTACGAGGTGGAAGGCTGGGGCGACCGGCACTCGGCGCTGGAGTCCTTCCACGCGCGCCTGCCGGACCTGGTGATCATCGACGTGAACCTGGCCGACGACGTCGAGGGCGGCTTCGAGCTGTGCCGGGAGCTGCGGGGCATGTCCGCCGCCGTCCCCATCCTGTTCCTCACCGCCCGGGACAGCGAGCTGGACGCCATATCCGGCCTGCGCCTCGGCGCCGACGACTACCTCACCAAGGACATCAGCCTGCCCCACCTGCTGGCCCGGGTGGCCGCGCTGTTCCGCCGCCTGGAGGCGGTGAGCGGCGGCGGCGACGAGACCGTCATCCGCCGCGGCGAGCTGGAGATCGACGTGGACCGGCTGGCCGTGCGCTGGCGGGGCCAGCCCGTGCCGCTCACGCTCACCGAGTTCTGGCTGGTGCATGCGCTGGCCCGCTATCCGGGCCACGTGCGCAACCGTCAGCAGCTCATGGACGCGGCCAGCGTCGTGCTGGACGACAACACGATCACGTCCCACATCAAGCGCATCCGGCGGAAGTTCCAGTCCCTGGATCCGGAGTTCGGCGCCATCGACACGGTCTACGGCGTGGGCTACCGCTGGCTCGCGGACTGACGGCCGGGCAGTCCCGGGACCGGCCAGGAAACCGCCGACGTGGGCCTCCGATCGCAGCTCGCTCTCATAGGGCTCATCACGCTGACGCTGCCCTGGGCCGGCTGCCAGTATCTCCGCGAGACCGAGGAGGCACTGCGACAGGGTCAGCAGACGCTGCTGCTGGACACAGGCCAGAGCCTGGCCGCGCTGCTGGCGGACCGTCCCGCGCTGTTCCCGGAGTCGGCGGAGGTGCCCGGCGCGCTCACCCTGTACGCGCACCCCATCGAGGGCACGCCCGTGCTGGACGGGTTCGCCGACGACTGGGTGACGCCGGGCGGAGCGGCACCGGTGGCGGTCGGCGACGCGGCGCGGCTGCTGGTGGGCGGCAACGCCCGCCATCTGTATGTCTTCCTGGACGTGACCGCCGCCGGCGACGCCGCCGGCAAGCGTATCGAACTGGCGCTCGCGCCCGACGCACCGGCCTGGCGCTTCTCGCCGGTGGCGCCCGGCCCGCTGGCCGCGACGCGGCAGATCCGCGGCGAAGGAGAACGGACCGAGCCGCGCGTGCAGGGCTGGTGGACGCCGACCACCGACGGCTTCAACCTGGAAGTGCGCCTGCCGCGGGAGCTGGCGGGCGACCGGCTGGGCGTGCGCGTGCTGGATGCGGAGGGCTCACGGCTGCTCGCGGCCACCCACGAGCCGGGCCGGCCGGGGCGGCTCGCCGCGCCTTCCCCCGCCCTTGCCGGGCTCCTGCGCAACTATGCTCGGCCGGGCCTTGAGCTGGCCGTGGCCGACGCCGCGGGCTGGCGCCTCGCCGAAGCCGGCGGCCTGGCCACGGACCGGCGCGCCGAGGAACCCACGGCCGCCACCCGCCTGTACCGCCGCCTGCTCGGGGAAACGGTGCCGCCGCTGCCGCCCGAGCCCGCCACCGGCCGCGTCACCCTGCCCTGGGTCGGGGCCGCGCTGGACGGCACGCCGGAGAGCGTGTGGCGCCGGGCGCGGGACAGCGGCCAGGCGGTGGTTAGCGCGGCGACGCCGGTGCGCCACGGGGGCCGGGTGATCGGCGCGGTGGTCATGAAGGAGTCCAGCGCGGCCATCCTTACCCTCACGAACCGGGCGCTGGCCCGACTGACCTCGCTGACCCTGATCGCCACGCTCGCGGTGGCCGCCGCCCTGCTCGGCTATGCCACCTGGCTGTCGGTGCGCATCACCCGGCTCAGCCGGGCTGCCGACCGGGCCATGGGCGCGAGCGGACAGATCCGCGCCGGGCTGCCCAGCGCTTCGGCCCGCGACGAACTGGGCGACCTGTCCCGCAGCTTCTCCCGCCTGCTCGCCCGCGTGCAGGAGACCAACGAGTATCTGCGCACGCTGGGCGCGCGGCTCTCCCACGAGCTGCGCACGCCGCTGGCGGTGGTGACCTCGTCGCTGGACAACCTGGAAGACGTGGGCCTCGCCCCGGAGCAGGAGGACTATGCCGTGCGCGCGCGGGAGGGATCACGCCGCCTGCAGGCCATCCTCAACGCCATGAGCGAGGCCAGCCGCACCGAGCAGGCGGTGACCGGCGCGGAAACGGAGTTCTTCGATCTGGCGGAGGTGGCCGCCTCCGCCGCGGAAGGCTACGCGCTGGCCTACCCGGAGCGCGAGTTCCGGCTGAGCCGTGACGCGGACGCCGCGCCGGTGGCCGGCGTGCCGGAACTCTTGGTGCAGATGCTGGACAAGCTGGTCGCCAATGCCGTGGAGTTCAGCGCGCCCGGCGCCGGGATCGACATCCGCGTCGCCACCGCCGGCGGCAGCGTCACGCTGGCCGTGGCGAACCCGGGGCCGCCGCTGCCCGAACACATGCGCGAGAGCATCTTCGACTCGCTGGTCTCGGTGCGGCCCGACCGGACGGCGAGCCACCTGGGGCTGGGTCTCTACATCGCCCGCCTGATCGCCGAGTCCCACGGCGGACGCATCACCGCCGCCAACCTGGCGGACGGCAGCGGCGTCGTTTTCTCGGTGGAGATACCGCTGGCGGCTCAGGCAGAAGACAGGTAGTCGACGATGCCCTTGGCCGCCTCCCGGCCCTCGAACACCGCGGTGACCACCAGGTCGGAACCCCGCACCATGTCGCCGCCGGCGAAGATCTTCGGGTTGGAGGTCTGGAACGGATAGCGGCTGCCGTTCAGCCACACCCGGCCGTTCGGGCGGGTGCGGATCTCGAAGTCATCGAACCAGTCCGCCGGTGACGGCCGGAAGCCGAAGGCGATGATCACGGCGTCCGCCGGCAGGATGTGCTCCGTGCCGGGCACGGGTTCCGGGCGGCGGCGTCCGCCCGGGCCGGGCTCGCCCAGACGGGTCTCGATCAGCTTCACGCCGGTGACCTGGTCGCCCCCCACGATCTCGATGGGCTGCTGATTGAACAGGAAGGTCACGCCTTCCTCGCGGCTGTTCACCACCTCGCGGCGGGAGCCCGGCATGTTCTCCTCGTCGCGCCGGTAGGCGCAGGTGACGCTGGCCGCACCCTGGCGGATGGCCGTGCGGTTGCAGTCCATGCCGGTGTCGCCGCCGCCGAGCACCACCACGCGCTTGCCGGCCATGCTGATGCGCGGTTCCGAGCGCCGGCCCATGCCGAGTTCCCGGTACACGTTGGACACCAGGTAGGGCAGCGCCTCGTGGACGCCGGGCAGGTCCTCGCCCGGGAAGCCGCCGCGCACGTAGGTGTAGGCGCCCATGCCGAGGAACACAGCGTCGTAGTCCGCCAGCAGCTGCTCGAACGGCACATCCTCGCCGATGCGGGTCTCCAGCACGAACTCGACGCCCATGCCTTCCAGGATTTCGCGGCGCTTGCGCACGACCTCCTTCTCCAGCTTGAACGGCGGGATGCCGAAGGTCAGCAGGCCGCCGATCTCGGAGTAGGCGTCGTAGACCACGGATGCGACGCCGTTGCGGGCGAGCACGTCGGCGGCGGCGAGGCCCGCCGGTCCCGCACCGACGATCGCCACCCGCTTGCCGGTGGGCTCCACGTGGGAGAGATCCGGGCGCCAGCCGAGCTTCAGCGCCTCGTCCGTGATGTACTTCTCGATGTTGCCGATGGCGACGGCGCCGAGGCCGTCGTTCAGCGTGCAGGCACCCTCGCACAGGCGGTCCTGGGGGCAGACCCGGCCGCAGACCTCGGGCAGGGAGTTGGTCTGGTGACTGAGCTCGGCGGCCGCCAGGATGTTGCCCTCGTCGATCAGCTTCAGCCAGTTCGGGATGTAGTTGTGCACCGGGCACTTCCACTCGCAGTACGGGTTGCCGCAGTTGATGCAGCGCCCGGCCTGGTCGGCGGCCTCCTCGGCGGTGTACTGGCCGTAGATCTCCCGGTAGTTGGTGATGCGCTCCTCGGCCGGCAGCTTGTCCGGGTCCCGGCGCGGTATCTCCATGAATTGCAGCGGACGTTCTACCATGACCCTTCCTCAGGCCGCCTCGCGCAGCGATTCGATCAGCGAGCCGAGCTCGGCGGCCTTCGGCTTCACCACCCAGAACTTCGGCAGCCAGGTGCGGAAGTCCTCCAGCAGCTCCTGGCCCCACTCGCTGCCCGTGTAGCGGACGTGCCGCTCGATGAGCTCGCGCAGATGATGCAGGTGCGCCTCCATGCTCTCCGGCGTGATGCGGTGGATGTCGATCAGCTCGTGGTTGTAGCGGTCGACGAAGTCCCGCTCCTCGTCCAGCACGTAGGCGAAGCCGCCGGTCATGCCGGCGCCGAAGTTCACGCCCGTGCGCCCGAGCACCACCACGACACCGCCGGTCATGTACTCGCAGCAATGGTCGCCGGAGCCCTCCACGATGGCCGTGGCGCCGGAGTTGCGCACGGCGAATCGCTCGCCCGCCACGCCGGCGGCGTACAGCGCACCGCCGGTGGCGCCGTACAGGCAGGTGTTGCCGATGATCACGGTATCGCGCGCGACGAAGCCGGCGCCCGGCGCCGGCCGCAGCACGATGCGCCCGCCGGTCATGCCCTTGCCCACGTAGTCGTTGGCGTCGCCCTGCAGCGTGAGATTCAGGCCCGCCACGTTCCAGCAGCCGAAGCTCTGGCCGGCGGTGCCTTCCAGCTCGATCTCGATGGGCGCGTCCGCCATACCCAGGTTGCCGTGGCGCCGGGCGATCTCGCCGGCGAGCCGCGCGCCGATGGAGCGGTTGAAGTTGCGCACCTCGTAGCGGAACGTGCCGCCGGAGAGCGACTCGATGGCCGGCAGCACGTCGGCCACCATCTGTTCGGCCAGCTCGCCCTTGTCGAAGGGCTCGTTGCGCGGATCGATGCAGAAGCGCGGCTTGTCCTCGGCCAGCCCGGCGTCGGAGAGGATGGGCGAGAGGTCGAGGCGGCGCTGGCGGGGCGTCTCGCCGGGCAGCAGTTCCAGCAGCTCGGTGCGCCCGATCACCTCTTCCAGGCTGCGCGCGCCGATGGAGGCCAGCACCTCCCGGGTCTCCCGGGCGACGAAGCGGAAGAAGTTCTCGACCATCTCGGGCAGGCCGATGAAGTACTTCGAGCGCAGCGTCTCGTTCTGGGTGGCGATGCCGGTGGCGCAGTTGTTCAGGTGACAGACCCGCAGGTACTTGCAGCCCAGGGCCACCATCGGCGCAGTGCCGAAGCCGAAGCTCTCGGCGCCCAGGATGGCCGCCTTCACCACATCCAGCCCGGTCTTCAGGCCGCCGTCGGTCTGCAGCCGCACGCGGTGGCGCAGGTCGTTGGCGCGCAGCACCTGGTGGGTCTCGGACAGCCCGAGTTCCCAGGGGCTGCCGGCGTACTTCACCGAAGTCAGCGGGCTCGCGCCGGTGCCGCCGTCGTAACCCGAGATGGTGATCAGGTCGGCGTAGGCCTTGGCCACGCCCGCGGCGACCGTGCCCACGCCGGGCTCGGACACCAGCTTCACGGAGACCAGCGCCTGCGGGTTCACCTGCTTCAGGTCGAAGATGAGCTGAGCCAGGTCCTCGATGGAGTAGATGTCGTGATGGGGCGGCGGCGAGATGAGGCCGACGCCGGGCTTGGCGTAGCGCAGCCGGGCGATCATCTCGTTCACCTTGTGGCCGGGCAGCTGGCCGCCCTCGCCGGGCTTCGCGCCCTGGGCGATCTTGATCTGCAGCACCTCGGCGTTCACCAGGTATTCCGCCGTGACGCCGAAGCGCCCCGAGGCCACCTGCTTGATCTTGGACATGCGCTCGGTGCCGTAGCGGTCCGGGTCCTCGCCGCCCTCGCCTGAGTTCGAGCGGGCGCCGAGCCGGTTCATCGCGATGGCCAGCGCCTCGTGAGCCTCCGGCGACAGCGCACCGAGGGACATGCCGGCGCTGTCGAAGCGGGGCAGGATCTTCTCTTCCGGCTCCACATCGTCCACGGTCAGCGGATTGTCGGTGGGCTTCAGGCGCATGAGATCGCGGAACGCCGCCGCCGGCCGCTCGTTCACCAGGCGGGCGTAATGGCGATAGCGCTCGTAGTCGCCGGTGCGTACGGCCGCCTGCAGCGTGGCCACCACGTCCGGGTTGTAGGCGTGGTACTCACCGCCGTGCACGTAGCGCAGCAGGCCGCCCTGATTGACCGGGGCCAGGTCGTTGAAGGCGAGCTCGGCGAGGCGGGTCTGGTCCTCGTGCAGATCGGCGAAGTTCGCGCCCTGCACGCGGCTGACCGTACCGCGGAAACAGCGCTCCACCACCTCGTCGCCGAGGCCCACGATCTCGAACAGCTGCGCGCCCCGGTAGCTCGAGATGGCCGAGATGCCCATCTTGGACATGATCTTGAACAGGCCCTTGCGGATGCCGCGGCGGTAGCTGCGGCCGAGCTGCTGGGCGCTCTCGCGGCGGGTGTCCACATGGCCACGGCGCACCATGTCGTGCAGGCACTGGTAGGCGAGGTAGGGATAGACCGCCGTCGCGCCGTAGCCGATCAGGCAGGCGAAGTGATGCGGATCGCGGGCGTAGCCGGTCTCCACGATGATGTTGCAGTCGCAGCGCAGCCCCAGGCGCACCAGGTGATGGTGCACCGCGCCGGTGGCCAGCAGCGAGTGCACCGGCATGTGGTCGCGCTGGATGTAGCGGTCCGAGAGCATCACCAGCAGCTTGCCGGCGCGCACGGCGTCGGCGGCCTTCGCGCAGATATCGTCCAGCGCTGCGGACAGCGGCGTATCCTGCGGGTAGTTAAGGTCGATGAACTCGGTGGAGTCGGCGAACATGTCCTCGCTCACGAGCTGGCGCAGCTTGCGCTGGGACAGCACCGGCGAGTTCATGATGACCTGGCGGCCGTGCTCGGCGGTCAGCTCGAACAGGTTGCACTCCCGGCCGATGTTCGTCTGCAGCGACATCACGATGCGCTCGCGCAGCGAATCGATGGGCGGGTTGGTCACCTGGGCGAACTGCTGGCGGAAGAAGTCGAACAGCGGCCGCACCTGCCGGGACAGCACGGGCATGGGCGTGTCGTCGCCCATGGAGCCCACGGCCTCCGCCTGCGCCTCGGCCAGCACGCGGATGACCTCGTTGCGCTCCTCCGCGGTGAGATTGAACATCTTCTGGTAGCGCGCCAGCGTGCGGGTGTCGAAGGGCTCCGCCGCCATGTGTACGTCCACCAGCTCGGAGTCCAGGTAGCGCACGCCCTGCTTCAGCCAGCGCTTGTACGGCGCGCGCGTCTTCAGCATGTCGTGGATGCGGTGGGTGTCGAGCAGTTCGCCGGTCTCGAGATCCACGGCCAGCATCTCGCCGGGACCGAGGCGGCCCTTCCTGACGACGTTCGCCGCGTCGTATTCGTACACGCCCACCTCGGATGCCACGGTGAGGTGGCGGTCGCGGGTGAGTACGTAGCGGGCGGGCCTGAGGCCGTTCCTGTCCAGCGTGCAGGCCGCATAGCGGCCGTCGGTCAGCACGATGCCGGCCGGTCCGTCCCAGGCTTCCATGTGGCAGCCGAAGAACTCGTAGAACGCCTGCACGTCCGGGTCCATGTCGTCCATGCCCTGCCAGGCGGGCGGGATGAGGATGCGCATGGCCTGCAGCACGTCCATGCCGCCGGCCAGCATCACCTCCAGCATGTTGTCCAGGCTGGACGAGTCCGAGCCGGACAGCGAGACCAGCGGCATCAGGTCCGAGACGTCGGGCAGCTTCTCCGAGGTGAAGTTGGCCGCCCGGGCGCGCGCCCAGTTGCGGTTGCCGCGGATGGTGTTGATCTCGCCGTTGTGGGCGAGCAGGCGGAACGGCTGGGCGAGCCGCCACTGGGGCCAGGTGTTGGTGGAGAAGCGCTGGTGGAACACGGCCACCGAGGTCTCCATGCGCGGGTCGCGCAGGTCCGGGTAGAAGACCGGCAGCGCGGCCGGCATCACCATGCCCTTGTAGGAGATGGTGTTGGCGCAGAGACTCGCCACGTAGAAGCAGTCGTCGGTATCGGCGAGCGCGTTCTCCGCCCGCCGCCGGGCTATGAACAGCTTGCGGTTGAACGCCGCCCGCGCCATGCCGCCGGGAGCATTGACGAACAGCTGGGCGATGTGCGGCAGGGTACGCAGCGCCTCGTCGCCGCAGACCGAGGTGTCCACCGGCACGTCGCGCCAGCCGGCCGGCTCCAGGCCCGCGCGGGTCAGTTCCTCCTCGAGACGGCGCCGGCCGCGCTCGCGCAGATCGGCGTCGCGATGCAGGAAGATCGTGCCGGCGGCGTAACGCTGGGACAGTTCGATGCCGGCGTCGGCGGCGACGCCTCGCAGGAAGCGGTCCGGCGTCTTCAGCAGCAGGCCGCAGCCGTCGCCGGTCTTGCCGTCCGCCGCCACCGCGCCCCGGTGGGTCAGGCGCTTGAGCGCCCCGATGGCGGTCTCCACGACCCAGGCGCTCGGCTCGTCGTCGAGATTGGCGATGAGCCCGAATCCGCAGCTGTCCCGCTCGAAGGCGGGATCGTAGAGCGATCCTTCGGTCGGCTTGGTCATGGCTACACCTGGCGCAAGGGGCCGGAGCCGGCACCGTGGTAGATGCGCTCCGGTCCGGGTTTCTGGTGATGGGGGCTCGGGTCCGCGCCGGGCCGTCCCGGCGCCGCGACCGGGTCACGCCCGTAGTCGACAGTCGCAGTCGATTAATTTAAATCAGGCGGACGCTTGGCGGTCAANGCCGGCACCGTGGTAGATGCGCTCCGGTCCGGGTTTCTGGTGATGGGGGCTCGGGTCCGCGCCGGGCCGTCCCGGCGCCGCGACCGGGTCACGCCCGTAGTCGACAGTCGCAGTCGATTAATTTACATCAGGCGGACGCTTGGCGGTCAATCGGCAATGCGGACGCCGGTTCGACCGCGGGACACCACCACGGACAGGCACGGGGAATCAGTGGTTTATTAGTGAGCAGCCGTGCCCGGACAGCCAGTTATTATAGCGGGTCGCGGCCGTCCTTGCTTTCCCTGCCGGTCAGCAAGCGGCGGGGTCATCGGTTACGCGCGCAACCAATCGCACGGCCGATAGCGCGCACGGTCCGCTTTGCGACTCACTGGCGCGCCAGGTCCACCCGGCCGGTCTCCCGGAACCGCAGCGGCCTGGCGAACGGGATGTCCAGCCCGAGTTCGCCGGCCAGCTCGTAGTCGATCTCGCGGCGACCATCGCGGAAGATCAGTGCCGAGAGCATGCTGGCGCTGCCGAGGAGATCCGTGTGCACCTCGATGCTGAACTTCCCGGCGCCGCGGGCCGGCAGGGTGAAGCCTTCGGTCGCCGAGCCCGTCGCGAAGCGCTGGCCCGCCAGCTGCACGGCATAATCCACCGAGCGCACCGGCAGCGGGAAGCCGTTCGGATTCTCCGCGGCGAACACCAGCACGAAGCTCTGGCCCGACCAGTCCGCGTCCAGCAGCCTGACCTGGTCCAGGCGCACCGTCGGCGGCTCGGCGTCGAAACGGCTCGTGGCACAGCCGCCGGCCGTCAGGCAGGCGGCTACCAGGAGGATGCCTGCCGTCCGGCGCAGCTGCGGTGTCGAGCGCAGCCCCTGTCTCAACATGAGCGGGTTCTCTTCATCCCTGAATATCGTCCGGGCGCGGCCTCGCCGGCCCGCATGAGGCGGAGGCCTCCGCTCAATTCATGGATTCGTCGGCCTTCTCTTTGGCCTTCTCGAGCTCGTCGCCGGCCTCGTCCGTCATCTCGCCGGTCTTCTCTTTGGTCGTCTCCACGGCTTCCTCGCCCGCGGCCTTGGCATCCTCGTACGCCTCGCCCGCGGCTTCCTTCGCCTCCTCGCCGGCGGCCTTCGCATCCTCGACCATCTGCTCGCCCTTCGCCCGGGCGGCGTCCATGGTCTCGTCGACGGCCTGCCCCGTCTCCTCCGCGGCCTCCTCCATCGCCGCCGCGGCGTCGTCCCGGGCTTCTTCGGCGTCGTCGGCACCGCCGCAGGCGGTCAGCGCGAGCGGCGCCGCAGCCAGCAGCGTCAGCAATATTTTCCTGTTCATGTTCTCTCCCCTTTGTGACGGCGGGCAGCAGTGCCCGCCGGCGACCACTGTAGCAACATGCCGGTCGCCGGGCGACACCGCCCGCTCAGCGCAGCGCCTCGTCCACACGGGCCCAGCGGGCGGAGACCACCCGCCAGCCCTCATCGCGCACCAGCTCCAGTTCGACCCGGCGCGCGCCGCCGTCCAGCGACAGGCGCCGCAGTTCGGCGCCGGCGAAGCGCACGGTCATGCGGACGCTGGCGGCGTCGGTGCCGTGGACGTCTATCTGCTCGATATCCGGCAGCACCACCACACTGCCGCCGCGCAGCAGCTGCAGCCGCAGCAGCCTGACGATGCCGGCGCGGTCGTTGCCGCGCATGTCCCGGTAGTCCGCATGCAGCACGTCCGCGACGGCGCCCACATCACCGTCGCCGGCTGCCTTCGCCGCATCCTCGATGAGGGCGCGGATCTCGGCTTCCGGCGTGGCCGGCTCTCCGCCGCAGGCCGCGAGCGCCAGCAGGCAGCACAGCACCGCGGCGGCGGCGCCGATCCGAGACGGCCACGCCGCGGCCCGAATGCAGTATTCTCTGTTATGTAAAGGGTCCGGGGTGAGCACGATTATGGAACCGACCAGCGAAGACAAGGAGCGCATCGACAGGATACTGGACCTGTGGTTCGAGGAGCGAGAACTCACGGCGCCCCAGATCGATGCCCGGCTCGACGTGTGGTTCGGCGAGGACCCGGAGCTGGACATCCGCCTGCGCCACGAGTTCGCGGACGAAATACACGAGGCCTCGGAGATGAAGCTCATGCACTGGGCCGCCACGCCCCGCGGCCGCCTGGCGCTCGTCCTCGCCATCGACCAGTTCCGCCGCAACATCTATCGCAACACGGCCAGGGCATTCTCCCACGACAAGCTCGCCCTGAAGCTCTGCGTGGAAGGCATCGTGCAGCAGGCCGACCGGCAGCTCACCGACATCGAGCGCGTGTTTCTGTACATGCCGATGCAGCATGCCGAGAGCCTGCGCGTGCAGAAGAAATCGGTCATGGTGTTCACGGCACTGGCGGACAAGGTGTCGCCGACCCTGCGCGAGACCTTCCGCACCTTCGCCGACTTCGCCGAGCTCCACCACGACATCATCGAGCGCTTCGGCCGTTTCCCCCACCGCAACGCCATCCTCGGGCGGGAGAACACGCCGGAGGAGCAGGAGTACCTGGAAGGCGACGCCCCCACCTTCGGCCAGAGCACCGGCTGACTCCATGTAGGAGGGCCTTCAGGCCCGATGCGGTTCTTTTGGCGTTGGCCCGTCATCGACTGGGGCGGACTGGCAGCCCCTTCACGCCACTGGGAGCCCGGCCGTCATGCGGGGGTATCCATCGCCGCGACCTTTTGTCGGGAGCAAGATGGATACCCCCGCAGGGCGGCCAGGAAAGAAGGGAATCAGGCGCGGCGCCAGGTTTCGCGGCGGGAGATGATGTTGTAGCGCCAGACCAGCAGGATGGCCGCGAGCGTCAGCCCCACCACGAAACCGCCCCAGATCAGCTCCGGCTGCAGCGCGTAGCGTTTCGCCGCCAGCAGGGCCAGCGGGAAGGCGATGATCCAGTACGCCAGCGTGGTCAGGAACATCGGGATGCGGGTGTCCTGGTAGCCGCGCAGCGCGCCGGCGGCGCCCACCTGGATGCCGTCGGAGACCTGGAAGACCGCGGCCACGAACAGAAGCGTGACGGCGATGGCGGAGACTTCCGGATCGGAGGTGTAGATGTCCACGACGGATTCCCGGAACAGGAGCAGGCCGAGGGCCGAGACACCCATGCACAGGCCGCACAGCCAGATGCCCACCCAGCCGCGGAAGCGCGCGGTTGCGAGCTCGCGCCGGCCCAGTGCCTGCCCCACCCGCACGGTGGTCGCCGAGTTCAGCGCCAGCGGGATCATGAACATCGTGGAGGCGAAGTTGACCGCGATCTGGTGGGCCGCGGCGACGTTCGCCGACAGCGTCCCCATCAGCAGCGAGATGGCCGCGAACAGCCCCGCCTCGGCGACGATGGTGACGGCGATGGGCAGGCCCACCCGCAGCACCTGGCGCTGCAGCCGCCAGCGCGGCCGGGGCAGCTTGGCGAAGATGGCGAACGGCCGATAGCGCTCGCTCAGGAGCACGTGGGCCGCCATCGCCACCAGAAGAAACCACATGGCGATGGCGCTCGCCAGACCGCAGCCCTTTGCGCCCATGGCAGGGAAGCCGAAGTTGCCCCACATCAGCGCATAGTTGCCGATGACGTTCACCACCAGCGCCAGCAGCGAGACGTACATGATGGGGCGGGTCCAGCCGATGGCCTCGGAGGTGAAGCGCAGCACCAGGTACAGGCAGAGGCCCGGCGCGCCCAGCGCGATGGCCTCCACGTAATCTCCGGTGAGGCTGCGGAAACTGGGGTCGATGCCGATCAGGTCCAGCGCCGGCCGCGCGATCACCCACAGCAGCGCGACGATGCCCAGGCCGAAGAAGAGCGCCAGCGTCAGGCCCTGGCGGACGTAACGGCCGATCAGCCGATGCTTGCCTGCCCCGTAGCGTTCGGCCACCAGCGGCGAAATGGCCATGAGCGTGCCCATGGCGAACAGGAACACCACCATCCAGATGCTGCCGCCCACCGCGACCGCCGCCAGGTCGCGGGAGCCGAGCCGCCCTGCCATGACGGCGTCGGCGAACTGCATGCCGGCGATGGCGAGGTTGTTGCCGATCAGCGGTCCGGCCAGCCGGATGAGCCTGCCCGCTTCCGGCACGGCTGCCCGCAGGCGGCCCGGGGCTGCTACTGGAGTCTCCATGGCCGACTTTTCCTGGCCGATTTTTCCTGGCCGATTTTTCCTGGCCGATTTTTCCTGGCCGGGTTGCAGTGGTCGAACTTCCCTGCCGATCACTGCCCGGCGGGATTCCGTGGGCGAGGCGTGCGAGCGTAGCACAGCCGTCCTGTCGCCAGACCATCGGCTGGGGTATTGTCTGAGTCAGTCAGGACAACGGCACGGGAGGAAACCATGCTGAACGACGGACTGTCTCGCCGGGCCGCCATCATCGGCGGCGTGCGCATCCCCTTCGCCCGGGCCCACGGCGCCTACGCCCGCTGCTCGAACCAGGACATGATGACGGCCACGCTGCGCTCGCTGGTGGAGCGCTACGATCTCGGCGGTCAGCGTCTCGGCGACGTCTCCCTCGGCGCGGTCATCAAGCACTCCCGGGACTACAACCTGGCCCGCGAGTCGGTGCTCGGTTCCGGACTGGCGCCGGAGACTCCCGCCTTCGACCTGCAGCGCGCCTGCGGCACCAGCCTGTCCGGCTGCGTGCAGATCGCCAACAAGATCGCGCTCGGCCAGATCGAGGCGGGCATCGGCGCCGGCGTCGACACCGTCAGCGACGCGCCCATCGTCTATCCGGACGCCTACCGGCAGATCCTGCTGGAGAGCTTCCGCGGCCGCTCCCTGGGCGCGCGCCTGAAGCCCTGGCTGCGGCTGCGCCCGCGCCACTTCAAGCCGCAGCTGCCCGGCGTGGAAGAACCGCGCACCGGCCTGTCCATGGGCGAGAGCACCGAGCTGACCGCGAAGGAGTGGAATCTCACCCGCGAGGAACAGGACGAACTGGCACTGGCCAGCCACCAGCGGGCCCACGCCGCCTACGAGCAGGGCTTCTACGAAGACCTCGTGGTGCCGTTCCAGGGCCTCGACCGGGACAACAACATCCGCCCGGATAGCAGCCTGGAGAAACTGGGCAAGCTGAAACCGGCCTTCGACCGCTCCGGCAGCGGCACCATGACGGCGGGCAACAGCACGCCGCTGACCGACGGTTCGGCCTCGGTGCTGCTGGCCTCGGAGGAGTGGGCCCGGGAACGGGGCCTGCCGGTGCAGGCCTGGCTCACTCACTCCCGGGTGGCGGCCGTGGACTTCGTCGACAAGGAAGGACTGCTGATGGCCCCCGCCTACGCCGTCTCGGAGATGCTGGCGGCCGCCGGTCTCGGCCTGCAGGACTTCGACTTCTACGAGATCCACGAGGCCTTCGCGGCGCAGACGCTGTCGACGCTGAAGGCCTGGGAGTCCGCGGAGTTCTGCCGCGAACGGCTGGGCCGCGACGAACCCCTGGGCTCCATCGACCGCAGCAAGCTGAACGTGGTGGGCGGCAGCATCGCCATCGGCCATCCGTTCGCGGCCACCGGCGCCCGTATCGTCGGGACGCTGGCGAAGCTGCTCGCGCGCAAGGGCTCCGGCCGCGGGCTGATCTCGGTGTGCACCGCCGGCGGCATGGGCGTGACCGCCATCCTCGAAGCCGCCTGAGCCCGGGCGGTCGGGCCACGCGGAGGCCGTCTGCTATAGTCGGCCGCTTGTTGCGCGCTGATCTGGCATCTCTGCGCACCCGCGCGGAGCGTCGCGCAGCAGGGGGCGTGGCGCCCCGGGGGAGCGGCCGGCCGTATCCGGCCCGCCCGCGGCTGAGTCGGAGGACTGGGAGAGAGGACACATGGGCGGCTTCACCGACCTGTTGAGTACGCTGAACGGGATCCTGTGGCACGACACGACGCTGTTCGCGCTGTTGGGTACCGGCATCCTGTTCACGATCTGGAGCGGCTTCTCCCAGTATCGTGCGCTGACCCACGGCACCGCCGTGGTGCGCGGCGCCTGGGACGACCCGGACGACCCCGGCGCCATCAACCACTTCCAGGCCCTGTCGGCCGCGCTGTCGGCCACCGTGGGCCTGGGCAACATCGGCGGGGTCGCGCTGGCCATCAGCCTGGGCGGGCCGGGTGCGGTGTTCTGGATGTGGGTGGTCGGCTTCTTCGGCATGGCCATCAAGCTCACCGAAGTCACGCTGTCCATGCTCTACCGCAACACGGACGACGAGGACAATCCCCACGGCGGGCCGATGTGGGTGGCGAGCAAGGGCATCGCGCTCATGAACCCGAAGCTCGCCTGGCTCGGCGGCACCATCGGCACGATCTTCTGCGTGACGCTGCTGATCTCCACCGCCACCGGCGGCAACATGTTCCAGGCCTTCAACGTGGGCCTGATCACCTACGAGTACTTCGGCGTGCCCAGCTGGATCACCGGCGTGATACTCGCCGTGATCGTCGCGCTGGTGATCATCGGCGGCATCAAGCGCATCGGCCGGGTGGCCGGCCTGCTGGTGCCGTTCATGGTGGTGCTCTATCTCCTCTGCGGCGTCTACGTCCTCGTGGTCAACGCCGGCGAGATTCCGGCCATGTTCAGCCTCATCGTGAAATCGGCCTTCGCACCCACCGAGGCCAGCGGCGCGTTCATCGGCGGCACGGCGGGTGCGGCGTTCCTGTTCGGCATGAAGCGTGCGCTGTTCTCGAACGAAGCCGGGCAGGGCTCCTCGCCCATCGCCCACTCGGCCGCCAAGACCGACGAGCCGGTGCGCGAGGGCATCGTCGCGGGACTGGAGCCGTTCATCGACACCATCGTCGTGTGCACGTTCACGGCGCTGATCATTCTCTCCACCGGCGTGTGGAACCGGGCCCCGGACGTCACCTGGGACACGCCGCTGGAGGTCACCCGGGCGGGCAACGTGTGGGAGTTCGAGAGCCGGCAGCCACCCATCGACGACTTCATGCCCGGCGATGCCGTTACCATGGTGGTGATCGCCGACGAGAATCCGAAGACCGGCTTCGACCGGCACGAGATCACCGGCATCATCGTGGAGCGGGACGGCGTCCTGGTGATCGACTGGAACCCCTACGAGGGCCCGACGAAACCCGAGATACTCGACAACGGCTTCCACCAGGTGTTCATGGCCGCGGTGCTGACGGGCAAGGCCTTCGACCAGGTGCAGCCCGGGCTCGGCAAGTGGCTGGTCAGCCTGGCCGCCTGGCTGTTCGCCATCTCCACGATGATCTCCTGGAGCTACTACGGCGAGCAGGCCATGGTCTATCTCGCCGGCGAGAAGAGCGTGCTGGCCTACAAGGTGGTGTTCTGCGCGCTGATCATCGTCGCCACGCTCGGCATCATCAAGACCGACGCCCAGCTCGACAACCTGACCGGCGTGGGCACCGGCGTCATGCTGGTAGCGAACCTGCCCATCATGTGGATATTCGGCCGCCAGGCCATGCGCGCCTATCACGACTATGTGGACCGCATGCAGGCGGGACTCATGGGGCCGGACCACCCGACGCCCACCATCGAGGACCTGATCAGCGGCCGCGACGTGGCGCGGAAGAACCGGGACCAGGGCTAGCGCCGGTCGCGCGACAATCGCCGGCGCAGGTCGCGCTAGGATGACTAGCGCAGGTCGCGGAAGAAGGCGCGGATGTCGGCCACCAGGTCGTCCGGGCGCTCCAGCGCGGCGAAGTGGCCGCCGGCCGGATACTCGGTCCAGCGCGTGATGTTGTAATGCTGCTCCGCCCAGCTGCGCGGCGGCGAGAATATCTCCTTGGGGAAGACCGCGACGCCGGTGGGCGCCGCCACGTACTCCGTCGGCGGGCCGAACAGACCGGCGCGCATGGACTCGTAGTACAGCCGGATGGACGAGGTGATGGATCCCGTCACCCAGTAGGCGGTGATGCCGGTGAGCAGCACGTCGCGGGGGAAGACGCTCTCCACGTCGCCGCCGCAGTCGGACCATTCCCGGTATTTCTCCACGATCCAGGCGGCGAGCCCCGCCGGCGAGTCGTTCAGGGCCACGCCGAGGGTCTGCGGCCGGGTGCCCTGGATCTGCGCATAGCCCATGCCAGTGCGCTGGTGGGCGCGGCCCCGTTTCAGCGCGGCGAGGTCCTCCTCGGTGGGCTCCCGGTCCCGGGGCGGGGCGGCGGGCACCATGTTCAGGTGCACTCCGCAGACCCCGTCCGGATCCGCGAGCGCCATCCAGGGCGAGATCAGCGAGCCCCAGTCGCCGCCCTGCACGCCGTAGCGCTCGTAGCCGAGCTTGTGCATGAGCGCGGCTTCGGCCTCCGCGATGCGGCGGACGTGCCAGCCCGGCTCCGCGGGCGCCTCCGACCAGCCGTAGCCCGGCATGGAAGGGCAGATCACGTGGAAGGCGTCGGCCGCGTCCCCGCCGTGTTCCTCCGGCCGGGTGAGCGGCCCGATGATGCGGTGGAACAGCCAGACCGTGTCCGGCCAGCCGTGGGTGAGCACCAGCGGCAGTGCGTCTGCATGGGGAGAGCGCTGGTGGATGCAGTGCATCGCGAGGCCGTTGACGTCGACCAGCTGCTGCTCGAAGCCGTTCAGCACCGCCTCGCCCGCCCGCCAGTCGTAGTCGTCGCGCCAGTACTCGCACAGGCCGCGCAGGTAGTCCGTGTCGGTGCCGTAGTCCCACCCGCTGCCCGGGATCATGGCCGGCCAGCGGGTGCGGCCGAGCCGTTCGCCGAGGTCGTCCAGGACCTCGTCCGCCACACGGATACGGAATGCCTCCATCCTCGCCTCCCGGGTGCTTCCTACCAGTGTCCGGTGCCGGGCTCGCCCTTGAACGGCCCGACGATGTCCGGAGTGATCCAGCCGCCGTAGAAGCCTCCGGTCTGCGCCGTCACGCGATCGTCGCCCACGTAGCAGGCGTCCATCGCCCCCGGCATGAAGGCGTACCAGCCGGCGACGGCCTCGAAGCCGGGCCAGGCATCCGCGTACGCCCACACCGCCGCCTCGGCCACCCGCTCGCCGACGGCCAGCGACCAGTAACGGGCCTGGCCCTTCCATTCGCAGAGCGTGCGCTTGCCGACGGGCACGAGCAGATCCTCGCGCACGTCCGCCGGCGGCAGATAATAGGTGGGCGGGCTGGCCGTCTCGCAGACCTTCATGGCACCCGTGCTGTCGGCGACGACGACGCCGGCGAACTCCACCCGCACCCGGCGCGGGCAGGGCCGCAGCGCCGGCGGGCGCGGGTAATCCCAGACGGACTCCTGGCCCGGGCCGGGCTCCGGCGCCCCGGCCGGGCGCCCGCGGCCGGTGTGGCTCCACTGCTCACGGGCGCGGCGGATCGCCTCCGGTATTTTTTTCATCGGCTCCTCCGTCGCTGTCTTCGCGCAGGCGGGCGACGACCCGGTCGATGGTGCTCCGCGCCGGTCCCGGCATCCTGCCTTCCTCGTATTCGCGCTTCAGGTAGTCCTCGATGCGGGCCACGACCACGTCCATGCCGGCCTCCCCGTCCCCACCGGCGTCGGCCTCCTTCGCGTGGCGTTCCCCGACACCGAACAGGTTGATCCAGCGGTCGGCCCGGGCACCGGCGGCCACCACCCGGTAGAAGGCATCGCGGTCCCGGCGCGGCTCGAAGAAGCTGACCAGGGCCGCCGCGAAGGAGACCGGTATCAACAGGAAATCGAGCAGGCCGTCCAGCGCCAGCTTGGCCTGGAAGACCAGCACGTCGCGGGTCAGCTCCAGCCTGTCCGGCGGCTCCGCCGCAGCGCCCGTGGTGTCGTCTTGCGTCGGCTCCTGCATCGGCCTGGCCTCCCCCGGCGAAACGGCAGTCACCGCGCCGACTATAGCCTCCCGCACCCGGGCTTGGTACTTTAGCCGGCCTTGCCGCCCGTTCGCCGGGCGTCCACACGCAGTTCGAGAGCAGTCAGCCAGCAGTCATGCCGAAGTTCCAGGGCGAGACCGGATTCCGCCACGCCGCACCCGACGCGCTCGGGGTGCTGCTCGTCAACCTGGGCACGCCCGGCGAGCCGAGCACCTCCGCCGTGCGCCGTTACCTCGCCGAGTTCCTGGGCGACGCCCGCGTGGTCGAGGCGCCGCGGCTGTTCTGGTGGCTGGTGCTGAATCTCGTGATCCTGAGGATCCGGCCGGCCCGCTCCGCGGAGGCCTACGAGAAGATCTGGACCGAGGCAGGCTCGCCGCTGCTGCTGAACAGCGAGCTCATCGCGAAGGGGCTGGCCGAGAAGCTCTCCCGGCGCATCGACGGCGAACTTGCCGTGGAACTGGCGATGTCCTACGGCGCCCCGGGCATACCGGAGGCGCTGGAGCGCCTGCGCGAGAAGAACGTGCGCCGCCTGGTGGTGCTGCCGCTGTATCCCCAGTACTCCGGCACCACCACCGCCACCGTGTTCGACCGCGTCACCCGGGTGCTGCAGAACCGCCGCTGGATACCCGAGTTCCGATTCATCAACCAGTATCACGACGAGCCGGCCTACATACAGGCGCTGGCGCGCTCCATCCGCGAGCACCGGGAGGAGCACGGCGCCGGCAAGCGGCTGTTGTTCTCCTTCCACGGCATCCCCCAGCGCTATTTCCTGAGCGGCGACCCCTATCACTGCCAGTCCCAGAAGACCGCGCGGCTGGTGGCCGAGGAGCTCGGTCTCGGGCCGGACGAGTGGCTGCTGAGCTTCCAGTCCCGGGTGGGCCGCGAGGAGTGGCTCAGGCCGTACACCGACGAGACCCTGCAGGCCTGGGGCGAGGAACGGCTGGAGAGCGTGGACGTGGTATGTCCCGGCTTCTCGGCGGACTGCCTCGAGACCCTGGAGGAGATCGCCATGCAGAACCGGGAGCTGTTCGAGGAGGCCGGCGGCGGCAGGCTCTCCTACATCCCCTGCCTGAACGCCCGCGACGACCACATCGAATGCCTGACCGAGCTCGTCTACCGCCACGCTTCCGGCTGGCCGGAGACCGAGAGCGAACTCGCCGCCCGCGACCCGCTCAAGAGCGCCGAGCTGGCCCGGGCGATGGGGGCCGGGGACTGAGGGTGGCCGGGCGCTTCCTGGAGCTCGGCCTCGCTGCGCCGGACATCCTGGAGTCCCTGCATTTCTATCGCACACTGGGTTTCACGGAACTCGCCGTCGGCGAGGTCTGGCCGCACAAGTACGCCGTGGTGACCGACGGCACGCTGTTCATCGGGCTGCACGAAGACCCGGTGGCGAGCCCGGTCGTCACCCTCGTCCAGCCCTCGCTGCGCCGGCACGTGCTCACGCTTCAGGATGCCGGCACCGAATTCGACGAGACCCGCCTCGGCGAGGACGAGTTCAACCGCGCCGTGCTGCGCGATCCGGACGGCACGGCCGTCATGCTGGTGGAGGCGCGCACCTATTCCCCGGCACCGGAGACGCCCGCTCCTTCGCTGCTGGGCGAGTGCCTGGAACTCGCGCTGCCGGTGCGCGACGCCCTCGCCGCGGCCCACTTCTGGGCGCCGCTCGCGCCCCGGCTGGCGGCACACCGGGAGGAGCCGGAGCCCCGCTTCCGGCTCGCCGTGGACGGGCTGGTGCTGGGGCTGGGCACCCGGCCCGCGCTCACCCGGCCGCTGCTCGTCTACCGGGTAACCGAGGCCGCAGCGCTGCAGGCGACCCTGGACCGCCTGGGCGTCCACCCCGGCGCCGGCCCGGACCTGCCGGGCGAGAGCCGGGGCACGATCCGGGCGCCGGAAGGCACCGACATCGCGCTGCTGAAGGCCGACTACTGGGCCGACAACGGGTCGGGCTAGGCGGCGAGCAGGCGGCGCAGCAGCGCGCGGGCCTGGGAGAGATAACCACCGCCGAACAGATTCAGGTGGTTCAGCACGTGGTAGAGCTGATAGAGGTCGCGGCGCACCGCGTAGCCGGCGTCCAGCGGCCAGGCCTCGCCGTAGGCCGCGTGGAATTCGGCACCGAAACCGCCGAACAGCTCGGTCATGGCGATGTCCGTCTCCCGGTCGCCGTAGTAGACCGCGGGGTCGTAGATCACCGGCCCGCCGTCCGCCGCGGCGAAGTTGCCACCCCAGAGGTCGCCGTGCAGCAATGACGGCACCGGCGTGTAGTCGGTGAAGAAGTCCGCCAGCCGGGCCAGCAGCGCCTCGCCGTCGGCGCCCAGCTCGCGGCCGTAGCCGTTGCGCCCGGCCAGCCCCAGCTGGAAGCCGATGCGCTTCTCCGCGAGGAACCGCACCCAGTCGGCGTCCCGGCCGTTCGGCTGGGGCGTGGAGCCGATGGTGTTGTCCCGGTGCCAGCCGTGCTTCTCGGCGGTGTGGCGATGCAGCGCCGCCAGCGCCGTCCCCAGCCGCCGCCGGCAGCCGGCATCGGCCGGGCCGAGTTCGAGATACTCCAGCAGCAGCCAGGCGCGCCCTCCGTCGACGCCCAGCCCGTGGACCCGGGGCACGCGCACGGCGCCCGCCGCGTCCAGCTCGGCCAGACCCTCCGCCTCGGCGGCGAACATCTCGTAGCCGTCGGCGCGGTTGGTCTTCAGGAACAGGGGACCGGCGTCGCTGTCCACCCGGGCCGCCGCGTTGATGCTGCCGCCGCCCACCGGCCGCAGGCTGGCGGCGTCGATGCGGATGCCGCAGGCGGCGGCGACGGCGTCGGCGAGCGCCTCCGTCACGGCTCAGACGGCGGCGTTCATCGCGGCGATGCGCTCGCACTGGCGCCTGAGCGCCGTGCCGAAGCCGGCCTCGTCGCAGACGCCGTGCAGCGCGTCCATGTCGGGTGCGCGGCGGCGCGCCTCGGCCGAGCGGAACTCCAGCGGCGCATCGCAGGCGATCGCCGTGAGCTGCCGCGCGAGCATCGCCGCCGCGCGGTGCTCCTCCAGCCGGGCGCCCAGCTTCGCCGCGCCGCGCACCGGCACGTCGCACACCCGGTCCAGGTTGGCATAGATCACGTCCAGGCTGCCGAAGTGGCCGAGCAGCGCCGCCGCCGTCTTCTTGCCCACGCCGGGCACGCCGGGGATGTTGTCCACGGCGTCGCCCGCCAGCGCCAGGAAATCGGCGATCTGCTCCGGCCACACGCCGAAGGCCTCCGGTATCTGCTCGTAGCCGAGCCGGCGGCGGCCCGCGTAATCCCACAGTGTGTCCTTCGCCGACAGGAGCTGGGCCAGGTCCTTGTCCCGGCTGACGATGGTCGCCGGCAGGCCGCGGGCGCGCCCGTCGATGACCAGCGCGCCGATCAGGTCGTCCGCCTCGTACAGCGGGCTGGCGCACTCGGCGAGCCCGAGCGCCCGGGTGAAGGCCCGGCACTGGCGGAACTGACGCTCGAGCTCCGGCGGCGCGGGATCCCGGTTGGCCTTGTAGGCAGGGTAGATCTCGTTCCTGAAGGAGCTGGCGAGGCTCTCGTCGAAGGCCACCGCGATGTACTCGGGCCGCACCTCCTCCACGAAGTCCGCCAGGAAGCGGGCGAAGCCGAACAGCGCGTTCACGGGATTGCCGTCGCCGTCGACCATGTCGTCGGGCAGCGAGAACCAGGCGCGGAAAACGTAGACGCTGGCGTCGATCAGATAGAGCACGTGCCCGCCGGCGCCCTCAGGCAGGCATCGCCATGCCGGCGGCGCTGGCCTGGAGGTGGTCGCGCAGACGCGCGTGCAGGGGGCTGGAACGCGGGATGTGCGCCAGCAGGTATTCCATCTGGTCGGCCAGCACGCGCCGGCCCTTCAGGTAGATGTACTCCGCGTAGCTCGGCGTGAAGGGGATGGCGATGAGCTGCATGCCCGCCTGCTCCGGCGTGCGCCCGCCCTTGTGGTTGTTGCAACGCCGGCACGCGGTGGCCACGTTGGTCCAGAGATCCCGACCGCCCTGGGAGATGGGCGTGACGTGGTCGCGGGTCAGCTCGCGGGTCTGGAACACCAGGCCGCAGTACAGACACAGGTTGGCGTCGCGCCGGAACAGCGTGCGGTTGTTGAGCGGCGGCACGTAATGCTCGCGGTTGGCGGCCAGGCTCTGGTGGGTGCCGTGGGTGGCGATGATCGAATTCACGTCCACCGCGCTGCGTTGCCCGGTCAGCGCGTTGTAGCCGCCGTGGAGCGTGTAGAGGAGCGTGCCGCAGGCATAGGCGACCTGCCCCGTGTGGTAGAGGCGGACCGCCTCGCGGTAGTCGATCCATTCCAGCGGCATGCCTGCCACGTCCGTGCGCAGGACCTGCTGGAAGATGCTCTCTGTGCTGATAGCCTGCATGTGTCACGTCCCCCCGGGGGCGCCGGCTTAGTTTGCCCCAAGACCGGGGAAATGCAACCTGAGGGGTGTGACAGCAGGATGACAGTGTGGTCGTCTTCTGGTGAGCGGCCCTCCTCAGCGTCCCTCGTCATCGTCCCTCGTCAACGTCCCTCGTCATCTTCCTCTGGGCGGACGCCGGTCGCGCATGCGCTCGCGGAGGTTCTGGCGCTGCTCGGGGCTGAGCGACCGCCACCGCTCCCGCAGCTCCTGGCGGCGTTCTTCCGGCAGGTCCCGGAAGTGCTCGAAGTTGCGGCGGATACGCTCACGCTCTTCCGGAGGCAGTTCGCGGAAGGTCTCGTAACGCTCGCGGATGCGCGCCCGCTGTTCTTCGCTGAGGTCGCGCCAGCGCGTGAATCGCTCCCGCGCCGCCTCCCGTTCGTCGGGGCTCATGTCCAGCCAGCGCTCGGTGCCGTTCGCCAGCCTGTGCCGCCGCTCCGCGGGCATCTCGTCCCAGCGGTCCTCGAAGCGGGCCAGCACCCGCTGCTGCTCGCCGGTGAGCGCATCCCAGGCCGGTCCCTCCGGCTGCTCCTGTGCCAGCGCCGTCGCCGCACCGGCAAGCAGCAGTGCCGCCAGCAGCAGGACGCGCAGCATGGCTGCCGTGCCCGCCGGGCCTGCCGGTTGCGCCTTCGTCGCCCAATCAACCCGTGTCTTCATCGGTCCCATTCTCCTCACCCTGCTCGCGCTCCGCCGACGGCTGCCGGCCTTCCGATGCCTCCGGCGCCGTGCCGGCGAGCGCGATCCAGTCACTGTCATCCTCTTCCCAGCTGCCGAGGTATTCGATGAACGCCATGTCGTCCGGCTGCTCCGCGTCGGGCGCCGACTCACCGGCGTGGGCCGGCGTCATTGCCGTGGCCAGCAACATGACCAGCGGCGCCAGGACGGCCGGCCCCGGTTTGCGTGCCGCGTCAGCCAATGTTGCCGCTCCCCACGGGCTCGCTCCGGAAGGCTTCCTCCGAGTCCACCCAGTCATAGAATTCGAGCTCGGCCAGCATGTCGAGGTTCTCGTCCTGCAGCACGATCTCGAGGTCCTCCGCTTCTTCGGCCGCCACCGCCACGACCGCCTCGCCCTCGGCCGCCGGTTCCTCCGGCATCTGTCCCAGCCACAGCGAGACGGCCAGCACCGCCACCGCCGCCGCGGCAGCAACGGGCCTCCAGCCCGACGCCACGCGGTCGCCGCCGTCGCCGGCCAGCGCGGCCTGGCGGGCGCGGTTCAGCCGCGAGAGCGTCGCCGCATCCAGCGCCTCCACGCTGTCGTCGAACGCGCGTCGGGCCCGCTCCTCGAACGCGCCGCCGCCTTCGTATCGCTCGTCATGGCTATAGTCATGACCGTCTTCGTGTCGCCTGTCTTTCATTGCCAGCTCTCGCCCAGGCGTGCCCGCAGTGCATGCACGGCACGCGAATAATGTGTCTTCACGCTGCCCTCGGAGCAGCCCATGGCCGCGGCGGTGGCCGCCACATCGAGACCCTCGAAGTTGCGCAGCATGAACGCCTCCTGCTGCCGCGCCGGCAGCGCCCGGATGGCCGTCTCCAGCACCGCCATCGTCTCGCGCATCTCCAGCTGTTCGTCCGGCGCGCCGGAGGCCGGATCCGGCGCCTCGGCCACCGGATCGGGGCGGCCGTCTTCGTCGTCGCCGCCAAACCAGGAGATGACCCGGTTGCGCACGGCCCGGCGGCGCTGGCTGTCGCGCACCCGGTTCGTCAGGATGCGGAAGAACAGCGGCGCCCATTCCGACTCGGGCCGCCGGGCATACTTGCGCACCAGCCGGATCATGGCGTCCTGGACGAGGTCCATGGCCTCGTCCCTGTCGCCGGTGCCGATCTCGGCGATGCGCAGGGCCCGCCGCTCCACGCCGGCGAGGAAGGCATTCAGTTGTTGCTCCTGCTCCAGTGCCCTCGCTCCTCGCTCCGCCCGACGACCTGTGCAACGAACCGCCTGGCCGTTCCACTGGCGCTCCAGCGCCACGACGCCGGCGCCCGTCCTGCCGGCCGCGCCCCGGCTCATGAGAGCGCCCCGTTGACGGTCACCGTCCGCTGTACAGCCTCCATGCTTGACTCCCGTAAGCATTACACTATGTTCGCGTACAGTCTCCTAACGCGCCGGCAGGGCCCCGGTTGACAGGCTGGACGCTGTTCTTTTGCACAGGGGATATTGCAGTTTCATGGCAACCCGATGGCGTCGGCCTGACCACGGTCGAATCCGCTCAAGGGTCTGATTTCATTCATTAATCGGGCGGCCGGCGGCGCTCGCGCCCGATCCGCACCGGGGGACGGCGGGGCGGCTGTCCGGCCGGCCGCCGGGCTTTCTTCCACAGACTTATCCACAACTTGTCCAGCAACGAGCAGAAAACCGCCGAGACCGCCCCCGCGGTGCTGAGGGTCGCTATCAAGGCGCCGCTGTCCCGTCTGTTCGACTACCTGCCGCCCGCCGGCGTCGACCCCGCGACGCTGCGCCGCGGCGTGCGGCTCAGGGTGCCGTTCGGCCGCCGCCATCGCATCGGGCTGCTCTGGGACACGGCGGCGCAGAGCGAGCTGCCGCGTTCCCGGCTGCGCCGGGTCGCCGCCGTGCTGGACGAGGAGCCGGTGGTGGATGCCGGCCTGGCCTGGCTGATCGACTTCGCCGCCGGCTACTACCATCACCCGGTGGGCGAGGTGGCGGCTGCGGCGCTGCCGGCACTGCTGCGCGAGGGCCGGAGCCTGCATCGCACCGAGACCCGCTGGCACCTGACGGCGGAGGGCGCGGCGGCCGACGGCGCAGAGACGGCACGACGGGCACCGCGGCAGGCGGAGCTGCTGGCGGCGCTAGCTGCAGCCCCGGCAGGCGGACTCGGCGCGGCGGAACTGGACCGGCTCTGCCCGCCCTGGCGCCGCGTCCGCAAGGCCCTGGAGGACAAGGGCCTGATCGAAAGCAGCGAGCGGCAGGTGGACGCGGCTGACCAAAGCGGCGAGGACGACGGGGCGCCGGCGAACGCCGTCGACCTGAACGAAGACCAGCTGGCGGCGGTGGCGGCGGCAACGGCAGCGGACGGTTACTCGGCCACGCTGGTCGACGGCGTCACCGGCAGCGGCAAGACCGAGGTCTACCTGGCGCTGATCGAACGCACGCTGGCCCGGGGCCGGCAGGCCTTGGTGCTGGTGCCGGAGATCGGCCTGACGCCCCAGCTGGTCGACCGTTTCACCGAGCGGCTGGGCCGACGGCCGGTGATCCTGCACAGCGGCCTCGGCGATACCGATCGGCTGGCCGCCTGGCGCGATGCCCGCAGCGGCGCGGCCCGCGTGGTGGTGGGCACCCGCTCGGCCGTGTTCACGCCGCTGGCGCGGCCGGGGCTGATCGTCGTCGACGAGGAACACGACCCGTCGCTGAAGCAGCAGGAAGGCTTCCGCTATTCGGCCCGGGATCTTGCGGTGGCGCGCGCACGACACGAAGACGTGCCGGTGGTGCTCGGCTCGGCGACGCCCTCGCTGGACTCCCTCGCCAACGTGGAACGGGGCCTGTACCGGCGGGTGGAGCTGCCGCGCCGGGCCGGGGGCGCGGCGCCGCCGGCGCTGCGCCTGGTGGACCTGGGGCGGCACCCGCCCATCGACGGCCTGTCCGCACCGCTGATCGACGCCATCGAGCGCCACCTCGCCGAGGAAGGGCAGGTGCTGCTCTACCTCAACCGCCGCGGCTATGCGCCGACGCTGCTCTGCCGGGACTGCGGCCACGTGGCCGAATGCCGCCGCTGCGATGCGCGCATGACGCTGCACGCGGGCGACCAGCGCCTGCGCTGCCACCACTGCGGCAGCGAGCGGCCGGTGGACACGAGCTGCCCGGCCTGCGGCGGCACCGTGGCGGCGCTGGGGCGGGGCACCGAACGGGTGGAAGAGGCGGTGCACAGCCGTTTCGCGGGCTACCGGGTGAGCCGCATCGACAGCGACAGCACCCAGCGCAAGGGCAGCATGGAGAGCGCCCTGGACGACGCGCGCAGCGGCCGGGCGCAGATCCTCGTGGGCACCCAGATGCTGTCCAAGGGCCATCATTTCCCGCGCCTGACGCTCGTGGGGGTACTGAACGCCGACCAGGGATTGTTCGGCAGCGATTTCCGCAGCGCCGAGCGGCTGGCGCAGACCCTGCTGCAGGTCGCGGGCCGGGCCGGCCGCGCCGACCGGCCCGGCGAGGTGCTGATACAGACCGACTTCCCGCAGCATCCCCTGCTGCAGCGGCTCGTGCAGCAGGGTTATGCCGACTTCGCCCGGGCCGCACTGACCGAGCGCCGGGACAGCGGCTGGCCGCCCTATTCGCGCATCGCCCTGCTGCGGGCCTCGGCCACCCGGCCGGAGGCGGCGATGGCGTTCCTGCGCGAGATGAAATCCGCGCTCGCGGCAGTCACCGGCGCGGAGGTGCGCCTGCTCGGACCGGTGACGGCGCCGCTGGCCCGCCGCGCCGGCCGCTATCGCTGCCAGCTGCTGCTGCAGAGTGCCGAGCGGGCACCGTTGCACCGGCTGCTGGCACGGCTGCGCGAACAGGCGGAGCAGGCCCCCGGCGCGAGCCGCGTGCGGTGGTCGCTGGACGTCGATCCCATCGAGCTATTCTGAGCGCCGCCGGATGCGGGACCGCCCCGTGAACGGGTAGTATTGCGCATTGCATTTTCTCGCCTGATTCCCGGGGACCGGACTTGAAAGAAACCATCGCCAGACTGGTAGAAGCGGCACTTGCCTCGCGGCCGGAGATCGCCGACGAGGTGGAACTCGCGAGCGTCGGCGCGGACGTCGAGCGCGCCCGCGATCCGCGCCATGGCGACTTCGCCACCAACGTCGCACTGCGGCTCGCCAAGAGCCTGGGCCGCAACCCCCGGGAGCTCGCCGCCGACATCATCGCCGGCCTGCCCGAGTCCGAGCTGGTGGAGGAAGTCTCCGTGGCCGGCCCGGGCTTCATCAACTTCCGCCTGAGTCAGACGGCGCTCAGGCGCGAGATCGGCCGCGTACTCGCCGAGGGCCGCTGCTACGGGCGCCGGGAGAAGCGCGAGGCGCCCCGGGTCATGGTGGAGTTCGTCTCCGCCAACCCCACCGGCCCGCTGCACGTCGGCCACGGCCGCCACGCGAGCTACGGCGCCACGGTGGCCAACCTGCTGGAGGCCGCGGGCTACCCGGTGCACCGCGAGTACTACGTGAACGACGCGGGCCGGCAGATGGAGATACTCGCCGTCAGCGTCTGGCTGCGCTATCTGGGCCTGCACGGGGAGACGCTGCCGTTCCCGGCCGCGGGCTATCGGGGCGACTACATCATCGACATCGCCCGGGAGCTGCCGGCCGAGCGCTACATGGCCGGCGCGGCGGAGGTGCTGCGCGACCTGCCCGAAGACGCGCCGGACGGCGACAAGGAGGCGCGCATCGACGCGCTGATCGCCCGCGCCCAGACGCTGCTCGGCGACGAGGGCTTCGACACGGTGCGGCGGCATGCGCTGAACAACATCCTGGACGACATCCGGGACGACCTAGCGGAGTTCGGCGTGGAGTTCGACACCTGGTTCTCCGAGGCCAGCCTCACCGATGAGGGCGTCATCGACGAGGCGCTCGAGCGGCTGCGCGATCGCGGCATGCTCTACGAGCGCGACGGCGCCGTCTGGTTCCGCGCCACCGACTACGGCGACGAGAAGGACCGGGTGGTGGTGCGCGACAACGGCAAGAGGACCTATTTCGCGAGCGACATCGCCTACCACTACGGCAAGCGCCGGCGCGGCAACGATCTGCTGCTGGACGTGCTGGGCGCAGACCACCATGGCTACATCGCCCGGGTGCGCGCCGGGCTGGAGGCGATGGGCGAGCCCGGCGATTCGCTCGAGGTGCGCCTGGTGCAGTTCGTCGCGCTCTACCGGGGCGGCGAGAAGATGCAGATGTCCACCCGCTCCGGCGAGTTCGTGACCCTGCGCGAGCTGCGCGAGGAGGTGGGCAACGACGCCGCGCGCCTGTTCTACGTGATGCGCTCCAACGACCAGCACCTGGACTTCGACCTCGAGTTGGCAAAGTCCAGCTCCAACGAGAACCCGGTCTACTACATCCAGTACGCGCACGCCCGGGTGGCGAGCGTCATGCACCAGCTGGAGGACAAGGGACTCGCCTGGGACCGCGAGCAGGGGCTGGCCTCGCTGGACCGGCTGACCGAGGAGCAGGAGAGCGTGCTCGTCGCCACGCTCACCCGCTTCCCCGAGGTGATCGAGGCGGCCGCGGACAAGCGCGCGCCGCAGACGCTGGTGTTCTACCTGCGCGACCTCGCCAACGAGTTCCACACCTATTACAACGCCCACACCTTCATCGTCGACGACGAGTCGCTGAGGAACGCGCGGCTCACGCTGGTGCTGGCCGCGCAGCAGGTCATCGCCAACGGGCTCGGCCTGCTGGGCGTGTCCGCGCCCGACGCGATGTAGCCATGGCACAGCGACGCCGGCAGACGAAACGCCGCAGCACCCTGAGCAGTAGCAGCCGCAGCCGCAGCAGCGCGCAGCAGGCACCCGGCTGGCTGTGGATGCTGTTCGGGCTGGCCATCGGCCTCTCGGTGGCAGCCGCGGTCTGGATGAGCGACCGGGACGAGCCCGCGGCGGAACCCCGGCCGCGGGAGGCCGCGAGCCTCAGGGAGGAAGAGAAGGCGCCCCGGCCGGAACAGAAACGGGTGGAGACGCCGGCGGCCAGCGAGTCGCGCTTCGATTTCTACGAGATGCTGCCCCGCTTCGAGGTGGTGGTGCCCGAGGAGGAGCCCCACGCCCGCCCGGACAACCGGCCGGATCTCCCCACCGAGCCCGGCACCTACGTGCTGCAGGCCGGCTCGTTCAGTGCCTTCGAGGATGCCGACCGCATGAAGGCGCGGCTCGCGCTGCAGGGCATCCCGTCGCGCATCCAGCGCGTCGCCATCGACGACCGCACCTATCACCGCGTGCGCATCGGCCCGGTCTCCGACATGGACGAACTCGACGACCTGCGCCGCCGGCTGCGGGAGGCGAAGATCGAGGTGCTCATGATCCGCGTGCCGCAGCAATGAGGGCCCGCCCGGCCTTCTTCAGGGCGCTGCCGCTCGCCGCGCTGCTGTGCGCCGGCCTGGCCGGCTGCGCGACGGCACCGCAGTCGGAGACCCCGGGCGATGCGGAGCGGCAGGAAGTGCCTGCCGCCGCGCCGGCCGCCCCCGCCCCGCCGGCGACGCCGGAGCCGCCGCCGGGGTCGCCGCCGGGATCGCCGCCCGGACCGGACCTGTCGGCGTTGCGCATCACGGTGGCCACCGTCGGCGACATGATGATCGGCACCGACTATCCCGACAACCGGCTGCCCGACGACGACGCCCTCGGCTTCTTCGACGGCGTGGCGCCGGTGCTGCGGCAGGCCGATCTCGCCATCGGCAACCTCGAGGGCGTGCTGCTCGACGGCGGCGAGCCCGCCAAGCGGTGCAAGGACCCGTCGGCCTGCTGGCTGTTCCGCTCCCCCACCCGCTACGCCGGCGTATTCCGGGACGCGGGCTTCGACGCGCTCAGCCTCGCCAACAACCACGCCCGCGACTTCGGCGAGGAAGGCCGGGACACGAGCATGGCCGCGCTGGATGCGGCGGGCATCCGTCACTCCGGCCGTGAGGGCACCACCGCCAGCATGGAGGTGGGCGGCATCCGGGTGGGCTTCGTCGCCTTCTCCGGCACCCGCGGCGCGAATCCCCTGCTGAACGAGGAGGCGGCCACGGCCATGGTGGCCGAACTCGCCGCCGGGCACGACGTGGTCATCGTCTCGTTCCACGGCGGCGCGGAGGGCATCGACGCGCTGCGCCTGCCGTTCGCGGAGGAGGAATACTACGGCGAGCCCCGCGGCGACGTGGTCGCCTTCGGCCGGGCGATGGTGGATGCGGGCGCCGACCTCGTCTTCGGCCACGGCCCGCACGTGGTGCGCGCACTGGAGCGCTACCGTGGACGCATCATCGCCTACAGCCTCGGCAACTTCGCCACCTACTACGGCATCAGCGTCGCCGGCCTGAAGGGCGTCGCACCGATACTCGTCACCACCCTGGACGGCAACGGCGAGTTCGTCGAGGGCAGCGTGGTGTCCACGCGCCAGATCCGGCCATCGGGCCCCACCATCGACCCGGCGGGCGAGGCGCTGGAACTGATGGCCCGACTGTCGCGGCAGGACTTCGGCAACCCGGGGGTGCGCTTCGAGGCGGACGGACGCCTGCTGCCGGTCGAGCGGCCGACACCGAAAGTCCATCCCGTCGAACCGGCCGTCCGCTGACGCTCAGTCGTCGCCGCCGCCGGCCTGGCGGAAGTCCACGCCCAGCGCGCGCAGCTTGCGATAGAGATGGGTGCGCTCCATGCCGACCCGCTGGGCGAGCTTGCCCACCTTGCCGTTGCACAGGATCAGCTGCTGGGTGAGATAGGCACGCTCGAAGGCCTCCCGCGCCTCACGCAGCGGCAGCGCCAGCAGATCCTGTTTCACCAGCGGCTCGTCGTCCGGCGCCTCGGCCTTCAGCTCGCTCTCGATCTCGGACAGCGACACCTCCTCGTCGCCGCCGTTGATGAGCACCCGGTGCACGAGGTTCTTCAGTTCCCGCACGTTGTCCGGCCAGGGATAGTTGCGCAGCCGGTTCTGTGCCGCGACGCCGAAACGCCGGAACGGCAGGCCCTCCGCGTCCACCAGCTTCTCGGCGTAGTAGCGCAGCAGCTCGGGCACGTCCTCGGCGTACTCGCGCAGCGGCGGCACCCGCAGGGTCAGCACGTTCAGGTGCGTGAGCAGGTCGCGGCGCAGCGTGCCCCGGTCCAACAGCCGCTCGTAGTCCTGCGGCAGCGACGCCATGATGCGGGCGGTCAGGGGCACCGCCTCGCGCCCGCCCCTGCGCACGTAGCTGCCCTGCTCCAGCGCGCTCGCCAGCAGGGTCTGGGCGGCGGCACTGGCGTCGCCCAGTTCGTTCACGAACAGGATGCCGCCCGCCGCGCGGTCCAGCAGCCCCTCGCGGACCTCGCCGTCCTCCTCGCTGCCGTAGAGCTGCACCTCGGCATTGTCTTCGGTGAGTGCGCCGCCGGCCACGCTCACGTACTCGGCGGCGGCGCGGGGGCCGACGGAGTGGACGTAGCGGGCGAAGGCCTCACGGCCGGAACCGGACTCGCCGATCAGTACCATCGGGGCGTCGTGTGCGGCGAGCTTGCGGGCCTGTTCGCGCAGAGCCCGCATCGCTTCGCTCTTGCCCACCGGCGCCAGCGGAGAGAGCAGCCGGCGCATCTGCTGCGGCTCGCTCTTCCGGCCCGACTCCAGCGCCCGCTCCACGGTATGCAGCAGCTTCGACAGCGAAAGCGGTTTCTCGATGTAGTCGAAGGCGCCGAGGCGGGTGGCCTCGACGGCCGTGTCCACCGTGCCGTGTCCGGACATGATCACCACCGGGCACTGCCGGGTATCCGGCTGCTGGGTCCACTCCTTCAGCAGGGTGATGCCGTCGGTGTCCGGCATCCAGACATCGAGCAGCACCAGATCGTGGTGGTCCGCCTTGCGGGCCTCCCGCGCCTCGCCGGCGTCGGCCGCCGCGGTGACCTCGTAACCTTCGTCCGAGAGAATCTCCCTGATCAGGGACCGGATATCCGACTCGTCGTCGACGACGAGTATGTGTTCGCCACTCATGCCCGCTCTCTCCGTTTATCGCCCCGCTCGCCCCGTCGCGGCATGGATGCCAGCATCACCTCCCGGCTCGCCTCGTCGACCGGCAGCGAGATGCGTATCCTCGCTCCGCCGCGGTGGCGGTTCTCCGCCCGGATGCTGCCGGCGTGCTCTTCCACCAGTTTCTTCACGATGGCGAGTCCGAGGCCCGTGCCTTTCGGTTTGGACGTCACATAGGGATCGAATATCTGCTCCACCGGCCCCGCCTGGAAGCCCGGCCCGTTATCCTCGACCGTGATGGTGACCAGCTTCGCCCCGTTGTCCTCCTCCGCGCGGGTAATGATATCGATTCTGCCGTCTTGCTGCCCTTCCAGTGCCTCGACGGCGTTGCGGGCCAGGTTGTGCAGGATCTGGCGCACCCGGCCCGCGTCCGCATCGACGAGGGGCAGCCCGGTGTCCAGGTCGAGCGTGATGTCCACGGCCGTATCCTGGGCGCGGTAGAGATCGATCACCTCGCGCACCAGCTTGTTGAGGTCGAACCGGGCCATGTCCATGTCCGGCGCGCGGGCGTACTCGGAGAAGGCGTTCACCATCTCCTTCATCGCCTCCACCTGCTGCACGATGGTATGGGTCGCGCGGTCGAGTATCTGCGCCTCGCCCGGCGGCATCTCCTTGAGGTACTTCTGCCGCAGCCGCTCGGCGGAGAGCTGGATGGGGGTGAGCGGGTTCTTGATCTCGTGAGCGAGGCGGCGCGCCACCTCGCCCCAGGCCGCATCCCGCTGGGCCTGCAAGAGCGCGGTGATGTCGTCGAACACGACGACGAAACCGGCCGTGTGGCCGTCCTCGGCCGGCAGCGCCGTGCAGGCACAGGTGAGCACGCGCCGGCCGACTTCGCCGCGCAGCACGATCTGCTCCCGCCACTCGGTCTCACCTGCGGCAAGGTGAACGCGGGCCACGTCCACGAACTGCTCGATGAGCGGCCGGCCCGCGGCCACTTCCGGCAGCAGCTCGCCGATGCGGCTCTCGAGATCCACGCCCAGGATGGCGCCGGCGGCCTGATTGGCCGTGCGGATGCGCAGGTCCGGCTCCAGCGACACCACGCCGGTGGACAGCCGCGCGAGGATGACCTCCAGATTGGCGCGCTCGGCCTCCACCTGGGCCTGGCTGTCGCGGGCCGTCTCGCGGGCCGCCGCCAGCCGCCGGGTCATGTCGTTGAAGGAATTGACGAGGAAACCGATCTCGTCCCGGGAGGGGGTCGGCAACTGGGTGTCGAAGTCGCCCGCCGCCACGGCCCGGGTGCCGGCCACCAGCTGCTGGATGGGCGCCACCAGCCGGCGGGAGAAGAAGAACGCGCCGTAGATCGAGGCCAGCAGGGAGACCAGCAGCACCACCGTCAGGGTCAGGGTCAGGGTGCGCTTCAACGGTTCGCGCAGGTAGAGCTGGCGCTTGTAGTCCGTGTACGAATCGCCGACGTTGTCCGCCATGGCGGACAGCCGCTGGGTCACCGGGTAGAGCGCCTGCAGCACGTAGCGCTCGCCGGTGCGGGCATCGCCGGTCACCGGCGCCGCGGTGCGGATCTGGTAGCCCCCGTCCTCCAGCGGATCCAGGCTCACGTAAGGCCGGTCCTGGCTGATCTGCAACAGCATCTCGTCCGACGGCAGCGAGGGCACGGCGAGCCGCGAGCGGTCGAAGCTGGTGGCGACGATGCGGCTGTTGGGGCCGAACATCGTCACCTCCAGCGCGCCGGTGTCCCGGCGCATGCGGGCGAGTTCGCTGACCAGCGCGGACTCGCTCACGAGCTCCGCACGCTCCGCGTAGCGCAGGGTGAGATCCAGGTTCGTGCGCATCTGGATGCTGAGCGCCGCACGGGACAGATCCAGCGCGTCTTCCAGCCCCTGCTCCACGTCCTCGGTGAACCAGCTGTCGATGCCCCGGTTCAGGAACTGGGCGGAGAAGTAGTAGACGAGCAGCAGCGGCAGGACGGCCAGCCCGATGAACATGGCCACCATGCGGCCCTTCAGCTTGGCGCCCGGCACGTGATGGCGCAGGTCCTGCACCAGGCGCGCCAGGTTGCCGATCAGGAGCACGATCAGGATGACGACGCCCACCGCGTTCACCAGCAGGGTGATGCCGGAGAGCCGGTCGAACTGCTCCGAGCTCTGGGAGGTCTGGGTAAGGAGCAGCAGGGCAGTGAGCGCCAGCAGCAGGCCGACGCCCGCCAGCAGGGTGAAGAGGAATCGCCTCAGCGTTCGAGCTGCCATTCGAACCAGTCGCTGGTGATCCGCCAGTCTTCCCGCCAGAACGCGATCAGCCGCAGCGCGGCGGGATAATCCTTGACGTCCACCACCGCCCGCATGCGGATGCGATAGTCCCTGTCGTCCCGGAGCAGCGCGGCGTCGATCACGGGCAGCGACGTGATGCGGCCGAGGTTGTTCAGTGCCGAAAACAGCGTGGCGTAGGAGTCCTGCTCGCCGGTATTCAGGTTACGGACCACGTAACGGCGGCTGAGCGCGTTGTAGACGAGCTGGTAATTCACCGCGAGCTCCGCGGTGACGTCGTCCAGCCAGAAACGCCGGTTCTGGATGACCTGGAACTGCAGCTCCACGTTGATCGGGACGCCGCTGTCCAGGGCGTCCAGCGCCTGGTCGGAGAGCACGTACTGCAGGCGGGCGCCCACCCGGTAGACGCCATCCACCAGGTTCGAATCCGCCGAGCGCACGGCGACGGTGCCGCCTTCCTGGCCGGACGCCGGCTGCCAGGCCAGGCACGCGAGCAGGACCAGCAGCGCGCAGAGGCGGCCCACAGTCCCTTCCGCTGGTGCGCTCGGCAGGCTCATGTCGGCTTTTCGATACAACAGTAAAAGAATCCATCCAGCCCGTTTCGTCCCGGAAACAGCTGGAATCCAGCCCCGTCAGCTTGCATTAGATCGCGGATGTTGTCATCGGGCAACGGTTTTCCGACGCCCGCTCCGGGTTCCGCGGCGGCGAACGCGGCAACCGCCTCCGAGTTCTCGGCGCGCAGCACGGAGCAGGTGGCGTAGACCAGCCGTCCCCCGGGCGCCAGCAGCGGCCAGAGGGCGCGGAGCATGGCCAGCTGGCGCGCGGCCAGCCGCTCCACGTCGGCGGGGCGGCGCAACAGTTTGATGTCCGGGTGGCGCCGGATGACTCCGGTGGCGCTGCAGGGCGCGTCGAGGAGGATCCGGTGGTAGGGCTCCCCGTCCCACCACGCGGCCGGTTCCGCGGCATCGCCGCAGAGGAGCCCGGCGCTGTAGCCGCCCCGTGCCAGCGCTTCGCGCACCCGCTCCAGCCGGCCGGCATCCGCGTCGAGGGCCGTCACCGATGCGTCCCCGCGCATGCTCTCCAGGATGTGCAATGTCTTGCCGCCGGGCGCGGCGCAGGCGTCGAGGACGCGCATGCCGGGCGCGGCGCCCAGCAGCGGTGCGGCGAGCTGGGCCGCGCCGTCCTGCACGCTCACCTCGCCGGCGGCGAAGCCCGGCAGCTCCTCGACCGGCAGCGGCCGCGACAGCCGCAGGGCCGACGCCACGCCCGGCAGCGGCACGGCTTCGACGCCGTCCGGCAGCCGCCGGCGCCAGCTGGCGGCGTCGGTGCGATGCAGGTTGACGCGCACCCACATCGGCGCCCGCTCGTTGTTGGCCCGCACTATCGCTTCCCAGTCGTCCGGCCAGTCGGCGGCCAGCGCGTCCAGCAGCCAGCGGGGATGGGACCAGGCGGCCTCGGGGTCGGCATCGGTGTCGGCCACGGCCTCGAGCAGGCTGTCCCGCTCGCGCTGGAAGCGGCGCAGCACCGCGTTGACCAGCCCGCGCATCCGCGGCCGGCCCAGCTCGCGGCAGGCGGCCACCGTCTCGCCCACCGCCGCGTGGTCCGGCACCCGCATGCGCCAGAGCTGATACAGGCCGACCTCGATCAGCGCGGCCACCGGCCCCTCGCGCTTCGGCAGGGGCCGCTCCAGCAGGCGCCCGGTCAGGGCGCGGAGCGTGTGATGCCAGCGCACGGCCCCGTAGGCCATCTCCGCCGCCAGGGCACGATCGCCGTCACGGCAGGCGGCCGTTTCCGCGGCCAGCGCGTCATCGAGGGAGCGGCCTCGATCCGCGACGGCGGCGAGCGCCCTCGCCGCGGCCGCCCTGGGGCTGGCGCGGCTAGCCAAGTCTAAGGCCGACGAGGCCGCGCTGGCCGGCGAGGCGCTGGTTCGCGAAGTCCCGGGCAGCGATGCGGCGGCGGCCCGGCAGCTGGACCTCCAGCAGGCGCAGCACGCCCTCGCCCGTGGCCACGTCGATGCCGTCGGCGCCGGCGGCGAGGATCACTCCGGGCTCGGCCGGCGCCTGGTCGCCGGCGGGCAGCGGCTCCGCCCGCCAGCAGCGCAGCGTTTCGTCCTCCAGCCGGGTGTGGCAGACCGGCCAGGGATCGTACGCGCGCACGGCGCGATCGATGCGTTCGGCCGGCCAGGACCAGTCGATGAGCGCGTCCTCGCGGCGGATGCGCGGCGCATAGGTCGCCGCCGCATCGTCCTGGGGCTCGGGCTGCAGCCGGCCCGCGATGATGTCCGCCAGCCTCTCGGCCAGCAGTCCGGCGCCGAGCGCGGCCAGCCGGTCGTGCAGCTCCCCCGCGGTCTCCCGCAGACCCACCGGCGTCTCGGCGCGGGCATACACCGGACCGGTATCGAGGCCCGCCTCCATGCGCATCAGGCTGACGCCGGAGACCGGGTCGCCGGCGAGCACCGCCGCCTGGATCGGCGACGCGCCCCGCCAGCGGGGCAGCAGGGAGGCATGGACGTTGATGCAGCCGGCCGGCGGCAGCTCGAGCACGTCGGGCGGCAGGATGAGACCGTAGGCGGCCACGATCAGCGCGTCGGGCGCGAGGGCCGCGAGCTCGGCGACGGTTGCGGCATCCTTCAGCGTGGGGGGCTGTAGCACGGGCAAACCTTCCGCGGCGGCCCAGGCCTTGACGGGACCCGGCGTGAGGCGGCGGCCGCGGCCGGCGGGGCGGTCCGGCTGGGTCAGCACGGCCACCGGGCGGTGGCCGGCGCCGCAGAGCGCCTGCAGCGAGGCCAGGGCGAATTCGGGGGTGCCGGCGAAGATCAGGCGGGGCGCATCTGCGGCATGAGCCGCGCGGGCGGCATCTCCCGCAACGCCCTCACCGGTCACGGGGGTAGACCCGGTACTCAGACGGGGCTGGCAGCCCGTTCCCCGGCAGGCTGCGCGGCGTTGCGGCGCCCTTTGAGCAGCCGCTTGCGGATTCGCTGGCGCTTCATCTCCGACAGATAATCCACGAACAGCTTGCCTTCCAGGTGATCCATCTCGTGCTGGATGCAGACGGCGAGCAGCCCCTCCGCCTCCATCTCGTAGCTCTCCCCGTCACGGTTCAGCGCGCGCACGCGGATGCGCTCGGCCCGCTCCACCGGCTCGTAGAATCCGGGCACCGACAGGCAGCCCTCCTCGGTCATCTCGACGCCGCCCTTCTCGAGGATCTCGGGGTTGATCAGGACGTGGGGCTGATCCTTGTCCGCCGAGACGTCGGCCACCAGCAGACGCTGGTGCACGTCCACCTGGGTCGCCGCCAGCCCGATGCCGGGGGCCGCATACATGGTCTCGAACATGTCGTCGATCAGCTGCCTGAGTTCGTCGTCCACGCGCTCGACGGGCTGCGCTTTGGTGCGCAGGCGCGGATCGGGGAATTCGAGTATGTTCAGGATAGCCATCGGTGCCTTCTCAATATCTCGCGTGAACTGCCATAAAAACGATCTAGTGTTTTGACTTTATTGGGATACATAACGGACAATCAAGACGTTATGTCAGGCGGGCGCGGCGGCCCGGGGCGATTCTGTGACGCACTTGGCAGTTGGTCGCGCGTCGGGACGCCATAGTATACCAGCGCCGTGACAGCCGGCAGCCCCGATTCCCACAGGATGGAGCAAGCCCAACCATGCCCCTTGCAGAGCGGAATACCCAGTCCATGGTGAGACTGTGCGGAGTGCTTTTTGTTGCATCGACTCTTGCGACAACAGCCGGTTGCAGCCTGAACCCCTTCGCCGACGACGCCGACGCGCCGCCCGCCCCGGTGACCCCGGCGGCGAGTGCGGAGTCCTCCGGGCCCGTCTCGCTGGAACCGCGCCGCGCTGCGGATGCCGAGGTGGTCGAACGGCGGGCCGAACCGGCGCCGCCGCCGCAACCGCAGGAAGTGCCGCTGGCGCCGAATGCACCCGAACGCTACGTGGTGAAGAAGGGCGACACCCTGTGGGACATCTCGGAGATGTTCCTGCGCGACCCCTGGTTCTGGCCGGAGATCTGGCAGGTGAACCCGCAGGTGGAGAACCCGCACCTCATTTATCCCGGCGACGTGCTGTCGCTGGTCTACATCGACGGCCGTCCGCGCATCATGCTGGAGCGCGGCATCCAGGCCGAACGGCTGAGCCCGCAGATCCGGGCCACGCCGCTCGACCAGGCCATCACCACGATCCCCTACGAGCAGATCGCGGCCTTCCTCACCCGCGGCGCGGTGCTCGAGAAAGACCAGGCCGATGCGCTGCCCTACATCCTGGCCAGCCGCGGCGATCACCTCATCGCCGGTGCCGGCAACGACGTCTACGTGCGCGGCGACATCGAGGGCGAGGGCTCGCGCTACAGCGTGCTGCACATCGACGAGCCGCTGGTGGACCCGGACGACGACAAGGTGGTGGGCTATCAGGCCATCTACGTGGGCCAGGGCCAGGTGGACCGCACGGGCGATCCCTCCACCGTGCATCTCCTGAAGACCAGCCGGGAGGCGCTGTCCGGCGACCGCCTGATGCGCCAGGAAATCGAGATCCCGCTGAATTTCTTCCCGAAGCCTCCGGATACGGACATAGACGGCCGCATCATTTCGGTAGTAGATGGTATCTCGCTGATCGGGCAGTACCAGGTCATCGTCATCAACCGCGGCGCGCGCAACGGGCTGGCGCCCGGCGACGTGCTCCGCGTGCTCACGGCCGGCGAGACGGTGCGTGACCGCTACGCGAAGACGGGCGGCTTCGGGCTGCTCGGCGGCGAGAAGGTGAAACTGCCGGACGAGCCGGCGGGCACCGTGATGGTGTTCAAGGTGTACGACCGCATCGCCTACGCCCTCGTCATGACGGCGGAGAGCGAGATGCGGGTGCACGATATAGTACGTAACCCCTCCTGACGCCAGACACGGCAACGGCCGGCGTCCGCGAGGGCGCCGGCCGTTTCTTTTTGACGTGCCGGCACAGCGGAGCCGGACATGAACGAAGAGACAGATGCCTGGGTACGTCTTGCGGAGGCTCCCGGGCTGGGCGCGGCCGAGGCGGCCGCGCTCGTCGAGAGCTTCGGCTCGCCCGCCCGGGTGGTGGCGGCGGGACGCGGCGCACTCGCCTCCCGCGGTCTCGATGCCGACGCGATCGAGGCGCTGCTCGCGCCGCCGGCGGAGCGGATGGAGCGCATCGCCCGCTGGCTCGACGAGCCGGGGCATCATCTGGTCAGCCGCCACTCGCCGGACTATCCCGCGCTGCTCGTCGAGGCCACCGGTGCGCCGCTCGTCCTCTACGTCAACGGCGACCCCGGGCTCCTGTCCATGCCGCAGCTGGCCGTGGTGGGCAGCCGCAACCCCACCCGCGGCGGCGCGCGGACCGCATTCGAGTTCGCCGCCCATCTCGCCGCCAGCGGCCTGACCATCACCAGCGGACTCGCCACGGGCATCGACACCGCCGCCCACGAAGGCGCCCTGTCGGCGGGTGGCAGCACCATCGCCGTGCTGGGCACAGGCATCGACCGGGTCTATCCCGCCGCCAACCGGGAACTCGCGCACCGCATCGCCGAACGAGGCGCCCTGGTGAGCGAGTTCCCGCTGGGCTCGCCGCCGGAGTCGTGGCACTTCCCGCGGCGCAACCGGATCATCAGCGGCATGAGCCTGGGCACACTCGTGGTGGAGGCGGCGCAACGCAGTGGCTCGCTGATCACCGCCCGACTGGCCGCCGAGCAGGGCCGCGAGGTATTCGCCATACCGGGCTCCATACATAACGCACTCGCCCGCGGTTGCCACCGGCTGATCCGCGACGGCGCCCGCCTGGTGGAGTCCGCCGACGACATCTTCGCCGAGCTCGCACCGCTCGCCGGTGCACTGGGCACGCGTCTCGCGGAGCCGCCTTCCGGCAGGGATTCCGCGGCCGCCGGCACCGCCGGAGCGGAGCGCGACGGGGATTACGACAAACTGCTGGAGGCCCTCGCGTGGGAGCCCGTGGACATGGATACGTTGATCGAACGGTCCGGATTGACGATCGATCAGCTTTCCTCCATGCTCCTGATCCTGGAACTCGAGGGCGAAGTCGAAACGCTGCCTGGCGGGAAGTTCTCGAGGGTCAGACAGGAGCGCCTACCCGAATGAAAGAGAACGTCCTCGACGTGTTGATGTACCTGTTCGAGACCTACATCGATACAGAGGAAGAACCCGAAGCGGATCAGAACGAACTCCGCGAGGAACTCGCCCGGGCCGGCTTCCACGACGCCGAGATCGAGCACGCCCTCGACTGGCTGGACGGTCTGGGAACGAACAACGACCTCCTGTCCCCGAACCCGCAGACGGAGAACGGCACCCGCATCTTCAACGGGTTCGAGCTCTCGCGCCTGGATGCGGCATGCCGCGGTTACCTCGTGTATCTGGAGCAGGTGGGCATCCTGTCGCCGCCCCAGCGCGAACTGGTGATCGACCGCCTGCTCGCTCTGGAGTCCGCCGACATCGACGTGGAGCAGATCAAGTGGGTGGTGCTGATGGTACTGTTCAGCCAGCCCGGCCAGGAGCTCGCCTACGCGCGCATGGAGGATCTGGTCTTCGACGAGGACTCGGGGACGATCCATTGATCGGGGGAATCTGAAGCGGCAGACTGGCCGCGTCAGACAGCACGCCGCGGCAGAGTCCGCGGTTTTTCATTTCTGGCCGGGCGACAGGAACGCGCCCGGCGACAACGGACGCACGGGAACGGATGAGCAAGAACCTCGTCATCGTGGAATCGCCGGCCAAGGCGAAGACCATCGAAAAGTATCTGGGCAAGGATTACGACGTCCTGGCCTCCTACGGGCACGTGCGCGACCTCGTGCCGAAGGAGGGCGCGGTGGACCCGGAGCACGGCTTCGAGATGAAGTACCGGGTGATCGAGCGCAACGAGAAGCACGTCAACGCCATCGTCCGTGCGCTGAAGAAGGCGGACTCCCTGATACTCGCCACGGACCCGGACCGAGAGGGCGAGGCCATCGCCTGGCACCTGTACGAACTGCTGAAGGACAAGGGCGCCCTGGACAACAAGGACGTGCACCGCGTCGTCTTCTACGAGATCACGAAGCAGGCCATCCAGGACGCCATCCAGCGTCCGCGCGGCCTCTCCAGCGAGCTGGTGAACGCGCAGCAGGCGCGGCGCGCGCTGGACTACCTGGTGGGCTTCAACCTGTCTCCGCTGCTGTGGAAGAAGGTACAGCCGAACCTCTCCGCCGGCCGGGTGCAGAGCCCGGCGCTCAGGCTCATCGTCGAGCGCGAGGAGGAGCGCGAGCGCTTCGTATCGCAGGAGTACTGGACCATCGAGGCCGACGTGAGCAAGGAGGGCCAGGCCTTCCCGGCGCGGCTGGTGGCCTGGAAGGGCGAGAAGGTGGAGCAGTTCAGCTTCGGCGACGAGGACACGGCCATGGCCGTGGACGCCGCGCTGCGCCAGGCCGCCGACGGCGTGCTGCGCACGGTCAAGGTAGAGCGCAAGCAGCGGCGCCGTAACCCGGCCGCGCCGTTCACCACCTCTACGCTGCAGCAGGAGGCCTCGCGCAAGCTCGGCTTCAACACCCAGCGCACCATGCGCGTGGCCCAGCGGCTCTACGAGGGCGTGGACATCGGTAGCGCGGACGGCAACGTGGGCCTGATCACCTACATGCGCACCGACTCGGTCACGCTGGCCCAGGTGGCGGTGGACGAGACCCGCAGTGTGATCGCCGAGCGCTACGGCAAGGACAACGTGCCGGACAGCCCGCGCCAGTACAAGAACAAGTCCAAGAACGCCCAGGAGGCCCACGAGGCCATCCGCCCCACGGCGGTCAGCCGCACGCCGGACGAGCTGGAGGGCAAGCTGGAGGCCGACCAGCAGAAACTCTACCGGCTGATCTGGACGCGCACGGTGGCCAGCCAGATGGTGCCCGCAGTGTTCGATACGGTGACCGCCGAGATGGTGCCCGCCGACGAGCGAGAGGACGAGGCCACCGGACGCTTCCGCGCCACGGGCTCGGTGCTGGTCAAGCCCGGCTTCATCGCCGTCTACCAGGAAGGTCGCGACGACGTCGCGGCGGACGACGGCGACCGGCGCCTGCCGGACCTGGCCGAGGGCGACCGCCTGAAGCTGGAGGAGATTCGTCCGGAACAGCACTTCACCGAGCCGCCGCCCCGCTACACGGAGGCGAGCCTCGTGAAGTCGCTGGAGGAACTCGGCATCGGCCGGCCCTCGACGTACGCCAACATCATCACGACGCTGAAAAACCGTGAATACGTGGAGATGGAGGGCCGCCAGTTCGTCCCCACGGACATCGGCCGCATCGTCAACGGCTTCCTCACCGAGCACTTCACCCAGTACGTGGACTACGACTTCACGGCGCGCATGGAGGACGACCTCGACGCCATCTCCCGGGGCGACCGGGACTGGGTGCCGCTGCTGGAGGAATTCTGGACGCCCTTCCACGAGCTGGTGGAAGAGAAGGACCAGAACGTCACGCGCGAGCAGGTCGCCCAGGCGCGTGAGCTCGGCACGGATCCCAAGACCGGCAAGCCGGTGACCGTGCGCATGGGCCGCTTCGGCCCCTTCGTCCAGATCGGCACCAAGGACGACGAGGAGAAGCCGAAGTTCGCCGGCCTCATGCCCGGCCAGAAGATGAGCGACATCGACCTCGACGCAGCGCTGGAGCTGTTCAAGCTGCCGCGCAAGCTCGGCGAGACGCCGGAGGGCGAGCCGGTGTCCGCGAGCATCGGCCGCTTCGGCCCGTACGTGCGTTACGGCAACAAGTTCGTCTCCATCCGCGGCGACGACGATCCGTTCACCATCAACCTGGAACGCGCGCTGGAACTCGTCCGCGAGAAGAAGAAAGCGGATGCCGAACGCACCATCCAGGACTTCCCCGACGAGGGCATCCAGGTGCTCAAGGGGCGCTACGGCCCGTACGTCACCGACAAGAACAAGAATGCCAAGGTGCCGAAGGACCGGGAACCGGCGTCGCTGACGCTGGAGGAATGCAAAGAGCTGCTGGCAGCAGCGCCGGCCCGTGGCCGCGGCCGCAAGAAGGCGAAGAAGAAAACGGCGACGGCCGCCGCCGACACGAAGAAGGCGGCCAGGAAGAAGAGCACGGCCCGCAAGAAGACCTCGGGCGGGAAGAAGACAAAGAAGAAATCGGCGAAGAAGAAGCCGGCCGACTGAGACGCCTGCCTCCCGTACCCATCCCGCGCGGCCATCCCGTACAATGCGTCGCTCCGCGACGATGAGGCAGCCCGCGCACATGGCGATGAACGACTTCGGCGACAAACTGGCGGCCGTCAAGGAGTACCTGCTCGGCCTGCAGCAGCGCATCACCGATACCCTGGAGGACGTGGACGGCACCGCCCGCTTCCACCGCGACTCCTGGGAGCGGGAAGGCGGCGGGGGCGGCGAGACCCGGGTGACCGCGGGCGGGAGCCTGCTCGAGCAGGCCGGTGTCAACTTCTCCCACGTCTACGGCGACAACCTGCCGCCGAGCGCCTCGAAGAGCCGGCCGGAGCTGGCCGGGCGGGGATTCCAGGCGATGGGCGTCTCGCTGGTGCTGCATCCCGAGAATCCCTACGTGCCCACCACCCACGCCAACGTGCGGGTGTTCGCGGCGGAGAAGCCGGACAGCGAACCGGTCTGGTGGTTCGGCGGCGGCTTCGACCTCACGCCCTACTATCCGTACCTGGAAGACGTGGAGCACTGGCATCGCACCGCCCGTGAGGCCTGCGAAGGCTTCCCCGAGGGCACCTACCCGCGCTTCAAGGACTGGTGCGACGAGTACTTCTATCTGCGCCACCGGGGCGAGACCCGCGGCGTGGGCGGCCTGTTCTTCGACGACCTGAACGAGTGGGGCTTCGAGCGCTGCTTCGACTTCATCAGGAGCGTCGGCGACCACTTCCTGCCGGCCTACCTGCCCATCGTCGAGCGGCGCCGGGATACCGCCTGGGGCGAACGCGAACGCCAGTTCCAGCTCTATCGCCGCGGACGCTACGTGGAGTTCAATCTGGTCTACGACCGGGGCACGCTGTTCGGGCTGCAGTCCGGCGGCCGCACCGAGTCCATCCTGATGTCCCTGCCGCCGCTGGTACGCTGGCAGTACGACTACCGGCCGGAGCCGGGCAGCCCGGAAGCGGAGCTGACCGAACGCTTCCTGAAACCCACCGACTGGCTGGGCGCCTCGTGAACTGCGCCGCCGCTCCCGCGCCCTTCCACCTGGCCGTGCCGGTCGACGATCTGGAGCGCGCCCGCGGCTTCTACGTGGAGCTGCTCGGCTGCGCCACCGGCCGCGAGGACGAGCGCTGGCTCGACCTCGACTTCTTCGGCCATCAGGTCACCCTGCACCTGGCGGAAGACGCCGGGGAAGAGGCCGCCAATGCCGTGGACGGCGACGCGGTCCCGGTGCGCCATTTCGGCGTGATCCTGGCACCGCCCGACTGGCAGGCCCTGGCCGACCGGCTCACGGCCGCCGGCGTCCGCTTCCTGATCGAGCCGCGGGTGCGTTTTCGCGGCCAGCCCGGCGAGCAGCGCACGATGTTCCTGCGCGACCCGGCCGGCAACGCACTGGAGTTCAAGAGCTTCGCCGACCCGTCCCGCATCTTCGCCCGGGAATAGAGGCTGGCGGCACTCGCGCCGCGGGCGTGCTGGCCCGCCGATTCGGCGCTATGCTAACGTCGACCGAGCCTCCTCACTGTAGCGACAGACTATCGATCCCACAGACTATCGATCCTCCCGAGGCGAGCGAGCGGTGAACAGAAACCTCCATCCGGCCTGGCTGCCACTGACCTGGCTGCTCCTGACCCTGCTCTGCCTCGGGACGACGGCGGAGGCCGCCTCGCTGCGCCACGCCGAAGGGGCCGCGGGCAGCCTGGTACTGGCCGACGAGATCGGCACCGGCGCCGACGGCCGCAAGGTGTACATCGTGCAGCTGCGCCGGCCCGGTGCCGCGGAGCATTACGCGAAGGCGGCCGCGCCCGGCCGCCCCGCCTCCATGAAGGTGATGCAGTCCACCGGCTTCAGCCGGGAGTCGGCCACGGTGAAGTCCTGGGTGGCCGGCAGCGACGCGGCGCAGACGAGCCTGCTGGCGAAGGCGGCCCCGGGCACGCGGACCGTCTACGACTATCGCTACGGCTTCAGCGGTTTCGCCGCCGCCCTGACGCCGGCCCAGGCCGATCGGCTACGTCACTTGCCCGAGGTGGCCGGGGTATGGGAAGACGAGATCCGGCCGCTGGCCACCAACGAGACGCCGAGCTTCCTCGGGCTGTTCGACGGCACGGACGGACTCACCGGCGCGCTGGGGCTCGAGGGCGAGGGCGTGGTCATCGGCGTCATCGACAGCGGCATCACGCCCGACCACCCGAGCCTGAAGGACACCCGGGAAGCGGACAAGCCGCGGCTGTGCCGCACCTCCTTCGCCGACACCTTCCTCGGCCTCTGGCTGTGCCGGCGTTTCGAGGTGCGCGACGACGTGCAGCTGTTCGACCCGCCGGAGGACTGGAACGGCATCTGCCAGTCCGGCGAGGAGTTCGCGGAGACGGTGTGCAACAACAAGCTCATCGGCGCCCGCTTCTTCGTCGACGGCGCCCGGGAGAGCGGCGATCTGGACCCGGGCGAATTCCTCTCGCCCCGGGACGCCGACGGCCACGGCACCCATATCGCGACCATCGCCGCCGGCAATCCGGTGACGGCTTCGGTGGCCGGCACCGAGCTGGCACGCATCCGCGGCATGGCGCCGAAGGCCCGCGTGGCCGTGTACAAGGCCTGCTGGCTCAGGCCGGGCGACACCCGGGCCAGCTGCAATACCTCCGACCTCGCCCGGGCGGTGGACGCGGCCGTGGCGGACGGGGTGGACGTCATCAACTACTCGGTGGGCAATTCGCTGGCGACGGTGAGCGGCCCCGACGACATCGCCCTGCTCGCCGCCGCGAAGGCCGGCATCTTCACCGCGGTGGCCGCGGGCAACGAGGGCCCGGGCCTGCGCACCATCGGCTCGCCGGGCAGCTCGCCCTGGGTCACCACCGTGGCGGCCTCCAGCCGGCCCGGCGTGAACTTCAGCGAGGCCATGGAGGTGATCTCGCCGCCTTCGCTGGCCGGCAAGTACGCCTCCCGGGAGGCGAGCTTCACCCCCCAGCTGGAAGACACAGGCAGCGTGGAAGAGGAACTCGTGATCGTCGACGACGACAGCCTCGCCACGGACACCGGCGACGATAGCGGCACCACCTACGACGCCTGCCAGGCGCCGGTGAACGGGGACGAGCTCGCCGACAGGATCGCCCTGCTCGCGCGCGGCGGCTGCAGCTTCGAGACCAAGATACGCAACGTCGAGGACGCCGGCGCCATCGGCGCCCTCGTCTTCAACAACGCCGGCGAACCCTTCGTCATGACCGGCACGGCCGATTCGGTGGACATCCCGGCCGTCATGATCGGCCAGGCCGACGGACGGCTGCTGTTCGACGCCATGAACGTTGACGAGGAAATCGTCGACGTGCGGCTGGCGGCGGGACTGTTTCTCACCGAGACCCAGGCCGGCAACATCATGGCCGGCTTCTCGTCGCGAGGTCCGGCCAGCGGCGCGCCGGACATACTGAAGCCGGACCTGACGGCGCCGGGGGTCAGCATACTCGCGGGCTTCACACCGGATGCCGCCAACGCCGAGCAGGGCGAGTTCTTCGGCTATCTCTCCGGCACGTCCATGTCCACGCCCCACGTGGCCGGCGTGGCCGCGCTGCTGCTGGAAGCCAACCCGGGCTGGTCGCCGGCGGCGCTGCGCTCGGCCATGATGACCAGCGCTTACCAGGACGTGGTGCAGCAGGACGGCGAGACCCCGGCCAACCCGTTCGACTTCGGCGCGGGCCACCTGCAGCCCAACGCCGCCGGCAAGGCCGGGCTGCTGTTCGACGCGGGTGCCGACGACTACGACGCCTTCGGCTGCGGCCTGGAGGAGCCCATACCGGACCCGTCGCGCTGCGACGAGCTGGCCGCCGCCGGCAGGAGCTTCGACGCGACCCAGTTCAACCAGGCCTCCATCGCCATCGAGCAGCTGACCGGCCGGCGCACCATCACGCGTACCGTGACGGCCACGGGCGACGCGGCCGGTACCTGGCAGGTGCAAATCGAGCCGCCGCCGGGCACCGTGGTGAGCGTATCCCCCGCGACGCTGTCGCTGAATCCGGGCGAGACCGCCACCTACACCGTGGAGATGGAATTCATCGGCACCGGACTGGATCTCTGGTACTTCGGCGCCATCACCTGGCGGGCCGGCGAGACCGCCGTGCGAACGCCGCTCGCCATCCGGCCGGTATCGCTGTCGGCGCCGGAGGAGGTGCGGGATGCGGGCGGCAGCGGCACCCTCGGTTTCGACGTGGACTTCGGCTATACCGGCAGCTACCGGGCCGGCGTGCACGGACTGAACGAGGCACTGGTGATCGACGGCTTCGTGGACAACGACCCCAGCAAGACCTTCACCTTCCGGGACGGCAACGGCGTCACCACCCACGTGATCGACGTGCCGGCGAACCAGGCCTATCTCCGCTTCGCGCTGTTCGACGAGGCCACCGACGGCAATGACGACCTGGACCTGTACGTCTACTACTGCCCGAACGACATCTGCACCCGCATCGGCGAGAGCGGCTCGGAGACCTCGGCCGAGGAGTTCAGTCTGGTGACGCCGCCCGCCGGCCGCTACGCGGTGCTGGTCCACGGCTTCGAGACCGACCAGGTGGCGGGCGGGCCCGGCGCGAACTACCAGCTGTTCGCCTGGGCGTTCGGCCTGGTGGACGACGCCGGCAACATGACCGTGTCGGCGCCCTCCAGCGTCACCGCCGGCAGCACCGAGACTCTGCAGGTTACCTGGTCCGGACTGGCCGCCGACCGGCGCTATCTCGGCGCCATCTCGCACGTGACGCCGAGCGGGCTGACGGCGCTCACTATTGTGAATATCCGGAATTGACCGGAGTCAATATCCGGAACTGACCGAAGTGAATATCCGGAACTGACCGGGGTGAATATCCGGCGCTGACCGGAGTCACTGCGCCAGCTGCGCGCACTCGGCGTGACGGAAGCAGCCGGTCACGTGGTCGTTCACCATGCCGGTCGCCTGCATGTGGGCATAGACGATGGTGGAGCCGACGAAACGGAAGCCCCGCCGTTTCAGGTCTTTCGACAGCGCATCCGACTCCGGCGAGGTGGCCGGCACCTCGGCGTCGCTCTGCCAGCGGTTCTGCTTCGGCGTGCCGTCCACGAAGCTCCAGATGTAATTGCAGAAGCCGTCGAACTCCTCCTGCACGGTCAGGAAGGCCCGGGCGTTGGTCACGGCCGAGCGCACCTTCAGGCGGTTGCGGATCACCGAAGGGTCGGCCAGGATCTTCGCGATCCTCGCCTCGCCGAAACGGGCGACCTTCTGCGGGTCGAAATCCGCGAAGGCGCGGCGATAACCCTCCCGCTTGTTCAGCACCGTGGACCAGGAGAGCCCCGCCTGGGCGCCCTCCAGCACCAGGAACTCGAACTGGCGCCGGTCGTCGCGCACGGGCACGCCCCACTCGGTATCGTGATAATCGACGTAGGCCTGGTTCACGCCCAGTGACCAGGCGCAGCGCACCGGATCCTCGCTCATCGGCTCATCCCCCCGCTGTCGGCAGTAGACGGATTGTCGCTCCCCGAGGGGCAGGCCGGCCAGCGGCGAATCGGTCCGCCGAGACGAAAAAAGGCCCGCGGCCGGAGCCGCGAGCCTTCTTCCGTGAGTCGACGGATGCGGTCAGGCGATCAGACGGAACCGCCGCACTTGCCCTCGCCACAAGAGCCTTCGCCGCCCTTGTCGCCGCCGCAGGAGCCCTCGCCGCCCTTGTCACCGCCGCATTTGCCTTCGCCGCAAGCGCCTTCACCGCCCTTGTCTTCCTTGTCGCCGCCGCACTTGCCCTCGCCGCAGGAGCCTTCGCCGCCCTTGTCTTCCTTGTCGCCGCCGCACTTGCCTTCGCCGCAGCCGCCTTCGCCGTGACCGCCGGTGGCCTCGTAACCGCTGGACAGGGACGTCATCTCGAACGGGCTGCCGGCGCCCTGGTCACTCTGGGCCTGGGCCACGCCCACGGCGCCGAAAGTCGCGGCGAGTGCCGCACCGACCGCAATAGCAATTGGCTTTTTCACGTGCTTGTCATTCATGATCTCTCTCCTCGCTGTTGTACAGGCCCTTACCGGGCCGTTGATTCCCTGGAGGCGGCGCAGCCGCCCCGGCAGGATGAAAACCTCTTGTCGATTGACCGGATCTGCCACCGGCGGATCGGGCAGACTCAAATCTGCCAGTCCACGGCGTTGCGGATATTCTCCGTCACATCGTCCACCGACTGGCCCTTCTCCCCGACGACGGCGATGCTGCCGTCGCCGACCGGCAGTATGACGCCGTGGAAACCGTCCCCCTCGAGCGGCACGGGCGCAGCCAGCTTCTCGCCGGCCATCAGCAGCAGCGTGACCGGCCCGTCCGCGCCCTGGACCACCAGGTGCGGGACGTCGCGCCCGTTGATCGGACAGGTCTTAGCGTAGGTCACCAGCCCCACCCGACCGGCGTCAAGCCGGGACACGGCGGGTGCCAGCACCCGGCTGAGGTCGTTGCCCGCCACCGCCTCGTCCGTGACGACGCGGGAATACGGTTCGTGCTCCATGTGCGCGATCACCTCGGCGGCGAGCGCGGAGGCATCGAGCTCCTGCGGACTGCTGCCGAACTGCAGCACCAGGGTGACGGCCAGCGCCAGCGCGGCGGCCACGCCGGCCCAGGCGGGCAGCCCGCGCCAGCGGGCACCGCGCCCACGCCGGCGCCCGTCCAGGGAGACCACCTTGTCGCCCCGGCCGCCGTCTTCGCCGTCATGACCGTCTGCCGGCAGATCGATGGGGAAATCCGGCACGTCGACGGCGAGGGCCGCCGCGAGGCGCCGCTCGAACACGGCGGCGTCTGCAGCGTAGCGGGCGCAGTCAGGGCACGCGGCGGCGTGGGCGGACCGGCCGGGGAAATCCGCCCCGGGGTCGCCGTCGAGCCGCTCTCTGAATTCTTCACACCGCATGGTCTTTACTCGTCGGAATCCGGCCCATCGGCCGCGAATCTCTCCTTGAGCTGGTTGCGTGCCCGGTGCAGCCGGGTGAGCACGGTGGCCTGCTTCAGCTCCATCACCTCGGCGATCTCGCCGGTCGTGTAGCCCATCAGTACCTGCAGCACCAGCGGCTCCCGGTACTCATCGGGGAGTTCCAGCAGCTGTGCCCGCAGATCCTCCACATCGGTATCGTGCGAGTCCGCGAGCATGCCTTCTTCCCTGCCCCCGAGATCGTCCACGTCCACCGTCTCCAGCCGTTTCCTCTCGAACTGCCGCGCGTTTTCGCGCCTCACTATGGTCAGCAGCCACTGCTTTGCCGCACCGTCGTCGCGCAGGCTGTCCAGGTTGCGCCAGGCTCTCACCATCGCCTCCTGCACCACGTCCTCCGCCAGTGCCCCGTCCCGGCTGAGCCAGAACGCGTAGCGGAACATGTCCCGGCGGAGTTCGCCCACCAGCCGCTCGAAGCGGTGGCGGCGCCGGCTGTCTTCTGATGTTCCCGTCATGGATAGAGACCTGCGGTCCTCGGCATTTATTTCACCGCTCCCCGCGCCGTCCTTGGACACGAAAACCGAATCGGGGGAGAATCCGTTTTTTCCCGAGTGACCCGAGAGTAAATATGAGCAGCCGCCCGGACACAAGGTTCCCCGCCACCCGACTCCGCCGCACCCGCCGCACCGGCTGGGTGCGCTCGCTGGTGGCCGAGAACCGGCTCGCGCCGAGCGACTTCATCTATCCGGTGTTCGTACTCGAGGGCGAGGGCCGCCGCGAGACCGTGCCCTCCATGCCGGGCATCGAGCGTCGCTCCGTCGACCTGCTGCTGGAGCACCTCTCCGTGGTGCACGCGCTGGGCATCCCGATGGTGGCGCTGTTCCCCATCATCGACCCGGCGGCCAAGACACCGGACGGCGCGGTCTGCGCCGACCCGGACGGCCTCGCCCAGCAGGCGGTGCGGGCCATCAAGGCGCGCTACCCGGACCTCGGCGTCATGACCGACGTGGCTCTGGACCCCTACACCACCCACGGCCAGGACGGCATCATCGACGACACCGGCTACGTGCTGAACGACGAGACCGTCGACATGCTGGTGCGCCAGGCCGTCTCCCACGCCGAGGCCGGCGCGGACGTCGTGGCGCCGTCGGACATGATGGACGGACGCATCGGCGCCATCCGTACGGCGCTGGAGGAAGGCGGCCACGTGCACACCATGATCCTCGCCTACGCGGCCAAGTACGCGTCAAGCTTCTACGGACCGTTCCGCGACGCCGTCCGCTCGGCGGGCAACCTCGGCGGCGGCGGCAAACACAGCTACCAGATGGACCCGGCCAACAGCGACGAGGCCCTGCGCGAGGTGGGCATGGACATCGCCGAGGGCGCCGACATGGTGATGGTCAAGCCGGGGCTGCCGTATCTCGACATCATCCGCCGGGTACACGACGAATACGGCGTTCCCACCATGGCCTATCAGGTGAGCGGCGAGTACGCCATGCTGAAGGCGGCAGCCGCCAACGGCTGGCTGGACGAGCGCGAGACGGTCATGGAAGCCCTGCTGTCGATAAAGCGGGCCGGCGCCAGCGCCATCCTCACCTATTTCGCGCCGGACGCGGCGCGCTGGCTGGCCGACGGCTGAGCAGGCGATCGATGATCCAATAATCCGCGAAAAAAGCGGGGGGAGAACAGGGACGTGAGCGAGCAGAACAGGCCGGACCGTTACGGCGTGGTGGGTTATCCCGTCAGCCACAGCCGGTCGCCGATCATCCATCGGGTCTTCGCGCAGCAGACCGGCCAGCACCTCACCTACGAGTTGCTGGAAGTCCCACCGGCCGAGCTGGAGAGTGCCATCCGGACCTTCCAGCGCCAGGGCGGGCGCGGGCTGAACATCACCGTGCCCCACAAGAGCGAGGCGGTCAGGCTGGCGGACGAGTTGTCCGATGCGGCCCGCATGGCCGGCGCCGTCAACACCCTGAGCATCAGCAGTGACGCCATCCGCGGCGACAACACCGACGGCGTCGGCCTGGTGCGCGACCTGCGCAAGAACCACCGGGTGGCCATCGAGGGCGCGCGCATACTGATCCTGGGTGCCGGGGGCGCGACCCGCGGCATCATGGCGCCGCTGCTGGAGGAAGAGCCCACCACCATCACCCTGGCCAACCGGACGGTGTCCAAGGCGCAGGCCCTGGCGAACCATTTCGGCAGCATGGGAGCCGTCCAGGCCTGCCGCTTCGACGACATCGTGGAGGACGTCGACTACGACCTGGTGATCAATGCCACCTCGGCCGGACTGCGCGGCGAGACGCTGCCGTTCCCGGCCGGCATCGTCACGGCGGAGACGGTCTGCTACGACCTCTCCTACGGCACCGGCGACACCCCTTTCACACGCTGGGCGCGGTCCCGGGGCGCCCGGCGCGCCATCGTCGGCTGGGGCATGCTGGTGGAGCAGGCTGCCGAGTCGTTCTACATCTGGCGCGGCGTCCGGCCGGACACGCGCAGCGTGCTGAAGCGTCTGCCGCGCTGAGACTCAGCGCATGGTGACCAGCTCTTCCGCGCTGGTCGGGTGGATGGCGACGGTATCGTCGAAGTCCTTCTTCTTCGCCCCCATGCGGATGGCCACCGCGAAGCCCTGCAGCATCTCGTCGGCGCCGTCGCCGAAGATGTGGCAGCCCACGATGCGCTCGTCGTCGCCCACCGTCACCAGCTTCATGGAACTCGGCCGCTTGAACTCGCTGAGCGCGTACAGCATGGGATTGAACCGGCTGGTGAAACAGCCGACCTCGTCGCCGTAGCGCTCCAGCGCCTCGTGCTCGGTCAGCCCGACCGTGCCCATGGGCGGATGGCTGAACACCACCGTGGGAATGTTCGAGTAATCCAGGTGCCGGTCGGTCATGCCGCCGAACACCCGGTCGGCCAGCCGGCGGCCGGCGGCGATGGCCACCGGCGTCAGCGCCGCGGCGCCGGTGACGTCGCCGATGGCGTAGATGTTCGGCACGTTGGTGACCTGGTAGTCGTCCACCGGAATGAAGCCGCGTGCATCCGTCTCCACTCCCGCTGCCGACGGTTCCAGTCCGTCCGTCGCCGGCGCCCGGCCCACGGCCCAGATCAGGCAGTCGTAGCCGTCGAAGTGACGGCCGTCCTCGCTCAGCAGGCGCAGGCCGTCGTCGGTCTGCTCGAGACCCTTCGGGATGAAGTGGCGCTCGATGATGATGCCGTCAGCGTCCATCGCCTGCATGACCTCGCTGCGCAGCATCTCGTCGAAGCTCCTGAGCACGCCGTCGTAGCGCACGAACTGGGTCACGTCGGCGCCGAGGGAGTTCAGCATGCCGGCGAGTTCCACGCCGATGTAGCCGCTGCCGACGACGGCGACCCGCTCCGGCTTCTCCGCGAGCTCGAAGAAACCGTCGGAGGTGATGCCCAGCTCCGCGCCGGGGAGATCGGGCACGATCGGGTAGCCGCCCGTGGCAATCGTGATGTGATCGGCGGTGAAACGCTCGCCGTCCACCTCCACGGTGTGCTCGTCCACGAACTTCGCGCGGCCGGCGATATGGGTCACGTGGCGCTTGTCGAGGTTGCCCGCGTAGATCTTGTTCAGCCTGGCCACGTAGGCGTCGCGGGCGGCTTTCAGCCCGGGCCAGTCGTGGCCGTTCACGGCGACGTCGAACCCGTAGTCCTTCGCCTGTTCCACGTGATGGGACATGGCCGCCGCATACCACATGACCTTCTTCGGCACGCAGCCCACGTTGACGCAGGTGCCGCCCAGGCGACCGCTCTCGACCACCGCCGCCCGTGCGCCGTATTCCGCAGCGCGCTGCGCGTGGGCCAGTCCGCCGCTGCCGCCGCCTATCGCGATCAGATCGAAGTGGTGTGCCACCGTCAGTCTCCGGTTGTCGTCGTCCGTTCCGTGCTCATTTCCCCGCGCGAAAGCCCGCTATCGGCGCGACTCCCGACGGGACGCGCATGCTAACATGCGGGCCGGTCAGGGAAATGCAAGACCGAGGTCGGGTTTGCCATGTCTAATCCGTTGCTGGAAAACACGGAACTTCCGCCGTTCCCCGAGCTCGCGCCGTCGCAGGTGCTGCCGGCCGTCAGGAAGACGCTGGAGGAGAACCGGCGGCGCCTGCAGGAGCTGCTGGCCGACGAATCGCCCACGCCCGAGTCGCTGGTGGTGCCGCTGGAAGAGATGAGCCACCGGCTGTCGCGCCTGTGGTCGCCGGTGAGCCACCTGCACATGGTGACCGCCGATGCCGACTGGCGGGAGGCCTACGGCGAGGCGCTGCCGCTGCTGACCGAGTACGCCACGGAGCTGGCCCAGAACGAGACCCTGCACCGGCGCTTCCGGGAGCTGGCGGAGCGCCTGCCGGCGGACGCGGATCCCGGCCTCGACAAGCTGCTGGAACACGCGCTGCGCGACTTCCGGCTCGCCGGCGTCGGCCTCCCCGAGGACGACAAGCGGCGCTTCCGCGAGATCCGCCAGGCCATGGCGAAGGCGGCGACGCGCTTCGAGCAGAACCTGCAGGACTCCACCGACGCCTGGAGCCTGCACGTGGAGGACGAGGGGCGGCTGGCCGGCCTGCCCGCCGGCGCCCGTCAGCGCGCCCGCGCGGCGGCGGAGGCAGCCGGACTCGACGGCTGGAAGTTCAGCCTGGATCAGCCCACCTATCAGGCGGTGCTGACCCACGCCGACGACGAGGATCTGCGCCGCACCTATTACGAGGCCTGGGTCACGCGGGCCTCCGATACCGGCCCTCACGATCCGGCCCACGACAACGCGCCGCTCATCGAGGAGATCCTGGCCCTGCGCCACGAGGCCGCCGCCCTCACCGGCTTCGACAACTACGCCGAGTACTCGCTGGCCAGCAAGATGGCGCCGGGCGTGGACGCGGTGCTGGAGTTCCTCTCCGAGCTGGCCGAACGCAGCCTGCCGGCGGCGAAAGACGAGGTGGCCGCGGTGGAGGACTTCGCGGGCCGCACGATCCGGCCCTGGGACCTCGCCTACTACTCCGAGAAGCTCAAACAGGAGCGCCACGCCATCTCCGACGAAGAGCTCCGTCGCTATCTGCCGGCGCCGAGGGTCATCGAAGGGCTGTTCCGCCTGGCCGGGGAGCTCTACGGGCTGGACATCGGCGTACGCGAGGGCGTCCCCGTCTGGCACGACAGCGTGCACTACTACGAGGTGCGCGACGCCGACGGCACGGCCGTGGGCGGCTTCTACGCCGACCTCTACGCCCGGGCGGGCAAGCGCGGCGGCGCCTGGATAGACGAGTGCGTCGTGCGCAAGGGCATCGGGGGCGAGAAGGCCGCGCCGGTGGGCTACCTGGTGTGCAACTTCACGCCGCCCCACGGCGACGAGCCCTCGCTGCTGACCCACAGCGACGTGGTCACCCTCTTCCACGAGTTCGGCCACATGCTGCACCACCTGCTCACCCGGGTGGACTACCCCAGCATCGCCGGCATCAACGGCGTGCCCTGGGACGCGGTGGAGCTGCCGAGCCAGTTCATGGAGAACTTCGCCTGGCACTACGAGGTGCTGGCGCACGCCTCCGGACACGTCGACACCGGCGAGCCGCTGCCAGCGGAGATGTTCGAGCGCCTGCGCGGCAGCCGCAACTTCAATGCCGGGCTGCAGATGCTGCGCCAGCTCGAGTTCGCCCTGTTCGATTTCCGCCTGCACGCCGAGTACGACCCCGGGCATGGCTCCCGCGCGGCCGGGATCCTGGAGGAAGTCCGCGAGCGGGTGACGCTGGTGCGGCCGCCGGACTGGAACCGTTTCGCGAACGGGTTCGCGCACATCTTCGCCGGCGGCTACGCCGCGGGCTACTACAGCTACAAGTGGGCGGAGGTGCTGGCGGCGGACGCCTTCAGCGCCTTCGAGGAGGCGGGCATCTTCGACCGTGGCACGGCGCAGAGCTTTCGCGCCAGCATCCTGGAGGTGGGCGGCAGCCGCGACATCATGGATGCCTTCGTCGAGTTCCGCGGCAGGGGCCCGAGCCTCGAGGCACTGCTCGCGAGCAGCGGGATCAGCCGGGCAGCGTGAAGGTCGCCACCTGGAATGTGAACTCCCTGAAGGTGCGCCTGCCTCAGGTGCTCGCCTGGGTGGCGGAGGCGAAGCCCGACGTGCTGGCGCTGCAGGAGATCAAGCAGCCGGACGAAGACTTTCCGGCCGAGGCGCTGCAGGCGGCCGGCTACCACGGCATCTCCAACGGCCAGCGCACCTATAACGGGGTGGCCCTGCTCTCGCGCAAGCCGCCGTCCGATCCGGTCCGCGCGTTGCCCGGCTCCGAGGACCCGCAACGGCGGGTGCTGGCAGCGACGATCGGCGGCGTGCGCATCGTCAACCTCTACGTACCCAACGGGCAGGCGGTGGACTCGGACAAGTACCAGTACAAGCTGGAGTGGCTCGAGCGCCTGCGGGACTATCTCGCCGACGAGCTGAAGGCCCACGAGCGGCTGGTCGTGCTCGGCGACTTCAACATCGCCCCGGAGGACCGGGACGTGCACGACCCGGAGCTCTGGCGCGGGCGGGTGCTGTTCAGCGAGCCCGAGCACGCCGCGCTCGCGCGCCTCACCGAACTCGGCCTGGTGGATCTGTTCCGCCAGTTCGACCAGCCGGAGGACGCTTTCAGCTGGTGGGACTACCGGGCGGCGGCGTTCCGTCGCAACCGGGGGCTGCGCATCGACCTCATACTCGGCAGTCACACCATGGCCGAGCGCTGCGTCGCCAGCGCCGTGGACCCGGAGCCGCGCGGCTGGGAGCGGCCCTCGGATCATGCCCCCGTCTGGGCGGAGTTCGAGGAATGAGGGCGCACACGATCTGCCGTCTTAGGTCAAACCGACCGCTTGCGGCCGGGGGCGGCGTGTATGCTGCACTCACAAGACACGATGGTCCGCTTCCGCGGACGGGGGGAGACTCGTGAATCCGGATGCCGGGACTCACGGTCGGACTCTGCAGGCGGGCCGCAGCGCGGGGGGCGCCGACGGCGCCGAGAAGTACAAGAAGATGCTGCAGGACCGGCGCAACGACTTCGACGTCACCAATACGGTGCAGGTGAGCAACCCCGCCGCCGTGCGCGACGCCGTGCGGGAACTGCTCGAGCAGACCTACCCGGACGCCGGCTTCGACAAGATCTGGCTGGCGTTCTACGACTTCGAGCGACTGTTCACCGGCCGCATGCCCGGGTACCTCGGCTGCGACACCAGCTATCACGACATCCAGCACACCCTGGACATGACCCTGGCGATGGCGCGCCTCGTCGCGGGCTACGAAGCGGCGCGCAACGTCGGCGAGGGCCTCGGCCCCGAGCGGGCGTTACTCGGCATCATCACGTCCCTGTTCCACGACGCCGGCTACATCCGCCACGAACTGCGCGACCGGGAATACCGCAACGGCGCCGAGTTCACGCTCTACCACGTCAGCCGTAGCGCCGACTTCCTGCGCCGCTATCTGCCCGGCATCGGGCTCGACCACCTGGCGCCGGCCGCGAGCAAGCTGGTGCACTTCACCGGCTACGAGATCGCGCCGGATGCGATCGAGATGGAGGATCCGAAGGACACCCTGCTCGGTCACCTCCTCGGCACCGCCGACCTGGTCGCCCAGATGGCCGACCGCTGCTACCTGGAGAAATGCCGCGACCGCCTGTACAGCGAGTTCGTCGTCGGCGGCGTGGCCATCGAGAACGCACGGCCCGGCGAGTTCATGGTGCGCTACGAGTCCGGCGAAGACCTGCTGCGGCAGACGCCGGGGTTCTTCGAGTATGCGGCGCTGCCCCGGCTGGAGAACACCTTCGGCAGCGTGTACCGCTATCTCGAGGCGCTGTTCGAAGGCCAGAACCCCTACATGCTCGCCATCGAGGCGAACTTCACCTTCCTCGGACACATCCTGGAGTCTGGCCACTGGCAGCTGCTGCGGCGCAAGCCGCCCGCCTTCGTCGGCGAGCAGTCCAGCCTGCGCACCATGCGCGAGATGGTGGAGGAGACCGGGACGCGTCTCGCCCGCATACGGCTGGACAACACGGCCACCGGCTGACGCAGCGGCGTCACTCCCGCCGGGCACCATGGCCGGGCGGCGGCGCGGGGGTGGGTCAGTTCTTCGCGCGCAGGAACACCGGCCGGTCCGGCTCGGACTCCGCTTCGCTGTAGCGGTAGCCTTCCTCCGCGAAGTCCTTCAGGCCCTTCAGCGTGTCGACCCGCTCGCGGATGATCCAGGCGGCCATCATGCCCCGCGCCCGCTTGGCGAAGAAACTCAGCACCCGGTAGTCGCCGCTCTTGGCGCGGTCCTTGAACACCGGCGTCACGATGCGCCCGTCCAGCAGTTCCTCGTTCACCGCGCCGAAGTACTCGTTGGAGGCCAGATTCACCAGCGCCTTCGGCTTCTGCCCGGCCAGCTCCTCGTTCAGCGCGCGGGTGATGCGGTCGCTCCAGAAGGCGTAGAGGTCCTTGCCCGCCTCGTTGGCGAGCGAGGTACCCATCTCCAGCCGGTAGGGCTGCATGAGGTCGAGCGGGCGCAGCACGCCGTACAGCCCGGACAGGATGCGCAGATGATCCTGGGCGTAGTTCAGGTCGCGGGCCTCGAAGCGCTCCGCCTGCAGGCCCTGGTACACGTCGCCCTTGAACGCGAGCAGCGCGGGGTGCGCGTTCTTCGCATCGGCCCGGTCGGAGAAATCCCGGTAGCGCTGCACGTTGAGTTTCGTGAGCTTCGGCGACAGGCTCATCAGCGAGGCGATCTCCTTCTCGGACTTGCCGCGCAGAATCTCCACCAGCTTGCGCGCCTCGCTCTGGAAGCGGGGCTTCGTGTGCTTGTCCGTCGCCAGCGGCGATTCGAAATCCAGGGTCTTGGCGGGAGAGAGGACGATGATCATGTCGGTCTACCGGTGTTGGTCGGGTGGTGGCGGCCGCCGTCGGACGCCGGGCGAGCGCTCATCCTAGTGAAACCGCGCCCTTTGTAAAGACGCTGCACAGGTGCTGTCGCAGCCCCTTGCCGCCTGCCGCTACTCAGTGCGGCCCGTCGCTGCCCGTTGCGCGCTGCCGATCAGCGCCGCCGGCAGCCCCAGGCCACCACCTGGTCGCCGACGGTGACGGATGCCTCGCCGTCGCGTATCCAGAGCAGGACGTCGCCGTCGCGCCAGCGGCGGCCGTCGTCTGTCTCCACCGATGCCAGGGTGTAGCGGCGGCCGTCGAACTCCACACCCGCCAAATCATCGCCGATCTCCACGCGCAGGAGCCCGCCCCGCTCGCAGTCATAGCTCCGGGTATCGACGGGTGCGCCGGCGCAGCCGGTGCCGGCGAGCGCAAGAGCCGCCAGGCAGGCGGCAGGCAGGCTCGCGCTCAGCCGCGGAATGGGCGGTCCTGGCGCGGCCGGGCCTCGCTGACCCGCGCCGGCCGGCCATTCAGGTCCTGGCCGTTCATCACCCGGATCGCTTCCTCGGCTTCTTTCGCATCGTCCATCTCGACGAAGCCGAAACCCTTGGAGCGACCCGTCTCGCGGTCCATGATGACCTTGGCTGACTTCACGTCGCCGAAGGCGGCGAAGGCCTCCCGCAGTTCGTCATCCGTAATGCTGTAAGGGAGGTTACCCACGTAGATGTTCATCACACCGTCCACACACCGCCGTTCTCAACACGCTGACATCAGCCGGATCAACGGCGTGGGACCTCGGCCGGATGACCCCGGGCGTACCGGGCACGGGCCGGCTGTCAGTGATGATCCGCCCCGCCGCGGTCAATAGTATCCGGCGCCGGGGGACGACTCAAACCCGCGAAAACGCCTGTTACGGTGCGGTAACGGCCGCTGGCGTCAGGCGATGCGCACCGCCGTGCCGCTGACGCTCACCATCAGCATGCCGTTGGATTCGCCGAGCACCTCGTAGTCGATGTCCACGCCGATGACGGCGTTGGCACCTTTCTCCCGTGCGGCGGCCTCGAGCTCTTCGAAGGCCACTTCGCGGGCCTTGCGCAACTCCTTCTCGTAGGAGGCGGAGCGGCCGCCGACAATGTCGCGCAGCCCGGCGAACAGGTCGCGGAACAGGTTGGCGCCGAGGATCGCCTCGCCGGTCACGACGCCCAGATAGTCGCGGATCTTCTGCCCCTCCAGCGTGGGGGTGGTGGTCACGATCATGGTCACTCCTTGTCGGTGGCGGGATGGTCGGTCGCGGGGCAGTCGGTCGCAGGGTCGCCGGCAGCCTCGGCCATGGCCCTGCGCATGGCGGCCAGGATGTCCTCGTGCTCGCGCTGCCGGGCGTCGTCCGGATCCTCGACGACGGGCACCGCCGCGATGCCCTCGACATAGGCCTGCGGGAAGCCGTGGAAGCGGGCGCCGTGCAGCACCAGGTCCCGGTACCAGCGGAACGGCACCAGCGAGCCGTCCTGGAACTCGGTGTCGGCCTTGTAGGTGTGCACCTCGCCGAGGCCGGGCAGCGACAGCACGTGGGCATGATAGCCCCGGTTCAGCCCCTCGATGCGGTCCAGGGCGGGTTTCTCCTCGAGAGACAGCTCGAAGATGGCCGCATGGACGAGGTCCCTGCCGTCGTCCGTCGCGGCAATCGTGGCCTTGGCCGAACCGTCGAAGCCCCGCTTGTCGAAGCTCAGCCGCCAGCCGGTCAGCTCCCGGGTGGTCAGCAGCACCGCCGAGGGCGTCCGTCGCCGCAGGCGCTCGGGATGCAGATTCGAGCCGTAGGCGAGATATCGGATGGTAGCCATGGCCGTCGATTCTCTCCGGCGCCCTTCGGCCCATCAAGTCGGCCAGCCGGGCAAGGTGCAGGCAAGCGCTTGCGCGGCCGGGCTGCAGTCAGTACACTCGTTATTGAGAATAATTCTCATTTACATGCCGGGAGAGGACGACATGATGACAGACACCGCTGACCGACCCGCTCCCCGGGACCTCCGGGGCACTGCGCCGACCGCCGAGGCTGGCCGGGAGGCCCGTTACCGTCTCAGCATCGCCCGCGTGCCCGGCGGTGCTGCCGCCCTCGAGGTCCACGACAACGAGCGCGGCTGCCCGCTGCTGGGCTGGCAGGGCGACGTGGCGCGGCAGATGCTTGATTCCGGCATCCTGCCGGCGGACTATTGCCGCGGGGGCTGCCACGGCTGCGACAAGTCGCTGGTGCAGCGGTTGATCATGGCCGGCGCCGCGGCGGAGATGCGCATCCGGGCAGTCGAAGACGCCACACACTGACTCGCATGACGCCGGCCGGCCCGGCGGCGGGGTTCCATGCAAGCGACCGTTGCCGAGGCATTACAGCGGATACCGGGTCTGGCCGGGCTCGGAGACCGTGACGCACAGACGCTGTTCGGTGCCGCCGCCGTTCTGCGCCTCGATGCGGGCGATACCGTGTTCCATGCCGGCGCCGAGTGCCGGCATTTCCTCATCATCACGCAGGGCTCGGTCCGGGTCACGCTGAACGCGCTGTCCGGCCGATCCGTCACCCTGTATCGCCTGGAGCCCGGCGACACCTGCGTGCTCACCACCTCCTGCCTGATGAGCAGCCGCCGTTACCCCGCCGAGGCGCACACCGAGACGCCGGTGACGGCACTGGCTATGGCGCGTTCGACCTTCGACCGGGGCCTCGAGGAATCGGCGCCATTCCGCCGTTTCGTGCTGGACAGCTTCTCGCGGCGCCTCGCCGGCGTGATCGAGCGCATGGAGGCCGTCGCGCTGACGCCCGTCGAGGCGCGGCTGGCCGCCCTCCTGCTGGCCCTGGATCCCGGCGACGGCCAGGTGAGCATCACCCACCAGCGCCTTGCGGAGGAACTCGGCACGGCCCGTGAGGTGATCTCCCGCCACCTGAAACGCCTCGAAGGTGCGGCGCTCCTCACCCTCGGCCGCGGCGTGGTCACGCTCTCCGATCAAGCCGGGCTCCGTGCCATAGCGAACGAGCAGCCCCGCGGCTGATCCCGGCGCCGCTCCAGTCGCCGTCCTCTGCCGCCCCTCTGCCGCCCTCTGTGACGAAGTCACTGAGCGCGACGCCCGCGCGGAGCACACTGTGCCCGTGACATCGCAAACCCCTCAAGGAGGCTCGTCATGGCATTCCGTAACGAAGGCACCGTCGACCGGGGCGTCCGCGTGACGGCGGGGCTGGTACTGCTCAGCCTGGTATTCATCGGACCGCAGACCCCGTGGGGCTGGATCGGGCTCGTCCCGCTGGCCACCGGCCTCATCGGCTGGTGCCCGGCCTACTCCCTGTTCGGCATCCGGACCTGCAAGACCGAGTAGTACCGGGATTCGGCGGCGGTAATTTAGCCGCGGCGCGCCATAGCCGGTAGACTAGCGCCCTGTCATACAACGCACAGAACAGGGGAATCCGGCTATGGCGCTATTGATTCTGGGGCTCGTACTCTTCCTCGGCATCCACTCCTCCTCCATCGTGGCGGAAGGATTCCGCGACCGGATGGCGGCGAAGAGCGAACTGGGGTGGAAGGCGTTCTACGGCATCGTCTCCATCGTCGGCATCGTGCTCATCGTCAAGGGCTACGCCGACGCGCGCATGAACCCCACGCTGCTGTACGTGCCGCCGGTGTGGATGAAGCATCTTGCGGCGTTACTGCTGTTGCCCGTCTTCATCCTGTTCTTCGCGCCCTACTTGCCGGGCAAGATCAAGGCCGCCACCAAACACCCGCAGCTGGTGGCCGTGAAGCTGTGGGCCGTGGCCCATCTGCTGGTGAACGGCACGCTGGCGGACGTCATCCTGTTCGGCAGCTTCCTGATCTGGGCGGTCGTGGACCGCATCTCCTTCAAGCGGCGTGTCGAACGCCCGGTGCCCGCGGCTCCGGCGAAGGGCCTCAACGACGTGCTGGTCGTGGCCGCCGGCCTCGGCGTCTACGTGATCTTCGTGCTCTGGCTGCACGAGGCCTGGTTCGGGGTGGCGCCTTTCGGCTGAGAAAGGCCGCCGTCAGTCGTCGCTCAGCTCGATGCGGATGCCGCCCAGCCAGCCTGCCACGGTGTTGAAGATCAGGCAGATGAGCAGTGTCATCAGATAGATGACGATGAGGTAGGCGACGGGCATCAGCAGCAGCAGCCAGACGGAGGCCGTGGCGAACGGCCCGTCCGACGCACCCAGCTGGATGTCGGTGAAAGTCATCACCAGCAGGCCGAGCAGCACATAGACGAACATGAAGACCGCGGCGGTGGCGGACGAGATCTTCGCTGCCGACCAGGGATCGATTCTTCGCAGCGTACGGTTCATGGCTGGAACCTCATGGCTAGAACAACGCGGCCAGCAGCATCACCAGCGTGGCGACGAAGCCGACCGTCCAGATGAGCGAGCGGATCAGGAAGACGCCGGACGCATAGGCTGGCACGTAGGCGACGCGGGCCACGAGATACGTCCAGGCGGCCGCCTCTGTGGCCGGCGTGGACGCCTCGCCGAGCACCACCACCACGACCGCGATGGTGAACAGGATCAGGCCCTCGAAATGGTTGTCGAGCGCGCGTTTCAGACGCCCGGCCACGCCCCAGGGCTGTTTCTGCTCGTCCCGGCTGCCGCCCGTGTAGCTGGGCCCGAGTTGTTTGTTGACCGGGACGGCCATCAACACGAACTGCACGAATTGCAGCAGAGCCGCGTAGCCGAGGACCTTCAGTTCGACCGGCATCGGGTTCTCCTTTTTCTTGTCTACGAGGCCATCCTACGCCCCGGCCTCACCGATGGGAACGGCCGCCGGCGGCAACGAGCCAGCGTGCGATAGCGGGAATCTCCTCCAGCGCGTCGACGGAGGCGGCAAGACCGGCGGGGGCCGCTGCGCCGCCGGGCACCTGGCCATAGCCGTAACGGGCGAAGATCACGGGGACCCCGGCCGCCCGGCCGGCAGCCACGTCGTTGACCGAGTCGCCCACCATCAACGCCCGTGCCGGGGCGACCTCCAGGGCCTCCAGGCAGGCGCGTACCGGGGCCGGATCCGGCTTCAGGGGCAGGGATTCATCACCGCCGACGACGGTGTCGACGTCACCGCTCAGTTCCAGTGCCTCGAGGATGTCGCGGGCGATCGCGGTCGGCTTGTTGGTGCAGACGGCATGGCGCCAGCCCTCGGCCGACAGGGCCGCCAGCACCGCTGCCGCACCGGGCATCGGCCGCGTCTCCCGGGTGGCGCACCGACCGTAGACGGCCAGGAATTCACGCCGCAGCGGCGGCACCTCGACCCCCGCGAGCGGCCGGCCCGCCGCGGCGAAGCCCCGGCGTACGAGTTCGCCGACCCCGTCGCCGATCATCCCCCGTACGGCGTCTGCGGTCCGGGGCGCCAGGCCGTGCTGCCGGAGCACGCTGTTCAGCGCGGCCGCCAGATCGCCGACGCTGTCGACGAGGGTGCCGTCCAGGTCCCAGATGATGGCCCGGGAATGAATCCGACTCACTGCAGTAAGATAACTGATTGTTTCAAAATGATTAATTAATCATCATTGGGCTGGACGCGGGCAATTCAAGTGAGGATAATACCTTAGATGGTGCAGTGCAGCATCGAGGTACTATAAGGTCATGGATTACACGGATGTCTATTTCACACTCGACGGGATCGCGCTCGCAGGATTGCTGGTCGCGATAGCAGTCGCCTGCTACCTCGCACACCGGCGCTATAGGCGCGATGCGCGCCGCGCGGAAGAGCCGCGCAAGCGCATACGCCACCGCAGAGTCTGATCGCGGGTTTTGATACGTCCGATGAGCCGCGGAGGCTCATTCGGGAGTGTCAGACATCCCTCGGCTCGAGCTTCCTGACGCGGAAGCTCTGCGCACCGCCCTCGAGCAGCATATCGAGCAGGTCGGCCAGACCTGTCTCCATCCGCCACTTCAGGTATCGGTCGTAGTGCTCGAACGACTGCCACTCCTCGATCAGCACGAAGGTGGCGGCAGCCTCCTCGAAATACGTATCGATGCGGATGCAGCCGTCGAAGGCCCGCGTGTCGACCAACGCCTCCTTCAACGTCGCTTCGACTTCCGGGACCTTGTCCCGTTGCGCGGGAAACTCGGCGATTACGATCTTCGGCATGGCGCGTCCTCTTGATACGGAGAGCCGATTTTACGCGCAACGGACCAGGGAACGCCGGAATCCGCAGAGCTCGACGTCTCCCAGCCTGGTGCCAGGCGGGCGTGGTGAGCATCAGGGCGGCGACAGTGACGATGGCGGCAGACATCAGATTGGTAAGCATTGTCGTACTCCTTCCACTACGGCGAGATCATCGGCCAGAGTGACGCGCGCCAAGGATCACTTCGAGAGCGAGTTCTTCGGTCACGTCAAAGGCTCGTTCACCGGCGCGCATCGCGAGCGCGTGGACGATATCGCGCCGCTGGCCACCCACTTCCTGAAGGTGATCGGCGACGAACTCGGACGCCACGATCTGAAGCTCACGCGGGAACAACTCGGGCTGTTGGAGCGCCACGACTGGCCGGGCAACATCCGGGAGCTGAAGAACGTCATCGAGCGGGCGGCGATCTCGTCGAAGGGGTCACGGGTGCGGATGGACCTGGCGCTGCCGGATACGGCGAAGCTGCCGCCGGCGTCGGTGGCGGACTCGAACGACCCCGACTTCGTCACGGAAACCGAGTTCCGCCTGATGGAGAAGGCCAATATCACCGCCGCACTGCGCGCTGCGGACTGGCGCGTGTGGGGCGAGGACGGCGCGGCCGACCTGCTGGGGCTCAATCCGTCGACGCTGAAGTACCGGATGAAGCAGCTGGGGATCGAGAAGCCGGGGGCGGCTTAGCACCGGCGCATCCGCAGAGCCTTTCGGATCACCGGTGTCCGTCATCGGGGCCGCAGGATGGCGACTCCGGGGACGGGTCCGGATGCGGATACAAGAACGCCCCGCACAAGCGGGGCGTCCGTTGTTCAGCCAGGTTGCAGTTCAGGACCTTTGTGCCCTTCGCAGCAGCGCCGGACAATCCGGTCCCGACTGACTCACGGCTGATAGGGCAACGACGAATCCTGCAGGAAGATCAGCACCCGACCATCGGGGGTCTTCACGTAGCCCTTCGTGTACTCGACCTTGGTCTCCGACTTGTCCGGACCCGTGAAGTAGTAGTGCCCCATTGCGATCGCAATGTTGCCCTGCATCTTGACCGTGTGATTGTCGAAGCGGACGTTCGACCACGGCCGCAGCGCGAAGCCTTTGTCTTCTTCATACCCGGCGTTGCCAGAGACGAAGTAGCTCAGCGTGCCTTCCAGATCAGGACGGAAGGGCTGCTCGGAGGCAAGTGTCGGCTTGAACTGAATCGGACCGAGATCAAACGCGTAGGCTGTACGCGCCGCTTCTTCGGCTACAGCAGGCGCTCGATCTCCGGCCTTGCCGATGGCGACTACCGCGTTACCCCACGCCTTCTGAGCTTTCTCTACGTCGCTCTGCGTAATGTCCGGGCCAGACGGCAGAAAACTCACATGGTCGGCGAACTCACCCGCGTGGATCGCGGGTGCTGAAAAAAGCATCGCGGAGGCGAGAATCGTGGGAGCAATTTTTAGCATCGTGGGCAATCCTTTAATCAAGTGAGCGCGCTTTATACAAAGCACTCAATAGTTCGATCAACACGAAAAAAGTGCCACGAGTCATCGGGAAAACCGAAGCGTTTCCAGCTTCGTTCGGGAGGGCGCGCACCATCGTCAGCTGCTGGTCTCCACTGCTCGCTGGAGCGAGGCCGGCTCAAGTCGACGAAGTCACTTGCGCAGAGCCTTTCTGATGACAAGCTTCAACCCGGACCACGTCTCGTCCACCGCACAAACCTTCACGTCCACCAGTCCCATCGGCAGCGCGAGTTCGCGGACGACGTCCTCGGTTACGTCGGTGACCACGCCGGACGCCTTCTTCGGCCAGGAGACCCACAGGGCGCCATCCTGACGCATCTCCTGGATGCCGCGTTCGAGTTCGGTTCGGAGATTCGCGCGAGACTTCGTGAAGACGTGGAGGATGTCGAACGGAGGGCGGAGCCTGGACGATGCGACGGCGCCTTCGGGCAGTGGTGTCAGCAGATCGGCGTAGTGTGTCGGAGCGCCTCGCACCTTTACGCGCGTGCCCGGCTTGATGCCGAGTTTCTTGTAGAGCGGGGTGCCTGAGTAGCCTGCCATCGGACCCTAGCTGAATGATGACTCTGTTTCGCGGGACGCAGCGCTGCCGCTACGCCGCCTCGAACTCCGCCCTCTGCAGACGGGAGAGGTCCGAGGACTTTCTGGCAACCCACAGATCGCAACTGCGCTGCATAGCCAGCCAGCTCTCCCGCGAGCGACCAAGCGCCCTGGAGAGCCGCGAGGTCATCTCCGGGCTCATGGCACTTCCCGTTGCGACGACTTGCGCGAGCTATACATGCTCATCCGTGGTAGTCCTCATAATCCAGAACATAGACCTTTCCGGTCGTGAATTCTCATGTTAGCCGCAGTCGTCGCTTGTCTCCGGCAGTTGGCGGCGATAGTGGTGAGGATCGTACGGCATCGTCGGCGGTTCAGTATCTGCTTCGAACCGGAATACATGCCGGTGCCGGCACGCCTGTTCTATGGGCCGATATAGAAATTCTGAGATGGTCCTGTATGCAGCCCGATTCAGCCTCGGGGACGTGGTTTCGACGACGGTGGTGTCTTCTACTTCTCCGGATTCTGTGATCGTAAAGCTGACCGTTACCTCACCCGGCAGTATGTCTATGGAGTGAGTCGGGATCAGGGGGTCACGGGTGATGACTGTGACGGGAACCACGCCGATGCTCGAACACAAGGGTGTTTCGGAGCCCAGAGCCGGTATGGTCGTGAATAGAAAGACCAATACCGCGCCCTTCGCAATTTGTGCAGGCATCAAGCTGAAAGCTGTAGCGGCATCATCTTGCATCACGTATTCGCTCTTCGCAGATTCCTCCGTCGCCTATTCGAGATTCTCACGAATGATTCGGGGATGTCGCGCCGCAATCCTGAGCAGCGCGAGCGCTGGGCCCTCAGGCTTCCTGCGACCCTGCTCCCAATTGCGCAACGTATGGACGCTGATCTCCATGGCCCGGGCAAACTCCGTCTGAGTCAGCCCGACGAAACGCCTCAGAGCGGCGATGTCTTCTCCGGAAAGAACGCGTCCTCGCATCAGCCGAACCCTGAGCTTCGCCGGCAGAGCCCTCTGGAACTGTTCGTCCGAAACTTGGGGAATCTCAGTCATCCTAGACTTGCGGTCAGCAAGGTCCTTTGAGTCGTCCCATTGCAAGCTAAGGCATCTAGCATAAGTCAATGACTTAGTCCGTCAATGGCTTATTACTATCCGATCTACTTCTCTCGTCGGCTGGCAGTGGTCGTCTGCGGGGGTGCGCCGGCTTCCTGGAAGATACGGGCCAGCGTCGAGGGAGCTTCCGAGCGTTTCCGCGGAAAACGTCTTCGAGAATCTACTTTAAGAATCCACCGCAGGTTTGGTCTGAGATGCGGTTGCCCTGACCAGGGGCCAAGGACGTTGGGATCGCGCGTCTCGCGCGTCAAGGGCGGGTCGATACACCTTTGGGATCTTCGCTTATTCCCGGCCTGGCTGCTCGTCGAGTTTCGAGGCGATTTGTCGAGAAGCTGGTTGGACGATCGGCACATCGAGGCTTTCCGCGTGAACTACACCGGCCCGACTCACCCCGCCTTGAGCTCCTCTCTCAAGACTCGACGCAGAGTCGCCTCGTCTACCGGTCCCGATGCCAGTGCTTGCCGCAGCGTCCGGTTGATGAGGGTCTGATAGCCGATTCCTTCCGCTTCCGCCTTCGCACGAAACGTCATCAACAGATCGTTGTCGAGCATGATCGTGATCCGCGTCTTGCCTTTGGCCTGAGACTGCAGCTTCGCCAGGTGCGGCACATCCCTGGCTCGCTTCGCTTTCGAGAAGTCATGTTCCTTTGGCATAGAATTCGGCCTCCTTTCGTGTGGCCCTGCGTGCAGAAATAAGCCGAATACGATCCGCTCGGCGCAGCGTGTACACCAGCGTTAGCAGGCGAGGCCTGGCGCTCATGCCGACCAGCACCCACCGGTGCTCGTCGTCGGACGATACGTCCTCCTGCGCCAATGCCCGCGGATCGAGGAGAGCCGTCGAGGCTTCCTCGAAGCCAATCCGATGCTTTCGAAAGTTCGCGGCCGCCTTAGCGGCATCCCATTCGATATCTATATGCATTGAGTATGCATAGTATTGGCGGTGCTGGCAAGAGCATGCGTGGGGGTGTGGAAAGGAACCGTTCCGACGTTTCCGCGGAAACGTCTTCTCGAATCTACGTTAGGAAACCGCCTTACGTGAGACCTGACTCCAGCGCCGATCATGAGCCATTGCCGATATGGTCAACGACCGCAACCACTCCGGTCAGGCGGGAATGCGTCAATCCGTAGTGATATCTTCGCTCGGCCGGTGCTAACGAGCTACTCGAATTTCGATGCCATTATTCGCGAAACGGGCGCACGCCGACGTTCCGCTCGGGCCAGTTATTCGAGTCCCCCTGCTTCAAGCAGCAATCTCCTCACCGCCTCGTACTCCTCCAAACGGGCATAGTCGGATGCCTGCGGATTCGCAATTCGTGACAAGTCCATGCTGTCGGTTACGTCGGCCAGCTTCACTCGTCTGGCGACCGGATTTCTCGCGGCGCGCTGAGCGGCATCGATGCGGGACTCGCCGTAGGTCTTTGTCAACGTAACTACGGCCTCTACCACTATCTCGGAGAAGCCATCCTGCCGCAGTGCGTCAGGTGTCCAGTGCGTATCCTCCAGGACGTCGTGCAGCACCGCAGCCATTCGTTCCTCGTCGGAGCTGACCGAGAGCATTACCCGCAATGGATGAAGTATGTAGGGTTTCCCAGCTTTATCCGTTTGCCCGGCGTGGGCAGACGCGGCTATCTGAATTGCTCGTTCTAGCGTTGACATATGTACTCAGGTGCGGTCCAGCCTCTTGTGAGCCCCGATATTTTCCGTATCTCAGTAAAGATGCTGCTGAAATCCCACAAAGACCTCCCGTATCCGGCCCGCCGGACCGAGTTCGCGCACCGCATCTTCCAGGCTGTGGTACTTCAGCTCGATCAGCTGCGGCAGCTTGTCGGTTGAGAGCTCGCCCACTCCGCGAGCGACATAGTGACCGAGCACGAAGCGCAGAAACTCCTGCTGCCGGTAGTCGTGGCCCTGGAAGATGGCGTCGCGGTGTGAATCCACCCGCTCGGCGCGGGTCACCGGGGGCTGGTTGAAGGCGATGTAGGCCAGCACGTCATAGAGGTCGCTGTTCTCCGCCTCGATCAGCTTGCCCACCTCGGCCAGTTGCTCGATGCCGTAGCCTTTTTCTTCCAGCCCTTCCAGTAGTTTGCGGCGGGTATCCGGCCGGCCCCAGATAGCGCGCAGCTCATCTTCGTTGGCAAACAGCGCCGGCAGCTCGCCAAAAAGGCGCTGGACAAACTCGGCGGCGGAGATCGGTTTGCCGTCCGGGCTCCAGAAGCTGGTGGCGCTCATGTGCTGGATGGTGCGCTCCTTGCCGTCGGCCAGCTTCACCTTCACCTTGCGGCGCTTCTCGCACACGCAGGGTTGCTCGCCGCAAACCTCGCAGGGTACGGGGGGTTCCTTCTCGCAGCGGCACGGGCGCTCGCCGCACACAGGGCACGGCTCGGGCGGGCTGACGGCACAGACGCAGGGCAGCTGCCCGCAGGCGTCGCAGGGTTCCGGCGCCAGCGGCTCGCCATCCCACTCCGGGTCGTTGAAGTGTTCGTAGGCCTTCACGAAATCGAAGATCGTGAAATAGTCCTTGCCGTCGTAGAGGCGGGTGCCCCGGCCGATGATCTGCTTGAACTCGATCATCGAGTTCACCGGCCGCATCAGCACGATGTTGCGCACATTGCGGGCGTCCACGCCGGTGGAGAGTTTCTGCGAGGTGGTCAGTATGGTGGGGATGGTCTTCTCGTTGTCCTGAAACTGCTTCAGGAAGCGGTCGCCCTCGGTGCCGTCGTTGGCAGTCACCCGCTCGCAGTAGTGCGGATCACGGCTGGTTTTCATCTGGTTGATGAGATCACGCACCGCCAGCGCGTGCTCCTGGGTGGCACAGAACACCAGCGTCTTCTCGCGCTGGTCGATCTGGTCCATGAACAGCCTGACCCGGTACTGCTCGCGCTCGCGGATCTCGATCACGCGGTTGAAGTCGTCCTCGGTGTAACGCTTGCCGGCCTCAATCTCGCCCTCGATGATCTGGTCGTCCGCGGTGTACACATAATCGTCAAGGGTGGTGGCGATCTGGCGTACCCGGAATGGGGTCAGGTAGCCATCGTTTATGCCCTCCCTGAGCGAGTACACATACACCGGCTCGCCGAAATATGCGTAGGTGTCGGCGTTGTGCTGGCGTCTGGGCGTGGCGGTCAGGCCGAGCTGCACGGCGGGCGCAAAGTACTCGAGGATGCCGCGCCAGTTACTCTCGTCATTGGCGCCGCCACGATGGCACTCGTCGATGACGATGAAATCGAAAAAGTCCGGCGGGTAGTCGCCGAAGTTCGGCGACGGGTTGCCGTCGGCATCGCGCCCGGTCATGAACGTCTGGAAGATGGTGAAGAACACACTGCCGTTCTTCGGTACCCGGCCCCGCTTGCGGATGACCTCAGGGTCGATGCGCACAAGCGCGTCCTCTGGAAAGGCGGAGAAGTCGTTGAAGGCCTGGTTGGCGAGGATATTGCGGTCGGCCAGGAACAGGATGCGCGGCTGGCGCGCGGGCTCGCCGGTGGCCCGCGCCGCCAGGCTCCAGCGGGCATGGAACAACTTCCAGGCGATCTGGAAGGCAATGGCCGTCTTGCCGGTGCCGGTGGCCAGGGTAAGCAGGATGCGCTCGCGACCGGCGGCGATCGCCTCGAGCGCCTGGTTGATGGCGTTGTGCTGGTAGTAGCGGGCCTGCCAGAAGCCGCCCTTGTCCTCGAACGGTACCTCACCGAAACGCTTGCGCCAGGTGTTGGCGGCTTCTTCTGCGGCGCCGAAGGTCTCGGTCCAGAGGTCGTCCGGTGCCGGATAACCCGCGACGTCGCCCTCGGCGCCGGTGTGCAGGTCGATGCGGTAAATGCCATTGCCGTTAGTCGAGTAGGCAAAACGCGCTTGTAGCCGCTCAGCGTAGCGCTTGGCCTGGGCCAGCCCCTCGGTGACCGGCAAGCTGCGCTTCTTGGCCTCGATCACCGCCAGTTTCTGTCCGCGGTACATCAGCACATAATCGGCGATGTCCTGCTTCGCCCGCTTGCCGGCGCCCTGCAGCCGGCCCAGGGTTATCACCTCGCGCCGGACGCGGCTGGCCTCCACCACGCCCCAGCCCGCCGCCTTCAGGGCCGGGTCGATCAGCTCGGCGCGGGTTTCGGCTTCGTTCATGCCAGCGGAGCATTCACTCTATCATGCGCATCGGCTCTATCCGCGGTCAGTTCACCGTGGAAGGCCTTTTGCAGTAGGGATTCTCTTAATTCAATGAGAGCGCTGAGTTTTTGGTGGTAGATGGATTCCAATCTCGAAGTCTCTGCCCTCAAATCATCAAGGATGGCGACGATGCGTTCTTGCTCAGTGATTTCAGGAACTGGGATAGGTAAGTTCTTGATGATGTCCGACGTAAGACGATGAACAGTTGCGCTACGTGTCACTCGCTGTAATAGTGAACTTTCACAACTTTTTAGAAAGTAATACAGAAATTCCGGCAGCAATTTATCGCTCGGAATGAGCGCTTTGAGATCCTGATTAATAGTAAGGGCGGTGCCCGCGATTGAAATAGGTATCGTTCGCGACAAGATACCCGACCTTACGACCAGTAGAACTGACCCTTGCGGGATCACGGAGACAGAGCTGTTTGCGACCCCCTCCTCAGTAATGGTGTCCAACGAAGATGATACCTGGTCAGTCTTCATATCTTTGGGCGATACCCATGGAATATCTCCACCCCAGTAGGCCCTATTTCCCTTCGATGGTGTACCGCCGCCTTTAATAGTGACGACCTTACCAAGGGGCATCATCGACCACTTGCTCATAACATCCCCCGGATCCCTTCCAGGATTTCCTCGCTTTCTTTATCCAGTGTTTCGATTTCGTTGATGATCACCTCAGGATCGCGTAGCGGTTCGGGCTCAGCCTTATTAGGGTTTTTTGCCGAGAGGTCGACGCTGTCGGGGTCGATGTCGGCCACGTTCACGGTCCAGCTATTATCCGAGTCCTCGAAGCCGGCTTGGCGGGCGACGAAATCCGCCAAGTCGTCGTCGTTGAGCGGGTTGGTCTTGCCCAGACTGCGCCCGGGGTCGAGTTGGTAACACCAGATCTTCCGGGTCGGTGCGCCTTTCTCGAAAAACAACACCACGGTCTTGACCCCGGCGCCGAGGAAGGTGCCGCCAGGGCAGTCGAGAATGGTGTGCAGGTTGCAGCTGTCGAGCAGTTCCCGGCGCAGGGCACGGGAGGCGTTGTCGGAGTTGGAGAGAAAGGTGTTCTTTATGACGATTGCGGCCCGGCCGCCGGCCCTCAGGTACTTGATGAAGTGCTGCAGGAACAGAAACGCGGTTTCCCCAGTCTTGATCGGGAAGTTCTGTTGTATCTCCTTGCGCTCCTTGCCGCCGAAGGGCGGGTTGGCGAGGATCACGTCGAAGCGCTCTTTCTCCTGAATGTCGGCTAGGTTTTCGGTCAGGCTGTTGGTGTGGACGATGTTGGGCGTCTCGATGCCGTGCAGGATCATGTTCATGATGCCGATCACATACGGCAGGCTCTTCTTCTCCTTGGCGTAGAAGGTGCGCTTCTGCAGGGTGTCGAGATCGGCCGTGGAGAGGTGGCTGCCGTCGCCCCTGCCATCCGGCCCGTAGCGTAAATAGTCATGTGCCTCGCACAGGAAGCCAGCCGATCCTGCGGCGGCGTCGTAGATGCGTTCGCCCACCTTTGGCTTTATCACCCGAATCATGGCGCGGATCAGCGGGCGGGGGGTGTAGTACTCGCCGCCGTTGCGCCCGGCGTTGCCCATATTCCTGATTTTGGCTTCGTACAAATGCGATAGCTCGTGCTTCTCGGCCTGGGAGCGAAAGCTCAGGCCGTCGATCAACTCCAACGCATCGCGCAGGCTGTAGCCGCTGGCAAACTTGTTGCGGATCTCGCTGAAGATCTCGCCGATGCGGTATTCCAGCGTGTCGATGCCGCCGGCCCGCTCGCGAAAGGACTGCAGGTAGGGAAACAGCTTGCCGTTGACGAAGGTAATCAGATCGGCGCCGGTGAGGGCCTTGTCATGGTCGAACTCGCCACTAGCCATTTTCGGCGCCGCCCAGGCTGACCAGCGGTAGGGCTCATCAATAACAAACTGGTATGGCTTGCCAACCAGCTCCGCCTCCTGGGCGCGCTCGTGTTCCAGATCGTCCAGGTACTTGAGAAACAGCATCCATGACGTCTGCTCGGTGTAGTCCAGCTCCGTGGCGCAGCCGGCCTCTTTCCAGAGCACGTCATCGATGTTGCGGAAGGTTTGTTCAAACATTTGGTTCTGAGGTGACTTTGCTAGATTGCGTCAAATGGTGGGCATTGTGGGTCAAGATCCAACTTGGTCGGGAAAGGTCGGTTGGCATTGCTCTTGCGACCACAAGAGGGGTGGCAGGTTGACTTTCTCAGTTTCCATCGCGTTGTAAGGTGGTCCCAATATCGACGACGGCTTAAGACTTTAGCCGTTGATCGCGGGGCCAAGAAGTTGTTGAAGCGCACCGCGATTCTCGCCGTATTCGTGATGGACATACGCTCCATATAACTTCCGCTTAATCTGTGTTTGGTCAATCCCTGTTATGTCTTCGATGCAATTGACCAAGTGTGAGAGTTTTCGCTTTGCTAATGTCCTTGGGTTTGCATTGGTCAACGCTTTGTATTCATTGGACTCTAGGAGTCGACCGAATCTCACGGCGTGTGCAGCAAAGCTCTCATGAAGATATTCGCGCGCGCTACCTGCCTCAATGTGCTCTATGATCCCGCATTCTGGCGTACAAGGAAGGAAATGTAGATTACGGCGCGCGCGATCAAATAAATCGAGCATTTGTTGGTCGTTGCGGCGCCGAGCCGCTGGGAGAGCTTCGTCGCGTACATCAGCATCAAGAAAGGCTATTCGCCTTACATAACTGGGGAAGATCTGTGAGGAACTGACCGAGAATTCAAGGACCTGCTTAAAGCCGCCAACAGGAACGATCTTGTATAGGGGGTGATATCTAGTCGCAAGAGCTGATATCTGCAAATACGCTTGTACGAGTTGTTCTAGTAATAGCTTCGCCTCCGTGTCCTCAACGAAGAAGACAAAGTCTGCGGAAAGCTCGTCGTCGAAAGCAACTTCTCCCAGCAACTGGGCTGGGTAAGGCATCCGAGTTACCGCAATACGCCCGTCTTCGTTGGGGGACAGACCTATGAGTTGTGAGCGATCTGCAGACTTAATTATCGATGCCGAGTGCGTTGAGAAAAGTACGGTAAGGCTCTTTTCGGCTGAGATCTCTCGTAGTCGTTCGAGAAGTCGAACCTGCGCTTGCGGATGAAGAGCCATTTCGATTTCATCAATGAGCACAAGGCTTTCGTCCGGTACGTTCGACAGTCGTTGTGCAAGTCGAAGGGTGCACAGTTCCCCGAGGCTAAAACTCTTCTCGGAGTAATACAGGTTCCTGTTCCTCCCTTGGTGCGACCTATAGGGAATCAGATAAGCTTCATTGCCCCGTCCCCGTCGAGTATTGAGGTACTTAAGGTCTCTCCATTTTGGATCGCCCAGAACGGCACACAAGAAGTCTTTTACTTCTTGGCTGGCCTCGCGGAATCGGCCGCCTCTGATTTCGTCCTCGAACGGCTCGATGCGATCCGAGTTCGCCTCAAGGTAGATAATGGATGGATAGGGAAACTCCTCGAACAGCGTTGAGTTTCTTCGAGGCGTGGCGCGCCACCTTTGCCCGCCGTACCTATACGTTACGGATCGCCCGTTTATCTCGTAGGTCACAGAGGCTTCGCTATATGGGTCTATTCGATTTGAGGAGGGACTGGTCTTGAAGAACTGTTGGAACGCGTAGGGATAGCGGATGCGATACAGCGCAGCTAATAGCGTTGACTTGCCACACCCATTGAGTCCGGCGAGCACGTACACTCCCGGGCCGGGCACGTCGAACTCTATCGACCTAATGCCTTTGATGTGCTCCACCGTAACCTTCATGGATACTTTGGCTCTCCTGCTGCGCGATGCTTTCGCGATTGCGGTGCCCTTCCCCCGAGAGTTGCCGTCAAGCCGAGTTGGTGTGTGCCGCTCAACCAAATCCAATTGACGATAACGTCATGGACAAAAATTACCACATGCGTCGAATAAGGGGCGAGACGATGCAGCACGGTCCTGACAGCCCACAAGAGAGGTGGCTAGATATGTTCCACAAACCGGCAGGCAGGATATTTGACGCGGCTGATGGCACGTAACGTTAGCCAATTCGGGAAGTCTGTGGAGCGCTGACTACTCCACCGTCACCGACTTAGCCAGATTCCTAGGCTGATCCACATCCGTCCCTTTCAACACAGCGACGTGATACGCGAGCAACTGCAGCGGCACGGTATAGACGATAGGCGCGATCAACCGATCGGCATGGGGCATATCGATGACCTTGATGCCCTCTTCACTCTTGATCCCCGTCTCCTTGTCGGCGAACACGTAGAGCTGTCCGCCGCGAGCCCGCACCACCTGCATGTTGGATTTCAGCTTGTCGAGCAGCTCGTTATTGGGCGCGACTACCACCACCGGCATGTCCTCGTCGATGAGGGCGAGCGGGCCGTGCTTCAGCTCGCCCGCGGCATACGCCTCCGCGTGGATGTAGGAGATCTCCTTCAGCTTCAGCGCGCCCTCCATGGCCACCGGCCACATTGGGCCGCGGCCGAGGAAGAGCGTGTGGTGCTTCTCGGCGAAGTCCTCGGCCAGGTCCTTCAGCGCATCGCTCATGCCCAGCGCCTCTTCCACCGCGGCCGCGGTGTGCATGACGTGGGGCACGAGTTCATCTTCCTTCTCGGCGCTCATGCCGCGCTGGCGGGCGAGGATGAGGGTAACCAGCAGCATGGAGAGCAGCTGGGTGGTGAAGGCCTTGGTGCTGGCCACGCCGATCTCGGGGCCGGCGTGGGTCATCATGGTGAGGTCGGATTCCCGTACCATGGAGCTGTGGGCACTGTTGCAGATGGTGAGGCTGCCGACGTAGCCGGACTGCTTTGCGATGCGCAGCGCCTCGAGGGTGTCGGCGGTCTCGCCGGACTGTGACAGCGTGAGGAACAGGGTGTTGGGCGGCACGGCCACCTTGCGGTAGCGGTATTCGCTGGCGATCTCCACCTGGCAGGTGACGCCTGCGAGCGACTCCAGCCAGTACTTGCCGACGCAGCCGGCGTGATAGCTGGTGCCGCAGGCGACGATGTGGATGTGCTCCACGCCGTTGAGCATCTCGGCCGCCTGGGGGCCGAGGGAGTCGGTCACGACCTTGCCGCTCTCGATGCGGCCGTACAGGGTGTTGGCCAGCGCGCTCGGCTGCTCGAAGATCTCCTTCAGCATGAAGTGGCGGTACGGGCCCTTCTCGGCCGAGTCGCTGCTCCACTGGGTCTCGTGCACCTTGCGCTCGACGGCGTTGCCGTCCACGTCGAAGATGTTCACGGCGTCGCGTTTGATCTCGGCGAGGTCGCCCTGCTCGAGGTAGATGAAGCGCTGGGTGACCGGCAGCAGCGCGGGCACGCCGCTGGCCACGTAGTTCTCGCCGATGCCGAGGCCGACGACCAGGGGGCTGGCCACGCGGCTGACCACGAAGCGGTCCGGGTCCGTGGCGTCGAATACCAGCAGTGCGAACGCGCCGGTGAAGCGGGCGACGGAGCGGCGCACGGCCTCGGGCAGGTCGCAGCCTTCCTTCAGGTGGTCGTGGACGAGGTGGGCGGCCACCTCGGTGTCGGTCTCGGACAGGAACTCGTAACCCTTGGCCTCGAGTTCGTCCTTGATCTCCTGGTAGTTCTCGATGATGCCGTTGTGGATCACGGCGACGCGGTCGCCCGAGAGGTGCGGGTGGGCATTGGCCTCGGTGACGCCGCCGTGGGTGGCCCAGCGGGTGTGGGCGACACCGAGACGGCCCGCGAGAGGGTCGGCCTCGAGCTTCGCGTCGAGTTCGGCCACCTTGCCGACAGTGCGGCGCAGGCCGATGTCGCCGTTCGGCTGCAGCACGGCCACGCCCGCGGAGTCGTAGCCGCGGTATTCCAGACGCCTGAGGCCCTCGACGAGGACCGGGACCACGTTCCGTTCAGCGATGGCGCCGACGATGCCGCACATATGCTTCTCCTTGCTGCCGCCGCGAGCCCGTCAGGACTCTTTCTTCTGCGGCCGCTTCCAGTGTTCCAGTGTGATCTGTTTGCTGCGCGCCAGCGTCAGCCTCTCTGCCGGGGCCGGCTTGCTGATGGTTGAGCCCGCGCCGATGGTGGCGCCCGCGCCCACTTCCACCGGCGCGACGAGGTTCACGCCCGAGCCGATGAACGCGCCGTCGCCGATGACGGTGTGGTGCTTGTTGGCGCCGTCGTAGTTGCAGGTGATGGTGCCGGCGCCCACGTTGACCTTGCGCCCGATGGTGGTGTCGCCGATGTAGGTGAGGTGGTTCACCTTGCTGCCCTCGCCGATCAGGCTCTTCTTCACCTCGACGAAGTTGCCGGCCTTGGAGCCGTCGGCGAATTCGGCGCCGGGGCGCAGCCGCGCGAACGGGCCGATCTGGCAGCCGGCGTGGATGACGCTCTCCTCTATCACCGTATGCGGATGGATGACGGAGTCCGCCCCGATGCGGCTGTCGCGCACCACCACGCCAGGGCCGATTCGCGCCCGGTCGCCGAGCACCACCTCGCCCTCGAAGACGGCATTCACGTCGATGAAGACGTCGCGGCCGACGGTGAGCGTGCCGCGGATGTCCACCCGCGCCGGATCGGCCACGGTGGCACCCGCCGTCATGATCTCTTCCACCCGGCGGCGCTGCAGCGCCCGCTCGGCCTCGGCCAGCTGTCGCCTGTCGTTGATGCCCATGACTTCGGTCCAGGACTCCGCCTTCACGCCGTGGACGGCGACGCCGTCCGCCACCGCGCTGGCGATGATGTCGGTGAGGTAGTACTCGCCCTGGGCGTTGTCGGCGCTCAGGTTTTCGAGCCAGCCCGAGAGCCGGGCGGCCGGAGCAATGATGATTCCGCTGTTTATCTCGGCGATGTCGAGTTCCGCGCCACTCGCATCCTTCTGCTCGACGATGCGCTGCACGTCGCCGTCCGCGCCGCGGACGATGCGCCCGTAGCCCGTCGGGTCCGGCACGTCCACGGTGAGCACCCCCACGCTGCCGTCGGCGCAGGCCTCGGTGAGGCGCTCGAGCGTCTCCGGCCGGATCAGCGGCACGTCGCCGCACAGCACCAGCACCTGGTTGGCCTCCGGGGTGTCCGGCAGCGCCTGCATGACCGCATGCCCGGTGCCCAGCTGTTCGGCCTGCAGGGCCCAGCGGAGGTCGGCCTCCGGGAAGGCATCCCGCACCCGGTCGCCGCCGTGGCCGTAGACCACGCAGACGTCGTCCGCGCCCAGCGCGCGGGCGGTATCGACCACGTGGGCCAACAGCGGACGGCCCGCCAGCGGCTGCAGGACCTTGGGCAGGTCCGAACGCATGCGGGTGCCCTGTCCGGCCGCGAGTATGACGATGCTGAGTGGCAAGGGTTTCGGGCCTGTATGTGGCTGTGTTTACGTAAAATCGAATGATAGCGCAGGCGCCGGGGCCGTGATGTTACCCGGTTCACACGTGTGACGGTGCTCAGCGTCCGTTCAGTTTGGCTGTGGCAGAATCCACGGACATCAATCCTCCCGGGAGGACGGACATGACCCGCAGCCCGAAAACCGGGGCCGCGCGCCGGCCCGGAGCCGCCGTGACGCTGGCCGTGTGCCTGGCGACGCTGGCCCTGGCCGCCTGCGACGGCCGCATCTACGTGCGCGACGGTGTCACCGACGGCGACACGTTCTACCTGCCGCCCCAGGTGCTCGTCGACGACAGCCCGGACCTGCAGAGCTGGGTGGCCTACAGCCTCGACCGCAGCACCTGCCAGCTCATGATCGGCGGGGACAACCCGGCCCGCAACCATTCCTGGGACTGCGAGCTGGGCGCCCGGCAGATACTCGTGGAGACCTGGCACGAGCAGAGCCGCATGAAGGACGCCCGGGACGCGTACCTGGACACGCTGGCGGCGGTGGCGGAGGCGGGCTATCTGGACGAGTACGTCTGGCACTACCACGCCCGGGACGACTGGCGCCGGCCGCCGGACCTGGAGCAGACCGCGTTCGAGCGCTGGCAGCGCCAGCGCCTGGCGGACCACCGGCCCCGCACCCGGATTGTGGGGTCCTGGAATTACGCCAGCGTGACCGGGTCGCTGCGCTAAGGGACCGGGGCCGCAGGACGATCCGGGGGGCGAGGCCCGGCTCCGGCGGCCGTCAGATCTCGAGGCGACGGTCGAACGCCACCGTCTTCACCAGCGCGTAGACGGCCAGGCCCGGCTCGAGCCCGAGCTCCCGCACCGCCAGCCGGGTGATGCGCGCCCTCACCATCGCGCCGCCGCAGTCCAGCCGCACCTCGGCGTAGGCGCCGGGCTCCTCCCGTATCTCCGCGATCCGCGCGGGCAGCTGATTGCGGATGGACACCCCCTCCATACGGCGCAGCGATACGGCGACGTCCCGGGCGCGCAGCCGCACCCGCACCCGCTCGCCCACGCCGGTGTGCATCGCGCCCGGCGTCCACAGCAGTCCGGCGCCGACATCCACCCCGGTGAGCGAGTACTCCTCGTCGTGACGGGTGACGTGGCCCTCCAGCAGGGAGCCGGCCTCGAAGTGGCCGGTGACGTCGGCGCCGAGCCGTTCCAGCATCGGCACGGTCGGCCCCTGGCCCGCCGTGCGGCCGTCGCGCAGGGCCACGAGGCGGTCGGCGATCTGGGCGATCTCCTCCACCAGGTGGCTCACGAACAGCACGGGCAGGCCGAAGCGCCGCGGCAGGTCGGCGATCATGGCCAGGATGGTGGCCTTGCGCTCCCGGTCCAGCGCCACCAGGGGCTCGTCCATCAGCAGCAGACGGGGGCGGGCCAGGAGTGCCCGGCCGATGGCCACCCGCTGGGTCTCTCCGCCGGAGAGGGTATCCACCCGGCGGTCGAGCAGCCCGGCGAGCCCGAGGGCCGCGATCACTTCGCCGCGGCGCACCGAGGGACCGCGCGGGTCCGCCCTGCGGGCCGCGTAGTCGAGATTACCGACCACGTCCAGGTGTTCGAACAGGCGGCCGTCCTGGAAGACCACGCCCACCGGCCGGCGATGGGCCGGCAGGAAGCGACGGCCGTCCTGCCAGACCACGCCGTCCGCCTCGATGCGGCCGGTGCCGGGCAGGAAGCCGGCCAGCGCCTGCAGCAGCGTGGTCTTGCCGGCGCCGCTGGGGCCGAACAGGGAGGTGATGCCTTCCAGTTCCAGCTCTTCTTCCACCCGCAGTTCGAAGCGGCCGCGGCGGGCATGCAGATCGAGGGCCAGGCGCATCAGGCCACCCGCGTGCGGTAGCGGCCGTTGGCGAGATACACCGACAGCAACACGACGAAGGAGAAGATCAGCAGCGCCGCGGCGAGGCGGTGGGCTGCGGCGTAGTCCAGCGTCTCCACGTGCTCGAAGATGGAGATGGACAGCACCCGAGTGCGACCGGGGATGTTGCCGCCCACCATCAGCATGACGCCGAACTCGCCGAGGGTGTGGGCGAAGGTGAGCACGGCAGCGGTCACGTAACCCCGCAGCGCCAGCGGCAGCGCCACCGAGAAGAAGGCGTCCAGCGGACTCGCCCGCAGGCTGGCCGCCGCCTCCAGACGCCGGCGTCCGACCGATTCGAAGGCGTTCTGCAGCGGCTGCACGGCGAAGGGCAGCGAGTGCAGGCAGGAGGCGATCACCAGGCCGGTGAAGGAGAAGCTCAGTGTGTCGCCGGTGAGTTTCACCCACCAGCTGCCGATGGGCCCGGCGGGGCCGAGCAGCACCAGCAGATAGAAGCCCATGACGGTGGGCGGCAGCACGAGCGGCATGGCCACCACGGCTTCGGCCACCCGGGCCCAGCGGCCGCGGGCGAAGGCCAGCCGCCAGGCCAGAGGGGTGGCGACGAGGATCAGCACCACGACCGTGGTGGCAGCCAGCAGTAGCGTGGTGCGCGCGGCGTCCCAGTCGGCCGGAGACAGCATGTCAGGGGATGCGGTAGCCGGAGCGGCGGATGGCCGCGCGGGCGTCGTCGCTGCGGAGAAATTCGAGGAAGGCCGCGGCGCCCGGGTTGCCGGCCCCGTGCGTCAGCAGGACGGCGGACTGGCGCAGCGGCGTGTACAGCGCCTGCGGCGGCTCCCAGTGGCTGCCGGCCGGCGCTCCATCCGCTACGACGGAGGAAAGCGCCACGAAACCGAGGTCGGCGGCACCGGAAGCCACCGCGGACCAGGCGCCGGCCACGCTCTGCGCGCGGGCGATACGGCCCTGCAGGGCCTCCCAGCGTCCCATCGCCGTCAGCACCTGCTGCGCCGCGGCGCCATAGGGCGCGGTACGAGGGTTGGCGATGGCGAGATGGTGGAACTCGCCGTCCAGGGCCTCGGGGCCGACGGGACGGTTCGGGTCGGCCGACCAGAGGATGAGGGTGCCGACGGCGTAGACGAAACCGCTGCCGGGCACCGCGTGGCCTTCCTCCAGCGCGCGCGCGGGCCGGGCCTCGTCGGCGGCCAGGAATACGTCGTACGGGGCGCCGTTCGCGATCTGCGCGTACAGGCTGCCGGTGGAGCCGGCGGCGAGTCGCAGTTCGTGGCCGCTCCGCTGTTCGAATTCGGGTTCCAGCTGCTGCAGCGTGGCGAGGAAGTTGGCGGCGACGGCCACGGTCACCTCCGCGGCCCGCGCGCCCGGGCCGGCGGGCAGGACGGCGCCCGCGACGACGAGGATCGTCAATACGGTATTCAGTGCCGTCGCCCGCAGCACGGCCGGTCGTTCTGTCGCGATGTGCTGCATGCGGGGGAGCCTCCGTGCAGAGGCATCCAATCTGCGCGGGCGCGCAGGCGGGGTCAAGCGGGGCTCAGCCGGACTTGCCCTTGAGCTTCTGGGCCGCACGGTAACGGGCCTCGGCCTCGGCCAGCTCCTGCTGCGCCTTGGCCAGATCGGTCTCCTCGGCGGCGCCTTCCAGCGCCTTCTCGGCGGCTTCCTTGGCCTGCAGGGCGGCGGCCTCGTCGAGCTGCTCGCCGCGCAGGGCCGTATCGGCCAGGATGGTGACCATGTGCGGCTGAATCTCGAGCACGCCGCCGGTGAGGTAGAAGTTGTGCTCGGCGCCTTCCTCGTCCTCCACCCGGCACATGCCCGGCTTCAGCGTCGTCAGCAGCGGCGCGTGGCGGGGGGCGATGCCCACCTCGCCCTCGGACGCCGGCGCGAAGACCATCGCGGCGGTGCCGGAATAGATCTCGCCTTCCGCGCTGACGATGTCGACTTTGATGCTTGGCATTGCTTGTTAGCCTCGTGTGCCAGTACAGCGATGCAGCGGCCGTTACTGCATCTTCTTGGCGTTCTCCACCGCTTCCTCGATGGTGCCGACCATGTAGAAGGCCTGCTCCGGGATGTGGTCGTACTCGCCGTCCACGATGCCCTGGAAGCCGCGGATGGTGTCCTTCAGCGTGACGTAGGTGCCGGGCGTGCCGGTGAAGGTCTCGGCCACGAAGAACGGCTGCGACAGGAAGCGCTGGATCTTGCGCGCCCGGTTCACGGTGAGCTTCTGCTCTTCCGAGAGTTCGTCCATGCCGAGGATGGCGATGATGTCCTGCAGCTCCTTGTAGGTCTGCAGCACGGCCTGCACCGAGCGGGCGCAGTCGTAGTGCTCCTGGCCGATCACGTTCGGGTCGAGCAGACGCGAGGTGGAGTCCAGCGGGTCCACGGCCGGGTAGATGCCCAGCTCGGCGATCTGGCGGGACAGCACCAGCGTGGCGTCCAGGTGGGCGAAGGTCGTGGCCGGCGACGGGTCGGTGAGGTCGTCGGCGGGCACGTACACGGCCTGGAACGAGGTGATGGATCCGGTCTTGGTGGAGGTGATGCGCTCCTGCAGCACGCCCATCTCCTCGGCCAGCGTCGGCTGGTAACCCACGGCGGAGGGCATGCGGCCCAGCAGCGCCGAGACCTCGGTGCCGGCCAGGGTGTAGCGGTAGATGTTGTCGATGAACATCAGCACGTCGCGGCCCTCGTCGCGGAAGTACTCCGCCATGGTGAGGCCGGTGAGCGCCACGCGCAGGCGGTTGCCCGGCGGCTCGTTCATCTGGCCGAACACGAGTGCCACCTTGTCGAGGACGCCCGCCTCCTTCATCTCGTAGTAGAAGTCGTTACCCTCCCGGGTACGTTCGCCGACGCCGGCGAACACGGACAGGCCGGAGTGCTGCTTGGCGATGTTGTTGATGAGCTCGAGCAGCGTCACCGTCTTGCCCACGCCGGCGCCGCCGAACAGACCCACCTTGCCGCCCTTGGCGATGGGCATGATGAGGTCGATGACCTTCACGCCGGTCTCCAGCAGCTGGGTGGCGGCCTCCTGGTCCTCGTAGGCCGGCGGCTTGCGGTGGATGGGCCAGAGCTCCTCGGTGGAGACCTCGCCCGCGTCGTCGATGGGCTTGCCGAGCACGTCCATGATGCGGCCGAGCGTGCCGGCGCCCACCGGCACCGAGATGGGCTGGCCGGTGTTCTTCACCGTCATGCCGCGCTGCAGGCCCTCGCTGGAGCCCATGGCGATCGTGCGGACCACGCCGTCGCCGAGCTGCTGCTGTACCTCCAGCGTCAGCCCGCCGTCTTCGAGTTCCAGCGCGTCGTAGATGTTCGGGATGGACTCCCGGGGGAATTCCACGTCTACGACAGCGCCGATGATCTGCACGGTCTTTCCGGTGCTCATGCGTATTTCCTCATCATTCGAATCGGGCCTGAAGGCCCTCCCACATTCTTTTGTCGGGCCTGAAGGCCCTCCTACATAAAAAAATTGTCAGCCGCTCACGGCTGCCGCGCCGCCCACGATCTCCGAGATCTCCTGGGTGATGGCGGCCTGGCGGGCCTTGTTGTACTGCAGCTGCAGGCTCTCGATGATGTCGCCGGCGTTGTCCGTGGCGGACTTCATGGCGATCATCTTCGCGGCCATCTCGCAGGCGAAGTTCTCCACCGCGCCGCGGTAGACCTGGGATTCGATGTAGCGCTGCAGCACGTCGTCCAGCAGTTCCGCCGGATCGGGCTCGTAGATGTAGTCCCAGTGCTGCTGCAGCTCTTCGTTGTCGCCCTCGATCTCGCTGACGGGCAGGATGGTCTTCACCTCCGGCTTCTGGCTCATCGTGCTGACGAACTCGTTGTGCACCAGGAACAGCCGGTCGATGCGGCCCTCGCTGTAGGCGTCCAGCATCACCTTGATGGAGCCGAGCAGGTCGTTGATCTGCGGCGAGTCGCCGAGGTGGCTGGCCGTGGCGACGACATTGCCGCCGACCCGGCGGAAGAACTGCACCGCCTTCGCGCCGATCAGGGCCAGGTCGAACTCGACCTCCTGCTCCTGCCACTGGCGCAGCTCCTGGATGACGCGCTTGAACATGTTCACGTTCAGGCCGCCGCAGAGGCCGCGGTCGGTGGAGATGACGATGAAGCCGACGCGGCGCGCCTCGCGCTGCTCGAGCCACGGGTGGCGGTAGTCCGGATTGGCCTGGGAGAGGTGGCCGACCACCCGGCGGATACGCTCGGCATACGGACGGGAGGCCTCCATCTGGGCCTGCGCCTTGCGGATCTTGCTCGCCGCGACCATTTCCATGGCGCTGGTGATCTTCTGCATGTTCTTTACGCTCTTGATCTTGGAGCGTATTTCCTTCTCGCCAGCCATATTGCTCTCTCGGGCTCTCTCTCGGGTTTCTCGGGGACGCTGTTACCCGGCGCTTACCAGGTGCCGGTCTCCTTGAACTCCTGCAAGACCTTCTTCAGTCCGTCCTGAATCTCGTCGTCGTAGGCGCCGGTGTCGTCGATCTTCGCGATCAGGTCTGCATGGCTCGCGTGGGCGAAGGCATGCAGGGCGGCCTCGAAGTCCACCACCTTGTCCACAGGGACGTCGTCGATATAACCCTCGTTGACCGCGTAGAGGGACAGGCCCATCTCGCCGACCGACAGGGGCGAGTACTGCTTCTGCTTCATCAGCTCCGTGACGCGCTGGCCGCGTGACAGCTGCTTGCGGGTGGTCTCGTCCAGATCCGAGGCGAACTGGGCGAAGGCCGCCAGCTCCCGGTACTGGGCCAGGGCCAGGCGCACACCGCCGCCGAGCTTCTTGATGATCTTGGTCTGGGCAGCGCCGCCCACGCGGGACACCGACAGGCCGGCGTTGATGGCCGGGCGGACGCCTGCGTTGAACAGATCCGACTCCAGGAAGATCTGGCCGTCGGTAATGGAGATCACGTTGGTGGGCACGAAGGCCGAGACGTCGCCGGCCTGGGTCTCGATGATCGGCAGCGCCGTCAGCGAGCCGGTCTTGCCCTTCACCTCGCCGTTGGTGGCGCGCTCGACGTAGTCCGCGTTCACGCGGGCCGCGCGCTCCAGCAAGCGGGAGTGCAGGTAGAAGACGTCGCCGGGGTAGGCTTCGCGGCCCGGCGGGCGGCGCAGCAGCAGCGACACCTGGCGATACGCCCAGGCCTGCTTGGTGAGATCGTCGTAGATGATCAGCGCGTCCTGGCCGCGGTCGCGGAAGTACTCGCCCATGGCGCAGCCGGCGTAGGGGGCGATGTACTGCATGGCGGCAGACTCGGCGGCGGTGGCCGCGACGACGATGGTGTGATCCATCGCGCCCTCTTCCTCGAGCTTGCGCACGACGCCGGCCACCGACGAAACCTTCTGGCCCACGGCGACGTAGATGCACTTTATGCCCTTGCCCTTCTGGTTGATGATCGTGTCGACCGCGATGGCAGTCTTGCCGGTCTGGCGGTCGCCGATGATCAGCTCGCGCTGGCCGCGGCCGATCGGCACCATGGAGTCGATGGCCTTCAGGCCGGTCTGCACCGGCTGGTCCACCGACTTCCTTTCGATGACGCCCGGGGCGATCTTCTCGATGGGCTCGAAACCGGACTCCTTGATGTCGCCCTTGCCGTCGATGGGACGGCCGAGCGAGTCGACGACGCGGCCGAGCAGCGCCTCGCCCACCGGCACCTCGAGGATGCGGCCGGTGGTCTTCACCGTGTCGCCTTCCGAGATGTGGGTGTAGTCACCCAGGATCACGGCGCCCACCGAGTCCTGCTCGAGGTTCAGCGCCAGGCCGAACGTGTCACCGGGGAACTCGAGCATCTCACCGTATTTCGCATCCGTGAGGCCGTAGATGCGGGTGATGCCGTCGTTCAGGCCGATGACCGTGCCGACGTCGCGCGCCTCGGCGGCGGACTCGAAATTCTGTATGCGCTCTTTAATCAGTTCACTGATTTCAGAAGCCTTGAGTGCCATGTCTCGTTCCTCTTAGCTGCCCAGTACGTTGGCGAGCTTCGTAAGCCGCGAACGTATCGAGCCATCAATGACAAAGTCGCCGGCGCGTATCACGGCACCGCCGATGAGTTCTTCGTCCACCGCCGTGGAGAGTGTCACCTCCCGGCCCAGTTTCTCCTCGAGCGCCTTGCGGATGCGCGCCGACAGCTCGTCGGTGAGCGGCGAGGCGGCGGTCACGGTCACCTCGATGGTGTTCTCCAGTTCCGCCTTCAGCTCGTCGAAGTGGCCGGCGATCTCCGGCAGCACCTCGATGCGGTCGTAATCCACCAGCAGCCGGAGCAGGTTCGTGCCCTTCGTCTCGCCGCCCGCGAGCATCTTCGCCCCGGGCACCTCGGCGAACAGGCCGGTCAGGAACTCGATCCGCTGCGTATCGGAATAGCGCGGGTCGTGCATCACCCCGGCCACGCGATCGTCGGCGGCGACGGTCGCCGCCACGCCGAGCGCGGAGGACCACTCGTCCAGCGTTCCGTCCTGTCGCGCCAGGTCGAACAGCGCGTCGGCGTAGGGTCTTGCCAGGGTGTGCTTGTCCGCCATCGTCTGCCCCTACAGCTGGGAGGCCAGCTTGTTCAGGATGTCTTCGTGGCTGGCGCTGTCGATCTCGCGCTGCAGGATCTTCTCGGCGCTGGCCACGGCAATGGCCGAGACCTGGCCGCGGAGTTCCTCCCGCGCCTTGTGGGTCTCCTGCTGGATCTCCGCGCGCGCGGCCGCCAGCTGACGCTCGCGCTCGCGCTCGCCCTCTGCCTTGCCTTCGGCGACGATCTGGTTGGCCCGCGCGTTCGCCTGATCCACGATCTCCTGGGCCCGTTCCCGAGCCTCACGCACGAGCTCGTCGACCTTCGCCTGGGCCGTCTCGAGACTCTGCTGACCGCGCTCGGCCGCCGCGAGGCCGTCGGCGATGGTCTTCTGCCGTTCCTCGATGGCGTTCATGAGGTGCGGCCAGATGAACTTCATGCAGAACCACACGAAGAACAGGAACGCGATGGACTGGCCGATCAGTGTCAGGTTGATATTCACCTGCGTATCTCCTCAATCTTTCCTGGGCATGCCGGCTGTGGGCCGCTGGTCATGCAGGCACTCGCCTGCACACGGCCCGGCAAAGGCCGGATGCTCAGCCGAGGGTCGCCTGCAGCTGACCGACGAAGGGATTCGCGAAGGCGAACAGGAGCGCGACGCCCACGCCGATCATCGCGACGGCGTCGAGCAGGGCGACCACCAGGAACATCTTCGTCTGCAGCATCGGTGCCAGTTCCGGCTGGCGGGCAGAGCTCTCGAGGAAGCGGCCGCCGAGCAGGCCCATGCCGATGGCGACGCCGATGGCGCCGAAGCCGATCATGATTGCCACCGCAATCGCCGTCATGCCAATTACAAAGTCCATCAGTTTCTCCGTCTCAGGATCAGGTCAGTTGAAAGGAACAGTTAAATCGTCAATACAGAATCAGTGGTGCTCGTGAGCAAGGCTCAGGTAAACGATCGTGAGCATCATGAAGATGAAGGCCTGCAGGATGATCACGAGGATATGGAACACCGCCCAGGCGAAGTGCAGCGGCAGCTGCCACAGCCCGACCAGCGCGATGAGGATGAATATCAGCTCGCCGGCGTAGAGGTTGCCGAAGAGTCGCAGCGAGAGCGAGAGCGGCTTGGCCAGCAGCGACACGCCCTCCAGAATGAAGTTGAACGCGATGATGAACGGCGCGGCGATGAGGCCCAGGCCCTTCGACGGCGGCTTGATCGGATGCAGCGTCAGCTCGCCGATGAACCCGCCGATGCCCTTGACCTTGATGCTGTAGAACACGATCAGGGCGAACACCGACAGCGACAGGCCGAAGGTCACGTTCACGTCGGTGGTGGGCACCACCTTCAGATACGGGATGCCGATCAGCTCGGCCGAGTACGGCAGCCAGTCCACCGGCACCAGGTCCATGAGGTTCATCAGGAAGACCCAGATGAATACGGTCAGGGCCAGTGGCGCGATCAGGTTGCTCTTGCCATGGAAGGCGTCCTTCACGGAGCCGTCCACGAAGTCGACGATGAGCTCGATGAAAGCCTGCAGCTTTCCGGGCACGCCGCTGGTGGCGGCGCTGGCCACCTTGCGGAACAGCCAGATGAAGGCGAGGCCGAGGATCACGGCGACCACGATGGAGTCGACGTTGATGGCCATGAAAGTGCCACCGCACTTGTTCCAGACCCACTCGTCGTCCACCCGGCACACCTGCAGGTTCTGCAGATGATGCGAGATGTATTCACTCGCGGTTCTGTCCGCCGGGGAGGTGCCTTCGCCTGCCATACCGCTCTCTATCCGTCAGAATGTGTCTTGCTCGCGCCGCCCTCGAGCACGGGCGCAATCAGAATCACCAGTTGTGCCAGTATGAATCCGGCGAGTACCGCGACATAGGAGAGCGGCCTCACCAGCGCAAAGACCACGCCGAACAGGAGCACGGTCAGTGCGAACTTGCCGATCTCGCCGAGCCACGCGCCGCGCATGAGCCCTTCGAGATCCGCTTTCAGAATCCGAGCGGCCAGGAACGCATTCGGCAGAATGCAGATCAGGCCGCCGATCAGCAGCGAATAGCCCGGGACCGTCCCGTAACCGATCCAGACCGCCGCGGTCAGGAACAGCGTCAGCCCTGTCTGTGCCAGCAGGATCTTCAGCACGAGGTGCCGAGGATCGCGACCACCGCCGGGGGCGCTCACGCGGAGCGGCCCTCGTTTCTGGATGACGCCGACAATAAAAACGCCACTAACCCCTGGGTATGTGGCGTGGACAGGTCTTTGGAAACGATCCTGTGCAAACCTGAGCATTATAGATAGCGTCCTGCTGCTGCGCAACATCGCCCGCCGGCCCCTGCCGGGGCGGCCCGGCGCGGCGCGGCGGTCTGCGAACTGGCGCACAGAACCCTCGCGCCGCGGCCGTATAGTCGATCCTCGACATTGAGTCTGCGGGGCCGAAGGACGCGCCGCAATGACCCCGGAGGTAATCAATGGCAGACACAGGCGGGACGCGAGGGCCCCGGATCACGGCGGAGGCGCTGGAGGCGGCGGTGGTCCGGCGCGAGTTCGTGGTGCAGTTCCAGCCCAAGGTGGAGCGGGTCGGCGAGACCGGCGAGTGGCGCACGACGGAGGCCGAGGCGCTGATCCGCTGGCGCCACCCGGAGCACGGCCTGCTGGGGCCCGGAGCTTTCCTGCCCGCCGCCGAACGACTGGGCCGCATCGCCGAGCTGGACGAGCTGGTGCTGAGGCACATGCTGAGGAACCTGCGCAAGTGGCGCGAGCGGGGCCTGGCGCTGAAGGGCTGCATCAACCTGGCGCCGGTGGCGCTCGCCGACCCGGCGCTGCCCTGGCGTTACGCCCAGATCGTCGAGCAGTACGGGCTCGTCTGCGGCGACGTCACGCTGGAGATCGCCGAATCGGCCGTGGTGGACCCGGATTTCGCCGGGCGGCGGGTGGTCTCGGCGCTCCGGCAGCAGGGTTTCCGCATCTCGCTGGACGACTTCGGCGCGGCGGCCTCCTCGCTGAAGGCGTTCGGCGCACTGGAGTTCGACGAGATCAAGATCGACGCCAGCATGCTGGCCCACGCCCGGGCCAACGAGATGTCCCGCAAAGCCCTGGCGGCCATCACCGGGCTGGCCCACAGCTCCGGCATCACGGTGTGCGCCGAGGGCGTGGAGGACGAGGAGACGCTGGCCTTCCTGCGCGAGATCCGCTGCGACAAGATGCAGGGCTTCCTGATCTCGGCGGCGGTCATGCCGGAGATCATCCGCAGCTGCTATCCGGCGGTGGCGGCGTCGGCCGCCTGAGAGTCAGCCCGGAGTCAGGCCCGGAGTCAGGCCCGGAGTCAGGCCCGAAAGAAGTCGGCCCCGGACTCAGCGAATGTGCTCGAGGATGCCCTCGAGCTCGTCGAGACTGTTGTAGCGGATCACCAGCCGGCCCTTGCCGCCGGCGGCGTGCTCGAGTTCCACCCGGGCACCGAGGCGCTCCGCCACTTCGGACTCCAGCCGGCGGATATCCGGGTCCACCGCCTTCTTCGACTTGCCCGCTGACGGCTTCTTCCCCGGCGCGTTGAGCTTCTGCACCAGCTGTTCCGTGGCCCGCACCGAGAGCTGGCCCTTCGCCACCCGCCGGGCGGCCTCCAGCTGCGCGGCCGGGTCGGTGAGCGCCAGCAGCGCGCGGGCGTGGCCCATCTCCAGCTGCCGGGCCTCCACCAGCTTCTTCACTTCCTCGCCGAGCTCCAGCAGCCGCAGCAGGTTGCTCACCGCGGCGCGGGAGCGGCCCACAGCCTCGGCGGCCTGCTGGTGGGTCATGTCGAATTCGGCGATCAGGCGCGACAGCGCCATGGCCTCTTCCAGCGGATTGAGGTCCTCGCGCTGGATGTTCTCGATGAGGGCCATGGCCACGGCCGCCTCGTCCGGGATCTGCCGGACCACGGCCGGGATGGTGTCCAGGCCGGCGAGCTGGGCCGCACGCCAGCGCCTTTCGCCGGCCACGATCTCGTAGCGGGTCTCGCCGCGGCCGCCGCCGGTGGAAGCCCCCGTCGTACCCCCCGTCGTATCCCCCGTCGTATCCAGGGGCCGCACCACGATCGGCTGCACCACCCCCTGGGCACGGATGGAATCGGCCAGATCCTCCAGCGACTCCTGGCGCATGTCGGTGCGCGGCTGGTAGCGGCCGCGCTGCAGGAGATCCACCGGCACCTCGCGCAGCGTGTCGGATTCGCCGGCGGCCGGCCGCTCGCCGCTCTCGGCGGCACGCGCGGACGACTGGGACAGCAGCGCATCCAGTCCTCGTCCCAGCCTCTTCTTCTTGGTCACCATGTGGGGTCTCGCGGATTCTCTCGTCTCGCCTGCCGCGGCCGCGGCGCCGCCCTCGCGCCCGCGGGGCGGGGAGCGGAATTGTAGCAGGTTCGCCCGCGGCCGCCGTCGCGTCAGGCCGTGCGCACCCGCGGTATCGGCTCGCCCTCCCGGCGCAGGATCTCGCCGGCCAGCGCCAGGTACGCCAGCGCGCCCCGGGAGTACTTGTCGTGGTAGAGCACGGGCAGTCCGTAGCTCGGCGCCTCGGCCAGGCGCACGTTGCGCGGGATCACGGTGCGGTAGACCTTGTCGCCGAAATGCTCGATGAGCTGGGCCGAGACCTCGTTGGCCAGGTTGTTGCGCGGGTCGAACATGGTGCGCAGCAGCCCGTGCATCTCCAGCCGGGAGTTCACGCTGTCACGGATCTGCTCGACCGTGTTCAGCAGGGCGCTCAGGCCCTCCAGCGCGTAGTACTCGCACTGCATGGGGATCAGCACGCCGTCGGCGGCGGTCAGCGCGTTGATGGTGAGCATGTTGATCGACGGCGGGCAGTCGATCAGCACGAAGTCGTAGAGCCCGGCCACGGGTTCCAGCGCCTTCGCGAGCTTCATCTCCCGGCCGATCTCCTGCAGCAGCTGCACCTCGGCCAGGGTGAGGTCCTCGTTGCCGGGCAGCAGCGCGAAGTTGCCGGTGGGGACGGAGACGATGGTGTCCGCGGCGCTCGCCTCGCCCAGCAGCACGTCGCAGGTGCTGGCCTCCAGCTCCATCTTGTTGACGCCGCAGCCCATGGTGGCGTTGCCCTGGGGGTCCATGTCCACCAGCAGCACGCGCCGATGGGTGGCCGCCAGCGAGGCCGCCAGATTCACGGCCGTGGTCGTCTTGCCGACGCCGCCCTTCTGATTCGCTACCGCGATGATTCTCGTCATGCCGCCTTCTCAGTTCTTCTCAGGCTGACCACGTGCCGGGTCTTGGCGAGACCGGGCACCGTCACCGGTTCCGATTCCGCCGCCCAGCCCGGCGGCAACGCGCCCAGTTCGCCGTCGGGCGAGAGGCCCTTCTGCGCCAGGAGCTTGCCGTGTCCGGTGATGAGGTGGGCGCTCGACTCGACGAACCGTGGCAGCGGCGCGAACGCTCTGCAAAGCACGGTATCAAAGCCGGCCTCCGGCGCATAGTCTTCCACGCGGGCCTGGACCACCTCCACGTTGGCGAGCCCGAGCTCCGCTACCGCGTGGCGCACGAAGCGCAGCTTCTTGCCACTGGCGTCCAGCAGCGTGAACCGGCGCGCGGGCTCCGCTATCGCCAGCACCAGCCCGGGCAGCCCCGCGCCGGTGCCCACGTCGGCGATGCGCTGGCCGTCCAGCCAGGGACGGATGCTGAGCGCATCGAGCACGTGCTCGGTCACCATGTCCCCGGGCCGGCGCACGGCGGTGAGGTTGTAGGCCCGCGACCACTTCGCCAGCAGGAGCAGCAGCCGGGCGAGCCTTGCGGCCGCCGCCGCCGGCAGCGCCTGGCCGAGGGCGGCCGCGCCGCGACTGATTGCCTCTTCGAGTTCGGCCTGTTGCGGTTTCGCCGCTGCCGGCCCGGTCGCCTTTTTCTCCGCCATAGTCCCTTCGCACCAACCGTGGGGGGCGGGGATTATAGCGGCTGGCGGGCCGGGGCGGCGGCCCGCGTGGCGCGCGGCGGAAAGGCGTTCTGCGACACAGATCACGCCGTAAAAACCCACGATGCCTACACTTCCCACATTGATTATGTGAAACCCTCCTGCAGGCCGCCTTGAGCAAGAATCCCGAGCCCAGTGTCCGACCGGCGCGTCGTGTCCTCGTGGTCGAGGACAACGAGCACACCGCCTATATGCTCGAATTCCTGCTGCACCGCTCGGGCTACGAGGTACTGGTGGCGCCGAACGGGCGCGACGCCCAGGAGGTCATGCGCAACGTGCCGCCGGTGGACGTGATCGTGCTGGACCTGATGCTGCCTTACGTCTCCGGCTACCAGATCATCCTGGATGCCCGCGAGGACCCCGACTGGCGGGACGTCCCCATCCTCGTGCTCTCGGGCAAGGTGCTGGAGATGGACGTGACCCGGGCGCTGGACCAGGGCGCGAACGATTACGTCACCAAACCGTTCCGGCCCCAGGAGCTGCTGGCCCGCATCCGGCGGCTGATCGCCACCCGCGAGAGGCTGACGGCATGAGCCGGGCCATCCTGCGCATGGTCCGGGTGGGGCTGCTGGCCGTGCTGGCCGCGGCCGGACCCGCAGCGGCCGCCAGTGCCGACCCGGCCAGCGTCGCCGACGCCGCCATCGACGAGCGGGACTGGCCCGCGGCCCGCGCGTTGCTGCGGGACGCGCTGGCCGAGCACCCGGGCGACCCCGCGCTGCGCTTCCGCCTCGCCCAGGTGCTGCGCTGGTCGGGAGACCCGGAAGGCGCGCTGCGCGAATACGACGCCCTGCTGGACGCCTATCCCGACAACGTCGACTACGTGTACGGCCGCGCACTGGCGCTGGAGCAGCTCGGGCGCGATGCCGAGGCCCAGGAGGCCGTGCGGCGGGCGGTCCGGCTGGCGCCGGAGTACGAGGCGGTGCGGCGGCTGGAGCAGCGACTCGCAGAGGACGATAACCCGGGCGCCGCGGACGCGGCGACGGGTTACTTCCTGACCGCGGGCGCGGGCTACGACGATCTCACCAACGGTCTGCCGGGCTGGCAGCAGCAGTTCCTGCGACTGGACGGCGAGACCGCCGCAAGCGGCGACTATCACGTGAGCCTTGGCCACTACGAACGCTACGACCGCTCGGACACCGAGCTCGGCCTGGGTGGCGTATGGCAGGCCGGCGAGGACTGGACGCTGCAGGCCGAGCTGGCGCTGGGCGGCGACGCCGACTTCCTGCCGGATACCGGGTACTACGGCCGCGTGCTGAGAACGCTCGGCGACGGCTGGAACGCGGCCGGCGCTTTCCGCCATCGCCGCTACGAGACGACGACCGTGAGCACCTGGTCCGCCGAGGCGGAGCGCTACTTCGGCGACTACCGGGCCGCCTACACCCTGAACGCCTCGCGGCTGCACGGGGCCACCACCTCGCTGTCCCACGTCGTGTCGCTCGGCTGGTACCCGCGGGCGGGGCTGTCGTTCGGGCTGGTGGCCGCGACGGGCGAGGAGGCCGAGGTCATCGCCCCCGGACAGATCCTGGAGACGGACGTCGACAGCCTCACGCTGACCGGCCGCCACGCCCTCACGCCGAGGATCACGCTCGACTGGTGGCTCGGCACCCATGCGCAGGGAGACATCTACCGGAGGCGCTATGCTGGCCTGGCTGTTCGATACGGCCTATGACACCGAGGTCAGGGCGGCGCTGTGGTCCACGGTGGCGGCCGCCGTCGCCACGGTCGTGCTGTTCGTGTACACGCTCGGCCTGCGCTTCGCGACGGTCACGGGCGCCCGTCGTCGGCGCCACCTCGTGTCGCGCTGGCGCGGCATCTTCGCCAACGCGATACTCTCCCGCCGGAACGCCGAGAACGAGCTTCTGCCCCGGGTGCGGCGTTATCAGCGCACCGATCTGCTCGAGGAGTGGAACCGGGCCCGGGACACCGTCGAGGGCAGCGCGGCGGATAATCTGATCATCCTTGCGGACCGGCTGGGCTTCGCCCGCATCGCCCGGGAGCTCCTGCGCAGCCGCAGGCTCAGCGCCCGCCTGCTCGGCGTGCAGACCCTCGGGCATCTGCGCGACGCGGACAGCTGGGGCGCGATCGCCGCGCTGGTGGCGAGCCCCAACACGGCCCTGTCCGTCACCGCCGCCGTGGCGCTGGCGGAGATCGACCCGGCACGGGCCGTGGAGTTGCTCGTGCCGATGATTCCGCAACGCCGTGACTGGCCGCGCACGCGGGTGTCGCGGATCCTGCGCAAGGCCGGCAGCGAACTGGTCAGCGAACCGCTGTACCGGGCGATCCGCTCCGGCGACGAGGACGAGAAGATCTACCTGCTGCAGTTCGGCCCGCTGGCCGAAGCCGAGATCGTGGACGCCCTGTGCGACGAACTGATCCGCACCACCAATCATCCCGGCGTGCTGACGGCGGCGCTGAAGCAGGTGAGCGGCCATGCGGGCGTGCCGCGGCTGCCGAGCCTCGCGCGGCACGAGGCCTGGTACGTGCGCATGCAGGTGGCCAAGGTGCTGGGGCGCGTGGGCCAGATGGAGCACGTCTCGCTGCTCGCCTCGCTGCTGGACGATCCGGAGTGGTGGGTGCGCTACCGCGCCGCGCAGGCTCTGGTGCGTCTGCCGTTCCTGGGCCCGAACGCGCTGCGCGACCTGCGCGAGCGTCAGGCCGACCGCTATGCCCGGGACATGCTGGAGCAGGCCATGGCCGAGCGGGGCCTGGCATGACCGTCGCCGACGTCGTCCTGGGTGCCCAGTGGATCTTCCTGGTCTACTTCGTGGGCATCAACGTGGGCTACCTGGCCCAGAACGTCATCGCGACGATGGGCATCCGCCGCTACCTGCAGACGGCGGACCAGTTCGAGGCGGAGGGCGTCTTCTCCGCCCTCGACATCCCCATCAGCGTGGTGGTGCCTGCCTACAACGAGTCGGCCTCCATCATCACCTCGGTGAAGGCGCTGCTGCAGCTGGAGTATCCGGACTTCGAGCTGGTGGTGGTGAACGACGGCTCCAGCGACGACACGCTGGAGAAGCTCATCGAGGGCTTCGGCCTGCAGCCGTTCCCGGAGGCCTACCGCGCGCGCATCGACTGCCAGCCGGTGCGGAGCATCTACCGCTCGGCGCGCTACCGCAACCTCCGGGTGGTGGACAAGGAGAACGGTGGCAGCAAGGCCGACGCCATCAACGCCGGCGTCAACGCCTGCCGCTATCCGCTGGTGTGCGTCGTCGACGCCGACTCCATCCTGCAGACCGACAGCCTGCGCCGAGTGGTGCGCCCGTTCCTGGAGGACTCGCGGACGGTGGCCGTGGGCGGCACGGTGCGCATCGCCAACGGCTGCACCGTGCGCCAGGGCTTCCTGGAGAAGGTGGGCCTGCCGCGCAATCCGCTGGCGCTGGTCCAGGTGGTGGAATACCTGCGCGCGTTCCTGTTCGGCCGCATGGGCTGGTCGCCGCTGAACGCGCTGCTGATCGTCTCGGGCGCCTTCGGCGTCTTCCACAAGGAGACCCTGGTGGAAGCGGGCGGCTTCAACCCGAAGGCCGTGGGCGAGGACATGGAGATCATCGTGCGGCTGCACCGCCTGATGAAGGAGAAGCGCCGGCCCTACCGCATCACCTTCATCCCCGACCCGGTGTGCTGGACCGACGCGCCGGAGACGCTGAAGGATCTCAAGAGCCAGCGGGTGCGCTGGCAGCATGGCCTCGGCCAGTGCCTGTTCCTGAACCGCTCGCTGATCTTCAACCCGCGCGGCGGCGCCGTGTCCTGGCTCGCGATCCCCTTCTACCTGATCTTCGAGCTGTTCGGCCCCATCATCGAGGTGACCGGCTACGCATTCATCATCATCAGCGCGTTAATGGGCTGGCTGGCCTGGCCAGAGGCCGCCATCTTCCTGGCGCTGGCCATCGGGCTGGGCATTCTGCTGTCCACCAGCGCCATCATGCTGGAGGAACTCTCCTTCCACATGTACCCGCGCACCCGGGACCTGCTGCTGCTGTACCTGGTGGCCGTGCTGGAGAACTTCGGCTACCGCCAGCTGAACGCCCTATGGCGGCTGCAGGGCCTGTTCCGCTGGTGGCGCGGCGGCCAGCACAAGTGGGAGACGATCACCCGCAGCACGAGCCTGGCAGACGGCTAACTCGTTCTATTGTGGCCGCCCTGCGGGGGTATCCATCTTGCTCCCGACAAAAGGTCGCGGCGATGGATATCCCCGCATGACGGCCATGCTCGCGGTCGCGTGCAGGAGCTGCCAGTCAGATGCGGTAACTAATGGGTGCCAGACCTCACGGCTACGGGCCCGTCAGCGGCTGGGGCGGGCCTACACCAAGAGAATCCCATCGGGCCTGAAGGCCCTCCTACAGCGGGGGTGGGCGGGCGAGCCTCGGGCCCGCCCGCCACCCATTGTCACCCTCAGCGGTCGAGAATCCGCAGCTCCACGCGGCGGTTCTCGGCGCGGCCCGCTGCCGTCGCGTTGTCCGCGATGGGCTGGGACTCGCCGTAGCCGCGATAGCTCAGCATGTCCTCGTCCACGCCGCGGCCGATCAGGTAGTCCATCACCGTGCGCGCGCGGCGCTCGGACAGGCCCTGGTTGTATGCCGCCGCGCCCTGGCTGTCGGTGTGGCCGGCGACCTCCACCTCGAGACCCGGGTTGCGCTTCAGCGTCTCGGCCGCGTCGTCGAGCACGTTCTCGGCGCCCGGCCGCAGCCGGTCGGAATTCAGCTCGAACTGGACTCCCTGCAGCCGAATGACGTCTTTGATCTCGCAGCCGCGGGTGTCCACCGGCACGCCGGCTGCGGTGTTCGGGCACTCGTCGAGGCGGTCGACCACGCCGTCGCCGTCGGAATCGAGTTCGCAGCCGACCTCGTCCACGGGGGCGCCTGCCGGCGTGCCCGGGCACTGGTCGCGGCTGTCGACGACGCCGTCGCCGTCGCTGTCCCGCTCGCAGCCGCGCGCGTCGACGGCGGCACCGGGGGTGGTGTTCGGGCATTCGTCGACACTGTCCACCACGCCGTCGCCGTCGGAGTCGAGCTCGCAGCCGAACCGGTCGACGGGCGTGCCGATGGGCGTGCCGGGGCAGCGATCGGCATCGTCGGGGACGCCGTCGCCGTCGGTATCCACCACGCGGGGCTTGCCGCCGGCCAGCGGGAACTGGATGCCGAGGGTGGCGATCTGGTCCTCGAACTCGTAGCCGGCCAGCTCGGTGCGGTAGCGCCATTCGGCCCGCAGCGTGGCGGGCGTGTTGCCCAGGTCCAGCATGAAGCCGGCGCCGATGCTGGAGGCCGCCTCGTTGTTGCTGCCGCCCAGGGGCTCATCCGTATCGGTCTGGCTGATGCCCGCCAGCAGGTAGGGCGAGAATATGCCCTCGCGGTTGAACACGCCGAGCAGGTTGGCGCCGACCTCGTACTGATCGAAGTCCTGCGCGCCGTCGAGCTGGCCCACGTTGATGAAGCCCTCGATGTTGAAGAACCGGTTCAAGGCATAGCCGATGGCCAGCTGGCCGCCGATGACGCCGTCGTCGACGTTGCGGGCGGCGTCGTCGTCCATGTAGACGATGGACGGCGTGATATAGACCTCACCGACGTTGTCTCCGGCCAGCGCCTGGGCGGTGCCGAAGAGAGCGATGAATGTGGCGGTAAAGACTGCGATGGTCCTGCTCATTAGGATTCTCCCTGAATACTCGAAGCAGTCGTGTGTGCGGGCAGCATCCTGCGCGCGTTCCGAAACATTGTCCGGCCGCGCAACGAGACAAGTCAACCGCATGTAGGAGGGGCTTCAGCCCCGATCCCGTAATGGGCACGTAGGAGGGCCTTCAGGCCCGACCTGGCAGAGGATCGGGCCTGAAGGCCCTCCTACATTTTATTTCACCAGCAGGGCGACGAACTCGTCGACCGGGGTGGCGGCCAGCTTGTCCTTGTCGGCGGAGAGTTCGGAAAGCTGTTTCCACTGGTCGCCGGCGAGCTTCTTCTGCAGGCTCTTGCGGAACTTCTGCATCAGCACCGGGATGCCCTCCTCCCGGCGCTTGCGGTGACCGATGGGGTATTCCACCTCCACCCGCTCCGTCTTCGAGCCGTCCTTGAAGAACACCTGCACGGCGTTGCCGATGTAGCGCTTGTCCGGGTCGTAGTAGTCCTTGGTGAACTGCTCGTTCTCGGTGACCACCATCACATCGCGCAGCGCGTCCACCCGCGGGTCGCCTGCCACGTCGTCCTCGTAGTCGGCCGCGGTGAGCCGGCCGAAGATCAGCGGGATGGCGGTCATGTACTGGATGCAGTGGTCCCGGTCGGCCGGGTTGTCGAGAGGGCCGGTCTTGTCGATGATGCGCACGCCCGGCTCCTGGGTCTCGATCACGATCCGCTCGACCTCGTCGACCCGGTCCCTGACCTCCTCGTGCAGCTTCATGCCGGCCTCCACCGCCGTCTGGGCGTGGAACTCGGCCGGGTAGGAGATCTTGAACAGCACGTTCTCCATGACGTAGCTGCCGTAGCCCTGGGGGAAGGTGAACTCCTTGCCCTTGAACAGCACGTCGTAGAAGCCCCAGGTCTTCGCCGACAGGGCGGAGGGATAGCCCATCTCGCCCGTGAGCGCGATCAGCGCGTGGCGCACGGCCCGGCTGGTGGCATCGCCCGCGGCCCAGCTCTTGCGCGAGCCGGTGTTCGGGGCGTGGCGGTAGGTGCGCAGCGCGCCGCCGTCGATCCAGGCGTTGGAGACCGCGTTGATGACCTGCTCGCGGTCGCCGCCGAGCATCTTCGTCACCACCCCGGTGGAGGCGATGCGCACCAGCAGCACGTGGTCCAGGCCCACCCGGTTGAAGCTGTTCTCCAGCGCCAGCACGCCCTGGATCTCGTGGGCCTTGATCATGGCCGTCAGCACGTCGCGCATCACGAGCGGCTTCCTGCCGTCCTTGCGCGCCTGGCGGCTGAGGTAATCGGCCGTGGCGAGGATGCCGCCCAGGTTGTCCGACGGATGGCCCCACTCGGCCGCCAGCCAGGTGTCGTTGAAGTCCAGCCAACGGATCATGGCGCCGATGTTGAAGGCGGCCTGCACCGGGTCCAGCTCGTAATCGGTGCCGGGCACGCGGGCGCCCCCCTTGAGGGTCGCGCCCGGGACGACCGGGCCCAGCAGCTTGGTGCAGGCGGGATAGTCCAGCGCCTGGAAGCCGCAGGCCAGCGTATCCAGCAGGCAGTAGTGGGCGGTCTCGTAGGCGGCATCGCTGTCGATCTCGTAGCCGGTGACGTAATCGGCGATGTCGACCAGGACCCGATCGGGATCAGGCCGCTTGGCGGAGCGGATATCGGCGGACATGGAGGTCTCCTGTCAGTCTCTCTCGTCGATGGGCGTGAACGGCCGCAGATCGGGGCCCACGTAGTCGGCGCCCGGCCGGATCAGCTTGTTGTCGGCGCGCTGCTCCATGATGTGGGCGGCCCAGCCCGTGATGCGCGAGCACACGAAGATGGGGGTGAACAGATAGGTGGGGATGCCCATGAAGTGATAGGCGCTCGCGGAGAAGAAGTCGGCGTTGGCGAACAGCCGCTTCTCGTCCCACATGACCTTCTCGATGGCCTCGGACACGGCGTAGAGATGGGTGTCGCCGGTCTCCTCGGAGAGGCGCTTCGACATCTTCTTGTTCACCGTGTTGCGCGGGTCGGACTCGGTGTACACGCGGTGGCCGAAACCCATGATCTTGTCCTTGCGCTCCAGCATCTGCTTGATGCCGGCGGTGGCCTCCTCCGGCGAGGAGAACTTCTCGATCAGCTCCATGGCCGCCTCGTTGGCGCCGCCGTGCAGCGGGCCGCGCAGCGCGCCGATGGCGCCCGTGACCGCGCTGTGGAAATCCGACAGCGTGGCCGTGATGACCCGGGCCGTGAACGTGGACGCGTTGAATTCGTGCTCGGCATAGAGGATCAGCGAGGTATCCAGCGTCTTCCTGTGCAGTTCGCTCGGCGGCTTGCCGTGCAGCAGGTGCAGGAAGTGGCCGGCCACGCTGTCGTCGTCGGTCTCGGTATCGATCTTCACGCCGTCGGCGTGGAAGCGGTGCCAGTACAGCAGGATCGAGGGCAGTACGGCGACCAGCCGGTCGGCCACGTCCGCCTGGTTGGACACATCGCCCTCGGGCTCCAGATTGCCGAGCATCGACACGCCGGTGCGCAGCACGTCCATGGGATGGGCGCTGCCGGGGATCATCTCCAGAACCGTCTTCAGCTCGTCGGCCAGGCCGCGCAGGCCGCGCAGCTTCTTCACGTAGGCATCCAGCTCGCTGCGGTTCGGCAGCTTGCCGTGCATCAGTAGATGCGCGACCTCCTCGAAGTTCGCGTTGTCGGCGAGGTCGTAGATGTCGTAGCCGCGGTAGGTGAGACCGGCGCCTTCCTTGCCCACCGTGCAGAGTGCCGTCTTGCCCGCCACCACACCGGCGAGACCGCCGGTCTTCTTGTTAGCTGCCATAGTCTTCGGTCCCCGTATCGTTGTGTCGTCGTTCCCGTAACGGCGGGCGCGTCATTTCTTCGCGAGCCCGCTCTCGGCGAACAGCTCGTCGAGTTTTTCCTCGTACTCGTGGTAGCCGAGCACGTCGTAGAGTTCCGCCCGGGTCTGCATGCGCTCCACTGCCGGCTCCTGGGTGCCCTTCGAGCGCAGGGTGCGGTAGACGTGCATGGCGGCCGCGCTCATGGCCCGGAAGGCAGAGAGCGGGTACAGCGCCATCGCCACGCCGGCCTCCCCGAGCTCGTCCGTGGTGAACAGCGGCGTCTTGCCGAATTCGGTCATGTTGGCCAGCACCGGCACGTCGATGGCGGCGGTGAACTGGCGATACTCGTCGAGGGTGGTCAGCGCCTCGGCGAAGATCATGTCAGCGCCGGCCTCCACGTACTGCGCGGCCCGGTCCAGCGCGGCCTGCTGTCCTTCCACGGCGTGGGCGTCGGTGCGGGCCATGATCGCGAAGCGATCGTCGGTGCGCCCGTCCACGGCGGCCTTGATGCGGTCCACCATCTCGCCGGCCTCCACCAGGGCCTTGCCCGGCCGGTGACCGCAGCGCTTCGCCGCCACCTGGTCCTCGATGTGGCAACCGGCGGCGCCGGCCCGGATCAGTTCGCGAATGGTGCGGCCAATCATGAAGGCGCTGCCCCAGCCCGTGTCGGCGTCCACCAGCAGCGGCAGGTCGCTCGCATAGCTGATCCGGCGCACGTCCTCGCACACGTCGTTCAGGGTGGTCATGGCGAGATCCGGCAGGCCGAAGGAGGCGTTGGCCACGCCGGCGCCGGACAGGTAGATGGCACGGAAGCCGGCCTCGCCGGCCAGCAGGGCGCTGTAGGCATTGATGGTGCCGACCACCTGCAGGGGCCGCTCATCCTCCAGCGCCTGCCAGAACCTGGCGCCGGCCGATTCCTTCTGCATCCCGAATTCTCCAGTGCTTCCGATCGATCCCGGGGTCCCGGGCGGGGCGGCGATTCTAAACCAGCGCCGAGCCCTTTCCCAAATAGACCAATTGGACTATTTGGGGACTACGCGCTCCCGATGCGTACGATCGTGCGGCCCGTCACCCGGCCGGCGATGTAGTCGTCGAAAACGCCGGGCAGATCCTCGAAGGCGATCTCCCGGTGGCCGATGTCGTGCAGGTGACGGGGCTTCAGATCCGTGCCGATGCGCTTCCACACGTCGAGCCTCAGGGGCCGCGGCGTGTCCACGGAGTTGATGCCGAGCAGGCAGACGGCACGCAGGATGAACGGCAGCACGGTGGTCTCCAGCTTCGGGCTGGCGGCGAGGCCGATGCTGGCGATGTTCGCGCCGTAGTCGGCGGTGCGGGTGAGCCAGGTCAGCACCTCTCCCCCCAGGCTGTCGACCGCGCCGGCCCAGCGGGCCTTCTCCAGCGGGCGCTTGCCCAGGTCGATGTCGTCGCGCACCAGCACCTCGGCGGCGCCGATGGACTCGAGATAGCCGCGTTCGTCGCCCTTGCCCGTGACCGCCGCCACCTCGTAGCCGCGGCCCGCCAGCATGTCGATGGCGAGGCTGCCCACGCCGCCGGTGGCGCCGGTCACCGCCACCGGCCCGTTCTCCGGCGCCTGGCCGTTCTGCTCCATGCGGTGGATGGCCAGCGCCGCGGTGTAGCCCGCGGTGCCGATCATCATGGCTTCCCGGGCGTCCATGCCCTCGGGGACGGGCACCACCCAGTCGCCTTTCACCCGGGCGTATTCGGCGTAGCCGCCGTCGTGGCTCTCGCCGAGGCCGCAGCCGTTCACCAGCACCGCAGTGCCGACCGGGAAGCGCTCGTCGTCCGAGCTCTCCACCACGCCGGCGAGATCGATACCGCCCACCAGCGGGTAGCGGCGGAGGATGGGGCTCGTGCCCGTCGCCGCCAGCGCGTCCTTGTAATTGATGGTGGACCAGCCGACCTTCACCACCACGTCACCCTCGCCCAGATCGTCGAGGCCGATCTCCTCGAAGCCGGCCGTGATGCCGTCGTCCTGCTTGTCGATGCGGTAGGCCCTGAATCTGTCCATGGTCGCTCCTGGTTGATGAAGGGTGGGTTGATGAAGGGTGGTTGATGGCTGGTGGGTCGGTGGCTGGTGCGGTGATGACCGGGAATGCTCGCTGACGAATCCTGCGGAAAGCCGGAGCGGCACGACGGCTCGCCGCAGGCCCGCGGCCGGGCGGGTATCCGCCTCCTTGCGCAGGCGCTGACCAATTCTACGCCCTCTGTACCGTGCCGCCACCCGGGTTAGAGTGGTGCCGGCTGCAGGGAGAAGGCGATGACGGAGCGAGACTGCCGGGACCTGGTGCTGGTGCTCGGCGACCAGCTGGACGAGCACAATGCCGCCGTCGCCGGAGCCGATCCGGCCCGGGACGTAATCCTGATGGCGGAGACGGCGGGCGAGGCCGCTGCCGTGCCCAGCCACAAGCACCGCATCGCCGTGTTCCTCGCGGCCATGCGCCATTACGCCGCCGGCCTGCGCGAGTCCGGCCGGCGGGTCTGCTACCGGGACATCGACGAGGGCGTGGCGAGCCTGTCCGCCGCCATCGAGGCGGCGGCGGTGCGCTATCGCCCCCGGCGCCTGGTGGCGGTCGAGCCCGGCGAGTGGCGGGTGCGCCATGCGGTGGACACCGTATGCGGCTCGCTCGAGCTGCCCGTGGAATGGCTCGCCGACCGCCATTTCCTCTGTACCCGCGAGGAGTTCGCCGCCTGGGCGGACGGCCGCAAGCGCCTGGTGATGGAGTATTTCTACCGGCACATGCGCCGGCGCCACGACGTGCTGATGGAGGGCGACGAGCCGGCGGGCGGCGAGTGGAACTACGACGCCGACAACCGGGAGGCCTTCGGGCGGGACGGCCCGGGCGACCTCCCCGAACGGGCCGGCTTCGAGCCGGACGCGGTGACCCGCGACGTGCTGGACGCCGTGGAGCGGCATTTCCCCGACCACCCGGGCAGCACGGAGAATTTCCGCTGGCCGGTCACCCGTGGGCAGGCGCGCGAGGCGCTCGCGGCTTTCGTCGCCGACCGCCTGCCGCGGTTCGGCCGCTACCAGGACGCGATGTGGCAGGGCGAGCCGTTCCTGTACCACTCCCTGCTGTCGTCCAGCCTGAACCTGAAGCTGCTCGGCCCCCGGGAGGCGATCGACGCGGCGGTGGATGCCTGGCGGGAGGGCCGGGCGCCGCTGAACGCGGTGGAGGGCTTCGTCCGCCAGATCCTCGGCTGGCGGGAATTCATCCGCGGGGTCTACTGGCTGGAGATGCCGGGCTATCGCTCGCTGAACCACTTCGACCACGAGCAGCCGCTGCCGGATTTCTTCTGGACCGGCGACACACAGATGAACTGCCTGGCGCAGAGCATCGGCGACACGCTGGAGAACGGTTACGCCCATCACATCCAGCGGCTGATGGTGATCGGCAACTTCGCCCTGCTCGCGGGGCTGCGGCCGTCGGAGGTCTGCGACTGGTACCTCGCCGTCTACGTGGACGCGGTGGAGTGGGTGGAGCTGCCCAACACCCTCGGCATGGCCCTGCACGGGGACGGCGGCATCGTCGGCTCCAAGCCCTACGCGGCGGGCGGCGCGTACATCCGGCGGATGAGCAACTACTGCAGCGGCTGCCGTTACGACCCGGGCAAGCGCACCGGCGAGAACGCCTGCCCCTACACGCTGCTGTACTGGGACTTCCTCGCGCGCAACCGGGAACGGCTGCGGCAGACGGGCCGCATGAACATGATCCTGAAGAACCTGGACCGCTGGAGCGACGAGGAACTGGCGGCAATCCGCGGGCAGGCGCGGGATTTTCGCCGTTCCCTGTCCGGCTAGCCGCCCCGGCCCGTCGCCATCCGGTGTCTAGTCCTCGATGGTGGTGAACAGGCCCTTCTGCTCGGCGAAATACTCCGACAGCGCGCGGATGTCCTGCGGCGTGAGCGCGGTGACGATGCCCGCCATGACCGCATTCACCCGGGTGCCGTCCTTGTACTGTTCCAGCGAGTGGGCGAGATAGCTCTCGTGCTGCCCGGCCAGGTTCGGCCACTCCGGCGACTGGCTGATGCCGTTGCCGCTGTGGCAGGCCACGCAGGTGGAGAGCTTCTCGGGCGCACCCTCCGGCGCGGTCGGCTGCGGCTCGGCGTTGGCCTCGCCCCAGGTGGCGAAGTATGCGGCGATGTCCTGCATGTCCTGCTCGGACAGCGAACTCGCCTGGGCCTTCATGGTGTCGTGGGGCCGCTCGCCGGCCTTGTAGGCCTTCAGCGACGCCACGATGTACTGCGGGTGCTGACCGCCCAGCTTCGGCACGCGGAAAGAGGGATACGCATTGCGGTAACCCTCGATGCCGTGGCAGCCGAGGCAGGTATAGGCGAGCGCCTCGCCCCGCTCCGCATCGCCTGCGGCGCCGGCGGTGAAGGGGACGGACAGGGGGAGCAGGGCTGCGGCGAGCAGGGCCGCACGCTTGAAGGTCAGTGTGAGCACGCTGATACCCGTGTTTTGGCTGAGGGTCGGAACAAGGCCGCTATGGTAGTGAGTGTCATCGCCGATTTCTAGCGAATATCCGTCCACCTGTCGGGCGCCGGGTGCACCGCCTGGGCCGTGCGGGCGCTGTGATAGCATCGGCAGCCTCCCGTGGTGCCCGGAGCGGCCGTGAAGAAATTCCTGTTCTTCCTCGTACTCGGACTCTTCGCGGTGCTGCTGGCGGCGCCGTGGTTCCTGGGCTCGTTCACCGAGCGCACGCTTGAGAAGCGGCTGGATGCAGGCGCGGACAGCCGGCCCGGCATGGCTATCGTGACCGAGGAATACCGCCGCCGCTGGTTCTCCAGCGACAGCCGCCACCGCATCGTCATCACCGACCCCCGGACCACCGAGGCCCTGCGCGAACTGGCCGGCGGCGAGGTGTTCGCCGACGAACCCGCCATCGTGATCGACACGCGCATAGAGCACGGGCCGCTGCCACGCGGCGCCGACGCGCCGTTCCGGCCGGGGCTGTCCCGGGCGGTGTCCACGTTCAGCCTGGACGCCGGCAGCGACCGGGCTGCGGTGCCGCTGCCCGGCCGGCTGGTGACGAGCATGGCGCTGGACGGCAGCACGCACGCGGAGTTCCGCCTGCAGGCCGGCTCCCGGGAACTGCCGGAGGCCGACGGGCGCATCAGCTGGGAGGCGGCGAGCCTCGATGCCGACATCAGCGCCGACGGGCGGCGCATCCACACCCGCGGGCGCATCGGCGGTTTTGAGCTCGTGGCCCGGGACGGAGCCGGCGGCGGCACCGCGCGCGTGCGCATCGCCGACATCGAGGGCGACAGCGTGCAGCGCTACAGCGCCAACGGCCTGCCGGTGGGCCCGACCGCCGTGACCATCGGCTCGGTTTCCGTCACCGAAGACGACGCGGGCGTCACCCTGCAGGACATCCGGCTCACCTCCGACGGCGAGGTGGTGGACGAACTCCTCTCCGGCACCACCGAACTGCGGGTGGGCCGCATCGAGGGCGGCGGCCCGGGCCCGGTCTCCCTCACCCTGGAGCTGGCGGTGCAGAACTTCCACGAGCCCAGCCTGGCGGCGCTCTCCGAGACCATCCAGACGCTCGAGGGCGCGGGTTCGCAGATACCGCCCGGGGAAGCGTACCGTCTCATGGAGCCGGCGCTCGCCCGGCTGGTGACGGAAGGTCCGGTGATCGATCTGCGCAAGCTCGGCATCGCGCTGCCGGACGGGGAGTTGCGGCTGACGAGCTACCTCGCCCTGGCCGCCGGCGGCGATACCGGCCCGCGGCTGGAAGCCCGGGAGCTGCTGGAACGGCTGACCGGGACCGTGGAGCTGCGCATCCCGGTCAGCGTGGTGGAGCAGGTGCGCAGCATCGCCCCCGAGGCCGCCGAGCAGCTGGAGATGCTGATCGCGGCCGGCCTGCTGCGCCCCGACGGCGGGGACTACCGCATGCAGGCCGAATACGGCAACGGCCTGCTGACCGTCAACGGTCTCCCGCTGCCGGTTCCCCTGGCTTGGTGACAGGCCTGGTAAGGGGCGTGGCAAGGGAGAGGTCGAGCTCTTCCGCGCGGTGACAGGCGACCTCGCCGCCCCCCACTGAGCGCAGCGGCGGTTCCTCCGCCGCACATCGCTCCACGGCCCAGGGACAGCGGGTGCGGTAGGCGCAGCCCGCCGGCGGATTCCAGGGCACCGGCAGGTCCCGGGCCGCCGGCGGCGGCGCCCGGCGGCGCTCCACGGCGGGGTCCGGCACCGGCACGGCATCGAGCAGCGTTCGGGTGTAGGGGTGGCGGGGCCGCGCGTAGAGCTCGCCGGCCCGGTTGCGCTCCACGATCCGGCCGAGATACATCACCATCACCCGATGGCTGACCCGCCGCACCACGGCGAGGTCGTGGGCGATGAACAGGATGCCCAGGCCCATCTCCTGCTGCAGCGACAGCAGCAGGTCGATGATGCCGGCCTGCACCGAGACGTCGAGGGCGCTGACGGCCTCGTCGCAGATCAAGAGCCGCGGCCGGGTGATGAGCGCCCGCGCGATACCGGCCCGCTGGCACTGGCCGCCGGAGAGTTCGTGGGGATAGCGGGACAGGGTCTCGGGCCCGAGGCCCACGCGCTCGAGCATGGCCTCCACCCGCTCCCGCCGCTCGGCCCGGCGCAGGCCGCGCTCGTGCACGGTCAGCGGCTCGGCCACGATCTCGCCGATGGGCATGCGCGGGTCCAGCGAACCCAGCGGGTCCTGGAACACCAGCTGCAGATCCCGGCGCACGGCCCGCATCTGCGCACGGTCCAGCCGGTCCAGCGGCCTTCCCAGCAGCGCCACCGTGCCCTCGGTGGCCGGCAGCAGCCGCAGCACGGCCCGCGCCAGGCTCGACTTACCGCAGCCGGACTCGCCGACCACGCCCAGGGTCTCCGCCGGCGCCAGCGTCAGGTCCGCATCCTCGACGGCCCGGAAGTACTCCCGGCGCGCGAGCAGCCGCTGGCGTGGCAGCGGGAAGCGCACGCTCAGGCCCCGCACCTCCAGCAGCGGATCGGCGCCGTCGGCCGCCAGCGCGGTGCGCAGCGGCGTGCGTTCGTCGAGCCGCGGCACCGCCGCCAGCAGCTTGCGGGTGTAGGGGTCGCGGGGACTGGCGAAGATGTCCGCCGTGGCGCCTTCCTCCCGGCGCTCGCCGTCCTGCATCACGATGACCTGGTCGCAGTTGCCGGCCACCACGCCGAGGTCGTGGGTGATCAGGATCAGGGCGGTGCCGAAGGCATCCCGCAGCTCGCGCAGCAGGGCCAGGATGCTCGCCTGCACGGTGACGTCCAGCGCGGTGGTGGGCTCGTCGGCGATCAGCACCTCGGGCCGGCACAGCAGCGCACCCGCAATCATCACCCGCTGGCGCATGCCGCCGGAGAACTCGTGCGGATAGCTCGACAGCCGCCGGCCCGCCGCGGGCAAGCGCACCGCATCGAGCATCTGCTCGACCTCTTTCAGCGATTCCTTGTAGGAACGGCCGCGGTGTTCCATCAGCACCCGGGCCAGCTGCCGCCCGACGGTGACGTGCGGATTCAGGGAGGTCATGGGGTCCTGGAACACCATGGCGATGCGCCGCCCGCGAATGCGGTTCATCTCGGCCGCCGGCCGGTTCAGGATTTCCTCGCCGTCGAGCTTCACGCTGCCCTGGGCGCGGCCGTTCTCCGCCAGCAGGCCCATGATGGCGAGCACCGACTGGCTCTTGCCCGAGCCGGACTCGCCGACGATGCCCAGCGTCTCCCGGGCGTCCAGCCGGAAGCGCAGGTCGCGTACCGCCGCCACCGTGCCGGCGGCGGTCTCGAAGGTGACGTCCAGGTTGGTGACGGAGAGCACGCTCATCGGGGCCGGTCCCTGGGGTCCAGCGCGTCGCGCAGGCCGTCGCCGAGGAAGTTGAAGCAGAACAGGGTGGTCGCCAGAAACAGGCCCGGGAAGACCAGCATCCAGGGCGCGGTCTCCATCAGACGGGAACCCTGCTGCACCAGCGAGCCCCAGGAACTCATGGGCTCCTGCACGCCGAGGCCGAGGAAGCTCAGGAACGACTCCACCAGAATCACCTGGGGGATGGTCAGCGTGGCGTACACCACCACCACGCCGAGCAGGTTCGGCACGATGTGGCGGCGCAGGATGGAGAAGGTGGAAACGCCCGTTGCCTCGGCCGCCTCCACGAACTCCTGCTGGCGCAGGCTGAGCGTCTGGCCGCGCACGATGCGGGCCATGTCCAGCCAGTTCACCGCGCCGATGGCGACGAAGATCAGCAGGATGTTGCGGCCGAACACCACCATCAGCAGGATCACGAAGAACATGAACGGCATCGCATACAGGATGTCGACCACGCGCATCATCAGGTGATCGATGCGACCGCCCAGGTAGCCGGCAACGGCCCCCCAGGCGACGCCGATCAGCAGGCTGACGGCCGTGGCCACCACGCCGACCGCCAGCGAGATGCGCCCGCCGGTCAGCGTGCGCACGAACAGGTCGCGCCCCAGGTCGTCGGTGCCGAACAGGTGGCCGCCGCTCAGCGAGGGCGGCGCGAGGATGCGGTCGAAGTCGGTCTCGTAATAGTCGTGGGGGCTCAGCCAGGGACCGGCGATGACCAGCACCACGATCAGGCCGAGCAGGCAGGCCGAGACCACGGCCGCCCGGTTGCGGCCGAGCGCGGCGAGCGCGTGGCGGCCGAGTCCGCCCGGCACGGCGGCGGCAGTCATCGGTAACGCACCCGCGGGTCGAGCAGGCCGTAGAGGAGATCGACCACGAAGTTGAACAGCACGATGAGCATGCCGTAGAAGACGACGACGCCCATCACCAGCGTGTAGTCCCGGTTCAGTGCGCCCTGGACGAAGAAGCGGCCGAGTCCCGGCAGGTTGAAGATCTGCTCGATGACTACCGAACCGGTGAGGATGGCCGCCGTGGCCGGCCCCAGGTAGGAGACTACCGGCAGCAGCGTCGGCTTCAGTGCGTGCTGCAGTACGATGCTGCGCTCGGACAGCCCCTGCGCACGGGCGGTGCGGATATACGGGCTCTTCAGCACGTCGATCATGCTGGCCCGGGTCAGCCGCGCGATGTAGGCGAGCTGGGGCAGCGCGAGCGCGATCACCGGCAGCACGTAATGGGCGGGCGAGGCGAGATCGCCGGCCGGCAGCCAGCGCAGCACGACGGCGAACACCAGCACCAGCACCGGCGCCACGACGAAGTTCGGCACCGATATGCCGGTCATCGACAGCGCCATCACCACGTGATCGGCGAGCCGGTTCTGGCGCAGCGCGGCCAGCGTGCCGGCGGCGATGCCCAGCACCACCGCCAGCAGCATGGCGAGGCCGCCGATCTTCAGCGAGACCGGGAAGCCGTCGGCGATGAGCTCGCTCACGTCCGACTGCCGGTAGCGGTAGGAGGGGCCGAGGTCGCCCTGCAGCAGACCGCCGAGATAACGCAGGAATTGCTGCGGCAGCGGCTCGTCCAGGTGATAGGCCTCGGCCAGGCGCTGCTCCATCGCCGGGCTGAGGCGGCGCTCGGTATCGAAGGGGCCGCCGGGCGCGGCGCGCACCAGCACGAAGGCCAGCGCCACCACCAGCAGCAGCGTCGGGATGGCGCTCGCGAGCCGCGTCAGCGCATAGCGCAGCAAGGGTCAGTCTCCGGGGTCCGGGGCGTCGGGTTCGTTCTCGCGCAGGCGGAGATAACGGGAGTAGTGATAGTCGAGGGGATTATCCACCCATCCGCGCACCCGCGGGTGCACCAGGTGCTTGCTCACGTAGAAGAAGAGCGGCAGGACGGGATGGTCGGCCAGCAGCACTTTCTCGGCGTTCGCGAACAGGGAGGCGCGCTCCTCCCCGCCCTGCTCGCGCATGGCGGCCGCCACGAGCGAGTCGTAGGCCGGGTTGGCGTAGCCGAACTGGTTGGCGCTGCTGCCCGAGGTCAGCACCGAGAGGAAGTTGCCCGCGTCGTCGTAGTCGGCGATCCAGCTGCCGCGGAACATGCCCGGCACGTCGCCGCGGCGGGTCTCGGCGATCATCACCCGGAACTCCTGGTTGACCAGCTCGGCCTCGGCGCCGAGCACTTCGCGCCACATGGACTGCAGCGCGGCGGCGATGCGCCGGTTCTCGTCGCTGGTGTTGTAACGCAGCCGGAAAGACAGCGGGCGGTCCGGGCCGTAGCCCGCCTCCCGGTAGAGGCGCCGCGCCTCTTCCGCCCGGGCCTCCGCGCCGGTCTGCGCATAGCCGAAACGGGGCGGCGTATAGTCCTGCACGGAAGGCGGCACCCAGCTCCAGGCTGGCCGCTCGCCGCGGCCCATGACCGACTCGGCGAGGCGCTCCCGGTCGATGGCGAGCGACAGGGCCTTGCGGAGGCCGGGCGCATCGGCGAAAGGCGGCTCGTTCAGGTTGAACCCCACGTAGTAGACGCCGAGATAGGGCGCCACCCGCAGCTCGCCGGGGCGCTCGATGCCCACGTCGGCGAACACCGGCGCCGGCACCCGGGCGGTGACGTCCAGCTCGCCGGCCCGGTAGCGGTTGTACTCGGCGCTCTCGTCTTCCAGCGGGTAGTAACGCACCCGCTCGATCGGCACGGACACGGGGTCCCGGTAGAACCCGTTCTTCGCCAGGCCGATGTGCCCGCCGATGATCCGCTCCACCAGCCGGTAGGGGCCGTTACTGACCAGGCGCTCCGGCGCGGGATAGTCGTCGCCCCATTGCTCTATCGAGGGACGGTGCACCGGTGCCGCGCTGGGGTGGGCGAGCCGGTGCAGGAGGTCGCCCAGCGGGTGCGTCAGGCGGATCACCAGCGTGCGGGCATCCGGCGCCTCCACCCCGAGTGTGTCCGGGGCGGCCTCGCCGGCCAGGATGGCCTCGGCGCCGGCGAGCGGCGCCAGGTTGCTGGCATAGAACGCGCCCGTGGCCGGGTCCACCAGGCGGCGGAAACTCCAGACAAAATCGTCCGCCGTCAGGGGATCGCCGTTCGACCACTTGAGGCCCTCGCGCAGGCGAAAGGTCCAGGTGAGGCCCTCGTCGGCGGTTTCCCAGCCGGACGCCGCCCCCGCCTGCAGGCTGCCGTCCGGCCCCAGGGTCAGCAGTCCCTCGAACAGGTCTCCCAGCACCTTGGTGGCGGGGACGCTGCGGGCGAGATGGGGGTCCAGCGATTCCGGCTCGGCCGAGATGGCGCGGCGGAGGAAGTCCGGGCCCTGGTCAGCGGCCCGGTCCGCGGTCTTCCGCGCGGCCTCCTGCATGCCCTGGCGCGACGCATCGCCCGACCTCTCGCCGGCCGTGTCGCCGGACCCGCCGCAGGCAACCAGCAGCAATGCCGCCGCTGCCACCATGGCTCTCTTTCCATTCATGGCCTTCTCCAGCAGGGCCTTTCCCATCAGGCGCTGCGCCTGAGGCCGCGTTTCTTGAGGTGGATCAGCAGCAGCGAGACGGCGGCGGGCGTCATCCCGTCCAGCCGGGAGGCCTGGCCGATGGTGGCCGGCCGCGCCGCCGCCAGTTTCTGGCGCACCTCGTTGGACAGCCCCTGCACGTCCGCGTAGTCGAGATCGGCCGGCAGCGCCAGATGCTCCTGGCGGGCGTGGCGGGCGATCTCCCGCTGCTGGCGTTCGATATAGCCCTCGTACTTGACGCCCACCTCCACCTGCAGGCGGATCTGCTCCGCCTCCTCCGGCGGGTGGGTCTCGTCGAGGGTATCCGCGCCCACGGCGGCGAGCGCCGTGACCGCGGCATGGTCGAGCTCGGGGCGACGGAGGAGCTCCAGTGCCCGCGCCTCCCGGGAAAGCGGCCCGCCGAGCAGCCGCCCGGCCTCGTCGGCGGTCACGTCGGCCGGCCGGACGAGGCAATCCTGCAGCCGGCCGCGCTCCCGCTCCACCGCCTCGCGCTTGGCCTCGAAGCGCCGCCAGCGCTCGTCGTCCACCAGACCCATCTCCCGGCCGACCGGGGTCAGGCGCAGGTCCGCATTGTCCTCACGCAGCAGCAGCCGGTACTCGGCGCGGCTGGTGAACATGCGGTAGGGCTCGCTGGCGCCGCGGGTGTTCAGGTCGTCGATCAGCACGCCGATGTAGGCGGCCTCGCGGCCCGGCGTCCAGGGCGATTTTTGCTGCACTTTTCGCGCAGCATTCAGGCCGGCCACCAGCCCCTGGGCCGCGGCCTCCTCGTAGCCCGTGGTGCCGTTGATCTGGCCGGCGAAGAAAAGCCCCTGAATTTCCTTGGTTTCCAGGCTCGGGCTCAGATCCCGCGGATCGAAGAAGTCGTATTCGATGGCGTAGCCCGGCCGCGTGATGTGCGCGTTCTCGAAGCCTGGAATGCTGCGCACGAATCGCTCCTGCACCTCGAACGGAAGACTGGTGGAGATGCCGTTGGGGTACACCTCGTGGGTGGTGAGTCCCTCCGGCTCCACGAAGATCTGATGAGAGCTGCGGTCGGCGAAGCGGTGGATCTTGTCCTCCACCGAGGGGCAGTAGCGCGGGCCCACTCCCTCGATGTTGCCGCTGAACATCGCGGACTCGCCCAGCGAGGCGCGGATGATGTCGTGGGTGGCCTCGCAGGTGTGGGTGATGTGGCAGGGCACCTGGCGGGGGTGCTCGTCCCGGCTGCCCACGAAGGAGAACACCGGCGCCGGCTCGTCGCCGGGCTGCGGCTGCATGCGCCCGAAGTCCAGCGTGCGTCCGTCGAGGCGCGGGGGCGTGCCGGTCTTCAGCCGGCCCACCCGCATCGGCAGCTCGCGCAGCCGCTCGGCCAGCCGCAGCGCCGGGGCGTCGCCGGCCCGGCCGCCGCCGAAATGCTCCCGGCCGATGTGGATGCGGCCGCCGAGAAAGGTGCCGACGGTGAGTACCACCGTCTCGGCATACAGGCACAGGCCGAGCCGGGTGACGATGCCGCGGACCCGCTCGCCCTCGACGATGAGATCGTCCACGGACTGCTGGAACAGGGTGAGGTCGGGCTGGTTCTCCAGGATGCCGCGGATCGCCTGGCGGTAAAGCGCACGGTCCGCCTGGGCGCGGGTAGCGCGCACCGCGGGGCCCTTGCTCGCGTTCAGCGTGCGGAACTGGATGCCGGCCCGGTCGATGGCCCGGGCCATGGCGCCGCCCAGCGCGTCCACTTCCCGGGTGAGGTGACCCTTGCCGATGCCGCCGATGGCCGGGTTGCAGCTCATCTGGCCCAGCGTCTCCAGGTTGTCGGTCACCAGCAGGGTCCGGGCGCCGGTGCGCGCGGCGGCAAGAGCCGCCTCGGTGCCGGCGTGGCCGCCGCCGATGACGATGACTTCGTAGTGACGTCCGTTGTCCATGGCAATGGGTCTGCAGTTCCGGGAATCGAGATGCCGTAGCCGCGAGCCGTGCGGCCCGGCCGTGGCCGCTACAGTCGTGGTGACGACAGTGGCCGTGGCGGCTCGCGGTGGCAGGCGGCACATTCTAAGTGCCTGACTACCGGGAGCAAAGGGGAAACCGTCTTTACAGCAGGCGGGTCGGGCCGCAGTATTGCCCACTTTCGTGCGGACTGCAGGGAGCGGCCGTGGCCTTCCGACCGACGACATTCGCGCTGACATTGTCGCTGTCCGGCGCCATAGCAATTCTCGGTGCCGCCGCGCCGGCCGCAGGAGAGACGCTGGCGCTGGAGGACTGCCGACTGGACGCCGGGCCGGGCCTGGCGACGGTGAAGGCCCGCTGCGGCACGCTGGAGCGGCCCGAAAACCCGGACGACCCGGACGGGCGCCGGATCGGGCTGCGGGTCGCCGTGGTGCCCGCCCTGTCGGTGGAGCCGGCAGCGGATCCGGTCGTGCCGCTGGCCGGCGGCCCCGGCCAGGCGGCCAGCGATTTCTACGTGGCCTACCGGGGCGCCTTCGAGGCCCTGCGCCGCGAGCGCCCCATCCTGCTGGTCGATCAGCGCGGCACCGGCGAGTCCGCGCGGCTGACGTGCCCGGAATCCGAAGACATGCTGGAAGAGGTGCCGGAGCTCGAGGAGATCGGCCCGCTCGTGAACCAGTGCCTGGACGGGCTGGACGCCGACCCGCGCTACTACACGACCAGCGTCGCCGTGCGCGACCTGGAGGCCGTGCGCGAGGCGCTCGGCTACCCGGCGCTGAATCTCTACGGCATCTCCTACGGCACCCGCGTGGCCCAGCATTATCTGCGGCGCTACCCGGACCGGACCCGCTCCGTGGTGCTCGACGGGGTGATACCCGCCGGCGAAGTGCTCGGCCCCGACATCGCCCTGTTCGCGCAGGCGGCCGTGGACGACATTTTCCACCGCTGCGCCGAGAGCGAGGCCTGCGCCGAGCGTTTCCCGGACGTCGAGTCCGAGTTCGCCGCCCTGCTCGACCGGCTGGCGGCCAGCCCCGAGGAAGTCGCCCTGAATCATCCCGTGACGGGCGAGCCGGCGGAGCGTCGTTTCTCCAATCAGGAGCTGGCCGGGGCCGTCAGGCTGCTGGCCTATGCCCCCGCCAGCGCGGCACTTCTGCCCCACCTGATCCACGAGGGCGCCCGCGGCAATCTGAGTCCGCTGACCGCGCAGATCATGATGATCGAGGCGTCGATGTACGAGTCGCTGGCCATCGGCATGCACCACTCGGTGGTATGCGCCGAGGACATGCCTTTCGTGACCGAGGCCGACATCGATCGGGAGGCTCTGGGTGCGACGTTCATGGGCGAGCAGCAGATCGACATGCTGCGCGAGATCTGCCGCCACTGGCCCCGGGGACCCATCGACCCCGACTTCCGCGAGCCGCTGGACACGGAGGTGCCCGTGCTGCTGCTTTCCGGCGAATTCGATCCCGTCACGCCGCCGGCCTGGGGCGACCGCGCCGCCGCGCAATACGACAACGCCCGCCATGTCGTGGGGCCGGGACAGGGCCACGGACTGCTGCCCCACGGCTGCACGCCCCGCCTGGTGGCCGATTTCATCGTCGACGCCAGCGTGGAGAACCTCGACGCCGACTGCGTCTCCCGCCTCGCTCCGATGCCCTTCTTCCTCGACTTCAACGGACCCCGGCCATGATCCGCGTGGACAACATCGCCAAGTCGTTCGGCAAGGTGCAGGCCGTCACGGACGTGAGCTTCACTGCCGAGGACGGCCGCATCACCGGCCTGCTCGGGCCGAACGGCGCCGGCAAGTCCACCACGCTCAGGGTGCTGTACACCGTGCTGAAGCCGGATGCCGGCAGCGCCAGCATCGACGGCATCGACGTCACCGCGGACAGCCTGGGCGCGCGCGCACGCATCGGCGCGCTGCCCCATTCCTCGGGCCTCTATCCCCAGCTGACGGCGCGGGAGAACATCGCCTACTACGGCGCGCTGCACGGCCTCGCCGGCGGGGAGCTGGAACGCCGCGTGCAGTCCATGATCGACCTGCTGGAGATCGGTGAATTCGCCGACCGCCGCACGAAGGGCTTCTCCCAGGGCCAGCGCACGAAAGTGGCCCTCGCCCGCGCCATGGTGCACGAACCCCGCAACGTCATCCTGGACGAGCCCACCAACGGCCTGGACGTGATGGCCACCCGCTCGCTGCGCGAGCTCATCCGCCGGCTGCGCGACGCCGGCAAGTGCGTGCTGTTCTCCAGCCACGTGATGCAGGAGGTGGCCGCGCTGTGCGACGAGATCGTGATCATCGCCGAGGGCCGGGTGGCGCTGTCCGGCACGCCGGCCGAGATCCGCAGGCGCACCGGCCGGGAGAACCTGGAGGATGCCTTCGTGAGCGCCATCGGCTCGGCGGAGGGTCTGGAATGAGCCGGCTCCTCACCGTCTGCGCCAAGGAAGTGAAGGACAACTTCCGCGACCGGCGCACGCTGCTCTCCGCGCTGGTGTTCGGCCCCTTCTTCGGCCCGGTGCTATTCCTGGGCATCATGACCCTCTCGCTGGACCAGGCCATCTCGGACTCGGGCAAGCCGCTGGAACTGGCCATCGCCGGCGCCGACCGGGCGCCAAACCTGGTGGACTTCCTGCGGCAGAACAACGTGGAACCGGAGGAGCTCGGCATGGACCGGGACGCCGCCATGGCGGCGGTGAAGGCCGGCGAGCACGATCAGATTCTCTTTATTCCCGTGGTCTACGGCGAGCAGTTCCGCGCCGGCATCCCCGCCCGGGTGGAACTCATCATCGACGAGTCCAACAGCCGGGCCCAGGGCGACATCCGCCGCGCGCGCGGGCTGGTGAGCGCCTGGGGCCGGCAGATCGGCATGCTCAGGCTGCAGGTGCGCGGCATCGACCCGGCCATCACCCGCGCCGTGCAACTGCAGGAGATCGACGTCTCCACGCCCACGGGACGCTCGGCCATCCTGCTCGGCATGATGAGCTACTTCCTGATCTTCTCCATGCTGATGGGCGGCATGTATCTGGCCATAGACACCACCGCCGGCGAGCGGGAGCGTGGCTCGCTGGAACCGCTGCTCACACTGCCCGTGGAGCGCAGCACGCTGATCGGCGGCAAGATCCTCGCCACCTGCGTCTACATGTCCATGTCGCTGGCCGCCGCCCTGATCGCCTTCTCCGTCTCGCTGCAGTTCCTGCCGCTCGAGAAGGTGGGCATGACCGCGAACTTCGGCCCGGGTGTCGTTGCCAGCGCGTTCCTGATACTCGTGCCTTTCACACTGCTCGGCGCCTCGCTCATGACCGTGGTGGCCTCCTTCACCAAGAGTTACAAGGAAGCGCAGAGCTACATGACCGTGGTGCTGCTGCTGCCCACCCTGCCCATCATGATTGCAGCGCTGCTCACCGTGCGGCCCACGCTGCAGTGGATGGCGGTACCGAGCCTCAGCCAGCACCTGCTGGTCACCGACCTCATCAAGGACGAGGCGCTCTCGCCCCTGTTCGTGGCGACCTCGGTCGGCAGCACGCTGGCCGTCGGCGTCGCGCTGACCTGGCTCGCCATGCGCCTCTATCGCCGGGAAGGCATACTCGGCTGAGCCACGCCCGGCCCCGCCGCGCGGTATCCTCCCCCTTCAGCCTCCGTTAAGGCTCACCGGCCTAGCCTCGAAGCTGTCGGCCGGCCTGCGGCCGTCCCGTGACGGAGGAAGACATCATGGAAAGACGACACATCGGCTGGCTCGGCGCCGGCCTGCTCGGACTGGCACTCGCGCCGGCCGCCCATGCCGGCGGCTTCGGTGGTGAATTCTATATGGGCGGCGACCTCGGCGAAGTCAGTGCCGAGGAATTCTTCGACGGCTTCGATTTCGACGCCAGCACCGACGCCTGGCGGCTCTACGGCGGCTGGCGCCTCAGCGACTACCTGGGCGCGGAGGTCGGGTACGTCAACTTCGGCGAACTGGACGAACGCATCGACATCGGCACGAGCTTCGTGCCCGTCTCCGCGGACGCGGAAGGGTATACGGTGGCGGGCACCGTCGGCTGGCCGGTCACCGACAGCCTGATCCTTACCGGCCGCGGCGGCTTCCTGTTCTGGGACAGCGAGAATCGCGTGGACGACATTCGCTTCGACGAGAGCGACGAGAACTTCTTCTACGGCGCGGGCCTGCGGGTGGACTTCAGCCGTCACTTCTCCGTCACCGGCGACTGGACCCGCTACGAACTCGACACCGTGGAAGTGGAGATGGTCTCGGCGGGGATACAGTTCCGGTTCCGTTGATCGCCGGCGTACGGTGAACCGGAGGCGGCGGTCGGCCTTCCGCCTCCGGTTCACCCGCGTCAGTCGAGGCCGCCCCCGAAGACTTCGGCCAGCTCGATCTGATGACCGTCGGGATCCTCGACGTAGACCGACCGGGACCGCGGGTACTCGATCACTCCCCGGGGATACTCATCGGTGAACTGGATCTTCACCCCGCCCGTCTCCAGCCGGTCGAGCACCGGCTCGAGGTCACCCACGGCGAAGCCCCAGTGGTTGATCGCCGGATGGGCGGCGGGGCCGGCATCCTTGCTCTCGTGCAGCGCCAGATAGGCCACGCCCGGCCTGCCGACGATGGCGAACGGCCGCTCGGCCGAACGGCCGTCCTCCTTCAGCTCCAGCCCGAAGGTCTCCGTGTAGAACCGGAGCGAGCGCGCGAGGTTGCTCACGGATACGTTGATATGGTCGATGCCGTTCACCTGGATCATGGCCTGTTCCTCTTCGCGATGGATGATGCCGTCAGGGTGCTGCAGCGCTGGCAATATGCCAACCTTTACGCCAGTATATTGGCAGATTGCCAAGGTAGTAGCGCATGAGCCAGTCCCGGGTATCCGAGTATCTCGCGGCGAACGTGAGGAGCCTGCGACGGCGGCAGAACATGAGTCAGGAGCAGCTCGCCCGGCGGGCCGGCATGCCCCGCTCCACGGTGACCAATATCGAATCGGGGGGCGCCAATCCTTCCCTCGCCAATCTGGCGCTACTCTCCGCGGCGCTCGGCGTCGGGCTCGAGGAGATCCTGTCCCGGCCGCGCTCGGAATGCCAGTTGCTGCGAGCCACCGACGTCCCCCTGCGCAGCCGCAGCCAGGGTGCCGTTCGCGTGCGCAAGCTGTTGCCGGAGCGGGCGCGCGGACTCGAACTCGATCGACTCGAGATCGCCGCCGGCGCCTCGATGGCGGGAACGCCCCATATCGCCGGCACGAAGGAGTACCTGTACTGCCTCGCCGGCGAAGTGACGGTGCTCGTGGCCGGCGAGGCGTTCGCCGTCGGGGCCGGCGACGTACTGGCATTCCCCGGCGATCAGGCGCACTCGTACCGCAACCGCGGGAGGAAGACGGCGGAGGCCATCAGCGTCGTCGTGCCGATGCCGTTCTGAGGCCGGCCGCTACGCGGCGTCCGCCGCCTCCTTTTCGACCGCTCGACTGTCGGAAGCGGCGAACTCCAGCACCCCGTCTTCCAGCGGCCCCTCGAGCAAGGTCTTGCGGTCGTGGCGATAATCCTGGGGATTCGTCCACGGCTCCCGGTCGCCCTGCTTCGGGAACAGGTGGATCACCCGCAGCATGTAACCCGGCGTGAAGTCCTCCACGTACGGCCTCAGCGTCATCTCCCCGTCCGCCGGTCGCAGGCGCGGCGCGACCCGATCCGTACCCGTGGTATCCATGTGGTTGATGAGCCGGCAGGCGAAGCGCTCGATGAGGTCCGCACGCAGGGTCCACGAGGCGTTGATATAGCCGAACACCGAGACCATGTTCGGCACGCCCGAGTACATCATGCCCCGGTAGGTCACGGTCTCGGCGAAGTCCACCGGCTGGCCGTCGATGGTGAACCTCACGCCGCCCAGGACGACGAGGTCCAGGCCGGTTGCCGTGACGATGATGTCGGCTTCGATCTCCTCGCCGGATGCGAGACGGATGCCGGTTTCGGTGAATAGTTCAACGTGGTCGGTGACCACGGACGCTTTGCCGGAACGCAGGGCGCGGAAGAGGTCGCTGTTCGGCACCAGGCACAGGCGCTGATCCCAGGGGTCGTAATCCGGCGTGAAATGCTTCTCCACGTCGAAGTCGTCGCCGAGCTCGTCGCGCACCCATTTCAGCAGCTGGCGTTTCACCTTCTCCGGGGCCTTGCGGGTGCGGCCGTAGAACCAGCGCTGCAGGGCGATGTTCTTCCAGCGGGTGAGCGCGTAGGCCGCGCGGCCCGGCAGCACCTTGCGCAGGAAGTTCGCGATCACGTCCCGGTCCGGGCGGGAGACCACGTAGGTCGGTGACCGCTGCAGCATGACCACGTGGCCGGCGTCCTCCGCCATGGCGGGCACCAGCGTCATGGCCGTGGCGCCGGAGCCGATGACCACGACGCGCTTGCCGGCGTAGTCGAGGTCTTCCGGCCAGTCCTGGGGATGCACGATCTCGCCGCCGAAACGCTCGCGGCCAGGGAAGTCCGGCGTGTAGCCGTGTTCGTAGCTGAAGTAGCCGGAACACATCATCAGGAAGTTGCCGCGTACGGCGACCGTCTCGCCCGTGTCTGCCTTCCCGGCCTCGATCGTCCAGGCGGCCTCCGCACTCGACCAGGCCGCGTTCGTGACCCGGTGGCCGTAGCGTATGTGCGACTCGATGTCGTGCTCTGCGGCCGTCTCACGGATGTAGTCGAGGATAGCGGGCCCGTCCGCGATGGCCTTCTCCGCCCGCCAGGGTTTGAAGTCGTAGCCGAGGGTGTGCATGTCGCTGTCCGAGCGTATGCCCGGGTAGCGGAACAGGTCCCAGGTGCCGCCCATGCGCTCGCGCCCTTCCAGGATGAGGTAGCGCTTGCCGGGGCATTCGCGTTCCAGGTGGGCGGCGGCGCCGATGCCGGACAGACCGGCACCGACGATGATGACGTCGTAGCATTCCGTGTTCACGCTGGCATCAACCCCCTCTGGCTGCTTGCTCGTCCGCCGGGTCCGGCCCGTTACCGGGGTTCATGGTAACGCCACCCTCGCCGCCGCGCTTTTTCACGACCCGTGCCAGCAGGACCAGGAATACACCGAGCGCGAGCGAGGAGATCACCAGCAGCGCGATCAGTCCGCCGGTGTAGACGCCGTGCAGCCGGGAGGCGGGGACCAGACCCGCCGCCGTCGTGCCGACCGCCGCCAGCACAGTGCCGAGCAGCGTCATCATGGCCGTCGGGAAAAACGGGATGCGGCGCGGGTAGCCGCGCAGGCTGAGTCCCCTGCCGATCGAGGCCATCAGGACCAGGAATACGACGCAGTACACGGAGGCCGCCGCGGCGGAGGCGCGATAGGCGGCGGCCGGCGCGAAGCCGAGCCCCGCGAGCCAGAGCGGCAGCAGCGCCAGGAACAACGTACCCAGACTGGCTCCGATCATCCACGACAGCGACCAGATGTCGCGCGGATGCCAGCCGTGCGGGCCCGTGGCGCGGATCGCCACGATCAGTCCCGAGAAGCCCGCGAGCGCGACGGCGATCTCGGCGAGTGAGAGCAGGAATTCGGCGGGATCGATCATGGTTTCATTTACCGATACAGAAACTCGAGAAGATGCGGCCCAGCAGATCGTCGCTGGTGAATTCGCCGGTGATCCGGCCCAGCGCCATCTGCGCCTGGCGGAGTTCTTCCGCCATCAGTTCGCCGGCGCGGCGGGTCTCCAGGTGTTCCCGTCCGGCATCGAAGCGGGCCCGCGCTTCGGCCAGCGCTTCGAGGTGACGGCGGCGGGCGGACAGAGCGCCCTCGCCGAAGTCCGTCGTGCCGGCCAGTGCGCGCAGCCGGTCGCGCAGCGCATCGAGACCGGCACCGGTCTTCGCCGAGATATTCAATGCGCCGTCCTCCGTCGCACCGGCCGTCTCTGCGCTCAGATCCACCTTGTTGAGCACGACCGTGTGACCGAGGTCGGCCGGCAGCTCGCCGCGCAACTCGTCCATCACGGCCTGACGCGGTGCCGACTCGTCCGCGGCATCGAGCAACAGCAGCGCGTGATCGGCCGTGGCCAGGGTGGCCCGGGCCCGGCGGATGCCCTCCGCCTCTATCCGGTCGGCGTCGGCGCGCAGCCCTGCCGTGTCGGTGAGGTGCACGGCCAGGCCGTCGATGACCATCGTCTCGCGCAGAAGATCGCGGGTGGTGCCGGGGATGTCGGTGACGATGGCGGTCTCGGTGCCGGCGAGGGCGTTCAGCAGGCTCGACTTGCCGGCATTCGGGCGGCCGGCGATGACCACGGTGATGCCGTCGGCAAGCAGGCGGCCCTGCTCCGCCCGTGCCGTGAGGTCGTCGAAGGCCGCGGCCACGCCCTGCACCCGATCGGCCAGCGCGTGATCGGTCAGGAAGTCGATCTCCTCCTCGGGGAAGTCAATCGCCGCCTCGACGTACATGCGCAGCTGGGTCAGCAGTTCGGTCAGCTGATGGACCGCAGCCGAGAACTCACCCTCCAGCGAACGCAATGCGGCGCGCGCCGCCTGCGCCGAGCCGCTGGCGATGAGATCCGCGATGGCCTCGGCCTGGGCGAGGTCGAGCCGGTCGTTCAGGAAGGCACGGCGGGAGAACTCGCCGGGCTCGGCGAGGCGGGCGCCGAGTTCCATGAATCGCTCGATGGCGAGCTGCATCACCACCGGCCCGCCATGACCCTGGAATTCGAACACGTGTTCGCCGGTGAACGAATGGGGGGCGACGAAGACCAGCAGCAGGCCGTGATCGATGGGCGCGCCGTCGGCGTCGGCCAGGTGGACGAGCCGGGCCTTGCGGGGCGGCGGCACGACGCCGAACAGGGCCTGCACCATCTGCGGGACGCCGGGACCGGAGACGCGCACGATGCCCACACCGCCCCGCCCGGGCGGTGTCGCGAGTGCGACAATGGTGTCATCCTCGGGGGTCACGGAGAACTCTGGCCTCGCATCGGACTGGCACTGAAGGAAGGAACGACGGCATGAAAACCCGCAGCGTGAAATTCCGCAACGACAACGGCGACACCCTCACCGGCCTGATCGACGAGCCGGCCGGGCGGCCCCGGGCGTGGGCCCTGTTCGCACATTGCTTCACCTGCACCAAGAATGCCAAGGCGGCAGCCAACATCGCCCGGGTGCTGGCCGACCACGGCTACGCCGTCCTGCGGTTCGATTTTACCGGGCTGGGCCAGAGCGAGGGGGATTTCGCACAGACGAATTTTTCCAGCAACGTCTCGGACCTGCTGGCCGCGGTGCGGTATCTGGGCGAGGAGCACGAGAGCCCGCAGCTGCTGGTAGGCCACAGTCTCGGCGGCACGGCGGTGTTGCAGGCGGCGGCGGAGCTGGAGACCGTGCGCGCCGTGGCCACCATCGGCGCGCCGGCCGACCCCGAACACGTGGCGCGGCTGTTCGCCGGCGACCGGGACAGGATCGAGGAGGAAGGCGAGGCCGAAGTGGACCTGGGCGGGCGCACCTTCCGCATCCGCAAGCAGTTCCTCGAGGACCTGGGCAGGCACGAGCTGCCCGGCTCCGTCGCCGAGTTACGCCGGCCGCTGCTGATCCTGCACTCGCCGGTGGACACCGTGGTGGATATCGAGAACGCCACCCTGCTGTTCAGGAACGCCATGCACCCGAAGAGCTTCGTCAGCCTGGACCAGGCGGATCACCTGATGACCGACGAACCGGACGCCCGCTACGCTGGCCGGGTGCTCGCCGCCTGGGCGGCGAAGTATCTCGACATCGACCGTCCGGTGCTGCGCCTCGGCGCGGACCCCGGCGAGGCGGTGTCCCGCACCGGCGCGTCCGGGTTCAGGAGCGACGTGAGCCTGTCCGGCCACACCCTCATCGCCGACGAGCCCGAGGACTACGGCGGCACGAACATGGGCCCCACGCCCTACGACCTGCTGAGCGGCGCACTCGCCACCTGCACCAGCATGACCATCCGCATGTATGCCGATCACATGAAGCTGCCGCTGGAGTCGGTGACGGTCAGCGTGCGCCACGACAAGATCCACGCGAAGGATTGCGAGGAATGCGAGCAGCGCGACGGGAAGATCGATCGGTTCGAGCGCGAGCTGACGGTTGAAGGCGACCTCACCGAGCAGCAACTGGAGCGCATCACCGAGATCGCCGACCGCTGCCCGGTGCACCGCAGCCTGCACGGGGAGATCCACGTGCAGACCCGGCTGCGCCGCTGAGCGGCGACCGGGTCGTCAGCCTTCGTCGCCGTTCTTCTTCTTGCTCTTGGGCTGGCGCGTCTTGCGGTCCTCTGCCTCCACCACGCGGTTGACCTGCCACTGCTGGGCGATCGACAGCAGCGTGTTGGTGAGCCAGTAGAGCACCAGCCCGGCCGGGAAGAACGCGAAGAACACGGTGAACACGATGGGCAGGATGCTCATCACCTTCGCCTGCACCGGATCCGGCGGCGCCGGGTTCAGTTTCTGCTGGCCGAACATGGCCGCGCCCATCAGCACCGGCAGGATGAAGTACGGATCCCGTGACGAGAGGTCCTGGATCCAGAGCATGAACGGCGCCTGGCGCATCTCCACGCTTTCGAGCAGTACCCAGTAGAAGGCCAGGAAGAACGGCATCTGCACCAGTATGGGCAGACAGCCTGCCGCGGGATTCACCTTCTCCCGCTTGTACAGCTCCATCATCGCCTGGGAGAGTTTCTGGCGATCGTCCTTGTAGCGCTCCTGGATGGCCTTCAGCCGTGGCTGCAGCTTGCGCATCTTGGCCATCGAGCGGCCGCTGGTCTCCGTCAGCTTGTAGAACACCAGCTTGATGAGCAGCGTGACGATGATGATGGACCAGCCCCAGTTGCCGACGAAGTCGTGCACCTTGTCCAGCAGCCAGAAAAGCGGCTGCGAGAGGATGGTCAGGAAGCCGTAGTCGACCGTGAGCTTGAGCGTTTCGGCGACCTGGGTGAGCTGGTCCTGGATCTTAGGACCCACGAACAGGGTCAGCTCGAGGCTGCCCGTCTCGCCGGGCGCGAAGCTGTAGGCCGGGCCGATGGCGCTCGCCAGGAAGTTGTCGCCGCGGGCGCTGAAGTCGTAGCGGTATTGCTGGCCCGACGGCGGCACGATGGCCGACAGGAAATGATGCTCGATGGCGGCCAGCCAGCCGTTCTCGCCGCGGGCCTGCACGGGCCCGTCGTCCTGGAGGTCGTCCGGCTTGATCTTCTCGTACTTGTCGCCGTTGTAGAGCACCGGGCCGTCGTAGGAGTACGTGGCCACGTCGAACATGGACCGCTCCTGGGCGTGCATCCGGTGCGCGATCTGGCCATAGGGCGCGGCGGCCCAGGTCTCGCCGGTGCCATTCGTGACGCGCTGCTCCATCGGGATGATGTAGCTGCCGCGTTCGAAGCGGTAGATCTTGGTGACGCTGAGTCCGTCTTCGCGCTCCCAGGTGAGAGGCACCTCCAGCGCGTCTTCGCCGTCGCCCAGACGGTACTCGCTGCGCGCGGCGGTGAATTCGGCCCGGTGGTTCGGCTCGGGCTGGTTCGTATCGCCGGAGACGGTGCGCAGGCCGGTGCGGAATACCGCGAGTTCGTTCGGCGAGGGATTGAGCACCTGCACCAGCTGGTCGGGACGGTCCTTCTCCACCGGGTAACGCCGCGTGACGGCGGAAACGATATCGCCGCCCCGGCTCGAGATCAGGACGTCGAGGACGTCCGTGACCACCCGCACACGGGTCTCCGCCGGCTCGGCGACGCTGTCGGCGGGCCGGGGACCGGCGGTGCCGTCGCCGGCATCCACCGTGGGCACGTCGCCGACGTCGGGCAGATCCGTGCCCAGCGCATCGTCAGGCGGCAGGCGGTCGGCCGCCTGTTGCGACGACGTATCGGCGGGCACCAGGCGCGGGGCATAGTCCTGCTGCCAGGCCGTCCAGGTCATGAAAGCCATGAGCCCGAACAGAGCCCAGATGAAGAGGCGTTGGTTTTCCATGGGCGCTTGTCAGGCAGTCGTTAAGCGGTTCTTGTACTCCGCCCGGGCGGCAGCGCGCGAGCGTCGATCATTCCTCGCCCCGGCGCCGGCTGCGGAGGCGACGCCAGTGGGTCTCGAGGCTTCGGGTTAACGTCTTGTTGCTGGCCTCGGCGGCCGGCGGTCGGCTGATGACAACTATATCAGCGCAGGGCAGTCGGTCGCACCCGTGGCGGAACGATTCGCGGATGAGCCGCTTGATACGGTTGCGCACCACCGCGCTTTTCGCGGTGCGCCGGGAAACGGCCATGCCCAGCCGCGGGCCATCCTGGTGGCGGAAATTGGCGAGCACGGTGAAATAGGCGTCGGCGCTGCGGGTGGCGCGGCGGAAGACGCGGGAGAAGTCGGCGCCGGTGGTGAGCCGGGCTTCCCGCGGGAATCGTGCAGAAGATCGTGCAGACGATTGCGCGGAGGATTGCCGGCGAGCGTCTCTGCCGTCGTGCCCGGATGAGCCGTCGGATGGACTCAGGGCGTGAGGCGGGCGCGGCCTTTCGCCCGACGACGCTTCAGCACCTGCCGGCCGGCCTTGGTCGCCATGCGCGCACGGAAACCGTGAGCTCGCTTCTTCTTGATTCTGCTGGGCTGGTAGGTACGTTTCATCGTCTTCGATCCCGGTGGTGAGGGCACCCGTCACAAGGGGGCGAGAAGGGTACGCACGGGGTGTGGCCATGTCAACTTGCACCGTCGCGTTTCGCCGGTGGCCGGCCGCTAGATTAGCGCAGGGGATGCGGTATAGACTTGACGGTCCTCCCGCGAATTTCCGTGCGCCTGCGCGTCGATCCGGGAAAGCTGCAAAAAAACAATCTTTATTCGAGTCACCCTATTCCAGTCACCTGGGGATCCTGTTGCAGACCGACACCACGCTATGGAACCGCTGTGTTCGTCAGCTGCGATCGGAGCTGCCGGAGCAGCAGTTCAACACCTGGATTCGTCCGCTGCAGGCGGTGGAGCAGGGCGACGTGCTGCGGCTGCTGGCGCCCAACCGGTTCGTGGTGGAGTGGCTGCGGGAACACTTCCTCCAGCGTATCAGCGAAGTGGTGACGAGCACCGATGCAGACGCGAAAGTCATCATCGAAGTGGGATCCCGGGGTGGTTCGCCAGCCCGGACTGCCGCCGCCGTGGCGTCCCCGCCCGCCGGGTGGGGCGGCAGATCGCGTCCGCAGCCCATCGAGAGCCGGCTGAACCCGATATTCACGTTCGAGAATTTCGTCGAGGGCAAAAGCAACCAGCTCGCCCGGGCGGCGGCGTCCCAGGTGGGGGAGAATCCGGGGAAGGCTTACAATCCGCTGTTCATTTACGGCGGTGTGGGACTAGGCAAGACCCACCTGATGCATTCGGTGGGAAACCTGATGCTCGCACGCAACTCGGAGGCGCGGGTGTGCTACGTCCATTCCGAGCGTTTCGTGGGCGACATGGTCAAGGGCCTCCAGCACAACACCATCAGCGAGTTCAAGCGTGCCTACCGCTCGCTCGACGCCCTGCTGATCGACGACATCCAGTTCTTCGCCGGCAAGGAGCGCTCTCAGGAGGAGTTCTTCCATACCTTCAACGCGTTGCTCGAAGGGCAGCGCCAGATCATCCTCACCTGCGACCGGTATCCGAAGGAGGTCAACGGGCTGGAGGAGCGCCTGAAGTCCCGTTTCGGCTGGGGCCTGACGGTGGCCATCGAGCCGCCGGAGCTGGAGACTTCGGTGGCCATCCTGATGAGCAAGGCGCAGAACGAGGGCGTGGTGCTGCCGGAAGAGGTCGCCTTCTTCATCGCGAAGCGCATCCGCTCGAACGTTCGCGAGCTGGAAGGGGCATTGCGACGGGTGATAGCCAATTCCCGCTTCACGGGCAGGGCGATTACCCTCGACTTCACGAAGGAGGCGCTGCGGGATCTGCTGGCGCTGCAGGACAAGCTGGTGACGGTGGAGAACATCCAGAAGACCGTGGCCGAATACTTCAAGATCCGCGTAGCGGATCTGCTGTCGAAGCGGCGCAGCCGCTCGATCACGCGGCCGCGCCAGATCGCGATGAGCCTGGCGAAGGAGCTGACGAGCCACAGCCTGCCGGAGATCGGCGATGCTTTCGGCGGTCGCGACCACACCACGGTGCTGCATGCCTGCCGCCGGGTGAAGGCGCTGCGGGAGACCGAGAGCCGGGTGGAAGAGGATTATCTGAACCTGTTGAGAACCCTAACCGGATGATGTGGATAACTTGTTGGTAAGCGCAGCGGGTGTTTTTATCCACAGGCGATGCACAGGTGGCGATGAGGTTACCGGCCGGGTTATGGGCAGGAATAAATCATTTAAGATATTGTTTTAAAAAGCTTTTTATCTGTTATACACAGTCCGCGGTCGGACTAATAACGATAATAGAACTCTAAATATTCAATATTTATTAACAGGTGGAATCGATGAAGTTCACTGCTCCCCGGGAGACCTTGCTGAAACCCCTCCAGGCCATCATCGGCGTGGTGGAGCGTCGGCAGACAATGCCGATACTCGCGAACATGCTGCTGGTGGTGAAGAACGATCAGCTGCTGGTAACGGCCACGGACCTGGAAGTGGAGCTGGTGGCGAGTGCCGACGCGGACGTGGAGAGCGAAGGCGAGATCACGGTGCCCGGCAGGAAGCTGCTCGATATCTGCAAGGCGTTGCCGGACGGAGTCACGGTATCAGTGGCGGTGAAAGGCGATCGGGTCCAGGTGCAGGCGGGACGGAGTCGGTTCAACCTGTCGTCGCTGCCGGCTGCGGAATTCCCGACGGTGGAGGATATCCAGGCCAGCCAGAGCTTCAGCCTGCCGCGGGAGGCCGTCGAGCGGTTGCTGGAGAAGACGCATTTCGCCATGGCGCAGCAGGACGTCCGCTATTACCTGAACGGCATGTTGCTGGAGACGGGAGAGCATTATCTGCGCGCGGTGGCGACGGACGGGCACCGGCTGGCGCTCTGCGAGGTGGCCGTTCCGGATCAGAACCTGCCGGCGCAGCAGGTCATCGTGCCCCGGAAGGGCGTGATCGAGCTGCAGCGGCTGCTGGACGGGAGCGGCGATCTGACCATCGATATCGGGTCGAACCACATCCGGATTCAGGTGGACGGGATCCGGTTCACCTCGAAGCTGATCGACGGGCGGTTCCCGGAATACGAGCGGGTGATACCTCAGGATCCCCCGAACGTGCTGACGGCGGATCGGGGCACGCTGCGACACGCGCTGCAGAGGGCAGCGATCCTGTCGAACGAGAAATACCGGGGCATCAGGCTGGACATCAAGGACAGCGGTGTAGTGATCCAGGCACACAACCCGGAGCAGGAAGAGGCCGAGGAAGAGGTCGAGGTGGAGTACAGCGGAGAAGACATCGAGATCGGCTTCAACGTGAACTATCTGCTGGATGCGCTGGCCGCGGTGGAATCCGAGTCGGTGAAGCTCGGTCTGACGGACAGCAACAGCAGTTGCCTGGTCACGGATCTCGACAGGGACGATAGCAAGTTCGTCGTCATGCCGATGCGGCTGTAGACGGCGGCCGGGGATCCGCCCGGTGAGCCTGATCAGGATCGATATTTCCGATTTCCGCTGTATCGGCTCGGCTCGGCTCGAGCTGACGGGGCGCAGCAATCTCATCTACGGACCGAACGGGAGCGGCAAGACCAGCCTGCTCGAGGCTATCGGCTTTCTCAGCCGGGGCCGGTCGTTCCGCGGGACGCGGACCGACGGGCTCGTTCGGCACGGGGCGGGGCATTTCACGGTGGCGGCACTCGTGCGGTCCGGAGATCGGGAACACCGGCTGGGCGTGGAGGCGGGGCGTGGGCATCTGGTGATCCGAGTGGATCGCCAGCCGGCGGACAGCCTCGCGGCACTGGCGGAGAAGCTGGCGGTTCAGGTGATCGATCCGGAGATTCACAGGCTGGTGTCGGACGGGCCGGAGGTCCGGCGTCGATTCCTCGATTACGGTGTGTTTCACGTGGAACAGGGCTTCCTGGACGCCTGGAGACGCTATCGGCGGGCGCTGAGGCAGCGCAATGCGGCTCTGCGGGAGGGGCTCGGAGAGCCGGCGGTGAAAGCATGGGAACCGGAGCTGGTGGCAGCGGGGGAGACGGTGGATGGTCTACGGCGGCGTCATGTGGCGGCGCTGGCGGAGGCGTTCGTCGAACTGGGTGAGAGACTGCTGGCGGGGTCTGTGGCGTGTGAATACCGGTGCGGGTGGTCGGAAGGCGGTGGCCTCGAGGCCGCGCTGGACGCCCTGCGTGAGCGGGACAGGGAGCAGGGCACGACGACGGTCGGGCCTCATCGTGCCGATCTCAGGCTTGTGTATCGGCACCGGAGCGCGCGGCAGCAGGTGTCCCGGGGACAGCAGAAGCTGTTCGGCGCGGCGTTGGTGCTGGCCCAGACCCGGCTGATGGCGGAACGGCTGGGCGATCCGCCCGTGCTGCTCGTGGACGATCCGGCAGCAGAGCTGGACGGGGCTTCCCTGGCCGGGTTGATGGGTTGCGTGCTCGAGACGGACAGCCAACTCATCGTAACAGCCCTGACGGAGGATGCGGTGAGGCTGCCCGAAGGCACCCGGGTGTTCCACGTGGAACATGGCGAGGTCACGGCTGCCGGCTGATCGACGGGTTGTCCAGGGCGGTCGCGTCGCCACACGAGCGACCCGTGCACCCCTCAGGGATGCTATAATGGCGCGCTTGATCCGGAGGGTGCCGAATGGCCGATCAGAATACCTACGATTCCAGTAATATCAAGGTCTTAAAGGGCCTGGAGGCCGTGCGCAAACGGCCGGGCATGTACATCGGAGACACCGATGACGGCACCGGTCTGCACCACATGGTCTTCGAGGTCGTCGACAACAGCATCGACGAAGCCCTGGCCGGTTACTGCAGCAACATCGTTGTCACCATCCACGCCGACGAATCGGTGACGGTGTCCGACGACGGCCGCGGCATCCCCGTCGACATCCACCCGGAGGAGGGGCGGTCTGCGGCGGAAGTCATCATGACGGTGCTCCACGCCGGCGGCAAGTTCGACGACAACTCGTACAAGGTTTCGGGTGGCCTGCACGGCGTGGGCGTGTCGGTGGTCAATGCGCTGTCCGAGCAACTGAGCCTCACCATCTACCGGGCCGGCGAGGTCCATTACCAGGAATACCGGATGGGCGAGCCCGTGGGTCCGCTGAAGGTCGTGGGCGAGACGGACAAGAGCGGCAGTATCATCCGCTTCCGCCCGAGCGACACGATCTTCAACAACATCGAGTTCAGTTACGACATCCTGGCGAAGCGGCTGCGCGAGCTCTCGTTCCTGAATTCGGGCGTCCACATCGAGCTGATCGACGAGCGCACCGACCAGCACGACGTCTTCGAGTATCAGGGCGGCATCCGTGCTTTCGTCGAGCACCTGAACCGGAACAAGACCACCATCCACGACAGCGTGATCCACATCGAGGCAGAGCGGGAAGGCGTCATCGTGGAAGCGGCGATGCAGTGGAACGACGCCTATCAGGAGATCATGTTCTGCTACACCAACAACATCCCACAGCGGGATGGCGGAACTCACCTCGCCGGCTTCCGCAGTGCGCTGACGCGGACGCTGAACAGCTATATCGAGCGGGAGATGAGCGGCCGCAAGGAGAAGGTCACGCCGGCCGGTGACGACTCCCGGGAAGGCCTGACCGCCGTGCTCTCGGTGAAGGTGCCGGATCCCAAATTCTCCTCCCAGACCAAGGACAAGCTGGTCTCCTCCGAGGTGAAGGGAATCGTCGAATCCGCCATGGCCGAGGCCCTGGAGGACTTCCTGCTGGAGTATCCCCAGGAAGCGAAGGCCATCGTCGCGAAGATCATCGATGCCGCCCGGGCACGGGAAGCGGCGCGCAAGGCGCGGGAGATGACTCGCCGCAAGGGTGCGTTGGACGTCGCCGGCCTGCCCGGCAAGCTGGCCGACTGTCAGGAGAAGGACCCCGCCCTGTCCGAGTTGTTTCTGGTGGAGGGCGACTCCGCCGGCGGCTCCGCCAAGCAGGGCCGGGACCGCCGTACCCAGGCGATCCTGCCGCTGAAGGGCAAGATCCTGAACGTGGAGAAAGCCCGTTTCGACAAGATGCTGTCTTCCGCCGAAGTGGGCACGCTCATCACGGCGCTCGGTTGCGGCATCGGCCGGGACGATTTCGACCCGGACAAGCTGCGCTACCATCGCATCATCATCATGACGGACGCCGACGTCGACGGCTCGCACATCCGGACGTTGCTGCTGACGTTCTTCTACCGGCAGATGCCGGAGCTGATCGAGCGCGGGCACATCTACATCGCCCAGCCGCCGCTGTACAAGATCAAGCGGGGCAAGCAGGAGGTCTACCTCAAGGACGACGCGGAGCTCACCGAGTATCTGCTGACTTCCGCCCTCGAGGGTGCCGAGCTGCACGTCAACGACGCGGCGCCCGCCATGTCCGGCTCCGCCCTCGAGACGCTGTCGCGGGACTACATGACCGTGCAGGCCATCATCGACCGGCTCGCCAGGCGCTACAATGAGAAGGTGCTGCGGGCGATGCTGGAGGTACCCCGGGTCGACGAGGAGATCCTGTCTGATATTGACCGATTGGAAGAATGGACGCGGTCGCTGTCCGACTCCCTGCCGAAGGGCCCCACGCAGAGCAGCCGGGACAACAACGGCGGCAGCTACGAGGCCACGCTGGAGCGTGGTGACAACGGCGGCGAAGGCACGCGCATCGCCATCCATCACACCCAGCACGGGCTCACCACCACCCGCTACATCCCCAAGGAGTTCTTCGAGTCGGCGGAGTACCGTCGCATGGCTTCCCTGGGCGAACAGATGCAGGGACTGATCGGCGAGGGCGCCTACGTGCAGCGTGGCGATCGCCGGGAGGAGATCTCTTCGCTGGGCGAGGTCGTCCAGTGGTTCATGACCGAGGCGCGTCGCGGTCAGTCGGTGCAGCGCTACAAGGGTCTGGGCGAGATGAATCCGGACCAGCTCTGGGATACCACCGTGAACCCGGAGACCCGACGCCTCATGCAGGTGCGGATCGAGGACGCGGTGCGGGCCGACGAGATCTTCACCACGCTGATGGGCGACCAGGTGGAGCCGCGACGGGTGTTCATCGAGGACAACGCGCTGGCCGTGTCCAACCTGGACGTCTGAGCGGACTCAGTCGCGGCCGGAACCGCCCTGTCGATTCGAGTCGGACCTGTCCGCCGAGCCTGGTGAGCGTGCCGAGTCCGGCGCGACGACCGCACCCTTCGCCCCCGTGCTCGGCCGTGTGTTCGACCGTGTGTTCGACGAGGCTCCCGAAGACGGCGCGGCGTCTTCCGGACCGTCCGTTCCTTTCCTGTTTTCCGCTTCGTCGTGATGGCGGTGCTCGTCGGCCGGCCCGGTCGTCGCGACCCCGCGGCCCCGTGCGTCTTCACCTTCGCCCGCCCCCGAACCCGTCCCGCCCGTGCCGCGTGGACGCGTCCGGGCGTCCCGCTCCGCTTCGGCCGCGCTCTCGGCGATCTCGTCGATGTTGCGGATGGTCTTCTCGATCCAGTCCTGGATCTCCCGGTTCACTTCCCGGGGGTCCCGGCCTGCCGCGTCGACCGGCTCGCCTATCACGAAGGTCACCGTGCCGGGTTTCTTCAGCCACCCACGCCGCGGCCAGTAGTGCCCGGCATCGTGGGCGACTGGCACGATCTTCCGCCCCGAGGCCGCTGCGAGCGCCGCGCCGCTGACGCCGTAACGCCGGGTCTGTCCCGCGGGCATGCGGGTGCCCTCCGGGAAGATCATCACCCAGATCCCCTCGCGCAAGCGGGCGCTACCCTGGCTGATCACCTGGCGCACGGCGCTGCGGCCGGCGCCCCGGTTGATCGCGATCGGCTTCAGCAGGGCGATGCCCCAGCCGAAGAACGGCGCGAACATCAGTTCCCGCTTCAGCACCCAGGTCTGGGGCGGGAACAGCAGCAGTTCCGCCAGCGTCTCCAGCGTCGAGGAATGCTTCAGCAGTACCACCGAGGCCTCGTCCGGGATGTTCTCGCGGCCTACGACCCGGTAGTCGAGGCCGACCAGGTGGCGCATCACCCACATCACCTGACGCACCCAGGCGACCGCGATGGGATAGCGCATGCGGTGAGGCAACGGTGCCAGCAACAGCAGTGCGAACACGTAGAACGGCACGGAGACGAACAGCCACACCGTGAAGACGATCGATCGCAGCATCTGCATGACGGCTAGCGCTCCCCCGTGAGTGCGGCGGCGGCGGCGGCGAGGTCATCGTACACCTCGGCGCCGCCCGCCTCGCCTTCGGCTTCGGTGCGCCGGCCGTTACCGGTGCGCACCAGCACCGGACGCGCGCCCACGGCCCGAGCGGCCTCCAGGTCCCGGGCGGAATCCCCGATCACCGGCACGCCCTCGAGGCCGATGCCGTAGTGCTCCGCCAGCCGGTGCAGCAGCCCCGGCCGTGGCTTGCGGCAGTGACAGCCGTCGTCCGGATGATGCGGGCACCAGACGATACGGTCTATCGCGCCGCCGGCTTCTCCCACGACCGCGTGCATCTTCTCATGGATACTCGCGAGGGCCGCCTCGTCGAACAGCCCGCGCGCCAGCCCCGACTGGTTGCTGGCGACCGCCACCGTGAATCCCGCCCGGTTCAGCCGGGCGATGGCCTTTGCACTGCCGGGCAGCGGGATCCACTCGTCCGGGCTCTTGATGTAGGCGGCCGAATCCCGGTTGATCGTGCCGTCCCGATCCAGCACCACGAGCTTCACCCCTCTCATTCCGCCGGCCCTAGCCGGTGGACAACCGCGAGATGTCCGCCACCTCGAGGAACAGTCCGCGCAGCTCGCCCAGCAGGCCCAGCCGGTTGCGGCGAACCGCGACGTCCTCGTCCATCACCAGCACGTGATCGAAGAACTCGTCCACGGGTTCGCGGAGCAGCGCCAGGCGGTCGAGCGCCTCGGTGTATTCCCGGCCGGCGAGCAGCGGCTCCACCTCGGCCCGGGCCTCGCCGAGGGCGGCGAACAGCGTCTTCTCCTCCGCCTCTTTCAGCAAGGCCGCGTCCGGTGCCGCACCGGCATCGCCCCTGGCCTGGCGCAGGATATTGGCGATGCGCTTGTTCGCCGCCGACAGGCTCTCCGCGCTCGCGTGGCGCGCGAAGGCCGCCACCGCCCGTAGCCGCGCGTCGAAGTCCAGCGGCGATCGGGGCTCGCGCGCCAGCACCGCCTGGAACATCTCCGGGCTGATCGACGGCTCGCGCTCGGCGTACCAGGCACGCAGGCGCTCCATCACGAAATCATAGATCTCGCCCACCAGCCGGAGCTGCTCCTCGTTCTCGTCCACGGGCTGCAACGACAGCGCCTCGGCGATGGCGGCCTTCAGGTCCAGCTCCAGACCGCCCTCGATCACGATGCGCAGCAGGCCGAGTGCGCCCCGCCGCAGCCCGAACGGATCCCGGTTGCCGGTGGGCCGCCGGCCGATGGCGAAGATGCCGGCCAGCGTATCGAGCCGGTCCGCGAGCGCGAGGACGCGGCCGGCGTCCGTTGCCGGCAGCGCGTCGCCGGCATAGCGGGGCAGGTATTGCTCGGCGATGGCTGCGGCGACGGCTTCCGGTTCGCCGTCGGCGCGGGCGTAGTGCCCGCCCATGATGCCCTGCAGATCCGGGAACTCGCCCACCATGTCGGTGAGAAGGTCGGCGCGGGCGAGCTCCGCCGCCCGCACGGCGTGCTCGGGCGCCACCTCGAGGGCGCGGGCAAGGTGCCCGGCCAGCGCGGCCACCCGCTGGCTCTTGGCCAGCAGGGTGCCGAGCTCCCGCTGGTAGACCACGTGCTGCATATCGTCCCGCCGGGCGGCCAGCGGCATGCGCCGGTCCGCTTCCCAGAAGAACGCCGCATCGGCGAGCCGCGGCTTGACCACCCGCTCGTTGCCTTCGCGCACCTTCTCCGGCTCCCGGCTCTCCAGGTTGGCCACGGCGATGAAACTCGCCACCAGCGCGCCGTCGTCCCGCTCGACGGGGAAGTAACGCTGGTGTTTCTGCAGCGTGGACACCAGCACCTCCCGCGGCAGCTCCAGAAAGGCGGGATCGAAGGAACCCGTCACGGCCACCGGCCACTCGTTCAGTGCCGCCACCTCGTCCATGAGCGCGGCATCGCTCACCGGGTGGCCGCCAGCCGCTGCCGCGGCTTCGCCGACGGCCCGGCTGATGGCGTCGCGTCGTTCGTTGAAATCCACCACTACCCGGCCCGCTTCCCGGAGCGTCTCGACGTAGGCGCCCGGCTCGGCGATCACGATCTCCCGGCCGGCGGCATGGACTCGATGGCCGCGGCTGTGCCGGCCCGAGTCCAGCCCGTACAGACGACCGGGCACGACCTCGTCGCCGTACAGCATGACCACCCAGTGCACCGGCCGCACGAACTCGGCGTCGCCGTCGCCCCAGCGCATGCGCCGCGGCACCGGCAGCCGGTCCAGGGCCGCCTGCACCAGTTCGGGGAGCAGCTCCGCCGTGGTCCGGCCCCGGCGCACGGAGCGGTGCGCCAGCCACTCCCCCTTCGGGGTGCTGACCCGCTCCAGTTCCCCGACCGTCACGCCGCACTTTTCGGCGAAGGCCTGGGCCGCGCGGGTGGGATTGCCGTCGTCGTCGAATGCCACCGTCACCGGCGGGCCCCGCATCTCCACTTCCTCGTCGGGCTGCCCGGGCGGCACGGCTTCCACCAGCGCCGCCAGCCGGCGCGGGCTCGCGTAGGGGCGCACGGTGCCGTGGGACAGACCGGCTCCCTGCAGGCCCTCGCCCAGGCCGCCGGCGAAGGCCTCCATCAGCCCGCGCAGAGCCGTCGGCGGCAGCTCCTCGGTGCCGATCTCGACCAGAAGATCCCGGCGCTCGCTGCCTTCCTTCCCGCTCACGGCGTCTCCTCCTGCGTGCGCCCGCGCGTGGCGGTCTCGACCATGGGGAAACCGAGTGCGCGGCGGCTCTCGTAATAGGCCTCGGCCACCGCACGGGCCATCGTGCGCACACGCAGGATGTAGCGCTGCCGCTCGGTGACGGAGATGGCCTGACGGGCGTCCAGCAGGTTGAAGGCGTGGGAAGCTGCCAGCACCTGCTCGTAGGCCGGCAGCGCCAGATTCAGCTCGATGAGCCGGGCGTTCTCCCGCTCGCACTGCTCGAAGGCGGCGAACAGATACTCCACGTTCGCCTCCTCGAAGTTGTAGCGGGACTGCTCGACCTCGTTCTGGTGGAAAACGTCCCGGTAGGTGATGCGCCCCAGCGGCCCGTCGGTCCAGACAATGTCGAAGATGCTCTCCACCTGCTGCAGGTACATGGCGATGCGCTCCAGCCCGTAGGTGATCTCGCCGGTAACGGGCCGGCACTCGAGGCCGCCCACCTGCTGGAAGTAGGTGAACTGGGTGATCTCCATGCCGTTCAGCCACACTTCCCAGCCGAGCCCCCAGGCCCCGAGAGTGGGCGACTCCCAGTTGTCCTCCACGAAGCGGATGTCGTGGATGCCTGAGTCGATGCCGAGCGCGGCCAGCGAGCGCAGGTACCTGTCCTGGATGTCCGCCGGCGAGGGCTTGATCACCACCTGATACTGGTAATAGTGCTGCAGACGGAACGGGTTGTCCCCGTAGCGGCCGTCGGTGGGCCGTCGGGACGGCTGCACGTAGGCGGCACTCCACGGTTCCGGGCCGATGGAGCGCAGGAAGGTGGCCGGATGGAAGGTGCCGGCGCCCATCTCCATGTCGTAGGGCTGCTGCACCACGCAGCCTTCCGCCGCCCAGAACTGCTGCAGGCGGAGGATGAGGTCCTGGAAGGTCTGCGGCGGCGCAGCCGGCGCTTTGTCGGCAGTCGGTTGCATGATCGGCATGCCGGTCACAAAAGACGCCGCAGTATACCGGACCGGGGGCGCCCTGCCGATCCGTCCGGCCCGCAGGCACCCACGGCCGCCCGGCCCTGCAAGTTTTGAACTATTTTGGTGCAAAAGGGCGTAGAATTGCACATAGAAGGTGCAATCGCTCTCCGGCCGATTTCTTTTTATCCCCTCTATTCAGGGAGTTAGCATGCACCAAAAACTGGCACGCATCCTGCATGCGGCCAAGGTTCAGGTGCATCAGCGCATGTTGCCTTCCCGGGCATAGGGCCGGGGAAAAACATAACCACAGCACATAACCACAGCCAACGGAATTCTGGAGGAAACCCCATGACCCCTGCTGAAGTACTCAGCCTTATAAAAGAAAAGGACGTCAAGTTCGTCGACTACCGGTTCACCGACACCAAGGGCAAGGAGCAGCACGTGACCGTGCCTGCCCACACCATGGAAGACGAGGTGTTCGAGGAGGGCAAGATGTTCGACGGCTCGTCCATCGCGGGCTGGAAGGGCATCAACGAGTCGGACATGATCCTGATGCCCGACCCGACGACGGCCGTACTGGACGTCTTCTGCGAGGAGACGACCCTGAATCTGCGTTGCGACGTCGTCGAGCCCTCCACCATGCAGGGCTACGAGCGGGATCCCCGTTCGCTCGCCAGGCGTGCCGAGGAATACCTGAAGTCCACCGGCATCGCCGACGTGGCCTACTTCGGCCCGGAGAACGAGTTCTTCGTGTTCGACGACGTGCGCTTCGGCTCCGCCATGGAAGGGGCGTACTACCACATCGATTCGTCCGAGGGTGCCTGGAACTCGGGCCGCGACGTACCGGAAGGCAACATGGGCCACCGCCCCGGCGTGAAGGGCGGCTATTTCCCGGTGCCGCCGGTGGACAGCCTGCACGACATCCGCGGCGCCATGTGCCTCGCGCTCGAGGAGATGGGCCTGAAGACGGAGGTGCATCACCACGAGGTGGCCACGGCCGGCCAGTGCGAGATCGGTGTCGCCTTCAACTCGCTCACGCGCAAGGCGGACGAGGTGCAGATCCTGAAGTATGTCGTGCACAACGTGGCGCACGGCTACGGCAAGACCGCCACCTTCATGCCGAAGCCGCTGGTGAACGACAACGGTAACGGCATGCACGTGCACCAGTCGCTCGCGAAGGACGGCAAGAATCTCTTCACCGGCGACGGCTACGGCGGCCTGTCGGAGACGGCGCTGTACTACATCGGCGGCATCATGAAGCACGCGAAGGCGCTGAACGCCTTCACCAACCCGGCCACGAACAGCTACAAGCGGCTGATCCCCGGCTTCGAGGCGCCCACCATCCTCGCCTACTCGGCGCGGAACCGCTCCGCCTCCATCCGCGTGCCCTACATCGCGAACCCGAAGGCGCGCCGCATCGAGGTGCGCTTCCCGGATTCGATGGCGAACCCCTACTTCGCGTTCGCCGCGATGATGATGGCCGGCCTCGACGGCATCCAGAACAAGATCCACCCCGGCGACCCGGCGGACAAGGATCTCTACGACCTGCCGCCCGAGGAGGAGAAGAACCTGCAGACGGTCTGCTTCTCGCTGGAGCAGGCGCTGCGCGCGCTGGACGAGGACCGCGACTTCCTGAAGGCCGGCGGCGTGTTCACGGACGACCTCATCGACGGTTATCTCGCGCTGAAGGAGGAGAACGTACAGCTGCTCCGGATGACGACCCACCCGGTCGAGTTCGAGATGTACTACAGCCTCTGACCGGATCCGGCGTCCGGGCGATTATGTCGCCCGGACGCTGGCCCGCTCCGGGGGTGCAGGTTATGCTAGCGGCATGCGCCTTACCGTATTCTTCGTCGCACTGCTGCTCGTCCAGCCCGCCCTCGCCCAGGTCTATCGCTGGGTGGACGAGGACGGCGTCGTGCACTACACCGACCGTCCGGTCGAAGGTGCCGAGGTCGTCGATCTGCCGGAGTCCAGGGGCACCACCTTCCGCCGGCCGGCGCCGATTCCGTCGGCGGACAGGGCCGCGGCGGCCGAAGAGGATGCCGATCAGGGCTTCACTTACCGGAGCTTCCAGATCGTGCAGCCGTCTGACGAGGAGACACTTTGGAATATAGGCGCCACACTGGATGTGTCGTTGAGCCTGACACCGGGCCTCAGGGAGGGTCACGAGATCGAGGTGTGGTTCGACGGCTCGGTGTTGGAGAGCCGCGCACCCCGGAGCCTCAGCTTCACGATACCGGAGGTGTACCGGGGCACCCACACTCTGTGGGCACGGGTGCTGGACTCCGGCGGCCAGGTGCTCATCCAGAGCAACGAGATCACGTTCTACGTACAGCAGACCTCGGTGATCAATCCTCCCTGATCGGCACCGGCGGGTCTGATGCCGAGGGGGCCCGCGTCATCATCGAGTATCTCTCAACCAGCGTCATCCTCCTGGATGACGAATTCCGCGTCGTCGACCTGAACCCTGCGGCCGAGAATCTCCTCGGCGTCAGTCACGAACGGGCCCGCGGCACGCCGCTGGTCAGCTTGTGCGGCGACAACCGGAAGCTCGCTGAGGTCCTGCAGCGGGCGCTCGACGCCGGCCAGACCTTTGCGCGCGAAATCACCTTCGCCACGCGCAACGGCGACGACGACCAGCGCATAACCGACTGCCGGGTCACGCCCCACGGCGGCATCCGCCCCGACGTCACACTCATCGTGGAGTTCTCGGACGTCACCCGGCGCTCGCGCATTACCCGGGAGAACGCGCTGCTGGCGCAGCACTTCACCGGCCGCAAGATCATCCGCCAGCTCGCCCACGAGATAAAGAACCCGCTCGGCGGCCTGCGCGGCGCCGCCCAGCTGCTCGAGCGCCAGCTCGCCAGCCCGGAGCTGAAGGAATACACCGGCGTCATCATTCGTGAGGCGGACCGTCTCGCGGGCCTGGTGGATTCGCTGCTCGGGCCCGGCGGCCAGGTCGCCCGGCGCGAGACCAACATCCACGAGGTGCTGGAACACGTGGCCCAGCTGGTCTCCGCGGAGACCGAGGGCAGCTTGCGCCTCGAGAGGGACTACGACCCGGGTCTGCCGCCGATGATGCTCGACCGGGACCTGATGGTGCAGGCCGTGCTGAATCTCGTACGCAATGCCGTGGCCGCGACCGGCCCCGCCGGCACCGTGACGCTGCGCACCCGGGCGATCACCAACTTCACCATCGGCGACATCCGCCACCGGGTCATCGCCAGCATCGACGTGGAGGACGACGGGCCGGGGATCCCCGAGGAATTGCAGGACTCCGTGTTCTATCCGCTGGTTACCAGCCGGCCCGAGGGCACCGGCCTCGGCCTGCCGCTGGCGCAGGAACTGGTGAACCGCCACGGCGGGCTCATCGAGTTCACCAGCCGGCCCGGTTCCACCGTCTTTCACATCCGGCTGCCGCTGACCGAGCCGGACGGGCGCAGGCCATGAACGACAGCCACGTCAGAGTCTGGGTGGTCGACGACGATCATTCGGTGCGCTGGGTGCTGGACCAGGCGCTCGCCCAGTCCGGCATGGAGCCCCGCTGCTTCGACCGGGCCGAGGATTTTCTGGACGCCCTCGGCGACTCCGTGCCCGACGTGGTCATCACCGACGTGCGCATGCCCGGCATCGACGGGCTGGAGCTCATGCAGCGGCTTAACAAGGATCATCCGGACCTGCCCGTCATCGTCATCACCGCGCACTCGGATCTGGACAGCGCCGTCGCCGCCTACCAGGGCGGCGCGTTCGAATACCTGCCGAAACCCTTCGACGTGGACGAGGCGGTGGAGCTGGTTCGCCGGGCCCGCCGCGAGCGCGCCAGCCGGGAGGTGGAGGAGGGCGAGAGCCAGCCGGTGATCCCCACGCTGATCGGCCAGGCCCCCGCCATGCAGGAGGTGTTCCGTTCCATCGGCCGGCTGGCGCGCTCCAGCATGACGGTGCTGATCACCGGCGAGTCCGGCACGGGCAAGGAGCTGGTGGCCCGGGCGCTGCATCAGCACAGCCCCCGCTCGCGCAAGCCGTTCGTCGCGCTGAACACCTCGGCCATCGCCTCCGAGCTGCTGGAGTCGGAGCTGTTCGGCCACGAGCGCGGCGCGTTCACCGGGGCCGACTCCCGCCGCACCGGCCGCTTCGAGCAGGCCGACGGCGGCACCCTGTTCCTCGACGAGATCGGTGACATGTCGGCCGCCCTGCAGACCCGCCTTCTGCGGGTGCTCGCCGAGAGCGAGTTCTACCGGGTGGGCGGTCAGGTGCCCATCCGCGTGGACGTCCGCGTGATCGCGGCCACCAATCACGACCTCGGGCGCGCGGTGAAGGAAGGCACGTTCCGCGAAGATCTGTTCCATCGCCTGAACGTCATCCGCATCGAGACCCCGCCGCTGCGCGAGCGCCGCGAGGACATCCCGCTGCTGCTCGCCCACTACCTCGGCGCGGCCGCGCGGGAGCTCGGCATCGAGGCGAAGACGCTGAGCGACGAGGCGCTGGCGATACTCACCGCCTTCGACTGGCCGGGCAACGTCCGCCAGCTGGTGAACGCCTGCCGCAGGCTGACCGTCACCGCGCCCGGCAACGTCATCGGCCCTGCGGACATCCCGCCCGAACTGGGCGGGCGGCGGGCCGAGGTTACCGGCCGGCAGAACTGGGCGGTGAGCCTCGCGCGCTGGGCGGAGCAGCGGCTGCGCACGCCGGGGGCGCCCCCGTTGCTGGACGAGGCCCTGCCCGAGTTCGAGCGCACGCTGATCCGCGCCGCACTGGCGGAATCGAACGGCCATCGCCAGGAGGCGGCCCGGCTGCTCGGCTGGGGACGCAACACGCTGACCCGCAAGATCCGCTCCCTGGAGATCGAGGACTGACCCGGGGAACCGTTCCCGCGGCCGGGCTGAAATAAACTCCGGGAATAAAACCCCGGAAATAAAACCCCGGCCCGCCCGGTCTCCGTCCGTGAATCAGCAATCGCACGGATAAAGATCATGCAGCCCCGCACGCGCCTACAGACTCCCCTCGTTTTCGTCCTGTACGCCCTGATGGCCGTGGCGGCCGCCTCCCAGCAGGTCCCCGACGACGCGGCCGACGTTCGCCCGCTCGATGTCGGCGAGCGAGCCCCGGCCTTCGAGGCCCCGGCACCGGACGGCAGCGTCTACGACTTCCGCCCGGACGAGCTGGACCGCCCCGCGATCCTGATCTTCTACCGGGGCGGCTGGTGCCCCTACTGCAACAGCCACCTGGCCGAGCTGCGCGACGCCGTTCCGAAGCTGCAGGACGCCGGCTACGAGGTCCTGTTCCTGTCCGCCGACCGGCCGTCCCGCCTGCGTGCCAGTCTGGAAGAGCCGGACCTGGACTACCGGCTTCTGTCCGATGCCTCGATGGCGATCGCGCGCGACTGGGGCATCGCGTTCCGCGTGGACGACGAGACCGCCGAGCGCTATCGCAGCCTCGGCATCGACCTCGCAGCCGCGTCCGGCTACGACCATCAGCAACTACCGGTACCCAGCGTATTCCTGGTGGACGTCGACGGCTTCGTTCGTTTCCGCTACGTGAACCCGGACTATCGGGAAAGGCTCAGCGCAGAAGCGCTGCTCGAGGCCGCCGGCGTCGACTGACGCCGCTCAGCAGACCGGCGCGTTGCCCCGTTCGGGAATCTGCAGGGAGCCGACCAGGGCCTCCACCGACGGGATGCCGTGGCGGGACAGATAATCGGCGATGCCGTCGTTGATCTTGCGGCAGAGCAGCGGCTCGTAGAACAGCGCCGTGCCGATGCCGACGGTGGTGGCGCCGGCGATCAGGAACTCCAGCGCGTCCTGCGCGGTGTGGATGCCGCCCTGACCGATGATGGGTACGCCGTGGCGCTTCGCCACCTGGTACACCTGGTGCACCTTCAGCAAGGCGATGGGCCGTATGGCGGGACCGGACAGCCCGCCCTGCACGTTGCCGATCACCGGCGTGCGCGACTCGGTGTCGATGGCCATGCCCATGATGGTGTTGATGACGGCCAGCGCGTCGCTGCCCGCCTCGATGCAGGCGCGGGCGTTCTCCGCGATGTCGGTCTGGTTCGGCGATAGCTTGGTGATGATGGGCTTGTCCGTCACCTTGCGGCAGGCCTCCACCACCCGCGCCGACATCTCCGGGTAATTGCCGAAGGCGACGCCGCCCTCCTTGATGTTGGGGCAGGAGATGTTGATCTCGATGGCGTCGATGGGCGAGTCGTCGAAGCGCCGGGTCACCTCGGCGTAGTCTTCGATGGTGGAGCCGCAGACGTTGGCGAAGAAGCGGGTCTCCTCGAAGTCCAGCGTGGGCAGGATCTCGTCCACCACCTTGTCCGCGCCGGGGTTCTGCAGGCCGATGGCATTCAGCATGCCCATCGGCGTCTCCCAGATGCGATGGGGCGGGTTGCCGAGGCGGGGCTCCGGCGTCGTGCCCTTCAGCACGACGGCGCCGACGTCCCGGTTGGAGAAACCCTCCACCCGGGTGTACTCCTCGCCGAAGCCGACGCAGCCGGACAGCAGCACGATGGGTGATGCCAGTTCCAGGCCGCAGAAGCGCACGCCGGCGGGGTGCGCGCTCTCCGTCGCCTGCACGGCGTTCTTCGCGTCGGTGGCTGCAACCATGTCGTCGAGGTTCGGTCCGTGGGACGATGCGTGGGACAATGACGGACGATGTTCAGCCTGATCCTGTATCAGCCCGAGATACCGCCGAATACGGGCAATATCATACGCCTTTGCGCCAATACGGGCACGGCGCTGCACCTCGTGCGGCCGCTCGGTTTCGAGCTGGACGAGCGGCGGCTGCGGCGCGCGGGGCTGGACTACCGGGAGTTCGCCAGCGTGAGCGTGCACGACGATCTCGCCGCATGCCGGGAGGCGCTGGGCCGGCCGCGGCTGTTCGCCTTCTCCACCCGCGGCACGCGCCGCTACGACGCCGTCCGCTACGAGCCGGGCGACGCGCTGATGTTCGGGCCGGAGACGCGGGGATTGCCGGACGCGGTGCTGTCTTCTCTCGACGAGTCCTGCCGCCTGCGCCTGCCGATGGCGACGGTGTCCGGCAACCGCAGCCTGAACCTGTCGAACGCGGCCGCCGTCGCGCTGTTCGAGGCCTGGCGCCAGCAGGATTTCGCCGGCGGCGCCTGAGCGGTGCCCCGAAGCCTGGTCGCTAGATCACGTTCTCCGGCTTCAGCGCGCGGCGCATCAGGTCGGTGACCGCCTCCTGGGGCGACTTCTGCTCGTAGATGATGCGGTAGATCTGCTCGGCGATCGGCATCTCCACGCCGAGTGCCTGGGCCTTCTCCCACACGGCCCGCGCGGCCAGCACGCCTTCCACCACCTGCTTGATCTCGGCCTCCGCCTCCGCCACCGTCTTGCCGGCAGCCAGCGCAAGGCCCATGCGCCGGTTGCGCGACTGGTTGTCGGTGCAGGTCAGCACCAGGTCGCCCATGCCGGCGAGTCCCATGAAGGTGTCCCGTTCGGCGCCCACCGCCACGCCAAGCCGGGTCATCTCGATGAGTCCGCGGGTGATGAGCGCGATGCGGGTGTTGGCGCCGAAGCCCAGCCCGTCCGACAGGCCGGCGCCGATGGCCAGCACGTTCTTGACCGCGCCGCCCACCTCGACGCCGATCATGTCGGCCGAGGTATAGGCGCGGAAATTGTCGGTGGAGATGCTCTCGGCGATCTCGCGGGCGAAGTCCGCGTCCGGCGAGGCAATGGTCAGCGCGGTCGGCAGGCCGGCGCCCACTTCCTTCGCGAACGTGGGGCCCGACAGCACTGCCACGGACACATCTTCACCGAGTACTTCCCGTGCCACCTCGTGGGGCAGCTTGCCGGTCTCGAGCTCGAAGCCCTTGGTGGCCCAGGACACCCGCAGCGGCAGGCGGGCGGCATCGCGCACCTTCACCAGCGTTTCCCGGAGGCCGTGGCTCGGCACCACGATCAGCACGTCCGTGACGCCGTCGAGCGCGGCCGCCAGATCGGGTTCCGGATGCAGCGCCTCCGGGAAACGTGCGCCGGGCAGATAGCCCGGATTCTCGCGGAGTTCGCGCATCTCCGCCACCTCGTCGGTCTCGCGTCCCCACATGCGGGTCTCGCGGCCGGTGCGCGCATACTGGATGGCCAGCGCCGTGCCCCAGGAGCCGGCGCCGATGACGGCGACCGGTCCCGCCGATGACGGCGATGCCGGCGATGACGATGACGCTGCTCCCCCCCGGGTCATGGCGCCCCGCCCTCAGTTCTGCTGTTCGGTCGGCGGAGTCGCGCCTTCCTGGCGTGACTGGGCATACAGGCCGTCGAAGTCGATCGGCTGTAGCAGGAACTCGGGGAATCCGCCCCGCTGGACCACGCTGGCCACCGCCTCGCGCACGTAGGGATAGAGCACGCCCGGGCAGAAGCTGCCCAGGAGGATGCCCCGGTGCTCCTCGCTGATGCCCGCCAGGCCGAACAGGCCCGCCTGCTGGATCTCCATCAGGAAGACCGTCTTCTCCTCCGCTTTCGCCTCGACGGTCACCGTGAGGACGACCTCGTAGGTGCCGCCTTCGAGCTCCCGGTGGCCGGAGCGCAGATTCAGCTGGGTCTTCGGCTTCAGGTCCTGGGTGAAGACCTGCGGCGCGTTCGGCGATTCGAACGACAGGTCCTTCACGTAGATCTTCTGCAGGGTGACCTGTCCGCCCGCCTGTTCGTTGCTGCCCTGTTCACTCATAGCCGTGTCCCGTCCTTTCCGTCATTCGTTGTGCTCCGTGATACCCAGGAGCCGGTCCAGGCGGCCGCTGCGATCCAGCGCCGCCATGTCGTCGTAACCGCCCACGTGCTCGTCGCCGATGAAGATCTGCGGCACGCTCGAGCGTCCGCTGAGGGATTCCATCTCGGCGCGCCGCGTAGGGTCGCTGGTCAGGTCGATCTCCTCGAACTGCACGCCCTTGCCGCGCAGCAGGTCCCTGGCCGCCACGCAGTAGGGGCACCAGCCGGTGGCGTACATGCGCACGGGCACCGGGGCCGGTGTACCGGACGTATCGGATGTGCTGGTCGCGTTCATCATCCACCCTTTTTCTTCTTGCGGCCGGTCACCAGCGGCAGGCTCTCCTGCTGCCATGCCGCGAGACCGCCCCGCAGGCTGAAAACGTTCTCCAGGCCGGCGCCGCGCAGTTTCGCCGCGGCCCGTCCGGCTGCGAGGCCGTTGTCGTCCACCAGCAGCACCGAGTGCTCCGCCGCGTCGCCGAGCCGGTCGCGCTCCAGCTGGTCCGCCGGGATGTTGCGCGCGTTCACGATGTGGCCCTTGGCGTAGCTCTCGGGGTTGCGCACGTCCACCACGACGGCGTCGTTGTTGATCAGCCGCACCGCATCCAGGGGTCCGAGGTCGGTCAGGCCCTGGCGCTTGCGCCGGATCTCCGTGAACACCAGCAGGAAGAAGCTGGCCATGAGACCGAGCATCAGAATCGGGTGATTGCCGGAGAATTCGATCAGTCTGTCCATGGCTGCGGGTCGTGGTGCCGGGTTAGCGGGAGGCCGGTTGCCGGAGAGCGCCGCAGTATACCAGTGATGAGGGCCTGTTCCGTCCCCGACGTCCACGCTCTATCCTTGGCGGATGCGCCGCGCCGCCCTCCTCCTTTTAATATGCGTGCTGCCGCTTGCGGGCGGCGCCGACGACGAGGAGCGCGCCCGCATCAAGGAGCAGGAACTGGCCGAGGTGCGCGAGCGCATCGCGGAGCTGACGCGGAGCATCGAGCGCCAGAACCGGCGCCGCGACGAACTCAGCGCGGAGCTGGGCGAGGCGGAGGCGGCCATCGGCCGGGTCCGGGTGAAGCTGGAGCGCATCGAGGCCGGGGTGCGCGAGAGCCGTGCCCGCCTCGACGATATCGCGCGCCAGCAGGCCGAGCGCCTGGGCGAACTCGAGGCCGAGAAGGAGCGACTGGGCGGCCAGATACGGGCGGCGTATACCAGCGGCCGGCAGGAGCGGATCAAGCTGCTCCTGAACCAGGAGAACCCGGCGGAACTCGGCCGCCTGCTGGCCTACTACGGTTACCTGAATCGGGTGCGGGGCGAGAACATCCGCGAGGTCCGCGGTCAGCTCGACGCGCTGGCTGCGCTGCGCCGCCAGGAAGCCGAGGAGCAGGCGAGGCTCGCGGAGCTGGCGGAGGAGGAACGCCAGGAACTCGCCCGGCTGGCCGCCTCCCGCAGCGAGCGGCAGCGGCTGGTGGTCGCCATCGAGGCGGAGATTGCCGCCCGGGGCGACGAGGTGGAGCGGCTGCGCCGCCAGGAGGAGGACCTGACCCGCCTGATCGCCGAGCTCTCCTCCATCCTGGCCGACTACCCCATCACCTCCGAGGAGCCTTTCGGGCGGCTGAAGGGCCGGCTGACCTGGCCGGTGGCCGGGCGCCTGATCCAGGACTACGGCCAGCCCCGGGGCAACGGCCGCCTGCGCTGGAACGGCGTGCTGATCGCCGCGCCCGCCGGCAAGGAGGTGCGCTCGGTCTACCATGGCCGGGTCGCCTACGCCGACTGGCTGCCCGGCCTCGGCCTGCTCGTCATCGTGGACCACGGCGACGGCTACCTGTCGCTGTACGGGCACAACGAGTCCCTGCTGAAGTCCGCCGGCGACTGGGTGGCGCCCGGCGACGTCGTGGCCACGGTCGGCCAGAGCGGCGGTCAGGCGGTGCCGGCGCTGTACTTCGAGATCCGGCAGGGCCGCAAGCCCGTGGATCCCGGCGACTGGGTGAGCCGCCGTCCGGGCGGCGGCTGAACGCCGACCCCGTCACTCCCCAGCCCGCCGTGGCTGTGCTATCTTCGAAGCCTGATTCCGGCAACGGAGTCCGGAGCTTTCTATGTCCCTGAAAATCCGCGGTATTCTGGTACTCGTCGTCGGCGCCATGCTGGGTCTCAGCCTGTCGCTGGGCGGCGGCGTGCTGGCGGACCGACAGGGCGAGGGAGACGAGGACCTGCCCTGGGAGCAGGCCCGGCTGCTGGCCGAGGTCATGGAGCGGGTCAAGCGCGACTACGTCGACGACGTCGACGACCGCCGGCTGATGGAAGCCGCCATCCGCGGCATGGTGGCGGACCTCGACCCCCACTCCCGGTTCCTCGACGAGGAGCAGTACGAGGAGATCCGCATCAGCACCACCGGCAATTACTCCGGCGTGGGCATAGAAGTCAGCATGGACGGCGGCGAGGTGCGGGTGGTGGCTCCCTTCGACGGCACGCCGGCCCAGCAGGCGGGCATCGAGCCGGGCGACGTCATCATCGCCATCGACGACCTGCCGGTCGACCACGAGAACCTGGACGAGACCGTCAGCCGCATGCGCGGCAAGGTGGGCACCCGGGTCAAGTTGACCGTGATGCGCGGCGAGGAGTCGCTGGACTTCTCACTGCTGCGGGCCAACGTGCACGTGGAGAGCGTGCGGGCCCATCTGCTGGACGACGATCTCGGTTACGTGCGGGTCACCCAGTTCAGCGAGGCCACCAGCCGGGACCTGAAACGCGCCCTGCGCGGCCTGGAGCAGGAGAACGGCGGCGACCTGGCCGGCCTGGTGCTCGATCTGCGCAATAATCCGGGCGGCGTGCTGGATGCGGCGGTGGACGTCTCCGACCTGTTCCTCGACGAAGGGCTGATCGTCTCGGCGGAGGGCCGCAGCGAGGAGGCACGTTTCTCCCACAGCGCCCGGCGGGGCGACGTGCTGGACGGGGCCGAACTGGTGGTGCTGGTGAACGGCGGCTCGGCCTCGGCATCCGAGATCGTGGCCGGTGCGCTGCAGGACAATCATCGGGCCGTCGTCATGGGCACCCACACCTTCGGCAAGGGCTCGGTGCAGACGGTGATGCCGCTGTCGAACGGCCATGCGATCAAGCTGACCACTTCCCGGTATTTCACGCCCTCCGGCGCCAGCATCCACGAGACCGGCATCACGCCGGACGTCGTGATCGAGCAGCCGCCCGAGGCGCCGGTGGCCTCCGCCATACTGGCACCGCCCGACGCGGCGGTGGACCGGCAGCTCGCGGGGGCGATCGACCGGATCACCCGGCCTCGTATCGTACAAAGCAAGGCACCGTGACGCGTCTCGCGGGACTGCTGATCCCGGCGTTACTCGGGTATGCGGCTCTGAGCCATGCCTCCGCCGGGGAGGCAGCGCCGCGCATCGCCATCATCATCGACGATCTCGGCTATGGCCGGGCGGCCGGCGAACGCGCGACGCGCCTGCCGGGCCCCGTTGCCTGCGCCGTGCTGCCGGGCACGCCCCACGGCCCCCGCCTGGCCCGGCTGGCCCACGCGGCAGGCAAGCAGGTCATGCTGCACCTGCCGATGCAGTCGTTGGACGACATCGAACCGGCGCCCGGACTGTTCCAGGTGGACACCACGCGGGCGCAGCTCGCCTCGCGGGTGGCCGCCGACCTCGCCGCCATCCCCCACGTCACCGGCATCAACAACCACCGGGGCAGCCTGCTGACCCGGCATCCGGGCCACATGGCCTGGCTGATGGAGGAGATCGCCGCCCGCGAGGGGCTGTTCTTCATCGACAGCTATACCACCGCCGCCAGCGTCGCCCTGGGCATCGCCCGGGAGTCCGGCATTCCGGCCGCCCGCCGGGACGTGTTCCTGGACCCGGATCCGGACCCGGCGACCGTACGGCGGGAGTTCGACCGGCTGCTCGCGCTTGCGCGCCGGCACGGCACGGCGCTCGCGATCGGTCATCCCTACCCGGCCACGCTGGCGCTGCTGGAGAAGGAGCTGCCGCGGCTCGCCGAACTCGGCATCGAGCTGGTGAGCCCCGGCGACCTGGTCCGCATACGCACATCGGAGGCGAATCGATCATGGCCACCGTCCTCGTACCGCTTGCAGACGGCTTCGAAGAAATAGAAGCGGTCACCGTCGTCGACATCCTGCGCCGTGGCGGCGCCGAGGTGACCGTCGCCGGCCTGGCGCCGGGGCCCGTGCACGGCTCCCACGGCATCCAGCTGGTGCCGGACGAGACCCTGGACGACGTGCTGGGCCGCGACTACGACATGATCGTGCTGCCGGGCGGGCTGCCCGGCGCGGACAACCTGGAGGCCGACGAGCGCATCGGCGGGCTCCTGCGGCGCATGGCCGACAGCGGCCGTTTCACCGCCGCCGTCTGTGCGGCGCCGAAGGTGCTGGCGGCCGCGGGCCTGCTGGAGGGACGCCGCGCCACCAGCTTCCCCGGTTTCCTCGATCCCTACCGGGACGAGGGCGTGCAGCTGGCCGCGGACGCCGTGGTGCGGGACGGGCGCATCATCACCTCCCGCAGCGCGGGCACGGCCATGGATTTCGCGCTGGAGCTGGTGGCCGCGTTGCTCGGCGAGGAGCGCGCCATGGAAGTGGAACAGCGCCTGCGCCGGTCACACCCCCTGCGCGCCCCGGTGTGAGGGCCGACGGCGTGCATTGCCGGTGAGCCGGTCGTCCCGCGAACTGCCGGATCTCGACTGGGCGGAGCTCAGGGGCTTCGCGCGCAGCGTGGTCGAGGTGGAGTGGCTGCTGGTGGCGCTGGCGCTGGTCTACGTCTATTTCGCGGACTTCCCGGATGGTGGCCCGGGCAGCCCGGGGCTCTACGTGGCCTTCGTCACCGGCTTCGCCGCCAGCATCCTGGTGCTGCGCTACACGCCGGCCCTGCGTGGCACGCCGCGTCTGCTGATCGGCGTCGAGCTGGCGCTGATGACCCTGTTCGTGACGCTGGTGAGCTGGCAGACCGGCGGCGTGCACAGCCCGTTGATCAATCTGTACCTGCTGCCACTGGTGACCAGCGCGCTGGTCTTCGGCCGGCTCACCACGCTGTGGCTGTTCGTCTGCCTGGTGGCCTGCCTGTTCACGCTAATGACCGTCAGCCGCGGGGCGCCCGACCGCGAGGACTTCGCCGCGCTGTTCACGCTGCTCGCGCCGATGGCGCTGGTGGCGGTCCTGACGATGCTGCTGGCCGGCAACATCCGCGCCGGGCGCGCCCGCATCCGCGACCTGAGCGAGCGCGACGCGCTCACCGGACAGCTGAACATGCACGCCTTCACCCGCCGCCTGCAGGCCGAACACGAGCGCGCGAGCCACGAGGGTGGCCGCTATGCCGTCGTGGTCGTCGACGTGGACAACCTGAAGAAGATCAACGAGGAGTTCGGCCACGAGACCGGCAACCGCGCCATCCGCCTGGTGGTCAAGGCCATCCAGCGCTGCACGCGGCGGGCCGACACGCTCGCCCGTTTGGGCGGCGACGAGCTGATCCTGCTCTTGCCCGGCATCGACCGGACGACCGCCGAGCGCATCATGCTCAGGATACGCAACAGCGTGCACGCCACCACCTTCAGCGTGGGGCGGTCCATGATTCGCATCAGCGCCAGCCTGGGCGCGGCGGTCTATCCCGAGGACAGCGAGGATTACCGGCAGCTGCCCACGCTCGCCGACCGGGCGATGTACCGGGAGCGCGCCGAGCGCGAGCGGCTGGAGGCCGCCAAGCGACCCAGCGGTTATGCCGGCTGAGGATGCCCTCCGCGCTCCGCGGCGGGTTAAGCTAGTCTCATGAGACGCTTCGTCCATGCGCTGACCATGGTGCTGGCCGGGCTCCTGCTCGGCCTGGGCAGTGCCTGGTACGCCATCACCGGCGCTGCCGTCACCGGCGTGGCCTACGGCCCCTGGGAGAACAATCCGCTGGTGGGCAGCGCGACGGCGGGACCCTGGGACCGGGCGCGGGTCGCCCACCACGCGCTGCTGGGTCTGACCCGGGAGGAGGCCGTCTATTACGTCGCCACCCGTGACAGCGACGGCCGTCCCCTCTCCGCCGATGCCACCTACCGGGTCAGCGGCACCGCCGTTCCCGCCCGCTGGTGGAGCATCACGGCCTACGGTCCCGACTACTATCTGATGCCCAACGAACGGGGGGTTTATTCGTTCAACAGCGAGAGCGTGTCCCGCGGGGAGGACGGCGGCTTCGCATTCCTGGTCTCGCGTACGCCAAGGGAGGGTGACTGGCTGCCGCTCGGCGAGGTCAAGCGGTTCGACCTGCTGCTGCGGCTGTACAACCCGAGGGGCCGGGCGAGCGCGTCCGACCTGCCGGTGATCGAACGGGTGGACGGCGATGAGTGAGCGGCGCGCGGACCGATCGCCAGACCAATTGCGAAACCGATTGCGAAACCGATTGCGCGGCCGGCTGCCCGGCGGTCTGCCGGGCTGGCTGCTCGGCGTCGCGCTGATCGCCGCGCTCACCCACCTGGCGGCCGTCCATGCCTATCCGCGCCTCCTGATGCGGGGCGCATGGGAGGCCATCTCCCTGTCCGCCGACGACGCCGGCCTGGTGCACGCGCCGCGGCCCGACGCCACCTCCCGGACCGTGGTGCGCCCCAGTCCGGATCTCATCTACTCCGTCTGCCTGTACGACCTGGCGGCGGGCCCCTGGTCGATCCGGCTGGAGGTGCCGGACAGCTATGTGTCAGTCTCTCTCTACGCCATGAACACCGACAATTTCTTCACTGTCAACGACCGCCAGGCGCCGGGCGGCTCCATCGAACTCCTGATCGTCTCCGGCCCCGTGGACGAGTACGAGGCCGCCACGGGAGGCCGGCCGCTGGTGGTCCGGGCCCCCGACGAGCGGGGCATGGCGCTGGTGCGCTATTTCGCGGGCAGCGGCGCCAATGCCGCGGCCATCGAGGCGGCGCGCCGTACCATCGCCTGCGGTCCCGCCGCGTCCCGGGCCGAGATGGCGCCGTCGGACCGGGCCCGGCGCACGGGTGACTGGCCCGGCGAGGGAGACGACGATGCGTGACTACCGCTACTGCCCCCGCTGCGCCACGCCGCTGGCGGAGGAGGAACGGGGCGGCAGCCTGCGCGGGGTGTGTCCCGCCGAGGGTTGCGGCTTCGTGCACTGGAACAACCCGGCGCCGGTGGTGGCGGCCATCGTGGAGCGCGACGACCATGTCATCCTCGTACGCAGTCACGGCTGGCCGGAGAAATGGTTCGGGCTGGTCACCGGCTTCCTCGAACACGGCGAGATGCCCGAAGAGGCGGTGCTGCGCGAGGTGCGCGAGGAGACCGGTCTCTCGGCCGAGCTCGGGGGTTACGTGGGCATGTACCCTTTCTATCGCATGAACCAGCTCATCATCGCCTACCACGTGCTCGCCGGTCCCGGCGAGATACGCCTGGACGAGAGCGAGCTGGCCGACTGGCGGGAGGTGCCGGTGGAAAAGGTCCGGCCCTGGCCGCGCGGCACCGGTACCGCGCTCAGGGACTGGCTGGCCAGCCGGGGCTACGAGCGGGATTACGTCCCGCTGCCCGGACGGGAATCCGACCTGGAGCGCGGGCAGTGAGCTTCTACGAGCACTATGTCCTGCCCCATGCGCTGAATCTGGCGTGCGGCTTCAAGGCGATCCGGCGCCAGCGGTCGAAGGTGGTGCCGGCGGCGCAGGGCCGGGTGCTCGAGATCGGCTTCGGCAGCGGCCTCAACGTGCCCTACTACGACTTCGACAAGGTCACCAGGATCTGGGCGCTGGAGCCCTCCGAGGGCATGCGCCGCCTCGCCCGCAAGCGCCTGAATCCGGTGCGTACCGAGTTCGAGTTCATCGATCTGCCCGGCGAGGAGATTCCGCTGGAGGACGCCAGCGTGGACACGGTGCTCTGCACGTTCACGCTCTGCACCATCCCCGATACCACGGCCGCGCTGGCCGGCATGCGCCGCGTGCTGAAGCCCGGCGGGCGGCTGCTGTTCTGCGAGCACGGGCGGGCGCCGGACGAGAAGGTCCGCCGCTGGCAGGACCGCCTCAACCGGCCCTGGAGCCGCATCGCCGGCGGCTGTCAGCTGAACCGGGACATACCCGCTCTGATCCGCGAGGCCGGCTTCCGCATGGAGGAAGAGGACAGCATGTACGTGCCCGGCGGGCCGAAGATGCTGTCCTGGCAGTGGTGGGGCAGCGCCCGCCCCGACCGTTGAACCGGGCCGCGGCCCGCTTGTCCAAACTCCGTCACAGGGCCGGCCGGCCGCCGGCGCTATAATCCGGGACCTTCCATTGACCGACTCCGTGACCGATCCCATGACGATGAGCCGACCGCGCAAGCCGATCCTGGCAGCACTGCTGCTGTGCGCCGTGCTCCCGCTCGGGTCGATGGCGCAGGACGCGGGCCAGGCGGAGCAGCCGCCCCCGGAGTCGTCAGCCGGCGACGCTGATGCGGCCGCGCCGGCGCGCGCTGCGGACGTGGTCTGCCCCCGGGACTACGATCCGGTCTGCGCGCCGGACGGCAAGACCTACACCAACGCCTGCATGGCGCAGGCGGCCGGCCATGCCACCGCGGTGGCCGGCGTGTGCGACGAGCAGAAGTCCTGTCCCGACCGCTTCCGGCCCGTGTGCGGCGCCGACGGGAATACCTACAGCAACGACTGCTACGCGCAGCGGGCGGGCGTCGAGGTGGTGAGCTACGGTATCTGCGAAGAGCCGGAGTGCCCCGACGTCTACGAGCCGGTGTGCGGCATGAACGGACGCACCTTCCGTAACCGCTGCCGGGCGGACCTGGCCCGCGTCGCCGTCCAGCGCGAGGGTATCTGCGACGTGACCAACTGCCCGGACGTGTACGCGCCGGTGTGCGGCGAGGACGGCCGCACCTATGCCAACGCCTGTGTGGCGGAGGCCGAGTCCGTGCGCATCGTCGAGCTGAATGCCTGCGACACCCGGCCCTGCCCCGGCATGTTCGTGCCGGTGTGCGGCGCCGACGGAGTGACCTACGGCAATGCCTGCGAGGCCGAGCGTGCCGGCGCCCGCATCGAGATGCCCGGCACGTGCAGCGGCCTCAATTGCCCGCCCACCTACCAGCCGGTCTGCGGCATGGACGGGCGCACCTACGACAACCAGTGCCTGCTGGAATCGGCCGGGGTCGAACTGGCCTACGCCGGGGAGTGCCTCTGACCGCCATGGGCGAGCTCACGCTCAGACGACGGCTGTCCGACTGGCTCGTGCGCCGCCGGCGGCGCTCCGACCTGGCCTTCGAGGCGGTGGAGAACCCGGATGCCTCCGCCGTGGAGGCGGTACGCCGCGGCCTCGCCGCCTGGAACGACTCGCAGATCGGACCTACCGCCCACGTGCCCGTGGGGGTGTTCGTGCGCGATCCCACCGGGCGCGTGCGCGGCGGGGCCACCGGCTACATCGGCTGGGGCTGGCTTTACGTCGAGCGTCTGTGGGTGGACGAGGAGTTCCGCGGCCGTCACGTCGGCACCGAACTGATGATGCGGCTGGAGCGCCTCGCGCTGGACCGCGACGTCAATCGCTTCCAGGTGGGCACCACCAGCTTCCAGGCGCTCGGCTTCTACCGGAAGATGGGCTACGAGGTCTTCGCCGAGCTGCCCGACCATCCGCCCGGCCACACCGACTACTTCCTGAAGAAATACGTCGCGCTCTCCGGCGCGGCCGAGGACGAGGAAACGGAGCGACCGGACGGCTGATCCGCGGCCGCGGTTATCGCGCCTGGACGGCAAGCGGTGCCAGCCGGCCGTCGGGCTTGCGGCGGTGGGGCACCCAGAGCAAGCCGACGAAGCGCACCCGGATGTTACTCGCCGCGGCCCGTACGGGAATCTCCTCGAGTTCCGCTTCCTGTGCGTCGAAGGCGGTATCGAGCTGCGCCACTTCCTGCTCCATCTGCGCATTCAGCTCGGCGAGTTCGGTCTCGACCCGAGCGACGGTTTCTTCTGCGCGGGCGACGTCGCCTGCCTCCTTGCCCATGCCGCCGGCCGTCTTCACGGCGGTACCGATCTTACCTGCCGTGGTGGTCGACAGCCGCTTTCTGCCGAGTACGGCGCCGAGGATGGCCGTGCCCACCGAGATCACGGTATCGATGCGCTTCTTCGCCACCTGCTGGCTCTCGCGCTCCAGCGTCTGCCTGGCCCGCAGCAACCGGTTCTCCAGCGTGTTCACCTTCGAGGCGTAGCGTTTGCGAAGTTGCGCCACCGCCTGGTCGCGCTTCTCGCTGGCGGCCTGCTGCAACCGGATGCGGAAATCCGCCTCGCTCTCGGCCGGCTCGGACGTCAGTTTGAGGTGCCGGTTGCGATACAGGACGACCGGCTGCTCGTTGCGTATCCAGCGCTTCAGGTCGCGCTCCCAGCCGGCATAGCTGCCCGCCGCCGCCAGCGCGTCTCCGAGCGGGGCGTAGGCAGTGCCGGGCAGACCCCGGGTCTCGAGTTCGTCGGCATCGAACGGCAGCTGCTGCGCCTCGTTCCAGTCCAGTGCCACCGCCCCGTCCCCGGCCTCCGTCGCAAGCAGGTAACGGCGTTCCTCGTCCACGCCGTACCGGGCGCTGGTGTAGGCCGCTGCCGCCGCGCCGATCACCCTGGCGCGGTAGACGATGTCGCCGGGGTTCTCCGCCCCGGCCGGCAGCCAGTACTGCTGCACGGCGGGCGGCAGTACCGGCGGCGCCGATGCCACGTCGCCCAGCATCGACGCGGATCCGGCGTCGTCGGGTGCTGCGGCCTCCGCCGGCGCCGGCCGGCGGCCCTCCATCAGGCGCCGGATCTGGTCCCGGGTGAGCGGCCCGGGCAGGTAGGACATGACCCAGCGGGTGTTGAAGACCACCGGCGCGTCCTCGTGCACGTTGTGCAGCAGGAAACGTCGCTTGCCCAGCCCCGCGATGGTCTGCTCCATGCGGCCGCGGTCGAACTCCACGCCGGCGGCCGCGCCCTCGAGGCCCTCCATCACGCGGGCCTTGTCGCGCTCGGTCTGCAGGCGGCCGATGAACCAGGTGCCCGTGTTGGACAGGCCCTTGTAGTCGAGGTCCACCGGGTTCTGGGTGGAGAGCACCAGCCCCAGGCCGTAGGCGCGGGCCTGCTTCAGCAGGGTCAGCAGCAGCGGCTTCGACGGCGGGTTCGCCACCGGCGGCATGTAGCCGAATATCTCGTCCATGTAGAGGATGGCGCGCAGGCTGGCGGTGCCGGGCTGGGCGCGCATCCAGGCGATGAGTTCGTTCAGCAGCATGCTCACGAAGAACATACGCTCCGGCTCCGACAGATGGGCGATCGACATGACCGACACCCGCGGCTTGCCGCTCTCCGTGTAGAGCAGTCGGCCGGCGCTGAGCGGCTCGCCCTCCATCCAGGCCTCGAAACCGGGTGCGGCCAGCAGGCTGTTCAGCTGCATGGCCAGTTCGAAGCGTTCCTTCGGCGGGTAGAAGGAGTCGAGCGACATCACGCCGATGCGCGTGATGGGCGGATTCTGGATCAGTCCGATCAGCGTGGCGACGTCCAGGTCCCGGCCCTCGCTCCAGTAGTGGTCGAGCAGGTTGGAGACGAGGATGTGCTCCCGGCTGGTCACCGGATCGGCGTCGATGCCGAGCAGCGACAACACGCTGGTGGCGGTCGCCTGCACCCGCTCCCGGTAGAGATCCCGATCCTCGCGGAATGCCGCGTCGGGCGCGGCGAATGAGCGCAGCACCGAGACCGGCAGGCCCGCGGTGGAGCCCGGCGTGTAGACGGCCATGTCGGTGCGCTCGCGCAGCGCACGTATGCGTTCGCCGTCCTGGCCCCAGTCCGCCAGCCCCTTCTTCCACAGCGCCGCCTGGTCGGCGGCGAACTGGCGCACGGTGCGGCCCTGGTTCACCGCTTCCGAGGGATTCACCCAGGGCTCGAAATCGTCGGCGGCGAGTTCCGGAAAGGTCAGCAGCAGGTTGCCGAGATCGCCCTTCGGATCGATGGCGATCACCGGCACGTGGTCCATGGCGGCTTCCTCGATGATGCCGATGCCGAGGCCGGTCTTGCCGCTGCCGGTCATGCCGATGATCACGGCGTGGGTGGTGAGGTCCTTCGAATCGTAGAGGACCAGCTCGTCGCCGAGCTTGCCGGTGGTCTCGTCGACCGCCTTGCCTACGTAGAACGCACCGAGTTTCTCGAAATCCTGCATCGCATCAGCCCTCGCCTCCGGTATCCGGTTCGGTATCTTCCTCGCGGCTGCGGCGTTTCACCAGCACCTTCGACATGAAGATCCCCGCCTCGTACAGAAGGTACACCGGGATCGCCAGCAGCGTCTGGCTGATCATGTCGGGCGGGGTCAGCAGCATACCCAGCACGAAGGCACCCAGGAACACGTACGCCCGGGCCTTGCCCAGGGTCTCCGGCGTGGTGAAGCCGGCCCACACCAGCAGCACGGTGGCCACCGGCACCTCGAAGGCGAGGCCGAAGGCGAAGAAGATCGCGATGATGAAGCTGAGATACGCCTCGATGTCGGTCATCACCGCCACGTCGGCCGGTGCCACGCTGGTGAAGAAGCCGAACATCAGCGGGAACACCACGTAGTAGGCGAAGGCGATGCCGAGATAAAACAGCAGGATGCTCGAGGCGAGCAACGGCACCGCCATCTTCTTCTCGCGCTTGTAGAGGCCGGGCGCGATGAAGGCCCAGGCCTGATACAGCACCACCGGCATGGCCAGGAACAGCGCGACGAAGAAAGAGAGCTTGAAAGGCGAGAAGAACGGGGAGGCGACGCCGGTGGCGATCATGCTGTTGCCCTCGGGGAGGGCCTGCACGAGGGGTGTGGCCACCAGCGTGAAGATGCGGGCCGCGAACGGCGCCAGGATCAGGAAGATGACGAGGACGGCGATCGTGGCCTTCAGCAACCGGGATCGCAGCTCGACGAGATGGGAGAGCAGCGTCGCTTCCTCCAGCCGCTCCTCGTCCTTTTGTTCCGGGGTGCGCTCTTCGCCCGTGGTCATGACGACGCCGTGGTCTTGTGGCTGTCTGCGCCGTCCTCCGCGCCGTGGTCGCCGGGCTCGCTACCGGCGGGGTGCGCGCGTTGTTCATCGGGCTGGTCACCGCTCTCGCCGGCCGTCGTCGGCTCGCCGGCCGGTGCCTCTTCAGCCTCGGGCGGCGGCGGTGCCGCCGGGTCCGGCACCGGGCGTTCCCGGTCCTGGTGCTCGGCATCGGCGTGGCCGGTCTCGCCGAAACCGGACTCGTCGTCCTCGCCTTCCTCGTAGTTCAGGTCGGTGGGTTTCGGCTTGGGCTTCGCGGCCGGCTTGTCCATGAGGGAGGACAGCGGCTGGTTGACCGTCTCCCGCACCTTTGAGAACTCGAGTTCCTCCTCGATCTGGCGCTTCAGCATGCGGGTCATGCGCCGGGCCTGCCCCACCCAGCTGCCGAGCTTGTTCGCCACCTGCGGCAGCTTCTCGGGCCCCAGCACCAGGAGCCCGATGATGAACAGCAGGATGAGTTCGGAAAAACCGACGTCGAACACGGCGAGCGCGCAGGGTCAGGACTGACCGGTCTTCGAACCGGACTGGCTCTCCGTCGTGCGGGTCTCGTTGTGAGTCCCGAAGTCCGCGTCCTTCTCCTCGCTGTTCGGGAGGTTCTTCTGCTCGGGCTCCTTGTCGGCATCGTCCATCGCGCTGCGGAAGCCCTTCACGGCCTCGCCCACGTCGGAACCCATGTTGCGCAGCTTCTTCGTGCCGAAGATCGCGATGACGATCAGCAGCACGATGAGGAGCTGCCAGATACTGATGTTCCCTAACATTGCCTAGTCACCCCACAGGCGGTCCTGTGTACGGATTGTGAATGTGCGGCGGCCACGGGGCCACCTCCGAGTGGTGGATGATACGTCAATTCGGCAACAGGAAATGTGCGCAGGTTCCCCGATGCCGGAGGCTGCCGTTCAGGTCTCCAGCCAGAAGGTCACGGGGCCCCAGTTGACCAGCGATACCCGCATGTCGGCGCCGAATTCCCCGGTGGCGACGGCACCGTGGGCGGCCCGCGCCCGGGCCACCAGCGCGTCGAACAGGCGCCGGCCCTCCTCGGGCGGCGCCGCCCCCGTGAAGCTCGCCCGGGTGCCCTTGCGCGTATTGGCGGCCAGAGTGAACTGGGGCACGAGCAGCAGCGCCCCGCCGGTGTCGGCCAGCGAACGGTTCATGCGACCCTCGGCATCCGGGAACACCCGGTAACCCAGCAGGCGCTCGGCCAGGCGGGCGGCGTCCCGCTCGTCGTCGCCACGGCGCACTCCTATGAGGACGGCGAGCCCCTCCCCGATGCTCGCCACCTCGCGCCCGTCCACATGGACGGCGGCTTCCGTGACCCTCTGCAGCAGACCGATCATGTCCGGCTTCTTCCCGCGGTTATCCAGATAATGGCGATGCTGCCTGCCGGTGCTGCTGGCAGTCTACCCCGGTCACCGGCACCCCGCCCTGCGGGCACGCCACCGACCTGCCACGGGGGAGGAGGACCGCCGCGGCCGCCGCCCACAGGGACGTGGACGGCGGACGCGGCCCTCCTTTCCCACCAGTTCTCCCACTAAAATCCGAAAATACGGCCTATAAAATAATAAGAGTTCCACATAATTTATTTAAACAACAATGTGGGATTTTTTGTTCACCTGGCAATCAGATCCAGATAAGAGTGGTAAATGCCGGCCCGGCATACCGAATGTTGGCGGTCGGCCCCGCCCGGACTACACTCCCCGGAACATCAGCGGGGTTATCGGCATGAAGAGAAGGGATTTCGTTACCGGCATCGGCGCCGGGGCACTCACCGCGGGTCTGGCAGGCTGCGCCGGCGAACAGTCGGCCGCGCCCGGCGCGGAGTGCGCGGACGGCCCTGTCCGGACCTGGAAGATGGTGACGACCTGGCCGCCCAACTTCCCGGGCCTGGGTCGAGGGGCCGCCAACGTGGCGCGGCGCATCGAGGAGGTCTCGGGCGGCCGCATCAAGGTGCACGTCTATGCCGCCGGTGAGCTGGTGCCCCCCTTCGAGGTGTTCGATGCCGTCTCCCAGGGTACGGCCGAGCTCGGCCACGGCGCCGCCTATTACTGGAAGGGCAAGGTCGAGGCAGGCCAGTTCTTCACCGCTATCCCGTTCGGTCTGAACTCCCACGAGATGAACGGGTGGTTGTTCTATGGCGGCGGCATGGACCTGTGGCGGGAGACCTATGCCCCGTTCAACCTCGTGCCCCACGCCGCGGGCAACACCGGCGTGCAGATGGGCGGCTGGTTCAACAAGCCCATCGAGACCGTCGCCGATCTCGAGGGCCTGAAGATGCGCATCCCCGGCCTTGGCGGCGAGGTATTGCGCCGGGCCGGCGGCACGCCGGTCAGCCTGCCCGGCGGCGAGATCTTCACCGCACTGCAGACCGGCAACATCGACGCCACGGAATGGGTCGGCCCGTACAACGACGTCGCCTTCGGCCTGAACAAGGCGGCCCGCTATTACTACTACCCCGGCTGGCACGAGCCCGGCCCGACCCTCGAGTGCATCGTCAACAAGGACGCCTGGGACAGCCTGCCGCCGGACCTGCAGGCGGTCATCGCCGTGGCCAGCCAGTCCGTGAACAACGACATGCGCGCGGAGTTCGCCTACCGGGACGCCGAGGCGCTGCAGACCATCCTCGACGACCCGGACATCGAGGTGCGCCGCTTCCCCCAGCCGGTGCTGGAGCGCCTGAAGGAAATCACGCGGGAACTCCTCGACGAGATGAGCGCCCGCGACCCGCTGATCGCCAGGATCCGCGCGTCCCAGGAGGCCTTCCTCGAGCACTCCGCCGTGTTCCAGGGCATCACCGAACGCGCCTACCTGGAGGCCCGCGACGGCCCGGTAGATCTGTAGGAGGGCCTTCAGGCCCGATTCCTTCTTTTTTGGCCGCCCTGCGGGGGTATCCATCTTGCTCCCGACAAAAGGTCGCGGCGATGGATACCCCCGCAACCCGTGTCCGCCCGATGGCGTGCCAACATCAAGAGAAGGTGATACCGGCCAGCAAGAGTCGGATCGGGCCTGAAGGCCCTCCTACGCGTCTTGTCAGCCGTAGATGCGGTCGGGCAGCCAGGTGACCAGTTCCGGCCACAGCGCCAGCACGCCCAGGGTGGCGAGCTGGATGATCACGAACGGGATCACGCCCCGGTAGATCTGGCCGGTGCGCACCTCGGGTGGGGCCACGCCGCGCAGGTAGAACAGCGCGAAGCCGAACGGCGGCGTCAGGAACGAGGTCTGCAGGTTGATCGCGATCATCACGCCGAGCCATACCGGGTCCAGGCCCATGGCCAGCAGTACGGGCCCGACGATGGGCACCACGACGAAGGTGATCTCGATGAAGTCCAGCACGAAGCCCAGCAGGAACATCACCAGCATCACCACGACGACCGCACCGAAGACGCCCCCCGGCAGGCCGCCGAGGATTTCCGCTACGGCGTCGTCGCCGCCGTAGCCGCGGAACACCACCGAGAACACCGAGGCGCCGATCAGGATCAGGAACACCATGCTGCTCACCCGCACGGTGCCTTCCATGATCTCGCGCAGCCGTGGCAGGTCCAGCTGGCGGCGGCCGAGTGCGAGCAGCATGGCGCCCATCGCGCCCACCGCCGCGGCCTCGGTGGGCGTGGCGATGCCCGCCAGGATGGAGCCGAGCACGGCCAGGATCAGCCCGAGCGGCGGCAGCAGCGCCCGGAATATCCGGCCTCCCAGGTGTTCGCCGCCGCCCTCCACCTCGTCGGGCGCCGGCATGGATTCCGGCCGCAGCAGTGCGGTCGCCGCCACGTAGGCGACGTACAGTGCCACCAGCAGCAGCCCCGGCACGAGCGCGCCGGCGAACAGGTCGCCTACCGATACGGTCTCCGGCGAGAAGATGCCCTGTTCCAGCTGCGCTTCCTGATACGCGGACGACAGCACGTCGCCGAGCAGCACCAGGATGATGGACGGCGGGATGATCTGGCCGAGCGTGCCGGAGGCGCAGATGGTGCCGCAGGCCACCGACGGCGAGTAGCCCCGCTTCAGCATGGTCGGCAGGGAGAGCAGCCCCATGGTCACCACCGTCGCGCCCACGATGCCCGTGCTGGCCGCCAGCAGCATGCCGACGAGGGTGACCGAGATGCCGAGCCCCCCGCGTAGCCGGCCGAACAGCGCCGACAGCGTGTCGAGCAGTTCCTCGGCGATGCGGGCGCGCTCCAGCGTGATGCCCATGAACACGAACAGCGGCACCGCCACCAGGGTCTCGTTGCCCATGATGCCGTAGAGCCGGTTCGGGATGCTGGACAGGAAGGCCGCGTCGAAGACGCCGGCTGCAGCGCCGATGCCGGCGAAGAGGAGCGCGGTGCCGCCCAGGGTGAACGCCACCGGGAATCCGGCCAGCAGCACCAGGATCACGGCGAGGAAGAGCAGCGCAGACATCCACTCCATCGCTCAGCCCCGTATGTCTTCGCTGTCGCCGTCCACGGCCGGCACCCGATAGCCGCGGGACAGGGTCAGCGCGGAGCGCAGCAACAGGGCGACCGCCTGCAGGGCCACCGCCGCCGGCATCACCAGCAGGCAGCTCTTCAGCAGCGGTGTCCAGGGATACGGCAGACCGCCGGCCTCACGGGACGACTCGCGGATGCGCCAGGACGTCTCGACGTAGTCCCACGACTGCCACAGGAAGAACACCATGAGCGGCAGCAGGAGCAGCAGCACGCCGGCGATATCCACCATCGCCTTGCCCCGCCCGGACAGGCCCCGGTAGAACACGTCCACGCGCACGTGCTGGTCCTGCTCGAGCGTGTAGGCCGCACCCAGCATGAACACGGCCGCGTGCATCCAGGTGATGCTCTCCTGCAGCCAGATGAAGCCGGCGTCGAAGACATAGCGCAGCACCACGACCAGGAACGTCACCAGCACCATCACCAGCGTGAGCCAGGAGACCGCGCGGCCGGTCGCCGCGCTCACCCGGTCGAGCGCGCGGCCCAGAGTCGCCAGGGTGGCAACGGTCGCCGCCCGGTCACTCATCCGCGCCGCCCGCCTTCTCGATGCGGCGCAGGAAGACCTGCATCTCCTTCGCCGCCTGCTTGTCGCCCCGCTCCTCGGCCACGGCGATACCGCGCCGGTAGGCGGCCGCCGCCGCCCCGGCGTCGCCGGTATCGGTGAGCGCCCGGCCCAGCAGCTTCCAGGCGGCGGAATAGCCGGGGTCGAGCGCCACCGCCCGCTCGAGATGGGGCACGGCCTCCGCCGGTTCGGCGGCGGCCAGCCACTCGTTGCCCAGGGAATAACGCAGCAGCGCGTCCTCCCGACCGCTGTCGAGCAGCTTCTGCAATGCCTGCAGCCGATCGCCCGCCATCAGCGCCTCCAGAATATCGGCGTCACCAGCACGAGCAGGGTGAATATCTCCAGCCGCCCCATCACCATCGCGAGGATCGCCACCCACTTGCCCAGCGTGGGCACCGTCATGAAGCCGCTGGCCACGTCGCCCAGCCCGGGGCCGAGATTATTCAGCACCGCCGCCACCGCCGAGAAAGCCGTTACCTGGTCCAGTCCCGTGGAGAGCATCAGCATCATCATCACGGCGAACACGACGACGTACACCGAGAAGAAGCCCCACACCGCCTCGATCACCCGGGCCTGCACCGCTCTCGGCCCGAGCTTCACCGGGATCTCGGCACTGGGATGCACCAGCCGCGCGATCTCGCGCACACCCTGCTTGTAGATGAGCAGCCAGCGGATCACCTTCATGCCGCCGGCCGTGGAGCCGGCGCAGCCGCCGACGAAGCTCGCGAAGATCAGCAGCACCGGCAGGGCACCGGGCCAGGCCGAATAGTTGGCGGTGGTGAACCCGGTGGTGGTCGCGATGGAGACCGCCTGGAACAGTCCGTGTTCCGCGGCCTGCAGCGGGCTCTCGTAGGTGCCCCGCAGCGCGAGCACCACGACGATAGTCGCCACCAGCATCATCAGGATGAACGAGTAGGCCCGGAACTCCGGGTCCTTGAAGTAGTGCGCGACGCTGCTGTAGCGCCAGGCGAAGAAATGCAGCGAGAAGTTGATGCCGGCCAGGAACATGAACACCACGGCAATGAGGTTGATCGTGGTGGACTGGAAATGCCCGATGCTGAGATCGTGGGTGGAGAAGCCGCCGATCGCCACCGTGCTGAAGCTGTGGCACAGCGCGTCGAACACGCTCATGCCGGCTGCCCAGTAGGAAGCCGCGCAGATGATGGTGAAGCCGAGGTACAGATACCACAGCGCCTTCGCGGTCTCGGTGATGCGCGGCGTGAGCTTGGTGTCCTTGATCGGGCCCGGCGTCTCGGCCCGGTAGAGCTGCATGCCGCCGACGCCGAGCATGGGCAGGATGGCCACCGCCAGCACGATGATGCCCATGCCGCCGAGCCACTGCAGCTGCTGGCGGTACCACAGGATCGAGCGCGGCAGGGCGTCGAGCCCGGTCAGCACAGTCGCGCCGGTGGTCGTCAGCCCGGACATGGATTCGAACACGGCGTCCGTGAACGACATCGTGGGCACGTCGGAGAAATACAGCGGCGCGGCGCCGAACGTGCCAAGCACCAGCCAGAAAGAAGCCACCACCAGGAAGCCGTCCCGCAGCCTGAGGTCGGCCCGGGCGTCGCGGACCGGCAGCCAGAGGAAGAAGCCCGCTGCCAGGTTGAGGAGAAAACCCTCGACGAACGCCAGCCAGCCACCGTCGCCGTAGATCAGCGAGACGACCACCGGCGGCAGCATCGTCACGCTGAACATCATCAGCAGCAGGCCGAGGATGCGCTGGACGACGACCCGGTTCATCGCTCCGCCGATCCCCGCCGCTGGCTGTGACTCGCAGAGACGGCCATACCGGTCAGACGAAGGAGACGCCGACCTGGAATAATTCCTCCACTTCCTCGATGCGGCGCCGGTCCGTCATGAAGAGAATCACGTGGTCGTCGGCCTGCACTTCGGTGTCGTGATGGGCGAAGATCACCTGGTCGTCCCGAACCAGCGCGGCGATGGTCGTGCCGCGCGGTATCGGGATGTCCTCGATCTTGCGGCCCACCACCTTCGAGTTCTCCGGCGAGCCGTGTGCGACGGCCTCGATGGCCTCGGCGGCGCCGCGGCGCATCGAATGCACCTTCACCACGTCGCCGCGGCGTACGTGTGCCAGCAGCGAGCCGATGGTGACCTGCTGGGGCGAGATGGCGATGTCGATGGTGCCGGCCTCCACCAGTTCGGCGTAGGAGGGCCGGTTGATGAGCGCCATCACCTTGTGCGCGCCCAGCCGCTTGGCCAGCATCGCCGACAGGATGTTCGCCTCCTCCGCATTGGTGAGCGCGCAGAAGACGTCGGTGGAGTCGATGTTCTCCTCGAGCAGCAGCTCCTCGTCGGCAGCGTCGCCCACCAGCACGATGGCCTTGGCCAGCTGCTCGGAGATGCGCCGCGCCCGCTCCGGGTTGCGTTCGATGATCTTCACCTGGTTGGTCTGCTCCAGCGCCATGGCGAGACGGAAACCGATGTTGCCGCCGCCGGCGATGACCACCCGGCGGATGGGGTCGTCCAGCTTGCGCATCTCGCTCATGAAAACGCGGATGTCCTTGCGCGCCGCCAGGAAGAAGACCTCGTCGCCCTCGCGGATCACCGTGTCGCCGTCCGGCATGACGCTCTGGCCGTCCCGGTAGATGGCCGCGATGCGGGCCTCCGTGTTCGGGATGTGCTCCTTCATGTTCTTCAGCTGCTGGCCCACCAGCAGCCCGTCCCGGTCGGCCCTGGCGCCCACCAGCCGCACCCGGCCGTCGGCGAACTCCAGCACCTGCAGCGCGCCCGGATAGAGGATGAGCTGCTCCACGTATTCGCAGACCAGCTGCTCCGGGCTGATCAGAACGTCCACCGGCAGGGACTCCTGGCTGAACAGCTTCTTCGCGTTCATGTATTCCGCCGCGCGGATGCGGGCGATCTTGGTCGGCGTGTGATACAGGGTGTAGGCGATCTGACAGGCGATCATGTTGGTCTCGTCGCTGTCAGTGAGCGCGATGAGGATGTCGGCGTCGCTCGCGCCGGCCCGGGTGAGCACGTCCGGATACGCGGCATGGCCCACGACGGTGCGGATGTCGAGGCGGTCCTGCAGCTCGCGCAGCACTTCCGGGCTGCGGTCGACGACCGTGACCTCGTTGGCCTCCTCCCGGGAGAGGTGATAGGCAGCCGAGGATCCGACCTGCCCTGCGCCGAGTATGAGTATCTTCATGTTCTTGCCGGCTTTCGGCCCGCGACCGGGAGCCAGTTTACATCAGTTCCAGATTGGCATAGGTGAGCACCAGCCACTTGGTGCCGGCACCCTCGAAGTTCACCTGCACCCGGGCATGGGCGCCCTGGCCCTCGCAGTTCAGCACCACGCCTTCGCCGAACTTGCCGTGGCGCACGCGCTGGCCGAGCCGGATGCCGTCCTCACCGCCCGAGGGCTCGCGGCCGGCCCGGGACGGGCGCCGCGCCGGCGAGACCACCGGCCGGCTGATCTGCGCCCGCGGCCGGATCTCCTCCACCAGCTCGGTCGGGATCTCGGCGATGAAGCGCGACGGCAGCGAGAAACTGTCGGTGCCGTGCAGGCGCCGCTGCTCGGCGTAGGTGATGTAGAGCTGGCGCATCGCCCGGGTGGTGCCGACGTAGCACAGGCGCCGCTCCTCCTCGAGTCCGCCCGGGTCGTTGATGGAGCGCTGGTGGGGGAACAGGCCGTCCTCCATGCCGCAGAGGAAGACCAGCGGGAATTCCAGGCCCTTCGCGGAGTGCAGCGTCATCAGCTGGACGCAGTCCTCCCAGGCATCCGCCTGGCCCTCGCCCGCCTCCAGCGCCGCGTGGGCCAGGAAGGCGTCCAGCGGCGGCATGTCGGTGTCGCTCTGCTCCGGGTCGAAGCCCCGGGCGGCGCTCACCAGTTCCTCCAGGTTCTCCACCCGGGTGATGGCGCGCTCGCTCTTCTCCTTGCGGAAGTGCTCCACCAGCCCGCTGGCGCCGATGACGTGGTCCACCCGCTCGTGCAGGTCCAGGCCCTTCGTGTCCCGGTCCAGCACCTCGATGAGATTCAGGAAGGCGCGGATGGCGTTGGCGGCGCGCGCGTTCACGCCGTCGTCGCTGGCGAGTGCGCCCGCCGCGCGCCACAGCGAGCAGGCGTTGGCCCGGGCGTAGGAGCGCATGGCCTCCACGCTGCGCGCCCCGATGCCCCGCGTGGGCGTGTTCACCACTCGCTCGAAGGAGGCGTCGTCGTCCCGGTTGGCGATGAGCCGCAGGTAGGCGAGCGCGTCCTTGATCTCGGCACGCTCGAAGAAGCGCAGGCCGCCGTACACCCGGTACGGGATGCGCGCGTTCACGAGGCCCTCTTCGAGCACCCGGGACTGGGCGTTGGAGCGGTACAGAATGGCGGCGTCCGCGCGGGCGTTGCCCTGGGCCACCCAGTCGCGGATGCGGTTCACGACGAAGTCGCTCTCGTCGCGCTCGTTGAACGCGGCGTAGATGCGGATGGGCTCGCCCTCGCCGCCCTCGGTCCACAGGTTCTTGCCCATGCGCCCGTCGTTGTTGGCGATGATGGCGTTGGCGGCCTCCAGAATCGTGCCGGTCGAGCGGTAGTTCTGCTCGAGCTTCACCACCTTCGCGCCGGGGAAGTCCTTCTGGAAGCGCTGGATGTGCTCCACCCGGGCGCCGCGCCAGCGGTAGATGGACTGGTCGTCGTCGCCCACCACGAAGGGGATGCCGCTCGAGCCGGCCAGCATCCTCAGCCAGGCGTACTGGATGGCGTTGGTGTCCTGGAACTCGTCCACCAGCAGGTGGCGGAAGCGGCGCTGGTAATGGGCCAGCAGCTCGGGGTCGTTGCGCCAGAGCTCATGCGCCCGCAGCAGCAGCTCGGCGAAATCCACGAGGCCGGCGCGGTCGCACTGCTCCTGGTAGGCCCGGTAGAGCTCGATCATGCGGCGCCGGTTCGGGTCGCCGCCGTCGTCCAGGTGGTCGGGTCTCAGGCCCTCGTCCTTCTGGTTGTTGATGAACCACTGCACCTCCTTCGGCACCCAGCGGGACTCGTCCAGCTCCATGCCGCGCAGCATGCGCTTGATCAGCCGCTGCTGGTCGTCGGCGTCGATGATCTGGAACGACTGCGGCAGGCCGGCCTCGCGCCAGTGGCGGCGCAGCAGCCGGTGGGCGAGGCCGTGGAAGGTGCCGATCCAAAGATGCTGCGCCGGCATGTCCAGCAGGCTCTCGATGCGGCTGCGCATCTCGTTGGCGGCCTTGTTGGTGAAGGTCACCGCGAGCAGGCTCTGGGGCGCGACGCCGCCCACGCGGATCAGCCACGCGGCGCGGTGCACCAGCACGCGGGTCTTGCCGCTGCCGGCGCCGGCGATCACCAGCACGGGTTCGTCGGGTGCGGTGACCGCTTCCCGCTGAGCGTCGTTCAACGGATCGATGATGGGCGTGACGTCCATGGACTCGCGTGGGTCTGAGTGAGCAGGCATGCACCCGGATGGCGGGTGCCGGGACCCGGAGTATACCGGACGGGGCGGCGGCGGGGGTCACCGCCGCCGCCCCCAACGTCGGGAGACGTTCTGCTCCCCTCGGCGGATGACCGGCAGTCGGGCAGGCGCTAGTATTCGTCGTCGAAGGGGGCGGGCCGGGGGGTCCCATGAATTGACCAACCATCAGGTGATCATCGCCGGCGCCGGACCGGTGGGTCTCTCGGCCGCCATGGCGTTGTCCAGGGCGGGTGTCCGTTGCCTCGTGCTGGAGGCCGCGGACGACATCGATATGCGGATGCGCGCCTCCACCTTCCACCCGCCCACCCTGGACATGCTGCAGGCGCTCGGCGTGGCCGAGACGCTTGTGGCCGAGGGGCTGAAGGCACCGGTCTGGCAGATGCGCCAGCACGAGAGCGGCCGCACCGTGAACTTCGATCTCGGCGTTCTGCAGGGCGATACCGCCCACCCCTTCCGGCTGCAATGCGAGCAGCATCGCCTGTGCCGCATCCTTCTGGCGGAACTCCGGCAGTCGGACCTTGCCGAAGTGCGCTTCTCCACGCCGGTGCAGCAGGTCGCGCAGGATGCCGGCGGCGTGACGGTGCACACCGCCGACGGCGTGCAGCGCACGGCCGACTGGCTCATCGGCGCGGACGGCGCCGGCAGCCGCGTGCGCGAGTGCCTGGGGCTCGAGTACGAGGGCCGGACCTACGAGCACGCCTCGGTGCTGGTGACCACGGATTTCCCCTTCCACAATTACCTGGAGGGTCTGGCCAACGTCGCCTACTGCTGGAGCGGCGCGGGCCCCTTCAGTCTGCTGCGGCTGCCCGGCTGCTGGCGGGTGAGCCTCTACCCCGACGCGGGTGACGACCTCGCCGCGCTGCAGGCGAGCGACCGGCTCCGCCCGGCGCTGGCGCGTATCCACCCGGATGCGGCCGATGCCCGCCTGCTGGCGGTGAACCCCTACCGCGTGCACGAACGCTGTGTGCCCGAGTTCCGCCGCGGCCGGGTGCTGCTGGCCGGCGATTCCGCCCACCTGAACGCGCCCAGCGGCGGCATGGGCATGAACGGCGGCATCCATGACGCCATGAACCTGGTCGAGAAACTGCTGCGGGTGCTGCACGGCGGGCCCGATGCGCTGCTGGAGCGCTACTCCCGGCAGCGCCGCCACATGGCCGCGGGCGCCATCATCCCCCAGGCTGCCGACAACCGCGCCCGCATGCAGACCCGCGACCCTGCCGAGCAGGAGGAGCGGCTGGCACAATTCGAGGAAATCGCGAAAGATGAGTCCCGTTGCCGGCAGTTTCTGCTGCGCAGCTCCATGATCACCGGCCTGAGAGAAGCGGAGACCATCGCGTGAAGCAGTCGATCATGCCGACGCTGCACTTCGGCGTCGCCACGCCCCAGGCCAACCCGACGGTCGAGGCCGAGTTCCGGCACCTGCTCACCGGCCGGCACCTGCCGGTCACGACCCGCCTCACCAGCCGGGCCCGGGACCCGGCCGAGCGGCTGCGCGAATACTTCGGGCAGATCGGCCCGGCCATCGAGAGCTTCGACAGCCTGCCGCTGGCGGCCTTCGCCTTCGCGTGCACCGGCTCCACCTATCTCACCGGTGCCGAGGCGGAGGACGCCGCCGTCCAGCGCCTGACGGACCACTTCGGCCTCCCCGTGGTGACGGCCACGGCTGCCATCCGGGCGGAGCTCGCGCTGCGGGGGGCGCGCCGGCTGGCCGTCTTCGCACCTTATCCGGCCTCGTTGTGCGCCGCGGCCAGGCGCTACTGGCAGGCGGCGGGCTTTGAGGTGGTGCGTCTGCAGCGCCTGGAGATCGGCAGCGAGGACACCCGCTCCATCTACGATCTGACGCCGGCGGCGGTAGCCGGCGCGCTGGCGGATTTTGCTGCACCCGAGGCCGACGTCGTTCTGCTGAGCGGCACCGGCATGCCGAGCCTGGATGCCATCCTGTCCGCGAAGGACGGGCCGCCGATGATCTCGAGCAATCTCTGTCTTGCCGCGCAGCTGCTGCGGCGCACGGGGGAGTGGCCGGGCGACGGCGCGGCCGACGCCGGGCGGATGATGGCAGAGGGCTGACCTATGGCATGGCCGCTACCCGACGAAATCGTTAGCATAATCAACGGCTCAGCGGTGTTGCCGGCGGCCGCGGCGACGCGTCTGCCCGTGCTGAACCCGGCCACGGAGATGCGCATCGCCCGCCTTGTGGAGGCCGACCGGGCAGAGGTGGATGCCGCGGTGCGCGCCGCCCGCACCGCCTTCGACACCGGCCCCTGGCCGCGCATGCCGCTGGATGAACGCAAGGCCGTCATGCTGCAGGCCCGCAGGTTGCTGCTGGAAAATGCTGCGGAACTGGCCTGGCTGGAGTGCAGCAATGCCGGCCTGCCGATGCGCGACGTCCGCGACCGCCACATCCCGCGCCTGGCGCGGAACTTCGAGTACTTCGCCGAACTGGTGAGCACCGAGGCCGGCGAACTGTACGAGCAGACCCCGGGTTTCGTGACCACGGTGGGCCGGGAGCCGGCCGGTGTCGCCGCGCTGCTGGCGCCGTGGAATGCGCCCCTCGCGCTCGCATCCATGAAAATCGCCGCGGCCATCGCGGCGGGTAATGCCTGCGTGCTGAAGCCCTCGGAGCATACGGCGCTGTCCCTGCCGCGGCTGGTGGAACTGTTGCACGAGGCGGGTCTGCCACCGGGGGTCGTCAACCTGGTCAACGGCCGCGGCGCGGTGACCGGCGCAGCCCTGGCGGCTCACCCCGGCGTGGACCGGATCGCCTTCACGGGCGGGACGGAGACCGGCCGCCGGATCATGGCCGCCGCCGCGCCGAACCTGACCCCGGTGATGCTGGAACTGGGCGGCAAGTCCGCCAACATCGTCTTCGCCGACGCCGACCTGGACCGGGCGCTGGACGGGGCCCTGATCGGCATCTTCTCCAACAACGGCCAGCAGTGCCTGGCCGGCTCCCGCATCCTGGTGCAGCGCTCCGTGGCCGACGCGTTCATGGGACGCTTCGTGGAGCGGGCCCGCAACCTGCGGGTCGGCGATCCCATGGACCCGGCCACCGAGATCGGCCCGCTGGCCTACGAGGCGCATTTCCGGCGCGTGCTCGGCTATGCCGATATCGCCCGGTCCGAGGGGGCGCAGCTCCTCATCGGCGGGGAGCGGCTGGGCGCCGACGGCGAGGGCTTCTATCTGCAGCCGACGGCGGTGCTCGCGGACCCCGCGAGCCGGGTGGCCCGGGAGGAGATCTTCGGCCCGTTCGCCACCTTCCACGTGTTCGATACCGAGGACGAGGCGGTACGCATCGCCAACGACTCGCCCTACGGCCTGGTGGCCTACGTGTGGACCCGGGACATCGGCACCGCGTTCCGGGTGCGCGACGGCCTGCGAACGGGTACCGTCTGGATCAATACGCCGCTCATGCGGGAGATCCGGGCGCCGTTTGGCGGCTGCAAGGACTCCGGTCTGGGCCGTTCCGGCGGCCGCGAGGGCCTGGCTTTCTACACCGAGACCAAGGTGACCACCATCGCAGTGGAGCCGCCGCCGCTGCCGCGGCTGGGCGGCGGCGGGGACGAGACGGACTAGAACAAGAAAGGGGAAGCCATGGCCGTGCGCTGGCGGATCGCCATCATGCTGGCGGTCATCACGACCATCAACTACGTCGACCGGCTGAGTTTCGGCATGGTCATGCCCGTGGTCAGGGACGACTTCGGCATCAGCGATCAGCACTACGGCTGGCTGACCTCGGCCTTCCTCGGCGCCTATGCGCTGGGCCAGCTGCTCACCGGACCGGTCATCGACCGACTCGGCACGCGGCTGTCGTTCACGCTGGCGGCCGGCCTGTGGAGTCTGTCCACCATGCTGCATGCGCTGGGGCGCGGCGTGACGAGCTTCCTGGTGCTGCGGATCTCCCTCGGCCTCACCGAGGCCGCGAACTTCCCGGCCGCACTGAAGGCGGTGGCCCAGTGGTTCCCGGCCAGCGAGCGTTCCACCGCCGTGGGCATCTTCATGCTGGGCGCCGGCGCGGGCTCCATCATCACGCCGCCGCTGGCGGCCGGGCTGATCGAGAACTTCGGCTGGGAGTGGGCGTTCCTGGTGCCCGGCGGTATCGGCCTGGTCTGGGCCTTCTTCTGGCATCGCTGGTTCCGCCTGCCGGAGGACCACCCCCGCATCACCCCCGCCGAGCGCAATCTCATCCTCGCCGAGCGTGCCCCCCAGCAGGCCGGCGAGGGCTGGGCGGAGCTGCTGAAGCACCGGGAATTCTGGGGCCTGATGATCTCCCGCTTCGTCAGCGACGGGCCGTTCTATTTCTTCGTCTTCTGGCTGCCGCTGTACCTGGCGGACGAGCGCGGCTTCAACCTGCGCGAGATCGGCATGTTCGCCTGGATACCGTTCGTGGCGGCGGATCTGGGCGCCTGGTTCGGCGGCTGGCTGTCCAGCCGCATCATCAAGAACGGGGGCAGCATCGACTTCTCCCGCAAGTTCGTGATCTGGCTGGGTGCGCTGCTGATGCTCGGCGCCATGCCGGCTGCCACCGCCGGCTCGCCCTACGTCGCCATCGCGCTGATATCGCTGGGCATGTTCTCCATCCAGGTAAAGAGCGCGGTGTTCTTCACCCTGCCGTCGGACCTTTTCTCGGCCGGGCGGGTGGCGTCGGTGTGGGGGGCATACGGGGCCATCGGCAGCCTGGGCGCGGCGCTGTTCGCGCCCATGGCCGGCTGGCTCATCCAGAACTACTCGTACCGGCCGCTGTTCGTGGTGGTCTCGCTGCTGCCGATACTCTCGGCCGCGCTGCTGATGATCTTCGTGCCGCGGATCCGCCAGCTCTCGGCCGCGTGAGCCGGCCTCAGCCCCCCGGCTTGCGGTCTTTGTCGTCCTTGCCGCCGCCGGCTGCGTCCACGGCCTCCGTCAGCGCGGCCACCCGCCGCTCCAGCGCCTCGAGCTCACGCTGCATGGCCGGCTTCTTCTCCTCGTCGGCTTCCTTGATGGCGGCCTCGAGCGCGGTTTTCGCCGCCTGCTGCTCTTCCAGCTCCAGCCGCAGGGACTCGCGCTCGCCGGCCTCCTCGGCCTTGTCGAATATGCGGTCCTCGGGCTTCTGCTCCACCGGCGTTTTCTGCGGTGCCGACCCTCCATCCGCCTCCGGCGGGATGACCGGCACGCCTTCGCCGATGCGCCGCTGGTTCATGAACGTGGGCGAGACGATCTCGATGCCGGCGCCGTGCAGGGTGTCCAGGATCGCGCGCCTGAGATTGGAGCGCGCCGTCAGCAGGTGCTTCACCTCCGCCAGGAAGCCCGACACCCGGTAGGTGACTGAGAAGTCACCGAGCTCGCGCAGGTGCACGAACGGCTCGTCCAAACCCGATGCGGATGCCGCCTCCTTCAGCAGCGTCTCTATGCGGCTGTGGGCGACGTCGTAGCCGAGGGACAGCGAGGCCGAGATCATGGTGCCGGAGTAGTGCACGACAGTGACGGGGTTCGTGACCAGGTAGAGGTTAGGGATGGTCGTGAGGTCGCGTTCCTCCGTCTGGATCTCGGTGTGGAACAGGCCCCGCTCGGTCACGCGGCCGAACTCCTCGCCGACGCTGACGAAGTCGCCCGGGCGGAAGCTCCTCACCATGCGCAGCATCAGGCCCGCCATGGCGTTGGCCACGAAGGTGGTGGAAGACAGGGCGATGACGGCGGTGAGCACGATGCCGATCAGGCTCAGCACCTGTCCCCGCGTGCTGTCCGACATGGGCAGCAGCAGCACGACCAACAGCAGCCCCGCGGCCGTGAGCAGCAGCATGGTCAGCTGCCGGGGCAGGCGTGCCTCCGTGCCGAGGGGCTTGCGGGACAGCAGCAGCCACTGGCCCAGCGCGAGGACCATCGCCACGAAGGCGGTGGCCGCCAGCGCGGGCACGTAGTCGCCGAATGCCGCGATCAGGTCGCTCACGCTGCCGGACGCCGCTCCGCGACGGCTGCCGTCGGGCCGGTCATCCCCGCCGTCATACAGGACACTAGATGCCCAGCTTCGCCAGAGTGTCCGCTATCTCGCGCAGCACGCGATAGGTGCGCGGGTGTTCGGCCTGGAAATTGGTCGCCGTCTCGCGCACCTGGTTGCTGAGCGCGTCGCCGCTCTCGGGTTCCGCTGCGGCTTGTTCGCCCTGATCGAGCAGCCGGTGGATGTCCTCGTCCACCTGGGTCAGCAGCCTGCGCATGTCCTCGTCCAGCTGACCGGAGCCCTCGAGCTCCCGGTGCAGCGTGCGGAGTTGATCCTTCAATCGATCCTGTTCGCTCACTGGTGTATCCGTCTGTCTGCGTGCTGTCCCGATTATGCCACGAGGCTGCACCGTCCCAGCGTGCCGTCGCTCATCCGAGCAGTTTCGGGGTGGCGAAGGGCATGATCAGGTTCAGCACGGCATGGGCGATCACGCAGGCCTCGAAGCCCGCGCGGCGGAACAGCCAGCCCAGCGCGAGCCCCGCCGGGAAGATCTGCGCGAACTTTACCCACTCCGGGTCCACCCGGCCGATGTGCCCGAGTGACCACAGCGCGGACGCGAGGACGATGGCGGCCCAGTAGCCGGCCGCGCCGCGACCGAACAGCGCCGCGAAATAGTTCTGGATACCCAGGCGGAAGGTGAGCTCCTCACCCAGGGATGTGACCACCAGCGCCGTGAGGAACCAGGCCAGGGCGGCCCCCTCCGGCATCTGCCACGGTGCGATCTCGCCGCCGCCGGCCGGTCCCGGTGCCGTGACGAGGAACAGGACCGCACTCCACGCCGCGATGGCGAGTCCGCAGGCGATGCCGGCAGCCACGACGGCTGCGGCGCCGCCGCGCCTCTCGCCGTCCGTACGGGGACGTACGAGCGGCAGCGGCTTCAGCCCCAGCCGCTCGGCGGCGGCCAGCCCCACCACGGCCTCGGTCGCGGCGCGGACCACGAGTATGGCGGCGGCGACCAGGTAGAACCACACCGGTACCACCTGGTGCACCTCGGCCTCGATCAGGTACACGGCCAGGTCCGCGGCCACCAGCAGCGCCGCCGCCGCGACGCCGTAACGCAACCAGGGAGGTGCGAAGAGGCGGCGCTGCACCGCCTCGACGAGCATCGCGATCAGGATCGCGATCAGTATGACGTTGGCGGCGACGGCCAGAGCATCCATGTGCCGGCTGTCCCCGCGCCCGGATCAGTAGTGGGGCGGCGGTTCGTCTCCCCGGGGCTCGTCCGCCGGCCCCGACTCGAGCTCGCCGATGCGCTCGAGAGCCAGCGCCAGCCGTGACTGCAGGCTCTCTATCATGCGCAGCTGCGCGGCCACCTCGCCGCTCAGGGTCTCGTTGGCGTCCTCCAGATAAGCCACCTTCGCCTCGAGGTTATCGATCCGGTCATCCGTCATCAGTGCACGTGGCCGTGTTCCACTTCTTCCTCGGTGGCCTCGCGGACTTCCTGTACCTTCACGTCGAAGTGCAGCACCTGGCCGGCCAGGGGATGGTTGGCGTCGATGGAAACGCCGTCGTCATGCACTTCCCGCACGGTGATGATCTGGGTCTGCCCGTTCGGCCCCTCGGCCTGGAACTGCATGCCGGGCTTCACTTCCTCGACGCCCTGGAAGGCGCTCAGCGGGGCCTTCTGGATCAGGTCCGGGTTCACCGGGCCGTAGGCCTCTTCCGGCTGCACCGTGACCTGCACCTCGTCGCCCTCGGCCTTGCCGGCCAGCGCCTTCTCCAGGCCCGGGATGATGTTCTGCGCACCGTGCAGGTATTTCAGCGGCTCGCGGCCCGCGGAGCTGTCGAGCTCGTTCTTGTCGTCGTCGGTCAGGGTGTAGTCGATGGCGACGACGCAGTTTTCAGCAATCTTCACAGGGTTCTCCATAGTGTTCTTCAGCGGGGCGGTCGCGGCCACACCGCATCGTGGATTGTCGCGCCAGGAGGCGCCGGCGCCATGCCGGTTCCCGGGCCACTGCCCGTAGGGTAACGCTTTCGGCGCCGTTATGCAGGGCGGGCGGGGCTCTCGCGTCAGGCCAGCGCCCGGTAGAGGAGGTCCAGGCAGAGCACCGTGCCGAAGACGTAAGTGCCGAGCGCGCCGAGCAATCGCAGCGGATGCGGGTGGCGCAGCGACGGCGCGAGCAGCATGCCCGCCACGATCATGTAGCGGCTGGCCGTGGCGCCGATCATGATCCACTGCAGCCAGACCGCGCTGGTGGCGGTGCCGGCCACCCAGATCAGCAGCGCCAGCATCGGCGCGTACTCGATGGTGTTGCCGTGGGCGCGCACCAGCTTGTGCAGGATATCCGCGGGGTCGTCGGGGTAGCCGACGCCCGTCTTCGCCCGGCGCCGCGCCAGCGACACGCCCAGTCCGAGCAGGAACACGAGCAGCCCCAGCAGTGCGATACAGGTGGCCATCACGGTCATCGTCGTGCTCCTGCCGGCGGCTCAGCCGGCGTAGGAATAAGGGCCGCCGCGCTCCAGCGCCCGGCGGTAGGCCGGCCGCGCGTGCACGCGCTCGACGAAGGTGCGGATGCGGGGGAAGGCTTCGCCGACGCCGCCCCGGGCCACCGCGGCCTCGAGGGGGAAGCTCATCTGCACGTCGGCGCCGGTGAGTTCCTCGCCGGCGAACCAGCTGCTGCGGCCCAGTTCCTCCTCGATGAAGCCCAGGTTCTGTTCGAGGCGGGGCTCGATGAACGACTTCCTGACGCCGGCGCCGATCAGGCCGCCGACGGGACGCAGCAGCAGCGGCATGGGCGGTTGCGACAGGCGCTCGAATACCAGGCCCATGACGAACAGCGGCATCAGCGTGCCTTCGGCGTAGTGCAGCCAGTAGGTGTAGCGCAGGCGCTCCTCGGAGTCCGCGGGCGGGATCAGCCGGCCGCCGCCGTGGCGCGCGATCAGATACTCGATGATGGCGCCGGACTCCGCCACCACGCGGCCGTCTTCCTCGATCACCGGCGATTTGCCCAGCGGGTGCACCGCCTTCAGGGACTCGGGGCCGAGCATGGTCTCGGGGTCGCGCTCGTAGCGCCGTATCTCGTAGTCGGCGCCCAGTTCCTCGAGCAGCCACAGCACGCGCTGGGAGCGCGAGTCTTCCAGGTGATGGACGGTGATCATGTTCTCTCCTCGTTGCGGCACGCCGGCGACGGCATTACGACGGCGCGGCGGCGCGGCAGCGCGCCGGCGCACAGGGTACCGCAACGGGAGCGGTCAGTGCGCTTTCACCCGCTCCCGGAACTCCCGGGTGGTGTTCACGTGGGGGAACGGCATGTCCGGCACCTCGACGCCGAGCGCCTTGCACAGCGGTTCCCAGCCGGCGCCGGTGGGCCAGTCGATGAGGCGTTCCGGCGGCACTGCGGCGCGCACCGCGGCGTTGTGCCGCTCGTAGGCCTCGAGGCAGGCGTTGTCGTCCTCGAGCTGGTCGGTGAAACGCTCGCGCATGATGGCGTGGATCATGTCTCCCCACGGCGTGTCCTCGTCTTCCTCCATCGCCTGGAAGATGGTCGCCCGGGCGCTCAGGAGCCAGTCCTCGGCGCGGCGGTGGGACAGGAGCACGAAGGCATCCGGAAACGCCGCGACGAGTTCGGGCCAGAACGCGGCCGCCGGCCAGTCCTCGGTGCTGACGTAGTCGCCGAGGAAGCGCCGCCAATCGGGCATGCGACCTTCCGCGGCCGCCTGCCATACCGTTTCGTGCTCCCGGTGCGCGAGGACCTCGTCCATGTCGTAGCAGCGTCCGTCGAGCAGGTGCTCGAGCGCGCGTTTCAGGGAATGGGTGCCCGTCCTGCCGACCCCCGCGCCGATGACGCGAATACCTGTTGCCGACTCGTTCACTGGTTCCTCCTTCCGATGCCGAACCGCGCGGCCGGGGCCCCCCGGCCGGGTGCCAGCGCTCTCTGGTGTCTGCCTCGATAGGAGTCAGTTTCGCTCCGCCGGTTCGGCGTGTAACTATGGGATTTACGCAAGCCGCCGGGAGGCAAGCGCCGATGGCCGCAAGCCTGGCCGCAGACGCCGTACTCTTGCTGCACGCCGCGTTCATCGTGTTCGTCGTGGCCGGCGGCCTGCTCGCGCTGCGCTGGCCGCCGGCCGCGCTCGCGCACCTGCCCTGCGCCGTCTGGGGGGCGGCCATCGAGTTCACCGGCGGCGTCTGCCCGCTGACCCCGCTGGAGCAGCGCCTGCGTGCGGCCGCGGGCGAGGCGGGCTACAGCGGCGGTTTCATCGAGCACTACCTCCTGCCGCTGATCTATCCCGCCGGTCTGACGCCGACGGTGCAGCTGGTGCTCGGCAGCGGCGTGATTCTCGTCAACCTGGCGGTCTACGGCCTCGTGCTGCGGTGCCGGCGGGCCGCCAGGCCGCGGTCCTAGAAGCTGCGCTTGCCTTCCACGCTGATCTGCACCGAATCGAGAGAGTCGTCGCCGTCCAGGGGGAAGGCGACGTCGATGTGGATCACCTTCTCGCTGCCGCCCCGGGTGGGCGCCAGGCGCAGGCCGAAGCCCGCATCCTTCAGCAGTCCGAGGCTGCCGCCGCCCACCGGGTTGTCGCCCCAGGTGCGGCCGATGTCGGCGAAGACCGCGCCGCCGACGCGGAAGAAGCGCCACGGGTACCAGTCGGTGAAGTAGCGCTGCTCGATGGTGAAGACCGCGCTCGCTTCGCCCGTCTGGTAGCGGATGGGGTAGCCGCGCAGTCCGGTGTCGCCGCCCAGCTGCAGCGGGTTGTCCAGGTCCAGATTCTCGCTCACCGCGCCGTGCAGGGTCATGAAGAACAGCCGCTTCTCCGACTGCTTGTGGTAATAGCGGATGGAGCCCCGCACCAGCCCGTTCTCGATGTTGCCGGATTCCAGCCGGGCCGATGCCCGGGCATCCAGCAGCAGCATGCGCTCGGCGGGCGTGCCGTAGCCGCGGCTGGCGGCGCCGGAGACGATCCAGGCGTCCCGGTCCGCGCCGAACGACTCGTCGCTCCAGCCGATGCTCGCCGACAGCCGGGTGCCGAGGAAGAAGTCTTCCGTGCGGCCGATCTGGTCGTGGTTCATGGCCTCCGTATAGCGGTCCTCGATGATCTCGACGCCGATATAGGGATAGACCAGTTTGCGGTCCTCCGGCACCGGCCCGGCCCGCACGAGGTCGTCGGGCGGGCCGAACACGTTGTCGTCGTAGACCACGCCGGCGCGCCAGCGGCGGGTCCAGCCGTCGCTGAGTCCCGGCGACCAGCCGTACCAGGCGTGCAGCAGGTCCTCTTCGTGGCGGTAGTCGACCACCTCGTCGCCGAGCTCGTACAGCGATTCCTCACGGTCGTCGGTGAATCCCGTGAAGCCGCCGGCCCAGCGCGTGTCGAGGGCGTAGAAAGGGCGCCAGACGCTGAGGGCCTGAGTGGAGCCGTCCGTGTTGTCGGAGTAGCTCAGGTCCACCGAGATCCAGTTGCGCCCGAGCTGGCGGTCGGAATAGGTGACGCGGCGGGAATCCCGGTCGACGTCGTTCTCGAATTCCAGCGCGATGGTCGCGCCGGTGCCGAGGAAATTCTGGTCCTCGACCCCTACCAGCGAGCGGTTCTCGCCGCCGGAGCGCGAAAGCGACAGCGAGGGCTCCAGCGTCCATACGTCGCGGGTGCGCACCAGCACGTCCACCTTGCCGTCCTCGTAGGCCACCGGCACCACCAGCGCATCGAACAGGAAGCCGTTGCTGCGCAGGATGCGCTCGGATTCCGCGAGCAGGCGCGGGTCGTAGGAGTCGCCGCTCGAGAACAGCAGCTGGCTGGTGATGACGGAGGGCCGGGTCAGCGGATGCAGCCGGTTGGCGAGCCGGTACAGTGCCCTGTCTTCCTCCGGCTGGCTGGTGTCGAAGATCTGCTGGCGGTCGAGGCGCACCTCGCCGATCACCGCCCCCATCGCCACCAGTTCCTCGTCGCTCGGCAGGCTCTCGGGCCGTTCGTAGCTGAAGGCAGGCTCCGGATCCGCCGGGTCAGCCGCTCCTGCCGGCGCGGCCGCCAGCAGCGCGAGCAGTACCGTGGCGGCCCACCTCCCCACGCTCAGCGGTTGCGGCCGTAGCTCTCGTGGCTGGACACCCATTCGTCGGCGACGATGGCGCCGCCCAGCGAGAGCTCCCCGCAGAGCACGGTCGCGGCCACGATCTCCGCCAGTTTCAGCACCTTGCCCTTGCCGTAACATCCGAGTACCTCCAGGCACTCCCGCTGGGTCGGCAGCCCCGTGCCGCCGCCGTGGGTGGCGACGATCAGGGACGGTAGCGTAATGGAGAAATAATAATCCCCTTCCGGCGTCAGTTCCGCGTGGATGATGCCGGCACTGGACTCCGCGACGTTGGCCACGTCCTGGCCGGTGGCGATGAACATGGCCGTGATGGCGTTCGCGGAATGGGCGCCGTTGTTGTTCGCCCCGGACAGCATGGCACCGAGATTCGCCACCTGTCGACCCCGCAGCACCAGGCTGGCCGGCGCGTGGGTCACCGAGGTCAGCAGTTCGCCGGGGATGATCGCCTCCGCGGTCACCCGCTTGCCCCGGGTGTGCAGCACGTTGACCTGGGAGCTCTTCTTGTCGGTGGCGAAGTTCGACTCCAGGTAGTAGTGGTCGATGCCCGGATAATTGGCCTTGATCCAGTCGCAGGCCGCCCGGGTGGCCCGGGTCACCATGTTCTGGCCGGCCGCGTCGCCGGTGGTGTAGTCGAAGCGCAGGTAGCGGAACCGGCTGGCCGAGTATTGCTCGATGTTGCGCAGCTTCGCGACGCTGCTGGTGGATTCCGCCTGCTCGCGGATCGCGTCGATGTTCTCCTCGATCCAGATGCCGAACTCGCGGGCATCCCGCGCGCTCTTGAAGATGAAGGCGGGCGCCCGCTGCATGCAGTCGTCGTGCACCGTCGTGCGCACGCCGCCGGCGGCCCGCAGCAGTTTCATGCCACGGTTGTAGCTCGCCACCAGGGTGCCTTCGGTGGTGGCCAGGGGGATGTAGAACTCGCCCTCGGCGTGTTCGCCGTGCACCAGCAGCGGTCCCGCCAGCCCGATGGGCACCTGGGCCACGCCGATGAAGTTCTCGATGTTGCCGGGCAGTACCGACGGCTCGAAGGAGAACTGGCCGACGTGGCGCAGTCTGACGCCGGTGCGCTCGCCGACGAAGCCTCGGCGCTTCTCGGCCATCTCGGGGGTGTAGTCGTCGTCGCGCGACCTCGGCACTGAATCCGTCATTGGGGAGCCACTCCACTTTCTCTGGACATAAAAAAACGGGCAGCCTGCAAGGCCGCTCGCGTCCATGGTAACCCCCGGTGATGCCGCGAACAGTCGCAGTTTCCGCAATATGACGGCGGTGGGGGTGGGCGCTCAGCGCCGGGGTTGCTCGACACTCTCGGCGCAGCCGATGCACAGCGCGGTGGCCGGATCGAGTTCGAGCCGCTTCGGGTTGATGGCCTCGCCGCAGCGCACGCAGCGGCCGTATTCGTCGTCGTCCAGGCGCTGCAGCGCGGCGCGGATGCGCAGGATATTCTCGCTGCGCCGCCGGCTGGTCGCCCGGGACATGGCCTGGGCCTGCAGCGCGTCCATCCGCGACAGCCGCCCCACGCGGGCCTGATCCAGCTCCACCGTGCGCCCGGCGTCCTCGCCCGCCTCTCCGGCCGCGACGATCTCTTCCAGCAGGGCCGTGAGCTTTTTGCGGACCTGGGCGTTTTGCTGCGAGAAGGTCATAACCGCTTTCGAGTCTACAGACCCGGGCGGGTCGGAGGCGTGAACCCGCGCACAATTAGCCCCCGTCGCCCCCGTCGCCCCCGTCGCCGCCCAGCGCGTCCCACAGATAGGTGTAGATCAGCGCCTCCACCCGGGCCCGCTGGGCGTTGTCGGCGGCGCCCGCGTGGCCGCCGACGGTGTTCTCGTAGTACAGGACGTCGTGCCCCATCGCCTCCATCCGCGCCACCATCTTGCGCGCATGGGCCGGGTGCACCCGGTCGTCGCGGGTGGAGGTGGTGAAGAAGGCCCGCGGGTAGTCCGCCTCCGGATCCAGGTTGTGGTAGGGCGAGTATTCGGCGATGAAGTCCCAGTCGCCGGTGTCGGGGTTGCCGTATTCACCCATCCAGGAGGCGCCGGCCAGCAGCTGGTGGTAGCGCTTCATGTCGAGGAGCGGCACCTGCACCACCACGCCGCCGAACAGGTCGGGGCGCTGGGTCAGCATGACGCCGGTCAGCAGGCCGCCGTTCGAGCCGCCGCGGATACCTAGGCGTTCGGGGACGGTGACGCCCCGTTTCACCAGGTCCTCGGCGACCGCGATGAAGTCGTCGTAGGCTCGCTGGCGGTTCTCGCGCAGCGCGGCACGGTGCCAGCGCGGGCCGTACTCGCCGCCGCCGCGGATGTTGGCCAGCGCGTAGGCACCGCCGCGGGCGAGCCAGCTCGAGCCCAGGACGGCGCTGTAGGAGGGCGCCATGCTCACCTCGAAACCGCCGTAGCCGTACAGCAGGGTGGGCGTGTCGCCGTCCGCGTCGAAGCTGGCGGGCAGCACCAGGAAGTAGGGCACCCGGGTCCCGTCGCGGCTGGTGGCGAAGTGCTGCTCCACGCGCATGCCGTCGGTGTCGAAGTAGGCGGGGAGGGAGCGCACGTCGCCCGTCCGGCTGCCGCCGTCGCGGGCGAGGTAGAGCGTGTCGGGGGTGAGGAAGCTCTCGTAGCGGAAGAAGAAGTAGTCCGACGTCTCGGTGGCGCTCACCAGCGTGATGTCGCCGTCCTCCGGCGCCTCGATCCGCTGGCGGGTCCAGCGGCCGTCCTCCCGGGTGAAGCGGGTCAGCCGGCTGACCACGTCCTCGAGTTCGTTCACCACCAGGTGACTGCGCGTGCGTATCACACCCGTCGCCGCACCGCTGACGATCGCCGTTGCGGGAGCGGGCTCGATCAGCATCTCGAAGTCCCGCTCGCCGTCCATGAATGCCGCGAAGTCCGTGGCGAGCAGCGCGCCCTGGGGATACTCCCGGCCGGCGGGCGCCCAGGCGCTCTTCAGCTCCACGATCATCTGCGCGTCCAGTATGCCGTGCAGCTCGGCGTCTTCCGGAATGTCGATCCTGGCGAGCTCGCCGTCACGGTAGAGATAGCGTTCGCTGGTGAAGAAGGTCTTGCCGCGGCTGGCGATGTCGTAGTGTCTGTCGCCGTTGCCATGGCCGTCCCGCACCCGAACGACGCTGACGGCCACGTCGGTCTTCTCGCCGGCGAAGATCTCCGGCGCCTCGGCCAGCGGCTGGCCGCGCCGCCAGCGCCGCGCGGTGCGCGCGTAGCCGGAGTCGGTCAGGCTGCCCGGTCCGAAGTCCGTGCCGACGTACAGTGTGTCCTCGTCGGCCCAGCTCACCACGTGCTTCGCCTCCTCCAGCCGGAAGCCGTCGTCGACGAAGCGCGCGGTCACGGTGTCGAATTCACGCACCACGGTGGCGTCGGCGCCGCCTCTGGACAGGTGCACGAGGCAGCGGCGGTATTCCGGCGGCAGGCAGCTCGCGCCCTTCCAGACCCAGTCCTCGTTCTCGCGCCGGGCGAGGGCGTCCAGGTCCAGCAGCACCTCCCAGTCGCTGCCGCCGTGGGCATAGTCGTCCAGCGACATGCGGCGCCAGAGGCCGCGGCGGTTGCCCGCGTCCTGCCAGAAGTTGTAGACCATCCCGCCGCGCAGCGCCGGTTCCGGGATCCGCGCATCCGAATCCAGGATCTCCAGGCCGCGTTTCTTCAGCGGCCCGAACAGGGGCCGCGACTCCAGGTAGCCGAGTGAGGACTCGTTGCGTTCCTCCACCCAGGCGAGTGCTCGTTCGCCTTCCACTTGTTCCAGCCAGATCCAGGGGTCGTCGGGCGTCTCGGCGCTCATGGTGTCTCCTGCCGGCAGCAGTGCCGTTATCGCCATCGAAATCGCCATCGAAATCGCAAGAAGTGCCGCCGTTCCCTGCGTGGTCTTGCGCATGGACCGCGTCTCCTCCGTACTCGAAAACGGGCGCATCCTAACATCCCCGACGGCCGCCGGAACGGCGTCTCAGCCGGGGCGCCGGAACACCAGGAAATGCTGCTGCGGCAGGAAATCCTCGTTGCGGACGAACTCGAAGCCGGCCGCCTCCAGCTCGCGCCGGGCCTGCGCCTCGCTCATCTTGTGCAGGCGCTTTATCGGCACCGACGGATCCTCGGCGCGGTACTCCACCAGCACCAGCAGGCCTCCCGGCCGCAGCGCGCGCAGCAGGCCCGCGGCCATCTCCCGCGGATGGGAGAACTCGTGGTAGGCATCGACGATCAGGGCCAGGTCGACGGCCGCCTCGGGCAGGTTCGGGTCGGTGATGCTGCCGCGGACACCGCGGACGTTGTCCACGCCCTCCTCGCGCCCGCGCTCCTCGATGATGGCGAGCATCTCCGGCTGGATGTCCACGGCGAGGACCTCTCCCCGCGGGACGCCCGGCGCGATGCGGAAGCTGAAGTAACCGGTCCCGGCGCCGACGTCCGCCACCACGTCGTCCTCCGCCAGCGGCAGATTCCGCACCAGGAGATCGGTGCGCTCCTCCTGCTGGCGGGACGGGCGCTCCAGCCAGCCGGCGCCCAGGTGGCCCATGACATGGGAGATCTCCCGGCCCATGTAGAACTTGCCGATGCCGTCGCGGCTCGGAGTGCCGTAGCGGTAGGGGCTGTCGCCGGTCTCTGCCGCCGCGCCCGCGAGGGGCGCGGCGAGCAACAGAAAGACGGCGGCTGCCTGTAACGCCGCGCCGAGACGCGTGCGGTCTGCTCGCATTGCTTACCTCCTAGCGTCTGCGCCCGGTCCAGTCCGCGCGCTCGAGGCGGTGGATGACCACGTCCATGTCCTTGATCCGCGTCTCGCCCCAGGGCCGCTCGCCCAGCTTCTCGGCCACCCGGATTGACGGTCGGTTGTCGGGATGGATCAGGCTGATCACGTGGTCCTGGTCCAGATTGTCGAAGCACCAGTCCAGCGCGGCCTCGGCCGCCTCCGTGGCGTAGCCGCGGCCGGCGTATTCCTGGCCGATGAGCCAGCCGATCTCGAAGCCGGGCCAGCCCTCGGGGTGGATGAAACCGACGCGGCCGAGGAAGGTGCCGTCCCGCCGGTCTTCCACGGCGAACAGGCCATAGCCCCGGATCTGCCAGTGGCCCAGCATCATCGCGATGTGGCGCCAGGTCGTCTCGCGGTCGAGCGGGCCGCCCATGTAACGCATGTGCTGTTCGTCGGTATGCATGCGGGCGAGTGCGTCGAGGTCGCGTTCCTCCGGCAGCCGCAGCAGCAGTCGTTCGGTCTCGAGTCTCATCGTGGTGGCCCTCCCCGGAGCAGCATAGGCGCGGAGCCGGGCCGCCGCCAGCACTGCCCCGCTATCCCGGCGGCCACTCCTCGCGGGTGATGGCCCAGCGCTCGTGATCCCGCCAGCGCCCGCGGATCTTGAGATAGCGCGGCGAGTAACCCTCGAGCCGGAAGCCGAGGGCGCCGACCAGCCGCCGGGACGGCTCGTTGCCCGGCTGGATATTCGCCTCGAGACGGTGCAGCCGATGCACCCTGAACGCCCGGGTGATGACCTTGCGCATGCCGGCGCGCATGTAGCCGCGTCCCGTCCAGGGTAGGAAGGCGTAGTAGCCCAGGTAGCCGCTGCGGAACACGCCCCGGACGATCTCGTTGACATTGATGACACCGGCGATGCGCTCGTCCGCCGTCATGACGAAATAGCCCAGGTTGCTGTCCTGCTGCAGACGGTCGAGATAGGCCCGGTAGCCGGCGAGGGAATCCGGCGCGACCACCCAGGGCCCGTGCAGGTCCCGGCTGAGCCGCACGGCGGTCAGGAACTCGCCGGCCATGCTCCGCTCCGGCCGTCGCAGGCTTACTGCCGGTTCGGGCTCCGGATGCTGCGGGGCGGCCGCGGCCGGCTTATTTTGCATCCTCGATCATGCGCTGCATGGTGGCCTCGACCTCCGCGGCCACCTCGGCCAGCTCCGGCCGGTCCGACAGCAGACCCAGCATCTCCTTCGGGCTCAGCAGGCCGATGCGGGTACGGCCGTCCTGCTCGTAGACGGACACCCGGCAGGGCAGCGCCATATTCATGCTCATGTCGGCGGACAGCACCTTCTGCGCCTGTTGGGGATTGCACACTTCCAGCACGCGGCATTCGTTCTCGATGGGCGCGCCCTTTTCCTGCAGGGTCGCCTTGAGATCGTAGATGTGCAGCACGCCGAAGCCGTGTTTCTTCACCGCCTCCTGCAGATCCGCGGTGGCCTGCTCGACGCTTTTCGACGATTCGGTGATCTGTTTCACGGGGTTCCTCCTTGCCTCCAGCGCTTCCTCTATTGAAACACGCGGCCGTACGCCGCGGCACTACGTAGTGCTACCGGTGACCGGCGCCCGGTCCGGACCCGGGTGCGGACCATTGCGGCCCGTCACGGACGGTCGGTGCAGCCGCCTGCGTCCCGGGCCGCACGGGTTCTTCCGGTTCCGCGCCGGGGACGCGGGAGCGCCAGCCCTCCAGCCAGGCGACGATGCGGTCGAGATGCACGAGGTCCTTCCTGACCCGGTAGGGCTTCATCTCGTACAGGCCGATGCCGTCTTCCGCCGCGCTAACGTAGGCCTGGACGTCACGCAGCGCGGCGATGACCGGGATTTCCAGCGATTCCAGGAAGCGGGTCAGCTTGATGAAGCTGCGGGTATTGCGGCGGATGCGGTTCGCCACCACGGCCACGTTGCGGCGTCGCCGGTCGACGCCGGCGCCGATCAGCAGCTCGCCGATGAACCGGGCCGTGGCGTGGATGTCGATGGCCGAGGGCATCACCGGGATGATCAGGCTGGTGGCGTCCCGGGTGAGCTGGCGCAGCGCGTCCCGGTCGAGGCCGGCCGGCGAGTCCACGATGAGCGTCTCCGTCTCCTGCGGCACGCGCAGTTGCCAGCTCTGCGTCGCCGCCATGTTGCGCTTGTAGGCGGCGATGCCGTGCACGGGCGGCGCCTCCGCCGGCCTGCGCTCCAGCCAGCGCATGGCCGAGCCCTGAGGGTCGCAGTCCATCAGCGCCGGCCGCGGCCCCCGCAGGGCGTAGTGGCTGGCGAGATTCGTGGCGAGCGTGGTCTTGCCGCAGCCGCCTTTCGAGTTCAGGACGACGATCCTGTTGAGGCCGGGACGGGTCGGGATGGTGAGCATGGGATGGGGGATGATGACTCCGATGGCAGCGCGACGAACGTCCGACTATAGCGGAGGCGGGCGGTCGTTTTCAGTGTCGGCTGTCGCCGCAACCGGATCGCCACGTTCGCGGGGCGCCGTCGGCACCCTGGGAAAGCGTCCTCAGAGGGCGATCCAGATGGTGCTGGCGCGGGCCACGGGCTCGCCCTCCGCCGTGTAGATGGCCGATCCCGCGTAGTGCTTGCGCCCGGACCTGCGGATGGGCCAGCCGGCGACGACGCAGGACCGGCCGGCCGGCAGCGGCGCGGCGATCTGCACCGTTATGGTGCCGAGGACGACCGGAGCCGGGTTGCGTCCCATCGCGCCGAAGCCCGACGGACAGTCCAGCGCCGACCAGAGATAGATGGGCCGTACGTGTCCCGACTCGTCTGCCAGCGCGTCCGCCGGCTGCCACGGCGCTGCCACCCGGTCCGTGCCGGCAACGGGACCGGGATAGATGCACAGCCCGCCGTCCGCCGGGCTGCGCGCCGGGCCGCAGACGAAGCAGGTGGAGAACGTGTGGGCCTCGAAGCCGAGATAATCGCGGGAGGCCGCCCCCGCCTCTTCCAGGCTCGGGGCCGGCGGCAGGTCGCCCTCGATCGCGCCCGGCCGCGCGCTCGCGACAACGGTCTCGCCGTCCAGGAGTTCGCCGGTCTCCGCGCCCAGGCGCAGCGTCAGCGGCCGGTCGAGGGGCGGCGGCCGGTGCAGGCGCACCTCGGGCGTGCCGGGCAGGCGGGTGCCCAGCAGCCCCGCGCTGTAGCCGCCGTTGCCCGACTCCGGCGGTCCGCAATAGCGGGCGTCGATGACGACGGTCTCCTCCCTTGCTCCTGCCGTCGCGCTCACAGCGACTCCAGATAGGCGTCGGCCTGGCGGTCCGCCCGCTCCCAGGCACCGCGGACGGGTGTGCAGCTCACCTCGGGGATGCCGGTGGGTTCGGCCGTACCCAGCGGCTTCCGGTAGGGGATGGACCATTTCGCGTCGGCGATCAGGCTGGGCCAGAGAAACGGGTTCCACCAGGGCCTGGCGGTGGCGCGATAGAGTTCGGCTTCCGGCGCGCCGCATTCGATGCGGTACTGCATGAACAGCGCGACGCTGTCCGTGTAATCCCGCCCTTCGTCCAGCGCTTCCCGGTCGGCCCAGTGGCCGTCGGAGCTCTCGAGGGTGATCTCCGCGGCGAACCAGCCGAGACCCCAGCCGGCGATCAGCAGGCCGCCGCCGATCAGAACCGCCGCCGTGAGCAGGAGTTCGCGCCGCTGCTGGCGGCGCTGGGTATCGCGCAGCCGGGCGGCGATGCGCGCGCGGCTCTCGCGGCCGCTCATGCCAGACGGCTCCCGTCCGCCACCGGCCGGTCCGGCACGGCCAGCACGACGCTGCCGTCCGCCTGCACGAAGCCGGTCACCAGGCATTCCGACATGAAGGGGCCGATCTGTTTCGGCGGGAAGTTAGTCACCGCCAGCACCTGGCGGCCCACCAGCTCGTCCGGCTCGTAGAGATCGGTGATCTGCGCCGAGGAGCGCCTCACGCCCACCTCGGCGCCGAAGTCCACGGTGAGCTTGTAGGCCGGCTTGCGCGCCTCGGGGAAGGGCTCCGCCCGGGTCACGGTGCCCACGCGGAGTTCCACCTGCTCGAAATCCTGCCAGCTGATCGCCTTCATTTGTTCCGTACGGGGTCCGATGAGGGCTCCTGCTCCTTCTTGCGCCGGAATCCGAGCCGGTGCCGTGACGATTCCTGCACCATCGTCTCCGGCGGCGTGGAGGTGTGCCCGCCGGCGAGCGAGGTGAGCCGCATCCGGATCATCTGCTGGTCCATGAAGTCGTAATGGGCGAGGTCGACGAGCAAGCGCTCGCCGTCCTGGCGCGCCACCCGGAGCTTGTCCTGATCGACGACCTCCAGCGCGGCGATGTCGTCCCGCCACATCAGGACGTAGCCGACGCCGCCCTCCACCGGCCCCTCCACCCAGTCGCTGCCGAATCGCAGCCGGCCCTTGCTGGCCGAACCGAACAGGGAGACGCCGGCGCCGAGGACGACGGAGGCGGCTGCCGTGAGGAGTCCGGCGGCCCCGTCACCGGTCAGCAGCAGCGCCACGCCGATGCCGACGATCAGTCCGGCTATGCTGCCCGAGATCGTGGCGGCGACGAGGCGCACCTTGTTCGGATAATAGACGGCGCTGACGACCTCGTCCGGCTCGAGTCTGGCGCTGTCTTTGTCCCCGGCCATGCCGCCGAGGATAACGGATGGGGAATCAGAACAGGTAGTGGTCGACCAGCAGCGCCGTGAACAGCGCCATGAGATAGGTGATGGACCAGGAGAAGGTGCGCATCGGCAACGACGGATCGTCGCTGACCTTCATCCGCCACGCGTACCACAGGAACACGCCGCCCAGCACGAGTGCGCTGGCGAGATAGAGCGGGCCGCTCATGCCCGTGAGCCAGGGCAGCAGCGTGACCAGCACGAGCAGGATGGTATAGAGCAGCACGTAGAGGCGGGTGAATTGCTCGCCGTAGGAGACCGGCAGCATCGGGATGCCCACCTTCGCGTACTCGTCCTTGCGGGCGATGGCCAGCGCCCAGAAGTGGGGCGGCGTCCACACGAAGATGATCAGGAACAGGATCAGCGCGTGGGCGTGCACCTCACCGGTGATGGCCGTCCAGCCGAGCACCGGCGGTGCGGCGCCGGCGGCGCCGCCGATGACGATGTTCTGGGGCGTCGCGTGCTTCAGGAACACCGTGTAGATGACGGCATAGCCGATCAGCGAACAGAAGGTCAGCACCGCGGTCAGGGGATTCACCCCGAACCACAGAATGAGCATGGACACCGCCGACAGCGCGCCGGCGAAGGCGAATGCCTGGGGCTCGGAGACCGTGCCGGTGGGCAGCGGCCGGTGCTGGGTGCGGGCCATGATCGCGTCGAAGCGCGCGTCCAGAATCTGGTTCACCGCGGCGGCCCCGGCGCTGGCCAGGCCGATACCGAGCGTGCCGAGGATGAGCGCGACCGGATCCGGCAGCCCCGGCACGGCCAGGAACATGCCGACGATGGCGGTGAACACGATCAGCGCCACCACGCGGGGCTTGGTGAGCTCGTAGTAGTCCCGCCAGTTGACGGAGCGGCTTCTCTCGAGAGTCTGTGCGTCAGTGTTCGGCATGCCGGACCAGATGGTTGTAGTTGAGCAGCGCCAGCAGCAGGAGCGCGGCGCCGGCATTGTGGGCAGTCGCAAGTGAGAGCGGCAGTGAATAGTGAATGATACCTATACCGATCGCCAGCTGCACTGCCAGTGCCCCCAGCAGGAGCGCCCCGGCCCGGCGCAGGGCCGGGGGGCGGCCGCCGCCCAGCGCCGCGATCGCGAGGCCGCCGAGTACCAGGGTGACCACGAGCGCGCCGATGCGGTGGACATAATGGATGGCGGTGCGGGCCGGGCTGTCCAGGATGCCGCCCTCGTAGTCGATGCCGAGTCCGTGCCAGGGCCGGAAGCCCTCGGCGAAGTCCATCTCCGGCCACCACTGGGTCTGGCAGGTGGGGAAGTCCGGACAGGCCAGGGCGGCGTAGTTGGTGCTGGTCCAGCCGCCGAGGGTGATCTGCGCACCGAGCAGCACGAGCCCCGCCAGCGCCAGCGTGCGCAGCCGGCGCGGTGCGCGCGTCATCGCTCCCGCCGTCCCCGCTCTGAACACGCCCAGCGTCAGCCAGAACAGCAGGCCCAGCGTGGTCAGCCCGCCCAGCAGGTGCAGCGTCACGATGAACGGCTTCAGCAGCAGCGTCACGGTCCACATGCCCAGCAGCGCCTGGGCGACGATGACGCCGGCCAGCGCGAGGGGCAGGCGCACCGGCTGCGCCGGGTCCCGACGGTTGGCCCAGGCGGCCGCGGCGATGGCGAATATCATCAGGCCGAGCGCACCGGCGAAGTAGCGGTGGATCATCTCCCGCCAGGCCTTGCCGTGGTCCACCGGGCGCTCCGGGAACGCGCCGGCGGCGTAGTCCAGCTGTTCGGCGGTCTTCGGCACGGTCAGCGTGCCATAGCAGCCGGGCCAGTCCGGGCAGCCGAGGCCGGCGTCGGTGAGGCGCACCCAGGCGCCGAGCACGACCACGCAGAGGGTCAGCACGGTCGCCGCCGGCACGAGCACGCGGTAGATTCCTGCCGCTCTGTTCATGGTCCTGTTCCTTCGATCCTGTGTTCCGGGGCTCATCCGATCCGCGAGATCTTCAGCAGCTTCTTCAGGTCGTCCTTGATGTTTTCCGGGTCCGCATCGGTGGGAAAGCGCATCATCAGGTTGCCGAGGGGATCGATGAAGTAGATCGCCGCTTCCCGGGACGGCAGGGCGTCGGCCAGCGCCGGGTTGTCGTCCAGCGCGGCGCTGACCAGGCCGGCCTGGGTGCGCTCCAGCCAGTCGGCGGCCGGCGGCTCGGCGCCGGAGAGGTAGAGCCGCTCCACCCGGTCGGCCTCCGCGCCCAGCGCCAGCCGGATCTGCCGGATCTTGATGATCTCCTGGCGGCAGGTCTCGCCGCAGGGCTCCGGGTTCACGTACACCATGGTCCAGTGATGGCGCCACCCGTCCGGCGAGAGGCTCTCGCCCGCCAGCGTCTCGATGGGCACCTCCGGCAGCACCACCACCGGCTGGATCAGCGTGCCGTGGTTGGTCTGGCCCGGCGGGCTCCAGTCGTCCACGCCGTAGTACAGGTACATGGCCAGGGCCAGCGGCCCCAGGAAGATCACCGCCAGCAGGATGAATTGCAGGCGGCCGCGCCGTCTTTGCTTCTGTTCGTTCATTCGTCCGTCGTTCTCGCCCGGGCCGCCGGCCCGGCTACTCGTTGTCACTCGCGGCCCGCGGGCGCCGCCTGACGTTGACCACCACGTAGATGACCGCCAGCGCCGCTGCCAGCGCGAACCACTGCACCGCGTAACCCAGGTGCCGGGACGCCGGCACTCCGCCCGGCTCCCACTCCCGCCGGAAACCGTCCGCGGCCTCCGGCGCGAGCAGCAGCACCCAGGGCGCCACCGGTTCCGACAGCGCCGCCGACAGCTCCGGGATATCCGGGAACTGGCGCACCGACGGCCAGCCGTCGGCCGCAGCGTCGCCGCCGCCGAGGTCGAGGCCCGCGACCGGCAGACGGCCAACCCGGCCCTCGAGCCGGCGCGTCCCCTCGCTCACCGCGATGTCGGCGGCCGGCCGGCGGCGGGCGTCCTGGGCGATCCAGCCCCGGTTCACCAGCAGCAGGCCGCCGCTCTCGAGCCGAAACGGCGTGATCACGAAGAACCCGTTGCGGCCCCGGCTCACCATGTTGTCGATCAGGAACTGGCGCTCGCTGTCGTAACGGCCCCGCGCGGTCACCGGTCGGTAGCGGTCCCGGTCGTCTCCGCTCACCGCGTCGGCGGCCGCAGGCTCGGCGGCGGAGGCCGCATATGCCTGCTCCAGTCCGGTCTTGTATTCGTAGCGCGACAGCTGCCAGACGCCGAGCCCGATCAGCACCGGCAGCAGCGCCACCGTCAGCAGGGTGGGCACCAGGGCCGGCCGGAATTCCCGCCGCGTGTCATCGACGTCGCTCATCGCCTGTCCATGGACACGCCCGCTCCCCGGGCGTTCCGCCGCATTCCTCGACATCGCCTGACCGGCGGGCGGCCTCGCGGCCGGACCGCTATACTTGAGGGTCCGGCGACAGCCCACATATCGACGCTATGAAACTCCTCGTCATCCTGATCCTCGGCGGGATCATCGCGAGCCTCGGCTCCGGGCTCTTCTACCTGGTCAGCGACAAGGACGGCTCCGGCCGTCTGGTGAAGGCGCTCACCTGGCGCATCGGCCTGTCCGTGGCTCTCTTCATCTTCCTCATCGTCGCCGGGCTCAACGGCTGGATCGCACCCAACGCCTGATCGGGCCCCGGCGCGCCGGCCGCTGCCGGCTAGAGCCAGTAGACGAAGATGTAGAGGCCCAGCCAGACCACGTCCACGAAGTGCCAGTACCACGCGGTCGCCTCGAAGGCGAAGTGGTGCTTGGCCGTGAAGTGGCCCCGTATCACCCGCAGGAAGATCACGGTCAGCATGATCGCGCCGATGGTCACGTGCATGCCGTGGAAGCCCGTCAGCATGAAGAACGTCGAACCGTAGATGCCCGACTCGAGCGTCAGGTTCAGATCCCGGTAGGCGTGCACGTACTCGTAGGCCTGCAGCCCGACGAACACGTAGCCGAGCAGGAACGTCAGCGCCAGGAACAGTGCGGTCATGCCGCGGTTGCCTTCGCGGATGGCGTGGTGGGCGATGGTCACGGTCACGCTCGAGGTGAGCAGGATGGCGGTATTGATCAGGGGCAGGCCCAGCGCGCCCATCTTCTGGAACTCGCCGCCGATGTCGGCGGGTCCGTTGGTGGGCCACGTGTCTTCGAAGCCGGGCCACAGCAGCAGGTTGGTGAAGAAGTTGTTGCCCTCGCCGTCCAGCCAGGGCAGCACGAAGGAGCGGGCGTAGAACAGCGCGCCGAAGAAGGCGGCGAAGAACATCACCTCGGAGAAGATGAACCACATCATCCCCATGCGGAACGACTTGTCCACCTGGGCGTTGTAGACGCCGCCCTCGCTCTCGTCGATGACGTCGCCGAACCAGCCGAACAGCATCACGACGATGACGCCGATGCCCGCGAACGTGATCCAGCTGCCGATGTCCGAGCCGTTCAGCCACATCGACACCCCGACCATGAGGAGGAAGAGGCCGACGGAGCCCACCACGGGCCAGTGGCTGCCGTGGGGTACGTAATAGCTGTCTTTGGTCTGTGCCATGGAGATGTCCCGCTGTCTTGACTGGCTGTCTTGTTATGGGCCGGGTGCGGTTGACGGTCAGTCGTCCGCCGCAGCCACCTGCTGTTCGGTGTCGAACAGCGTATAGGAAAGCGTCACCGTGTCGATGTGGGCGGGCAGCGCCCGGTCGACGATGAAACGCACCGGCATGTCCCTGCCCTGCTGAGCCTCGAAGGGCTGGTTGGTAAAGCAGAAACACTCCGTCTTCGTGAAGTGCCTGGCGGCCACCGGCGGCGACACGCTGGGCACGGCGCGGCCGACGGTGCCGTGATTCTGCAGGTTCTTCGCGAAGAAGGTGGTGTCGTAGAGCTTGCCCGGATGCACCTGCATCTTCGTGACGGTGGGCTCGAACTCCCACGGGCCCCGCTGGTTGACCGTGGCGACGAACTCCACCGTGATGAGGCGGTCCTCGTCGGGCTGTTCGGTAACCGTCACGGCCTCCGCGTTCGTGCGGCCGCCGAGGCCGGTGATCTCGCAGAACACGTCGTACAGCGGCACCAGCGCGAAGCCGAAGCCGAACATGGCGACGGTCATCACCAGCAGCTGCCAGGACAGACCCCTGTGGTTACGCTTGCCGCTGTCTTCCGTCATGGGCTAGCTGCCTCCCTGGCTGCGCAGATACTCGACGAAGATGAAGCCGGCGTAGAACCCCACGGCCACCACTGCCAGGATGATGGCGTTGCGTAGTGCCTTGCGGCGCTGTTCCGGCGTGCGTTCATCCACGGGCGCTTATTTGACCTCCGGCGCCTGCTCGAAGGTGTGATACGGCGCCGGCGAGGGCACCGTCCACTCCAGGCCCTTCGGGTTGTCCCACACCTCCGCCGTGGCGGGCTTGCCGCCGCGTGCGCAGGAGACGACGATCCAGACGAACAGCAGCTGGGACAGGCCGAAGCCGAAGGCCCCGACCGTCGCCAGCAGGTTGAAATCGGCGAACTGGGTGGCGTAGTCGGGGATGCGCCGCGGCATGCCGGCCAGACCCACGAAGTGCATCGGGAAGAACGTCATGTTCACGAAGATGGTGGTCAGCCAGAAGTGCCACTTGCCCAGCGTCTCGTTGTACATGTGTCCGGTCCACTTCGGCAGCCAGTAGTAGGCGGCCGCCATGATGGCGAAGATGGCGCCCGGCACGAGCACGTAGTGGAAGTGCGCCACCACGAAGTAGGAATCGTGGTACTGGAAGTCCGCCGGCACGATGGCGAGCATCAGGCCGGAGAAGCCGCCGATGGTGAACAGGAACAGGAACGCGATGGCGAACAGCATCGGCGTCTCGAAGGTCATCGAGCCCCGCCACATCGTCGACGTCCAGTTGAAGATCTTCACGCCCGTCGGCACCGCGATCAGCATGGTGGAGAACATGAAGAACAGCTGCCCGGTCAGCGGCATGCCGACGGTGAACATGTGGTGCGCCCAGACGATGAACGACAGGAAGGCGATGCTCGCCGTGGCGTAGACCATGGAGTCGTAGCCGAACAGCGGCTTCCTGGAGAACGTGGGGATGATCTCCGAGATGATGCCGAAGGCCGGCAGGATCATGATGTACACCTCGGGATGGCCGAAGAACCAGAAGATGTGCTGGAACATCACCGGGTCGCCGCCGCCGGCCGCGCGGAAGAAGCTGGTGCCGAAGAACTGGTCGGTCAGCAGCATGGTGACCGCGCCGGCGAGCACCGGCATGACGGCGATCAGGAGGTAGGCCGTGATCAGCCAGGACCACACGAACATGGGCATCTTCAGCAGCGTCATTCCGGGCGCGCGCATGTTCATGATGGTCACGATGATGTTGATCGCGCCCATGATGGAGGAGATGCCCATCAGGTGGACCGAGAAGATCAGCAGCGGGAAGGCATCACCGGTCTGCAGCACCAGCGGCGGGTACATGGTCCAGCCGCTGGCCGGCGCCCCGCCCGGCACGAACAGCGTGGCCAGCAGGATCGTGAAGGCCGCCGGAAGGATCCAGAACGACCAGTTGTTCATGCGCGGCAGCGCCATGTCCGGCGCGCCCACCATCATGGGGATCATCCAGTTGGCCAGGCCGACGAACGCCGGCATGACCGCGCCGAAGATCATGATCAGCGCGTGCATGGTGACCATCTGGTTGTAGAAGCCCGGGTTGACGAACTGCAGGCCCGGCTGGCCCAGCTCCGCCCGGACGATGAGCGCCATCGCGCCGCCCACGAAGAACATGAGCAGGCTGAACACCAGGTACATCGTGCCGATGTCCTTGTGGTTCGTGGTGAACAGCCACCGCCGGATGCCGGTCATCTCCGGGCCGTGATGGTGGTCGTCGTGGTGTAGCGCGTCGGTTGCACTGCTCATACGGATGGCTCCTGGTTTCCTGCCGGGGCTCCGCTCGGGCCCCGGCGCTCGTTCCTGTCGGTTCTGCTGCGGGCGACTGTCGCCGCGGTCACTCGGCCGGCGCCGCGGCGAGCTTCGGGCTCACGCCCTGCTCTTCCTGGCGGGCGGCGACCCAGCCCTCGTACTCGGCCTGCTCGAGCACCTCCACGACGATCGGCATGAAGCCGTGGTCCTTGCCGCAGAGTTCGGCGCACTGGCCGCGGTACACGCCGGGCTCCTCCGCCCGGAACCAGGCCTCGTTGATGAAGCCGGGGATCGCGTCCTTCTTGATGCCGAAGTCCTTCATCCACCACGCGTGGATGACGTCGTTGGAGGTGATCAGCACCCGCACCTTGGCGCCGACCGGCACCACCATGGGGTTGTCCACCTCGAGGAGGTAGTTCGGCACGGTGTTCGGGTCGATGCCCGAGCCCAGCCGCCGCGCGTCGTTGCTCGAGCGCGCCAGGTTCGAGTAGAACTCCACGCCCTCGTCCAGGTATTCGTAATGCCACTTCCACTGGTAGCCGGTGACCTTCACCGTGATGTCCGGGTTGCGGCTGTCCTCGATCTTCACCAGCGTCTCGGCCGAGGGGATGGCCATGCCGATCAAGATGCCGATGGGAATCACGGTCCAGATGATCTCCGCCTTGGTGGAATGGGAGAACTTCGCCGGCTCCACGCCCCGCGACTTCCGATGCAGGACCAGCGCGATGATCATCCAGCCGAACACGAACACGGCGATGGCGCAGCACACCAGGAAGATGAGCATGTGCAGGCCGTAGATGTCGCGGCTGACCTCGGTCACGCCCTGGGGCATGTTGATCTTCGACTCGGCCAGCGCGGCCGTCGAAGCCGACAGGGTCAGCAAGAAGAGGGAGATTTTTCGAATCATCGGTCTGTTATCCTGCCGGCCGCGGCCGGTGTGTTCGTCCTGTCACGGTTGCGCATCCTGCCGCGCCCCGCGGTCGTCCTGCGGCGCCGCCGCCGGCTCCGCCAGTATTCTCTTCAGTCTGTCGCCCAGCCCCCGGCGCTCGGCGTCGGTCAGAAACTCTCCGACCGCGCACCAGCACCCGTGGGCGCCTATCTCCAGCCTGCCGGGCGCGCCGGCGCGCCGGCCACCCGCATGGCGCACCCGCGTCCAGGCCCGCAGGAAGCGCTGGTCCCGCCGCTCCCGGCCGCGCAGGCGGCTCACGACCACCTCGTCCGGCCCGACGTCGATCAGGTCACGGTCGCGGCCGCGCCGCATGCTCAGCCAGAGCGCCGCGCCGAGCCCGGAGAGTTCCAGCCCGGCCATCGGCAGCACCGGCCAGTAGCCCATCGCCGCGAAGCCGCCGGCGACCGTCATGGAGACCGCCAGAATCGAGACGAAAAAGAGCGTTGCCGTGCGGGAATCCAGAGAACAATTCGGCTTCAGTTCGAAGCGGTGCAACTGGACAGATCCTGCGGCTGGTCCTGAATTTCCCTGATCCTCGGTACGCCGGTCCGGACCCGCCGGACCGCGGACTCGGGAGTCTAAAGAAACGGCCTTCCGGGTGCAACTGCGCAAGTGGCTTTCCATGTCCAATTAATGTTGATAAATCAGCAAATTGCAGCGGACGACCGCTGACCTGCCGCAACTTCCCTGCTCCATCGATTATCGGGGCGCCCGTCTGCCGTGCAAGAGACCGGGTCCCGGCGTCTCAGGTGCGTCGCATTATCTGCTGCGGACTGATACGCACCGCGCCGTCCGCATCGGCCCCGGGCAGGCCGCTGCCGCCCCAGCAGTGGCCGTAGACGAGCTCCAGCGTCAGCGGCAGGCGGCCGTCTTCCCGCCGCACCCGTCCCCAGGCCTCCGCGAGGCGGCGGAAGCGCGCGGGTGTCGCCAGTCCCCGGCTGCGGCCGGCCAGCGTGTTGCGGGCACCCGCCGCGGTCAGGTCCCGCCACAGCGCGGCGGGCTCGGCATAGGTCACGGTGAGATGCTCGACGTCCAGCACCGGGTCGCGCAGGCCGGCGCGCACCAGCGCGTCGCCCAGGTCGTGCATGTCGGGGAACGCCTGCACGTGTTCCCCGGGGTCCACCGCCCGCCAGGCTTCCCGCAGCTCCCGGAAGCTGTCCGGGCCCAGGCTGGAGAAGGTGAACAGACCCTCCGGGCGCAGCACGCGGGCGGTCTCCGCCAGCGCCGGCGCCGGATCGGCGAACCAGGGCAGCAGGAGGTTGGCGAACACCATGTCGAAGACGCGGTCGCGGAAGGGCAGGCGGGCGGCGTCCCCGGCCACCTCGTCGCGGCGGGCGAAACGGCCGCGGCTCCGTCGGGCCGCGGCGAGCCGGGCCGGCGAGAGGTCCAGGGAGACCACGCGGCAGCCGCGGTAGCGGCGTGCCAGTTCCGCCGAGGCGCGGCCGGTAGCCGCGCCGGCGTCCAGCACCCGCCGCGGCCGGATGGCGGTGAGATTCAGGCGGGAGAGCAGTTCCTCACGGGTGCGGGCCGACAGGAAGTCGTCCGCCCCGGCCACGCTGGCGTCGGTGCGGCGGCGTACCTCCCGGCGGCGAGGGGCGGGGACGGCTGGTCGGTCGGGCGCGCTCATGAGCCCGGGAAGCTTACGGCAAAAATGCCGGCAGCCGGCAGAAAACCCGGCTGCACCCGGGTCCGCGGGCCCGCACGCTGCGGCGATGACGAGCGCCATGACCTGCGCCATGACCAGCGCCATGACACACCGCCGCGCCGCACTCGATGCCCTGGCCCGCCTCCTGTTCCCGCCGCGCTGCGCGCTGTGCGGCGAGTCTCCCTGTCTCCGGGACGGGGACAAACCCGGCGGCCCGCCCGGCAGCCGAGCCGGCAAACGATGGGCCGCGCCGGATCTCTGCGCAGGCTGTCTCGGTGATCTGCCCCGGATCGCCGGCGCTTGTCGCCGCTGCGCCGAACCGCTGAGTGCGGGCACCCTGTGCCTCGCATGCCGGCGACACCCGCCGCCGATGGACCTGACGCTGGCGCCGCTGCATTACGCCTTCCCGGCGGACTGGCTGCTCACCGAGCTGAAGTTCAATGCCCGCCTCTGGCACGGGCCGCTGCTGGCCGGGCTCGTTGCCGCAGCGCTGGAGGCGGAGCCGTCGTTCAGGCCCGGGCCCGCGGCGGTGCTGATCCCGGTGCCGCTGCACCGCCGGCGCCTGGCCGCCCGGGGCTACAACCAGGCGCTGGAGATCGCCCGCCCGCTGGCCCGGCGCCTCGGCTGCCGCCTGGCCGACGACGTGGTGGTGCGCAGGCGCCCCACCCGGGAACAGTCGTCCCTGAGCGCCCGGGCGCGGCGCCGCAACGTGGCCGGCGCTTTCCGGCTGCGGCGCCCGGCGGACTTCGGGCACGCCGTCATCGTGGACGACGTCGTCACCACCGGCGCCACCACGCGCGAGATCGCCGCCCTGCTACGGGAAGGCGGCTGCGCCCGGGTCAGCGTGGTGGCCGCGGCGCGGGCCGCTCAGCGGAACAGGTAATCCAGCGCGATGCCGATGAACACCATCATGCCGATGTAGTGGTTGTTCAGGAACGCGCGGAAACAGTCGGCGGTATCCCGGTCGCGGATGAGGTACTGGTGCCAGGCCATGAAGCCGGCGGCCAGCGCCACTCCCAGGAAGTACCAGAGCCCCATGGAGAGCCGCGTGCCCATCAGCACGAGCCCCAGCAGCATGAGGCCCTGCAGCGCGCCGATCATGAAACGGTCGGCATCGCCGAACAGGATCGCCGTCGACTTGATGCCCACCTGCAGGTCGTCCGGCCGGTCGACCATGGCGTACATCGTGTCGTAGATGATGGCCCAGATCACGGTGACGGCGAACATCAGCCAGGCGATCTCCGGTATCTCGCCCGTCTGCGCGGCGAAAGCCAGCGGGATGGCCATGGCGAAGGCCGCCCCCAGCACGAGCTGGGGCACCGAGAGGATGCGCTTCACGAACGGGTAGACGATCATCAGCACCGCGGCGGCGGCGGCCACCACCCGGGAGAGCGGATTGAGCAACGTCACCAGGCCGACGGCGATCAGGCCCAGGCCGACGAACAGCAGGGCCGCTTCCACCACGCTGACCTTGCCCGTGGCCAGCGGCCGCTCCCGGGTGCGGGTCACGTAGGGATCGAAGCCCCGGTCGGCGATGTCGTTGATGATGCAGCCGGCGCAGCGGGTGACCACGACGCCGGCCATGAATATGGCGAAGATGCCCTCGTCCGGGCGGCCGTCGCCGGCCACCCACAGCGCCCACAGCGTGGGCCACATCAGCAGATAGAAGCCGATGGGCCGGTCCAGCCGCATGAGCCGGGCGTAGACGCCGAGCTGGGAGACCAGCACCGCGAGGAAACCGGGGCGGGTGCGTTCCGCTGCCCGGGCCTGCCCGCGGGAAGCGGCTCCCGTCCTCACAGCGCTGCGCCCTCCGGTGCCGCGAGGCTGGCGGGGAAATACTCGATGACCAGGATGGGCGCGCCGGCCACGCGGATCACCGAACGCCGCGCGAACAGCCGTTCGGCCGCCATGCGCTCGGGCAGCGCCGGGTAGCCTTGGTCGCCCGGCTCGAAGACGGCGTAGCGGAACGGCTCCCGGCTCACCTCGTCCAGCCGGGCCAGGGCCTCGCCGAGGGGGCGCTCGCCCAGGGCGGCCAGGCTCGGGAAACGCTCCAAGGTCCCCGCCGGGATGATGCTCGATGCCACCACCAGTTCGCCGGCGGCACCGCCCATGCTGATCTCGCGGACCAGTGCCTCGCCGGCGTCTCCGTCGAGCAGCGCCCGTTCCTCTCCGTGGAGGCGCCGGCGGCTCTCGGCGTGCACCGCGAGGCGGAAGCTCGCCGGCTGAAAGGACCGGATGCGGGGCGTCAGCAGGCCGTGGTCGGCCAGCCAGCCGGTCAGGCCGGCGGGCACCGAGGCCGGGATGGTCGCGGACCAGCGGCCGTCGCCCGAGGCTTGTTCGTTACCGGGAAGCATGGGGTGCAGAGTGTAGACGAGATCGCGCTCCATGACAGTGCAGGGCGGCGCTCCCGGCTTGGTCAGACGCTGCCGTAGCGGCTGGCGCCACCCAGCCAGCGCTGGATGATGGCCTCGGCGTCCGCCGGCGAGACGGCCGCGGCGGCGAGCTGCACCTTCGGCATGAGGGCGGCGTCGCGGCTGAGATCGGCGATGCGCAGCTGCATCGCACCGGTCTGGCGCGTGCCCAGCACCTCGCCGGGCCCGCGCAGGCGCAGATCCTCCTCGGCCACGACGAAGCCGTCGTTCGTCTCGCGCAGCACGGCGAGGCGCCGGCGCGCCATCTCGGACAGCGGTGGGCGGTACATGAGCAGGCAGGTGCTCTCCCGACTGCCCCGTCCAACCCGCCCGCGCAGCTGGTGGAGCTGGGACAGGCCCATGCGTTCGGCGTTCTCCACGATCATCAGGCTGGCGTTCGGCACGTCCACGCCCACCTCGATCACGGTGGTGGCGACCAGCAGCCTCAGTTCGCCGGCCTTGAACGCCTGCATCACGGCTTCCTTCTCCGCCGGCTTCATACGGCCGTGCACCAGGCCTACGGGTATGCCGGGCAGCGCCTCGCCCAGCATCCGGTAGCTGGCCTCGGCGGCCTGGTAGTCGAGCTGCTCGCTCTCCTCCACCAGCGGGCATACCCAGTAGGCCTGACGGCCTTCGGCACAGGCGCGGCGCACCCGCTCGATGACCTCCTCGCGGCGGGTCTCGGGCAGCACCACGGTGGTCACGGGCCGGCGGCCCGGCGGCAGTTCGTCGATGACGGAGGTGTCGAGGTCGGCGTAGGCGGTCATGGCGAGCGTCCGCGGGATGGGGGTGGCCGTCATGACCAGCTGGTGCGGCCGGGTCACTCCCTGCTCGCCTTTCTCCCGCAGCGCTAGGCGCTGGTGCACGCCGAAGCGGTGCTGCTCGTCGATCACCACCAGCGCGAGATTGTGGAAGGCGACGAATTCCTGGAACAGGGCGTGGGTGCCGATGACCATCGCCGCGCTGCCGTCGGCGATGGCGGCCAGCGCTTCGCGCCGCACCGCGGAACGCAGGCTGCCGGTGAGCCAGACCGGCCGGATGCCCAGCGGCTCGAGCCAGGCGCTGAAGCTCTTGTAATGCTGCTCGGCGAGCAGCTCCGTCGGCGCCATGAGGGCCGCCTGACATCCCGCCGCGATGGCCTTCAGGCAGGCGGCGGCCGCGACCACCGTCTTGCCGGAGCCGACGTCGCCCTGCACCAGGCGCAGCATGGGGTGGGCCCGGGCGATATCCGCCGATATCTCTGCCAGCACCCGTTCCTGCGCGGCCGTCAGCCGAAACGGCAGGCTGTCCAGGAACCGCTGCGCCAGGCCGTCGCCGTCCGCCAGCGCCGGCGCCAGCTCGTCGCGGATGCGATGGCGCAGCCGCCTCAGGCTCAGGTGGTGCGCCAGCAGCTCCTCGAATGCCAGGCGCTGCTGGCAGGGGTGGCCGCCGCCGGCGAGTTCCGCAAGGTCCACGCCCCGCGGCGGCCGGTGCAGGTACTCCACCGCCTCCGTCAGCGTCGGCAGGTCCGTACGTTCCAGCACCTGGCGCGGCACCAGTTCGGTGGGCGCCTCCCGGCGCATCATGTCCAGGGCCTCCGCGACGAGGCGCCGCAGGCGGCCCTGCTGCACGCCCTCGGTGGTCGGATACACCGGCGTCAGCCTGTCCTCCACCGGTACCGGTTCCTCCGCGCCCAGCAGCCGGTACTCGGGATGCACCATCTCCTTGCCCGACGGGCCGGGGCGGATCTCGCCGTAACAGGCGATGCGCGAGCCCCGCGCCAGGCGCGCCTGCTGGGAACGGGAGAAATGGAAGAAGCGCAGCGTGAGCTGGCCGCTGCCGTCTGTGATGCGCACCAGCAGCGACCGCCGGCCCCGGTACACGGTCTCCGAGAGCAGGATGTCGCCGGCCACCAGCACCCGCTCGCCGTGCCTGGCCGAGCCGATGCGGGTCACCCGCGTGCGGTCTTCGTAGCGCAGCGGCAGCAGGAACAGGAGATCCTCCACCGACTCCGCGCCGAGGCGGGCGAGTTTCTCCGCCAGCGCCGGGCCGACGCCCTTCAGCGCCGTCAGCGGCGAGCCGAGGCCCGGGCTCCCGGAGGCGCCGGCGTCCCGGTTCACGGCATGCTGGTGCCGTGAATAAGGATGGCGTCCGCCTCTACGTCGGCTCCCTTCGGCAGCGCGGCCACGCCGACGGCGGCCCGGGCGGGGTAAGGCTCGTCGAAGAACTCGGCCATCACTTCGTTCACGGTGGCGAAGTTGGCCATGTCGGTGAGGTAGATGGTGAGCTTCACGGCATCGGCGAGGCTGCCGCCCGCCGCCTCCGCGATGGCCGCCAGATTGCGGAACACCTGCCGCACCCGGTCGGCGAACTCCCCCTCCACGAGCTCCATGGTGGCGGGGTCCAGCGGGATCTGGCCCGAGACATAGACCACGCTGCCCGTCTCGACGGCCTGCGAGTAGGTGCCGATGGCGGCGGGTGCGGCCGGTGTGACCACGTGTTTCTTCTGCATGCTTCCTCCGGTCAGGCGCAGTCGCGGGTGACTTTGATGACGCTGGGCATCTTGCGGATGCTGCGCAGCACGGCGGCCAGGTGCTGGCGGTCGCGCACCTGCAGCAGGAAGGTCATCACGGAGGCGTCGTCGTCGCCTTCGCGCACCGAGACCTGCTCGATGTTGGACTGTGCCGCCGAGATGGTGGCCGCCACCTCGGCCAGCACTCCCATGCGGTTGACGGCGATCAGCGTCACCTGGGCCGTGAAGTCCTGGTCGATGTCGCTGCGCCAGTTCACCGTCACCCACTTCTCGGGGTGCTTGCGGAAATTCGCCAGGTTGTGACAGACGTTTCTGTGGATGACGACCCCGCGGCCGCTGGACAGGTGGCCCATGATGGCATCGCCGGGAATCGGGTGGCAGCAGCGCGCATAGGTGACGACCATGCCCTCGGTGCCGGTGATCGTGAGCGAGGTGCTCTCGCGCACGGCCGGCTCCACCTCGCCGGCATCCACGCCCAGCAGCAGCCGGGCGACGATCGGCGACAGCCGCTCGCCGAGGCCGAGCTGCTCGTACAGCTCGATCTTGTTGTTCAGGCCGAAAGCTTCCAGTACCTCGGTCATCGACTTCTTGTCCACCTTGCGCAGCGAGGACTTCTGTTCCTTCAGCGCCTGTTCCAGCAGGCGCTTGCCGAGTTCAGCGGCCTCGCCCCGGCGCAGGTTCTTCAGGTAGTGGCGAATGGCGGAACGCGCCTTAGCCGTGACCACGAAGTTGACCCAGTTCGGATTCGGCCGGGCCCCCTTGTTGGTGATGATCTCGACGGTCTGGCCGTTGGAGAGCGGCGTCCTCAGCGGCACGAGGCGCCGGTCGATCTTGGCCGCGACGCAGCGGTTGCCGATGTCCGTGTGCACGGCGTAGGCGAAGTCCACCGCGGTGGCGCCGCGGGGCAGGCGGCGGATGTCGCCCTTGGGCGTGAACACGTAGACCTTGTCCGGGAACAGGTCCACCTTCACGCTCTCCAGGAACTCCTCGGAGCTGTCGTCCTGCTGCAGCTCCACCAGGTTGGAGAGCCACTCCCGGGCCCTCAGCTGGGGCGAGGCGGCGGACTTGTCCTCGGCCTTGTAGCGCCAGTGCGAGGCGATGCCGCTCTCCGCCACCAGGTCCATCTCACGGGTGCGGATCTGCACCTCCAGCGGCAGCCCCCGCGGGCCGAAGCAGGTGGTGTGCAGGGACTGGTAGCCGTTCACCCGGGGTATGGCGACGTAGTCCTTGAAGCGGCCCGGCATCGGCTTGTACACCTTGTGCACCAGCCCCAGCGCCCGGTAACAGTCGTCGACGTCCTCGACCACGATGCGGAAGCCGTAGACGTCCACGATCTCGCCGAGGGTGCGCCCCTTCACCAGCATCTTGCGGTAGATGGAATACAGATGCTTCTGCCGCCCGGCGACGCTGGCCGCGATCTCGTGGCGCGCCAGCTCCTTCTCCAGGGTGTCGCTGATCTTCTTCACGATCTGGCGCTGGTTGCCCTGGGCCTTCTTCAGCGCCCGCTCCAGCACCCGGTAGCGGTAGGGCCGCGTGTAGCGAAAGCCGAGGTCCTCCAGCTCGACCTTCAGCGTATTGATGCCGAGCCGGTTGGCGATGGGGGCGTAGATCTCCAGCGTCTCCCGGGCGATGCGGGACTGCTTCTCCCGCGGCAGGGAGTCCAGCGTGCGCATGTTGTGCAGGCGGTCGGCGAGCTTCACCAGGATCACCCGGATGTCCTCGACCATCGCCAGCAGCATCTTGCGGAAGCTCTCGGCCTGGGCTTCCAGGCGGCTGCGGAACTGCAGCTGGTCCAGCTTGGTGACGCCGTCGACCAGCGCGGCGATGTCCGCGCCGAACTCGCTCTCCAGCTGTTCCTTGGCCGCCGGCGTGTCCTCGATCACGTCATGCAGGATCGCCGCGGCGATGCCCTTGGCGTCCATGCGCATGTCCGCCAGGATGCCGGCGACCGCGACCGGGTGGGAGATGTAGGGCTCGCCGGACTGGCGCAACTGGCCGGCATGGGCCTCGGCGCCGAACTCGTAAGCCTTGACGACCAGTGCGATCTGGTCGTCGGCCATGTAGGTCTCGAGTTTCTGGAGGAGCTGCTTGAGACCCGTGGAGCGCCGCGTCTTCGGCAGTTTGGAGCGGATCGAGGCGGCGTAATCCATGGGGGTTAACCGGTCGGTGCCGGGGGCGGCACCGGTCTTGTCAGCGCTTACTCGCCGAGCGAGAGCCCTCGCATGGGCATGAGGTCCTCGGAGCCGGATTCGGCGCGCAGCAGGTCCTCGGCGGGCTGGTCCGCCTCGTCGAGTATGGCCGGGGTCACGTGGCCCTCGGCGATCTCGCGCAGCGCGACCACCGTGGGCTTGTCGTTCTCCAGCTCCACGTAGGGGTCGGCACCATTGGCGATACGTCGGGCGCGCTTGGACGCGACCAGCACGAGTTCGAAGATGTTGTCGATGTTCTCGAGGCAGTCCTCGACGGTAATTCTGGCCATTTATTGGCTACTCCAAAGCTATTGCAACGCTATTCCGAGGCTACTCCGGCCTCTCTCGAATAATGCTGAACGGTGCGGACCGCGGGAAGAATCGGCCGCCGGACCCGTCAGTGTACTGTAAGGAGCCGCTCCTAAACCAGTAGGTGAGCGAGCTTTTTCCGGGTGGCCTGGGTGCCCACCCGGTTGCGGCGGTAACGGCCGGTGGCGATGCCCTCCAGCTCGTCGATGGCGCGTTCCAGGTCGTCGTTGATCACCACGTAGTCGAACTCGTCCCAGTGGGAGAGGTCGCTGAGGGAGTCGCGGAGCCGCCGCCGGATCACGTCCTCGGAGTCGGTGCGCCGGCTGCGCAGCCGCTGCTCCAGCGCCTCCACCGAGGGCGGCAGGATGAAGATGCTGCGGCACTCGGGCATGGCGGCGCGCACCTGTCGGGCGCCCTGCCAGTCGATCTCCAGCACCACGTTGCGGCCTTTCGCGAGCTCGCTCTCCACCTGGCTGCGGCTGGTGCCGTAGTAGTTGTCGAACACCCGGGCGCTCTCCAGGAACTCCCCCTGCCGGTCGAGGCGCCGGAATTCCTCCTCGCTGACGAAGAAGTAGTCCCGGCCGTGTTCCTCGTTCGGCCGCTTCGGCCGGGTGGTGTAGGACACCGAGAAGACGAAGTCCGGGTTGCGCTCGATGAGCGCGTGCACCAGCGTCGTCTTGCCGGCGCCGGACGGCGCCGCGATGACGATGAGTCTCCCCCTCGGTCTGCCTGTCGCCATGGCGTTACTCGATGTTCTGGATCTGCTCGCGCATCTGCTCGATGAGCACCTTTAGCTCGACCGAGGCGCGGGTGGTTTCGGGGTCGCCGGATTTCGAGCCGAGCGTGTTGGCCTCCCGGTTGAATTCCTGCATCAGGAAATCGAGGCGCCGTCCCACGGGTTCGTCCCGTTCGAGCGCGCTGCGCATCTCCTCCACGTGGCTGTCCAGCCGGTCCAGCTCCTCGTCGACGTCCATCTTCTGGGCGATGATGGCCAGCTCCGTCTCCAGGCGGCCGGGTTCGGCCTCCACATCCAGGCGGGCGAGGCGCTCGCGCAGCTTCTGCTCGATGCCGGCCAGCACCTCCGGGCGCCGGGTCCGCACGGCGGCGGCGATGCCGGCCACATCGTCCGTGCGGCTGCGCAGCGTCTCGGCCAGCCGGGCGCCCTCGGCGCGGCGCATCTCGTCCAGGGTCGCAAGCGCCTCGTCCAGCAGGGACAGGCTCTCGGCGAGCAGGGCATCCTGTTCCACGGCCGGCTCCTCGATGACCCCGGGCCAGCGCAGCACTTCCATGGGGTCCACCTGGCCGGTCTCGCCGAACCGCTCGCGCACCACCGCGACGCCCTCGGCTATGCGCCCGACCAGCGCCGCGTCGATGGCGAGCTCCCGCCGGTTGCCGCCGCCGCGGCGCAGCGTGAGACTCAGGTCCACCTTGCCGCGTCCCAGCCGCTCGCCGGCGGCGCGGCGGAATTCCGCCTCGGCGCCTCGCAGCACGTCCGGCAGGCGGAACTGCAGATCCAGGTAGCGATGATTGACCGAGCGCACCTCCCAGGCGAGATCGCCGAACTCTGTCTGGCGCTCGCTGCGGGCGAACCCTGTCATGCTGCGTAACATCGGTGTCTCCACTCGGGGTGCGGTGACGGAGGGCCGGCATTGTAAGCGCGCCGCGGCGCGCGCTGCCACCGCTCACTGCTACGGGCAGCGTCGGCGAATCTGCGACCCGTGCCCTCCCCGGGGCGGCGCAAGTGGTATACCCTCCGTCACCGTCCTTCAGGAGTCGTGCTGCTTGCGGGCCTTGCGCCCGCCCGGGAACACGTGCGCATCGAATACGCGAAAATCTCGCTCACCGGCGATCGCCGGGACAACCAGGACCGGGTCGCCATCGCGGTGAGCGAGCGGGCCGCGATGCTGCTGGTGTTCGACGGCATGGGCGGCCACTCGGACGGCGCGCTGGCCGCCGAGGTGGCGCTGGAATCGGTGCAGAAGGACTTCGCCGCCGCGGAGCACCCGGTCTTCGACCCCCAGGGTTTCCTCTATGCCGCCATGGGCCGCGCCCACGACGCCGTGGTGGCGGTGGGCGCGCAGACCGACGTGGATCACCGTCCCCGCGCCACCGGCGCGGTCTGCCTGGTGCAGGATCAGGCCTCCTGGTGGGCGCACGTGGGCGACAGCCGCGTATATCAGGTACGCGGCGGGCGCATCCGCGGCCGCACCCGCGACCACAGCCACGTGGAGGTGCTGTTGCGCGAGGGCGTGATCGACGAGCGCGAGGCCCGCGAACACCCGATGCGCAACTTCGTCGAGTCCTGCCTGGGCGGCGACCAGGCCCTGCCCGGCATCACCGTCACCCGCAAGAAGCCTTTGCAAAGCGGGGATGTGCTGATAGCTTGCACGGACGGGCTGTGGTCGGGGCTCGGCGAGCGCGACATCGCCAGGATCGCCAGCCGCGCCGAACATGCGGTGGTGGAGAATCTGCGCGAGCTGGGCGAGCGCGCGGTCCGCGCCAACGGTCCTCACAGCGACAACACGACGGCGGCCTCCATCCGCTGGCTCGGCTGACCGGGCCGGCCCCTCGCCGGAACGGAACTCGCCGGAACCGAATTCTCCGGATCAAGACAGGGCAGGAGCGATATGCGACCAAGCGGCCGCCGCCCGGACGAACTGCGTCCAGTGGCATTCATCCCCGATTACACCCGCCACGCCGAGGGCGCCGTCCTCATCGAGTGCGGCCACACCCGCGTCCTGTGCACTGCCAGCGTCGAGGACCGCGTGCCGCCCTGGCTCCGGGGTCGCCAGCAGGGCTGGATCACCGCCGAGTACGGCATGCTGCCCCGCGCCACGCACACGCGCACGGCCAGGGAGGCCGCCCGCGGCCGGCAGGGCGGGCGCACCCAGGAGATACAGCGGCTGATCGGCCGCTCGCTGCGCGCCGTGGCGGATCTCTCCGCGCTGGGGGAGCGCACCGTCACCGTGGACTGCGACGTGCTGCAGGCGGACGGGGGCACCCGCACCGCCTCGATCACCGGGGGCTACGTGGCCCTGGCGCTGGCCATGGAGCGGCTGAAGAAGAAGGGCGCACTGGCGAAGAACCCGCTGCACGGCCAGGTGGCCGCCATCTCGGTGGGCATCTACCGGGGCGAACCCGTGCTCGACCTGGACTATGCCGAGGATTCCGACGCCGAGACCGACATGAACATCGTCATGAACGATGCGGGCGCCTTCATCGAGGTACAGGGCACCGCCGAGGGCCATGCCTTCCGCCGTGACGAGCTCGAACGGCTGCTGGACCTCGCCGGCGCCGGCATCGGTCAGCTGGTGGCGGCGCAGAATCAGGCGCTGGCCGCCGCCTGAGGAGGGAGCCGTGCTGCAGGCGGGCTCGAGCATCGTGGTGGCCACGGGCAACCGGGGCAAGCTCGCCGAGATCCGGGCCATCCTGGAGGAGTTCCGCGTGGAGGTGGTCTCGCAGGGCGAGCTCGGCATCGGCGAGGTGGAGGAAACCGGCCTCACCTTCGTGGAGAACGCGCTCCTGAAGGCCCGCAATGCGGCCGCGCACGCGGGAAGGCCGGCCATCGCCGACGATTCCGGCCTGGAGGTGGACGCGCTGGGCGGCGCTCCCGGCATCCGCTCGGCCCGCTATGCCGGCGAGCCCGCCGACGACGCCGCGAACATCGACCGGCTGCTCGCCGCGCTGGAGGGCACGGAGGAACGCACCGCCGCCTTCCGCTGCGTCATGGTGTTCCTGCGCCACGCCGAAGACCCCGCACCCGTGATCGCCGAGGGCGTCTGGCGGGGACGCATCCTGACCGGGCGCCGGGGCGAGGGCGGCTTCGGCTACGACCCGGTCTTCTTCGATCCGGAGCTCGGCCGGAGCGCGGCCGAACTGCCGCCCGCGGAGAAGAACCGCGTGAGCCACCGGGCCCGGGCGCTGCGGGAGCTGGCCCGTCGCCTGGGGGCGGGAGCAGCCGGATGAGCGCCGGCCCCGGGGCGGACAGGGCGGATACTGCCGGCGCGGCCATCCCCCTCACCCTCTATCTGCACCTGCCCTGGTGCGTGCGGAAGTGCCCCTACTGCGACTTCAATTCCCACCGGGCCGGGGACGATCCCCCGCTCGAGCGCTACGTCGACGCGCTCGTTGCCGACCTCGACGTGGAGGCGGTCCGCGCGGCCGGCCGGCCGCTCACGGCGATTTTCATCGGCGGCGGTACGCCGTCGCTGTTCAGCGGCGGGCAGATCGGCCGGCTGCTCGACGCCGTGGCCGGCCGCTATACGCTGGCCGCGGACGCCGAGATCACGCTGGAGGCCAACCCCGGTACCGTCGAGCGGGGCAGCTTCGCGGCCTACCGTGCCGCCGGCGTCAACCGGGTGTCGCTGGGGGCGCAGAGCTTCGACGATGCCTGCCTCGCCGCGCTCGGGCGGATCCATACTGCGGCCGAGACCCGCGCCGCGGTCGACGAGGCCCGGCGCGCGGGCATCGACAACCTGAACCTGGACGTCATGTTCGCGCTGCCGCGGCAGAGCGTGGCGGGCGCGCTGGCGGACGTCTCGGCGGCGCTCGCCCTGGCGCCGGCGCACATCTCCCATTACCAGCTGACCCTGGAGCCGAACACCCGCTTCCATCACTCCCCGCCGCCGCTGCCGGACGCCGATACCGCGTGGGAGATGCAGAAGCGCTGCCACGAGGCGCTGGAGGCGGCCGGCTACCGCCGCTACGAGGTGTCGGCGTTCGCCCGGCCGGGGCGGGAATGCCGGCACAACCTGAACTACTGGGAATTCGGCGACTATCTGGCGGCCGGAGCCGGCGCCCACGGCAAGATCACCGACGCCGACGGCACCGTGCGACGCTACGCGAAGCCGGCGAGCCCCCGGGCCTGGATGGAGGCCGCGCTGGCCGGGCGCACCGGGGAGGCGGCCGCTGCCGTCGCCGCCGAAGATCTCGTCTTCGAGTACACGCTGAATGCGCTGCGCCTCACCCGGGGCTTCACGACGTCGGATTTCGCGGCCCGCACGGGTCTGGGCCCGGCGGCCCTGGAGCCCGGACTGGCGGCCGCGCGCCGCCGGGGTCTGCTGGAGGCCGACGGCGTCGGCGGTCTGCGCCCGAGCGCCCTCGGCATGCGCTTCCTGAACGATCTCCAGGCCCTGTTTCTGCCCTCTTCCGGGGCAGCCGCCGGGTGACTCCGCGGCGGTCCGGCCGGCGACCGTTATGCACAATGTCGGGGCTATCCCTATATTTGTCTTGTAGAGTCGCGATCAGCTGAAACCCGACTTTGTAAGAGTCTCGTATTTTATTGAAATTATTATCTTTATTATTGTGAACAGAAAATAGACATTCTAACGGGGAGGCTTGAAAATCGTGGGCTTGCGGCGTTTAGCCAAAATCCTTCCACAGAGTTATCCACAGGATTTGTGGATAACGGCCGGCCCCTCCCGGAGGCCTGGCGCGGGCTTGCCAGCGGCTCTGCGGCGCTGTATGCTCCGCGCCCCTTTTCGCTCTGTCCGTCCGGCGGGCAGACGACCGGAGAATGACGATGAAAGCCGATATCCATCCCCGCTACGACGAGATCAAGGTGGTCTGCAGCTGCGGGAACGAGTTCGTGACCCGCTCGACGGCCGGCGAGGAGCTGCACGTTGAAGTCTGCTCCGCCTGTCACCCGTTCTACACGGGCAAGCAGAAGATCATGGATTCGGGCGGCCGCGTCGACCGTTTCCGCCGCAAGTACGGCATGTCCTGAGGGACCCGGCGTCCGGTCCTGGGACGCCTTCCCGGGTGCGCCGGGCGCTTGCCGGCCCGGCTCCGTCTGCGGCACCATAGAAGTATCTCGCGGCAGGTCCTGCCCACCGCAAGGACCCGGGATCATAACGAATGAGGATCGCGCCGGGCGCCGCGTGCCGGCGTCCGTCCGCTTGCGCGATCCCGTATAAGCCAGGAATCAACGATGAGCAACAAGCACTTCACGCTGACGAGCCCCGAGGGCGACGGCACCGAGCTGCCCGTACTCGAGGGCACCCTCGGCCCGGACGTGGTCGATATCTCCAGTCTGTACCGGGAGCGCGGCGTCTTCACCTACGATCCCGGCTTCGTCTCCACGGCCAGCTGCGAGAGCACCATCACGTTCATCGACGGCGCCGAGGGCGTGTTGCTCTACCGCGGCTACCCGGTCGAGCAGCTCGCCGAGCGGTCCTCCTTCATCGAGGTTTGCTACCTGCTCCTCTACGGCGACCTGCCCACGAAGGACGAGCTGGAGGACTTCGAGTCGATCATCCGCCGGCACACCATGCTGAACGAGTCGGTGTCCCGGTTCTTCATGGGCTTCCGCTACGACGCTCACCCGATGGCCATGCTGTCGGCCGTCGTCGGTTCGATGTCGGCGTTCTACCACGACACCATGAACATCCACGACGAGCGCCAGCGCGACATCTTCGCCCACCGCATCATCGCCAAGCTGCCCACCATAGCGGCGGCGGCGTACAAGCACTCCATCGGCCAGCCGTTCATCTATCCGCGCAACGACCTCGACTACTGCTCGAACCTGCTGAACATGTTCTTCGCGGTGCCCGCCGAGCCCTACCACGTGGACCCGGTCGCCGCGGAGGCCCTGGACCTCCTGTTCATCCTGCACGCCGACCACGAGCAGAACTGCTCCACCTCCACGGTGCGCATGGCGGGCAGCTCCGGCGCGAACCCCTACTCGGCCATCGCGGCCGGCATCTCCGCGCTCTGGGGCCCGGCCCACGGCGGCGCCAACGAGGCCGTGCTGGAGATGCTCGAGGAGATCGGCGACGTGAAGAACATTCCGAAATACGTCGCCAAGGCCAAGGACAAGGACGACCCCTTCCGCCTGATGGGCTTCGGCCACCGGGTGTACAAGAACTTCGATCCGCGCGCGAAGATCATCCGCGAGATGTGCCACAAGGTGCTGAAGAAGCTCGGCAACGACGACAATCCGCTGTTCGAGCTGGCGCTGGAGCTGGAGCAGGTCGCGCTGAGGGACGAGTACTTCGTGGAGAAGAACCTGTACCCGAACGTGGACTTCTACTCGGGCATCATCTACCGCGCGCTCGGCATCCCCACCTCGATGTTCACGGTGATGTTCGCCATCGGCCGCACGGTCGGCTGGGTGGCTCACTGGCGGGAGATGATCACCGAGCCCGGACGGCGCATCAGCCGGCCGCGCCAGCTCTACACCGGGCCCGGCGTCAGGGACTACGTACCCCTGGACCAGCGCTGATCCGGCGCGCCCCGGCGGGGCGCGCGGGCAGCAGGCCGGGACGGTCGGTCAGACGCTTGGTCAGACGATCGCCCGGACCGTGGCTCAGATTATGGGGGCGGGCGCCTCGGCCAGCAGCTTCTCCAGCTTGCGTTTGTCGGCCCGGCGCATCGGCCGGCCATCCACCGGGCTGATCGGTGCCTGCCTCAGCCCCTTCTCGGGGAATACCGTCGCCTCCACCGTGGCCTCGGCACAGCGGAAACGATAGCCGGGGTAGGTATCCAGCCGGTCCTGCCGGCTCTTCAGCCGCCGCTCGTAGAGCTGATAGGCCGTCTGCTCGCCGTCCAGCTGCCACGCCACCTCCTCCGGCGAGTCGGCGAACAGGTGCAGGTTTATGGCGGAATGGGAAGCCGCCGTGCCCGCCAGCACCGGGCCGACGAGGCGCGGTCGGAACTCGGCGAAGCGGTGCATGACCTCCAGGGCGATGCGCCGCAGGCGGTCCAGCATTTCGGAATGATCCGAGGCGCCGAACAGCCGGTGGTGCTCGATCAGCGCCGATTCGATCTCGCTGTTGCTCGGCAGCGCGCCCCGCTCGCGGAAGCCGAGCCGCTCGGCGGCCTTCACCTTGGCCTGGCGGTAGTTCTCGATGCCCTGATCGGCGATGATGCGGGCCGCTTCGCGTGCCAGCAGCTGGCGGGTCCGGCACACTTCGTCATGCTTCGGCATGGCGCTCTCCTGCGGTCAGGCCGGCACCCGGCAGCTGTCAGAAGATGGGATCCTCGATGTCGCCGCTCGAGCCGGTATCGTTGTAGATCTCGTCCGCGCCGCCGATCGTACCAGCTTCCGGCTCGTTGCCGACGCGGAATTTCTCGAAGATGAAGTTGCCGTCTGCCGAGCTCACGGGGCGGCCGGTCTCCGGCGAGACGCGCACCGTGACGAGGCCTTCCGGTTCCTCGACGCGAGCGGTCGGCGCGCCGTCGAGCGCCCGCTCCATGAAGTGGATCCACACGGGCAGCGCGGTGCGCGACCCCTCCTCGCCCGCCCCCAGCGGCTTGTCCTCGTCGAAGCCCACCCAGGTGACGGCTACCAGGTCCGCATTGAAGCCGCCGAACCAGGCGTCGCGGCGATCGTTGGAGGTGCCGGTCTTGCCGTACAGATCGTCCCGGCCGAGCGAGCGGGCCCGCCGCCCGGTGCCGCGGCGGATGACGTCGCGCATCATGTCGGCCACCAGGAAGGCGTTTTCCTTCGTGAGCACGCGGTCGGCGAGGCGCATGCCGGCGTAGAGTCTGGGATCCTCGTTCGCCGTGGGCCGCCAGTCGAGGGTCCGGCCTTCCAGTCGCTCGCTGCCGGCGAGGGGGTCCGTCCGGCCGTCGTCCCGCCCGGCGAGCGGGTCGGCGAAGGGGTCGGTATCGATCTCCGCCAGCTCCTCGCTGTACTCGCACTCCGGGCACACCAGCGCCGGGTCGGCCCGATCCAGCACATTGCCTTCGCTGTCCTCGATGCGGTCGATGAAGTAGGGCTCCACCCGGTAGCCGCCGTTGGCGAACACGGCATAGCCCAGCGCCATGTCCAGCGGCGAGACGGCGCCGCTGCCGAGCGCCAGCGAGTAGTTGTAGGGCACGGCCTCCGCCGCGAAGCCGAAGCTGCGGATGTGCGGCACCGCATCGCCGAGCCCGGTGCCGATGAGGACCCGCACCGAGGCCAGGTTCAGCGAGCGATACAGCGCCTCGCGCAGCCGCACCGGCCCGTAGAACTTGCCCGTGTAGTTGATGGGCTTCCACGGCCCCTCCAGTTCCTCCGACTCGAACACCACCGGCGTGTCGTTGACGATGGTGGCCGCCGTGAAGCCGTTCTCCAGTGCGGCGGAGTAGATGAAAGGCTTGAAAGCGGAGCCGGGCTGGCGCCGGATCTGCACCGCCCGGTTGAACTTGCTGGCCGCATAATCGAAGCCGCCGACGAGGCTCACCACGGCGCCGTCGTCCGGGTCCACGGACACCAGCGCGCCCTGGGGGGCCGGCACCTGGGCCAGGGCCCACCGGTCCGAGACCGTGGGCATCACGTGGATGACGTCGCCCACGGCCAACACCTCGCCGACGGACTCCGGCGGCGAGCCCACCCGGTCGTCGTCGATGTAGCGTTTGGCCCAGCTGATGCCCGACCAGGGCACCCGCACGATGCGGTCGCGCCGCAGGGCGACGGCCGCGCTGTTGTCCTCCCCGAGGCCGACCACCACACCCACGCGCAGGCCGCCGGGCTCCGGGTAGTCTTCGAGAGTCTGCAGCACGTCCGCCGGGAGCGCCGGATAGCCGCTGTCCGAGTAGCTGTCGCCGCCGCCATTGCCACCATTGTCATTATCCCGGCCATCGCCTCGGCCGTTCGTTCCCTCGTCGCCGCCGGCGGGCACGGGCAGCTCGAGCCTCGCCAGCGGACCCCGGTAGCCGTGGCGCCGGTCGTATTCCAGCAGGCCGTTGCGCACCGCGTACACGGCGGCGGTCTGCAGCGAGGAGTCGAGGGTGGTGGTCACCCGGTAGCCCCCCGAGTAGATCTCGGGGCCGTAGCGCTCCAGCATCTCCCGGCGCACCATCTCCGCCAGATAGGGGGCGGTCAGCTCGACCGCGGGCCCATACAGGCGGGACTCCATGGGGTATTCCATGGCCGCGTCGTATTCGGCTTCGGTGAGATAGTCCAGCTCGCGCATGCGACGCAGCACGTAACTGCGCCGCGTAGTGGCCTTCTCCGGGCTGCGCACCGGGTTATAGGCCGACGGTGCCTGCAGCAGGCCGGCCAGGGTCGCGGCTTCCGCGGCGTTGATCTCCTCCAGGGTCTTGTTGAAGTACACCCGGGAGGCGGCGGCCACGCCGTACGCCCGCTGGCCGAAGAACATCTTGTTCAGGAACATGGCAAGGATCTCCTCCTTGCTGAATTCCTTCTCGATCTTCCAGGCCAGGAACGCCTCGCGGATCTTGCGGGTGAACAGCCGCTCGCGGGTGAGGAAGTAGTCCCGGGCCAGCTGCTGGGTGATCGTGCTGCCGCCCTGGCTGCGCGAGCCGGTGGCGAGGAAATTGATGCCGGCGCGCAGCACGCCCTGATAGTCGATGCCCGGATGTTCGAAGAAGCGGTCGTCCTCGGCGGCCAGGAACGCCTGCACCACGTGCCCGGGGATCTCCTCGTATTCCACCGGTATGCGGCGCTGCTCGCCGATCTCGGCGATCAGTTTGCCGTCCCGGCTGTAGACCCTGAGCGGTATCTGCAGCGGGATGTCCCGGATGGTCGCCGCCTCGGGGAGGCTTGCCAGGGTGTAGTGGTACGCGCCGACGACGCCCGCCGCCAGCGACAGGGCGAGTATCGCCACCGTACCCGCCAGTGCGGCGAGGATGCGAGTGAAAGATCGTGTTGCCAAAGCGCTTTCCGGTCCTTGCCAGCGTCAGGGGCTTACTGCATAGTGACTGCGGCCGAAGCGGACCGTTCCTTGTTAACAAGGGGGCATGGGGCGGTCCGGGTCAGGGCGAAGACCGGATCATACCGTCAGCGGGGGGCCAGACCGCAATGCTTCGCGGCGACAGTCTACAACCATACCCGGCAGGCCGCACCCGGCCGGCCGCGTCTCGTTGCAGCAAAACTCCCCGCACCCTCCACTTTCGGGCCTGGCTCACTACCGGTACACAGTTCACAGAATAGCTGGCGGGGCGTGCCTTACTATACGCGGGCATTCAGCAGGGGATCAGCGTCGTTTTATTTAACATTACGTTGATATATAGTTAAACCGATTTCTTCAGGCGCCCCACCACTTATCCAGCGTAACCTACGGACTTGGAAGGGAAAACAGGTGCAATTCGGCAAGAAAAATCGTCCGCTCCTGGGGCTTGACATAACGACATCGTCGGTCAAGCTCATCGAGCTGTCCCAGAGCGGCAAGCGCTACCGCGTCGAATCGTACGCGGCGGAGCCGACCCCGCCCAATTCCATCAACGAGAAAAACATCGTCGACGCCCAGGCCGTAGGGGGTGCCATCCGGCGTGCGGTGAAGCGGGCCGCCACCAAGGTGAAGGACGTGGCCATCGCCATCAGCGGTGACGCCGCCATCACCAAGGTGATCCAGATGCCGGCCTCCCTGGCGGACAAGGATCTCGAGGGGCAGGTGGAGATCCAGGCCGACCAGTACATCCCCTTCCCCATGGAAGAGGTCAGCTTCGATTTCGAGGTGATCGGGCCGAACGAGAACGACCCGGACATGAACGACGTGCTGCTGGTGGCCACGCGGACCGACAACGTGGATCAGCGCCAGGCGGCCGTCGACGCCGCCGGCCTCTCCGCCCGGGTGGTCGACGTCGAGGCCTTCGCCCTGGAGAACGCCTGCCAGCTCCTCACCCATCAGATGCCGAACGGCGGCGTCGGCCAGTCGGTCGCGGTGGTCGACATCGGCGCCAGCGCCACCACGTTCAGCGTGCTGGACGACCTGAAGGTCATCTATACGCGTGACTTCGCCTTCGGCGGCGTGCAGCTCACCGAAGAGATCATGCGTACCTACGGCCTGTCCATGGAGGACGCCGGCCGGGCGAAGAAGGAAGGCGGTCTGCCCAGCAACTATCAGCCGGAGGTGCTGGACCCCTTCATCGACGACATGACCCAGCAGGTCAGTCGCTCGCTGCAGTTCTACCTGGCCTCCGGCGGCGGCCGGGAGCAGCCCGACATGATCCTGGTCTGCGGCGGCTGCGCCAACATCCCGGGTATCGCCGACGTCATCTCGAGCCGGGTGGGCATCCCGACCGAGATCGGTGACCCGCTCGGCCAGATGAAGATCGCATCGAAAGCCAAATCCCAGGGCGTCACCAAGGATTCCACGGCGCTGCTGATCGCCTGCGGGCTCGCATTGAGGAGCTTCGACTGATGCCGCGTATCAACCTACTGCCATGGCGCGAAGAGCAGCGCAAGCAACGCCAGCAACAATTCGGCATCGCCATCGTGCTGTCGGTGCTGCTGGCCGGCCTCGTGATCTGGCTGGGCAACATGTTCTACCAGAGCCGCATCGACTACCAGGAAGATCGCAACCAGCGGCTCGAGGCCGAGATCGCCGAGCTGAACAAGGCCATCAAGGAGATCGAGGGCCTGGAGCGGCAGAAGGAACGCCTGCTCGCCCGCATGGAGATCATCGAGCAGCTGCAGACCAGCCGCCCGATGGTAGTGCATCTCTTCGACGAACTCGTGCGCACGCTGCCGGAAGGCGTCTATCTCACCGGGATCAAGCAGACCGGCCGGGAGATCCAGATCACCGGCACGGCCCAGTCCAGCACCCGGGTGTCCGCCTTCATGCGCAACATCGACGCCTCGGAGTGGCTCACCGACCCGGACCTCGAGCAGATCCGCACCGTGGACGCAGGTCAGGCCGAGCGCTTCAACTTCACGCTGAAGGCGAAGCAGGTGAAGGTCCTGGACGAGGATGAGGAGGAGGCCGCATGAACGTCCTCGAGGAACTGCGCAATCTCGATACCAACGACGTCGGCCGCTGGCCGCTGGCCTTCCGTGTCGGCGCCATCGTCATCGTCTTCGTCGCGGTCACCGCGTTCGGCATCTACATGACGGTGGTGAAGAACAAGGTGCCGCTGCTCGAGCGCGCCGAGGCCCGCGAGCAGGAGCTCAGGCAGACGTTCGAGACCAAGCAGAGCAAGGCGGCCAACTTCGACGCCTACCGTGCCCAGCTCAGCCAGATGCAGCAGTCCTTCGGCACCATGCTGCGCCAGCTGCCGGGCGAGACCGAGATACCGAACCTGATCGTCGACATCTCCCAGACCGGTCTGGCGGCAGGGCTGGAGGAGAAGCTGTTCGAGCCCCAGGGCGAGATCCGCAAGGACTTCTATGCCGAGAAGCCCATCAAGATTCAGCTGGCCGGCAGCTATCACGAGCTCGCCAATTTCGCCAGCAGCGTGGCTGCCCTGCCGCGCATCGTGACGCTGCACGACATCCAGATCCAGCCGGCCACCGACGAGCAGTTCGACCAGCTCTCGCTCGACGTGACCGCCAAGACCTATCGCTATCTGGAAGAGGAGACCGAGTGATGAGGCAGCAACCTCGCTTCCAGGTAAATCGCAGCAAGCGGCGTCCTGCCGGCCTCTTCGCCGTGCTGGCGGCACTCGTGCTGCCTTTCGCGGCCGGCTGCGGCGGCGGCATGAACGATCTGAACGCCTACATCGACGAGGTGAAGGCGAGGCCCGGCGACCGGCCGGACCCGCTGCCCGAGATCCAGACCTACGAGAGCTACGTCTACACGGCCGACGTCGACGGGCTGCGCTCGCCCTTCGTGCCGGATTCGCCCGTGGCCGATACGCGCTCCGCGGGCGGCGGCGGCATCCGTCCGGACAGCAACCGCAGCCGTGAATACCTGGAGCAGTTCCCGCTGGATTCCCTCGACATGGTCGGCACGCTGCAGCAGGGCGCGACGACCTACGGTCTCGTGCAGACGGCCGACGGGCTCATCAACCGGGTGACCGTGGGTAATTACGTGGGCCAGAACGACGGCCGCATCATCGAGATCAACGAGTCGGAGATTGTGGTCAAGGAGATCGTCTCCGACGGCATAGGCGGGTATCTGGAGAGAGATGCCGCCATCAGTATTTCGGACTGAGGCCAAGCAGATGGCACTGGGAGAAACTGGAATGACTCGCACAACGAAGCCGCTGCCGGCGAACTATCAGGGTCTGGATTGCCTCGGGCTGGACGTCCTCAGGAATCCTCTCGGCTGGCTCGCCGCCCTCGTGCTGCTGTTCGCCTCCGCGGGCACCCACGCACAGGACGCGCCCGGGAACACCCTGCAGGACATTCAGGTCCAGTCGCTGCCCGGGCAGCAGGTGGAACTGCGGCTGATTCTTTCGGGGCCCGCTCCGGAGCCGCTCTCCTTCACCATCGACAACCCGGCGCGCATCGCGCTCGACCTGCCCGACACCGCCCTCGGCCTCAGCTCCCGTCGTCGCGACGTGGACCTGCGCATGCTGGATACCGTGCTGACCGCCGAGGCCAACGGCCGCACCCGCGTGGTGCTGAACCTGGACAGCATGGTGCCTTACGAGACCCGTGTGTCCGGTAATACCGTCATCCTGACCCTCGGCGAGGGCGGTGACAGGGTGGCGGAGACCACCACGTTCACCGGCGCGCCGTCGGCCTCTTCCGCGGCCGCAAGCGGGCCGCGCGCCATCGAGAACGTCGACTTCCGCCGCACCCGTGAGGGCGGCGGCCGGATCATCATCGACCTGACCGACCCGTCCACGCCGGTGGATATCCGCCAGGAAGGCGGTCGCGTGGTCGCCGTGTTCAAGGGCACGGACCTGCCGGGCGAGCTCATCCGCCGTCTGGACGTGCAGGACTTCGCCACCCCCGTTACCACCATCGATGCGGTGCGGGTCAACGCCGACGCCCGCGTGCTGATCTCCGCCGACGGCGATTACGAGCAGCTCGCCTATCAGTCGGACGACGTCTTCACCATCGAGATCAACCCGGTGGCCGAGGAAGAGGAGCAGGCTGCCAGCCTGTTCGCCGAAGACAAGGACTACGAAGGCGAGCGGGTCACCCTGAATTTCCAGGACATTGAGACCCGTGCCGTGCTGCAGCTGCTGGCCGAGATCAGCGGCCGCAACATCGTGGTCTCCGATACCGTCCAGGGCAACGTCACCCTGCGGCTGAACAGCGTGCCCTGGGATCAGGCGCTCGACATCGTCCTGACCACCAAGGGTCTGGACATGCGCCAGAACGGCAACGTGATCATCGTGGCGCCGGCGGAAGAGATCGCCGCGCGGGAGAAGGCCGACCTCGAGGCCAAACAGGCCATCCAGGAGCTGGAGCCGTTGTTCTCCGAATTCCTGCAGGTCAACTACGCCAAGGCCAGCGATCTCGCCGCGCTGATCAAGGAAGGCGAGAACTCGCTGCTCTCCGACCGCGGCTCGGTGGCCATCGACGAGCGCACCAACACGCTGCTGGTGCAGGATACCGTTGAGCGGTTGCGCGACGTGCGACGACTGGTGCAGATCCTGGACATCCCCGTGCGCCAGGTCCTGATCGAGTCTCGCATCGTGGTCGTGAACGACGACTTCAGCCGCGAGCTCGGCGTCCGCCTCGGCCTCACCGCCGTGCAGGAGAACTCGAGCGACGGCCTGTTCTCGGTTACCGGCACGAGCGCCGGCTCCGACGTGATCACCGCCTCGGCGCTGGACAATCTGGCCAATACGGGCCAGCCCTTCCCGGTGGAAGCTCCCAGCGTCAACAACCGCTATAACGTGAACCTGCCGGTGAACAACCCGGCGGGCCAGATCGCGCTGGCCATCCTGGACTCCGACTACATCGTCGACCTCGAACTCTCCGCCCTGCAGGCGGAGGGCCGGGGCGAGATCGTCTCGACGCCGCGCGTGATCACCGCCAACCAGAAGGAGGCGCTGATCGAGCAGGGCGTGGAGATCCCGTTCCAGGAGTCCTCCTCCAGCGGCGCGACCACCACCCAGTTCAAAAAGGCGGTGCTGAGCCTGACGGTGACCCCGCAGATCACGCCGGACGACAACATCATCATGGATCTGCAGGTGAACTCGGACAGTGTCGGCGAGCTCGTGGCGAGCGCCACCGGCGGCTTCGTGCCGAGTATCGACACCCGCGAGATCCGCACCCAGGTACTCGTGCGCGACGGCCAGACCGTCGTGCTCGGAGGAATCTACGAGACAGAGCGACGAGAAGTGGCCAACAAGGTCCCGCTGCTGGGCGATATCCCCGGCGTGGGCGCGCTGTTCCGCTCCACCCAGAACGTGGCGAACAAGTCGGAACTGCTCATCTTCGTGACACCGAAGATCCTGGAAGAAAACGCAGTCGTTTACTGATGGCGCACGACCGCCCTAAAGCTTGGGAATCGAACCGATGAGAAAACTCTCGACTCTGCCGACACTGCTTATCGCATTCATGGGGCTCGCGCTCGGCGCCTGTTCCAGCGGTGGCACCGACAACTCGTTCGCCGGCGGCGGCGACGGCGGCACGGGTGGCGGCGCCGGACCCGACCAGCCCACGCCGGCCAGCGTCACGGTGCTGACCAGCAGCCCCCAGCTGCCCTCGGCGGGCGGTTCGGAGGTGACCATCACCGCGCTGGTCCGCGACGCGGACAACCGGGTGATGGCCGACCAGCCGGTCGTATTCTCCTCCACCTCGGGCATCCTGACGGTCAACGAGGTCACCACGCTGGAGAACGGCACGGCGACGGCCTCGCTGGGCACCGCGGGCGACCCCACCAACCGGGCCATCACCGTGACGGCCGACGTGAACGGTCTCACCAACGCCGTGGACGTCAACGTGGTGGGCACGACCATCACGCTGCAGGGGCCGGCCAGCCTGGCCCAGGGCGACAGCGCGAACTACAGCGTCGTGCTGGCCGATTCCAACGGCGACGGCATCCCCGGCCAGACGGTGGACGTGGCCTCCGCGAACGGCAACACACTGGCCTCCAGTTCGCTGGTCACCGACAACCTCGGCCAGGCCCAGGTACAGGTGACCGCCTCGACCGCCGGTGCGGATACGCTGTCGGCGACGGCGCTCGGTATCACCGACGAGGTGACCCTGACCGTCTCGGACGACTCCTTCGTCATCACGGCGCCGGCCTCGGGCACCCAGGTGCCGCTGAATACGCCGGTCACGGTCACGGTCAACTGGACCGTCGGCGGCGCGGCCCAGGCGGGCGAGAACGTCACGTTCTCCACCACCCGCGGCACGCTGTCCGCCCCGTCGGCAACCACCGACGCCAACGGCGACGCCTCGGTGGACCTGCAGGCATCGAATGCCGGTCCTGCGGTGATTACGGCCACCAACCCGGACGGCACCGAGACGACCGTGCAGATCCAGTTCGTCGCGACCACCGCCGACAGCATCGAGGTGCAGGCGAGCCCGTTCACCGTGGCGCCCAGCGAGCAGAGCGCGATCACCGCCATCGTGCGGGACGCCGCCGGCAACCTGGTGGCCAACAAGGTCGTGGACTTCAGCCTCGACGACGTCACCGGCGGCTCGCTGTCCGCCGGCTCGGCCACCACCAACACCCAGGGCCGGGCCACGGTGTCCTACACCGCCGGCTCCAGCACGAGTGCCAGCAACGGCGTCAGCATCACCGCCACCGTGCGGGACACGCCGGCGGTCAGCGGCTCGGTGAATCTCACCGTCGCCCAGCTGGAGGTCTTCATCACGCTGGGTACCGGCAACGAGATCAACGAGCCGAACCAGGCCCAGTACCGCAAGGAATACGCGGTCCAGGTCACCGACTCCCAGGGCGCGGGCGTGGCCGACGTGACCGTGCAGATGCGCATCCAGTCGGACGCGTACTACAAGGGCTACTGGGTGTACGACAGCGTCGCCAGCCAGTGGGTCCAGGTGATCACCGCCGGGCCCTGCGCCGACGAGGACGTCAACCGCAACGGCGTACTCGATCCGGGTGAGGACAACAACAGCAGCGGCACCCTGGAGGCCGGCAACATCGCGACGGTGGCCGCCCAGAGTACCGGCAACGGCACCTTCTCCACGGATCAGAACGGCTTCGGCATCGTCGACGTGATCTATCCCCAGGAGTTCGCCCGCTGGGTGGACGTGACCCTCACCGCCCAGGCGACGGTCCAGGGAACGGAGACCACGGAGACCTCGAAGTTCCGGTTGCCGATCGCAGCGAGCGACGTGACTGACCAGAACACGAACCCGCCGGGCAATCCGAGCCCGTTCGGCGAATCCAATACCTGCAACGATACGCTCTGATCGAGTGAGCGGGAAAGCCGGCCTCCGGGCCGGCTTTCTTCTTTCCGGACGGCAATCTTGAGTGACGGCACCAGGATATTTCTCGTAGGCCCCATGGGCGCGGGGAAGTCCGCGGTCGGCCGCGCGCTGGCCCGGGCCCTGAAGCTCGAGTTCGTGGACACCGACGACGAGATCGAGCGGCGCACCGGCGTCGACATTCCGTTCATCTTCGAGAAGGAAGGCGAGGCGGGCTTCCGCAAACGTGAAGCGGCGGTCGTCGACGAACTCACGGCCCGGCCGGATCTGGTGCTGGCCACCGGCGGCGGCGTGGTGGGCGATCCGGACAACCGCCGGCATCTGGCCGCGCGGGGCACGGTGGTCTACCTCCACACCACGGTGGCGCAGCAGCTCGCGCGTACCCGCCGCGGCCGCGAGCGGCCCATGCTGGCCGCGGGCGATCCGGAAGAGACCCTCGGCCGGCTGTTCGCCGAACGCGACCCCCTGTACCGGGAGATTGCCGACCTGGTGATCGAGACCGACGGCCGCCGGGTGCACCACGTGGTCGAGGATATCCGCAGCCGGCTGTGACCGGCCGTGACGGCGCTTGATTCTACCGCCGGCGCCCGGCAACTTAGGCGCTCTCCCGGCATCAGGAGCCGCCTTCCGTGACAGACCCCGAGACGCTCACCGTCCAGCTGGGCGCCAGAAGCTACCCGATCGTCGTCGGCCAGGGCCTGCTCGACGATGCCGATGCGCTCGCGGTTCGCCTGCGCGGACCGGATGCGGTGGTGGTGACAAACGACGTGGTGGGCCCGCTGTATCTGGATGCCGCCCGGCGCGCCCTGGGCGACCGGCTCGCCGCCGTGCACGTGCTGCCGGACGGGGAAGCGCACAAGGACCTGGGCCAGGTGGCCGCGATCATCGACACACTGGTGGGTGCAGGCGCCAACCGGGATACGACCGTGGTGGCGCTGGGCGGCGGCGTCGTGGGCGACATGGCCGGCTTCGCCGCGGCCTGCTACCAGCGGGGCGTGGACTTCATCCAGGTGCCCACCACGCTGCTGGCCCAGGTGGACTCGTCGGTGGGCGGCAAGACCGGCGTCAACCACCCTCGGGGCAAGAACCTGATCGGGGCATTCCATCAGCCGACCTTCGTGCTGATCGACCTCGCCACCCTGGATACCCTGCCGGACCGGGAGCTGGCCGCCGGCCTCGCCGAGATCATCAAATACGGCCTGCTGGGCGACGCGGCCTTCTTCGGCTGGCTCGAGGACAACATGGCCGCGCTGCGGCGCCGGGACACGGCGGCGCTGCAGCACGCGGTGCGCCGCTGCTGCGAGATGAAGGCCGCCATCGTGGCGGCCGACGAGCGCGAGGCGGGCCAGCGGGCGCTCCTGAACCTCGGGCATACCTTCGGCCACGCCATCGAGTCGGTCACGGGCTACGGCGAATGGCTGCACGGCGAGGCGGTGGCGGCGGGCATGCTGATGGCGGCCCGGGTCAGCGGCCTGGCCGGGGCCGAGCTCGACCGCATCCGCAATCTGATCGCGGCCGCCGGGCTGCCTGTGGCACCGCCGCCGGTGGGCGCCGTGCGGCTGCGCGAGGCGATGCAGCTCGACAAGAAGGTGCAGGCCGGACGCCTGCGGCTGGTCCTGCTGCGCGCCATCGGCGAGGCTTACGTGACTGCGGACTTCTCCGCGCAGGCGCTGGCCGAAGCGCTGGCGCCGGCCGACGTCGGGGCGGACTGAGCGGGTGTCGGGAACGATGGAATACGTGAATCTGGAGCGAGCCGACGACGGCCTGCTGCCGGGGGCCGCGCGGGAGTCGCAGAGCCCGGGCCGCCGCCACGACGAGCCGCCGCCGGTCTACCGCGGCGAGTACCAGCGCGACCGGGACCGCATCATCCACGCCAGCGCGTTCCGCCGCCTGGTCTACAAGACCCAGGTGTTCGTGAACCACGAGGGGGACCTGTACCGCACGCGGCTCACCCACTCGCTGGAGGTGGCCCAGATCGCCCGCAGCGTGGCCCATACCCTCGGGCTCAACGAGACCCTGGCCGAGGCCATCTGCCTGGCCCACGATCTCGGCCACACCCCCTTCGGCCACGCGGGGCAGGACGCGCTGAACGAGTGCATGCGGGACTACGGCGGCTTCGAGCACAACCTGCAGTCCCTGCGTGTGGTCGACGAGCTGGAGGAGAAGTACGCGGAATTCGCCGGCCTGAACCTCATGTACGAGACCCGGGAGGGCATACTGAAGCACTGCTCCGCCCGCCACGCCCGGGAGCTCGGCGAGCTCGGGCGGCGCTTCCTGGAGCGCCGCCAGCCGGGACTGGAAGCTCAGCTCGCGAATCTCGCCGACGAGATCGCCTACAACAACCACGACGTGGACGACGGGCTGCGCGCCGGCCTGCTGGGCGTGGAGATGCTGCGCGCGGAGCCACTGTTCGCCGCGCAGCACGACGAAGTGCTGGCCCGCTATCCCGGTCTGGAAGGCCGGCGCCTGATCCACGAGGTGATCCGGCGCATGATCAACCGGGTGGTCACCGACCTCATCCGGGAGACCGCCGGGCGGCTGCGTGCCGCGAACCCCCGCTCCATCGACGAGGTGCGCGACCAGGAGCGGCCGCTGGTGGGCTTCGGCGACGAGGTCCGGGAGCAGCACCTCTCGCTGAAGCGATTCCTGCACGCGAACCTCTACCGCCATCATCGGGTGCTGGGCATGACGCTGAAGGCACGGCGGGTCGTCGAGACCCTGTTCGCCGCCTACATGGACGAGCCCCGGCTCATGCCCGCCGAGTTCGCCACCGCGGCCCGCTCCGCCGGCCGGGACCACGGGGACGCCGCCCGCGCACGGGTGGTGGCGGACTACGTCGCCGGCATGACGGACCGCTACGCCATCGCGGAGCACGAGCGGCTCACCGACCCCGCCGTCGGCAACACCTGAGCCGCAGCCCCCGACCGCACGGAGCGGTGATAGAATGCACGCCCGCAGCCGAGGGGACACCGTGACCGAGCAGAGCATCGCTGACATAGCCGCCAGGGACAGACTGATATTCGCACTCGACGTGCCGGACGTCGGCGCGGCCCGGCGGCTCGCCGAGGAGCTCGGGGACAGCGTCTCGTTCTACAAGATCGGTCTGGAACTGGCCATGAGCGGCGGCTATTTCGAGCTCGCCGACTGGCTGATCGAACGGGACAAGAAGGTCTTCCTGGACGTGAAGCTGTTCGACGTGCCGGCGACAGTCGGGGCGGCGGTGCGCAACCTGGCGGCCCGCGGCGCCACCTTCGCCACGGTACACGGCAACCAGTCCATCATGGAGGCGGCCGCCGAGAACAAGGGCGACCTGAAGGTGCTGGCCGTGACCGTGCTGACCAGCCTCGACCGGGGCGACCTGGACGATCTCGGTTTCGACTGCGACGTGGAGGAGCTGGTGCTGTCCCGGGCCCGGCGCGCCTTCGAGGCCGGCTGCGACGGGGTGATCTCCTCCGGACTGGAGGTGCCGCGCCTGCGCGAGCACGTCGACAACCGCCTGCTGGTGGTGACGCCGGGCATCCGCCCGGTCGACAACCGCCCCGCGGACGACCAGAAGCGGGTGGTCAGCGTCGAGGAGGCCTTTGCCAACGGCGCGGATCACATCGTCGTCGGCCGCCCCATCCGGGACGCCGATTCGCCGCGGGCCGCCGCGGAAGCCATACAGACCACCATCGCCGGCCTGTTCCCGGCGGAGTAGATTGATGAGCGAACTCGAGAACGATCTGTTGTTACGCGCCCTGCTGCGCGAGCCCGTGCCGCGCACGCCGGTGTGGATGATGCGCCAGGCGGGCCGTTACCTGCCCGAATACCGGGCCACCCGGGCGCAGGCCGGTAACTTCATGGCTCTGTGCGGCAACCCCGACTTCGCCTGCGAGGTGACCCTGCAGCCGCTGGAGCGCTACCCGCTGGACGCCGCCATCCTGTTCTCCGACATCCTGACGGTGCCGGATGCGATGGGCTGCGGGCTGTACTTCGAGACCGGTGAGGGGCCCAAGTTCGAGCGCCCGGTGCGCACGCCCGCCGAGATCGAGCAGCTGGCGGTGCCGGACGTGGCGGAGAAACTCGGCTACGTCATCGACGCCGTCCGGGTGATCCGCCGCGAGCTGGCGGGCCGGGTGCCGCTGATCGGTTTCTCCGGCAGCCCCTGGACCGTGGCCACCTACATGGTCGAGGGCGGCAGCAGCAAAAACTTCGGCCGCATCAAGGGGCTGCTATACGACCGCCCCGATCTGATGGAGCTACTGCTGAACAAACTCGCCGACACCACCCGCGAATACCTGAACGCCCAGATCCGGGCCGGTGCCCAGGCGGTGATGATCTTCGATACCTGGGGCGGGGTGCTGACGCCGGATACCTACCGGCGCTTCTCGCTGGCGGCCATGCAGCGGGTGATGGACGGACTCGAGCGCGAGCAGGACGGCCGCCGCGTCCCCGTGGTGCTGTTCACGAAGAATGCCGGCCCGCTGCTCGCCGACATGGCGGAGACGGGCTGCGACGCCCTCGGCGTGGACTGGACCACCGACCTCGCCGACGCGCGCCGCTATACCGGCGACAAGGTGGCGCTGCAGGGCAACCTGGATCCGTCCATACTCTACGCGGGGCCGGAGGCGATCGCCGAGGCGGTGGCCGGCGTCCTGGCCAGCTACGGGAAAGGTCCCGGCCACGTGTTCAACCTGGGCCACGGCATTCATCCGGACATCGATCCGGAGCACGTCAGCGCCATGCTGGAGGCCGTACACAGGCTGAGCCCGCAGTACCATTGACCAGTCCCATTGACCGGTCCATCGAACCCTTGTCACTGAACCAGCTCCACTGAACGCGGAGTCCTGACGGGAGCGCCGCCGCGGAAGGGATACCGCGGATCCGCACCCGGGCGCGGAAAAGCCATGGAAGCGACGCTGTCAGACGGTCTCGACGCGCTGCGCGCTGAGCGCCTGCGCCGCATGAAGCGGGTGGCCGCCGGCCTGCTGGTGGCCATGGTCATCCTGTATGTCGTCACCGGTTTCGGCGAGGAGCACTACCCGTGGCTGGGCTACGTGCGCGCCTTCGCCGAGGCGGCCACCGTCGGCGCGCTGGCCGACTGGTTCGCGGTCACGGCGCTGTTCCGCCACCCGCTCGGCCTGCCGATTCCCCACACCGCGATCATCTCCCGGCGCAAGGACGACATCGGCCAGAGCCTGGCCGGCTTCGTGGAGACCCATTTCCTGACCGCCGAGGCGCTGGCGCCGCGGCTCGAGAAGGCGGACTTCGCCCAGGGCATGGGCCGCTGGCTCGCCACACCCGGCAACGCGGACCGGCTCACCCAGGACCTGTCGGTGATACTCGGCCGGGTGCTCGCCAGCACCGACAACCGGCTGCTGCGCGACCTGGTGAAGTCGAACCTCCAGCGCGCGCTCAGCGAGACCCCGCTGACGCCGACGGTGGGCCAGCTGCTGGACCTGCTACTCCTGCAGGACCCGGATCAGACGGTGATAAACGGCCTGGTCGGCCTCGCCCGCACGCAGCTCGACGAGAACCGGCTCCAGCTGCGCCAGCACATCGGCGAGCGCACGCCCTGGTGGCTGCCCAATTTCGTCGACGAGCAGATCTACCGCCGCATGGTCGCCGAGATCGAGGAAGTGCTCACCGGCATCACCGCCAGCGACACCGATACCGAGGCGCGCCAGCGCCTGCGCCGCACGCTGGAGGAGCTGGTGGCCTCGCTGAAGAGCGACGAGGCGCTGATCGAGCGCGGCGAGGAGATCAAGCACCGGCTGCTGAAACACCCGTCGCTGAAGCGCTACCTCTCCGGCGTGGTGGCCGACGTGAACCGGTTCCTGGAGGAAGAGGCGGCCGACCCGGAGTCGGGCATGCGCCTCCGCATCGCCGAATCGCTGGCCGGCGCGGGCGACACGCTGGCCGCCAACCCGGGCCTGCGCCTGGAGCTGGACAGCTGGTTCCGGGACACCCTGCTCTACATGGTCACCCGTTACCGGACCAACATCTCCTCGATCATCAGCGAGACCATCTCCGGCTGGGACGCCGAGGCGACCGCGCGCCGCATCGAGCTGCACGTGGGGCGCGACCTGCAGTTCATCCGCATCAACGGCACGCTGGTGGGCGGACTCGTCGGGCTGACCCTCTACACGCTCTGGCAGTTCGTCAGCTGAAACCCGCGCCGACGGCGGTGCCCGTTGCTAGGCCTCGTGCTCTTCGTCGCGGAGCGCGCGCCGGAGTATCTTGCCCACGTTGGTCTTGGGCAGCTCGTCGCGGAACTCGACCACCTTCGGCACCTTGTAGCCGGTGAGGTTCTCCCGGCAGTGAGCGATGACGGCCTTCTCGGTCAGCGACGGGTCCTTGCGCACCACGAATACCTTCACCACCTCGCCCGCACGCTCGTCGGGCTGGCCGACGGCCGCCACCTCGAGCACGCCGTCCATGTCGGCGATCACCTCCTCGATCTCGTTCGGGTACACGTTGAAGCCGGAGACCAGGATCATGTCCTTCTTGCGGTCCTCGATGTAGACGTAGCCGCGGTCGTCCATGCGGCCCATGTCGCCGGTCCGGAACCAGCCGCCCTCGAGCATCACCTTCTCGGTCTCCTCCGGATGGTTCCAGTAGCCCTCCATCACCTGGGGCCCGCGTATGCAGATCTCGCCGATCTCGCCGGTGGGCACCGCCTCGCCCTTGTCGTCGCGGATGCTGACCTCCGTGGAGGAGATGGGCAGGCCGATGGAGCCGTTGAAAGCGGCGTCGTCGGTGATGGGGTTGATGACCGCGGCCGGGGACGTCTCGGTGAGGCCGTAGGCCTGGATCAGCGTGTTGCCGGTCACCTCCTTCCAGCGCCGCGCCACCGGTTCCTGCACGGCCATGCCGCCGCCCACCGTGATCTGCAGGCTGCTGAAGTCCAGCTCGGCGAAGCCCGGGGTGTTCAGCAGGGCGCTGAACAGCGTGTTCACGCCGGTGAAGTAGGTGAACGGGTACTTGGCCAGCTCCTTCACGAAGCCCTCGAAGTCCCGCGGGTTCGGGATCAGGATGTTGCGGCCGCCCAGCTTCATGATGCCGAGGCAGTTACCCTCCAGCGAGAAGATGTGATAGAGCGGCAGCGCCGTGATGGCGACCACGTCCTGGTCCGGGTCCAGTTTCGCGCCCAGCCAGGCGGTGGACTGCTCCACGTTGTAGACCAGGTTGCGGTGGCTCAGCATCGCGCCCTTGGCCACGCCCGTGGTGCCGCCGGTGTACTGCAGGAAGGCGAGATCGCCGAGGTCGATGTCCGGCGGCTGGAACACCAGGCTGCCACCGTCGTAGAGAGCGTCGCGGAAAGACACGGCGCCGGGCAGATTGTAGGCCGGCACCTGCTTCCTGATGCGCTTCACCACGAAATTGACGATCTGGCGTTTCGGCGTGCCGAACAGGTCGCCCACCGCCGTCGTGATCACCGTCTCGACGGGGGTCTCGCCGATCACCTTCTCGAGGGTCGTGGCGAAATTCTCGAGGATCACTATCGCCCGTGCGCCGGAGTCCCTGAGCTGGTGCTCGAGTTCCCGCGGCGTGTAGAGCGGGTTCACGTTGACGATCACCAGCCCGGCCCTGAGCGCCGCGCAGAGCACCACGGGGTACTGCAGGATGTTCGGCAGCATGATCGCGATGCGATCGCCCTTCGACAGGCCCGCCCGCTCCTGCAGCCAGGCCGCCATGTGCCGGGACAGGCGGTCCAGGTCGGCATAGCTCAGGGTGACGTCCATGCAAGTGTAGGCGGGCCGGCCGCCGTACTCCTTGAAGCTCGTCTCGATCAGGTCCCGGAGCGAGCGGAAGCCGCCGTTGTCCACCTCCGCCGGCACGCCCGGCGCGTACTCCTTCAGCCAGAATTTCTCCACGGAATCCCCCTCCTGTGGCCGGCGCGCCGCGGGCGCCGGGGAGAATGTGTCATTGGACTACCTATACACGGGGCCGGTCAGGCGGGCAAGCGGATCCCGGGCGCCGTTCCGCCGCCGGCCCGCCGTCAGTTCGCCAGCGCTGCCGCGACCGCCGGCCAGGCGTTGTCCAGCATCAGCGGCTGGGCCTCGGCGTTGGGGTGGATGCCGTCGGCCTGCATGAGGCCGTCGTCCAGCGCAACGCCGTCCAGAAAGAACTGCACCCACTCCAGGTCGTAGGTCTCGGCCAGCTCGCCGTACAGGGCATGGAAGCTTTCGGCGTAGCGGGGACCGTAATTGACCGGGATGCGCATGCCGAGCAGCACTACCTCGGCGCCGGCCTCCCGGCTCTGCTCGATCATGGCCTCGAAGTTGGATCGCACCACGTCCAGGGGCAGCCCGCGCAGGCCGTCGTTGCCGCCGAGCTCGATGATGACCAGCTCCGGCTCGTGGCGTGCCAGGGCCGGGCCGAGACGCGCCAGCCCGCCGGAGGTGGTGTCGCCGCTCACGCTGGCGTTGACGACCCGATGCCCGTACCCTTCCTGCGCGAGCCGCGAGGCCAGCAGCGACACCCAGGATTCCTCCATGGTGAGGCCGTAGCCGGCGCTGAGGCTGTCGCCCAGCACCAGGATGGTGGGCGGCGGGCCGTCGGCAATGTCGCTCCGGGCAGTATCCGCCAGGGAAACATCCGCAATGGCCGGTACGCCGAATACCAGCAGCAGGGTCAGGAAGAGCTTGTTCATGTCAGTGGATTCGAATGCGGCGCTCGTCGCCGAGCATCTCAGCAAAAAGGTTACCAGTCCGGAAGGAAGTCTGACCATTCTGGACGACGTCAGTTTCGCCATCGGCCGAGCGGAGTCGGTGGCGATCGTCGGGCCGTCGGGCGCCGGCAAGTCCACGCTGCTGGCGCTGCTCGCCGGTCTGGACACGCCCACGTCCGGCCGGGTGTGGCTGGAGGGCCGCGAACTCTCGGCGCTGGACGAGGACGGCCGCGCCGCGGTGCGCGCCGCCCGCGTGGGCTTCGTCTTCCAGTCGTTCCACCTGGTGCCGTCGCTCACGGCCATCGAGAACGTCATGCTGCCGATGGAGCTCGACGGGGCGGAGGATGCCCGCGAGCGGGCCGCGGCCATCCTGGCCGAGGTGGGGCTGGCCGCCCGCAAGGGCCATTACCCGAACCAGCTCTCCGGCGGCGAGAAGCAGCGGGTGGCCATCGCCCGTGCCTTCGCCACGAATCCGGCCGTGCTGTTCGCCGACGAGCCCACCGGCAACCTGGACGCGGCCACCGGCGAGCGCATCATCGACCTGCTGTTCCGCCTGAACAGCGACTCGGAGGCCACGCTGGTGCTGGTCACCCACGACGAGTCGCTGGCCGGGCGCTGCGACCGCCGCCTGTCGCTGGAGGCGGGACGCCTGGTCGGCCAGTGATGAAGACCGCCGCGTTCGCATTCACGGCGCTCCGGCGCGAGGCGCGCTCCGGCGAGCTGATCGTGCTGGCCGCCGCGCTGGCCATCGCGGTGACCTCCCTCACCGCGATCGGATTCCTCACCGACCGCATCGCCCAGGCGGTGTCGCTGCAGGCCGCCGAAGTGCTCGCCGCGGACATCCGCCTGCGCTCGGCCCGGGAGATGGACGACGCCCCCCTCGCCTCCGCAAGGCAGATGGGCCTCGAGACGGCCGAGACGCTGACCTTCCCGAGCGTCGTCTTCGCCGGCGAGCGCAACGCGCTGGCCACGATCAAGGCCGTGGGCCCCGGCTATCCCCTGCGCGGCGCCGTGCGCATCGCCGACGAGATCTTCGGCGCCGAGCGCACCGTGGAGGGTCTGCCGCCGTCGGGCACCGTGTGGGCCGACGATGCGCTGCTCGCCCGCATCGGCGCCAGGGTGGGCGACCGGGTCGAGGTGGGCGCGTCCACGCTGACCGTGGACGCCGTGCTGACCTACCGCCCTGATCAGACCCCCGGGTTCGCCGGCCTGGCGCCCAGCCTGCTGATGAATCTCGGCGAGGTGCCTGCCACCGGCCTGGTGCAGACCGGCAGCCGGGTGAGCCACGCGCAGCTGTACGCCGGCGACCGGGAGGCGGTGCGCGGCTTCGTCGAGGAGTGGCAGGACCGGCTGCCCGACACGGTGCGTCTCGAGGACCGGGGCGATGCGGGCGAGGAGCTGAATGCGGCGGTGGAGCGGGCCGGGCGATTCCTGTCGCTGGCCTCGCTGGTGAGCCTGCTGCTGTCGGCCGTCGCCGTGGCCATGTCCGGCCGGCGCTATGCGGAACGGCGCCTGGACTCGGTGGCGCTGATGAAGAGCCTGGGCGCGTCCCAGTCGTTCATATTCCGGGTCTCGCTGCTGCAGCTGCTGATGATCGGGCTGGCGGCGGGCCTGGTCGGCGCGGGCATCGGGTTTCTGGCCGAGAGCGGCCTGTCGCGGCTGCTCGCCGGCCTGATCGGCAGCGACCTGCCGGCGCCGTCGCTGACGCCGGTGGCGCTCGGCGTGGGCACGTCGCTCATCCTGCTGCTCGGCTTCGCGCTGCCTTCGCTGATGCGCCTGAAGAGCACGCCGCCGCTGCGGGTGCTGCGCCGGGATCTGACACCGCCGCCGCCCGCCGCCTGGCTCACCACGCTGGCCGCGCTCGGTGCGCTGACGGCGCTCGTCTACTGGGCGGTGCGCGACGTCGCCCTGCTGGTCCTGGTCCTCGGCGGCACTGCCGTCATAGCGGGCGTGCTGTATCTGGCCGGGCGGCTGCTGGTGCTCGCGCTGTCGCGGATGCGGGGCCGGGTGGGCGTCGCCTGGCGCTACGGGCTCGCGAACGTCGCCCGCCGCGGCGGCGACAGCGCGGTGCAGGTGGTGGCATTCGGTCTCGGCCTGATGGTCCTGCTGTTGCTGACGCTGGTGCGCAACGATCTGCTGGCGGGCTGGCGCGCCACACTGGACGAGGACGCGCCGAACCACTTCCTGATCAATATCCAGCCGGACGACCGGGCGAGCGTCGCCGACATCCTCCGCGGTGCCGGCATCGAGGCGCCGGAGTTCGTGCCGCTGGTGCGCGCGCGGCTGACGGCCATCAACGGCACCCCCATCGGCGAGATCACGTTCGAGGACGAGCGGGGCCGCGGCATGTCGGAACGGGAGCAGAACCTCTCGTTCACCGGCGAGCTTTCCGCCAGCAACCGGGTGGTGGCGGGCAGCTGGTGGCCGGCGGGCTACGACGGTCCACCGCTGGTGTCCATGGAAGCGGATGCCGCCGAGGAGCTCGGCGTGGGCCTCGGCGACGAGCTCTCCTACCTGGTGGCGGGCGAGCCCCTCACCGCCGAAGTGGCGAGCATCCGCGAGATCCAGTGGGACTCCTTCGAGCCGAACTTCTTCATGGTGCTCTCGCCGGGCGCGCTGGAGGGCTACCCGAAGACCTATATCTCCAGTTTCTACATCGATCCGGACAGCAAGGGCGTGCTGCTGGAGCTGGTACGCAGCCATCCCAGCATCTCCGTGATCGACATCCAGGCGCTGATCGCCCAGGTGCGCGGCGTGATCGACAAGGCCGCACTGGCGGTGCAGTACGTCTTCCTGTTCACCCTGCTGGCCGGTCTGGTCGTGCTGTTCGCGGCGGTCCAGGCCACCCTGGACGAACGCCGCTACGAGAGCGCTCTGCTGCGCACCTTCGGCGCGAAGCGCCGCACCGTGATGGCGGGTCTCGCCTCGGAGTTCCTGGCGCTGGGCCTGCTCGCCGGGGTATTCGCGGCGGCCGGCGCGACGGTTCTCGGCATGCTCGCGGCGAAACGGCTGTTCGACCTGGCCTACACCGTGGATCCGGTGCTGTGGGCGGCCGGGATGGTCGCCGGCATGCTGCTGGTGGGTATCAGCGGTACGCTGGCCGCCCGCGGTGCGGTGAACGCGCCGCCGGTCAACACGCTGCGCCGCGCGTAACCCATGTAGGAGGGCCTTCAGGCCCGACCCGGCTTTCTGTTGGCGTAGGCCCGCCATCGACTGGGGCGGGCTACGGGGGACGCTCAGTCGGACGTCCTGTCCTCCCTCGCTTCGGCCGGGCCTCCTTCCCGCCGTCATGGCTCCAGTCGGCCCGGACGACCCCCGCAGCCCGCCCCAGCCGCTGGCGGGCCCGTAGCCGAGAGGCTTGGGCACCAATCAGCAGGCGCTTCTGACTGGCAGCGCCTTCACGCCACCGCGAGCACGGCCGTCATGCGGGGGTATCCATCGCCGCGACCTTTTGTCGGGAGCAAGATGGATACCCCCGCAGGGCGGCCATGAAAGAACGTGGTTCACAGTCGCTTGAGGGCTTCCAGGGCTTCCTTGCGGGACTGCTTCAGGTCCACGATCGGCCGGGGGTAGTCACGACCCAGTGTGAAACCGATGCGGCGGGCCTCGTCCGCCGGCAGCTTCCACGGCTCGTGGACGTAGCGGTCGGGCACGTGCTCGAGCTCCGGTACCCAGCGGCGCACGTAGCTGCCGTCGCCGTCGAAGCGCTCGCCCTGGCGTACGGGGTTGAAGATGCGGAAATAGGGCGCGGCGTCGGCGCCGCAGCCCGCCGACCATTGCCAGCCCATGGTGTTGTTGGCCAGATCCGCATCCACCAGGGTGTCCCAGAACCAGCGCGCGCCCTCCAGCCAGTGCAGGCGGATGTTCTTCACCAGCAGCGAGGCGACGATCATGCGCACCCGGTTGTGCATCCAGCCGGTGTGCCACAGCTCCCGCATGCCGGCATCGACGACGGGTATGCCGGTGCGGCCCTGCTGCCAGGCCTCCAGCATGTCCTCGCCATCCTGACGCCAGGGGAAGTTCCGGTACTTCTCGTACAGCGGCTCGTCGGTCGTGCGGGGGAAGTGGTAGAGCACGTGGTGGGCGAACTCCCGCCAGCCGAGTTCGCGCAGCCAGACCTCGGTGCCGTCGGGATAATCCTCCGCCCGGGCCGCGATCCGGTGCCAGGCATGGCGGGGGGAGATCTCGCCGAAGTGAAGGTGCGGCGAGAGTCGGGAGACGCCGTCCACGGCCGGGATGTCCCGGGTCTCGTCGTAGTCGCGCAGCGCGCCGTCGGCGAAGGTCTCCAGGCGCCGTCGGCCGCCGGCCTCGCCCGGAGTCCAGTGCTCGCGGAAGCCGGCGGCCCAGTCGATGCGCGGCAGATAGCCGAGTTCGGCGAGGTCCAGCGAGACGGGCCAGGAATCCGGCGGCCGTGCGGTGTGCGGCGCCTCCAGCGCCTCCGGCGGCGGCAGCTCCTGCCGGGCCCGCCGCCAGAAGGGCGTGAACACCCGGTAGGGGTCGCCGCTGCCCGTGGCGATCTCCCAGGGCTCCAGCAGCAGCGCCGCCTTGTCGCTGCGGGCGCGGATGCCGGACTCGGCCAGCCCCTCCTTAACACGGGTGTCCCGCTCCACGAGGTGGGGGTCGTAGAGGCGGTTCCAGTGCACCGCGTCGGCTCCCGTGTCGCCGGCGAGTTCGCGCAGCACGGCCAGCGGCTCGCCGCGGCGGATGACCAGCCGGCTGCCCTTCTGCCGCAGCGCTTCGTCCAGCGCGGCCAGACTGTGATGCAGCCACCAGCGCGAGGCGGCGCCGTGCGCCCATTCGCCCTCGCCCTCGTCGTGGATGAAGACGGGGACGACCGTCTCGCTCTCGTCCACCGCCCGGCGCAGCGCCGGGTTATCGGAGAGTCTCAGGTCCCGGCGGAACCAGACGAGCGCGGTGCCCTGCGACATTCAGTTCACCCGGTTGCGGGGCTCTCCCGCGAGCCAGGCGCGCGCGTTCTCGGCGAGTTCCGCGATGGCGCGCTGGCGGGACTCCCGCGCCGCCCAGGCGATGTGGGGGGTGAGGATCAGGTTGTCGCCCCGGTAGTCGAGCAGCGGATCGCCGTCCACCGGCGGCTCCTGGGGCAGCACGTCGATGCCGGCGCCCGCGATGCGCCCGTTGGTGAGCGCCGCGGCGAGGGCGGCGGTGTCCACCAGCGCGCCGCGGGCGGTGTTGATCAGCACCGCATCCGGCTTCATGCGCTGCAGTTCGCCGGCGCCGATCATTCCCCGGTTAACTTCCGTGAGGGGGCAATGCAGGCTGAGCACGTCGGCCTCCGTGAGCACCTCCTCGAAAGGCCGGCGGCCCGCCCGCACGGAGTCCGCGCCCGGGCGTTCGCTGATCAGCGCCTCCATCCCCAGCGCTTCGCCCATGCGGGCGACGCCGCGGCCGAGCGCCCCGTAGCCGACGATGCCGAGGCGCCTGCCGGCCAGTTCCCGGATGGAATAGTCGAGCAGGCAGAAGTTGCCGGCCTGCTGCCAGTCGCCGGCGGCGACCAGCGCCGTGTACTCGGCCAGCCGGTGGGTGAGCGAGAGCATGACGCCCATGACGTGCTGCACCACCGACTGCGTGCAGTAGTCGCGGATGTTGGCCACGACCACGCCCCGCTCTCCGGCTGCCTCGAGGTCGATGTTGTCCACGCCCGTGGCGGTGAGGCCCACGAAGCCCAGGCGGCCCGCGCTCTCGATCTCGGCGCGGCCCAGCTTCACCTTGTTCAGGAAGACCAGTCTGGCGTCGGCAATGCGGCGGGCGACCTCATCGGGCTCGGTGGCGCCGTGCACCTCCAGGCTGCCGCCGACGGCGTCCGCCAGCGGGGCGAGGTCCAGGTCGCCGGCACCCATCGTGTCCAGGTCGAGGAAAACGGCGTCGGCTTTGGGGCTATTGCTCATTGTGATGGCCGGGGGAAAACGATTAGTTTAGCAACCGTGGCCCGATACGAGGCCAGTGAGAGGCGGAGCCGGCGGGACAGGGAATTGGACGGAGCACTGACATCGGCAGGAGCGGCTTGCGGACGGCCGGGGCGGGAGCGGCCGTGAAACCGTTCTGGAAAACCACGCCGCTGGCGGAGATGACCCGCGAACAGTGGGAGTCGCTGTGCGACGGCTGCGGCCGCTGCTGCCTGCACAAGCTGGAGGACATCGACACCGGCGAGGTGCGCTACACCCGGGTGGCCTGCCGCCTGCTGGAGCTCGGCAGCTGCCGCTGCTCGGATTATGCGAACCGCGCCGAGCGGGTGCCGGACTGTCTCGTGATGAGTCCGGATTCGCTGGGTGAGATGACCTGGCTGCCCCGGTCCTGTGCCTATCGCCGCATCAGCGAGGGCCGCGGCCTCGCCTGGTGGCATCCGCTGGTCAGCGGCAATCCCGAGACGGTCCACGAGGCCGGCATCTCCGTGCGTGCCTGGGCCGTGTCCGAGAACGAGCACGGGGAACCGGATCCGGAGTGCGACATGATTCCCCTGCCCGGCGGGTCCGGGCCCTGACGGCCGCCGCAGGCGGCGCGAGGAGAGAGCGATGGCCGATGCCCGATTCATCCCGCTGCCCGCCTACCGGGAGTTCCCCGTCGCCGATATGCGCGACCGGGCGCGGCGCTTCCACGAGGAACTCGAGCGCCGGCGCAGCGTGCGGGATTTCTCGTCCCGCGCCGTCCCCCGCCAGATCATCGACGATTGCCTGCGCGCCGCGGGCACGGCGCCCAGCGGCGCCAACCGCCAGCCCTGGCACTTCGTGGTCGTCAGCGGTCCGCAGACCAAGCGGCGCATCCGCGAAGCCGCGGAGACCGAGGAGCGGGAGTTCTACCAGCGCCGCGCACCGGAGGAATGGCTGCAGGCCCTGGCGCCGCTGGGCACCGATGCGGACAAGCCCTTCCTCGAGAAGGCGCCCTACCTGATCGCCGTGTTCCTGCAGAAATACGGCTACCTGGAGGACGGCACCCGGGTGAAGCACTACTACCCCCAGGAATCCGTGGGCCTCGCCACCGGCATGCTGATCACGGCGCTGCACCACGCGGGCCTCGCCACCCTCACCCACACGCCCAGCCCGATGGGCTTCCTGAACGAGATCCTCGAGCGCCCGAAGAGCGAGCGGCCGTTCCTGCTGCTGGTGACGGGCTATCCCGGCAAGGACGCCCGGGTGCCGGACATCCGCCGCAAGAAGCTGGAAGAATTCGTCACCTACAACGACGTGTAGGAGGGCCTTCAGGCCCGACCCCGCCCTGCCAGACCCCCTTTCTATTGTGGCCGCCCTGCGGGGGTATCCATCTTGCTCCCGACAAAAGGTCGCGGCGATGGATACCCCCGCATGACGGCCGCCTCGTGGTGGCCGAGAGGATCCGCCAGTCAGTGACGCTGGCGGGCCAACGTCAAAAGAAACCGGATCGGGCCTGAAGGCCCTCCTACAGGGGATCAGCCCGTGTTCTGCAGCCCTTGCGCGATGCCGTTCACGCTGGCCAGCAGCGCCGCGAACAGTTCGTCGTCGTCGCGCTCCTTCGCGCGCCAGCGGGCCAGGAGATCCACCTGCAGAAGGCTCATGGGGTCCACGTAGGGATTGCGCAGCATGATGGCCCGCTGCATCGTCTTGTCCTTCTCCAGCAGGTTCGCGTTGCCCGTGAGCTTCAGCACCATGTCCCGGGTCAGTTCGAATTCGTCGCAGATCACCGGGTAGAACTTCTCGTGCAGCGTGCCGGCGAGTTCCGAGTAGCGCGAGGCGATGGTCATGTCGGATTTCGCCAGCACCATCTCCACGTCGGAGAGCAGCGACTGCAGGTAGAACCACTCACGGGTCATGGCCGTGAAGGCCTCTTCGCCGTGGATCTCGATGGCCGCGCGCAGTCCGCTGCCGAAGCCGAACCAGCCCGGCAGGATGTGCCGGCTCTGGGTCCAGGCGAATACCCAGGGGATGGCCCGCAGGTCCTGGATGCCCCGCTGCTTGCGCCGGGACGACGGCCGCGAGCCGATGCGCATGCGCTCGATGACGTCGATGGGAGTCGCGCAGCGGAAGTAGTCGAAGAAGCCCGGCCGCTCGTAGACGAGGCCCCGGTAGACCTTGCGGCTCTCGACGGCGACGGTGTCCATCATCTGCCGCCACTCGTCCGGTTCCGGCGTGGTGCGCTCCGGGTTGGCGGTGGCGATGGAGACCGAGGCCATCAGCTGCTCCAGCGTGCGCAGCGCGATGCCACGCAGGCCGTACTTCTCGTTGATGATCTCCCCCTGCTCGGTGACCCGCAGGCGGCCGCGGATGGTGTCCGCCGGCGCGCCCAGTACCGCGGCGTGGGTCTTGCCGCCGCCCCGGCTGGTGGTGCCGCCGCGGCCGTGGAAGAGCGTGATGTCGAGATCCTCGCTGTCGAGTTCGCGCACGAGATCCGCCTGGGCCTCGTACAGCGCCCAGCGCGCCGAGGCCAGCCCCGAGTCCTTGTTGCTGTCCGAATAGCCCACCATGATCATCTGCTCGTCGCCGCGGTGGGCGAGGTGCTTGCGATAGACCTCGTCGGCCAGCAGCTCCTGCATGATGCGGGTACCGTTCCTGAGATCGTCGACGGTCTCGAACAGGGGTGCGACGTCCAGCGGTACCTTGCCGCCCTTCGACGCCAGGTCGCCCCAGCGGGCCAGCAGCAGCACGGACAGCACGTCGTCGGCGCCCTGGGTCATGCTGACGATGAACGGGCCGATGGCCCGCTTGCCGTACTTGCGCCGGCAGAACGAGATGGCCTGGAACACGGCCAGGGTCTTGCGGATGCGCGTGTCGGTGCTGTCGGCCTTGGGCAGCTCCCGGTCCAGCAAGGCCTCGCGGATGCGCTCCGCCCGCGCCTCCGGCGTCCACTCCAGCCAGTCCTCGATGTCCAGGCAGCGGCCCACCACCTCCCGGTGCACCAGTGCGTCCTGGCGCACGTCCAGGGTCAGCAGGTGGAAACCGAAGGTGCGGATGCGCCGGAGCAGCCGGCGCACCGTGAACAGCCCGGCATGGCGGCCCCGGTTCGCGCGCAGGCTGGTCGCGATCAGGCGGATGTCGGCCTCGAACTCCTGCGCCGATTCGTAGGGGAAGGCGCTGTCGTCGTAGGTGGACTGCAGCCGCTCCTGGACGAGGCGGAGATACATCCGGTAGGGCATCTCCCGGTGGCGGGCCGGCACCGCGTGCCAGGCGTGGGGGAAGTGGCCCCGGTAGACCTCGATGCGTTCCAGGATGGCCGGCGCCACGCCCACGCGGGACACCGTCTGGCTGAGCTTGCCGGACAGGCGGCCGCACTCCCGGTAATAGAGGTCCAGGATCAGCGAGCGCTGCCGGGTCAGCGTATCGCGGATGGTCTTCGCCCCCACGTTGGGATTGCCGTCCATGTCGCCGCCGACCCAGGAGGCGAAGGAGATGAGGTCCGGTATCTCGATGTTGTCGAGCGTCTCCTGGCCGTAGACGGCGCCGATGGCGTCCTCCAGGCTCTCGTAGAACGGCGGCAGCACCCGGTAGAGCACGTCGGTGAGGAAGAACAGCACGTGCTCGAGCTCGTCGGCGACGGTCATGCTCTCGGAGGGGTGCTCCTCGGTCTGCCAGATGGCGGTGACCTCGGCGCGGATCGAGGCGAGTGCGGTGCGCTCCTCCTGGGGCGTGAGCGTGGGGTTCAGCATGTCCACCAGATGGCGGACGATGTTCTGCTCCTTGCGCAGGATGGTACGGCGGGTGGGCTCCGTGGGGTGGGCCGTGAACACCGGCTGGATGCGCAGCCGATGCAGCAGCGTGTCGAGGTCGGCGTTGCTGACGCCGGCCTCGTGCAGGTCGCGCAGGGCGTACTCCAGGCCGCCGGGCTGGAACGTGTCTTCGTCGCGCAGGTAGTCCCGCCGCCGCCGGATGCGGTGCACCTTCTCGGCCGTGTTCACCAGCTCGAAGTAGGTGGAGAAGGCGCGGATCACGTCGCGGGCGGTATCCGGCGGCAGGGCCTGCACCAGGTCGGTGAGCTCGGCTGCGGCTTCCCGGTCGCCCTCCCGGCGACGGATGGAGATGCGCCGGGCGCTCTCCACCAGCTCGTACAGGGATTCGCCGCCCTGCTCGCGCAGCAGCTCGCCGATCAGACGACCGAGGGTGCGTACGTCGTCGCGCAGCGCCCGGTCCTTGCGGGCGAAGACGATCTCGCTGCGGCGCAGGCCGCCGTTGCCGCTGTCGGCTGGTTCGCTCACGGGCGGGTCAGTCGCGGAAGTTCTCGTACTGGAGCGGCAGGTCGATGTCGGCGTCCTTCAGCAGCGCGATCGCCGCCTGCAGGTCGTCCTTCTTCTTCCCGTTGATGCGAACCTTTTCCCCCTGGATGGAGGCCTGCACCTTCATCTTCGAATCCTTGACGAGCCGGACGATCTTCTTTGCCAGCGCCGAGTCGATGCCCTGGCGCAGCGTCACGGTCTGGCGTGCCTCGCTGCCGCTCTCCTCGACCTCGCCCGCCTCCAGGCAGGCGACGTCGATGCCGCGCTTGGCGAGTTTCTGGCGCAGGATGTCCATCATCTGCTGCAGCTGGAACTCCACCTGCGCACGCAGGCGGATGGCCGACTCCTCCTGCTCGAACTTCGCGCCGGTGCCCTTGAAGTCGAAGCGGTTGGTGACCTCCCGGTTGGCCTGGTCCACCGCGTTGGTAACCTCGTGCATGTCCACTTCGGAGACGACGTCGAACGATGGCATGTGGCCCTCCTCAGGCTGCGTCCTCGGCTGCCGGCACGGGCTCGGCCAGCAGGTCCTCGATGAAGGTGGTCATCTCCCGGGTCAGCTGCTCGTAATGCTCGCCCGTGCCCGGGCCCTGGAATCCGGTATGGATCTGGCGCACCCGCCCGCCCCGGCCGATGAAGATGGTGGTGGGGAACGCGAGCACGTGGTTCAGCGAGGGCAGTGTCTTCGCGGCCTCCGTCTTGTCCGAGATGCCCGCGATCAGTGTGGCGTACTCGATGCCGAACTTCTGCCGGAACTTCTCCACCTGGGCGGCGGCCGCGTCGAAGTCCTCCAGGTGCTCGTACATGAGTGCGACCACCTCCAGGCCCTGGCCGCGCAGCCGCTTGTACAGCGGCGCCATGAACGCGGCCTCGTCGTGGCAGTTCGGGCACCAGCTGCCGGCCAGCGTCACCACCACCACCTTGCCGCGGAAACGCTCGTCGTCCAGCGAGACCGGTTGGCCGTCCGTATCGGGGAAGGTGAAAGTGAAGCGCTCGTAGCCGGGCTTCAGAAAGGTCAGCCGCCGGGCGTCCGCCAGCGAGGCCCGCGGGTTGCGCACGGCCGACCATGTCTCCTGCCACTCGGTGCCGGACCAGAAGCGGCCGGTCAGGCGGCCCTCTTCTTCCACTGCCTTGAACAGGAACGCGTGGGCGCCGTCGAACTTGGACAGGGTCACCTCGCGCCCGCGCACCGTGCCTTCCAGGTAGCGGTAGTCGCCGGTCTCGGTGAGGAACGTGCCGAACAGCCGGTTGCCGCGCTGGGCGAACTCGCCCACGGCCGGATGCTGGTTACCGTCCGGCTCCGTGAAGCTCACCTCCCAGCGCCCGGAGACGTCCACTTCCGCCGTGGCGTGGGGCTGGCTGGATGCCGCGGTGCCAGGCACGGCAGCGAAGGGGATGCGCTGCTCCTTGCCATAGCGTTTCACGAGGGTGAGCGTGCCGGTGAGCCGGCCCTCCGCCCACTCCGCCTCGATGCGGTTGTTGTAGGCGGGGAACGTGAGGGTGACCCGGCTGCCGCTGACGGCGACCTCGGGCACGCGCACCCGTTCCTGGCCGTTGATCAGCGTGGCGCGGTGGCCGGCGCCGTCGCGGCCCAGCTCCAGGCCGAAGGGCGCGCGGCCGCCGGGCAGCTCGAGCCAGGCACGCCAGGCCCCGAGCGGCGGCTCGGCCGGCGCGTCGGTGCGCTGCTCGCCGCAGCCCGCCACCAGCGCGAGGGCCAGTGCCGCCAGCAGCGCTCTCCCAAACCTCGGCATGTATTCGGCTCCGTGCAACGGTGTTCTCTCCGGCCGGCGGCGGCTCACAGATAGCCCTCGGCCTGCAGGGAGAACAGTGTAGCGTAGTGCCCGCCCAGCGCCATCAGCTCTTCGTGGCTGCCGGCCTCAGTGACGCGGCCGTGCTGGATGACCAGGATGCGGTCCGCGCGGCGCACCGTGGAGAAGCGGTGGGAGATCAGTATGGTGATGCGCCCGGCCGCGAGTTCCTGGAAATGCTCGAACATCGCCGCCTCGGCGGCCGCGTCCATGGAGGCGGTGGGCTCGTCCATGATGAGGATGTCGGCGCCCCGGTCCATGAACGCCCGGGCCAGCGCGATCTTCTGCCACTGGCCGGTGGACAGTTCCTGGCCGTCACGGAACCACTTGCCGAGCTGGCTCGAGTAGCCGGCCGGCAGCCGCTCGATGAAGGCGTCCGCCAGCCCGAGGCCCGCCGCCTCGCGCCAGCGCTCCTCGTCCGCGAAATGGTCCACGTCGCCGGCGCCGATGTTCTCGCCCACCGTGAACTGGTAGCGGGCGAAGTCCTGGAAGATCACGCCGAAGCGGCGGGTGAGCGCGTCCGGGTCCCAGTCCGCGAGCGGCGTGCCGTCCAGCAGGATGCGCCCCTCGGTGGGCCGGTACAGGCCGGTCATGAGCTTGATCAGGGTGGTCTTGCCCGCGCCGTTCTCGCCGACCAGCGCCAGGCTCTGCCCGGGGGCGATGTGCAGGTCGATGCCCGTGAGCGCCGCGGTCTCGTTGCCGGGGTAGGTGAAGCCCACGCCCTCGAAGCGGATGCCGTCGCCGGGCGACTCCCCGGCGGTGCGGTCGCCGCCGGCGATGGTGCCCGGCTGTTCCAGGTACTCGTACAGGTTGGAGAGGTAGAGGTTGTCCTCGTACATCCCGCCCATGGCGGCGAGGCTCGCGGCCACCGCGCTCTGACCCTGCTTGAACAGCAGCAGGTACATGGTCATCTGGCCCAGCGTGATGCTGCCGTCCACCGTGCTGACGGCGATCCAGGCATAAGCGCCGTAGAACGCCGCCGTGCCGATGAGGCCGAGGAAGAAGCCCCACGTCTCGCGGCGGATGGTGAGGCGCCGGTCTTCGCGGTAGAGGCGGTGGAAGATGTCCCGGTAGCGGTCGAGCAGCAGCGGGCCCAGGCGGAACAGCTTCACCTCCTTGGCGTGGTCCTCGCGGGCCAGCACCGTCTCAAGGTACATCTGCATGCGCGACTCCGGCGAGCGCCAGCGGAACAGGCGGAACGCGTCGCCGGAGAACTTGGTCTCCGCCACGAAGGCCGGCAGACCCGCCAGCACCAGGAGCAGCACGGCCCAGGGCGAGAACTGCACCAGCAGCACGGCGTAGCTGACCAGCGAGATGCCGTTCTGGGCCAGCGAGAACGTGCGGTTCACGAGGCTCAGAGGCCGGCTGGAGGCCTCGCGCCGGGCGCGGGTCAGCTTGTCGTAGAACTCCGCGTCCTCGAACTGGTCCAGCGACAGCGTCAGCGCCTTCTCCAGGATCATGGTATTCACCCGCTGCGCCAGCCGGGCGCGCAGCAGGGACTGGCAGAGCGAGATGGAGCGCTGGCTGGCGGCGGTGAGCACCAGCAGCCCGCCTTCCACCGCCACCCAGGTCAGCGCCTCCCGGTAGCCGCCGCCGGACTGCATCGCGGCCACCACGGAGTCCACGATCTGCTGGCCCACCCAGGCCACCGCCGCCGGCAGCAGGCCGGCCGCCACGGTGGCCAGCCCCAGCCAGACGGCTAGCGCGCGGGAGGTGCTCCAGACGAGTTCGATCGCCCGGCGGCTGTAACGGAATACGCCGACGCCGGGAGCGCCCCAGGCGTCGTCGGTGCTGCGGGACATGGGTGCGGGCGAGCCGTTCGGCTCAGTCGCTGCCGGCGCTCTCCAGGGCGCGCAGATGCTTGCGGGCGAGTTCGATGAAGCGCGGCGTCAGGCCGGCGTCCTCGTAGATGGGGTCGCCCTGCTCGTCCTCGCGGATGACGCGTTCGCCGGGCTCGTAGGGCATCGCGGCCTCCAGTTCGTCGAGGGCGGTGCCCAGCAGGTCGGTGATGATCTGCTCCAGCTCGGGGCCGCCGAACAGCTCCTCCAGGGCGTGCAGCCGGGCCGCGTCCTCCAGCGGCAGGCGGACCGCATATTCCTCCTCGGTCCGGGTGACACGGGGCGTCTTCTGCCAGGTTTCCAGCAGCTGCTTGAAGCTCATGGGCGGACTCCTGAAGGGGCGGCCACACGGGTGGCCCTGCAAGGGTGGCCAGGCGCCGGCCGGGCAGCGATGATGCGCCGCGGCGGACTCGCCGCGACCATAGCAGAAACCCGATCGAGGCCCAAATCCCGCCGGCGCCGCCATGCTGCCGCGTGTCAGCTTCCGTCCGCGGGGTGGTCCTGCCCGCGGAGCGGATGTGAGAAACTCCCCGGTCCGGCCGTGGGGGCGGTCCCGTATACTCGGCGATCCCCCGGCGGGGGCCGCGTTGCTGGTTGACGTTGCGAGGACGGTTTGGAAACACTCACGCCCGATGCCCACGGCATAGCGGTCCTCGTGCTGACCGTGATCGCGCTGATCCTGTTCACGCGCGACAACATCCCTCTGGAGAGCTCGAGCCTCGGCATCCTGGTCGCGCTCATACTGCTGTTCCAGATCTTCCCGTACACGTCCGACGGCGAGCGGCTGCTCGGTCCGGCGGATTTCTTCGGTGCCTTCGGCAACGAGGCGCTGGTGGCCGTGTGCGCCCTCATGATCGTGGGCAAGGGTCTGGAGACCACCGGCGCGCTGCAGCCGCTGGCGAGCGCGATCGCCGCGGCCTGGAAGGCCCGGCCGATGATCGCGCTGCTGCTCACCCTGGTGGCCGGCGCGGTGCTGAGCGCCTTCCTGAACAACACGCCCATCGTCGTGCTGCTGCTGCCCATCCTGGTGGCGGCCTCGCTGCGCTCGAAGGTGCCGGTGTCCGGCGTGCTGATGCCGATGGGCTTCGCCACCATCCTCGGCGGCATGTCCACGACCATCGGCACCTCGACCAACCTGCTGGTGGTCGGCATTGCCGCCGATCTGGGCCAGGCGCGCCTGGACATGTTCGATTTCGCGCTGCCGGTGGCCATCGTGGGCGCCGCCGGCATCCTGTTCCTGTGGCTGGCGGGCCCGCGGCTGGTGCCGGAACGCGTGCCGCCCCTGGAGGACACCTCGCCGCGGGTCTTCAGCGCCCAGCTGCACGTCGACGAGGACAGCTTCGCCGCCGGCAAGACCCTATCCGAGGTGCTGGCGCGCACGGGCGGACGCATGCGGGTGGACCGCATCCGGCGCAGCGAGTCGCTGTTCGTCGCCAAGCTGCCCTCGGTGAAACTGCAGCCGGGCGATCGGCTGTTCGTGAAGGACACACCGGACAACCTGAAGGAGTACGAACGCGAGCTCGGCGCCACCCTGCACGGGATGGGCGGCAAGGAGCAGACTGGAGAGGGCTCGAAGGGGCAACAGCTGGCGGAGGTGGTGGTGACCCGCGGCTCGCCGCTGCATCACCGTACGCTCGCCGATTCGCGCTTCGCCCAGTCCAGCGGCCTGCTGCCGCTCGCGCTGCACCGGGCGCGCATGCCGGCTTCGCGGCTGACCTCCGACATCGGCTCGGTGCGCCTGCGCGCCGGCGACGTGCTGCTGGTGCAGGGCTCGCGCAAGGCGATCGAGACGCTAAAGGCGAGCGGCAGCATGCTCGTGCTGGACGGCACCACCTCGCTGCCGCACACCCATCGGGCCAAGCGGGCGCTGGCCATCATGGCCTTCGTGGTATTGACCGCCGCCTTCGGGCTGTTGCCGATCTCGGTGAGCGCGCTGGCCGGCGTCGGCCTGATGCTGGCCTCGAATTGCCTCACCTGGCGCGACACCAGCGATGCGCTGAGCCGCCCGGTCGTCCTGATCATCGTCGCGAGCCTCGGGCTCGGCGGCGCGCTGCTGCAGACCGGCATGGCCTATTACCTCGCCCACGAGTTCGTGGACATCACCGACGCCATGCCGATACCGTTCATCCTGAGCGCGTTCATGCTGATCATGACCGTGCTGACCAACGTGGTCAGCAACAATGCCGCGGCGGTGATCGGCACGCCCATCGCCATCAGCATCGCCCAGCAGCTGAACGCGGATCCGCTGCCTTTCGTGCTTGCGGTGCTGTTCGGTGCCAACATGAGCTATGCCACGCCGATCGGCTACCAGACCAACCTGCTGATCCTGAGTGCCGGCGGCTACAAGTTTTCGGATTTCCTGCGGGTGGGCATCCCGCTGACGCTGATCATGTGGCTCGGCTTCTCCCTGGTGCTGCCGCTGCTCTACGGCCTGTGAGGCCAGTGCGGAGCCCGTGGCGCTTGACCCTCTGCCGGGGGCCGTGGATACTCCCGACGGTCATGAACGCTCCGAACGCAATCGGCATCTGGTGGTGGCGGCCTCTCCGGGAGAGGGTAGCCGGCTAGCGTTCACCAGACAGGACAACCGAAAACCCATCTCCGCAGCACCGTGGGGATGGGTTTTTTTTTGACACGAGACCAATCCAAGGGAGACCGGGACAGACATGCAGGGCCCCTTCGACATAACCGCCGATCTGGACACGCCGGTATCGGCCTGGCTGAAGCTGGCGGATCTCGGCCCGCGTTTCCTGCTCGAGAGCGTGGAGGGCGGAGAGCGTCTGGCGCGCTATTCCTTCCTCGGTTTCGGGCCGGGCCGCGAGGTGCGGCTGGATGCCGATGGTTTCCGGGTGGACGGCGAGTCGCGGCCGCTGCCCCGGGGCCGGGATGAACTGCTCGACGGCCTGCGCCAGGCGCTGGCCGGCGTGCCCCGGCTTGCGCCGGAGGCCGAAGAGCTGCCCTTCACCGGCGGACTGGTCGGCGTCTCCGGCTACGACCTGGTGCGCTGGTTCGAGCGTCTGCCGGACGGTCCGCCGGCCCAGGAGGGCATGCCGCTGGCCGCCTACGTGGCGCCGGAGTCCCTGCTGGTGTTCGATCACCTCACCCGTCGGGCCGCCCTGTTGCACGCGGGCTCCGAGTCCGAGCGGCGGGCGCTGCGCACGGAGGTGATCGGCCGGCTGCGGGGTGCCGTGCCGCAGGACGCCCAGGAGGACGGCGGCCGGGTGGAGGATGCCACCGCCAGCGTCTCGCCGGAGGATTACATGGCGGCGGTGGAGCAGGCCAAGGAGCACATTGCGGCGGGCGATATCTACCAGATCGTCCTGTCGGTGTGCTTCTCGGGCGCCAGCACGGTCTCGCCCTTCGAGGCCTACCGCGCGCTGCGGCTGCTGAACCCCTCTCCCTATCTCTTCTTCGTGGATCTCGGCGACCTGCAGGTGGTGGGCTCGTCGCCGGAGGCGCTGGTGCGGCTGAACGGGCGGCGGGCCTCTCTCCGACCCATCGCCGGCACCCTGCCGCGCGGAGCGACCACGGCCGAAGACCGGGCCAACGAGCAGCGGCTGCTGGCCGACCCCAAGGAGATCGCCGAACACGTGATGCTGGTGGACCTCGCCCGTAACGATCTCGGCCGCGTCGCCGAGGCCGGCAGCGTACACGTGGATCCGTACCTCTCCATCGAGCGCTACAGCCACGTCATGCACATCGTGAGCGGCGTGCAGGGCACGCTGGCCGAAGACCGGGACGCCTTCGATCTGTTCGCCGCCGCCTTCCCGGCAGGCACGCTGGTGGGTGCGCCGAAGGTCCGGGCCATGGAGATCATCGACGCCATGGAGCCGGTGGGCCGCGGCCTGTACGCGGGCACGGTGGGCTATTTCGGCCACGGCGGCGACATGGATCAGGCCATCACGATCCGCACGATGGTGTTCCGCGACGGCCAGTACCGCTTCCAGGCCGGCGCAGGCCTGGTGGCCGACAGCGTGCCGGCGCGCGAGTACGAGGAGGTGATGGCGAAGAGCGCCATCCTCCGCCGGGCACTGGACATGGCGAAGGAGGGGCTCTAGTCATGCTGGTCAGGGGCATAGCCGACGGCAGTCGCGGGCAGGCCACGGCGAGGATCCTGCTCATAGACAACTACGATTCCTTCACCTACAACCTGGTGCAGGCCTTTGCGGCGCTGGGCGCCGACGTGCACGTCTATCGCAACGACAGCATCACCGTGGAGGAAGGGCTGGCGCTCGAGCCGACTCACCTGGTGATCTCCCCGGGGCCGGGCCGACCGGAGGATGCCGGCGTCTCGCTGGCCATGATCGCCGCCTTCGAGCGCCGCGTGCCCGTGCTCGGCGTGTGTCTGGGCCATCAGTGCCTGGTGCAGCATTTCGGCGGCCGCATCGTGCGCGCGGGTCGTCTGATGCACGGCAAGACCTCGGCGGTCAGCCACGACGGCCAGGGCGTCTACCGCGGCCTCTCCCAGCCGTTCGAGGCCGGCCGCTATCATTCCCTGTGCGCCGAAGCGGAGACCGTTCCCGACGCGTTGATCGTGACGGCGCGCACCGAGCAGGACGAGATAATGGGCGTGCGCCACCGGGAGCTGCCGCTGGAGGGCGTGCAGTTCCATCCCGAGAGCGTGCTGACACCGGAGGGCGACCACCTCATGCGCAATTTCATCGAACAGCGCCCGGGAGCGGAGCATTGAGCGAGGGCAGCCGTTTACTGGAGCGCCTGCTCGAAGGCGAGCACCTCTCGGAGCAGGAGGCGCACGGGCTGATGCACGCGCTGGCGGAGGATGCGTATCCCCAGGCGCTGGCCGGCGCCCTGCTGGCCGGGCTGCGCGCGAAGGGCGAGACCGCGGAGGAGATCCGGGGCTTCGCCGCCGCCATGCGCGAGCTGGCCCGGGATCCGGGCATCCCGCCCGGCGCGCCCACCGTCGATACGGTCGGCACCGGCGGCGACGGCTCCGGCAGCCTGAACCTGTCCACCGGCACCGGCCTGCTCGCCGCCGCCTGCGGCGCCCGGGTGGTGAAGCACGGCAATCGCTCGGTGTCCTCGCGCTGCGGCAGCGCCGACGTGCTGGAGACGCTGGGGCTCACGCTGCCGCTGGACGAAGCCGCGGCGGTGGAGTGCCTGGCGGCGACCGGCTTCACCTTCCTGTTCGCCCCCTACTACCATCCGGCCATGAAGGCCATCGCCCCCATCCGCGGCGCCATGGGCGTGCGCACGGTGTTTAACCTGCTGGGGCCGCTGGCCAACCCGGCCGCCCCGCCGTATCACCTCGTCGGCGCCTTCAGCGAGGAGGCGGCCAGGCTCATGGCCGCGACGCTGGCCGGCATGGAGATGGAGCGCGCCTTCGTGGTGCATGGCGAGCCGGGCTGGGACGAAGCCACGCCCTGCGGGGAGTTTCTGCTGCTGGACGTCACGCCCGGCCGTATCGTCGAGACCCGCCGGCGGCCCGAGGACTACGGCCTCGGACGCTGTGCTCCCGAAGACCTGGCCGGCGGCGACGCCGAAACGAACGCCGCCGCCATTCGCGACGTGTTCTCCGGCGAGGACCGCGGCCCCCACCGGGACGCGCTGCTGCTCGGTGCCTCGCTGGTGCTGGAGGTGACGGGCGAGGCCGCCGGGCCGGAGGCAGGCGTGGCCATGGCCGCCGCCGCCCTCGACGACGGCCGGGCGGCGCGGGTACTGGACGGCCTGCGGGGCTTCGGGGGCTGAGCCATGGCGGATTTCCTGCGTGAGATGGCGGCGGCGAGCCGCCTGCGCTGCGAGGCGGCGCGGCGGGAGCACCCCGCCGATGAACTCCGCAAGCGCATCGCCGACGGTGAACCGCCCCCGGGCCTGGTGCTGGACCGTTTCGACATCATCGCCGAGATCAAGCACCGCTCGCCCCGGGACGGCGCCCTCGGTGTCAATGGGGGTGTCGAGGTGGGCGGCGCGGTCCACGACGACGCCGCCCGCGCGGAGATCTACGCCGACGGCGGCGCGGCGGCGGTCTCCGTGCTCACCGAACCGTCCCGCTTCGGCGGCGACCTCGTCCACCTCGAGCGCGTGGCCGCCGCCCTGGCGCCGCGGGGCATCCCGGCCATGCGCAAGGATTTCCTGGTCGATCCCTACCAGTTGCTGGAGGCGCGGGCGGCCGGCGCCGGCGGCGTGCTGCTGATCGCCGCGCTGCTCGACGACGAGGCGCTCGCGGACATGCTCGACCTGGCGGAGGATCTGCAGCTGTTCGTGCTGCTGGAATGCTTCGATGCCGGCGAGCTGGAGCGCTGCGGCCGGCTGCTCGACGAACCCCGCTTCCACGAGCGCGGCAACGACGGGCGCCTGCTCATCGGCGTGAACAGCCGCGACCTGCGCACCCTGGAGGTGGACGACGGCCGGCTGGAGGCGCTGGCGCCCCTGTTGCCCCACGCGGCGCCGGCGGTGGCCGAGAGCGGCTTGCAGGTGCCGGCCGATGCGGTGCGGCTGGCGACGGCGGGTTACCGCCTGGCGCTGGTCGGCACGGCGCTCATGCAGGACCGGCGGCCCGGGCAGCTGGTGCGCACGATGCGCGACGCCGGGCGTGCGGCACTGGGCGAATGAGCATCGTGCGAATGAGCGACAGCACCTGGGTGAAGATCTGCGGACTGACCAGCCGCGAGGCCGTACAGGCGGCCGCGGAGGCGGGTGCCGACGCGGTGGGCTTCGTGTTCGCCGAGTCGCCACGGCGGGTGCTGCCGGGTGAGGCCCGGCGGCTCTGCGAGGGGCTGGACCGGCGGGTTATCCGGGTGGCCGTGATGCGTCACCCCGCCCCCGACGAGTGGGCCGCGGTCCGGGACGGCTTCGCCCCCGACTGGCTGCAGACGGATGCGGCGGATTTCGCGGCGCTGGAGCTGCCCGACGCCTGCGTCCGTTTGCCGGTGTACAGGGACGATGACTCGGACTTGGCGTCCGGTTCGGCGAAGATACCAGCACGTTTTCTCTTCGAGGGGGCGCGCAGCGGTACCGGGGAGCGGGCCGACTGGTCGGCGGCCGCGGCGCTGGCGGCCCACGCCGAGCTGGTGCTGGCCGGCGGGCTGTCGCCGGACAACGTGGAGGCGGCGCTGGCCGCCGTCGCGCCCTGGGGCGTGGACGTGTCCAGTGGCGTGGAGCGGGCGCCGGGCCGCAAGGACCCGGCCCGGATCGCTGCCTTCGTGGAGAGCGTCCGCCGATGGGACCAGCGGGTATCCGAGTAGAGAACGAGGACAGAGGATGAGTGAGGCCACATGAGCGAAGCCACGAACGAATTGATCGCAGCGAGCGAGGCACCGGGCCTGCTGCAGAAGCTCCTTGACAGGGAGTTACCCGACGATCGCGGCCGTTTCGGGCCATTTGGCGGCCGATATGTGCCGGAGACCCTCGTCCCGGCGCTGGAGCGGCTGGAGCAGGGCGTCCGCGAGATCCTGCCCCGGGATGACTTTCAGGCCGACTACGCCCGGGAGCTCCGCGAATGGGTGGGACGCCCGACGGCGCTGACCGGCGCGCGCCGCCTCGGCGAGGCCTGGGGCGCGGAGGTCTGGCTGAAGCGCGAGGACCTGGCCCACACGGGCGCGCACAAGATCAACAACGCCATCGGCCAGGCCCTGCTGGCGAAGCGCCTCGGCGCCAAACGGGTGATCGCCGAGACCGGCGCCGGGCAGCACGGCGTGGCCTCCGCCGCGGCCTGCGCCCGGGTGGGGCTGCCCTGCCGCGTCTACATGGGCGCGGTGGACATCGTGCGCCAGGCCCCCAACGTCGATCGCATGCGCCGGCTCGGCGCCGAGGTCTGCCCGGTGGAGAGCGGCGACCAGACGCTGCGCGCCGCCATCGACGAGGCGCTCAGGCACTGGGTGTCGGACCCGGAGGGCATCTATTATCTGCTCGGCTCCGCGGTGGGCCCGCATCCCTACCCCTACCTGGTGCGCGAGCTGCAGGCGGTCATCGGCCAGGAGGCGCGGCGGCAGATGATCGAGATCGGCGGGCTCCCGGACGCGGTCTTCGCCTGCGTCGGCGGCGGCTCCAACGCCATCGGCCTGTTCCACCCCTTCATCGGCGACGAGGACGTGCGGCTGATCGGCGTCGAGGCCGGCGGCAAGGGCACCGGACTGGGCGAGAACTCGGCCACGCTGTCCACCGGCCGGCCGGGCGTGCTGCAGGGCTGCTACACGATGATCCTGCAGGACGACAACGGCCAGGTGCAGGAGACCCACTCGGTGTCGGCGGGCCTCGACTACTCCGGCGTGGGGCCGGAGCATGCCTTCCTGCAGGCGATCGGCCGGGTGGAATACGAGAACGCCAGCGACGACGAGGCCCTGGACGCGCTGGCCGAACTCTGCGCCGCGGAAGGCATCCTCACGGCGCTCGAGACCGCCCACGCCTACGCCGCGGCCCGCAAGTGGGCGGCGAGCCACCCCGGCGCCCGCATCCTGATCGGCAATTCGGGCCGGGGAGACAAGGACATGCCCACGCTCACCCAGTATCCGATCGGAGGAAGCCACGATGCAGCCTCATGAGACCATCACCCGCGCGCTCCGCGAGGCGACGGCGGCCGGGCGCGTCGGCCTGGTGCCGTTCCTGACCGCGGGCTACCCCAAAGCCGACCGGTTCGCGGATGATCTCGCCACGATCGCCGCCGTTGGCGACGTCGTGGAGGTGGGCGTGCCCTTCTCCGACCCGATGGCCGACGGCATGACCATCCAGCGCTCCAGCCGCGGCGCGCTGGAGCAGGGCGTCAGCCTCACCTGGATCTTCGACCGCCTGGAGGAGGCCCGTGACCGCATCGAAGCGCCGGTCATCCTCATGTCCTACCTGAATCCGCTGCTCGCCTACGGCTACGAGCGGGTCGCCAGCCGGTCGCTCGAAGCCGGCGTGGCCGGCTTCATCGTGCCGGACCTGCCCTGGGAGGAGAGCCGGGAGTTCGGGGCGCCGCTGGAGGAGGCGGGCCTCGCGCTGGTGCAGCTGGTCACGCCGGCGACACCGGAGGCCAGGCTGGCCCGGCTGTGCGGCGCGAGCCGGGGTTTCGTCTATGCGGTGACCATGCGCGGGATCACGGGCGGCGGCGCCGGCCTGCCTGCGGATACCAGCGCCTACCTGGACCGGGTGCGCGATGCCTCGGAGCTGCCCGTTTGCGCCGGCTTCGGCATCCGCACGGCGGAGCAGGTGGCCGAGGTGGGCCGGCATGCCGACGGCGTCATCGTGGGCTCCGCGCTGGTGGAGGTGCTGGAACGGGGCGACGACCCCGCGGCGTTCCTGGAGTCGCTGAGGGCCGGTCCCGGGTGAGCCGGTGAAGAAGGTCTACGCGGCCGAATCCCTGGTAACCGTCGCCCACTACCGCAACCTCCTCGAGGGCGAGGGCATCGACTGCTTCCTCAGGAACGAGAACATGGGCTCGATCATGGGCGAGATCCCGTATGCGGAGATCTGGCCCGAACTCTGGGTGCGCAACGACTTCGAGGCCGCGCGCGCCGAGGAGATCATCCGCGAGGCTCGCGGGGCGGAGGCGGACGAGGGGCCTCGCTGGCGCTGCCGGCGCTGCGGCGAGGAGAACGAGCACCAGTTCGCCGTCTGCTGGAACTGCGGCCGGGCCCAGGACCGGGACCCGGCCGCGCCCTGACTCTTATGTAAAACAGGGGCCCCGGCGGCGGCCCCGTTCTGTGAACCGGGTCCGGGCGCCGGCCCTGCCGGCGGCGGTACCGTCACCGTTCCTGCCACCGGGGAAGGGACGCATCATGGGACTGAAACGGCTGATCACGGCGGCGGCCGCTCTCGCGCTCGCCGGCTGCGCGAGCATGAGCGCCGAGGAGTGCCTGGTCGCCGACTGGGAGGCCATCGGCTACGAGGACGGCGCCCGGGGTGCTTCGGCCGACACCATCGGCCGTCACCGCAAGGCCTGTGCCAGCGCCGGCATCACGCCGGACTTCCACGATTACGAACGCGGCCGCCAGGCGGGCCTGCTCGAGTACTGCCGGCCGGGCGTCGGCTACCGGGTGGGCGCCTCCGGCGGCGGCTACAGCGGCGTGTGTCCGCCCGACCTGGAGCCGGACTTCATGGCCGGCTACGCCGAGGGCCGCGAACTCTACGAACTGCGCTCCGAGGTATCGCGTATCGAGAGCCGCATCGATGCCCGCGCGAACGAGCTGGAGGAACTCCGCTCCGACATGGCGGCGAATTCCGCACGCCTCATCGCCGGCGAGGCCACGGCCGAGGAACGGGTGCGCCTCCTGATGGAGACCAAAGAGATGTCCCGCCGCGAGGGCGAGCTGGAATCCGAGATCGCCTCGCTGCATCGGGAGGCCGCGGTGGCGCGCTCCCGGCTGGAGGACTACGAGGCCCGCGCCGCCAGCGCGTACTGAGCGGGTTCCCGCCGAACGCGGCCCGGCCCGCGTCCGCGTACGCCTCCTAGCCTGCGCCGGGCCGCCCGGCCAGGGCGGCAAGCGCGGCCGCGCCCATCGCACCCCAGCCGAGCCAGGGGGGGTGCCCCGTCGTCAGCAGCACGATGCCGCCGATGAACGCAGCGGCCGCCACGGCGAGCGCGAAGCGCTGGCGCTGCTGGCGCGCCATCGAATCGCGCAGCTCGCGCAGTTCCGGGGCGTCGAAGCGTACCCGCAGGTCACCGGCCGCCGACTGCTCGGCGATGGTCCTGAGCCAGTGGGGCAGCTCACGCAGCGTCTCGCGCAGCTCCGGCAGATGGTCGCGTATATCGTCGATCATGGCCTTGCCGCCCAGGCGGTCGGTCATCCACTGGCGCATGATGGGATAGGCGGTCTCCCACAGGTCCAGCTGGGGATAGAGCTCGCGTCCCAGCCCCTCGATGTTCAGCAGCGTCTTCTGCAGCAGGATCAGCTGCGGCTGCACCTGCATGTCGAAGCGCCGCGCCGTCTCGAACAGCCGCATCAGGACCTGGGCGAAGGAGATCTCGTCCAGCGGCTTGCTGAAGATGGGCTCGCAGACCGTTCGCACGGCGGATTCCAGCTCGTCCACCCGGGTGTCCGGCGGCACCCAGCCCGAGTCGATGTGCAGCCGCGCCACCTTGTGATAGTCCTGCTCGAAGAAGGCGAGGAAGTTCTCGGCCAGGTAGCGCTGGTCCACCGGGTTCAGCGTGCCGACGATGCCGAAGTCGACCGCGGCATACTGCGGGTCCTTCGGGTCGTGCACCTGGATGAAGATGTTGCCCGGGTGCATGTCGGCGTGGAAGAAGTTGTGCCGGAACACCTGGGTGAAGAAGATCTCCACGCCCTTCTCGGCCAGCCGCTTTATGTCCGCCCCGGCCTCCCTGAGCGCCCGCATGTTGCTGATGGGGATGCCGTAGATGCGCTCCATCACGATGACGTTGACGTGACAGTAGTCGAAGTAGATCTCCGGCACGTGCAGCAGGTCCGAGCCGGCGAAGTTGCGCGCGAGCTGGGCCGCGTTGGCGGCTTCGCGCATGAGGTCCAGCTCGTCGATGATGGTCTTCTCGTACTCGCGCACCACTTCCACCGGGCGCAGCCGCCGCGCCTCCCGCCAGTAGCGGTGCGCGAGCCCGGCCATGAAGTACATCACCTCCAGGTCGCGCTCGATCACCTCGCGCATGTCGGGACGCAGCATCTTCACCACCACCTCGGTGCCGTCCTTCAGCGTGGCCGCGTGCACCTGGGCGATGGAGGCGGCCGCGAGCGCCTGCTCCTCGAAGCTGCCGAAGACCTCCGCGACAGGCTTGCCATAGGCTTTCTCGACGATCTCCAGCGCCAGCTCGGAGGAGAACGGAGGCACCTGGTCCTGCAGCTTGGCGAGCTCGTCGGCGACCTCCACCGGCAGCAGGTCCCGCCGCGTGGAGATGGCCTGCCCGAACTTCACGAAGATGGGTCCCAGCTCCTGCAGTGCCAGGCGGATGCGCACGCCCAGCGGTTCGTCCACGACAGCCCGGCCCGGCAGCAGCCGGAACACGAAGCGCATGGGGCGCAGCAGATGGGTGGCGACGATCAGCTCGTCCAGGCCGTAGCGCACCAGCACCCGCTGGATGGCGATGAGGCGCAACAGCAGCCGGGGGCGCATCATGAGCGGTCGTCTGCGGACAGTGCCCGGATGCGGGCCTCGAGCCGCGCCACGTCGTCCCGCAGCCGGTCCACCTCGGCGTAGAAGGCCTCGACCTCGCCCCGGGCGGGGAGGTCGCCCCGTTCCTCGGTCACGTACTCGGAGACGTTGCGGGTCAGGGTGTCGGCCACCTGCCGGCCCCAGAGCCCGATGCTGCGCGCGAGCTCGCCGGCCTGGCGCGCGCCGGCGTCGCCCAGCACGCCCGAGAGCCGTTCCTCCACGTCCGGCCGCGCGAACCGCAGCAGCTCGCGGAAGCGGGTGGCCGTCTCGGTATCGCCGTCGATCTCGATGCTGCCGCTGCGGATCGCCTCGGCGGCGCCGCCGGCGAGCAACCGGGGCAGCGCCAGCAGCGAGCCGGTGATGACCGTATCCGGGTCATCCACGTAGTCGGTGTGCAGCTCCAGGCCGGCGGCGGTGACCCGGACATAGAGCGCCAGGAACGAATCCCGCACCCGCACCGCGATCACCCGGCCGTCGAGTTCGTCGCACAGGTCCCGTGCCGGCGTGCTCTGGGCGATCTGGGCGTTCACCAGGGTGAGCGCCGGCCGGAACAGGGTTTCCAGGGGATCCACGGCGTACGGCCCTCAGAGGTGGTAACCGATGTGCAGGGCGGCGATGCCCCCGGTGAGATTGACGTAGCGGCAGCGCTCGAAGCCTGCATCGCCCATCATGCCGAGCAGCGTCTCCTGGTCGGGATGCATGCGGATGGACTCGGCCAGGTACTGGTAGCTGTCCGCGTCGCCCGCCACCATGCGGCCCAGCAGCGGCAGGACGCGGAAGGAATACAGGTCGTAGATCGGCTGCAGGGCCTCCGCGGGGCGGGAGAACTCCAGGATCAGCATCTTGCCGCCGGGCTTCAGCACGCGGTACATGGAGGCCAGCGCCGCCTCCTTGTGCGTGACGTTGCGCAGCCCGAAGGCGATGGTGACCAGGTCGAAGCTGCCGTCCGCGAACGGCAGGTTTTCCGCGTCCACCTGGGCCATGCTCACGTTGCCGATGATGCCGGCGTCGAGCATGCGCCGTCGTCCCTGGCGCAGCATCGCCGCGTTGATGTCGGCCAGCACCACGTGGCCGGTCTCGCCCACCTGCCGGGCGAAGCTCATCGCCAGATCGCCGGTGCCGCCGGCCAGGTCCAGGGCGCACTGGCCGGGACGGGCGGCGGCCTCGCTGACCGTCCGGCGCTTCCACAGCCGGTGGATGCCGCCGGACATGAGGTCGTTCATGAGGTCGTAGCGCTCGGCCACGGAATCGAAGACGCCGCGGACCAGGTCGGCCTTCTGGTCGGCCGCCACCCGGCGGTAGCCGAAATGGGTCTCGCTGTCGCGGGTCTTCTCTTTGCTCATGGCGGGGTCGGGCGGTCAGTCAGCGGGTCTGCGAGGATACCCCGCGGCCTCGAGCCGGTCGAGGTACTCCTGCCAGCGCTCGTCCCGATTCTCGCCCAGTTTCCGCAGGTAACCCCAGCGGTACAGCCCGGTATTGTGGCCGTCGTCGAAGACGAGTCGAACTGCGTAGTGGCCGACGGGTTCCACGGCGGTGATCTGCACGTCCTCCTTGCCCGTCTGCAGCACCTCCTGGCCCGGCCCGTGGCCACGCACCTCGGCCGACGGCGAGTACACACGCAGGTACTCGAAGGGCAGGTCGAAGCTCGCGCCGTCGGCGAAGGCGACCGTCAGCAGCCGGGACTTGCGGCGCAGGCGTATTTCCGTGGGTGCCTCTTCCATGGCTATGCGGCTCGCGCGCTCACAGGATGTAGCGGCTGAGATCCTCGTCCTGGACGAGCTCGCCGAGATGCTCGTCGACGTACTCCGCCGTGACCGAGAGCCGGTAGCCGCTCCTGTCCGCCGCCTCGTAGGAGATGACCTCCAGCAGCCGCTCCATCACGGTGTGCAGCCGGCGCGCGCCGATGTTCTCCGTGTTCTCGTTCACCCGGAAGGCCACGTCCGCGATGCGCTCCACTCCCTCGTCGGTGAACTCCAGCTCCATGCCCTCGGTGTCAAGCAGCGCGCGGTACTGGCGGGTCAGCGAGGCATCCGGCTCGGTGAGGATGCGCACGAAATCGGGCGCCTTCAGGGAATCGAGCTCCACCCGGATGGGGAAGCGGCCCTGCAGCTCCGGGATCAGGTCGGAGGGCTTGGCCACGTGGAAGGCGCCGGAGGCGATGAACAGGATGTGATCGGTGCGCACCATGCCGTATTTGGTGTTGACCGTGCAGCCCTCCACCAGCGGCAGCAGGTCGCGCTGCACGCCTTCCCGGGAGACGTCGGCGCCCATGCTCTCGGAGCGCTTGGCCACCTTGTCCAGCTCGTCGATGAAGACGATGCCGTGCTGCTCCACGGCCTCCAGTGCCCGCGCCTTCACCTCCTCGTCGTCCAGCAGCCGTGCCGCCTCCTCCTCGGTGAGGATCTTCAGCGCCTCGCGGACCTTCAGCTTGCGGGTCGTGCGCCGGCCCTGGCCCAGGTTCTGGAACATGCTCTGCAGCTGGCTGGTCATCTCCTCCATGCCCGGCGGCGCCATGATCTCGACGCCCGCCGGCATGGCCTGGGTCTCCACCTCGATCTCGCGCTCGTCCAGATCGCCCTCGCGCAGCTTCTTGCGGAACTTCTGCCGGGTATCGCTGCCTTCCCGGGGCGGCTGCTCCTCCGCGGCGAAACCCACGCCACGGCGCGGCGGCGGCAGCAGGGCGTCCAGCACCCGCTCCTCGGCCGCGTCCTCGGCCCGGTGGCGCACCTTGGCCATCTCGGCTTCCCGGGTCATCTTGATGGAGACGTCCATCAGGTCGCGGACGATGGAGTCCACTTCGCGGCCGACGTAGCCCACCTCGGTGAATTTGGTGGCCTCCACCTTGATGAACGGCGCGCGGGCGAGGCGCGCCAGGCGGCGTGCGATCTCGGTCTTGCCGACGCCGGTGGCGCCGATCATGAGGATGTTCTTCGGCGTGATCTCGCTCCTGAGCGGCTCGGGCACCTGTACCCGGCGCCAGCGGTTCCTGAGTGCGATGGCCACGGCCCGCTTGGCGTTGTCCTGGCCGACGATGTGCTTGTCCAGCTCCTGGACGATCTCCCTGGGGGTCATAGACATGTCATTCGGCCCCGGCTTCCGTCTCGCCGGGGAGTTCCTCGATGGTGATGAAACGATTGGTATAGACGCAGACGTCGCCGGCGATCTCGAGCGACTTCTCCACGATCTCCCGGGCGCCCAGGTCCGTGTTCTCCAGCAGCGCCCGGGCGGCCGACTGGGCATAGGGCCCGCCGGAGCCGATCGCCATGAGGTCGAATTCGGGCTCGATCACGTCGCCGTTGCCCGAGATGATCAGCGAGGTCTCCCGGTCGGCCACGCACAGCAGCGCTTCCAGCCGGCGTAGCATGCGGTCGGTGCGCCAGTCCTTGGCCAGCTCGATGGCGGCGCGGGTCAGGTTGCCGTATTGCTGCAGCTTGCGCTCGAAATACTCGAACAGCGTGAAGGCGTCCGCCGTGCCGCCCGCGAAGCCGGCGATCACGCTGCCGTCGGCCAGACGGCGCACCTTGCGGGCGTTGCCCTTCATGACGGTGTCGCCCATGCTCACCTGGCCGTCGCCGCCGATGGCCACGCGGCCACCGCGTCTCACCGAGACGATGGTTGTGCCTCTGTACTGCTCCATGGATCTGCCTTCGCTGTTGCGGGCGCCGGCTATTTGCGGTTGTTGCGCGCCCTGGGATGAGTCCGGTCGTATATCTGGGCCAGGTGCTGGAAATCAAGGTGGGTGTAGATCTGCGTCGTGGATACGTCCGCATGTCCCAGCAGTTCCTGCACCGCGCGCAGGTCGCCGCTCGACTCCAGCAGGTGGGACGCGAACGAATGGCGGAAGAGGTGCGGATAGACGCTCCGGTCCATGCCCTGGCGCTTCGCCCAGTGGACGATGCGCTCCTGCACCGAGCGGGGCGCCAGCCGGGTGCCCCGCCGGCTGACGAACAGCGCGCGCTCCTCGTGGCCGGCCATCCGCACCCGGGTGCGCTGCCACTGCGCGAGCGCCTCGAGCGCGCGGCGGCCCACCGGCACGATGCGGGTCTTCGCGCCCTTGCCGGTCACCGTGACCGTGGCATCAGATGCGTCCACGTCGTGCACGTCCAGGGCCACGAGCTCGGCCAGCCGCAGTCCCGACGAATACAGGAGTTCGAGCATGGCCCGGTCCCGCACCGTGAGCGGGTCGTCGCCGGGGAACTCCAGCAGCCGCGCCATCTGGTCGGCGTCCAGCGTGCCCGGCAGGCGCTTGCCGGCCTTCGGCGCGCTCACGTCCGCGGCCGGGTTGCGCTTCAGCACCTTCTCCCGGATCAGGTAGCGGAAGAAGCTGCGCACGGCGGACAGCCGGCGCTGGATGGAGCGGGGCGAGAGACCGCGCCGGTGGCAGGCGGCGGCGAAGGCGCGAACATCGTGGGTGGTGAGGTCGCGCCAGCGGTCGTGGCCGGCGCGCTCGCAATAGTCGACCAGGGCCGCGAGGTCCCGGCGGTAGTTGGCCACGGTATGCGCGGAGCAGCGCTTCTCGAAGGCGAGGTGCTCGAGGAAGGCGTCGGTGCGCTGGCGTTCTTCCGGCGACAACGGGCCGACCGGTCAGTAACGCCTCACGGCAGCGGCCACGAGCTCGCCGATGCGGGTGAGGAAGTCGATGCTCATGGCCGGGTGGAAATGGTCCGCATCGACGCTGCCGATGCCGATGAAGCCGAGCGCGGCTCCCTCGCCGAGGGGCAGCAGCGCCATGCTGCCCACCTCGTCGGCGGAGGCGCCGAACAGGAATTCGCGCTGGCTGTCGCGCACCCGGCCGCAACGGGCGCGGGCGGCCGAGAGGAAGGTCTCGAAGGGGCCCAGCCGCGGGTCGTCACGGCCGATGACGTGCAGGAAACGCCGTTCGCCGACGCCGGCATAGTCCGCCGGGTCGCCGAACAGCACCATCACGGCGTGATCCGCCCCGAAGCCCGTGCGCAGTTCCCGTGCGATGCAGGCCAGGGTCTCCTCCCGACTGTCGGCGGCCATGAGCGCCAGCGCCAGCGTGTGGATGCGGGCGGCCAGGCGGTCGTTGGCGCGCGCCACCTCCAGGAGTTCCCGCAGCTTGCGCTCGACCTTGAGGTTCTTCTGCCTGAGCGTCGCCACCTGGCGCTCCACCAGCGAGACGGCGCCGCCGCCCGCGGCATGGGGCAGGCGCAGCGTGTCGAGCAGGCGGGGATGGTTCTCGAAGAACTCGGGGTGGTGCAGGAGATAGTCCTCCACGGCCTCCTCGCTGGCACTGTCCACCACGGGCTCTCGTTTGTGCTGTGTGCTCATAGGGCGACGGTTCCCTCGAAGGAGTACTGGGCCGGGCCGGTCAGCCAGACGGCCTCACCGGGGCCGCGCCAGCTTACCACGAGATCGCCACCGGGCAGGGCCAGGGTTACCTCGTCGCCGAACAGGCCGCGGCGCCTCCCCGCCACCATCGCGGCGCAGGCACCGCTGCCGCAGGCCCGGGTCTCACCGACCCCGCGCTCCCACACCCGCAGCCGGGCCCGGTCGCGCCCGCGGGGCTCCAGGAAGCCGACGTTGCAGCGTTCGGGGAAGGCGGGGTGATGCTCGAGCGCGGGCCCGAGTTCGGCCACCGGCGCGCGGTCGACGTCGTCGACCAGCAGCACGCAGTGGGGATTGCCCATGGACAGCGCCGCGACCTCCACGCTGCGGCCGCCGGCCTCCAGCCGGTAGGTGCCGGCATCCGCTTCCGCGGTCGTCGCCGTCTCCATGGCCATCTCCACGGCCATAGGGACGTCCGCCGGCGCGAACCGGGGCTGGCCCATGGAGACGGCGGTGATGCCCGGTCCGGCGATGCGTGCCTCGGAGATCCCGGCGCGGCACTCCAGGCGCAGCATCGGCGGAGCCCCCGGCGCCTCGCCGAGCAGGCGCGCGATGCAGCGCAGGCCGTTGCCGCACTGCTCCACCTCGCCGCCGTCGGCGTTGAATATCCGGTACCACGCGTCGGTGCCGGCGCTGCGCGGCGCTTCTATCCAGAGCAGCTGGTCGAAGCCCACGCCCTCCCGGCGATGCGCCAGGCGGCGGATGGCGGCGGCGTCGGGCAGTGCAGCATCGGGCTGGTCGCGCACCACCATGAAGTCGTTGCCGAGGCCGTGCATTTTCACGAAGGGCAGCTGCATGGGCGTACTGTAGGTCAAATTGCCGTGCGAATGGCGTCACTGTTGCGTGGACTTTCTAGCGGCGCGGCGATACTTTACATAAACTGCACAAAACCAACACGAAGCGCAGGGAGACAACATGCGTCAGATCATCGTGCTGAACCCGAAGGGCGGTTGCGGCAAAAGTACGCTCGCCACCAATCTCGCCGCCTGGTATGCGAACGAGGGCAAGAGCGTCGCGCTCGCGGACTACGACCCGCAGCGCTCCAGTCTGGACTGGCTCGAGCGCCGGCCGGAAGGCTATCCGGAGATCGTCGGACTCGCCGCCTTCGAGGAGGGGCTGAAGCATCTGCCCCGCAGCGCCGACGTGCTGATAATGGACGCACCGGCCCGCTCCCACGGACCGGAACTGACCTCGCTCATCAACCATGCCGAGACCATTATCGTGCCCGTGCTGCCGTCGACGGTGGACATGCAGGCGGCCAACCGCTTCATCGACGAGCTCCTGGGCGTCGGCAAGGTGGAGCGCAAGAAGGCGCGCATCGGCGTGGTGGCCAACCGGGTGCGCGAGAACACCCTGATCGCCGGCGATCTGGACGAATACCTGGAGAGCCTGAAGGTGCCCTACGTGGCCTGGTTCCGGGAGGCCCAGAACTACATCCGCGCCTACACCCGGGGGCTCGGCGTCTCGGAGCTGCCCGAGTACCTGGCCTGGCCGGACTGGGATCAGTGGGAACCGCTGATGGAGTGGCTGAACTCCCGCCGCAGCCGGCCCTGACAGCCGACGGCCGAGCCGGCAGCGGCGCCGGCGTCAGCCGTCTCGCGCTGCGCCGGCCTCCTCGAGGCTGGCCCGTACGCCTGCTGCCGGGTCGTCGTAGGCCAGTTCCACGCCCAGTGTCTCGCGCAGCCGCCGCGTGTCGAGCCGGCGCGCTTCGGCGAGGAAGCTGTAGCGCATCGGTGACATCTGCCGCCGCGCCTCCGCCCGGCTGACCGCGGGCGGCGCCGGCAGCCCGGCCGCCTCCGCCACCCGTCGGAAGAACGCCCCGGAGCTCTGCCCGCTGCCGTCCGCCACATTGTAGATGCCGCCGGGCGCGGCCGGCTCCAGGGCGGCGATGCAGACGCGCGCCAGGTCGTCCACGTGGATGCGGTTCCCCGGCGAGGCGTCTTCCTCGCGGATCACGGGCTGACCCGAACGGATCGCCTCCAGGGGCAGCCGCCCGGGGCCGTAGATGCCGGCGATACGCAGGATCGTCCAGCTCACCCCCTCGGCGTCCGCCCAACGCCTGAGCGTCGTCTCCGCGGCCACCCGGCGCCGTGCGCGTTCCGTGGACGGCGCCGGCGGGCGCTCCTCGTCCACGAGTTCGCCGCCGCAATCGCCGTACACGCCGCTGGTGCTGGCCAGCACGAAGCGTTCCGGCTGGCGCGGCAGCGCCGCGAGGAAGCGTGCGAGGCGCGGATCGTCCTCGCCCTCACCCTCCCCGGGCGGGACGAGATAGAGCACCCGCAGCGCTCCGCCCGGCAGGCGGGGCAGCGTGCCGGACTCGTCGAGGTCGAGCGCCGTGGCCGCAATGCCGGCATCGGCCAGCGCCGCCGCGGAGGCAGCGGAGCCGGTGAGGCAATGCACGGCGGCGCGCTCGTCCGCCAGACGGCGGGCGACCCGCCGGCCGGTGTAGCCGGCGCCCACGATCAGCGTCAGCGGCGCGGTCACGACTCGCTCATATCCTGCTCATGTCCGGCTCACGTCCCCCTCAGGGGCGCTCGTCGCCGGCCTCGCCCAGGTGCGGCAGCGCGAGCCGGTCCGAGGCGGCGACCATGGTCAGGCCGGAGCGGTAGGCGTCGGCGGCGGCTTCGCCTTCGCCCAGGCGATTGAGGAGGCGGCCGTAGAGTTCGTAGGTCTCGGGCGTGGGCCCGATCGCGAGCGCGGTCTCCAGATAACTCCGGGCCTTGCCCCAGAGCTCCTGGCGCATGCACAGCCGGCCGGCGGTCAGCAGCAGGGCGGCGTCCTCGCCGTGCTGCTTCAGCCAGTTCTCGGCGTGGCGGAGCTGGCGGCCGGCGTCGGCCGTCTCCAGCTTGCCGTACAGTCGGGCCAGCCCCGGCGACCAGCGGGCGCGCAGCCGGCGCCGCAGCTCCGCCTCGGCCACCTCCTCGCCGCCCGCGCGGGCCAGGGCGTCGACGTAGGCGCCGATCAGCACGTCGTCGTCCCGCAGTGCCTTCGGTATCTGCTTCCACACCGCGGTCACGCGGGTGGGATCCTCTCCCGCCTGCTCGAGCTTGCGCCGATGCACTTCCCGGGCCCATTCCTGCAGCGTCCCGGCAGGGATGCGCCCCTGCTTCCTGAGCTTAGGCAGCAGCTCGGCGAGCTGATCCCAGTCTTCGAGCTCCCGATAGAGCCGGCCGAGCAGGAACAGCGCCTGGGAGTGATTGGGGGCGTTCTCCTGCAGGCGCCGCAGCGTCGCCAGCGCCTGCTCGTATTCCTCGGCCGCGAGCTGCAGCTCGGCCTGGGTCAGGAGCACGGCGTTCGTGGCATCCGGCGTCTCCTCGTAGGCCAGCCGCAGCCACTTGTCCCGGCGCTCGCCGTCGCCCTGGAGCTGGGCCGCGCGCGCCGCGGCCAGGTAGTTCAGCAGCGGGGCGTCCGCCCGGTTCACGCGCCGGGTGAGCAGCTTCTCGCCTTTGGAGAAATTGCCCTCGGCCACCTCGATCAGCCCTTTCGTGAACTGGTGGCCGGCGCGGCGGGCACGGAACTCCCCGGCCTTCTCGCCCAGCTTCTTCGGCGCCTTGAGGAGCTCCCAGGCGAGCCAGAGTGCGAACATCGTGGCGAGTATCAGCGCCAGCAGGATGGGTACCGACATCTCGATCAGCCAGCCGCGGATGTTGATGACCACGTAGCCCGGGTCGGCAAACAGGAGGTGTGCGCCCAGGGCGCCCAGGATCAGCGTGACGACGACCCAGGCTCCGAACTTCATTCGGCTCCCTCGTCGGCTCCCGGGCCACTTCCCTGGCCACTGCCCTGGGCCAGGGCCTGGCGCTGGCGGAACAGCCGCAGCGAGGCCGAGATGTCGGGCAGCTCCGCAGCGACCGGGCTGTCGGCGAGCTCGGCGATGGTCTCCACCGCGCCGCTCACCGCCCTGGTGTCCCCGTCGAAATAGCGCTCCAGCCAGCTGCGGGCGTCCTCGAGGCTCTGGCGGAATATCGCGCCTTCGCCCTGCAGCAAAGCGAGGCGCGCCGTCTGCAGCTGCAGCGCGATGTTGGTGCGCAGGAAGTACTGCGCCTCCGGCGACAGCAGCGGCTCCAGCTGTTCGTTGGTGCGGCGCACGCTGACCATGTCCGAGAAGGCGTTCTTCACCGCCGTCCAGGCGCGGCTGAATCCGCTGGTCTCCTCGCCGATCTCCGGCCGCGGCCGATCCTCCGGCGTCACCTCCTCGTCCAGCGGCAGAGACTGGATCACGTCGGCCAGGCTCGCCAACGTCAGCGTGACCCCTTCGATGTCGACATCCTCCACGGCCCGCAGCGCGGTGATCTCGTCGGCGAGTTCGCGGCGTACCGGCGTGTAGACCGGATCGCCCAGCTCGCGGATGCGGCGGTCGGCCAGTTCGAGCGCGAACGCCGCCAGCTCGGCGTTGCCGGCCAGCTGCGCCTGGGCATTCGCCAGCTGCATGTAGTACTCGGCCTCGGCCACGAGCCAGGCATCACGCGCGCCGGCCGATACGCCCTGGAGACTGGCCATGGATTCTTCCAGGTTCTCCATGCGGCCGGGCAGCGACTCGACGATGTCGCGGCTCTCCCGGAACTCGCGCTGCAGCCGCGCGAGTTCGTCGGCATCGGCCGCCTGGCGCGCCGCTTGCTGCGCCTGCTGCAACGATTGCTGCAGCGACGACAGTCGGCCGCGGAGTTCGGACACGGCCTCCGCGTTGTCCGCCGCCTCCCTCTCCAGCGTGTTCACGGCGGACTCGAGCCCGGCCGTCTCGGCGCCGGCGCTGCGCTCCAGCCACCAGCGGTAACCGCTGAAGCCGGCTGCGGCCAGCGCGAGGACGAGTGCCAGCCATGCGACCAGCGCGACGGTCCTGCCGCCGCCACTGGCGTCTTTACCGTTGCCGCCGGGGGCGGGCACGGCGGCGCCTCCGCCTTCGTGCGGGTCGTCCGCGCGGGCTGAGTCTGCTGCGGGGGGTTCTTCGTGCGCGGCGGCTGAGGCGTCGTCCGTGGCGGCTTCCGCGGTGTCGTCTGCGGGCTGCCCGGAGGCCTCCCGGGCCTCGGCGGGGGCCTCGTCTTCGCCCTGCGCCTCCCGAGCCTCGTCGGCCTCCGGCGGGCCGGCGTCGGGTCGGGCATCGTCGTCCGCTGCGGTCTTCGACCGGGGCTTCTCTTGCTCAGTCATGATCTGCTCTGTCCGGTATCCCCGTCGGGGAAGACCATCGCCAAGACCATAGCCCGAACGAGGTCGGAGGGCTCCGGGCCTTGCGCAAGCAGGGTGTCCACAGCGATGTCTTCGCGTACGGCGAGTTGTAACACACGATCGCTGGCGCTCACCAGTGTGGCCCCCCGCAGCACTGCCGCCCCGTTTTCCCCCAGCAGTTCCGCCAGGTTACGCAGCGTGGCGACGCTGAGGCAGGTCACGTAACGGAGCCGACCCTCACGCCAGGCGGCGATGACCGCCTCGACCTCCCCGGCTTCCGGCTGTGGCAGCCGACGCTCGTAGACCTCGGCGTAGTCGACCGTGGCGCCGCGCTCGCGCAGCGTGTCGGCCAGCAATTCCCGGCCGCCGCGGCCGCGCACGATGAGCACCCGGCGGCCGCTCATGTCGGCGAGTTCGTCCGCGGCCAGCAGGCTCTCGCTGTCGTAGCCGCCCGCGGGCGTGAGGTCGGGCGGCCGGCCGGCCCGGCTCATCGCCTCGGCGGTGGCGGGGCCGATGGCGGCGTAGCGGCAGCCGGGCAGCGAGAGAAAGCGGGCGCCGTGCCGCACCGCGTTGGGGCTGACGAAGACGGCCAGGTCGGGTGTCTCACCGGCCGCCTCCTTCCCGTCCACCGCAACGATCTCGAGCGCCGGCAGCAGCCAGGCCACGCCGCCCGCCTCCTCGACCGCCGCGACGAGCGGACCCGCCTGGTCCCGGGCACGGGTGACGAGGACACCGGCGCCGGCCAGCGAGGGCCGGCTCATGCGGTCGCGGATTCCGCCGCGGCGAGAATCTCGCCGGCGCCGGCCGAGAGCAGCCGGTCCGCCAGCGTGGCGCCCAGGGACTCGCCATCGACAGCGGCGCCCTCGATGCTGTCCTCCAGCATCCGCGAGCCGTCGGTGGCGATCACCCGGGCGAGGATCGTGATGCGGTCGCCCGCCGTGGTCGCGTACACGGCGATGGGGGAATGGCAGTCCGCGCCGAGGGCGACGCCCACCCGGCGCTCGGCGGCGACCACCAGCCGCGCCTCGGCGTGCTCGAGCTTGCGCAGCACCTCGATCAGGTCGGCGCGGTCCTCGTGGCATTCGATGCCGACGATGCCCTGGCCGTTGGCCGGCAGGATCACCTTCGGATCCACACATTCCGCGATGCGGTCGTCCAGCCCCAGCCGCTTCAGGCCCGCGGCGGCGAGCATGATGGCGTCGTAGTCGCCGGCGTCCAGCTTGCCGAGGCGGGTCTGCACGTTGCCCCGCAGCGGCTTCACGGTCACGTCGGGCCGGCGCACCAGCACCTGGGACTGGCGCCTCAGGCTCGAGGTACCGACGACGGCGCCGCCCGGCAGGGCGTCCAGCGTGCTGCCCACCATGGCGTCCCGCGGATCCTCGCGTTCCAGCACGGCCGGCAGGGCGAAGCCGGGCGGCATTTCCCCCGGCACGTCCTTCATGGAATGCACGGCGATGTCGGCCTCGCCCGCCTCCATGGCCACCTCCAGCTCCTTGATGAACAGCCCCTTGCCGCCGATCTTGCTGAGGGTGCGGTCGAGGATGCGATCGCCCTTCGTGGTCATCGGTACGAGCTCGACGGCTTCGACCTCGGGCAGCGCGTCCAGGCGCTCCGCCACGTGGCGGGCCTGCCAGAGTGCCAGTTCACTCTCCCTCGTCGCGATTCTCACCCTCATTGAATGCCTCCCTTGAGTCGTTGGCGGATCTCCCCGACATGGCGCCTGCTGACGGGCAGGGTCTGTCCGGTGCGGCGGAAGCGTACCACCGGTTTGCCGTCGGCATCCTTATCCAGCGCCTCGAGGTGCTCCAGGGCGACCAGGGAATTGCGGTGGATGCGGCAGAAATCCGGCGCGAACTCCTCCTCCAGCGACTTCAGCGACTCGTCGAGCAGGTCCTCGCCCCGGCGATGGCAGGCGCGCACGTATTTCTGGTCCGCCTGGAAGTAGTAGACGTCCGCGACCGGGATCAGGCGCAGCTCGTCGCGCACCCGGGCGCAGAGGTGGCGGCGCCGTTCGCCGGTGGCGGCGATGCCGGAGAGCTGGCCGCCGGTGAGCCGGGCGGCGCGCGCGAGCGCCTGCTCCAGTTTGCTGCGGCGGATGGGCTTCAGCAGATAGCCGACCGCCTCCGCCTCGAACGCCTCGATGGCGTACTCGTCGTAGGCCGTGGTGAAGATTACCGCTGGCGGGCTGGCGAGCCGCGCCATGTGCCGCGCGGTCTCGATGCCGTCCATGCCCGGCATGCGGATGTCCAGCAGCACCACGTCGGGGCGCAGCCGCTCGCAGAGCTCGAGGGCCTCCCGGCCGTCGGCCGCCTGGCCGGCGATCTCGCAGCGCTGCATCCGGCCGAGCTGATCGGCGAGCCGCTCGCGGGCCGGCCGTTCGTCGTCGACGATCAGTATCCTCACTGCTCCGCCTCCTCCGCGGGGAAGCGCAGCGTCACGCTGTAGCGCGCCTCGCTTTCGTCCACCTCCACGCCGGCGCGGCGGCCGAAGGCGAGCTCGAGTCGCTGGCGGATGTTGTCCAGCGCCAGCCGGTTGCCCTCCCGGCGCGTGGCGCCCGGCGACCGGGGATTGGAGATGGTGAGCATCACGTCGCCGTCATCCCTGCGGCCCCTGATCGAGACCGTGCCGCCCTCGGGCAGCGGCTCGATGCCGTGATAGATGGCGTTCTCGAGCAGCGGCTGCACCATCAGCCCCGGGATGCGGGCGCGCATGGGCAGCTCTGCGACGTCCCAGTTCACCACCAGGCGCTCGCCCAGGCGCAGCTGCTCCATGCGCTGGTAGATCCGCGCCACCTCGAGCTCCTGCTTCAGCGGGATCATGCTCTGCGCCTCGGCGAGGGTGGCACGGAAGAGATCGGAGAGATCCTCCACCGCCTCCTCGGCCCGGCCGGGATTGCTGCCGATCAGCGCCGCGATGGTGTTCATGCTGTTGAACAGGAAGTGCGGCCGGATGCGGGCCTGCAGCGCGCGGATTCTCGCCCGCGCCTCCAGCTCCACGTTGCGCCGCCATTCGCCGGCCACGTAGAAATAGCGCAGCGCGACCGCCGAGACGAGCCCGCTGATGCCGAGATTGCGCAGCAGGAACCAGCCGTGGCTCTCGGTCTGCAGGAACGCGCTGGCGTACACGCGGTCGAGCCACCAGGCGCATTCCGAGACCAGCAGGGTCACGAGTTGCAGCAACACGAAGCACAGGGTGAGCGCGGTGACGACGTCGATGCCTGCGAGCCAGCGGCGGGCTCTGCACAAGACTGCCGCGCTGGTCAGCGCGATCCAGAGCACGAACAGCGAGTTCGTGGAGAGGCCGAGCAGGAAGGAGTCGCCCTCGGCCGTGCCTGCCAGCGTGAGGACCAGGGCGACCATCTCGGCGATGAGCACCACCACGAGCACCGCCCGGGCCGAGCAGAAGTCGGGCAGGTAGGACTGCCCGTCGCTGGTCTCCTCGCCCAATGCCGCCACAGTGAACTCCGCTCGCCCCTGCGCAGGGATTCTACCCCAGCGTCACCGGGTGGGCGGTGCCCTCAGTTGCAGTTCTCGTTGACCGCTTCCTCGGCCTTGGCGCGGGCTTCGGCGATCTCGGCGTCGTCCAGGTACTGGCGCTCGCCGTTCTCGTCGAGACGGTACAGCCGGCGGGAATTGATGTAGCTCGCCAGCCGCTCCCGCGCCTCTTCGCAGCGCGCCGCCTTCTGCTCGCGCTGGGCCGCGGCGTCGGCCGCCTGCTGCTCGGCGGACGCGCGGCGCTCCGCTATGGCCGCGTTGGACTCGGTGCGGGCCGTCTGGCGCTGCTCGTAGCGTCGGGCGACCGTGGCCCGGTCGGTCTGCCCGGTCTCGATGTCGAGCTTCTTCGCGTCCTCGCTGCCCGGCTTGTCACCGTAGTGCACGGTGCCGTCGGCGTCGCGCCACATGTAGACGTCGGCGGTTACCGGCGTCGCCAGGAAGAAGGTGGCGCCGAGAACGATAAGCCCTGTCCGGATCAGTCCATTCATGTTCCAGATTCGTCTTTCCCAGATTCCGTGGATGGGGTTCCAGCCAGCGATGGAAGAAGTCTAGCACCGGGGCCGTCCGCATTAAGTGAACCAACTCCCATTCCGGGCTGCGGGCCCGTCGCACATTATGTTCACACTACCTGATCCGGCTGACTGCTGCCGCCCGGATAACCGGCGCCGGCACAAAAAAAGGGCCCCTGACGGGGCCCGGCAACAGCGGCTGCGTGCCACAGCCTTTGCAGGTAGGTATCCGCCGGCACCGGGAGGGGGACCGGATGACGCCGGCGGATACCCTTAGTGATTATTATGGTGTTTTTCCTATTCGCCGCCTCCCTTGACGAACTCGGGGTATGCCTCGAGGCCGCACTCGCTGAGATCCACGCCCTCGTACTCCTGCTCCTCGCTCACCCGGATGCCGACGGTGGCTTTCAGGATGAACCAGACGATGAAGCTGGCGATGAATACCCAGGCGAAGATGGTCACCAGGCCGAGCAGCTGGGCACCGAAGGTGGCGCCCTCGTTGGTCAGTGGCACCGCCAGCAGACCCCACATGCCGACCACGCCATGGACCGAGATGGCGCCCACCGGGTCGTCGATGCGCAGCTTGTCCAGGAACACGATGGAACCCACGACCAGCAGGCCGCCGACGAGGCCGATGATGGTGGCCACGCCGGGCGTCGGCGTCAGCGGTTCGGCCGTGATGGCCACGAGTCCGGCCAGGGCGCCGTTCAGGGCCATGGTCAGATCCGCCTTGCCGAACCAGAGCCGCGACAGTATCAGCGCGCCTACCAGGCCACCCGCGGCGGCCATGTTCGTATTCACGAAGATCATGGAGACCGCGTTCGCTTCGCCGACGTTGGACACCATCAGTTCGGAGCCGCCGTTGAAGCCGAACCAGCCGAGCCAGAGGATCAGCGTGCCCAGGGTGGCCAGCGGCAGGTTGCAGCCCGGGATGGCGTTGATCTCGCCCTTCGGCCCGTACTTGCCCTTGCGCGCGCCCAGCAGGATCACGCCGGCGAGTGCCGCGGCGGCACCCGTCATATGCACCACGCCGGAGCCCGCGAAGTCCTGGAAGTTGGCCTGATCCAGGAAGCCGCCGCCCCACTTCCAGTAGCCCTGGAGGGGATAGATGAAGCCGGTCAGCACCACCGCGAAGGCGAAGAACGACCAGAGCTTCATGCGCTCGGCGACCGCGCCGGAGACGATGGACATGGCGGTGGCCACGAACACGACCTGGAAGAAGAAGTCGGACAGGCCGGAGTAGTAGATGTCTCCGCCGCTGGCGATCACGTCCTCCGCGGTGTTGTCGGCACCGAGGAAGAAAGAGATCCCCGGGAACCAGCTGGATACCGCGTCGCCGGGGTACATGATGTTGTAGCCGACCACCATGTACATGATGCAGGCGATCGAATACAGACCGACGTTCTTGGTCAGGATCTCGGCCGTGTTCTTGGCGCGGACGAGACCCGATTCGAGCATGGTGAAGCCGGCGGCCATCCACATGACCAGCGCGCCCATCACCAGGAAATAGAAAGTATCGAGGGCATAGGCGAGTTCGGTCACCTGCCCGCTTAACTGTGTGAGTTCTTCCACTGGGGGAGCCTCCCTTTATCGTTATACGGTCAGACGGCCTCCGCGCCGGTCTCACCGGTGCGGATGCGTATCGCCTGTTCGAGGGTGGTGACGAAGATCTTGCCGTCGCCGATCTTGCCCGTTCGGGCCGTGTTGGTGATCGCCTCGATCACCTGCTCGGCGATGTCGTCGTCCACGGCGAGTTCGATCTTGGCCTTCGGCAGGAAGTCCACGACGTACTCGGCGCCGCGGTAGAGCTCGGTGTGGCCGCGCTGACGGCCGAAGCCCTTCACTTCCGTTACGGTGATGCCCTGTATGCCGATGTCGGCCACCGCCTGGCGGACGTCATCGAGTTTGAAGGGCTTGATGATCGCTGTGATCAGCTTCATTGCTTGTACCCCTGTTTCGGTTGGATGTACCGGGAGCGGCGCGCGTGAGCGGCCGCTCCCCGGTCTTGTCAGTCGAGATCGAAGGACTTGCCGATGGTGAAGATGATCGACTCGTCGTTCTCGCTACGGCCCGTCAGGTCGTCTTCGGCCAGGATCAGCGAGACCCCCAGGTCAACGCCGGAGAAGTCCCAGCCATAGCCGAGCTCGAGGTAGTTGCCGTCGAAGTCCTGGCTGAAACCGCCGAAGGTCGCATAGAAACCCTCGTACTCGCCGGTAATGGAGTAGAACGTGTAGTCCTGGGTGGGGCCGTCGAAGTTCTCGTACTCACCGAAGGCCGTCGCGATGCTCAGCCAGTCGTAACCGACGGAGAGGTTGATCTCCTGGTAGGTGTCGTCGAAGTCGCCGGTGTAGTAGTAGCCGGTGAAGCCGATGCCGTACGTGAAGCCCTCGATCTCGCCGCCGTAACCGAAGTAGCCGTCGACCTCGAGACCATCGGCGCCGGGACCATTGTCCACGTCGGCTGCCCACGTGCCGACGTAGAAGCCGTTCTGCTCGAAATCCAGGCCGGCATAAGCCGAGGAGTTCTTCTGGAAGATGCCGCGGAAGTGGTACTCGCTCATCCAGCCCGCATTGGCGGAGAAGTCGGCCATAGCCGCACTGCTTGCAAGCACACCCGCCGTCAGTAGTGCCGTCTTGTTGATCAGTTTCATGATTTCCTCTGTATTTCTCGGATGATCTGTTTCTGTTGTCGTTATGCGCCCGGCAGCCGACCGGGCCGGTGCCAATGCGGGCTGGGTAAAGCAGAATCTGTGCCAAGACGGGATATGGCTTGAATTCAATAAGTTACCTTCGGCCTGGTCTGGCGTATGCTCCGTTATGGTGCAGCGAGAATGCTGCTCTGCATCATGATGGACAGCGCCGACGCCACTTTTCCGGGCGCAGTGGCCCGATTCGGGCCTGGCCTTTCGCCGCCGCCTGCGATAAACAGTGCCCCATGGAAAAAGAAACCATAGACAGCCTCGCCAGCCGGCTAGCGGCGGCGGTCCCCCAGGGGTTGCGCTCGGTGCAGGGCGACCTGGAGGAGAATTTCCGGGCGATGCTCCGCACCGCGCTCGGCCGCATGGATCTCGTGACCCGGGAGGAGTTCGAGGTTCAGGCCGCCGTGCTGGCCCGCAGCCGCTCACTGCTCGAGCAACTGGAGAAGCGGGTCGCCGAGCTGGAAGCCGAAGGCGGCAACGGCGAACCCGCCAGCGACCAGGACTGACTCCGCGCCGGCGCGCCCGGCGCCCGACGTCGAATCTGTCTGGCAAGTCTCCCTCGCGAGTCTGCCGGGGAAGTCTGCCAGCGAAATCTGCCAGGGAGGGCGGATGGGACTCGCCACGCTTCACAGCCGGGCCCAGAACGGGCTCGAGGCGCCCCCGGTGATGGTGGAGGTGCACCTGTCCGGCGGCCTGCCCCGGTTCTCCGTCGTCGGCCTCGCCGAGGCGGCCGTGCGCGAGGCGCGGGACCGGGTTCGGGGCGCCATCCTGGAGAGCGACTTCGAGTTCCCCCAGAGCCGCATCACCGTCAATCTCGCCCCGGCGGACCTGCCCAAGTCGGGCGGTCGCTTCGACCTGCCGATCGCGCTGGGCATTCTCGCCGCCCGCAGGCACGTACCGGCCCCGGCGCTCGGGAACTGCGAGTTCTACGGCGAACTCGGCCTCAACGGCGAGCTGCGGGCGGTACCCGGGATACTGCCGGCCGCGGTCTGTGCCGCGGCCGCCGGAAGGGCGCTCGTGGTACCCGCGGCCGTCGCGCGGGAGGCGGCGCTGATCCGCGGGGCCACCGTGTTCGCGGCGTCGAGCCTGACCGAAGTCGTCGCGCACCTGCGCGGCAAACCACGTCTGCCGGTGCTGGACACCGGCCTGCCACCGCTCGCGGACAACCCCTGCGAGGACCTGGCGGACGTAATCGGGCAGTCACGGGCGCGGCGGGCGCTGGAGGTGGCTGCAGCGGGCGGTCACCACCTGCTGCTGATCGGACCGCCGGGCACGGGCAAGAGCATGCTGGCCTCCCGGCTGCCAGGCCTGCTGCCGCCGCTGACCGAGGCGGAAGCCCTGGAGACCGCGGCCGTCGACTCCGTCGCGGGCCGGCCCTTCGACGGCGAGCGCTGGGGCCGGCGGCCTTATCGGGCGCCGCACCATACCGCCTCGGCACCTGCGCTGGTGGGCGGCGGCAGCACGCCGATGCCGGGCGAGATCTCCCGGGCCCACAACGGGGTCCTGTTCCTGGACGAGCTGCCGGAGTTCCAGCGTCCGGTGCTGGAGGTGCTGCGCGAGCCGATCGAGCGGGGCCGCATCACCATATCCCGTGCCCGGCGCCAGACCGATTTCCCAGCGCGCTTCCAGCTCGTCGCCGCCATGAACCCCTGTCCGTGCGGCTACCGGGGCGATCCCCGCCACGAGTGTCGCTGCACGCCCGGCCAGATCGCGATGTACCGCAGCCGCGTCTCCGGCCCGTTCCTGGACCGCATCGACATCGGCGTGGAGGTCACCCGGCTGCCCCCGGAGGTGCTGCGATCGGGTCAGTCGTCAGGCGAGCCCACGGCGGCGGTGGCCGCTCGGGTCGCCGCGGCGCGCCGGCTCCAGCTCCGGCGGGCCGGGAAGCTGAACGCCGCGCTGGGCAGCCGCGAACTCGCGGCCCATGCGCCGCTGGACGACGCCTGCCGCAGGCTGCTGGCGTCGGCCGCCGACCGCATGGCGCTGTCCATGCGGGCCTGCCACCGGGTGATCCGGGTGGCCCGCAGCATCGCGGACGTCTCCGGCAGCGAGGCGATCGGCACCGATCACCTCGCCGAGGCGGTGAGTTTCAGGAATACGATTACGGGCGCCGCGGGCATGCGGACCCGGCCGACCGGGACAGGACACTAGCGGCTCTCTTCCACCATGTAGTCGACTGCGGCGATCACCTCTTCGTCGGACAGGTCGGTGCGGCCTCCCTTTGGCGGCATATAGCCGGCATCGCCCTGGAAGCCGTTCAGGCTATGGTCGTAGAGGATCTCCATGCCTTTGGCGATGCGCGCCTCCCAGACGGAGGCGTCCCCCACCACCGGCGCGCCGGCCACACCGGCGCCGTGGCACGCGATGCAGGCCTGGTTGTAGACCTGGGGTCCCGACAGGGTGGCCGCCACCGGCTCGGGCGTCGGCACCGTCTCGGCCTCCGCCCGTGCTGCGGCTTCCTCGCCCGGCATCACCACCTCGCCGATGGGCGCGATGCGCTGTTTCACCTCGGCCTGGAACATGGCCTCCGATTCGGCCCCGGGCGTACGGTCCGTGATGGACTCGGCCAGCAGGAAGATACCGACCGCCACGGCGATCAGGATGCCGAGGATCAGCATGAAGATGTCGAAGAAGCGACGGTCGTGCGTGCTCAAGGGATCACTCCGGTTGTTGCGGACGGGTGAGTAGAGCTCCGGCACCGGAGACCGGCGGGAGCCTGTTCAGCAGCCGCTCATTATACCGGCGATACCATGGATTTGGCAGCGCCCGGACCGCGCCGACGACCGTGTGTCTCAGTCCTGCAGCCGTTGTTCACACTGTGCGATTCGGGCGTCGTCCTTCTTCACCCATTCTCCCGCCTCGCCGAACAGCTCGACGTGAATTTCACGGGCCTCGCGCAGCAGCGGTAGGGCGAGATCGCAGCGGCCGTGATCCCGGTGGGTCTGCGCATGATTGTAGAGCGAAAGGGCGTAGAGGGAATGGCGGGCTCCCAGCTCACGGTGATAGATCCCTGTCGCCTGCCGATGCAGGCGGTCGGCCTCCTCGTAGCGGCCCATGTCGTTCATGATCGCTGCCTTCTCGAAGACGATGCTCCCCTGCCGAGTGCCGTAATTGTCGCCCAGATTCTGCCGGTAGATCCGGTCCGCCTCTTCTATCGTCTCCAGCGCCTCGTCCAGTCGCTCCTGTTCCCGCAGCGCCCAGGCCATATTGACCATCGTAATGGCGCAGCGCGTACAGTCGTCCCCCTGGATCTGGCGCAGGAGACGGATCGATTCCTCGTACTTCGCAATCGCGGCTGCCTTGTCCTGATGACTCAGCACCAGCCCGTAGTCTCCTGCGAACCCGCCCAGGACCCCCACAGGCGCGTCGGCGGCGCGATACGCCCTCTCGGCGCGTTCCATGTTCTCGACCGCGGCATCGAAGTTCGCGGCCCGGCGCTCCAGAAGGCCCAGCCGCCGCCACGCGTTCGCATACACCAGATCGTCGGCTCTGCCGGCCCGCTCGTAGAGGTCTATGATCTCGCCATACGGCTCCCGGGCGGCATCGAAGTCCGAAAGCCGGTAGGTCGCGTACGCGAGGTTGCTGCGCAGGAGCCCGCGCTGTTCGAAGTCGATATCGGGGTGGTCGATGAGTTCCGGCAACGCGGCCTCCAGCAGGTCCCGACTACTCTGCCATTCGGCCATGCTGTTGAGCGCACCGGAGAGCGAATTGACCAGGCGCGCGCGCACCACCGGCCGCTCCGCGAGTTCGGTCTGCAGCAATTCCGCGCCCCGCGTAACGGCCTCGGGCACCGTGCGCGGCTCATCCGGTGTGAGCATCGCGTTGGAGCCGGATATCATCCCCAGCAGGAAATCGGACATACTCTCGGCAACCGCGGCCTCCTGCTGCGCCCGCTCGTTGGCGAGAATCGCCGCTGCGCGCTCCCGGTCGATGGCGTGGATGTACCAGGCCGTCGAGGCGACGGTGACCGCAAGGAACAAGGCCACGGTCGCGGATGGCAGCCAGTTGCGCCGGAGGAACTTTCCGCCGCGCTGCAGCACGCCGGGATTCCGTGCCGCGACCGGGTAGCCGGCGAGATGATTCTCCAGGTCGCGCGCCAGGTCCGCGGCCGAGCCGTAACGCTCGGCCGGATCCGGGCGCAGGCACTTGTTGATGATCGCCGCGAGCTCGGTTGGCAGCCGGCCGAGCAGGCGTGACTCGGCCGTGACCGGGATTCCCCGGACCGCCCGTGCCGTGGCCGAGGCCGGCGTCTCTTCCTCGAACCCCGGTTGCTGCTCGAACAGGTCCAGGAACAGCAGCCCGAACTGATAGATATCGCTGGCAACCGATACGGGTTCGTTAAGTAACTGCTCGGGACTCGCATAGCGCGGCGTCATGGGGCGATACGCCGCGGTCAGGTCATCCGGCGACTCCAGGATTTTGGCGATGCCGAAGTCCAGCAGCTTCAGGCTCCCGTCCTCGGTAATGAGCACGTTGGACGGTTTCAGGTCGCGGTGCACCACCAGCCTGGCGTGGGCGAATTCCAGCACCTGCGCGAGGCGCAGCATCAGGCGCGCCTTGCCGCGAGTGCTCGCGCGCCGGTCCCGGACGTAGCGGTCGATGGGTTCCCCCTCGACCAGCTCCATGATGATGTAGAGGTTGCCGGACTCCGACACGCCGGCATCGAACAACTGCGCGATATCCGGGTGAGCGAGACTGGCGAGGATGCGACGCTCCAGCTCGAAACGCCGGGCGTACTCGCCGCCGAGCCCGGACGGCACGACCTTCACCGCCACCTCGCGCTCGAAGGTGCCGTCCGTCCGTTCCGCGCGATAGACCCGGCCCATGCCGCCGGCGGCGATCAGCGAGAGCAGGCGATAGGGGCCGATGGTGCTGCCGACCAGGGAATCGGCGCCGGACTCCGCCAGTTCCCCCAGATCGCGGATCGCACCACCCGTCCTGAACCTGTCGTCGTCCTGCATTCCTGTTCGCCCCCACCTTAGGGTGCCCGGCCGGCCCGCTGCGGGCAACTGCCCTGTAATGACACAGATCGTAAACGGGCGCCGGAGTCCGCCAGTCAGAGTCCGCGAGGCAGCTGCAAGTGGTACGGCATGGCTATAAGGCTATGCGTGCGCCCTGGAGGTATCCATGCTGCTAGCCCTCGATCCGTCGATAGATGGGCCGGGCAGTCACATCCGCGCGGGGGTGAGCTGATTGGTCCGCCGTTTACGCCTAACCCCATAACGACTCCGGGCAGGACCCGGCATAACAACAACCAAGGGGAGATGAAAATGGGTCCCACGCGCCTCGCTGCATTCTTCGGTCTTTGTCTTCTTGCTGTTTCGGTCTCGGCGACGCCAATCTTCTACGAAGTCGAGCCTGCCGACGGCGAGGACCGGTACACCTACTTCTATACGGTGGGCAACGAAATCGGGGCGCCGATCGAGTCCTTCCAGATCTACTTCGATGCCGACCTGTTCGTGTTCGACCTCGTGCCGGACCCATGGGGTAGCGGGTTCGACATCGCCGACCCCTTGTCGGCGGACGCACCGGACGACTGGGACGTCCTCCTCCTGCCGCCGGATCCGTTTTTCCCGGGTGAGCCGGACGACCAGCGCGGAGTTTTCGATGCGCTGGCCCTCGGTGACCCGGTCGGAGTCGGAGAACTGCTGGCAGGTTTCTCGCTGACTTTCACCTATCTCGGCGATGGCCGGCCCGGTTCCCAGCCATTCACGATCTTCGACCTCGCTTTCAACGAGGTCGCCAGTTCGTTCACCCGTCCGCTGCCCACGGCAGCGGTGCCCGAGCCGGGCACGTTCGCACTACTGGGGGCCGGACTGGCCCTTCTGGGATTGCGACGCCGCCCTCGCGATCGCACCCCTCTCTCGTCCTGAGATGCTGCCCGGCACCGCAATCGATCGCGCGGCGCCGATCTTTTCGTGCGGCCGCAGGAGCGGCCGCCTGCCGAGGCCGACCGTCATGCTGAACCGCCCGCCGTTGTCCCGCACTGCACGCACCCTCTTCGCGCTGTTTACCGTCTTTCTGCTGCCAATGCTCGATACGGCCGGGGTGAGAGCCGACACAACGACCCTCGAGGTGGTGGATTACGAATACGCCGGTGCGCGCCGGGTGAGCCGCACGGACTACGAATTCACTTACCGGATTACCGTACGCAACGGCGGTGATGCGCTGGCGAATGTCGTCGCAACGGCAGCCAGCTCGGCCCCTTTCACGACGATCGTTGACGCAACGGTCGACGTCGGCGATGTTGCTGCCGGCGCTACGGTTCTGACCACTGATACCTTCACGTTTCGCCAGAACAGACGGTACCGCTTCAATCCCGACAGCATCGTCTGGTCGTTCGCCGCCGATCCCGCGGGCCCGACCAACACGCCGCCGGTCGCCGATGCCGGACCGGACCAGAGCACGACCACCAATACCGTCGTCACACTGAACGCCAGCGGCTCTACCGACGCCGACGGTGATGCGCTGAGTTACCTCTGGACGTTCCTGCAGGTCCCCGCTGCCAGCAATGCCGTTCTGGATGACCCCGCGGCGGTCATGCCCGAGTTCCTGGCCGACCGGCCCGGCGACTACGTGGCTCAGCTCGTGGTCAACGATGGCAAGGACCAGAGCGCTCCGGATACGGTGACCGTGTCCACCAGCAATACCCGGCCGGTCGCCGATGCCGGTCTCGACCAGACCGTCACGGTAGGCACCCGCGTCGTGATTTTCGGCGATGCGTCCGAAGACGCGAACGGCGACGTACTGACGTACGCGTGGCGATTGGCGGATCGCCCGGTCGGCAGCGAAGCGACTCTCGAATCGACAAGCGGCATCGACACCGCTTTCACCGTGGATGCGGCCGGCGAGTATGTCGTCGAGCTGATCGTGAACGACGGCTACGTTGACAGTCTGCCGGATTCAATGACGGTGACCACCGCGAACTCCCCGCCGGTGGCCGATGCCGGCGACGACCAGTCGGTCGTGGCGGGAGAGACCGTCGTGCTGGACGGGAGCTTCTCGTTCGATGTCGACGACGATGCACTCACGTACCTGTGGTCGCTGCTGGAGCAGCCGGATAGCAGTTCCGCCGCAATTCTCGATTCCGGCGCGGCGACGACGAGTTTCCTGGCGGACCAGGATGGCCTCTACGTGGCCCAGCTGATCGTCGATGACGGGACCACTGCCAGCGATCCCGACACGGCGGTGATCGAGGCACGCAGCCCAAACGAGGTTCCGGTAGCGGTGGCGACGGCAACACCCGCCGCGCCGGAGCCCGGGGCACTCGTCGAGCTCGATGGCAGCGCCTCGAGCGACCCCGAAGGCGCCGACCTGTCTTATTCGTGGACCCTGGCTGTGCCTGCCGGCAGCAATGCGAGCCTGACCTCGGCTACCGATGTGGCCACATCGTTCGTCGCCGACGTGGAGGGCAGCTATACCGCAACGCTGGTGGTTGACGACGGAGAGCTCGCGAGTGCGCCGGCGACCGTGACCGTTCCGGTGGCCGTGTCGAATAATCCTCCCACTCTGGCCAGCATCGGCAATCGGGTGATGTTCCTCGGCGAGAGCCTAGCCTTCCGGATCTTTGGCATCGATCCGGACGCCGGCGATACGCTGCGCTACTCCCTCCCGGCAGGCCCGGACGGCATCGGCATCGATCCGGTCTCCGGCCAGCTGAACTTCACGCCTGACGCGACCCAGCTTGGCGCCAATGCCGTCACCGCGAGGGTGGAGGATCAGGGCGGATTGTCCGATACGCGGACTTTCACGATCGAGGTTCGTTCGTTACCCGCACAGCTTCCTGACAACGGAGCGCCCGTGCTGGATCCCATTGCCGGTCGCAACGTGCCAGTGGGCACTGCGCTGACGATCCAGGCGGTTGCATCCGACCCGGACGACGATCCGCTCACGTGGACCCTGCCCGCGGCGCCCGCCGGCATGACGATCGACGCAGACGGGTCGATCACCTGGTTGCCGGGTGCGGCGGACGCCCGTGCCCACGACGTCACCGTGCAGGTCACCGATCCCGCCGGCGCCGCCGCCCTGCAGAGCTTCATGGTAACCGTGAGCCCGCTGAACCGTGCTCCGGTGGCCGTAGACGACCTCTACCAGGCGCGCATCGGTGAAACCATCAGTGAGACCGTGCCCGGTGTGTTGCAAAACGACTCCGACGCCGACGCTGACCCGCTCAGCGCTCAGCTCGTTGCGACCACGACAAAGGGCGTGCTCGACTTCCGCGCCGACGGCTCCTTCGACTACACGCCCGGGCTGCCGGAGCCCATCGGGCCGGTCGAGCTCGAACTCCTGTGCGAGTCCCCGATCTCGGCCAACGATTTCCAGCACAACGGCACGGTCGCCGTCGGCGACGTGGACAACGACGGGCAGGCCGAAATTGTCGGCTACAACTGGATCACCAACCCGGGCCGCGCCGAGCTCTGGATCCTTAACGCGGCCGACTGCACGCCCGAGCTGGCGACCTCTCCCGCGGTGGTCGCGGCCGGCGGCTTTGCGCAGGGCTCGCACCCGGGCCTGCTCGACATCGATGGCGACGGCGACCTGGAGATCATCGCGCCGCGTGAGGCGCTGCCGCAATCCCAGGTCTTCGACAGTCGGCACCTGCTGGCCGTGCACCACGACGGCACCCCGGCCTGGCCGGGTGACGGTGGCAGCGCCACGAGCCCGACGCTCGGCCTCCCGGCGGCCGGCTCCAGCAGCGGCGCCTACCGCTACACCGGCCCGACCTTCGCCGACATTGACGCCGACGGCGTAGTCGAGATCGTGATGCCATGGCACATCATCGGCAGCGTGTCCGTCTACCTGCGGAGCGGCATCACTGTCTACGACAGCCGCGACGGCAGCATCAAGTGGGAGTACACCGGCCCCGACCAGCGCGCCGATGCGGACTACAAGCCGCCGGTCGTCGCCGACCTCGACCGCGACGGCACCATGGAGATCATCCTCCACACGCAGGTCGTGGACCATACAGGTGGTCTCGAGTTCGAGCTGCCCGTTGAAAGCTACCTCGGCGGTCCCTCGAGAATCACCACCCATCTCTACAGCGCCGTGGCCGACTTCGATGGCGACACCTTCGCGGAGATCGTCGCCTACGACCAGCAGAACGTGTACCTCTTCGAAGAGAACGGGGCGCTAGCCTGGCAGCGGCCCTTCGTCAACAACGGCCAGAGCCAGGTCACCGTGGCCGATCTCGACGCGGACGGCGAGGTCGAGTTTGCCTTTATCGCCGGTACCGGCAACCTGCCGGGCTACATGGTGGCCTTCGACACCGACGGCCAGGTGCTCTGGAGCCACGCTGGCAACCCTGAGCTGTCACCACCGTTCATCAACCGGTCGACCGGGCCGAACATCACGGCGTGGGATGCCAATGCCGACGGCGCGGCCGACCTCGTGGTCCATTACGACAACGGCATATCCGCACAAACCGGTGTCTACATCTTCGATGGCCGCGACGGCTCCGTGCTCGAGTTCGTGGCGATCGATTCGTACTTCACCGAGCAGCGCTTCATGACTGTCGCCGACGTCGACGACGACGGTACGGCCGAGCTGATCAGCTCGTTCACTTCAGGCGGTACCGGCGCGACGCGCGTCTGGCGCGGCACGACCGCGAATCCGCTGCCGGCGGCGCCGGGCGTCCGCAACCAGTGGATGTTCGACCAGACGCGCATCGACGACGCGGCCAACGTCCTGACCGACCCGGAGCCGGCATGGCTGCAGCCTGGGCGCAACGGTTTCCACCTGGTCTCGGATCCGCATCGCGTGTACACGCAGACCCAGTGCGAGCTGCCCTTCAATGGGCCCCGGCCTACCATGACAAATGGCACGGTGGCCGTCGGCGACGTCGACAACGACGGCGACATCGAGCTCGTCGGCATGTCCTGGATCACGAATACGTTCACCGGCGAGTTCTTCATCCTCAACGCCGAGGATTGCTCGGTACAGCTTCCCGCCAGCCCGCTGGTGCAAGTGGCGGCAGTCGGCGGCGTGCGCGTGGGCTCCCATCTTGGCCTGCTCGACATCGACGGCGACGGCGATCTCGAGTTGATCGCGCACCGCCTCCGGGAGCCGAACGGTGGCTTCGATCCGACCCCCTCCCTGGTCGCGGCCCATCACGACGGCACCCTGGCCTGGCCGGGGAACGGCGGTTCCGAGCCCACCGGTCGGACCTATATTGGTTACTCAGAGCCGAACTCTGGTCCGACCTTCGCCGATCTCGATGACGATGGGACCGTCGAAATCCTCGTGCCGTGGAATGCCGGCGGCTGTGGTGCGAGCGTTTCGTGCTCCGGGGTCACCGTCTACAACAGTGCGGACGGCTCCCTGAAATGGGAGTACCAGGCTGAGCCGAAGCGGGACGGTGTCAATAACCAGCCCATTGCCGTCGTCGATCTCGACCTGGACGGCACCATGGAAGTCATAGTTCACAATCACGTCGTCAGCCACGATGGCGAATTCGAGTTCCGGTTGCCGATTCGTGATGCATTTTCGACGACACCCGGCCAGGGGCTGTACCTGCACACGGCCGTCGCGAACTTCGACGACGATCCTTATCCCGAGATCGTCGGCCGCAGCAGGGACTGGACGTACCTGTTCGAACACGACGGTACGCTGGCCTGGGAAATTGCGCGGGAGACGCCCTCCACCAGCGCGATTTCCGTCGCCGACTTCGACGGCGACGGCCAGGTCGAGTTCGGCTGGATGGACGGCGACTACAGCGTGTTCAGCTCGGGCCTGCCGCGTTACCTCGCGGTGTTCGATACCGATGGCACGCCGCTCTGGAGTCACGCGAATCGGGACCGGTTCCAGGAGCCCTCCGGTTTCGCCGGGGGCGCGCGGCAGGGTGTGACCGCGTTCGACGCCAACGCCGATGGCGCCTACGACCTGGTGGTTCATCTCAACGCCGAGAACGGCAACGGGCTCTACATTTTCAGCGGCCGCGACGGCAGCCTGCTCGAGTTCATGCCGGTGGACCGCTATGCGCCGTTCCATCGCTTCCCGACCATCGCCGACGTCGATGGCGACGGTGAGGCAGAGATCGTCACGTCCTTCAATACGGGTCTAAGGGGCACCGTGCGCGTGATCGGGGGCACGGAGGCGAAACCCTTGCCTCCCGCGCCGCAGGTCCGCACCCAGTGGATATTCCATGAGGGCTACGCCGACGCCGACGGTGACGTCCTGTCCAACCCGACGCCGCACTGGCTGCGGCCGGAGCTGAACGGCTGGAACCTGATCAAGCGGGCGCCGGACCCGCTGGCCGGCACGACCGACGCCTTCACCTACCAGGTTTCGGACGGGCAGAGAACCTCGAACATCGCCACGGTGACGTTCGATGTGCAGCCGGCCGGCACACCGCCGGCGTTCCTCAGCGAGCCGGACACCCTGACCACGGTCGGTTTCCCCTACGAGTACGCCGCGAGGGTCGTCGATCTCGATGCCGGGGATACGGTGAGCCTGTCGCTGGCCGCGGCGCCGGCGGGCATGACCCTGTCGTCGACGGGACGGCTGAATTGGACGCCGGACGCCGTCGGCGAGTATGCGGTCAGTCTCATTGCCAGCGATACCATCGGATTCTCCACCGTGCAGTCCTACACACTGGTGGTCGGAGAGCCCGTCGTCGTGCCGGATGTCGTCGGCCAGTCGGAAGCTGCCGCCGGAACCTCGCTGACCGGCGCCAACCTCGTGGTCGGAAGTAGCGTAGCCGTTACGCACCCGTCCGTACCGGCCGGTTCGGTGAGTTCGCAGGCGCCGCCGGCCGGCTCGGTGGCGGAATTCGGCGCACAGGTGGATCTCGTGGTGTCCACGGGTCCCGCTCCATCGGACATCGACGACGACGGCGACGGCTTCACCGAGAACCAGGGCGACTGCGACGACGGCGATGCCGCGGTCGCGCCCGGCGCCGCCGACGAACCGGCCGATGGCATCGACGCGAACTGCGATGGCATCGACGGGGACCTGGCACTCGCGAGCATCGTCATCTCGCCCGCCGGTGCGACCGTCCTGACCGGGCAGAGTGTCCCTCTGAGCGCCACGGGTATCTTCGCGGATGGTACCAGCCAGAACCTCACCGGCGTGGTCGGCTGGTCCGCCGGGCCGCTGTTCAGTTCAGCTGATCCCGGCAGTTTCATTGTCACCGCGACGAGAGGGGCCGTCAGCGGATCTGCGACGGTGAAGGTCGTCGCGCGTGCGACGGGTGACACAGTGCCTCCGACGGCGTCGCTCACTTCTCCGGCGGCCAACGCCACGGTCACTGAGCCGGTGGAGGTCCTCGGTTCCGCGGCGGACGGCAACTTCCTGAAATACGAGCTCGCCTATGCGCCTGCCGGTGAGACCGACTTCACGACGATCGTGACGAGTACCGCGCCGGTCACGAACGGCCCGCTCGGCCGCTTCGACCCGACGCTCCTGATCAACGACCTCTACACGCTTCGTCTCACCGTCTCTGACACCGGTGGCAATCAGTACGTGGATGAGGCCACCGTGCAGGTAGACGGCGGTCTCAAGGTGGGCAACTTCACATTAAGCTTCACCGATCTCGAGATCCCCCTGGCGGGTATCCCGATCACGGTTACCCGGACCTATGACAGCAGGGACAAGGCGCAGGGAGACTTCGGTATCGGCTGGCGGCTGGACGTCAACACGCTGCAGCTGCGAACGAACCGGGTGCCCGGGACGGGCTGGCGCGTGGACAGGTCCGGACTCGCGTTCGGCCTGATCCCGACCGATCAGCACAAAGTGAGCCTAACTCTGCCGAACGGCAGGGTGGAAGAGTTCGATCTCGTCGTCTCGCCGCGCCTGTCGCCGCTGGTGCCGTTCCCTGCCTCCTCGCTGCGCGCCAGCTTCGCTGCGCGCCCGGGTACGCTCGGCCGTCTCGAGAGCCTGGCCAACAACACTCTCACCATATTCGATCCGCAGCCGGGCTCGGTTATCCTGGCCGACGACGTTACGGGCGACACCTACGACCCGGAACTCTTCCGCTACACGGCCCCTGACGGAACGCGAATCGTCATAAGTCGGCTCACCGGCGTGCGCAGCATCACCGATCCAAGCGGCAACGTGATCACGTTCACCCCGGATGGGATCACGCATTCGTCCGGCCGCTCGGTCGCGTTCCGGCGCGACGGCGAGGGCCGTATCATCAGCGTGACCGATCCGGCGGGCAACGAGCAGGTCTACAGCTACGACTCCAATGGTGACCTCGTCTCGCACGTGGACGCGGAAGGCCACAGGACACGTTACGCCTACGACCGAAATCACGGGCTCATCCGCGTGACGGATCCCCTGGAGCGGGTGATCGCGCGTACGGAGTACGACCAGGACGGACGGCTGATCAGCGTGACGAACGCCGCGGGCCGCACCATAGAATACGCGCGCGATCTGGACGCCCGCCAGGAGGTTGTCACCGATGCTGCCGGGAATGTGACCGTGCTGGAGTACGACCGGCAGGGCAACGTGCTGCGGGTCACCGATCCGCTCGGTGGTGTCACCGTCAACAGCTACGACGCCGACGGCAACCAGACTTCGACGACCAACCCCCTCGGTGAGACAACTACGCGCAGTTTCGACTCCAGAGGCAATCTGCTGACGGAGACGAATCCTGCAGGAGAAACTTCGACCTACTCCTACGATCAGCGGGACAGGCTCACGTCGACCACCGATCCGCTCGGGCGGACGACCCGCTACGAGTATGACGCGGCAGGGCGTCTGACGCGAACCGTCAATGCGCTGGGCATAGCCGAGGAGATCAGGACCTACGATTCCAATGGCAATGTGATCGTCCGTACGGACGCTAACGGTAACCCGACCCGGTTCGAGTACGATGCGTTCGGAAACCGGATCGCTGAGATCGATGGCCGAGGCAATCGTTCGACGACCAGCTACGATCCGACCGGCGCCATAGTCTCGGAGACCGATGCGCGGGGCACGACCGTCAGCACGACTGTCGACGGCCGCGGACTGTTTACGTCCAAGACCGACCCGCTCGGCCAGACCAGTACGTTCACTTTCGATCCTACCGGTGCATTGACAACGGCAGCCGACCCGTTCGGCAACTCCTCGGCTCTGGCGCTTGACGCGAATGGGAAAGACATCTCGTACACGGACGCGCTCGGGCAATCCGTCACGAGAGCCTACGATGCGCAGGGCAATCTCGTCGCACTGACGAATGCCAACGGAGAGACGACGCGCTACGAGTACGACCCGCTCGGAAGGCGAACCCGCACCATCAGTCCCGATGGTGGCGAGGTGGTCCTGACCTATGATCTCGCGGACCGGATACTGACCGAGACTGATGCCCTGGGCAACGTGACCAGCTTCGAGTATGACGCGGCAGGCAGGAACACCCGTCGGACCGATGCCCTCGGGAATTCTACGACCTTCGCCTACGACGCGGCAGGCAATCTTGTCAGTCAGACGGACGCGAAAGGCAACACCTTCGAGTTCGAGTACGATGCGCTCGATCGCCTCATCCGTAGTACCTATCCGGACGGCGTCTCCGAGACAAAGACTTACGACGGGCTCGGAAACCTCCTGAGCGAGACTGACGCGCTCGGTCGGACGACGAGCTACACGTACGACAGGGACGGCAATCTGGTGGCGGTTGACGAACCGGGTGGTGCGACGACCCGGTTCGAATACGATGCGGAGGACAATCTCGTCCGCCAGATCGACGCACTTGGTCGTGCCACGCTCTTCGCCTATGACGCCAACGGGCGTCGCACCAGCAAGACTTTCCCGGACGGTACGGTCGAATCGCAGACCTACGACGCCGCAGGCCGGATCGCGACTACGACGGACCCCAACGGGGATGTCACGACGCTTGAATATGATGCGGGAGGTCAGCTGATCGGCAAGCTTTTCGCTGACGGTTCGGAGGAATCCTACACGTACTCCCCGTCCGGGCAACTGCTCTCCGCGACTAACGGGCAAGGCGTGACAGCTTACGAATACGATTCGATGGACAGGCCGACACGGATCACTCAGCCCGACGGTAGCTACGTCGCCTTTTCGTATGATCGGAACGGCAATCGGATCAGGCTGGTAACCGGCATCGGCATCCGGATACCCCGGGTTACGACCTATACCTATGACGCCCTGAACCGGATTTCCTCGGTCACGGATCCGGATGACGCAACGACGTCCTACACCTATGACGCGATCGGCAATGTGTCTTCGATCACGTATCCGAACGGTGTCTTATCCTCATTCACCTATGACAGCCGCAGCAGACTGGTGAACCTGAGGCACACCCGCGGTCTCGTGCTGATCGCCGATTACGACTACGAGGTCAACGCCGCCGGCGACCGCACGCGTGTGGTTCACCCCGACGGATCATGGGTCGATTACGCCTATGATTCCCAGCGTCGGCTGAGCCGGGAAAGTCATTACTCTGCTGTCGGCACCAAGCTCTACGAGCAGTCGTATACGTACGATCTCGTCGGCAACCGTCTCAACAGGGCTAACCTGAGCGGCCAGAGTGTTTCCTACACCTACACGAGTGCAGACCAGCTCATAGCAGCCGGCGACAGCAGCTTTGGCTACGACGCCAACGGCAATCGTCTCCTGCGGTCGGATCCCACGGGGGTAGCTACCTACGAGTTCGATCCCGAGAACCAGCTACGGACGGTGACCACTGCAACAGGCTCCGTGCACTACAGCTATGACGCCGTCGGTGAACGCCTGTCACGCTCCGCAGGCGGGCTTACCACGAACTTCCTTGTGGACCCGATCAACCCGACCGGTGTCTCGCAGGTGCTGGCCGACTACGGCGAGTCCTACGAGCAATTCGCGGAGTACACCTGGGGCAGCGAACTGATCGGGCAGGATAGAGGCGGGGTAGATCACTATCATCATCGCGACGGAAGCCTGAATGTGCGCGCGCTGACGGATGCGGGCGGCCAGCTGACCGATACCTATGACTACAATGCGTTCGGCGAGCTGCTCGGGCGGAGCGGAGATACACCCAATTCGTATCGCTTCGCGAGTGAGCGCTTCGGTGATCCAGAGGGCCTGACCTATCTGCGGGCCAGGTACTATGATCCGGCCAGTGGGCGCTTCCTGAGCCGGGATCCCTTCGAGGGCATACTCAGGGATCCGGTCTCGCTCCACCGGTATCTCTACGCCAACAGCAATCCGATCAGCAACAGCGACCCGACGGGCCAATTCACTCTGAGCTCGGAGCTCAAGGTGGCGCTTACGATCGCGGTGACAACGTCCGTGGCTTTCGATCTTGCAAGCGGTGTCAGGAATCCCACGAAGATAGTCGCGAATGCAACCGTGTCCGCAGTGTTTGCAGCGGTCGGTGGTGCTGCGTCCGCGCGATTGACCGCGAAGCTCTCACAGAAGGTTGTCTCGACTCTCACCTCTCAGCTCGCACGCAAGGGTATGGTGTTCATCAGTATCGCCACCTCGAAAGCCATGGTCTCCACGTTACTGTCTGTGGTTGAAGGTGCGACTACCGACGCCATCGGTTCGACCTCAGGGTCGGTGAGCCGAGCCAATATCTTCAAAGTATTCGTGATCAACCTCGGGGTGGAGGTCATCACACTGGGAATCGCGCCTGTTTCGTTCAATGCCAACGACGTGACGAAAACAGCGGCTGCGAGCGCGGTATTGCAGGACTCCAACAACTTCAGGGGTCTGCGAGCCTTTCAGCGTTACCTCGCCAGTGGGGGAGATGATCTGATCGCGTTCCTGCAACGGAGCGGGAAGGGCAAGAGCGCAAACAACGTGGCGAACGTCACTCTTGAGGCGATCGCGGACGGCGCGAACGTCGTCTTGCGACAAACGTTCCTGACCAAGGGTATATTCAGGTACGAGAGTCAGGTCCGTGAGTTCCTCAACGCGCTCAACCCGCTCGTGCAAAAGCTGGCTACAATCTGATGGCTGTCAGGCCGGCGCCGTGCCGCTCGGGAGCTTCGACGAGCGCTGTCGCATACCTCTCATGCCCTGCGATGTCTCGCTTTATTTTTCCGGCGGCAGTAATCTCTCCCGTTTCCGGATCGACCTGAACGGCAGTTGATGCGTGAGCTGCGAGGACGGATCTGGCCGACATTGTCTGGCGGGTCAGCGTATCGACTGATACAGCGGGTAATGGGATGACTGAAGCGGGGCGGTCGAAACGCGTCCTCGATATCTGCGACGAGGCAGTCGTTCTTGGTGACGAGGCCCGGATTCGATTTCTCGACAAGGTCTGCGCCGGCGATCCCAAGCTCCGTGCATCGGTCGACTCCGTCCTGCTCGCCATCGAGGAGTCCGGCAATTTCCTGAAACTGCAGCTGCCATCCGACGGGGTAGAAGACGGATTCATCGACCGTACCGTCGACAACTATCACATCCTCGAGCGACTCGGCGAAGGCGGCATGGGCGCCGTGTATCTGGCGGAGCGCCGCACAGAGGAGTTCAAGCAACGCGTCGCCATCAAGTTCGTCCGCGGCGCCATGCTGGCCCGGGAACTCGTGAAGCGTTTCGACGCCGAGCGCAAGATCCTGGCGGGCCTGAATCATCCGTACATTGCCGCCCTGATCGACGGTGGCCGCACCTCGGACGGTATCCCGTATCTCGTGATGGAGTATGTCGAGGGGCTGCCCATCGACGAATACTGCGACGCTCGGAGGCTCGGGCTCCGTGAGCGAATCCGGCTACTGCAGAAGGTTGCCACGGCCGTCCAGGCCGCACACCAGAATCTCGTGATTCACCGTGACCTGAAGCCCTCCAACGTGCTGATTACGCAGGACGGTATTCCGAAGCTCCTGGACTTCGGCATCGCGAAGCTGATCGAGGATGCCGAGGCTCAGGCACCCGGAGATGTTACGGTCATCGGACGTCAGGCGCTGACGCCGGATTACGCGAGTCCGGAGCAGATACTCGAGAATCGCGTGACGACGGCGAGTGACGTCTACACGCTGGGCATACTCGCCTACCAGCTACTGGTCGGCGAACGACCGTACCGCCTTGAGACGGGAAGCCACCGGGACATGGTCCGCACATTCGAGGGCCTGACGGTTCCACGTCCCAGCACGCGGTTGCAGCGTATACGGGAGGCTGATCAGCGCAACGCGATAGCACGGAGCCGGGCAACATCGGTCGGCAAGCTGCAGCGCGCGCTCGAGGGAGATCTCGAGAAGATCCTCATGATGGCCCTGCGTCAGGAACCGGACCGCCGCTATGCCTCGGTTGCGCAGTTCTCCGAAGATCTGGATCGCTATCTCGCCGGGCTACCGGTGAAGGCTCGCGACAGCGGCATGGGCTATCGGCTGGGCAAGTTCATCCGGCGGAACTGGATCGCCAGCGCTGCAGTAACGATGGTGATCGTATCCCTGGCAGTCGGGCTGCTGGCTTACGCCACACAGGCTCGCGAGGCGGCCAGGCAGCGAGATATCGCCAGGGAGCAGGCGGCGAACGCAAGGGACACCGTGGACTTTCTCAAGGCGGTGCTGTTCGCCGGTGATCCGTTCGCGACCTCGGAGAAAGAAGAGACTATCGCCGATGTCCTGGATTACGCCGAAGCGAATCTCGCTAATGCGTACGCGGACTCTCCCGGTTCTCGCGCGACGATTCTCGTCGCGCTCGGCGATATCTTCGTCGCAAGGGGAGATTACGAGCGCGGCCGCAATCTGTCTCTCGAGGCTCTCGCTATCTACGACCGGATGGCCCAGGCAGACGGCAATGCGGCCGCCAATGCGCATCGGGCCCTGGGCCTGTCGCTGTACTATCTCGGCGATTACGAGGCGGCGGCACGGGAATTCGACACGGCGATATCGCTGTATCTCGAACAAGACAGCCCGGACTGGAGCGGGCTCGTCCGGGCCTATGACCAGATGGGCAACGTACAGGGCGAACTCACGACCGAGGCGACGGCGGCAGAATATTACGAGCGGGCCCTCACGCTGTATCGGCAAGAGAAGCTGGAAGACTCGGAGCAGCTGGTCACGATCCTCAATAATATCGCGACGGATCGTATGCAGCGAGGCGAATACGAGCAGGCCGAACCCGTGTTTCTGCAGGCTGTGGATGCGGCCCGCAAAGGCAATGTGGGCCCTGTCAGACAGGCCATCCTGCTCTCGAATCTCGCCGGCGTACAGAAGAACACGGGCCGCCTGGACCAGGCGGTGGAGAATTACAAGGCGGCTGCCAGGACCCTGACGGACGTCCTCGGCGAGGGCCATGCCGAGACGATCACCTCGCTCACATCCCTCGCGAATCTGCATAGGCAGATGGGTGCGGCGGGCGAGGCCGAAGCGGTCATCCGCCGCGCGGTTGCCGGCGTGAAGGCTTCAAGCGGGACGAATCCGTTCATTGTCTCCTACGTCGAAAACGTAGGAGGGATCATCCTGTGCGAGCAGGGCGACGTAGGGGAGGGAACGTCGCTGGCACGGTCGTCGTTGCAGAGCCGGCGGGAGTTATTGCCGGAAGGGCACTGGGCGATAAGCTCCGGTGAGAGCGTCCTCGGTCTCTGCCTTACGATGGCAGGCGCATACGCGGCGGCGGAGGACCATCTTTTGCGGGCGCTCGATCATCTGACTGAGACCCGTGGTCCGGATCATGAGGTGACGGAGAGCACGCGCGAGCGGGTCATCGACTTGTACAAGCGCTGGCAGAAGCCCGAGGAAGCGGCGCGATATATTTCCGCAACCAATTAGTCCCACTGTCCTTTTTTCATCGCCCGGTAGAGCCAGCCCCGCGCCACCTCCCAGTTGCGCTTCACCGTCGCCGGCGAGATGTCGAGCACTTCGGCGGTCTCCTCGATGGTCATGCCTCCGAAGTAGCGCAACTCCACGAGCCGCGCCCGGTCTGCGTCCACCTCGGCCAACCGTTCGAGTGCCTCGTGCAGCATCAGCGCGTCGGTGCTCGGCTCCTGCAGCGCCGGGAAGATACCGCTCAGCGTGACCTGTATCCCGCCATCGCGTTTGGCCGAGTCTCTTTTTCGCGCTTCATCGATGATAATCTGACGCATCACCGTGGCAGCCATGGCGAGGAAATGGGCGCGATTGCGCCATGCCACCCGGTCCATATCCACGAGGCGAAGATAGGCCTCGTGGACCAGGGCATTCGGCTGCAAGTCCGGGAGATTGCTTTCGCCGGCTGTGTAACGTGCCGCAATGCTCGTCAGTTCGCTGTAGAGGCTCTCGACCAGAGCGGCTCGCGCCTCTTCGTCACCGCTGTTCCACTGGAGCAGCAGCTCGGTAATGTCGGACAATCAATTCTCTCCACTCGTAGCCCTGTCTTTCAGTCTATCAGCAGTAGCTTGTTCGCCGGTTTCAGCGCCGAAGGCGCCGAACCTGGGGTGAGGACCGGGTTGGACGTGTGCTGGACGCTGAGAGTACAATCCCTCCGTTTCCCGGCACCCGCCGGTTACCCGCATCAGCGCCCGTAGCTCAGCTGGATAGAGCGCTGCCCTCCGAAGGCAGAGGTCGCAGGTTCGAATCCTGCCGGGCGCGCCAATTCTTCCCTTTTATTTCAGTGGCTTACGAGCGGCTCTCCTGTACCGCCGTGCCGGCAATTCTCCGATTGTGGGAGATTTGTGGGAGGGGCGATCCGAAGGACAGTGTTCGGCCCCACTCCATGCCGGCTATTTCACGTTCTTGTTGCGGGTCCGGATTGCGTGATTTTCTGCAGTTGGCGTGAGTCGCGTTACCGCGCTGATTCCAGTCCTGACTCGGCACGCTCGGCAAGATGGAAATCCGGATGAAGGAAAAAGAACCGGGTTCTCTCGTCTGGCAGCCGTGAATAAAAACCCAACGTGAAATCGCCGTACTGTTCTGCGAAATCGTATTGCGAGCCGGCGATCGTACGGAGGCGACGATGGAGATCCACCGCCGCGGCCCCAGATCCGTCAAGTTCCAGGTAGCAGATGGTTGCTCTGCAAAGTCGGGAATAAGGAGGTGGATCGTTTGGCGCATAAGCATCCGACATTATCCTGTCGAGTGCAGCCGCGGATCTTTCGCCCCATCGGGTCTCCTCTTCCGCCAGAAACTGCTGGTCAATATCCACCATGAGCCCTGGCAGATCTGCGAATGCCCGATCTACAAGTACCTCTCGCAGAGTTCTTGGTCCGAGCCCGGCCGTCTGTTCGCCAGGGTCGCTGACAATCATCGACTCCATGGGCTGTGGATCGGCCTGTCTCGGGATGGATACACGGTCCGCTGCGTTCAAGTCAATTTCATGTCCCCCGAGTCCGCCTGGCGGCGTCTCGGTACGTTTCTGCGCGGGTTCCTCGATCTCGGGATACAAACCAAGTTCCGATATACGACTGCCGGTGGGTTCCCTGCTTGAGCCATCGGTAAACAACCAAATAGACAGACCGCCAAGGGCTCCGATTAGACCGATGAGCAACTTGCTAGTCACCCGAGCCACGATGTCAAAGTGGACCGATGAGCGGCGTCATTGCGTTCCTCAATTGATCGACGATCCCGTTGCAGACGATAAAGGTGCTACAACCGGCACCGATGGACAACTGCCGATCTGCGATGAAATCACCAAGTGGTAATCCCTCTTGAATGGGAATCCCCTGCGGTGTGTGGCGCTCCACAGTTCTCTGCTCGGGGGCGGCAATCGTTGATTGAGACGCTCCTTCCGCCTCTGGCCGCAAAGCCGACTTAAGCCGAGAGGTCGCGCCTGATAGCTAATGGTCCGCTATGAGGGTGGAAGCGGACTACTTCGGATCGCGGAAATCTAACCTCAAACAGTCGGGAATCGGCCAGGAGCGGCCGCTCACATTAGCCGTCATTAAACAACTGTCAGTCCCAGTAATATATCCAGACTTCTGACAATGCGCCCGAATCGCTCTTGTGCATTCGAGTCACTACAGAGTACGTTCAAATTCGGTGCATACATCGTTAATGTGACCCCGCGTGACTCCGCAGCTATGATTGCCTGCAGTTGGCCGAAGAACAGGGATATAGAATTATGGAGACTATGAGCTGGATCTTCGTAGGAGTCCTAATTCTGGCTGGCGTTGAATTGATCGCCGTTCTGACCGGTCGGCTCCAGCAACAATTGCGCCGAGATTCAGTTTCCTGCGGTTTATTGCTTGGCCTGAGCCTCTTGGTGCTGATCGGAGTTGGCGATAAAGTCTTCCCGCCTGCGAGCACAAAGTGGGCTTTCACTGGTTCTGTTCTGCTATTCAATATCGGGTTGGCCGGCTGGATTTTAGGACAGAAGCTACTGTCGTCCCGATAAGCCGACAGCCAGCAGGCAGACGCTGGATTGAGTACAGGCCAGAGAGCTATCTAACGTCCGCTTCGGGTCGACTCCCGACATCATAACTTAACCCAAGCTTAGGGCTGCTTTCAGGAGCAAAGCCGCCGTACGTACGTCCGTCATCTCCGATACGCCCTGGATTCAGCAAAGACCAGCGACCCAGAGTTACAGCACCGCCCGCTCGAAGTGCCGACTGTGGGAGATTTGTGGGACTGAGTGCGGCAGAGTCCTGAACCGTACTGAAAATGCAATGAGCGTCGCGCCGGATAGTGTTAATTAATTCAGTACCTTGGGAGTGAAGAGGCGAGCTCCGAAGGCAGAGGTCGCAGGTTCGAACCGAGGGCAGCGAAGCTGCTGTCCAATCCTGCCGGGCCCGCCAATTCTTCCTTAGTTCATTCCGATCACATGGTTTACACCTTGTTCCGGACACAGGGTTAACACTTTGTCCGGGACCAGTGACCCGGAAACGGGTTCGATGCACAGTCCGCGCGAACCCCACGATTTCCACAGCATTTCCAGAGGTTGCTCCGTCGCCATAGGCGGCCGCACGCGGTAGAACTATCCCGTGAGCCGCAGCAACCGCTATTTCTCGACCGAGCCCCACCTGATCCGGCGCTGGAACGGGCTGGCTCTGCTCGTGGTGCCCGCAAAGCGACGCGTGAGCCACGTGCCCGTCGGCACGCTCGCACGGGTGCTGCGGCGTTTCCCGGGCATCGAGGTCTTCGATATCCGGGGGAATCGACTCGGGCGATTCCGCTCCGACGCCGTCGGCCGCGCCGAGGCGGATGCTGACGACGCCTGACGGGAGGAGGCGATCATCGAGATCTTCGACCAGTGGCACTACGCCGATCTTGTGCAGATCTACTCGCGGGCGCTGCGCGTCTGGCGCATGCCCCAGCGGGACGTCGATCAGACTATCGCGACGCTGGAGGACCGCCTCGCCTGGTTGCGGGACCTGCGCGACAGCCTGGATCGCTACGAGGCGGGCTCGGACCGGCCTCTCTCCGTGGAATTCTCAGGGCCCGCCGACGTGATCGTGCAGAGCCATCTCCCGGACGATCTGCAAGCGAGCCGGACGCGCCGGGGCATCCGGGACACGGAGGAGCGCTTCGAGGAGATTCTCTGGGACTGGGACATCAATCCGATGATGTGCTGGCAGACCATGGCCTCCATCATGGACGAGCGGGCACTCTGGCTGCGCCGCCAGACGCCGGTGCTGCAGGCGAATTCCGAGCGCATCCGCGAACTCCACGGGCGAGTCGTTCGCCTCAGGTGATCTCGTCGGCGGCTGGATAGAGCCCGCCGTGCGGGCAAGCGTGAGCGTTTCCGGGCCCCGAAGCTGCTATAAGGGGCAGGATCCTGACGCGGGGGCCCCGCATGACCGACGACCAGGAACGCTGGCAGCGCATCAACGCCTTGCTCGAATCCGCTCTCGAACGCGACGAGTCGGAGCGCGACGCCTGGCTGCGCGAGGCCTGTGCGGGCGATGCGGCGCTGTACGAGGAAGTCATGCAGCTGCTCGCTTACGACGGTGAGCAGACCGAGGATATCGGCAGTGCCATCCGCGAGGTAGCCGGCTCGCTGGAGCCCGGTCTTGCCGCCTCCATGGACGGACGCCGGATCGGGGCGTGGCGTATCCGCCGCAAGATCGCAGACGGCGGCATGGGCTCGGTCTACCTGGCCCATCGGGTCGACGCGGACTTCGAGCAGACGGCGGCGATAAAGCTCCTGCCGCCTCACCGCCTGGATCCTGCGGCGACCGCCCGATTCGTGGAGGAGCGCCGCATCCTCGCCTCGCTGGAACACCCCAACATCGCGCGGCTGATCGACGGCGGCATGCTGGACGACGGCGTGCCCTACATCGCCATGGAGTACGTGGACGGTGTCAGCATCGAGCACTACTGCCGCGACAACGCGCCGGACAACGAGGGAATCCTGCGGCTGCTGCTGAAGGTCTGCGATGCCGTGCAGTACGCTCATCGCAAGCTCGTGATCCACCGCGACATCAAGCCGAGCAATATCCTCATCGACCGGCAGGGCGTGCCGAAGCTCGTCGACTTCGGCATCGCGAAGCTGCTGGACGACGACGCCGCGGGCAACGATCTCACCCGTGCCGATCAGCGCATCATGACGCCGCTGTACGCCAGCCCCGAGCAGATCGCCGGTCAGCCGATCACCACCGCCGCGGACGTCTACGGCCTCGGGCTGCTCGCCTATCGGCTGCTGACCGGGAGGATGCCTTACACCGAGACGTCGGAGCGGCCCGCCGACGTCGCCCGCGCCATCCTGTACACGCCCGCCGAGCGGCCCAGTGCGGCCGTGACCTCCGACCGGCCCCGCGAGGCCGAGCACCGGACGGGCGGCCGCAGCGAGCGCTGGGTGGAGCGGCAGCGCCGTGCGCTGAAGGGCGATCTCGACGTCATCCTGCTGAAGGCTCTGCGCAAGGAGCCGGAGCGCCGCTACGAATCCGTGTCCGCGTTCGCCGACGACCTGCGGCGCTACCTCGCGAACCTGCCCGTGCAGGCGCGCCCCGACAGTTTCGGTTACGTGGCCGGCAAGTTCCTGCGCCGCCACCGGCTGCCGGTGGGCATCGCCGCCGCGCTGCTCGCGGCCGTGGTGGGGCTCACGACCTTCTACACGGCACAGCTCGCCGCTGAGCGGACGACGGCCCAGCAGACTGCCGATTTCCTGGTCTCTCTGCTCGACGCCCGCAACCCCTACCGCGGTCAGGACGGCACGGTCACCCTCGACCACATCGTCCGGCGGGGCGCCGAGCGCATCCGCGACGATGCCGATCTCGCTCCCCGCGTGCAGGGGCGGCTCCTCACGACCATCGCCGACGTCTACTCGTCGATCGGGCGCACGGAGGAGGCCGGCACGCTGATCGACGAGGCGCTGGCCCTGCTGGCAGCGGGGCTCCCGGCCGACCACCCGGACGTGGCGATGGCGCTGTACGTGCAGGGCAAGATCCTGCGTATCACCGGCGACTATGCGGGCGCCCGGGCCTCGCTGGAGCGCTCCCTCGCGATACGGGAGCGCGAACAGGGCAGCAACTCGATGCCCGTGGCGCAGATCGCGAGCATGCTCTCGGCCGTGGCGAATGCGGAGGGCGACAACGAGACCATGTGCCGCTGGGCCGAGCGCTCCTACGACATACGCCACGCGCTGCTGGATGCCGACGACGCTTCACTCGCGCCGGGCATCAACTCGCTCGCCCTGTGCCACTGGCAGCGTGGCGAGCTGCAGCAGGCGGCCGGGTTCTATCGGGAGATCCTGCGCATCCAGAAGGCGCAGCCCGCACCGAACGACGCCGCCATCTCGAGCACGCTGCACAATACCGGCCTCGTCTTCTACGAGATGGGCGATTACCGCAAGGCGGCGGAGACCTACGAGGAGTCCATCGAGCGGCGCATCCGGAGCGTCGGCCGCGCAGACGCTGTCCTGCCGCTGACGCTCTACTCGCTGGCGACCACCCGCAACCAGCTCGGCGAGTTCGTCGCCGCCCGGGAGACCTTCGAGCGGCAGATCCTCCTCCAGGTGGAGGCGGTCGGCGCGGATCACCCGGAGCTCGCCTTCTCTTTGACCGGTTACGCGTTCCTGCTGGAGGAGATGGGCGAGCTGGATCCCGCCGCGGCCGTGCTCGAGCGCGCCGCCGCCATCCAGCACGCCGCGCTCGCGCCCGACAACCCGGACCTTGCGCCCACACTCATCGCCAGTGGCAACGTGGCGCTGAAGCGTGGCCGCCTCGTCGAGGGGCGGGCGCTGATGGAGCGCGCGCTCGCGATCCGAATTGCCGCGCTGGGCGAGAAGCAACCGAGCACCTGGCGCTCGCGCACCGCGGTGGCACGGGCGGCATTCGCCGCCGGGGACTACGCCGACGCCCGCGAGCGGCTGCAGTCGGTGGTCGACGGGAAGAATGCGCTGGGCCGGCCCGAGCACCCTTACGTTGCCGAGGCGCTGGGCTGGCTCGGCAGGACCGAGCTCGCCGCCGGTGATGCCCCCGCCGCCGTCACCCTGCTCGAGCGCGCTCTCGAGCTCGAGCGCCGACAACTCGACGATGGCCACCTCGGCATCCTGGAGCTGAGGCTCGCCCTGGCCGAGGCGCTGGCCGGTGCCGGCCGGACCGCGGAAGCGAAAGCGCTGCGCGAGGACGCCGCCCTGGCCCGGCGCGAGATTCTCGAGGCCTGGCGGCAGGCGTTCGCCGAACGGGTGGACGTGCTGGCCGCACTGGACGGGCAGCAGGCCTCCGGCGGCGTGCCCCGAGGTTCCGCCGACCCTTCGTGATCGCTTTTCCCTCCGTTTCCTGCTTTACAGGATAAGGGGCGCTCTGCCGCCCCGATCCGGCGGCGCGGAAGACGCCGCCGACCGACAACGGTAGGGAGAGCGTAGCGATGAAAACAACAATAAACAGGATGGCCGTCTGCCTCGCGACCTGGGCACTGGCCGCGACGGCCTCGATAGCGTGGGCGGACCCCGCCATCTACGACCCGGGATCACTCGGCTTCGAGAGCGAGGACCAGAGCATGTGGGGCCCGGGCGAGGCGTTCCAGCTGGACGAGGAGTATTTCTTCGGCCTGGAATGGGACGAGAGCACGTCGTTCGGCAGTATCAACAACTTCCCGGGCACCGGCGGGACCATCACGAATCCGCTGTACACGACCTGGTCGCTGGCGCTCGCCGGCTGCACGGCAACCGGACTTTCCCGCGACGTCTGTATCAACGGCGCAATCGGCATCCCGGGTCTCGGTGACGCGCCGTCCCGGACCATCTCGAATCCGGTTCCCGCCGTGCCTGTCGGCGCGGAGGTTACGCTGGCGACGGACGGCCGGGTCGGCTTCGAGTTCGGCGTCACCATCGACAGCGGTTCCGTCGACGCGGCCGTGGGCTTCGACAACGTGACGGCAACGATCCCGGATGCGATCGAGGCCGGCGCGAACGGCGGGCTGGTGAACCTGAACCCGACCGCCGATCTCACCGGCGACGACCTCACCAGTCAGTTCCCGACCATCGTGCTCACCTCGGGTCTCGTGTTCGACATCTACGCCGGCATCAGCGGCGAGGCCTGCATCGGCGGCTGCGTCCCCATCAATGCCAGCATGAACGTGAACCCCGACCTGCCCATCGTCTCGTTCAACGAGGACGGCGAGGGCGGCATCGAGTGGTTCGGCGGCAACCCCTTGCTGGAGGCGGTGCTCGGCGCCGGCGGCGTCTCGCTGCCGACCGGGCTGCCGGCCGAAGACATCCCGCTGGCCGGCGGACTCGCCGAGGTGGATCTGTTCCTGCCCCAGCCGAACGCCAGCTACGACGGCACCGACGGCACGAGCCTGTTCGCCAGCGGCCAGGACGATCTCATCAACCTGACGCTCGACTTCGACAACCTGGTCTCCCTCGTCGCCACCCAGGGCGCCACCCAGAACCTGTACGGCGGCTCGCTGGACCTGGGCTTCGGCTCCGCCAGCTGGGACTTCGTCGACGTGGACTTCGGCCCCGCGCTGGACCTGCGCCAGGAGTTCACGCTGACGCCCACGCTGATGGTGGATCTCGCCTTTTCGCGGCCGGTGGACTATCTCGGACAGATGGTCGACTTCGTCGGCGGGCTAGAATGGAACGCGTTGCCGGACTTCATGTTCGGGCTCGGCGAGACGCTGGTGACGCCCACCTTCTACCTCGGCTACGAAGGCCAGCGCAACGTCGCCGGCTTCCTGAACGAGCTGTTGCTGGACATCAACGGGCTGCTCGAGATCGACCTCCTGACCTTCGGCATCTCCATCGGCAAGGATCTGGGCATCCTAGGCGACTACACGTTCAACCGTTCCTGGGGCCTCGGCTCGCTGGTCGAGGAGTTCGATATCGGCCGACTGTCGCTGTTCGATCTCGATTTCGGCCTGGGCGGTTTCAGTGAGTACCAGGCCTCCTCTTTCCTCGTGAGCGTCGGTGAGGCCACGGCCGTATCCGAGCCCGGTTCGCTCGGCCTGCTGTTGCTGGGCCTGCTGCTGCTGGCCGTCGCTGCCAATCGCCGGCGGTCCGTGGCGGAACCGGAGACTATTTCTGCAAACGGAGGAGCACTGGCATGAAACTCGCGATTCTGTATCTGTCGCTGGGGCTGCTCGCCACGGGGCCGGCCTTCGCCGGCGACGACGAGGCACGTCACGCCGTGCGCGGCGCCGGCGTCGTCGACTGTGCGACCTTCCTCGCCGAGAAAGGGGCCGCTTCGGATGCCTACGTGATGATGGGCGGCTGGATCGACGGCTACATCACGGCCTACAACCAGCTCTCCGAGTCCACCTACGACATCACCACGTTCCAGTCCACGGAGCTGCTGGTCACGGTCATCGAGGGGCACTGCGAGGACAACCCGCAACACCGCCTGTTCACCGTGGTGAGTTCCATCGCGGAGCAGCTGCGCGAGCAGCGCCTGCGCGAGGCCTCGCCGATCCTGAACGTGCGCGTGGACGGGAAGGCGACCCGGCTGTACCGGGAGACGGTCGCCCGCATGCAGGCCCGCCTGAGCGAGGGCGGGCACTACGACGGGCCGGCCTCCGGCAACTACGACGCCGCGACCCTGGAGGCCGTGCAGTCCTACCAGGCGAGCATCGGCTACGAGCCCACGGGCTTCCCGGATCAGGCGACCCTGTGGAAGCTGTTCGCGGGCACGGACTCCTGAGCGACTGAACGGGTCGGTGCGCCGGCAATGGCAATGGCAATGGCCACTGCCGCAGCGCCGGTCCGTTGGCAGGCGGGGACGCGCGCGCTACGGTGACGGCATGCAGCCAGCCGGAGCACCCCGCCATGATCTTCGTCTTCGAGGTCCACATCAGGCCCCATTACACCGCCGAGCAGTACGCCGACGCCTGGGTACGCGCCAGCCGCATCATCCAGCGGGCGACCGGCGCTCGCGGTACGCGGCTGCACCGCAAGATCGACGACCCGCACGTGCTGCTCGCCATCGCCAGGTGGGAGTCCAAGGAGGCGCGGGACGCGATGGAGTCCACACCGAACGAGCGGGTGCAGGAGATCATCTCGGCGGAGGCCGAACACGTGGACATCCGCGTGATCGGCGAGTTCGAGGACCCGGAGTGGGTCGTGGAGCCGCCGGCCGGATCTGACTGACGGAGTATTGTCGGGCGAGCGTCAGAGTGCCGCCTCACAGCGCAGCGAGGCTCGCCTCGCGCAGCCCGCTTAGCCACTCGTAGATATCCAGCTCGGTGAGTCCCGCGCCCTCGATCAGGGCGATGGCCTGTTCGGCCCGGGCGAGCGCGGCGGCCGCATCGCCGGCGTCCAGGTCCAGCTTCGCCAGCCGGTGCATTGCGTTCCAGACTTCCCGATGCGACTCGCCGAAGGCCTGCACCCGGATGTCGAGGGCACGCTGCAGCTGCTCGCGTGCCGCCGTGGGGTCGCCCCCGTCGGTATAGATCAGGCCCAGGGTGTAGTGGGCATTCGAGGTCAGTGTGTGATCCGCGCCGTACTCGTCCCGGAATATCGTCAGCGCCTGCCGCCCGCTCTCCTGCGCCTCGTCGAGGCGCCCGAGCCGCCGATAGACGTCGGCGAGCTGGTCCAGCGCGCGGGCGTAGCGGGAGTGCGTGGGCCCCGCCGCGGTGCGCCAGATGGCCGCCGCCTCCAGTGCATGGTCAAGAGCTCGTTCCAGGTTGCCTCGCTGGACCTCGATGCTGCCGAGCAGGTTGAGGTCGAAGGCCACGTCCACGTGGTCGTCGCCCTTGGTCCTGCGGTCGATCTCCAGGCCGCGGTTGGCGTATTCCAGGGCGTCGTCGTAGCGGTTCATGTTGGCATAGAGCGCGCCCAGGTTGACGTAGGCGGTGGCCGTGTCCGGGTGGTCCTCGCCGAGCACGCGGCGGCGAATTTCCAGCGATTCCCGGTACACGGCCTCGGCCTCGTCGAAGCGGGAGAGGGTGGAGTAGACGATGCCCAGGTGATTGAGCGTCGTGCCGCGCAGCTCGCTGTCGCGCCACTCCGGGGCATCCAGTACGGCCTGAGCACGCCGGTAGTAGCCGATGGAGCCCTCGTAGTCGTCCAGGTAGTAGGTGATGGTGCCGAGCAGGTTCAGGGAGCGTGCCATCTCCGGGGTGTCGCCGCCGCTGGCCGAGCGCTGCAGCGCGAGCGCCTCCTCGGCAAGCTGCTGCGCGGCGGACCAGTCCTCGCGGCGGTAGTGCAGCCAGGAGAGCTCGTTGAGGGAATCGATGAAGCGGCGGTCCTGCGGCTCCAGCAGCTCGCGGTTCAGCAGTACGGCCTCCTCCATGAGTTGCCTGGCGTCCTCGTACAGGCCCAGGCGCTCGTAGACCCGGCCGATGGTCTGCAGCATGCGTGCGCGCACGTCGTCCCCGTCCGTGAGCTCCTCGCGGATGCGCACGGCGCCCCGGTCCAGGATCTCCCGCGCCGTGACCGTCTCTCCCCGGGCGGTGGCCGGATCCGACACCTCGAACAGGTCCACCAGGAACTCGGTGGTGTTCTCGGCGACCTGCCGCTCGCGCACCGCGGAATCGCGCTCCTCGGCGAGCCGCTGGGTGTAGAAGACCGTCTGCGCGGCGATGGCGCCGACGACGACCACCACCGCCGCCGCGGCCGCGCGGTGGCGGCGCAGGAATTTCCCCGTGCGATAGGCCCAGCCGTCGCCCCGCGCGCGCACCGGCTGATCGGCCCGGTAGTTGCGGATGTCGTCCGCGAGCTCCTTCACCGTGGCGTAGCGGCGCTGCGGGTCCTTGCGCAGCGCCATCATGATCACGTTGTCCAGGTCGCCTCTCAGGCGGCTGGCCCGCTCCGGCTTGCCTGCTGCCGCCGCGGCCCGGCTCGGCAGGACCGGTTCCGTGTGGCAGACGATGTCGCGGATCTCGGGTGAGGTGCGGGAGGCGAGATCGAAGGGCAGCGCATCGGCCATGAGCCGATACAGGATCATGCCGAGGCCGTAGACGTCGGTGGCGGTGGTGACCGGCTGGCCGCTCAGCTGCTCGGGGCTCGCATACTCCGGCGTCATGATGCGCGCCTCGGCCCGGGTCAGCGGCTCGGTGTCCGCCGGGTCCAGCAGTTTGGCGATGCCGAAGTCGAGCAGTTTCGGCACACCGTCCGCGCCCACCAGGATGTTCGAGGGCTTGATGTCCCGATGGACCACGAGTTTGCGGTGGGCGTACTGCACCGCGTCGCAGATGGCGAGGAAGAGGTCGAGACGCTGGTCGAGCGAACGCGTGGCCGCGTAGTCGACGATGGAGACGCCGTCCACGTACTCCATGACGATGTAGGGCACGCCGGCCTCGGTGCGCCCGCCGTCCAGCAGGCGGGCGATGTTCGGGTGCTCGAGGTTGGCGAGTATCTGCCGCTCCACGCGGAAGCGTTCGATCACCTGCGGGCTGGCGCGCAGCCAGTTGGCCATCTTGATGGCGACGCGCTGCTCGAACTCGTCGTCCGCGCGTTCGGCGAGATAGACCTGGCCCATCCCGCCTTCGCCGATGACGTCGAGCAGGCGATACGGTCCGATGCGCTCGCCGGCGGCGGAGCCGCTCCACCAGCCCGGCGCAGCGGCGCCGGCGACGTCGCCCACGATGTCTCCCACTATGCCGCCGAGCGCCTCCGTCGCGCCGCCGGCGGTCTCCAGCAGCGCCAGTATCTCGGTGGCCAGCGCCTCGTCGCCGCCGCAGGCCTCGCGCACGAACGCCGCGCGCTCGGGTTCAGGGCAATCCAGCGCCTCGCGGTAGATCTCCTTGATCCTGAGCCAGCGTTCCCGTTCCATCCCGAGCCTCCGCCCTACTTGCCCTTCAGCCCGAACCGCGGCCGCCAGATGGCGAGGATCACGTTGGCCGTGAACAGCGCGAGCAGTATCCACCAGGCGCCCCACTCGTCGCTGACGAGTCCGGCGAGTTCGGCGGGGGCGATCTCGCCGCCCAGCGCCTTCTCGCTCAGTTCCGCCGCCCGCTGGGCCGGGCCGTCGATGGCCATCAGCGTGGATTCGAACACGAGGATGCCGGCCAGCGCCTTCGCCCACACCCAGGGCGCCTCGGCGAACGGGAAGTGGGCGGCGATGGCCAGCAGCCCGCTCAGGACGACGATCAGCATGGAGGGCATGATCAGCCACTTGGAGAGCATGGCCAGGCTCTCGCGCATCGCCGCATAGGCCTCCAGCGACTCCACCGGCGGCGCGGTCGCGAGCACGAGCATGTAGGCGGCCAGTCCGCCGGTGATGCCGATGGTGCTCATCGTGTGCAGAAATTTCAGCAGGCGGCGCATGGCCTCTCCCAACCGCAGTGTGCCGTGGCGCATGATATTCTGCCGGCCGGAACATCGCAGCAACAGACCGGTGGGGAAGAGGATCATGGACACCGCGAGAACAACGGAATTCGTCGACTCCGTGTGGGACGCCGAGATCGTCCCGTCGCTGGAGGACTACATCACCATCCCCGCCCTGTCGCCGCTGTTCGACCCGGAATGGCAGGCGAACGGTCACATCGACCGGGCCATGGATCACATCGCCGAGTGGTGTGCGGCCCGGGACATCGAGGGGATGACCTGGGAGATCCTGCGGCTGGAGGGCAGGACGCCGCTCCTCTACATGGAGATCCCGGGCGCCACGGAGGAGACCGTGCTCCTGTACGGGCACATGGACAAGCAGCCGCCGTTCACCGGCTGGCGCGACGACCTCGGCCCCTGGAAGCCGGTGATCGAGGACGGCAGGCTCTACGGGCGTGGCGGCGCCGACGACGGCTACGCCGCCTACGGCTCGCTCGCCGCCATCGAGGCGCTGCAGCGGCAGGGCATCCCGCATCCCCGCTGCATCGTGCTGATCGAGGGCTCGGAGGAGAGCGGCAGCCCGGACCTGCCCGCCTATCTCGATCACCTGAGCGAGCGCATCGGCACGCCGGGCCTGATCGTGTGTCTGGATTCCGGCGCCGGCAATTACGACCAGCTCTGGGTCACCACCTCGCTGCGCGGCATCGTGGTGGGCGACCTGCGCGTGGACGTGCTCACCGAGGGCGTGCACTCGGGCACGGCCAGCGGCATCGTGCCCTCGAGTTTCCGCATCGCCCGGGCGCTGCTCGGGCGTATCGAGGACGCCGAGACCGGTGAGATAAACGCGCCGGAGTTCCTGGCGGAACCCGAGGGCGAGCGCCTGGAGCAGGTGCGCCGCGCCGCCGAGGTGCTCGGCGACGAGGTCTGGCGGAGCTTCCCGTACGCGGACGGCACCGGCCCGGTCACCGACGACGTCGCCGAACTGGTAGTGAACAACACCTGGCGCCCGGCGCTGTCGGTGGTGGGCGCGGAGGGCCTGCCCGAGGCCGCCAGCGCGGGCAACGTGCTGCGGACCCACACCACGCTGAAGCTGTCGTTGCGCCTGCCGCCCACGGTCGATGCGCCGGCGGCCGCCCGGCGGCTGAAGGAGATACTGGAGGCGGATCCGCCGCACGGCGCGAAAGTGGTCTTCGACATCGAGGGACCCGGCAGCGGCTGGGCCGCGCCGGTGCCGGCGCCCTGGCTCGCGCAGAGCCTGGAGGCCGCCTCCGAGGCCTTCTTCGGCCGGCCCGTCTGTTACCGGGGCGAGGGCGGCTCCATCCCGTTCATGAACATGCTGGGCGAGAAGTACCCCGAGACCCAGTTCCTGGTGACCGGGGTACTCGGTCCCCAGTCCAATGCCCACGGGCCGAACGAGTTCCTGCATATCGCCACCGGCAAGCGAGTCACGGCCTGCGTGGCCCGGGTGCTGGCCGATTACGCGGCCGCACACCCCGGGGCCGACGAGCGCGCGGCCTGACCGGTGCCGGCACGCCCCGGGCAACCGACCCCGCGGCACGGACGCGCCGCGGTACTTGCCCTGGCGCTGGCCGGCTGCGCGGCCGTCGCCGCCCAGCAGAACGTCCTAGGCGATTTCGGCCGCGGCCTCGACGGCTGGGAGGAGCGCAGCTTCGTCGGCAACACGGACTACCGGGTGGTGGCGACCGACAGGCAGGCCGCGGTGCGGGCCGAGGCCGACGGTACGGCCAGTGCGCTGTACCGGCGCACGGAGATCGATCTGGCCGAGACGCCGTATCTGCGCTGGCGCTGGCGGGTGGAGGGCACCTACGGCGAGGGCATCGACGAGACGGCAAAGTCCGGCGACGATTACCCGGCCCGCATCTACGTGGTGCGCCGCGGCGGGCTCGCGTTCTGGCGCACCCGGGCGCTGAACTACGTCTGGTCCAGCGCGCAGCCGCCGGGGTCGCGCTGGCCGAATGCCTACGCCGGCGACAACGTGCAGATGCTGGCCGTGAATGCGGGCGAGGCGAAAGCCGGTGAGTGGGTCGGCCACGTGCGCGACGTCCGCGCCGACTGGCGCGAGGCCTTCGGCGAGGAAATCGACACCCTGGACGGCATCGCCATCATGACCGACGCCGACGATGCCGGCGGGTCGATGACCGCGTGGTATGCCGATATCCGCTTTACGGCCGGCGCCGGCGAAGAGGCCGGCACGCCGGGAGGTGTGGACGTCGGCGACAGCCGCTAGTCGCCGCGGCCCTCTTCATCCTCCGCGCCGGCGGCGCGTTCCACGACGTAGTCCACCAGGCGGTCCAACTCCCCCGGCGTCATGACGTCCCGGTAGGCCATCCACGTGCCGGGCACCATGGATTCCGCGTTCATGACATAGCCGCGCAGCAGCCCCGGGCTCCAGGTGATGCCGGAACCGGTCAACGCTTCCGAATAGGTATAGCCCGGCCGGCTCGCCGCCGGCGCGCCGACGATGCCGTACAGGTTCGGTCCCACCCGGTGGGGCTCGCCGGCATCGATGCTGTGGCAGCCCTGGCACGCCAGCCAGAGGTCCGCGCCGGTCAGCACGCGCGGGGACGCGTCCCGCGCGGTCGGGTCGGCAGCATCGCCGTCGGCCGCCACCGGCGCGCGCTCGCCGCAGCCCGCCAGCAGCGTGCAGGCGGCGAGGCCGAGCATGGCTGCCGTTCGGCGTAACGATCGGCGTAACGATCGGCGTAACAATGAGCACAACGATCCGCGCAACAGCCGCCGGCGCGATCCACGGAGAGCGGGGCGGCCGTTCATGCCAGTCGCCTCAGCGTCTCGAGCACGGCGCGGTCGGCGGATTCCATTGCGCCCTCCATGCCCGAGTAGGACACTCCCGTGTGTTCGCCGGCGAAAGACACCCGGCCGTGCGTCCCGGCGAGTCGTGCCGGCATCCCTGCCGTGATCTCCCCCGGCCGCCAGATGGCCCAGGCGCCCTCGCTGAACGGCTCCTCCGCCCAGCGCACCACCCTGCCCACCGACACCGCGCCACGGGCGCCGGGGATCAGCCGCTCGAACTCCGCGAGGATCGCCGCGCCCGCTTGTTCCTCGTCCATGCCCGCGTAGCGGTCGCAGTCGTCGCCGTTGATCCAGACCGTGAGGTTGTGGCTGCCCGCCTCGTTCGGCGCGGGCCAGGCGAAGACCCGGCCCAGGGGGCTGTCCGTCCACCAGCTGGCGGGCCCGCCGGCTTCCTCCCAGAACGGCTCGGCGGCCAGCAGATGGGCCTGGGTGATCTTGTGGTAGTGCACCTGCCGGAACGCGTCGGCCGCGGCCTGTGGCAGCGCGGGCTCGAACCGGAGCCGGCGCACGGCGGTGGCGGGCAGGGCGCAGATCAGCGCGTCCGCCCGGTACGTCGCGCCGCTCTCGCATTCCACGACCACCTCGGCCGCGCTCTGCCGGACCGCGAGCGCCCGCTCGCCGAGCCGCACCGGCGCGGTGAGGGAGTCCGCCATCGCCTCCGGCAGCCGCAGGTTGCCGGCCGCCACGTGCAGCGACGGCAGGCCGGCGCCCCGCGCCATGGTAATGGCCCGGCCGATGCTCTCGCCCACCCGGTACAGGGCGAGCAGCGAGGTGTCCTCGAGCCGGTTGCCGTAGCTGTTGTTGGCCTCGATCCAGGCCAGCGCCGTGTCGTCGAGCCCGCGTTCGCGGAAGAACGCCGCCGCGGATACGTCCCACTGCCGCGCCGCCGGCGCGCGCCAGTGGGTGGAGGTCTGCAGCGGATTGCCGCGCAGCAGGGCGCCGGCGAGCCGGTCCGGCGTGACCTCGCGCAGCGGCGGCGGCAGGGTGTTCAGCGGCGAGTCCGGCCAGTTCGCGCGGTCGACGATGCGGCCGTCCAGGATGAGGCCGGTCTCCGCGTCGCGGGGCGACGCGGTCAGCGGCACCCCGAGCTCCCGGGCGGCTCCGATCGCCCGGCCGTAGTTCGGGCCGAAGATGTTGGCGCCGGCCTCGGGCGCGCCGGGCAGCTCGTCCAGCGTGCGGACCCGGCCGCCGACCCGGTCCCGCGCCTCCAGCACGGTGACCGTGCAACCGCGCCGCTCCAGCAGCCGCGCGGCATGCAGGCCCGCGAGGCCGGCGCCCAGCACGATGACGCTGCGGCCGCCGGCACTGCCCGCCAGGGGCCATGCGGCGGCGAGGAGTGCGCCGCCCGCCCGGACGAGGAACTGCCGGCGGCTCGGCATCAGGTCGCCGTCTCCTCCGCCAGCCAGGCGTCGATGCGGGCCTCGAGGATGTCCAGCGGCAGGTCGCCTTCCTCCAGCACCTTCGCGTGGAACGCACGGATGTCGAAGTCGTCACCGAGTGCGGCCTCGGCGCGGCGGCGCAGCTCCAGGATCTTCAGCTGGCCGATCTTGTAGGCCAGCGCCTGGCCGGGGATGGCCATGAAGCGTTCGGCCTCGGAGACCGCCCGGGTTTCCAGGACCGCCGAGTTGGCGTACATGTACTCCAGCACCTCCTCCCGGCTCCAGCCCTTGGCGTGCAGTCCCGTATCCACCACCAGGCGGATGGCCCGCCACAGCTCGGCGTTCAGCTGGCCGAAGCGCTGGTACGGGTCCTCATAGAAACCCATCGCCTCGCCCACCGGCGCGGACTCCGCGTACAGGCCCCAGCCCTCGGCGAAGGCCGTCACGCCGCCGTGGCGGCGGAAGTCCGGCACGTCCTCCAGCTCCAGGTTGGAGGAGCGCTGGAAGTGATGTCCCGGCACCGCCTCGTGCAGGAACAGCGACTCGGCGGCCCAGCGGGGCCGTGCCTCGGGCCGCCAGGTATTGAGGTAGAAGATACCCGGGCGGCTGCCGTCGGCGGACGGGCGCTGATAGGAGCCCTTGGCCGCCGACTGCTCCCGGTAGCGTTCCACGGGCCGGATCTCGTAGTCCGCCTCGGGGATGCGGCTGAACAGCCGCGGCGCCGCCGCGTCGGCCTTGTCCCGCAGCGCCTCGTAGGCGGCCACCATCTCCTCCCGGGACTCGAAGTAGAAACGGGGGTCCGTGTTCAGGTGCTCGAAGAAGTCCTGCAGGTCGCCCTCGAAGCCCACCTCTTCCTGGATGGCCCTCATCTCGCCGTGGATCCGCTCCACCTCGCCCAGCCCGATGCGGTGGATCTCGTCCGGCGTCAGGTCGGTGGTGGTGTGGTGGCGCACCAGCCAGGCGTACCAGTCCTCGCCGCCGGGCAGTGCGCCCAGCCCGGCGGAGTCCCGCGCGGCCGGCAGGTACTCGTCGAGGATGAAGGCGTGCAGGCGTGCGTAGGCGGGTACGAGCCGCTCCGTGATCGCGGTGGCGTAGGCCTCGCGCAGCCGGTCCCGTTCCTCCTCCGCCACCGTGTCCGGAAACTCGGCCACGGGGCCGTAGAACAGGCTCTCCGCAGGCTCGTCGACCATGTGGGCCTCGAGCTGGGGCAGTGTGCGCTCCATCAGGATGGCCGGCTGCACGATGCCGGCGTCCATGCCCTTGCGCATGTTGACGATGGCCTGGTCCACCCAGTCGCCGAAGCCGTCGATGCGGCCCAGGAATTCCTCGTAGTCGGCGGCCGTCTCGAACGGCTGCGGCCCCTTGCCGGAGCCGAGCATCGCCAGGCGGTTGGCCGGGTTGTAGAACTGGTTGACCGGCGTCAGCTCGCGGGGGAAGGCGTAGCCGGCCAGCTCGTCGCGAAGCTCGTAGAGGAACAGCTCCCGGCTCAGGTGCCGGTCGGCATCGAGTGCATCCGCCGGGATGGCCTCGGCGGCCGCCAGGCTGCGCTCGAGCAGTTCCCGCTCCGCCCGGATATGCGCCGGCGAGATGCTGACCGGCCAGCGGTCGTCCCAGCGGTGATCGCCAAGGAAGGTCGCCTGCACCGGGTTGAGTTCCAGCCAGGCATCCCAGTGCTCGGCGAACAGGCGGTCCAGCCGCTCGGACGGCGTCCCGGCGCCGGCTTCTGCCGCCGGCGCGGCGGTCTCCTCCGGAGCCGCGGCCGCAGACGCCGGGGCGCTGTCCTCCTCCGTGGCCGGGCCGCCGCAGCCGGCGGCGAGCAGTACGAGGGCGAACGATAGTGTCAGACGGCGAAGCATGAGGCCTCCTTCAGCGGGGACGGTCGTCGGTGTGGGTGGGTACGTCGGCGTCGAAGGCGCCGGGCTCGTCCTCCCGGGTGTAGCGGGCGTCTTCGTCTTCCACCTGGTCGAGCGCGGCGATCTTCTTCAGCCACGGCGTGGCGATCAGGAAGCCGATGAAGACGACCGTGCAGAAGATCACGATCTGGCGGTAGCGCTCCGGGAACTCGGCCACGTTGTCGCCACGGAACTCACCGGCGAGCAGGCCGGCCAGCAGGTTGCCCAGCGCGGCGCCGAAGAACCACATACCCATCATCTGGCTGTAGTAGCTGCGCGGCGCGAGCTTGGAGGTGGCCGACAGCCCGATGGGGCTGAGGCACAGCTCGCCGGTGGTATGGAAGAGATAGGTCATCAGCAGCCAGACGGGCAGCACCTTGCCGCCGTCCTGGATCAGCGAGGCGGCGAACCACATGAAGCCGAAGCCGATGCCGAGCTGCAGGAAGCCCAGCGCGAACTTCAGCGGGATGGAAGGATCCAGGTTGCGCCGGCCGAGGTTGATCCACAGCGCGGAGAAGAACGGCGCCAGGATCAGGATGTAGAGCGGGTTCAGCGACTGGAACACCTCCGGCGGGATCACGAGGCCGAGCATCTCCCGCGCGGTGTAGCGCTCGGCGAACAGGTTCAGCGAGGAGCCCGCCTGCTCGAAGCCGGACCAGAACAGCGCGGCGCCGATGAACAACGCCACCAGCACGATGGTGCGGTTGCGCTCCAGCCGGGTGAGCTTCGGGTCGAGCAGCACGCGGCCGAAGAACAGCACGGCGACGGCCACGATCACGTAGACGGTGGTGGCGGCGAGACTGACGGCATCGAAGGCGATCAGGCCCTCGAGGCCGAGTACCGCGAGCAGGAACAGCGCCGCCGTCGCCACGTAGATGGCCAGCTTCAGATTGCGCACCTTGCGCTCGTCGCCGGGCGGAGTCGGGAACGGCTGCCTGCCGAAGTCGCCCAGGTGCTTCTGGGTGGCCCGGTAGACCACCAGGCCCGCGATCATGCCCACCGCGGCGGCTGCGAATCCCCAGTGCCAGCCCATGTTGACGCGCAGCAAGCCGCAGATGAGCGGGCCCAGGAAGGCGCCCAGGTTGATGCCCATGTAGTAGAGCACGTAGCCTGCGTCCCGGCGGGCGCCGCCCTCCGGATAGAGTTCGCCGACACAGCTGGAGATATTCGGCTTCAGGAGTCCCGTGCCGACCACGATCAGGATCAGCCCGAAGAAGAAGCCGTAGGCCTCGCCCACGAGCCCGAAGCCGGGCAGCGACAGCACGATATGGCCCGCCGCGATGATGATGCCGCCGTACCAGATGGAATCCTGCTGGCCGAACACCCGGTCGGCGAGCCAGCCGCCGGGCAGCGCGGCGAGATACACGCCGGCCGTGTACAGGCCGTAGATGGCGGTGGCGGTGGCGTCGTCGAAACCCAGCCCGCCCTCGGCGATGCTCGCGACCATGAACAGCACGAGCAGCGCACGCATGCCGTAATAACTGAAGCGCTCCCACAACTCGGTGAAGAACAGCGTGCCCAGGCCGGCGGGGTGGCCGAAGAAGGTCTTGCCGGGCGTGCCGGCGGCGGGTTCGGGTTGACTCATCCGGGTGCTCCCCTTTGCGAGAACGGAATCGACGCCGACGAACGGCGGAGGGGGCCTATCCTACCTTCTGACAGCCGGGTTGTGGGCCGACCGCCGGGCGGGCGCCGCGGCGGGGATCCTACTCGCCGGTCAGGAAGACGACCGGAACCTCGGCGAAATAGCGGCTGCCCTCGGCGCTCACGACGACCTGCAGCACCGCGCCCTCGCCCCGCGGTGCCGGCAGCCTGCCCGACCACACTCTGGCGTCGTCGCCTCCCTGAGAGAACGCCACGGGGTCCGAGGAGACGCCGGCGGCCGGGGCGAGCCCCACGGTGGCCGCGGACAGGGGGAAGCGCGACTCGATCCGAAGCCGGAGCGCCGTGGCGTCCAGCGCCGCCGGCGTCAGCGTCAGGGCGAAGGACTCGTTGACCAGGTCGCAGGCGCCGCTGGGCCAGCGGCAGTTCGACTTCGCCACCAGCGGATAGTCCTGTCCCGGCTTCGCGGCCTCGGGGCGCTCGGCCACGAACCGGTCCACCGCGAACCAGGCGAGGATGGCGAGGACGGGTGCCACCAGCAGCGCGGCCACGACGTGCCAGTTCTTCCACATGATCGTCTCGCTCCGGTGGCTGCCGCGGGTGCGGTTCTCGACAGCTTAAAAGAAAAGGGGCTCCGCGCGGAGCCCCTTCCCGTGCGGGCACTCGTGCGTCAGTGCCCGGTCGCCGCTCCTGCGCCGCTCGGCACCCGGATGTCCTCCACCAGGTGCTGGATGTGCTCCGGCGGCGCGGCCGTGACCCGCGACACCGCGAAGGCGACGGCGAAGTTGACGACGGCACCGACGGCGCCGAAGGCGTTCGGCTCGATGCCGAAGAACCAGTTCTCGGGCATGCCGCCCAGGTATTCGGTGCCCGGGATGAACATGATGCCCTTGTGCTGGAACACGTACAGCAGCGTGACGCCGAGGCCGCTCACCATGCCCGCGATGGCGCCTTCCTTGTTCATGCGCTGGCTGAAGATGCCCATCATCAGTGCGGGGAAGATGGAGGAGGCCGCGAGCCCGAAGGCCAGCGCCACGGTCCCCGCGGCGAAGTCGGGCGGGTTGAAGCCCAGGTACCCGGCCACCACGATGGCCCCGGCCATGGCGATGCGGCTGGCCCTGAGTTCCTGGCGCTCCGTGATTTGCGGCATGAATACGCCCTTCAGCAGATCGTGGGAGATGGCCGAGGAGATGGCGAGCAGCAGTCCGGCTGCCGTCGACAACGCCGCCGCCAGGCCGCCCGCGGCGACCAGGGCGATGACCCAGTTCGGCAGTTTCGCGATCTCCGGGTTGGCCAGCACCATGATGTCGTTGTCCACCTTGGTGAGCTCGTTCAGCTGCGGGTCCGCTGAGTAGCGGATGCGTCCGTCGTCGTTCTTGTCGGTGACGTCCAGCAGGCCGGTGGCCTCCCATTTCTTGAACCAGCTGGGTCGCTCCTCGTAGACCAGGTATTGGCCCTCCTTCGGCTCCATGGTCTCCATGAGATTCAGGCGCGCCATGGCGGCGACGGCGGGTGCCGTGGTGTAGAGGATGGCGATGAACACCAGCGCCCAGCCGGCGGAGGAGCGCGCGTCCTTCACCTTCGGCACGGTGAAGAAGCGGATGATCACGTGGGGCAGCCCGGCCGTGCCGATCATCAGCGACATCGTGTACATGAACATGTTCAGCAGGCTGAGCCGGGCGTTGGTCGTGTACTCGGCGAATCCCAGATCCGTCACCATGCGATCCAGCCTGTCCAGCAGGAAGGTCTCCGAGCCGGCCATCGTGGCGCCCAGCCCGAGCTGGGGGATGGGGTTGCCGGTGAGATTCAGCGAGATGAAGATGGCCGGAATGGTGTAGGCCAGGATCAGCACGCAGTACTGGGCGATCTGGGTGTAGGTGATGCCCTTCATGCCGCCCATCACCGCGTAGAAGAAGACGATGGCCATGCCGATGCCGAGGCCCAGGTCGTAGTCCACCTCGAGGAAGCGGGAGAAGGCAACGCCGATGCCCTTCATCTGCCCGATCACGTAGGTGATGGAGGCGACGATGAGGCAGATCACCGCCACGATTCGCGCCGTGCGCGAGTAATAGCGGTCACCGATGAACTCGGGCACGGTGAACTTGCCGAACTTGCGCAGATAGGGCGCCAGCAGCATGGCGAGCAGCACGTAGCCGCCGGTCCAGCCCATCAGGAAGACGGAACCGCCGTAGCCCATGAAGGCGATGAGGCCGGCCATGGAGATGAACGAGGCGGCGGACATCCAGTCCGCGGCGGTCGCCATGCCGTTCGAGATGGGGTGCACGCCGCCGCCGGCCACGTAGAAATCCTTGGTGGTGCCGGCCCGCGCCCAGATGGCGATGCCGATGTAGAGCGCGAAGGTGGCGCCGACCACGAGGTAGGTGAGTGTCTGCAGTGTCATGGCGGGCTCCTATTCGTCTTCCTGCAAGCCGAACTCGCGGTCCAGCTTGTTCATCCGCCTGGCGTAGAAGAAGATCAGCGCCACGAAGACGTAGATGGAGCCCTGCTGCGCGAACCAGAAGCCGAGCTTGTAGCCGCCGATGCGGATGTTGTTCAGGGGCTCCACCAGGATGATCCCGAACAAGTAGGAGACGACGAACCAGATCACCATGCAGACTGCGACGAGTCTGAGATTCCGGCGCCAGTAGGCCTTGCGGTCGGACATGTTTCCCCCTGTGGCGTGTTGCCGCCTGTTCCTGCCGAGCACCGAACTTAGCAAAGGCGGCTGTTCGCGGGGATAAGACGTTAGTATTAGACTCGGCTCTCGCGGCGGCCCCGACGGCCGCGGCAGGCGGGGGGAATGGGCATTTGATCAGCTGGTGGTTGCTCGTTGCGCTGTCGGTGGCCTACGTGGCGCTGCTGTTCGCCATCGCGTCCTGGGGCGACCGGGTGGACGTGCGCCGCTACGGGCCCTGGGCGGGGCCGCTGATCTACAGTCTCTCGCTGGCGGTCTACTGCACGTCGTGGACCTTCTACGGCGCCGTCGGCAGCGCTTCCCAGCAGGGCTGGAGCTTCCTGCCCATCTACCTCGGCCCCGCGCTCGTGTTCCTGTTCGGCTGGGGCGTCATCCGGCGCATCACCGCCATCAGCAAGCGCCAGAACCTGACCTCCATCGCCGACTTCATCGCGGCCCGCTACGGCAAGGCGAGGAGCCTCGCCGTGCTGGTGACGGTGATCGCCATCGTCGGCTCCGTCCCCTACATCGCACTGCAGTTCAAGGCGGTGGTCGGAGGCTTCGACACCATCAGCGACTACACCAATGCCGCGCCCGCGCTGGACACGGCACTGGTGGTGGCCGGCGCGCTGGCCCTGTTCGCCATCCTGTTCGGCACCCGCCGGGTGGACGCCACGGAGCACCACCACGGCATGATCCTCGCCATTGCCTTTGAGTCTTTGGTGAAGCTCGCTGCCTTCGCGGCCGTGGGGCTGTTCGCCCTGTGGCTGCTGGGCACTGACGGGACGGCGATGCTGACGCCGGTGGCCGGCGCTGCGCAGGCGCCCGGCCCGTTCTCCGGCGGAGGTCTGCCGCAGGCGTTCGTCACGCAGACGCTGCTGGCGAGTGCGGCCATATTCTGCCTGCCCCGTCAGTTCCACGTGGCCGTGGTGGAGGCCCACGAGGGCGCGGACAACAGCTCGGCCCGGTGGATGTTTCCCCTCTATCTCGCCATTTTCTGTCTGTTCGTCGTGCCCATCACGCTGGCGGGCCTGCGCTTCCTGCCGCCGGGGCTGTTCGCCGGCGACACCTACGTGCTCGCGCTGCCGATGCAGGGCGGGCAGGACTGGCTGACCGCGCTCGCCTTCCTGGGCGGTTTCTCGGCAGCCACCGGCATGGTCATCGTCGCCAGCGTCACGTTGTCCACCATGGTGAGCAACGAGATCGTGATGCCGCTGTTGCTGCGCGCGAATGCGCTCGGCGGCGGCGAGATCCGCACCTACCCGCGGCTGCTGCTGCACGTGCGGCGCATCGCCATCGTGGCCATCGCACTGATCGCCTACGGCTATTACCGGGTGATGGACCAGAGCACGGAACTCGCATCCATCGGCCTGTTGTCCTTCGCCGCCGCCGCGCAGTTCGCACCGCTGATCCTGCTGGGCATGTACTGGCCCCGCGCCACCCGCTCGGGCGCCATCGCCGGGCTGGCGGCCGGTTTCGCGCTGTGGGCCTATACGCTGATGATCCCGTCCGTTGCCCGCGCGGGCACGCTCGGCAGCGAACTGTTGGCCGAGGGCCCGTTCGGCCTCGGCTGGGCACGGCCCGAGGCGCTGCTGCTCGACCTCGGCGTGGATCCGCTCACCCACGGGGTGTTCTGGTCGCTCGGCGCCAACCTCGGCGTCTTCCTGCTGGTCTCGCTGGCATCCCGGCAGTCGATGGTCGAGCGCATCCAGGCCCGGGCATTCACGGACGCGGGCCGGGAAGGGCGGGCGCCGGCCACCCCCTTCGGCGAGGGCGAGATCGTGGTGTCGGATCTGCGGGCGCTGGCCGGCCGCTTCGTCGGCGAGGAGAACGCCCGTCGCGCTTTCGAGGATTTCGCCCGTGGCCGGGGTCGGGACCTCGCGCCGTCGGCCACCGCCGATCGGGGCGTGCTGCAGTTCACCGAGCGGCTGGTGGCGGGCACCATCGGTTCGGCCTCGGCCCGCATCGTCATGACCACGGCGTTGCGCAAGACCGGCATGGAGATCGGCGACGTACTGCTGCTGCTGGACGAGACCTCCCAGGCCATCCGTTTCAACCGCCGGCTGCTGGAAGCTACGCTGGAGAATCTGAGCCAGGGCGTGACCGTCGTGGATGCGTCCCAGCGACTGATCGGCTGGAACTCCCGCTACGAGGAGATCATGGGTTATCCGCCCGGCCTGCTCAGCGTGGGCAAGCCGGTGACCGATCTCATGCGCTACAACGCCGCCCGTGGCCGCTACGGGCGCACCGATGTGGAGACCCGCGTCGCCGAGCGGGCACGCCTCCTGCGTGACGGTTCGCCGTTCCGCTACGAGAGCGAATTCTCCGACGGCCGGGTCATCGAGATCCGCGGCGAGCCCATGCCCGAGGGCGGCTACGTGACCACCTACAGCGACATCACCGAATCCAAGCAGACCGAGCGCGCCCTGCGCACGAGCGAGCGGCAGGTGCGCACCTACACGGACAACGCGCCGGCGCTGATCGCCTACGTGGATGCGGACCGGCGTTATCGTTTCGCCAACAAGGCCTACCTGGCCTACGCGGGCATGAGCCGGGACCAGATCATCGGCTCGCCGCTCAGCGCCGTGCTGGACGAGCGCCAGCTCATGGCCCGCTCGCAGTGGCTCGAGGCTGCTTACGGCGGCGAGCGACAGGCGTTCGAGCTGGAGATGACCGGCGCCGACGGCGAGTCCCGCTACATGCTGGGCACCTACATCCCGGACATCGACGGGGACGGTGCCGTCACGGGCGTCTACGCGGTATTCCAGGACATCACCGAGCGCCGCCGCGCCGAACTCGGGCTGGAGGAGGCCAAGGCGATGCTGGAGCAGCGCGTGGCCGACCGCACCGCCGAACTGGAGCGGGCCATGACCGCGCTGGCCGAGGCGAAAGCCCAGGCGGAGGCCGCCAACGCGTCGAAGACCCGCTTCCTCGCCGCCGCCGCTCACGACCTGCTGCAGCCGCTGAATGCGGCGAAGCTCTTCACCGCCCTCCTGGAGGAGAAGAGCGCGGGCATGAGCGAGGAGCAGCGCCGTCTGGTGTCACGGGTGGAGAGCGGGCTGATCGCGGTGGAGGATCTGCTGAGCGCCCTGCTCGATATCGCGCGGCTGGATACCCGCGCGCCGCGGCCGAAACGGGAGAGCTTCCCCGCGGCCGAGCTGTTCACCACGCTGGAGGCGCAGTTCGGCGAGGCTTTCGCCGAGCGGGGGCTCGCGCTGCGGTTCGCGCCGACCCGCCTCTGGCTGCACACCGATCCGGCCTTGCTGCGCCGGATCCTGCAGAACTTCATCAGCAACGCCCGGCGCTACACCCGCAGCGGCGGCGTGCTGGTGGGCTGCCGCCGCCGCGGCGATGCCGTCGCCGTCCAGGTCTGCGACACCGGCGTGGGTATCGCGCCGGAACACCGGGAGGCCGTCTTCGAGGAATTCCGGCGCCTCGCCGGCAGCGACGAGGGCTCCAAACGGGGGCTGGGCCTGGGGCTCGCCATCGTCCAGCGCATCGCGCGCCTGCTGGAACATCCCCTGAACATGCGCTCCGAACTCGGCCGGGGCAGTTGCTTCGAGATCGTGGTGCCCCGCGCCGAGCCGGGCCGGCGCGCGGCGCCCTCCGTGGCCGAGCCCCGGCCGCTCTCTTCCATGGACGGGCAGCACGTCCTCTGCATCGACAACGAGCCGGACATCCTGGACGGCATGCAGGGCCTGCTCGCCCGCTGGGGCGCCCGGCCCCTGCCGGCGGGCGACCTGGAAGCGGCGAGCCGGCACATCGCCGCCCTGCAGGAGGAAACCGGCGCGCGGCCGGCGGTGCTGCTGGTCGACTACCACCTGAACGACGGGGTGACCGGCCTGGAGGTCATCGAGGCCCTGCGCGCCATGACCGCGAGCCCGGTACCCGCGGTGGTTCTCACGGCCGATTACAGCCAGGAGGTCGCCGCCGCGGTACGGGACGCCGGCCACGCGCTGCTCCACAAGCCGGTCAAACCGGCGGCGCTGCGCGCCCTGGTAACCCGCATCATCGGCAGAACGTAGGAGGGCCTTCAGGCCCGATCCGGCCTTCTTCTGGCGTTGGCCCGCCATCGGGTGGATAAGGATCGCGGGGACGCTCACTGTAGGAGGGGCTTCAGCCCCGATCAGAGCTTGGCCACCTCAGGCGAAGATCGGGGCTAAAGCCCCTCCTACAAAGGCTGGTCGTCGATGGTGAGTTTCTGCATCGCCAGCACCGCCTGGGTGCGGTTCGTGACCTTCAGTTTGCGCAGGATGGCGGTCACGTGAGCCTTGATGGTGGCCTCGGAGACGCTCAGCTCGTATGCGATCTGCTTGTTCATCAATCCTTCGGCCAGCATCAGCAGCACGCGGAACTGGTGGGGTGTCAGGGCCGCCAGCGCGGCGGCGATGTCGGCCTCCTCGCCGCCGAGTTCGCCGCCGTCGAGCCCGACGCCCTCGGGCAGCCATACCTCGCCTTCCAGCACCGCCGTGATGGCCGACTCGATGCGGGCGATGGGCGACGACTTGGGGATGAAGCCGCTGGCGCCGTGGCGGATGGCCCGACGGATGATGGCCGGCTCGTCCGTGGCGGACACGATCACCGTGGGCAGCGTCGCGAAGGCGCTGCGGATCCAGGCCAGTGCAGAGAACCCGTTCACGCCGGGCATGTTCAGGTCGAGCAGCAGGAGATCGGCCTCCGGGTTCGCCTCCACGGCCTGCTGCAGGGTCTCCAGGCTCTCCGCCTCGACGATGCCGGCATCGTCCACGCAGTTGCGCACGGCCTGGATCATCGCCTCCCGGAACAGCGGATGGTCGTCGGCGATGATGAAAGTGCTTTGGTTCGGTGCTGACATCTCCGCGGCCGGCGGCTCCTTGCGTTCCGTTGCAGCTGTGGCGGCAGCTATGGTCGGTTCCTGCGGTTGGCGATGAGATCGTCGACCACGCCCGGGTCTGCCAGCGTCGACGTGTCGCCCAGGCTGCCGTAATCGTTCTCCGCCACCTTGCGAAGTATCCTCCGCATGATCTTGCCGGAGCGGGTCTTCGGCAGCCCCGGCGCCCATTGCACCAGGTCCGGCGTGGCGATGGGGCCGATTTCCTTGCGCACCCACTGCCTGAGTTCGGCCAGCAACTCGTCGCTGGGCTCCGCGCCTTCCATCAGGGTCACGTAGGCGTAGATGCCCTGACCCTTGATGTCGTGCGGATAGCCCACCACCGCCGCTTCCGCCACCGCCGAGTGCGCCACCAGCGCGCTCTCGATCTCGGCCGTGCCCATGCGGTGGCCGGAGACGTTCAGTACGTCGTCCACCCGCCCGGTGATCCAATAGTAGCCATCCTCGTCACGCCTCGCACCATCGCCGGTGAAGTAGCGGCCGGGGAAGGTGGAGAAATAGGTATCGATGAAGCGCTGGTGGTCGCCGTAGACGGTGCGCATCTGCCCCGGCCAGCTGTCGAGGATGACGAGGTTGCCTTCCGTCGCTCCTTCCAGCACCTCGCCCGCGCCGTCGACCAGCGCCGGCTGAACGCCGAACAACGGCTGCGTGGCCGAGCCCGGCTTCAGGACTGTGGCGCCCGGCAGCGGGCTGATCAGGATGCCGCCGGTCTCGGTCTGCCACCAGGTATCGACTATCGGGCAGCGGTCCTCGCCCACCACGTGGTAGTACCACTCCCAGGCCTCCGGGTTGATGGGCTCGCCCACCGAGCCGAGCAGCCGCAGCGACTCGCGCGACGTCTTCTTCACCGGCTCCTCGCCCTCGCGCATCAGCGCGCGGATGGCCGTGGGGGCGGTATAGCAGATGTTCACACCATGCTTGTCGCAGACCTGCCAGAGACGGCTCGCGTCCGGGTAGTTCGGCACGCCCTCGAACATGAGCGTGATGGCGCCGTTCGCGAGCGGGCCGTAGACGATGTAGCTGTGGCCGGTCACCCAGCCCACGTCGGCCGTGCACCAGTAGACGTCGCCGGGCTCGTAGTTGAAGACGTATCTGAATGTGAAGGCGGCATAGACCAGGTAACCGCCGGTGGTGTGCAGGACGCCCTTCGGCTGGCCGGTGGAGCCCGAGGTGTAGAGTATGAACAGCGGGTCTTCGGCGTTCATCGGTTCCGGCGGGCAGTCGGCGTCGACCGACTCCTGCGCCTCGTGCAGCCACACGTCGCGGCCTTCGGTCCAGGCCACGTCGCCGCCGGTGTTGCGGACCACCAGCACCTTCTCCAGCGTGGTCACGCCGGGCTTCGCTGCGGCGGCGTCCACGTTGGCCTTGAGCGGCACCTTGCGCCCGCCCCGCAGCCCCTCGTCGGCGGTGATCACCACGTTGGAGTCGCAGTCGACGATGCGCCCGGCCAGCGCGTCCGGCGAGAAGCCGCCGAACACCACCGAGTGCACCGCGCCGATGCGGGCGCAGGCCAGCATGGCCACGGCGGCATCGGGGATCATGGGCATGTAGACGGTGACCCGGTCGCCCTTCGAGACGCCCAGTGACTTCAGTACGTTGGCGAAGCGGGACACCCGTTCGTACAGCTGGCGGTAGGTGATGGTCTCGTCCCGTGCCGGGTCGTCGCCTTCCCAGAGGATGGCCGGCTGATCGCCCTTGTCATCCAGGTGCCGGTCGACGCAGTTGTGGCAGACGTTCAGCTCGCCGTCCTCGTACCAGCGGATGTGCAGGTCGTCGGCCGCGTAGGAGACGTCCTTGACCCGGGTGAACGGTCTCGACCAGTCCAGGATCCCGGCCTGCTCGGCCCAGAAACCCTCGTTGTCCTCGACGGAGCGGCGGTACATCTCGCGGTATTTCTCCTCGTCGACATAGCCGTGCTCCCGGTAGTACCGGTTGACCGGATAGACCTCGTTCATTGGCAACCTCCGCTCGCTGATGCGCCGGCGGCATCCGCATGACGCCGCGCCTGTGACAATTCCTGTCGCTATTCTGGGGCGCCCGCTCGCCGCCGGCATTAGACATTGGTCTAGCCCGCCCCCGTCTGCGCCGACGATTCGACCTTTGGCTAATGGTCACCCCCGCCCCGCTCGGGGACTATCGCCATGCCTGCAGACGAATCCAGGGGGACTGCGACGATGACCACAGGAACCAGAAGACTGACGGCGGCGGCTCTGGCCGCGGGCCTCGTGCTCGCCGCCGGCGGACCTGCCGCGCTGGCGCAGGAATCGGACGCCAGCGATATCGAGCGGCTGGAGGCACGCGTGGCCGAGCTGGAGGCGCTCGTGCGCCAGCTGGTCGGCGTGCGCGAGACCGATGCCGGCCCCACCTCCGTGTCCGAGCGCGAGCCCACCGTGGAGACGCCGGCGAAGACGCGCTACGGCTTCGGCGGCTACGTGAAAGCGGACGCCATGTTCAGCGACTACGGCGCCGGGGATCTCGCGCCCGGCAGCGCCGGCACCCAGTTCTACATCCCGGCCACCATCCCGGTGGGCGGCGAGGGCGAGGGCTACGACGCCGACTTCCAGGCCCGCGAGTCCCGCATCAACTTCCGTGCCGACCACGAGACGGCGGACGGCGATCAGCTCTCCGCCTACATCGAGATGGACTTCTTCCTGAGCCCGGGCGGCGACGAGCGCATCAGCAACTCCTACAACCCGCGGCTGCGCCACGCCTTCGTGAAGTACAACAACTGGACCTTCGGCCAGACCTGGACCACGTTCCAGGACGTGAGCGCGCTGCCGGACCAGCTGGACTTCATCGGCCCCTCCGAGGGCACCACCTTCGGCCGCCAGGACCTGATCCGCTACACCAACGGTGCCTGGGAATTCGCGGCCGAGAATCCGGAGACCACCATCACGCCCTTCGGCGGCGGTGCGCGCATCGTCAGTGACGATGGATTCATGCCGGACCTGGTGGCCCGCTACACCCACAACCTGAAGGACGGCTACCTGAAGGCCGCCGCACTCGTCCGCCAGCTGGACTACGACATCGCCGGCCAGAGCGACACCGAGACGGCCTACGGCCTGTCGCTCTCCGGCAAGCATCAGGTCGGCCAGAACGACATTCGCTGGATGGCCACCTGGGGCAGTGGCACCGGCCGCTACCTCGGCCTGAACACGGCCAACGACGCCGTGCTGGACGCCGACGGCAACCTGGAGGCCATCGACCAGTTCGGCGGTTTCGTGGCCTACCGCCACTTCTGGCGGCCGAAGTGGCGCTCGAGCTTCACGCTGTCGTATCTGGCCATCGACAACGACACCGCGCTCACCGGCACCGGGGTTACCAGGGACGTCTACAGCATCCATGCCAACCTGCTGTACGAGCCGGTACCGAAGCTCGTGATCGGCGGCGAGATCATGTATGCCGAGCGCGAGATCGAGTCGGGGCTGGATGGCGATCTGACCCGCTTCCTGTTCTCCACCAAGTACGGGTTCTGAGGCGGCAAGATGCATCTCCCCCGCGGCCGGCGACCTCCCCGTGATGTCGCCGGTCCTCCTTTCCCTGCGCCCGGTCGTGTAACAATCGCCCCATGAACGAGATCCCGGAGATCGAAGCCTTCCTGGGCCGGCTGCCCGGCTTCGATCATCTCGACGAGAGCGAACTGCACCGGGCCGCCCGCGCGGTCTCGGTGGCCTACTACCGGCAGGGGCAGGACATCCTCTCGATCGGTGTCACCAACACTCACCTGAATATCGTTCGCAGCGGCGCCGTGGAGCTCACCGACGGCAATGGCGATCTGGTGACGCGGCTGGCCGAAGGCGAGTGCTTCGGATTCCCCTCGCTCATGAACAGCGCGCCCACCCGCAACCATTCCGTGGCGCTGGAAGATACGCTGATCTATCACCTGAAGGGCGAGGCCTTCGAGGCGCTGCGCCGCGACAACCGGGAGTTCGACACCTGGTTCATCCGCGCGCTGTCCGATCGACTCACGATGCGGCCGGTCGCCGGCGAGATCCGCGGCGGAGCTGCCGGCAGCGTGCGAGACCTGGTCAGCCGCGGGCCGGTCACCATCGACGGCTCGGCCAGCATCCGCGAGACCGCGAAGAAAATGGTGGCCGAGCGGGTCTCCGCCATGCTGATCACCGACGGCGGGCGCATGACCGGCATCGTCACCGACCGCGATCTGCGCAGCCGTGTGGTGGCGGAGGACCGTCCGCTGGACCGCCCCGTGGCCGAGATCATGACCCCGGACCCCATCTCCCTGGACGCCGGGTCCCACGCCTACGAAGCGGCACTGGTGATGATGCAGAATGTCATCCACCACCTTCCCGTCACCGAGGACGGCGAGTTGCTGGGCATGGTCGCGCGCAGCGATTTCATGCGGCTAGAGACGGAGCACCCGCTCTATCTCGTCAGCGATATCGGCAAGCAGGACTCGGTGCAGGGACTGGTCGAGGCCTGCTCCCGCCTGCCCGGGCTGATCGCGGGGCAGATCGACGCCGACATCGTCGCCGAACAGCTCGGCAAGTTCATCACCGCCATCACGGACAGCGTGACCCGCCAGCTGATCCGCATCGCCCGGGACCAGCTGGGGCCGCCGCCCTGCCGCTACGCCTGGATCGCGCTGGGCTCACAGGCGCGGCACGAGCAGTCCGCCGTGAGCGACCAGGACAACGCGCTGGTACTGGAGGACGGCGCGGGTGGCGAGGCGGAGGCCTATTTCGAGCGCCTCGCGCGCATCGTCAACGACGGGCTCGACGCCTGCGGCTGGGTGCATTGCCCCGGCGGGGTCATGGCGATGAATCCGCGCTGGCGGGTCACGGTAAGCCGGTGGAAGGAGCACTTCACCCACTGGATCACCGTGCCGGAGGAGAAGGCGCTGATGCACGCCAACATCTTCTTCGACCTGCGCGCGGTGGACGGCGAGGCCGAGCTGGTGGAGGAGATCAAGGACAGCATCCGCGAGACCGCGAGGAAGAACGAGCTGTTCCTGGCGCTGATGGCGAAGAACGCCATGAACTTCCAGCCGCCGCTCGGCTTCTTCCGCCAGTTCGTGCTGGAGAAATCCGGCGAGCACAGGAATACGCTGAACCTGAAGCTGCACGGCATCATCCCCATCGTGGAGACCGCCCGCATCCGCAGCCTCGCCGCCGGCGAGATGCGCGTGAGCACGCGCAACCGGCTGCGCGCCGCGGCGCGCCAGGGCGAGCTCGCGGGCGCGGACGCCGAGAGCCTCATCGACGCGCTGGATTTCATCGAGAAGCTCCGGCTGGAGCACCAGAGCCGGCAGATGAACGCGGGCGAGAAGCCGGACAACCATCTCTCGCCCTCGGAACTCTCGCCGCTGGCGCGGCAGAACCTGAAGGCCGCCTTCTCCCAGATCCGCACCAGCCAGGCGGCGCTGCTGAACCGATTCCACCTGGCATGAGACGGACGGCGCTGAAGCTGCGGCGCTGGCTGGCCGCGCGCCGCGCCGGCAACGACGCATTCGGCCATCTGCTCTCGTCGCGGCTGCCGTCCGCATCGGCGCCCTTCGTCGACACCGAGTTCGTCTGCCTGGACATCGAGACCACCGGCGTCGATGCCGCCAGCGCGGAGATGCTCAGCATCGGCTGGGTGCTCATCCGGCAAGCGCGGGTGGAGATGAGCACGGCGGAGGCCTGCATCGTGCGCCCCCCCGGCGAGGTGGGCGAGAGCGCTACGGTGCACGGTCTCACGGACACGCTCTGCGAAGCCGGCGAGAACGTGGCGGATGTCCTCGAGCACCTGCTCGAGGTCCTGCGCGGCCGCGTGCTCGCGGTGCACTACGCCGGTCTCGACAAGGCCTTGCTCGACCGGCTGTGCCGCCGGCACTTCGGCGCGCCGCTGCTGGTGCCGGTAGTGGACACCCTGGCCCTGGAGCGCCGGGCACGCAGCCGCCGGCACCATCTCGACGAGCAGCAGTCGCTGAAGCTGAGCGCGCTGCGCAGCGCCTATCACCTGCCTCACTACACCCAGCACGATGCGCTGGCCGATGCGATCGCGACGGCCGAGCTGCTGCTGGCCATGGTGGCGGCCCGGGGCACGCCGGCGAGTGTCAGGCTGCGGGATCTGCTGTCGTAACCGGCCTGCGGGCCGCCGCCGGCCCTGCTACGCGGCAGTGCCGTCTTGCCGGCAGGCCCGCCTGAGCAGCCAGCGCTGCTGAATCCAGAGGACCGACGCCGCAAGCAGGAGTGTTCCCATGGCTCCTGCGGCGGCCAGAAAGTAGACCTCCGTATAGACCATTGCCGGGCGCTACCGCGGTTCTGCCCGATGCAGCGGCGGGCTGCCCGGTGTGCAAGCCCTCAGGTACCCAGGGTCGGCGGCTGCGGATTTCGGGGGAGAGAATCCGCAGCACGCCGGACCCGGGATTTTCGCTGAGCAGTGGATCATCGCCGTTCAGCGGGCCGTGCGGTGCCGGCTATCGGGCCCGGCCGCGAACGCGACCCCCGGCAATGCTCTCGGCAACCTGCGGCTCATCGGGCATCTCCTTTGCGACGGCTGATCCAGGGACACCGGTCAGGCTATGGTGCGGGCGCTGCGCCGACAAACGTGCAATTCTCGTCGGCGCACGAATCCTGCTCACTCGTCCGTATGGAAGTTGTCGAGCAGCCAGGTCTTCAGGTTCTGTACCTCCTGGCGGGCGCTCTCCTCCGGTCTGAGGACGAGGAAGAAGCTGTCGCCGGTGTCGAATTCCTCCTCGAACACGCGGGCCAGGCCGCCCGAATCGAACCAGGCCTTGCCGAGCGGCCAGGACACCAGCGCGATGCCGAGCCCCTTCTCGGCGGCGCGGGCGATGGCCGACATGGAATCCAGGCGGATGAGCTTGCCCGGACGCACCCTGGGGATGCCGACGGTGTCGCTCCAGCGGTCCCACGCGTTACGCCTGCCTTCGTGCACGATCAGTGTCTGGCCGTCCAGCTGGTGGGCGGACCGCAGGTCGAGCATGGCGAGCAGCGATGGCGCACAGGCCACGACGAAGCGATGGGCGAACAGGCGGTGCGCCTCCAGACCCTGCCACTGGCCATTCCCCACGAGGATCGAGATGTCCGCTTCTGCAGGGTGCACGTCCATGCTGCTCGGCTGGGTCACGATGCGGATATCGGTGTCCGGATGCTGTTCCTGGTAGGAAGCGATCGCCGGCAGCAGTGCCTCGCTGGCGAAGAACGGCGGCAGCGAGAGCCGCAGGATATCGCGCCCGTAGCGGTCGCGGAGCTGATCCGTCTCCGACTCCAGGCGAGCGAACAGTGTGTCGAGGATGGAGAAATAGGCCTGCCCGGCTTCCGTGAGTTCCAGCGAACGGGTTTTGCGGTCGAACAGCGTGACACCTAGCCGGCCCTCCAGGGCGCGGACCTGATGGCTGACGGCCGAGGGGGTCACGAACAGCTCTTCCGCAGCATTCTTGAAGCTGAGGTGGCGGGCTGCGAGCTGAAAGGTTCGCAAATGATTCAGGGACGGCAATCGCATGATGTGTCGCGCATGGGAACGGGGACGCCCTCTCGCCCCGCTGCGGACGGTGATGCGTCGGGACGGCCTTGGAGACGAACCGCGTCGTCAGCGGGCAGAGCAACGAACGACTTCAGCAAGAAATATGCCAGCCCCGTGCGCCAACGAAGCCCTTGTTCGCCGGGCCGGCAGGGAGGGGTGCGCCTGCAGGTGGTGCAATGCAGCAAAACGATGCACCGCAGCGGTGCGGAGCCGATCCCGGAGGGTCGCAATCGCTGCAGCCGAACGCGGGTAGCGGGTAGCCGGAAGCGCGGCTAACGGGGGGGGTAGCGGCGTCCTCGTCGCTGTTCAGGGCCCTGGCACGGCGCGGATGGACGCCAGGTGCAGCTCGAACGGCCCGTCGCGCGTGTCGTAGATCATCAGGCCCATGCCGGTGATGGCGCTGCTGTCGAGCGGCGGTCCGTCGAGTTCGGAGCCACGGAATCTAGGCCCGAAACGCGAGAACGGCACGTCGACCGTCTGCCAGGCGCCTGCGACCGTATCGAAGTCGGCCCAGTAGGCGACCGGCCGGCCGAAATAGCGGGCATCCGTGGTCAGCCGCCAGGTGTAGCGGCGCCCGTCGCCCCGTACGCGCAGGCGGATCGCGTCATACTGCGACAGGTCGAGCTGCAGCGGCTCTGTGCGGATCGAGCTGAAACCGCCGCCTCTCGTATTGGTGCGGCCCGCGAAGCGCAGCTCCCCCGGCTGCAGGTGGAACCCGCCCTCGCTGCGCCCGCCCATGACGTTGTCGTTCACGACGTACCAGCCCAGATCGGCGCTGGCAGGCGTGAAATCCGTCACCAGACGGCCCGCCAGGGCGGCGTCTTCGGCGTCGGACGGTGTTCCCGCAGACGTCATCAGCACGAGACCGAACAAGAGGGCACGCCCGATCACCGGCGACGAACGCGCGCACGCAGTACGAGTCGGGTCAGGCCGTGGCCGCCCGCAGGCAACCGCCCAGCGTGGAGAGTCGTCTTCATTGGGGCAGTTTGCGACCACTTGCCTGCCGCGGCAACCGGGGGAGTCGGTCGGCTACACTACCGTCATTCCGGGCCTGCGGTGGCGTCAAGGATAGTTTTTATGTTCGATCGTGATCTCGCTGCCGCGAATCCGGTCTACGATGTGCCGGCCGCTGACGGTACCGGGACGTTGTGATGACTGCGAACGCCCGACGGGGCGAAATCTTTTTCCCGCTGATGGGTTTCGTGCTCCTCGCACTCGTGATCGCCGGCTTCGTGCCGCCGGCGTTTTCGCGACCCGGCGGGCCGGCGGCGATGCCGCTGCTGCTGCACGTTCACGGTGCGATATTCGCCGGCTGGTTCGTGCTGTTCATCGCCCAGGCGCGGCTGATCGGCGCCGGCAACGCGCGGCTGCACCGGCGCATCGGCGCGGCGAGTCTCATCATCGCGCTGGCCATCGTCGTGCTCGGGTTCGCCGTCATCGGCGGCGCCTACGCCCGCCCGGACTGGAGCATCGCCGGCCTGCCGCCGGCGGCATCGGTGATGTTCCCGTTCACCGATATCGTGAATTTCACGGCCGCATTCGCACTCGCCTTCGTCAATCGGCACAACCCGGCTGCGCACAAGCGCTTCATGTTGCTTGCGGGAATACTGATCATGGACCCCGCCGTCGCGCGTCTGGTCGCCACCGCGGGGCTCCCCGTCCCGATGATTCTGGTGATCGAACTGGCGCTGCTGGCAGCGCTGATCGCCTACGACATCCGCACGCGAGGTCGGCCGCATTGGGCGAGTCTCGCCGGTGTCGCGCTATTTGCGGCGGCGATGTTCGCGAAGCTCGTCATCGCCGGCTCGGCCGGTTGGGCTGCGTTCGTCGATGCGCTGTTCGGCTGATCGTCCGCGGAGCCCGCGGAACACGCTCAGGGATCTCGCCGGGCAGCCGCTCTCCGCACGTACAGCCTCAGGCCCCAGATCAGAAGGCCGGCTGCACACAGCAGGAGGCCGCTGAATCGCCCGATGGTCTCGTCGCCGAACCAATGAAACATCAGCGCGCCGCCGGCCAGGTAGAGCACCGGCAGAAGCCGGTAAAGCCACGCGGGGAGCCATGGACTCTGCATCGGCGCATCCTCTTCCATCGAACAGACTCAGGTTAGCCTCGGTCGGCGTCGTCCACCGGGAGTCACTTCACGGTTCGGAGATATCCAGCCGTTAGACCACTCATGGAGTGCAAGGGAATGACACAAACCTTTCGGGTCTTCGCGGCGGCCCTGCTGATCGGCTTCTCCGCCACGGCCACAGCCCAGGAAGAGCCGGGCGGTCTGCTGATCGAGACGATCAGCGCCGAGACCCGACGACCGCTGGCCGGCGTGCGCGTTACCGCGACCGACCGGGACGGCAGCGCCGTCGAGGGCGTGACCACGGCGGAGGGTATCGTGGAGTTCGACGCGCTCGAACCGGGTCTCTACGCGGTGACGGCAGAGGGCACGGGCCTGGTGACCGCCCGCGAACCCAGCGTGCGGATCGTCCGCCGCAAGACGACGCCGCTCGGCCTCGAGCTGCTCGCCATGGAAGAGGCGATCGACGAAATCGTGGTGCGCGCCCGCGGGCGCGTCGCCGACCCGTATGGCGCGGTCAGCAATTCCTACTTCAACCGTGAGGAGTTGCGCAGCGCCGTGGGTGCCGGCAGCGACGTCATGCGCGCGCTGGACGGCCTGCCGGGACTGGTCTCCACCGGCGAGTTCGCGAATTTCTCCGTCCGTGGCCGTGGACCGCGGGACAATCTCATCTTCATCGACGGTCTGCCGTTCGACCGGGTCGTGCACTTCGACCAGACCCTGGGCGAGGAGGAGGATATCGGTGGCGGCGGCCGATTCTCCATCTTCGCTCCCAACTCCATCACGGGCGCGGAGTTCTCGCCGGGCGGCTGGAGCGCCGCCTACGGCGGGCGCGCCGGTTCCCTGCTGATGCTCGACGTGGCCGGGGGCACTCCGACGCCCAGCGCGAGCCTGCGGGTCGACATCGCCGGTTTCGAGGTCGGTTACGAAGGACCCAGCGGCGTCCACGACGAGACCACCCTGTTCCTGACGGCCCGGAACTTCGATTTCGGCCGCGTCTTCGACATGATCGACGAGAAGGACATCGGGCAACCCGAGCTGACCGATGTGGTGCTGAAGACGGTGACCGAGCTGGACGGCAGGAACACGGTCGAGTTCCTCGGCATCTACGCCCCCGAGGAATACACGCGTGACATCGACAACGTGCTCGAGTCGCCGGATTTCGAGGACGTGTCCCTGATCGACGCCGAGCAGGACCTGTACCTCGTGGGGCTCACCTGGCGGCGCCTGGTCGGGGAGAGCGGCGAATGGACCAACCGCGTGTATGTCCGGGCGAACGACAAGACCTCGTCGGAGGGCGAGGCTTACCCGGACCTCGTGCCGGACGGGACGCCGGCCGGGGCGGTCCCGGTGCGCGAGCGCCTGGTCACCGTCACGGAGAAAGAGACGGAGACGGGCTGGCGCAGCGATTACGTGACGCAGAACCGCTTCGGTCAGGGTTCGGCCGGTCTGCGCGTCTGGCAGACCGACGTCGATTACGCGACGTTCCTCCGCGAGGACTGGGACCGTTTCGTCTACCGCTCGACCGACCCGCGTCCGCCGGGCCAGCAGTACATCACCTGGACGCCGGAGAACATCAACTCGGTGTACGAGGCGCGGGAGGTCAGCTATGCGGCGTACGGCGAGCAGATCTTCGAATTCGGGCGCTGGGACCTGAGAGCCGGTCTTCGCTATGACCGCGACGGCTTCGCCGACGAGTCGCTCGTCTCTCCCCGTCTTGCAGCGAACTTGCGGCTCGAGTCCGGTCTGCGCCTATCGGCCACCGCCGGCCTGTTCTACCAGTCGCCCCGGTTCCTGGTCCGCTCCGCGAGCCCGGACAACTTCGACATCGAGAACGAGCGCATCACGCACGTGAGCATCGGCTTCGAGCAGGACTTCGGCCGCAACTGGTCGCTGCTCGTCGAACCCTACTACCAGTGGCTCGACAATCTCGTGGTCGAGGAGGGCCGTGCCAGCGGCCGGGTCACGAACGACGGCGAGGGCACCAACCTCGGGCTCGACGTGGTACTCTCCCGCCGCTTTGCGGACGGCTGGTTCGGCAACGTGGTCTACGCCTGGAACAATGCCCGCATCGACGATAACGACGGACTGGGCGAGTACGACACCGACTTCAACCGGGAGCACTTCTTCTCGATCGGCGGCAGCTGGGAGATCAACGAGCGCTGGAAGGTGGGTGCACGCTGGAAATGGGCAACCGGGCGGCCGACCGACGATTTCATCATCCATGCGGACGTCCTCGGGCCGGGCGAACCGCTGCGCTATTCGAAGGAACTCACTCGCCAGAATGCGCTCCGGCTGGACGATTATCACTCGCTGAACATCCGTATCGATTACCGCCGCACGCTCGGCCCGGTGGATCTGGTCGCCTTCCTGGATGTCATCAACGTGTACGGAGGTCCGGGTGCCGGTTCGCAGGAGTTCGATCCGCGGCGGGGCATCAATGTGGCAGAGGAAGAGGAGGCGTTCCCGATCATCGGCCTGATCTTCGAACGTTCCTGGTGACCGCGGCCTCGTACGCCGCCGGCCGGGGTCCGGTCAGCGGGACGAGGCGGTCAGTGCCAGCACCAGCAGGGAGCTGGCCGCCACCCACGAGCCCAGGATCCTCAGCCCGATGCGCTGCCAGGGCTTCTTGCTGAAGAAATCGGCGATTCCGCAGGCATAGATCAGCCACAGGTTGAGGCCGACCCCCGTGCCGACCAGCGCCAGTAGCCGCTCCCGGCTCTCCAGCGCCTCGGGCGCGGAGTCGAGGCCGAGGAAGAAGCCCGCGAAGGCGCCCGCGGCCGGATAGAGCGGCAGCGGCGCCCTGCGGCCGACGGCAATCAGCAGCCCGATGGCCATCGTGCCGGCCAGCAATAACCCCCGGACGGTATCGGGAGCCATGCCGGATCCGGCCAGGGCCAGTCCCGCCGCGGCGGCCAGGAAGAACGCGGGCAGGGCGAGCCGGTTCTCCCGCGGCCCCCGCTGCCCCAGGAACAGGCCGGTGGCGAGTATGAGCAGTACGTGGGCCGGCACCAGCAGCGGATGCAGCACGCCGTTATAGAACTCGTTCATCCCCTCGACGGGGCTGTGGGCATGGGCCGTGGCCGGCAGCACGCCCAGAGCCGCTGCGAGGAGGAGGGCGGCCTTCGGTATCACAGCACGCCGGTCAGGAAGCCCACACCCGCGAGCGCGATCGCTCCGCCGCCGGCCCGGATGGCGATGCGGCCGGCGCGCCAGCGCGCGGCGAGGCCGAGGGCGATGCCGGAGAGATGCAGCAGGCCGGTCGAGATGACGAAGCCGGCACTGTAGGCCAGCGGGCTGGCCGCGTGCGGCAGCTCGGTGCCGTGGGCGTGGCCGTGGAATACGGCGAAGACGCCGACGATGACGGCGGCGGCCCAGAGCGGCGGCCGGGCGGCCAGGGCCACCATGGCGCCCAGCACGAGGGCCGACGCCGCGATGCCCGCTTCCACGGCGGGCAAGGGCATGCCCGCCACGCCCCCCGCGCCGCCGACGGCCATCACCAGCGGGAATACCACCGGCAGCAGCCAGATGGCCGGCACGCCCAGGAACGCGCCCCACAGGCCGACGGCAACCATGGCGACGACGTGATCCCAGCCGAACAGCGGATGCAGAAGGCCGCTGACGAAGCCGCCCGCGAAGCCTTCCGCTTCGTGGGCCAGGGCTGCGTCGGCGAGCAGCAGCAGAAACAGCGTGGCGATGATGGTTCGTATCAGGGTCATGGTCCGGTCTCCCTCCTACTGCCCGGGTGTGCGCGCCGAGGCGTCGTGACCGCTATTCCGGCGCCCTGTCGAAGAACTGGACGATAGCGCCGTCCGGCGTCTTCACGTCGAACAGACGCACGGCGCCCCGGGGTTCCAGCGCTAGTTTCCGGATCGGCGCGGCGATCGTCCATCCCCGGGCCTCGATCGTCGCCAGCGCCGAGTCGACGTCCTCCACCGGGAAGCGCACGGCCAGGATGCCGAGGTTGGGCGCATGGCAGCGGTCGGCGTAATCCCGGCCGTCCAGCCCCATGATCTCGATCATCTCCATGCGGCCGAATTCGCCCGGCGTGGGAAAGACTATCGCGGCCCTGTAGGAGATCTCCGTCGTCAGGTTCACCGGGATGCCCAGCGGCATCGGCGTGGGCTCCTCGGCGACGTAGGGCGGCCCGTTGAAGAAGGTGGCGAAGCCGAGAACCTCCGTGAAGAAGCGGTATGCGGCGTCCCGGTCGCGCACCATCTGCATCATATTGAACGGACCGGTCATGCGCCGGAACTCCGGGATGGCCTCCGGCAGCGGCGGCGCCAGGCGCTCGTAGCCCTGCACCTGGACCCCGTCCGGACCCCGATAGATGACCACGTTCAGTTTCGACGCGCCCCACTCGAGATAGGTGATCGGGGTTTCCGTCCACCAGCCGAGGCGGATGGCGTCCGCGTAGACGGCCTCCATGTCCTTCATGCGGACCATGAGGCTGAAGTAGCAGCCGGTGTCCCAGGCGCGGGACCCGGGCCGCATCGGCACCCCGGGCCCGGCGTTGTCGAAGCGCACCAGCCGGACGAGGCCGCTGTCGTAGCCCGGCGGCCCGATGAGCATCGCCTCCCCGGCCGCCGTCTCCGGCAGGCCCCAGGCGGCGATGGCGTCCGCGCCGAGGACCCCGCGCCATTTCACCTCGTAGCCGCCGATCTCCAGGAAGAAGCGGGCGGTGCGGTCGAGGTCGGTGACGCTGACCACGGCCTCCTGCCAGTCCGAGGTGGTGACCGGCGGCACGCCGTCCTCATTGCCGTTGCCCATGCCCATGACCTCGGCCGCGGGCGCGGCACTCGCCGCCAGCCAGAGCGCGAGTGCGGCGCGGAGCCCGGCGCGTCTCCCCATGAACGTCTTCCTCTTGCTGCGATATCGTCAGCGCGCGGGCGGGCTGTGGTCGCCGAGCACCCGGATCGGCTCGCCGACGACGCCCTGCACCCAGAGCATCTGCACCAGCACGATCACCACGATGGCGAGCGGCGTGGCCAGCAGCACCCCGAACAGGCCGTAGAACAGCCCCAGCGCGAACTGTGCCAGCAAGAGTACCGCAGGTGGCAGCGAGACGGCGCGCCGCTGGATCAGCGGCGTCAGGAAGTTGCCCTCGATGACCTGGACGGCGATGTAGACCAGCGTGACCCACAGCGCCATGGGCAGGGAGATGGTGAGTGCGATCAGGAGGGCGGGAACGATGGAGGCGATGGGCCCGATGTAGGGGACGAACGAGAACAGCCCGGCGATGACGCCGAGCACCAGCGCCAGCGGCATGTCGATGAGCCACAGCCCCAGCGTGGTCAGCAGCCCCACCCCTGCCATCGAGGCGAACCGCCCCACCAGCCACCAGCGCAGGGCATGGCCCAGCGAGAACAGGATCTCCCGCGCCCGCTCCCGGCTGTCCTCCGGCACGAGATGCAGCACGCCGCGGACGTAGATGCGGGGCTGCAGGGCCAGGTACAGGCCGATGATCAGGATGGCGGCGATGTTCGCGGCCAGGGTGAAGACGGTGGAGAAGACGCCGGTGATGCCCGCCACGATGTCCTTGCCGCTGGGCGCGAGGGCGCCGGGATCGAGGTTCTCGATCGGCGTCTGCAGCGGCGGATGGGAGACCGCATCGCGAACCTGATCGATGGCGCCGGGCAGCCGGTCGGCCAGTTCGGAGGCCTGCTCGCTGAAGCGCGGACCGGCGAGGAGGAAGAAGGTCAGGACGGCGAGCCCCAGCAGTGCGACCACCATCAGCCGGGCGAGCGTGGCGGGCACCGGCACGAGCCGCATCAGCAGGTAGGCCAGCCCGTCCAGCAGCAATGCCGCCAGGATGGCCGAGAACGCGACCAGGAAGACCGGCGAGCCCGGCCACACGAGCAGCACCGCCAGGGCCGCGACCAACACGGCCCCGAACACGGTCGTCCACCGCGCGGGTTGTGTTGCGCCGCCGGTCATGCGGCCGTCAGCGCCGCCGCCGTTCCGGCCGCCTCTCGTCGTCGTCGTCCGGGCTGCCGAAGCGCTCACGCAGCGCAGGCGCCACGCCCAGCGCGATGCCCGCCACCAGGGCGGCGATCACCACATCGGTGGAGCGCACGCCGCGCCGGCTGAGATTCTCGCCGAGGCTGCGGCCCATGCGGGTCGCGAGTTCCACCGGCGGGGTCTCGGGCTGTCGACCATGGGACTGCCGCGACCGGGGACCGTCGCGCTGGCGCAGCGGCTGCCGCGCGTAGCTGTTCGCGACCAGTCCCGCGATCAGGGCCAGCACCAGCAGGCTGCCGGCAGTGACCAGCGCCGCCGCCCACGCGGGCATGGCGACGCTCAGAGCCAGGTAGCCGGACATGACGGCGAAGCCGATCGCGGCCAGCGCGATCACGGCGCAGGCCACCAGCAGCACGGCGGCCACGGCCTGGTGCTGCCACCAGGTCTGGAAGCGCACCGCGATGCGGTCGGCCAGCCTGTGGAGTCCTTCCACGAGGGCGCCGCTCAGTGTCTGCGGTCCAGAATCAGCCCCATGACGAAGCCGGTGCCGAAAGCGGTGAGGACGCTCGTCAAAGGGCGCTCCTCCACCTCCTTCTCGATGGCGCCGTAGGCGTCCGTGGCCCGTTTGCGGGCCTCGTCGCGGGCGTGCTTTGCCCGTTCGGCCGCCTCTTCGTAGAGGTGCTGGCCCTCGCTGACGCCGGCCTCCTTCATGGTCTTGACCAGCGCTGCCATGTCCTTGCGCAGGTCGGCCATGTCCGAACGTAGCTGGTCCAGTTCTTTCTCGAACTCGGTGTTCGTGTTTGCCATTGTTCTCTGCCTCTTCGGTTCCTTCCGCATTCTGCTTTCCGCGGCCGGCGTCGAGGCTGCCGGGTGCGTTCGTCGTCCCCGCAGCTGCGCCAGCCCGTACTCACACCCGACTTCATTCTATGCCCCTCTGCGGGGGACGGGTATTGCGAAAACTCAATATGGCGCAGGGGGTCGACCGCAATCGGTTGCTTCCGCGCGCGGGTGGCCGTAGGCTCCCCGGCACCATGCCGGCCGAGCCCACCGCCTCGCGATTCGTCGACACCGCCCGCGGCATCCTGCCCGGGCTGGCCCTCGCCGTCACCGTCGCCATGGCGGCCCAGTTCGTCGCCGAGCACTACGGCGGACCGGTCATGCTGCTCGCGCTGCTGCTCGGGATCGCGTTCAATTTCCTCTCCGAACCGGGGACGCGGACGGCCGCGGGCATCGAGTTCTCGTCGAAACGCGTGCTCAGGATCGGCGTGGCACTGCTGGGGCTGCGCATCACCTTCGACGACATCGCGGCGCTCGGCACGCTGCCGCTGGTGCTGGTAGTCGCCGGCGTGGCCGGCACGATCGGCATCGGACTCGCGCTGGCGATGCTGCTGCGCATGCCCAGGTCCTTCGGCATGCTGACCGCGGGCGCGACGGCCATCTGCGGGGCTTCGGCGGCGCTCGCCATCTCCGCCGTGCTGCCGAAGCATGCCCGGCTGGAACGGGACACCGTGTTCACCGTCGTCGCCGTCACGGGTCTCAGCACCATCGCGATGATCGTGTATCCGATCATCGTCTCCTCCTTCGCCATGGACGATACGGCCGCCGGCATCTTCCTGGGTGGCACCATCCACGACGTGGCCCAGGTGGTGGGCGCGGGCTACATGGTGTCCCAGGAGGCGGGCGACGTGGCCACCTTCACCAAGCTGCTGCGGGTCTCCATGCTGGTGCCGGTGGTATTCCTGATCCTGGCCGCGACCCACCGCCGTACCGGGAGCGCCGGCGGCACGCTGCGCTCCACCCTGCCGGTGTTCCTGATCGTATTCGTGGTGCTGGTGGTCGTCGGCAGTTACGGGCTGGTGCCGGAGGGCGCGCGGGACTGGCTCATCGGCCTTTCGCGGGGCTGTCTGGTCACCGCCATCGCGGCGCTGGGCATGAAGACCTCGCTGAAGGACCTCGCCGCCGTCGGCCCGAAGGCCATCGGCCTGGTGGTCGCCGAGACGCTCTGCCTGGCCGCTTTCTTCCTGATCGTGCTCGCGTGAACGTGTCCGGCCGGCGCGGTGGCCGGGCCGTCAGGGCGTGCCGGCCGGCGGCGGTCCCGGCATGGGTCCGGCAACGGGCCCCGCAACCGGCGCGGGAATCGGCTCGTCCAGCATCAGCGCCCGCACGTAGCGTCCGGGCGGCGAGCCGAACGACAGCAGCCTGTCGTGGTAGCGGCGCAGGCTGAAGTCCTCGCCCTGGCGCGCCTCCACCTCCCGGCGCAGGTCGGCATGCTCCTGGTAGCCCACGAAATAAGTGGACAGCTGGGCGGAGGTGAGCCGCGCCCGGGTCCACTTGCCGGCGGCCTCGCTCTCTTCCTGGAAGGCGCCCTCGACCATCAGGCGCATGGCCTCGTCCCGGGTCATGCCGTCCACGTGGATGGCCTGGTCCAGGATGGCGTTGACCACGGCCCGCAGATACCACTTCAGGTTGATGAGCCGCATCAGCGGATCGCCGTCGAGGTAGCCCTCCTCGATCATCAGCCGCTCGGCATACACCGCCCAGCCCTCGATGAACGGGCCCGACGAGAGCACGGAGCGCAGCACGGAGGGGTATTCGTTGGCGTGGGCCAGCTGCAGGTAATGCCCGGGCATGGCCTCGTGGATGGTGAGGTCCTGCAGCGAATACAGGTTGTATTCCCGCAGGAAGGACTCCACCTGTTCCTCCGTCCAGTCGTCCGGCAGGGGCGCCACGGCATAGAAGGTCTTCTGGCCCTTGTCGAGGGGCCCGGGCGGATCCAGGTAGGCCACGGCGACGCCGCGCTGGAACTCGGGCATGACGATGATCTCGATGGGCTCCTCGGGCACCCGCACGAGGTTCTTCTCGCGCACGAAAGCGGTGGTCTGCGCGAGCTGGCGCTTCACCACCTCGACGATCTCGCCCCGTTCGGGCAGCGCGTCGTAGGCCACCTCCAGGGCGGAGCGGATCACGGCCTGCTTGAAGTGCTCCGTCGGCGCGTCGGGGAACTGGGTGTAGGGGTAGCGCTCGGCGTAGACCGTCCTGGCCACCTCGTACATCTCGCCCCGCACGCGCTGGTATTCGCGCTCCGCCCGTTCGCGGACCTCGGCACGGCCGAGAGGCGAATCCAGGGCGAAGGCGAGCTTGCGCTCGAACAGCTCCCGGCCCAGCCGGAAGTCGCCGGCGGCCGCCGGCAGCAGCGTTTCCTCGAGCCAGACCTGGTGTTCGCCGATGGCGGCCCGGGCGGTGTCCACCGCCGCCTCCAGCCGCCGGCGCGCATCGGCGTCCAGCGCGTCGGCGGCCGGCAGCACCATGGCGTTGATGACCGTCAGCACGCCCCGGTTCTGGGCGACGGCGGTCTCGGCGTGCACGGGCGGCACGCGGGAGGGCTCCAGCGTGACGCGCACCTCGGCCAGGAACCGGGGCATGGCCTCGAGCCGGCGGGTGGCATCCGCCAGCCGCTCCTCGAGCGGCGCGAACTCGCGCGCCATGAGGGCGTAGATCGCACTGCCCGCGAGCCCGGTGTAGACGAGGGGATCCCAGGCCCAGTCGCGGAGCTCCTCCAGCCGCCAGATCGCATAGCGGGCCTCGTGCTCCAGCAGGCCGGCATCCACCCGTGCCGCCCGGGAGAGTCCGTCCCGGTCGATGGCCGCCAGTTCCTCCAGCACGCCGCGATAGAACGCGGCCTCGGCGGCGCGGGCCTCCGGTGTGATGTGGTCCAGCTCGCCGTCGAAGCGATGATCGCCGAGACGGGTGGCCGTGACCGGCGAGAGCGCCGGCATCTCGTCGAGATAGCGGGCGGCCAGGGCCTCGAAACGGGCCTCCGCCGTCTCCGCCGAGGCCGTCGGAGTGGCCAGCGCGGCGGCGAGCAGGACAGCGAGGAAGGCGACGAGCACCCGGCCACGGACGGGGGCCGGTGCCGGGCGGCGAGCCGTGCGGCCGGCAGGCATCGCGCCGCGGTCCCCGGAGGCGTTCAGGCCCGGCCGCCGGCGCCGGCGTGCCATTGCTGCTCCGCCGCGGACGCCTGCTCCAGCAGGCTGTCGAACAGGGCCCGGGCGCTCTCCATCGGCACCGGCAGCATGCCGAGGCGGATGGAGGTGACCATGGCCAGCGCCTGCACCACGTCGCCGTTGCTCACCGGCGTATCGGCGGTCACGTATTCGCTGAGCGTCTCGAGCAGCGCCTCCAGCATATCGCCGACGGCTGCCGGGTCGCCGGTCTCGGGATGCAGCGGGAATTCGATGGTCCGTTCCTTGCCGTCGGCGGTCTTCAGGCTGAATGCAAGCGCGTCCATAGTCTCTCCTTCTGCGGGCGTCGCGCGCCCCGTTCTGTGCCGGTCGGCCTCCCGCACACTCTCAAAACAAAAAAACCGCTGCAACTCGGTCCGAGCGGCAGCGGTCTTCATCCCCGCCGGCCCGGCGCAGGGCCGGCGGGGCATTCCCGGTGATGATGTCGCGTGACGACGCTTCGCAACGACGGGGCGACTGGGCGATCAAATTGGACGATCAGGTGCGCTCGGTGGCCACCAGCTCGTCGATCACGTCCAGCAGCGTGTCGTAGCCGCCGGCTTCCTGGCCGCCGGTACGGTATTTGCCGTTCACCACGATGGCCGGCACCCCGGTGATGCCGTAGCGGCGGTTCAGGTCGGCGGCGCGGCGCAGCTTCTGATCCACCTCGAAGGAGTTCCAGGCCTTGTCGAAGCTCTCCTCGTCCACGCCGAAGCGGGCGAAGAACTCCTTGAGGCGACCCTCGGTGGCCAGCGTGTTGCCGTTGCCGTGATACTCGGTGAAGAACGCCTTGTGCAGGGCCGTCCAGTCTTCCAGCGCTCCGGTGCGGGCGAGCACCTCGGCGGTGTAGAAGGCGCGCGCGTGGGTCTGCAGCGTGCGGTTCCAGACGGCCGGGATGCGCACGAAGACCACGTCGGCGGGGATGTCCTCCGCCCAGCCCTCGATGATCGGGTCGAAGGTGGCGCAGTGGCCGCAGCCGTACCAGAACACCTCGGCCACCTCGATCTTGTCGCCGCCGGTCACCGTCGGCTGGGCGGGCATCAGACGGGTGTAGTGGCGGCCTTCGGTGAACCGGGTCTCGCTCTGTTCCTTGTTGCCGCCGCTGCCGGCGAGCCGGAGCGCGCGGTCGTCCGCCGGCGCCTCCTCGGCGGTTTCGCCGGCCGATTCCAGCACCGGCTGCGCTTCTTCCTGGGGCGCGGACTCGGCCACGGCCGCCTCGGGGGCGGGAGCCGTTTCTTCCGCCGCGGGGCGGGTGTCCGCCGTGTCCGGCGCGGGCGCCTCGCCGTCCTGGCCGCAGGCGGCGAGGGCGAGCGTGGCGAGTGTCAGGGGCAGTAGGAGGAGTCTCGGCTTCATGATGTCCCTTCTGTCTCTGGCCATGGTCGTGGGCAATGGTCGTGTCTGTTAGGGGTGTCCGTCCGCTGTTCGACCGGCGCGCGCCGGCCGAGTTCAGCGCCTTACTTCAGGCCCTGGACGTAGGAGGCGAGTGCCTCGATCTGCTCGTCGTTCAGACGCTCGGCGATGTTGTTCATGACCTTGTTCATGCCCGATTTGCGCTCGCCCGAGCGGTAGGCCTTGAGCGTGGATGCGGTGTAGGTGGCGTGCTGGCCGCGGAGCTTGGGATAGGCGGCTGCCGGATTGCCGAACCCCCGTGGACCGTGACAGGCGATGCAGGCCGAGATGCCGGCTTCCTGGTCGCCGCCCCGGTACAGGCGTTCGCCCATGGTCACGAGGTCCGGATTCGCGATCGCGCGGGGCGGCAGGTCCTGGGCCTCGAAGTACACGCCCAGGTCCTTCATGTCCTGGTCGGACAGGCCCATGGCCTGGCTGGACATGAGCACGTTCTGGCGGTCGCCGTTCTGGAACGCCAGCAGCTGCTCGTAGACGTAGCGCGCGTTCTGCCCCGCCAGATTGGGCCATTCCGGGTTCACGCTGACGCCGTCGGCCCCGTGGCAGGCGGCGCAGGTGGTGGACTTGGATTTGCCGGCCTCGGCCGACCCGTCGATGAGGCTCTCGGCGGCGGCACCGGTGCCGAGCAGCAGGAGGGTAGCGAGGCAGGCCGGTCGCAGGAAATTCCGCAGAAAAGTCGGCAGCAAAGTCTCAGGCATCATTCAGTTCCAACCATTCCAACCGTTGCAGTGATCCAGTCTCGGCCGGACGCCGGGCTGCATCCGGATCTCGAATTCAGCTTTGGGGCGGCGGCCGGTCCGGCCCAGCCCGCACAGGGAGCGTGATAGACTCGCGCAAACCCCGAATTATACATGAAAAGGCGCCTGCCGAAGGGTCTGTACGCCCATGTCGCAATACCCTGCCGCCCGCTTTCTCGCCAGCGCCCACAACCCCTCCCAGTTCCTGCCGGACAGCGGCCGCGAGGTGGCCTTTGCCGGCCGGTCCAACGCCGGGAAATCCAGCGCGATCAACACGATAGTGAACCGCCGGCAGTTCGCGCACACCAGCAAGACCCCCGGCCGCACCCAGCTCGTGAACTTCTTCGAACTGTGGGAGGAGGCCCGCCTCGTCGACCTGCCCGGCTACGGTTTCGCCCGGGTGTCGGCCTCCATGCAGCGCCACTGGCGCGGGCTGATGAGTGCGTATTTCGCCGGACGCCGGAGCCTGACCGGGCTGTTCCTGATCGTGGACATCCGCCGGCGGCTCACCGACTTCGACTGGCAGATGCTGGATCTCGCCGAGGGGATCGAGGTGCCCGTGCACGTGCTGCTGACCAAGGCGGACAAGCTAAAGCGCGGCCAGGCCGCCTCGGAGCTGGCGAAGGTGCGCAAGGAACTGGACGGAGCCGCCACGGCGCAGCTCTTCTCGGCGCTGAAGCGGGAAGGCGTGGCGGAGGCGCGGCAGCGTCTGGAAGCCATGCTGGCGCGGAGCCCGGAGGCGGTGGAAGGGGCGCAGCCGGAGCCGGAAGCGCCATAAAAAAAGCCCCGGCGCGTCTGAAACAGGGGATACGCGCCGGGGCCACGTGTGCAACAGGCTTGGGGTGACCGTGTTGCAGTCCCGCCGAGGGAGGTCAGCGGGTGAGTGGATTGGGGGCCACTCGGTATCGTTTGACGGGGATCGACGGGGTGAGTTCCCGGCCGGATGCGGGAATCGGCCGGACAGCCGGTCCGGTCAGTGCGCCTCGTCCCAGTTGGCGCCGACACCGGTGTCCACCTTCAGCGGCACGGCGAGTTCCGCCGCCCGGCTCATGCGCTCGACCAGCCCGGCGGCCACCGCGTCGGTCTCGGCTGCCGCCACCTCCAGCACCAGCTCGTCGTGCACCTGCATGATGACGCGGGCATCAACGGCCTCCTCGGCGAGCCAGTGGTGCACGTCGATCATGGCGCGCTTGATGATGTCGGCGGCCGTGCCCTGCATCGGCGCGTTGATGGCGCTCCTCTCCGCGTACTGGCGGCGCTGCACGTTGCGGGAGTTGATCTCCGGAAGGTAGAGGCGCCGGCCCATGACCGTCTCCACGTAGCCCTTCTCGTGGGCCTGTTCCCGGGTCGTGTCCATGTAGGCCCGCACGCCGGGGTAGCGTTCGAAATAGCGGTCCACGTAGGCCTGGGCGTCGGCCCGGGGGATGCCGAGCTGGCGGGCGAGGCCGAAGGCCGACATGCCGTAGATGAGGCCGAAATTGATGGCCTTGGCGGAGCGGCGCTGCTCGCCGGTGACGGCGTCGAGCGCCGTATCGAAGACCTCGGCCGCCGTCGCCCGGTGGATGTCCTCGTCGTCGGCGAAGGCCGCGAGCAGGCCCTCGTCGCCGGAGAGGTGGGCCATGATTCTGAGCTCGATCTGGGAGTAGTCCGCGGCGAGGATGCGATAGCCGTCCGGCGCCACGAAGGCCTGGCGGATGCGCCGGCCCTCCGGCGTGCGGATGGGGATGTTCTGCAGGTTCGGGTCGGAGGAGGACAGCCGGCCGGTGGCCGCCACCGCCTGGTGATAGGAGGTGTGGATCCGCCCGTCCCGGCCGACCAGCTCCGGCAGCTTGTCGGTGTAGGTGCTCTTCAGCTTGGACAGGCCGCGGTATTCGAGGATCACCTCCGGCAGCTCGTAGTCGGCGGCCAGCTCCTGCAGCACGTCCTCGGCGGTGGAGGGCTGGCCCTTCGGCGTCTTCCGGATCACCGGCAGCTGCTGGCGTTCGAACAGGATCTCCTGCAGCTGCTTGGGCGAGCCCAGGTTGAACGGGCCGCCGGCAATCTCGTGGGCCTTTTCCTCGGCGGCGCGCATCTTCGCCGCGAGTTCCCGGCTCTGGGTCCTGAGCAGCTCGCAGTCGAGCAGCACGCCGGTCTCCTCCATCTCGGTCAGCACCGGCACCAGCGGCTGCTCGATCTCCTCGTAGACCTCCCGCAGGCGGCCGGTCTCGGCGAGCTCACCCCACAGTCGCAGATGCAGCTGCAGGGTGACGTCGGCGTCCTCGGCCGCGTAGGGCAGCGCCTCCTCCAGGGCGACCTGGTCGAAGGTGATCTGCTTCGCGCCCTTGCCGGCCACCTGCTCGTAGGGGATGGTCTCCAGGCCGAGGTAGTGGCGCGCGGTGGAACCCATGTCGTGGCGGGTGGCAGTGCTGTTCAGCACGTAGGACTCCAGCATGGAGTCGTAGCGCATGCCGGCCAGGCGGATGCCGTAGCGGCGGAAGACGTGGGCGTCGTACTTGAGGTGGTGGCCCACCTTGGGCTTCGAGTCGTCCTCCAGCCAGGGACGCAGGCGCTCCAGCACCCGTTCGCGGTCCAGCTGTTCCGGCGCGCCGGCGTAGTCGTGACCTACCGGGATGTAGGCGGCCGCGCCCGGCTCCACGGAGAGCGAGATGCCGACCAGCCGGGCGGCCATGTAGTTCAGGCTGTCGGTCTCGGTGTCGAGTGCCGTCAGTTCCGCCGCGTCGATGCGCTGCAGCCAGCGCTCGAGGGCCTCTTCGTCGGTGACCAGCTCGTAGTCCGTGCCCGGCTTGTCGGCGGCCGGCGCCGGCGCGCCGAAGGCCTCGTCCAGCTGGCGCAGCAGCGTGCGCAGCTCGAGCCGCTGGTAGAGACCGCGCAGGTGCTCCACGTCCGGCTCGCCCGGCGCCAGTCCGTCGGGCTCGACGTCCAGTTCCACATCGTCGCGGATGGTGGCCAGCCGGCGGGAGAGTTCCAGTTCCTCCAGGTGTTCGCGGAGGCTCTCGCCCACCTTGCCCTTGATGCTGTCCGCATCGGCGACGATCTCGTCGACGCTGCCGTACTGGTTCAGCCACTTCGCGGCCGTCTTGGCGCCCACCCGGGGCACCCCCGGAATGTTGTCCGAGGTGTCGCCCACCAGCGCGATCCAGTCGACGATCTGCTCGGGCCAGACATCGTATTTTTCCTTGACCCCGTCCCGGTCCAGCCGGGTGTCGGTCATGGTGTTCACCAGCCTGATGCCCTCGCTGACGAGCTGGGCCATGTCCTTGTCGCCGGTGGAGATCAGCACCTCCATGCCGCGGTCGAGCGCCCGCCGGGAGAGCGTGCCGATGACGTCGTCGGCCTCCACGCCGTCGATGCGCAGCAGCGGCAGGCCCATGGCCTCCACGGCCTCCAGCAGGGGCAGCACCTGGGAGCGCAGCTCGTCGGGCATGGGCGGGCGGTTGGCCTTGTACTCCTCGAACATTTCGTCGCGGAAGGTCTTGCCCGGCGCGTCGAATACCACGGCGATGTGCTGGGGCTCTTCCTCGCGCACCAGCTTGTTCAGCATGTTCAGTACGCCGAGCACGGCGCCGGTGGGTTCGCCGGCGGCGGTGGTCAGCGGTGGCAGGGCGTGGAAGGCGCGATAGAGATACGAGGACCCGTCGACCAGCACCAGCTTCTCGCGTTCGGTCATCGTCGCCCTCTCATCGTTCCGCGGCAGCGTCTTCTTCCGGTTCTTCTTCCGTCGCGCCCGGGCCGGCCCCGCCCGTGGGGATGCCCGGTTCGACCTGCTGCGGGCTCTCCCCCGGCAGGTAGAGAGGACCCTTCTGTCCGCAGCCGACGAAGCCGCCGCCCGCCGCGGCCAGCGTGGCCAGGGTCACCGCGAGCCGGACGGGCCGGCGCAGCCGCGCGCCCGTCATCCCCGGGCCTCCGCCCGTGCCTGCAGGTCGAGCACCGCCATGGTGATGCGGCACACGGCCGTGCGCCGGCCTTGCTCGTCGGTTACCTCGATGCCCCAGACCTGAGTGGTGCGGCCCTGGTGGAACGGGCGCGCCGTGCCGGTGACGATGCCTTCGCGCACGGCGCGCAGGTGGTTCGCGTTCACCTCCAGGCCCATGCAGCGGTAGCGGGCCGGGTCCACGCTGAGCGCGGCCGAGATGCTGCCGAGGGTCTCCGCGAGCACCACGGTGGCGCCGCCGTGCAGTACGCCGTAGGGCTGGCGGGTGCGCTCGTCCACGGGCATGGTGCCGCAGAGGTAATCGTCGCCGATCTCGGAGACCTGCACGCCGATGTGTTCGTTAATGGTGCCTTGCTGGAGTTTCTGTACTTCCTCCAGCGGAGGGCGGCGTCCGCCGAACCAGATCATGTCGCTACCCTTGCCGGGCCGGGCCCGGAGTTACTGACCGGAAGGTCCTCAGTGTTCTGAAAGTTTCCGGGCGACGCGCCGGTAGGCCTCGCGGAACGGGATGCCTTCCTCCGTGACCAGCCGGTTCGCCTCGCCCGCCGCATGCACGCCGGGGTCCAGCCGGACGTTCTCCGGCCGGAAGCCCACGCCGTCGAGCAGCGCGGCCATGATCACCAGCGTGTCGTCGGCGAGATCGATGCCGCGGAACAGCGGCGGCTTCAGGCGCTGCAGGTCGCGATGGTAACCCGAAGTGAGCTTGGCCGTGACCATCAGGCACTCGTCCAGGCAGGCCTGGGCGGTGGCGGGCGCGGCGCGGGCGAGCTCCAGCACGTCCGGGTTGCGCTTCTGCGGCATGATGGAGGAACCCGTCGTGAACGCCTCCGGCAGGCTCACGTAGGAGAATTCCTGGGTGTAGAACAGCAGCAGGTCGGCGGCGAGCCGCGCCGTGTCCTGCAGGGTCAGGGTGATCTCGAACAGAAGCCCGCTCTCCGCCTTGCCCCGGGACAGCTGCACCGCTGTCACCGGTTCTTCCACCGCGGCGAAGCCGAGCGCGTCCGCCGTCTTCTGCCGGTCCAGCGGCAGTCCGGGCGTGCCGTAGCCGGCCGCGCTGCCGAGGGGGTTCCTGTCGATGCGCCGGCCGGCGGCGCGGAGCCCCTCCGCGTCGTCCCTGAGCGCCGCCGCGAACCCGCCGGCCCACAGGGCGACGGAGCTGGGCATGGCCTGCTGCAGGTGGGTGTAGCCGGGCAGCTCGACGTCGCCCTGGCGTTCGGCGAGGCGATCGAGTGCCGCCGCCAGCGACCCGGCGCCGGCCGCCAGCGTGGCGGCCGCGTCCTTCAGGTACAGCCTGAGCGCCGCCAGCACCTGGTCGTTGCGCGAGCGGCCGAGATGCACACGGCCGCCGGCCTCGCCGATGGCATCGGTGAGCCGGCGCTCGAGCGCGGTGTGGGCGTCCTCGTCCGCCAGCCCGATGTGCCATTCGCCGGCGGCGTGGGACTCGCCCAGGCGGGTGAGGCCGTCGCGGATGGCGGCGAGGTCGTCGTCGCCGAGCAGACCGCAGGCGTTCAGCATCTCCGCGTGGGCGACGGAGGCGCGGACGTCGTAGGCGACCAGCCGCTCGTCGAGCCGGTGGTCCTCGCCGGCGGTGTAGCGCAGCACCCGCTCATCCAGCGGCGCGCCCTTGTCCCAGAGCCGTCTCAAGCCTCGCCCCCGGCATGATGGGAAGGGTGCTGCTCCTCCGGCGTCAGTGCCCCGATGTCGTTCACCACCAGCGTGCCGGTGCCCTCGTTGGTGAAGACCTCCAGCAGCAGGCTGTCCTCCACCTTGTGAGAGATCACGTGCACGCGCTGCACGCCGTGCTCCAGGGCCTGGGTGATGGCGGCCGCCTTCGGCAGCATGCCGTCGGCCAGGGCGCCGTCGGCCCGCAGCTTCTCGAGTCCCTTGCGGTCCAGGTAGGAGATGAGCGAGCCCGGATCGGACGCATCCGCCAGGATGCCGGGGGCGCCGGTGGCGAGGATCAGCTTCTCCGCATCCAGCGCCGCCGCGATCGCGGCGGCCACCGTGTCGGCGTTAATGTTCAGCAGCGTGCCGTCGGCGTCGGCGGACAGCGGGCTCACCACCGGCATGAGGCCGTTATCCAGTTGTTTGGACAGCACCTCGGCGTCGACGCTGTCGATGTCGCCGACGAAGCCGTAATCGATGGACTCCTCGCCTTCCTGGACCGGCGGGCGACGGTGGGCGCGGATCAATCCTGCGTCCACGCCACTGATGCCCACGGCCGGGATCTGCAGGTCCCGGCAGGCGGCCAGGATGCGGGTGTTGATCTGGCCGTTCAGCACCATGGCCGCGACGTTCAGCGAGTCGGCGTCGGTGACACGGCGCCCGGCGACGAACTTCGGATCGAAGCCGAGCGCCTTGGCGAGCTCGGTGGACTGCGGGCCGCCGCCGTGGACGAGCACCACCCGGATGCCCACCTGGTAGAGGATGCCCACCTGCTCCATCAGCGCCCGGGTGGAGGCCGGGTCGACGAAGACGTCGCCGCCGGCCTTCAGCACGAAGACCTTCTTCTTGAACAGCCGGATGTAGGGCGCTGCGTGTTTCAGCGCCGAGACGACGATGGCCCGTTCGCGCTTGCCGATCATGCTCCGCCTCCCAGCATCCGGTGCAGCACGGCCATCTGGGCCAGCATGCGGTTGCGCGCTTCCTGTATCACCACGCTGCGGGGGCCGTCCAGGATGCGGTCGGCCACCACGACGCCGCGGCGTACGGGCAGGCAGTGCATGAAGCGGCAGTCGGCAGCGGCGTTCGCGAACCAGGGCTCGTCCACGCACCAGTCCACGTGCTCACGCCGCAGCTTCTCGTCTTCCACGCGGTCGCCGTAGTGGCGGGTGGACGACCAGGACTTCGCGTAGATGACGTGGGCGCCCTCCATGGCCTCGGCGCGGTCGTCGGTCTCGCGCAGGGAGCCGCCGCTGGCCTCGGCCGCGGACTTCGCTTTCGTCATGATCGGCTCGGGCAGTTCGAAGCCTTCCGGCCGCAGCACGGTCACGTCCATGCCCCGGGCGGCCGCCATGTGCACGGTGGCCGCCGGCACCGCCAGCGGCAGCGCCTTCGGATGGTAGGCCCAGGACAGCACGAATCTGCCGCCCCGGGCGGGGATGGCGAGATCGTCCATCGTCTTCCAGTCGGCGAGGCTCTGGCAGGGGTGATTCACCGCCGATTCCATGTTGATCAGCGGCGTGTCGATCAGGGCTTCGAGCTCCCGGTACTGCTTCTCGGCCAGGTCCTCCTCGAGGTTGCGCCGCTCGGCGAAGACGCGGATGCCGATGGCGTCACCGTAGGAGGCGATCACCGGGACGGCCTCGCTGATGTGCTCCGCGGCCGAGCCGTCCATCACGATGCCGTGGCGGGTCTCCAGGCCGTGGATGGACATGTCCGGCGAGATCACGAACGAGCCGCCGCCGAGACGCACCATGGCGGCCTGGAAGGAGGCCAGCGTGCGCAGGCTGGGGGAGAGGAACAGCAGCGACAGCACCTTGCCCTCCAGCGCCCGGGGCTCGGGTTTCTCGTCCAGCCGTCCGGCCAGCGTGATCAGCTCGGCGATCTCTTCGCGCTCGAGGTCTGCGAGGTCGTTGAATGTCTTCATGTTGTCGTTCCGGAGTGGTCGTTCATTCGTGGGAGAGCCGGATGTCGGCGAGCGCCTGCGCCAGGCGCTCGACATGACCGGTGTCGATCACGTAGGGCGGCAGCAGCCGCAGCACGGCGGGATCGCCGCTGGTCCCCGTGAGTATGTCACGCTCGAGCAGCGCGTCGCGCACCCGGGCTGCGGGCACCGTGCAACGCAACCCGAGCAGCAGCCCCTTGCCCTGGATGCCGGCCACCGGACCCGTCACGCAGGTCGAGCGGATCTGCGCCTCGCGTTCGCGCACGTTGTCCATCAGCCCCTCGCCGGTGATGGTGTCCACCACTGCCTCGATGGCGGCTGAGGCGACCGGCCCGCCGCCGAAGGTGGTGCCCAGGTCGCCGGCACGCAGTTCCGCCGCCAGCGCCTCGGTGGTGAGCAGCGCGCCGCAGGGGAAGCCGCCGCCGAGCGACTTGGCGGCCGTGACGATGTCCGCCGCGACGCCCGCGTGCTGGATGGCGAATGGCAGGCCGGAGCGGCCCGTGCCGCATTGCACCTCGTCGGCGATGAAGACCGCGCCGTGGGCTTTGGCCGCGTCGCCCAGCGCGCGCAGGAACTCCGGCGCCAGGTCGAAGGCGCCGGCCACGCCCTGCACGGGCTCGACGATGACGGCGGCGGTGCCGTCGTCCACGGCGTGACGCGCCGCCTCCGCGTCGTCGCGGGGCACGAAGACCACCTCGAACGGCAGGTTGGGGAACGCATACCAGCGTTTGCGGCTGCCCCAGGTCACGGCGGCCGCCGCGGTGCTGCGGCCGTGGAAGGCGTGTTCCACGGCCACCACCTTGCGCCGCCCGGTGGCGAGACAGGCGATCCTGAGCGCGTTCTCGTTGGCCTCGGCCCCGCTGTTCACGAACAGCGCGCGGGTGAGGTGATCCGGCGCGAAGGCGGTCAGCTTCTCGGCGGCACGCGCGCGCACGGCGAGCGGCGACATATTGCTCTGGAACAGCAGTGTCTTCATCTGCCGCTCGATGGCGGAGATCAGCGCCGGGTGGTCGTAGCCGAGCGCGGTCACGGCATGGCCGCCGTAGAAATCCAGGATCTCGCGGCCGTCCGCGGTCCGCAGGTAGACGCCATGGGCGCTGACCGGCTCGATGGGCAGATGGGGATATACCGGCAGCGTGCAGGCGGCCTCGACGGCTGCGGCGCTGCGGTTCGCGCCCGGGTTCGTGTCCGTATTCGTATCCGTATTCGTATGCATGGGCGCCCTCATATCCAGCCGGGGGCCGGCTGCGTGAGACCCGCGGTCTCCGGCAGCGACCACAGCCGGTTCATCCATTGCATGGCACCGCCGGCGGCGCCTTTCAGCAGGTTGTCGATGACGACGAACACGGCGGCCGTAGAGCCGTCTGCGGCCACGCCGATGTGGGCGTAGTTGCTGCCGGCCACATCCTTCACCCGGGGTGTGCCGTCCACGATGCGCACGAAGGGCGCGTCCCGGTAGTAATCGGTCAGCGCGGCGGCGAGTGCGTCCCGGTCGGCGCCCGCGGCCAGCGGCGCCTGCAGCGTGGAGTGGATGCCGCGGGCGAACGGTCCGGAGTGGGGGATGAAGCTGAAATTCGCGGCGACCCCGCTGGCCGCCTCGGACAGCGCGGCGATCTCCGGCGCGTGCCGGTGCGCCAGCGGCTTGTAGGCGAACAGGTTGCTGTGGCGTTCCGGGTGGTGGGTGGTCGCCGTGGGGCTGCGGCCCGAACCGGTGCTGCCGGTGATGCCGGCCACGAACACGGTGGGGTGGATCAGGCCCGCGGCGAGCAGCGGCACCGCACCCAGCAGTACCGAGGTGGCGAAGCAGCCGGGATGCGCCGCATGCTCGGTGTCGGTCGCGGCCAGGTGCTCGGGCACCGCGCAGCGGAATGAATCGAAGAGTTCCGGCGCGCCGTGGTCCTGGCCGTACACTGCCTCGAAGGCCTCCCGGGCGGGGAACCGGAAATCCGCCGACGCGTCCACGATGCGCAGGCGGCTGCCCGCGCTGCCGGCATCGGCGAGCAGTCGCGCCAGCATGGGCGCCGAGGCGCCGTGGGGCGCCGCGGAGAACACCGCCAGCTCTTCGTGCCGCCCCAGCAGCGCCGGCACTGCGTCCGGGCCGACGAATGCGGCATCCCCGTAGGCGGCGCCGAGCTGGGGGAACGTGGCCGCCACCGGCTCGCCCGCGCGGCTGCCGGAGACGGCCGCGGCCAGCGTCAGGTTCGGGTGGCCGGTGAGCAGGCGCAGGAACTCGCCCGCCACGTAGCCGGTGCCGCCGAGTACCAGCGTCGGGATGGTCGCGGCCGGGATGGTCATGTCCGCCCGGGCGCTCACCGGCGTTCTCCGCCGAGGCCGACGTGGCCTGCCACCAGGTCGCCGAGGCGCACGCCGTCGGTCAGGGCGTTGATCGCCTGCACGCCGAGATCCTCGACGATCATGTCGATGCCCACCGCGTTATCCGTGGCCGGGCCCGTGACCACCACCGGCTCGATGCCGTGGGTCTCGCGCAGCAGTTTCACGCCGCCCCAGGCCGCCACCGGGTCGTTGGCGCAAAGCACCACCGCCGTGAAGGCGTCTTTCAGGGCCGGGTCGTTCAGGATGGCCGACACGCCGTAGGGCCCGAGGATGCCGTCGCCGAGTTCCATCACGATGGCGTCCGGCCGCTCCTCCGCGAGCTTGTTCAGCAGCGAGCGGGTGAGCGCCGGCCCGTTCGATGCGCTGGTGGTGACGACGCCGAAGTCCATGAACAGCAGGCCGTTATCCGCGCCGGCGTCCTCCATGGCCAGCACGTCCCGGCGCAGCGACACGCCGGTGGCCTTGCCCGCCGCCACCCGGTGGCGGTTGTGGCGCAGCCGGCTGACGATGGCGCAGGCCGCCGCCGTCTTGCCGGAGTCCATGCAGGTGCCGGCCAGGGCGATGACGGGCACGCCGCGGACGTCGAGCCCCGCCTCGTAGTCCAGCGGGAACTCGCCCACCCGGGCGGGCACGCCGATGCGCTCGCCGAGATAGGGGAACGTGAGCACGGTGCCGAGCACCCGGCAGTCGAACGGCGGGCCGACGTCCGGGTTCGCGGAGTCGCAGATGCCGAGCACGCCGCCGATGTTCAGCAGCTGCACGGTGTCGCCGGCGGCCAGGGTCTTCGGCAGGTGGCCCGAATAGCCCCGGAGCGCCTTGCGGTGGCCGAGCGCGCCGACGATGACGTCGCCGCGCTTCACCGTGGCCATGCGCCCGCTGGTGAGCTCCATGGTGTTGTAGCGGGTCTTGTTGTTCAGCACCTCCACGGCGACGAGCACGCCCTCCTCGCAGGGGATCTCCTCCGACAGGCGCAGCTCGCGGCCCAGCTCGTGGTGCTGGGCCACCGAGGCGATCTTGTCGACGACGACGCTGCGCATCATCCGTCCTCCGCCTGGCGGGCGGCGCGGGTCTGCAGCATGCCGGTGAGCGACAGGATGCGGGCGTGGCCGAGCGCGTCCGCCGGCGTCCACTCGCCGGCCGCCTCGCCGTAGACGCCCTTGCTGGCGGCCATCAGTGAATATGGCGAGGTGACGCCCTCCACGAAGACGCTGCCGGGCCGCAGCTGGACCGTCACCTCGCCGGTCACCCGCGCCTGGGACGAGGCGAGCAGCGCCTCGATGTCCCGGCAGACCGGATCGAGCTGGCGGCCCTCGTGCACGAAGTCGCCGTAGGCGGCGGCCACCGTATCCTTGATGCGCTGCTGGGGCCCGCTCAGCACCAGCTTCTCGAGCTCCCGGTGGGCGGTCAGCAGGATCTCCGCGGCCGGCGCCTCGAAGGCCACCCGCCCCTTGGTGCCCAGGATGGTGTCGCCCAGGTGGATGCCGCGGCCGATGGCGAAGCTGCCGCCCAGGGTCTCCAGCTGCTCGATCAGCGCCACCGGCTCCAGCGTCTCGCCGTCGATGGCGACGGGGCGGCCCTGCTCGAAGCCGATGCGGTGGCTCTCCGGCTCCCGGGCCGACGCCAGTGCGCCCGCCGACAGCACCCAGGCCTCCTCCGGGATGGAGCCGCGGGAATCCAGCGTTTCGCGGCCGCCGATGGTCACGCCCCACAGGCCCCGGTTGATGGAGTAGGCCGAACCGGACTTCGGCACCGGCATGCCGTGGTCTTCCAGGTAGGCGAGCTGATCCTGCCGCGCCCAGCTGTTGTCGCGCACCGGCGCGAGCACCTCCAGCGACGGATTCAGCGTGCGCAGCGCCACCTCGAAGCGCACCTGGTCGTTGCCGGCCGCGGTGCAGCCGTGGGCCACCGTATCGGCGCCGTGCTCGGCGGCGGCCGCGGCCATGCGGGCCGCCTGGATGCCGCGCTCGGCGCCCACGCACAGCGGATAGAGCCCGCCCCGGCGCACGTTGCCGGCGATGAGCCAGCGCAGCACCTGGTCGAAGAAGGCCTGGCGGGCGTCGATCAGGAGGTGCTCCGCGGCACCGAGGGCCTCGGAGCGCGCCGCCAGTTCCCGCCGCGCGTCCTCGTCGATGCCGCCGGTATCCACCGTGACGGTGATCACCGGGCGGCCGTAGTTCTCCTTCAGCCAGGGCACGCAGAAGGAGGTGTCCAGCCCGCCGGAGTAGGCGAGCAGGATGGGAGAGTCCTGGCCGGAAGAGGTGGGCTGGGCATTCATGGGGTTCGCTCCGCGAAGATGTCGTTGAGTCGGGATTCCAGTCGCGCGCTCGCCGCCGCGCCGGGCGTGGCCACGAAGATGGTGTCGTCGCCGGACAGCGTGCCGACGATCTCCGGCCAGCGGCTGCGGTCCAGCGCCACCGCCACCCGCTGGGCGGCGCCGATGCCGGTCTGCACCACCACCAGGTTGGCGCCGGCCCGCTTCACGGCGCGGACGAAACCGGCCACCTCGGCGAAGGCGTCGCCGGTGGTGGCGGAGCCGGCCGCGGCGGGGTCGGCCGCGCGCAGCCGGTAACCCTCGGCCTCCTTGGCCGCGCCGAGGATGCGCAGGTCGCGGGAGACGCTGGACTGGGTGGCGTCGAAGCCGAGCTCGTGCAGCACGCGCACCAGTTCGCCCTGGGTGGCGACGGGGCGCTCGCGGAGGATGGCCGCGATGGCGCGGCGACGCTCGATCTGTTGTTCGGCACTGGCAGGCATGGCGGGCGGCAACTGAATAAAATTGCGCATATTAAAACCGTAATGCGCATACAGGGTCAAGGCTGCCGACGGACTATTTTCCGGGTAACCTGCGCGCTCGGGTATCGCGGCAATTACCATCATTGCGATCTTCCGATACCGGACACACGCAGCACGGGAGGAAACATGCTGGAGACGGCAGAGATCAGCACCGGCGATCAGCCGACGGGCTCCGTGATCTGGCTGCACGGTCTCGGCGCCGACGGCCACGACTTCGAGCCGGTGGTGCCGGAACTCCGGTTGCCCGACGACCTCGCCCTGCGCTTCGTCTTCCCCCATGCGCCGATCCGGCCCGTGACCATCAATGCCGGCATGCGCATGCGCGCCTGGTACGACATCGTCGCCATCGACCGCCGGGCGCGGCAGGACGAGGAGGGCATCCGCGCGAGCGCCGTGGCCACCGTGGAGCTGATCGAGCGGGAGAAGGAGCGCGGCGTACCGGCCGGGCGCATCGTGCTGGCGGGTTTCTCCCAGGGCGGCGCCGTCGCCATCCACGCCGCGCTGCGCTACCCGGAGCGCCTCGCCGGCCTCATCGCCCTGTCCACCTGGATGTCGCTCGGCGGAACGCTGGCGCAGGAAGCCAGCCCGGCGAACCGCGATCTGCCGATATTCCTCGCGCACGGGCGCCAGGACCCGATGGTGCCGGTTGCCCTGGGCGAACAGACCCGGGAGGCGCTTGCCGCGGCCGGCTACCCGCTGGCGTGGCACACTTACGACATGCCCCACGCCGTCTGTCCCGCCGAGATCGCGGATATCTCGGCGTGGCTGCAGGAGCGCTTCACGCAAGCCGGAAGCTGACCCGGGTTTCGCCGGTGGCCTCGCCGTCGGGGTCGAAACGCCGCTCGACGAACTCGGCGCTGCCGTCCGCACGGAACACGAGCACCGTGGAGCAGCGGGTGCCGTAGGTCGGCGTGAGGATGAACGGCGCGGACAGTACCCGGCGGACGGCCGGATCCAGCCCGGGGTCCGCCTCGCCGTCCTCGCCGGCGGGTCGGGTGTCGGCCAGTATCTCCAGGATGTCGTCGGGTTCGGTGCGCCCCGCCTCGAGCCGGGTGGTCAGGCGGTCGCGGGTGACCACCAGCTTCGGCCAGGGGGTGTCGAGCAGCGCATTGCTCACGCCGTGGATGCCCGGCTCCAGGTCGCGGCTGACCGCCTCGCGGTTGGTGTGGTAGCGCAGCGTCGCCGCATCGCCGAACAGGAGATTGAAGCCGGCGTAGCGCTGCTCCTCGCGCTCCAGTCGGGACGCGAACCCGTCGGCCGGCTCGTCACCGCACAGCCAGTCGGTGAGCAGCAGGCCGCGGGAGACCTCGCCGCCCCGGGGAGAGCCTTCACGGTAGTTGGTGACGACGCCGAAACGGCCGCTGCGGGTCACGCCGAGCCAGGTGCCCCCGGCCTCGAGATCGCGGCCGGCCAGCAGCCCGGGTTGCTCCGGCCACCAGTCGGCGGGTTCGGCGGGACGGGCGTGGAACTCGTCCCGGTTGCCCGCCAGGATCAGTGGCAGCTCCGGGTGCATGCGCCAGGCGGCGACGATGAGACACATGTCAGGCGACGTTGCTGCCGCCGTCCTCCTCGAGCCAGTCGTCGACCAGCCGGCGGGCGATGGAGAGTCGCGGTGGCAGCTTCGGCCAGCCCGCCCGGATCTCGTGACGGGAAAACCAGCGGGCGTCCTCCAGTTCCCCGTCGTTCAGCACGATGTCGCCGGATTCCGCGACGGCGCGGAAACCCAGCATCAGCGCGGAGGGGAAGGGCCACGGCTGGGAAGACTCGTAGCGCACCTTGGCCAGCCGCACGTTGGTCTCCTCGAAGACCTCCCGGCGCACGGCCTCCTCCAGGCTCTCGCCGGGCTCGACGAAGCCGGCGATGGTCGAGTAACGGCCTTCCGGCCAGGTGGGCTGGCGGCCCAGCAGGCAGCGCTCGCCGGCTTCCACCAGCACGATGATGGCGGGGTCCACCCGCGGGAAGATGCGCCGGCCGCATTCCGGACCCGTGCAGATCCGCGCGTAGCCGCCGGCATCGGGCTCGGTGGCCGCCCCGCAGTGGCCGCAGTGCCGCTGGGCCTGGTGCCAGAGGATCATGGCGCGGGCGTGGGCCATCAGGCTGGCCTCGTCCGGAGGCAGGATGCCGCCGAGGGTGCGCAGGTCCCGGTACTCCACGCCGCCGCCGGTCGGCAGCACCGGCTCGTCCACTTCCAGCGCGAACGCCGGGGCGTCGCGGAACACGCCCAGGAACACCAGGTCCTCGAGCCGGGGCTCCAGGGGAAGGTCCGTATAGCGAAGCAGCCAGGCGCGGCCGTCGGCCTCGGCCGCGGGGCAGCGGCCCTGCCACACCGGCACGAAGACGGTGCCCGGCCGGGTCAGCGCGTCGCGCTGCCAGTCCTTGTCCACCCGCCGCTCGCCGGCCCGGTCGACATAGGCGCCGGCGAAAGTGTTGTGGGACAGGGTCGCCGTCACGGCGCGCCCTCAGACGAGGGCGTCGGCGCTGACCAGGAGCCCGTCCTCGTCGGCATAGAGATGGTGGCCGGGCTCGAAGGCGACGCCGGCGAAGGCCACGGTCACGTCACGCTCGCCCCGCCCGAGCTTGCGGCTCTTCAGCGGCATCGTCGCGAGCGCGCGCACGCCGATGTCGATGCCGGCGATATCCGCGGAATCCCGGATGCAGCCGTTCACCACCACGCCGGCCCAGCCGTTGTCGGCCGCCAGCGCGGCCAGCTGGTCGCCCAGCAGCGCGCAGCGCATCGAGGCGGCGCCGTCCACCACCAGCACCCGGCCGTCGCCGGGTTCCTCCAGGGCCGAGCGCACCAGCACGTTGTCCTCGAAGACGCGCAGGGTGGTGATCGGGCCGCCGAAGGCGGGGCGGCCGCCGTAGGCGCGGAAGATCGGGTCGGCGATATGCACGCGATCCGCGTGCTCGTCACAAATGTCTGCTGTCTTGATCGTCATCTCGGGCTGCCGTTCGTCCAACGAGCCCGCCGGTCCCCCGGAACCGGCGGGCCGCTCACTTTATCAGGTCTGCTTCTGCAGGAGGTCGCGGATCTCGGCGAGGAGCCTCTCCTGGGCGGGCGGTTCCGGCGGAGCTGCCGGCGCTTCCTCTTCCTTCTTTTTCATACGGTTCATGGCACGAACCACCATGAAGATGGCGAACGCCACGATGACGAAATCGAGCAGCGTGTTGATGAATACGCCGTACTTGATGAGTGGCGCACCGGCCGCTTCTGCCGCCAGCAGCGACTCGAACTTACCCGGACCGAGATTCACGTAGAGATTGGAGAAATCCACACCGCCCATCAGCAGACCGATGGGAGGCATGATGACGTCGTTGACGAGAGAGCTGACGATCTTGCCGAAGGCGGCACCGATGACGATGCCGACGGCCATATCGACCACGTTGCCACGCATGGCGAATTTCTTGAATTCATCGAGCACGATTGTGTCCCTCTTAATGCTGCACGAGGCAGCCGGTGTCGTTGCTGTCGTGCCGTGTATGCCGGCACAGAGGCATTCTACTCCCGCCCGGAAGGAAGAGCGGCGTCAGCTGCGGACGAAGGTGCCGTGCCCCGGCCGCCGGCTGCGCCCCGTGCGGATCTCGCAGGCCGGGCACTGGTGGAAATTCAGGCCGTAGCGGTCGTGCAGATAATCCAGGCCGCAGTCGTTGCAGCGCGTGAGGCCCAGGTCGCCGTCACCGCTCAGGGCCTGAAGCAGGTTCCAGGCCCACTCGAAGCTGAACAGGCAGCGGGGATGCAGCAGCTGGTAGGTCTCGTAGGAGCGGCACGCCCGGTGGCCGTACTCGACGTCGGGGCGTTGCCAGCGGGCGTACACGCCGTCGCCGGCGAGCTGGAGCAGGCCGCCCTGCACGAACAGGTAGGTGAGCGTGGTCGCCTCCAGCTGGTGGACGGCGTTGCGCACGAACGGCACCGTCTGGCGGGGCGACTTGCCCCGCCTGCGCCGCACGCCGCCCCGGCCGGCGGGGAAATAGCGGCTGTAGATCTTGCGGATCCGGTCGTGGGACAGCCCGGTGCACAGGCTGATGGTCTGGGTGCGGGCCTCGTGGCCTATCATTCGTAGCGCCAGCTCGAAGCGCAGCCGCTCGGTTTCATAGCGGTCCCGGGTTGCCTCCATCCATTTGCCCTCCATTTATGTAATTTTTAGAACATATATGACATCATTTTTCCGCTAGGATCACAAATGAGAAAAATAGACCAATATGGTCAATAAGTCATAGATAGGGCAACCAGGGGGTGGGGCATGGCTTACAGGGCACTGGACGACAACGATCTGCGGCATCTCGCCGCCATTAACCGCAGCTATCTCGAGTTCCTCGGCAGCAACGACCGGTACGCCGCGCGACAGCTGGAACGCCTGGAGCCGGCGGCCCGGGAGATGGTGCGGCGGCTCACGCCGGAACACCGGGCCGAGGCCGCCAGCAGCCCGTTCCTGCTGTGCAGCGTCCGCGCGGTGGACGTCGGCGGCGGCGCGGATCCCGGCACCTTCGAGCTGTTCCGCGGCACGGCGCCCAGTGTGGAGCTGGTGCTCTACATGAGCCTGTCGCTGCTGCGGCGGCTCGCCTGGCGGCGGCCCTTCGCGGCGCGTCTGCTCGGCGGGGTGGACGCGGCCTGGTGCGACGAGCTCGCCGGCCTGGACGAACCGGCGCTTGCGGCCGTCGCCCATGCCCAGGCAGCCCGGCTGCGCCCGGTGCATGCGTCCGTGGCCGGATTCTGGCCCGAGCTGCTGCGCTGCGCGGAGCTGGTGCCGCTGCGTCGCCGCGCAGTGCGGGCGGCCGGGCTGCAGCTGCAGCAGCGCCTGCCTGCCACGCTGCCGCTCAGGGCCGCGGCCTCGCGCCTGCAGGCAGCGCGCCGGCGCTCCGGCTGACGGGCCGGCGACTATCCCGGCCCGACTATCTCGGCCCGGTAATAGTGCCAGAGCATCCGGGCGGCCACCGCCCGGCGCGGCCGCCAGCGCTCGCCGCCGGCCGCGAGTTCCGCCGTATCCGCGTCCGGCAGCAGCCGCTCGATGGCCCGTTCCAGCGCGAGGTCCCCGGGCGGCCAGACGTCGCGCCGGCGCATCGCCGCCATGACGTAGGCGCCGGCCGTCCAGGGACCGATGCCGGGCAGCGCGGTCAGCGTCGCGATGGCATCTTCGTCCCCGGCCCGGGCCAGCGCGGCGAAGGACAGCCGCCGGCTCTGCACCGCGTCGCCCAGCGCATGGCAGTAGCGGGCCTTCTGCCGGGTCATGCCCAGGCGATGCAGCCGCTCCGGCCCTGCCGCCACCAGGCGCCGCGCGGAGATTCCGCCCAGTTCGCTGCGGATACGGCGGTACAGCGTCGCCGCCGCGGCCAGCGACACCTGCTGTTCCAGGATGATCCGCACGAGCGTCTCGATGCCCTCCGGCCGGCGCCAGAAGGCGGGGATGCCGTGGCGCCGTACCACGGGCCGGAACTCCGGCGCGGCCCGGGCCAGCGCCCGCACCTCCCGGGGGAATTCGGCCGTGTCGATGCGCTGGTCCATGCGGCGCTCCCTCATAGGTTCTACAATGGCACGTTATGCGTGCACTCAGTATCCGGGACCTCAGGAAGGTCTATCCCAACGGCGTGGAGGCGCTGAAGGGCATCAATTTCGAGGTGGAGGAGGGCGACTTCTATGCGCTCCTCGGGCCGAACGGCGCCGGCAAAACGACGGCCATCGGCATCATCACCTCGCTGGTGAACAAGACCAGCGGCGAGGTCCGTATCTACGGCCACAGTATCGACGACGAGCTGGAACAGGCAAAGGCCTGCCTCGGGCTCGTGCCCCAGGAGATCAACCTGAACCTGTTCGAGAAGGTCCTGAATACGGTGGCGAACCAGGGCGGCTACTACGGGCTGCCGCGCAAGCTCGCCTACGAGCGCGCGGAGCGCTATCTCACCGAGCTGAAGCTCTGGGACCGGCGCAACGACATCGCCCGCAACCTCTCCGGCGGCATGAAACGGCGGCTGATGATCGCCCGTGCGCTGGTCCACGAGCCGAAGCTGCTGATCCTCGACGAGCCCACCGCCGGCGTCGACATCGAGATCCGCCGCTCGATGTGGAACTTCCTGCAGAAGATCAACGCCGAGGGCACGACCATCATCCTCACCACCCATTACCTGGAAGAGGCCGAGAGCCTGTGCCGACACGTGGCCATCATCGACGAGGGCCGCATCATCGAGGATGCCAGCATGGCGGACGTGCTGCGCAAGCTGAACCGGGAGGTGTTCGTGCTGACGCCCGCCGAGCCGCTGGATGCCGCGCCCGGGCTGGAGCCGTTCGAGCTCACGCTGCGCCCCGACGGCGACCTGGAGGTGGTGCTGGAGAAGCGCGAGAGCCTGAACGAGGTGTTCGCCGCCCTGTCGGAGGCGGGCGTGCGCGTGGTCAGCATGCGCAACAAGGCCAACCGGCTGGAGGAGCTGTTCATGGGGCTGGTGGAGAACAAGGGCGCGGCGGCCGAGATGAAAGCGGCGGCGCGGGCCGCGGCGGCGGAGGCCTGAGCATGGACCTGCGTGCCAACTGGGTCGGCCTGCAGACCATCGTGTACAAGGAATTCACCCGGGTGATCCGCATCTGGGTGCAGACCATCGTGCCGCCGGCCATCACGATGACGCTGTACTTCATTATCTTCGGCACGCTCATCGGCAAGCGCATCGGCGCGATGGACGGCTACAACTACATGCAGTACATCGCGCCGGGGCTGATCATGATGTCGGTGATCACCAACTCCTACGGCAACGTGGTCTCCTCGTTCTTCGGCGCCAAGTTCGGCCGCCACATCGAGGAGATGCTGGTCTCGCCCATGTCGAACGCCACCATCATCCTGGGCCACGTGGCCGGCGGCGTCGTGCGCGGGCTCATGGTGGGCGCGCTGGTGTCCGTCATCGCGCTGGCCTTCACGCGGCTGACGGTGCAGCACCCGTTCGTCACCTTCTCCATGGTGATACTCACCTCGGTGGTGTTCTCCCTGGCGGGTTTCATCAACGCCGTCTTCGCGAAGAAGTTCGACGACATCTCGATCATCCCCACCTTCGTGCTGACGCCGCTCACCTATCTCGGCGGCGTGTTCTACTCCATCTCGTTGCTGCCCGAGTTCTGGCAGAAGGTCTCGCTGGCCAACCCCATCCTGTACATGGTGAATGCCTTCCGCTACGGGGTGCTCGGCGCCTCGGACATCCCCATCGGCATCGCGTATCTCATCGTCTGCGGTTTCGTCGTGCTGCTGTTCACCGTGAGCCTCGTGCTGATGAACCGGGGCGTGGGCATCCGGGAGTAGGGCCGTGTGCGGACGATTCGCGTTCTATTCCGCCCGCGAGGCCATGGCCGCGGTGTTCGGCGTGGACGATCCGCCGCCCATCGAGCCCCGTTACAACATCGCGCCCACCCAGCACGTGCCCGTCATCCGCGCCGGCGAGGACGGCGCGCGCTACGTCGCCATGCTGCGCTGGGGACTGGTGCCGTTCTGGGCGAAGGACACGAAGATCGGCAACCGGCTCATCAACGCCCGTGCAGAGACCGCCGCCGACAAGCCCGCCTTCCGCGCGGCCTGGAGCCGGCGCCGCTGTCTCGTGCCCGCCGACGGCTTCTACGAGTGGCGCGCAGGCTCCGATGGCAAGACGCCCTGGTTCGTGTCGGCGGCCGCCGGCGAGCCTTTCGCCATGGCGGGGCTGTGGGAGCACTGGGAACCGAAGGCAGGTGCAGACGCGAAAGCCGAGGGCCCGCTGGAGACCTTCACCATCCTGACGACCGCGCCCACCGACCTCATGGCCCGGCTGCACGACCGCATGCCGCTGGTGCTGGGCCCCGAGCGTTCGGCCGCGTGGCTCGCGGGCGAAGACCCGGCCGGCGACGGCCGCTCTCTGGCCGACCCGGGCGTGGCGCTGCGCGCCTGGCCGGTCAGCCGCCGCGTGAACAGCCCGCGTAACGAGGATGCGTCGCTGGTGGAGGCCGCCGGCGACGAGCGCCTGGACGAGACCGGATCAGGCTGAGATCGCCCGCTCGAGGTCGGCCAGCAGGTCGTCCGGATGCTCCAGGCCCACCGACAGGCGCAGCAGGTCGTCCGGCGTCAGCGTCCCGGGTCCCTCCACCGGCGCGCGATGTTCGATCAGGCTCTCGACGCCGCCGAGGCTGGTCGCCTGCGTGAACAGCCGCGTGCGTCCCGCGACCGCCTTCGCCTGCTCCGCGCCGCCGGCCATGCGGACGGACAGCATGGCGCCCAGGGGCAGCGCGCTTCCGGTCTCCTCCAGGAGACTCTGGCGAACGGCCAGCGCATGGCCGGGATGCTCCGGCAGACCCGGGTAGAGCACTGCGCTCACCGCCTCGTGTCCGGCGAGCGCCCCGGCGATGCGCAGGGCCCCCGCCGACTGGCCGCGGACCCGCACGGCCAGCGTGGCGAGGCTGCGCAGCAACAGCCAGCAATCGAAGGGCGAGGGACTCGCCCCGGCGACGCGCTGCTGGCGGCGCACCGCCTCCATGACGGGGCCGTGCCGGCCGATGACCGCCCCGCCCATGAGATCGCTGTGGCCGCCGAGATACTTGGTCGTGCTGTGCATCACGAGGTCGGCGCCGAGGGCCAGGGGCTGCTGGATCACCGGCGTGGCCAGCGTGTTGTCGCAGGCCAGCAGCGCGCCGGCCGCGTGGGCCGCCTCCGCGATGGCACGTACGTCGCTCACCCGCAGCAGCGGGTTCGAAGGCGTCTCCAGCCAGACGAGTTCGGTGCGCCCCGTGATGGCGGCCCGTACCGCCTGCAGGTCGGAGGTGTCGACGAAGCGGGTGACGATGCCCCAGCGCGGGGCCAGCTCCGTCAGCTGCTGGCGGGTGCCCCAGTACGCGTCCTCGGTGCAGACGATCTCGCTGCCCTCCGGCAGGGCGGAGAAAACGGCGAACGAGGCGGCGGAGCCGGAGGCGAAGGCCACCGCGGCGTCGCCTCCTTCCAGCGCGGCCAGCGCGGCTTCCGCCTGCAGCCGGTTCGGCGAGTCGTCGCGGATGTAGGACAGCCCGGCCGGATTGCCGCGCCGGAAAGTGGTGGCCGGCTGCCAGCCGGTCACCGCGGCGCCGGTGGCCGGGTCCGGTTCCCGGCCGGCATGGACGCCCAGCGTCTCCAGGTGCAGAGGCCGGTCGCGCCCGCTATCGTCGTGGCGGTCGCTCAACCGCCCGGCTCCCGCAGTTCCTGCAGCGAGGCGACCAGCGTGCCGGGCCCGCCGTGCACGCCGATGGCGGTGCCGAGCTCGGTGACCCAGGACTGCTCCACCCGGTCGAGCCGGGCCGCCAGCCGGCGGCGCAGCTCCTCGGCTTCCTCGCCGCACTGGGCGTGGGCGACGGCCAGGCGGTAGCGCCGGCCGGGTGCCACGCGTCTGGCCACGTAGCGGACGAACTTCGGCAGTCGGTTCGCGCGGCCGAAGATCACGCCGCCCGAGGTCACCTGGCCGTCGGGAGTCGTGCGCAGCACGGGGTTGAGGTTCAGCCACTCGGCGACGATCTTGCGCGAGCGGGGCACGCGGCCGCCGCGCACCGCGTAACGGAGATCTTTCACCAGGCCGAAGCTCCAGGTGTGGGCGACGGCCCATTCCGTCTCCGCCACCACCGCCGCCGCGTCCATGCCGGCACGCGCGCACTCGGCGGCATGCATGGCGACGAGGCCCTGGCCGAGGGAGACGTTCAGGCTGTCGATGACGTGGATGCGCCCGTCGGCTCGCACGCGCTCGGCGGCCGACCGCGCCGCCTCCAGGGTACCGCTCACCTTGCCCGTGAGGCTCACCGAGACCACGTCCGGGAAATGGCTGGCGAGGAACTGGTACTGCCGGCGGAAGTCGCCGGGCGCCGGCTGCGAGGTGGTGGGGTGCACCGGGTTCGTCTTCAGCTCCTCGAAGAACTCGTCCGGCGTGATCCCGACCTTGTCCAGGTAGCCCTGGTTGCCGAAGCTGATCCGCATGGGCACCACGTGGATGTCGAGGCGTTCCATCTCCTCCTCGGGGATGTCGGCCGCGCTGTCGGTAATCACCGCCACCTTCACGCCCGCGCCGTGGGTGGCGTGCTGCTGGCGGTGCATGTCGTCGGCCTTCTCGCCGGAGACGGCGCCGTGACCGGCGGCGACGCGGAATACCTCCTCCGGCTCGTTCACGTGGATATGGATCTTGGCCTTGCGGCGGGTACCGGCCAGCACCAGGCTCGCGCCCAGCGCCGACAGCTGCTCCCTGAGCTTGCGCCGGTCGATCTCCTCGCCGGTCACCATGCACTCGGTGCAGTAGCGGTAGTCGAGGTCGCTGTCTTCCCCGGCGGTGGCGCTGAATTCCTCGACGACGGAGATGAAGTCCGCCTCGTCCAGGTCCACGATCTTGCCGTCGCGCACGTAGTCCAGCATGCCCGCCACCATCTCCACGAAACCCTGGGCGCCCGCGTCGACGACGCCGGCCTTGCGCAGCGCCTCCAGCTGGTAGGTGGTCTCCGCCAGCGCCTTGCGGGCGGCTTCCAGGCCGCTGCCGAGCAGGCTCGGGAAATCGATCTTCGGCATGTGGCCGAGCTGCTCGCGCAGTCGCGAGGCGAACGCGGCGACGACGGACAGGATGGTGCCCTCACGGGGCTCGGACAGCGCGTCCCGGGCGTACTCCGAGCCCACCGTGACGGCCCGCGCGAAGGTCTCCGGCGTGATGCGGGGCACCTCGACGGCCGCGTCGCTCACGCCCTGGAAGAATTGCGCGAGTATCGCCCCGGAGTTGCCCCGGGCGCCGTCCAGCATGGCGTCGGCGACGCGGATGAGCACCCGGTCGGCCGGCAGCTCCTCGGCGCCCTGCAGCGCGCCGCGCACGGCGGACAGCGTCAGGGCGAGGTTGGTGCCGGTATCGCCGTCCGCCACCGGGAATACGTTGATGCGGTTCAGGAGGTCCTGGTTCTCCAGCACCCGGTGCACCCCGGCGCTGAGCGCGAGGCTGAGGTGCCTGCCGTCGAGATACTCCACCGCCGCCGCGTCGCCCGCTCCGTTCACGCCGTCCTCCCTAGTCGCGGGGCAGCAGGAAGCGGCGGCCGTCGTGTTCCAGCACGACGCCGTTGCGGACGATGGAGGCCACCCGCGGTCCTTCGGTGAGGTCGTCGCCCTCCCGGTACTTCGTCGTGTTGACGTAGACGAAGCGGCCCCGGGGCTGCTCGCTCCAGACGTGGATGTCCAGATGCAGGTCGGGCAGGCCCGTATCGCCTCGCACCCTGAGCTCGTCCAGGGTGGGCAGGGTCAGCGCCTGTTCTTCGCCGCTCGCCGCGGCTCCCGTGCGTGACCCCGCTGCGGGTGCCTGCGGCTGCTGCGCGGCGTCCCGGTCGGGCGACCCGGATTCGGCGCGGACGGCATCGGCGGCCTCGGCGTCATCGGCGGCGTCCGCCGCTGGCATGACGGCTGCCGGCGTTGCCGCCGCGGCCCGCGCCGGCTCTTCGTCGGGGGAGCCGTAGCCGCTATCCGGTGGCGTCGTGCTCAGCCTCTCGGTCCGCGTCCGGTCGACCAGAGCGGCGAGTTCCGGTGCCACTCTCTCCGGCACGGTGGCGGTCCGGGTCTCCGCGGGAGCGGCGGCCGGCGGGTCCGTGGACGCGTCGGCGGTCGGCTCCGCCCCCGGCCGCAGCAACACGGCCAGGAGGACGACCACGTTCACGGCGAGCAGCCCCAGCAGCCACCAGATCCAGGCGGGTGCGCCGGGGGCCTCGCGCGCCACCGGCACGTCGGCCACGCCGAGTCCGCGCTGGCCCTGGCGCTCGTTCTCGGATTTCTTCAGTGCGTCGAGTATGAAGGACATGGCATCCGCCGCTGCGTCATCCGCTGACCGTGAGGCGCGGCGTCTGTGCCAGGCCGAGGTCGGAGTTGATCAGGATCTGGGTCTGCTGGCCGGCGATGCCGTCCACCTGCAGGCGCTGGCTGCGCTGGTACTCGCGCAGTCGCTGCTCGAGGTCCCGGTCGAAGTAGTCAGAGTCCTCGTCCCCGAACGGCCGGCCCTGGATCTCGCTCAGGCTGCGCCGCAGCCAGCGCACGCCGTCGCCGCGCATGCCGTACTGATAGGCCACCACGTCGCCGAAGGGCGGCCGCCACAGCAGCACGAAGTCGCCGTACCAGTAGTTCCCGATCTCGGACAGCGGCAGTTCGTAGCGCTGTCCGCCGAGCAGGATCACGCCGGTCTCCTCGTTCAGGGCCGCCAGCACCACCCGGTGATCGGCCGCGTCCTCGTCGGTGAGCGTGAGTATGGCCGGGCGGTCGAACTGGCGCAGCGTGTTCCACGTGCCGCGCTGGAACAGGCACTGCAGTCCCTGGCGCCCGGCCTGGTCGCAGGCCGCGCCGGCCTCCGGGTCGTAGCCCGCCGTCCAGATGTCGAACAGGGTCGCGAAGGCCCGCACGCTGTCCGTCGCTTCCGGATTGTCGCGCAGGATCGCGGCCAGCGAGGGGTCGGGGTCGTTGCCGACTCCGGCCTGCCCGGGGGCATCCTGGCCGGAGTCGACCGCGCCCGTCCCGTCGTCCGGCGATGACTGCGATGCCTGCGACGGGCGCGGCTGTGACGAGGCTTCCGCCGCGGCGATCGGCGACGGAGTCGCGCCCGCGGGTCCGGCGGCGGCACCGGGCGGCCCGATCATGCGGACCACCGGGCGGGCCGGAGGCTGGTCGTCCGCCGGCGCCAGGTAATACCAGGCGCTGAAGGCCAGGGTGGCGAGTGCGGCGGTACCCGCGAGCGGCAGCAGCCACCGCTGCCAGAACGGGTTCTCCCGCTGGCCCGAGATCTCCGCCGCGGCACGGCGGACCAGGGTCTTGTCCACCTGCCGGCGCTCGCGGCTGTAGGCGCCGAGCAACGAGCGGTCGCAGATCACGTTGACCAGCCGCGGGACTCCGCCGGAGAGGCGGTACACCTCGCGCTTGGCCGCAGGCGTGAACAGGTCGGTGACGGCGCCCGCCACCTTCAGGCGGTGCTCGATGTAGCGGATGGTCTCGTTCCGGTCCAGCGGCTCCAGGTGATAGCGGGCGGTGATGCGCTGGGCGAGCTGGCGCAGATCGTTGCGGGCCAGCAGCTCGCGCAGCTCCGGCTGGCCGATCAGGATGATCTGCAGCAGCTTCTGCCGGGTCGTCTCCAGGTTGGTCAGCAGCCGCACCTGCTCGAGTACCTCCGCCGCCAGGTTCTGGGCCTCGTCCACCACCAGGATGGTGCGGCGGTCCTCGGCGTGGGCCGCCAGCAGGTGTTCGTTCAGCGCGTCCACCAGCGCGCGCAGGCTGTCCCGCTCTTCCGGCTGCGGTATGCCGAGTTCCCGGCAGATGGCCACCAGGAACTCCCGGGCGGTGAGCTGGGGATTCAGGACCACGGCCACCTCGGTGCGCTTCGGCAGCTTCTGCAGGAGGCTGCGCACGAGTGTCGTCTTGCCGGTTCCCACCTCGCCGGTGAGTTGGATGAAGCCGTCGCTCTCCGTGACGCCATAGACCAGATGAGCCAGCGCCTCCGAGTGACGCTCGCTCATGAACAGATAACGCGGATCGGGCGTTATCGTGAACGGCTTTTCCGTGAGTCCGAAGAAGCTCGTGTACATGGTCCTGCCATATCAGGTCCGGCCCGCCATTCTAACCCAAGCCCCGGCGTCTACATGCCACGGATGCGATTGCCGATACGCATCCCCGTCAGTCCCGGTCCATGCTGCGGGCGCGGCTGAGCGCGGCGCTGCCGAAGCGCTCGCGTATGCGGTCCACGGTCTGGTCCAGCCCGCTGCCGGCGCCGTCGCTGGCGGCGTCGAACAGGTCGAGTTGTTCGGCGGCGGTCAGTTCCGCTCCGCCCACGCCGAGCAGCCGTATGCTGCGGCCCGGATACTCGTCCCGCCATGCCGCGAGGAGGTCGCGCGCCGTCTCGAACAACGACCGGGTGGCGTTGCCCGGGGGATGCAACCGGGTCTGGCGGGTATAGGTGGTGAAGTCCGCGGCGCGGATCTTCACCTGCACCGTGCCGGCGACCAGCCGCTTCGCCCGGAGGCGCGCCGCGGTGCGTTCGGCGAGCCGCAGCAGCCGGCGCTCCTGCTCCTCGACGGATTCCAGGTCCTCGTCGAAGGTCTGCTCGGCGCTGATGGACTTCTCCGGGCGGTGCACCACCACCGGCCGGTCGTCGATGCCGGCGGCCCGCTCCTGCGCCCGCCCGGTATAGCGCCCGAACACGGGCCGCAGCGTCTGCGCGGCGGCCGTGCGCAGATCGGCGATGCTGCGCACGCCGAGGGCGTGCAGCCGCGCCAGCGTCTGGCGGCCGATGCCCGGCAGGGTCTCCACCGGCAGCGGGTCCAGCGTCTCGCGCAGGGTCTCCGGCGTCACCAGCACGAGTCCGTCCGGCTTGTCGAGGTCCGAGGCAATCTTGGCCACCAGCTTGTTCGGCGCGATGCCCACCGACGCGCAAAGCTCGGTCTCGGCGCGGATGTCGTCCTTCACGGCGCGCGCGATCTCCATGGCGCTGCCGAAGAGATTCAGGCTGCCGGTGACGTCGAGGAAGGCCTCGTCCAGGGACAGGCCTTCCACCACCGGCGTGTAGCGGCGGAAGATGCCGAAGATCTGTCGGGATATCGTCTGGTAGTGCTCCATGCGTCCCTTCACGCAGATCGCGTCCGGGCAGCGCCGCAGCGCCTCCCGCGTGGGCATGGCGGAGCGGATGCCGTAGCGCCGCGCCTCGTAGCTCGCCGCGGCCACCACGCCCCGTGCGGTGCTGCCGCCGACGATGACCGGCCGGCCCCGGAGCTCGGGCCGGTCGCGCTGCTCCACCGAGGCATAGAAGGCGTCCATGTCGACGTGGAGGATCCAGCGCTGGCGCTCGCCGTAATCGTATTCGTTCATGGCCCGGAGCGGCGACGCGTCCTCAGCTGGCGCGGTGGATGATGAAGTCGGCCAGCCAGCGCAGGGGCTCGGCCGACTCGCCGAAGTGGTCGAGCGCCGCCGTGCCCGCTGCGTAGAGTTCGTCGCAGCGGCGCTTGGCCTCGTCGAGACCGAACAGCCCGGGCCAGGTGGCCTTGTCGTGACTGGCGTCGGCCCCCGCCGTCTTGCCGATCACCTCGGTCTCGCCCTCCACGTCCAGGATGTCGTCGCGGATCTGGAAGGCGAGGCCCAGGCACTCGGCGAAAGTGGCCAGCGCGTGGCGGGCCTCGTCGCTCGTGTCGACCGCCAGCAGGGGCGGGGTCAGGATGGAGGCGGCAATCAGCCGGCCGGTCTTCAGCCGGAACATGTGCTCGAGCGTATCCCGGTCGAGCCGCCGGCCCTCGGACTCGAGGTCGATGGCCTGGCCGCCGGTCATGCCCAGCGATCCGCAGGCCCGCGTGAACAGTTCGATCACGGCCAGCTGCGCGCTCGGGCCTGCCGGCGGCACCGGCGCCTTGGCCAGCACCTGGAAGGCCAGCGGCTGCAGCGCATCGGCGGCGAGGATGGCGGTGGCCTCGTCGAAGCGCCGGTGCACCGTGGGCTTGCCCCGGCGCAGGTCGTCGTCGTCCATGGCGGGCAGGTCGTCGTGGACCAGCGAGAATGCGTGCAGGAACTCGATGGCCATGGCCGGCGGGTCCAGGTGGCGGACGTCTATACCGAGCACCTCGCCGCTGGCATAGACGAGCAGCGGCCGGATGCGCTTGCCGCCGTTCAGTGTCGCGTAGCGCATGGCCTCGTGCAGGCGCAATGGCAGCTGGTCGGCCGCGGGCAGGGTACGGTCCATGGCGGCGTCCACCCGGGCCGTATAGCTGTCGATGCGGTCGGCGAAAGACATGGTTTTCGGTGGCTCCCGATTGCGTCGGTCCGGCGCGGACCGGCATGGACCGGCACTCGTCGGCAGTTCGCGTCGGCGGAAGCGTACACCGAATCCGGCGCCGAGGCATCGGCGCCCCGGGGCCGTCGCCGCGCCCGCTCGCGCTGTCGGCGGCCGGCCGGGCATGGGATAATCGCGGCAGATTCCCTGACGGTCTTTCTCCATGCGGGCCACCGCCGTAGCGCACCCCAACATCGCCCTCGTGAAATACTGGGGCAAGCAGGACAGCGGGCGCAATCTGCCCGCGGTCGGTTCCCTGTCGATCACCCTGGACGGTCTGCGCACCCGCACCCGCGTGGCCTTCGACGAGGGACTCGACGCCGACCTCGTCGTGCTCGACGGCGAGAGTGGCGGTCCGGCCGGCGCGCGGGTGGCCGCCTGCCTCGACCGGTTCCGGGAGCGCACGGGCGTCGGCCGTTTCGCCCGGGTGGAGAGCGACAGCAACTTCCCCGTCGCCGCCGGCCTGGCATCGTCCGCGTCCGGTTTCGCTGCCCTGGTGGCCGCCGCGGATGCCGCCGCCGGCACCCGGCTCGACAGGGCGGCCCTCGCGCGTCTGGCCGGCGCCGCCTCCGGCTCCGCGGCCCGCTCGCTCTATGGTGGCTTCGTCCGGCTGGATCGGCCGCGCGCCGGCGAGACGGACATCTCGCTGACGCCGCTGGCGGGCGCGGAGGAGTGGCCCCTCGAGGTGGTGATCGCCGTGACCGATCCGGAGCCGAAGCCGGTGGGCTCCACGGCGGCGATGCTGGCGAGCGAAGCCACCTCGCCCTACTACGGCGCCTGGGTGGCCGCGCAGGAGGACGACCTGGACGAGGCCGCCGCCGCCGTCGCCGGGCGCGACTTCGAGCGCCTCGCCGCGGTCTCCGAATACAGCTGCCTGAAGATGCATGCGCTCACGCTCTCGTCGCGGCCGGGCATCCTCTACTGGAAGCCGGCCACGCTGGCCTGCCTGCACGCCGTGCGCGAGCTGCGCGAGGCCGGCCACGGCACTTTCTTCACCGTGGACGCGGGTCCGCAGGTGAAGGCGGTGTGCCTGCCGGAGGCGGCCGAAACGGTCGCGGCGGCGCTGACTGCGGTGCCCGGCGTCACCGGCCTCCTGCGAGCCGGGCTCGGCGGCGCGCCGGAGATCACGGAGTCCGGGTGAGCGGCGCCGAAGCACCCGGCAAGCTGGTCCTTACCGGCGAGTACGCGGTGCTCGACGGCGCGCCCGCCGTCGTGACGGCCGTCGACCGCCGCGCGCAGGTCATCGTCGAGCCGGCGGCGGCCTGTCGGGTGCAGGCGCTCGGTCCCGGGATCGCGCCGGCGCCATTCACCCTCGCCGGCGACGGAACGCTCGACTGGCAGTCGGAGCGCGCCGCCGAAGACTACCGCCTGCTCGGCGCGGTCACGGAGACGCTGGCGCAGGACGGGCCGCTGCCCACCGACCGGCCGTTCGACCTGCGGCTCGACACCTCCGCGTTCTACAGCGGCGCCGACAAGCTCGGCCTCGGTTCCAGCGCCGCGCTGACCGTCGCGTTGACCGCGGCGCTGTGCCGGCACTTCGGCAGGACGTTCGAGGACTCTCTGGCCTACGAGGCGCACCGGCGGCTGCAGGGCGGCGAGGGCAGCGGGCTCGACATCGCCGCTTCCATCGCGGGCGGCCTGATCCGTTTCGTCGTCGGCGATCCGCCGTCGGTGGAGCGGCTGCGCTGGCCCGACGGGCTGGAGGCGCTGTTCGTCTGGACCGGCCGTTCGGCCGCCACCACGCCGCGGGTGCGTCGCTATCGGGCGTGGCGCCGCTCGCCCGCGGCCGTCGAGCCGGGCGGGCGCCTGGTCCGGAGTGCAGCGGAGGCGGCCGACGCCTGGCAGGCCGGCGACACGCAGGCCGTGCTGGAGGCCACCGCCGCCTGGGCCCGCGCCCTCGACGGCCTCGGCGAGGCGGCGGGACTCGACATCGGCGGCGGCGGGCACGCGGAACTCGCCCGGCTGGCTGACGGGGCCGGCGTTGTGTATAAACCGAGTGGCGCGGGCGGCGGCGACCTCGGTCTGGCACTCGCCGGCGACCGGAGGCGGCTGCAGTCTTTCCGTGCGGCAGCGGACCGCGCCGGTTTCCGACCGCTGCCACTCCGCCCGGACGACGGCGGCCTCGCCACGGTAGAATGACCGGCCCGGACACCCCATGAACGACCAGCCAGGAAATACCAAGAGTTCCCGCGTGCCCGGGCTGTACCGGCTCAATGTCGCCGAGCGCCGCCGGCGCCTGGCCGACATGCAGATCATCACCCAGGACGATGTGCGCCTGCTGGAGAGCATGCGCGGCGGGCTCACGCCGGAAGCCGCCGACCGCATGATCGAGAACGTGATCGGCGTGGCCGGTCTGCCGCTTGCCATCGCGCCCAACTTCCTGATCGGCGGCCGCGAGGTGGTGGTGCCGATGGCGGTCGAGGAACCCTCCATCGTGGCGGCGCTGTCCTCGGCGGCCAGGCTCGTGCGGGAGTCCGGCGGTTTCGCGGTGCAGGCGGAGGAGCCGCTGCTGGCGGGACAGCTGCACGTGGTCGGCCTCGACGACGCCGATGCCGCCGTCGACAAGCTCCGCGAGGCCGAAGCCGAGATCATCGAGCGGGCCAACAGCCTGCAGCCGAACATGGTGGCGCGGGGCGGCGGCGTCCGCCGCATCGACCTGCGCGCACTGAGCCTCCCGGACGGCCGGCCGCTGGTCGTGCTGCACCTGAACGCCGATACCCGCGACGCCATGGGCGCCAACCAGGTGAACACGCTGTGCGAAGGCGTGGCGGGGCTGGTGGAGTCCATCACCGGCGGCCGGGTGCACCTGCGCATCCTCTCGAACCTCACGGACGGCGCCCTGGTGACCGCGAGCTGCCGCATCCCGGTGGAGCGCCTCGGCGAGCGGGGCGAGGAGGTGCGCGACGCCATTGTCCTGGCGAACGACATCGCCCTCGTCGACCCCTACCGGGCGGCCACCCACAACAAGGGCATCATGAACGGGGTGGACCCGGTGGCAATTGCGACCGGCAACGACTGGCGCGCGATCGAGGCGGCGGCCCACGCCTGGGCCTGCCGGGACGGCAGTTATCGCGCGCTGACCCGCTGGCAGACCGACGAGGACGGCAGCCTCACCGGCGAGCTGACCCTGCCGCTGAAGACCGGCATCGTCGGCGGCACGCTGAGCGCCAACCCGGTGGCGAGTTTCGCCTTGCGCCTGCTCGACGTGCATACGGCGAAGGAACTCTCCGGCATCCTCTGCGCGGTCGGCCTGGCGCAGAATCTCTCGGCGCTGAAGGCGCTAGCCACCGACGGTATCCAGCGCGGCCACATGACGCTGCACGCGCGCAGTGTGGTCTCCGCAGCCGGTGCGCCGCCGGAGCACTTCGACCGGGTGGTGAACGAGCTCGTGGCCAGCGGCGAGATCAAGCCGTGGAAAGCGAGCGAACTCATCCACGCCGTGGCCGAGGAGACCCGGGAACAGGAAGAGGCCTTCCTGGCCGAGGCCAGCAGCGGTGCCGGCAAGGTGATCCTGCTGGGCGAACATGCCGTGGTCTACGGCCGGCATGCGCTGGCCGCGCCGCTGCCGCTGGCGGTGCATGCGGTGGCGCGGGAGAAAGGCGATGCGCTGCGCCTGCGCGTGCCCGAATGGGACGTGGATCGCGCCATCGACCCCGATGCGCCGGACGACAACCTGCTCGACGCCTGCCTGCGGCTGGCGGTGCGTGAGCTCGGCGTGGCCGGCCGGGGCATCGACATCATGCTGCGGCCCCACCTGCCGCCGGCCATGGGGCTGGGCGGTTCGGCGGCGATCGCCGTGGCCGTCGTACGGGCGCTGGACCGCTGTTTCGGCCTCGGCCTGGACGATGCCGCGGTGAACGCGCTGGCCTTCGAATGCGAGAAGCTCGCCCACGGCACGCCCTCGGGGGTGGACAACACGGTGGCCACCTATTCCCGCACGCTGCTCTACCGCCGCGAGCCGGCGGTAAACCGCTTCGTCGACGCGGGCGACCTGCCGCTGGTGGTGGCGATGAGCGAGGTACGCAGCCTGACATCGGACATGGTGTCCCGCGTCAGGACCGGCTACGAGCGGGATCGCGAGCGCTACACCCGGCTGTTCGATGAGATCGACCAGCTCACGCTCGAGGCGGTGGACGCGCTGGAGCGCGGCCAGCCGGAGGAGCTCGGCTACCGCATGGATATCTGCCAGGGCATCCTGAATGCGCTGGGCGTCTCCGCGCCGGTGCTCGAGAAGATGATCGGCATCGCCCGGGACGCCGGCGCGCACGGCGCCAAGCTCACCGGCGCCGGCGGCGGCGGCTCGATCGTGGCCTTCTGCCCCGACGGCACCGGCCCGGTGGCCGAGGCCCTGGAGAATGCCGGCTTCCGCACGCTGCAGCTGCACGGCGACCGGGGTGAGGCATGACGGATCAGGCCCACGACATCGTCTCCGACGATTCCGAGTCGCTGATCCTGGTCGACCGGGACGACAACGAGCTGGGCACCCTGTCCAAGGCGCGCTGTCACGACGGCGAGGGCCTGCTGCACCGGGCGTTCTCGCTGTTCGTCTTCGACACCGCCGGCCGGCTGCTGCTGCAGCGCCGCGCCGGCGACAAGCGCCTGTGGCCCGGCTACTGGTCGAACAGCTGCTGCAGCCATCCCCGGGCGGGCGAGGCGATGGACGAGGCCGTGCACCGGCGCCTGGCCCAGGAACTGGGCATCGCGGCCGAACTCGATTTCGTCTACAAGTTCGTCTACCAGGCTCGCTACGGCGCTGCCGGCTCGGAGCACGAGCTCTGCTGGGTCTACGCCGGCGTCACGGCGGAGCCGGTGCGGGCCAACGAGACCGAAGTGGCGGAATGGCGGTTCGTGGAACCGGATGCGCTCACGGCGGAACTGGCCGGGCACCCGGAGCGCTACACGCCCTGGTTCCGCATGGAGTGGGAGCGGCTGACCGGCGAGCACGCCGGCACGCTGGCACGGATCCTCGAGCGGCTGGGAGCGGCCGCTCAGCCGACGTAGCGGTAGTACTCGATACCGAGATCCTGGAACTGGCGGTCTTCCCGGTCGCCCACCCGCTCGATGATGAACTCGTCGTTCGGCAGGTAGTCGAGCCCCTGCACCCTGCGCCCGTCATGGAGTGCTTCGTACTGGGCCTGGCTCAGGTCCAGCGCGGGTTCCAGGCAGCGGCGGAAGCCGATGCGGGCGGTGGCCTCACGCCAGGTCTCGCACATCGTGATCGGGATCACCTCGGCCGCATCGCCGCTGCCGTAGCCGAGCGTCAGGATCTCCTCGCCGGTGAGGTCGAGACCGCTGTCCATGGCTTCCTCGAAGCCGGCGGCCATCCACGCCGGCAGTGCGGCGGTGTACAGGTTGCCGAGATCGCGCATGGTCTCCGACCCCAGCACCAGCTTGTCGAGCACGATCTCCTGGTAATCCGGTGTGCGGCGGAAGATGCGCAGCACCTCCATGGTGAGCGGATAGGCCTCGGTGTTCACGCCGCCCTCCGTGGCCAGCTCGGCCAGGGTGGGCACGGCGTGCAGTTCTGCCACGAGCTGGTCGGTGTCCACCTCCGCTTCCCGGCAGTAACCGTCGAGGATGGCGTGCTCCTCCTCGCCGCCGTGGGCCAGCGCCCAGATCCACGCCGCTCCCCAGCCGGTCTCCGGCATGCGCCGATAGGGGCGATGCATGAAGACGGCCTTCAGCGAGCGCAGGTAGGGCGCAGGCTTCACGCCTCGCTTTTCGTACATGTCGGCGAGGGCCTGCAGCGTCTCGTCGAGATAGCAGGTGGTGGAATACTTGCCGTTGAAGACGGGGAAGTCCTGCACCTGATGGGTCTCGCTGCGGTCCTGGCCGCAGAAGCGCAGCATCGGCTTGCGGAAATCGATGTGCCGGTAGTCGGAGGCGGAACCGGCCTGGGTCAGGTCCACCACGGCGAGCTTCGGATCTTCTTCCAGCAGCATCGCGACGGCGCCTGCGCCCTGGGTCTGTTCGCCGCTGGAACCGCGGGCGTACTCGGCGATATCGGCGCAGACGACAATCGCCTGGCTGCCGGCACCGTCCAGTGCCAGGTGGCGGATGGCGCCCTTCATGCCGTACACGCCGCCGAGGCAGGCGTGCTTGAACTCCGGCACCTCGCAGCTGCGCGCTATCGGCGGCTTGCCCTCGGCGGCGAGGGCCTTGTCCACCATGCCCTTGACGATGATCGCGCCCGCCGAGTTGTCGGTGCTCGACTCCGTGCCGAGTCCGAGAAACTTCACCCTGCCGGGGTCGACGTCGTACTGGCGGATCAGCCGCAGCACGGCCGTGGCGGCCATGGTATAGACGCTGTGGCGCTGGCCACGCATCCGGAAACTGCGCCCGACGACCTTGCTGATCTTCGGCCACGGCGCACCCGTCCACTCACACCAGTCCTCCAGCCAGACGCGGTAAGGCGGGACATAAGCTGCGAGTCCACTGATTCCTATGGGTTTTTTTGTCATGGACTGATAGGTTTACACTTACGACTGTCAACTTGTCTTTACGGCATTTACTGCATTGTCGCGCTACCGCGCTCCGGACACAAGTCCCGGCGGCCGACATTCTAGCCCGAAGCGCCCGGCAACGGCGATACCCGGGCCGCTCCGGCGCCCGTCGCTGCCGCGCCGCGTGAGCGCGCCCGGCCTCACAGGCTGAGCGCCGCCACCACGAAGGTGGCGGTCATCATGATCACGAAGGCCAGGAAATAAGCTACGGACAACGCCATGAACTTCGCGAAGGTGACGAGGAATTTCTGCCGATAGACCCGGCGCAGGGAGCGGAACAGGTAGACGGGTATGTAGAACACGACGACCACGCTACCGAGGTCCCCTATCCAATCGAAGCCCTTCATCAGGTCGACCAATCTGCCCAGCAGTACCAGCAGGGTCAGTACGAGAAAGACGAAGGACTGGTAGTGGACGATGAACAGAAGATGTTCCACGTAGTATCGGCGTGACAACGGATACAGGACCTTCAGTACGAACGCGAGCACGGGCAGGAAGGCGAACAACGCCGTGGGCAGGTCGTCGATCAGGGCACGGCCGAGCCCGCGCCCCCGATCCGCGAGCACGCGTTGGCAGGCTTCGCGCAGCCGCTCCTCCGTGAGCCGCTGTCCCAGCCAGCCGCCGATCTGGAACTGCAGATCGTCGCAGGCTCCGGTGACGTTCTCCTCCGCTCTGTCCACGTCCGCCTTTGCCGCAGCCGCATCGCCGCCCGTATCCGGCGCGGCCTCCGGTCCCTGCTCCGCCTCGATGGCATTCTCCGGCTCCCGGGCCCGGCGTTCGATCTCCTCCGGCGGCACTCGTCCGTCGATGCTGTCCCGAATCCCGCTCGCAACTTCGCTCGCTGCGTCTCGGGTTGCTTCGTCGGTGGCCGTCCCAGGGTCGCCGCCGAATTCGACCTGGAAACCGTCCATGTCGAAGAAGGCGGTGATGAAGAAGATCAGGCTGAAGGCGAGATACATGCGGAACGGCGGCATGAAGCGGGCACGTCGGCCTTCCAGGTACTCCGCCGTCAGGTAACCGGGCCTGAGCAGGAGGGCGCGCAGTGTGCGCCAGAGGCGCGAATCCATGTCCAGCAGGTCGCCGAGACCTTCGGTGATCAGACCCCACAAGCTGATCAGGCGGCTGCTGGAACGCTGGCCGCAGATGCCGCAGTACTGGCCGTGCAGGACGTGGCCGCAGTTGAGGCAGCGGGGCGGGGCCGGTTTGTCGTCGCCCGTGCCGGCCGCGGTCAGAATGCGACGTTCGATGCGCACCGAATCGCCGAAACGCCGTTCGGTGGCTGCCCGCATGCGCTCGCCATGACTGGCGAAGTACTCTTCCAGCGCTGCCCGGTCGGTGAGCGTGTAGTGCACCGTGTGCGCGGGCCACTCGTCCTCGGCGCCCGGGACCACGTCGAGGATGCGGGCGCCGGTGAAGCCGGGCAGCTCGAGCATGGCCCCCACGTGGTCCGGCAGCCAGTCGCGGAGTGCGCCGTCGACGGCGGGATCGCAGGCGACCGTGACCTCGTAGATGACGCGCGGCTCTTCCACCTTGTCCCCTTCCCGCGGCGCCGGCGTCCCTGCGCGGCGCCGGTTTCAGAGCCGCGCAGAGCGCGGCCCTAGTCCCTGTCGCCGGCTCCGCCGTCCTGGCTGCTTTCGCTGCCTTCGGCGACCGCCGTCGTGGCGCTGGCCGGGGTGGCGCGTTTCTTCTTCGTCGCCTTGCTCTTCCGCCGGGTGGCCTTTTTCTTTTTCTTCTTACTGCCAGGCCCGGTGGCTTTGCCGGCGCTCCCGCCCTTGCCGCAGGCGAGCGCATCCGGCGGGAAGTCGTCCACGTGGATGATGGCCATCGCCTTGTCGTGATAGGCGAGCAGTTTCTCGGCCTCCTCCTCGCCGAGATAGCCGGCCTCCCGGGCTTCGGCCACCTGGTCGGGCAGGTACTCTGCCTTGATGCGGCCTTCCTTCTCCATCTCGCGCAGCTTCTTCTCGATGGGCTCGACTTCCAGCGCCATCTCCAGGGTCTCCTGCAGCAGGCCGAGCTCGCTGCCGGGGACCTTCGCCCGGTACGCCTGCGCCGCCAGCCGTTCGCGGGTCTCGCCCGGCGTGATCACCAGATCGACGATCTGCTGGCCGAGCTCGTCCGCCGGCGACGAGTAGGTGCGTCCGCGCGGGAATATGAGTGCGCGCAGCAGGATCGCCACCGGACGATTCGGGAAGTTCCTGAGGAAGCTGTGCAGCTGTTCCTGGGCCTGGTACATCAGCGTGCGCACGGACCACTCCACCAGCGGCAGGTCGGACGAACGCCTGCCCTGGTTCTCGAAGTGCTTCAGCACGCAGGACGCCAGGTACATGCTGCTGAACACGTCGCCGAGGCGCGCCGAAAGGAGTTCACGCTGCTTCAGCTTGCCACCGAGCGTGAGCATGGCGAAGTCGGCCGCCAGGGCGAACGCCGCGCTGTAGCGGTTGATGTTCTGGTAGTAGCGCCGGGTGGGCGTGTTCAGCGGCACACGGCTGAACTTCGCATGGGTAAGCGCCAGGAAGAACGACCGGGCGGCGTTGCTGATGGCATAGCCCACGTGGCCGAACAGCGACTTGTCGAACGCCCGCAGGCCGCGCTCCCGGTCCTCGTCCTGCGCCGCGTGCAGTTCCTTCAGGACGAACGGGTGACAGCGGATCGCGCCCTGACCGAAGATGATCAGGCTGCGGGTCAGGATGTTGGCGCCTTCCACGGTGATGGCGATGGGTGCCGCCTGATAGCCCCGGCCCAGGTAGTTCTTCGGCCCGAGCATGATGCCCTTGCCGCCGTGCACGTCCATCGCGTCGTTGGCGATCTTCCGGCCGAGCTCGGTGCAGTGGTACTTCAGCACGGCGGACGGCACCGCGGGCTTCTCGCCCTGGTCGATGGCGCCGGAGGTAACGCTGACCGCCGAACTCATGATGTAGGTGTAGCCGGCGATGCGCGTCAGCGCCTCGCCTACGCCCTCGAACTTCGCCACCGGGAGGTGGAACTGGGTGCGGATGCGGCTGTAGGCGCCGGTGGCGTAGACCGCCGCCTGCCCGCCGCCGAGTGCGCTCGAGGGCAGGGTGATGCCGCGGCCGACCGACAGCAGCTCCACCAGCATCTTCCAGCCCTTGCCCGCCATCTCCGTTCCCCCGATGATGGCATCCAGCGGCACGAATACGTCCTTGCCGGTGGTGGGGCCGTTCTGGAACGCGATGTTCAGCGGGAAATGACGCCGGCCGAGCTCGACGCCCGGGGTGTCCGTGGGTACCAGCGCCGCGGTGATGCCGTAGTCCTCGGGGCCGCCCAGCAGTCCGTCCGGGTCCTTCAGCTTGAAGGCGAGGCCGAGCACGGTGGCGATCGGTGCCAGCGTGATGTAGCGCTTGTCCCAGTTCAGCCGAATGCCGACGATCTCCTCGCCGTTGTATTCACCCTTGCAGACGACGCCGGTGTCGACGATGGCCGCGGCGTCGGAGCCGGCCTGGGGTGAGGTGAGCGCGAAGCAGGGGATCTCTTCGCCGCTGGCCAGTCCGGGCAGATAGCGCTTCTTCTGCTCCTCGGTGCCGTAGTGCAGCAACAGCTCGGCGGGGCCGAGGGAGTTCGGCACGCCGATGGTGGAGGAGGCGGTCGCGCTGCGCGAGGCGAGCTTGGCCAGGATCATCGCGTTGGCGTAGGCAGAGAACTCCAGGCCGCCCCACTTCTTCGGGATGATCATGGCGAAGAATTTGTGCTTCTTGATGTAGTCCCAGACTTCCTGCGGCATGTCGCCGAGCTCGTGGGTGATCTCCCAGTCGTCGAGCATGCCGCACAGTTCCTCGCAGGGGCCGTCGATGAACGCCTGTTCCTCTGCCGAGAGTTTCGGCGGCGGCATCGACATCATCCGGTCCCAGTCGGGCAGGCCGGTGAACAGCTCGCCGTCCCACCAGACGCTGCCGGCCTCCAGGGCTTCCTGCTCCGTCTCCGACATGCTGGGCAGCATCGTGCGGTAGACGTCCAGCACCGGCCGGGTGATCCGCTGGCGACGGAAGTCCTCGAAGTTCAGCGCCACCATGCCGGCGAATAACACCCAGAGCAGGAGCAGCCAGAGGAAGTGGCCGTCGCCCAGGAAGGTGTAGAGGACCAGCGCCACGCCGGCGGCCATGGTCGATGTCCTGAGGTCCACCCGGTGGTAGGCGAGGGCGATCGCTCCGCCGAAGAACAGCAGGAACCAGAACAGTCCGATCAGAAAATCCGCCACGATTGCATCCTCTCTACTCGGGCGCACACGCACCCGTGTACCACGCTGTCACGGCGACAGCGGTCCTTCAATAGGCACTATACCGGAGCCCGTCGGGCGGCTGCAGGCGCCCGACGGGGCTGTCGGAGGCGTGACGAGGGAGCGGGCCCCTCAGAGCAGGGATTCGATGGCGGCCCGCTCCTCGCGCAGCTCGGCGTCGGTGGCGTCCATGCGCGCGCGGCTGAACTCGCTGATGTCGAGGCCCTGCACGATCTCGTAGGCGCCGTCCGCGCAGCGCACGGGATACGAGTAGATGACGCCGGGCTCGATGCCGTAGCTGCCGTCGGCGGGGATGGCCATGCTCACCCAGTCGTCGCCGGGGGTGCCGAGCCACCAGTCGTGCATGTGGTCGATCGCCGCCGAGGCCGCCGAGGCCGCCGACGAGGCACCCCGCGCCTTGATGATGGCCGCGCCGCGCTGCTGCACGGTGGGGATGAACTCGCCGCTCAGCCAGCCCTCGTCCACGCGCTCCGCGGCCGGCTTGCCGCCGACCCGTGCATGGCTGACGTCGGGATACTGGGTGGCGCTGTGATTGCCCCAGATGATCAGACGGCTGATGTCGCCGACGTGGGCATCCAGTTTGGCGGCCAACTGGGCCATCGCCCGGTTATGGTCCAGGCGTGTCATGGCGGTGAAGCGGCCCGGGTCGATGTCCGGGGCGTTCGCCTGGGTGATCAGGGCGTTGGTGTTGGCGGGATTGCCCACCACCAGCACCCGGATGTCCCGATCCGCGTGTTCGTTGATGGCCTTGCCCTGCACCGAGAAGATCTTGGCGTTCTCCTGCAGGAGGTCGGCACGTTCCATGCCGGGCCCACGGGGCTTGGCGCCGACCAGCAGGGCGAACTGGCTGTCCTTGAAGGCGACGTTCGCGTCGTCGGTGGCCTTGACGCCCGCCAGCGTATCGAACGCGCAGTCCTCCAGCTCCATCACCACGCCCTCGAGGGCGGGCAGCGCCGGCGGTATCTCCAGCAGCTGCAGCACGACCGGCTGGTCGGCGCCGAGCATCTGGCCCGAGGCGATACGGAAAGCGAGCTGATAGCCGATCTGACCTGCAGCTCCGGTGATGGTGACGTGGACGGGTTTCTTCATTTTGCTGACACCTGACTGCCCTGCGGGGTGCCGGATTCTAGCACGGTCGGCTGTCCGGACTCAGTCGGCCGGGTCGTCCTCCGGCCCGTGGCGGGCGGCCCAGGCCCGGCGCTCCCGCTCGGCCGCTGCCTGTTCCCCGGCGGCCTCCAGTTCGGCGATGCAGTCCAGCCAGGCATCGGCGTCCGCGACGTGGTCCGTGCAATGAGTCGATGCCGTTGCGGCGCCGTTGCCGGCCAGCGATTGCGCCGCCTTACGGCTGGCGCGGCCGAGCTCGGACACCGCCTGCCCGGCGTCGGCCCGGTCGGGCTGCAGTGCGTGGGCCGGCAGGGCTGCCTCATCCTGCAGGCGCTCCGTTGCGGACGGCGCCGCGGGCAGTGGTACCGGTGCGGAGGCGGGCGGCGTGGCCGGGGCTGCCTCGTCCAGCGCGGTGTCTCCGACGGGGCTGCCCGGTTCGCTATGCCGGCTGGGAACCGGTTGTCCGCCGTCCGGCGGCGTGGCGACCTGCAGTACCAGCGCCACCGCCAGTGCCAGGGTCGCGGCGATCGCCAGGGGCCGCTGCCAGGGCCGTGCCGGCGGCGCCCGGCGGGCCTGCGCCCGGATGCGCTTGTCGAGCGCGGCCGGCGGACGTTCGCGAGCGAGTTCCCGGTAGGCGCGGGACACCGTCTCGTCGCCTACCGTCGCTGCGTCGCCTCCGCTGCGACCGTAGTCGACACGACCCTGCCCGGGATCAGCCATCGTCTCGTCCTCCCGCGTCCTCGGCCAGCGGTGCGAATCCTTCCCGCAGCTTGCGGTAGGCGTAGCGCAGACGGCTCTTCGCCGTCTCGGCACCCACGCCGGTCACCTCGGCGATCTCCGCGACCGACAGTCCGCCCTCCTCGCGCAGCAGGAAGGCGTCGCGCTGCTCCGGCGGCAGCGCGGCCAGCAGGCGCTCCAGCCGGGCCCGGGCCAGCGCGCGCTCGGTTTCCCGGCCGGGGTCGCCCTCGCGGGCCGTCAGCACCACCGCATCGGCATCCTCCTCCCGGCCGCGGCTGCGATGGCGCCGATAGTGGTCCACGAAGCAATTGTGGGCGACCCGGTACAAATAGGTGGAGAACCGGGCCGTCGGCCGGTAGCGGTGGCGAGCCGCGATGAGCTTGCCCCAGGCCTCCTGGAACAGGTCCTCCGCGGTGGCGGTGTCGAGGCAGAGCCGCAGGAGATAGCGGTACAGGCCGTCCTTGTGGCGGCTGTAGAGCGCGTCGAAGGCGGTCGCGTCACCGTCCCGGTAACGCAGCATCAACCGTACGTCCGGGTCCGATGGCGTCATCGGGCCAGTGTATGCGACCGCCCGCGGCGGCGTAACGGCATCGGCATCGGGCAAGTGCGGCTCCTCGCTGCTCACACCGTATGAACGGCCCCGGCCGGCCGGCGGGGTTCGTTCGCTCCGGAATGTGAAGCAAGTCTTGATTTCCCTGCGTTTGGTGTTATAGTTGACTACAACACCCGTTCACGTAGGCGCAGAGTCGCCTGCCGGCGGACGGAGAAGGACCGAAACAGGGAACTAACCCGGGGACAGAGAGGCTGTAGAGATGAATGGCGGACAGGAGAGCGGACAGGAGAGCGGACAGGAGACAGGCGGAAGACTCACGCTCGGCCTTGCGGTGCTCATGCTGATGGCGATGGCGCTGGTGGCGAGCGAGCTGAGGTCGGGCGGCGAGGACGGCGCGGACCTGCCCTCCGGCCCGGACCACATCCTTTTTCTGGAGGCCGGCAAGGGCTGAGCGGGGGCATGAGTGAGTGTCGGCGCAGCGCAGTTCGGGTCCTCCGCGGACATTACCGGGGCCGGTATGGCCGCGCCCCGGGGCAGGGAGCTGATGGAAGCTGACTGGAGCGACAACCAGCCGATCTACCGCCAGCTCCGTGACCGGGTGGTGGCGATGATCCTGGAAGGCGTGCTGCAGGACGGCGATGCGCTGCCCTCGGTGCGCAACGTCGCCGCCGAGTACCGCCTGAATCCGCTGACCGTGCTGAAGGGCTACCAGGAGCTGGTGGACGAGGAACTCGTCGAGAAGCGCCGCGGGCGCGGCATGTACGTGCTGCCGGGTGCCCGGGACCGGCTGCTGAAGGGCGAGCGCGAGCGGTTCCTGGAGCAGGAGTGGCCCGAGGTCGTCGCCACCATGCAGCGCCTGGAGCTGGACCCTGCGGACCTGCTGGCGCGCGCCGAACGGGCGAAGGAAGAGGGGAGCGACGAATCATGACGGCGGTCGTGCAGGCGCGCGGGGTGTCGAAACGCTACGGCTCCACCCGCGCAGTGGACAACGTCAGCTTCGACGTGGAGCCGGGCCGCATCGTCGGCCTGATCGGCCCGAATGGCGCCGGCAAGACCACACTGCTGAAGACGCTACTCGGGCTGACCGACTGCGAGGGCGAGCTGCGCGTGCTCGGCCTCGACCCGTTCCGGCAGCGCAAGCAGCTGATGCAGAACATCTGTTTCGTCGCGGATGTGGCCGTGCTGCCGCCCTGGATCCGGGTGAACGATCTGCTGGACTTCGTCGAGGCCGTGCACCCGAACTTCAGCCGTCGCGAGGCGGACGCCTTCCTCGAGCGCACCCCGGTGCGCCGCGACGCGAGGGTGAAGGAACTCTCCAAGGGGATGGTCACCCAGCTGCACCTGTCCATCATCATGGCCATCGACGCGAAGCTGCTGGTACTGGACGAGCCGACGATCGGCCTGGACATCCTGTTCAGGAAGGAGTTCTACACCACCATCCTGAACGACTATTTCGACGAGCAGCGGACCATCATCGTGACCACCCACCAGGTGGAGGAGATCGAACACATCCTCACCGACGTGATGTTCATCGACGACGGCCGCGTGGTGCTCGACGAGAGCGTGGACGAGGTCGCCGCCCGCTACGTGGAGCTGACCACCAGCGGCGACCGGGCCGAGCAGGCCCTGGCGCTGCAGCCCATCGCGCGGCGGGACGTTTTCGGCAAGAAGGTGCTCACTTTCGAGGGCGTCGACCGGGACCGCCTGCGCGGCCTGGGCGAGGTGAAGACCCCCGGCCTCGCCGACCTGTTCGTGGCCAAGCTCAGGGGGGCGAGAGCGTGATCCGCAGAGCCTATTTCCTGCTGCAGCGCGAGCTGTGGGAGCACCGCGCCCTGTATCTGACGCCGCTGGTGATCGCGCTGGTGGTGGCCCTCGGTGTGGCCACCGCGCTGGTGACCGGCGGCGGCCGCATCGTCGGTTTCGAGAACATCGTCGCGGGCATGCGCGCCGGCGGCGATGTGGGTTCGGTGGCCGGGATCGTGGCGCTTACCGTGGGACCGTCGACGGTCTTCGTCGTCGGACTCGCCTTCCTCGTCTTCTTCTATTCCATCGACGCGCTCTACGCCGAGCGCAAGGACCGCAGCATCCTGTTCTGGAAGTCGCTGCCCCTCACCGATACAGAGGTGGTGATCTCGAAGCTGGTCACCGCGGCCCTGCTGGCGCCGGTGATCACCTTCGGCTTCCTCGCAGCCACGCAGCTCGTGATCCTGTGCCTGTCGACCATCGCCGTGTGGCTCGGCGGCGGCAGTGCCTGGGAACTGGTCTGGCGGCCCGTGCCGTTGCTGCAGATCTGGACCCTCTCGGTCTATTACCTGGTTGGCGCCTCTCTCTGGTTCCTCCCGTTCATAGCATGGGGCCTGTTCTGCTCGGCGTTCGCGAAGAAGAACGTCTTCCTCTGGGCCGTGCTGCCGTTCGTGGTCATACCGCTGGTCGAGCGCCTCGTCTTCGACACCGGCGTCTTCGCCCGGGTGGTATTCAGCCGCCTGGGCCACATGCCCTGGATCACGGCGAGCTTCCGCGGCGACGACGTCCACATCTCCATCGGCGATCTCCCCGCCAGGCTGGTCGGCGAGATGAATCTGCTCGCGCTGCTGGATCCGGGCGAGTTCCTGACGACGCCGGGCCTGTGGGGCGGGCTGGCGGTGGCGGCCGGCTTCACCGCGGGCGCGATCTATTTCCGCCGCTACCGGGACGAGACCGCGAACGGCTGAAAGCCGCCGGCGCCGACCCGCGCCGGGATCTTCAGAACTTGCAGATGACGGCGCCGGCGGCGCGGCGCGCCTTGTCCCGTGCTTCCTCGATGCTGTCGCCTCTCGCGAGTGCGACCCCCAGCCGCCGCGAGCCCCGGATCTCCGGCTTGCCGAACAGCCTCAGGCTCGTGTCCGGCTCCTGCAGCGCCTTGTCCACGCCCTTGAAGCGGATGTTGTCGGAGTCGCCTTCCGCCACGATGGCGCAGGAGGCCGATGGCCCGAGCTGGCGGATCACCGGGATGGGCAGGCCGAGGATGGCGCGCACGTGCAGCGCGAACTGGGAGTTGTACTGGGAGATCATGGTCACCATGCCCGTGTCGTGGGGCCGCGGTGAGACCTCGCTGAACCAGACCTGGTCGCCCTTGACAAACAGTTCAACGCCGAACACGCCCCGGCCGCCGAGCGCGCCCACGATGGACCCTGCGACCCGCTGGGCGCGTTCCAGCGCCGTCTCGCTCATGGGCTGGGGTTGCCACGACTCCCGGTAGTCGCCTCGCAGCTGCAGATGACCGATGGGCTCGCAGAAGCTGATGGTGTCGTCGTGGCGCACCGTGAGCAGCGTGATCTCGTAGTCGAACTCGATCAGGCTCTCGACGATGACGCGGCCGCCGGCGCTGCGGCCGCCCTGCAGGGCATATTCCCAGGCGGCGTCGGCTTCCCCCGGTTCCCGGACGACGCTCTGCCCCTTGCCCGAGGAACTCATCACCGGTTTCACCACGCAGGGCAGGCCGATGGCCTCGATCGCCTGGCGGTATTCCGCCTCGGTGCCCGCGAAGCGGTAATCGGAGGTCGGCAGTTCCAGGTGCTCCGCGGCCAGCCGGCGGATGCCTTCCCGGTCCATGGTCAGGCGGGTCGCCTGGGCCGTCGGTATGATGCAGTGGCCCGTCTCCTCGAGTTCCTGCAGCACGGGGGTGGCAATCGCCTCGATCTCCGGCACCACGAAGTCCGGTTCCTCGTCCTCGATCACCTGACGCAGTGCCACCGGGTCGAGCATGTCGATGACGTGGGCGCGATGCGCCACGTGCATGGCCGGTGCATTGGCGTAGCGGTCCACGGCGATCACCTCAACACCGAAACGCTGTGCCTCTATCGCGATCTCCTTGCCGAGTTCGCCGGAGCCGAGCAGCATCATCCGGGTGGCATGCTCGCTGAGTGCCGTGCCGATTTTCTTCATGGGCGGTCTTGGTCTTGTGATCCTGGGGTCGCTGCTCGCGGTCTGGCGTCGTCTGCGCGGGCGTCGGTGCCCGAGGAGGCCTCGAGGGCCTGGAGGGAGATAGTAGCCCATCGAGGCCCGCCTGCCGAAGCCCGATTCACGGCCGGCTCACCGCCGCGTCCCGCTCAGTCGGCTTGCGCCGGCGTGCGGGCCGGCCTGCGGCGGCGGGACTGGCGCCGCACCGCGCCGTCCGGCCGGGACGGGATGTCGTGGCGCTTCAGGCAACCGCGGAACTGGTGGTAGGTCAGGCCGAGCAGACCGGCGGCCACGCGCTGGTTGTAGCGGGCCTTCTCGAGGGCCGCCCGCACGAGGGATGTCTCCAGCTCCGCGAGGCGCTCCCTGAGGTCGGTGGGCAGGCGGGGCTTGTCCCGGGCGGCCGGGGTCGACGGCGCCGCCGCCTCGTCCTCTTCGGCTTCCGCGCGCAGCCTGAACGGGGAGTCGAACGGGTCGAAGGCGATCTCCGCGATCTTCGCGTCGGGGTTCTCGCTGCGGTACACCGAGCGCTCGACGGCGTTCTTCAGCTCCCGGACGTTGCCCGGCCAGTGGTGGCGGAGCAGCGCGGAGGCCGCGCGGGCCGTGAAGCCGGGGAAGTACGCACGGCGCAGCTCGGCGGTCATGTTGACCGCGAACGTGTAGGCGAGCGGCAGGATATCGTCCAGCCGCTCCCTCAGCGGCGGTACCGTGATCACGTCGAATGCCAGCCGGTCCAGGAGGTCGGCCCGGAAGCGGCCGTCGGCGACCCGGGCCTGCAGGTCCTCGTTGGTCGAGCCGACGATGCGCACGTCCACCTGCAGGGTCTCGCTGCCGCCGACGCGCTCGAACTCCCCGTACTCGATCACCCTGAGGATCTTCTCCTGGGTGCGGATGGGAACGGTGGCGAGTTCGTCGAGCACCAGCGTGCCGCCGTCGGCGCGCTCGAAGTGCCCGACGTGCTTCCTGACCGCGCCGGTGAACGCCCCGGCTTCGTGCCCGAACAGCTCCGATTCCAGGATGCTCTCGGTCAGCGCGGCGCAGTTCACCTTCACCAGGGGCTGCTCCCAGCGTTCGGAGAGGAAGTGCAGCCGGGAGGCCACCAGCTCCTTGCCGGTGCCGCGCTCGCCGACGACCAGCACCGGTTTGGCGAGCGGCGCCGCCCGCGAGACGTGCTCGAGCATCTCCAGAAAGGCGGGCGCCTCGCCGATGATGGGTTGTTTCTGGCGGTCGTCCATTATTGGCTGATTCTGCTACAAGATGGTCGTTTATACTAATAGTTGGCTATTAATGCTATATTTGTGCTCGTCCAGGCGCTCGATCAGACTCGATTATCGGCATATAAATCAAGAGGTTGCTGGCACTCGGTCGATCTGGCACGGAACCTGCTATATCCACGATGCAAGGCAAACAACTGAGGAATGCGCTATGGGCATTTTTTCGCGATTCAGCGACATCGTTAACTCCAACATCAATGCCATCCTGGAGAAGGCGGAGGATCCGGAGAAGATCGTCCGGCTGATGATCCAGGAGATGGAAGACACCCTCGTCGAGGTGCGCTCCGCGGCGGCCCGCTCCATCGCCGACAAGAAGGAGCTCAACCGCAAGCTGGGCGCCCTGGAGGAGGAGCAGGCGGACTGGGAGCGCAAGGCCGAACTGGCGCTGGAGAAGGGACGCGAGGACCTCGCCAAGGCGGCGCTGGTCGAGAAGTCCCAGGTGGCCGCGGCGGCCGAGCAGGTGCGCTCCGACTACGCCCAGGTGGACGAGGGCCTGACCCGGCTGAACGAGGACATCGCCCGGCTGGAGGCCAAGCTCAAGGACGCGAAGGCGCGGCAGAAGACGCTGGTCTCGCGGCACAAGACGGCGACCAGCCGCCTGGCGGCCCGCAAGAAGATCCACGACTACAAGATCGAGGACGCGCTGGTGCGCTTCGAGCAGTACGAGCGCCGCATGGACGACGTGGAGGGCCGGGTCGAGGCCTACGACATGGGGCAGCCGAAGGGGCTCGAGCACGAGTTCGCCAGTCTGGAAGCCGAGGAAGCGGTCAACCGGGAGCTCGCCGAACTGAAGCGGCGGCGCGCCGGGAAGCAGGCGGGCAGCGCGAGCGAAGGCGGGAATCAGGCATAAATGGGCGAGACGATGTACATACTCGGAATCCTCTTCGTCACCATCGTTCTGCCGTTGTGGATCATCCTCCACTACGTGACGAAGTGGAAAAAGTCCCGCGAGCTCTCCGGCACCGAAGAGGAGATGCTCGAGGAGATCTGGACGCTGTCGCAGAACATGGAGAGCCGCCTGAACGCGCTGGAGACCATCCTTGACGACGAGGTCCCGGACTGGAGGAAGAAGACATGAGCCAGAACCCGTTCCACGAGCTCGGCGGCCGCCTGCGGCGGCTCTATCGGGACCGGGAGAACGGCCTGATACTGGGCCTGTGCGCCGGCATCGCCGATTACTTCGACGTCAACGTTCTGCTGGTGCGCGGGGTGGCGCTGGTCGCCCTCCTGGTCGCGCCGGTGCCGGTCGGCCTCACCTACCTGGTGGCCGCACTGCTGCTCCGCGACCGGCCGCTGAGCGTGCGCGATCATCACCGCGAGCGTGAGTTCTGGCGTCGCGGTACGAGCATGGGAGACCGCCTGTGAGTGAGAGAATCCAGGAGAGACGCTTCTACCGCGACCGCGAGCGCGGCATGATCTTCGGCGTCTGCGCGGGCATCGCGGACTACTTCGGCTTCGACCTGAAGGTCACGCGCATCCTCGCGGTCGTCGCGTTCTTCATATCGGCGCCGATGACGCTGCTGATCTACTTCGGCATCGCGCTGCTGATACCCTATCGGTCGATGGCGCCGGACGCAGTGCGGGAGGATCCGGATTTTCGCCGGGCGCTGCGCTCGTCCCCCCAGGCGACCATGGCGGAGATACGCCGCCGCTTCCAGCGGCTGGACAGCCGCCTGGCGCGCATGGAGCGCTACGTCACGTCGCCGCGCTTCAACCTGGACCGGGAATTCCGGGAGCTGGAGGCGCGCCGGGGACCGGGAGGTACTGATCGATGAGTTCTGCGCATATCTTCGTCATCGTCCTGGTGGCGATCGTGCTGCTGGCGGGCATCGCGAAGGAGTACCTCCGCCACCACCGGCGGGAGGAGGACCCGAAGCAGGACGAGGAGTGGGAGGCCACACTCGCGCGGCTCCGGGAACTGGAGGAGCGTGTGCGGGTGCTGGAGCGCATCGTCACCGATCCCCAGGAAGGCCTGCGCCGCGAGATCAACCGGCTCTGAGGGCATGAACCGGGAGCCGTCCCACAGCCAGGCCGGTGGTGCGGAGGACGCGCCCCTGACGGTGGCCGGCGAGCTGGATGCCCTGCCCGAGACCGCCTCCCTGCTGGTGATCGGGGCCGACCCGCCGGCCGGCCGAGACTGCGACCGTCTGCCTGCCGGCGCCACGGTCGCCGACCTGGACGGCCTCGGCATCTACGACCTGGGCCTCGTGCTCGATCTCGGCGCCGCGGACGAGTCGCTGCTGGGGCGCCTGCGCGATCTGCACACCCGGCGCCTGCTGGTAGCCGGCGAGGCCGCCCGCCGCTTCGAGCCCCGGACGATGCTCGCACTGGGTTTCGAACGCCACCCGAGCCCGGACGCCGACGGCGGTGCGTATCTCTACGACCGCGACCGCTTCAACCGGGAGCGGGAGTGGAACTCGCCCGACAACTGGGCGAACCCCGAGAATTTCGACAAATACCGCTGGTGAGCCGGCCGCGCCGTATCGGCGGGCCGATCGGCGACTCTAGTCGCTCTGGCCCTTGTAGGCGCGGACCTGCTCGTTGAAGCGCGCGCCGATCAGGTGCATCTGATCCACCGCGGCGTCATGGCGCTTGGTGAACATCGCTTCGCGTTTGGCCGCGACTTCCTCGTCCACATCGCCGGCCTCCGCGACTGCGGCGGCATGTTCTTCCTTGAGACAGTCGAGGTAGGCTTCCATGTCCGCGATGTAGGCCTTCACGGCTTTCTGCGCCGCGACCATCTCTTCCTGCGTGGCCGTCGTGCCGTTCGGTATCTCCACGCTCTGCTCGGGGTATACGCATTCCGCCTGCGCGGCGGCGGCGAAACCCGCGAGGCCGAGAACGACGGCGATTCTGAAGCTTTTCATGATGAGCCTGATCCTCCGGATTGACGTATTTTCGGTGCGACGCGGCGGCGGTCGGAGGGCGCCGCGGACGAGGGCGTCATTTAATCATCAATGCCCCGTCGCCGTGAAGTCGGTCGCCAACTTGCTGATATAAATAAAAACTTACGGGTGTCAGGCGAACAGTGCCCGATGGGTGTCCGTGCCGTCCTGCTGCGCGATCAGCAGCGCCAGGTAGTCGTCGGCGCTCATCGGCTCGCCGAACAGCAGGCCCTGCACGTAGGTGCAATCCAGCGTCTGCAGGAACGCGAGCTGCTCCTCGGTCTCCACCCCCTCGGCCACCACGTCCATCTTCAGGCTGCGGCCCATCTCGATGATCGTCGCCACGATGGTGGCATCGTCCGGGTCCACGGCGGCATCGCGCACGAAGGACTTGTCGATCTTAAGCGTGCTGATGGGGAACTGCTGCAACGCGCTCAGCGAGGAGTAGCCGGTGCCGAAGTCGTCGATGGCGAGATGCAGGCCCATGGCGTAGAGGTCGTCCAGCATGCGGATCGTGCGCTGCGTGTCCTCCATCAGGGTGGTCTCGGTGATCTCCAGCTCCAGGCAGGTGGGCGAGACGCCGTGGCGGCGCACGATCTGGTCCACCCGCTGCAGGAAATTGGCCTGCCGCAGCTGCTTCAGCGACAGGTTGACCGCCACCCGCCCGGGCAACGGCAGCGTCTGCTGCCAGCGGCGGTAGTCGGAGCAGACCCGTTCCAGCACCCATTCGCCGAGTTCGACGATCAGGTTGCTCTCCTCGGCCAGCGGGATGAACTCGGAGGGCAGGATCAGGCCCCGGTCCGGCAGCTCCCAGCGCACGAGGGCCTCCGCGCCGATGACGCTGCCGTCGCGCAGGTTGTACTTCGGCTGATAGTGCAGCAGCAGCTCGTCGCGCTCGTAGGCACGGCGCAGCCGGCTCTTCAGCATCAGCCGCTCCACCGCAGCCTCGTTCATCTCGGGCCGGTAGAAGCGGTGGCTGTTCCCGCCGGCCTTCTTCGCGTGGTACAGCGCGGCATCCGCATTGCGGATGAGATCGATGACGTTGCCTGCGTCCTCCGGGTAGAAGGCCACGCCGATGCTCGCCGTCATGAAGACTTCATTGGACTGCACGTGGAAGGGCTCGGCGAGGGCGGCGAGCAGGCGGCCGGCCACCTCCGATACCTCCCCCTCGGCGTGCTCCTCGTCGCGGATGTGCTCGAGGACGACGGCGAACTCGTCGCCCGCCAGCCGTCCGATCACGGTCTTCTCCGGCAGCTCGCGGATCAGCCGCTCGGTCATCGTCTCCAGGGTCGTATCGCCGGCCAGGTGGCCGAAGGTGTCGTTGATGTCCTTGAAGTGGTCGGCGTCGATGTAGAGCAGCGCCAGGCAGCGGCGCTCCCGGCGCGCCCTGGCGATGGCCCGCTGCAGCAGGTGCTGGAACTGCATGCGGTTCGGCACCTTGGTGAGGGCGTCGATGCGGGCGAGATAGCGGATGCGCTGCTCGGCGCGCTTGCGCTCGGTGATGTTCTGCACGGCGAAGATGCGCCCATCCGCCTCGCTGTCGTCGCCGCGCAGCGCCGAGCCGGTCCAGGACACCGGCACGTGCTGCCCGCCCCGGGTGACGAACACCGACTCGCTCGGGGCGCCGCCTTCCGGCTCGGAGCGGAACTTGCGCCGGTACTCCGGCGCCACCAGATCGGTGACGGGCAGGCCCACGAGTTCCTCCGAGCGGTAGCCGAGCAGGCGGCCGATGGCCGTGTTCACCCGGGCGATCCGGCCGTCGGGATCGCAGACGATCACGCCGTCGTTCATGCTGTTCAGGATGCGGTCGAGATAGTCGCGGGAGATGGTGGTGTCGCGCAGCGTCTCGCGCATCTCGTTGAACGCCGTGGCGAGGTCGCCGAGTTCGTCGCTCCGCTCCACCGCCATGCGCTCGCCGTAGTGGCCGCTGCTCACGTCCCGGGCCTGGCGGATCAGCTCCTGGATGGGCAGCACGAGCCGCCGCGCCGTGAACCAGGCGACCGCGGCGCAGGCCAGCAGTATCAGCAGGGTGAATACGAGCAGCCGGACCAGGGCGCGGTTGCGATGCTCCCGAGTGACCGACTCCAGTCGCTCGCGGAATCCCGCGATGCCCTGCACCACTTCCGTCTGCGCGAACTCCGCCTGCAGCTCCCCGACGGTCTCGCCGCCCGCGCGGATGGGCTGCACGGCGACGACGGTGTCTTCTCCCCAGTAGGGGGCACCCAGCGCCAGCACGGCCGCTTCCGTCGCGATGGGCGCGCCGGCGCCGACCACCGCACGGTTCTCGGCGTCCAGGATGGCGAGGCCCCGCAGCATGTCCAGATCCGCCAGCGCTTCGTCCAGGACTGCCTGCACGGCGTCCGTGTCGCCGCCGGCGAGCGGCGCGTCCACTTCGCGCTCCAGCGCCGCGACGGACTCGAGCACGCGCGCCTCGAACTGCCGCGTGAGCAGCTCCTCCTTCTGCGCGACGCCGGCCTCGCTGAGTTCGGCGGCGAGGTGGGTGTAGTTGACTACGAGCAGACCGGCCACCGTGCATACGATGGCCACCGACAGCGCGATCGCCGTCGTCAGGTATTTAGGCAGCAGTTTCCGCCACATAGCGGAGCCGGCGGCCGTCAGGCCGACCCGGGCCTCGAGGTCCTGCGCGCCGCGGTATTCCTGCGATGACCCGTGACGGGCTCCAGCATGGCCACTCCTCCGATTTTCCTTATTGTTCTTCTTGGGGAAGTTGTTCGCTCTCTCCCTCGCGTCCAGAGTCTACCCCAGCCGGGGCGCGAGCGGCGAGTGTCGCCGAATGCCGTCAGGCTGTCGCCCGGACGCGCCGTCAGTCCGGTGCGCGCCGGCCGCCGCGTGTAGAATGAGCCCATCCGCGGGGAGGTTGCGTGGCAGGAGCGGCCTGGACGGACTGGGGATGGAGAAGAAGTGCGCATTGATCGTTGACGACTCGCGCTCCGCGCGGGTTGTGCTGCGCCGTCTGCTCGAGAGCCACGACCTCGACGTGGCCACGGCCGAGTCCGCCGAAGAGGCGCTGGAATACCTGGCCGACCACCGCCCCGACGTGATCTTCATGGATCACATGATGCCGGGCATGGACGGCTTCGAGGCGGTGCGGGCCATCAAGGACAACCCCGACACGGCCACCATCCCCATCATGATGTACACCTCCCAGGAGGGAGAACTGTACGTGGGCCAGGCTCGCGCCCTCGGCGCGGTGGGCGTGCTGCCGAAACAAGTGGCGCCGGTCGAGGTCTCGAAGGTGCTCGAGTCGCTGCGTCTCATCGAATCCAGTGCGGAGGCCGCGCCCGACGGCGGCCAGGCGGGCATCGCCCGGTCCAGCGGCGACACCGCGGCCGATCTGCAGGCGCTCTCGGGGCTGGACGTCGGCCTGCGGGAGATGATCCAGGACCTGTTCGAGCAGCAGCGCTCCATCATCCGCCGCGACCTCATCGACAGCTACGAATCCATCGCCGCGCGGGTGGCCGACGAGATCGGCAGCCGCCGGGAGCCCGGCGACGACGCGCCCGCGTCGGGCGGCACGCTGCCCCGGGTGGCGCTGGCGGCCGTCGCCGTGCTGACCGTGGCGGCCCTCGTCTTCGGCTGGCTCTACATCAAGGCCGAGCGCCAGTGGCAGGCGGAGCGCGTTCGCTCCGAACAGCTGCTGGAACAGCTGCGCAACCGCCAGGCGATCGTGGCCGACGGCACCGTGGCCATCGAGGAGCGCATGAGCCAGACCCGCGCCGGCTATGCCAGCGCCCTCGAACAGGCGCTGGAGGCGGTGCAGTGGGCGGTGAACCAGAACGGCCGCTATGCCTGGGCGGAGCTTGCCTTCGGCGAAGAGCAGCGCCTGGTGCTGGAGGAGTTGCTGGATCGGCTGGATGCCATGGGCTTCGTTGGCCGGGTCCGCGTCGTCTCCCACGTGGGCGACTTCTGTCTGCGGGAGGCCGGCGGCGACGACTACGAAGTGGCGCCGCCGGATCTGCCGCTGACCGGCTGCGACCGGCTGGGCCTGTCGGCCGAGGAGGCCGTTACCCGTGGCCTGCGCCAGTCGGTGGCTTTCGCCAACTTCCTCGGCACCGTGGAGACCCGCTACGGCGGTCGTATCCGGGTCGAGACCGGCACGGCCGGCAACACCGAGCCGGTGCTGGTCTATCCGCCGGTGACGGATGCGCTGCGTGCGGGAGAATGGAACCGGGTGGCTGCGGTGAACAACCGCATCCGGGTGGAGATCCTGCCGGACTGAGCGGCCTCAGCCGGTGCCGGTCAGGGCCTCGTCGTCGTCCTGCTGCGCCCGCTTCTCGACGAAGGTCTCCGGCTCTCGCGGCCCGGTCGTGCGGATGGCGCCGTCCACGACCGCCCCCTCGGCGACCGCGATCGCCTCGCCGGTGACCGTACCCTTGATCCTGGCGCTGGGCGCGATCTCGAGCCTGCCGTTGGCGATCACCTCGCCTTCGATCTCCCCGGCCAGGACCACGTTGCGGGCCTGCAGCACGCCGATCCAGCGTCCGCCCGGCGCCACGGTGACCGTTCCATCCAGGTGGCAGTCGCCTTCGACTTCGCCGCAGATCACGAAGTCGCCCTTGCCGGAGAGTTCGCCCTGCACGCGGCAGCCCTGGCCGATCAGCGTGGCCGGGCCGCTGCTGCGGTCGAGTAGCCGGCGGAATTTCCTGTCGCTCATGTCGTCGCCCCGGGGGTGAGAGTTCGGGATTATGTTAGGGCTTCCCGTCCGGTGAATTCGTGACACAGTTGGCAATTGGCCCCGAAAGAGCGGGCCCCGGAAGAGCGGAGCGCTATTCCACGTATCCGCGCTCCAGGGTCTCGATCCGGGTGACGATGCCGTCCTCGAAACGCACCCGCCGCATGAATTTGTTCGGCCCGAGGTTCCAGGTGAGGTCCCTTATCTCGACCTCCACCCACGGCGGCGTACCCCAGCCGTAGATATGCCGCCGGATCACTCCGGAGTCCGGCGCGCGTGTGGTCTTGCCGATGAAGACGTTGCGGCGCAGGACGGTGCGCGTCTGCTCGTGATCGGGCTCTCCGCACAGGTCGAGCACCTTGGTGATGTGCATGCCCTCGCTCACCAGCTTGTTGCCGCAGCGAAAGGCGTGCGCCTCGGGTGCCAGCGCCAGGGCGAGCAGCACGCAGAGTGCGGCAGCGGCGCGGCGGAGCCGGCCGGTCGTGCGCAGCGATTTTCTGCCCGTTATCTGCATGATCCACAGTGTAGCGCGGCGTGTGGGGCCTTGCAGCGGCGGCACGGGACGGGTATCCCTGCGTCGGCACACCGACGGGGATTGGCATGGAAACCGACCGACCGGAACATCTGGAGAAGCTGCTGCAGCAATGCTGGGCTTACCTGGAGGAGGGCGCCGGCTCCGCCCGCAGTCCCTTCCATACGGCCGTGCTGGGCACGGTCGAGGACGGCGAACCCCACCTGCGGACCGTGGTGCTGCGGGACGCCGACCGGGAGGCCGGCCGGGTGCTCTGCCACACCGACGTCCGTTCGGCGAAGGTCCGGCAGATCGGGGCCGATGCGCCGGTGAGCTGGCTGTTGTACGACCCGGGGCGCAAGGTACAGCTCCGCCTCGAGGGGTGGGCCAGGGTGCATGCCGGGGATGCACTGGCAGACGAGCGCTGGCGGTCCAGTGCCGCGGGATCCCGTCGCTGCTACCTCGTGGAGCCGGGACCCGGTGCCGTGCTGGCGAGTGCCGGCTCCACCCTGCCGCAGGGGCTGCGCGAGAGGCGGCCGGAGCCGGAGGAGACGGAGCCGGGGCGCGGGAACTTCGCCGTCGTGGCAGCGGGCATCGAGCGCATCGACTGGCTGCACCTCACCGCCGACGGGCACCGGCGTGCGCGCTTCCGGCGCGCGGGCCCTGCCGGTAACGGTGGCCGGCACCGGGGCGATGACCGCGACCACGGCTGCGGTCATGACTGCGGCCAGGGCTGGGCGGGAGACTGGATCGCGCCCTGATCCGGCCGTACCCGTCTCACGGCTGGCGGCGCGTCGCGCTGTCGGTTTAGACTCTCCCGCTTGTCGCGGCATGCCGCAGCGGCCCGGTCCGCCGGACGGCGCGTCCGTCAGCGCGGAGCCAGGTTGCTGCTGGGGCTCGAGGGGGCTCGGTGGATCGAAAACTCGATAAACGGCTGGAGCGCCTCGCCGCTTCCAGCACGGCGGGTCTGCTGCGCGGCGGCCGCAAGGGCGTGGAGAAGGAGTCGCTGCGCGTCACGCCCGAAGGCTACATCTCGCCACTGCCCCATCCGCGCGGTCTGGGTTCCGCGCTCACCAACCGCTATATCACCACCGACTTCTCCGAGGCGCTGATCGAGTTCGTGACGCCCGCCTTCCCCGCGCTGTGGGAGACCGTTCAGTTTCTGTGCGACGTGCACCAGTTCGCCTATCGGCAGATCGGCGACGAACTGCTGTGGGTCACTTCCATGCCCTGCCGGGTGGGCGACGAGGACAGCATCCCGCTGGCCGATTACGGCCCCTCGAACGTCGGCCGGATGAAGAAGGTCTATCGGCGCGGGCTCGGGTATCGCTACGGCCGGGTCATGCAGACGATCTCGGGGGTGCACTTCAACTACTCTCTGCCCGAGCATTTCTGGCACGAGTATCAGGAGCACGAAGGCGACGCCGGGCCGGCGGACGCGTTCCGCTCCGCCCACTACTTCGGCCTGCTGCGCAACTTCCGCCGCGAGGGCTGGCTGCTCCTCTACCTGTTCGGCGCCTCGCCGGCGATGTGCAAGTCGTTCCTCGCCGACGACTACCCGACCATCCCGGAGTTCGACGCAGAGACGCTGTTCGAGCCTTACGCCACCTCGCTGCGCATGAGCGACTTCGGCTACAGCAATCGTACCCAGGCGAAGCTGAACATCTCGCTGAACGACCTGTCGAGTTACGTCGCCGATCTGGACGCCGCCATCAACACCCCGGAGCCGGACTACGAGCGCATCGGCCTGCTGGTGGACGGCGTGCACCGGCAGCTGAACGCGAACATCCTGCAGATCGAGAACGAGTACTACAGCCCGATCCGGCCGAAGCGCACGGCCCGCTCCGGCGAGCGGCCCACGGCGGCGCTGCTGCGCGGCGGCGTGGAGTACGTGGAGGTGCGCGCCCTGGACCTGAACCCCTTCGATCCGGTAGGCGTCAATCAGAACGAGCTGCGGTTCGTCGAATGCTTCCTGATCTACTGTCTGCTGAAGGACAGCCCGCTCCTGGACGAAGAGGCGCTGGCAGAGGCCGGCGCAAACCAGACCGCCACCGCTCATTCGGGTCGGGACCCGGGCCTGTATCTGAAGCGCGACGGCCGCGGCGTCCTGCTGGCCGACTGGGCCGCCGACATCCTCGCCGATATGGCGCCAGTGGCGGAGATCCTCGACCGCGGGCTCGATGGCACCCCCTACGGCGATACGCTGGCCCACCAGCGGGAGCTGGTCGAAGACCCGGACCGCACGCCTTCCGCTCGCCTGGTGGCCGAGCTGGTGGAGAGCGGCGCCAGTTTCTTCGAGTTCGCGCTGGAGGCGGCGCGCAGCCACAAGTCGTATTTCCGCACGCTGCAGCCGGTGAACGAGCGCCGCCAGGCGGAATTCGAGGAAGAGGCGCGGCGCTCCCGCGAGCGCCAGCGCGAGCTCGAGGCGTCCGAGACCATCAGCTTCGAGGAGCACGTCGCCCGCTACTACGCGAGCGCCGGCGTCTAGGCAGGAGCCGCAGCGGAAACCGGCCGGACGCCCGGCCGCCGGTCAGGATCGGCCGGCGAACACCGCCGTGGTCACGCGCCCCCGCCAGTCGATGCCGCCCCGGTACATGCCCGGGCAGTTCTGCTCGAACACGGGCATACCCGCCCCGTCGAGGGTGATGAGCCCGCCGTTGCCGCCCAGCGAGCGCAGCTTCTCGCCCACCACCCGCCGGGCCGCCGCGGCCAGCCCGGCGCCGGCGTAGCGGATCATCGCGGCCACGTCGTGGGCCGCCGCCGTGCGCAGGAAGTACTCGCCGTCGCCGGTGGTCGACACCGCGCAGACGCCGTTCTCCGCCCAGGTGCCCGCGCCGATCACCGGCGTGTCGCCCACACGGCCCCAGCGCTTGTTGGTGAGGCCGCCCGTGGAAGTGGCCGCCGCCAGGTTGCCGCCGCCGTCCAGCGCCACGGCGCCGACCGTGCCCAGGCTGAACTCCTCCGGGCGCGCCGCGCTGTCGGCCCCCGCCGCCGCACGGGCGCGTTCCCACTCGGCGCGGCGTTGGGGGGTCGAGAACCAGTCCGGTTCGACCAGCGCGAGCCCCTGCTGGCGGGCGAAGGCTTCCGCGCCCTCGCCCGCCAGCAGCACGTAAGGGGTATGCTCCAGCACGGCCCGGGCGGCGAGCACCGGGTTGCGCACACGGCACACTCCGGCCACGGCGCCGGCCGCCAGGTTGCTGCCGTCCATGATCGAGGCGTCCAGCTCATGGCCGCCGGCGTGGTTGAAGACCGCGCCGCGGCCGGCGTTGAACAGGGGCTCGTCTTCCAGCGCGACGACCGCCGCGGTCACTGCGTCCATCGCGCTGCCACCGGCGGTGAGCACTTCGTGACCGGCCGAGAGCGCCTCGCGCAGGGCTTCGTGGTAGGGGGCTTCCCGGTCGGGCGGCAGGTCCTCGCGGCGGACGAGCCCGGCGCCGCCGTGGACGGCGATTGCCGTGCGGCCGGGCTGCATCGCGGTCCGGCTCACGCGCTCCGCCGGCCCGCGCCGAGACAACCCGCCGCCAGCAGTAGCAGCCAGAGCCCGTGGCCGCCGCCACCGCCGCCAGCGCTGGTCGCGGCGGCCGTGCTGCTGACTTCGATGCTGCGGCTGGCGGTGTTGTCGCCCTCGTCCGGGTCGCCCTGCGTTGCGCTCACGGTCGCCTCCACCGTACCGCTGCCATCCCGTGTCGCGTCGACCGTCAGGTCGATGGCCAGCGTGTCGCCGCCGGCAAGAGCCGCCGCCTCGCAGCGGACCGTGCCCGCGGTGACGGTGCAGTCCGCGGTGCCGGGCGTCGCCGCCGGCTCGAGGAAGGCCGGGATGCCGGCCGTGACGACCACTCCGGTGGCGGTGCGCGCAGATGCGTTGGTGACGGTCAGCGCGAGCGTGGCGCGGGCGCCGCGGGCGAGGGAGGCGGGTGCCTGCAGTGCGATGCCCAGATCCGCAGCCGGGTCGATGCGCAGCGCCGCGGTGGCCGTGTTGTTGGACGGCTGGGTGTCGCTGTCTGCCCGGACCTCCGCCGCCAGGTTGAGCGCGCCCGCGCCGGCGGCGGCAAGAGTCAGGTTCGCCGTTGCCGAGCCGCCCGCCGCCACCGTGCCGATGGTGCACTCCGCGCCGCCCGCCGCCGCCGTGCAGAGCGAGCCGGCGTCGCGCAGGCTCACGCCCGTCGGGAGGTCGACGCTCATGGACACCAGCTCCGCCGTGGCCGTGCCCAGATTACTCGCGGTCAGCTCGAGATCGACGATACCGCCTTCCAGCACCGTCGCCGGGGAGACGGTCGCGGTGATGGTCATGTCCGCGTCGGGCAGGGCCTTCAGGCAGAAGGCGGATGCGACCTGCGGCGCCATCTGTTCCAGGCTGCAGGCGGAGAACGTGGAGCTGCCGTTCAGCCGCGGCGCCATCAGGAAATCCTGGGGCGTGCTCTCGCACGCCGAGCCGTCTTCCCCGTCGTGGGGCGAACCGAAGTTGTGGCCGATCTCGTGGGCACCGATCAGGCTGTCCGTGGTCACGGTGCGGCGGCCCTCGCTCAGCCCCGCGCCGAAGCGCGTGCTGCAGAGCGCGCGGGTGTAGGCGATGCCCGCGGTACTGTCGTCCAGGTCCCTGCCGGTGTAGAGATGCACCAGACCGAGATTCCGCAAATCGGGCTGACCGGACTTGTAGTTGCCGAGGTCGGCCAGCAGCGTGGTCGGGTCGGTGGAGTCGGTGAACGGGTCGTTCGCCGCGGTGAAGACCCGGAAGTCGGTGACGTTGATCGTAACGCCCACCTGCTCCGAGAAGATCCCGTCGATGTTGTTCAGCCGCGTGGCCAGTGCCGCCACCGGGTCCGGGTGACGGGCCGTGAAGTCCGCGTCGGCGAGCACGGCGATGTCGATCTCGCTCTCGACGGTCTTCGCGAGTTCCCGCACCAGCCCGTCGAAGCCGGCCTTGGCGCTGCCCGCAGGGAAGGCGGGCCCGTCGGCGACGGCGCAGCCGAGGGCGTCCGGCGCGAGGCGCATGTCCGCCAGCCGGAATACTACTGGCGCGCCGCCGGCATCGGCGGTGACATCGGCATTGGTGTCCGCCACAGGGAGCGCGGCGGCGGACTCGAGCGCGTAGAGTTCGATGCCGTCCCACATCAGGCCCGCCCAGCGGCCGTCCCCGCCGCGGGTCAGGCGCAGCCAGGAGCCCGGCGCGCCGGCGATGCGGCCGCGATAGAGCTCCACACCGCCGTCACGCCCGGCAGCGTTGCGCCCGAGCGCTGCAGACAGCCTGGCGTTGGGCGCCAGTTCGAGGCGCCAGCTGCGGCCGAAGGCGGTGAAATCCAGCATCCCGCCGCCCGCAGGCTGCGCCTCGAAGGCCCAGCCCTGCGGCGACTCGTGGTGGAGGATGGTGACGTCCGCCGCCGCAGCGGACGGCGCGAGCGCCGGGGCAACCGACAGTAGCGAGAGGAGCGACAGGAGCAGGATCGGTCTGTGCATGGGCTTCGAGCGCGCCGCCGGCCGGGGCCCGGCGTCCGTGGGGTGACAGTCAAGGCCGGAGTTTCCCCGATATCGGGCACCGGTTCGGCGATCGGGGCCTCGAATTGTGTGCTGGTTCACAATTTGTCCAAGTCGCCGACCTCCCGCGGCACAGATTACCTAAAATCCAGCGATCCGGCCCGTCGGGTCCGACGGCCGGTCCGCCAGCAACCCGGAGGCGCGAGAGCCCGTTGAAGAAAACATTCCTGCTCGGTCTGCTGCTCGGTATCGGCGGAGCCGTCTGGCTCGCCGGCTGGTATCCGTTCGTGGATCCCGTGCGCTTCGCCTCGGAGTCGGGCGTCGCCAGGAACGGGGGCCGCACGGAGAGTTTCCACATCCAGATTCCGGAAGACCGGGTGCTCGGTGCCGCCACGGCCGGCAGCGCGGCACCGTCGGTGCCGACGGGACTCGCCCTGCCCGAGGCCGCCGGCGACGGTGCGGTGGAGATCTACCGGTTGCGCAACGCCTCCGGCAAGGTCATCGGCCTGGCGAGCCGCGTCCGCGGCGGCGATGCCGCGTACACGGACTGGACGCTGATGCTCCCGGCGCGGGGTGCGCTGTTCCTCACGGCGGCCGGTCCCGAGGTCTCGCCACATGCAACGGCTATGGCAACGGCAACGGCCGGCGCCGCCGCTGCCCCGGCCGCGCCGTCGCCGACGTCGCCGATGTTCAGGATCCTCGGTGACGTGGCCGGGGGCAGCGGCGAGTTCGCCGGCTTCTTCGGCAGCTTCAGCGAGGAGTGGGACGTTTCGGGCCGTGACGCCGAGGGCCGCCTGGTCGGCGATATCGAGATACTGACGCTGACGCAGATCGGCACACCCCCGGGGAGGGCCGCGCCATGAAGTACGCTCTCTCGCTGCTGGCCGGTGTCCTCTGCGGCGCCGTGCTCGTAATCCTGGTGCTCTACTACAATCCGCTGGTTCAGGAGAACCCGCGGGTGCCGCTGACGGCCGCGCCGGACGCCTCGGTGGAGGTGTTCTACGACACGGCCGTCGACACCGTGGCGCGCACCGGGCCGCCCGACGGCCTGCTCGCCGCCGTCCCCGCGTCGGCCGAGACGCTGTGGGAGCCGGCGCTGGCGTGGACCGAGGCGCGGCTGCTGGTGCTGCGGGACGTGGACGGCCGAGCGCTGGGTTTCGGCGTGCGCTTCGCCACGCTGGATTCCGGCACCCGGCCGCTGACCGGTGAATTGCTGGCGGACAGCGTCTGGAATCTGCACCTCGCGGGCCGTGGTTCCCTGTTCGTGGACGGGGTCGACAACCTGTGGCCGCTGGCACGGCAAGTGCTCGTGCCGGCGTGGCGCGCCGAAGACGGCACCTGGCAGGGCAGCTTCGACGGCGACATCACGGTGGGGCCCCGGCCCAGCCGCGTGGCCGTCATGACCGGCGGCGCCGGGGTTTTCGCCGGCACCCGGGGCGAGGCGAGGGAATCGCTGTCGGTGCAGTCGCTGTCGCTGCGCGACGGGCGACTCGCGGCCGACGGCTCGCTGCTGGTCGCGATTACCGGCGCGGCCGGCCGGGGTGGCCAGGACGGTCCGGTCAGTCCCGAATAAAGCGGGCGAACTCCGCGAGAGGGGCGCGCTCCGAGCGGAGCTGATTCACCGGCGCGTCCGGGTCCCGGTAGCCGAGCGCCATGCCGCAGAAGAACATGTGCTCCTCGGGGATCTCGAACAGCTCGCCGATGGTCCGGTACCACACCGCCCAGGCTTCCTGAGGGCAGGTGTCCAGCCCGTACTCACGGGCCAGCAGCATGATGCTCTGGATGAACATGCCGAGGTCCGCCCACTGGCCCTCCTGCATGCTGCGGTCGATCGTGAACAGGAGGCCGACGGGCGCGCCGAAGAAGCGGTAGTTGTGCGCGAACTGCATCAGCCGCGCCGCCTTGTCCTCGCGGGGGATGCCGAGCTTCTCGTACATCATCTCGCCGATGCGGAAGCGCCGCGTGCGGTACGGCTCCTTCAGCTCCGGCGGATAGATGTTGTACTCGGTGCCCTCGCCCTTCGGCGAGTGAGGCATCTTGCGCGCGACCGCGTCCAGCAGGCGTTCCCGCGCCGCGCCGGTGAGCACGATCACGTGCCAGGGCTGCAGATTGCCGCCCGAGGGCGCACGACTCGCGCGCTCGAGGATCTCGCGCACCGTCTCCTCGGGCACGGGCCTGTCCAGGAAGGCCCGCACCGACAGACGCGAGTCCAGCGCTTCGGATACTTTCATCGTTCCTCGCTATCGTTGATGGCTGGTGATGACTGCCGTCGTCGACCCCTGTCGCCGACTACTATGGCCGACTCCTATAGCCTATCGCCGGTGACCGCAGCCTGCAGGTCCTTCAGAGATACGTTCGGGTCGGCCAGCGCCTCCGCCGGGGGCGTGGCGTGTGCCGCGATCAGCGGCTTCGAGAGCATGAACTCCCGCGGGCTGTTCACGGCATCCACCGCCAGCAGCCGGCCCTCGGCCAGGTAGAAGCAGGCGAACGACCGCGCGGCCGGATCGCCTCGCACGACCGTCTGGTCGCAGCCCTCGGACAGCCCGGCGATCTGCAGCTTGAGGTCGTACTGGTCCGACCAGAACCAGGGCACGTCGTTGTACGGCGTGCGCTCGCCGCAGATGCCGGCGGCGGCGGTCCTGGCCTGCTCGAGTGCGTTGTGCACGGATTCCAGCCGCAGCTGGCGGCCGTAGATGCCGTTGGGGTGGCGGGTACAGTCGCCCACGGCGTAGACGCCGTCGGCGCGGGTGCGGCAGTACTCGTCCACCAGGATGCCGTCGTCGCAGGCGAGCCCGGCGTTCGCTGCCAGCTCGGTCACCGGCTCGATGCCGATGCCCACCACCACGAAGTCCGCCGCCACCCGCTCGCCGGCGGCGGTCACCACCGCTTCCACCCGGCCGTCGCCCTCGAAGCCGGATACCCCCTCGCCGAGGCGCAGATGCACCCCGTGACGGCGGTGCTCGGCCTCGTAGAAGTCGGAGACCGGAGGCGAGACCACCCGGCTCATCACCCGTCCGGCCAGTTCCAGCACGGTGACGTCCAGTCCGGCGACCGCGGCGACGGCGGCCACCTCCAGCCCGATGTAGCCGGCTCCCACCACCACCAGGCGGGCGCCCGGCGCGAAGTGCGCGCGGATCGCGTCCACGTCGTCGATGGTGCGCAGGTAGTGGATGCCGGGCAGGTCGGCGCCGGGGGACTGCAGCCTCAGCACCCGGCTGCCCGTGGCGATGACGCAGTGGTCCCAGTCGACGCTGCCGCCGCTCTCCAGCTCGGCACGGCGCGCCGCGGTGTCGAGCGCGGCCACCCGCGTCGACAGGCGCAGATCCACTTCCGCGTCCTCGTAGAAGCCGGGGGGCTTGAAGTAGAGCCGGTTACGCTCGAGTTCGCCGGCGAGGTATTTCTTCGACAGCGGCGGGCGCTGATAGGGCACCCAGGGTTCCTCGCCGGCCAGCACGATGCGGCCGTCATAGCCCTTGTGTCGCAGCGTGCTCACCAGCTGGCCGGCCGCATGGCCGGCGCCGATCACGAGTACCGTCTCACTCATCCGGCTATCCTCCGGCGCCGCTCACATGGCGCTGATGCCGCCGTCCACCTTCAGCTCGGCGCCGGTGACGAACTTCGATTCGTCGGAGGCGAGGTAGAGGACGGCGTAGGCGACGTCGTCGGGGTCGCCGATGCGGCCCAGCGGTATCTGGCGGGTGAGCTTGTCCATTCCCTTCTCCCGGCCCACCGCATCGAGCATGCCGGTCAGGATCGGCGTGTCGATGAACACGGGATGCACCGAATTGCAGCGGATGCCGTTGCCGCTGCGCGCGCAGTGCAGCGCGACGGATTTGGACAGGTGCCGCACGGCCGCCTTGGCGGAATTGTAGGCTGCCATGTTGTGGCCGGCGATGATGCCGGAGATGGAGGAGATGTTGACGATGCTGCCGCCGCCCGAGGCCGCGATCTTCGGGATGGCGTACTTGCAGCCGAAGAACACGGAGTCGAGATCCACCGCGTGCACGTGGCGCCAGTTCTCCCAGGTCTCGTCCTCCACGCTGGACATCGAACCGATGCCCGCGTTGTTGACCAGGATGTTGAGGCCGCCGAACCGGTCCACCGTCTCGGCGATCACTGCCTGCCAGCGGGCCTCGTCGGTGACGTCGTGTTCCAGCGCCAGCGCCGCGCCTTCGCGCTCGTCGTTGATGGCGCGGGCCTGCTCTTCGGCACCGGCGGAGTTGATGTCGGTCAGCGCCACCTGCGCTCCCTCCCGCGCCAGCATCCGCGCGATGGCCGCGCCCAGACCCTGCGCGGCGCCGGTCACCAGCGCCACCTTGTTGTCGACTCTGCCCACGATGCCTCCTCGCTTGCGTTGCTGCGGCCGGCGGCGCGCCCGCCCGCCGCGGCGCTCCCCGGCACGGTATTCCCCGGTATTGGCCGGTATTCTAAGGGCCGCGGCCGGCGCCGCCTAATCCGTCTCCGTCATCCCCTGCTAGACTCGCCGGCTGCGAAGAAAGGTCAGTGACGAGAGGGCCGGAGGGTAAGATGGTCAAAGCGATACGCATCGAGGAGTTCGGCGGGCCGGAGGTGCTGCAGTGGCAGGACGTCGAGGTCGGGGAGCCCGGTCCCGGCGAGGTGCGGCTGCGCCATAGTGCCGTCGGCCTGAACTTCATCGACACCTATCACCGCTCCGGGCTCTATCCGCTGGAACTGCCCAGCGGGCTGGGCAGCGAGGCCGCGGGCGTCGTGGAGGCGCTGGGCGACGGCGTCGAGGGCCTCGGGATCGGTCAGCGGGTGGCCTACACCGGCCGGCCGCCGGACGCCTATTCCGAGGCGCGCCTGATCGCCGCCGACCTGCTGGTGCCGCTGCCGGACGCCATCGGCGACGAGACCGCGGCGGCCGCCATGCTGAAGGGTTTGACGGCCTGGTATCTCCTGAAGCGCAGCTACCCGGTGCGCCCGGGCGACACCGTGCTGCTGCATGCGGCGGCGGGCGGCGTGGGCCTGATCGCCGTGCAGTGGGCCAAGCAGCTGGGCGCCACCGTCATCGGCACGGTGAGCACCGACGCCAAGGCGGAGCTGGCACGCGCGCACGGCTGCGACCACATCGTGATGGCGGACAGCGACGACCTGGCGGGCGAGGTGCGGCGGCTCACCGGCGGCGAGGGCGTGGCGGCGGTCTACGACTCGGTGGGCCGGGATACCTTCTACGCCTCGCTGGACAGCCTGCGGCCCCACGGCGTGATGGTCTCGTTCGGCAATGCCTCCGGACCGGTGGAGCCCTTCGCGCCGCTGGAACTGGCGAAGCGGGGCTCGCTGTACGTGACCCGGCCCGTGCTGTTCGACTTCATCTCCACGCGGCAGGCGCTGCTCGGCGCGGCGGGCCAGCTGTTCGAGGTGATCGGCAGCGGTGCCGCGAAGATCGAGGTGAACCAGCGCTATCCGCTGGCCGAGGCCGCCGAGGCGCACCGGGATCTCGAGGCGCGGCGGACCACGGGCTCCACCGTGCTGCTGCCGTGACGGTCAGGCGGGCCTGAGCGGCCAGATGAGGGGCAGCACGACCATGACCACCGCGAACACCACCAGGGTGAGCGGCACGCCCACCCGCAGGTAGTCGGCGAAACGGTAGCCGCCCGGGCCCATCACCAGGATGTTGGCAGGGTGGGAGATGGGGCTCATGAAGCTCGCTGCCGCCGCGACGGCCATGGCCATCATCGCGGTCTCCGGCGCGAGGCCCATGTCCGCCATCGCCGACAGCACGATCGGCGCCATGATCACCACCAGCACCGCGGGCGGAATCACCACCGTCGATATCGCGGTCATGGCATAGAGCGAGAAGATCACGGGCCAGGGGCCGGCTTCGCCGGTGACCGAGAGTACGTGGCCGGCGATCCAGGCGGCCGCGCCGGTCTCCTGCATCGCAGTGCCCAGCGGCAGCATGCCGGCGATGAGGAAGATGGCGCGCCACTCGATGGCCCGGTAGGCCTGCTCCATGTTCAGGCAGCCGGTGAGCACCATCAGCGTGGCGCCGAAGACGGCGGCGATCTGGATGGGCAGCCAGCCGACCAGCACGCTGGTGACCACCCCCAGCATGATGCCGGCGGCCACCGGCGCGCGGCGGGTATCCGGCGGCGCCTTGCCGAGAGGGGTGAGCACGAGGAAGTCCGGGTCCCGCTCCAGGAGTTCCAGTTTCTCCCGCGGCCCCACCAGCAGCAGCGCGTCGCCGAGGGCCAGCCGCACGTCGCGGAGATCCTCCTCGACCGGCGCGCCGTTGCGCCAGATGCCGACCAGCTCCAGGCCGTAGCGCTCGCGGAAGTTCAGCTCCGCCACGCTCTTGCCCACCAGCGAGCTGCGCGGGTCCAGGGTGGCGTCCTGCATGGCCAGCCGCCGGGACTCGAAGCTGGAGAGCTTCATCGACGGCTTCGAGTCCAGGTCCAGCCCCTGCAGCGCCCGCAGCACGTCAAGGTCGCCCGGCTCGCCCTGGATCAGCAGCAGGTCGCTGCCCGCCAGTTCCGTATCCGGTCCGGGCAAGAGTTCGAGATTGCCGTCCCGGAAGGTGGCGAGCACCTTGAAGTCGAACACGTCGGTGAGCCGGGTGCGGCCCAGGCTGCGTCCGGCGAGTTCGGATTCCCGCGGCACGCGGACGACGAAGAGGCGGTCGTCGGCGCCGTAGCGTTTCGTGACCTCGTCGGCGTCCAGCAGGCTCACCTCGGCGAAGTCGCTGACCTCGTGCAGACCCTCCATGGTCTCCTTGCGCCCCTGCAGCAGCAGCCGGTCGCCGGCGCGCAGCGGCACGTAGGCGAGGTTGGTGCGCCGCGGCGGCTGGTCCCGCCGCTGGATGGCCAGCAGGTCCGCGCCGAAACGCTGGCGGAAGCCGACGTGGGCCACCAGGTCGCCGACCAGGGGCGAGGAGTCCGCCACCACCACCTCCGCCCGGGCGAGCTGTTCCGCCACCATGGACTGCAGCACCGGCGCCTCGCGCTCGATCACCAGGTCGCTCAGGCGGCGCAGTTCGCTGAAGCGGTCCAGCTGACCCTGCACCAGCAGTTCGTCGCCGGCGCGCAGCGTGGTCTGACGGTTGGGCAGCGTCTCGCTGCGGCCGAAGCGCTGCAGCGCGAGCACCACCAGGTCGGCGGCCGACGTGATGCGGCTCTCGCCGAGGGTCTTGCCGACCAGCATCGAGTCCTGGGGGATGCGCAGCGTGAAGGTGCGCTCGGCCAGCTTGTACTGGGATCGCAACGCCCGCTGGCTGCGGCCGCGCTCGCGTTTCTGGGTCTTGCGTCTCGGCAGGAACAGGCGGCCGACGAGCGCGACGAACAGTGTGCCGGCGAGCATCACCACGACGCCGACGGGGGTGAAGTCGAACAGGCCGAAGGGTTCGTAGCCGCCGCCGGCCATGGCGTTGCTGACCAGCAGGTTCGGCGGCGTGCCGATCATGGTCATCAGGCCGCCGAGCAGGCTGGCGTAGGCCAGGGGCATCAGCAGCCGCGACGGCGACACCCGCGTGCGGCGGGCGATGTCGACCACCACCGGCAGCATGAGCGCGGCAACGCCGATATTGTTCATGAACGCGGAGAGGAAGCCGGCGGTGAGCATGATCACGACGATCATCGCCACTTCCCGCCGCCCGGCCAGACGCATCACCTGGCGGCCGATGACGTTGGCGATGCCCGTGCGCGTCAGCCCGTCGGAGAGGATGAACATGGCCCAGACGGTGATCACCGCCGTGTTGGAGAAACCGCTGAAGGCCTCGTCGGGAGAGACCAGCCCGGTGATCGCCAGCGTGCCGAGGACGAGCAGCGCCACCACGTCCATGCGGATCCACTCGCCGATGAACAGGACGAGGGCCGCGGCCAGGATGGCGAGGACCAGCGCGATCTCGAAGGTCATTTGCTCGGATCCGACCTCCCTGTCGTGGCGGCTAGAGTCGCCGCACGATGACGCTGCCGATGGAGTAGCCGGCGCCGAAGGAGCAGATCACCCCCACATCGCCGGCGCCGAGCCCTTCCCGGTGGCGGTGGAAGGCGATGATGGAGCCGGCGGACGCGGTATTGGCGAACTCGTCCAGCACGACCGGTGCCTCGTCCTCTCCCGCATCGCGGCCGAGCAGGCGTTTGACCACGAGCCGGTTCATGTTCAGGTTGGCCTGGTGCAGCCAGTAGCGGCCGACGTCCGCCATGTCGAGGCCGCTGGCGCGCAGGTGCTCGCCGATATGATCGGCCGCCAGGGGCGAGACCTCCTTGAAGACCTTGCGGCCCTGCTGGCGGAACAGCTTGCCGCTGTCGAGGAAATCGGCTTCGGGGCCGCGATTGATGAAGCCGAAGTCGTTGCGGATATTGTTCGAATAAAGGGTGGCGAGCTTCGTCCCCAGCACCTCCCAGCGCTCCTCCGCCCGGCTCTCGTCGGCGCGCTCCAGCACCACGGCCGTGCAGACGTCGCCGAAGATGAAATGCGCATCCCGGCTGCGCCAGTTGATGTGGGCCGAGGTGATCTCCGGGTTCACCATGAGGACCCGCCTGGCCGAACCGCCGGCGATGGCATCCACGGCGTTCTGCAGGCCGAACGTGGCCGACGAGCAGGCCACGTTCATGTCGTAGGCATAGCCGCCCGCGCCGATGGCATGCTGCACCTCGACCGCCAGCGCCGGATAGGGCCGCTCCAGGTTCGAGCAGGAGAGGATCACGGCGTCGATGTCGCCACCTTCGAGGCCGGCGCTCGCCAGCGCCTGGCGCGCGGCGGCCACGGAGATCTCGGCCGTGATCGAAAGCTCGTCCTCGCTGCGCTCCGGGAACACCGGCCACATGCGCTCCGGGTCCAGGATGCCTTCGCGGGTATAGACGTAGCGGTGGCGTATCCCGGAGGCGTTCTCGATGAACTCGGGACTGGATTTCTCCGGCGCCTCCACCTCGCCGGCGGCCACGGCCTCGGCGTTCTCTTCGAGGAAGCGGTCGACCCAGGCGTTGTAGGCGGCCACCAGCTCGTCGTTGTCGATGCCCTGCTCCGGTACCCAGAGTCCGGTCCCGCTGATTACGACGCCTGTGGTCATGTCATTCCTTCACCTGGATCAGGCGGTACTTTAGCGACTCGGGCCGGCCCTGCACAGGGCCGCGGTCAGTCGAGGAAGGACCGGATGATGCTGGCCCTGGCATGCACGCCGGGCCCTGCCTCGGCCAGCATCGCCCGCGGGCAGCGTTCCGCCGCCTCGCGGGTACCCCGGTCGCGGACGTCGTCCGGATCGGCGATGAACAGCGCGGACTGCTCCAGCCCGGACAGGGTGCCGATGACGTCCCGTGCCAGGCAGCGCGCGGCGAGCGCGCCGTAGTGGGCCGGCTGGCGCAGCAGGTCCACGGTCTGGGCGTGCAGCCGGCCCGGGTCCAGGTCCGGGGTGCGGCGGCGGATGCTCGCCGTGTCCCGCCCGTACCAGGGCCAGTTCAGCTCCCGGTCCCGCAGCATGGTCCAGGCGGCGAGCAGATGGCCGCCGTCCGGGCGGGGCGTGAGCGGCACGCAGTAGTCGGCGGCCAGTGCCTCGCGCTCCGCGCGGCCGGCGACGGGCACGCCCTCGAAGACGAGGCGGCCGATTCGTTCGCCGCCGGCGCGGGCCAGCTCCAGCGCGACGGGTGCGGCCGTGAATGTGGCGACGACGTCCACGCGGGGCCAGTCGAGTTCCTCCAGCAGATGCAGCAGGTCGGCGGCGAATCGTTCCGGTCCGGGGTCGGCGGCAGCCGAGGACTCGCCGCAGCCGGGCGGATCCAGGGTCAGCGTGCGGCGGTCGGCGGCCAGCGCGTCGGCGAGCGGCGCTGCACTCGCCGCACTGCCCGGCAGTTCCGGCAGCAGCAGCACCGGCGCATGCCGCGACGAGGGCTCGCCATGGAAGCGCAGCCGCAACTGCTGCCCTTCCCGTGCCTGCCAGTAGCTCCGGGCGGGACCCGGGCGGCCGGCGACCTCGCCGAGCCCCGGCAGGCGCACGCCGGCCACGTAGTCGCCGTGGTTCGCGAACAGCTCCCGGAGCCGGGCGCGCCAGACGTTGCGGTCGGCGGGCAGCGGCTCGCGCCGCACTCCCTCGGGCAGGGTCTCCGGCAAACGCTCGAGATGGGAGTAGAGCACGTCGTCCCGCCGGCACATCACCACCGCCGGGTCCTGCACGCGGCCGAGGGCCGGCACCGGGTCGTAGCGCATTGCCGCGGCATAGGCATCCGGGTAATGCGTGCCTGCCATCAGCAGGTCGAGTGCGTAGCGGTGCAGCGCCTCCGGGGGCGGCAGCTCCATGGCGAGGCGGTGCTCCGCGGTGTGGGAGAACCAGGGGAAGAAGCGGTGCAGGTCCCGCGTCCGGGCCCAGGTCGTCGCGAGGTAGGCGCCGTCGTCGGTGATCCGGAACGGCGCCATGTAGCGCTCGATGAAGGCGTCCGGGACCGGCTCGACGGGCACCGACAGCCCGTCCATTACGATCAGCGACGCCCGGCCCGGATGGCGCACGGCGAACTCCAGCGCGATCTTGGAGCTGGTGTGGTAGCCGTACACGGGGCATGCGGGCAGTGCCAGCGCATCGAGGGTGGCGGCCAGCGCGTCGGCGAAGTCGCCGATGTCCGGCGCGGCCGTCGCCAGCGGATCGGAATCCCCGTAGCCGGGCGTGTCCAGGGCAATGGCCGTCCAGCGGTCGGCGAGCGCCTCGACGAGCGGCTCGTGCAGCACGGAGGAGCGCGGCGAGTCGTGCAGCAGGATCACCGGCGGGCCGCTGCCGGCCGCCCGGTAGTGCACCTGGCCCCAGGGCACGTTCGCATAGCCTTTGTGAATCACGGTGCCTCCGTCTGCCGCAACCGCATCCGCGCGTCAACGTTTCCCCGGGCCTTGCCGAGCGCTTACACTCGCCGCCGGCCCCGCCCAGTCCAGTGCACAGGAATACCATGCCCGACCGTTACCGTCCGAGAGTCCCGCGCTATGCAGCCCGTCACGAGATCCGAGGGGTAACCTACCACGTGAACCTCTGGGGCGAGCGGGACGCGCCGTTGCTCGTGCTGCTGCACGGCTGGGGCGATGCCGGCTCCACCTTCCAGTTCGTCGTGGACGCGCTGCAGCGCGACTGGTTCGTCGTCGCGCCGGACTGGCGCGGATTCGGCAAGTCCCGGCACCGCACCTACGGCTACTGGTTCCCCGACTACCTGGCGGACCTGGACGAGCTGCTGGCCGTCTACAGCCCGGACGAGCCCGCCCGGGTGGTCGGCCACAGCATGGGCGCGAATATCCTCTCGCTGTACGGCGGCGTGATGCCGGAGCGGATCGCCAGGCTGGTGAACATCGAGGGTTTCGGCCTGCGCAACGGCGATCCGGCGGACGCGCCCAAGCGCTACCGGGAATGGATCGAGGACCAGAGCCGCAACAAGCGCTATTCGCGCTACGATCGCTTCGAGGAGCTGGCGGAGCGGGTGAAGAAGCGCAGCCCGACGCTGGCCGACGACCGGGCGCTGTTCGTCGCCGAGCGCTGGGCCGAGGTGGACGAGGACGGCAAGGTCACGCTCAGGGCGGACCCGGCCCACAAACTGCGCAACCCGGTGCTCTACCGCCGCGCCGAGGCCGAGGCCTGCTGGCACGCCGTCACGGCGCCGGTGCTGTTCGTGATCGGCGGCAACACCGATTTCAGCTCGCCGGACATGCGCTGGGTGGACGCCGACAACGCCTTCGGCGCCTTCCCCCGGCTCACCAAGCTCACCATCCCGGGCGCCGGACACATGGTGCATTTCGAGCAGCCGGAGGCGCTCGCCGGCGCCATCGAGGAGTTCATGCTCGACTGAGACGGCCCTCGACAGCTGGTGATCCATCCACTACTGTACGCTGATACAGTAGTAAGCCGCCGAGCCGTGGCCTGTCCGTGGACGATCCTCGGACCATACCCGGACCGTCCTGGGACGATTCCGGGACGATCCGTGGCCCACGGGTGCGGCCGATGAACCCGCGCGATGAAAGATACGGTTGCAGAAAACCAGCCACCGGCGGACGCCGCGGCGGCGCCGCCCGAGCATCTGGCCCGCCTGAATCCGGCCCAGCGGGAGGCGGCGGCGTGGGGCGAGCGCGCGGCGGGCGGCGGCTTCCGCGCCGGACCGCTGCTGGTGATCGCCGGCGCCGGCACCGGCAAGACGATGACGCTGGCCCACCGGGTGGCCAACCTGGTGATCGAGGGCGTCGATCCCGACCGCATCCTGCTGCTGACCTTCACACGGCGGGCGGCGGAGGAGATGCTGCGCCGGGCCCGGGCCATCGTGCGCCGCTCGCTCCGGCTCTCCGAGGACTCGCGGGCCGTGCGGTTCGCCTGGTCCGGCACCTTCCACTCGGTCGCCAACCGGCTGCTGCGACACTATGCCCGCAACGTCGGGCTGGACCCCGCGTTCTCCGTGCTGGACCGCGGCGACGCGGCGGACCTGGTGGACCTGGTGCGCCACGAGCTGGGCCTGAGCGCCAAGGCAAAGCGTTTCCCGAAGAAAGACACCTGTCTCGCCATCTATTCCCGCTGCGTCAACGCCCGGGAAGACATCGGCGACTGCCTGCGCACGTCCTATCCCTGGTGCGGCGACTGGGAGCAGGAGCTGCGCGAGCTCTTCCGCCGTTACGTCGAGACGAAGCAGCAGCACCAGGCGCTGGACTACGACGACCTGCTGCTCTACTGGTATCACCTGGTGTCTGACCCGGAGCTGGCGGCGGCCATCGGTGCACGCTTCGACCACGTGCTGGTGGACGAGTACCAGGACACCAACGTGCTGCAGGCCGAGATCCTCCACGCGATCAAGCCCCGCGGCGAGGGCGTCACGGTGGTGGGCGACGACGCCCAGTCCATCTATTCCTTCCGCGCCGCGGAGGTGGAGAACATTCTGTCGTTCCCGGAACGCTACGCGCCGCCGGCGCGGGTGGTCACCCTGGAGCGCAATTACCGCTCGCTGCAGCCGATCCTGGATGCCGCCAACGCGCTCATCGCCGAGGGCGAGGCGCAGTACGACAAGCAGCTCTGGTCGGAGCAGGGCTCCGGGCGGAGGCCCTGCTACGTCACCGTGGAAGACGTGGACGCGGAGACCGACTACGTGGTCGGCCGGGTGCTGGCGAACCGGGAGGCGGGCCTGGAACTGAAGCAGCAGGCCGTGCTGTTCCGCGGCGCGCATTCGAGCGACCGGCTCGAGCTGGAACTCGTCCGCCGCAATATCCCCTACGTGAAGTACGGCGGGCTCAAGTTCCTGGAGGCCGCCCACGTCAAGGACATGCTGGCGGTGCTGAAGTGGGCCGACAACCCGAAGAACCGGGTGGCGGCCTTCCGGGTGCTGAAGCTGCTGGAGGGCATGGGTCCGGCCCACGCCGGGCGCTGCTACGAGTACGTGGCGGCGGCCGACTATTCGCTGTCGGCGCTGTCGGCATTCCGCCCGCCGGCCGCCGCGCGGGAAGACTGGCCGGCGCTGGCCGAACTGATGCGCTCGCTGGCCGGCCAGCCGGCCGCGGGCGCGTGGCAGACCCAGGTGGCGGAGGTGCGCCGCTGGTACCAGCCGCACCTGGAGCGCCTGTACGATGCTGCCGAACCGCGCTCGGCGGACCTCGAACACCTGGAGCGGATCGCCGGCAAGTACACCACCCGGGAGCGGTTCCTGTCCGAGCTCACGCTGGACCCGCCCCAGTCCACCGGCGACCTGTCCGGCGACCCGCTGCTGGACGAGGACTACCTGATCCTGTCGACGGTGCACTCGGCCAAGGGCCAGGAGTGGGACTCGGTGTTCATCCTGAACGTCTCCGACGGCAGCTTCCCCTCCGAATTCTCCACGGCGAGCCCCGAGCTCATCGAGGAGGAGCGCCGCCTGCTGTACGTGGCCATGACCCGGGCCAAGCGTGACCTGCACCTGATCGCGCCGCTGCGCTACCACGTGACCCAGCAGCACCGCCACGGCGACCGCCATGTCTACGGCGCGCGCAGCCGCTTCCTCACCGAGCGGGTGCTCGGCACGCTGGAACTGGTATTCCATGCCGCTCCCGGCACGGGGGACGGCGGCGGCCTCTGCACGAGCGACCGGCGCATCGACGTGGCCGGCAGGCTGCGCGGCATGTGGTGAGTCTCCGCTGCCGGCGCTCGCTGGTAGACTAGGCCGATCCGAGCCGAAACCACGGGGGACCCACCATGCGCCGGAACCGATTTCTCATACTCGCACTGATCGCCTTTGCGCCCGCTCTGGCGAGCGCGGAACTCGCCGACACGCTGAAGGCCGAGGCGCGGGCCGCCGAGCCCCGGGTGATCGAGTGGCGGCGCCACTTCCACGAGCATCCGGAGCTCAGCAACCGGGAGTTCGAGACCGCGAAGAAGGTGGCCGAGGAGCTCCGTGCCATGGGGCTGGAGGTGGAGACCGGTATCGCTCACACCGGCGTGGTGGCGCATCTCGAGGGCGGCAAGCCCGGGCCACTGGTGGCGCTGCGCGCGGACATGGACGCCCTGCCGGTCACCGAGCGCGTGGATCTGCCGTTCGCCTCGAAAGCGAAGGGCACCTACCGGGGCCGCGAGGTAGGCGTGATGCACGCCTGCGGCCACGACACCCACATGGCAATGCTGCTCGGGGCCGCCCGGGCGCTGACGGCGGTGCGTGACGAGCTGCCCGGTTCCGTGATGTTCATCTTCCAGCCGGCCGAGGAAGGCGCCCCGGAGGGTGAGGAAGGCGGCGCCGAGCTGATGCTGAAAGAGGGCATCTTCGACGAACGTCTGCCGGAGGCCGTGTTCGGCCTGCACGTCAGCTCCATGCTGCCAGCGGGCATGGTCGGCTACCGGGCCGGCCCGGCCATGGCGAGCGCCGACCGCTTCGAGATCTTGGTGCGCGGCCGCCAGACCCACGGCTCCCGTCCCTGGGGCGGTGTGGACCCGATCGTCGTCGCCTCGCAGATCGTCACCGCCGCCCAGAGCATCGTCAGCCGCCAGGTGGACATCACCGCAGCGCCGGCGGTGCTCTCCTTCGGCGTCATCGAGGGCGGCATCCGCAACAACATCATCCCCGACGAAGTGACGCTGATCGGCACCATCCGCAACTTCGACATGGACATCCGCAAGTCCATCCACGAGAAGCTGGAACGCACCGCACGGCTTACGGCGGAGAGTTACGGGGCGACGGCGGAGACCACCATCGACCTCGGTTATCCGGTGACGGTCAACGATCCGGAGCTCACCAACGACATGCTCGACACCGTGGTGCGCGTCGCCGGCGAGGGCCGCGTGATCGAGGCGCCGCTGATCACGGGTGCCGAGGACTTCTCCTACTACGCGCAGCGCACGCCCGGCCTGTTCCTGTTCCTGGGCGTCACGCCGCCGGGCGAGGACCCGATGACCGCACCCTCCAACCACTCGCCGCTGTTCTACGTGGACGAGAGTGCGCTGGTCACCGGCGTGGAACTCCTCACCGGGCTGACGCTGGATTTCATGCGCGCGCAAAAAATGTAGGAGGGCCTTCAGGCCCGATGAGGTTCTCTTGGCGTAGGCCCGCTAGCGGCCGGGGTGGACTGCTGGGGACGCTCAGTCGGACGTCCTGTCCTCCTTCGCTTCGGCCGGGCCTCCTTCCCGTCGTCCTGGCTCCAGTCGGCCCGGACGACCCCCGCAGTCCACCCCGGCCGCTGGCGGGCCCGTAGCCGAGACGCCTGGCACACGTTAGCTGACGCTTCTGACCGGCAGGCCCTTCACGCCACCCCGAGGCGGCCGTCATGCGGGGGTATCCATCGCCGCGACCTTTTGTCGGGAGCAAGATGGATACCCCCGCATGACGGCCACGAAAGAACGGGGGTCTCGCAGGGCCGGGTCGGGCCTGAAGGCCCTCCTACGGAGTTATTGACGTCTGCCGGCCGACTCTGATTAATATAAAGGCGGTTGGTTAGGCCGGAATTGTGAATCCTTTCACGCTGTCACGGGGGGCAGACGTGAAGCCGGTCACGACAACCGCCCGGTTTCGGTCCGAAACTGGGATTGCGCGGTTGGCTCGGGGGATGAGCCTTCGCTCAGGCCCTGCGCACACCTCTGTGCGAAGTGGACGTGGAGTTCATTCGCCAGGCCGGCCGATATCGTGCTCGCGCGAGTCGAGGAGGTGTGGCGCATGCAAAAAAAATGGGGTAGGAGGGGCTTCAGCCCCGGGCAACGATTGGACGGCCGGGGCACCGTCATCCCGGTCAGCAACCTGCAGCAATATTTCCACGAAAGCATCGAGGAAGTGGTCTCCCGCCAGTCGGTGGAGATTGACCCTCACGCCACTCACTACGTCGTCAACCTGCTTACCCTGTATTCGCGCTCCGAGGCGCTGTACGAGGACGCCGGCGGCCACTACGGGCTGAAGCCGCTGGCCATCATGATGCGCGACGCCGTCGACGCGCCGACGCTGGAGGAACGTCAGTTCGCGCTGCAGCGTCTCGGCGACGTGGCGCTGTTCATCGCCGGCTGTTTCGCCGACAGCCTGGCCGAGAAGCTGGTGGATCTCGACTACTACATCTACATGGGCGGCAGCGCCTACGGCTCGCTGTCCGACGAGATGCGCGGCAGCATACGGGGCCGGGCCTTCTCGGCGATCTTCGGGGAGCTCGCGCGCAAGTTCCAGGTCATGGTGGACGTGCTGAACGAGGTCAGCGAATCGGCGCGGACCAGCCAGGACCGCGACATCCTCCGGCTCTACGAGGTCTGGCTGAAGACGGGCAGCCAGAGGGCGGAGGCACTCCTGCGCCGCGAAGGCATCGAGCCGCTGTCCGACAGCCGTCCCGGCACCCGGCACTGAGCCGTGCGCGTCACCGATCTGCAGGAACGCCTCGCCGCGCTTTACCAGCTCGAGCACGGGCTGGCCATCGAGGACTTCCTGGTCACCGATGCGGCCACCGCGGGCGCCCTGACGCCGCCCGGTGCCCGCGGGCATCTGGACGAGCGCCTGCTGCTCCGCCACGACGGCGACGAGGTCTCGCTGACGCTGTACCTGGACGACGCCCTGCTGGCGCGGCTCAGAGAGCGCAACCCGCTGGACGAGCTGGACGACGACGACCTCGACGACCTCTGGACTGCGGTGGAAGGCATCAGCCACTTCAATTACGTGGTGCACAACGCCACGGCGCGGCGCGAGGTCACGCTGCTGGAGCTGGAGCTTCAGGCCGAGGTGGACAAATTCGTGAGCACCGTGCTGCTGGCCCGCGAGCAGGGCCGGCGGGCGGTGGCCTCACGGCTGCATCATCTCCTGTTCGAGCGGATGTCGCTGGACCGCGAGCTCGGCGATGAGGAGCGCGAGCGCTACCGTCTGGCCAACGACTACGCCGGGCGATTCTGCCGCCGCATCGGCGCCCGCCTGCACGATGCCGGTGAGGACGTCATGGGCGAGCTCAGGAAGTTCTACCGCTACTCCCAGCGGCAGAAGATCAGCCATATCCACGCCTGCGCGTGGAGCTGAAAGGCCGCCGTCAGGGTGTTTTCGTCCGCGTCGTCTCCGATCTGATCTCTTTTCGGACCACGATGCGGCGTTCCTGGCCGGAATCGGCGCTGCCGATGGTGCGTTCCTCGATCTCGATATTGCCGCAGTCTTCTTCTCCGGCGCATGCGAGGTGCGATGGCGCCGGAATCTCGATTTCCCGGCCGTCCACATCGATGCGCAGACCGTCGGCCGTGCGGGTCATCAGTGCCGAACGGCCGTCGTCCAGCGTGAGTGCGCGGTTTTCGCCCTCCACGAGTTCGAAGGGGTCGTAGCCGAGTTCAGCGCTATCGAGGCGCAGCACGAGCGCCTCCCCGCCGTCGTCCTGGGCAACGACCAGTTCCAGGCGCTTGTTTTCCCCGGCGTCCGCCACGGCAATGGCGGCGAGCGCGGCCGCCAGCAGCAGCAGTCCCAGAGCGAGTGTGTCGCTTACCTTGCGCGTCGTCCTCATGGTCTCTCTCCCTCGTTCTCTGTCGCCATACAGATGGCCGTATAACTGAGTAGATGCACCCGCTGTCGAAATGGTTGCAGCAGGCACGGCACGGACGATGTCCTATACTGCGTGTTTCAGCCACGCCGACAGAGGGGAGGGAACGATGAGCACGGCTGCAGAGACACTGACGGTGCGTGACCAGGTATCCGACGAGGAGTGGGCGACGCGGGTGGACCTCGCCGCGGCCTATCGCCTGGTGGCGCTGCACGGCTGGGACGACCTGATCTTCACCCACATCTCCGCCCGGGTGCCGGGGCCCGAGGAGCACTTCCTCATCAATCCCTACGGTCTGCTTTTCGAGGAGATGACGGCCAGCAGCCTGGTGAAGGTGGACCTCGACGGCAACAAGGTCATCGACAGCCCGTACCCGGTGAACCCGGCGGGCTTCGTCATCCACAGCGCGGTGCACGCCGCGCGGCCCGAGGTGCAGTGCGTGCTGCATACCCACACGCGGGCGGGAGTCGCCGTATCGGCCCAGAAGGAGGGGCTGCTGCCCATCTCGCAGCAGTCGATATTCCCGCTGATCGCGCTCGGCTATCACGACTACGAGGGCGTGGCGCTGAACGAGGCCGAGAAGCCGCGGCTGGTGGCCGATCTCGGCGATGCCAACTCGCTGATCCTGCGCAACCACGGCCTGCTCACCTGCGGCCCCTCCATCCCGGAGGCTTTCCTGGCCATGTACGTGCTGGAGACCGCCTGCCAGATACAGATCGCCGCCCAGTCCGGCGGCGCGGAGCTCACGCGGGTGGACGACCGCATCCTGGCGGGCGCCCGGGCGCAGATGCGCGAGGCGACGAAGGGCATGGGCGGCGCACTCGCCTGGCCTGCCCTGCTGCGCAAGCTGGACCGGCGGGATCCGTCCTACCGCGAGTAGTACAGGTAACGAGTAGTCCGGGTAACGAGTAGTCCGGAGAAACGGAATTCAACCCACGGAGAGAGACCCATGCGTGATTTTGTGACGTTCCAGAAACCGGCAAGTCTGGCGAGGCTGGCGCCGCTGGCGGCGCTCCTGTTGCTCGCCGCCGGCAATGCCGCCGCGTCGGATGACGCCCGGGCGGCCATCCAGGCAGCGGCGGACGGCGAGCACCGTTCCGCCGACAACAGGGCGCGGGACGAGTACCGCCACCCGGTGGAGACGCTCACGTTCTTCGGCCTGGAGCCGGACATGACGGTGGTGGAGCTCTGGCCGGGCGGCGGCTGGTACACGGAGATCCTGGCGCCGGTGTTGAAGGACGAGGGCAAGCTGTACGCGGCCAGCTGGGACCCGACGCTGGACAGCGAGTACGTGCAGACCAACCTCGCGAAATACAAGGAGAAGATCGCCGACCGCGACGTCTACGGCGACATCGAACTCACCGTGCTCGGCCGCGGCAAGACGGACATCGCGCCGCCTGGCAGCGCCGACCTGGTGGTCACCTTCCGCAACATGCACAGCTGGGGCGACGAGTTCGCCGCGGAAGTCCTGGCCGCCGCCTACGAGGCGCTGAAGCCGGGCGGCGTGCTCGGCGTGGTGCAGCACCGGGCGGATCCGGACTCGCCGCCGGACCCGGAGGAGCGCACGGGCTACTTCAGCGAGGCACGCGCCATCGAGCTGGCCGAGGCGGCGGGTTTCGAGCTGGCCGGCAGTTCCGATATCAACGCCAACCCGAAGGACACCAAGGACTACGAGAGCGGTGTCTGGGCGCTGCCGCCGAGCCTGCGGGACGGCGCGGAGCCGCGGTTCCTCGAGATCGGCGAGAGCGACCGTTTCACGCTGAAGTTCGTGAAGCCGGAATAAGGCTGCAGGAGGGCCTTCAGGCCCGGTTCTGAAACAGCAATGGGCATGTAGGAGGGCCTTCAGGCCCGACCGTGCAGCGGATCGGGGCTAAAGCCCCTCCTACATGTTTCGTTACGCTTCGTAGTTACCCGACACGTAATCCCAGTTGATGATCTTCCAGATCTCCTCCAGGTATTTCGGGCGCGCGTTGCGGTAGTCGATGTAGTAGGCGTGCTCCCAGACGTCCACCGTCAGCAGCGGCGTCTTGCCGTCGCGCAGCGGGTTGCCGGCGTCGTCGGTGTTGACGATGGCCACGCCGTCGCCGTCCTTCACCAGCCAGGTCCAGCCGGAGCCGAAGTTGCCGGCGCCGGCCTTCTGGAACTCCGCTTTGAACTTGTCGAAGGAGCCGAAGGCCTTGTCGATGGCCTCGCCCAGCGCGCCGCCGGGCTCGCCGCCGCCGTTCGGGCTGAGGCAATTCCAGTAGAACGTGTGGTTCCAGACCTGGGCCGCGTTGTTGAACAGGCCGCCCTCGGCCTTCCTGATGATGTCCTCCAGCGACGCGCTCTCGTACTCCGTGCCGGGGATCATGTTGTTCAGGTTGTTGACGTAGGTCTGGTGATGCTTGCCGTAGTGGTACTCCAGGGTCTCCGCCGAGATGACGGGTTCCAGAGCGTCCTTCGCATAAGGCAGCGCAGGCAATTCGTGGGCCATGGATGACTCCTTGGGGTTTCGATGAGTGATGCCGGGCTGCGGGCTCCCGGCGAAACGACTTGGATTCATTCTAAGCACCCGCCTGCAAGCTTACAACCGACTTTCCGGCCGGGTCGAAGCCGCAGGCGGGCCCGGCTCAGGCCAGGAACAGTGCGTAGGCGGGGTTGTCGCTCTCGTCCCAATGGGGGTAGCCGAGCTTCTCCAGGTGGCGCTCGAACTCGGCATTGTCGGCAGCGGGCACCTGGATGCCGGTGAGGATGCGGCCGTAATCCGAGCCGTGGTTGCGGTAGTGGAACAGGCTGATGTTCCAGTCCGAGCCCACCGCGTCGAGGAAGCCGGCCAGCGCTCCGGGGCGCTCCGGGAACTCGAACCGCAGCAGCCGCTCGTCGGGCAGCCCGCCGGCGCGGCCGCCCACCATATGGCGGATGTGCAGCTTGGCCATCTCGTTGTCGGTGAGGTCCTCGACCGGATAGCCCTGGGAGCGCAGCTCGGCCACGAGACGGTCCTTCTCGGCGCGGCCCTCGGCGAGCTCGAGGCCGACGAAGATGTGCGCCTCTTCCGCGTCGCTGTAGCGGTAGTTGAATTCGGTGACGTTGCGCCGGCCGATGGCCGCGCAGAACTCCCGGAAGCTGCCCGGGCGCTCGGGGATGCCGACGGCCAGCAGGGCTTCGCGCTGCTCGCCGACCGCGGCCCGCTCGGCGATATGGCGCAGCCGGTCGAAGTTCACGTTGGCGCCGCAGTTCACCGTGACGAACTCCCGCCCTGCCGGCGGCTTGCGCTCTTCCACGTACTTCTTCATGCCGGCGACGGCCAGGGCGCCGGCGGGTTCGACGATGGAGCGGGTGTCCTCGAAGATGTCCCGGATCGCGGCGCAGATCTCGTCCGTGTCCACCAGCACGATCTCGTCTACCAGTTCACGGCACAGGCGGAAGGTCTCGTCGCCCACCCGGCGCACGGCGACGCCGTCGGCGAAGATGCCGACGCGCTCCAGGGTCACCGGCTCCCCGGCGGCGAGCGAGCGGCTCATGCCCGCCGAGTCCTCCGGCTCTACGCCGACGATGCGGATATCGTCGCGCAGCGCCTTGATGTACGACGCGATGCCGGCGATGAGGCCGCCGCCGCCGACGGGCACGAATACCGCGTCGATGTCGCCCGGGTGCTGGCGCAGAATCTCCATGGCGATGGTGCCCTGGCCGGCGATGACGTCCGGGTCGTCGAACGGATGGATGAAGGTCAGGCCGCGCTCGCCCTCCAGCTTGCGGGCATGGGCGTAGGCGTCGTCGTAGGTGTCGCCTTCCAGCACCACCTCGCCGCCGAGCTTGCGCACGGCCTCCACCTTGATGCGCGGTGTGGTCACCGGCATGACGATGAAGGCCTGAATGCCGAGCCGGCTTGCCGCCAGCGCCACGCCCTGGGCATGGTTGCCCGCCGAGCTGCAGATGACGCCTTTCTGCAGGTCCTCGTCCGCCAGCCGGGACATGCGGTTGTAGGCGCCGCGAAGCTTGAACGAGAAGACCTGCTGCAGGTCCTCGCGCTTCAGCCACACCGCGTGGCCGAGGCGCGCCGAGAGATTGGGTGCGGCGTCGAGGGGAGTCTCCTCCGCCACCTCGTAGACGCGGGCGGTGAGGATGCGCTTCAGGTAGTCGGTGGGGTCCGGGCTCATCCGGGTACGTTAACCCGCGCCGCCACCGGCGAGCAAAAAAGATGTAGGAGGGCTTTCAGGTGTGGGAGGGGCTTCAGCCCCGATTCATTAATTGATCGGGGCTGAAGCCCCTCCTACATGCCCATCGAGGGTCGGGCCTGAAGGCGAGGGTCGGGCCTGAAGGCCCTCCTACATGCGGGTTACGTGCCCTGGTCGGCGAGCACGTTGCCGTCTGCGTCGATGGGTACGATCTCGCCGATCTCCAGGGCCCGGATCTCGCTTTCGATCTTCGCCCGGTCGCCGACGATCACCCAGATGAGGTTGTCGGGCCTGACGTATTCGTCGGCGGCCTCGGTCACCTGCTGCAGGGACAGGCCGCGCACGTTCTCGGCGTAGGTGTCCCAGTAGTCGTCGTCGTAGCCGAACCGAACCATCTCCACCAGCGAGCCCGCGACCGCGCCGGCGGTCTCCCAGCGGCCCGGCAGCGACAGCGTGTTGTCGTCCAGCACGCGCGCGAGTTCGTCTTCGGTGGGCGGCCGTTCGCCGACGATCTCCACCATCTCGCGCCGCATCTCCGCCATGGCCGGTGCGGTCTTGTCCGTCTGCACCGGTGCATAGCCCAGGAAAGGCCGCGGGCCGGCGGCGTCCAGGATCAGCGTGCGGGCGCCGTAGGACCAGCTCTTGTCCTCGCGCAGGTTCATGTTCAGGCGCGCGGAGAAGTCACCGCCGAGCACGTTGTTCATGGCGGCGATGGTGAACTCGTCCGGGTTGGCCTTCGGCGGCATGACGTGCCCGGCGAAGATGATGGACTGCTCGGAGTCCGGCCGGTCCAGCAGGTAGATCTTCTCCTCCGGCCGCTGGGCCACCGCATCCACGTTCTTCACCGGCACGGAACCCGGCTCCCAGTCGCGGAAAAGTCTCTCGAGCTTCGGCCGGACGCTCTCCATGGTGGTGTCGCCCACCACGATCATGGTGGCGTTATTCGGCCGGAACCAGGTGCGGTGGTAATCGATCAGCGTCTGCCGGTCGATCCGCTCCAGCGACTCGAGCGTGCCCGACCCGGTGAGCGGCAGGCTGTAGGCATGGCCTTCGCCGTACATCAGTTCGGGGAACACGCGCAGGGCCATGGACACCGGCGTCACCTTCTCCCGCTGGATCTGTGCGCGGAACTGCTTCTTCAGCCGGGCCAGATCGGCCTCGGGGAAAGACGGGTTCAGGATGACGTCGGCATAGATGTCCAGCGACTCGTCCAGGTTGGCCGTCAGCGCGTTCATCGAGACGGTGGACATGTCCAGGTTGGAGCCGGCGCCCAGGTTCGCGCCGAGGCGCGAGAGCTCCTCGGAGATGGTGAGTGCGTCGCGCCGCTTCGTGCCCTCGTCCAGCATGGACATGGCCAGGCTGGACGTGCCCGGCTCGCCGAACTGGTCGGAGGCATAGCCCGCGTCCAGCATCAGCGTGAAGTTGACCACCGGCACGGCGTCCCGGCTGGCCACGATCAGCTCCATGCCGTTGTCGAGCGTGGCGCGCTCGAACTCGTCGAAGGCCACCGACGGGAACTCGTCCGGCATCGGCGGTCCGTCGCTGCGGTCGGCGCCCTCGCCGCTGGCGGCGAACTCGGGGAACGGGTGCACCTCGAGGGTATAGGAGCCTGCGTTGTACCAGCGTCGGGCCGCTTCCATCACCGCCTTCGGCGTCGCCTCTTCGATGCGGGCCAGCGATACCTTGTAGAAAGCCGGGTCGCCGGCGTAGACGGCATTCTGCGCCAGGATGTCGGACTTGCCGCCGAAGCCGCCGATGCGCTCGATGCCGCGCACGAAGCCCGCGATGGACTGGGTCTTCGCCCGCTGGAGCTCGTCCCTGGTCGGCCCTTCCTTCAGGAAGCGCGCCAGCTCCTCGTCCAGCGCCTTCTCGATGGCGGCCAGGTCGCCACCGGGCTGGGCGGTGGCCTCGAGGCCGAGCACGCCGGCGATCTCGGCGAAATAGGGCGTGGCGTCCACCGAGGTGGCGATCTGCTCATCGTAAACCAGCCGCTTGTACAGCCGCGAGGTCTTGCCGGAGGACAGGACGCTGCCGGCCAGGCTCAGCAGTTCCGCATCCGGATGACTCCAGTGCGGCCCCACCCAGTTCTTGTAGATGCGGGCCTGGGGCACGCGGTCCTGCATGATTTCCCGGGCATCAGCCTCGCGCTTCGGCGACCAGGCCTCGAACTTGGCGATGGGCGGTCCGGGCGGAATGTCGCCGAAGTATTTCTCGGCCTTCTCGCGGGCCACTTCGGGCGTGACGTCGCCGGCGATCACGATGACCGCGTTGTTCGGGCCGTAATAGGTCCTGAACCACTCCTGCACGTCTTCCAGGCTGGCCGCGTTCAGGTCCTCCATGGAGCCGATGGGCAGCCACTGATAGGGGTGGCCTTCAGGGAACAGGTTACGGAAGATGTGGTTGTAGACCTGGCCGTACGGCTGGTTCTCACCCTGGCGCTTCTCGTTCTGCACCACGCCCCGCTGCTCGTCGAGCTTGTCCTGGTCCACCGCGCCGAGCAGGTGGCCCATGCGGTCGGACTCCATCCACAGCGCCAGGTCCAGGGCCGTCGAGGGGACGTTCTGGAAGTAGTTGGTGCGGTCGAAATTGGTGGTGCCGTTCTGGTCGGTGGCGCCCACCTTCTGAAACGGCACGAAATACTCGCCGTCGTAGTTCTCGGTGCCGTTGAACATCAGGTGCTCGAACAGGTGCGCGAAGCCGGTCTTGCCCTCCGGCTCGTTCTTCGAACCCACGTGGTACCAGACGTTCACCGCCACGATGGGGGCCTTGCGGTCCTCGTGGACGATCACCGTGAGGCCGTTGTCCAGGGTGAATTCAGTGTAGGGGATGTCAATGTCCGATGCCGGCGCGGCAGCGTGCGCGGCCAGCGCGAACAGGGACAATGCGAGGGCGGCGAGCCCCCGGCCGAGGGGTGTGATGAGATTCATGGTCTGCCTTCTTCTCTCGGGTGCTTCGGGAGGGCGCGCATTCTAGCAAATGGACTTGCGCGGCCCAGGGTCGTGTACCGACCCCTGTTCCGACAGGTGACCGGCCACCGGGTTCCCGGGTGTCATGGGTTCCCGAGTGTCATGGGTTCCCGGGCGGCAGCCGAGGCCCTTTATCCGTAGCCGCGCAGGACGTTGACGACGTTGTCGCCGATCTCGGGTACCGCATAGCCGCCCTCCAGGATGAACACCGTGGGCAGGCCCAGGGCCGCGATGCGCTCGCCCAGGCGCGGGTAGTCGTCGGTGCGCAGCCGGAAGGCCGAGATCGGGTCGCGCTCGTAGGTGTCGACGCCCAGCGAGACGACGAGAGCGTCGGGAGCGTAGCGCCGCGTCGCGTCCAGCGCGCGGGCGAGGGCCCCGGACCAGGCGGCCCAGTCGCTGCCGGGTGCCAGCGGCAGATTCAGGTTGCAGCCCTCGCCGTCACCGCGGCCGGTCTCGTCGGCATGGCCGAGGAAGTAGGGGTATTCCTGCCGCGGGTCGCAGTGGATCGAGCAGAACAGCACGTCCGCCCGGTCGTAGAAGATCTCCTGGGTGCCGTTGCCGTGATGGTAGTCCACGTCCAGGATGGCGACCCGATGCGCGCCCCGGTCCAGAAGGTGGGCGGCGGCGATCGCGGCGTTGTTCAGGTAGCAGTAGCCGCCGAAATAGTCGGCGCCCGCGTGATGGCCGGGCGGACGGGACAGGGCGAACGCGCCGCGCTCGCCGTCGGCGACCCGGGCCGCGGCGGTGAGCGCGACGTCCGCGCCGGCGCTGACGGCCGCCCACGTGCCCGCCGTGATCGGCGTGCCCGCATCGAAGGAGTAATAGCCGAGCCGGCCGTCGATATGGTCCGGTTCGATCCGGCGCAGGCCGCGGGCCGGCCAGGCCAGCGGCAGCGCGTCGGTGTCGCCGTGCAGCGCGTGCCACTCCTGCCAGGCGGAGCGCAGGAAGTCGAGATAGCGCGGGGTGTGCACGCGGGCCAGGGGCGCATCGCCGAATGGATCCGGCTCGACGACGTCGCCCAGCCCTGCCTCACGCACCCGCTCGAGCACGGCATCGGCCCGCTCGGGGCGCTCGAAGACCGGCACCAGCGCGCCGTCGTTCAGTTCGCCGCGGCCGTGATGGAGCCGGTGGCGATCGGAATAGACCGTGATCATCCGGCAGTCTTTCCGCAATTATTCCGCAACTTCGGGCACCGGTCTCTCGATGCGGTAATGGCGCGAATAGTTGTGGTCCATGATGTTCGCCCGGTAACCGCGCACCCAGGGTTTCACGAGGTGCCGCGCCACGTAGAAGTAGGCGAAGATCGCCGGATAGTCGTTGATCAGCAGGCGTTCTGCGTCGCGCAGCAGGCGGGCGCGCCGCTCCATGTCGACCTCCGCCGAGGCCTCCGCGAGCAGCCGGTCGAACTCCGGATTGGCGTACCAGGCCGGGTTCTGGGGGCTGTCGGAGCGGAAGATCTCGAGGAAGGTATAGGGGTCGTTGTAGTCGCCCGTCCAGCCGTAGCGCAGGATCTCCCAGCGGGAGGGCTCCTTGCGGGTCTCCAGCATCACCTTGAACTCCTGGTTCACCACCGCGATGTCGGCGCCCAGCGCCGAGCGGATCATCTCCTGCACGGCCACCGCGATCTTCCGGTGGTTGTCGCTGGTGTTGTAGAGGATGCGGGCCTCGAGCGGGTTGTCCGCCGAGTAGCCTGCCTCGCGGTACAGCCGGCGGGCCTCGGCGAGGCGCCGCTCCTCCGGCCAGTCCTTCCACTCGTACTCCGCCGGGGTGTAGTTGTCGACGCCGGGCGGCACCAGACCCCAGGCGCCCTGCTGGCCGCCGCCCAGCACCTTCTCCACCAGCGTCTGCCGGTCCACCGCCATGGCCAGGGCCTGGCGCAGCCGGGCATCGTCGAAGGGCGGCTCGGTGAGGTCCAGCACGAAGAGATAGGTACTGAGATAGGGCGTGACGTGCAGCTCGTCGCCCAGGTTGGCCCTGATCCAGTCGTATTGGTTGTTGGGCACCGACTGGGTGAAGTCCAGCTCCCCGGCCCGGTAGCGCTGCAGCTCGGCGCTGTGTTCCTCGATGGGGTAGTAGTAGACGGTGTCGATCTGCACGCTGGCCGCGCCGTGGTAGTGGGGATTGCGCCGCAGCCGGACGAAGGAGTTCACCGCCCACTCGTCCAGCGCGTAGGCGCCGTTGGAGACCATGTTGCCGGCGCGCGCGAAGTCCTCGCCGTGGGCCGCGAAGCTCGCCCGGTGCAGGGGATAGGTGGCGGAGTGGGTCAGCAGCGAGAGGAAGTAGGGGGTCGGCGCGGCGAGTTCCACGACGAAGGTCCGCTCGTCCGGCGCCGAGACGCCGAGCGCCCCGGGGGGCACATCGCCCCGGTTGACCGCCTCGGCGTTCTTTACCGGGAACAGCACCTGGGCGTAGGTCGAGGCCGTCGCCGGGTCCACCGTGCGGCGGAATCCCGCCACGAAATCCGCCGCCGTCACCGGATCACCGTTGGACCAGGCGGCGTCCTCGCGCAGCGTGAACGTCCAGGTGAGCCCGTCCGGCGAGACTTCCCAGGACTCCGCGGTGCCCGGCACCACTTTCGCCTCGACGTTGCCGGTGGTCAGGCCCTCGTAGAGGTCGCGCAGGATTTCGAAGGAGGCGCTGTCCTCGGCACGATGGGGGTCCAGCGTGGCGGGCTCGGCGCCGTTGCCGCGGTGGAACGTGACGCCTTCGTCGGTGACGCGCGAGCCGTCCGGCGCGCGATCGCCGCAGCCGGCAGCCAGGAAGGCCAGCGCCAGGAGGGTGAGGAGTCTCGGCATGGTTCACACGGTCCGGTGGGGAACGCGCCGATGATGGCAAAGCCGCCCGCCGGGGGCAACGCGGCCCGCGCATGGCAATCCGCGCCGGTGGTGCCCATAATCCGGCCATGGATATGGCCCGAGATACGCCCCGGCGGGAGCTCTATCCCGCCATCGAACCCAATCATTCCGGCACGCTCGCCGTCGGCGACGGCCACGTGCTGTATTACGAGGAATGCGGGAACCCCCGCGGCAAGCCCGTGGTGCTGCTGCATGGCGGCCCCGGCGGCGGCTGCTCCGCCAGGATGCGCCGCTTCCACAACCCGGACTTCTACCGCATCGTGCTGTTCGACCAGCGCGGCGCCGGCCGCAGCCGGCCCCATGCCAGCCTGGAGAACAACACGACGCAGCACCTGGTGGGCGACATCGAGATCATTCGCGCGGCGCTCGGCATCGAGCGCTGGCAGGTGTTCGGCGGCTCCTGGGGCAGCACGCTGGCGCTCGCCTATGCCCAGGCGCACCCGGAGCGGGTCACGGAGCTCGTACTGCGGGGCATCTTCCTGCTGCGGCGCAAGGAGATCCTGTGGTTCTACCAGCACGGCGCCAGCGAACTCTTCCCGGACCGCTGGGAGCAGTTCCTCGAGCCCATCCCCAGGCGCGAACGCGACGACCTCGTCGGTGCCTATTACCGGCGTCTGACCGGGGAGCATAGGGAGGAACGCCTCGCGGCGGCGCGGGCCTGGTCGATGTGGGAAGGCGCGACGAGCTGCCTCATCCCGAACCCGGCGCTGGTGTCGGATTTCGGCGAGGCCGCGCATGCGCTGGCGATGGCGCGGATCGAGTGCCACTACTTCGTCAACGGCGGCTTCCTGGAGGACGGTCAGCTGCTGCGCGACGTGGACCGCCTCCGCAACATCCCTGCCGTCATCGTGCAGGGGCGCTATGATGTCGTCTGTCCGGCTACCAGCGCCTGGGAACTGCACCGGGCCTGGCCGGAGGCGCGCCTTCGCATCGCGCCGGACGCCGGGCACTCGGCCTTCGAGCCGGGCAACGTCCACGAACTCGTCACCGCTACGGATACCTTCGCCTGATCATGAAAAAACTGCTGATTACCAACGCCCGCCTCGTCAACGAGGGTGAGACCCGCGACGCCGACGTGCTGATCGACGGCGAGCGCATAGAGAAGATCGACGCCTCCATCGAGGCCGGCGCCGGCACCGAGGTGCTGGACGCCGGCGGCCGCTACCTCATCCCCGGCATGATCGACGACCAGGTCCATTTCCGCGAACCCGGCCTCACCCACAAGGGCGACATCGCCACCGAATCGGCAGCCGCCGTGGCCGGCGGCATCACCAGTTACATGGAGATGCCGAACGTCGATCCCCCGACCACGACCATCGCGGCGCTGGAGGAGAAGTACGACCGCGCGGCGGGCCGCTCGCGGGCGAATTACGCCTTCTATCTGGGCGCCACCAACGACAACATCAGCCAGATCCGCGCGCTGGCGCCCGGCACCGCCTGCGGCATCAAGGTGTTCATGGGCGCCTCCACCGGCAACCTGCTGGTGGACGATCCCGACGCCCTGGAGCTCATCTTCCGCGATGCGCCGGTGACCGTGGTGACCCACTGCGAGGACTCGCCGATGATCTGGGAGGCCGAAGCTGCCGCCCGGGAGAAGTACGGCGACGACGTGCCGATGAGCGAGCATCCGCACATCCGCTCGGCGGAGGCCTGCTACAAGTCGTCCAGCTATGCCGTCGACATGGCCCGCCGCCACGGCACCCGGCTGCACGTACTGCACCTCACCACGGCGATGGAGATGGAGCTGTTCTCGACGGCACCCCGGGGCGAGAAGCACGTGACGGCGGAGGTCTGCGTGCACCATCTCTGGTTCGACGAATCGGATTACGAGCGCCTGGGCGCGCTCATCAAGTGCAATCCCGCCATCAAGAGCCGGGAGGACCGGGACGCGCTGCGCCAGGCGCTGGCCGACGGCCGCATCGACGTGGTGGCCACCGACCACGCGCCCCACACGGCGGAGGAGAAGGCGAACAGTTACTTCGGCGCGCCGGCGGGCCTGCCGCTGGTGCAGCATGCGCTGCCGAGCATGCTTGAGCACGTGCACGAGGGCCGCTACAGCCTGGAGTTCGTGGTGGACCGTACCAGCCACGCCATCGCCGATATCTTCGGGGTGCAGCATCGCGGCTACGTGCGCGAGGGATACTACGCCGATCTCGCCATCGTCGACATGGACGACCCGTGGACGGTTTCGACGGATAACCTGCTCTACAAGTGCGGCTGGTCGCCGTTCGAGGGCGTGACCTTCCGCTCCCGGATCCGCACCACTCTGGTGAACGGCCGTGTCGTCTGGGACGACGGCCGCATCGTCGGCGATCCGGCGGGCCAGCGCATGAGCTTCGACCCGCCGACCCGCTAGCGCCTGTTTCTCCCGACCATCCCCCAGGCGTCCCCAGCCGCCCAGCTGTCCCTGATCCCGACATCGTCACGGGCTGATTGCCGCCCGGTCGCCGGCCCCCTATGATGCTGCGCTCAACGTTTCAGCACGGCGGGGGAGACAGACCATGCTGCACTTGCCACAGGTCGACTACAGCCTGGCCGAGACCATACTGCGACGCGCAGAGCTGGACCCGGACAATCGCGCCATCGTCTTCGAGGAGACGGAATACACCTACGCGGAGTTCGTGGATCGAATCCGCCGCCTGGCCACCGTGCTGCAGGACGGCGGCGTGTGCCAGGGCGACCGGGTCGGCTATCTCGGCGTCAACCACCCCGCCTTCCTGGAGACCCTGCTGGCGGCGACGGCCCTCGGCGCGGTCTTCGTCCCGCTGAACTTCCGCCTGACCGGGCCCGAGCTCGAGTTCATCATCAACGACGCCGGTGTGCATACGCTGATCGCGGACGATATGCTGCGGCCGGTCATCGAGCCCGTGCGCGAGTCGCTCTGCGTGCGCCGCTACCTCGGCGCGGAGAGTGCCGCCGACGGGTGGGAGGACTACCAGGGCCTGCTCGCGAGCGCCGAAGCGTACCCGGGCCACATCGCCGCCGCGCCCCACGACACCGCCGTCATCATGTACACGTCGGGCACGACCGGCCGTCCCAAGGGCGCCATGCTCACGCACGGCAACCTGCTCTGGAACAACGTGAGCGCCGCCTTCGCGCTGTCCTCCAACCCGGACGACATCACGCTCACCGCAGCGCCGCTGTTCCACATCGGCGGGCTCAACGTCACCACGCTGCTCGCCATGCAGGTGGGCGCCTGCGTGGTGCTGCACCGCGCCTTCGACCCGGGTAATGCGCTGGAGGACATCGCCCGTTACCGCTGCACCACCATGTTCGGCGCGCCGGCCATGTTTCTGTTCATGGCCCAGCAGCAGCAGTTCGCCGACACCGACCTCTCGAGCCTGCGCTCGCTGGTGGTCGGCGCCGCGCCGGTGCCGAAGTCACTGCTGGAGATCTACGGCAGCCGCGGCGTGAACCTGGACCAGGGCTACGGGCTGACGGAGACCTCCCCGCTGGTGAGTTTCCTGAAGTCCCAGTACACGGCGGACAAGCTCGGCTCCGCCGGCAAGCCGGGCCTGTTCGGCGAACTGCGCATCGCGGACGCCGACGGCCACAGCCTGGCGCCGGGTGAAGTGGGCGAGATCCTCTACCGCGGCCCCAACGTCATGAAAGGCTACTGGAACCGGCCCGAGGCCACCGCCGAGGCCATCGACGAGGACGGCTGGTTCCACACCGGCGACGCGGGCTATCTGGACGAGGACGGCTTCCTGTTCATCAGCGACCGGGTGAAGGACATGGTCATCAGCGGCGGCGAGAACGTCTATCCCGCCGAGGTGGAAGGCGTGCTGTACGAGCACCCGGCCGTGGCCGAGGTGGCGGTTATCGGCCTGCCGGACGACAAGTGGGGCGAGGCGGTCACCGCCGTCGTGGCGCTGAACGAGGGCGCCGAACTCACGCTGGACGAGCTGCGCGACTTCGCCGACGGCAAGCTGGCCCGCTACAAGCTGCCGCTGCGGCTGCACATCGTCCAGGCGCTGCCGCGCAACCCGGCGGGCAAGGTGCTGAAATTCGAGCTGCGTGAAGAATTGGGGTAGGAGGGCCTTCAGGCCCGATCCCGATTCCGGCCAGATTTCGATAATGAATCGGGGCTAAAGCCCCTCCTACGGGCCCCCCCTACCGTCCTCGATTCGACCCCGTCGCCTTGCCCCACACCATCACCGCCACCACCGGCAGCAGGATCTGCGCCGCGTAGGTGCTGAGGTTGGCCCAGAAGGCGGCACCGGCGTAATTGCCGCGGGTGCCGATGGCCCAGCCGGCCGCGGCCAGGCTCGGTATCAGGAATGCGGCCGTATGGGCAGCCAGGTGCCGGGGCTTCAGCCGGGTGACCAGATAACCCGCGCAGACCGCCAGCAGCGCCGTCAGGAATGTCTGCCACAGCGCCTGGGCCCAGTAGATGCCGCCCTCGATGCCGAGCGCCCGGTCGGCGAACGGCACCGGCACCCAGATGGCCGCATAAGTGGTGAGCTGCACGTAGGCCAGCCCGAGGGCCAGTGCGATCAGCAGGTTGACGTACACCGGCTCAACCCGCGAAGGTCACGCCGCCGTCGACGGTGAGGGTGGTGCCCACCAGGTAGTCGCCGGAGCGGGCGGCCAGGAAGATGGCGGCCGCGGCCATGTCTTCGGCCGTGCCCACCCGCCGTGCCGGGATGTGCTGGCTGACCACGTCCGGATTGTCCCGGGCCCAGATGTTCATGTCGCTGGCGAAGGCGCCGGGCGCGATGGCGTTCACGCAGATGTTGTCCGCGATCAGCCGCTTCGCCAGCCGGCGGGTCAGGTGGATGACGCCGGCCTTGCTGGTGACGTAGGAGTAGGTCTCGAGGTCCGGCGTGCGCAGGCCGTCGATGGAGGCGATGTTGATGACCTTCGCCGGTCGGTCGCCGGCGGCACCCTTGCGCAGCATGGGCGCGAAGCGCTGGGTGAGGAAGAACAGGGACTTCGCGTTCAGGTTCATCACCTTGTCCCAGCCCTCCTCGGAGAATTTGTCGAACTCTTCGCCCCACGCCGCGCCGGCGTTGTTCACCAGGATATCCAGGTGAGCCTCCCGTGCATGGACGTCGGCGACGAAGGCGTCGATGCCCTGCAGCGTGGAGACGTCGTGGGGCAGCGCGATGCACTCGCCGTGCTCGCTCATCTCGCGCGCCGCCTGCTCGCAGGCCTCGGCCTTGCGGGCGGTGATGTAGGTCTTGACGCCGCCGCGCACGAAGCCTTCGGCGATCATGCGGCCGATGCCGCGGGAGCCGCCGGTCACCACGGCCACCCGGCCCGACAGGTCGAAGAGGTTGTCCATCGTCGCTCCTTTTGTCCGCCCCCGGAGATAGAAAGGCCCGCCATGCTACAACATGACGGGCCTGCGGGCGGTCGGGTTGGCCGGCTAGCGCCGGAGTTCGGTGAGAATCTCCGGGTTCTCCTCTTCCCGCGCCAGTACCGTGTGGCAGGTGGAGCAGCGGCGGGTGATCTGCTCGCCCTCGACGGTCTCCAGGTCCCGGTTGTGGCAGCGGAAGCAGCCCGGCGACTGCTGATGGCCGATGTGGTCCGGGTACGTGTTCCACCACACCTTCATGTGCGGGAAGACGTTCACCGCGTACAGATCGCCAAGGGTCTCGCCGGCCTGCTCGATGGCAGCCGCCTTCTCGGCGGCCAGCTCCGGGTAGTTCTCCTCGTAGTAGGCGGTCAGCTCCGCAGACAGAGTCGTACGTGCCTCCTCGATGGTCTCGAATTTCTGATCGATGATGCGCACGGCCTCGCGCTTCACGAACGGCAGCGACTGGTCGATGCGGCCGTCGTGGATGGCGTTGTCCACCTCTTCGCCGGGCTGACGATACTGGTGGCTCGGCCGGTTGTGGCAGTCCACGCAGTCCATGGTGCGCCACAGGCCGTCGTCCTCCGGTGCATCCGGTTTCAGCCAGACCTTCTCCGTGCCGTCCGGGCGCACCAGGCGCACTTCGTAGATGTCCTCGCGGGTCTCGTCCGAGCGATAGCGGACCTCGTTCTCCGGCGCCACGTGCCAGTGGATGCCGGTGGATTCGCGGCCGTTGGCGCCGCCCACCTTCAGCAGGACGGCCGTCTTCAGCTCGGTGTTCTGCTCGTCGTCGGCATACGTGGTGGTGATGTCGAGCTTGTCGCCATGGAACTTGGACGGCCAGTGGCACTGCTCGCAGGTCTCGCGGGCCGGGCGCAGGTCGTGCAGCGGCGTCTCGATGGGACGGGGGTACAGATCGAAGGCCACGGCAACCAGCTGCCAGGCGCCGTCCAGCTTGGATTTCACGAACCAGTCGGCGCCGGGCCCGATGTGGCACTCGGCGCAGGTCACCCGGGAGTGGGGCGAGCGCTGGTAGGCCGTGTACTCGGGTTCCATCACCGAATGGCAGGCCATGCCGCAGAATTCCACGGACTCCATCACCTCGACGCCCTTGTAGGTGGCGCCGGCCAGCACCACGATGTTCAGCACGGTCAGACCGAGGAAGACCATCAGGGCGCCGCGGGTCTTCGGCGTGTTGAGGTCGATGACCGGGAACGGCCCGCGGCCCTCGTATTCCGGATGTTTGCGCATCCGCCGCCGTTCGAAATAGATGCCGACGGGGATGAGGAGCAGGCCGAGGGCGAAGATCGCCGGCAGGATCAGGAAGGTCAGGATGCCCAGGTACGGTCCGCCCTGGTGCCCGATCGACTCGACGAAATACAGCGTGATGATCAGGACGGCGCTGACCAGTGCCACGGCCGAACCGGCCAGGCTGATCCAGTTGCGGGTGATGGAGGCGAAGAAATGTCTGGACATGGGTCCCCCCGGTTACGAAAACGCCGATGCGGCAGACGAAGCTGCCGCAGCACCGGAAGATGCTACGGCAGCCCCGCGGTCAGGGGAGTAAGGGTTCTCCGTAATGCCGCTGCGGATTCGTCAGGCGCTACGGCACCCCGAGGCCGTGCGTACCCAGGGCCACGAAGATGGCTACCGCCAGCGCCAGTCCGATGGCGAGCATCGTGAAGCCGAAGAGATACACCCACATCATCTCGTAGCGGGTCGGCGCGGGCCGGAGATTCTGCTCCAGCGTGCCGTTCTCGACCATGCGCTGGTATTCCTTCGGCCGCTCTTCCTTGAACTTCTCCAGGGACATGCGGCCGGTGAACACCACCGGATCCATCGGGAAGCTCTCCGGACGCAGATGCGTGTGGAAGAAGTGGAACAGGAAGATGAAGCCCGTGGCCAGCAGGGCCTCGTCACTGTGCACCACCAGCGCGGCGTTGATCGACCAGCCCGGCAGGAAGCTCGTGAAGAACTGCGGGAACCAGAGCATCAGGCCGGACAGGCCGATGATCATGACGCCCCAGAACACCGCCAGGTAGTCGAACTTCTCCCAGTAGGTCCAGCGGTCGCCTTCCGGGCGCGGGCCGAGATACAGGAAGTAGCGGATGTTGCCGACGAGATCCTTCACGTCCTGCAGCTGCGGTGTCATGGAGTTCGGTCCCCAGAACAGCCCGCGCTCGTGCTTGATGAACAGCCGGATGACCAGATGCAGCACATGGAAGCCCATGTAGCCGAACGTGCCGACGGCGGCGATGCGGTGGATGATGCCGGCCGCCTCGACGCCGCCCAGCAGATTCATCAGCGTCTGTGCCCAGGGCGCCGTCGGGAATTTCAGCGGCAGACCCGTGAGTGCCAGGAGCAGGAACGTGACGATGATCACGATGTGCATGAAGATGTAGATGCCCGAGAAGCGCCGGACGTACTGGCCCCCGGCGACGTGGCTCTTGAGGTCGCCGTACTCGCCCTTCAGCGTGCCGACGAAGGCGCGCTGCAGCCACAGCAGGTCGTGGATGCCGAAGAAGCCGAACACGCCGACCAGCAGCACCAGCATGAACATGTAGATGTAGAAGACCCAGGGATTATCCGCCGGGTCGCTCGGATTGTTGTGGACGTCGATCTTCAGGAAGTTGCCCGAGGCACCCTCGTGGCAGGCGCCGCAGGTCTCCCCCAGGTTATCCGGGTGGATGCTCGAACGCGGGTCGTCCGCCGGCAGATTCTTGTGCGGCGTGTGGCAATCGGAGCACGTGGCCGCCGTTTCCAGGCCGAGAGAGGTGAACTTGCCGTGGAAATTCCATTCGTAGCTCGAGTACAGCTCGCCGTGGCAGTCGCCGCACTCGCCGGACATCATCAGGCGGGTTTCGCCGATGTTCGGGTCCTGGATGTCGTGGGAGCTGTGGCAGTCGGTGCAGACCGGCCCGTCCATGTTGCCTGCCTGCCAGATTTCGCCGTGTTTGTTCTCGCTCAGCCAGGTGTTGAGGACGCCCACGTGGCAGTCGCCGCACATCTCGGGCGAGTTCTTGTGCGACGTCGGCGCGCGTTCGTTATCGATGGCGAAGATGCGGTGGTCGCCGTGGCAGTCGCTGCAGGAGGGGGCCGAGATGAGCCCGGAACGCAGCAGGCCGCGGCCGTGGACGCTGTCGATGAAGCCATCGATCAGCCCCTCGGGTTCGCTATGGCATTCTCCGCAGGTCTCCACCTGATTGAACGGGGACACCGGGGACCCGAGATCGTCCACCTTGTGCACCGCATGCGCCTCGCCGTGGCAGTCCAGGCAGTTCGCGTTCTCGTGATGCACGCTGCGGCTCAGCGAGCGGTCGGAGAGCTTGTGGCACTGGGCGCAGATCGCATCGCCGGTCAGGTCGGTCAGATCTTCCGCCCGATGGCGGCGGCTGGTCACGTTGGTGTGACAGGCCTGACAGTCGGTGTCCTGGTGTGCGGTTGACAGGACCTCGACGTCCTTGTGGCAGCCCGCACACTTGATGGGCCTCGCTTCCTCCTGCGCATTCGCGAGCGGCGAGAACAGGATGAAGACCATCGTTGCCGAGAGTATCGACAGACAGAATGTGACACGCTTGCGCATTTTATTTTCCTTCAAGACCGCAGCCCGCAGCGCCGCCGGACACTCATTGGTGCCGGGACCACGCCCTTGATAGGCGAAATGGGGCTTGGCGGGCAATCGGGGAATACCGCAGCCGGCTTTCGCGGGGTGCCGGCCGAGGGCCGTCTCAGCTGACCAGGACCGCCTCGTGTCTGATCAGATGGCGCATCTCGTCGCGGAAGATGTTCACGCCGATGAAGAACTCCCGCATCATCATCACCCACAGATAGTAGCCGCGCTCGGTGAGCTCGAGCCTGGATCCCCGCCGGCGCACGGCGCGCAGGAGCCTGAGGCCGGCCAGTTCCGCGAAGAGCACACGCCGAAAGCGGCCCCCGAATCGCTCCTCGGCAGCGTCGAGATCGAGCGAGCCGCTGAACAGGAACATCAGCAGGTAGTAGCGCATCTGGTCGCGCTCGCTCATACGGCGGCTGCGCACGATGCCGGTGCCGCCGCGGTCGGCGAGTTTCAGGTAATGATTGATGGAGAAGGTGCTGGCGTACATCGTGCCGCCCATGTAGCTGAAGGCGCCGCTGCCGAGGCCCAGGTATTCCTCCTCCTCGGTGATGTATTCGTCGATCATCGCCGAGTCGGAGCGGGAGAAGCACCAGGCCGAGGAGCGCCCGTAACCCGCGTTCAGCATGTGCCCCACGATGCGGTGATACAGCTCGCCCTCTCGGGAGAAATCGACATCGCCGATGTGCTTCTCCATCGATTTCCGGGTGGCATGCGCGGTCATCAGGGGATACCAGGAGATCTGATCCACTCCCAGCTCGTCGGTGAGCGTGTGCATGTCGCGCATCAGGCTCTCGTCCGACTGGCGGGGCAGGTTGAAGATCATGTCCACGTTGATGGTATCGAACAGGTCCCGGACCGCTTCGATCCGCTCGCAGATCTGCTCCCCGCTGCCGAATTTCTCGTAGCGCTGCATGTCGCGCAGGATGTCGTCGTCGAGACTCTGGACGCCCACCGAGAGTCGATTGACGCCGGCGCTGCGGAGCATGGAAAGGCGGTCGTCACCGAGATCGTCCGGGTTCGTCTCCACCGAGACCCGGCTTACGGGGTGGTCCCGGCGTACCAGTTCGATGGTTTCCGCGAGCTCTTCGGGCAGCACCGTCGGCGTCCCTCCGCCTACATACAGATCGCCGAAACGGTAGCCGTGGTCCGTGGCGCGCTGGATCTCCTTGCGCAGCACCGAGTAGTAGCGGCGAGTGCGCTCGGGCTGGTATTCCACCCGGTGGAAGGGGCAGAAGGGACACAGCACGTCGCAGAAGGGGATGTGCAGGTACAGGAGATAGACGCGGCCGGGGGTCGGCTCCGGCAGCGCGTTCGTGACGGGGGCCGTCTCGAAGCTCATGTAGCGGCGGGTCATCCGCCGCAGCAGCGGTGTCAGGAGAGATTGCATGGGCAACAAAAAGGCTGGCGGCACCGCAGTGCCGTCAGCCCGTTTTTCTCATTCTTTCCCCGGCAGCGCAAGCCGGGGAAGTGAGAGTTCCGCTCTATTCGACGCTCGCGAAGTAGGCGGCGAGGTTGGCGATCTCTTCGTCGCTCAGGCCGGACAGATCCGGATCGTGATCCGTCGCCTCCTTGAGCATCGTCTTGATCTCGTCGGCCGGGATGCCGGCGAAGTCGTCTTCGTAGTGGCAATCGGCGCAGGCCTGGTCGTTGTACACGGCCTTGCCGGCTTCCGCGTCGCCACCAGCCCATGCGGCAGTGCCGAAGAACATCAGCGGCGCGGCCATTGCGATCCAAATCTTCCTCATCGTGGGTCCTCCACTCTTGTCTCGGGTCGTCTTAATCCTAACGCGCCTCCATTGCCGCATAAAGACAATATTGCTGCGTTGTTCAGCCTGCATTCAGCTGGCCGGGGCGCGACAAGAGTCCCTGCCGGCGGTCGGCGCGGCAATCCGTAGTTTCCGCGGCCGCGTGTCGGTCCGGAACGAAAAAGGCCGGCAGCGCATGGCACTGCCGGCCCCGGCGTTCGCTGGCGGGACGGGGCGATGCCCGCCGGCCGTGACGCTTACTCTGCGCTGGCCATGTAGGCCGCCAGCGCCTTGATCTCCTCGTCGGTGAGGCCCGAGAGGTCTTCGTCGTGCTCTACCTCGCCTGCCGCCACGGCCTTGATCATGCCTTTGATCTCGTCTTTGGGCGTGCCCGCGAAGTCGTCGTTGTAGTGGCAATCCGCGCACACTTCCTCGAACTTGGCCTTACCGGCTTCCATGTGGCCGTCCGCGACGGCCGAAGCGCCGAAGAAGACCAGCGGAAGGGCGAAGAGCGTCATCAGTTTTCTCATGGTTCCAGCTCCAGTTTTTTCGAACCTGGGAAAGATGATAGCGCGGTGGTCCGGCCGATCAAAACAAATATTCGCGCGCCGTTCAGCGAGGATTCAGGTTAGAGGAGGCCCTCGTCCGCCAGCCGCAGGATATCCTCCTGCTGCATTGCCGCGAGCTGGCCCCGGGCCGGCTCCACCACCGTGCCGTCTTTCAGCAGCCGGTTCTTCGGCCGCATGCGGATGCCCGCCATGGCCTCGGCATAGAGCTCCAGGGGCTGGCGGGAGAGCAGGTTGCTCATGCCGGCGCGGTGGCGGGCCTCGCGCAGCCCCGCGAGGTCGATGGTGGCATGGGCCACCATGCTCTCCGCCGCCGCCGGCGCCTCGGCGAGCACCCTGCCGCCGTGATCCACGATCTTCGACATCCCCGTCGACGACTCGGCCGGGATGGGAATCCCGCCCAGCCGTGCCGAGTTGGCCGAGATTACGTACGCCATGTTCTCCACCGCGCGCGCCCGCTTGCACACGTCCTTCGGCGTCAGCGCCGGGCTGCCCACCTCGCTGGTGTGGTGCAGGAACACCTCGGCGCCGCGCACGGCGTGGCAGCGCGCGATCTCGGGGTAGAGGATCTCCTCCGAGGCGATGGCGGCCAGGTTGCCGAGCTCGGTACGGGCCACCGGGAAGACGGCCTCCAGCCCGTAGACGTCCAGGTAACGGTCCCAGACGTCCCAGGGCGTGGGCGCGGAAAGCGAGATCAGGCGGCGGTAGCGCAGTACCACGTCGCCCGACGGATCGATGACGAAGCAGGTCTGGAAGAACAGCGCGGGGAAGTGCTCGTCCTGTTCGTAGGCGTTGCCGGCCAGGTAGATGTCGAAGCTCTGCGCGATCTCGCCCAGCGCCTCGTACTCCGGGCCGCCGGGCGCGAGTGCCGCCTTGTCGCGCCACTCGGCCACGCTCTCGCCCATCGGGAAGCCCGTGAGGAAGTACTCGGGCAGCACGACGAGGCGCACGTCGGTGCCGGCGAACTGCCTGATGAAGGCCTTGCTGCCCGCTATCAGCCGGCGCGCGCCCGCCAGATTCGACTGCATCCGTTCCCGGGCCGACGCCCGGTCGGTGCAGCCGTTCACGCAGTCGGTGCCCATCTGCAGTGCGAGGGCGGTATAGCGTTCGCTCACCCGTCTGTCTCCCGTGCGACGATGCGCAGAGTGTAGCCGAAGCCCCCTGCGGCCGGCCCCGGAACGGCCGCGCGGTTGAGAAATCCCATGACGCGTTTCACGAAAGTAATGAAAAGCGTTGCGATTTCCGCTGCCTTTAGTACCCTTCGCACCTACACGGTGCAAGGGTGCTGATTTCCTCTCCGGGGGAGAGACTCACACCACAGGAAATGAAGCCGACCGACACCTCAAATCCCGATTTCTACCATCGGGTCGTGGACTGCCAATGGGCCTGTCCCGCGCATACCGACGTTCCCGAATACATCCGTCTCATCGCCCAGGGCCGCTTCTCCGACGCCTACATGGTCAACCGGGAGTCGAATGTCTTCCCGGGCATCCTCGGCCGCGTCTGCGACCGGCCCTGCGAACCGGCCTGCCGGCGACGCCGGGTGGAGGAGAAGCCGGTGGCCATCTGCCGGCTGAAGCGGGTCGCCGCCGACCACAAGGACGAGATCGCCGACCGCCTGCCGAAGGCGCCGGCGGAGAAGAACGGCAGGAAGGTGGCGCTGGTCGGCGCCGGCTGCGCCTCGCTCACCGTGGCCAACGACCTCGCCCCGCTGGGTTACGAGTGCACCATCTTCGAGGCGCTGGACGAGACCGGCGGGCTCATGCGCACGAACATCCCCCAGTTCCGGCTGCCGCCGAAGGTGCTGGACGAGGAGATCGGCATGATCCTGGACATGGACGTCGATCTGAAACTGAACCACCCGATCGGCAGCCTGAAGGATCTGCTGGACGACGGCGGCTTCGACGCCGTGTTCGTCGGCACCGGCGCGCCCAAGGGCAAGGAACTCGAGCTGCCGGGCCGCTATGACACCGACCGCATCCATATCGGCATCCAGTGGCTGGAGTCCGTGGCCTTCAAGCACACCGAGGAGATCGGCGAACGGGTGCTGATCATCGGGGTCGGCAACACCGCCATGGACTGCTGCCGCACCTCGCTCAGGCTGGGCGCGAAAGACGTCAAGGTGATGGCCCGCAAGCCGCGGGGCTACTTCAAGGCCTCAGACTGGGAACTGGAGGACGCCGAAGAGGAGAACGTCGAGATCCTCGTGAACCACTCGCCGAAGGAGTTCGTGGTCGAGAACGGCCGGCTCACCGGCATGAAGTTCGACCTGATGGAGTACAAGGTCGACGAACAGGGCCGCATCGACAGGGGCACGGCACTGGAGGAGATCTTCATCCCCTGCGACGACGTGATCCTCGCCATCGGCCAGGAGAACGCCTTCGACTGGATCGAGCGCGACATCGGCCTGGAGTTCAACCAGTGGGACGCGCCGGTGGTGGACGAGACCACCATGATGTCCACCCGGCCGGGGGTCTTTTTCGGCGGCGACGCCGCCTTCGGGCCGAAGAACATCATCTGGGCGGTCGCCCACGGCCACCAGGCGGCCATCTCCATCCACAAGTACTGCCAGGGCGAGGACGTCAACGACCGGCTGCCGGACGGCATGAACCTCATCAGCCAGAAGATGGGCATCCACGAGTGGAGCTACTCCAACGACTACAACCCGGCGGAGCGGCGCCTGATGCCGGCGGTGGATCTCGCAGAGCGGTTCAAGAAGATCGACATCGAGGTGGAGCTGGGCTTCACCGCGGAGCAGACGCTGGCCGAGGTGGAGCGCTGCCTGAACTGCGACATCCAGACGGTGTTCATCGACAAGCTCTGCATCGAGTGCGACGCCTGCATCGACGTCTGCCCGGTCGACTGCCTGGCCATCACGCCGAACGGCAGCGAGGAGGAACTCAGGCAGAGCCTGACGCCGCCCGCCGAGAATCTGGAGGAGCCCTTCTTCGTCTCCGGTGCCCTGCCGCAGACCGGGCGCGTGATGATCAAGGACGAGGACCTGTGCGTGCACTGCGGTCTCTGCGCCGAGCGCTGCCCCACGGGCGCGTGGGACATGCAGAAGTCCAAGATCCTGATCCCCCACGCGAGCGACGAGGCCGCGCGGGCCGAACCGAAACTGGTCAAGGCCGGATGAAGATTCATGTAGGAGGGCCTTCAGGCCCGATCCGGGTTAGCGAATCGGGGCTAAAGCCCCTCCTACAGCCCCTCCTACATACCCATCGAGGTATGCAGTGACGGACAAGCGAATCAACGACGTCGTGATCAAGATCGCGACCGTGAACGGCACCGGCTCCGCCAGCGCCAACGGTCTCCTGATGAAGTCCATCTTCCGCATGGGCGTGCCGGTGGTCGGCAAGAACTACTTCCCCTCCAACATCCAGGGCCTGCCCACCTGGTACGAGGTCCGCGTCACCGGCGCCGGCCACAAGGCCCGCGCGGGCCACGTCGACGTCATGGTGGCGATGAACGCGCAGACCTACGCGCAAGATCTCGCGGAGGTGGAGCCGGGCGGCTACCTCATCTATGACTCCACCTGGCCCCGCTCCAGGCTCCTCGACCGCGAGGACGTCACGGTGATCGGTATCCCGCTGTCGAAGATGTGCAACGAGCACTTCGAGGGCGCGCGGGCACGCATCCTGATGAAGAACATCGCCTACGTCGGCGCGCTGGCCGCACTGCTCGACCTGGACCTGGAGATCATCCGCCGGAATCTGGCAGACACCTTCGCCAAGAAGCCGGCGCTGGTGGACTCCAACATGGAGGCGGTGAAGCTCGGCTACGACTACGCCGTCGAGAATTTCCCCTGTCCGCTGCCGCTCACCGTGGAGAAGATGGACAAGACCAAGGGGCACGTGGTCATCGACGGCAACACGGCCGCGGGGCTCGGCTGCGTGTATGCCGGCGCTACCGTCGGCGCGTGGTACCCCATCACGCCGTCCACCTCCCTGATGGATGCCTTCAGCCGCTTCTGCAAGCAGCTGCGCGTGGACCCGGAAACGGGCAGGAACAACTACCTGATCGTGCAGGCCGAGGACGAGCTCGCCGCCATCGGCATGGTGCTGGGGGCGGCCTGGAACGGGGCCCGTGCCTTCACGCCGACCAGCGGCCCGGGCATCTCGCTCATGAACGAGTTCATCGGCTTCGCCTATTATGCGGAATTGCCGGTGGTGATCTTCGACGTGCAGCGCACCGGGCCGTCCACGGGCATGCCCACGCGCACGCAGCAATCCGACATCCTGTCCTGCGCGTACGCCTCCCATGGCGACACCAAACACGTGCTGCTGTTTCCGGCCGACCCCCACGAGTGTTTCACCATGGCGCCGGTGGCCTTCGATCTCGCAGAGCGGCTGCAGACCCCGGTGATGGTGTTGTCGGATCTCGACATCGGCATGAACGACTGGATGGTGCCGGAGCTGACCTGGGACGAGTCCTACCAGCCGGACCGCGGCAAGGTGCTGCATGCCGAGGATCTGGAGAAGATCGAGAAATTCCATCGTTACCTGGACACGGACGGCGACGGCATCCCGTACCGCTCGCTGCCCGGCGAGCACCCGAAAGGCAGCTTCTTCACCCGCGGCTCCGGCCACAACAAGTACGGCGGCTATACCGAGGACGCCGACGAGTACCAGGACGTGGTGGACCGGCTGCTGGTGAAGTGGGACACGGCGCGGGAGATGGTGCCGGAGCCGGTCATCGAGTATTCCAAGTTCAACCGGACCGCGGTGCTCACCGTCGGCAGCGGCGAGGCGGCCGTGCACGAGGCGGTGGAGCGCCTGGCGGAAGAGGGCGTGAAGCTCAACTACTGCCGGGTGAAGGCCTTCCCGTTCGGCGAGGCCGTGCAGGATTTCATCGCGAAACACGACCGGGTGTACGTGGTCGAACAGAACCGGGACGCGCAGCTGCGTTCCCTGCTGATCCTCGATGCGGGCATCGACCAGAAGAAGCTCGTGCCGGTGCTGCACTACAACGGCATGCCGATGAACGCCGGCTTCGTCGTCGACCGCATCCGCGAGGACCGGGAAAAAAACGAGGCAGCATGAATGACCCACGTAGGAGGGCCTTCAGGCCCGATCCGGTCCATCCGAATCAGGTGAAAAGGGATCGGGCCTGAAGGCCCTCCTACGTGCCCATCGAGGCAACCGCTATGAGCTACATCCCAAAACCCAAAGTCGCCCATCCGCGCCTGCCGAAGAACGACCTCGGCCTCACCGAGCGTGACTACGAGGGCACCGTCTCCACGCTGTGCGCGGGCTGCGGCCACGACTCCATCACCAATGCCATCATCCGGGCGGTGTTCGAGCTCTCCATCCCGCCGCATCGGCTCGGCAAGATGAGCGGCATCGGCTGCTCGTCCAAGACGCCCGCCTATTTCGTCGGGCCCAGCCACGGCTTCAACTCCGTGCACGGTCGCATGCCCAGCGTGACCACCGGCGCGAACGCGGCCAACAAGGATCTCGTGTACCTGGGCGTCTCCGGCGACGGCGACTCGCTGTCCATCGGCCTGGGCCAGTTCACCCACGCCATCCGCCGCAATCTGAACATGTGCTACATCATCGAGAACAACGGCGTGTACGGCCTCACCAAGGGCCAGTTCTCGGCGTCGGCGGACGTGGGCTCCAAGGCGAAGAAGGGCGAGGAGAACCAGCAGCCGCCCATCGACCCGTGCCTGCTGGCGCTCGCCACCGGCGCCACCTACATCGCCCGCAGCTTCTCCGGCGACAAGACGCAGCTGGTGCCGCTGATCAAGGGTGCGCTCACCCACCGGGGCTTCGCGCTGCTGGACGTTATCAGCCCCTGCGTGACCTTCAATGACCACGTGGGCTCCACCAAGAGCTACTCGCACACCCGCAAGTACTATCACCAGGTGGTGGGCACGGACTTCATCCCGCCGGCGGAGGAGATCAAGACGGCCTACGAGGAAGGCGAGGCCATGCCCGTGGAACTCCACGACGGCAGCCGCGTCGTGCTGAAGAAGGTGGACAAGGAATACGACCCCACCAGCCGTGCCAAGGCGTTCTCCTTCCTGCGCGACCATGCCAACCGGGGCGAGGTGGTCACCGGCCTGCTCTACATCCACGAGCGCAAGGGCGACATGCACGCCGTCGGCAACACGGTGGAGCAGCCGCTGAACTCGATTCCCTACGAGAAGCTCGGCCCGGGCGCCGAGGTGCTGAAAAAGCTCCAGGAAAAATGGATGTAGGAGGGCCTTCAGGCCCGACCGGGTCCGTCCGGAATCGGCAGCGACGCGGTCGGGCCTGAAGGCCCTCCTACGTTTTTTTATGACCGACGCCGCATCCGCACTCGCCGACTTCGCCCTCGGCCTCGATCCCTCCCGTATCCCGGACGAGGTCGCCGAGCGAGCCTGCCTGCACATCCTCGATGCGCTGGGCGTCGCGCTGGCGGCCACCACCTACCCCTTCGCCCGCCGCGGCCTGGCGGCCATCGGCAGCATGGCGGGCGGTGGCGACTACCCGGTCATCGGCCGCCCGGAGCGCCTGGCGATGCGCGATGCGGCCATCGCCAATGGCTTCCTGATCCACGGGCTGGATTTCGACGACACCCACGGCGAAAGCATCGTGCATACCTCCGCCAGCGCCGTGCCCACGGTGCTGGCCGCCGGGCTGAACGCGGATGCCACCGGGCCCGAGGCCCTGGCGGCCTACCTGGTGGCGGTGGAGGCCGATGCCCGCATCGGCAGCGTCGGCGGAGCGTTCCAGAAGCGGGGCTTCCATCCCACCGGCGTGGTCGGCGCCTTTGGCGCCACGCTGGCGGCAGGACGCCTCTGGCGGATGGACCCGGCCGCACTCGCCCGGGCGCAGGGCATCACGCTCAGTCTCGCCGGCGGCACGCTGCAGTTTCTGGAAGACGGTGCCTGGACGAAACGCATCCACCCCGGCTGGGCCGCCGCCTGCGGGCTGCAGGCCGCCGGGCTCGCCCGCGGCGGTTTCATCGGCCCCGCGCAGGCCTACGAAGGCCGTTTCGGGCTCTACCGGACCTACCTCGGCGAGGAGTGGGGCGAGGAGCGCGACGAGGCGTGCGACCATGACGGCGGGCAAGAGGCCGGCGGCGCCCTGGCATCGCGCCTGACGGACCTGGGCGAGCGCTGGGAGATGCTGCGCGTGGGCATCAAGCCGTATCCCGTCTGCCACTACAACCACGCGTATGCCGACTGCGTCCTGGCGCTCGTATCGGAGCACGGCATAACGCCCGGGGACGTGGACCGGATGGTGGCCAGGGTGCACGCCGACGAGGTCGACGTGGTCTGCGAGCCCGCGGCGCGCAAGCGCCGGCCGCAGAGCGACTACGAGGCCAAGTTCAGCGTGCAGTACCTCATGGCCGCCACGCTGCTGAAGAAGCGGTTCACGCTGGAGGAACTCGAGGACGACGTGCTCGTCGATCCGGACGTCCTCGCGCTGGCGGACCGCTGCGGCTACGAGGTGGACCCGGAGTCCACCTTCCCGCGCTATTTCCCGGGCGAGGTGGTCGTCCACACCCGCGACGGCCGGGAACTGCGCCATCACGAGCCCGTGAACCGGGGCGCGGATCAGCGGCCCCTGTCCCGCGCCGACATCGTCGCCAAGTTCGAGGACAACGCCGGGCGGGCGCTCGCGAGACCCGCCGTGCGGTCGCTGCGGGACCACGTCCTCGACCTGCCGTCGCTGTCCCGGCTCGCGACGATCCCCGCGGCGATCCCCGCGACGATCGTCGCGGCGGTCACGGCCTGATCGACCCGCAGTTTCTCCGCACTTCCCGCGCAATTCCTCCGTTCAGCTTCCGTTCAGCGCTCCGGGTCTAGCCTGAGTCTCCCGATCAAAGGGAGACGACCATGGAGCCGAGAACCACAACGTCGCACGGCGGTCGCACGGGGGCACGGGAGGCACGGCATCCCGCGGCCTTCTGGCACTACCTCGCCGCCACCATTGCACTCGTCGTCCTGCCGGCGCTGAGTTTCGCCAGCACGGCGCCCACCATCCAGCTGTTCCCCACCACCGTGCTGGAGGACATCCGCCAGACGGGCGACGTGGCGGCCGAGATGGAGACCGGACTGCAGGACGCCATCAGCCGGCTCGACCAGCAGCGCCGCCTCTATCAGGAGGCCAAGTGCGACGGCGCGGAGGATGACCCCGGCTGCCAGCGCATCGCCAAACAGCTCGGCGCCACCTACCTCGAGATGCTGAACATCATGTCCGAGCGCCTGCCGGACATGGAGCGCTCCGTGCAGAACACCCACGCGAGCCTCGAGCGTCGGCTGCGCAGCGAACTCGGCAACAAGATGACCTCCTGGACCCTGCAGGAGACCCTGCTCGGTGTCGGCGAGGGCTCGAAGGCGGAACCGGCGCCGGTGCTGCGCGGGCGCTCCGGCATCCGCCTGTCCCAGCGCTTCGAGCAGTACTACAAGCTGGTGGCCACCTCGTCGGTGAACCGCAACAGCCACTCGCTGGCGGTGATCGCCTCCGACATGTACCTGGACATGGCCGAGGCCTCGGATCTCATCGCCCGCACCCGGGAGGAGATCGCCCGGGCCACGCTCATGGAACAGCTGAACCAGTCCTTCGGCGTGATCACGCCGGAGATGCAGGAAGTGGTAGACGGGGTGAAGGCCATCCTGTTCGGCGACTACGAGCCGGGCCCGCAGATCGCCGCCCCCCCGCCGGGGACCTTCGAAGAGGAATACACGAGCCCGCTGGAGTTCTGAGGGAACCCCGCGGCCGAGGAGGAGCGACATGAATCCGAGTAACATCCGCACGGGCCTGATGCTGGCGCTGGCACTTGGCGCACTGGCGCTGGCCGGCTGCGCCACAACCACCGCCGACTGCAGCCTGCCGCGCACGGCCAGCCTGGATCAGGCCATGGACGCGGCGGAGGCGAAGCTGGCCGACGGCTGCGAGGCCGAGTTCGACCGCTACTACGCCGAGCTGCTCACGATCGCCGAGGGCGATCCCGGCCCCGACAACAAGCGCAAGTTCTCCGACTTCCTGCTGACGGCCACCGATCAGGGTCTGCTGTCCAAGCGGCAGGCGGAGCGCGCCTACAACCGCTACTTCAACGTGAAGTACGTCTCGCTGATGGGCGACTACAACAACTGCGCCTATACCTGCCCGCGCAAGCGTCAGGTGCTGACCGCTATGGAGGCCGAGCTGCTCGACAAGGAGCTGGGCCTGCTCAGAGTGAGCCAGGATGCGCCCGGCTATTACCGGGCCGACCGGCTGTACCAGGAGACCGAGCTCGTGCTCGAGGCCACCTGCACGGCCTGCGCGGCACGGTAGGAGGCAGTGGTGACGGCCACAGTCGGCAACGGCGGTTTCGCCAGCGGTCTCGCCGCCGGCGCGCTGGCGGGGCTGGTGGCGGCCGGCGGCATGATTCTCGCCGTCGATGCGCTTGCCCCCGCCGGGGGCGTGCCGGCCTGGACGCTGGCCGAAGCGCTGGACTGGGCGTATCGCAATCTGGGGCTGTCGCTGCCCGTGTTCGCCGTCGTCCTCGGGCTGTACGTGCGCAGCCTGTCCCGGCTGCGCCGCCGGGTCGCGCGCGGCGCCTCCCTCGATGCCGTGGCCCATGCCGAGCAGCTCACCGATACCTGGACGAGTCTGTTCTTCGGCGTGGGCGTGATCTGGACGGCCATCGGCATGCGCGGCGCTCTGCTCTACGCGCTCGGTGATCCCGCGGCCAGCGTGGACGACGGCGCCTTCGCCGTGCTGCAGCGCATGGTGAACGGGGGCATCCTGGTGGCGCTCTCCACCACGATCTTCGGCGGCATCGGCGGTTACCTCATGCGGGTGGTGAAGACGCTCACCGTCGGCGCGCCGCTGCGCCGCTACTACGAGGCGACCGCCGGCGAGACCGGCGCGGAGATGCTGGCGGCGCTCGCCCGCATCGAGGCGTACCTGGCCGTGCTGGCGACGCCGGCCGGCCGCAAGGAGGAGAGAGATGGGCAGGCAGCCGTGGACGGGCTCGCCTTTCCCCGGCGCGGCTAGCGGCGAGGGAGGCATGGAGCACCTTGAGACGGACGTGATGCGCTTCATGGCCATCCTCGCGTTCTGTCTGGTGGCCATCTTCGCGCTGGTGCAGAGCGTCCCCGAACAAGTTGCAAAACGCCCAAAAGAGGTGCCGGACACCGTAAGTTTGGTTACGCACCCTCCGGCGCAAACCACGCCTGCCGCCCCGCCCGAGCCCGCGCCGCAGCCGGAGTCACGGCCGGCGCCGGTACCGCAACCCGAGCCCGCCCCGCAACCGCAATCCGTCGCCGTGGCGGTGTCCGAACCCCGGCTCGAGGCGCCGCCGGCGCCGCAATCGGAACCCGAGCCGTCGCCGCGACCGGCATCGGAGCCGCCGCCCGAGGCCGCGCCACCGACGCCAGCGGCCGAGCCGCAGCCGGGTTTCTCCCTGCGCTTCGATTCCGACGCGGCGCTCGTCGGTCTGGTAGAGCGCAGGGAGGTGGCCCTCTACGCTTTCGTCCGGGACCGCGTCTGGCGCTTCATGATGGTGGACGGCCGGCCCGCGTTCCGCACCGCTGCCGCCCCCGGCCAGGTGCACGAGATGACACCGCAGACGGTGCCCGCCGCCGTGCTGGATACGCTGCGCCGCACCGCGGTAGTCCCGCCCGGCGGCATACGTTGGGGCGTCACGCTGCCGCCGGCCACCGCCGCCGCCCTCGGCCGCGTCATCGCCACCAACGACAGCGGCGAACTCGTGATCGACGCGGACGGGTTCCTGCGGCTGGAGGATCCCTCGTGAACGCGGGCGCGCGGATTCGGCGTCTCGCCGGGCTGGTGGTTCTGGCGCTGTCCGCTGCCGGCTGCGCCACGGCGGACTACGGCGCCTTCGCCTGGTCCGGCAGCGACGAGTCGTCCCTGGAGGCCTGGTTCGACCAGGAACTGGAACCCTACCTGGCCGAGACGCTGACCACCCATCCCCGCTTCGGCCGCGAGACCGTCACCGTCGCCGTCATGCGCGGCGACGAGCCCCAGGCGGCACCGGACTCCCTGTCCCGGGCGCTGTCCCTGCGGCTGACGCGCTTCCTGCAGTCGACGCCGGGCGTGAACCTGATATGGGAGGGCGGCCGCAGCGCGGGCGACTGTGTCCGTCGGGAAGACGCTCACTACGTCATCGCGGTCGACCTGCAGCAGAGCGGCCCCGGTTCCCACCGGCTCGCCATCCGTGCCCTCGACCGAGAGGAGGGCCTCTGGGTGACGGGATTCGGCAAGGAATGGAATGGCCGGCTCACCCGCGGCCAGTACGTCCGCTCCCGCCAGCCCGCCGCCACCGCGGAATCCCGCGGCCTGCGCGACGATCCCTTCCATGAGGACGAAGGCGATCTGCTCGCCGAACGGCTGGCCGCGCAGCTCGCGGCGGATTTCTGCGGCTTCGTCGGCGAGCCGCTGGTGGTGCACGCGGAGGCCACCGGTCAGGACGCCTTCGTCGCCGACACCGTGCAGCTGGTCGCGAACAACCTGGCCCGCTCGCCGCACATCCGCAGCGTGCCGGATCCGGCCGCGGCGAACCTGATCCTCAGCGGCCGGCTGTACGCCATCGACGGCGATCTGCAGCAGTTCTGGGTGCAGGCCCGCCCGGCCACGGCCGGCGCGCGCTTCCCGGTCACCGACGTGGCGGCCTACGTCGAGACGCCCGACCCCGGCCGCCTCGCGCGCCGGTCGCCGCCGGACGTGACGGGCGCGCCGGCCGCGGACGACCTGCGGCCCGCCGCGCCACCGGCCCGGGATCCCGGTCTCGGCTCCGGCCGCTCCGTCACGCTGGGCGCGTTGCGGGTGCTGACGCCAAACGATCACTGGATGTGCCGTCGTGCCGATCCCTGGCGCCGCGGCGCCAGGGTGCTGCGTCCCGGCGAGAGCCTGGCCGACGACGCGTGCTTCGCACTGGAGATCGAGGTCAGCGGCGACGCCGAGGTCTTCCTGCTGCGCCGCGACCCCGCGGCCGGACTCGTGCGCATGATGCCGGGCCGCTGCGGCCGCCACGGCCGGGTGCCCGGCCGCAGCTACGGCGAGGCCACCCTGCAATTCCCGTCGGCGCCCGCCGGCTGGGCGCACGCGCTGCGCCCGCCCCGGGCCGCGATGCGCGAGCGCTGGATCGCGCTGGCCCTGCCAGCAGACGCCGCCGCCGCCGATCTCCGCCGCCACCTGGCCCGGCTGCCCGACGACTGCGCTGCGGAGGATGGTGCGTCCGTCGACGCCGACGCCTGGCTGGCGGGCCTGGACCGACTGGCCGACGCGGCGGTCTCAGTGCGCCGGCTCGACGTTCCGGTCGGCCGCCAGGCGGCGAGGAGGGAATGACGCCATGACCCGCCTTCTCGGATTCCTGTCGGGTCTCCTGCTGGTGATCGCCGTCGCGTTCGTCGTCCTGCGCTATGCGCCGGCCTGGCTGCCCGGCGAGCGGGGAGTCGCAGGAGTGAGCAGTGCGGACGGCGCCGTGGCCGCAGCGACGCAAGAAGAGCAGGCACGGCAATCGACCCCGCCACCCGCCGAGGAACCGCCTGCGGGATTGCCCGAAGCATTGCCCGAAGGATTGCCCAAAGGATTGCCCGAGGAGGCCGGCCCGGAACCGGCCCCGAATCCGGCCGAGCAGCCGGCTCGGGCACCGACTCAGGAACCCGCGCGGGGATCGACTCCCGAGACACTGCCGCGTTTGGACGACCCACCGCCGGCACACGCGGCGGCAGTCGCCACCGGGGCCGGGGAAGACCCGGGCGACGACCGCGCTGCCATCGCCGCCGCTACCGCCGCCACGGCCGCCGACGAGGCGGACGAGTCCGCCCGACAGTGGCACGCGTTCTGGCAGCCCTTCCGCAGCGAGATCTCCGCCGAGGGCTTCCGCCGGCGGCTGGAGGGCGTGACCGGCCTCGACTACCGCATCGTCTCGCCGCGGCCCGGCGAGTACCAGGTGGCCTTCGCCTACCGGGACGAGGCGGAGCGCCAGCAGAACCTCGCCGCCATCGAGGAGGCCACGGGTCTGGTGCTGCGGAGCCGGGTGCTGTGAGGGCCGTGCTCGCCATCGCCGGCCTGTACCTCGCGCTCTGGTCCGCGGCGGGCCAGGCCAACAGCGCGGCGAACGGCCGCGAGCTGGCCGCGGCCTGGCAGCAGTATGTCGTCGAGCACGCGGACCGGGAGCCGGCGGTGAATTTCCCCTACGCCGAGTGTTTCCGCCGCGCCGCCATCGTCAACCAGCTGCCGGAGACCCTGCTGCTGGCGGTGGCCCGGGGCGAGAGCGACTTCGACCCGACCGCCCGCTCCCACGCCAACGCCCATGGCGTGATGCAGATACTCTGGCCCGGCACGGCGCGCCATCTCGGGCTGTACCTGCTCTCCGATCTCTATGAGCCCTGCAAAAACATCGACGCCGGCGCCCGCTACCTGAAGGAGCTGCTGGCGCGCTACGACGGCGACCTGCACCTGGCGCTGGCCGCCTACAACTACGGCCCGAGCCGCATCCCGAAGTCCGGCGTCATCCCGTCCGGCGCGGTCTGGTACAGCGGCTACATCTACCGCCACCTGCAGTACGTGCTCGGCCGCAGCACGCCGGCGGGCAAGCCGCCGCAGGATTACGGCGAGGAGGGCAAGCTCACGCTCATCAGCTTCGCCGCCCCGTATCGGGCGCAGGCCTTCGTTGCCGCGCTCGAGCAGGACCCGGGCGGCCTCGCGGTGGACTGGTTCCGGGCGGGTGCCGCCGAGTTCCGCGTGGTGCTGCTGTACGAGGACGAGGCGGACCTCGAGCGCAGCCGCCGCCGCCTCGCCCGGGCGGGTTTCCCGCTGCCCTGACCGGCCCGCGCCGGCGCCCGCTGCGCCAGTCGCATCAATCGCGCCAATCGCGCAATTCCTGCCGGTTGCACAATTTGCCACGGTCAGCCGTGGCGCTACCATGCGCTTTTCCCGCCACCGGGCCGCCAACCTCATGCATCCGCTCGACCATCTCTACCTGCTGCTGCTCGTGGTCGGCCTGCCGCTCTACAGCGCCTGGTCCTGGCGGCGCTGGCTGGCGAAGCTCGCCGCCGGCCACCGGCCGCGGCGGTTGCGGCTCTATCTCGGCAGCCTGGCGCAGCTCTGGCTCGTGTTCGGCGTGCTCGCCGCCTGCTGGTGGTGGCTGGGCCGCTCACCCGGCCCGCTTGGCTTCACCGCGCCCGGCGGCACCGGCTTCTGGCTGGGCGCCGTCCTGGTGGCGCTGGCCACCGGCGTCTTCCTGCAGTCCTGGCGCAGTATGGTGCGGGCCGATGCGGCCGAGCGGCGGCGCTACCGCGAGCAGCTGGCCGAACTGGGGCAGATGATGCCGCGCAACGGCCGGGAATACGGGGGCTTCGTTGCGCTCTCACTCACCGCGGGCGTGGTGGAGGAGACCATCTTCCGCGGCTGGCTCATCTGGTATCTGCAGGCGTGGATGCCGCTGACGGCCGCCGTGGTCGTCTCGTCGGCCGCGTTCGGCCTGGCCCATCTCTACCAGGGCGCCGCGGGCGTCGCCAAGACCGGCGTCATCGGTCTGTTGATGGCGCTGCTGTACCTGCTGAGCGGCTCGCTCTGGCTGCCCATCGTCGCCCACGCCATGATCGACGTTCTGCAGGGGGCGACCATGATGGAGCTGTACCGCCGGCGCTCCGGTGACGGGGGCGACGGGGACGAGGACGGCGACAGGGACGGCGACAGGGACGGCGAGGGCGACGTGCCGCCGGCTGCTACGATTGACCGATGACACCTCAGCCGATGACTCCCGAGAGCAAACTGCCCGAGGTTGGCACGACCATCTTCACGGTGATGTCCGCCCTGGCCGCGGAACACGGTGCCATCAACCTCTCCCAGGGCTTCCCGGACTTCGAGCCGCCCGGCTTCCTGCTGGACCGGGTCACCCGGCATCTGCACGAGGGCAGGAACCAGTATGCGCCCATGACCGGCGTGCCGGCGCTGGCGGAAGCCGTGGCGGAGAAGATCGGCGAGCTCTACGGCGCGGCGGTGGACCCGGCGGCCGAGGTCACCGTCACCAGCGGCGCCACCGAGGCGCTGTTCTGCGCCATCCACGCCGTGGTGCGGCCGGGCGACGAGGTGATCGCCTTCGACCCCGCCTACGACGCCTACGAGCCCGCGGTGCGACTTGCCGGCGGACGCACGGTGCATCTGCCGCTGGCGGCACCGGACTTCGCCCTGCCCTGGGCGGCGCTGGAGCAGGCGCTGACGCCCCGCACCCGGCTGGTGATCGTCAACTCGCCCCACAATCCCACCGGCGCGGTGCTGGCAGCGGCAGACCTGGCGCGGCTCGGCAGCCTGCTGGCGGGGCGGCAGTGCTATCTGCTGGCGGACGAGGTCTACGAGCATATCGTCTTCGACGGCGCCGCCCACGCGAGCGTGCTGGCCGAGCCCTCGCTGCGGGATCGCAGCTTCGCCGTGTTCTCCTTCGGCAAGACCTACCACGCCACCGGCTGGAAGGTGGGCTACGCCGTGGCACCGCCCGCACTCACGGGGGAGTTCCGCAAGGTGCACCAGTTCGTCACCTTCACTACCAGCACGCCCATGCAGTGGGCGCTGGCGGACATGCTGCGCGAGCATCCCGAACACCACCGCGAGCTGTCCGCGTTCTACCAGGTCCGCCGGGACCGTTTCCGCGAGATGCTGGCGCCGTCGCGCTTCGAGCTGCGGCCCTGTGCCGGCACCTATTTCCAGCTGGCCGACTACGGCCGCATCTCCGACGAGCCGGATACCGAGTTCGTTCGCCGCCTCACCGCGGAGCACGGCGTGGCCGCCATCCCCGTCTCGGTCTTTTACGATAGCCCGCCGGACGCACGTCTCGTACGCTTCTGTTTCGCGAAAGAAGAAGAGACGCTGGCCCGGGCCGCGGAGGTGCTGTGCAGGATCTAGAAGTCGCCATCATCCAGGACGAGCTCGACTGGCACGACCCGGCCGCCAACCGGCGCCGGTTCGACGAGCACCTGCGGCATCTGCCGCCGGCCGACCTGATCGTGCTGCCGGAGATGTTCACCACCGGTTTCACCATGGCCGCCGCCGAGCACGCGGAGACCATGGACGGTCTCACCGTGGCCTGGATGCAGGAGCATGCCCGCAGCCGCGATGCCGTGATCTGCGGCAGCGTCATCATCCGGGAGACGCGCTTCGGCGAAGCTCGCTACTTCAACCGGCTGATCTGGGCGACGCCGGAGGGCACGGTCAATCACTACGACAAGCGTCACCTGTTCCGCCACGCCGGCGAGACGGAGCACTACAGCGCCGGCAGCGACCGGGTGGTGGTGGAGCACCGGGGCTGGCGCATCGCGCCGATGGTCTGCTACGACCTGCGCTTCCCTGTCTGGAGCCGCCATAGCCACGACTGCGACGCCCTGGTGTACGTGGCCAACTGGCCGGCGCCCCGGCATTTCGCGTGGGAGAGCCTGCTCAGGGCCCGGGCCATCGAAAACCAGTGCTACGTCATCGGCGTGAACCGGGCCGGCCGGGACGGCAACGGGCTCGACTATCGGGGCGGCAGCGCCGCCGTCGATTTCCTCGGCGCCACGGCGACGGACTGCGGGCAGGAGCCCTGCGTGACCACCACCGTTCTGTCCCTGGCGGCCCTGCGCGCGTTCCGCCGGGATTATCCTTTCCATCTGGACGCAGACCCCTTCCGTTTGTCAGACTAGTAGGACTGAACATAAGGCGCCGGTGCGGGGCAAGGACCCGCCCGCCGTGCGCCCCGGCGCCGCTACAGAAGCTCCGCCCGCCGGGCGGGGAAACGGAGAGAGCGGCCGCCGCAGCCCGTGCCGGCCCCGGCACCGAAGGCGCTCCGCGGAGACCGCTCCGAGGAGCGCGGACATGGCTACGACCCGTCACCATCACTGGCGCTCGCGTGCGGACGAGCGCTACACGCCGCAGGCTGCTGACGAATCATCCGGAGAACGCGCGCTGCAGCGCCTCATCGAACCGGCCGGCCTGACCGTGAACGGCAACGAGCCCTGGGACCCGGTGATCCGGGACCAGCGGGCCTGCGCCGAGATTCTGCGCCGCGGTTCCCTCGGCGCCGGCGAGGCCTACATGCGCGGCTGGTGGGATTCCCGCGACCTGTCCGACCTGTTCTACCGGCTGCTGCGGGCCGGGCTGCCGACCGGCTTCGGCCGCTGGCAGGTGCTGAAGCTCGCTCTGCGGGAATGGCTCACCAACCCCCAGCGGGCCGGCAAGGCCTTCCAGATCGGCGAGGCGCACTACGACCGGGGCAACGACCTCTTCCGGGCCATGCTGGACAAGCGCCTGGTCTACAGCTGCGGCTACTGGGCTGGCGTGGACGACCTGGATGCCGCCCAGGGCCAGAAGCTCGACCTCATCTGCCGCAAGCTCGGCCTGCGCGCCGGTCAGCGGGTGCTCGACATCGGCTGCGGCTGGGGCAGCTTCTGCCGTTTCGCCGCCGAACGCTATGGCGTCTCGACGGTGGGCGTCACGGTCTCCCGCGAGCAGGTGGAGCTCGGCCGCGAGCTGTGCGACGGCCTGCCCGTGGAACTGAGGCTGCAGGACTACCGCGAGCTGGACGGGTCCTTCGATCATATTGTCTCGGTGGGCATGGCCGAGCACGTCGGGGTGAAGAACTACGGCACGCTGCTCGACGTGGCGCGGCGCTGCCTGAAGCCCGGCGGGCTGTTCCTGCTGCATACCATCGGCCGGCCCCGCACCACCCGCTCGGCGGACCCCTGGATCAACCGCTACATCTTCCCCAACGGCCATCTGCCGTCCCTGCGCCAGCTGACGGCCGCCTGCGAGGGCCGCTTCGTGGTGGAGGACGTGCACAACTTCGGGGCCGACTACGACCGCACGCTGATGGCCTGGTTCGCCAACTTCGACGCAGCCTGGCCGGCGCTGCGGGAGCGCTACGACGAGACCTTCTACCGCATGTGGAAGTACTACCTGCTGTCCTGCGCCGGCGCCTTCCGGGCCCGGGACATCCAGCTCTGGCAGTTGGTGCTGTCGCCGCGGGGCCTCGAGGGAGGCTATCGTCGTCCGCAGTAGTCGCCCGCGGTAGTTTTCCGCGCTGGCCGCCCCCGGTAGCCGGCCTCCAGGGGTATTGCAGACCCCGATTTCCGATGGTAACTTGTTCAACAAGACTTACACGGGAACATCGAGGGATTGACCATGCCTGTCGAACGCGTCGCACACATCGAGTCCACTGTCCGCACCAAGGATCACCCCTACCTGAATCTGCAGGAGGCCTGGCGGCCCAACTACGACGAGTACAACGCCACCGACATGGAAGTGATCGGCGAGATCCCCGCCGACATCGACGGCGTCTATCTCCGTAACACCGAGAATCAGGTGCACGAGCCCATCGGCCGCTACCACCCCTTCGACGGCGACGGCATGATCCACATGATCAGCTTCGCCGACGGCAAGGCGGAGTACCGCAACCGCTTCGTGCGCACCAAGGGCTTTATGGCGGAGCAGGAGGCCGGGCACTCGCTGTGGGCCGGGCTGATGGAGCACCCGTCGTCGTCCACCCGTCACGGCTGGGGCGCGCAGGAGTGGCTGAAGGATTCGTCGTCGACCGACGTCATCGTCCATGCCGGCCGGGTGCTCTCCACCTTCTACCAGTGCGGCGAGGGCTATCGGCTCGACCCCTACACGCTGGAGCAGTTCGGCACGGAGGGCTGGGTGCCGCTGGACGGCATCTCCGCCCATACCAAGCTCGACGAGCAGACCGGCGAGCTGCTGTTCTTCAACTACTCCAAGCATCCGCCGTACATGCACTACGGCGTGGTGGGGCCGGACAACAAACTGAAGCACTACGTGCCCGTGCCGCTGCCGGGTCCGCGCCTGCCTCATGACATGGCGTTCACGGAGAACTACGCCATCCTGAACGACATGCCGTTGTACTGGGACGAGAAGATGCTGGAGCGCGGCGTCCACGCCGTGCGCATGCACAAGGACACGCCGAGCCGCTTCGCCGTGATCCCGCGCATGGGCCAGCCGGAGGATATCAAGTGGTTCGAGGCCGAGCCCACCTACGTGCTGCACTGGCTGAACGCCTGGGAGGAGGGCGACGAGGTGGTCCTCGACGGCTACTTCCAGGAGCATCCGGAGCCGGCCAACTACGACGGCGCGCCGTCGGGCTTCGAGCGCATGATGGCCTATCTCGACCAGGGCCTGCTCATGCCGCGCCTGCACCGCTGGCGTTTCAACATGAAGACCGGCGAGACGAAGGAAGAGCGCCTCGACGACCGCACGCTGGAGTTCGGCACCATCAACCAGCGCCACGGCGGCCGCGCCTACCGTTACGGCTACAGCGCAGTGCCCGTCGACGGCTGGTTCATGTTCAAGGGCTTCACCAAGCACGACATGGAGACGGGCGCCTCCTCGACCGTGGAGCTCGGCGAAGGCCGCTACGGCAGCGAGGCCGGCTTCGCTCCCCGGGTGGGCGCGACGTCCGAGGACGACGGCTATCTGGTCACCTTCGTCTCCGACGTGAACGAGGACCGCTCCGAGGCCCTGCTGATCGACGCCACCGACTTCGAGGCGGGGCCGGTCTGCCGCATCATCCTGCCGCACCGCATCTCCAGCGGCACGCATGCCACCTGGGCGCACGGCGAGGATATCCGCAAGGCGCAGCAGACCCTGGGCCTTTGACGGCGGGCTTTGCCGGTAAGAGGGCCTTCAGGCCCGATGAATCGGACCCGGCGCCGGGTCGGGCCTGAAGGCCCTCCTACGGTGCCATGATCCGCGGGTTCTTCATCCTCGTCTGCGTCGCGCTCGGCGGTTGCGCCGGCGCGCCCGGTCCCGCCGCCGACTGCGCCGGGGTCGCGGCGCAGCCGCTGCCCGGCGGCACCGTCAACGACGCGGACGTCGTCGACGAAGACGACGGGCTCCCCGCCTATTGCCGCGTGCGCGGCGTCATCGAACCGCGCATCGGCTACGAGGCCCGGCTGCCGGTGGCCGGCTGGAACGGCAAGTACTACCAGGCCGGCTGCGGCGGATTCTGCGGCAGCGTCCTGCCGGACAAGCCCGGCTTCTCCAACACCATCAACGAGGCGCTGAAGCTCGGCTACGCCGCCATCACGACGGACGCCGGTCACAGCGGCGGACTCGGCGACGCCTCCTGGGCCGCGGACGACCCCGAGGCCGTCGAGGTCTACGCCCACCGCGCCATCCCGCTCACCCATCGCTTCGGCACCGCACTGGTCGCCCGCTACTACGGCGAGGCGCCCCGCTACGACTACTTCGGCGGCTGTTCCAACGGCGGCCGCATGGGGGCGATGGCGGCGCAGCGTTACCCGGCTCTGTTCGACGGCATCCTCGCCGGCGGCTCCGTGCTGGACCTCTCCGGCAACGGCGGCATCTACGGCCCCTGGGTGGTGCAGTCGAACACGGACGGCGACGGGGAGCGCATCCTCACCCGGGAGAACTTCGCCCACAAACTGCCCGCGCTGGCCGCCGCGGTGCTCGCGCAATGCGACGGCGCCGACGGCCGCGAGGACGGGCTGATCTCCGCGCCACGGGCCTGCGCCCCGGATCTGGAGGCGCTGCCCGCCTGTGGCGATGAGGCTGCGGCCGACGAGGGTGTCTGCTTCACCGCCGCCGAACGCCGGGTGCTGGCACGCTGGTACTCGGGGCCGCGGGACTCTGCCGGCCGGCAGCTCTACCCGGGCATGCCGCCCGGCAGCGAGCCGTACTGGGCCGTCTGGTTCCTCGACGCCGGCGGGCGCACGGCGCCGGGGAACGCGCTGGGCAGTGATTACCCGAGGTATCTCGGCCTCGCCGGCCGCGTCGGCGCCGACTGGAGCGCGCTCGATTTCGACTTCGACGCGGACCCGGCGCGACTGGCGGAAACGGCCTCCCTGCTGAATGCCACCGATCCGGACCTGGCCGCGTTCCGTGCCGCCGGCGGCAAGCTCCTGATGTGGCACGGCTGGGCCGATCCGCTGGTACTGCCCGACCAGAGCGTCGACTATCATCGCCGCGCTGCCGCGGCGGCCGGCGGCGAGCCGGACGATTTCCTGCGCCTGTTCATGATCCCCGGCCACGGCCACTGCTGGGAACTGCCGGCGGAGACGCCGGACCGCTTCAACCCCATCCGCGTGCTCGAGCGCTGGGTGGAGGAGGGCCGCCCGCCCGAGCGCATCGCGGCCACCGCCGCGGAACCGGAAGCCGCCCGGGTGCCGGAGGCGCTGCTGTGTCCCTGGCCGGATTCCGCCGTGGCCATCGCAGGGAGCGACGGAGAAACGGAACGGGTCTGCGCGTCGCGGCAATAGTTTCAGCAAGAAATAACTGCCAGTTGCCTCTCCGACCGCGTATCTTTCACAATTAGACGCAGACGCCATCTCAGAGGGGAGATAGTTCATGAAGCCGAGAGTCTTTTTCGCCATTTGCGCGAGCGCTTGCCTGTCGCTCACCGTCCAGCCCGTGGCCGCCCAGGAAGCGGGCGTGCTCGAAGAGATCATCGTGACCGCGCAGAAGCGCGAGCAGAGCCTGCAGGAGGTGCCCATCTCGGTGACTGCCATCGGCGAGCAGGCCATCCAGGAGGGCAAGATCACCGGCGTGCAGGACGTGGCGCTGGAGACGCCCAACTTCACCATGACCCAGTTCAACATCGGCGAGCCCCAGTACTACATCCGGGGTATCGGCAACTCGCTGGACTCCGCCGGCAGCGACCCGGCGGTGGCGACCTTCATCGACGAGGTCTACATCGGACGCTCCGCCGGCACCGCCATGGATCTCTACGACCTGGACCGTGTCGAGGTGCTGCGCGGACCCCAGGGCACCCTGTTCGGCAAGAACGTGGTGGGCGGCGCGCTGAACATCATCACCAAGCGGCCGACTCCGGAGTTCGAGGCGAAGTTCGGCGCGACGGTCGGCAACTACTCCCAGACCGTGCTGCGCGGCTTCGTCAACGGCGCCATCGCCGACAACGTGTCCGGCAAGTTCTCTTTCAGCCGCCGCCAGCGCGACGGCTACGTGGATAACGTGGTCGACGGCGAGGAGTACCACGACGAGGACAACCTGAGCGCCCGCGGCCAGCTCCTGTTCACGGTCTCGGACGCCACCGAGGTGCTGGTCGGCTTCGACTGGGCCACCGACGACCAGGCCGGCAACTGCCGCAACGTGAACAACCTGGACAAGAACGACCCGCTCGGCCTGGCGGTGTTCTACCCGCCGGTGATCGCCGCCACCACCGGCGGCGACGTGCGCAAGTGCGCCTCCGAGGCCGAGGCCTTCCAGGAGCGCGACATGCTCGGCACGCTGCTGCGCGTGGATCACGACTTCGCCAACTCCACCCTCACCTCCATCACCGCCTACCGGGAGACCGACTACTCCTGGCTGGAGGACCTGGCCGGCATGCCGCTGGGCGCCACCCCCTTCAACCTGACGGATACGGTGGAAGAGGAGGCCGACCAGATCAGCCAGGAGCTGCGGCTGACCTCGGCCGGCGGCGGCACGATCGACTGGCTGGTGGGCGGCTTCTTCATGACCGAGGACGTCGATCGCAAGGAACGCTACATCGGCTCCTTCCACGCACCCCTCGCGGCCCAGGGCTTCGCGCTGCTGAACGGCGACGTGCAGTTCAACCAGATCAACGAGACCACCAGTACGGCTCTGTTCGGCAAGATCGACTGGAATATCAGCGACCGGCTGACCTGGAGCATCGGCGCCCGCTATGCCCGCGACGAGAAGGAGATCGAGCAGGCGGTGGAGAACTTCGAGGATCCCGCCTTCGACAGCGCCGTGCTGAGCCAGCTGCTCGGCGTGCCGGTGGAGCTGGTGGTGCTCGGCATCCCGGTCAACGGTCCCGGCGAGCTGATCGCGTTCGTGAACAGCGGCGACCCCTCCGTCCTGAATACGCCCTACAACACGACGGCGGACGAGGACTGGAGCGAGTTCGTGCCATCGACGAACGTCAGCTACCAGTTCAACGACGATGGTTTCGTCTACTTCACGGCGGCCCGCGGTTACAAGAGCGGCGCCTTCGTGAGCCAGACCGCCACCCCGCAGGCGGCGGCCACGCCGCTGGACCCGGAGATCGCCACCAATTACGAGGTGGGCGTGAAGAGCGAGTTCATGAACAACCGGCTGCGCGTGAACGCGGCCGTCTTCCGCATGGACTACGAGGACCTGCAGGTCTTCCGTCTGGACGGCTCGCTGCTGATCGCCGCCAATGCGGAGGCCACCAGCCAGGGCCTGGAGCTGGATGCGACGGCGCTCCTGACCGACAACTGGGTGCTGAACGTCAACTACGGCTACCTGGACGCCGAGTACGACCAGTTCATCTCCGGCGGTGAGGACTTCACCGGTAACCGTCTCCCCCGCGCGCCGGAGAACAGCTACAGCATCACCAGCAACTACACCTTCAACCTGGCCGGCGGCTCCAGCGTGGACTTCAACCTGAACTACGCGTATCAGGACGACTTCTTCCACGACCCGAGCAACGCCAACGGCTCCGGCGAAGACGCCTACGGCCTGCTGCGCGCCGGCTTCACCTGGACCAGCGCCAGCGGCGCGTGGGACGTGACGGCGTGGGGCAAGAACCTCACCGACGAGGAGTACCGCACCCACACCATCATCAGCAACATCGCCGGCACGGTAGACCTGTGGGGCATGCCGCGGACCTACGGCCTGACGGTGAACTACCGGATGCAATGACGGCCATGTGGGAGGGCCTTCAGGCCCGACCCGGCTTTCTCTTGTTGTTGGCGGGCCCGTAGCCGAGAGGCTTGGCACCAGTCAGCTGGCGTCACTGACTGGCGGATGCTCTCGGCCACCGCGAGCACGGCCGTCGTGCGGGGGTATCCATCGCCGCGACCTTTTGTCGGGAGCAAGATGGATACCCCCGCAGGGCGGCCACAAAAGAAGGTGAGCCTGGTGGAAAGGAATCGGGCCTGAAGGCCCTCCTACAGCCAGGCGGGGGCCTTGCTCCGGCGCGGGGCGATCGCCATGCGGTGGGAGACCGATGCCTCGTAGCGGCGGGAGTGCACGGTATCCACGACGTGGTAGCGGGCCTCGGCGCGCTCGCGGCCGAGATCCAGTGCCAGGAAGCCGCGGTGCGCGACGTCCGTGTGGTGGAGGTTGCCGTTGGCCTGGCGCAGCATCTGCTCGATGCGGGGCGGCGCGAGGCCGAGGGTTTCCGGATAGCCGGGTGAGCTGATCGACGTGGCGCCGAACTCCACGGCCGCCGGCTTCCCGCTCGTCGGGTCCAGCACGTCCAGCGCCCAGGCGGCATGGGAGTCGCCGCTCAGCACCACGGGGCTCGCCTCCGTCGCCCGGCACTGCTCCAGTAGCCACGCACGCTCGGCTGCGTAGCCGTCCCAGCTGTCGGCGCTCAGCGGCACGCCGAGGCGGGTGAAATCCACGTACGGACGCACGTAATCCGGCAGCGCCTCGATCTCGGCGGCGCTCATGTTCTCCGCCAGGTTGGGCGCCGTGATCTGGGCCATCAGTACCTGGTTGCCGAACAGCTGCCAGGGCTTGCCCGCCTCGCGGGACCCTGCGAGACGGCTCGCGACGAAGCGGCGCTGCTCGTCCGACAGCAGGCGGCGCGCAGGATCGGCCAGGTCGGCGGCCAGGGTGTCGGCCTCGACGGATGCCGGCATGTCCAGCTGGGGGCTGCGCGCCGACAGCCGGGTCTCCAGCATGACCAGCGTGGCCAGGTCGCCGATCTCGAAGGCCCGCCAGTTGGCCGACGGGTCGTCGCCGCGCGGCTCCCGGATGGGCATCCACTCGTAATAGGCCTGCATGGCGGCCCGGCGCCTGAGCGGCCACTCTCCTTCACTGTCGTCGTGGTTCTGGGCGCCGTCCCGCCAGGCGTCGTTGGCGGATTCGTGGTCGTCCCAGCTGACGATGAACGGATGCCGCGCGTGCACGGCCTGCAGGTCCGGATCGCTCTTGTACTGGGCGTGGCGCAGGCGGTAGTCGTGCAGGCTCACCACCTCGTGGCCCGGCACGGATGCCCGATGCAGCTCGCGGGCGCGGGCCGAGGCGTAACCGGTGGCCTCGTACTCGTAGATGTAGTCGCCGAGGTGCAGCACGACGTCGATGTCGTCGGTCTGCGCCAGGGCCCGATAGGCGTTGAAGTAGCCGGCGGGGTAGTTCGAGCACGAGCAGGCCGCCACCACGAAGCGGTCCACCGGACCCACCGGCAGAGTCAGCGTGCGGCCGGTCTGTGACACCGCGCCCAGGGCCCGGAAGCGGTAATAGTAGTGCCGCCCGGGATCGAGGCCCTCCACCTCCGCCTTGACCGTGTAGTCGCGTGCGGGCAGCGCCGCCGCCGTGCCGCGGCGCAGGATGCGGTCGAAGTCCGGATCGGCGGCCAGCTCCCAGGCCACTTCCGTCTCGGCCTCGAAGCGGGGTGTCACCCGCGTCCACAGCAGGATGCCGGTGGCGGTCGGGTCGCCGCTGGCGACGCCGTGGACGAAGCTCGCGGCCGGGCTGGCTTTCGCCGGCGGCAGCGCCAGGGCCAGCGCGGCGCCGGGCAGCACGCGGGTGACGAATCGGCGTCGGGTCAGTTTCATGGCTACGGCTCTCGAGGTCGCCCCGGGCGTAGCCTACCCGAAGAAGGGCCGGCACGCCCATGGGAGCGTGCCGGCCCGCTACACAATAGCCGTCAGTCCGCGAACTTCACTTCCTGCAGGACAATCGTGCTGCCGATGGTGCGCAGCTCCTCGCGGTCGATGGCGGCGCTGCGCATCGCCTCCATGGAGCCCTTGAGCTGCTTGGAGACCTTCTCGAAGTACTCCATGCCGAGATCGAAGGCCGCGTAGTTCTTGTAGGTGACGCTCAGGATCAGGTCCGGCTCGCCCTCGCGGGCACTCGGGTTCGAGTACATCGCGTAGTCGATGACGTGGCCGTCCTTCTTCTGTATCTCCAGGGACTTGCGCCACAGGCTGTTCAGGTCGTTGATGTAGGCATTGAACATACCGGGCTTGATGTGTACGTGGGTGATCTGCACGACGTGACCGTTCTCCCAGTTACGGGAATGATCCTGGGCGACGGCGCCCGTGGCAGTCAGGCACAGCAGTACTGCGGCCGCGAAAAGGCCGGTGATCTTCGTCTTCATTGCGCTCTCCCCCTTGCGGGTTGTAGTTGTGATTGTGGTGTTGGTCGGCGGCCGGAGCCGCCGAGCCACTATACGCGCAAGTTCCGGCGACGGTTAACGTAATCGGCCAGCGAGCCGAGCGGCCCGGATCAGATCAGGATTTCGCTCAGGGGGCGGCGGACGCTCGCCTTCGTCTGCGGGCCGTAGCCGAAACGGAGCAGGAGCTGGGGCGCGTGGTCCGTGCCCATCACGTCCTGCAGCAGGGGGCGGAGCTGGGGCGTCTCCAGCGGCTGGTTCAGGTAGGCCGCGGTGGCGCCGTCGGCGGCGAGGCGCAGCAGCACACGGGACAGCGCCCGGCCGGCCCGCAGCCAGTGGCCGACGTCGTCTTCCGGCGTGCTCAGGATGGCCAGCAGCGGCGAGCCGGCCATGATCTTCTTCGCATCCCCGGCGGCGACGCCGTTGCCGAGGTCGAACGTGCGGATCACCAGGGCGCCCACCGGGGAGAGCACGTCAGGCACCCCGAAGGCCTCGCCGGACATGCCGTCCCGGCTCTCGGCGCGGCGCGAATGCACCCACGAGGCGAGTTCCCGGCGGAAGCCCGCATCCGCGAACTGGGTGCGGTCGCCCTCGGCGACGAGGTCTGCGATCTCGGCCTTGGTGGTCTCGTCCGCCACCAGCGTCAGTTCGGCGCCCTGATGCGCCGCCAGTTGCCGGCAGCGGGCCTGCAGCGCCGGCGGCAGGCGGCGTTGCTCGAACGCGTGCCGCGTCGTCCGCCGCTCGGGGATGGCCTCGAACAGCGCCCGGTCCTCCTCGTCCGGCGTCACGGCTTCTCCCAGGCGGAACACGGCGAGCAGGTCCGGTTCCCCCTCGTCGGGCAGCAGCTCCGGCACCGGTGACCGCCCGAAATAGCGTGCGGCGACCGCGAGATGGTCCAGGGCGGCGCCGCAGGACATGGTGAGTTCCCGGTCCCGGGGGTCCACCACGGGCAGTGCGCGTCGACGGTCGGCGTACAGCTCGACCGCATCCTCGTGCAGGCGGAACAGCCACGGCTGGGAGTTGTGGCTGGAAGGCGCCTGGATGGCGTAACCCAGCAGGAACCTGAGCTGGTCCTTCTCGCTCCCCCTGGCGGGGAACGGCGGCTTCTTCTTCGCGGCGGTGCTCTGCATGGCCCGGCTCCGTGTCCTGTCCTGCCGACGCTAGGTGCACCCCCGGGGAGCGGCAATCCGGGCTTTCCGAGAGGCGGCGGTCAGGCGGGCGGATGACAGCACGGGGCCGGTCGGTTAGCGTCTGTCGTCCGGGCCATGCGCAGGGGAGTGACCGTTTTGCTGAAAGCCGACGCCGGAGAACTGGAGGGACTGCTCGATTTCCTGCGCGCCGCCGAGCGCCTGAAGGAGACCGAACGCCATGCCTGGACCTCCGGCGGGAGGCGGGAGAGCGTGGCCGAACACACCTGGCGGCTGTGCCTGATGGCCATGCTGGTGGCCGACGAATACCCGGACCTCGATTTCGCGCGCCTCATCCGCCTGTGCATCGTCCACGACCTGGGCGAGGCCATCGGCGGCGACGTGCCCGCCCCGGAGCAGGAGGACGCGCCGGGCAAGAGCGAGCGAGAGCGCCGCGATCTGGAGACACTGGTCCGCCCGCTGGCTGCGCGGCAGCGCGAGAACATCGTCGGCCTGTGGGAGGAATACGAGGCCGGCCGCACCCCCGAGGCGCGTCTGGCGAAGGCGCTGGACAAGCTCGAGACCATCCTCCAGCACACGCAGGGCGACAACCCGCCGGGTTTCGACTACCGCTTCAACCTGGATTACGGCCACCGCTATACCTCCGACGACCCCCTCATCCTGCTGCTGCGCGAGCTGTTGGACGTGGAGACCGAGCGCCGGGCGGTGGCGGCGGAGAGCGCCGGCGACGCGTCCCGTTGATGCCCGGCAGCCGGGGTGGGCGCTGCGTCAGGGCAACTCCTTTGCGTGGGTGCGCAGGTGAGACTGGAGGTCCATCGCGATCTTCAGCGCGATCAGCAGGACCAGTCCGGCCAGCGGCGCGTCCAGCGCCGTCAGCAGCGCGCCGCCCGCGAGGATCGTGACGTGCAGCAGCACTATGCGGCCGTAGGGCCGTGCCATCAGCTGTTTGGGCGAGGCCTCGCGGTACTCGCCCCGCAATATGAAATTGACCACGAAGGAATAGCCGTGGCTTGCCACCAGCGCCAGCACGGGCAACAGCAGATGCTCGCGTGCGATGACGTCCGTGACCAGCGCGATGTCGGGTAGCGCGCTGGCATCGGCCATGTCGCCGAACAGGCTCAGCACGAAGCTGCCGTGCACGGCGGTGAACATCCCGTAATGAACGCAGAAGAACGCCACCAGGAACAGCTTGCCGGCCCAGAGCACTGGTTCCGCCGGCCGCGCGGTCAGCATGCGCGCGGCGTTGAAGAAGCCGATGACGATATTCTCGAACCAGAACAGGAACAGGATGGGGAACACGGCCCAGCCCCAGGCGAATACCCCGTACAGTGGCACGAGATTCGCCAGGATCAGTGCGACGGCCGTCGAGTCCAGCCGCCGGATGGCCCGGAGCAGTTCCATGGCAGCGCATCATACCTGCGCCCGCGACGGTCGAACCGGTATGCTGTTCACGGGATGCACGGGAGCCGCGCATGAGTGTCTGGTTGGCCCCGGCCGAGACGGTGCCGGGCGGGCGGCGCCACACGCTGGAGGAGCGCGGCGCTCCGCTCAGCCGTGCGCATTTCCTGCGGCGGCTCCGGGATGACGCGGACTTCGCTTCCTGGTATTCGGAGTTGTTAGCCGCCGCACCCTGGCCGGCGTACTACTGGGAGAATCCGCCGCTCGCCGCCGGGTCACTGGAGCGGCCGGCGGAGTTCGTGCTGATCGAGGCGCCGGCGCTGGCCGCGATGCCGCCCGACGCCGAGTCTTTCGCCGGCCACTTCGGCGCCGGCGACGGGGTGGTCACGTTCCCCAACCTGGGCGGCGATGCGTTGCTGGTCGTGCCCGAGCCGGCGGCCGATACCGCGGCCGATGCCTATCCGCATCTGGCCGTATTCCTGCGCCGGGGGCCGGCCCGGCAGGTCCGCGCGCTCTGGCGCGCCACGGCGGCAGCCGTCCTCGACCGGCTGGACGACTCGCCGCTCTGGCTCAGTACCTCGGGCACCGGCGTGGCCTGGCTGCATGTCCGTCTGGACCGGCGCCCCAAGTACTACCAGCACGGTCCCTACCGGAGGTCGCCGTGAGCCTTCGAGCGGCGGCCGGGGCACCAGCCAGAGCAATGGCCACGGTAATTGCGGCCTCGAGCCTGCTGTTCCCCTGTGCCGCTGTTCTCGCGGCATCGCATTGCCCGTCCGCGGCGCTGGGTTACGTCGTGCTGCCTGCCGAGGACCTGTCGCTGCCGCCGGGCGCGACGGTGGCCACCCGCGAGTCGACGCTGTCGGCCTGCTTCCTGTCGGTCGAGGGCAGCCGCTCCGGGCTCGATCTGGGCATGGACTACGCCTACGTCCGCCACGAGTACGACGGTGTGGCCGGACGCGACCGGGACCTGCACCGGCTGCAGTTCCCGCTGACCGTCCGCCGCCAGGGCGAAGACTGGCGGGTCGACGCGCTGCTCGCTCCCGGCGTGGCGACCTCGTCGAACGTCTTCAAGGACCTCGGCAGCCGGGCCACCGAAGAGGATTTCCTGCTGACCGGCCGCATCGAGCTGCGGCTGCGGCACGGCCCGCGCAGCGCCTGGCTGCTCGGCGCGGCCCACGACCGCAGCCTGGGGGAGAGCCGCACGCTGCCGGTGGCCGGGCTGGAATACCGCCCGTCCGCCGCGCTCGGCCTGCGGCTCGCGTGGCCGGACCCCTCCCTGCAGCTGGCCGTCACGGAGCGCCAGTCGGTGGTGCTCGACGTTTTCCCCGTCGGCCAGCGCTGGCACGTGGTGAGCGACGAACTCGGCGCGGCATTCGACTACCGGCTGGAGGGCTGGCGTGCCCGGGCCGCCTGGAACGTCCGGCTGACGGACGGCCTCGCGGTGGATGTCGGCGTGGCCCGCGAGCTCGGCCGCGAACACGGCTTCATCGACGACACGGGCCGGCGCATCGACACCGCGGTGGATGCCGGCTGGGTCTTCACGCTAGGCATCCGCCTCGGCGGCATGCCGCTGCCCCGCGGCCGCGGCCCGGCGCTGCCGCGGCTCGCGCCATCGACCCCGGCCGGGAGTCCGGCTACTCTGCCGCCATGAGCGACCCGACCCGCAAAGCCCTGCTGATCGACCTGGACGGCGTCATCTACGAGGGAGAACGCGCCGTCGAAGGCGCGGTGGAGACGGTCCGCTGGATCCGCGGCGAAGGCATCCCCTGCCTGTTCCTCACCAACACCACCTCCCGCCCGCGTTCGGCGCTGGTCGAGAAACTCGCCGGCCTCGGCGTGGAGGCGGACGAGGACGACATACTCACGCCACCCGTGGCCGCGGCGGCCTGGCTCCGGGAGCGCGACGTGGATACGGTGGCGGCCTTCGTCCCCGAGGCCACGGCCGCTGAGTTCTCCGCGTTCGATCGGCTGGGCGACGACGACGAGGGGTCGGCCGGTGCGGTGATCGTCGGCGACCTCGGCGAGGGCTGGAGCTTCGCCCGCCTCAACCGGGCGTTTCGCCTGCTGATGGCCGCGCCGCAGCCATACCTGGTCGCCCTCGGCATGACCCGCTACTGGAAGGCGGAGGACGGCCTGCGCCTGGACACCGCGCCGTTCGTCGTAGCCCTTGCTCACGCCAGCGGGGCGGACCCGGTGGTGCTCGGCAAGCCGGCGGTCCCGTTCTTCGAGACGGCGCTCGCGAAACTCGGCAGCGCGGCCGGCGAGACCGTGATGGTCGGCGACGACCTGCGCGCCGACGTGGGCGGTGCACGGGAGGCCGGCATCGGCGGCGTGCTCGTGCGCACCGGCAAGTATCGCGGCGAGGAGTCGACGGACGACGTGCGGCCGGCCGCCGTACTCGATTCCATCGCCGACCTGCCGGACTGGTGGCGGGGCCACTGAGCACGGTCATGGCAGAGGCGGAGAAGGAGGGGACGGCGAAGAAGGAGGGCCGCATCGCGCGCCAGCTGCGCATCGCGCGGGAGGTGCGCGCCGAGCCGCGCACGGCAATCACGCGCATCCGCGGCTGGCTGGTGGGTCTGTGGACGGCCCGCGGCGGCGGTCTCTACGGCCTCGGCGTGGTGGTGAGCTTCCTGATCCTGGAGGCGCGCATGATCGCCGACGACGTGGCCGAGAGCGCCGGCGTCACGGACTTCCTGGTCGGCGAACTCATCGAGTTCGTCTTCCGCCTGGGCTTCATGTCCGTCCTGAACGGCTTCCTCGCCCTGCTCTGGCCGCTGTGGGTGCTGGAGCGGCTGGGTTTCTGGGGCATCGGGCTGCTGGCCGCCGCCTACGGCGTATTCGAGTACGGCCTGCGCCCGCTGGTCGAGTCCCGCGTGCCGGAACTGGCCGAGGCGCGGGAGGCGAAGGCGGAGCGGCGGCGCGAGAAGCGGGAGAAGAAGGCCGAGCGGTCCCGGCGCCGCGCGGAGAAGAAGGAGCGCCGCCGCCGGGGCCTGCGGTAGGATTGAGCGGTGATGCCGCCCGACGTCATGCGCCGCCGGATAGAGGAGCAGTGAGCCGTTGAACGCCCTGACAAAGCTCGGACCGGGCCACGTCTGGTTCCGCGCCTTCAAGTACACCGTCTACTGCCTGCTGGCGCTGAACGTCTGGCTGTTCTTCCTGGACGACTACGCCGCCAGCAAGGAGGTGTTCGTCGACGGCGTCACCTGGAGCAACCTGGTGGAGGCGTTCTCGGCCACCGTCGACACGATGGCCTGGGTCGTCCTGCTGCTCCTGTTCGAGCTCGAGACGGCGGTCATCCCCGACGAGAAGCTCGAGGGCCGGCTGAAGTGGATACTGACCGCCGTGCGCGGCATCTGCTACGCCTTCATCGTCTATGCCTTCTACGGCTATGTCAGCAAGTACTTCGTCGTCACCGACCTGGTCGAGCTGGGCCGCGTGAACGTGTGCGCGCTGGCAGACCAGGGCTACGCCTGGGTGGCCACCCTGGACGAGTACCCGCGCCTGACCGCCGAGGCCTGCGCGGCCATGCAGGGCCAGCCCATCCTGCAGATCGCGGGCACGAAGATCGTGGGCACGCCGGAGCAGCTCGGGCTGGCGAAGTCGCTGGCGCTGACGGATATCATCAATGCCGGCGACTGGCTCATCGTCGTGGCCCTGCTCGAGGCCGAGGTGTGGTTGCAGCTGAAGGGCCTGCTGAGCGACCGCCTGCTGGCCATCAACAAATGGATCAAGGGTTTCCTCTATGCCGTGCTGTTCGCCTGCGCCATCTACTGGGGCATCGACGGCGATTTCCTCGATTTCTGGGACGCCTTCCTGTGGCTTGTGGCCTTCATCTTCATCGAGATGAACATTTTCGAATGGCACGAGGAGACCGAACAGGAGGAGGCCGCGGAGGGAGCCGCCCATGCGTGATTTCGTGCAACGCCACCGCCGCCTGCTGATCGTCCTGGCGGGACTCATCGCGGCCTGGACTCTGGCCGGTTTCTTCCTCGCGCCCTGGCTGGTCGAGCGCCAGGCGGTCAAGGCGGTGGCCCAGCAGTTCGACTCCGAACTCCGGCTGGAGCGCGTGGCCATCAACCCGTACGTGTTCAGCCTCACGATCGACGGCCTGGAGCTGGACGATCCCGCCGGCGAACCGCTGGCGCGGGCGCGGCAGATCCACGTCAACTTCCAGACGAGTTCGCTGTTCCGCTGGGCCTGGACCTTCGCCGAGTTTCGTCTCGACGCCCCGGAGCTATTCGTCTCCCGGGACGGCGACGGGGCTTTCAACTTCCGCCGCCTGCTGGAGGCGCGTCCGTCGGCAGCCGAAGAGCCGCCGCCGCAGACGGAGAGCGGACCGCTGCGCCTCATCCTCCACGAGGCCGTGGTGAACGACGCCGCCCTGCACTGGCGCGACGCGGTGCCGCCCCAGCCGGTGGAGACCCGCTTCGGGCCTGTCGATGTGCGCGTCCAGGGGCTGAACACCCTGCCGGAGCAGCCGGGCACCCAGGAGGTGGTGATCCGGACGGCGAGCGAAGGCACGCTCACCTGGTCGGGCAGCCTGCAGCTGAACCCGTTCCGCGCCGCAGGGGAGGCGGCGATCGACGGTTCCCATTTCGAGCTGCTCTCGGCCTACATCCGCCACGAGACCGGCCTGGACATCACCGACGGCGATGCCGACATCGACTTCACCTACAACGTCGCCGCCCGGCCGGACGGCCTCCTTGGCGCGACGGTGGACGACCTCGACGTGGTCTTCAACGACGTGCGCATACTCACCTTCCCGGCAGCAGCCGACGGCCGGCCGGGTCGCGAGCCGCGGGAACTCCTCTCGGTGCCGCGGATCGCCCTCGCCGGCGGTCGCCTGCGCTGGCCCGAGCGCAGCGTGTCCGCCGAGAACCTCGGCATCGAGGGGGCCGTGCTGGCGCTGCAACGCGACGCGACTGGTACGCTCGACGTCGTGCGCAATATGGCGACGAGGGAACCCGCGCCGGCTACCGGGGAGACGGTGGACGACGGCGAACCCTGGCGCCTCTCCCTTGCGCGCTTGCATATCGCCGACCTGGCGGCGAGTCTGCGCGACGAGAGCGTGGAGCCGGCCGCTGAGATGGGTGTCGACGCCGTGCAACTGGAGATTCGGGACCTCAGCAACGAGACTGGCGCCGCGTTCCCCGCCACCTTGTCCCTGCAGGCCGGCCGCGGCGGCCGCGCGGAGCTGGACGGCACCCTGGCGGTGCTGCCGGAACTGCGGGCCGACTTCGGCCTCGCCATCGACGGCATCCCGCTGGCATGGAGCCACCCGTACATCCAGCCGCTCGCGGACGTCAGCCTGGACTCCGGCCTGCTCGACGCCGATGCCCGGCTGGCCACCTCCCCGGACGATCCGCTGCGCTTCGAGGGCGACGTCGCTGTCAGGGATTTCCTGATCACCGAGACCGACCTCGGCACCCGGCTCGGCAGCTGGGACCGGGTGGTCGCCAGCGGCATCGTCTTCAGCCTGGCGAACCGGGACCTCGAGGTCTCCGAGGTGCGCCTGGAGCGGCCTTACGGCGACATCCTCATTACCGAAGAGGGCCGCGTGAACCTCGGTCGGGTGGCGAAGGGCGAGGCCGATGCCGACGCCGACGCCGATGCCGATGCCGATGCCGACGCCGATGCCGATGCCGACGCCGATGCCGACGCGAGTGAGCCGGCCGGCGACGGGGCGGCCGCGGCCGAGTCCGGGCCGTCCGCGGCGGAAGGCGAGGAGCTGCCGATCCGCGTGATGGTGGGCCGGGTGGTGATCGCCGACGGCGCCGCCGACTTCGCCGACCGCTCGCTGCCGCTGCCGTTCAGCGTGAAGATCGCCGGGCTGAACGGCGAGCTCTCCACGATTGCCACGGCCAGTGCCGAACCGTCCTCGGTATCGCTGGAGGGTACGGTGGACGAGTTCGGCTTCCTGCGGATCACCGGCAGCGTCACGCCCCTGGCGCCGGCCGAGAATACGGACCTGCGCGCGGAGTTCGAGAACGTGGCCATGCCCCGCTTCTCGGCCTACTCGGTGCCGTTCGCCGGGCGCAAGATCGCCAGCGGCCGGCTGGATCTGGATCTCGGCTATCGGCTCACCGACGGTCGCCTCGTCGGCGACAACAACATCGTGCTGCGGGAATTCGAGCTGGGCGAGAAGGTGGATCACCCCGACGCCATGAGCCTGCCGCTGGGACTCGCCGTGGCCCTGCTGAAGGACGCGAGCGGCACCATCGACGTGGATATCCCCATCACCGGTGAGGTCGACGATCCCGAGTTCAGCATCGGCGGAATCGTGATGAAGGCACTGGGCAACCTGATCGTGAAGATCGCCACCTCCCCGTTCGCCCTGCTCGGCAACCTGCTCGGCGTGGAGGCCAGCGAGCTCGAGCAGGTGACCTTCCTGCCGGGCCGCGCCGACCTCACGCCGCCGGAGGTGCAGAAGGCGGCGAATCTGGCCGAGGCGCTGACCCTGCGTCCCCAGCTCGTACTGGAGCTGCCGCCGGTGCAGGCGCCGGCGGCCGATGCGCGGGCGCTCCGCGAGGCGAAGCTGGAGGCCGCCGTCGCGGAGCGGGTGGCCGGCGTTGCGCAGGACGGAGAGGCCGGCGGCATGTATGCGGAGCGGCGCCGGGAGGTACTGGAGGCGCTGTATCGGGAACTGGCCACCGTGGAGGATCCGCAGTCCCGGCTCGACGCCCTGCGCGCAGAGAACACCCGCGCGGTGGAGACGGAGAAGGGCAGGGGCGAAGCTGCCCAGCCTGGCGAGACGCGTTTCGACGCCACCGCCTACGCCGCCGACCTCGCGGACGAACTCGTGCCACTGCAGCCGCTGGAGGAGGGGGCTCTCGCGGCCCTCGCCGCCGAGCGGGCGGCGAATCTGCGCGAGACCATACTGGCCGCGGGCAGCGAGCTGGAAGGCCGGGTACTCGTGACCGAACCGGCCGAAGCGGCGTTGACCGACAACGACCGGGTCGCCATGAAAGTGACCCTGACCGCCGATCGCCCGGCAGCCGCCGCTCAGCCGCCGCCGGAGAACGGTGCCGAATCCGGGGAACCGGCCGCCGGCGACTGATTGCCATCGTCGGCAATGGTCCAAACCGGCGTCGCCTGCGATAAAATAGGCGCTATCGAAAACACGGGGCCGTAGCTCAGCTGGGAGAGCGTCGCGTTCGCAATGCGAAGGTCGGGAGTTCGATCCTCCTCGGCTCCACCACTTCCCTCAATGCCAAGGAGGCATGCCATGCATGCGAGAACAGGGAGACTGTTCACGGTTCTGGCGATCGCCTGCAGCGTACTCGTCGCGGCCTGCGCCACGGGGCCGCAGCTGCGCACCGACTACGACCGCAGCGTCGACTTCACCCGCTACGAGACCTTCGGCTTCGCCGAGGAGCTGGGCACCGACCGGGCCGGCTATTCCTCGCTCATCACCAGCCACTTCAAAGGCGCGGTGCGCAACGAGATGGAGGGGCTCGGCTATCGCTACGTGGAGACCGACCCGGACCTGATCGTGAACTTCTACACCCGGGTGCGCGAGCGCAGCGAAGTGCGCAGCCGCCCGTCCATGACCGTGGGCGTCGGCTATTACGGCTACCGCTACGGCCTGTACACCGCCTGGCCGATGTACGAGCAGGAGGTGGACACCGTGCACTACCGGGTGGGCACCGCCAACATCGACGTGGTCGATGCCGAGCGCAGGCAGCTCATCTGGGAGGGTGTGGCCGAAGGCCGGCTCACCCGCGAGTCGCTGGAGAACCCGAAGCCCGCCATCGAGGACGTGGTGCACGACCTGTTCATGCAGTTCCCGACGCGGCAGGCGTCCGACGCCGGGGAATAGGGCTCGGGCGCCGGGGCTACATGCCCTCCCGCCCGTGCCGGGCCTCGAACTCGAGTTCCGGCCCGACCGGCACGATGCGGGTGGGGTTGATGGTCTCGTGGCTCGCGTAATAGTGCTTCTTGATGTGCTCGAAGTTCACCGTCTCCCGGATCTTCGGGTGCTGGTACAGGTCCCGGGTGAAGCCCCACAGGTTCGGATATTCGGTCAGCCGGCGGACGTTGCACTTGAAGTGGCCGTGGTAGACCGGGTCGAACCGCACCAGGGTGGTGAACAGCCGGATGTCGGCCTCGGTCAGGGTGTTCCCGACCAGCCAGCGTGAGCCGGCGAGACGCTCCTCCAGCCAGTCCATGGTCTCGAACAGGGGATACACCGCCTCTTCGTAGGCTTCCTGGGTGGTGGCGAAGCCCGATTTGTACACGCCGTTGTTCAGCGTGTGATAGACGCGCTCGTTGACCGCGTCGATCTCCTCGCGCAGCGGCTCCGGGTAATAGTCGCCGGCCTCGGCACCGAGCTCATCGAATGCCGTATTCAGCATGCGAATGATCTCGGAGGATTCGTTGTTGACGATCGTGTCGCGTTGCTTGTCCCAGAGCACCGGCACCGTTACCCGGCCGGTGAAGCCCGGGTCCGCCTTCTGGTAGAGCTGATAGAGCCGCTCCACGTTGTGGATGGGGTCCGGGATCACGCCGGGACCGGGCTCGAAGGTCCAGCCGTGCTCGGCCATGTACCAGTGCACCACCGAGATGGGCAGCATCTCCTCCAGGCCCTTCAGCGCGCGCACGATCAGCGCCCGGTGGGCCCAGGGGCAGGCCAGCGAGACGTAGAGGTGATAGCGGTCGGGCTCCGCCTGGAAGCCACCCTCGCCGGAGGGGCCCGGCTCGCCGTCGGCGGTGATCCAGTGTCGGTACGCCTGTTCCTGGCGCTTGAACTTCCCGCCGGTGGACTCCGTGTCGTACCACTGGTCCTTCCACTGGCCGTCTACGAGCAAACCCATTGCGGACTCCTTGCTGACTGCGTTCCTGACAGTGAGCGATCTGCGGACATAGAGAGGCGCCGGCCGGGCCGGACCCGACCGGCGCCCCGGGGGACAGTCTACTGTTTCAGGCGCGACGTGGCCGATTTAACGGCCGCGGACATCGACTGCCAGGCGCTCTCGGCGCCGGCCTTGATGTCCTCCCAGGCGTCGTCGCTGGCCTCCCTCAGTTCCTCGAGCCGCTTCTTCATGTCGTCACGGCGGGACTTCAGGTCTTCGATCGCCTCGGAGTAGTCCGCCTCGGCATCGGCCCGCTGCCGCTTCGCCTTCGCCTGCAGCTTGTCGATCTCGGCGTTCCATTCCTCGAGCTGGGCTTCCAGCTTTTTCTGATAGGTGCTCTTGTCGGCCATGCGTAGTACTCCTTTTCTGCGCTTATGCTTCAGACATGGGCGCGGATCCGGCTCGATCAAGGTGCCGCGGCAGGATTTATCCCAGCGTCGCGTCCAGGAACATCATCACCACGAAGCCGGCCAGCAACGAGAAGGTGGCGATGTTCTGCAGCCCCCGCCGGTGGGTCTCCGGGATGATCTCGTCGCTGATGATGAACAGCATGGCGCCGGCGGCGAAGGCCAGCGCCCAGGGCATGAGCGGCCCGGCGACCGACACCGCGGCGCTGCCGAACAGTCCGCCGATCGGTTCGGCGAGGCCGGTGAGGAAGGCCACCAGCCAGGACTGCAGGCGGGTGTATCCCGCACCGATCAGCGAGACGGCCACGGCCAGGCCCTCGGGCAGGTTCTGGATGCCGATGCCGGTGGCGAGCGCGAGCCCGTTATCGACGTTGCCGCCGGCGAAACCGACCCCGACGGCCATGCCCTCGGGGAAGTTGTGCAGCGTGATGGCGATGATGAACAACCAGATGCGTTCCAGCGCTGCGGTGTCCGGGCCTTCACGCCCGGCGAAGAAATGCTCGTGGGGTACGTAGCGATGGATGCCGGCCAGCGCCAGTGCGCCGAGCAGCAGGCCCGCGATGACCACGCCAACCGCCACCTGCCTCCCGCCGAATTCCGCCTCGCCGTAGGCAATGGCCGGCAGCAGCAGCGAGAAGAAAGAGGCGGCCAGCATGATGCCGGCGGCGAAGCTCAGCAGCAGATCCTCGGTGGCGTCCGTGAGCCGGCGGACGAAGAACACGCCCACGGCGCCGACGCCGGTGCCCAGCCCGGCCACGAGGCTCGCGGCGAAGCCGAGCCAGACGACGTTGACGGCGGTCTCCTGCATGGTGGCTTACACTCTGGTGGCTACCCCGTCGGGCCTGAAGGCCCTCCTACAGCGTCGGGCCTGAAGGCCCTCCTACATTACACATGGCAGCTCCTCCCGACGACCCTCATGCCAAACCCGCGCGCGAGGCGGAGTTCCGCTTCTACGAGGAGCTGAACGACTTCCTGCCTACGGCGCGGCGCAAGCGCAGCTTCGTCCACCGCTTCACCGACACGCCCTCGGTCAAGGACACCGTCGAGGCGCTGGGCGTGCCCCACACCGAGATCGACGTGATCCTGGTCGACGGCGAGTCCGTCGACTTCGGCCACCGGCTGCGCGGCGGCGAGCGGGTGGCCGTCTATCCGGTGTTCGAGCGTCTCGACGTCTCGCCCCTGGTCCGGCTGCGCCCGGCGCCCTTGCGGGTGACGCGCTTCATCGCGGACGTGCACCTCGGCACGCTGGCCCGCTACCTCCGCCTGCTGGGTTACGACACGGTGTGGCGGAACGACCTCGGCGACGACGAGATCATCGACCGCTCCCTCGCCGAGCACCGAATTATCCTCACGCGGGATATCGGCATCCTGCGCAACGGGCGGGTGACCCACGGCTACTGGCTGCGCGCTACAGCGCCGGCGGCCCAGCTGGAGGAGGTGGTCCGGGCCCTTCAGCTCGGCCCGGACTTCGAGCCCTACGCCCGCTGCCTGGAGTGCAACGGCGAGTGCGTGCCGATGCGCCGCCGGGAGGCCGCCCTGAGGGTCCCGCTGCAGGTATTCCTCGTCTACCGCGACTTCCGCCGCTGTACGGGCTGCGGGCGCGTCTACTGGCCGGGGTCCCACCTGGAGCGTCTGGACCGGGTCATCGAGCGGGCCCGGGCCGCGGCCGGCCCATCGCGGCAATAGGGGCAATCGCCGCGGCGGCCGGTCGTTATCGCAGTCGGCGAGGCGCTTCGCCTGGCGGTATTGCCTAGCGGTATTGCGGCACCACCCGCTCGAAGTAGCAGCGCGTGCCGTCGTCCAGCAGGATCGAGTTGTAGACGTTCGTCGCGCCGGTGTCCGGCGTCACGAACAGCACCTCCCCGGTCTCGGTCAGGCCCGGGCACGGGGCGGTCAGCGTCGCCTCCAGTACGAGACCGTCCTCGCCGGTGACGAGGTCCAGCGTGCGCTCGTCGACGACGTTCCAGCCGATGAACGAGCCGGCGGCCACCAGCGCGCCGGCTTCCCCACGGGATTCCGGCAGATCGGCGGCCGGACGCCGGCCGGCCCCGGCGGACAGTGCCGCGGCCTCCGCGTCGCTCAGCTCCACGATCCTGAGCGTCCAGTCCACGTCGTTGCCCGACACGCCGATGCGGAACGTGCCGCTCTCGCGGATCAACTTCGACCCGGTGCCGGTGCCGCGGAGCTGCGTAATGAAGCCGAGATACTCGCTGGTCTGCGCGTCGTACAGGTTGCTGTAGAAGGCGGCGAGCAGGGGATGCTCGCTCTCGGCCTGCCAGTCCACCCGCCAGGGGCCCTCCACCTCGAACCGGGGCGTCGTGTCCGGGCCGGAGCCGGTGAACGTCTTCACCAGATTCTCCGCCCCGGCGGGGACGACGAAGACGAGGAGCGGTATGACGAGTGACAGCAGCGGCCATGTCCCTGGCCGTGAGGGGGTCTTGCGCGTATTCATGTCTCCTCCCGAAACCGCCCGCGCCGGCACCGCCGCCCGCGGTGTGAGACCGGTCGCTCGCGGTCTTCCTTGCACTCATCATGCTGTGGCAAGCGCCCTTGCGGCGGCAATACGTAATGCTTGCAGCCGGCCGGATCGGCGGCAGGTGGGCAGGTGCCGGACCGAACTTTTGCAACTTTTCCAACCTATTCGCTCGACGGGAGACAGGGCGGCATCGCGGATACGGTTGGCGGCGATGATGAGTCAGCCGCCTTTCTCGGGCAAGATAACGCACCGGACGAAGCGACGAGAACAACGACGATGACACGACGCCTCATGCCGCCAGCCCTGCTGATACTGCTGACACTCGCGGTCCCGGCGCTCGCCGCCGGCCAGTCCGGCGACGGCCGCGCCGGAGAGACTCCGGAGGCCTTCGCGCCAGACGCATGGCAGGCGATGCCCGGCTTCATCGACATGTACTGGGACGAAGAGGGCGGCCGCCTGGTGCTCGCGCTGGATGCCTTCGGCGAACCCTTCATCTACCAGTCCTCGCTGGCCCGGGGCCTGGGCTCCAACGACATCGGTCTGGACCGGGGGCAGCTCGGGGCCACCCGCCTGGTCGAGTTCCGCCGGGTCGGTCCCCGCGTCCTGCTGGTCCAGCATAACCTGGCCTACCGGGCCCTCGACGGTGATGCCCCGGAACGCGCCGCCACCACGGAGTCTTTCGCCACCTCGGTCCTGTGGGGCTTCGAGGTGCTGGGGGAGCGCAACGATGCGGTGTTCGTGGACGCCACCCCGTTCCTGCTCCGCGACGCTCACGGCATCGCCCGCCGCCTGGCGGACATGGAGGAGGGCACCTATGCGGTGGATGCTGACCGCTCGGCCGTCTACCTGCCACGCACGAAGGCCTTCCCGGACAACAGCGAGGCCGAGGCCATGGTCACCTTCATCGGCAAGCCGGAGGGCGAACTGCTGCCCACGGTCGCCCCGGACCCGACCAGCTTCACCGTGCACCTGCATCATTCCTTCGTGCGGCTGCCGCCGCCTGGGTACGAACCGCTGCCCTACGATCCCCGCGGGGGCATCATCGGCCTCAGCTACGGCAACGACGGTTTCATCGACTACGCATCGGAGATCGGCGAGCCCCTGCGGCTGGACTACGGCCGCCGGCACCGGCTGGAGAAGCAGGACCCGGCCGCGCCGATGAGCGAGCCGGTGGAGCCCATCGTCTACTACGTCGACCGGGGCGCGCCGGAGCCGGTACGCAGCGCCCTGATCGAGGGCGCCGCGTGGTGGAACCAGGCCTTCGAGGCAGCGGGTTACCGCGATGCCTTCCGGGTGGAACTGCTGCCGGAGGACGCGGACCCCATGGACGTGCGCTACAGCGTCATACAGTGGGTGCACCGCACCACCCGCGGCTGGTCCTACGGCGCCTCCGTTCTCGACCCCCGCACCGGCGAGATCATCAAGGGCCACGTCACCCTCGGATCGCTGCGCGTACGCCAGGACTACCTCCTCGCGGAGGGCCTGCTGGCACCGTATGAGGTGCCGGACCGAGCTTTCGAAACTTTTCCAACTTATTCCCCGGACGACGACCCCATGCTCGCCATGGCCCTCGCCCGCATCCGCCAGCTCTCCGCCCACGAGGTCGGCCACACCCTCGGCATCGAGCACAACTTCGCCGCCAGCACCCAGGACCGGGCCTCGGTCATGGACTACCCCTTCCCGCTGATCCGCCTTACCGAAGAGGGCGACATCGATCTCTCCGCCGCCTACGACACCGGCATCGGCGCATGGGACGAGCGCGCCATCCTCTATGCCTACCAGGACTTCCCGCCAGGCGCCGACGCCGCAGCCGAACGCGATCGCATCCTGGCGGAGACCGCCGCCCGCTACGCCTACGTCGCCGACGAGGACGCCCGCGGCACCGGCACGCCGCACCCGGACGGCAATCTCTGGGACAACGGCGCCGACGCCATCGCCGAACTCGAACACCTCCTGCGCGTCCGCGACGTCGTGCTCGAGCGCTTCGGCGAGCGCAACATCCGCCCCGGCCGCCCCTGGGCGACGCTGGAGGAGGTGCTCGTACCCATGTACCTCCTGCACCGCTACCAGATCCGCGCGGTCTCCAAACTCATCGGCGGCCGCTACTTCGACTACGCCCTGCGAGGCGACGGCCAGCGCATCACCGCCGAGGTGCCCGCTGAGCGCCAGCGCGCCGCCATCGACGCCCTCATCGCACTGCTCGACCCCGCCGTCCTGCGCCTGCCGGACCGCATCGTCGAGCTGATCCCGCGACGGCCGCCCGGCTACGCCCCGAACCGCGAACTCTTCCCGCGCGAGACCGGCAACACCTTCGACCCGGTGGGGCCGGCCGAAAGCGCCGTCGCCCTCACCCTGGCCGCGTTGCTCGACCCCGCTCGCGCCGCCCGCCTGGAGCGCCAGCATGCGGCGGACGCGGACCTGCCCGGTTTCGCCGAGCTGGTCGACGCCGTGCTGGAAGCCACCTGGTATGCAGACCGCCGCGATCGCATGGAGGGCCTCATCCACCGGCGCACCAACCGCCAGACGCTGCACGCTCTCATGCGCCTGGCTGCCGACGAGGACGCCGACCCCGCCGTGCGCATGCTCGCCACCGGCGCCATAGACAATCTCGACGACTGGCTCGAAGACCGCCTGGATGGCCGCATGGATGCGCGCTGGCGGGCCGCCTGCACCGCCGCCCGTCAGGACATCGAGCGTTTCGGCGACGACCCGGCCTACGTCGAACAGCTGCCCGAGACCACGGTGCCGCCCGGCTCGCCCATCGGCGACGGCTACTGACCGGATCGGCCGCTCAGGACAGCCGGAGTCCGTACTCGGCTTCCAGCCGGGTATGGTTCGACCAGAACGAGGGCGGCGGGGCACTGCCCGCCAGCGCCGCCAGTATGTCGAGGTGGGCATGCCAGCCGGCGGCGGCACCCAGCAGGTCGCCGCGCGCGGCCAGTCCGGTCTCGGTCAGCCTCAGCAGCGTCTCGCCGCCCCGCGGCTCCAGCTCGAACGTCACTATGCTCGGCGGCCCGTGATCCGACGGCCACTCGAGGACCAGGCGCGACGGTGCGTCCACCTCCAGCACGCGGCCCTCGAGCCGCGCCTCCCCGGACAGCGACCGGTACTTCTCCGGCGGCCCGTCGCCGGGCCGGCAGAGATCCCCGTTCCGGAACACGAACTCGGCCCGCCCACCCGCGCGCAGCTCGAACTCGCCGTCCGCGAGCCACCGCGAGCGCTTCTCCGCATCCACCAGGTACTGCCAGACCAAGTCGGCCGGCGCGCGCAGCAGCCGCTCGAAGCGGATACAGCCCGGCGCATGGCATTCACCGTACTCGTTCATGCTTCACTCCCCCGTGTTGTGCCCGTCCGCGGCGATCGCCTCTTCCAGGGCATCCAGCCGTCCGGCCCAGAATCGCCGCCGCTCCTCTATCCATGCCGCGGCCGCATCCAGCGGCGCGGGATCCAGCGACAGAAAATGCTCGCGCCCGGCCCGCCGCCGGCGCACCAGGCCGGCGCGCTCCAGCAGCCGGATGTGCTTCGAGACGGAGTTGAGCGAGATGTCGAACGGCGCGGCCAGGTCGGTCACCCGTGCCTCGCCCGCCTCGAGACGCTGAAGGATGCGTCTTCGCACCGGGTCCGCGAGGGCGATCATCGTGTTGTCCAGAACGTCGTTGGTTCGCATCGTTTTAATTAATACTTTTCGGTGAATAATAGGGCCGACACTCGCTTGCGTCAATGCCGGCGGGCTGCCGTCGCTCTGCTATCCTGCCGGCTCCGCTGACTGTGGGAGCCGCACCATGACCGGATACATCGACCCGGAACGCGATCAGTTCGAGGCCTTCAAGGATCTGCCCCGGGATCAACCCATACTGATGCTGAACTTCCTGCGCTTCCGCGACAAAGCCGCCTACCCGGACGGCCGCGAGGCCACCGGCGCCGAGGCTTACGCCGCCTACGGCCGGGACAGCGGCCCGATCTTCCGCCGCGTGGGCGGGGAGATCGTCTGGCGGGCGAAGCCGGAGCTGATGGTGATCGGCCCCTCGGACAAGCACTGGGACCTGGTGTTCGTGGCCCGCTATCCGACGGCCGGCGCCTTCCTGGAGATGGTCACCGACCCGGACTACCGGAAGGCCGTGAAGCACCGCCAGGCCGCGGTGGCCGACAGCCGGCTCATCCGCATGAGCGAGGCGGACGAGGGCGAGGGCTTCGGCGGCTGATCCATCGGGGCTGCTTCCCAGGGACTGCTTGAGACGGCCTGCGTTACAGTGCCTGCGTTACAGGGCGCGGGCGACCACGATGCCGCCCATGGCCACCATGCACACCAGCTGCACAAGAAAGAACGCGAATCGCAGCCCCGCGGTGAACTCGCCGGGCTTTGTGCCGATGTGCAGCAGCGTCTGGCACACCCGCGCGACGATCAGCACGATCGCCAGCAGGTCGAGACTCGGCCCGGTCGTGCCGCTGGCCACCAGCGCCACCACGATCGCTCCGTAGACCGGCAGATTCTCCACGCAGTTCATGTGCGCCCGCATCGCGCGGCGATACCAGTCGCTGCCCTGGGGCACGTCCGGATTCCATTCGCTGAGGGACGCCCGCCCGGTCAGTATGTGGCCCCACCGGTACAGGCCGACGGTGGCGGTCAGTGTCAGCAGCGTCCAACCGGCGAAGGCGAGCAATACCCATACGGGGACAGTCATGGTCGGACTCCTGTGGCTTGCGGATACATGTCCGCAGGCTAACATCCGGCGCCGGCCCGTTTGACCCGCCCGACGGCGCGGCGTTAGCCTCGGGCCATACATACGCAAATCCGCGTAATCCGTCGCGGGACTCACCTGCCCAGGCGCGGTTCCCGCGACGCGCGGGGGAGAGATTCAAATGCCCTATCACCTGGAAGGCGACCTCCTCGAGGTCTGCACCTGCGAAACGCTGTGTCCGTGCTGGGTGGGCGAGAACCCGGACGGCGGCACCTGCGATTCCTCGCTGGCCTACCACATCCGCAGCGGCGAGATCGACGGCGTGGATGTCTCCGGCCTGACCTGGGTCGGCGTGGTCCACATCCCCGGCAACGTGTTCGATGGCAACTGGCGGGAGATCGCGTATCTGAACGACACGGCCACCGACGAGCAGGAGGCCGCGCTGCGCCGCGTCTTCCTCGGCGAAGCCGGCGGGCCCATCGCCGACCTCGCGCAGCTGGTGAGCGAGCTCATCGACGTGCGCCGGGCGCCGATCGTCTGCGACGTGGAAGAGGGCAAGGGCCGGTTCAGCATCGGTGACGTCGTCGAGGCGGATCTCGAGCCCTACGTGGGCCCGAGCGGCGAGCCGACCAAACTGGTGGGTTCCGTCTTCTCGACCATCCCGGGCTCGCCTGCCTACGTCGGCAAGGCGACCCGCTACCGCCAGAAGAGCGAGGAGCTGGGCCAGGACATCGATATCTCGGGCCACAACGCGATATCCGGGCCGTTCGTGTTCGACTACGACGAGGCCGCCTGACCCGGCGGCAGCGCGTGCGCCCGCGGCAGGGCGCCGCGGCTTGGTCGTCGCATGTACCCGAACACCCGCTATCAGAGCTGGCTCGCGGTCTCGCTCGGCGGGACCGTCGCGGTCGCCTGGGCGCTGCTGTGGTGGCTGGAACGGACTCCCTGGGGCGCCCTGTTCCACGCCCACGGCGGCGCGCACGCCCATGCCGGCCATGCCCTGCCGCTGCCAGTGACGGCCGCCGCATTCGTGGTCGGCTGGACACTCATGACGGTGGCCATGATGCTGCCGAGCACGTTCCCCCTGGCGGAGATATTCCGCCGGCTGGTGCGCCGCCGCCGGCACGCGGCGGCCCTGGTCGGCGTCTTCACCGTCGGCTATCTGGTCGTGTGGGCGATCCTCGGCGCGCTCGTCTTTGCCGCGGGCCGGGCGTTCGGCCTGCTGGAGCTGTCGCTTCCGGCCTGGGCGCCCGCCGCCGGCCTGTTCCTGCTGGCCGGCGCCTTCCAGTTCTCCGCGTTGAAGTACCGCTGCCTGGAGCAGTGCCGTGCCCCGCTGGGCTTCGTGCTGTCGCGCTGGAGCGCGAACGCGGGAGATGCGCGTCGGACCTGGCGCATCGGCGTCGACCACGGGGTGTTCTGCGCCGGCTGCTGCTGGGCGCTGATGCTGCTCATGTTCGCCGCGGCCAGCGCGAATCTCCTGTGGATGTTCGTGCTGGGGCTGATCATGGCGGTGGAGAAGAACGCGAGCTGGGGCCGGCGCATCGGCGAGCCGCTGGGCGCGGTGCTGCTGCTCGCCGGCGGAGGCATCGCCGCCGCCGGCCTGGCGGCTTCCTGAGCGCGTGCCGCGTCATCCCCTTATTCCCCGGCGCTCTTTCACTGCCTAAAGTCTCACAAGGGAAGCAACGTCTCGGGGGTGAGGCATGAAACAGCAATTCCGCTTCTGCCTGCTCGCACTGTTCGTTCTGCCGGCTATCGCAACGGCCCGGCCCGACGCGGTGGACACCTGCGCCGAATGTCACGGCGCGGACGGCATGGGCAAGGGCGATCCCATGATTCCCGTGCTCGCCGGCATACCCGCCGGGCACATCGAGGAGGCCGTCTTCGCCTATATCGACGGCGCCCGGCGCTGCGTGCGGGAGCCGAAGATGTGCGAGACGGTGGCAGAGCTCGACGAGGACACGGTGTTCGCCATCGCCAACTACTACGGCGCCAAGGAGCGCCAGGCGCTCGACCAGGCCTTCGACGAGGCACTGGCCGAGGAGGGCGCCGCGCTGCACCGCCAGCACTGCGGGGCCTGCCATGCACGGCCGGACAGCCGGCAGGCTGGGTTCGCCATCGGCATACCGCTGCACGGTCAGCGCAAGGATTATCTGCGCTTCGCCATCGAGGCCTATCTCGCCGGCGACCGGGAAGCCCTGCTGCCGGCCATGGCCCACGAGCTGGCCGAGCTCGAGCCGGGCGACATCGGCGCCCTGGTGAACTACTACGCGAGCTACCGTCCCGCCGACGCGGCGGAGTAGGCCCTCGGGGAACAGCCCGTTGCGGGACATCGTGATCATGCTGCTTTGCACCGCCGGTGCAGGCGCCTGCATCGTCGTCGGCGGTCTTTTCGCCCGGCTGGAGCGTATCCGGCCGCAGTGGCTGGAGCGGGAATTCCGCCACGGCGTGATCGCGTTCGGCGGCGGCGTACTCGTCTCCGCCGTGGCTCTGGTCCTCGTGCCTGAGGGCAGCGACTACACGGATTCGGCGGTGCTGTCCTGCGCGGCCTTTATCGCCGGCGGCGGTGTCTTCTTCGCCGTCGAGCGCTATCTCGGGCTACGCCGCCGTGAGACCCCTCAGCTGAGCGCGATGCTCATGGACTACCTGCCGGAGTCCCTCGCGCTGGGCGGGATGTTCGCCACGGGCGCCGGCGCCGCACCGCTGCTGGCACTGCTCATCGGTCTGCAGAACCTGCCCGAGGGCTTCAACGCCTACCGGGAACTGGCAGCCGCGGGCAAGTCGGGCCCCGACCGCACCCTGGTGAAAATGGCCTGGCTCACGTTGCTGGGCCCGGCGGTGGGGCTGGTGGGCTGGTACTGGGGCCCGGACTACCCGGTAGCCCTGGGAGCGGTGATGTTGTTCGCCGCAGGGGGAATCCTCTATCTGCTTTTTCAGGATATCGCGCCCCAGTCCCGTCTCGAGCGTCACTGGGGCCCCAGTCTCGGCGCCGTGCTCGGTTTCGCCCTCGGCATGCTCGGCCAGCTTCTGGTGGAGGGAGCCTGAGCGGCTCTTGCGGGCGGGCGCGCATATGCAGATTCCGACGGTTTCCCGGCGCACGGCAACGCGTTATCGTGGTCTTGTCCGGGCAGGCCCGGGCCTGCCCGGTTTCCCGCGGGAGACAAGGAGACGGCCATGCCTGTTACCAGACTGAAGGAATTCCTCGACCGAGAGAACGTCAAGTACGTCACCATCGGCCATTCGCCCGCCTTCACCGCCCAGGAGATCGCCGAACGGGCGCACATCCCCGGCAAGGAGCTGGCCAAGACGGTGATGGTGAAGATCGACGGCGAACTGGCGATGATCGTGGTGCCGGCGTCGGACCACGTGAAGCTCGCGCATCTGACGGAGGCACTGGGCGCCGACGAGGTGGAACTCGCCGGCGAGTACGAGTTCAAGGAGCGCTTCCCGGACTGCGAGACCGGGGCGATGCCGCCCTTCGGCAACCTCTACGACATGAAGGTGTTCGTTTCGGCGGCACTCAGGGAGGACGACGAGATCGCCTTCAACGCCGGCTCCCACAGCGAGCTGATCCGCATGGCCTATGCCGACTTCGAGCGGCTGGTGAACCCGACGCCGCTGGCGGCGTAACGGCCGTAGGAGGGCCTTCAGGCCCGATTGCTCAAGGGATCGGGGCTAAAGCCCCTCCTACGGGGACATTGTAGGAGCGCGTTCAGGCGCGACACCGCGGTCGGGGCTGAAGCCCCTCCTACAGGGTGTTCGGGTCGATCTCCACCAGTATCTCGTTGCGGCGAAGGAACGGCGGCGTGAACGGGGCGTTATAGGCGGCGGACCGGGGTGTGCCGACGATCTCGATGCCGTCGCGCTCGAGCGCGCGGAGCAGGATCGACGTGTGCTTCTCGAAGTTGGACGCCGTCCAGCGCCCCGAGTAACGGTGCACGGCCATGGTGCGTGCGGGTATCTCGCGGATGGTCACCCGTTCGTCGTCCGGCACGGGCAGCGTCTCGCGGGTGTACTTCCGCTCCATCACGAACTGGTAGCGGTAGCGCTGCGCCCCGGCCACGCGCTCGGAGATCACCGGCACAGTCATGTTCATCTTCACGCTCTCCGCCGGCTCCCGCGTCACCGGCGCCGTCATCGCCATCTTCTCCGACGCCTGGTTGTCGCCGAAGATGTAGCCGGCCAGGATGCGGAACCCTCTGCCGCCGCTCTCGCCGTAATCGCCCTCCACGACCGTCTCGGCCACCAGGTAGGACTCGTAGGCGCGGATCTCGTACTCCTGGCGCTCGGCCAGCACCTGGTACTCCGGTTCCTCGTAGGCCATGGCGATCCCCGTCAGCATCAAAGAGACGACGGCAGTGATTATGGCAACGGCTGGACGCATGGATCACCTCGATAATCACGTAGGAGGGCCTTCAGGCCCGATCCGATATCGATCCGATATCGTTCCGATATAATTCGCCAAAACAACAAGAACGGAGGCAGCCATGCCGAGAATCCCCCGCGATCGCGACAACGATTACTCCGAGGAGGCGGTGCGCAGCCGCCGGGAGTTCATCACCGAGCAGACCGGCACCCGCTTTACCCATCTCGCCAGCTACTCGCTCGACCCTGCCACGCTGCGTGGCAATATCGAGAACTTCACGGGCGTCGCGCAGATGCCGGTCGGCTACGCCGGCCCGCTGCTGGTGAACGGCGAGCACGCCGAGGGCGAGTTCTACGTGCCCATGGCCACCACCGAGGGCACGCTGGTGGCGAGCTACAACCGCGGCATGAGCATCACCCGCGAGGCGGGCGGCATTACCACCACCATCGCCGACGATGCCATGCAGCGCGCGCCGGTCTTCGTCTTCCCGAGCGCGCGGGAGGCCCGCGCTTTCGGCGAGTGGGTGTCCGAGAACTTCGCCGGCATCAAGGCGGCGGCGGAGGCCACGACCAGCGTCGGCAAGCTGCGCGACATCGAGCAGTATGCGGCCAGCCGCATGCTCTACCTGCGCTTCAACTTCACTACGGGCGACGCGGCCGGCCAGAACATGGCGGGCAAGGCGGCGCTGGCGGCCTGCCACTGGATCGTCGAGCAATACGGACGCGTGGAGTACTACCTGTCGGGCAACATGGATACCGACAAGAAGCACTCCACGCTCAACTCCCTGCACAGCCGGGGCAAGCGCGTGATCGCCGAGGTGACCATCCCGGACGCGCTGCTGCGCGACCGCATGCGGGTCTCCGCCGAGCAGCTGTTCGCCACGCGGCGCGTGTCCCAGCTGGGCGCGCTCATGGCCGGCGCCGTTTACAACGGCGTGCATCCGGCCAACGCCATCGCCGCCACCTTCATCGCCACCGGCCAGGACGAGGCCAACGTGGCCGAGTCCCACGCCGCCTTCACCTACGCCGAGGTCACGCGCACGGGTGACTTCTACTACTCCATCACGCTGCCGTCGCTGATCGTCGCCACCTACGGCGGCGGCACGGGGCTGGCCACCCAGCGCGAGTGCCTGGAGTCGCTCGGCTGCTACGGACCCGGCAAGGCCCGCAAGCTCGCGGAGATCATCGCGGCCACCGTGCTCTGCGGCGAGATCTCCCTGGGCGCCGCCGTCGTGGCCGAAGAGTGGGTGAGCAGTCATGAAACCTATGGAAGAAACCGATGAAAGGCTGCTAATCATCAGGTATAGCCTGTCTTTCTCATCGGCAGAAACGGCTTGTTGCTTCTGCCCCACGCCGTAGCATGCGGCGGCAGATCCCCCCGAGCCAACACTTTCGAGAGGCAATAATGCCATGAAGAAGACCACCAACATCCTGGCCGGTGCCGGGCTCTCCCTATTGCTGTCGGCTCCCGCGCTGGCGGCCGGCGGCTCCGCCGAATGGGGCTATTCCGGCAAGACCGGCCCCGAGAACTGGGGCGACCTGTCTGAGGCCTACGAGGTCTGCAAAAAGGGTCTGATGCAGTCGCCCATCGACCTGGGCCAGGCCGGTGCCGTCGGCGACCTGGAGGTGTCCGTGGACTGGGAGTCGGCGCCTCTCAACATGTTCAACAACGGCAAGACGGTGCAGGCGAACTTCGGCAAAGGCTCCTACATGACCAGCGGCGGCAAGGTGTTCTCGCTGATCCAGGTGCACTTCCACACGCCCAGCGAGCACACCATCGGCGGTGAGCACTATCCGCTGGTCGCGCACTTCGTGCATGCCACCGACAAGGGCGAGCTCGGCGTGCTCGGCATCCTGTTCGAGGAAGGCGAGGCGAATGTCGAGCTGCAGACGCTCATCGACAACGCCGGCAAGGTGGGCGCCGACGCCGAGGACATCAAGGGCGCCACGTTCGACCCCAACGGCATGCTGCCGGACGAGATCGAGGTCTTCCGTTACATGGGTTCCCTCACCACCCCGCCGTGCTCCGAGGGCGTGAACTGGCACGTGGCGGAGGACACCGTTGAGGCCAGCGCCGCCCAGATCGCGGCCATGGAAGGCTTCATGGGCAACAACGCCCGCCCCGTGCTGCCGCTGAACGGCCGTCTGCTGGTCGCCCCGGAATAAGGCGGTAGCCTGCATCGAGTCCCCTAGGTCGGTATACCGGCCATCCACTCCGCAGGGATTGCGGAGCCGGTCGCGGGGNCCCCGCGCCGGATTCTTTGTTTCCACGGGCAGCGGACCAAACTGGCGGATGAGTTCGCTGTCCTTGCCATTACCAAGCCGTCTTCATGATTCGAATACTCGCCCTGTTCCTGCTGCTCCCCGCCACGGCCGCGGCCAATACCAGCAACGTCTTCAGCCCGGACGTCGACGACGGCGAGCGGGAGGCCGAATACCGCGTGAGCTTCGTGCCGGAGGACGAACCGGCACCCGAGGTCTTCTCCCACCGGCTGCATTACCAGCAGGCCTTCAACGACAGCTGGCGCGCCCGCATCCTTGCCGCCCAGCGCAGCGTCGGCGGGGATACCCTGGATCTCAGCTACACCCGGCTGGAGGTGCAGTGGCAGTACCTGGAAGACCAGGACGCGGGCTGGGACGCGGCGCTGCGATTCGAGGCCCAGGCCGGAGACGAGGGGCCGAACCGGTTCCGCTTGGGCTGGACCGGCAAGCTTGACCTGGACGGCGGCTGGCAGCTCCGGGCCAATGCGCTCGTCGCGCGCCAGACCGGCGCCGGCGCCGCACCGGGCCTGCTGCTGGAAACCCGCTCCCAGGTCACCCGCACGATCGGCAACGGCATGCGTCTCGGCGTGGAGATGTTCAACGACCTGAACACCACGGCGGACACGGGCAGCTTCGACGAGCAGGAGCACCAGATCGGTCCCGTGCTGAAGGCGAAGATCGGACGCGACTGGTCGCTGCTGGCGAGCTATCTCTTCGGCGTCTCGGATGCGGCCGACGACGGCGACTTCCGCCTCTTCGTGATCCGCGGCTTCTGAATATTGACGGGGACCCGCAACTCGATAGCGAGTCGAGTCAGCTGCCTCCGTAGTGGCCGGCGGCGGCGCGTACCTCGGCCAGCATGGCCGCGGCGGCGGGCGTCATCGGCCGCTCCGTCGGCGTCACCAGGCTCGCGTTGCGCCTGACAGTGGGCCGGTCGACCGGCAGGATGTGCACGCCCCAGGTCTCTTTCGCCAGCCGGCTCGTCACCAGCGCCGGTGAGGTCATCAGCAGGAAGTCGTTCGCGGCCAGCAGCTTCATGCCGATACGGTAAGCATCCGAGCCGATGAAGCGGGTCGGGGGCTCGAGGCCCGCGGCCACGAAGGTCTCGGCGATCACCTCCACGTCCGAGGGGCGGGAGTAGGGCACCACCCAGGTGTAGTCGGCCAGGTCCTCCAGGCGGACCCGGCGCTTGCGCGCCAGCGGATGTCCCGGCCGGCAGGCCACGACGTCGTTCGCCGAGTAGATTACCTCCGCGCGGAATCCGTCCTGCAGCGCGAAATCGCCGACGCCGACGGCCACGAAGTCGAACTCGCCATCGTAGAGCCGCTCCAGGATCTGTTCGGAATAGCCTTCGATGAGGTTGATGCGCAGCTTCGGCCGCGCCGCGTGCACACGGCTCACGGCCGGCGCGATGATGTCGCCGGCGAAGGTCTCGCCGATGCCCACCGTCACCGTGCCGGTCTCCGCGTCGGCGAGGCTCCTCAGTGCCTCGCGGGCGCGCCGGTCCGCCGCGATCTGCGAGCGGGCGTGGGTCACGAGCGCCTCGCCGTAGGCCGTCAGCCGGGTGATGCCGCCGGGGCCGCGGTCGAACAACCGCACCGCGAGCTCCTTCTCCAGCCCCGACAGGCTGGCCGACAGCGCCTGCTGGGTGAGGCCGAGCTCGCGCGCGCCGGCGGCCAGCGTGCCGTGATCGACCACTGCGAGGAAGCGCTCGAGCTGCCTTAGTTCCATGGTGACACCCGGTAGGAGGGCCTTCAGGCCCGACCCGGTCTGATGAATCGGGCCTGAAGGCCCTCCCACAAAGGCAGGCCCTCCCACAAAGGCAAGCCCTCCCACATGGTGATTAATGCATCTCCTCGCCGCCGCTCACGTTCAGCGCCTCGCCGGTGATGAACGCTGCGTCGTCGGAGGCGAGGAACGCGGTCGCTGCCGCCGTGTCCTCGGGCAGGCCGACGCGGCCCAGCGGGATGCGGCTGCGGAGACCGGCACGGTACTCCTCCACGGTCTGGCCGCGGTACTTCGCGAAGTACTCGTTCTGCTTCTTCCCGAGTCCGGTAGTGACGTGGTTCGGGCAGACAGCGTTCACCGTGATGCCGTCGCCGGCGTAATCAATTGCCGCCGTGCGGGTCAGCCCGACCATGCCGTGCTTGGACGCGACGTAGGGCGCCATGTGCGGGAAGCCGGACTTCGCGGCCTGGCTGGCGATGTTGATGATGCGCCCGCCGTCGCCCTGCGCACGCATCTGCGCCGCGGCGATACGGGTGCACAGGAAGGCACCGGTCAGGTTCACGTCCAGCACCAGCTGCCACTCTTCCAGCGTGAGCTCGGCCGTGTGCTTCATCATGTAACCCACACCGGCGTTGTTCACCAGGATGTCCAGCCGTCCGAACGCCTGCACGGTGCCGTCCACCAGTGCCTGCACCTGGGCCTCGTCGCGCACGTCGCAGGGCAGCGCCACCGCCTCGGCGCCGGCCTCGCGCAGCCCCGAGGCCACCGCTTCCATCTCCTCGGTGGTGCCGATGTTGCCCGTGTCCAGGCCCTCGTCCGGCCGGCCGAGATCGGTGACCACCACCCTGCAGCCCTCCGCCGCGAGACGCTTCAGGATGCCCTCGCCGAGGCCCTCGCGCCGCCCCGAGCCGGTGCAGACGGCGACCTTGCCTTCCAGTCCTCGCATCACGCGACCTCCTCGCTGAGCATGAACACCGGGTTATCGGCGAAGCTGCGGAACTCGCTCGCCACCTTCTGCATGGTCTCGGTGGCCACTTCGCTCGCGAACCCGGCCATGTCGCTCACGCGGATCATCTCCACGTACTGGTAGGGCGCCGGCGCGTCGGAACCCAGCACGCCGGTGGTGCGGTAGACGTCGAAGCCGTCGGTGGTGGCGAGATTGCGCACCGTCGGCAGATCGGTCTCGGCGGCCCAGCGCTCGTAGGCGGCCGGGTCGGCGTCCGGTTTCAGGTTGAACAACACGATGATGGTGGTGATGGGTGTCGTCATGGCTTCGGCTCCCGGTACAGAACTTCATGCCTCTTATACAAAAAGTATTTGTGTTTGACAACAGAAAGCCAATTTCGAGAAAATCCGGGTCCGCTCAGCAGAGGACGCGAAGGATGATTCAGCCACAGCCTCACGATCTGCAGCCCGCCCCCACCCGCGACGAACGGGCCCGGCAGGAGTTCGTCTCCGGCCTGCGCCGGCACGTGCTCACCCGCCTGGCGGGACACATGCGCGCCGAATACGACGAAGAGGTGCTGCCCGCGTTCGAGCGCGAGCACGGCCGCTCTCCGTCCGACGGTCCGGAGGTGCACAAGGCCATGCGCGGGACGCGTGCATTCCGCTTCTACAGCGCCGTACGCACGAACGCCCAGGAGATGGTGTTCGCCTCGGTGATCCCGGGCGTGGAGCGGCGCATCGCGGAGCTGGCCGATCAGGCCCGCGCGCTGCGCGACGACGACGACCGGGCCGGCGGCTCGCTCACCCTCGACCCGGACTTCGAGGTACCCCGCAACGTGACGGAGATCGACGTGCATCTCGCGCCGGGCAGCTATCACGCCGAATACGGCGACGACGACGTCGCGGCCGGCGCCCTCTACGACCACTCCATCAACGTGTTCGCCTTCGGCCAGTTCGGCCGCGAGCTGGACGACATCGGCCAGACGCTGTCCAATTACATCCGGCTGAAGTACCCGGAGTTCCGCCCGCGGCGCATCCTCGACTGCGGCTGCACCATCGGCCACAACACGCTGCCCTGGGCGCGTACCTTCCCGGAGGCCGAGGTACACGGCATCGACGTCGCCCCGGGCGTGCTGCGCTACGCGAGCGCACGGGCGAAGAGCCTGGGCGTGCCGGTGCACTTCCGCCAGATGGACGCGACCAAGCTCGACTACCCGGACGCGAGCTTCGACGTGGTGTTCTCCTCCATGTTCCTGCACGAGCTGCCGCTAAAAGACATCCATGCCTACTTCCGCGAGGCATACCGGGTGCTGAAGCCGGGCGGCGTGCTGTGGAACATGGAGCTGCCGCCGAACTCCCGCATGGCGCCTTACGAGAGCTTCTATCTGGACTGGGACAGCTATTACAACAACGAGCCCTTCTACAAGCCGTTCCGCGACCAGGACTACCAGGGGCTGTGCACCGGCGCCGGCTTCGCAGCGGAGGACTTCATCGAGGCCACCCTGCCGCGGTACAGTTTCGTCGGCGAGGCGGCCTTCCGGGAGGGCGTGGACCAGCCCGCCCTGTTCGACAGCCAGACCGGCCGCATGGACCCGAAGGGGACGCGCTGGTACGCCTTCGGCGCCTGGAAGCAGGCCTGAGCCGCTGAGCCGCGCCCCGGCGCCCGAGAGGAGAAAGACATGTCTGCAGAATTACCCCGCATGGCCCGCGGCCGCCGCAACCGCTTCTTCGAGGCGGAGGGCGTCGACGAGCTTCTGAGCATGGTGATGGAACTCACGGCCGAGGTGGCCACGCTGCGCGAGCGGCTCTATGTCACCGAGCGCGTGCTCGAGCAGAACGGGCTCGCCGTGGGCGAGGGCATCGAGCGCTACGAGATCAGCGACGAGGACGACGCCTGGCTCACCGCCGAACGCGAGCGGCTGCTCTCCACCGTGCTGCGCACGGTCGAGTCCGGCAGCCGCGACGCCCGGGAAGCGGCGCCGGCCGGCGAAGAGAGCGGACACAGGGAAGACTCGACCGGGGACTCGAAATCGGTCCGCGCCGCGTGACGGCACGCCGTCCCGCGTGAGCGCCGGCGACACCGCCTATCCCGCCCTCTTCAGCCCGGTCGAGATCGGGGGCCTGCGCCTGCGCAACCGGCTGGCCCATGCCTCCATCCTCACGAAGTTCGTCCGCGACGGCGAGCCCACCGAGCAGTTCATCAACTACCACGGCGCCCGTGCCCGGGGCGGCACCGGCCTGATCGTCACCGAGCCCGTCGCCATGACTTCGGTGAACCGGGTGCCGTATCGGCTGAGGGTCTGGGACGACCGGGCGTACGACTCGCTGGCACGTGTCGCGGAAGCGGTGGAAGGGGCCGACACCCGGCTGCTCGGCCAGGTGCAGGACTCGGGCCGCGGCCGCCACGCCGTCGGCCGCAACGAGGGCGCCGTGGGCGCATCGGCGCTGCCGGACGATCTCAGCTGGACGGTGCCGCGGGTACTCACGCCGGGCGAGATCCGGCAGATGATCGACGAGTGGGCGGCCGGCTCGGCGCGGCTGAAGCGCGCCGGCTGGTCCGGCGTGGAGATCTCAGCCGGCCACGGCCATCTCTTCCACCAGTTCCTCTCCGCCTGGTCCAACCGCCGGGAGGACGAATACGGCGGTGACCTGGCCGGCCGCGCCCGCTTCCTGACCGAGCTGATCGCAGCCATCCGCGCCGCCTGCGGACGGCCGTTCATCATCGGCGTGAAACTGCCCGGCGACGACGGCGTGCCGGGCAGCATCGGCCTCGAAGAGGCCCGGCGCATCTCGGAGATCGTGGCCGCCACCGGGGAGGTGGACTACTGGACCTGGGCCTGGGGCGCGCACGCCAACTCGCTCTGGCGCCACCTGCCGGATGCTCACGGCGAGCGCCATCCGTATCTCGGCCACATCCGGGAGCTCAGGCAGGTGGCGCCGCAGATCCCCGCCGGCGCCATCGGCTACATCACCGACCCGAACGAATGCGAGCGGGCGCTCACCGACGGCACGGCAGACCTGGCCTTCCTCGGCCGCCCGCTGATCACCGATCCCGCCTTCGGCACGAAGGCCGAGCACGGCCGCGAGGCGGAGATCCGCTACTGCGTCTCCTGCAACACCTGCTGGCGCGCCATCATCGAGGGCGGCGGGCTGGAGTGCGACAATAACCCCCGGGTGGGCACGCCGGACGAGGCCGCCTGGAAGCCCGCGCCGGCAAAGCGGCCGCGACACGTCGTCATCGTCGGCGGCGGCATCGCGGGCATGGAAGCGGCCCACACGGCGGCCCGGCGGGGTCACCGGGTGACCCTGTTCTCGGCCTCCGACGAGCCCGGCGGCAAGACGCGGCTGCACGCGGAGCTGCCCGGCGGCGAGAATCTCTCCAGCATCTACGACTACCAGTACCTGGCCGGCAAGGCCGCCGGCGTGCGTTACGAGATGGGCGTGCTCGCCAGGGCCGACGACGTCCTGGCCCTGAAGCCGGACCACGTGCTGCTCGCCACCGGTTCCCGCATGGCGGTGCCGGATTTCGTGCCGGCGGAGTTCGCCGAAGACGAGCTGGTACCGGATCTGCGCACCCTGGCCCGCGACATGCTGGAGCGCACCGGCCGCGAACCCGGCCGCATCGTCGTCGTGGACCGTGACCACACCGAGATGACCTACGCGGCCGCCGAACTCTTCGCTGAGCGCTTCGAACGGGTGACGCTGGTCACGCCTCGCGAGCGCATCGCCTCCGACTGCTCACTCATCAATCGGCAGGGCATCTATCACCGCCTGCATGCGAAGGGCGTCGAGATACTCACCTGCGTCGAGCCCCGCGACCTGGGCCTGCTGGAGGAGGGCGCGCTCGGCCTGGTGAACGTCTGGAGCGGCAGGCAGAGCCGGGTGGAGGACGTCATCGCCATCACCTACGCCACGGCGCGCGTGCCGGACGACGCCCTGCGCGCGCCGCTGGAGGCGGCAGGTTTGACGGTGGAATGCATCGGCGACGCCCGCGCCCCCCGCGGCGTGCTGGCCGCGACGCGCGAAGGCTACGAGGTCGCGATGTCTTTGTAGGAGGGGATTTATCCCCGATTTTTAATGGATCGGGCCTGAAGGCCCTCCTACCAGGCGAAGATCGGGGATAAATCCCCTCCTACAATGTCTAAAACGTCATGCACCGCATTCACCTCATCGCCACCCTCCTGCTCGCCACCGGCCTCGCCCACGCCGGCCAGATCTACCACTGGGTGGACGAAGACGGCGTCGCCCACTACAGCCAGACGCCGCCGGCCGACGCGACCGTCCCGGTCGAGACCCGCGAAGTCACCACGTCCACCCCCGACGACTACGACCCCGACGAGTATGAGTACTCCGTGATGAACCAGGCCGAGCGCATCCACGCGGAGTGGGCCGCGCTCGCAGAGGAGCGGGAAAAGGAACGGGAAGCCCGGCGAGAGGCCCGGCGGGCAGCGCAGGAGCGCCTCGCATACGAGCCCTATGATCGCCGGGAAGACCACTATGGCTGGCGCTACGGCCGCGACGGCTACTACTACCCGGTGGTGCATCCCCGCCCGCCGTTCCGGCCCGGCCCCAAGGTCCGCCGTGACCAGTTCCGGCAACTGGACGAACTCGGCCTCTGGCGCGAACCGCCGGCCTACAGCATCAACTCCACCCGCCACTGGCAGCGCGTCGAGCAGACCCGCTCGCTGGCAGTCCCCTGATCCCATGTAGGAGGGCCTTCAGGCCCGACGCCGCTCTGCCACACCTCCGTTCTTTCCTAGCCGCCCTGCGGGGGTATCCATCTTGCTCCCGACAAAAGGTCGCGGCGATGGATACCCCCGCATGACGGCCGTGCTCGCGGTGGCGTGACGAAGCTGCCAGTCAGTAGCGTCTGCTGATTGGTAGCATCCCTCAGGGCTACGGGCCCGATGGCGGGCCCACGTTAAGAGAAGGTGATACCCAGCCAGCAAGAGCCGGGTCGGGCCTGAAGGCCCTCCTACATGCCTGTGGGGGCGTTCCCGTGTAGCATCCCGTGCCTTCGGGACCATCGGCCGGGGGACGCATGAGCAGCCAGGACCACAGCACCACCGTTCGCGACGTCAAACAGCTCGGCACGTTCGCCGCACTCGGCAGCCTGGGCTACGTCTTCTGGATCTGCGGCGGCATGGAGATGATCGAGCGGCTCGCCTATTACGGCGTGCGCCAGGTCTCCAGCCTCTACGCCACCGACGCCCAGTCCCGCGGCGGCCTCGGCCTGCTCGAATCGGACCTCGGCATCATCTTCTTCGTCTGGGCGGTCACCCAGACGTTCGTGCCCGTGTTCACCGGCGGTATCTCCGACCGGGTGGGCTACAAGGAGACGATCTTCGCCTCCACGGTGTTCAAGATCGCGGGCTATATCATCATGGCGATGGTGCCCACGTTCTGGGGTTTCCTCTCCGGCGCCGTGGTGCTCGCCTTCGGCACGGGCATCTTCAAGCCCGGCATCCAGGGCACCATCGTCAAGGCCACCAGCCGCAAGAACAGTTCCGTGGCCTGGGGCGTGTTCTACCAGACGGTGAACATCGGCGGCTTCCTCGGCCCCATCATCGCCGCCCAGCTCCGCCAGCTGGCGTGGGAGAACGTGTTCTACGTGTGCGCCGCCATCATCTCGCTGAACTTCCTGCTGCTGCTCACCTACAAGGAGCCGGACAAGGAAGAGCGGCTCGCATACCGGGCGAAGATCAGAAGCGGCGAGCTCACCGAGAAGTCCCTGTGGCGCGAGAGCCTGAAGGAGCTCTCGAACCCGGTGCTGCTCTGGTACATCGTGCTGTTCTGCGGCTTCTGGTTCATGCTCTACATACTCTGGGACGTGGGGCCGCTGTACTTCCGCGACTGGGTCGACACCAGCCGGCTGGTCACCGACGTGTTCGGCCCGGACGGCACCGACTCGAAAGCCGTGATCTTCTTCTTCGGCCTGAACCAGGAAGGCACGCGCATGATGCCCGAGGGCGTGGTGAATATTAACGCCATGCTGATCATGTTCACCTGCTTCCTGGTGGCCGGCTGGAGCGCGCGGCTGCGAGCCGCGAACTCGATGGCGCTGGGCACGTTCTTCGCCTCGTCGGCCATGCTGCTGTTCGGCGGCTTCAACGCCGCCTGGGTGATTGTCGGCGGCATCGTGATCTTCTCTTTGGGCGAGATGCTGTCCAGCCCGAAGTCCAGCGAGTATCTCGGCAACATCGCGCCACGGGACAAGAAGGCGATGTACCTCGGCTTCTCCCAGCTGCCGATCGGCGTGGGCTGGTCGCTGGAGAGCTACATCGGGCCCACGCTGTATGGCAAGTTCTCCTCGAAGGAGCAGATCTCCCGGGAGGTGCTGGTACGGGACTACGGGCTCAGCGCCGCCGACGTGCAGGCCGTGCCCATCGGCGAGGCCTTCCAGAAGCTGGTGGCGGTGAGCGGCCAGAGCGCCCAGGCCATGACCGATCAGCTGTATGCGGCCTACAACATCGGCGCGGTCTGGTACCTCATGGGCGCGGTGGGGCTGATCTCGGGCTTCGGGCTGTACGTGTACGGGCGGTGGACCTACCGCCTGGCAGGGTAGGAGGGGATTTGTGGGAGGGGTAGGAGGGGCTGGTAGGAGGGGCTTTAGCCCCGATCCGATAACCAATCGGGCCTGAAGGCCCTCCCACATGGTAGAAATGCATCGCTTCCTCTACATGTTCGGGCTCATCCTCGCCGGCGAGGCGGTGTTCGCGCTGCCGTTCCACATCGCGCGGTTCTTCCGGCCCGCGGTCCTCGACGTCTTCCAGCTCACCAACACCGAGCTCGGCGCGGCGCAGGGCGTGTACGGCATCCTCGCGATGCTGGCGTATTTTCCCGGCGGGCCGCTGGCGGACCGTTTCCCCGCGCGCAAGCTGCTCGCGTTTTCGCTCTGGTCCACGGCGGCGGGCGGCCTCTACATGGCGACCATCCCCGGTTACACGGGCGCGCTCGTGCTGTGGGGCTTCTTCGGCGTCACCACCATCCTGTTCTTCTGGGCGGCGCTGATCCGGGCCACGAGGGACTGGGGCGGCAGCGACGAACAGGGCCGCGCCTACGGACTGCTGGACGGCGGCCGCGGGTTGCTCGCCGCGGCGCTGGCTTCCGTCGCGGTCGCCTTCTTCGGCCTGGTATTCCCCGAAGGCACGGGCGCCGTCACCTTCGAGGAACGCAAGGCTGCTCTCGTCACGGTGATCCATGGCTACACACTGGTCACTGCGCTGGCCGGCGTGTTCGTCTGGTTCGTCATCCGGGACGGCCATCCGCCCGAGGAGCCGGACCTCGAACGCTGGCGGCCGGCGCAGGAGGGTCTGGGTCACCATATCGCCCGCGTGCTGGCCATGCCTGCCGTCTGGTTGCAGGCGCTGATCGTGGTGTGCGCCTACGTCGCCTACAAGGGTTTCGACAACTACTCCCTGTACGCCGTGGAGGTCTACGGCATGAGCGACGTGGATGCCGCCCGCATCGCCGCCATCGGCGCCTGGATGCGGCCGGTGGCCGCCGTCGCCGCAGGCTTCCTCGGCGACCGCTACGGCGTCGCCCGCATGACCGTCGCGTGTTTCGTGCTGCTGCTGGCCTCCTACCTGTTCCTCGCCTTCGACACGCCCGTGGCCGGCGCCGCCTGGGTGCTGCTCGGCAACGTCCTGGCCACTTCGGCGGCCATGTTCGGCCTGCGCGCACTGTACTTCGCGCTGTTCGAGGAGGCGAAGGTGCCGGACGCGCTGACGGGCACCGCCGTGGGCCTGGTCTCGGTGATCGGCTTCACGCCGGATATCTTCGTCGGCGTCGTCGGCGGGCTGCTGCTGGATGCCTCGCCCGGCCTTGCCGGCCACCGCCACTACTTCCTGTTCCTCGCAGCCTTCGCCGCCATCGGGCTGGCCGCCAGCTACACGCTTTTCCGCCGCCTGCATCCGCGCGGGCCGGGCCCCGGTTTGGAATCCCGCGCCGGAGGCGCCTAGAATGGTGTCATCCCAATCAGCGCGTCAGGTCGCGCCGGAGAACATAATGCCCGTGTGACGTCGAGGGACGGTGTAGCGGACGCCCCCGCGCGACCCTGGCTGCGTAAAGGTCACAGTACTTTGCAGCAGAGCACCGACACCGGCGACGAGCTCGTCGACGAACTGGTCGACGAATACATATCCGACTACGAGGTCGGGCAGGACAACGTCCAGCCCCTCGGTCTAGATTTCCATAATCCCGTCTTCGCGATCTCCGCCGTCTCGGTGATCGTCTTCGTGGTCTTCACGCTGTTCTTCCCGGAGCTCGCGAAGCACTGGTTCGGCGACCTCCGCCCGTGGCTGACCACCCGGTTCGACTGGTTCTTCATGGCCGCGGGCAATTTCTTCGTGCTGTTCTGCATCGCGCTCATCGTGCTGCCGGTGGGCAAGGTGCGCATCGGCGGGCCGGACGCCGAACCCATGTACTCCTACGTCTCCTGGGTGTCGATGCTGTTCGCCGCCGGCATCGGCATCGGCATCATGTTCTACGCCGTGCTGGAGCCGATGAACCATCTGCTCACGCCGCCGCTCGGTTTGGAGGGGCTCAGTGAGGACGCGCGGCGGGAACTCGCGATGGCCGCCACGGTGTTCCACTGGGCCATCCATCCGTGGGCCGTTTACGGCATCGTCGGCCTCGCCCTCGCCTTCTTCGCCTTCAACAAGGGCCTGCCGCTGATCGTGCGCTCGGCCATGTACCCCATCTTCGGCGAGCGCGTGTGGGGCTGGCCGGGCCACGTCATCGACGTGCTCGCCGTGTTCGCCACCCTGTTCGGGCTGGCCACCTCGCTCGGCTACGGCGCCGAGCAGTCCGCCGGCGGGCTCGCCTACCTGTTCGGCATCTCCGAGGGCCACGTGGTGAAGCTCACCATCATCGTGGTCATCACCATCATGGCGCTCATCTCAGTGCTGCGCGGCCTGGACGGCGGCATCAAGGTCCTCTCCGAGAGCAACATGGCCATGGCCGCCGTGCTGGGACTGTTCGTGCTGCTGGTCGGCCCCACGCTGGAGTCGCTGGGCGCCATCGTCGACAACACGCTCGCCTATTTCCGCTACATGCCGGCGCTGTCCAACTGGGTCGGCCGCGAGGACATGTACTACATGCACGACTGGACCACGTTCTACTGGTCGTGGTGGATCGCATTCTCGCCCTTCGTCGGCATGTTCATCGCCCGCATCTCGTCGGGCCGCACGGTGCGCGAGTTCCTGCTGGTGTCCATCCTCGCGCCTTCCTTCATCTTCATCGTCTGGATGACGGTCTTCGGCAATGCCGCCATGGACCAGTACCTCCTGCAGGGTTACGAGGGCGTCGTCGACACGGTCAGGAACTTCCAGCCGGAGCTCTCGCTGTTCCTGTTCCTGGCCGAATACCCGCTCGCGACGCTGACCTCGGGCATCGGCATCCTGCTGGTGCTGATCTTCTTCGTGACGTCGATGGACTCCGGCGCGCTGGTGGTGGATACCATGACCGCCGGCGGCAAGATCGACGCGCCCATCGCCCAGCGCGTGTTCTGGTGCGTGTTCCTCGGGCTGATCGGCATCGCGCTCATGGAGGGCGGCGGGCTGTCTTCGTTGCAGGCCCTGGCGCTGGCCACGGGATTCCCGTTCGGCATCGTGATCCTGCTGATGTCGGTGAGTCTGTACAAGGGCCTCGCCGCGGAGGTGAAGCTGCTGGAGGCGCAGGCTCATGTTCAGGCAGAGGCAGAGGCAGACGCCGAGACGGAGCAGGCGGAAGGGGAGAAGGCCTGATGGCGGATAAACTGTATCGGCACATCGGCGTGCCGGTGGATCTGGCGCACCGGGAGAAGCTCGGCAAGGCGCTCGCCACCGCGACGGATCTGGCGAAGTGCTACGGAGCGCGGGTGACCCTGGTGGCGGTAACCGGTCCCGCGCCGGGGGAGGCGGCCCATAATCCGAAGGAATTCCGCGCGAAGCTGGAGGCCTTCGCCGCCGAGCTGGCGGAGGAATCCGGCGTGGCGGTGGATGCGCAGACCGAGGTCATCGGCGATCCGGTCGCCGACCTGGACAAGGCACTCGACAGCCAGTTCCACGAGCTCGGCGTGGACCTGGTGGTGATGGCCTCCCACGTGCCCGGCTTCCGCGAGTACATCTTCCACTCCAATGCCGGCTTCCTGGCCTCCCACACGGATCTGTCGGTATTCGTGGTCAGAGGGTAGGAGGGCCTTGTAGGAGGGGCTTTAGCCCCGATTCATTACTCAATCGGGCCTGAAGGCCCTCCTACATGAATCGTGCCGCTTGCGTTTAACTCGCGCATGTCGCATTATACCGGGGCGATCCAAGAGTTCTGGCCTGCCTTACGACTACCCGTCCGGTCCTCGGACGGCTTCTTGAGACTACCCATTGCGACCGGATTGTTCGTCACCGCACCCGATTTGCGTGCGGCACTACTGTTATTGGAGGCCAGAATGGCTACAGGTACTGTGAAATGGTTTGACCCCGCCAAGGGTTTTGGATTCATCCAGCCGGAAGACGGCTCTAAGGACGTGTTCGTGCACGTCACCGCGGTTCACGCTGCAGGCATGGACACGCTGTCCGAAGGCCAGCGCGTGAACTTCGAGCTGGTCACCGAGCGCGGCAAGACCGCGGCCGGCAACCTGCAGGCGGCGTAACGCCACCAAGATGTAGGAGGGCCTTCAGGCCCGACCGGCCTTCAGGCCGGATCCCTACGTCCGGAAACGGCCCCGCAAGGGGCCGTTTTTCGTTGTGGATCTTGTAGGAGGGGCTTTAGCCCCGACTTTTCGATGGATCGGGGCTAAAGCCCCTCCTACATTTCTTCTATCTCGGCACGGCGGGGGTAGAAGGCAACGTACCCCGCAATCGGCGCCACCTCGTCGTAGACGGCCGGGTAGTACCAGGCCACATCCTCTCCGTCCACCGCGTAGTAGCGCGCCTCACCCTTGAACGGGCAGGTGGTCCGGGTATCGCTGGCCGCCAGCTTCTCCGTGGCCACATCCTCCGGCGGGAAGTACAGCGCCCGGTCGTAGCCCGTCTCGTCCAGTGCCAGCACGCCCGTGCTGTCCGCCACCCGCACGCCGTTCACCGCCACCTTCCAGCGGCCGCCCGCCTCGGTGATCTCGATTCGATGGTCCGGCGCGCTCTCCGCGCCCGGCGACGGTCCCAATGTGCTCCGATCCATGGCGACCCCGCGGTTCCGGTTCTTCCGCGCTCGAGCATACCGCACAGCCGCGTAGCAGACACCGTGTGCTAGACACCGTGGTTGCTAATTGGGAGACTCATTCGCATCCAGGGGCGGATCAGGAGCGCGCGGGATGACGGCATTCTCGAAACTGGCGGGGGTAATGGTTCTGATTGCCGCGGCGGGGCTGTCCTCCGCGCCGCCGGCCGGTGCCGCGGACGGCGTCCTCGACCGGGTCGCCGAGACCGGGGCATTCCGCATCGGTTATGCCACCGGCTCGCCGCCGCTCTCCTTCAATGACGCGGACGGCAACCCGGCCGGCTATTCCATCGAGCTGTGCCGGCACATCGGCCGGACGCTGCAGCGCGAACTCGGCCTGCCGAAGCTCGAATTCACATTCGTGCCGCTGGTCTCCATGCAGGACCGCCTGAAAGCCGTGGAGCAGGGCGACGTCGACATCGAATGTGGTGCCACCACCGTGACGCTGTCCCGGCGCGAGCGCGTCGACTTCACGCTGATGACGTTCATCACGGGCAGCGCGGTACTGTCCCGCAAGGCCGCGCCCATCGCCAGTGCCGCCGATCTCGCCGACAAGGTGATCGCCGTGATGCCGGACACCACCACCGAAGACGTGCTGCGGCAATTCGCGGAGGTGAACGAGACCGGTCTGAAGCTGGCCCTGGTGGAGACCCACGGAGAGGGCATGGCACTGCTGAACGGCGGCAAGGTGGACGGCTTCGCCTCGGACCGCGCCATGCTGATCGGCCAGGTGTTCACCGACGAGAACGCCCGCAACGAATACGAGATGACCCGCAGCGTGCTCTCCTTCGAGCCCTATGCGCTGATGGTCCCGCGGGGCGACACGCGCTTCCGCCTGGCCGCCGACCGCGCGCTCGCGGAGCTGTACCGTTCCGCCCGCATCAGGCGCCTCTACCAGGACTGGTTCGGCCGCTACGGCGAGCCGCTCTCGCCCATCGTCGAGGCCATGTACCAGTTCCAGGCCGTCGGCGAATAAGAGGTAGGAGGGCCTTCAGGCCCGATCGGTGAATGGATCGGGGCTGAAGCCCCTCCTACAAGCCCCTCCTACATTGTTCCTATTCGGTGTAGTCGCGGCGATAGAGGCGGTTCTCGCTGCAGTCGGAGATGCCTTCGAACAGTTGGTCCGCCGCCTCGCCCTCTTCACTGCCGAGGAACTCCTTGGTGGCGCTCCACGTCGCCAGGTCCGGATAGGTGTCGACGAACAGGAACATATCCGTTTTGCCGACGATCGAACGAACGACGCTGCTGCGGATCTTGCCCTTGCCGATCTCCTTGCTGACCATTGCCAGCCATTTCGAATTGGCCGCCTGCACGTCCTCGACGGTCTTGCCCTCCTCGAGTTCGCAGGTCCACACCTCCTCGAAGATGGTCTCGGCGTAAGCTGCCATGCCGAGGCACGTCAGAGCGCCCGCCACCGTCACATGCGACAGTAATCTCTTCATCGTAGCTCCCCTTGGGGTTTATGGTTGTTATGGCCCGACGGAGTATAGTCCACCCGTATGAGTTTCGTACTCGAGAGTCTCCGCGCCGACTGGGAAGCCTTCCTCGTCTTCCTCCCGCGGCTGATCTACGCCGTCATCCTGCTGCTCGTCGCGATGGCCGCGGCACGGGCCGTCGGCAATCTCCTCGCCCGGCTCATCAGCCGCAGCCCGCGCTTCCGGCCGAACGAGCGCTTCATCCGCCGGGTGGCGAGCCTGGTCATCGTTTCCGCCGGACTCCTGCTCGCCCTCGGTGTCATGGGCTTCACCGGCGTTGCAGCCAGCATGCTCGCCACCGGCGGCGTTCTGGCCATCGTGCTCGGCTTCGCTTTCCGTGAGATCGGGGAGAACCTGCTGGCCGGCGTATTCCTGACCTTCAGCCGGCCGTTCGAACTCGGCGACCTCATCAAGACGGGCGATCTCACCGGCACTGTGCGCTCCATCGACATCCGCTCCATCCACATCCGCACCGCGGACGCCTGCGACGTCTTCGTGCCGAGCGCCCAGATCTTCCGCGAGCCCCTGTACAACTACACCCGCGACGGGTTGCGGCGGCCGAGCTTCACCGTCGGCGTCGCGTACGACGACGAACCCGAGGGCGTGATCGGCTTGCTGGAGCGCACAACCGCAGGCGTGGACGACGTGCTCCCCGAGCCCGAGCCCTTCGTCACCATCGCGGAGTTCGGCAGCGGCTGGATCGTGTACGAGGTATTCTTCTATCTGGATCTGAACGCGAGTGCCCGCGGCCTGGTCGCGGTGACCAACGACGTGAAGGCATCCTGCTGGCGCGCGCTGCGCGAGGCGGGCATGACCTTCAGCACCGACGTCACTACGGCCGTCGATATCCGCTCGGCGCCGCCCGTCGAAGTCCATGGAGGCAAGTCATGAAGCTCTGGCAACGTCTGCTCATAGCCCTCGTCGCGATGTTCGCGGCGAGCCTGATCGTCGGGTTCGTCTGGGCCCGCGTCTTCGAGCCGGCCATGCCGCCCTATCTCAGCGGTGTCGTCGGCGGCCTGGCGGCCCTGGCCACCTGGGAACTCCTGAGAAAACGAGGGTAGGAGGGCCTTCAGGCCCGATCGTGCAATGGGTCGGGGCTAAAGCCCCTCCTACGAGCCCCTCCTACGAGCCCCTCCTACGAGCCCCTCCTACATTCTAGAACGTCTGACCGAGGAACAGATACGCCGACCTCCGGTCCCCTTCGCCCATACCCCAGCCGAGGTAGAGCGGTCCGAGCAGCGTGTCCATCACCACGAAGACGCTGCCGGCGGTGAGGGTATTGGCGAAGCTCGCCTCGTCGGTGCTCTCCCACACGTTGCCGGCCTCCAGGGATGCGCCCAGGTAGACCGGCGTGCCGAGGCCGGGCAGCGACTCGTCGCCGAGGCGGCGGTAGTAGACCAGCCGGCCGATGCCCCGGTGTTTGCCGCGCAGCTCGTCGATGGCGTAGCCGGACAGGCTGAACAGCCCGCCCAGCGTGAACGGCCGCACGCCCGTCGTCTCGTCGCGCACGGTGCTGTCCAGGTTCCACCAGTTCAGGATCGTGTTGCGGCCCCAGGTGTAGGGTTTCAGCAGGAAGAAGCTGGCCACGTCGAATTCGCCGTCCGAGCCGAGGCCCTCCCGGGAACCGTTCCAGGCCAGCCCCATCAGCGTGCCGTGGCGGGGGATGTCCACCTGGTCGACCGTGTCCCAGGCGAATTCGGCGATCAACAGCCCGAGATCGCCTTCGCCTTCCTCGAAACCGGGGTCGCCGATGCGCAGGGATTCGTCGCTGCGCGAGCGCGACACGCCGACGCGCAGCTCGCCCCAGTTGCCGAGCTGCCGACCGCCCTCCAGCGCCACGATGGCCTCGCTGGCGTCGAGGCGCGCGAGCTGCGCTCCCTCGTCGAACAGGGCCCGCGCCGTGCGCCTGAGCTCCACCCGCGGATTCACGAACCAGCGCGAGCGATAGTCCAGCGGCTGGAAGAACTCGGCGAACAGGCGGGGGGACTCGCCGATCTGCAGCTCGGTGCGGAACTCGCCGCCCAGCGGGTTCAGCTCCGTCATCGTCAGCCGGGCGGCGGCGTTGTAGTTGCTGCCGCCCTCGAAGTCGTCCTCCAGGTTCAGGCCGAAGCGCAGGTAATTCGGGCCCCAGTTCTTCCCCGTGCTCTCGATCTCCAGCGTCGTCAGCGTGCCTTCCTCGCGCACGTCCCAGGTCACCGTCTCGAAGGTATCCAGCGCGTAGATCTCCGCGATGTCACTCTCCAGCGCATCGACGTCCAGCGGCCCGCCGGTGAGATCGCCCAGCCTCGCCTCCACCGCCTTCGGCGAAAGACCGGAGCGGTTCTTCACCCGCACCCGGTCGATCACGGGCGGCTCGCCCCGGCGTGCCGCCACCTGTGCCTTCCATGCCTGGTACTCGGCTGCCGGGACCGACAGCCGCGCCAGCTGGTCCGCCTGCGCGGCCGCGGCCTGCCGGCCGATCTCCATGGCCTCCGCCATCCGGTCGAACGCCTGGGAGCCCAGATCGCCCAGCGGCGGTTCGATGTGGACGTCGCCGTCTTGCAGCAGGCGCAACTGATCCTCGGCCCGGCTGTTGATCAGGATGGTGAGCATCTGGCGCGTGATCGCGAGGGCCGAGCCGAGCTCGGACTCCGGCTGCAGCGGGAAGCCCAGATCCACGGCGATGATCACGTCCGGCTGCATCTCGCGCATGACCTCGATGGGCAGGTTGCTGGCGATGCCGCCGTCCACCAGCAGGCGTCCGCCCTCGCGTTCCGGCCGGAAGATACCGGGCACCGCCATGCTGGCGTGCATGGCCGAGACCAGGTCGCCGGAGTCGAACACCACCATATCGCCGGTGGCGATGTCGGTGGCGACCGCGCGGAAGGGAATGGGCAGCGCGTCGAATTCATCGACCGTTGCCACCGGCACGGTCAGCCGGCGCAGCTCGAGGTCGAGGTTCTGGCCCTGCACCAGCCCGCCGGGCAGCAGCAGGCCGGTCCGGTCCACGCCCAGATCGAAGTCCACCAGGAAGCCCAGGTCGTCGGACTTGCGGCGGAACGAGCGCTGCGAGCGAGGCGGACGGTCGGTGAGCAGCACGTTCCAGTCGGCGTTCTCCACCACCCGAACCAGTTCGGCCGAGTTCATGCCGGAGGCGTACAGGCCGCCGACCACCGCACCCATGCTGGTGCCGGCCACGTAGTCCACCGGCACGTTCAGCTCTTCCAGCACCCGGATGACGCCCACGTGGGCTCCGCCCCGGGCGCCGCCGCCGCTCAGCACCAGTCCGACGGTGGGGCGGGGCAGGGCGTCGCCGGCGGCCAGCAGCGCGGCCAGGGCCAGTGCCAGGAGATGCGAGCAGCGCAGCCGTTCTAGCATTGCGAGCGGACCGTTCGGGATCGTTGATCCGGCCAACTTTGGCGGATGAGGATGACGATTGCCATCCGCACACGACGCAGGCCATTATCTAGGAGGGCCTTCAGCCCCGATACATCGGAAATCGGGCCTGAAGGCCCTCCTACGCGGAATCGGATACGATCGTATGTCGTTTAACTGGCCGGTATTCACCCACCTCTCGCCCTTCGAAATCCAGCTGCATTGGGCGACCGCGGTCATCGCGTTCTGCCTGGGCGCGGCGGTGCTGGCGAGCCGAAAGGGCACGGCCACCCATATCACCATGGGCGTCATCTACGTTACGTTGATGCTCGCGACATCCGTTGCCGCCTTCTTCATCCGCAACGGCGAAGTGAGCGGCCTCGAATACCTGACCCTGAAGGGCATGACCTGGATCCACGTGTTCATCCCCGTGACACTCTACGGCGTCATCGGCGGGCTGTACGGGATACTCGTGCAAGAAGACCGCCGCGCGCACAAGTGGCCGATGGTGAGCAGCTACTTCGGCGCGCTGGTGATCGCGGGCGCTCTGACCTTCATTCCGGGCCGTCGCATGCACCTGTTCTTCTTCGGCGATCCGGCAGCCATTTCCGCCACCGTCGCAAATCTACCGATGTAGGAGGGCCTTCCGGCCCGATTCTTCGTTGAATCGGGGCTAGAGCCCCTTCTGCCAGCCTCTCTTACAGGGTGCCTGTGGGAGGGGATTTATCCCCGATTCATGCATTCGTCGGGCCTGAAGGCCCTCCTACAGTTCTGGATACGGGATACCAAACGTATCCCCGTCCTCGAGGCGGCCGCTCGCGTAGCCGCGGTCGAACCAGCGCATGCGCTGCTCGGAGGTGCCGTGGGTAAAGGCGTGGGGCGTCACGCGGCCGCGGGTGCGTTGCTGGATGGCGTCGTCGCCGATGCGATTCGCGGCGCGCATGGCCTCGTCGATGTCGCCGCGGTCCAGATAGCGCTGGTTGTGCCGTGCCCACACGCCGGCCAGAAAATCGGCCTGCAGCTCGAGCCGCACCGACCACTGGTTGTAATCCGGCTGGCCGCGGCGGCGGGCTACCTGCTCCGAGATGCCGAGCAGATTCTGCACGTGATGCCCGACCTCGTGTGCGATGACGTAGGCCTGGGCGAAGTCGCCCGGCGCGTTGAACTGGCCGGCGAGGTCGTCATAGAAGCCCAGGTCGATGTAGATCTTCCGGTCGGCGGGACAGTAGAACGGCCCCATGCGCGCATCGCCGACGCCGCAGGCGGTGGGGTGGCGGTCGCGGTAGATGACGAGTTCCGGCGGCTGGTAGCTGCGGCCGACGCGGGCGAACTCCTGTGCCCAGATGTCCTCGGTATCCGCCAGCACCACGCTGACAAACCCGAACAGCTCCTGCTCCTCCAGCGAAGGTTCGTAGCTCACCTCCTGCATCCGGCCGCCGCCGCCACCCATGAGCGCCGCCGGGTCGATGAGGCCGGCCTGCCAGGCGATGACGCCGGCCACCGCCAGGACGATGAGACCCTTCGGCCCAAGCAGGCGCAGCACGAGGTTGATAATGGCGCCGAGATTGCCCACGCCGCGACCGCCGCTCATGCGCCGCCCGCGGGCGTCGGTAACGTTGCTGCTCTGCCGCCGGCCTTTCCACTTCATGACCGAAGTGTAGCCGCAGCCGGAGAAATGTAGGAGGGCCTTCAGGCCCGAATTCATTTTCGAATCGGGCCTGAAGGCCCTCCTACAGCTGAAGGCCCTCCTGCAGGCACTACCGACGGGCGGGGCTGAAGCCCCTCCTACAATTTCGTTACCGCATGCTCGCCGGCAGTCCCACGTCCGGCTTGTCGAAGTCGCATACGCCATCGGGGAAGATGCGCTTCAGCGCCGCTACCTCTGCGGGCGCGGGATCCCACACGCCGTAGAGCCCCTTGTCGATGGCTGTCTCCACCGGCTGCAGCTCGCACTTGAAGATGCTGCCCTTGAACGGGCCGCCGGCGACGATGCGAGAGGTGGAGTAGGGTGGGAAGCGCTCGGTACACGCGCCCTTCGGCTTCTCGTTGAGGATGCCGTCCCAGACGTTATCGCCTGCGGCGATCTCGTTGCCGTCCTTGTCGAAACAGCGATCCACGGCCTTCGGCGGCTTGGCGCCGGCCACGCCGAGGTGCGGGTTCTCCAGCAGGTTCGTCATCCACTGGTCGATGACCTGGAACGCCTCCGGCGTCTGGTCGAACTCCGGCCCGGTCGGGCCGATGCCGGTCATCCAGATCACCTGGTTGTCCGCCGAACCCTGGCCGTCGATCATCCGCTGGCGCGCCGCGAACGACTGATGCGAGTTGTGCATGTCGAGTATCGGCTCCTGGTACGGACGCCAGTCGATGGTGGGGATCTCGTGATCGCCGAGGAAGACCAGGCCGGCCTCGTAGGCTCGCTGCATGGCCAGCAGGTCGCCTTCCTTGCGGGGCGCCGGGTTGGCGGGATCCACGCTGAAGATCTGGTTCTTGGCGCTCCAGGGGTCGTACAGCTCGGGCGCGAACGGACCGAGGAACGGGAAGGTCTCCTGTTGCATCTCGGGCTCCGTCTTCCAGCCGCCGATCACGGAGTTGATCGTCAGGAACTCCTGCGGCGAGATGTCGCCGTTGGCCACGGCTTGGAGCCCGTACTGTACGCCGACGTTGTCCCAGAAATTGCGGGCATAACCGTCGTCCCGCGTTCCGTAGATGTTCACGAGATCGCCGAAGTGGGTCCACTGGATCGCCGCGATGGCGGACTGCGGTTCGTAGTACTCCTGGAAGTCTGCGCGGCCGAACAGCGGGTTCAGCACCAGCGGCGAGAGCCCCCGCCAGCCGTTCACGCACTCGGAAAGACCATTCGACTGGGTGAATACGTTGAACAGGTCGTCCTCGGCGTTCATGCCCTCGATCAGCGTCCGGTTCGACCAGGTTTCCCAGAGCGGGTTCGGCGAGATGGCATCCATGTAGAACTCGATCAGCTCGCAGTCGCCCACGTGGATGGCCTGGGTGACCATGTCCGGATAGGACAGCTGCGGGATGGCCGCATCGAGCAGGCCCTTGTGGTTCTGGCCGTAGACATACTGCTGGATGCCGCCGCCGGAGCCGCCGACGCCCACCGTGTAAACCGGCGTGTCGTAGAGTTCGACGAAGCGTTCCTTCACCATCAGCGCCGTCTCGCCGCCGAGCTGCAGGTTGTAGTGCGTGCCGGTCTTCGTGCCCGTCGAGTAGGCGATGGCATAGCCCTGGGACAGGCCGTAGTCATACAGCATGCGGCTGCCGCTGGGATCGCCCTGGGTGTGGCCGATGGCGACGCCGCCCTGGAAGTAGTAGATGAGCTTGCCGTTCCAGGATGAGGTGTCCAGCCCATCCGCGTCATCGCTGAAAGGCGTCAGCATGGCGATGCTGTAGATGAAGCGGTTGATCGTGCCGCGTTCCCAGCGAACGAAGTAGTCCACGGTCTTGCCATCCATCGTGGTGGTGGTCGCCATGTCGGCTGGCCGCGGATCGCCGGGCGTGTATGGCTGGAAGCCTCCGCCGGTCGAGCGGTAGACGTAGGTCACGAGCGTCTCGGCGCTGCAGTCCTTGCTGTAGCCGATGATCTCACCGTCGTCGAAGCCGTTCGCGAAGACCGGGAAACCCTCGTTGCCGTTGTCCGGGATCGCCTGGCCGAGGCCGTTATCGTGCACGGTGCACACGAACGGGTCCTGATGCGGTCCCGAGAAGACCGGTCCGGTGATGGGATGGTTTATCAGCGTCAGGCGGACGTCATCCGGCCGGCCGCGTCCCTTTCCGTTCGGCTTCACGGTCAATTCGTTCTCGCCGAGTGCCAATCCGTCGATGACACCCGACAGCGTGCGCGTGCCCGGCAGCAGCTCGAACCGGTCCGCCTGGTTCTGTCCGTTCACCAGAACTCTGACCTGATGCGGCGGCACGGTGCGCGGGACGTCGATATGAATGCGGGCATCGCCGCCGGTTACCTGGTCCGCGGCGCTGGAAACCACGCTGACCGCAAACTGCGGGCGTTCCCCGTTCGGGACGCCGCGGTTCCCCTTGTCGGCCTTCGCGAATGCCGCTTGTCCCGGCAACATCGCGAGGCACGCAAGTACCGCCAGGCACGCACGGGCCGTGCGTCTGAATCGCTTATCGCTCTTCATGCTACTCCCCCTCATTGTTGTCCCGACCGGGTGGTCGGTTTTGTTCTACAAGTGACAATGCCAACTTCGCAGACCGCCGTTTCGGATGCAAGACTTGAATTTCTGGGAGGAGTCGACCTACCCGCGTCGCTTCAGAGGTCATTTGACTTAATCCGCGATCGAGGCGCGTATCCCTGGAACTGAGGTTCTCGTCACGACGCCAGGCCAGTGACCGTGCAAGAGTATGTCCATGCGACGCTTGTTGCTGACACTGACCGTGTTCGCCACCCTGGCCGCCTGCGGCCCCGGTGCCGACCGTACTCTGCAGGTTTCGGCCGAGCGCCTGGCGGAGATCCGCGCGAAACCCTACATCGGCGGCAACGGCCCCGGCGGCTTCGCCACCGCCCGGCTGTCCGGTATCGACGGCAATACCTGGCCCGCGGGCATCCACTTCACGGGTCACGGACCCTACCTGCACGAGATGGGTTTCGCGCCGGACATGATGATCACGGAGATAGACGGCGTCGGCGTGGACGAGATCTTCGCCGAGCGCTGGCGCGGCCTGCGGCTGCGAGATCCTTCCGCCTTCGACCACATGCATTACAAGGACCTGATCGAGTACCTGTTCCTCGAGCAGCCGCGCGATGCCGTCACCCTGACGGTGGACCTGGATGTCTCCACCTACGACATGGACGCCGGCGAATACCGGCCCCGGTCGGAGACCTGGCGCATCGAATTCGAGAGGTAGGAGGGCCTTCAGGCCCGATTGCTTTTTGCGGAATCGGGGCTGAAGCCCCTCCTACCAGCCCCTCCTACCAGCCCCTCCTACATGCCTCGCGCTTCCTTGATGAGGTCGTAGGCGGCGTTGATCTCCCGCGAGCGCTCCTCGGCCACCGCGCGCATGCTCTCCGGCAGGCCGCGGGCGGCGAGTTTGTCGGGGTGGTTCTCGCTGATGAGCTTGCGGTAGGCACGCTTTACCTCGGCATCGCCGGCATCCTTCGATATCCCCAGCGCCGCATAGGCATCCTCCAGCCGCTTGCCGGCGGGCGGCCCGCCGGGTGCGCCCGAAGGCCCCGCCGACGCGGTGCGCAGCAGGGCCTCGAGCTGTGCGACGGCGCCTTCGCCGACGCCCAGCCGCCGCGCCACCCGCACCAGCATGTCGTGCTCGGCCGGGTCCACCTTGCCGTCGGCCGCCACGGCCATCACCTGCAGCTGCAGGAACAGCTGGATCAGCGGCCCCTGGCGCCGACTCAGCTGCGCGAAGGCGTCCACCGCCGCGTCCAGGTCGAAGTCCGGCTGCTTGCCCCGGTTGAAGGCGGCCTTGGCATCCCGGCGCTGGTCGGCGCCCAGCTGCAGCATGTCGAAGATGCGCTCGGCGGCGTTGATCTCCTCGCGGGTGACCACGCCGTCGGTCTTGCACAGCGCACCCATCACCGAAAACGTGGAGTCGAGCAGCTGCGACTGCACCACACTCAGCTGGCCGATCAGCCAGCGCTGGACGCCTCGCCCGACCAGCCAGCCGACGGCGGCGCCGATGAGCAGCCCCTTCAGGCCCCCGAAGAGCCCGCCGAGCAAAGTGCCGATGATGACGAACAACATGGCACCAGTTTACCAATGCCACGGACGCGTAGGAGGGCCTTCAGGCCCGACCATTAATGGATCGGGGATAAATCCCCTCCTACCGGTCGGGGCTGAAGGCCCTCCTACCGTTTTCGCGCCGGAATTGGTCTAATCTCTGGCGACTGCCGTAAACAGGCCGATCGCGGAGGAGAAGAATATGAAGCACCCGATCGTGGCGCGACTCGCCCTGATCATTGCTGCCACGGCAGCTATCCCTGCCTCCGCCCAGGACATCGACGGCGTGACCGAGCACCCGATGATCTCCCGCTATCCCGGCCAGGAGATCCGCTGGCAGCAGATCGAGAACTACATGCCCTACCGGGTGCCGGTCGGCCCCGTCACCGGTTATCGCGCCATCGGTGAATGGATCGACACGGAGGGTCGCGTCACCCGCACGTTCTACCGGCTGCAGGGTGAGGGGCGCTCTTTCTCCGAGGTGTACAGGAACTACCTGGATTCGCTGACGGCGCAGGACTTCGAGATCCTGGCGCAAGGCATCTCCGAGGATCGCAAGGGCGTGGCGGCGGGCAGCCGGCAATGGATGGAGGTGCTCTACCGTGAGAACCCGCCCGGCAAGCCCGGCGAGGTGAACACGATGTTCGCGGGCAGCGCCTCGGCGGGGGGCGCCGGTTCCATCGTGGCGCGGAAGGAGCGGGCGGCCGGTATCGTCTACGCCGTCATCAGCGTCGAGCAGCATGCCGCGGACTACGTTGGCACGCTCATCGACATCGTGGAAGTGCAGGCCGCCGAGACCGGGCTGGTCGCCGTGGACCCGGAAGCCATCGGTGCCGATATCGACGAATACGGCAGGGTCGTCCTCGACGGCATCTTCTTCGATCACGACAAGGCGACGCTGAAGCCGGAGTCTGCGGAAGCGCTGACCGCCATCGCGACCTACCTGGCCGACAACCCGGACAAGTCCTTCTATGTCGTCGGCCACACGGATTCGGTGGGTACCTTCGCCTACAACAGCAAGCTCTCTGCAGACCGGGCCCGCGCGGTGGTGGATGCGCTGCGCCTGGAACATGGCGTCGATCCCGCCCGCATCGAGCCCCACGGAGTAGGGCCACTGGTGCCGGCATTCGCCAATGCCACCGACGCGGGCCGCGAACGCAATCGCCGCGTAGAGCTGGTCCAGCGCTGACCAGAAGACGCAGGAGGGCCTTCAGGCCCGATTACTTCAGGCCCGAATGGACATCGCCTTCCACACCCCTGCCGCCCCCGTCGATAGTCATGTCGAGACGCTCTTCCACTACCGCGGCTGGCAACCCGACCACTCCATCGAGCGTGTGGTGCCCAGCGGTCACGTCTTCCTGATCTTCGAACTCGACGGCATCGAGCGCCACACCTACGACAACGACACCCTTAAGCCGACCGCGAGCTTCCGCGGCGGCTGGGTGTCCGGCATGCTGCGCCACTACATTTCCATCTCCGCACACCCGGATTCGGAGATGCTCGTCATCCAGTTCCGGCCGGCCGGGGCGCGGCCATTCCTGCACGTGTCGCTGGATGCATTCAGCGAGCGGGTGGTGCCCGGCGACGAGGTGTTCGACGGCGAACTGCCCGCCCTCCGCGACCGGCTGGCCGCAGCGGAATCCCGGGAGGCGAAGTTCACGGTGGCGGAGGCATGGCTGCACGAGCGCTACCGGCAAGACCTGGCGGCGCCTGCGGCAATACACGATGTGGTCGAACGCCTCGCCGCCGAACCCGGCGAGCGTTACGCGGATGCCATCGCCGATTACCCCGGCAGCCGCAAGCATCTCATCAGCGAGTTCCGCCGCTACCTGGGTGTGACGCCGAAGTATTACCAGCGCATACTGCGCTTCAACGACGTGCTGCGCGTCATCCGGGCCGAAGGCCCGGTGGCCTGGAGCGCCGTCGCTCATCACTGCGGCTACGCGGACCAGTCCCACTTTATCCGGGACTTTCGCCACTTCAGCGGCTTCAACCCGACCGACTTCCTACGCCAGGGCTTCGACGCCCAGACCAATTTCTTCCCCCTCGACCGCCGAGGTTAATTTTTTACAATCCGCAGACGGCCGCTTCGCCTACGCTACGACCGACTGTAGGAGGGCCTTCAGGCCCGATTCCAACAGTAGGAGAGCCTTCAGGCCCGATTCCAAGAGCAGGGGGAGAAAAAAATGGACCCAGCACCCGCCATCAACTGGCTGGCCGTCTTCGCAGCCGCCGCTTCGGCCTTCATCATCGGCGGCCTCTGGTACGGCCCGCTGTTCGGCAAGGCGTGGATGAACGCCAACGGCTACTCCGAGGAAGACCTGGCAAAGCGAAGCATGCCACTCGTCTTCGGCGTCTCCTTCCTGCTGATGCTGGCGGCCGCCGTCAACCTGGCGATGTTCATCGGCCCCGAAGCCACGATGGCCTTCGCCACCATGGCGGGGCTCGCCGCCGGCCTCGGCTGGGTGGCTACGTTCCTTGGCGTCATCTACCTGTTCGAGAAGCGACCGGCCGCGCTGTGGCTGGTCAACGGCGGCTACTGCGTGGTGGCACTGACGGTGATGGGCGCTATCCTGGGCGCCATGTAGGAGGGCCTTCAGGCCCGATTGGATAATGAATCGGGGCTAAAGCCCCTCCTACCAGCCCCTCCTACCAGCTCCTCCTACATTGGTAAGATCATCGCATGCGCTTCCTCCACACCTCCGACTGGCAGCTTGGCATGACCCGGGCCTTCTTCACGCCCGAGGCCTCCGCCCGCTTCAGCCAGGCGCGCATCGATGCCATCGCCACGCTCGGCCGTCTCGCCGCCGCACACCAGGCGAAGTTCATCGTCGTGGCCGGCGACGTGTTCGAGTCCAGCCAGATCTCCCGGGAGACGCTGGTGCGCACGCTGGAGGCGCTGAAGCAGCTGCCCGTCCCCGTATTCCTGCTGCCGGGCAACCACGACCCGCTGGACGGCGCCGCCATCTTCTCGACGAAGGAGTTCCGCGACGCGCCGGAGCACGTCATCGTCATCCGCGATCAGACGCCGATCCCGGTGCCCGGCGCGGAAGGCGTCGAGGTGGTCGGCGCGCCCTGGCGCACCAGACACCCGAACGCCGACCTCTGCGCCGAGCTCGCCGCGGCCCTGGACCCGGCGCCGGCCGGAGTCACACGCATCGCCGTCTGCCATGGCCAGACCGATAACCTCTCGCCGGATCTCTCCCAGCCCGCAATCATCGGCCTCGCGCGCGCCGAGACCGCCCTCCGCGAGGGCCGCTTCCACTACCTCGCCCTCGGCGACCGCCACTCGGTGACGCCCATGGGCGAGACCGGCCGGGTATGGTACTCCGGCGCGCCGGTGGCCACCGACTTTGTGGAGGAGGACCCGAACCAGGCGCTGCTCGTCGACGCGGATGCCGGGCGCTGCGAGGTCACGCCGCTGGCCGTCGGCGACTGGCACTTCGTGGCCGAGCACTTCACCGTCGACGAGGCCGACGACGTGGAACGCTTCCGCTCCTGGCTGGACGACCTGCCGGGCAAGGAACGCACGGCGGTGAAGGTGGGGTTCACCGGCAGCGTGAACCTGGCCACCGCCGGCGCGCTGGACGAGGTCATGGAGACGCGGCGGGAACTCTTCGCCAGCCTCAGGCTGCGCGAGCGCACCACCGACCTCGCGGTCGTCCCCGACGAGCTGGACCAGGACTCCGTGTCCCTGGCCGGCTACGCGAAAGCCACCTGGGACGAGCTGCTGGCGCAGTCGAAAGAGGGCGACGAGACGGCGGGAGACGCGCTGCGCCTCCTCTACCGCCTCTCGAGAACCTCGTAGGAGGGCCTTCAGGCCCGATCTTGTAATGAATCGGGGCTAAAGCCCCTCCTACTGTCACCCTGTAGGAGCGCCTTCAGGCGCGACAGCGCGATCGGGCCTGAAGGCCCTCCTGCGTACCGATCAGGCGCCTTCGTCGAGTCTGGCGATTTGCTCCCGCAGCCGGTTGGCCAGTTTCTCGTCGCCGATCTCATCGGCCAGCTCGGCGTAGTCCTGCAGCAGCGGTTCGAAGGTGTAGGGGTAGCTGCCGTCGCGGCGCGCCTGGTCGAGACCCTTTTCGAACCACGCGCGCGCCTGCTCGTGGTCGCCCCGCTCGCGGTAGACGCGTCCGAGTTCCCGGTACGCGTACACCACCTGCTGGTGGTCCGGCGGCAAGCCGGTCTCGGCCAGCGCCAGCGCCTCGCCGAACCGCTGCACCGCATCGTCATAGCGTTCCTGCGCCAGCCGGATGGAGCCGATCGCGTTCAGGGTGAACACCTTGTAGGGATGGTCGGCCTTCAGCCCGGCCTCGTAGATGGACAGCGCCTGCCGGTACTCTCCCACGGCCGCCTCGTACTCGCCCCGCTTGCGCCACAGGAAACTGCCGAGATAGTGATGATTGAGGCCCACGCGGGCGTCGTCCGGACCGAGTGCCCTGCGCTGCACTGCCAGGGCAGCACGAATCTCCGCCTCGGCTTCGTCGTCCCTGTCGAGGAGGCCCAGCACGTTCGAGCGGGCGAGGCGGGCAGCCGCGTAATCCTCGTGCTCGGACCCCAACGTCCGCTTCATAAGCATGACGGCGCGGTCGAGATGCGCAAGCGCCGCCTCTGCATTGCCGAGACGCGACTCGTAGTTGCCCATCGACAGGTACAGCGCGGCCCGGGAGTAGTCGGCGGACCCGCCGATCTGCGCGTAGCGGGCCTCCGCCCGCTGCAGATACTCCAGAGCCTCGGCGTAGCGGGACTTGCCGGCGAGGACGGTGCCGATATTCACCAGGGCGGCAACCGACGTGCGCGCGGAGACGTCGCGGCCGGTCTCGACCATGGCCAGTACCTCCCGGAGCAGCGCTTCCGCGCGGTCGTATTCGCCCAGCTCTCGCAGCAGCCTCCCGTAGCGGTTGAGCGTGGAGGAGAGCGCGCCGTCGTCGGCGTCCGCATCGGCGCGGAGGGCTGCGAGCGCCTCCTCGAACAGCGCGGCGGCCTCCTCGCGTTGTCCGGCCTGGGCAAGGCTCTGGGCGAGCGCGGCCTTCGCGCGCGCGGCCTCCGCCGGGCGGTCGGCATAGACCTCGTCGTAGATGGTCACCGCCTCGCGGCCGAGGGCGATCGCCGTCTCGTGATCCCCCATCGAATGGTAGGCCTCCCCGAGCACGCCGAGCAGGCGGCCGCGCACACGGGGCGCCTCAGCGAGTTCCTCGTCGATGCGCCGCCGGCCCTCCTCGAGCAGCGAGCGCGGCGAGATCTCCCCGGGATTCGTCATCTTCGGGTTGGCTGCGTTGAACAGCGTGACGACGAAGTCCGTTGCCTGGTTGGCCACGCGCGCCTCGGTGCGGGCGCGGTCGCGCTCTGCGGCGAGCTGCCAGGTGTAGTAGCCGACGAGGCCGGCGATGACGAGCAGTACCCCGGCGGCTGCAGCCACGCCCGCCGCGTTGCGGCGCAGGAACTTGCCCAGCCGATAACCCGCGGAATCCGCGCGGGCGCTCACCGGTCGGCTCGTCAGGTAAGCCCGGACGTCGGCCATGAGTGCGCTCACAGACTCGTAGCGCCGGTCCGGCTCCTTGCGCAGCGCCATCATGACGATGTTGTCGAGGTCGCCCGCGAGTTCCCTGCGTAGCCGGCCGACGGTCGTGCCGCGGGCGCGCCCGACGTCGGCGGCGTCCTCCGTTTCCCCTTGCGCGGCCGGCTGCTCCGCGGTCACCCGGCTGCTCGGTTTCGCCGGCTCCTGCTCGCAGATGGCGCGCTCGAGCTCGGCGGCCGTCGACCGCTCCAGCGGATACGGGAAGTGACCGCTAAGGAGCTGGTACAGCAGGATGCCCAGGGAGTAGATGTCTGTTGCGGTTGTGACGGTCTCGCCGCGCACCTGCTCCGGGCTGGCGTGGCCGGGCGTCATGATCCGCGCCGCATCCTGCGTGACCGCGATCGTGTGCTGCAGCTCGCCGGCCTGGAGCAGCTTCGCAATGCCGAAGTCGAGCAGGTATGGCGTGCCGCGCTCGTCCACCAGGATGTTCGACGGCTTGACGTCGCGATGGATGATCAGCCGGCGGTGTGCATGCTGCACTGCGCGGCAGCAGTCGAGGAAGAGGCGCAGCCGTGCCTCGATGTCGAGGCCGTGCCGGTCGCAGTAGTCGGTGATCGGCAGGCCTTCGACGTATTCCATGGCGAGCCATGGCCGCCCGTCTTCCGTCTCGCCGCCGTCGAGCAGGCGCGCGATGTTCGGGTGATCGAGGTCCGCCAGCAGCTGGCGTTCTGTGCGGAAGCGGCTGACGAGGGATGCATCGCCGCCGGTGCGCAGGATCTTCAGCGCCACCTGCTTGCGGTACTGGTCGTCGGCACGCTCGGCCAGCCAGACGGTGCCCATGCCGCCCTCGCCGATGCGCCGGACCAGCCGGTAGGGGCCGAGCCTGCGCATGCCGTCGGCGGCGGTGATTTCGCCGGCAGCATCCGCCACGATGTCACGGAGTCCGGCGTCGGTTTCGCTGCTCGCGCGGACGAGATCGAGGAGTTCCGCCAGCAGCGCCTCGTTTCCGCCGCAGCGCTCCTGCAGGAAGGCCTCCCGCGCGTCCGGTGGGCGCATCATCGCCTCGGCGAAGATGGCCTTCAGCGTGCTCCAGTGCTGGTCGCCCCCGCTCGCCATGCCCGTACTGTACCGTCGTGCTGCATCCCCTGATAATAGACTAGTCATAGACCAGTAATAGACCAGTCATAGACCAGGGCTTCCAAGGGGCCACAAGAGCCGAGCGATGAGCGACGCAGGGCGCATCACCCGACTGATCCACGCCTGGCGCGAAGGCGACGCCGGCGCGCTGGACGAGCTCGCACCCTACGTCTACGACGAACTCCGGCGCCTCGCCGGCCAGCAGATGCGGGCGGAATCCGGACCCCACACCCTGCAGGCGACCGCGCTGGTGAACGAGGCCTTCCTGCGTCTCGCCGACATCGAGCTCGACTATCAGGACCGGGCCCATTTCTATGCCATGGCCGCGCGTACCATGCGTCGCATCCTCGTGGACCACGCTCGCCGCAAGGCCAGCGCCAAACGGGGCGGCGGTGCCCGGGAGGTCACCCTGGACGAGGCCGCCGTGGCCGCGGAGCAGCCGCTCACGGCCATCCTGGACCTCGATGAGGCCCTGGCCGAACTCGCGGACAAGGATGCCGACCTGGCAGCTGCCGTGGAACTGGTCTTCTTTGGCGGCCTCACCTACGAGGAGGCGGCGGCCGCCCGCGGCGTGTCGCGCGCCAAGCTGGCCCAGGATCTCACCCTCGCCAAGGCCTGGCTGCACGTCCGTCTGAACGATCCGGATCGGTAACGGGATCGCCGCCGGCAGCCATCGGTAGACCTACCCGTCTACCCATCCGTAGACGATTCCCCCGCTTTCTGCGCCTTCAGGGACAAGGGCAGAAGAAAACCGGGGAATCGACATGACTTCCAGCGCCAATACGATTTGTGCACCGCGGCATCGCCTCGGCTCGGCCCACCTCCTGGCGAGCGCCTTGCTGACGGTGATGGCCATGCAGTCGGCCGGCGGCGCGGTGCTCGTGCGCACGCCCGACGACAACGGGACGCTCGATGCGGCGCTCGGCTCACTGGGCGGGGCGCACGTGGCGAGCGTGCCGGCGGGCCTGGCGCCGCCGCCCTTCGACCAGATCGCGGAGGTGGTCGGCTACGGCACGGACATCGGCATGAAATTCCTGCCCCCGTCGTTGCGCCTGCCCGCGGACCTGGAGCTCACGCCGAACGCACCGGCCAGCGGCTCCGAGTTCGCCAACGAATGCGTCTACCGGTTCAAGATGCCGCTGGAGGGGGAAGCGAACGACGACGGCATCGAGGAGAGCTACGCCAGCACCTACTTCATCCCCTACAACCCGCTGGATGACGTCTGGGCCGATCTGGGTGCACCGTCCGTGTTCCACCCGTCGGGCGACATCACCGTCTCGGTCAGTAACGAGCATCTCGCCGGCGGCGTCATCTACCCGGAATTCCCGGAGGGCCTGCACCGTCTCAGCTGGCAGGCCGACATGTACATGAACCCGGTCCTCGACATCGCCCTGCCGAGCGTGCTCATCCCCATCTCCTCCTACGCGGAGAGCCGCGTTGCCAAGACGGCGATGGCGAAACTGGCGCTGAAGAAGGGCGCGGCGAAATTCACCGGCCGTGTCGTCACGACGCTCTACGAGCTCGCCATCGACGCCGGACTGGCCGCTAAGGACGAGGACATCAGCGCCACCGCGTGGAACGAGCGTATCTCCGAGATCACCGCGCTAAATCGCGGCACCCAGTGGCTGAAGGTGTGGGACACGCACCTGCCGTATCTGCGCGACACCGAAACCGGCAGCGCGCCCATCGAGGAGCAGCTCGTCGAACTGGAGGCCACGGACTTCGGCGGCGTGCGTTTCGGCCGTGTGCGCGAGAAACTGCAGGAGCGATTCGAACCGGTGGACGACTGCGGCAAGGCGTTCTTCACGGAGACCGACGAGAGCGATGCGCGACTGCTGCCGATCGACCAGGAGAGTATCGTGACCTGGGAGAGCCGGGAGCGCGTCGGCGGCCCGTATCAGACCGCCGAGCATTCCCTGGCCGCCAATCAGCGCTGGCTCGGCAACGGCGACAACGTGGTGACCACGCTCACCCAGCGCATCCGGGTGGTGGACACCCAGGCGCCGATCCTGGTGCCGCCGCCGGGTTTCGCGCGCTATTCCGAGACCGATATCGACCTGACGGCCGAGCCCTTTCCCCTCGGCCGGCCACGGGTGGTCGACCTGGCGGATCCCGCGCCCGTGACGGACAACGATGCAGGCGAGCGCCTGGCGGCACCCACGGAAGAAGAGGGCGGCCGCCGCTATATCGTGCAATGGTGGGCCACCGACGCCTCCGGCAACCGGACGGAGCCGGGCCCCGACGACCCGGATCGCTACACCCAGGTGGTGACGCTGAAATGGCCGGGCAGCAACACGCCGCCCGAGGCGAAGTCGGCGAGCGCTTCCACCATCACCTCAGAGGCCGTGGAGATACTGCTGGAGGGCGAGGACACCGACCTGATCGACGGCCGCGTCGACCCGCTGGACTTCCGCATCGCGAGCCTGCCGGAGAGCGGCTATTTCGAGGCGCCGCTGTATCCCTATTTCATCGAGGACTTCCGCATCACGCCGGTCGGCGAGCGCCGCGAAGGTGACGAGATCACACGGGTCAGCCCGCTGGGCGATCTGGCCCAGGGCTTCGTCGATACGCTCGCCGGCGAGCGTGGCACCTATCTGAATCAGAACGTCTGCCTGGCCGGGCCCGGAACGCCCGGCGCCGACGACCTCGGCAACGTGATCCCGGTGGATTTCGTCTACCAGCCGAGCCACGTGTACGTGAGTGACGACAACGTCTACTACATCCGCGACAAGTTCTTCGTCTGCGGCGAGACACCGATCAACCACCTGGACGTTCCCGGCGAGCTGCCGGCCATCCCGCGCATATCCGTCTGGGACGAGAACGGAAACTTCCTGGCAATGCGCGCGCTGTATCCCACCGCCGACCCGGCCTACGACGACACGGGCCTGGGTTCGAACGAGTGGCCCCGGGACGAGTTCACCGTCGACCACAACGGCCGCTTCTGGATCATCTTCGAGGACATCGTCACGACCTTCGGCCAGGGCCTGAACTTCCGCAGCCTCGACGCCGATCTCGGCGACCTGCGTGCCCACGGCCGCTCCTCCTACAGCGAGACGGACGTCATCTACGGCCGGGAGGTGAAAGGCGTCGTCGGCGAGTCCGGCTGGGATCTCCTGTACGAGCTGCACTTCAACGGCGTGCACGTGCGCCCCTCCACGGACGACCCCGATCTCTCGGCCGAGGAGCAGAAGATCGGCATCCTCGACGTCTCCGGCATCGCGACGCTGGAGGAAGACCCGGACCCGCCCGTCGATCTCACGATCCCGATCATCGGCGGTCTGGACCTGACCGAGACCTCGCTGCGCGGCACCGACATCGCCGTCGACAGCGAGGGTTATGTCTATGTACTGGAGCCGCGCAAGAACCGCATCCACAAGTGGGCGCCGACCATCCGCGATGCCCTCGGCGAGTGGCAGCTCGGCGAGTATGTCGGCTGGATGGGGAGCTGTGCCGCCAACAAGGCGGACCCGGACACCGGCGTGCCCTACAACGGCTGTGACGAGGCAAGCGGCACCAGCCGGGGGTATGCGTGCACGGACGACACCTGCATTCAGGATCTGGATGCGGACGGCAACTGGGCCACGGCCGGTGCGGGCCCGGGGCAGTTCGACGGGCCGCGCGACATCAAGCTCGACCCGAACGACCGGCTCTACGTGGCCGACACCCTGAACTTCCGCGTGCAGCGTTTCGGGCCGGACGGGAGCTTCGCCGGCGAGGCCGAGTCCACCGGCACCGGCGTCAACCAGGGCGACGAACCCGGCTTCATCCTCGGCAATATGGGGCAGCCGAAGCGCCTCTCGGTCAACTCCACCTCGTTCTTCGTGATCGAACCGGACAGCGAGTACGGCGACGACTTCGTCCACGTCTTCAAGACGCTGCCGTTCTACGACGTGACCGATGCCAGCGCGAAGGTGAAATACGTCTCCCGTTTCGACTTCTACAACGACGTCGATCGCTTCACCTACGTCGTCGACGACGGCATCGACGAGAGCGCGCCTGCCCAAGTGACCGTCACCGTCGACCGGGCCTTCCGGCCGCCGGAGCGCCTTCGCTCCCGCTGCTACACCGACCAGACGCTGGGTGAGCCGGTCCGCTGTGAGCTCGATGAGGACGGCACGATCTTCATCCGCCTGAGCTCCTACGACCCCGACGGCTTCGTGAGCACCGGCGGTCTGGATACGCACACCTTCAGCGTGCAGACCGCACCGGACAGCGGGACGCTGACCGAGATCGCCTCCCAGGACAACTCCGTGGTATTGCGCTACACACCGGACCCCGACTACAGCGGCGACGACGGATTCACCTGGAACGTGAGCGACGGCGTGGCGAGCGCCGCCACGGACGCCGACGTGCGGCTGCAGATCCGACCGGTGCCGGATCCGGTGGCGATCGACCTGCCCGACGACCTGAAGGCGGCGCGCGGATTCCGCCGCACCGTCACGGCGGACTATTCCGATCCGGACGAGGATCCGGACGAGCAGCAGGAGATTCTCGCGATCGAATGGGGCGACGGCACGAGTGCCACCGGCCCCGACTGGGCGAACTCCGGCCGCCGCGATCTGAACGACCGGGAGATCGACCCGCACCTGCCCGCCGCGCCGGGCATCGGCTACCTGATCGCCAGCCATACCTGGGAGAGCGTCGGGCCGAAGACGCTCAGTGTCACGATGTTCAACGACCCGGATCTCGGCCTCGACGACACCGTCGCCACCACCACCGTCGAGGTCATCGACGCCACCGTCGTGACGGCGGAACTCGGTGCACCGGTCGACGCGGTGGATCCGGACATCCCCTTCCCGCTGCCGATTGCCGTGACCAACCTGCGCCCCGACGGCTGGGAGGGGCTGGTCGCGGGTAACGTGCGGGTGTCCCTCGGTATCCCGGACGGCCTCGACATCGTCTCCGTCGACCCGCGCTGCGCCGAGGGCGAACGGCTCGAGTGCGAGCTCGGTGATCTCGCCCGGGGCGAGGCCACGCGCATCGAGCTCGTGGGCTACGTCGGCCTCGAGGCCGCCCGCGAGGAGCAGTCCTACGCCATCGAGCTCGAGATCTTCGACGACGGGCCGAAGATCCGCGACGAGAACGTGGCGGTCCTGGCCGTCTCGGTGGCCGACGCCGACGACGACGGCGTCATCGACGTGGACGACGCCTTCCCCGACGACCCCGACTACGCCGACGACCGGGACGCCGACGGCCTGCCCGACGAGTGGGAGACGGACTACGGCTACGAACCGGATACGGCGGACGACGCCGCGGCCGACGAGGACGGCGACGGCATGACGCTCGCGGAGGAATACCGCGCCCGCGGCTTCCCGAAACTGGCCGAGCGCCCGGCCGCCGAGGCCGGCGCGCGGCTGACCGCGCCCGAGACCGGCGCCGACGACCGCTTCGGCCAGGCCCTGGCCGGCGGCGACTTCAATGGCGACGGCTACGCCGATGTGCTGATCGGCGCGCTGAGATACGACGGTGCCGGCGCCGCGTTCATCGCCTGGGGCTCGGAGAACGGCGTCACGTCCGGTCTCACCGAACTACCGGCCGGGGCAGGCGACACCGCCTACGGCCGCGCCGTCGCCGCCGGCGACTGGAACGACAGCGGCTACCCGGACGTGGCCGTCGCCAGCGAGAACGGCATCGACATCCGCTACAACAACGGCGAGATCTACGAGACGCCGGACCTGCGTCTCACAGGCCTCGAGACCGGCGCCGATCTGGGCACGTTCCTCGCGAGCGGCGACCTGGACGGCGACGGCATCGACGACCTGGTGGCGCTGACCAACGTCGCCGGCGAGCGCGCCCGGGTGTACGTCTACCGCTCGACCACGGGCGGCCCGGACGGCGCGCCGCTGGTCCACGCGCTGGATGTCCTCTCGGCGTCCGCCGTCGCGGTGGCCGACATCGACGGCGACGACCTCGCCGATCTGCTCGTCGGCGGCGGCGAGAAGGTCACGGGCTATCTCGGCGCGGACAACGACTGGGCGGCGCCGGCGCTCGTGCCCGCGGCGTCCTTCGAGCTGCAGGCCCTGGAGTCGGCCAGCCGCTTCGGCTTCAGCATTGCCAGCGGCGCGGATATCGGCGGCGACGGCATCGACGACCTGGTCGTCGGCGCCTACGGCGGCCGCGGCCGCATCCACGTCTACGACAGCACCACGGCGTACTGGGTGGCCGACGTCGACGAGATCGTCAGCACCACGCCGCCGGTGCAGACCATCGCCGGCCGCGACGACGGCAGCGACCCCGGCGACACCCACGGCGACCAGTTCGGCGTGCGGGTGGCCCTGGGCCATCTCGACCGGGACGGCTACGCCGACGTGGTGGTCGGTGCCAACCGGGGCGGACTCGCCGACGCCGGCTACGTGCAGGTCTACCGCGGCGGGCCGGACGGCCTCACCGCCGACCCGGAGACCGGCGAGGGCGACATCGACTACGACATGCTGGGCTATTACGTCGCCATCCCGGGCGACGTGGACGGCGACGGCGTCGACGACATCGCCGGCGGCGCCCCGGACATCGCCACCGCCCAGAGCCCGAACCCCGACGGCGGCTACGTGCGCATCTACCGCCATGCCCTGACGGCCGTCGACCCGGGCGACGACCCGGACGGCGACGGCGTCGCCACCGGCGCGGACAACTGCCCGGATACGGCCAACACCGACCAGGCCGATCTCGACGGCGACGGCGTCGGCGACGCCTGCGACGACGACATCGACGGCGACGGCACCAGCAACGAGTTCGACAACTGCCCGCGCACGGCGGCCGACGACCAGTCGGACCTGGACGGCGACGGCGTCGGCGACGCCTGTGACGACGACATCGACGGCGACGGCGTGGCCAACGCCGACGACGCCTTCCCCGAGGACGAGCGCTACAACGCCGACACCGACGGCGACGGCATGCCGGACGCCTGGGAGACGGACAACGGCCTGAACCCGGAGGATCCCGCGGACGCCGACACCGACGCCGACGGCGACGGGCGCAGCAATGCGGACGAGTTCCGCGCCGGCGGCGATCCCAACGTCGACGACGTGCCGCCGCAGCTTACGGCTCCCGCCGATATCGTCGTGGACGCCATCGGCCCGCACACGCCGGTGGACCTCGGCGAGCCGACGGCGAGCGATGCCCGCGACGGCACGCTTGCTGCCACGCCGGACCGGCAGGCACCGTTCCCGCCGGGCCGCCACGTCGTGACCTGGCGGGTGACGGATGCGGCTGGCAACGAGGCCGCGGACACCCAGCAGGTGGACGTGCTGCCGCTGGTGAACTTCGCCACCCGCGCCCTGCCGATGGGCGAGGGCACGGAGCGGGTGCTCACCGTGCGGCTGAACGGCCCGGCGCCGGAGTACCCGGTGGTGGTGCCCTACACCGTCGGCGGCACGGCCACCGAGGGCGAGGACTACGAATTCGACAGCGGCGAGTCCGAGATCCGGTTCGAGGGCGGCGGTCTCGCCGGCGATCAGACGCAGACCATCATCGCCCTGCGCACCTTCGCCGACGCGCTGCCCGAACTGGACGAGACGATCGTCGTCCGCCTCGGCGACCCGGGCAACGCGGTCGTCGGCGGCAGTGACGAGGCCGTCGTCACCATCTCGGAAGCCAACCTGGCGCCCACCCCGAGCATCGACATCGTGCAGGCCTCCGAGCAGCGCACGACGGTGACCGCCGACGGCGGCCCGGTGCGGGTCAGCGTGGAGGGCGGCGACCCGAACGACGACGCGGTCGGCTACGACTGGAGCGCCAGCGACGGCGCGCTGGTGCCCTCCGAGGGTTACGACGAACGGACCTTCACCTTCGACCCGGCCGGCGTGGCCGCGGGCACCTACCGGGTCGTCGTGACCGCCACCGACGACGGCCTGCCGGCCCGCTCCGCCACCGTGCACCGCTACCTGCGGGTGGTGCCTGCCGCACCGGCCCTGTCCCCGGACGCCGACCGGGACGGCGACGGCGTCGCCGACGCAGCCGAGGGCATCGCCGACCGCAACCGCAACGGCGTGCCCGCCTGGCTGGACCCGAGCGAGGACTGGCATCACCTGCTGGCCGAGACCGGCTCCCCGGCGATCCTGCAGGCGGAGGAAGGCAACGTTCTCTCGCTCGGCCGCACCGCACTCGCGAGCGGCAACGACGCCCGCGTGACCATGACCGACATCCGCAACCACGGCAGTGACGGCGGGCCGGCGGTGAACGTGGACGACGAGCGCTATCACTATCCGCTCGGCCTCCACGACTTCGAGGTGCGCAGCGCCTACGGTCCCGCCGACACCGCGCGGGTGGTGATCCCCCTGCCCCAGCCGGTGCCCGCCGGGGCCGTCTGGCGCAAGTACGTGGCCAACCTCGGCTGGCAGGACTTCGTGGAAGACGCACGTAACGCACTCGCCTCCGCAGCCGGCGAGCCGGGTATCTGTCCGGAACCGGGCAGCGCGCGCTACACCGCCGGGCTCACGGCCGGCCACCACTGCGTGCAGCTCACGCTGGAAGACGGCGGCCCCAACGACGCCGACGGCGAGCGCAACGGCACGATTGTCGATCCGGGCGGTATTGCGCTCGAGACCACGGGCCCGTCGGTGGATGCCGCCGGACTCGCCGTCGCCGACCGGGAGGTGGATGCCGGCGCCGACGACGTGCCGCTGCTGCGCTTCGAGCTCGCGAGCGCGACGGCCGACGTGGTGCTGAGGCGCCTGACGCTACGCGCTTCCGGCTCCGGCGACGACGCCGCCGACGTGCAGCGGGTCAGCCTGTGGCTGGACGCGGACGGCAACGGCGCGGTCGACGCCGGCGACACCCGCCTGGGCTCCGGCACCTACTCGACGGACGACGGCACCCTGAACCTGCAGCTCGGCTCGCCCTTCGAGCTGCCCCAGGGCACCACCCGTTTCCTGATTACCTACGACTTCTGAAGGTGGCCGCTATGAAACCGATGATCGACAGACTGCGACGCGGATGCCTGACTGCCGCGTGCCTCCTGATGTTCGCCGCCTGCGGCGGCGGCGGAGGCGGCGGCGGCGACAACGGCGGCACCAACCCGCCGCCGCCACCGCCACCGCCGCCGCCACCGTCATCCGTGACCTTCACGGCGGAACTGATGGCCCTGGAACTGGAGGACACGGCCACGGGCCAGCCGCTGGACGCCGCCGGCCTCCCGGTCCAGGGCGCCACCGTCACCCGCAACTAACGGGTAGGAGGGCCTTCAGGCCCGACCAGGAAACGCGTCGGGGCTGAAGCCCCTCCTACATGCCCATTCCTGTCGGGGCTGAAGGCCCTCCTGCCGCCCGACCCTGATAGGCTCGGCAGACGATGAGAATCCCGCCCTCCCGCTCGCCGTCACCCGGCGCCCTGACGACCTTCGCGCTGACCGCCGTGGCGATGATCGCCTTCGCGGCCAACTCCATCCTGTGCCGCATGGCGCTCGGTGCGGAGCTCATCGATGCCGCCAGCTTCGCCTCCGTCCGGGTCGCATCGGGCGTCGTAATGCTGTCGCTAATCGTCGCGCCGCGGTGGCGCAGGCAGGGGCGGGCGCCGGGCAGCTGGCGGGCCGCCGTGATGCTGTTCGGCTACATGGTGTGCTTCTCGTTCGCGTACCTGACGCTGGGTGCGGCGACCGGCGCGCTTATTCTGTTCGGTGCCGTGCAGGTGACCATGTTCGTCGCGGCGCTGCGCGCCGGGGAGCATTTCCCGCCGGTCTCCTGGGCAGGGCTCGCGCTCGCGATCGGCGGTCTCGTCTGGCTGGTTTCCCCCGGCGTGACCGCGCCGGCGATGGACGGCGCGGTGCTGATGACGATAGCCGGCATCGCATGGGGCGTGTACTCGCTGCTCGGCCGCGGCAGCGGCGACCCGCTGCCCGCCACCGCCAACAACTTCCTCTACTGCCTGCCGCTGGTGCTCCTCGCGAGTATCGCGTTCGTCGGCCGCTGGCACGGCACGCCGGCGGGCTTCCTGCTGGCCGTCGCCTCCGGCGCGGTCGCATCGGGTCTCGGCTATCTGATCTGGTACGCGGCGCTCAAGGGCCTGACCGCAACCCAGGCGGCAACGGTGCAGCTCTCGGTGCCCGTGGTCGCCGCCATTGGAGGCGTGATGCTGCTCGCAGAAGCCGTCACGCCCCGGCTCGTGATTGCGTCGGCGGCGACCCTGGGCGGGGTCGCCATCGTGCTTCTGCAGCGCTCGAATGTCCGCTGATCAACGAGAATCGGCGATTGCCCGATCAGTCGTTCTTCCGTGGGATGCTGCAACAGAGACTCGGGTCAGCGCTAGCCGGCCGTCAGTCACAAAGAGCGATGACAATAGGCACACATTGACTAACGTGGGTGTCCTCGATCATCCGAATCAGGACCGATACGCAGGACAGCGGGTGTTCGTGATTGCGATCGACGATTACGCGTATCTGGTGCCCTTCGTCGAGGATGACGACGAGGTGTTCCTGAAGACGATCATCCCGAGCCGCAAGGCAACCAGAAAGTACCTGGACGATTAGATGTCACGACTGACGAAAGAAGAGAAGGAAATCCTCGACGCGTACGAATCCGGCGAGCTTCGGCCCGTGCGCGGCGGCCGGAAGGCGGCTGCACGGTATCGGCAGTACGCGCAGGAGACATTGCGGAAGGACCGCCGGGTCAACATCCGCCTGAGCAGCCGCGACGTGGAGGCGATCCAGAAGCGCGCGATAGAGGAGGGGATTCCCTACCAGACCCTCATGGCCAGCATCCTGCACAAGTATGCGGAGGGCAGGCTGGTCGAAAGGGAGAATTGAAGCGCCCGACGTTTCAGCGGAAGCGTCAGTATGGCCGCATCTGCTCCCTGCGAAAGCGGATTGCTTCGACCGGATCCGGCGCTTCGATGACAAAGTGCCGGTCCTCCCACGCCCCGACCAGCCGAATCCGCTGCCATTGGCAGGGTATAGAGGCCGCCGCCTGGCCGGCGGCACGCTACGCTGGTCCTGTCCGGCTGAAGCAATTTGTGTAAAATAATGTGTAGAGGTACACACAAATGGCTACGAATCTTGCTATCGACCCGGACCTGATCGAGCGCGCGCTGGAGCTCAGCGGCGAGCGCACCAAGAAGGCTGCGGTTACGAAAGCACTGGAGGAATTCATCGCCCGCCGCGAACAGAGCGAAGTTGCCGAGCTGTTCGGGTCGCTGGAGTGGGATGAAGACTACGACTACAAGGCGGAGCGCTCGCGGCATTGACCTTTTTCGTCGATACCAGCGTCTGGTCACTGGCGTTGCGCCGCGACCGGCCGCCGGACGTCCCGGAGATCCGGCGGCTCCGGGATGCGCTGGACGAGGGCAGCGTGGTCTGCACCGGCCTCGTCCTGCAGGAGCTGCTGCAGGGTTTCCGCAAACCGAAGGCCCACCGGCAGATAGTCGATCGCTTCTCGGCCCTGCCGCTGGTCGTGCCGGACCGGGCCGATCACATCAACGCTGCGGAATTGCGGAATCGCTGCCGCCGCAGGGGCATCCAGGCCGGAACCATCGATGCGCTGCTGGCGCAACTGTGCATCCGACACAAACTGACGATGCTGACGACCGATCGTGATTTCGTATCCATCGCAGCCGTCATGCCCCTGACGGTCTGGCAACCGACGTAGGAGCGCCTTCAGGCGCGACTCCCGGCGCGACCTCGAATCCGGCCTTTACCCCGACCCGTTCCCCGCCGTCCGCTAACGGCTTAGGAGACCGAATAACGGCTATCGCGGTCCGGCCCGTTCCGGAAACCGTTCCGGGTGCTCGATGATCTCCGCCGTCAGATCCACGTCGATATCCGGCCAGTGAAAATGGCCGGGCGCGGGCTCCTCGACGTTCAGCACGGCCTCTCTCGGCTGCTCGCGGAACCAGGGGAACTCATCGTAAGGCATGAAGAGCTCCTTGCCATGAGCAAGCAGCCAGACGCCGTGCCTGGTGATCTGCGTTACTTCAACGGCGGAAGTGGTATTTCCAGGCGCTGACGAGTTCATCGTAATGGGCCTCGATCCGAGATTCGATGTCCTTTAGCTGGCTACGAGTGTAGCCGTAATTCCTGGCTAGCTGAATCTCTGGTTCCAGCCAGAATTTTGCTTCACCACTACCCGAAATCACGTGCACATGCATACGCGCCTCCTCTCGCGAGAAGAAAAAGAAACGATAGCCTTGCTCCCTGAAGACGGTCGGACTCATGCTGCTAAACTCTCTCCCATGTCCCCGCATGCCGCCCGCCGCTGATGCGCCTCCGCCGCCTCGCCCTCGAGAACTGGAAGGGCATCGACGCCTGCGACGTGCGCTTCGCCGACGGCGTAACGATTGTTGAAGGCCCCAACGAGGCCGGCAAGTCCACCCTGGTGGAGGCGCTGCTCACGCTCGTCCGCGAGCTCGATTCCTCGAAGAAGCAGGCCATCAGGGCGGTGATGCCCGTGGGCCGCGACGTCGGCAGCACGGTCACCGCCGAGATCGAGACCGGCGACTACCGCTTCGTCTACTCGAAGACCTACAACAAGTCGCCGCAGACCACGCTGGACGTGAGCGCGCCGCGGCGCGAGCAGCTCGCCGGCCGCGAGGCGCACGAGCGGGTCGAGGCCATCCTGAACGAGACCGTGGACCTCGCCCTGTGGCAGGCGCTACTCACCGAGCAGGGCGACAGTCTCACGCCGGCCGACCTGAGGAATTCCGAGGGCCTCTCCAATGCCCTGGACGAGGCCGCCGGCCACGCCACCACCGGCGTGGAGGACATGGACCTGTACGACGCCGCCCGGGCGGAGTACGAGCGTTACTACACCCCCAGGACCGGCAAACCCCGTTTCGCCCAGCTGGAGCAGGACCATGAGGCCGCCGTCGCCGCGCGCGACGCCGCCGCCGCCGCGCTCGCGGAGGTGGAACGCGATGCCGAAGCCCACGACCGCCTGCAGGCCGACGTCCGCCGCCGCCGCGAGGCCCTCCCGGACCTCGAGGCCAGGGTCCGCGAGCACGAAGCGTCCTGGCAGAGCGTGACCAGGCTCCGGCAGGAACTCGAGCTCGCCGAGACCCGCCTGGCCAGTGCCGCCGACCAGCAGGCCGCGGCCGCCCGCGCACTCGAAGAGCGTAAGGCACTGGCCGACACCATAGCGACCGACGAAAAGGCGCTCGCGGTGGAGAAAGAGAAGCAGCAACCGCTCGCCGAACGTGCCAGGGAGCGGGCGAAGAGAGTCGACTCCGCCCGCCTGGTGGCCGAGGACAAACGCAAGCGCCGCAACGCCGCCCGCGAACAGGTCGAGGCCGCCCGCCGGGATCTCGGCTACCTTGAGGACCGCGACCGCCTGGCGAAGAACGAGCAGCGCCTGAAAGACCACGCCGCCGTCGCCGAGCAACTGAAGCAGACCTCGAAGACCCTCAACGGCATCGCCATCGACGACGCCGGCCTGGAGGCCATCCGCGACGCGAGCCACGAGCTGGACAAGGCGAAGAGCAAGCGCGACCTGGCCGCCACCGCGGTCACGGTCACGGCGGAGCAGTCGGTGGACTTCATCATCGAGGACGAGGACGTCTCTCTCGTCACCGGCGAGGCCGAGAAGCGCACCATCGCCAGCGGTCTGGAGATCCGCTTCCCCGGACTCGCCTCCGTGCGCATCGCGCCGCCGCGCACCGCTGCCGAGCTGGAGAGCGACCTCAGCGAGGCCGAGTCGGCGCTCGCGAGCGCCCTCGAGCGTTACCGGGTGCACAACCTCGCCGAGGCCATCGAGCAGAACGAGATCCGCCGCAGCGCCGAGGCGGAGCGCCAGCGCCTGCGCGCCCGGGCCGCCGAGATCCTGTCCTCGGGCGGGGCCCGGGAGAAGGGCGAGGAGAAGGGCGAGGTGAAGGGCGAGGAGACCGCCGAGGAGATTGCGGAGGAAATTGCCGAGTCCGTCCGCTCGCTCCGCGAACGCTGCGAGGCCTTCCTGGAGCTGAGGGACGGGCAGGATGGCCTCCCGGCCGACGCCGCCGCGGCCCGCGAAGCCCTGACCGCCGCCGAACACGCCCTCAAGGATGCCGAGTCGGAGTACGAGGCCGCCCAGCAACGCGAAACGGAGCTGCGTGCCGAACACGCCGAGGCCGATGCCGCACTGCGCGAGGCGAAGGAGTCTCTCATCGGCCGCGAGGCCACCCTGAAAGACAGGCAGCAGCGCCTGCGGGCCGCCCGCGCCGAGGCGGCGGACGATGCCCTGGAAGCGAAAGTCCGCGCCGCCGCCGCCGCGGTCGAGCGACTCGAAGCCGACACCGCCGCCATCCGCCGCCGTCTCGACCAGCTCGACCCCGACTCCGTCGAGTCCCTCTACACCAACGCCAGGGACGCCCTCACCCGGGCCGAACGCGACCTGACCCAGACCGAGCAGCAGCTCGCCGTCCTCCACGACCGCCTGGAGCGCGCCCGGGCCGACGGCCGCTACGACGCCCTGGAGACCGCCGACCGCCGGGTGACGGACACCGCCGACGAACTGGCAACCACCCGCCGCCGCGCCGCCGCCGCCGAGCGCCTCTGGACCACGCTCAACCAGCACCGCGACGCCGCCCGCCAGGCGTATGTCCGGCCGCTGAAAGACGCCATCGAAAGACTCGGCCGCATCGTCTTCGGCCAGAGCTTCGAGGTGGCGATCGGCGACGACTGGAAGCTGGAGGCCGTCACCCGGGATGAGCAGACGCTGCCATTCGAGGCACTGAGCGTCGGCGCGCAGGAACAGCTCGGCATCCTCGCCCGCCTTGCCGCGGCCCGCATCGTCGCCGAGCAGGGCGGGGTGCCGCTGATCATCGACGATGCCCTCGGCTTCTCGGACCCCACCCGCCTGGAGACCATGGGCGCCGCCATCGCTGCGGCCGGCCGTGACTGCCAGATCATCATCCTCACCTGCACGCCGGGGCGGTTCGCACACGTGGGAAGCGGGCAGGTCGTGGCGCTATAATCCGGCGGGCCACGGGCAACGGATTACCCATGAAGATCATCGCCGCCGTCGACCGGTCCGACTATGCCGACCGGGTCATCGACTTCACCCGCCGCCTCGCCGAGGGACGGCAGGCCGAAGTACTCCTCATCCAGGTCGCGCCGCGCGAGCCGGACGTCTTCGGCCAGCAACTCGTGCGCAAGGTCATCACTGACCCGGTGCCGGAAGAACTCAGGGACCGGCGCGAACTGCTCGACCGCTGTGCCGCTGCGCTGGATGCCGCCGGCGTCGACTGCGAGACGCTGATGATCCGCGGCAGACCGGCCCCCACCATCGTCCGCGAGGCCGAGCGCTGGGGCGCGGAGGTGATCGTCATCGGCTCCCAGGGCCGCGACATGCTCTATCGCAAGACGCTCGGCAGCGTGAGCGAGGAGGTCGTGCGCAGCGCCGGTCTGCCCGTGCTGGTGGTGCCGCTGCGTGAGCGCGCGGACTAGCTGACCACCCTCGCGCGGATGCCTGCGGGCGGTGGAGTTCCGGCAACGGTTGACTCGGGCGCCGATTAGGTCGAGTGTTTCCATGATGGCCGCTACGCCACAGGGAGAAACCCCATGAAAGCACCGATCATCGTCACCAGCATACTCCTCGGCCTCACCCTGGCCGCGACGCCGGCCCTGGCACAGCAGGGCCCGCCCGACGACAAGCCCGGCAAGGCCGCCCAGGCGAAGGAGAAAGCGGAGGCCGAACGCGAACGCGCCGAAGCCGAACTGGGCGAGCAGGCGGGCGAACTCGAGCGCCAGCGCGAACGCACCGAGGAGATGACCGAGGAACGCGCCCGGGAGCAATACGGCGAGGATGCCGAGGGCAAGGCGAAGGCCGCAGGCAAGGGCGCCGACAAGGGCAGCGAGAAAGCGCAGGAGATGCGCGAGCGCCGCGACGAGCGCAAGCAGGTCATGGAAGAGTATCGTGAAGGCGGCGAAGCCGCGGAGGGCGAGGACGCCGAAGACGAGCAGGCGCAGAAAGGCAAGAAGCCCTGGTGGAAGTTCTGGGACTGAGCGCCCCGCGGATCACGTCCCGCGCAACGCCTCCACGATAGCCCGGTCCCGGGCGTAGATGTCACGCCGGAATGCGACGTGGCCGTCGTCGTCGGTGAACGCCGTGAAATAGACGATGTACACGGGCACGGGCGTCTTCAGGTAGATGGTCGTCGTCTCGCCCGAGGCGACCAGATTCGCCACCCGGCCGGCGTCCCGATGCCCGTCGCGCGCGAGCAGCCATCGCGCGAGCGCCTCCGGCCGTTCCAGCCGCACGCAGCCGGAGGAGAAGCTCCGCTCCTGTTTCCCGAACAGCTCCCGGCTCGGGGTGTCGTGGAGATACACGGAGTACGGGTTCGGCATCATGAACTTCATCTGGCCGAGTGCGTTCTGCGGCCCCGGCCGCTGGCGCAGCAGGTAGTCGAAGCCGCGCGGGGTAACGTCCGACCAGTCGATGGCGTCCACCGGCACGAACACGTCGCTGCCCCGCGGTTTGGCGTCGAAGCCCTTCGCCGCCTCGGCCGCGGCATCCGCCTTCAGCAGCGGCAGCTTGTCCTTCGTCGCGATGCTGAACGGCACGTTCCAGTACGGATTGAACACCAGGTATTTCATGGTCTCGGTGAACACCGGCGTGCGCCGGTAGGGCTTGCCGACGATGACGTTCATGGCCAGCGTGGTCTCGCCGTTCTCTATCGCGCGCAGGCGGTATGCCGCGATGTTCACCCGGATGTAGGTTTCCGGCGTCGTCCGCGGCAGCCAGCGCCAGCGCTCGAGATTCGCGTCGATTCGATCGATCCAGGAACCCCGGCGAGCGTTCAGCACCTCCAGCGTGCCGTCGCCCACCAGCCCGTCGGGCTCCAGCCCCGCGGCCAGCTGGAACGCCTTCACCTCGCGTTCCAGGTCCGCGTCGTACACGGGTGAGTAATCGCCGGGCCCCATCAGCCTTTGTTTCAGCATGACGACGCGGTCGCCCGACTGGCCAGGACGCAGCAGCGGGCCGGGCGCCACGCGCGCCGTCATCTCGTCGCCGGTGGCGGCAATCTCGGCGCGGCGGCGAACGAGCGCCGCGTACTCCTGGTCCACCGGCCAGAGCGCGGCGAGCCGCGCGGCCACGTCGCCGGCCGCATCCGTCGTCTGCAGCAAGAAGGCCGCCGCATCCACTTCCGCCTGCGGTAGCTGCCAGTCTGCGTCCAGATTCGGCGGGAACACCGCGCCGCGGCCGCGGTGCAGCGCCTGGGCGAGGAAGGCGTCGGTGAGCAGCAGCTCGAGCGCGAGGCGCGAGGGCAGGTCGCCCGCCTGCATCAGCTGCTCGATCGCGGACCGGTGGTAATGCTCCGCCGAAAAGCCGTGCGCCACCGATTCGCCGATGGCCAGGAGCAGCTGCGACGCCTCGCCGGCCAGCGGGCCGTCGTCGAGCCAGATCGGCTCGTGATCCCGCTCCCGGTAGACCCGACTCAGCAGCACGGGCTCGAGCAGCGGCTGTCCGCCGGCCGCCGGGAAGTCGCCCGCGTCCAGGCCTTCGAGGTAGGTGCGGATGTGGTCCCGCGGCGTGGAGGGCTCGGCACCGGCCTGCAAGGTCGCGGGCGCGAGCGCCAGGAAGACGCAGGCGGCGATGGCGATGGCGATGGCGATGGCGATGGCAATACGGGCGGGTTGGGGCATTTCGGTTTCCGGAAAATCGCGGGTGCGACCCCTTCTAGCACGGTTCCCCGAAAGCGCCCAGAGAATCGCGTGACGCCGCGGTCGCCTGTCGGCGGCAACAGTCGATTACACTAGCCCGCGAGCCGACAGTCCCCGTGATTCAGCGGGCCGCATGCCCATGAGAAACCCGCACCAGCTGAGACTCATCGTGACCCTCTCCGCCCTCGCCGTGCTGGCCGGCTGCAACCGCCAGCTGGATCGCCCCGCGCCCGATGCCCGCATCCCCGTTCTCCGCTCCGAAGCCGACATCCCCGCCGTTGTCGCCGCCATGACGCTGACCGAGAAGGCCGGGCAGATGGTGCAGGCCGACGTCTCCACCGCGACGCCTGAGGAGGTAGGCGAATACGGCCTCGGCTCCATCATCAGCACCGTGCCGGAGGGCAACCTGGGCACTGCGGCGGCCTGGCGCGAGATGTTCGATGCCTACCAGCGTGCCGCGCTCGCCACCCGCACCGGCATCCCCATCGTGGCGGGCATCGACGCCGTGCACGGGCACGCGTATTTCGACGGCCCCGCCACCATCCTGCCCCACAACATCGGCATCGGCGCCACCCGCAACCCGGATCTGGCCCGGCGCCTGGCACGGGTCACCGCCCGGGAGCTCGCCGCCACCGGCATCCGCTGGACCTTCGCGCCCACCATTGCTGTTGCGCGGGACATCCGCTGGGGCCGCACCTATGAGGCCTTCGGCGAGACCGCGGAGCTGCAGGTGCTGTTCGCGCGCCCCCTCATCGAGGGCTATCAGGGCGACGACCTCACCGACGAGCAGCGCGTGGGCGCCACCGCCAAGCACTTCGTCGCCGAGGGCGCCACCGAGGGCGGCGTCGACCGCGGCAATGCGGTCATCACGGAAGAGGAGCTGCGCACCGTCCACCTGCCGGGTTACGTCGACGCCATCGAGAGCGGCGCGGTCTCTGTCATGGCGTCGTTCAGCTCCCTGAACGGCGAGAAGATCCACGGCTCGGAGGCGCTGCTGACGGATCTGCTGAAGGAGGAGCTCGGCTTCGACGGCGTGGTGCTCACGGATTGGGAGGGCGTGCGCCTCGGCGGCCTGACCATGGAGGAGTCGCTCACGGCCGGCATCGACATGTTCATGCTGGTGCAGTCGTGGAAGGAGGGCATCCCCGAGATCGTGCGGCTGGTGGAGGCCGGCGAGGTGCCGATGTCCCGCATCGACGATGCAGTCACCCGCATCCTGCGTATGAAGCTCCGCCTCGGCCTGTTCGAGCGGCCGTACAGCTCCGACGCCTGCGCCGACACCGTGGGCTCTGCCGCGCACCGCGACGTGGCCCGCCAGGCGGTGCGCGAATCCCTGGTGCTGCTGAAGAACGAGGACGGCATCCTGCCGCTCTCCAAAGACCGCACCGTCATCGTCGCCGGCAGCCACGCCGACAACGTCGCCTACCAGAGCGGCGGCTGGACCAAGAAGTGGCAGGGCGCCCACGAGGATCTCTATGGCAACGCGGCCCGGCCGGTGGAGGGTGCCACCAGCATCCTCGACGGCATCAGGAACGTGATCGGCGCCGAGCACGTGATCGACGCCGGCCCCGCCGGCGTGCGCGACGACGCCGACATCGCCATCGTGGTGGTCGGCGAGGAGCCCTATGCCGAGGGCGTGGGCGACCGCAAGGCGGAGGAGCTGGTGCTGACCGAAGAGCAGCGCGAACTCATCCGCGCCTACCACGAGCAGGGCACGAAGGTGGTCACGGTACTCATCTCGGGTCGACCGCTGCTGGTGAACGAGGAGCTCGAGCGCTCGGCCGCCTTCGTCGCCGCCTGGCTGCCGGGCTCGGAAGGCGAGGGGGTTGCCCAGGTGCTGTTCGGCGACTATGACTTCACCGGCCGACTCGGCTTTTCCTGGCCACGGGAGGCCGCGCAGATCCCGATCAACGTCGGGGACGAGGAGTACGATCCGCTGTTCCCTTATGGCTTCGGAATGACGGGTAGGAGGCCGGCCCGCTAACGGTTTTCCCGTATTGGATCGGCCGCGAATCGGAGGACAGTGGTAGCTAACGAAGCCACATTCTGATTCCGTCATGGCCGTCGGCCGCTGCATGAGACTGATTCCGGGCATCTGTGCTGCGGTGGGTCTCGCATTCGTGAGCAGCTGGGCGCCGGCCGACGAGGTTCAGCAGATGCTCGACGAGGGCGGCTACCGGCCGTATGCCTCTCGAGCAGCTACCTTCGTCGAATCCCTGGACACCGCAACCATTGCCGTCCACCCGACCCTGGTCCGCCGTGAGACGAGGACGGCCGCCTCGTTCCGCTCCCAGGCCGGGATCATCGAGCAGCTGAACGCCGCCGGCATCAACGCGGTGCGCGGCGGGCGCCGCATCGACCTGGGGCCGCTGTTCGGCACCTCACAGTGGGACATCTTCCAGACCGACATGACGAAGGTCGCCGAGGCCGTCAGCGGGCGGCAGCCGCAGGCTCAATATCACCTGGTGCTGGAGTTCCTGCTGCCGGTGAGCGACGAGTGGATATTCGGCATCGAGTGCTATGTGCTGGACCAGGACGGCAACAACGCGATGTCGTTCCTGCTGAACTCGTACCATCGCATCTTCCGGGAGGCCGGGCTGCAGACGAAGGACGAGTCCGAGGAGGCGAGACTGGCCATGGAGTCGAGGGCCACGGCCATCGCCGTCCAGGCGCTGCTGGCCAACATCGAGCGGGAGCGGGGCAAGGCGAGCCGCCTGGCCGCCTTCGCCGCAGCGGAGCACGAGACGGTGGTCTTCGATGACTTCGAGACCCCGGTCGCGACCACGGCGGACCACGAGGGCATCCCGGTCGGCTTCGTCACCTTCACCGACGGCGTCAGCACGGTCGCGTTCTCGACCACGGCGGAGTATCCGCCGCTCCCGGATGCTGCTGCGGACAACCGGGTGCTGCGGCTCGACTTCGACGTGCAGAACTGGGCCGCGTTCGCACACTTCTTCTTCTACGAGGGCCACGAGGCGACCTTCTGGGTCCCCTACGACTGGCGCGCCTGCGACGGCATCAGCTTCCGGCTGTATGGCCGCGGCAGTGGCGCAGGGTTCTTCGTGGACGTGATCGACAACCGCAATCCGCACCTGCCCGGGGATACCGCCGAGCGCTACGTCTACGATCTGGCAGACGACTTCGAGGGATGGCGCACGATCGAGATCCCCTTCGGGGCGTTCATGCGCAAGGACAGCGGCCCCCATGCCCCGAACGACGGGCTGGGTCTCGACGCGGTCCACGGCTGGGCCATCGGCGCCACGGCCACGGACGGGCCGGCGACCTGGTACGTGGACGACTTCGCGCTGGTGCGCACGGTACCGGGCACCCGCTCCGCGCCCGGGGCCGACGCCTGGCCCATCAACGAGCGGCCGATGTACGGTCTCGCCGAGAAGACGCCCGAGCAGAAGCGCGCCGACGAGGAGTACATCCGCATGATGACGGAGGGCGGCCGCTCCCGCGAGGACGCCGCCGAAGTGGCGGCGAAGAACGCCTGGTACGTCTTCTACTCCGGCGACAAGGTGATGGCGATCCGCCGCTTCAACCAGGCCTGGCTGCTGGACCCGGACAACGCGCTCGCGCTGTGGGGCTTCGCGGTGACCTCCATCGACCGTGGCGACTGGGAGGCGGCGCTGCGCTACTACCGCATGGCGATGGAGAACGACCCGGACAATCCGCGGCTGCAGCGCGACTACGAACTCGCGCTGCGGCAGGTGGAGAAGGTGCCGGTGCGGTGATCCGCCGCCAGGCGGAATCCGGCGCTCAGCCCGCCCCGGTCACACTCAGCGCTGGCTGATCAGCCAGGCCCAGGCCGCCGCGGCGGCGAGTATCCCGGGTACGGCAGCCGCGAGCTGCGCGACATGCAGGCGCCGCCGTGCGCCCTCGACCCCGCCCGCGAGGCCGAGCCAGCCCCAGGCTGCCGTCAGCAGCGAGGCGGCACCGAGCAGCAGCAGGTAGGCCGAGACGCCCAGCACGAGGTAGGCGGCAGCCATGCCCGTGCTGCCGCGCTCCGTCCGGTACAGCGCTGCCTGACCCGCCTCGGTCAGCACCCAGCCGCCGACGAGCAGCAGCAGTCCCCACCCGACCATGAGCATGCCCGCCACCGCGGCGTTGAAGCCGCGGCTGCGGAAGAGCGCGCCCGGCAGTCGTCGCGCTGTAGCCCGCGGTCTTAGCAAAGCGACTACAACGATGCCCGCCGTCACGATAGCGGCGACGCGCCAGACGAACCCCGGTTCCGCCGGCCCGCCCGACAGGACCCGCAGCAGCCAGGGCGCGAAGCCGCCGACGAACGGCAGCACCATCGCGATCGTCGCCCGCGGCCGCAGCGCCGGGCGCCGCCATGCGATGAGCGCGGCGAGCAGGAACGCGACGACGAAGACCACGATGACGACCGCGAACCAGCCGAGCACGGCGATGCCGCTGGAGCCCGTCTCGGTCCACATCGCGATCGTCCAGAAGAGCGCGACGAGCACCTCCACGGCGAGCGTGATGTTCAGGATCCACTTCATGGTTCTGGTGTGCCGGAGTCGTCGGGACCGCCGTGCCTGCTGATGTCCGCTCGAGTGTCCGTCAACGGGTGTTGCGGGCGGAGATAGCGCAATCCGACTGTGAAGGAGATCACGGTATCTGCTGCCCGATGGTGAAGATCGTCACAGGCTGGTGCCGCGCATGCGCGGCTCGTACGGCATCGCCTTAGGATTTCGACAGTCGCAGCTTTCGGCCGGGCAGGGCAGTGCCATGCGCAAGATTCTCGTCATCATCCTGTTGCTGATGCTCGGCATCCCGTTCGGTATCGGGAAGCTGATGGGCCTCATCAACTCGAGCACCATCACGGCGGATGCCGCCGAGATCGAGACGCAGCTCGGCGAGGATTTCGGCATTTCGGTGCCGCCGGGCTACCAGGGGGCCTTCGGCATGCAGATCGGGTTCTTCGGCGTCCAGGGGGCCAGCGTCGTTGCGCTGATCCCGGCGGATGCCGATCCGCAGTCGATCTTCGAAGGCGGAAAATCCATCAAGTTCAGTCCCGGCGAGCACACCATCGTGCTCGCCATCCGTTCGAACGACCGGCAATCCGAGGAGAGCACCTACCGCGACCTGCAGCGCTTCGTGCTGGGCACCGAAGGCGGCAACCGCAAGATGGCCGAGGTGTTCATCGAGGCCGGCAGCCGCCAGGTGGCCGCCTACGAGCACCGCGACACCCGGCACGGCCAGGACGTGCTCAGCTATTTCCTCTTCCTCGACGACGGCGGCCTGGTGCTGATCGCCGGCCCCGAGCAGGGCTTCGATCACGGCTTCAAGGAGGCGCTGGCGGGCCGGCTGGCCGGCGCGTATCCGGCGAACGACCTGCTGTACGCCCACGTCGAGCCGCCGACGCGGGACGCGAATCATCCCTGCGGCCTCGGGGCGCTGCCGGACGCGATCGAGCTGCAGGCCGTCGGCGTGCGGCGCGGCGACCGTGACCTCGAAGGCGTCGCCATCGATCCGACTGACGACAGCGCCGGCGAACAGGCCGTCGCGGTGGGCCGCACCGATGTCCCGGTCGTGCTCGTACTGATGTCGGGTGAACCGACGGTCTGGAAGGTGCTCTCGACGCCGGACGCGGAGATTGCCGGCGTCATCGCCAGCGGCAGGGGCCTGCAGCGGGTCATCGGTCTCGAGCCCGGCGTGCCCTTGAGGGAGCTCGACCCGAATGCGCGCAACGCCTGCCGGTCGTTCTTCGCGCACGAGGACGAGGGCTACGAGTACGACGAGGTGCAGGACCGGCTGTTCGAGATCTTCGCCGAACCGGTCTCGCGCATGCACACGGTGCACGGCGGCACCTACTTCCGCATCGGCGAGCTCACCGCAGAGCCCACCCTGAAGGGCGATCGCCGCATCGAGGACGTGGTGCTCGACCCGGCCGAGCAGATACTGCCCGGCAAGCTCGGCCTGGCCCAGCTGCAGGAATCCGGCGTACTGGAGCCGGCTACCCCGGCCGATCTGGCTGATTGGCTCGACGGCTTCGCGCAGGACGAGGACTTCGACGCGGAGCGCTACCGCAACCGCCACTCCATCAACTTCCGCATGGGCAAGGTGTTCATTGTCAACGCCGCCACCGATCTGCCGGACGGCATGTACGGCGCGCACTCCGCGCTATTCCTCGTTGCCGCCGGCGTACCGGAGCCCGGCGGCGACCGGGGTCACAATACGCTGCTGTTCACCGACGGCCGCTGTATCGGACCCGCCTGCCCCTGAGGTCAGGCGACGTGGCGTGCGATGAGGTTCACTGCGCGGCGTCGCGGATCCGGGCCGCTCGCTGCGCGAGGTTTCGTGCCTGGTCCGTCTCGCCGAGTTTATCCAGAACACTGACGTAGATATCCAGCGCGCTGGCAACGTAGGGGTGATCCGGTCCGAGCTTCTCCTCCCGGATGGCCAGGCACCGATCGACGGCCGACCTCGCGGCATCCGGCCGCTGCTCGATCAGCCGCAGTTCCGCCAGGTTGCACAGACTGGTCGCTACCTCCTCGTGTTCGGGCCCCAGCACCGCTTCGCGGATGCGCAGCGATTCCTCGATTCTGGGGCCGGCCGCGTCCGGCCGGTCCATCTTCAGCAAAAGCAGGCCGAGATTATTCATGACACTCGCGGTATCGCGGTGCTCGGGTCCCAGCGTCCGCTCCAGGTTGGCGAGTTCGCGTTCGAACAGGGTCTTCGCCGTGCCGTAGTCGCCCAGATTGTAGTTCAGGATAGCGAGCGAATTGACGACGTAAGAGACGTCCGGGTGGCCAGGCTTCAGGACCTGGTCGTAGACGGCGAGGGCAGCCGCATAGGCCTCACGAGCGGCTTCGGTGTCGCCGGCGCGCCAGTGCGATATGCCGACGTTGCGCATGATGCGGCCGTACTCGCGGCTGTCCGCGTTGCCGGACGATGCCAGCATGTCACGGGCCGTCCGCAGCGCTGCGAGAGCCTCGTCGTTGCGGGACAACGTGTCGTACACGGAACCGAGGTTGCCGTAGGTCGTTGCGAGCCAGAGCACCTCCACCTCCTCATCCGAGGTCTCCGCCAGCACGATCGCGTCGCGGTAGAGGTCGATTGCATTCAGGTACTCGCCCTGCAGGTAGCGTACGTTGGCCAGCCCGGCAATGGTCTCCGCGTGTTCGGCGTCGGCACCTCGTTCGGTGTGGATCTTCAGCGCCTCCCGATAAAGACGCTCGGCCTCCTCCAGCAGGCCGAGCTGGGCGTAGACGGAACCCATCTCCTGCATCAGCCGGCTCTGCACGACCGGCTCGGCGGTGAGATCGTTGCGGATACGCGCGACACCGCGGTCGAGAATCTCGCGGGCCGTGACGGAATCGGCGTCGGCGGCGCCGGGTGCCGCCACGCGGAAGAGCCCGGTCAGGAATTCTGTCACCTCCTCGGAGGTGCGGGCCTCGGCATTGGCGATCCGCTCGGCCTCCTGTGCCCGCAGGAGGCCGAGTGTTGCGGCGCCGATGCCCAGCAGCAGCGAGAGGGTGATCAGGCTCCCGGCCACCACCGTCAACGTGTGCCGCCGCGCGAATTTCCTGATGCGGTACGCGGCCGAAGGCGGGCCCGCCTCGACCGGCTCATGGTTGATGTACCGGTGCAGGTCGGCCGCGAGCTCCGATGGCGACCCGTAGCGACGTTCGGGGTCTTTCTCCAGCGCCCGCATCGTTATCCAGTCGAGATCCCCGCGCAGCGAGCGCACGAGCGCGGCACTGTCGGTGCCACGGTTCCGCGCCAGGTCGTCGGCCCCGCCCTGCAGCGTGCCCAGTTTCATGCTGGGCCGGGACGGTTCCTCCTCGCGGATACGACGGCAGATCTCGTCGTATCCCGCGGCCCGCAATTCCGTGGGATCGAGCGGCAGGGACCCCACCAGGAGTTCGTACAACAGGATGCCCAGCGAGTAGACGTCGGTCCGTGTGTCCACGTCCTGAATCGACAGACCGGCCTGCTCCGGGCTCATGTACTCCGGTGTCCCGATGAAGACACCGGCGCGGGTGAACATCGTCCTCTCGGCCGCCCTCTGCGCCGTGGCCTTGGCGATGCCGAAGTCGATTATCTTGGGGACGGGTGCGCCGTCCTCCTCGGTAATCAGCACGTTCGTGGGCTTCAGGTCGCGGTGGATAACGCCTTTCTGGTGTGCATGCTGGACGCCGCCACAGACGGCGAGGAACAGGGTCAGGCGTTCGGCCGTGCTCAATCGCCGTGTGTCGCAGTACTCGGTGATCGGCACGCCGTCGATCCGTTCCATGACGAAGTACGGGCGGCCGGAGTCCGTCGCGCCGGCATCGAAGACCCGGGCGATGTTGGGATTGTTCATCATCGCGAGGGCCTGTCGCTCGGCGTCGAACCGACCGATGACCTCGCGGGAATCCATCCCGAGTTTGATGAGCTTCAGTGCCACGGTGCGGCGGATCGGCTCGGACTGCTCCGCGGCGTAGACCACCCCCATGCCGCCCTGGCCGATGACGGCGGTGAGGCGGTAGGGGCCGATATCGCGTCCGATCATCGCGTCCGGATCGAGCCGGCGCAGGGCTTCGATGCCGCGGCCGATCCCCTCGTCCAGGCTGCCGTCCTCGTGTGCGCCGATCAGTGCTGCGAGTTCCGCGCGCAGTTCCGCATCGTCGCCTGTGGCCGCGTCCAGAAACCGCTCGCGCTCGCCTTCCGGCAACTCCAGGGCCTCGTGGAACAGCTCCCAGAGCCGTTCCCAGCGCCTGTCACTCACCCGCGTGCTCCGTCTGAACGAGGCGCAGCCGCAGCCAGGCCTGCGCCCCGGTCCAGTGGCGGTTGACGGTGCGGGGTGAGAGGTCCAGTGCCTGCGCGGTCTCCGCAATGGTGAAGCCGGCGAAGGAGCGCAGTTTGACGACATCGGCCATCACCGGGTCCTGCGCTGCCAGTTGCTCCAGCAACTGGTCCCACGCGACCAGGCGCTCGACGTCGACGTCGTCGGGGAACTGCAAACCGTCGAATTCGGTGCGCCGCAGTTCACCGCCATGTTTCGCGGCGGCGTAACGCCGTGCGCGCTCGATCAGAATCCGGCGCATCGTCTCCGCCGCCGCCGCGAAGAAGTGCCGTCGGTTGTCCCACTCGGTGTCGCTGCCGACGAGCCGCAGATAGGCCTCGTGGACGAGCGCCGTCGGCTGCAGGGTCGCGCCGGGCCGCTCACGGTTCATGCGGGCATGGGCGAGCTTGCGGAGTTCGTCGTAGACCAGCGGCAAGAGCTCGTCGGAAGCACCGGCCTCGCCGCGTGCGGCTGCCTCTATCAACTGGGTGACGGGATTGTTCTGCAACAGCCGGCCTCCTTGTCGGCCAATTGTTGCCTCCCGCCGGGCTCGCCGCAAGAAACGCCGGAGCGGCATCGGCGCGGTGCCGCTCCGGCGGGTGGCGAAGCGCATGCGGTCTATTCCTCGTCTTCCTCTGCGAACAGACCCACGAGGTAGTCGGAGATGCCGAAGTACTCCTCGAGGTCTTCGCCTTTATCGTAGAGATAGTGTGTGAAAGCGCCCAGATTGTCGTCCTGTGCGCTCTTCATCGTCTGTGACAGCTTGTACAGCGCCGAATCCCCGTTGCTGGTGGGCTTCGTGGCAAAGTCCTCTGCGGCCGCGACGAACAAGCGCACGGGCTGGAACAGCACTTCGTGGGCCCCGACGCGGATGCCTTCCATTCCAGAGCCGTAGCGCTGGGAGTAATAAAACTCCGTTCCCGCATCCATCAGGGACGAGACGCCGACGAAGGTCGCAAACGGGCCGCCGGAATGCCCGATGGCTGCATTCGAGGCGCCGATCAGGCCCTTGCCGGCGATCTGCCCGGCGGTGGTTGTCGTGTACTGCTGCGACGACTCCATCAGCCCCGATACCAGGGCGCCGAATATATTGATGTTGAATGCCTTCGTCTTCAGCAGCTTCCTTGCAGCACTTGCGCTCGCCTCTGCCCGGGTCCTCGCGGACCGTGCCACCGAGCGCAATATCCGATTCTGCTCCGCGCTCAGCCGGATGTTCTTCCCGGCGCCGAAAACGCCGGGTCTGCCGGTGCTATTGCGGATGTCGGCGCGGATGCCGACGAACTCCTCGAGCCTCGAAGAGACGCTCTGCCAGGCGCCGCCGATATCCGCACGGACGGCGTCCGCCATGGCGTCCCATTTCCGTCCGGCCAGAGTCGCCCCGCCCAGCCCGGCGTTCACGACGTTGTCGACCTGTTTACCGAGCCAGTTGCCTCCTCTTCGTACCATGGACGAGAACCAGCCCTCTTCTTCGTCGAGTCCCGTCGGGTCGGTGAACATCAGGGGATTGCCCCGCGCGTACTGATACGGGTTGCCGCGCTTCGGTGAGAAGGAGCGCTCGGCATCCCGGGACAGGAATCGACCCGTCCTCGCGTCGTAGTAGCGCGCTCGTACGTAGTACAGATCGCTGTCGGCCTCGCGCATGACGCCGCGCTTGCCCATGAAAGTGAACGCGTTGTCGATGCCGCCCTGCTCGGCGATCACTTCACCGTAGGGCGTGTAGGCATAGGAGGCCAGCACATTGCCGGAGTCGCCGGTGACATAGAGCGTATTGCCGCGTTCGTCGTAGTGATAGAAGCGCCGCTCCCCGTCCGGCTCCAGGCTGTAGAGGAGGTCGCCGGACGGCGTGTGCACGTAGTACCGGCTGTCCGCACCGTCCCTCCGCTCGACCGAGACCGAGGGCAGTCCCAGCGCGTAGTTCCACACGAACTCACGCGTACCCGCCGCGTCCGAACGCTGCGTCCTGTAGCCCATGGCGTCGTACTCGAACGCCACGCTCGCCCCCGGGGCCGTGTACCCGGTCATCCGGGAGGCGAGATTCCAGTCGTAGCTGCGGCGGTCATCGGCGGTTCGCCGACCGAGCGCGTCATGGGAGAACTGCTCGGTCTGGCTGGCCGCATCGTAGGAGTACGCGGTCGTGCCCGCGTCGGCGAGTCCGGCCGGCCGCGGCACGTTTCGCGTGGCTTCGGCGAGGCGTCCCTGTCCGTCGTAGCTGAGATCGATCAGCGCGATCCCCGGCTCCTCGATGGTGTCGAGGCGGCCCGCCACGTCGTAGTCGAGCGCGGTGTTCACGCCGTTGGCACGGGAGATGCCGTTGAGCAGTCCCGCCTCGTCGTTCGCGAAGGTCACGGCCTCGCCCATCCAGTCCTCCACCGAGGTCAGCATGCCACGGTCGTCGTAGCGGTACGTAACGGTCTTGCCGGGAGCCAGCTCCACGGTCTCCAGGCGATCGTCGGCGTCATGTGCCACCACGATGCCGTTGCTGTTCGCCACGTTGCCGTTGTCGTCGTAGCCGAGGGCGACGCCGCTGGCCGAGATCGGTTGTCCGAGATCGTCGTACTCGTACTCGAGCAGCGTGCCGTCGCTGTAGGCTCGCTCGGTCTCGAATCCGGACGGGTTGCGGGTGATCGTTACTGAACCCAGTCCGTCCGGGAACTGGACGCTGCTTACCCAGCTGCGATCGTCGTATCCGAGCTGTGTCCGGCGGCCCAGTGGATCCTCGATGTCCGTCAGGCGGCCGGCCCCGTCGAAGTCCCTGAGCCAGTCGTTGCCGTTGGCGTCGCGGAAACGGATCGGCCGGTTCAGCGCGTCATAGGCGATCCCGGTGCTGATGGCACCGCCATAGCTCCGGAAAGCCGTCACATTGCCGCGCTCGTCGTACTCGATCCGCAGCAGCTCATCGCCGGGCTGATCGTCGAAGCCGATGAACCGGCCGCGATCGTCGTAGATCTTGGTCAGTGCGGTAGCGCCGTCCGAGTAGCGGTCCGTGCGCCCGGGGCGGGCCCCGGTCGATTCGGCGTCCAGCGTCAGTATGCCGGGAGCCACGAAAGCGTCGGGCAGACCCTCCGCCGTGTAGCGGAGTTCGAAGGGTGTCCTGCCGCCCAAAGACAGCGAGACCGGCCGGTCGGCCCTGTCGTAGCCGAACGTGTTGCGCCGGCCCAGCGGTCCGGAGATCTCCTCCAGCCGACCGAGTTCGTCATAGACGAACCCGGTGACATCGCCCTTCGGGCTGCGCATCTCCGTAACGCGATCCATGTCGTCATAGACATAGGTGATATCCTGCATGGTCGGCACGGAGATCGCCACGATGTTGCCGTTGCCGTCGAAGGTCCTGGAGACGGTCTTGTCGCGCTCGTTCGTGAGCGAGACGATCCGCCCGGCATCGTCATAGGCGATGAGCCGCCGCGTCGCATCGGGATGGATGACCGCGACGTTGCGGTTGTAGCGATCGTAGGTGTAGCGGGTCGCGTTGCCGGCCGAGTCCGTGATGGTCTCTGCGTTGCACCGTTCGTCACGCTCGATGGTGAAGCCGGCGCCGCCGGGCAGGCCGGCCGATATCAGGCTGCCGGCGGCATCGTAGCCGTAGGTCCAGCGTTGCTGATTCTGATCGACGATGGCGGAACGCAGTCCCGCGGAATCGTGCTCTATCGTCAGGGCATCGCCGTTCGCCTGTTCGATGCGGGTAACGTCGTAGAACGGGTGGCCGAGGACGCTGGCCACTTCGGCATGGGAGAACACGGTCTCGTTCTGACCACTCTTGCCATGCCGCACGATCCTGCCGGTGGCCGGGTCGTATTCGAGCGTGGTGACCACGCCGGTGGGTGCCGTGACGCTGGTGACGCGGCCGGCGCCGTCGTAGGCCATGGCCGTGGTCTCGCCCTCGCCGTTCGTCAGTGCGACCAGCCGGCCTTCATCGTCATGTTGCAGCCGGATGTCGCTGCCGTCCGGTGCCTGCATCGCCGTGGGCGTCGTGCCGCTCTGGTAGGCGATCGTGGAGGCGTTGGTAAAGGCGTCGGTCTCGCTCGCGACGCGCACGTCGGCGCCGTAGGTCCACGTATAGGGGACATTGCCCTCGGGCAGGCGCACCGCCGTGATGAGGCGATCGCCGACCGGGGATTCGTAGAGGAAGTCCGTGCGTGCCTGTTCCGGATCCGTGACGGATGTCAGCTGCCCGTCCGTGTACTCGAAGACCACCTCACGGTAGGCACCTTCGACGCCCGTGCGTATCGAGGCGAGTTCCTCGAGGCCGTAGATGAGTTCTATGGCGAGGCCCTTGCCATCGCTCACGAAGACCGGCTTGCCGGTCGCTATGGAGTATTCGATGGTGAGTCTGTTGCCGAAGCGGTCCTCGATTCTCGTCAACCGGTCCCGGTTCGCGTCGAAGACATACAGGCGCTGCGCCTCGTCGTCGACGAGGATCAGGTCACCGGAGGTGGCGTCCTCCAGCAACGTGTAGCCGCTATCGGACGGGTCGGTGCTGTCCCAGCCGGCGGCGCCGCGGGCAAACTCCAGGGTGCGTCCCCGCCAGGTCGTGACCGTCGCCGTATCGGCGTCGTGCAGTATCTTCCACTCGAAGCTGTGGGCCCAGTTCGGCCCCAGGCTCCCGCCCGCCTGACCCTCCGGCGTCAGGCCCGATGCATAGTAGCGGGCGAACTCGAACGGGACGCAGGCATTGAACGCGAAATCGATCTGTTCGAGCACGAGCTCGCCCGTATGAGCATTGACGAAATCACCGACCCAGCCCGAGTTGGGGAAATTGGCAGCCGTCTGCGGCGCTTCCGCCTCTGCATATCGCAGGACCACGCCGCCGTTGCCGACCACGAAGATATCGGCCTCGCTCGCGCCCCAGATGCTGTTGAGGCGGAACAGGCCCATCTCGAACACCTTCGTCCAGGTGTTCGTGCCGTTGCCGTCGTAATGGGAGATCTGGCCGCCGGTCGTGAGGTCGCCGATGCCGACCGCATACACGTTCGAAGCCGAGCTGCCCCAGGCGTCGAAGGCCTCGCGCATGATGGATATCGGCCGCCACTGACCGGCATTGCGGACGTCGTCGCCCTGGAAGCGGTAGGAATTTCGGCCGACCGCGAAGATGTCGCTGTCGCTCGCGGCGTAGACGCCCCGGGTGTCGTATTCCGATATCTGGCGGAAATTGGCGAACAGCCCGCCGTCTACCTGATCCGTCCCGCCAGCCGGGCGAGACACCACGATGCGCGATGACGCGGTGCCGCCGATGCCGCGCATTTCGGCGTTGGGCGTCAGCGATGCATTCAGGTTGTCTCTGAAGCTCTGGACGGTCCATACCGCACCATCCCAGTACCAGGCACGCCGGGCGCTGAGTACCCAGAGGGGCTCACCGGCACCCGCGCTCCAGACGTCCACGAAAGCCGTCGTTGCATCGGCCGGACCCGCGAACGGCGCCCAGGACGTTCCGTCGAAGCGCAGGAAGGTCTGCCCGGCACCCACCGCGTAGATTTCGTCCGGACCGCGGCCGTAGACCGCATTCAGATCGGCGGTCGTGCCGGAGTCCATCGCCGTCCAGTCAGTGCCGTCGAAGCGCAGGATGATGCCGCCTGCGCCGACCACGAAGACGTTGTCCGGCGAGGTGCCCCAGACGTCGTTGAGGTTTGCCTCCGTTCCCGGGTCGAGCTGGATCCACTGCGACTGCCCGAGGACCGCCCCCGGCAGCATGAGAGCGAGTAGCAGTGCCGGCAGGAAGGCACCAAGGCCTCGGCCGATGACAGGGGCCGCAGACCGTCGGCCGGAGTGGGTGGTCAGGCGGCTCCCGCTCACGAACAGCCGGTGCAGCAACACGATGGCCAGCGCAAGGGCCAGCTCCAGCAGTCCCAGGGAGCCGCCACCGCCGTCGTCACCGCTGTCGTCACCGTTCCCGGTGTCGCCGCCGTCATCGCCGCCGTCATCGCCACCGTCGTCGTCCACGGCCTGGACCGTGATCACGCGTGTGGCCGGCGTGGGATCGGAAAGGCCGGTCGCGTCGGTCACGTTGAGCTCCACCGTGTAGGTGCCCACATCGGCGAAAGTCACAGGGCCGGGGTCTTCTTCGTCGGAGTCCGGTGCCGCACCGTCGAAGTCCCAGCGGATGACCAGCGGCAGCGCGTTGTCGGGATCCGAGACGGTCGCCGTGAAATCGACGCTCTGGCCGGCGTCGATCGTGACGTCGTCGTCGGGCGTATCGATCTCGCCGTCCGGCGGCAAGGCACCCGGTGCACGGGCGATCTGCGTGATGTTCCCGGCCTTGTCGTACTCGTAGCCGATACTCGAACCATCGTCGAAGGTCACGGTCGCCAGGCGGCCGACTTCGTCGTAGCTGTAGGTTTCGGCCAGCGCCGGCTGGCCAGCCAGCATCATCATCAGCAGGGCAAGGCGGGCGATGCTCCCGGAGCCCGTCTGCAGCATGGACCCGGCCGGATTGGAATTTTCGTTCTTGCGGCTAATCCCCGTCTTCATCGCAGTTCTCCCGATCACGTGAGGCTTCACTGACCAATGCGAGAAACGGGCGCGATTTGCGCCAGGGCGGCGGTACGCGCCGTCCCGGCAATGGCTTTTCACCGGACCCTGACGCATAATCCTGTCCAATTGCTAAAGCTCGGGGGAGCAGCGATGACAACAGGAATCAGAACCTCGTCCCGGCTCGCCATGCTGCCGGCTATGCTTACGACGGCCCTCCTGGCCGCCGCGTGCTCGAAGCAGGCGCCGCCGCCGGAATCGGCAGACACGCCGGCCGCTGAAACCACCCCGGCCGCTGTCACTCCGGCCGCCACGCCACCCGCCGGACTCGCCATCACCGACGCCGCACTCGCCGACGAGTCCCGCACGGCCGAGTGGCTGGCCTACGGCGGCACCCACTACGAGCGCCGCTACAGCCCCCTCAGCGACGTCGACGTCACCAACGTCGCCGACCTGAAGGTGGACTGGTATCTGGACCTGCCCCGGGACGTCGGCCTGGTTGCCACGCCGCTGGTGGTCGACGGCGTGATGTATTTCACCGGCACCCTGAACGTGGTGCGTGCCGTGAATGCGGTCACCGGCAAACTGCTGTGGGAGTTCGACCCGGAGGTCGGCAAGGTCCTCGCGGAGAAGCGCCAGCCCGGCATGAGCGCGGCCCGGGGCCTCGCTTTCTACGGCGACAAGGTCTACGCCGCCACCTGGGACGGACGGCTGATCGCCATCGACGCGAAGACCGGCGAGCAGGTCTGGTCGGTGCGCACCTTCCCGGAGGACGCGGCCCTCTACATCAGCGGCACCCCGAAGGCCTTCAAGGGCAAGGTGCTGATCGGCAACGGCGGCACGGAGGTGGGGCCGACCCGCGGCTTCGTGACCGCCTACGACGCCGAGACCGGCGAGGAGGCCTGGAAGTTCTGGATCGTGCCCGGCAACCCGGCGGACGGCTTCGAGAACGCGGCCATGGAGATGGCGGCCGAGACCTGGACCGGCGAGTGGTGGAAACACGGCGGCGGCGGCAACGCCTGGCACGGCTTTACCTACGACCCGGAGTTCGACGCCGTCTATATCGGCACCGGCAATGGCTCGCCCTGGAACCGCAATATCCGCAGCCCCGGCGGCGGCGACAACCTGTTCCTCTGCTCCGTTGTCGCGCTCGACCCGGACACCGGCGAGTACCGCTGGCACTACCAGACCGTGCCGGGCGAGACCTGGGACTACAACTCCAACATGGACATCGTGCTGGCTGACCTGAAGATCGGCGGCAAGGATGTGAAGGCGCTGATGCACGCGCCGAAGAACGGCTTCTTCTACGTCATCGACCGCGCCACCGGCAAACTGGTCTCCGCCGAGCCCTTCGCCGACGTGAACTGGGCCACCCACGTCGACCTCGAGACCGGCCGCCCGGTGGAAGTGGAAGGCGCGCGCTACGAGGACGACCGCTTCGACGTCATGCCAGGCCCCTGGGGCGCGCACAGCTGGCATGCGATGTCGTACAACCCGGGCACCGGCCTCGTCTATCTCCCCACGCTGCACATGAAGCTCGGCTTCGACGACGTCGGCATCGACCGCAAGAACTTCCAGGCGGAACCGCTGAAGGGCGGCGTCGGCGCCAACATCACCTACCCGGAAGACCAGCCGCGTGACTATCCGGCCTCGCTGCAGGCCTGGGACCCGGTGGCGCAGAAGGCCGTCTGGGAGATCCCCCAGGACAACTTCTGGAACGCCGGCACGCTCACCACCGCCGGCAACCTCGTCTTCCAGGGCCGCTCGAACGGTAAGTTCGTCGCCTACGACGCCCGCACCGGCGATGCCCTCTGGACCTTCGACGCCGGCCTCGGCATCTCGGCGCCAGCCATCACCTATGCCATCGACGGCAGGCAGTACCTCTCACTGCTGGTCGGCTTCGGCGGCGGCTTCGCCGGTCTCGGGGGCCAGGATGCCGCGGACCTCGGCTGGGCCTACCGCGCGCAGACGCGCCGGCTGATCACGTTCTCCCTCGACGGCACGGCAACGCTGCCGCCCCAGCCGCCACCCCTGGTGCCGAAGCCCATCCAGGCCGACTTCGAGGTGGATGCCGAACTCGCCGAGGCGGGCAAGATCCTCTTCGAGCGCTACAAGATCGAAGGCTACTGCTGGTACTGCCACGGCGGCGGCGCCATCTCCGGCGGCCAGGCGCCGGACCTGCGCGCCTCCGCGGCGGTGCTGGATGCCGAAGCCTTCGAGCGCATCGTCCGCGGCGGCGCACTGGCCGCCAACGGCATGCCGGCCTTCGCGGACCTGACCGACACAGAGCTGGAGTCGCTCCGCCACTACGTCCGCCAACAGGCAGACCTGGCCCTGTAGCAGCACGTAGGCGGCTTCAGCCGCGATCAGCCGCGATCAGCCGCGACCCGCTGCGACCCTCGCGATCGGCAGAAACATCACCTCGGGCGGGGGTCGGTCGCCGACGCCGCCACTCGCGAGGTCGAGCTCTCCGAAGCCGAGAGAGGCATAGAACCCGACGGCATCCGCCTTCGCGTCCACGACAACCCCGGTGCATCCCACGCGGTCGCGCATCTCGAGAGCCAGCTCGAGCACTGAACGAAGCAGCAATCTGCCGACACCGTGCCCCTGCCAGCGCCGGTCCACGGCCAGCCGCGCCAGACGGAGCACCGGCATCGGATAGCCGGGTAGCCGTCGTCGGAGCTTCTTCGTGAGCTTCTCCGAAGTCAGCTCCGCCATGGAGACGGTCATGAAACCGGCAATCGCATTGCCGTGCACCGCAACGTAGGTGCTGCCGACATGGTGACGAAACTGGTTCTGACCGGCGTAGCGCCGGAAGAAGCGGTCGAGCTCGATATTGCCGCTGTCGAAACCGGTTCGGTTATCGTCAGTTCGTAACTGCCGGACGCGAACCTCCGGTTTCCGGTCAGTCACGGAACAGCGATTTCAGCGCTTCCGTAGGCTCTTCATCCCGCTCGATCTGCTCGGCAACCCGCTCCATCGACTCGGGCGTCAGTACCAGTCGGGAAGGAATCATCAGGTCCTCCGGGATTTCCCGTAACGCCTGGAGATGGTGCCGCAGCGCCTCCTCGATCAGAAAGGCCTTTTTCACCCCTTTCTGACGCACATACGCCTCGAGCTCGGCTTTGGTCTCTTTCGAGATGTGGGCGGAGATCTGGGTGGTCGTGGTCATTTCGGTATCTCGTAAAAATCTCTACCAAATTGTAGATAAGATATCAGCCCTCAGGAAGATCGACTATCGGCAATTGCCGTCCCTGGGGCTGGAAAGGCGCCGAATCCCCACCCGAGAGCTAGTAAAGAAAGCTTTACTTGGGCGACAAACTAGTAAAGAATGCTTTACTATGACGACCAGACACACAGGCCACTATGTCACCACGACCGTCGCCGGAGAGTCGGTGCAGGCGTTCGTGCCCGATGCTCTCCCACCGCGGCTGACCAAGGCTGAGCTCCCGGGCCTGACCGAATCTCTGCGCCGAGCCGAAGCCGCACTCGCCCAGCTCGATCTCGCCGGCGCCATGATCCCGTCGCTTGACTGGTTCGTTTACGCCTTCGTCCGCAGGGAGGCGCTCCTCTCGTCCGAGATCGAAGGCACCCAGGCCACGCTACAGGACGTGCTGTCCTGGGAGCAGACGGCTCAGCCGGGTGCCTCGGGCATCGAGGACGTCGAAGAGGTCACCAACTACGTCGCGGCGATTAACCACGCGTTCGAGCAGATTCGTTCCCCGCGCGGCACGCCCATCTCCGTGCGGCTGCTGAACGACTGCCACCGCATCCTCATGCACGGGGTCCGCGGCGCTTCGAAGCAGCCGGGTGAACTCCGCCGGTCACAGAACTGGATCGGAGGCGCGAGCCCGGGCGACGCCACGTTCGTCCCGCCGCCGCCCACGCACGTCGCTGATCTGCTGAGTGGCCTGGAGCGCTACATCCACTCCGACGACGATCTCCCGCCGCTCATCCGCGCCGGCCTCGTGCACGTGCAGTTCGAGACCATCCACCCGTACCTCGATGGCAACGGCCGCCTGGGCCGCATGGTGATTGCGCTGCTGCTCGAGCATTGGGAAGTGCTGGGCGGGCCGCTGTTGTATCTCAGCCTCTACTTCCGGCAGAACCAGACAGAGTACTACCGCCGGCTGGATTCGATTCGGACCGAGGGCGACTGGATCGGCTGGCTCGCGTTCTTCCTGACGGGCGTCTCCGAGATCGCCGACGACGTCACCCGCACCACCCGCGCCCTGTACGCCCGGGTCACGGAGGACCGACAGACGCTGCTGGCGATGCCGGAGGCGACGGTCTCCAGCGTCCGGCTCTTCGAGCTGCTGCCGGAGCATCCTGTCATCACGATGCCTCTGGTGACGGATCTGCTCTCCACGACCAAACCCACTGCCGGCAAGGCCATCGACGTGCTGAGTGAGGCGGGGATACTGTCGGAGATCGGGGAGCGGAAGCGGGATCGGCTGTATCGGTACGACGGGTATCTGCGATTGCTGGAATAATTCCTGATCTGTTCGGTGTATTAGTGACATGGCAACAGCTTCCGTTTGGCGCGTATGGTGTTCAACGGTAATCTAGAGCGAAGCAAATGCGCCGGAGGACTTAATGGACACCGCTACCCTGGATAAGCTGCGATCAGAGGCGCTCGCTCTCTCCCAGCTGGAGCGGGCCCAGCTTGCGTACGAACTCGTCAGGAGTCTCGACGAGCCCGCGGATGCTGACGCCGATTCCGCGTGGGATAAAGAAATCCTGAAACGTTTACGTGCCATTGATACGGGCACAGCCAGACTCATCGACCGCGACGAATTGCGGAGAAGGCTCGAGAAGCGGCTCAGCGCTTCGTAGTGGCACGTGTCCGGGTCCTCGAGGAGGCAGCGATAGAGGCGACGGAGGCCGCCGCATGGTACGAGAATGCCCGGCCCGGTCTGGGCGGCGAGTTCGCCCAAGCCATTCTGGCCGCGTTGGATCTGCTCGAAGAAGAAGTCGTTCCTCTTACTACAATGCCGGGCAGAGCCGGCCAGGAGGGGGCGAGACGTCTGGGTCTTGGTCGCTTCCCCTATGACATCGTCGTCATCCAACAGTCTACCGATATCATCGTCGTCGCGATCGCTCACCATTCCCGACGACCTGGATATTGGCAGAGTCGGTTGCCCGGATGATCAGGCAGGCGCTTAGCTAGAGAACGGGCCCCTCGCCGAGGGGCCCTCTCGTCTCCTGTCGGGCCTGAAGGCCCTGCTACGGGTCGGGCCTGAAGGCCCTCCTACGGCGTCGGGTTTTACGGAATCGCTACCGGCTCGTAGTCCTCCACGATGTCCTTCCAGCCGAACTTCGACTGGCGCTGTCCGATGCGGATGAACTCGCCCGCCCAGTAGCTCAGCTTCGTGCCGTTGGCCTCTTGGGTGTAGAACAGGAAGGGCTGTGGCTCAGGCGAGTTCGGAGAGGCCGCCGTCACCTGGATGCCGCCGTGGGTGTCGTCGCCGCTCACGATGAAGCGCTTGTAGCGTCGCGGAAAGGCCTCGTTCAGCGCGCCGTGCTCGGTCAGGATCAGCTCGCGGTACTCCTCCGGATCCATCCGCGTGCCGTCGCCCTGGGCGAAGAACCGGTTGGTGGCGTCGGAGTCGGTCTCGTAGAACGCCTCGCGGATGGTCGAGTCGTTGGCGAGCCGCCAGTGAATGATGCCGGTCTGCTGACCGAAGGGGTTGCAGAGGCCCTCGGCGACACAGCTGGCCGGATAGAACTGCTGGAACTGCCAGTCATTCGCACGTGCAGCGACCGACAGCCACGTAATATCCGGCGGCGTGGTGGGCGTGGGCGGCGTGCCCAGATTGACCGCGATCGGCCCGGCGTCGTTGTACACGGTCAGCTTTACGTTGTTGCCGAAGGTGAAACGCGCCAGGAACGGAGCGAACGCGGCCGCAGCGACGCCGCCGGCACTGTGGCCCATCACCGTGATCTGCTTCGCTTTCGGGAACATCGCCCCTGCCACGTCCATGCCCGCGCTCAGGTTGCGCAGCCCGCGGTGGTAGCGGTTCGGGCCGAACGGAAACGCGGCGTCGCCCTTCACGTCATTGTCGCCGCCGAAGGTGGAGCCGTCGCAGTACGGCATGTAGACCACCGAGTAATCCGCGAACGGGTTCTCCGGGTTGGTGGGATCGAAAACACCCGGGAAAGGACCTTGCTCGGGCGGAGCCTGGTCGTCCGCCAGGATGTTGCACCGGGGGAAGTTCTGCCAGCAGGCGCCGCCTCCCTGCATGAAAACGAGCAACTTCTTGGGATCGCCCTGCCGGGTAAACACGGAGTAGGGCGTGCCCGCGATGCAGACCGGCCCGTCAGGGCGTAAGCCACCAGGGTAGGACGGGTTCGGCGAATACCGAGGATCGAAGTCGTGCTTCGTCCAGACGCCGTACTCACTGGGGATCGACTGGGCCGTCCCGAGATACTTGTCGACGCCCGCCGCTCGCAGCTCGTCCATGGCTTTGTCGTTGAGGCCGGACGGGGCGGCGAGCGCCGATCCGGACGCGATGGCCAGGCACAGGACGAGGATCGAATGGATGGTTCTTTTCATTTTGATTCCCCCTGAACGCCAGTGGTTGTTTTTCGGCGGCGTTCGTGAGGGATGAGTATAGACCAAAGCGGTTTGTTCGCCTGGCAGTTTCTCGCGTTTCACATAAGGTCGCGATCGCCGTTCCTCGCGCATTCACCCGGAATCGCCGGTCGCTGTCAGAACAGACGATCGGTCACCCTCTGAACATGAAGGTGCGAGAAGTATTGACAATATTACGAGCCGAGAGCTGGGTCGAAGTCTCGCGCCGCGGTAGTCACCGTCAGCTCAAGCATCCGACGCGGCCAGGCCGCGTAACGGTTCCAGGCAAACCCTCGGACGACTTGGCACCGGGCACCCTCAACAGTATTCTGAAGCAGGCAGGCCTGAAGGAGTGATCTGGCAATGCGATACGCGATAGTGATTGAAGCGGCCGAGAACAACTTCTCCGCCTACGTGCCTGATCTGCCAGGCTGCGTCGCCACGGGCGCGACGGTGGAGGAAACCGAGTCGCAGATCCGCGAAGCCATCGAGTTTCACCTGGAAGGCCTGCGGGCAGATAATCTCCCGATCCCTCCGGCGTCCAGCCGCGTCGACTATGTCGAGGTAGCCGCGTAAGTCTTACCCTCCAGCGGTAGGGCTGGAGTTTCGCAGGCGAGAACTACGCCACATCCAGCAACGCCTGCGGATTCCGGTACGCGATCAGCAGCAGCGTACGCGCCGCCCCGGACGGAGCCCTCCGTCCCTGTTCCCAATCCTGCAGCGTCCTCACGGACACACCCAGCAGGGTAGCGAAGCGAGACTGCGACAGGCCGGTCTTCTCGCGAATCTCTGCGACCGGCGGGATATTGATGACGCGCCCAGACTTGCCGGCCTTCAGCTCTCTCAAGCCCTCGAGAATCTCCGCGCCAAGGTCACGTTTCTTCGGCATCCCCGATCTCCTCTCGAAAACTTGTCCGCACATGCCTGCGTATGGGCGAGAATTATACGGCATTGCCGTAAGGCTGCAATAGCAGAGCAAAGGATCCAAGACGGCTACGTCTAGACCACATCTCACGGCCTCGTCAGCGTTTCCTCCATATCCCGGCTCGCATGCACGATAGCTGGGACCAGGATGCGGTCGCCTCTCACCGCAAAGATGATGCGGTAGCTCTTTCGGAAAACGAGTCCTCGGATATCCCGGGAATCTGTTTCGGGGACGCTCCGTCCCATCTGCAGGTGGTCGGCTAGCTTGCCGACTGATTCCAGGATTCGATCGATGAAGCGCTCAGCGTAAGCGCCAGAGTCGCGGGCAATGTAATCGAAGAGCGCGCGCAGATCGGCCTCCGCAGGCGCCGTTCACTCGATTCTCACCGGGTGTCGTAAGACTCATCCCCGATCAGGCGGCTCCTGATCTCCTCATGAGGCGTCGTCTGTCCCTCATCAGCCGTCTTCAGCCCGGCCTCGATCTTCTGCCTGACACAGAGCCGGTACATCAGGTCCTCCCACGTGGCGTCATCCGGCAGATTGTCGATGACGGCTCGCGCGGCTTCTTTGACGCTTGGCACAGACCTGCTCACGCAGCACTCAACGGCCGTATCCGCCGGACCTCACTTGGCGGATTCGATGAGAGCGATATCCTGCTTGAGCAGTGCGTTAACCAATTCGTTCAGTTCCACGCCTTTCTCCCGCGCACGATCCTGCAGATACTCGAGCACGTCCTCCTCCAGATACACTGGCAACTGCAGCTCGGCGTCCTGCCGGAAGAACTTGCCGCGCTCGCCTTTAGAAAAGTCGTACTCTTTTCGCATTGCCGTCACCTGCTTTCGTACTGCCGCCGTTCGTTCCTGGTCGCCACGCGCACCGAGATCAATCGAATGTCGGCGGTGTCGTTCTCTGTCTCCTCGAAAGTGTGTACCACAACGAGAAGGGACCCGTTCTCCGACTGCCCCAAAGTGATCCAGCGTTCGTCGTCGTGCCCGCTATGCTCCGAATCGTAGTCCGAGATCGCCAACGGATCGCGGAAAATCGTTGCAGCCTGCTCGAAGCTCACACCGTGCTTCTTCCGGTTCGTGGCCGCCTTTGCCGGATCCCAGGAAAAGCGATACTGATACTTCACCTGTCTCCCGCTTGTAGATCAATCGGCGCTTGCGTGCACGATGACCGCCCAAAGGGTCGGGTGCTTCCACTGCTGATTCAGCTTAAGGCAGGCGCCAACACCTGTCTACAGACCAAAACCGGCCTTTTGCTGCAGAAACTCTAAGCCCAGAGGCCCTGAGACCTGTGTCTGCCGCCTCTGCTAACCTACCCCGAGCCTCGCCACACGAACCCTGCCCATGCCCACCCCCATCACCCGCCGCACCCTCCTCACCTCAACCTCAGCCGCCCTGGGCCTGACCCTCCTCCCATACCCCCTCCGCGCCGCGGCCGACGAGGTCTGGGATCTCATCGTCGTCGGCGGCGGCACCGCCGGCATGCCCACGGCGTACTTCGCCTCCAAACGCATGCGGGTGCTGGTCATCGAGAAGGCGGGCATCCTCGGCGGCACGCTCGACCGCTCCACCGGCCAGGTGGCCGCCGCGAACACCGTCTGGCAGGAAGCGAAGGGCATCGAGGATTCGCCGGATGCGCACTACGACGACATCATGCGCATCAACCACGGCACCTCTGACCCTGCGCTCACGCGCCGCTTCGTCGAGCACGCGGGCGAGGCGCTCAACTGGCTCGCCCGGCACGGCTACGAGGTGCTGCCGGAGCACCCGGTCACCGGCTCCGGCCACGAACACTTCCGCACGCCCCGCTACCAGTGGGGCCCGAAGGGCGGCTGGTCCATCTACGAGACCATGCTGCCGCTCATCGAGGAGCGCATCCGCAGCGGACGCCTGACCACGCTCATGAACACCAGCGTCGAGGAGCTGATGCTGGATGCGGACGGCGCGGTCACCGGCGTCATCGCCCGCCCGCTGGAAGGCGAACCCCGACCCATCCGCGCCCGCAACGTCGTGCTGGCCACCGGCGGCTGCGCCGGCAACCCGGAGATGTTCGAGGCCCTGCACGGCGTACTGCTCAGCTGCCGCGTCGCCCATCACAACGCCCAGGGTATCGGCATTACGCTGGGCGAGTCCGCCGGCGGCTACGTGCGCGGCGGCGAGCACTACCTGCCGCTCGCCGGCGGCGTCCTCGCCAGCACGGATTTCCCGGCGCCGCTCTCGGCCTACGCCGTCCTGAACCCGCCCGTGCGCCCGCCCTGGGAAGTGGTGGTGAACGCGGACGGCCGGCGCTTCGTGCGCGAGGACCACCCGAGCATTCACCACATCGAGGTGGCGGTGGGGCGCCAGCCCGGCGAGACCCACTGGGCCGTGTTCGACGACGAGATACTCGACCAGGCACCGCCGCTCTTCGACGACTGGACCCGGGAGCGCATGCGCCAGGCGGTGAGCGACCATCCGATGATCTTCCGCGGCGAGACCGTGGGCGAACTCGCCGCAGCCACCGGCCTCTCGCCGGGGGCGCTGACCGAGACCGTGGACAACTACAACCGCGCGCTGGCGGCGGGCAAGCCCGACCCGCTAGGCCGCGAGCACCGGCCGCTACCGATTGCGCAGCCGCCGTTCTACGCGGCGCGGCTGCAGGGATGGACGGTGGTCTCCTTCGCGGGGCTGGCGGTGGATGCGGATCTGAGGGTGGTGAAGCGGTCAGGAGAGGCCGTGGCGAATCTCTATGCCGTGGGGGAGGTGATCGGGGCCGGGGCTACGTCGGGGAATGCTTATACGAACGGGATGCTGGTGACGCCGGCGGTGACGTTTGGGAGGTTGTTGGGGGAGAGGGTTATTGATTTCCCTTAACTCTGATCGCACTCCGATCGGCCAAAAACCACTGGCCTGCTGCCAGTCGCACCAGGTGACTCTTAGACAATGCGCGGAATGCCTAGATTCTTGCAGCAGCCACTTGCAAATCGGCTGCATAGTCTTTAAGCCGTTCTACAATGGCCTGCACCTCTTCCAACGGCAACTCCTCTCCTTTCTGGGTGCGTGATTCAACGTTTGCACACAAATGAAAGATGTTGTTGGCAATCCCATCGACCGCCTGCTTTGGGTCTTCATAGTCATCGATCGGCATCAGTCTTCCTCCTTTGCTCGCGCGCGTCACCTCAGCAATCTGGATGCGCGCGTTAGCGCAACAGTCGCTCAAGACGCTCAAGCAACTTTTCTTCGATTTCAGTAGGTAGCTCCGTTTCTGGTCTCATATCTTCAACAACAATCTTGCAGAGTTCTGCCTTCCGATAGCTAATTCCATTCGCTGAAACGACATCGCCTTCAATTTCGATTGCATTGCTACCGCCGAATATTGCTCGCAGTAAGCTTGCTGGGTAGTAGTGCTCAATGCCATTTTGGTCCCAGATTATTATGTTCTCCCTTGGTACTCCCATCGATTCAACTTCATTGGGAATCGACGCACCATGCTTCTCATCCAAGACAACGAATAGTCGGTCGTGGTATGGACTCTTCCTCAGATCCGCAAGCATTTCTCTAGCAATATGCAGTTTCTGCTTTACCTGCCCATCCCCGTTACACTGAATGATCGATATTAGGCTTTCCGGAAATCTCAGTTTTATCGCTTTTCTTAAGAAGTGCGAGTCACAGTCGCCTTCGACCAATACAATGACTGCCGGCAAAAAAAGCGTTTCGAATCTGTTCCCAAGCAGAAAGAATTGAAGCGAATTTAGCGCTTGTACGGACTCTACTTGGCGTATCTGAATTTCCGTGTTGCACCTTTCAACATAGAAGTTGTTTGGAAATGAGGTGCGATCAAGAAAGATTGGAGAGTGTGTGGCTAATGTAATGGATCTAATGTGGGGAAAATACTTCTCACGGTTGGATGGATTAAAGAGAAAATCCGCGACCACTCCTTGCACTTCGGGCGATATTCCTAACTCCGGCTCGTCGATCAGAAAGTGTTCGAAATCGCTATCCAAGAGGCACGTTAGCAATGTCGTGACTAGGCGATACCCAGAGCTGGTATATGACAGGTTGTACTCATCTACCTGAATAAACCGCTGCGACATCTCATTCTCAGGTATTGTCTTTTCGATCGATACCTCTGAACCCAATAGCGCGTTTACTAACGTAAAGAGCGTGGACCGCTGATCATCGGTTAGCTCAGCGATCGCCGTTTGGAGGTTGAGCGGGGAGTTATCCCGGTTCTCAGCGCGATCCTTTCTGTAGTAATTCAGGAATTCTTCATACTTCTTGCGTTTTCGATTAGTTTGCGGCGAATGGGGACTCAGCAACGAGAAATTTTGGTATCGAGCGGGGCCGAGGTAGGATGCGGTTTCGCCTATCTCGCTCGTCATTTGTCTCAACAGGAAAGACTTGCCTGAGTTATTTCTCCCGCAAAGAATTGCTATCTCCCGGTTCTTGATTGCTTCGTATAAAGGGTGCGAGGCGTCGGCGACTTTAGTGGGGGGCGGCTGGGTGTGGGTTGTCATATCGAGCTTGATCCGAGCAGATGCAGCAGTTTCTTGACGTTATCAAATTTCCTGGTCGTGAGCGTAGCTTGGCCACACGCGCTCCATCCACAATCGGCGCTGTTTCCCGCCTGAATGTGCGAGGGGGCGCCGTGATAGGCGACCGGTGGCTATGCCACTTCACCCAAGAAGGACAGCAGACTACAGCCTAGCCTTTCAACTTCCGCGTTCTTAGTGCAAGTCCAGAGGCTCCCCACCGTCGTGCGATCCGAGATGCAGCCAGCTGGAAGTGCATATTCTCTTGAGTAGAGCCGATTGATCCGCCGATAGGGTTCCAACGCGAGAAAAGTCCACCGACTGTCATCCGTCGTCCTTGAGCGCATTGAGCACGGGAAGTGAACCGCGAGGTCGTTGACCAACAGCCGCGGGTGCTTTCCGGATCGATAGTTGAGCGAGGACTTCTGTTGCTATGAGCTTTTGATTATGCTCGTGGGGTGTCGAATCAGCTAGATCTTAAGAGTCTCCAGCATCGGCTCGTCGACTTCGCACATCGACGAGACTGGGACCAGTTCCATTCTCCGAAGAATATTTCTATGGCGCTCGCGGTGGAGGCTTCTGAGCTTCTTGAGTGCTTTCAGTGGATGTCCGAGGAGCAATCATTTTCTCTAGCCCAGGGCGAGCTTGAGGCCGTCAGTGAGGAAATAGCGGACATCCTGATCTACCTAATCCGATTAGCCGATAAGCTTGATATTGACATCCCAACCGCGGTAGATAGAAAACTCGAGATCAACGAAAAGAAGTACCCGGCCGACAAGGTCAGGGGCAGCGCGGACAAGTACACAAAGTACGAGCACGACGAGAAAGGATGATTGTCTACTCGGGAACTGCGGGGGAGTTCACCGACGACGTGTTCGCCAATCGGATCGAACAGAAGATCCAGAGGGCGTTCGTCGATCGTCTCGGTCACCGAACCAGCAAGAACGAGATCCGTTCATGGCGGAACTCGATGCAGTACATGAATAACGTCCTGGTGTCAGGGTCGACGCCGAAGGATGCTCATGTTGCCATAGAGTACCGCATCCCGCTTACGTCCAAGCGGGTCGATTTCATCCTCACTGGCCGCGACGGGGATCAGCGGGATACGGCCATCATCGTCGAGCTGAAACAGTGGGAGACGGTGCACGAAACTCCCAAGGATGCCGTAGTGCGGACGTATGTCGGCGGTGCCGAGCGAGAAGTGCTGCATCCGTCGTATCAGGCATGGACGTACGCGAGTCTTATTCAGGATTTCAACGAGACCGTCCAGTCTGACGTTATCGCCATAAGGCCGTGTGCCTACCTGCACAACTGTGAAGACGGTGCGGCGATAAACTCTGCCTTTTATCAACAGCATACGGAGAGGGCGCCCTCTTTTCTGAAGTCGGATACCGAGAAGCTCCGAGCCTTCATCGAGAAATACGTCAGATACGGCGACAACTCCAGAATCCTCTACCGGATCGAGCACGGCCGACTCCGGCCTTCCAAGAATCTCGCTGACCATCTCGTCGATCTTCTGAAGGGGAACAAGGCCTTCGAGATGATTGACGATCAGAAGCTGGTCTATGAGCAGGCATTGGCACTAGCGGATGCGGCGCAAAAGCAGCGGAAGCAGGTCCTCATCGTCGAGGGTGGTCCAGGGACGGGCAAATCGGTCGTTGCGATCAACCTGCTCGTCGAGCTGACGAGCCGTGGGCGGCTTGCCCACTATGTCACTCGGAACGCCGCACCGAGAAACGTCTATTTCAGCAAACTGACCGGAAGCTTCAAGAAGTCTCATCTGACGAATCTGTTCAAAGGTTCCGGCAGCTATACCGACGCGGACCCGGACACCATGGATGCTCTGATCGTCGACGAGGCGCACCGGCTCAATGAAAAGTCGGGTCTCTACCAGAACCAGGGTGAGAACCAGATCAAGGAGATCATTCAGGCCGCGCGCTTCAGCATCTTCTTCATCGATGAGGATCAGCGGGTAACGCTGAAGGACATCGGCGAAAAGGAAGTGATTGCTGCGTGGGGCAAGGAGCTTGGAGCCGATGTCCAACAGATGGAACTGCAATCCCAGTTCCGCTGCAATGGATCAGAAGGGTATCTGGCCTGGGTCGATAATGCTCTGCAGATTCGCGAGACGGCGAACCAGACTCTCGAAGGTATCGACTACGATTTTCGTGTCCTGGAAAGCCCGGTCGATCTCTACAACCTGATTGTCGAGAAGGACAAAGCCGCCGGGAAGGCACGGCTTGTCGCTGGTTACTGCTGGAACTGGAAGGGAAAGAAGGACCCGGCGATCAGGGATGTGGCAATTCCTGAATATGATTTCGCCATGCAGTGGAACCTCGACACGGATGGGCCGCTATGGATCGTTACCCCGGGTTCGGTCGAGCAGGTCGGTTGTATCCATACTTGCCAGGGTCTGGAACTGGATTATGTGGGAGTCATCATAGGCCCGGACTTGGTAGTCCGGGATGGGAAGGTCGTGACGGATGCATCCAAGCGATCCTCTCAGGATCGGTCAGTCCACGGGTACAAAAAGATGCTCAAGGAGGATCCGTCTAAGGCTAGAGCCCTCGCCGATCGGATCATCAAGAATACGTACCGGACGCTCATGACGCGTGGGCAGAAGGGGTGTTTCGTCTACTGCACTGATCCGGAAACAAACGAATATTTCTCCAATAACGGCCTCGGAGCCGGGTTGGCTACTATTGGCGAGCACGATCTAGCCCAGGCAGCCGAGCCTAAGGACTCTTATTCCAGTTAGTTAGGCGCGAGACCCGAACCGACAGGGCTAGGCCGACATAGTGATGTACTGAAGCAAGGGCACTGATGACCTGTCCATTCTGCAATCCAGAGCCAAGCAGGGTCTTTCATGAGGCGGCAGATTTCTTGTGCCTTTGGGACGGATTCCCGGTATCCGATGGCCACGCGCTAGTTGTGCCCAGGCGGCATGTGGCCAATTGGTTTGAAGCCACTAGGGCCGAACAGATTGCTCTCCTAGATGGCATAGATGCGGCGCGTCGCTCGATTGTTGCGAAACATTCGCCCTCCGGATTCAACATTGGTGTGAATGTGAGCGAGGCAGGTGGGCAGACGGTTCCTCATCTACACGTCCACGTGATTCCCAGATATATGGGGGACGTTCCTGATCCACGCGGTGGCGTGCGTTACGTAATCCCCTCAAAGGCGAATTACCTCGCTGTGCCCGAAGGTGTCGAGGACTCCGATAGAGACTCCCGCTATCACAGCGTTGGGGAGCGGGTATACGGGTCAAACGAGAGGCCGCTACTTGATGCGCTTGCCCACGATCTAGCGGACGCGTCGCGCATCGATTTGGCGGTGGCTTTCATTACGGAATCCGGTCTGACGCAGCTCGAGCCGCATCTCCTAGATCTCCTCGATCGGAGGGGCGCCATTCGACTTCTAACCGGCGATTACCTTGACGTCACCGAGCCGAACGCACTCCTGCGGGTTATTGATTGGCTGGAGCAGTATCCGGCCCAAGTACGCGCCAAGATTTTTCGTACCAATGCGGAGCTAGGCTTTCATCCGAAGGCCTACTTGATCGGTAGGGATTATCAGGGCGTCACTGCTTACATTGGGAGTTCGAACCTAACTCGGCATGCGCTGTTGGGCGGTATCGAGTGGAACCAGCGCCTAGTTGGCCAATCACGCGGCACGTTTATCCGGAGCGTCACGCAAGAGTTCGAGCGTCTGTTTCAGCATCCGAATAGCGAGTGGCTGACGGTACGATGGATCGAAAGCTACGAAGCGCGACGTAAGGTGCAAAAATTGCCCGCGGTTACGGGCGTGCATCCTGATGACGAATCACCGCCGGAAGTCCCAACTCCCCACGGCATTCAAGCAGAAGCACTCGATGCGCTCCAAGAGACACGGGAAGAAGGAAACGAGGCGGGCCTTGTCGTGATGGCGACAGGGCTGGGAAAAACCTGGCTCGCAGCATTCGATAGCGAAGAATACGATCGCGTATTGTTTGTCGCTCATCGTGAAGAGATTCTAAGGCAAGCGCTGAACACGTTTCGTCGCATTCGGCCCAATGCGAAATTGGGCCTCTATATGGGCCAGGAGCGTGAGCGCGATGCGGATGTTCTGTTCGCATCTATTCAAACGCTCTCCAAAGTCAATCACCTTCGGCGGTTTGGTCCTAGTCATTTCGACTATGTCGTCATAGACGAGTTTCACCATGCGGCCGCCAGCACATATCGGAGGCTCATCGACTACTTCGAGCCCAGATTTCTTCTCGGGCTAACGGCCACTCCGGAACGCACGGATGGCGGCGATCTCCTCGCCCTCTGCGGGGAGAATTTGGTCTTCCGGTGCGATTTGTCTGACGGGATAGGCAGGAAGTTGCTATCACCGTTCCACTATTACGGCGTCCCAGACGAGATCGACTTTTCAAACATTCCTTGGCGAAGCGGACGATTCGATCCGGAGCTACTTGAACATGCTGTCGCAACAGAGAAGCGTGCCCGGAACGCTTTCGAGCAATGGAAAAAGTGCGCTCAGTCACGAACCTTGGCCTTTTGCGTATCAAGAAAGCATGCGGACTTTATGAAAGCGTTCTTTGAGGAGCGTGGAGTAGCTGTTGCGGCGGTGCACTCCGGTCCGTCCTCTGATCCGCGTACTCAGTCCCTAAAAGCCCTGCAGGATGGCCGTTTGAGGGTCGTTTTTGCAGTCGACATGTTCAACGAGGGCGTGGATGTCCCTTCCGTCGATACGGTAATGATGCTGCGACCCACGGAGTCAAAGATCATCTGGCTGCAGCAGTTCGGCCGAGGGCTCCGCATGTCCGAGGGTAAGCAGCAGCTAAATGTCATCGACTACATCGGCAACCACCGTTCGTTCCTGCAGGTGCCAGCATTGTTGCTACCGGGCGCTGATTCGAGTATCGGGGGAATCCAGCGGGCATTGATGAAATTGAAGGCAGGGGAACTGGAGTTGCCGGAAGGCTGTGCGATCGAATACGAACTCGAAGCCCTGGATATTCTTGAGAAGTTGGCAAAACCATCGGGCATCACCAATCAAACGGCTGCATGGTATCGGAGTTTTCGTGAGCTTCAGGGTGAGCGGCCCACGGCGACTGAAGCCCATCATGAGGGGTACGACCCCAAGACAGTTAGAACAGGTTTTGGATCGTGGTTCGGATTTGTGAAGGCGGAGGGGGATCTAGGCCAGGACGAGGCAGAGGCCTTCGAGAGGTTCCAGGCATTCTTTGAGGCCCTTGAAACCACCCCAATGACTAAAAGCTTCAAGATGGTTCTACTGTTAGCAATGATTGCCGCCGAGAAGTTTCCCGGATCTATTCCCATCGAACATCTTGTCGTAGAGGTTCAGCAGATTGCCAGGCGGATTCGGACCCTCAAGGAAGAATTTGGTGCCGCTCTAGGGGACGTTCACGAGATGCGTGTATTGTTGGAAAAGAACCCAATGAAAGCATGGTCTGAGGGGCAGGGCACCGCGGGAAAGTCTTACTTTAGCTACGAGGACGAGGAATTCCGGAGTTTTGCTGCTCCCGAGTCGCTTCAATCAGCGATACGACACCTTACGCGAGAGATATGTGATTGGCGCTTGGCGCAATACTTGGATCGATCGCAGGGAGAGTCCGGTTTGTCGCCATCTATCGTGTGCCGGGTGAGTCACTCGGGAGGCAAGCCGATACTTTTCCTACCGAAGCGCGACAGAAACCCGGGTATCCCCACCGGATGGGTCCCGATTATCGTCAACGGAGAACCGCACCAAGCCAATTTCCAGAAAGTAGCGGTCAATGTAGTTGTTAGGGAGGGTGAGACGGAGAATGGCTTGCCTTGGGTACTCCGTTCGATGTTTGGCGATGACGCCGGTACACCTGGAAAGGCGGATTCTGCGAAGTTCGTACTTGAGAACGACATCTACCACCTGCGGCCGATAGGCGTTGCAGCTGGTGGGGCAGCAGAACTCTGGGGCCACTACATGAGAGAAGAGATTCCGCCGCTCTGGGGAAAGGAATTCTCACCGTCAAAATGGAATCAGGGATTCATCTCGGATGGCAATGACATCTTTCTGTTGGTGTCACTCGATAAAGGCGGGCTAGCCTCCGAACATCAATACGAAGATAAGTTCCTATCTCCAAGCCTATTTCAATGGGTTAGCCAGAATCGGACAAAGCGAAGTTCGCCGACAGGCAAGCGGATTGCAGAACACGGTGATAGAGGAATAGACGTCCATCTATTCGTCCGGGATAAGCGTAAGACACCAAAGGGGACGGCGGCTCCTTTCGTCTATTGTGGTGAGGTAGCCTTTGTGGACTGGGATGGGGATCAGCCAATAACCGTACGTTGGCAGCTTCCTGAAGCAGTGCCCGCAGGGCTGAAAGATCGATTTGGCCTGCTAGGCTAGGGTGACGTAGGAGGCAGGGACTTGGAGGCGGTCGTGCTGCGATTGTCTCGAAACGTAGAAACTGCCGACTGGATCAAGATCATCTCACCGGCAACTGCTATCCTCTCCGGGGAGCTGGCACGCAACGTAAGTCTCTCAGTATGGCAGAACTGATCCCACCGCTGAACAGCTGCCTGCCCCGCATGCAATCGGGGGAGAAACGGTTTGCCCGCAGACTCGCTAGTCATCTCGAGGATGACTATCTGTGCTGGTATGAGACCGGTGTCGGGCATCGCCCGCGATACACCGATTTCGTGATCCTGCATGCGCTGCGCGGTCTTCTACTGCTGGAAGTGAAAGACTGGCGCCTGGAGACCATCCGCCGAGCAAATCCGGACTCCTTCGAGCTATTGCTCAATACGGGCCTGAAGACGGTAGCCAACCCGCTACAGCAGGCACGCATTTGTGCGTACAGGTTGAAAGAGCAGCTGGAACGGGATCCCCAGCTTATCGCGACGAGAGGCAAGTACAAAGGAAAACTCATCATGCCGTATGGCTATGGTGTCGTTTTCGCGAACATCACTCGGCATCAGTTTGAACGGGCCGGCTTGGGCAATGTGATTCCCGAGGCTCAGGCGATCTGTAAGGATGAGATGCTTGAGTCAACCGACGTTGAGGAGTTCCAGAAGCGTCTCTGGGACATGTCTGAGTACTGCTTCAATCGGCTACTCACACAGCCGCAGATTGACCGTATTCGCTGGCACCTTTTCCCGGAGATTCGAATGCAGCCCGAGCCGCAACTTGATTTCGGTTCGGAAAGGGAGGGCGAGGCCTTCGAGGTCCCGGATATCGTCAAGGTTATGGATCTCGAGCAAGAGAAGCTTGCGCGCGGTCTGGGCGCGGGCCATCGTGTAATCCACGGCGTCGCCGGGTCCGGAAAGACAATGATCCTCGGTTACCGGTGCCTGCACCTTGCGAAGCTTATGCACCGTCCGATTCTTGTTCTCTGCTACAACGTCACGCTCGCAGCGCGGCTGCGGGCGCTCATCGAGGAGCATGGTGTCAGCGACAAGGTAAACGTCTACAGCTTCCATGCCTGGTGCAATACGATTCTGAGGAGCTACAACTTCTCGCCGCCGTCGGTGACCAATGGAAATTTCGACGCGGCGGTGGACCTCGTTATCAAGAAAATTGCCGAAGGACATATTCCCAGAGGGCAATACGGCGCCATCCTTATCGACGAGGGACATGACTTCAAGAAGGAGTGGCTCCGTTTGGTTGTCGACATGGTCGACCCAGACTCGAATTCACTACTCCTGCTGTACGACTCCGCGCAGTCAATTTATAAGCGATCCTCTGGGCTTGGATTTTCTCTCAAAGAGGTAGGCATCGAGGCCCAGGGACGCACAACCGTTCTGAAGCTCAACTATCGCAACACGGCAGAGATTCTGAAATTCGCTTACGACTTCGTCGATGACTATGTGAAGCCTACGGACAGTAGTGATGACAAGGTTCCAATCGTGGAACCAGATACAGCAGGGCGAAATGGCTCTCCGCCGGCGGTCAAGCGCTTCGAGTCTTTCGGGCAGGAAGCAGAGTACATCGTGGGAGTATTCAGAAAGCTGCACGAGCGGCGAGATATGGCTTGGTCGGATATGTGCGTACTTTATTGCCACAACTGGATGGGGCAAGCAGTAGCAAACGCACTGAAAGAAGCCAAGGTCCCTTTTAACTGGTTAAGGGATCGGACCAGTAAACATCAGTTCAAAGCTTCCGAGAACGCCGTGAAGCTTCTTACGATGCACAGCAGTAAAGGTCTTGAATTTCCTACGGTTGCAGCATGCGGCATTGGCTCGCTCGGCCTCGAGGATGCAAGAGTCGAGGATGACGCGAAGTTACTGTACGTCGCTATGACGCGGGCGACCCAGAATCTGCTGATCACGAGTTCCAAAGACTCACCTTTCACCGTGAAATTGGAAGAGATGTTCGAGCGTCATCGTCAAGAGCGAGTCGCCTAGCGGGCCGATGGCGCTAATGCAGCGCAGGGACAGAAATGGCAGAGCCAATCGAGTATTTTCCTCGTTGTGAACGGGAAGCGGGCGACTAAGTAAGGGAGGACATCCGTGGTTGACTCAATTTTCGAAAAAATGAAATCGGGTGAAGCTGCAAGACTGCACCCGACTGTGCCGGATTCGAAGAAAGAGGAAAAGGCCACTGCGATACTGTTGGCGACATTCCGAGTCGTTCCCGATTTTGCCAGAGCCATGCTGTCTGGAGCGGGAATCAAAGTCGGCAAGCGCTCACAAATAGAATGCTACACCGAGGTTGCGCTAGAAATACCAGGGGAAAAGAGGAAGATAAGGCCGGACGGTTTGATAGTCATTACGACGGGGAAGAAACGCTGGACGGCGTTCATAGAATCGAAGACTGGCACCTCCGAGCTAAAGCAGGATCAGTGCGAAGAATATTTGCAGCTCGCTAAGTTGCTCGGTATCGATGCAGTACTGACGATCTCGAACCAATACTCGACCGTCCCCACGCACCATCCAATTCGGGTTTCGAAAGCCAAGACGAAAAAGGTGGGCTTCTTCCACTTTTCGTGGCTGTCGATAATGTATTCGGCGACGCTTCAGATTGACTCCCACTCAATCGAAGATCCTGAGCAGGCTTTTCTACTAAAAGAGCTAATAAGATTCTTGAAGCATCCGAGTTCGGGCGTGTCGACGTTTAGTCGCATGCCGAAAGACTGGACGACACTTTGTAGTGCGGTGAAGCAAGGTGCTGCACTCAAGAAGACCGACCCAATGCTTTCTGAAGTAGTTCTGAGCTGGCACCAACTGGTTCGATTTTTGGCGCTTGAGCTGACTGCTAGCGTGAGTGAACCAGTACAAGTGAAGCTTGCGCGGAAGTACATCAAGGAGTCGTCGGAGAGAGTGGCCGATGATAAAGACCGGGTTCTCAAGAGTGCGACCCTTATTTCTGAACTATCGATTCCGAATGCAGCTAGCCCTATGCTTGTGGCGGCCGATCTTAGGCGACGGACGTTGAATCTCGGTATGAAACTGGAAGCTCCGGGAGATAAGAAACGAGCGTCGGCGACAATTAACTGGTTACTTCGCCAACTCAAGGGTTTGGAGCGTGATGATCTCTTGATCCGTGCGATCTGGCCGCGGCGAACTCCAGATACTACTGCTAGCCTCGCTCAGGCCAGAGAAGACGTGAACTGCCTGATTCACGAAAACACCAAAGACCTGCCGCAGTCCTTCGAGGTCATACGTGTGATTGACTTGGCTGGAAAATTTGGCGGGGTTAAGACGTTCGTGGAGTCAGCTGCGAATGAAGTTCCTGCGTTCTATAAAGATGTCGGTGAGCATTTGCGTGCGTGGGTTGCGCCGCCGCCGAAGCTCAAGTCGAAGGAGCAGGCATCGAAGTCGGATAGCGAAGGCAATATCGATGTGAACAAAGAACCCACAGAGGCTAAGGAAGGTTCGGCGAGAGACATGCCGGAAAAGAGGTCAGAGGATGTGCCAAGGGAGCGGTCGATGATAGAGCTACCGGACTGGTATTCTCGCGGATGATTGTCTCTAGGAATTCGCGCCGCTGGTTTCGCATGACCTCATAGATCTCAGCCTCCGTCCAGAATGCGGCGACGGTGATCGTACCGTCAGGCTCCACCTAACCCCCCCTGCCACCGCAGGAATCCACTCGCTCTATCCCCTTTGATCCGCCCGCGTCCGGTCTTGGCATAGAGCAATACCCCTGGTGCGACACCCCGTCCCAGCGCACCCCTGAGCGCGGCAACCAACTCGGTAGACACCTCTAGCCGCCCGGTCACAAGTGGCGTCGGAAGCTCCACTTGCTCCGCCGCACTGATCCGCAGATCCCTGCTGAGCGAGGACGCATCGGCCTCGCCGCCGATGTTGGCAGTGCCGTATTCGACATACTGGTGCCGCCGGTCGGCCGCTTCGGTATGCTCACCCGGAAGACGATTCCCAGGCCCTCCAACCTATGAACGAAACCCCCGTCGCCGACTGGGTCATCGCATCCAAACTGGCACCATCGGTCAGGCTGCGCCAGCCGGTGGGGCGCGACGGTCTGCTCTCGCGGCTGGACGAGATTCTCACGGCGCGTGCCGGGCTCGTGCATGCGCCGGCCGGTTGCGGCAAGAGCGCGGTGCTGGCGGAGTGGCGTGAGTCGCTGTTGTCCCGGTCGATACCCGTTGCCTGGTACTCGCTGGACGAGTACGACCAGGATCCCTTCCAGTTTCTCACCTATCTGACGGAGGCCTGCCGGGCCGCGGGGTTTTCCGCCGGGTTCGAGTTTCCGGATTCGCGGCAGGGCTTCTCCAACTCTCCGTCGGTGGCGGTGCGGGCTGCCGTGGTGACGGCGCTCGGCCGGTGTCGCGGACCCCATGTCATCATCCTCGACGACTTCCATCGCGCCGATGCCCCGGAGGTCCGGGACCTGGTCCACATGCTGCTGGCCGATCTGCCCGAAGACATCCACCTGGTGATCAGCGCGCGGGAGTATCCGGAGAAGCTGTCGCTCGCCGATCTGCGCATGCGCGAAGCGCTGGTCGAGGTCGATCAGGCGGACCTCCGGTTTTCCGTTGCCGAGATCGAGAGCTTCCTCGGATCTCTGGTGCAACCGGGCGTCAGGGCGGGCTGGGCCGAAGAGCTCTTCGAACGCACCGAGGGGTGGCCGGTCGCCTTGCAGACCGTGCGGCTGTGGCTGGCCGAGGGCGCGACCATGGAGGATACGCTGCGGGAGGTCTCCGGCCGCAGCTCCGATCTGGTGGACTATTTCCTGGAGCAGGTGCTGAACAACCTCGGCGCCGAGGAGCAGCGCTTCCTGCTGCGCACCTCGATCCTGGAGCGGGTGAACGGCGAGCTCGGCGATCTGCTCTGCGGGCGCCACGATTCCTGGCAGATCCTGGAACGCCTCGAGCGCCGCGACCAGTTCGTGCATGCACTGGATCGCGACCGCGCGTGGTATCGCTACCACCGCCTGTTCTCCGAGTTTCTGCAGGAGCGTCTGCGCCGTCAGTCCGAGGCGCAGCTCCGTGAGCTGCACGGCATGGCGGCCGGCTGGTTCGGCGAGCACGGCCATACCCAGGAGGCCGTGCAGCACGCACTCGGCAGCGGCGATCCGGAGCGGATCGCCGGACTGCTGGAGTCGCTGGGCGGCTGGCACTATGCGCTGCTCGGCCACGTGGGCATCGTCGAGCATGCGATGTCGAAGATCCCGGCGGAGGTGACGCAGCGCTATCCCAGGGTCTGGCTCGCGAGGATGTTTCTGACTGCGCGTGTTGGTGAGGTTGCCGCGGCGGAACGGGAGTTCGGCGAGTTCGCGGCCCGGCACCTGAACGACCCATCCACCGATCGGCAGCTCGAGTGCGAGGGGCGGCTGATGGAGAGTCTGCTCGCGCGCTATGGAGACCGCGACATCGGCGAGAGCGAGGTGCGCAAGCTCGAGCAGCTCGGCGAGACGCTGGCCAACGACAACCACGTGATGAAGGCGGTCTGCTATAACCTGCTGTGTGCGCTGTACGGGCGGACCGGACGGCTGGACGAGGCGATGGCCGCGGGCGACCAGGCGATCATGCACTTCCGCCGGATGGGCTCGCAGTGGGGCGAGGTCTTCATCTATTTCCACGAGGGCTGTGCCTGCATGGCGCAGGCGCGCCTCAGGGATGCCGAGGCGCTGTACCGGGAGGGCTACGAGCTGGCGGTGGAGAACTTCGGGGCCGGGCATGACTCTGCGGCCATCGGCCGGGCGTTCCTGGCGGAAGTGGAATACGAGAAGAACAATCTCTATGCCGCAGGCCAGCTGGTGGAGGAGGCGCTCGCGCACATCGAGCGGTTCGATGCCTGGTTCGACGTGTACCTGGCGGCGTATTCGACGGCGCTGAAGATCGCGCGGGCGAGACGGGATGCCGCCGCCCAGCAGAACATCGTGCGCCGGGCGAAGTCGACCGCCGTCAATCGCGGCATCACGCGGCTCGCTCTGGCCATCGATCTGCTGCAGGCGGGGTACGGTGAGTTACCGCCGGGCGACGGCGGTAACGCCGGTGCCGCGCAGGATCACAACGGATCGACCGACCCGGTCATGCATCACCTCCACATCTGGCGGGCGGGACGCGCTCTGCTCGCCGCCGGAGAGTACGACCGCGCCGCGCGTCTGCTCGCGCCCGAGGCCGACCGGGCGCGTCGGCGGCGGCATCACCGTTCGCTGATCACGCTGTCGCTGTTGCTGGCGGCAGCGCTGTGGAAGCTGGGCCGCCAGGAGGAGGCCCATGCCGCCTTCGAGGCCGCGCTCGCGCCGGCCCTGTTCGAGGGGCTGAAACGGCCCTTCCTCGACGAGAGCGACGTGCTGGCGGACGTGATCGCCGAGCTGGCCGCCGCCTCGGAGCGGCGCCGCGGCAACCGGCTCCGCGACGTTTTCCTGACCGAGCTGGCCACCGAGATGCGGAGCGCCGCCCGCCGCCCCGGCGAGCCGGAATCCGCCCTGAGTCCCCGCGAACAGGAGGTACTGCGCTTCCTGATCCAGGGCCGCTCGAACCGGGAGATCGCCGATGCGATGGACCTCTCCATCAACACGGTCAAGTTCCATATGAAGAACATCTTCGGCAAACTGGGCGTGAACTCCCGGAAAGATGCGGTTTCCGCCACCATCCGGCGCCGCCTCCTCTGAGCCGGCCGGAGGCCTGACCTACCCGATCTGATACCCCACCCTACCCGGGGCAGGTGTTCTGCCACCGGGAGGCCCGATGCAAGGTTCCCAGTGAGCGGGGTAAGGCGGGGAGTACGCATCAGTGATCCGTATCGGCGTGGATGTGGGCGGCACCAATACCGATGCTGTCGTCATGGACGGCCGGACCGTGCTGTCGACCCATAAGGCTCCCACCTCGGCCAACGTGAGCGACGGCATCATCGCGGCCATCCGCGAAGTGCAGAAGGCTGCGGACATCGATGCCGGGCGCATCTCCGGCGTCATGATCGGCACCACCCATTTCACGAATGCTTTCGTCCAGCGGAATGACCTGCTGCCGGTCGGCGTGATCCGCATCGCGATGCCCTCGACCCGCGGCCTGCCTCCGCTGACCGACTGGCCGGAGGACATCGCCGCCGTCGTCGGCTCCGCCCATTACCTGATCCGCGGCGGCTACCAGTTCGACGGACGCATCGCCGATCCCCTGGACGAGCAGGCGGTGGCGGAGGCGGCCAGAGACATCCGCCGGCAGGGCCTGAAGACGGTGGCGGTGACGGGCCTTTTCTCGCCGGTGAATGCGGACATGGAGCAGCGCGCCGAGGAGATCGTCCTGAACGAGTTCCCGGAGGCGCAGGTGACCGTGTCCTCGCGCATCGGCCGCATGGGCATCCTGGAGCGCGAGAACGCGGCGATCATGAACGCGAGTCTCGCCGACCTCTCGGCCTCGGTGCTCGCCTCCTTCCGTTCCGCACTCGAGCAGCTGCGCATCGAGGCGCCGTTCTTCGTCAGCCAGAACGACGGCACGCTGATGAGCGCGGACTTCGTGGAGAAGTACCCGGTGCTCACGTTCGCCTCCGGCCCCACGAACAGCATGCGCGGTGCCGCCTACCTGTCGGGCCTGAAGGATGCGCTGGTGGCCGACATCGGAGGTACGACGACGGACTTCGGGATGCTGTCGAACGGCTTCCCGCGCGAGTCCTCTATCACCGTGGACATCGGCGGCGTGCGGACCAACTTCCGCATGCCCGATATCCTGGCCGTCGGTCTCGGCGGCGGTTCGCTCGTCGCCAGGGATGCGGACGGCGGTATCCGGATCGGGCCGCGCTCGGTGGGTTACCGCCTGCGCGAGGAGGCGAAGGTGTTCGGCGGCGATACGCTCTGCGCCACCGACATCGCCGTGGCCGCCGGCGATGCGGACATCGGCGATGCCTCCCGGGTGGCCGATCTCGACGCCGGCCTGGTGAAGGCCGCCCGCCGCCGTATCCACCAGATGCTCGCCGAAGGCGTGGACCGCATGAAGACCAGCGGCGACCCGATCCCTCTGATCCTGGTGGGCGGCGGTGCGGTGCTGGTGGCAGAGCAGATCCCGGGGACCTCGGAGATGATCGTCCCGGAACACGCCGGCGTCGCCAATGCCATCGGCGCCTCCATCGCCCAGGTGAGCGGCGAGACGGATCGCATCTTCGCCTACGAGGCCGTGGGGCGCGAGCAGGCGCTGGAGACGGCCCGCGAGGAGGCCATCGAGCGTGCGGTCGCGGCCGGCGCGGATGCGGGCACGCTGCAGGTGATCGAACAGGAGGAGATCCCGCTGGCCTACATGCCCGGCGGGGCCGTGCGGATTCGCCTCAAGGTGGCGGGCGAACTTGCCGCTTCCCTGACGGCTGATGAGGGCTGAGCGTTATGGAGATCACGACCGAGGACCTGCACCACATCTCGACCGGCGCCGCCTTCCTCGGCACGGGCGGCGGCGGCGATCCGTACATCGGCCGGCTGCTGGCGCTGAATGCGATAAAGGAACACGGGGCGCCCAAGATCGTCGATGCGGAAGAGATAGACGACGACGCGCTGGTCTTCACGATTGCGATGCTCGGCGTGCCCGCGGTGCTTGGCGAGAAGGCCGCCTGCGGCGATGACGTGGACCTCGCGATCGAGCGTCTCGCCCAGCGTTTGGGCCGCAAACCCGATGCGCTGGTCGGCATCGAGATCGGCGGGCTGAACTCTCTCATACCGGTGATGGCGGCTGCCCGGCTGGGACTGCCGCTGATCGACGCCGACGGCATGGGGCGCGCCTTCCCCGAGATCCAGATGGTCACCTTCAACATCTTCGGGGTGCCCTGCACGCCGCTGTCGGTGACGGACGATCACCTGACATCGGTGATCGTCGATACCGCAGACGCGAAGTCGGCAGAGGATCTGGTGCGAATCACCTCGGTGCACCTCGGCTGCAGCGTGATCATATCCAGCTACCCGATGAGCGGCGCCGACCTGAAGCGCAGCGCCGTGCGCGGCACGCTGACCCTCGCCATGGAGATCGGCCGCGCCATCGAGCAGGGCCGCCGGGAGGGCGACCCGGTGGAGACACTGGTCAGCTATCTGCGTACCACGCCCTACTACAATCACTGCAAGGTGCTGTTCGACGGCAAGGTGGCAGACATCCAGCGCGAGACGAAGGCCGGGTTCTCCGTGGGTCATTGCCACCTGGCCGCGCTGGACGGGTCCGGCCGGAAGATGGAGGTGACCTTCCAGAACGAGCACCTCGTCGCCCGCGAGGACGGCAGGACACGCGCCATCGTGCCGGACCTGATCAGCCTGGTGGACCGGGAGACGGCGACACCCATCACCGTCGAGAACCTGAAATACGGCCAGCGCGTGAAAGTCATTGCCACCAGCGCTGCACCGATCATGCGGCGGCCGGAGTCGCTGGCCGTATTCGGCCCGCGCTGCTTCGGCATCGAAGAGGACTTCGTGCCGCTGGAAGAGATTCCGGACTGACCGGGAGGCCAATCATGACTACACCCAAAAAGACCATCATTCAGCTGATCACGCCGATCGTGACGCGCGGTATCCGCACGCTGGACGAGGTGGAGCCGTTCCTGCGCGACGATCTCGAGATCCGCCACAGCCTGATCGATCAGGGTCCCTCGTCCATCGAATCCGAGTTCGACGAGGCGCTGAGCTTGCCGGGAACGATACGCAAGGCCATCGACGCCGAGCGCGAAGGCGCCAATGCCATCATCATCGACTGCATGGGCGATCCGGGGCTGCACGCCTGCCGCGAGGTGGTGTCCATCCCGGTCCTCGGGCCGTGCCAGACCGCGATGCATGTGGCCAGCACGCTGGGCCACCGCTTCGCGTTCATCACCGTGCTCGAGCGGCTGAGGCCTCTGATCGACAATCTGGTCGCGACCTATGGCCTGACCCACAACTACGCCTCCTTCCAGGCCGTCGACATCCCGGTGCTCGACATCAGTCACAGCATGGAGGCGCTGAACAAGGCGCTCACCGGGAAGGCGATCGCCGCCATCGAGGCGGACCATGCGGATTACATGATCCTCGGCTGCACCGGCTTTCTCGGCTGCGCGGACGCCATGAGTGCGGCCTTGCAGGAGGCCGGTCACGACGTCCCGGTCATCGACCCAATACCGCTTGCGGTGCATATGGCAGACGCGTTGGTGAAGACCGGACTCAGCCACAGCAAGCTCGCCTATCCGCCGCCTTCCGTGAAGCAAATCGACGGCTACGACATGCCGGGATTCATGACGGACAAAGGCTGACACATTGATCTCACTATCCCCTGGAGTTAGCAAAATGAAGACAATCCATTGGACCGCCATCGGCACTCTGACCTGTGCCTTGCTGCTGCCCAACCAGGGGCACACGCAGGCCGGTGATGCCACGCCGGCGCTGGAAGAGATCATCGTGACTGCGCAGAAGCGCGAGCAGAGCTTCAACGATGTCGGCCTGGCCGTCAGCGTGTTCAGCTCCGACGAGATCCGCGAGCTGCGCTTCTTCAAACCCGAAGACGTTGCCGCCCAGACACCTAACGTGAAGATCAACGAGACCCTCGCGAACAGCATCCCGAACGTCGTGATACGCGGCGTCGGTCTCAATGACTATGCGGTCAACAACAACCCGGCCGCCGGCATCTACGTGGACGAGGTGTACCTGGTGTCACCCGCCATGCTGACGTTCCAGTTGTTCGACCTGGAGCGGATCGAGGTGCTGAAAGGGCCGCAGGGGACGCTGTACGGACGCAACACCACGGCCGGTGCCGTGAACTTCATCAGCCGGAAGCCGACGGAGGACTTCAACGCGACCGCGACGCTGGACGTCGGCAATTACGAGTACATGGGCGCGGAGGGCGCCATCGGCGGCCAGATCGTACCCGGGCTGAACGGGCGCTTCGCCGCACAGACCTACCAGCGGGGAGAGGGCCACCAGACCAACCGGCTGACCGGCGAGGACGTCGGCGAGATCGACCGCACTTCCTGGCGCGGGCTGCTCCAGTGGCAGCCGAACGACGAGATCACCGTCCTGTTCAATGCGCACGGCGGCGAGGATCAGTCGGACGTCTGGCTGACCAAGGTCGACAACCCCTTCACCCCCGCGGATGACGATATTACGGATCCCTTCACCTCGGCCGCGTCCAACGAGTCGGAGATGGACCTCGATGCCCTGGGCGGCGCGCTGACCATCGACTGGGCGCTGTCCGACGCGCTGACGCTCACCTCCGTGACCGGCTTCGAGAAACTGCAGCGGCTGCACATCGAGGATCGCGACGCGTCGAGTCTCATCCAGCTGGATGGTGTCTTCCTGAATGAAGTCGAGCAGTTCTCGCAGGAACTGCGCGCCACGTACGCCAGCGGCGACTGGGTGCTGATCGGGGGCGCGTTCTACGGTAACGACGACGTGGAGACGCGCGACCGGTTCGACGCATCCGACCTGCTGCCGCTCCTGGGCCTGGCGGGGGTCGATGCGATCGGTAACGAGTACCGCCAGGAGACGGATTCGCAGGCCCTGTTCGTCCACTCGGAATGGCAGTGGCAGGAGGACTGGAAACTCACAGCCGGCGTGCGCTATACGAACGAGGAGAAGGAGTTCAGTGACGCCTTCACCTACCTGCTCGCCGGCGGGGCCGAGATCCAGGTCTTCCCTCCCGTCTCCAACGACTACGATGTGGATGACCTGTCCGGGAAGCTGGGCGTCGACTACTCCGGATTCGAGAACACGCTGGTCTATGCGAGCATCAGCAAGGGCTTCAAGTCCGGCGGTTTCCAGGGGCAGCTGACGTTCAACCCGGCCGATCTCACCGCGTTCGAAGAGGAGACCATGTATGCCTGGGAGATAGGCACGAAGTCCCTTCTGCTGGACGGCACGATGCAGTTCAATACGGCGGTGTTCTTCTATGATTACGAGGACCTTCAGTTCTACGGAGGTCTCTTCGACTCGCCCGTGGGTACGCTCTTCGGGATCACGAACGTGGGTGATGCCGAGGTCACGGGCGCCGAGGCCGAGCTGTGGTGGCGCCCGGCGGTGGGGCTGGATGTCCGGCTGGGGCTGGGGCTCCTCGATACCGAGATCACCCGTTCGGAGGTCGCGGGCGTGGCGGAAGGGAGCGAGCTTCCCAATTCGCCCGAGCTGACCTTCAACGCGCTGGTACGTTACGAATGGAGCCTGACGCCGGATCTGATGGCAGACGTCATGCTCGCCGCGAATTACCAGGACGAGGTGACCTTCGACATCATCCGCGCACCGGCCGAGGCCATCGAGGACAGCTACTGGCTGGCCGATGCCCGTGTCGGCATCTCCAATGCGGACGGGACCTGGAATGCGTTCCTGTGGGCGGAGAATCTCTTCGACGAGACCTATCGCACGCAGGTGCTGTTCTCCAGCGTCGGATTCGGCTCGAACTACGGGATGCCGCGGACGTATGGGATAGGGGCGACGTTTAACTGGCAGTAGCGTGCGCTGCCGGATCGGCAGGGGCACGGTGAGTCAGCCGGGCCCGGCCGATGAACGTCTCCAGAAACTCCTGGCGTTTGCTTCTCATTAGCTGATAGGTCTCCGCCTCCGTCCAGAAGGCGAAGACGGTGACTTCATCGTCACGCTCGACCCATCCCACCTGCCAACCCAGGAATCCACTCGCACCATCCCCCTCGATCCGCCCGCTCCCGGTCTTGGTGTAGAGCACGGCCTCCGCCGCTACCTCCCGCCCCAGCGCATCCCTGATCGCCGCGACCGACTCGGCCGATACCTGCAGCCGCCCGGTTGCAAGCCGCGTCAGAAACTCCACCTGCTCCACCGCACTGATCCGCAGATCCCCGGTGAGCCAGAAGGCATCGGCCTCGCCGCCGATGTCGGCGTTTCCGTAGTCGATGTCGCGGAGGAAAGCCTGCAGGCGTGCCGGGCCGATGTCCGCCGCGAGCTGGCGGAAGAGGGGGACGGCGCTCATGTTGATGGCCCTGCGCAGCGGCTGATCCCGGTCCCAGCCGGCGGGCCACCAGTCCTCGGCCGGATAGCGTGCCGCGTTGTAGCGCATGACGGAGTCCGCATCCGCGAGCAGGCCGGTCTCGAGGCCGAGCAGGGCATTGGGGATCTTGAAGGTGGAATAGGGCCGGCGGGGCTCGTTGCATCGGTCGGCGTCGCTCACGTATTCACGGCCGCTCTCGAGTTCGTGGATGACCAGGCAGACGTCGTCGCCGTCGGCGTAGGCGGGCCAGTCGGCGGCGGCCGGGGTGGCGAGTAGGGTGACCGCCAGGGTTAGGAGGGTGATTGGGTGGTGTGTGGGCATTGGGGTTACCGGGTGACGGACGGTCTCATGATTGTCACCCGAATCGTGCCTCCACGTGGATTTCTTCATCGGACATCCATTTTTCCCTGCAGCAGCTTGAGCGAGGCCTCTTCACGCTTGCTGCATGAAGGTGCGCGATGTACTGAGCGCTCTGAGGCGGGATGGTTGGGTACAGGTGAGGGTCCGTGGCAGCCATCGCCATTTCCAGCATCCGATCAAACCGGGAACCGTGACAGTGGCCGGGAAGCCAGGTGCGGAGGTACCGCCTGGCACGCTGAAAAGCATCATGAAACAGGCTGGGCTAAAATGATCCCCATGCAATATCTCGTGATCGTTGAGAAGGGCGAGACCGGCTACGGCGCGTACGTGCCCGACCTGCCAGGCTGCATAGCGGCGGCCGATTCACGCGATGAGGTGGTGGCACTCATCCGCGACGCGATCCGGTTCCACATCGAAGAGCTGAAGGCCGATGGTGAGCCGATCCCGGAGCCTGCTTCCCAAGGCGAACTGGTCGACGTTCAGGCGGCTTGATGCCGACCCGGCTGAGATGCCACGAGGGGTTCGGGAAGATATTTCGGCCAGATAAGCCAATAACATACGGTTTAACGTATAAAAACATTTTATCCGTCTCAGCGTATATTGACAGTATATACGTTTAGGCGTATATATTGGGGGGGTAAGGAGTCGTCGCCATGCCCCAAACCGCCCGCAACGCCACCCAGATCGGCGCCGCCATCCGCCGCGCCCGCCGCCAGTCGCGTCTGACCCAGGCGGACCTCGGCGCGAAGACGGGCCTGCGACAGGCCACTATCTCCGACCTGGAACGCGGCGAGGGCGACGTGCGGCTCAGCACCCTGCTCGTCGTGCTCGCGGCGCTGGGGCTGGAGCTGACCATCGACGAGCGGGGCCGGGCGTCGGCCGAGCGTCTCGAAGATCTCTTCTGATGCCGCGGAAGCGCAGTCGAGTCCCCCTCGGCGTCTGGTTGAACGGCCGTCTGGTGGGGCAGCTTCGCCGAGCGCCGTCCGGGGCCATCGATTTCCGCTACGCCGGGGAGTGGCTCGACTGGCAGCACGCCTTCCCGGTCTCCCTGTCATTGCCGTTGCGGGAGGACCCGTACGTCGGCGATCCGGTCGTTGCGGTGTTCGACAATCTGCTGCCGGACAGCGGTGACGTGCGGACCGCGGTGGCGGCGCGGACCGGCGCCGAGGGTACCGATGTCTACAGCCTGCTGGCCGCGATCGGCCGGGATTGCGTCGGTGCCCTGCAGTTTCTGCCGGAGGGGCAGGAGCCGCCGAGGGCCGGTGCCGTCGAGGCCGAGCCCATCAGCGATGAGGAGATCGCGGACCGGCTGAGGAATCTCTCCGTCGCGCCGCTGGGGTTGGGCGACGACGAGGCGTTCCGCATCTCGATCCCCGGCGTGCAGGAGAAGACTGCGCTGTTCTACTGGCGGAATCGCTGGCATGTGCCGCTCGGCGCCTCGCCCACCACGCACATCCTGAAGCCGCAGATCGGCCTGCATCAGGGCCGTGAGCTGACGCGGAGCGTCGAGAACGAGCATCTCTGCCTGCGCCTGCTCGAGGCGATGGGCCTGCCGGTCGCGCATACGGAGATCGTCGACTTCGCGGGCGTGAGGGCGCTGGTTGTCGAGCGCTTTGACCGCCTCTGGACGCGGGACGGCCGCCTGCTGCGCAGGCCGCAGGAGGATCTCTGTCAGGCGTTGTCGGTTCCGGCTTCACGGAAGTACGAGAACCGGGGCGGACCGGGTATCACGGATATCCTGGAATTGCTGAAGTCGAGCGACGAGCCCGAGGAGGACCGCCGTCTGTTCATGCAGGCGCAGATCGCTTTCTGGCTGTTGGCGGCCACCGACGGCCATGCCAAGAATTTCAGCGTGTTTCTCTTCCCGTCGGGCGGTTTTCGGCTGACGCCGCTGTACGACGTGATGTCCACGCAGCCGCTCGCCGACCGCGGACAGCTGAATCACGGGCAGATGAAGCTGTCGATGGCAGTGGGCGACGATCGCCAGTACCGACTGGATCGGATCACGCCGAAGCACTTTATCGAGACGGCGACGGCGGCGGGTATGCCGGTCGGGGCCGTGGAAGGCGTCTTCGATGAGCTGGCGGAGAAACTGCCCGCGGCGGTGGAAGAGGTGGGCAACAGCCTGCCCGCCGATTTCCCGCCGGACCTCTTCGACTCGATCACCACCGCCGCCCTGCGTAGGAGGGCCTTCAGGCCCGATCCCAACGTAGGAGGGCCTTCAGGCCCGACGGTTGATCGCGGCTGAAGCCGCTCCTACAGCGCTCCTACCTCTTGTGGTCCGCCACAATCGAATAGCTCGTACTCCGCCCTCCACCAGGATTCTTCACCAGCGCCCCCCGCTCGATCAGATCCCTGATGTCCCGCGTGGCCGTGTCCTGGGAGCACTTCGCGAGCTTCGCCCATTTGGAGCTGGTGAGCTTGCCCTCGAAACCGTCGAGCAGCCGATTGAGTACGCGGATCTGGCGCTCGTTGAGCGGTTCTTTCGCAAAGCGTTCCCAGAAACGCGCCTTGACGAGCACGGCGTCCAGTTCGGTCGTGCTCTGTTCGACGGCGCGGAGCAGGCAGCCGAGAAACCACTCCTGCCAGCGGGTGATGTCGGTAACCGAGCGCTGCGTTGCCTCCAGAACGAGGTAGTAGCGCCGGCGCTCGGCGCGTATCTGCGCCGACATGCTGTAGTAGCGCTGGCGGCTCTGCTCGGAGCGCGCGAGTGCCATGTCGGCGATGGCGCGCGCGATGCGTCCGTTGCCGTCGTCGAAGGGGTGAACGGTGACGAACCACAGGTGTGCGAGCCCGGCAATCAGCAACGGATGGGCGCTGCCCGGGTCGCCGAACCAATCCAGGAAGGCATCCATTTCGCGGTCGAGCCGGTCCGCGGGCGGCGCCTGGTAATGGATCTTCTCCCGGCCCGTCGGTCCCGAGACCACCTGCATGGGTCCGTTTGCATCGTCCCGCCATGCGCCGACGCTGATGCGGCTCATGCCGCTGCGCCCGGTCGGGAAGAGCGCGGCATGCCAGTCGAAGAGGCGGTCTCTGGTGAGCGACTGATCGTAGTTCCCGGTGGCATCCAGCATCATCTCGACGACGCCTTCCACGTCCCGGTCGGCCGGAACCAGGCCGCCGATGTCCAGGCCGAGGCGCCGGGCGATGGACGAGCGGACCTGATCGCGTTCCAGCGTCTCGCCTTCGATCTCGCTGGACTTGATGACGTCCTCGGTGAGGGTGCGCAGGTGCGCTTCGTTGCGGAGGTCGAAGCCGAGACCCTCCATCCGGCCCCGGAGGCGGCCCTGCTCGTGGGCGGCAGTGGCGAGGAGCGTGGAGAGGCGTGCCTCGTCCCAGTGGAGGTTCGGCCAGTCGGGCTTCTCCCAGATATAAGTCACGGCCAATCTCCGTAGAATATGCGGAGATTATGGCCTCTATTCTCCGCAGCGGCAAGTAAACACCGTAATTATTGCGGAGATTAAGGACCTATTCTCCGCATACCCGGCATCCGCTGTCATTCGTCAGCTGGCCGCGTGTATTTATGCGAACGCAGGAGGGCCTCCAGGCCCGACGGCCGGTCGCGGCTGAAGCCGCTCCTGCAGCAGCGCTACCGCTGTTCCGGGAACAATCCCGGCATCCAGCGGGATGCCAACCTGGCGGGGAAAGCCACACGTAGCGGCGACCTGGGCGACTGCGAAGTGATGACACCATGCCTGGTGAGACCGGCGACGACGCGATTGGCCGTGCGTTCGCTCGTGCCGATACGCTCCGGGACTTCACCGCGGGGAAGTTCCACGATAGAGGATGGCTTCCAGCAGCGGGCCTGCCTTTTCGTGCAGCGTGCCGAGTTCCACTTCCTCGCGCACCCAGAGTCTCATCCGGGTATGCAGCTTCTCGGGCTGCACCAGGTCTTCCATGAATCGCACCTGATCGAGACAGGTGTTGAGGAAGAATTCCGTGAACTCCGCCAGTGCTTCTTCGCTGAGGTTGCCTCTGCCGTCGAGATCGTTGCGCCGCGTGATGTCGCAGTTGGCCAGGTGCCGCTCGTAGTCCTCGACATTGCGTGCCAGACCACGCGCGATCGACCACGCGCCTCCCGTGTCCAGTGTACGGAGCAGCGTGGCGTAGGACATCAGGCGCATGACGCGGCCGTTGCCATCCAGGAAGGGGTGGATCCAGGCAAGGCGGTGATGTGCCGCGGCGGCGGCCAGGACGGTCTCTGCGATGCCGAGGTGACTGTAGACCTCCTCGAAACGGTACATGAAGCGCGGCAGCGCGCCGGGGCTGACGGGGATATGCCGGCCGACCTCGACGTCATGCGCGCGGAGTTTGCCGGCAATGACGCGCAGCGGTTCGCCGGTTGCCGGATGAGCGACGACCAGCAGTTCGTCGGGCAGCAGCTCGCAGAACCGGCGGTGAATTTCGCAGATGGCGTGCTTCGTGGTGGCAGGGCCTTCGAGTCCCCCCTGGTCGATCCATTGCTGCACCGTAACGTGGGCCTCGGCCTCCAGCTGGAGATTGCGCTTGTACGGATCTTCGCTGTAGTCCTGCCTGAGGGCCCGCTCGATGTCGACCGGGTGGGTATCGTGGCCCTCGATGAGATTGCTGTAATAGCAGTTCATCGCACGGACCAGATCGGCGAGTGCGGTCATCACCCCGTCCGGCAGGCTGCGCCGGAAGCCGGCGGCCGCGGCCGCAAGCTCCATCACGAGGTCATTCAGCTTCGCGCGGTGCCGGGAGTCGGCGGAGAGCACCAGGGGCTCCGTGAGGTCCGTGCTTTCGCCTCGGTCGTCTTCCCCGGCTGTCTTTTTGGCGGATTACAGGGCGGCAACCAACTCTCGAGCCGCGCTGATCTCCTGAATCAGGAATTCCCCACGATCGATCGGGAGAACTATGCCCCCGTCGCGAAGTACATGGCCGGCTTCGCGGTGGTGCGGCCTCTGCCCTAGTCGTTCGGCCGCTGATCATCGGCGGCCTGCCCCCGCATGAATTCCTCGTGCCGCTCGACGATGCGCGGCCACAGGTCGCGGACCTCGGGCACGTCCAGGTGGAACTGCCTCGCGAGGGTGTGCAGCAGGTCGTCCGCGCTGTCGATCAACCGCTCCTCGCTGCCGCGCGGGCCGATCTCGCTCAACACGCGGCCGCGCAGCGTGCGGTGGGCGTCGGGCAGGCGGATCTGGGCCACGAGGCTCCTGACGAAGCCGGAGGTCGGGTCGCTCTGCAGGTAGTCGCAGCGGCTGGCGAGTGCGTCTTCGTCGCCGGGGACGGGCTCGAAGTCGAACGTGAATTCGCCGTCGCCCGCGTCCTCGTGGAATTGCCAGTGGCCGTCTGCTAGGCGACGCAGGCCGAGGTGGAACGGCGGCTGGGTATGGGTGGTCTCGGCCAGTTCGATGGGCTTGAGGAGGCTGCCGCCGAAGCCCACGTCGGCGAGGAAGCGGCGGCCGGGGGCGTCTTCGGTCTCGATGAGCAGGGCGAGGTGGTTGGCGGCGGAGATGTCTTCGCGGCCCTCGCGCATGACCGCGCCGGCCACGCGGGTGACGCCGAAGCCGATCTCGGCGAGCACGGCGCCGAAGAGGCCGTTCTGCTCGTAGCACCAGCCGCCGCGTTTGTTGTGGACGATCTTGTCGAAAGCGGCGCCCGGGTCGAGGGTGAGGCGGCGGCCGAGCTGGACATCGAGGTTCTCGAACGGGACGGCGAGGGCGTGGCGGCGGAGGAGGGCTCGCAAGGTGGCGAGGGTCGGGGTCACGGGGCCCGGGTAGCCGATGCGGTCAAGGTAGGGCTGGAGGTGCATGACGGGATTCCGTGACTTCGCCGGTTTCTGCCGGTGCAGCAAGCCGCATTTCTGCACGATTCGGGTAGAAAACGGAAGGGCTGGGCGCTCTCAGCTGGATATAATTACAGTATTGGTCCGCAGCCCAGGGAGGGGCCGCTATGTTGCAGGAAGCGGTAATTGCCGGTGATTTCGACGACGATCGCGGCGCGAGGAACGACGAAAGTGGGAGCGGCTTCAGCCGCGACAGACGTTGCCGCTGAAACACCGCCCCCCGACCCGGATCCCACCCGCTACACCTACGGCCAACGCCGCGCCGACGCCCTGGCCGAACTCGCCGAGACCTACCTCGCCAACGGCGCCACCGATTCCTCGTCCGCCGACCGCTATCAGGTGGTCGTCCACGTTTCCGAGGATTTTGTAGCAGGGCCTTCAGGCCGGATCCCTTCCCCAACTACCTCCCACATAGAAAACGCCCACCACGTTTCCGCTGAAACATCCCGCCGCCTGGCCTGCGACTGCTCCGTCCTCGGCCTGGTCGAGGACGCCGACGGCGAACCCCTCTCCATCGGCCGCAAATCCCGCTCCATCCCGCCGGCCATCCGCCGCGCGCTGCGCATCCGCGACAAGGGCTGCCGCTTCCCCGGCTGCACCCGCACCGCATACCTCGACGGCCACCACATCCACCACTGGTCCGAGGGCGGCGAAACGAGCCTCGACAACCTCGTCCTGCTATGCCGCCACCATCACCGCCTGGTCCACGAAGGCGGCTTCACCTGCGAGAAGACGGACGCCGGCGAGGTTGTCTTCCGCGACGCCCGCCGAAAACGCCTCGACCGCTACGCCCGCCTCACCCCCGAGGACGAACGCCGCGCCTTCGACCTCTCGCTCGAACGCGAGATGCGCGATCTCGGCATCACCTCGCAGACCTGCGTCACCCGGTGGGAAGGTGAGCGCATGGACTGGGATCTGGGGGTCGGGCATCTGTTCCCGCGGGAGGCCGTCCCGACGTGACACGCAGTAGTCTTTATCGAACCGATATGTAAATATATCGTACATACACAAGCAATATGCTAACGTTCGAATGGAATCGGGCGAAGTCGCGAGCGAATGCGCTCAAACATGGCGTCACCTTCGATGAAACCGGAATACGACTTTTCAAAGATGAAGTCGCGCAAGAACCCTTACGCGGCCAAGTTGAAACGCCAGGTCACGATCCGACTCGGCGAAGACGTCATCGACTATTCCAAGGCGATGTCCGAGGAGACCGGAATCCCCTATCAGAGCCTCATCAATCTCTACCTCCGCGACTGCATGGAGCAGGGCCGGAAACTCGAGATGGACTGGCGCTAGCCGGCTTAGCTCCTCACGAACGGCAACCGATACGTCCTCTCACCCGTCGCCGCGAACACCGCATTCGCCACCGCCGGCGCCAGCGGCGGCACGCCGGGCTCACCGACGCCGGTCGGCGCCTCGCCCGACTGGACGATGTGCACCTCCACCTGCGGCATCTCGTCGATGCGCAACGGGCGGTAGTTGTCGAAGTTGTCCTGCTGCACTTTGCCGTCCTCGAGGGTGATCTCTTCGCGCAGCGCGGCTGACAGTGCGTAGGCAATACCGCCTTCCATCTGCGCCCGGATGACGTCCGGGTTGATGGCGATGCCGCAGTCGACGGCGCAGACGACACGGTCGACGCTGAAGCTGCCGTCGTCCCTGACCGTGACGTCCGCGACCTCCGCCACGTAGGTGCCGAAGGATTTGTGCACCGCGACGCCGCGGCCGCGGTTCGGGCCGAGGTCTTCGCCCCAGCCGGCCTTTTCGGCGGCGAGTTCGAGGACGCCGAGGTGGCGGGGGTGTTCGGTGAGTAGCTCGCGGCGCAGTTCGACCGGGTCGCGGCCGGCCGCGGCGGCGAGTTCGTCGATGAAGACCTCGGTGACGAAGGCGTTCTGGGTGTGGCCGACGGAGCGCCACCAGAGCGTAGGCACGCCGTTGTCGAACGGGTGCCAGTCCACCCGCAGGTTGGGGATGGTGTAGGGCAGGTCACGAGAGCCCTCCACGGCGGAGGGGTCGAGGCCGTCCTGGATCATGCCGTCGAACAGGGTGCCACGCATGAAGGACTGGATGACGGCCTGATGCCGCCAGGCCGCCGGCTTCCCGTCGGCATCCAGCGCGCCTTCCAGCACGTGGTAGCTCATGGGCCGGTAGCGGCCGGCGCGCATGTCGTCTTCGCGGGTCCAGATGAGCTTGACCGGGGCGCGGCCGCCTATCGCCTTGGCCACGGAGACGGCGTCGGCTACGTAGTCGGAGTCCGGCACCGCGCGGCGGCCGAAGCTGCCGCCGGCGAAGATTGTGTTGATCTCCACCTGCTCCGGCTGCAGTCCGAGGATGCCGGCCGCGATGTTCTGGTCGAGGGTCTGGATCTGGGAGCCGGTCCAGATGCGGCAGCCGCCGTCGACGAGTTCGACGACGCAGTCCATCGGCTCCATGGTGGCGTGGGCGAGGAACGGCAGTCGGTATTCGCGGCGGATGACGGTCTCAGCGGAACTCAGTGCGGCCGGCGCGTCGCCGTCGTTGCGGGCGACCAGCCCGTCTCCGCCGGCCTTCGCCTCGTATTCGGCGAAGAACTCCTCGGAGCCGCGCTTCTCGGCAGCCGATTCGTCCCACTCGACGGTGAGCGCCTCGCGGCCCTTCAGCGCGGACCAGTAGCTCTCCGCCACCACGGCGACGCCCCGTGGGATCTCGACCACGTCCGTGACGCCGGCCACCGCTTTGGCCTCGGTGGCGTCGAAGGACTTCACCTTCGCGCCGAAGCGGGGCGGATGGGCGACCAGCGCGACGAGCATGCCCGGGCGCGTGAGGTCCATGGTGAACTCGAGGCTGCCGTCGGTCTTGGCGGCCGAGTCCAGCCGCGGCACCTTCGTGCCGATGAGGGTGAAGTCGGCCGGATCCTTCAGCGCCGGGTCTTCTGGCGGCGTGATGTCGGCGGCGGCGACGGCGAGTTCGCCGAAGGTGGCGCTGCGGCCGGAGGGCTCGTGGGTGAGCACGCCTTCCTTCACCGTGATCTCGCCCGCCGGCACATCCCACCGCGCCGCGGCGGCGCCCAGCAGCATGGCCTTCGCGCCCGCGGCCGCCTTGCGCAGCTGCATCCACGAGTTGGCCACCGAGGTGGATCCGCCCGTGCCCTGCATGGGCCCGAAGGCGAGGTTGTTGTAGAGCTCCACGTTCGCCGGCGCGAACTCGGCCTGCATCTGCGACCAGGCGGCGTCGAGTTCCTCGGCGACGATGGTGGGCAGGCCGGTAGTGACGCCCTGGCCCTTGTCGAGGTGTTTGACGATCACCGTCACCGTGTTGTCCGTGCCGATGAGGATGAACGGCCCGGTGGCGATCTCTTCGGTGGCGGCCGCGGTGCCTGCAGCTGAACCGGCGGTGCCCGCGCCGGACCCGGTGGCGCTGCCCGGCGCCGCCTCCTCGCCGCGACCACAGCCGATCATGAAACCCGCGCCCGAGAGGCCGACCACCTTCAGGAAGGTGCGGCGGTCGAGAGCGGGACGGGGGAGTCTGTCGAAGCGTCCGAACATGATCAGCCCTTCATCTCGTCGGCAGCCTGGCGGATGGCCGCCCGGATGCGCTGGTAGGTGCCGCAGCGGCAGAGGTTGCCGCGCATGGCGCGGTCGATGTCCCGGTCGTCGGGGTCCGGGTTCTCGCTCAACAGTGCGGTGGCCGACATGATCTGGCCGGACTGGCAGTAGCCGCACTGCACTACGTCGAGCTGGCGCCAGGCGCTGCGCACGGCAAGCCCCGCCGGCGAGTCCAGGCCCTCCAGACCCTCGATGGTGACGACGGAGCGCTCGCCCACGCTCGATACCGGCAGACGGCAGGAGCGCGTGGCCTCGCCGTCCACGCTCACGGTGCAGGCGCCGCAGCGGGCGATGCCGCAGCCGTATTTGGTGCCGGTGAGTCCGAGGTCTTCCCGCAGCACCCACAGCAGGGGCTTGTCTTCGGGGACGTCGACGGTGTGGGACTCACCGTTCACGGTCAGGGTGAATGGCATGGGGCGCTCCGGTGGTGTGGCCGTTCAGGTATCGACGGAGTATAGCCCACGTAACTGGCCGTTCGGTCAGCGTCGAACGATTGACCACACGGCGGGCGCCTCAGAACCCGAGCCCGTCCCTGAACGCCTCGGCATACCGGATGGACCCCCGCTCCAGGATCGCTCCCCGCCATTCGCGCATGGCTGACGGCAGTACCGCCATATCGTCTCCGCCATGCGCCTCGACGGCGGCGTGGGTGGTGTAGAAGGTGTGGAAGGCGATCTCCAGCAACGAGAATCGGTCGCCGAAGAAGTACGGCCCCTCGAGCCGCGGGACGAGCACGGCGGCCTCGAACCAGTCCAGTTGCTCCTCGAGACGGGCGATAGCGGCATCACGCTCGTCCTTGCCCGACCGCGCGATCGTCGTGAGCTGCGGCAACAGTCGGGTGTCGCAGTAGTGGATCCACTTCCTGGCGGCAGCGCGGTCCCGCGGGTCGTCTGGCAGCAGGGGCGGCTGCGGAAAGCGCTCCTCGATGTACTCGTTGATGATATTGGATTCGAAGACGATGGTCGCCCCGTCCAGAAGGACCGGCGTCTTGCCGTAGGGCGTAGCGGCGAGGAACTCCGGGAGTTTGTTGCCGGCGGCATCGACGGCGGGGATGGCGTTGAATTCCACGCCCTTCTCGCGCAGGGCCGCGTAGTTCCTGACGGCCCAGCCGCAGCCGCGGCCGGTATAAATGCGGATTTCAGACATGTCGTATCCCGGCTGTGCGCCGCTCGCGCGCTTCCAGTCGGCGCCGGATGATGCGGTGACGGCTGGCGGTGATCGGGAAGAAGAAGGCGAGGATGGTGGCGGCCAGATTCAGGAGGATGGGGACGCCGAGGAAGGCGATGAAGAAGCCGGCGAGTGCCAGGCCCTGGTTGTGCGCATCCGGGTCGAAACCGAATGCGGAGGCGAGCATCAGGGCCAGACCCGCGCCCGCACCGAGCCCGATTTTCTGGAACAGGGTGATCAGCGAATAGTAGTTGCCGGCGTTGTTGCTGCGGGTCTTAAGCGTGTCGTAGTCGACCACGTCGGCCATCAGCGCGTAATAGGCCACCGTGGATCCCGCCGAGAACAGGGCCGACAGGCTGAAGACGGTGAACATCGCCGGGTACGCCGCTTCGCCGGGCCGGATGAAGCCCATGGCAACCAGCGTTGCCACCGTGCTCAGATTGCAGATCGCGAGCATCCGGTGCTTGCCGATTTTGGCCCCCACGACGCCCCAGAACGCCGCGCTGGCCACGCCGATGGTGGCCACGGCCAGGCCGATGTGGCTGAAGCGCTCGGGGATGCCGAGGTAGTTCGCGATGAAGAAGAAGTACAGCCCGGCGACCATGCCGCTGGCGATGGCACTCGCGAGCATCAGCGCCGAGAAGTAGCGCATCGGCCGGTTGGAGGCCAGACCGCGGAAGGCGGTCCTGAGGTCGGGGGTCCTCGCCACCCCGACGTGGCCCTGGGGCACACGAACCACGGCCCAGGTGACGCTGACGAAGATGAGGCCGACGACGATCCAGGACAGGAAGCGGGTGACCTCCGGCGTGATCTCCGTCGTGGCGAAGATCGGCAGAAAGGGCCCGCTCCAGAACAGGACGTAGCCCAGGTAGATGGCGGTCGTGCGGAAGCCCGCGATGCGTGAGCGTTCGCTGTAGTCGGTGGTCAGCTCACTGAGCCAGGCGCCGTGGGGGATCTCCACCATGGTCCACCCGAGATAGACGGCGATCGATGCCAGCAGGAAGTACACGGCGCCGGTGTCGGGCCCCGGGCGGAACCAGAAGAGGACGCCGACCATGCAGAGCAGCCCGCCGAAGATGATCCAGGGTTTGCGCTTGCCCAGCCGCGAGTCGGTCTTGTCCGACAGCAGCCCGATCAGCGGATCGGTGACGCCATCGAGCACCCGGCTCGCAACCAGGATGATGCCCAGCACGGCGAGATCGATGTCGGCGACGGTGGCATAGAGCCCGGGCAGGATGGACAGCGCCGGCGTGTGCAGCATCCAGATGGGGACGAGCGGCGCGGAGTAGGCCGCGACCGTCGTGGCGCCGACGCGATGGTTCAACGGCCGAAGCGGTACGTCGCTTCGAGTCCTACGGTGCGCGGGCGTATGGTGTTGGCGCGTACGGCCTGGCCGGCGTCCGGCGTGCCGACGGCGCCGCCGGAGAATACGTTCAGCCAGGGAGCCTTGTCGGTGACGTTGTCCACGTAGAGCTTCAGCTGCCAGCTGTCCCAGTTCGCGCCGGTTGAGAAGTTGACGACGTTCTGGGACGGCACGGTGACGTTGCCATCGTTGCCGTTGAAGCCGAACGTGGAGGTGGAGGCCTTGTGCCAGTAGTTCGCGCGGACGAATGCGTCGGCGTTCGGGGTCAGGGCGAACTGGTAGCCGACGTCCAGGGACCAGGTATCGGTGGGCGTGCGCCGCAGTTCGTCGCCCTTGCTGATGGTGACGCGCGTTCCCGGGAAGAGCTGGGCGTCGTCCTGGAACTCGTTCTCGGTCCACGCGTAAGTGAGCGCGGCGTAGACGCCCGGTGCGAGCAGGTCCTGGGTGACGATCTCGATCTCGGCACCCATCGCCTCGAGATCGGGTGCGTTGGTGGTGAAGAACCCCTGGCCGAATGCGCCTGCCGTGTCGCTCTGTACGACGGCCTGTACTTCCTGCCAGTCGAGGAAGTAGACGGCGGCGTTCAGGATCATGCGGTTGTCGAGCAGGGTCGACTTGACGCCGGCCTCGTAGCTCACCAGCGTGTCCGGGCCGAACTCGAAGAACTCCTCGGAGATGCCGAAGAGGTCCTCGCCCACGAAGGTGTTGAAGCCGCCGAAGCGGAAGCCCTCGGCGCGGGAGCCATAGACCATCAGGTCGTCGGTCGCCCGGTATTCGATGGCGATCTTGTGGAAGAAGTCGCTGTCGGAGGCCACACCATTCGTGACGAAGCCGAAGTCCGCGCCGCCGATCAGGAATACCTCCTGGTTATCCACTTCCCAGTCGAAGAAGCGTCCGCCGACCAGAACCGTGAGCTTCTCGGTGAGGTCGTAGCCGACCTCGCCGAACAGGGCCCGGTCGGTGAGGATCTTCAGTCCGCCCTGGGTGAGGCCCTCCGCAGGGGCCGGGTCGTCGAGGGAGGCGAGGCTGTAATCGATGGTCTGGTCGAAGTCGTCGTACTCGTCGTAATAGAGCCCGACGATCCACTGCAGCGGGCCGCCGCCGGCGGAGGCGAGGCGCAGTTCGTGAGTGGTCGCTTTCTCGTCGATGGTGGTCGTGACCTGCTGCAGGAATCCGAGCTCGTCGTTGAAATCGGTGTAGAAGCCGTCGTTGGTGTAGCGGGAGCCGTTGTAGGAAACGGTCGCCCAGCCGAGGTCGTAGTCGACGATGAGATTGAACAGGTCGTAATTCTGCTCGGCGGGGCCGGCATCGGACGGCTGATCCACCTGGAGGCCGCCCAGGCTGATGTCGAAATAGGTCGGTGCGTCCGCCTCGAGATCGTTGCCGTGCCAGATGGCGGTGACGCTCAGCGCATCGGTGGGCTGGTACAGCGCCGACAGACGCCACGCGGTTTCCTCGACGTCATTGATGCCCTCCGTGCCCGTGCGGATGTTCTCGATGTAGCCCGCCTCGTCGATACGCTGCGCCGCGAGGCGCACCGCGAACACGTCCTCGGCCAGCGGCACGTTCACGTAACCGCTCATGCGGCTGCTCGTGCCGCTGTCGCCGCTCGTGCCATAGACGTCGCCCTGGACTTCTGCGTCGAAGCCGGCGGGGTCCGGACGATTGGAGCGGAAATAGATGAGGCCGCCGATGGCCTGTGCGCCCCAGAGCGTGCCTTGCGGGCCGCGCAGCACGGCGACTTCGCCGATGTCGAAGAAGCGGTAGGTATTGCCGAAGTGCGGCGCGCCGTCCAGATACTGGGCCACGACGCCCTCGGTATTGTCGGCGACGGCGGACAGTCCGCGGATGGAAGCGACCTCGTTGCTCCGGCCGGGGCCGCCGTCGTTGATGAAGTTGGTGCCCGGCACCTGCACGATGAAGTCGTCGAAATCGAGGACGTCGAGGCGCTCGAGCTTGGTGGCGTCGAAGGCGGTGATGCTCGCGGCGAGGTCCTGGACGCTGCGGGCGGATCGCTTGTCGGCCGTGACGAGTATCTCCTCGATCACCGTGGCATCCGGGTCGATCTCCTGGGCCGAGACCGGTGCGGCGACGGCGCCGGAGACGGCGAAGAGTGCGGCGGCGGCGCCCGCTCGGCGGATCAGGCGAGAGGTGGAAGAACGCATATGCAGCCCCCTGGCGCCGGCGTCGGACCGGCACGGTCAGTTCCCGGAAAATACCCCGGGAAGAAACATACCGTACAGACGTATTGTTTGTAAAGAAGCGCTGGTCAGCCCCGTCGGCCGGCCTCCAGATAGGCCTTCAGCATGGCGACGACCAGTTCGAATCGCCGGTCCGTGGCCGGGCCGTCGGCGTCGGAGGCGAGGCCTCGCATCAGGTAGCAGGCGATGCCGACGAGGTCCCGCGGATGCTCGGCGGCCGCGAACTCGGGGAACAGCTGCTCGTACTCGCGGCTCATCTCCTCGTCGTCGATGGCGGTCATCTCGCGCTGCAGCGCGGCGATTTCCTCGTTGGTACGCATCGCCACCTCGATCTCGAGGGCGGTGGCGTACCAGGTCTCGAAATCCTCCCGCAGAACCTGCAGTCGGTCCTCGAGCGAGAGACGGTCGGTATCGGCCCCGAGCAACTTCTCCTTGAACCGATTCAGGCGCTGGCGATAGAACCAGACGATGGCGCTGGCGATCAGCTCGTTCTTGGTGGGGTAGTGGTGCAGCAGAGCGCCGCGCGAGACGCCGGCCTCCGCGATGATGGAGCTGATGGAAGTGGCCGCAAAGCCGTCACGGCCGAGACAGCGCACGGTGGCCTGCAGCAGCGCGGTCTGCGTGGATTCGCTGCGCTCCTGCTGGCTGCGGCGGCGTACGGGCGCGTTCCTGGGCATGTCCGGCTTCCTGTCGTGATCTCCAGTAACAGTACGATCATACTATTTAAGGGGTGACGCCTGCGAGATCTCCTGCAGCTGCCTGGCCACCGCAGGTTGGGTATCAGGCCAGGCGGCGCAGGATCATGGCGACGTTCCTATGGTCGATTGCGGTCGCGCTATCATAAGTGGGCCCCGAGGCCGACCAGCAGCCGTATCGATGCGCTACCTGCAGATCGTCGAGTCCGTGCGCCGGCAGATCCGGGCCGCGCCGACCGCCAGGCTCTCGCTGGAAGCCGCTGCAGCGGACGCCGGCCTGTCCCCCGTTCGGCTGCACCAGATCTTTGCCGAAGTCCAGGGCGAGAACTTCGGCGCGTTCGTCCGCCGCTGCCGGCTGGAATACGCCTGCGGATTGATGCGCGCCTTCCCCGAGTGGTCGTGCACCCGGGTCGCGCTCGAGACCGGCTACTCCGAGAGTTCGGACTTCACCCGTTCGTTCCGGCGTGCTTTCGGCATCGCGCCCAGCCGCTGGGATCGGGTGCGGCCGCTGAACCGCGGTTTCCCGGCGGACGGCGGGGAGGCGGACGCCGACTCGCCGCTCGCCGTGGGTTTCGGCGAGGCGCCGGGCCCGGCCGAGTTCCCGGTGAAGATCCGCGAACGCCAGGCCTGCCGGCTAGCCGTGCTGGAGGTGCGCGCGGCGCACGAGGGCGACAATCTGGCCGCCGCGTTCGACCGCCTGGAGGCGTGGCTCGACGCCCGGGAGCAGCGCCGGCCCGGGCGCTGGTTCACGGGACTCAGTCACGACAGCGACCTGGAGACGCCCGTGGAGTTGTATCGCTACGAGCTGGCGCACGCCGTGGATGACGAAGTGAAGCCGGGCGACGGCATCCTGGTCCGGGCCCTGCCGGCCACCACCGCTGCGGTGCTCGCATGCCGCGGCGGACCGGATGAATTCGTCGCGGCCTGGGATCATCTGCTGCGCGTGTTCCTGCCGGCGAGCGCCTGGCGCCAGGGCAACGGTCCGGCGATGGAGGTGTACTACAACGATCCGCGCCGGCACGGGATGCGCTACTGGGACATGGACTGTGTGCTGCCCGTGGCCGCCGCCGCTTAATATCTGTCAAGCAGCGGCCGCGTCCGCGGCCGAGAATGCGGGCATCGTTTTGTCCGGCAAGGGGGAGAGCAGCCATGAACGAGAAGAAGGACCCGGTGGCGTTCCTGCTGGGGCTGGCCGACGGCCGCTGGCAGGGGGAGGAGGAGATCGTGGTGGATCCGTCGGCGGAGCCGATGAGATTCACCGGCAAGCTGCACAACGAAAGGACTCTCGGCGATACGGCACTCGCGGGCAGCTACACCCAGAGCCGCGACGGCGAGACGACGATGCACTGCCACACGGTGATCCGTCTCTCCGCCGACGGCGAGGCGGTGATGAGCTGGGTGCCGTCCGAGGGTGAGGCGCAGATCTTCCGCGGCCGGTTCAACGGGCCGGTACTGGAAGTCAGCCGCAGCGACGACGACGGCGCACGCCACACCATCACCGAGGACTTCGGCGACGGCAGGACCATGACGAACGTCATGACGGTGACGCCGCCCGGCGGCGAACCGATGACGGTGTTCACCGGCCGCTATACGAAGCTCGGTCCGGTCGCCGGCCGCGAGGTGTGGCGGGACCTGACCATCCCCGACGCGGCCGACGCGCGGCCGTTCTACGAGGCGGTACTGGGCTGGACGCCGCAGCCCGTCGACATGGGCGGCTACGACGACTACAACATGCTGGACGCCGAAGGCGAGGTGGCCGGCGGCGTCTGCCACGCCCGCGGCGGCAACGCCGACCTGCCGCCGGTGTGGCTGCTGTACTTCGCGGTGCCGTCCCTGGAGGAAGCCATCGCGGCGGCAGAGGCCAATGGCGGCAAGTTGGTGGCCGGCCCGAAGGGCTTCGGCGGCTTCAGCTACGCCGTGCTGGCGGACCCGGCGGGCGCCCAGTTCATAGCCTGCGAACAAGCGCGGTAGGAGGGCCTTCAGGCCCGATTGTTCGGCGGAATCGGGGCTGAAGCCCCTCCTACATTCATATGTCTTGACGAATCAAGACACGTCAGGCTAGCATTCTCTTCATGACCGCCATCAAGATCAGTTCCAAGGTCGACGAGAAAGTCTGGGCGGAACTCCGCGCCATGGCAGATGAGTCGCACCAGAGTGTCTCGGGCCTCCTGACCGAGGCCATCAGCGAGTACCTGCAGCGCCGGCGCGTGCGTCCCGACGTGCTGAAGCATCTCGACGATTCCATCGACGAGAACCGCCGGCTCGGGGAGCTTCTTGCCCGCTAGCAGCCGGGTCCTGTTCCTCACGGCCGATGAGGTGCTGGCGATCCACGAGTCCCTGATCCGCGAATTCGGCGGCCCGCCGGGCGTGCGCGATCAGGGCCTGCTCGAGAGTGCCCTGTTTCGCCCGCGTACCGGCTACTACGAAGATCTGGCGGAGATGGCCACTGCGCTGTTCGAGTCTTTACTGATGAACCATCCCTTCGTGGACGGCAACAAGCGCGTGGCGTTCTTCGCCACCGACGTCTTCCTGCGCCTGAACGGCTGGAAGCTCCGGGTGGAAGCGGACAGCGCCCACGGATTTCTCATCGGGTTGCTCGAACAGGGCGAATGCGATTTCGCGCGCCTGTTGCCCTGGATCCGCCAACACCTCGTTCGATGCTGAAACCCCTCTCCATCCTCCTCTCCATCCTACTAGGCTTCTACCTCCTCTTCCTCGGCCTCGTCTACGCCATGCAGGGCCGTCTGCTCTACCTGCCCAACCTGCCGGGACGCGAGCTCGACGCCACGCCCGCGGACGTCGGTCTCGCCTACGAGGACGTGCAACTCACCGCTGAGGACGGCGTGAAGCTGCACGGCTGGTTCGTCCCGGCGGCCGACAGCGCCCGCGGCACGCTGCTGTTCTTCCACGGCAACGCGGGCAACATCTCCCACCGGCTGGAGTCCATCCTCCAGTTCCACCGGCTCGGACTGGACGTGCTGATCGTCGACTACCGGGGCTACGGCCGGAGCGAGGGCAGTCCGTCGGAGCGCGGCACGTACCGGGATGCGGAGGCGGCGTGGCAGTACCTCACGGAGGAGCGCGGCGTGGCGCCGTCGCGCATGGTGGTGTTCGGGCGTTCGGTGGGCGGCGCGGTGGGTGCCTGGCTCGCGGCGAACCGGGAGGCGGGCGCGCTCATCGTGGAGTCGAGTTTCTCCTCGCTACCCGCGCTGGCCGCCGAGCTCTACTGGTTCCTGCCGGTGCGCTGGCTGAGCCGCTTCCGCTATCCCACGGCCGACTACGTGGCCGCGGCGGACTGCCCGGTGCTGGTGATCCACAGCCGCGAGGACGACATCGTGCCCTTCCACCACGGCCGCGCCATCTACGAGTCCGCCGGCGAGCCGCGCCAGTTCCTGGAACTGTCCGGCCCCCACAACGGCGCCCACGTGCTGAGCGAGGAGCGCTACCTGGAAGGGTTGCGGGAGTTTTTGGCGGCCGCGCTACCCCCCACCGCGCTACCCCCCATGTAGGAGGGCCTTCAGGCCCGATTGTTAAGGGGAATCGGGGCTAAAGCCCCTCCTACCAGCCCCTCCTACCGTGTGGTCGCCCCCCTAGAAAAACACCAGACACCGCGTCTCGATACTCTCCCGTGGCGGCGCGTCAGCGGGCGCGCCCGGATCGTCGAACGAGGAATGCAGCGTGAACCGCGTCCGCCCGTCGGTGGCGGAGTCGAAGGTCTTGAATACCAGCGCCTCGTCCGGCTGCATGCGCGGGTAGTAGTACCAGCGCTGCTCCGGGTGGTGCAGCGCCACCTGCAGTTCGCCGATGCGGTCCTCGCCGCGCCGCTCCACGGCCACGAGGTCTTCCTCCCGGACGGTGGTCGCATCGGCCATCACCAGCGGATGATTCAGGACGGGTCCGGCGGTCGAGCGCCAGACGTTGATGATGGCGAAGCGGCGTTCGAGCAGGCGTTCGGCTTCCTCAGGCGCGTCTGCGTAGTGGTCGCGCAGACGCTTTACGCCGGAGCGCGCGGTGTAGTCGTTGTGCACGATGGCCGCCGGGTCACGGATCTTGCGCTCGCGCTGGCGCTCGAGCGACGAGGCACGGCGGGTGTCGTCGAAGATCTCGACCCGTGTCGCGCCGGTGAGCCGGGTCAGCAGGGCCCTGACTTCTTCGTGATGCACGGCCTCGATCTGCTCGTCGTCATGGAAATCGGCGACCGCCGTCGGCTGCGTGACCAGCATGAATCCCTCGGCATCGAGACGGGTGTGGGGCAGATGCGACCGGGCGTCGTGGACGGCGACCTCCCGGGTGGTGAAATTACCGAGGTGTTCGGTGCTGTCGCCGCCGCCTTTCGACGGCACGTAGGCGAGCGGTCCGTCGAGATCGGCCAGGAACTTCAGCCTGGCGGGGATCGGGTCTGCGGCGAGGCTACCCGCGGGTTTCGTCATCGTATCTCTCCCTGTTCCGGGTCTGTGGGCTTGCTCGGGCTGTGATGCAGTTCTTGGCGTCAACGCAGCTTCTGCCGTACAAATCTCGGGGTTCGAACCGCAATGGGAGGGCCGAGCCGTGACAGACCACGAAGATACCAGCCCGCTCGACGAATACGACCTCGACGATACGATCAACCGGCAGATGACGACGTCCGGCGTGACCGGGATCGTGCGCGAGCTGCGGCAGCACGCGGGCGATTACGCGGTCGAGGCCGAACCGGCGGACGCCGACGAGTCCTGACCGCTTTCTCGCGCGGCCGGGTGGGCGACGGCACATTCCACAATCGACGTCGAGACCCGAAAAGGCTTACCGTAGGGTGAGCCGCGGGAGTCTCACATGAACCACGTCAACAACGCCGTCTGCCTCGTGCTTGTGGCTGTCCTGCTGGTCTGCGTCCCTGCCGCGGCGCAGACCGATGACGGCGGCCTCCTGAAAGACGCGAGCTTCGAAAAAAAGCTGCCGGCGGACGAGGGTGGCTGGGACCTGTTCGAGATCAGCATGTTCTCGAAGAACCACGCGCGCAGCGGCAGCCAGTCGCTGTTCAACGGCGGCTTCAGCCGGACCGTGCCCTACAATCCGTTCTTCCTCGGTAACGCCTCTGGCGCCTTCCAGGAGTTCCCGGCCGATCCCGGCTCCCAGTGGCGCCTCACCGGATACGGCCTGACACCGAGGCCGCTGATCGGGACGCCGGCTTTCGGCATCCTCCAATTGTCTTTCTTCGATGCCGAAGGCGAGGACCTGGGGACGGTCGAGACGGCCGACGGCGACACGAAGGCGAAGGCGTCGGATCAGATCAACAACCGGTCAGCCGTGGGCGAGTGGATCTTCCTGGATACCGGTGTCGTGACCGCGCCTGCGGGCACGGCCACGGTGCAGGCCTTCACGCTCTACGTCGATTATTCCGGCTCGGACAGGACGCAGGGCGTCTACTTCGACGACCTTACCCTGTATGCGGAGACCCCCTCGTCCGCTCGATGAATGCGCGGGCCTCGGTCGGGCGGGTGACTGCGCTCACGTCGTCTCTCCCTGTTCTCTATCAATAACCTGCGCCATGCCGCCCATGCCGGCAAGGCAGGAGCACTAGCGTGAAAGCTGGGCTATAGTGTCCTCAAGCGGTACGGACACCGTCTATCTGACGGACTGCCGCAACTGGGGGAGATAACAATGAACAAGTACTACTCCGTCCTCCTTGCCGTTCTGTTGCTCACCGGCTTCTCGGTTCAGGCGCTCGCCGGACCCTGCGATGCGTATTACCGCTTCGACGGCAATCTGAGCGACGAAAGCGGCAACGGCAATGCCGGTCAGATGATCGGCCGCGACGGTGCCGCGGCGACGGCCGAGTTCGTCGAGGGCCGCTCCGGGCAGGCGCTGAAGCTCGACGGCAGCGCCGCGATGCGCGCCTTTGTCGATCTCAATCGCGATCGCTGTCCCCAGGCGACGGTCACCGCCTGGATAAAGATTGCACAGGCGGCCAGCCAGACGATCCTCGGCACTGGCAGCAGCAGCGGCCCGTGGCTGTGGGCATCGGGCTCCGGCCTGTTTCTCCGCACGGCCGGCAAGGATCTCCGGGTACAGGATGCCATCTATGCGAACGGGGGCTGGATGTTCGTGGCCGCGGTCTGGGATCACAAGACCGGGACACATCGATTGCACTGGCACGGCCGCCAGACGGAGCAGGCCATTGGCACTTCGGCGAGGCAAGCGAAGCCGGCGATCTGGCTCGGCGCGAACAACGATAGCCTGCACCATGCGGCCAAGGATCTCGTGATCGATGAACTGAGGATCATCGGCAGCGCGCTCGACGCGGAGCGGATCATGGCGATGCGGGACGCTCCGGCGGGCGCTGGCCAGTCGCAGACCGCGATGGCGGGTACGGCCGGCCAGACCTGCAGTTCCCACGCGGGCTGCGCCGCCGGTTCGTATTGCGGGATGGACGGCACCTGTCATCCCGACAGTCACCGGCCGATGCAGAACGCAGGCGGTGGTACGACGCTGCAGGATCTCCAGGCGAGCTCGGCGGAGCGCAACGCCGGCATCGCCGACACGGTCGACTACGAGTCGCCGACGGACTTGCTGCAGAACGCCGGCAGCGGCGAAGCCGGCGGCACGGGGGAGAGCGGCCGCTTGTCGCCGGAGACCGAGCAGGCGATCGCCGACCGGGTGGCCGAGAACCGGCCGCCGGAGATCAAGTATGCCTCCGAGGAGGAAGCGATCGCTGCCGCCGAGCGCCGCGAGCAGGAGCGGCTCGAGGAAGAGCGTCGGCGAGCGGAGGCCGAAGCGGCTGCGGCCGATGCGGAGGAACCCAAAGTCATCGGCTGGCGGCTGTCGGCTACGGACGTGTATCAATCACCGGTCTCCGGCAAGGGCGGAGAGATAATCCGCGTGCTCGACATGGAGGACCGGGCGCTGTCGGGGATCGAGATTTTCGAGCCGAATAACGTGCCGTGCTACATCAGCCTCGAGGCGGTCGGAGACCGTGCGGGAGAGTCGCTGAACGAATGCACTCAACCGGTGCTTCCCGCCATGGATCTGTCGGTCTGGAATCGGGCAGTCATCGATCCGGCGGCGGTTAACTCCATGCGCGTGTGTCACAGCTTCCAGGGCAATGACCGCGTCAAGGGCGTGGCGGTCAGCGGAAACATCATCGAGGCGGACGGCTCGACGGGCTTCTACCAGCAGGGTCAGGGTGACGGCCCGAACTGTTCCCAGTGGCAGGGTATCGTCTATTGTAACGCCGGCGACGTCGCCTCCGGCATCGTCGCTCACTTCAAGGATCGCGATCTGTCGGAATCCCTGACCGGGCTCCAGCTCGTCTGCCGGAAGATACAGAAGATCTACGAGTAGCCGGTCGAGCGGGGTTTGCGGCCGGTTCGCGGCCCGCGAGAATACCGGGTAGGAGGGCCTTCAGGCCCGACCGGTTTCGCGGCTGAAGCCGCTCCTACAGCCCTCCCGCCCGCTCGATGAACGCGCGCACCTCGGCCACGTTCGTGCCGTCCTTCATGTTGGTGAACAGGAACGGCCGCTCGCCCCGCATGCGCCGCGCGTCCCGGTCCATGACGCCGAGGTCCGCACCTACCAGCGGGGCGAGGTCGATCTTGTTGATGACCAGCAGATCGGAGCGGGTGATGCCCGGGCCGCCCTTGCGTGGGATCTTGTCGCCGGCGGAGACGTCGATCACGTAGATGGTGAGATCGGCCAGTTCCGGCGAGAAGGTGGCGGCCAGGTTGTCGCCGCCGGATTCGATGATGACGAGGTCGAGATCGGTGAAGCGCCGGCTCATGTCGGCGACGGCCGCCAGGTTCATGGAGGCGTCCTCGCGGATGGCGGTGTGCGGGCAGCCGCCGGTCTCCACGCCCATGATGCGCTCGGCCGGCAGCACTGCGGCGCGGGTCAGGAATTCGGCGTCTTCGCGGGTGTAGATGTCGTTGGTGACGACGGCCACGGAATAGTCGCCGGCCATGCTGCGGCAGAGCGCCTCGGTGAGCGCCGTCTTGCCCGAGCCCACCGGCCCGCCGATGCCTATGCGTAGTGGTCCGCTATTGCTCATGATCCTATCGCTCATGACCGGAATAACCTCGTGTACTGGACTTCGTGTTTCATGGAGGCGACGTCGACCATCGGCGTCGACGAGGAGACGTCGTGCACCCGCGTGGCCGCGGCGCGTTCGACTGCCGCGAGACAGACCGGCATCAGCTCGGCGGTGATGCGCTGGCCGTCGGTCTGGCCCAGCGGGATCAGGCGTACGGCGGCGGACACCAGGTTCGCGGCGTAGGCGTGGGCGTAGGCGGTGAGAGTGTCCGTCCGGCCGATGCCGTGGCTCCGCGCGACCGCGCCCACGGCGACGGCGTGGACGATCTCGTCCCGGGGCAGTTGCGCCAGCGCGTCGGTGGCCGCGCAGGGCCAGGCGTCTGCGGTGACGCTCGCGAATGCGCGTCCCTGGGCCGTGCTCTCCAGGCGCAGTTCGGCGGTGCCCTGGAAGGCGAGTGCCAGTTCGTTGAGTTCGCGCAGTTCGTCCGCCGCGGTCGGCCGGTCGGCGTCGATGTCCCAGGCGGCGGCGACGAACACGAGATCCGCGTAACCGTTGCCCATGGACATGACGGTGCCGATCCAGTCGCGGGAGTCGTCCCGATCCCGCACCAGGCCGGCCTCCACCGCGTACTCCAGGCCGTGGGAGAACGCGTACGCGCCCACCGGGTAGGCGGGCGAGAGCCAGGACATCAGGCGGAACAGGGCGTCAGTCATGATGCGAATGGCCCGCATAGGCGCCGCCCTCGGGGTGGAACGGCGCCTCCGTCGTGCAGGTGTCGGCGCCGAGGCCCGCGAGCATGTCCAGGATGACGTGGTCGTAGCGGATGCGGATTGTCTCGCCGAGGATCTGTGTGGGCAGGTGTCGGTTGCCGAGATGCCAGGCGATGCGCAGCAATTGCTCCGGCGATGCCGCGCGGACGTCGATGACCCGCTCCGGTTTCGCGCGTACGCGCACGCACGTGCCGTCGCTGAGCGCGAGGCCGTCGCCGTCCGCCAATGCGACCGCCTTCGGCAGGTCCAGCAGGAACTCCCGCCCGGATTCGGTGCGCATGGCGATGCGGCGGCGGTGGCGGGCGTCGTAGTCGAGCTCCACCACGTCGGCGTCCGCCGGCGGATCGGCGATGACGCGCTGTGCCCGCGGCAGGGTCATTGCCGGCACCGGGGTCAGTACAGGAAGTAGCGCTGGGCCATCGGCAGTTCCGTGGCCGGCTCGCAGGTGAGCAGCTCGCCGTCGGCACGCACCTCGTAGGTCTCCGGGTCCACCTCGATGGCCGGGCAGTAGTCGTTCAGCCGCATGTCCGCCTTGCTGATGCCGCCGCGAGTGTTGCGCACCGCCAGCGTCTGCTTGGCGAGTCCCAGCTTCTCGCGGATGCCGGCGTCCTGGGCGGCCGCCGAGACGAAGGTCACCGCGCTCTCGTGCATGGCGCGGCCGTAGCTCGCGAACATGGGACGGTAGTGCACCGGCTGGGGCGTGGGGATGGAGGCGTTCGGGTCGCCCATGGGCGCGGCGGCAATGCTGCCCATCTTGATGACCAGGTCGGGCTTCACGCCGAAGAAGGCGGGCGACCACAGCACCAGGTCGGCGAGCTTGCCTTCCTCCACCGAGCCCACGTAGTCGCCGATGCCATGGGCGATGGCGGGGTTGATCGTGAACTTGGCGATGTAGCGGCGCACGCGCAGGTTGTCGTTGTCGCCCCGCTCCCCGGGCAGGCGGCCGCGCTGCTTCTTCATCTTGTCGGCGGTCTGCCAGGTGCGGATCAGCACCTCGCCCACCCGGCCCATGGCCTGGCTGTCCGAGGCGATGATGGAGAACGCGCCCAGATCGTGCAGGATGTCCTCGGCGGCGATGGTCTCGCGGCGGATGCGGCTCTCGGCGAAGGCGATGTCCTCCGGGATGGACGGGTCGAGGTGATGGCAGACCATGAGCATGTCGAGATGCTCGTCGATGGTGTTCACCGTGTAGGGCCGCGTGGGGTTGGTGGAGGAGGGCAGCACGTTCGGCTGGCCGCACACCCGGATGATGTCCGGCGCGTGGCCGCCGCCGGCGCCCTCGGTGTGGAAGGCGTGGATGGTGCGGCCCTTGAACGCCGCTATCGTGTCCTCGACGAAGCCGCTCTCGTTCAGCGTGTCGGTGTGGATCATGACCTGCACGTCGTAGTCGTCGGCCACGGACAGGCAGCAGTCGATGGCCGCCGGCGTGGTGCCCCAGTCCTCGTGCAGCTTCAGCGCGCAGGCGCCGCCGAGCACCTGCTCCTCCAGCGCGGCGGGCAGCGAGGCGTTGCCCTTGCCGGCGAAGGCGAGGTTCATGGGGAAGGCGTCGGCGGCCTGCAGCATGCGGCCGATGTGCCAGGCGCCCGGCGTGCAGGTGGTGGCATTGGTGCCGGTGGCGGGGCCGGTGCCGCCGCCCAGCATGGTGGTGACGCCGGACATGAGCGCCTCCTCGATCTGCTGCGGGCAGATGAAGTGGATGTGGGCGTCGAAGGCGCCGGCGGTCAGGATCTTGCCCTCGCCGGCGATGGCCTCGGTGGTCGGTCCCACGATGATGTCGACGCCGGGCTGGGTGTCCGGGTTGCCGGCCTTGCCGATCTTCGCGATGCGCCCGTCGCGAAGCCCGACGTCGGCCTTGTAGATGCCGGTGACGTCGACGATCAGCGCGTTGGTGATGACGGTGTCGACGGCGCCGTCGGCGCGGCCGTGCTGGGACTGGCCCATGCCGTCGCGGATGACCTTGCCGCCGCCGAATTTCACTTCCTCGCCGTAGACGGTGCGGTCGGATTCCACCTCCACGATCAGGTCGGTGTCGGCCAGGCGCACCCGGTCGCCGGTGGTGGGGCCGTACATAGCGGCGTAGGCTGCGCGCGGGATGCTCGCCATCAGAGGTCTCCCATGATCTTCTGGTTGAAGCCGTAGATCTTCCGGTCGCCGGCGATCGGCACCAGCGTCACGTCCCGGCTCTGGCCGGGCTCGAAGCGCACCGCCGTGCCGGCGGCGATGTCGAGGCGCCGGCCGCGGGCGGCTTCCCGGTCGAAGTCGAGTGCGCCGTTGGTCTCGAAGAAGTGATAGTGCGAGCCCACCTGGATGGGCCGGTCGCCGGTGTTGGCCACGATGACGGTGACCCTCTCGGCGCCCGCGTTGATCTCGATCTCGCCGTCGGCGGGGAGGATTTCGCCGGGGATCATCGTGGCCTCCTTGCGGTTGGGTTAGCGGATGGGTCTAACGGATAGGCTCGTGGACGGTGACCAGCTTGGTGCCGTCCGGGAAGGTGGCCTCCACCTGCACGTCGTGGATCATCTCCGGGATGCCTTCCATGACCTGCTCGCGGGTCAGCACCTTCGCGCCTTCGGCCATCAGCGTGGCCACGGACTTGCCGTCCCGGGCTCCCTCGACGACGAAGTCGGAGATGAGCGCTACGGCCTCCGGATGGTTCAGCTTCACGCCCCGTGCCAGACGGTTGCGCGCGACCATCGCGGCCAGCGATATCAGCAGCTTGTCTTTTTCCCTGGGGGTGAGATGCATACCGGTCCCTGTCCTCAGCAGTGCCACACGCGTGGCAATGTTATACCAGAGGTCTCGCCGGCCAGCGTGACGAGGCGGGTCAGCATGGCGCGCATCGCGGCGCCGTCGGCGGCCACGACGCGGAGGACGGCGAGCCCGTCGAGGAGGGTGGCGCCGAGGTCGGCATGGTCTTCGGCCGGCGTTTCCCGGGCCGCCGTCACGATGCGGTCGCAGTCCGGTGCGACCACGACCAGCGTCGCGAGGCAGTGCGCGCCGTCGGCCACCGGCCCGCGGGCGAGACTGGCGTCGATGGGCCCGGTGAGCGCGTCGTCCAGCAGGAAATGATCGGCGAAGGCGAGGCGGCCGTCGATCCGCACGCGCCAGCGGTCCGAGACCCGGCCGCGGCTCACGGTCTCCCCCATGGCGCGGCGGCCGAACACGGTGCTCTCGAGCGCCAGCAGGCAGGCGCCCGGCGCCACCTCGATCGTGAGCGAGCGGGCGAGCCGGGCGCCGTCGAAGACGATGGTCTCCTGGGGCAGCCAGCAGGCGACGGCGTCTGCGTCGACGCAGAGCCGGGTCGTCACGCGGGCCTCTCCACGGCCCGCTGCGCGGTAGACGCGCTCCGCCGCCTGGCTGGTCACCGTCGCACGCGCGCCCGCGCGCCAGTGGATCTCGTTGGTCAGCGTATCGCCGTCGGCGAGACCCCCCGCGGTGTTCAGCAGCACGGCTTCCGGGCTGCCGTCGTGCTTGCGGGGGAAGCGGACCTTAGAACACCCCTGCTGGTACAGCTCGTCGAGACCGGTGCCGGAGGCACGGCGTTTGAAAGAGACCCGGGCGGCGCCGGACGAGCGCTGCAGGGCGGGGGCGGCGTCCGCGGTCACCGCGTGCCGGCGCCGGCCGAGGCGCGGGCGGTCTCGCCCGCAGTCGCATCCGCGGACTCGTCCGTGACCCCTTCGGTCGCAATAATCTCCAGGAAGGCCTCGCCGTAGCGCTCCAGCTTTGCCTCGCCCACGCCGTTGATGCTCAGGAGGTCGGCTTCCGTCTTCGGCCGGTGCTCGGCCATCTGCTGCAGCGTGGCGTCGTGGAAGATGACGTAGGGCGGCAGGTCGAGCCGGTCGGCGATCTCCTTGCGGCGTTTGCGCAGCGCCTCGAACAGCGACTGGTCCGCCGGTGCGAGGTCGGCGGCGGCATCCCGGCGCTGCTTCTTCTCCGTCTTGAGCTTGCGGTCCTCGCGCAGCCGGAGCTCGATCTCGCCGCGCAGCAGCGGCCGGCTCCGGTCGGTGAGCACCAGCGCGCCGTAGCGGCTCTGGTCGGATTTCAGGTAGCCCTGCACGATGAGCTGGCGCACCACCGAGCGCCAGGCGGGGCCGGCCAGCTCCGTGCCGATGCCGTAGACGGAGAGCCGGTCGTGGCGGTGCTGGGTGATCTTGTCGGTGGTCTTGCCGAGCAGCACGTCCACCACGTGGGCGGCGCCGAAACGCTGGCCGGTGCGATAGACGGCGGAGAGCAGCTTCTGCGCCGCCTCGGTGCCGTCCCAGGTGGCCGGCGGGTTCAGGCAGTTGTCGCAGTTGCCGCAGTCCTCAGTGAGCTCGTCGCCGAAGTAGGCGAGCAGCGGCCGGCGCCGGCACTCGGTGACCTCGCACCAGCCGAGCAGCGCGTCGAGCTTCTGGCGATCGTGGCGCTTCCTGTCCTCGTCCGCCTCGGAGTCGTCCACCATCTGGCGCAGGCGCACGACATCCTGCAAGCCGTAGATCATCCAGGCCTCGGCCGGTTCGCCGTCGCGCCCGGCGCGGCCGGTCTCCTGATAGTACGACTCGATGCTCTTCGGCAGATCCAGGTGCGCGACGAAGCGCACGTCCGGCCGGTCGATGCCCATGCCGAAGGCGATGGTGGCCACGACGATGACGGATTCCTCGGTGAGGAAGCGGTGCTGGTGATCCGCGCGCATCTCGGCGGACAGACCGGCGTGGTAGGGCAGGGCGTTGTGGCCCTCGCGTTGCAGCGCCTCGGCAATGCTCTCCGTCTTCTTCCGCGACAGGCAGTAGACGATGCCTGCCTCGCCGGCGTGGCCCTGGAGGAACTGGGTGAGCTGGCGGCGGGTGTCCGACTTCGGCTGCACCAGATAGCGGATGTTGGGGCGGTCGAAGGGGCTGACGAAGACGGCGGGATCGTTCAGCGCGAGGCGCTCGACGATCTCCTCGCGAACGATCGGCGTGGCGGTGGCGGTCAGCGCCAGCCGCGGCACGCCGGGGAAGAGGTCGCCGAGGGTGTCCAGCGCCAGGTAGTCGGAGCGGAAGTCATGGCCCCACTGGCTGACGCAGTGCGCCTCGTCGATGGCGATCACCGACAGCGGAACCTCGGCCAGCAGCGCCTGGGTGTGGGGCTGCACCAGGCGCTCGGGCGCGACGTAGAGCAGCTGGATCTCGCCGGCCTTCAGGCGGGCGATGACGTCCCCCTGCTCCTCCCGGCTCAGGCTCGAGTTCAGGAATGCCGCCTCGATGCCGAGCTCGTGCAGGGCACGGACCTGGTCCTGCATGAGGGCGATCAGCGGCGAGACCACCAGGCCGACGCCGCCGCGCACCAGCGCCGGGATCTGATAGCAGAGCGACTTGCCGCCGCCGGTGGGCATGAGCACCAGCGCGTCGCGGCCGGCCAGTGCCGCCTCGATGACCGCGGCCTGGTCGCCGCGAAAGTGCCGGTAGCCGAAGACGTCGCGGAGGGTCTGCAGGGCGGGATCGTGCATGCCACGAATGATCGCACAGCCCCGTCAGAATTGTAGGAGGGGCTTTAGCCCCGATTTACGTATGAATCGGGGCTAAAGCCCCTCCTACGAGGCCTCCTACGCGCGTTTGCGGCCCCGGGACTGGTTATTCTGCCGGCGCGGCCCGTTGCGCCGCGGCTGCGGGCGCTGCTGGCGTGCGGTCGTCAGCGGCTCCGGCCGGATGCGCGGGTCCGGTTCGTAGCCCGGGATCACTTCCTTGTCGATGCGGACGTTCAGCAGCCGCTCGATGTCGCGCAGCAGTCTGTCCTCGTCCACGCAGACAAGCGAGACGGCGTGGCCGTCCAGGCCCGCGCGGGCCGTGCGGCCGATGCGGTGCACGTAGTCCTCCGGCACGTGGGGCAGCTCGTAGTTCACCACGTGGGGCAGGCTGTCGATGTCGAGCCCGCGGGCCGCGATGTCGGTGGCCACCAGCACGCGGATCCTGCCGGATTTGAAGTCCGCGAGCGCCTTGGTGCGCGCGCCCTGGGACTTGTTGCCGTGAATCGCGGCCGCGTCCAGGCCGTCGGCCGACAGCTGCTTCGACAGCCGGTCGGCGCCGTGTTTGGTGCGCGTGAAGACGAGCACCTGGCGCCAGTTCTCCGCGCCGATGCGGTGGGACAGCAGCTCGCGCTTGCGCGCCTTGTCCACCGGGTGCACGAGCTGGATGACACGGTCCGCCGTGGTGTTGCGCGGCGCCACCGAGATCTCCACCGGGGACTTCAGGAAGTCCGCGGCGAGGCTGCGGATCTCCGGCGAGAAGGTGGCGGAGAACAGCAGGTTCTGCCGCTCGGTGGGCAGCAGCTTCAGGATCTTGCGGATATCGCGGATGAAGCCCATGTCGAGCATGCGGTCCGCCTCGTCCAGGACCAGAATCTCGACGCCCGAGAGGTCGATGGTGCGTTGCTCCACGTGGTCCAGCAGCCGGCCCGGCGTGGCGACGACGATGTCCACGCCGTCGCGCAGGCGCTTGATCTGGGGTCGGATGCTGACACCGCCGAAGATCTGCAGCGAGCGGGTGGGCAGGTGGCAGCCGTAGTTCCTGACGCTCTCGCTGACCTGGGCGGCGAGTTCCCGCGTGGGCACGAGTATCAGGGCGCGGATGCGGCGCTTGCCGCCGGGCCGCGATGCCATGAGCCGCTGCAGCAGCGGCAGCGTGAAACCGGCGGTCTTGCCGGTGCCCGTCTGGGCGCTGGCCAGGATGTCGCGGCCTTCGAGGATGGGCGGTATGGCCTCGCGCTGGATGGGGGTCGCCTCGCGGTAACCCTGTTTTTCGACAGCACTCAGCAATTCGGCCGAAAGGCCGAGTTCAGAAAAAAGCATGGATAGTTACTCCGGTTCGTCTGACCCGCAGCACGACGGAGTCGCGCACGGTTCGGCCCAGACTGGATTCTTTGGGTGTGACTCCGGGAGCGCAGGGTGCGCTGCGGAGTGATTGGCGCAGACCGATGTGCGCCAGGCTGCGCGCACTGTAACAGAAACCGCACCAATGTAGGAGGGCCTTCAGGCCCGATTATTAATTGATCGGGGCTAAAGCCCCTCCTACGGGTCCTCCTGCCTCGTCCGTAGGTCATAATGCGCGCATGAAGATCTGGGTGGACGCCGACGCCTGTCCCGTGGTGGTGCGGGAGATCCTGTTCCGGGCCGCGAAGCGTACGGGCGTGGAAGTGACGCTGGTGGCGAATCAGCCGGTGGCGACGCCGAAGCTGGCCAACGTCAACTCACTGCAGGTGTCCCACGGGTTCGACGTCGCCGACGACGAGATCGTGAAGCGTGCGGCGCCCGGCGACCTCGTGATCACCAGCGACATCCCGCTGGCGGCGGAGGTCATCGCAAAGGGCGCCCAGGCGCTCAGCCCTCGCGGCGAGCTGCACACCACCGAGAACATCCGCGCGCGGCTCAACATGCGCGACTTCCTGGACACCATGCGCTCGAGCGGCGTGGAGATGGGCGGCGGCCCGGCGGCGTTCAGCCAGCGTGACAAGCAGGCGTTTGCGAATCAGCTGGATCGTCTGCTGACCCGGCATCACCCGCTGTAGGAGGGCCTTCAGGCCCGATCCATCGAACCATCGGGCCGTCGGGCCTGAAGGCCCTCCTACGGGCCCTCCTACAGGCGGTCCACCTCCGCGGCGAGGACTCCGAGCAGCTGGGGGCTCACCTCGCCCGTCACGTCCAGGCCATTCTCCGCCTGGAACTGGGAGATGGCGATGGTGGTCTCCATGTTCATCTCGCCGCTCGCGCCGCCGGTGTCGTAGCCGAGCGCCTGCAGATAGTTCTGGGCGGTCTCCACCGTGTCACCGGTGCGCAGCGCCTCGGAGAGCGCGGGGCCCGCGCCGCCCGGTGCCTGCTTCGGCGGGGCGGCCGCTGCCGGCGCGCCCTGCGCGCCGCCGCCCATCATCTGCTCCATCATGTTGCCCATGCCCATCTGTTCCATCATCCGGCGCTGCTCGGGCGTCATGTTCTTCATGGCCTCCTCGTATTCCTTCATGGCCTCGGCCATCTCCGGCGATGACGCGCCGGCCCCGCCCATCGCCTCCGCCATCTCCTGATCGATGTCGCGCACCGGCATATCGGGTGGCAGCAGGCTCTCTCCGCACCATTCAGGCCGGAATTCGACCAGCCTGACATCCGTGACGATCGAGTGCGAGCGGCCGCTCATCGATGTCCTGCCCATGACTTTCGATTCGATCGTCTGCTCGATCTCGAGCGGCAGACCGTTGCGCAGCATGCCGACGAGGTTGTTGAGCAGGCCCGCGAAGAACGAGTTCTCGGCCATGTCGGGCGGCACCTCGGTGGTGAGGTTCTCGTAGAACGTGCGGACGATGCCGAGTCCCGGCACTGCGTCGGACACCCAGACGGTGCCGGTGCTCCGGGTGGAGACCATGTCAGCGAACGGCACCATGCCGCCGCCGCCGAGACCGCCCTCGTAGGCGAATTCGTAGCGGGTGGTGGGGTAACCGATGCGCGGTCCGCCGGGCGTCGGCGAGTGCATGTCCACCTTGGTGCTCCACCCGGATCCGGTCACCATCGCCGAAGCATCGAAGCTCCGGCGCAGCGTGACCTGCATCGCCTCACCCTCGAGGAAATCCGCCGCCGACATCGTCCCGGTGCCGATCTCCGGCGGCAGATGAATGTCCATGACCTGATGCGGGGTCACCATCGCCATTCGGCAGTAGGCGTAGGTAATGGCGAACGGCTGGACCTGGGGGGGCTTGTCCTCCAGGCTGCAGACTTTGTCACGAGCCACCTGCAGGCCCTCGGTGATGCCTGCCCGGGTCGGTGCGCCCGGCAGCCGCTCGACCGTGTCGAAGGTGATCGGGGACCCTGCCTCCGTCATGCTCAGCTCGATCCTGTCGATGATCGCATTCAGCGCCCAACCGATCGTATCGCTCGCGCCGCAGAGCGCATCGATGGTGCCGTCGAACTCTCCGAACGGCGACTGCTCGTGGACGACGTCGCCGTAGTGGGTCTGGACGCCCGAGACGAGCACGGCCTTGTTGACGCCGGCCATGCGCTCCGGCGCGGGTGCCATGCCCGAGACCGGGCAATCCACGACGTTGATGCCGCGCCGGACGAGCACGGATCCGGGCTCTCCCTGCAGGTAGCGCAGTTCGAAGACGCCTTCCTCCATCGGCGCACGCAGTTCGGCCGGGTTGCCCTCGCTGGTCAGCCGGGAGCTGACGGCGCGGTCGGCCGGGGCGGCCGGTTCGGCGAGGCCGATGCGGTCACGGGGTCCGTCCGGGCCCGTCCACCGGACCTCGAACCCCTCTCCTGCGCAGACGCTCTCCGGGGCGTCCAGCGACTGCGCGTATGCAGCGGACTGTGCGAACAGGGCAGCGGCCGCGACCAGCGCGGTGTACAGCCTGTTCATACGGCATGCGCCGGTGTTGGCAACTTGGCTCATGGCAGTTCCTCGGTCCCCGTGTTCCCGGGGCGTCTGTGTCTACGGGTTACGGCAAGACTCGATGTCGCTCTCGGTGATGCCGAGATCCTTTGCAGCGGATTCGAGATCCGCGGCGGTGGCGTTCACGTCGTAGATGTCGCGGGTGGTGCGGGCGATGTCCGCGCCGGCTTCGCCACCGAAGCGCCCGGCCACGCGGGTGGCGGCCCGCATCAGGCTGCCGAAACCGCGCTTCTTCTGGTTCGCTTCCTGGGCGGCGGCGATCTTCTCCTGCAGGCAGGCCTGCTGGGCGGCCTGCAGGGCCGCCGGATCCCTGGCGGGCTGCGCAGCCGGGGCCGCCGCCGCGGCGGGCGCCGAATTGCCTTCCTTCAGTTTCGACTTGATCACGCCGGCGAGCTGCGGCGAAGCCTCGCCGGTGACCTCCAGGCCATTCTCCGCCTGGAACTTCGAGATGGCCACCACCGTCTCGGTGGTCATCTCGCCCTCGGTGTTGCCGGTCTCGTAGCCGAGCGCGGCGAGGTCCTGCTGGATGATCCTGGTCAGGGCGTCGGCGGCTGCCATGCCGGGCAGCACGAGGGCCAGGAGCATGAGTATCGCGAGTGACTTTCTCAGCATCGTCTTCTCCTCCCCGGTGGGGGTCGTTCGGGATTCGCTCGGAGAGCGACGGTGGGATGGGTGGCGTCGAAGATGGCCGGATGGAGCGGGCGAAGCCGTCCGTCGGCGTCGGGCGCCGAGGTGGCGGCAAGCGTGGACGGGACGTCCCTAACGCGCACGAAATCTCCCCCGATCCTTGTTCTTCTTTCGAGCCGGTAGCGGCTGCATCGCCGCTGCCTTCCCTGAGCGGCGTGCGCCATTGTGCCTCTATACTGCGCGAAATTTCCGCGGATTTGAAGCGCACAGACAGTACACTGAGTGGATGACCAACCGTCCACCGCCGCAAGGCTACGACCTCATCGGCGACATCCACGGCTACGCCGACCCGCTCGTCCGCCTCCTCGACAAGCTGGGTTACGCCGAACGCGACGGCATCTGGCGCCACCCCACCCGCGAGGTGATCTTCCTCGGCGACTTCATCGACCGCGGCCCGCACCAGCGGGAGGTCATCGACGTCGTGCGGCCCATGATCGAGGCGGGCACCGCGCTGGCCGTGATGGGCAACCACGAATTCAACGCGCTGGGCTTCCACACGCCGCATCCGGACACGGGCGAGCCGCTCAGGCCCTGGTCGAAGAAGAACCGGGACCAGCACGACGCCTTCATCAACGCCTACGAGGGCCGCGAGGACGAGATGCGCGCGACGCTCGACTGGTTCCGCACGCTGCCGCTGTGGCTGGACCTGGGCGCGCTGAGGGTGATCCATGCCTGCTGGGATCCGCATCTCCTGTCCGAGGTGCGCGCGGAGGTGGACGGGCAGCATCTCACCGATGAGTTCCTGGTGGCGGGCAGCGCGCCGGGCACCTGGCAGCACGAGGCCATCGACTCGTTGCTGAAGGGCAAGGAGATCGACCTGCCGGAGGGCAAGTCCGTGCGGGACAAGAGCGGCAACCACCGCCATCGCATCCGGGTGCGCTGGTGGGACTCCCACGCCACCACCTACCGCGAGGCCCACTTCGGGCCGGAGTCGGTGGAGACCCATATCCCGGACGACCCCATCGAGGGCGACCACCTCGTCGAGTACTCCCACGACGACCCGCCCTGCTTCGTGGGTCACTACTGGCTGGAAGGCGAGCCGGAACCGCTGGCGCCCAACATCGCCTGCCTCGACTACAGCGTGGCCAAACCCGGCGGCAAGCTGGTGGCCTACCGCTGGGACGACGGGGATGTGGAGCTCAGCCGCGAGCGGTTCGTGTCCGTCGATCGCATGTAGGAGGGCCTTCAGGCCCGATCATTAATGAATCGGGCCTGAAGCCCCTCCTGCATTATTAGCTGGCCTCCGGGAGTGGGCGGGCCGGCGACGGCGGCGCCTCCTGCGGCTGGCGGTCGGTCAGGAACGGGATCAGCAGGATCGGCACCGCAACCAGCGCCGCGTCCAGGTAGAACATGGCGCTGTAGCCCCAGGCATCGACGGCCACGCCCTGCCAGGCATTGGAGTAGGAGATGGTCAGGTTCTGCAGCGCCATGAAGCCGGTGAATTGGGTGGCCGCCACCGCCGGGTTGGTGAGCCCCATGAAGATGGCCGCGCCCACGCCGTAGTGCAGGCCCATGCAGAGGTAGAAGGCGATGGCGACGGCGAAGTACTGGTTGATGGTGACCCCTTCCACGCCGGTGCCGCCGCCGAGAGCCACGGCGAGCCATAGCGTGGGCAGCGTGGTCAGCGCGTAGAACAGCGCCAGCATCCTGCGCTTGCCGAGCCGGTCGGCGAGCCATCCGCCCGCCACGCAGCCGGCGCCCGAGGTGATCATGGCGTAGATGTTCAGCGTGCCGATCTGGCTGTCGCTCATGCCGAGGTCCACCTGCAGGGCGGTGGAGGCCGCACCCGAGAGCGCCATGGCGCCGATCGGCGTCAGCGCGAAGGCCACGCCGATCAGCGGGCCCTTGCCGGAGCGGAACAGGCCGATGCCGAGCTCCCGCGCGAACCCGGTGACGGAATCGCGGAATGCCTGCCACACGCCGTGCAATCGCGCGGCCGCCGCGGTCCCGGCGGCGGGATCCCGCACGAAGAACACGACGAAGGTCAGCACGAGGCAGAGCAGCAGGGCAACGTAGAGGAAGGAGACGTCGAAGCCGTACAGTCCGGCGACGAACATGGCGCCCCCGCCGCCGAGCCCCTGTCCGATGTAGGCGCCGGCGAACATGAAGCCGTTGCCCTGGGCGCGTTCGTCCTCGCGCAGGCTGCTCACCGCGAGCGAATCGATGGCCACGTCGCAGGTGGCGGCGAACACATTGTGCACGATCACCATCGTGATGAGCAGGTCGAAGTGCTGCGTGTAGTCGAGCTGGGCGACGAAATACAGCGTCACGATCATCAGCACCTGGCAAAGCACGATCCACGCCTTGCGGCCGCCGAAGCGGTTCAGCGTCACCAGGTCCACCACCGGTGCCCACGCCCACTTGAACGCCCAGGGCAGGTAGAACGACGCGACGAAGGCGCCCACCTGGGCCACGTCCACGCCGGCCCGGCGCATGTAAGTGGCGATGGCCACGGCGGCGAACCCGAGCGGTATGCCTTCGCAGATGTAGAGGATGCCGAAGGTGGTCAGGCGACCCCTGCGGGTATCGAGCATGTTCTTCTTCGACAAGGCGCTTCCCCGCCTGGGCCCGCCGGCAGTGTACCCGTTTTTCCCGACCGGGAAACGCGCTCCGGGCTACGGCCGAATCCGGCCTGGTCGCGACAGCACCGGCGCCCGGTGCTGCCGTCCGTGTCATCGGTCAACCGTCGATCTCGCCGTCGCAATCGTTGTCGAGGCCGTCGCCCGGGGTGTCGTTGTGCCGCGGATTCACGTTGGACAGGCTGTCGTCGCAATCGGTCCCGCAGTTCATCGAGCCGTCGCCGGCCCGGTTGCAGTACTCGTCGGAGTAGAAGCCGTCGCGGTCGTCGTCGACCTTGCCGTAGGTGGACGGGTCGCAGTCCTCGTCGACGTGGCGTTCGTCGGGGATCTCCGCGTTACCGGGGAAGCGCCTGGCGTCGCTGTCGTCGCAGTCGTCGCCGCCCCAGCGCGGGGCGTCGTGGCCGTCCCCGTCCGCATCCGCCGTGACCCGTTCGACGTCCACCCAGGGCACAAGCTGGTAGGTCTCGTCGCCGCGGGTCCGCACCAGCGTCGCCTGCGCGCCCCGGCTCGCCGCCAGCCGGGCGTTGCTGACGGAGGCGGAAGTACCGCTGAATCGGCCGCGGTGTTTCTCGATCCGCTCCCCGGAGCGCACCCAGATCTGCACATCGTCGGGATCCGGCTGGCCGAGGCAGCCCTGCAATCGCAGCACGTCGCCGCCGGACTCGGCGCCCTCGAGCTCGATGCGCCCGCGGATCAGCGAGACCTGCTGGCAGCGGCGGTTGCGGTCCTGCTCACGCCGGCGCTGGTTCTGCGTCGCCTGCTTCGCAATGGACTTGCGCATCGCGTCGCTGTCGATCTGCGGCCGGACCACGGGCTTGTTGCCGTCCCCGCCCTTGTTCGGCGCGGTCACCACCTTATTGCTCAGGTTCGGGTCGGCGAGCACCATGGGCTCGTGGTCGGCCTTGCTGACTTCCCGGTCCCTGTGGGCGATGCGCCCGGGCGTGCGGGCGATATTGCGGCAGCCGCGGATGGCGGCGTCGATGCTGCTGCCGCCGCCGACCCGTTCCTGGTAGCAGTCGATGCGCGCCCCGGCATCGTAGGTGCCCTGGCAGAGTTCGACGGCCTTGCGCCACCCCCAGGCACCGCCGTCGCCGCGCTTCACGCCGCCGTGCATGACCCGGTCGAAACACCGTGCCGGCTCCTTGCTCGACTCCGCGCCCTTGCAGAGGCGGTCGATATTGCTGCGGTTCCAGCGGGTCGAGCCCTTCCGGTCCCAGGCGATCCTGCCCTGGACGGCGTTCGCGCAGGCTTCCTGTGCGACGGCCGCGCGTGGCAGCAGCAGGCATGAGGCCGTGATGGTCACGGCAAGAACGATCAACAGATAACGGTTCATGGTGTGTCCTCCCTGGCTGGTAATGCCCCGGGTGGCGGCAGCGACGAGCGATCCGGCGATACGCATGCCGTCAGTACGACAGGTTCCACTTCTGCTGCGAGCGCCCGGTGCAGTTCCACAGCTGGACCTTCGCGCCTTCCCTGGTGCGGTCGGGCCGATGGACGTCCAGGCACTTGCCCTTGCCGTTCCTGAATTCGCGTTCGTCGACGTACCACGCCGCGCGCTGCTGGCGCTTGCAGGAGCCGATCTGGACGCGGCCGCCGTTGTCCGTCGCCTGACCGTCCTTCGCCTTCAGGCAGTGCTTGCCGTCCCGGGTGCGCAGGTAGCGGCCGTCACGGATGAACTTCTGGTACTCGGGATCGACGGCGCCGCATTCGAGGAGGGTGACGCCCATGCCCTGTTTCGTATCGCCTTTCCAGGCGGCCTCGAGCTTGCGCTTGCGCTTGATGGCGCGGACCGTCGTGATCAGCTCGGGGCCGCCGGGCCCGAGGAACATGGCGCCGCTGATGCCGGCGACGTTCTTCGCATGCTCACGCGGATCGAAGACCGTCTTCAGCACCCGCTTCGCCTTCTGCTTGCGGCTCTTCGTCTGGTCGAACACGTTGACCGTGAGGCAAAGGCCGTGCTCGTTGCGCACGTAGTAGCGCTGGACGTCGGATTCGTCGCCTGCGGCGCGGAACATGTCCCTAACGCTTCCGCCATAGCCCTTCAGCTTCCACGTCTTGTTCTTCTTCGGCCCGGCGTCGCAGTCCCAGAGGTGGATGTTGTTCCCGCTGGTCCAGTCAGGAAACTTCTTGTGCAGGCACTTGCTGCGGTTACCGGCGGCGCGGATGTAGCCGGTGGACTTCTCGTAGATCCAGGTCTTTGCGTTGCTGTCCCCGGCGCTGCAGTCCCATAGATGCACGTTGTTGCCGTTCTTCCAGCCGGGCGCGCGCTTGTGCAAGCACTTGCCGGAATTCGACGCGCTGCGCAGGTAACCGCTGCGCCGGTCGTACTCCCAGACGACCATCTCTGCCGTGGCATCGTTGCAGCGCATAAGCACGATGTTCGTGCCGTTGCCCCAGCCGCGGTCGGCCTTGCTGATGCAGAACTTGCCTTTGGATTTCGCCTTGATGCGGACCGGGTCCGCGGCCACGGTCGTGGCGGCGAATGCCAGGGCGGTGAAAAGGAGCAGAATCAATAGAAGGATTGGGCGCGGGCGCGCCCCGATGCATACTCTGGACATAGTCTCCCCCGTATCTCGAATCGCGTCGCTTCCGCGACCGGACGCGTTCGATTGAGGACGGGAAGCGACACAGAGTTGCTTCGATACCGAACACCCTAGTCCTTCACAAAAGCCGTGTCGAGTCCGAACGGTGGTAAGCTCACAGCGTACGTGTCCTTCGGCAGGGCCTCATGGGGACTCACTACATCCTCATCGATTACGAGAACGTGCAGCCGGACGACCTTGCGCCGCTGCAGGCTTGCCCGGTGCGCGTCTTCCTCTTCGTCGGCGACCCCGAGGCGAGCCTGCCCTTCGACCTCGTCTCCTCAGTGCAGGCCCTTGGCGACCGGGCGACTTACGTACCCGTGGCCGGCGACGGCCGCCGCGCGTTGGAGTTGCACATCGCCTGTTATCTCGGGCGTCTTGCCGAGCGGGATCCGGAGGGGCGACTGCACGTCGTCTCGCCCGACGACGCCTTCGACGCATTCATCGCCCAGCTGCAGGCAGAGGGCATGCGCGTGCGCCGGGCGAGGAGCCTCGCGGAACTGCCGTTCCTCGGCGCGGCCACGGCGAGTTCCCGGGAAGAGCGGGTGACCGAGGTGATCCGCAACCTCCACTCCCGCGGGCTGGCACGTCCCCGCCGCCGCCGCACCCTAATGCGCCTGGTGCATTCCCACTTCGGCCGGGAGCTCGACTTCGGCGAGGTACAGGCGCTGGTCGACGCGCTGGTGGAGCAGGGCTGCGTGCGCTTCGAAGGCGAGACGGTGCACTACGCTAGACCGATCACGCGGAGATAATGTAGGAGGGCCTTCAGGCCCGATTGGATAATGAATCGGGGCTAAAGCCCCTCCTACGAGAAGTGAATGTCGGGATTTCTGACAACTTGCGCATCTCGAGTCTTCCCAATTTGCCACTAAGCCAGTGATGGTTCAGGAATTTCTTCCGGCCGGTACGAATCCTGCTTGTTGCTCTGCAAAAACTGGTATGCCGGTGGCTTTCTGGAGGAAGGCGGCGATGGCAGGGACGCTCGGGAGCATCATTTCCGAAGAGACGTGGGACGACCTCGTCGGGCGTATCTACGACTGCGCGATCGATGGCCGGCAATGGGCGAACACTCTGATAGCGATGGGCGAACCGGTGCGGGCGCCGGCAGGTCAGCTAACCTGTGTCGGTATCGGGACGGGAGACACCTTCGAGGATGTGGTGACCGGACTCCCGAACGCCAATGCCATGGCGGAGTTCGAGGAATTGGTGAGCCGCGGCGAACAACTGCGCGTGAACCATGCCGCCACCGTAGAAGAGTTCGAGCCCATCTACGACTACCGGCACACCAGTGAGGCGGAGATGCGCCGCAGCCTGTTCTACCAGGAACATGCCATACCGCTGGACGTGGCCTACTATGCCGGCACCGTGCTGCAGAAGGATCGCAAGCGCATCACGGGAGTCGTCCATTTCCGCCCGAAGTCAGCGGGTCATTTCCAGCCGGAAGAGATCGCTTACCTCATGCGTCTCGCGCCGCACGTGCGCCGAAGCATCGAGTTGTCCCTGCAGATCTCCGAGGAGGCGACGATCAGAACCGCCGAGTGCCTCCTTGAGTCACTGCGGTGTGCCGGTCTCGTCATCGACGACCATTATCGGATTATCGCCGCAAACGATCTGGCCACAGCGATGCTGCGGGAGCGCGACGGGATAACCGATGAAAAGGGACATCTCGATCTGCGGGATGCTGTTGCTGCCGAAAGCCTGCTCCGTGCCCTTGGCGCGACGCTCGCCGGGCGGCACGCTCCGACCACCATGGAGAACCCGGCTATCCGTGCTGACCGCCCATCCGGCCGCACGGCGTATCGGCTCTACGTCTGCCCACTGCAGCGCCGGCTCGACCCCTTCCAGAGACGCTTCGCCGTGGTCCTTGTCGTCGATCCCGAGAATAGCGACGTGGTTTCCCATTCCTGGCTGCGAAATGAATACGGTCTGACCGCAGCGGAGAGCGGCGTTGCGGCACTGCTCGTTGCCGGCCACTCGTTGGCGGAGATTGCTGCGATGCGCCGATGCGGCCTGGAAACCATCCGCTCGCAGGTGAAGCAGGTGCTCGCGAAGACCGGCTGTAGCCGCCAGGCAGAGTTGGTGAGTCGTCTTCTGCGCGCGTCGAGTGTGCCGATCGACCCTGGCGTCACCTAGCGAATGATCAGCGTCTGACTGAAATCAAGATTTTCCTGGGGAAGTGCTGACAGCACGCGAGCGAGATCCGACTGCCTGGATACGCCGACTTTGGCGAAAACGCCGCGCAGCTGACTGCGCACTGTCTCGAGACTCACACCGCGTGCTTCGGCCAGTTCGGAAAGCGACGCGCCGGCGGCGATCGCCGCCGCCACCTGGGCTTCGGCCGGCGTAAGGCTGAAAGCATGGCTGACGATGAGTGGATCGATTACTTTGCGTCCTTCAAGCGGATGGAATAGCAGAATGACCCGGGGAGTCTTTCCGAACACGGCCATCGACTCATCCGGCCGGACGGCGATTGCGACGACGAGATGGCTGTCCTCGCCAAGCCGATCGCTGACCCGGAAAGCGACGCGGCCGCTCCGCTGCTCGTGAGGCAGGTCCCCGGTCAAACCGAGCTGGCGCAGCGCGGCGGAGAGCCTACCGGAGTCTCTTGCCCGCCGAAAATTAAAGGTACCGTTGCTTTCCGCGGCTACCCTGCCGGCTCCGATAAGGTCCAGCGCTGCCGTATTCGCGTGATGAACGTACTGTGTATCGTCTATCAGTAGCACCGGCTGGGTCAGCGCATCCAGCATGCGGCGCGCGACGACAGACTCCATGAGTCCCCTCTGAAAGGTACGATAGACCTCGATGGCCTGTATCAGGTGCGTGCGGAAGCGCTCAAGCAGCGTGATCTCTGATTGCGACAGCGGCGGGCGATCGCTGTGGGCGATGGCGGCCAGGATGACAGCGATCTCGTCGTCTTCCAAAATTTTTGTGGCCGAGCAGTAGCGGCCGCCGTAGGGGACTAGAAAGTCCTTGAAAAAAGGGTCCTGTTCGATTACCTCCCGGGAGAGGATCTCGTGGTCGTGCTGCCAGGCGCCGACCTCAAGTGCGAGACCGAAGGGGACGCGCGGATTAACTGCGTGGTAGCGAGTGAAATAGTCTAGCCACGCCTGTGCTGGTGCAATGCCTCCGTCCCACGAGAATCGTGTGGTGCCCGTTTGCCGATCCAGGCCTGTGATTTGCAGACACCAGACGCCGAGCAGGTCAGACAGCGCTGTGCAAGCCTCCGACCACGAGCCACGACCGCTCGCCGCGGCGTAGAAGCGGGTGACGCATTCGTCATAGCGCGCTTCGAACTCGACGTCCGGGGGCGTGGTGCCGATGACGCTTCCTCCCTGTCGCGGGGCACTGCGCAGTGTTGTTCGATTGGGCTAATTCATATATCGAAACGCGCTGGCGGGCAAGTCGGGCGTCACCTGCTTCGGCCATGCGCTTGGGGTTGCGGTAGTGACCATATTGTTAACTGCCGAACTGCGCAGTTCATATGATGTCGTGAGCAGCGCCCTCAGTTTTCACGAGACTAATCACCCATCTGGGTGATGCGTAGAGACGCCACTCCCATTTAGCCTCGCCCAGACCACCGAAGAAAATGATCGCCGGTAGCGCGGTCGTCAAAGAACATCGAACAAGAAAGCGCTCGGTGCGAGAAGAATCAGGAGATGCGTCAAGTGCGGGGATATTTCATCGCGCCAAATGGCATGAGGCGACGATCGCGAAACTCGTCAGGTCATGTGGCTTGCGATGGTCGCAAGTCCGAATCTACGGAATTCTGGGGTACTAGCACCGCCAGAATCATGACTATTCTTCGGTCCGGCGCGGCAGCGGTCACAATGATACTCATCTGTGTTGGGCAACTGACAATCGCTCCGGCACATGCGGAGCCAAGCCAAGGAAAGTCTGAAGTTCCCCGGACAATTCGCGCCGAATCTCAGTTAGTTGTCCTCGAGCGTGACTCGCTACGGTCAATGTTCAGCGAAAACAGACTCACACTGACAGACAACCGGGGGCGGGTTTTCGATTTCGGGGATATCGACATCCGCGTTCAGAATGGTATTCAAATTGCCACATCTGTCTCGGCTGGTAAACAGATCGTATTGGCGTTCGATGGGACGTATGGCTATGGGCGCGTCTCGATAGAAGGTTCTGAATACGCCATCAACACTGTCGGAAAGGAGATTCAGCTGATTTCACTGCCCGATTCGCGTGGGCATAACTTTCTAGAGATTAGTGCGGGGACGACAGATATCGAAATCGATATCGCCCGATCGGAGGCATTACTGGAGCAGGCCAGAGAGAGAATGGCAGCCGCTCGGCAACAGCGCCAACGGAAGGCGGATCCCGGTTCCTCCAGTGCCGAGGCGCAAGAAATCGAAGAAACCCGGGTAGATGTTGCCTTTTTCTACGATCAGGAGTTCGATACTGCGCCAGGTCCACGATTCCCCCGCGTCATTGCGGAGGCCTCAGTGGCCTTTACAAATGCCGCGTATGCCCAGCACGGTCTGCCGCTCAGGTTGCGGACTGTTTACGTTGGCCCACTAGCCGAACCCACTATCGGGGATCCTTTTGTTCAATTCATCTCTAGCCCTTCCGCGTACAGCGAGGGCGAAGTGTATGGAGCAGATCTGATCCACCGTCTATTTCGGTTCAGGCCCGACTCGGGCCTTGTCTACTGTGGTAAAGCCTTTCTAACCGGCCGCGAGGGTGTTTCGGGCATTGGCTGTAATCTCGAAATAGCGGATGTCTTTGCTCACGAAGTTGGACACAACTTCGGTGCGAATCACGACAGGCCGAACGCGCGGGGCGGCACCGCGATATCAGCGCTTAACGCGTACAACTTCGGGTACATATGTGGAGATCACGGCACGATCATGTCGTATCACTGGCCGCGCGTTCCACACTATTCCTCACCTCTGCTGTCAAAAGACGGGGAAGCATGCGGAGCCCCTGAGGGATCCCCCTGGCCAGCCGACAATGCACGAGTAATGGAGGTCATGAGGGAAACCGTCGCCAATTTCCGAGGTGAACCAGAAACATATGGCAGTTTCTCGCTGTCGTATGCAGGGCCTGTTGTCATTGAGGAATCCGACATTCCGCTACTTGAGTTCGTGATATCCCGCGATGGAGACTTACAACAGACCATTTCGGTGGAGACCGCGATTATTGACGTGGATACCAGCGCCGGCTCCGACTATGTGGATGTACTGGAGAGATTCGAGTTTGGCCCGGGAGAGACCGAGAAGCGATTTCAACTGCAGATCCTGGACGATCAAGAATATGAGGAGGTAACTGAGCGCCTTCAGGTTCACTTGAGATATCCCAAGAACGCAACTATAGCCACTGATCCAATCGAGCTGGAGATCTTAAGCGATGATCCCGATGTGGGGGAAGCAAGACTTAGGCCCGGTGGCATCATCCTTCGGGAGGATATCGGCTCCTATCCGGTCGAGGTGCTCCGGGAGCGAACAACCGACGGCACGCTAACAGTCCGATACAGGACTGTCGACGTAACAGCGAGAGCCGGATTTGACTATGAGGCTCTATCTGGAGAGCTGACCTTCTCTCCCGGCGAGGTATCGAAGGTCATTGATATCACTGTTTACGATGACGAGTTGTTGCAGGGTGTCGACGCCGATAGAGAATTCCGCTTCGAATTGTTTGGGGACAATGTCGGCTCGCCGGACCAAAAGCGATTTCTCATTCGCAACGATGATTTTGAGAGTGGACGGCCGGAGTTTGCTCCTGCAGGAACTGACACAGTCTCGGAAGACTCTCGGGTGCTGGCAGTTGCCGTCCGTCGCGTGGATGGCAGCGAAGGGCCCCTGACTTTCCAGTACGAAACACGAGATGGGACCGCGGTCGGTGGGCGCGATTTCGTCACGACGGCGGGCACAATAACCTGGCAGGATGGCGACACTGCCGCGTCCATTCAGGTCGGGCTCATTGATAACGAGCGATTCGATGGTGATAGAGAATTTTCCATCATTTTGATCGGCGAGGAACTGGAGGCGCCACTCGCGAAGACCTTTACGATAAAAAATGATGATCCCAATCGAGGCTTGGCTCGATTCGCTACCTCCAATAGCTCTGTCTCCGAGAGTGCAGGAGCGGTCACCATCGACATCGAGCGGATCCAGGGCTTGGCAGACAGTCTTAAGGTCCGTTATACGACTCTGGATCGGACAGCGAGGAGAGGTGAGCATTATGCTGCGCTGCAGGGAGAGCTGATCTTCGCCGAAGGAGAATCGCGCAAGTCAATTGGAATTGTGCTGATCGACAATGACCAACGCGATCCATCGAGGAGATTTCGGGTTCAGCTCGTTGGTCAACTGGTAGGTCAGCCAGAGTTTATCGATATCGAAATTGTGGATGACGAGTTGGGGCAAGCGACCGCTGAGTCGCAGCAAGTCTCCTTGGATAACCGTTCGTCAAGCCAGCCTGTCGTCAGGGCGGCTGATGCGGACGAAAGAGGTGGCGGTGGTGCGATGGGATGGGTGTCATTGTTGCTCGTCCTGGTGCTGGGCCTAGTGAGGACCATCGGAGGAGAGAGGTTCGGTTTACGGCTTCAGCCGCGTAGCGTGCTCCGTATTGCGCCTGTTCTTTTCGTATTCTCTGTCGCGATACTGCTTTTGAGTGGCAATAGAATCATGGCGTCAGAGCGCGATGAGCTATGTAGTTCGAATCTCTGTACGACACACGTGAGAGAGCTTGAGCTCGCCGAGGTCTTGGATGTAGAAATCAGCTATACGCCAAATAGGTTAGGTGCAGACGTAGATATAACAGGCCAACCGTCTTTTACAATTCCAAAGTTCAGTGTTCCTGATGCTACGTTGGTAGCAGTATTGAGTACCGTAAGGCTAAAAGTATCAGGCGAAGCGGAATGTTCGCGGATCTTCTCTTATCAAGGTCTAGAGAGTGGCTGCGGGCTCCTGGCCGGGATAATGTTTGGATTCAACCTTGGTCCGCTGGACACTGGGGACGAGGATCCAGGCGCTAGCATTGATAGATTCGGCGATATTGATAAGCGGTTGACAGGCTTCGCCGCAGGTCGTGTTTATACATTCTCTGCAACGGGCGCCGATATCGAACAGATCCGACGGGCCGGAGAGCACAACCTGGACTTCTGGCAAATCATTGGAAGGGACGATACGGAACTCGCCCAGATCTCCTTTGATATACGTCTAAGATGGGCCGTAGGTCCCGCCGTTTACGATAATGCCGCAGATCGTTTGCTTCTACTGGCCGTACAGGAGGACGACCCGGTGCCCGTAGCGGTAGACCTAAGTACCTTCGAGACGGTTGCAGATATTACCTATGTATACCGCTCCGACAGGTACACAGGCATCGTTGAGCCGAGTTTTTTCTGGCAGTACGAAGGAGACGGCGACCAGGACAAGGTCTGGTACATGATGCGGAACCTCTTCTCTGAAGAGGAACCATTCTCTCCCTTGCCGGGTATTCCCCTGACCGCAAGAGTCCAGAATGGGTTGGACGAACCAGTCACCGTTATCCAGGTTGTGGATATCGCACCAATTGGCTTCAGCCGATGGGGGTCGGAGTCGCCCTACGTGCCAGCTTGGGATACGGAACTGGAGTTGCAGTATGCCGAGGGAGATGGTTGTGCCTGGACCAGTATTACTCGCCCGTCCTCGGACGACCCGTTCGGCGGACTTCAGCTTAGGGATAAGCAGCCGGGAGATCCACTGGCCTTCGTGGAGATACCGGCACTGAGCGATCGTCAGACTCTCTGTACCTTCAATTACTCGTGGTACTGGATTCCTGAGTTTTCGGGATTGACTGGCCTCATCGCTCAAGTAGCAACAAAAGGCCTACAAGGGGTCAAGTTTTTCCGGGAAATTCTGAAAGCAGCCGAAAAGTACGACGGAGGCGACTTGGCGTCAGGTATTCGCGATGCAGTATACAGCTCGGGAGCTGATGTAATAGATGCAGCCGCGATTTTCCGTGCTCGCGCAGACTATCGCATTGACTTCAATTCAGAGAACGTTCCTAGCACTCAGACTGACACTGTAGACGCGGTATTCAGAATAGAGCCCGACTTGGGGCAGAAGGGCCGATTTGTAGCGAGTCTTGTGGCATCCGCCTCAGCATCCGCCGCGGCGGGCCAGGCGGTGGCGCCATGTATTGCCGCGGCTGTGGATCCGGAGCCCGTCACGAAAAGTCTCGCTCTCGCCGCTTGTATCGGTCTAGGACTTGTAAGCGCAGAGTCGTTGAATATCGCACGCCGGGCGTGGAATGAATCGCGACGGCCGTGGGGGACACTATCCCGTCCTCAGAACCCGGATGGAAACGCGGCTAGCGTGCAGATGTTTACCAAAGCCAAGATTGATCTTGCCGCGCTACGGCCAGATCTGCCAGAGATTAATTCTCTGACGGAAGATGTTGACGGATGGCGAGTCGCAAACCTAGTCCTTGATCTGCACGCCTACTTTGAGGCCGCCGAAATTGCCCAAGCCAATTTCTACGATGCGAAGAACGCAGGTGAGGGCGCTTTGGTCAACCAACTAGCGGGTGATGTTGCATCGTATATGGATGAAGCGAGCAGGGTCCTTCGCGAGATAGGCGAGCGCGGAGGGCTGGGTGCATTTTCATTCGACGGCGGGCCCGAAGGAGTCGACATCGCAGAGCGCCTCGAGACTGAGGGGCTCCCGACCACCTGGCCACGCGAGGCTTTTCGGGCATTTGGTCTCTCCTCGGAGGAGATCACGGATTTCGAGCAATTGTTGATTGCCGAATACACTGGAGATGACTTCCAGGCTATACAGGACGATGAAGTTGATAGCCGAGCGTTCTTTTTCTTGGCCGACACCTTGTCGGACTTGACAGAAGCAATGCTTGATGGCGAATCGCCATTGCGAGCACCGCCAGTTGTTGTACCCAATTTCGTCGGAATGCAGGATTCGCAGGCACTCGCAGAAATCGGACAAGTTGGTTTGACCTTGGGTTCGGTTGTTCAAGTGCCTAACCGTGTGCATCCCGTTGGCTACGTCATGGAACAGAGTGTTACAGCGGGTACACGCGTAGCGCAAAAGGCGTTCGTCTCTCTGGCCGTTTCATCTGGGCAGCCAATCGTCGATACGCCGGACATCGTCGGATTGAATGAATCCGACGCCATTGACGAGCTTGCCCGACGTAATCTGGCGATCGGTAACGTAGCTAGGGAGAATAGCGACACAATCGCGGCAGGACAGGTGATTGCTCAGGATCCTCCCGCCGGAACGCGAGTCGAAGAGGGGACAGCGGTAGATATCCGGGTATCCCTTGGTCCCGCTGGCGCCGGTGGTGGAGGATCGGGGGGTAGCTCAAGCGGCGGAGGAGCCGGAGGTGCAGCCAGTGGCGGAGGGTCTTCCGGGAGTGGTGGAAGCGGTTCTGGTGGTGGCGGCGTTACGGATTGGCTGATGCTGCTGTGTTTGGCGCTCATGGCCTTCAATCGCTCGAGCGTCAGCCGGTACAGGCGGGCGAGCTAGCGGCCCCCGAGGACGCGCCGGTTGTTGTGGCGAAAACAGGAAGGAAATCGAAACTGATGAGGTGCCGCCTTTACAGTGTTGTGTACGGGCTTCTTATTGCCGGCTGCGGCGGCGGTGGAGGCGGCGACACTTCCTCCACCACGGCGCCTCCATCGCCGCCGGCCAACAAGGCACCCGACGCCGTCGCTTCTGCCTCCGCGGATTCGGCCTGGTCCTCCCAGACGGTGCAACTCGACGGGACGGCCAGTTCGGATGCGGACGGGCAGATCAACAGCTATCGCTGGACCCGGGTATCCGGCCCGGCCGTCACCATCGACGCGGCCGATACCGCCAACGCCTCATTCGTCGTCCCGCCCCTGGATGGCGCTGACGATTTGCGGCTGCGATTGGAGGTAACGGACGACGATAGCGCCACCGCTACTGCAGAGGTCGCGGTACGGCTGGATGCGGCGCCCATCATGTACGACGTAGAGGTGGCCGACGGGGAAGCCTTCAAGGTGGACGACGAGTCCGTCGGGCTGCTGCTGCGCTCCGCCACTCTCGACGGCAGTACGGTCACGCCCGTCAGCCTCGAGTGGTCATCCAGCCTTCAGGGCGGGCTAGCCAGCGGATTCGGAGTCAACGAACGCATCGACACGGATCTGGACGCCGGCGAGCACACGCTGACGCTGACGGGCGATTTCGGCGATCTCGGCACCGTCCGATTCTCCACCGACTTTCGCGTCCGGCCCCGCATGCTGCCGATCCCGTCCTATCTCTCAACGCCGGCCGCCGGCCACAAACAGCGGGTGCGAGTCGTGCTGGTTTCGCATCTGCCTACGACGGACGGCGTGAACCTGGATACGGCCGAGGCCAACTATGTGTACCGCCCCCCCGAGTGGTCGGGTAACAATCTGGACGACCTGCTCGCCTACATCGATACCATCAACGTCCGAAAGAAATTCGTACTTGAGGAAATGAGCCGGTTCCGTGGCTACAAGACTGCCAATGACCCCTACCTCGGCTATGAGGTTCTGGCCCATTTCGCTTACTACGAGCCCGTCCCGCGCACGACTCGAACCAACCCGTTCGATCCGGGCCAGCGGATGGCGGATTTCGCCGGGCTCATGGCGAAGATTGGCGGTCAGAACTGGGTGGACAATCAGTCGGTCGGCGAGTTCTGGTTCAACAACTACTTCAACGAGGAGTTCCAGTTCTGGGAGTCGAACATGTCGAGTCCAACCACGGGGGACGTCTCAAATAGCGACCAGTTTACGGGCGACCTGCCGATATACAGTCGGACCTACGTGGTCTACGGCACGAATTACCATCGGACCCAGGCGGAGGCGATCCACAATCACGGCCACCAGATCGAGCGCATGCTCGATTATGTGGACAGGATTCATTCGGGCAATTCGGAGCTGTTCTGGGGCAAGTTCGTCGGTGTGCCCGGCTATCCAGGCCCGCCGATGATTCCGGGCCGTTGTGGCTGGACCCACCAGCCGCCGAATACCACGATCGACTACGGTTATAGCGATCAGACGCTCGTCGACGTGGATTGCGAGGACTGGCGGCCCGACGGCACCGGCGCGAAGGTGCCGGTGAACTCGGCGTACTTCGGATCACTGAGTTATGCCTGGCCGGACGGAGTAGTGAACATACCGCAGAAGGCGGAGACCCAATTCTACATCTGGTGGGGCCAGAATATGCCCGGCGATGGCAACACCATTCCCTACGAAACGACCAGCATGGAAAACTGGTGGCGCGTCATCGGCGACTGGGACGCTGCCATAACGACGGGAGTGCGGCTTTACCGCTGACCGCTGTAGGAGGGCCTTCAGGCCCGATTTTTCATAGGTCGGGGATAAATCCCCTCCTACATCAGCCAGGCGAAGGCCTTTTCCAGGTACGCGCGCCCGCCTCCACGCTGCCATTCACCGTGCGCCATCACCACCCGTTCCGGGCTTTTCGCCAGCAGTTCCCGTAATGCTCTGCGCGCCGGTTCCCTGTCGAACCACGTCGCGCGCAATTCCAGCGGCGCGTAGCCCCAGGGCTGCGTGATCTTCCAGAGTTTCGCGATCCGCCGGGAGAACCAGCCCCAGTGTTCCTGCAGGAACTCGTCGCTGAAGTTCTCGGACAGGTCGCCGATGATCGCCGTGCGCGAGGCACGGTGGAAGAAGACGATCTCGTCCATGGCCTTCGAGCCGCGGAACCAGAACTGGTCGATCTGGCCCCGCCATGCCGGCGGTGCCTCGTCCGCGAGTGCGGGTTCGAAGTGCAGCGCGTCGCACTTGCGGATCGTGCTGGCGGGACCCCAGAGCTTCGTGCCCGGCCACGCCTCTTGCCACTCGCCGAGATACAGGTAATGCAGCTTGTTCGGGCTGACCAGGTGGGTGACGCGGCCGAGCGCCGCCACCTCGGCCCGAAGAGCATCGGTCAAACGCACCGGCGACCAGATCCACAGGTCGCCGTCGTCGAGCCGCGCGACGACCGATCGCGTGGGATAGGGAAAGCCGTAGAAGCTGACGATGTCGCCCTCGGCCAGCCAGAGGGAGTCGCCTATGGGTTGCAGGGTGTCCGGAGTCTCCGCCATCGTGCCTCGCCCGTTCCGCGCAGTCGGATTACGTGGGCTATCATGCACCCATGAACCACCGACTGCATCCCGCGGCCCTTGCCGCCGCGCTACTCATCCTCACAGGCTGTGCCAGCATGACCGGATCCGATCTCGAACTCACCGACGAAGGCCGGCTGCCGCCGTGCCCATCCTCGCCGAACTGCGTCTCCAGCGACTCTGACCCGTCGGACGGCACCCACTACATCGAGCCGTTGCAGATCGACGGCGACCCTCAGGCGGCCCGGCAGCGGCTGGTCGATTACGTGCAGAACGACTCCGCATACACCATCGTCGAGCAGCGCGACGGTTATCTGCGCGCAGAGGCCCGCACGAAGATCCTGCGCTTCGTCGACGATGTGATCTTCCACCTGCGACCGGCGGAGGGCGTCATCGCGATGCGCTCGTCGTCGCGTCTCGGCTATTCCGACCTAGGCAACAACCGCAGCCGGCTGGAAGCCGTTCGCGAAGCGCTGAACTCCCGATAAACCCCACGTAGGAGGGGCTTTAGCCCCGATTGAATAAGGGATCGGGGCTAAAGCCCCTCCTACATTTCTTATGAAAGAGTCCGATATGTTGAAACGCCTCACCTTCTTCCTCGCACTCCTTCCCCTCACCGCCGCCGCCCAGAGCGGCTACTTCATCGACTGGGACGCCGTCGGCGAGGAATCGATCGGTTACCTCGTGGACCTGGTGCAGATCGAGTCGGTGAATCCGCCCGGCAACGAGACCGAGGTGGCGGAGTACCTGCGCCGCGTGCTGGAGGCCGAGGGCATCGAGTCGGAGATGTACGCCCTCGACCCGGACCGCGCCAACCTCGTGACCCGCTACAAGGGCAACGGCACGAAGGCGCCGATCCTGATCATGGGCCACACCGACGTGGTGGGCGTGCAGCCGGAGAAGTGGGCGCAGCCGCCGTTCAGCGGGCAGCGTTTGGACGGCTACATCTGGGGCCGCGGCACGCTGGACGACAAGGACAACGTCACCGCCGGCCTGATGGTGATCCTGCTGCTGAATCGCCTTGGCGTGGAGATGGACCGGGACATCATCTTCCTCGCCGAAGCCGGCGAGGAGGGCACGCCGCAGTGGGGCATCACCTACATGATCGAGAACCACTGGGACAAGATCGCGGCGGAGTACGCGATCGCCGAGGGCGGCACCAACCGGCTGGAGGACGGCCAGGTGAAGGTGGTCGGCATCCAGACTACGGAGAAGATGCCGCGGCGGGCGAAGCTGGTGGCTCGGGGCACGGCCGGGCACGGCTCGATGCCGCGCACGGACAACGCCATCACCATGCTGGCCGAAGCGGTGGCGAAGGCCGGCAACTGGGAGACGCCGATACGGCTGAACGAGACCACGCGCGCCTATTTCCGCCGCATGGCGGAGCTGACCGACGGCGAGACGTCGTGGCGCTACGCCAATGTCGAGAACCCTGAGTACCAGGCCGAGATCGACGCCTGGTTTCGGCAGAACGACCCCTATCACTACTCGGCGCTGCGCACCTCGGTGGTGCCGACCATCGTCGACGGCGGCTTCCGCCGCAACGTGATCCCCTCCGAGGCGGAGGCCATGCTCGACATCCGCATGCTGCCCGGCGAGGACGTGGACGGCTTCTACGACAAGCTCGCCGCGCTCATCGACAACCCGGCCATCGAGATCGTGCCCGAGGAGATCTACCGCCCGGAGGCGCCGCCGTCCGGCATCGACAACGAGATGTTCCAGGTGATCGAGGGCGTGGCCCAGCGGCTGTATCCGGGATCGACCACCCTGCCGGTGATGGCGACCGGCGCCACCGACATGTCCCAGCTGCGCGCGAAAGGCGTGCAGGCCTATGGCATCGGCCCGGCGCGCACGCTGGCGGAGATCAACAGCCGCTATGGCGCCCACAGCGACAACGAGCGCGTCTCCGAGGAATCGCTGCAGGAGATGGTGCGCTTCCTGTGGGAGATCGTGATGGAGATCGGCGCGGCGGAGCCGTCCGCGCGGTGATGTGCCGGTGAGCGATGACCGCAGCGACGACCCGAGCGAGGCGCCGAGCGATGACCCGCTGCGGCTGATGACCACGCCGGCTCCGGACGTCTCGCCGGAGCAGGCCGCGGATCTGGTGCGCGAGCGCTACGCCCTGCCGGGCAGCGCCACTCCGCTCGACAGCGAACGGGACCGGAATTTCCGCTACACGGCGGAGGACGGCCGCGAGTTCGTGCTGAAGGTCTCCAATGCCGCCGAGTCTTCCGCCGTGCTGGATTTCCAGGCACGGGCGCTGGATCACGTCGCCCGGACGGCGCCGGAGCTGCCCGTGCCGCGTATCGAGCCGGGGCCCGACGGCGAATTGCTGCAGGCGGTGGAGCTGCCCGGCGGGCGCAGCCTGGTGCGGCTGGTGAGTTTCCTGCCCGGTGTGCCGGTGGGCGACGTCCCCTCGACTCCCGCGCTGCGGCGCCACCTCGGCGAGACGCTGGCGGCACTCGGGCGCGCCCTGCAGGGCTTCTTCCACCCGGCGGCGCGCCATCCCCTGCTCTGGGATGTCAACCAGACGGCGGCGGTGCGCGGGCTCGGCGCGCACATCGAGAAGCGTCGCGGCCGTGAGCTCGCCGAGCGGGTGTTCGCGCGGCACGCGGCGGGCGGCGAGCAGGCGCTCGCGGCGCTGCGTGCCCAGGTGATCCACAACGATTTCAACCCGGACAACGTGCTGGTGGCCGCGGACGATCCGGAGCGGGTGAGCGGCATCATCGACTTCGGCGACATCGTGCACGCGCCGCTGGTGAACGATCTCGCCGTGCTGGCGGCTTACCAGTTGATAGGACACGACGAGCCGCTCGCCGTGCTGGCAGAGATCGCCGCAGCGTTTCACGCGGTGAGACCGCTGGAGCCGGCCGAGGTCGACATCCTGTTCCATCTCGTGCAGCTGCGGCTCGCGACCTCGGTGGCGATCTGCGCCTGGCGGGCGAGGGAGCACCCGGAGAACGTGGACTACATCCTCGGCGGCCACGAAGCCTCGTTGCGCACGATGGAGCAGCTCGAGGCCATCGACGAGCAGGAGGCGACGCGGGTACTGCGGCGCGAACTCGGGCTGCCTGCTGCCACCGGGCTGCGGACTGGCATCGGCGTCGGCAGCGGCAATGGCGAAGCAGATCTGCGCGAGCGGCGCCGCGCGCTGCTGGGGCCGGGCCTGTCGCTGACCTACGACGAGCCGCTGCATATCGTCCGCGGCGACGGGGTCTGGCTGTACGATGCCTCGGGCCGCGCGTATCTTGACGCCTACAACAACGTCGCCTGCGTCGGCCACTGCCACCCGGCGGTGACGGAGGCGATCGCGCACCAGTCGCGCACGCTGAACACCAACACCCGCTACCTGCACGAACACATCCTGCACTACGCGGAGCGCCTCGGGGCGCGGTTGCCCGGCGAACTCTCCGTGTGCTTCTTCGTCTGCACCGGCAGCGAGGCGAATGATCTGGCCTGGCAGATGACGCGGGCGGTCAGCGGCGGGGACGGCGCGATCGTCAGCCGCAACGCCTATCACGGCAACACCACGGCGGTGGCGGCGTTCTCGCCGGAGGAACTGCCGGATCGCCGCGCCCCGGACTGGGTCGCCACGGTGCCGGCGCCGGACGTCTACAACGGGCCCTTCCGTGGCGAAGATGCGTCGGCGCGCTATGCCGCGACGCTGGACGAGGCCATCGCGGAGCTGGACGATCGGGGCCATCGGCCGGCGGCGTTCTTCGTCGACACCATCTGGTCCAGCGACGGCATCTTCAGGGCGCCGGCGGGGTATCTCGCCGACGCGTGGCAGCGCGTGCGCGCGGCCGGCGGTGTCTGCGTGGCCGACGAGGTGCAGGCAGGCTTCGCCCGCACCGGCGATCACTTCTGGGGCTTCGGGCTGCAGGGCGTGGTGCCGGACATCGTCACGCTGGGCAAACCCATGGGCAACGGTCATCCGCTGGCGGCGGTGGTCACCACGCCGGCGATTGCCGAGCGCTTCGCAGGCGAGTCCGAGTACTTCAATACCTTCGGCGGCAACCCGGTGTCCTGTGCGGCAGGGCTGGCGGTGCTGGATGTGATCGAGAGCGAGTCGCTGCAGGAGAATGCCAAGGTGACGGGTGAGTATCTGCGGGAGGGGCTGCGCGGGCTGCAGGCGCGGCACGCGGCCATCGGCGACGTGCGCGGCGCGGGCCTGTTCGCCGGCGTGGAGCTGGTAGACGACCGGGACACGCGGGAGCCGGCGCCGGCGATCGCGCGCGCCGTGATGAACGGCATGCGTGGCGAGGGCGTGCTGGTCGGCCGCACCGGCATCGCCGACAACGTGCTGAAGATACGCCCGCCGCTGGTCTTCTCGAGTGAGCACGCCGACCGTCTCGTCGAGGTCATGGACCGGGTGCTCGCCGGAGTGCGGTTCGAGGTCGCGGGCGGATAACCGTTACACTGGCCGTGAACTCATTGAAGAAACAGGAGGTTTCTGCATGGAAGACCATGTCTATAAACAGATAGACGTCACCGGGTCCTCGACCGTGGGCACGGACGACGCCATCTCGAAGGCGATCAAGAAGGCCGGCGAGACCGTGAAACACATGGACTGGTTCAAGGTCACGGAGACCCGCGGCTACATCGAGGGCGACGCGGTCAAATACTGGCAGGTGACCGTCAAGATCGGTTTCCGCCTGGAGGATTAATGTAGGAGGGCCTTCAGGCCCGATCGACCAAGGGATCGCGCCTGAAGGCGCTCCTGCAGGGTGCCCGTAGGAGGGGCTTTAGCCCCGATCCATCAATTCGAGCGCGTTACGCGCCACAGGGTCCCCGGCTCCCCTTCCGCCAGGATGTAGATGGCGCCGTCGGGGCCGGTGGCCACGTCGCGGATGCGCTCGCCGATGTCGCCGAACAGCACTTCCTCGCCGACGATCTCGCCGTCCTCGACGTCGAGCCGGCGCACGTCCCTGTCGACCAGTGCGCCGACGAACAGGTCGCCCTGCCACTGCGGGAACATCGAGCCCTCGTAGACGGTGAGGCCCGAGGGCGCGATGGACGGCGTCCACACGTGCAGCGGCTGGCGCATGCCCTCCATCTCCGTGAACGGCGAGACGTAGGCGCCGTTGTAATCCAGCCCGTAGGTGACCACCGGCCAGCCGTAGTTCACCCCGGGCTCGACGATGTTCACCTCGTCGCCGCCCTTCGGTCCGTGCTCGTGCAGCCAGACGGTGCCGTCGGCGGCCACGGACAGGCCCTGCGGATTGCGGTGGCCGTAGCTCCAGACGTACGGCACCTCGGGGAACGGGTTACCGTCCGCAGCGGAGCCGTCGGAGTTCATGCGGATCACCTTGCCCATCTGGCTGCCGAGGTCCTGGGCCGCCTCGCGGTAGTCGAAGCCGTCGCCGGTGGTGAGCAGCAGGGTGCCGTCGGCATGCCAGGCGAGGCGTCCGCCGTAGTGCACCGGCGTGTCCTTGCGCGGTGTGACGCGGAAGATCACCTCGACGTTTGTCAGCGCATCGCCCTCGAGCCGCGCCCGCGCCACCGCGGTGGCGTTCGATTCCGGCGGCCCCTCGGCGTAGGAGAGATACAGCACGCCACTGTCGGCGAAGTCCGGCGCGAGCAGCACGTCGAACAGGCCGCCCTGGCTCGCTCGATAGACCGCCGGCACGCCGGCGATGGGCTCGCCCACGGTACCGTCCGCGGCGATGCGCCGCAGCGTGCCGCCCAGTTCCGTGATCAGGAAGCCGCCGTCGGGCAGGAAGGCGACACACCAGGGCATGTCGAGGCCGGTGGCGATCTGCTCCAGACGGTAATCGCCGTAATTGCGATCATCCGCTGCCTGCGCCGTGGCGAGCGCCGGCGAGGCGATGAGGACGAGTGACAGGACGAGACGCTGGTACATGGCGGTTCCGCTGGACGGGTGACGACTGTGCTAGCCTAGCACCGGTTCCGGCGCTGCTGTAGCGCGGGGGAGGGTGCAGGCCATGTGGCTCAGACGGATCGGATCTTTCGTGCTCGCCGTGGCGGTGACCTACCTGCTCGCCGTGATCTCCGCCAGCCAGCACGTGGCCGCGAGCCTGGAGAGCATGGGTGCCGAAGTCGATCTCGGTACCCGGCTGGAGATGATCGTCCACGACCTCGGCGGCATGGCCACCTCGTTCCTGCCCATGCTGGTCATCGGCTTCGTCATCGCGTTCCTCGTGGCGGCGTTGCTGCTCCGGTGGCTGCCCCGCTACCGCTACCTGCTCTACAGCCTGGCGGGCGCCGCGGCGGTGGCCACTATTCACGTCGCCCTGCATGCGGCGTTCGACATCACACCCGTCGCCGTCGCCCGCAGCACCGGGGGCCTGCTGGTGCAGGCGCTGTGCGGCGCGGTAGGCGGCTACCTCTACGCCCGCACAACCAGGTAGGAGGGCCTTCAGGCCCGCTGATGTAGGAGGGGCTTTAGCCCCGATTCATTATCCAATCGGGGCTAAAGCCCCTCCTACGTGTCGTTACGTTAACTATCCCCGTGATTTCGCAAAAAATAGGTATGCTTGCCTGAAAAATTGGGTATGCGTGACGCACGCATGCCAGTTCAATTCTGCTAGCTTCACCACCGCTAAAGCAGAACGCCCGGTAAACGGGCGCCATAACGAACAAGAAAGGGTGGGCAATCGAGTGCTAGACGGGACGGCACTCCGGCACCTGACGAAAAATCGGGGCAGGGGAGCATCATTCGGACTGGGCGTGGTCGCGAGCCTCGTGCTCGCGGGCTGCGGGGGCAGCGGCGGAGACGACTACGAATTCCCCGAGCCGCCGCCGGAGCCGCCGGCGCCTGCGACCATCACCATCTCCGGCACGGTCCAGAAGGGCCTGTTCGACGACCTGGACGTCTCGGCCTTCGGTTTCGACGACGGCACCGGCGGGTTCACCGATCCGATAGCGGCCACCGTCACCGGCCAGGACTACTCGGTCGAGGTCCAGTCCGGCCAGCTCACGCTGCTCGAGGCCACGGGCTCTTTCACCAGCGAGTTCACGGGCGAGATCGTCGTTCTCGACGAGCCGCTCATGCTGCTGCTGGATACGGGCACCCAGGACATCGACGCCAACATCAACCTGGCGACGACGCTCTCCGCCGAGCTCGCCCTGCAGGAACTGACCACCACGGAGCTCTCCGCCGGCGACCTGATCGACCAGCAGGACGCGCTGGTGGGCGACGTGCTGGGCTTCCCCGAGGGCACCGATCCCTCCCAGCTCGACTTCAACGACATCACCGAGGAGTCCGACCTCACGGACCCGAACCTGGCGCTGCTCATCTATTCCGGCGGCGTGGTGCAGCAGCTGGAGAGCAACGAGCTGTACGCCGGCGGGTTCGGGGAACTGGTGGACGGCATCCTCGCCGCCGATTCGCTGGAAGACGCTCAGGCGGCCCTCGGCCCGCTCTCGGGCCTGTCCGCCGGTCTCGTTTATGACGCTGCCGTCGACAACTCCGGTTACACGCTGCCGCAGGATCTGTTCGGCGGCATCGACACCCAGATACTCACCTGCATCGCCGAAGGCACCTGTGAATGGGAGACCGCACCCGCCGCCTCCGTCTCCGTCAGCGGGGCGAGGGTCTGGGAAGCGAGCGGGCGTGCCCGCATCTCCGTGCGCCTGGGCGAGGCGGCCACCGAGGCCGTCATCGTGGACGTTACCATCGCCTCCGACACGGCGACCAGCGGCGAGGACTTCATCGGCACCGTCGAGCGCGTGACCATCCCGGCCGGCGACTCCATCGCGAATGTGGAGATCCCGTTGATCATCGACGCCCTCGCCGAGGGCACCGAGACCATCGCGGTGACCATCGCCTCGCAGACCGCTGCCTACCCGGTCTACCAGGGCAGTGCCAGCGTCTCGGTGCGTAACGGCGCGCCCTCCAGCCTGGACAACCAGGCCGCGGCGGATATCCAGGTGATGAGCTTCGAGCTCGCGCGCATCTGCAACCCGGCGCTCGGCCTGGGCGATGCGAGCTGTGCGGAGCTCACCGGGCAGGAGTCCGGGCTGGGCTTTGTCGAGGGCCGCGTGGCAGTGGGCGACACGCTCATCGACCTCGCCGCTGACTGTCCCGATCCGACGCTGTGCACACCCCAGGCGAGCGACTGGCGGGTGGACTTCTTCCTGGTGGCCGAGAGCAGCGTCGGCACCGAGGGCGAAGTGCCCCTCGGGCCGTACATCTACCGGCAGGAGTCGCTGCAGCTCGTGAGCGAGGCGGCGAAACCACGCACGCCGCTGGTCCGCCTCGACGACGCAGCACTCGCTACCCTAGCGGCGGATGCACAGGCCAACGGCTGGGACCTGTCGCTGCAGGCACGCATCGGCGCGGATCCGCAGGTGGCCGACGTCATCGCGCTGCCGTCGCTGATCACCGTGCCCGACACCGTGCTGGTGGGCGACACGGAGCTCGACATCGTGGTGGTGAGCGAGGTCAGCAACGGTGCCGACGCCGGCTGCGCCGAGAGCCAGTACGCCATCGACGCGAACTACGGCCAGGCCGGTTTCGGACAGCCGTTCACCAGCGGCCAGCTGTGCGTGGATTTCGACGCCGGCGCGGCGGATCCCGGCCCGGCGGTCATGGTCGAGGGACAGCTCGACGCCTTCGGCGGCACGGCACCGCCGGACAGCTCCGCGTTCTTCCTGCTGCCCGATGGCGTGTACTCGGTGCTCACGCTGGACAACACCAACGACGCGCTCAGGGACGAATCCAGCGTCTTCCCGGGGCTGTTCCTCCTGCCGTCGATCATCCCGGGCGGCACGTTCGTCAACGAACTGCACGCCGAGGGCTGGCCGTTTACCTTCCGGATCTCTCGCTTCTCGCTGACGCCGGCCGGGCTGGAGATCGGCTACAGCGGCATGCGCTACATCATGAACCCGGGCTACTCGAGCCAGGACCCGCGTGCCCGCGGCGGCATCGTTTCCAACGACGTCTGGTACAACGACGTCGCCACCAACACCGGCGCCCTGATTCTGGGGCCCGATGGTATCGACGGTGACGTCACCGTGCCCGGCGGTCCGGCGAGCGCAGGCCGCACCGCCTTCCCGAAGGCCCGAGCCGAGTGGCAGACGTTCACCCAGACTATCGACGGCAACGCCCTGCAGCCGGCCGCCATCGGCCTGACGTCCTTCGCGCTGGAGCAACGGACCTCCTGCAGCGGTCCGGACTGCGTGACGGGGCAGGCCGACGAGTTCGAGGTCACCGGCGCCTCGCTGCTGCTGGACGGCGACGGCTATCTGGTCGGCGACGTCAGCAACAACGGCAGTCACGCCGCGCCGCGCTTCGGGGCGCGCGCGGACGGCAGCCACGCCTGGTCCCGGCCGGACGACCTGACGCTGCAGCAGACGCTGAAGCTGGCGATGGCGGGTTACGTCATCCCCGACGACGGCGTGCCGCTGAGCGGCCACCTGCTGGCCCACCTGAACGAGCCGGGCGCGCCCGGCGACATCGAGAAGTACCCGGCCGGCAGCGACGCCTTCGTCGATGGCAATTATCATCCCGCCGGCCTCTCGATCGGGCCCGAGATCTATCGCGACGCCCAGGGCATCCCCCAGACCGGCGACGGCCAGGACGTGGGACTGCTCGGCACCGCGCTGCGGCTCGACAACGGCGTCGATCCTGCCTTCTCCCTCGACTCCGCCCCGGCGGTGAAATACGTCATCCGCAACGCGGGCATCACCGGCGTGTTCAACGTGCGCTCGGCGGGCCTCGGCGGTGCCGCGCCGCAGTTCTACGGCTACGACCTGGACCTGACGCGCTTCGCGGTGCGGGCCGTGGACAACGTGCTGGACGACTACACCTGGATCGACGGACGGCTGGCCCTGCAGGGTGATGCGGGCGGTCCGAGCGGCCTGGACATCCATTTCACCAACCTCGAAATCGACTGCAGCGCCCGTCTCGGCAACGTCGATCTGCTCTATGAGCGCTGCGAGGACGGCGTCGATAACAACTCCAACGGGTTTACCGACGAGAACTGCAGCCCGGTGCTCTACAGCTGGAAGACGCCCACCGACATCTTCGCCGCGGGCTTCGACGGAGGCAGCGTCGGCGAGGTCTGTGCCGTCGGCCGCCAGGACTTCTTCCTGCAGCACCAGATGAACTTCGCCGCGCTGGACAAGCCGGTGGCGTTCGACACCTTCTGGGATCCGACCGGGTCGCTTTCGGATCAGAGGAGCGGCGAGCTTGCCACCTATCGCTTCGATCGCAGCGACGAAGGACAGGGCTTCCCGGTGCGCACGAACGGTGCCGAACTCGGCGCCGCCTCGGTCGACGGAGACGGCTACGGCTGGTTGACGCTCGGCAACACCCAGGTGGGCGTGCCGTTCTGGAATTCCCTGGAGGCGGATTTGCGCATAGCCAACCAGCGTCGATTCTCCGAAGTAGCCGCCGAGCCGACGGTGGTGCTGCCCCAGGGCAAGCTCGCATCGCGCACACAGGCGCAACGCAATCGTGACCTGCTGGAGGAGGCGATACAGGACGGCGAAAACGACGACACGCTGAACCTGACCGCCCGCTACGAATGGGGCCGCACCGGCTTCGGCTTCCAGCTGCCGGTCTACTACCAGCCCTGGCAGCTCGACTCCGGCAACAGCGACGAGGATGCCCGCGGTCTACAGTCCCGCTTCCTCGGCCGTGATCTCACCTACGACCTGTTCGTGCTCGACGCCCGCGCGGGCATCAACTTCATCGAGCCGGACCGCACCAAGCTCAGCTTCGGCGCCAGCGCAGACTTCACGCGGCTTGAAGGCCTGAGCATCCAGATCGACATCACCGACCCGGACAGCGCTGCCGCGGTGGACCGCACGCTGGAGGATCTCGGCATCATCAACGGCCCGCTGCTGGAGCCGGCGCTGACCGATTTCCTCGACACCGTGAACGTGGTGAACCGGTACGCCGGCCGGGGCATGGACGAGCTGCTGCAGCGCGGCATCGAGGCTTCGCTGGAGGAGATCGGCGAGGCCACGGCGCCGCTGACGCCGAACAACCAGGACCCCTTCGTCACCGCCAGCGAACTGCTGGCGAAGGTGCAGGGCGTGCCGCAGCAGGCCATCGGCCTGATCCGTTCCGAGATAGAGCGTCCCCTCGCCAGCCGGCTGCTCGGGCTGGAGAACGAGATGCGCACCGAGCTTGCCGCGGCCGAGCAACTGATTCGTAACCTGCCCCAGGGATTGCAGGGCGAGCAGCTCGAGGCCGCGCTGGCCGACCTCGACGAACTCCGCGGTGTGCTGGACGAGGTCCGTGCCGCGGTGGCCGAGGTGGATGCCCGCGCCGGCGATGCCATCACCCAGGTGGAAGACCTGACCAACGAGGCGGCGGATCAGCTCGCCGCCCTGCGACAGGCCACCCTGGACGTGGATCTGGCCGTCTCCCAGGCCGTGACCTTCGCGGACCGCGCCTGCCGCGACGGCATCACGCCGGGCGGCGAGGGCAACGGCTACCTCGAGGACGTGGCGGTGCGCGTCTCCGCCGTGCGCGACGTGGCGGACGTCATCCGCAACACCAACCGGATCTTCGATGCCGCCGAGACGCTGGCGAAGAACGAGGACGTCAAGCGCCGGCTCGCCACTGCGCGACAGCGCATCCGCAATGCCACCGAGGAGCTGCTGGAGTTCGTTGGCGCCGCCGATCAGGCGGTGCGCGACGTGATCTGCCAGACGGATGATGCGCAGACCGTGCTGCTGCGCGTGTTCGATCTTACCCGGGACATCCGCAGCCGCATCGACCAGCTGGAGCCGACCCTCGCCGCGATCGCGCCGCCGCTGAATGCGCTGAAGGATGCGCGGCAGCTGCTGAGCGACCGCATCCTGACGCCCATCACGACGCTGGAGGAGACGCTGGAGGCCATCGGCGCCGAGGGCGACAACTTCAACGGTGACCAGCTCGTCGCGCTGATCGAGTGTTCGCTCTACAACGCCACCAATGCCGGCCCCCGCTGCTCGGGCCTGAACGGACCGCTGGACGTGCAGGGCGAGTTCGGCATCAACCGCATCGCAGTGGACGATCCGCAGAGCACCACGGATCGCGACCTCGCCGGGCTGGTGTTCGGCACCGCGCTCGGCGCCCTCGGCGCGGAGCTCGACGAGGCCCAGGGCATTCTCGTGTCCTGGACAGAGGATACGCTGCCCGGCGCCTATATGACGCCGGACGAGCTCCGGCGGCTGCTGGCGACAGAGATCATGCGCACCCAGCCGGTGCGCGATCTGCGCCTCGCCATGGACCGCCATTTCGCGGAGATCGGCACCTCGCTGAACGGCATCGTGCTGCAGTACACCGACCAACTGAACGAGGTCATCCGCGAGGCGCTCGCGAGCGTCACCGGCCCCGTGAACGACGCCCTGGCCGAGGCCACCGCAGTCGTGCGGGCCATACCGCTGCAGGCCGCCGAGGTCAACGGCTTCGCCACCATCGCGGGCAACGAGCTCGAGCGGGCGCACATCAGCGCCGGCTGGACGATGAGAGGCTCCGGCGACGGCGACAGCACCACCTTCGGGGCGGCGCTGGATGCCGAGAGCTGGTCGGCGCGCAACATCGATCCGGATCTCAATACGCCGACGGCCTGCGCCGTGGGCGAGAGCGAGAGCCTGCTCGACGTGAAGATCTCGGCCTACGGCCTGCCCATCAAGGTGCTGGCGGCGGATATCACGATCGAGAAGCTGTATCTCGGCTTCACGCTGGAAGGCAACGAGGACGGCCCGGGGCCGGCGCTGCTGCCCATCGGGGTGTTCGGCGGCATCAATACCATCGGCGAGATCGGCTTCAGTGACGCCATCGTCTTCGACCCGGGCTTCGCCGCCGGGCTCGGCGAGCTGCAGACCTACGTCGGCGCCACGGCCGGTGCCTCGTTCAGCGGCCTCACCGCCGACGTGGCCTTCCTCATCGGGCGCGTCTGTCCGGGCAATACGGTGCTGACGGACCTCGACCCCCAGGTGGAGAAGTTCCTGCCCTCGCTGCCCGCGAGCGGCTTCACCGGCGCGTACATGCGCGGCGGCGCCACCATTCCCATCATCCCGGGCGGCTGCGCGCTGAACGTCGGCGTCTCTGCGGACTTCGGCCAGTGGATATTCGTGGGTCAGCCGACCGTGCTCGGCGGCCTGGTCGGCGGCGGTGCCGTCGGCCAGGTGGCCTGCATCGCCGCCATCAAGGGCAAGGTCACCGTGGGCGGCAGCGTCAGCACCGACGGCGACCTGAAACTCACCGGCGAGGCGTGGGGCGTGGCCGGCGCCGGGTTCGACTGCGACCCGGGCACCTGGACCAGCGTGCCGCGCAGCCGCAGAGACTCCTGGTGCGGCACCGGTGACGTGCAATTCCGCGCCACCTTCGATAACGGCAACTGGCTGTTCGATCCGCCGTCGCCGAAGGCGATCTTCTGATGGGTAGCAGCATGCTCGATATCCGTAACTCGTTCGCCGCTGCCATCGCCGCGCTGCTCGCGGCCGCGGCGCTCTTCTCCGCAACGGCGGCACAGGCAGCCGAGAGCCAGTTCTACTTCCTCGGCCGGGTGGTCGTGAACGACGCGGTGCAGCCGGCACGCACCGAGGTCTACCTGCGCTGGGACGTGCTGGAGGGGCAGCTGCCGCCCGACGTCACCGCCTTCCGCGTGGTGCGTAACGGTACGGCCGTCGAGCCGGACTTCCCCGCGCTGACGGTGAAGCCGGTGCAGGAGATCGCGGCCCTCTACCAGGAGCCGGGTCAGACGCGTCGCAGGCTCGAGACCATCACCCGTCTCGCGGAACTCGCCAGCGATGCCGGCCGTCCGTTCTCCGCCAACCAGTTCGCCGGCGAGCTGCATGCGCTGATCGACCCGGCATCGGGTACTTTCAACCCGCTCTGGGCCATGCTCGGCTCGCGCACGGACTTCAACGTCGCGCGTGCCCGCAACCGCGCCTGGATAGACACCGCGCCGGCCGGGGCCGGCGGCGGCGATATCGCCGGTTACGAGCTGCTGGCCGTGAACGCGGCGGGCGCCACCGTGAAGGTGGGCGAAGTCCGGATCGACCTGACACAGGTGCAGCAGCCGCTCGGGGCCACGGAGTTCCGACAGATCCGCTATACGGACTATCGCTGCGACCTGCCGGAGTCCGGCAAGGACCATTTCACCGTAATGCTCGACTGGGCCGCCCCGGGAGCCGACGTCGTCACCGACCGCGTGGCCGCGCAGACCTATATCGCCGGTTTCGACATCTACCGCACGACCGAGAACCTCGACCCCTCCGTGGCGACCCCGCCGGCCCGCGACATCGCGGCGCTGGCGGCAGGCGCCGGGGTGGACAGCCGCGGCCGGCCGCAGATACCGGGTGTCGAGAAGGTCAACGTCTCGCTGATCGTGGATCCGGGCAAACGCGTCGTCGACCCGGACTGGCTGGCGGCCCGGGACCGGCTGCGCGAGGCCGGCGTCGACCTGCCGGACGTGCCCGAGGAGCAGGTGCCCGTCGAGCCCAAGTGGCTGGAGGCGCGTGACACGCTGGCCCGCGCGGGCGTGCGGCCGGGCGACCGCCGCGCCTACTATCTGGTGCCCCGTGATTTCACGGGCAGCTACGGCCCCACGGCCGCGACGATCGTGCAGGTGCCGTACCTGACCCGGCCGCCGGCGCCCTGGAACGTGCGCACCTTCCCGGACCGCACCAGCCCGGATCTAACCGGCGCCCCCGAGACGCTCGCGCTCACCTGGGACGAGGTGAATGTCGATACCTACGCCGACGCCTATACCGGCACGCGGCTGTTCTGCAACGTGATCGAGGCGACCACCACCGGCTTGCTGGAATATGCGCCGCTGGGCGGCAACTGTGCGGCGGGCCGGAACAACAGCGTACGGCTGGACGTGAACCGCTACCGCGTCTACCGCTTCACCGATTTCGACGTGGCCGGCCGCTTCCGCGACAGCGACGGCGACGGCGTCGAGGACAAGGCCGAGGTGCCGGACCTCGACGGCAACGGGCGCTATGACCTGTTCGAGCGCAGCCTCGGCAGCCAGTGCGACGCCACCCGGCAGCCGGACGGCGCGCCGAACTACCTGATCTGGCCGGCGACGAACAGCGGCGCCGAACTCTCGATTCCCCGCCTGTTCAATCCGAACGCCCGGCCCGTGGTGCGGCTGCGGGACCGCGTGCCTGCCTTCGTCGAGCGGGATTCCCAGGGCAACATCGTGCAGGACAACCGGGATGCCGTGTACTGGTACCGCATCGCCTCGGAGGCGGTCACGCCGGCTGCGCCGGTGGGACGGCTGAGCCACCTGAGTTCGCCCCAGCGCGGCATCTTCCCTGACCGGGATCCGCCGCCGCCGCCGCTGGTCGACGTGGAGAAGCCGGGAGAGGTCGTGCGCGGCTGCCGCGCCGAGACCGATCCGAACGCGGCCTGGAGCTTCGAGGAGGAGATCAGCAGCGACAAGGACGAGAAGGGCACGAGCTTCACGATCAGCTGTGCCTCGGGCTCTTACACTGCCTCCTCTCTCCTGTCGCCCAACACGAACCAGTGTCAGCAGATCGCGTCCCAGTGCGAGAACCAGGACGTGGTGATCGAGTTCCCGGCCACGGAGAAGACCGGCGGCGTGGCCTGCGATGTGGCGATTCCGGAGAACATCGACTTCTGTAAGACGGGCAGCGTCCGCCTCGTACCGGAACTCGTCGACGACCTGGTTCCCGCCGAGGCCGGCGACCTCGTGCCCGGCGGCGTGACGGTAACGGTGAACCAGCCCGACGACCCGACCAGCCGCACCTGCATTGCCCTGTTCGAGAACATGGACGGCACTTCCACCCGCGTCGGCAGCACCTGCGATCCGGGCGGACTCATCAACTATCGGCCCCGCGGCGGGCAGTTCTGCGGCTACGCCATCGCCAGCGACGAGAACAACAACATCTCGGCGGTGGTGCACATCCCGTGCACGCTGGCGCCGTCGAATCCGAAGCCGCCGGCGCCGCCGCAGATACTGACCTTCGCCGTCGACGACTCGCTGGCCCGCTTCACCTTCCGGCTGCCGGCCGAGGAGGTGGCGACGACGCTGGCGCGGCTGGACTACGAGCCGCCCGGCGGCGAGACCAGGCGCTCGGTCGAGAGTATCCCCGTAATGGCGGAGGAGCCGGGCGCCAGCGTGAGCTTCAACGTGCCCGTCGATCCCCGGCAGGGCAGCAGGGACCGTTTCTGCCTCAGCCTGCTCTCGGTAGGCCGCGATGACGGCAACGGCCGGGCGCGCACGTCGGACTGGACCACGGAGCGCTGCTTCACCCGCACGGCCGGCGGCGAGGACCTGCCCGAGTATCTGCCCTGGCCGCTGGTGACCGGTGTGCCCCAGGGAGAGCCGCTGGCGGCGGGTTTCATCACCGGCTTCCGCCAGCTGCAGCCTTTCCTCGCGCTGGAGCTCACGCAGACGCCCGCGCTGCTGCCGGCGCCGAACGGCATCCAGGATTTCCCCGACTGCCAGCTGCTGCGGCCGGGGCAGGGCAACGTCACCGACCCGGTGGTGCCCGATATCGCCGAGCGCAACTTCGATACCTACCAGTGCCTTTCCGGCGGGCTCGCGCGGAGCCGCTCGGCCATCGCCGAAGCACTGGATTTCATTCTGTACCGGCAGAGTCGGGTCCAGGGCAGTGCGGAGCCGCCCTCCGACTGGATCCAGATCTCGCCGCTGATCGACTACGTGCATTTCGACCGCGAGGTCATCGAGATCTCGGACCGCAACATCTCCATCTGGACGCTGAACGATCCGTACATCGAGCTGGTGGACAATAGCGATTTCACGGGTGCGGGTGTCGCCGTCTGGTTCGTCGATCGCTATCCGTTCCGCCTGTCGCGGGACAACGCGGGTGCCGAGCCCTACGAGTGGCGGTACCAGGCGGTGTACTTCGACGAGAACCAGGCGCCGGTGGAGTGGCGGGTCAGCGACTGGGTGGGAGGGGCCAACTGATGCGCAGGGCAAGGACCATCTCGCCGGCACCGGCCGCGGCTGCGCTGCTGCTGGCCGGTCTCTCGGGAATAGCAGGCGCCCAGGAGGCGGCGAGCCCGCTGTTCAACGGCGACACGGCCAACCTCTGGCTGGTGGACCCGCAGACGGGCCAGGTCACCGGCTACAGCGACGGCGCGTGGCTGAACCAGGTCACGAAGGATTACGCCAGCCTGCTCGGCATCGGCGTAGGCGACCCGGTCCTCATCAACACCCTGCCGTCGAGCACGGTTCCCATGACGTCCGGGCAGCCGGCGGTGTCGTTGATCGGCATCGGCGACGCCGCGCTCGTGCTCGGCGCCGGCGATGCGGGCGGCCACCGCGACCTCGTGATCAACCCGGCCGGCGGCGACTACACCGGCACCGTCGCCGTGACCATCGGTGTCAGCGCCGAACGGCTGGCTGCCGCCGACCACTCGCTCAGCTGGAGCGTCACCGACACGGCCACCACCACTGTCGTGCGCAGCGACACCGTGGCGATCGCGCAGAGCGACGAAGTCGTCGGCGAGAACGGCTACTACCAGGAGGTGCTCTACCTGGTGGATAACGGCAGCTTCTCGGTGCAGGCGCAGCTGAGCTCCGGCGGCAGCGTGGTCGCCACGGATCAGGCCACTTTCAACCTGGTCATCGACCCCTCCCAGCAGCGCCGCGACACCGACGGCGACGGCATACCCGACGCGGTCGAGATCGACATGGGCCTGAATCCGCTCGAGGACGACTGGACCGCCGATACCGACGGCGACGGCTGGAGCGAGTTCGACGAGTGGCTGCGCCGCTACTGCCTCGACCCGGCCACCGGCGCGCCGGTCACGGGCGACACCAGCTGCCTCGACGCAGCGGGACTGCCGCTGGACTCCGATGCGGACAACTGGTCGGACTTCGACGAGATCCTGCGCGGTACCAACCATCTCGACCCGGAACCACAGCTCGGCGAGCCGGTGACCGGCATCGATCTCGGCGACGGCTCGGGCGGCACTACGGGCGGCACCCCCAACGTCGATTACCAGTTGTTCGAGCCGGGCAGCCCCACCCGGGTTCAGGACGCGACGTTCTGCACGGACGGCGACATCTTCTACTTCGACCTGCGGTTCTTCGCCGAGGCCGACGACGTCGAGGGCTACGACATCGTCGTCGGCGTCGGCGCCGACGGCTTCCCCTTCCGTTCGGGCGAGGAAGCGATCCGCGTGAACTTCGGCGAGCAGACGCAGATCACCCGCCAGGAGCCCATCGTTCGCAGCTCGCCGAAGGACACCGGCGAATTCCCGCCAGACCGCTGGCTGGACGGGCCCATCGCCGATTTCAGCATCGAATCGATATCTGGCTCGAACTGGCGGATCTACGGCAGCGTACCGGTAGGTACCGAGCCGTTCGCTCCGGGTGACAGCGTCTCCACCTTCGCGCTGCGCGCGTTCGTCAGCGGCAATTCGAGCGGTGGCAACTACGTCGTCTCGGCCGATCCGGCCGATTGCACCGGCGAGGTGTCGGCTCCCGAACCGGATGGCACCCTGGCGACCGAATTCGACGAGCAGCAGCGTCTGCGCTTCAAGGACTTCCCCGCAGCCAGCCGGCTGTACGAGGTGGAGCGCACCGTGGCGCCGGGCGCCGGCAGCCTGGTGACGCCGCCGCCGGCCGCGGTGACCGCCGGCCAGCAGAGCGCGGGCGCGGCCGCCGCCGACCCCTACCCCGGCATCGTGGTGCAGAGTTTCACGGCGAGCGCCGATAACCTCGCCGGCGTCGACGTGGCGGTCACGGCTATGGCGGACGAGACCCGGACGCTCGACGACATCACGCTGAATGTCTGGCAGGGCTCGCTGCGCGACGGCGAGCTGCTGGTGTCGCGGACGCTGGAGGACGTGCCGATCGATCCGGGCACCGCGCTGCCGGTCAGTTTCCGCTTCGAGCCGGTGGCTCTGCAGCCGGGCCAGCCGGTGTACCTGGAGTTCCGCAAGAGCGCGGCCGCGCTGCAGACGACCGGCGCCGATACGCTGGCCGGAGGCGGCGTGGTGGAGATCGACGGCGCGGCGGTGGCGGGCGATACGGACCTCGTCTTCACGCTGTTCAACGACACCGCCTTCGCCAACGGCATCGGCGGCACCCGGCAGGGCATGCGCTGGTGGAACGTGGCGGCCGCGGACCTGGCAGGGCGCGTGGCCTTCGACGCCGCTACCCTGTTGCGGGACGACGAGATCACCGCTGCCGGGCTGACGGCGGATCAGATCGCGCCGCGCCGTCGCATGAGCGGCGTCGGTGCGGCCCTGGCAGCCGACGATCTGCCCGAGATGCGGCTGCCCGCCGGCGACAGCCTGGTGCTGGGCGCGGTGCACCGCTACGCGCCGCCGGCCGAAACGGCGTGGGAGCGGCCTCTCGGCTACAGCCGCGTCTACAAGCTGTGGCTGCCGCGGGAGTCCGACGTGACCCCGGTGGACATGCTCACGGAGCGGGGCGAGGGCACCTGGACGACGCCGGACGAGTGGCGCGCGGCATTCGTCGACTTCCTCGCCGTCCGGCTGGTGCTGCCCGCCACGCCGGTGCTGGACGAGGCCAGCACCCTCGAAGTCGCCGTGATCGAGTCCGCACTCAGCGAGGAGGCGCGGCTGGCCGGCGACGAGGACCTGCAGATCCTCACCCGCGTGTTCCAGCCGGGCCAGCCGGTGTACGAGTGGCTGCCCGCGGAGCCGGTGTTCGGCGGCCTGTCCGGCGAACCTTCGCCCTACGTGACCGAATGGGAGGATGCCCTCGGCGCACTCGGCGCGGACGACTTCACCCTGGACGACAGCCACGCCGAAGTGGTCGCGGCCCTGGCCACCGGCAATCCGCTGGCGACGCTGGGCGAGTGGCTGCGAGCGCGTTTCTACGCCGGCGTGCCCGGGACGCGCTCGGACGATTACATGGCGGCGCAGTTGCGCCGCAGTTTCGACGGCAGCTGCCTCATACGGGCGGAGCTCGTGCCCATCCTGCAGGCCGACGAGGCGGACTGGAATGCGTTCCTCGATCGCTGCCCGGTATGGTTTGACGAGGCGGAGCTGACGGCAAGGCTCGAGGCCGACCGGGAGCGCCGTTACCAGGTGCGGCTGAATCTGCTGCCCGGCGCCGCGCCCGAGATACAGGCGGACGCCACCCTGCTCGTCCGCGACAGCGATTCGGACGCCGACGGCTTCGTGAACATCGCCGAGGTGGGCGTGCCGGTGGACCGGCTGACCCTGCCCTGGGTGACGGACAGCGATGCCGACGGCGTGGCCGACGGCGCAGATCCCTGCCCGAATGACGCCTTCGACGAATGCAGCGACAACCCGGTGCTGCCGACGGTGACGGTGGAGGCCGACTTCGTCGTCTTCGAACCCGCCGGTCCGGGTGGCAGCGCGCTGGTCGCCGTGCAACTCAACCGCATGTACGACGAGGCGGTCACCGTCTGCTACGAGGCCTTCGTCGATGTGGCGGACACTGCCACGGCCGGCGAGGATTTCCAGGCCGTCACGGGCTGCGTGACCATCGAGCCCGGCCAGATGAGCGCGCTCATCGAGGTGCCGATATTCGCCGACGGCGTCGACGAGGGCGCCGAGTCGTTCTCCGTGCGCATCACCAGCGCCGACAACGCCACCGTGGCCGACGACGGGGTCGTGCTGGTCACGCTGAACGATACCGAGGCCTCCGCACTGCCGCCGGACGTGCTGCTGGCGAGCACTGCTCTCGTCGCCGACGAGCGCGAGCCGGTCACCCTGGACGCCTCCGGCAGTACCGACCCGAACGGCGAGACGCTCAGCTATTCCTGGGCGCAGATCGATACCGGCGCACCGACGGTACCGCTCCAGGGAGACAACACGAGCCAGGCCACGTTCACGGCGCCGGTCACCCTGCAGCCGCTGGACCTCGAGTTCGAGGTGGTGGTCACCAACCAGTCGGGCCTGGCGGATATCGGCCAGGTCACCGTCACGGTGAATCCGGTCAACGACCCGCCGTTCGTCGCGGCCGCGCCCTTCGCGCAGGTCGTTAGCGGTGACACCTTCGAGTGGACCTATGAGCAGCTGCTCGCCTTCGCCGAGGATCCGGACGAGGATATCCTCACGATCGGCGCGATCCTCCGCCAGCCCTCCATCGGCCGGGTCGAGGACACCGGCACGGGCTTCCTCTATTCGTCGACGACCGAGCCCGTGCTGGCGCTCGATCAGGTGAACGATGCGGGCGTCAGCGGCGGCATCGGCACGCCGGTGGTGCAGACCTTCGTGCCGCAGCAGACCAATCTCGCCGGCGTAGACGCCTATCTGAACGGGACGTCGGAGCTGACGGCGGACGTCACCCTCAACGTCTGGTTCGCGGGTGCCGTCGGTGTCGGCGAACCGCTGGCGACCGCGACCATCACGGATCACCCGCGCCTCACCGAGATCCCGTTCCGTTTCGATCCGATACCGGTCGTGCCGGGTCAGGCCTATGCGCTGGAGTTCCGTTTCTCCACGCTGCTGATCGGTACCACCGGCGACGGCTACGCCGATGGCGAGGTCGTGGGCCGCACCGGTTCGGACGTATTCTTCCGCACCTATTACGACGAGGCCTTCGTCCCGTCGGTGCCACTCGCGGACCAGGTGAGCGGGGGCACCATCAGCGGCGGCCTCGGCGATCCGGTGGTACAGACCTTCGTGCCGCAGCAGGCGTCGCTGACCGGCATCGACGCCTTCCTGAGTGGCACGGGCGCGTTCTCTTCCGACGTCACCGTCAACGTCTGGCCGCGGTCTGCGCTGCGGGTCGGTGAGCCGCTCGTCACCGCCACCCTGCCGGACGTGCCGCGCGGCACGTTAATGGAGTTCCGCTTCGGCGCGGTGCCCGTCGTCCCCGGCACCGAGTACGCCATGGAGTTCATCATCGCCGACGCGCTGGTCATGGGCGCCGTCGTGCCCGGACAGTATCCCGACGGCGCGGTCATCGAGGGCGGCGGTAACCTCTTCAATGGCGGCGTGGACCTGCTGTTCACCACCTATTACGACGCCGCTTTCACGCCTGCCAACCTGCTGGCCGGCCGTCTGTCCGATCCGCAGATCGTGAGCTGGGAGGTGTTCGCCGACGGCGGCCTGGTGGTCCTGTCCGAGACCGGCGCGGCCGAGGACTTCGCCGGCACCGATCGGGTGGTCGCCTATGACCTCTCGACGCGCACGCGCAGCCTGGTGCTCGAGGCCGCTGCCGAAGGCTTCAGCACGGTCCGCGGCGCGCCGGCCGCCTGGTTCCTCGCCGGCGGCGAGCTGTTCCGCTACGACCCGGCGGCGGCCGAGACGCTGATCTCCGTGGTGCCGCCGGAGAGCCTGGCGGGTGTGCTGATCACCGAAACGGCGGTCGACCCGCGCACCGGCGATCTGCACTACTGCGGCCCGGATCCGGCGGCCGGCGAGAACCGCTGGTACCGGGTGGACGCGGCCGACGGCACGGTCTCTGCGCCCTACGGCAGCTGCGCCGGCAGTGTGCCGATGCGAAGCGTCGTGGTGGACCAGCGCTACTGCGCGCTGCTCGGCGAGTTCGGGCTCTGGTGCACCGAGCCGGGCGGCAACGAGTTCACCACCGTGTTCACGAAGGCCGATTTCGGCGCCACCGCCACGGACGACACGCTGCTCGGCATCGAGCAGACCGGTGAGACGGCCCTGCTGTTCGCAAGCCTCGAGGAGGCCGGCGGCGAGCCGATCGGCTTCGCCACTTTCCTCATCGAGCCGAATGCCTTCGTGGTCGATCAGATCAGCGGCGAGACGCTGCTCGAGCCGGCCGCGCTGATCGAGACGCTGTCACCCATCGACGTGGCGCCCGAAACGGTGGTCATGCCGGACGGCCGGGTGGTCATGGTCGTCGCGCCGTCCGCACGGAAGGGGAACAACGGCGATCCGCTTTCCATGCTGACCTGGTCGGGCGATCCGGCGGACGGCACGGTGGCCGAGCTGAACATCGGCGTATTCCCGGCGTTGAGTAACCACATGGGTGCGCTGGATGTGATCGGCGGGCAGCTGTACTGGCAGGTGCAGGATCACGACACGAACGCGGAGCGCTTCGTCTATCGCGTGAATCCGGCGGCCGGCGCGGACCCGGCGCTGGAGCTCTACGCTACGGTGCCGGGCAGTTTCGACGGCCGCTGGCCCGTCGAGTTCTCGGAGAGCGCGCCCTACGAGTTCCTGGTTGCGGCACCCGATACCTTCGGCGCCTTCGTGAGCACGGCCACGTTCGGGATCTGCGACGTGTTGCTCGTGCCCTCGCTGGAAGTGGCCCAGGAGGGCGTCGGCTGCCGGCCGTTCGCGAGCGTGGAAGCCGGGGCACTGTACGAGGCCGAGGACGGCGACGGCGACCCGGCTCCGGACAGCCTCTATCTGTTCGGCCTGGGCAGCGCGACGACGGGTGCAACCTCGTTTGGCATCGAGGTGACAGACGGCGAGTTCGTGATCGAGCTGCCGGTGGAGATCGAGGTGGTGGCACCGTGATGAGTATCGAGATGAGCACAGGGAATCGCGTATCCCGTCTGGCCGCGTTCTGCCTGGCCGTGCTGCTCGCCGCGGGTCTCACCGCGTGCGGCGGTGGCGGTGGCGGCGGCACCGCCGCCGAGCCGGCACCGGCACCGCCCGTTGCAGGCGGCGGCAATGATGGCGGCGACGCCGGTGACGGCACCGGCGACGAGTCCGGTGACGAGACCGACGACGACGGCGGCAGAGAAGAGGAGCCGGGCGATGAAGACGACACCCCGGCCGATGCGGGCTTCGATGCCGGGAAGATCGCCGAGAGCATGACTCTGGACACCTGGCTGCAACAGGGTCTGCGTTTCGTCGACGCCGACGGCGATGGCATCCCCGACGAATTCGACCCGGCTCCGGCGACCCGGCCGCGCATGGCCGACCCGTCGTCGGATCAGTCGCTGACCGTCGAGGCGGCGTGGTCTGTGATCGACGGCCGCCGTGTGGACGATGTGGCGCTGGAAGGCCATCCCCTGCAGCTGGAGGTGACGGGACTGCCGGCCTACGGCAGCAACGGCATCTGGGTGGTTTTCCGCAGCGGCAAGGGTTACCGCGCGGCGAGGGCGAGCATTGCCGGCGAAGGGCTGCTGGAAGTCATGCCGGAGCCCGACTCGTTCGGTGCCCATGTCGTCGTCGGCTCCTCGCGCGGGCAGAACTACGAGCTGCGCGCGCTGCGCCTCGACGAGCCGCTGCTGTTCCCGCTGGACGGCAGCGCGAGCGCGGGCGGCCGGCTGACCCTGGACGGACGTAACCTGGACCGGGTGCAGACCGTCACCCTTGGCGGCGAGCCAATCCCGATTACCGGGCAGGGCCCGGACGCGCTGACGCTGACGCTGCCGGAGGCCGCTCGCGGCAATCGGCTGCTGGCACGGACCGGCGCGGGCCTCTCGAATGCCCTGGCCGTCGATCTGCGCCAGGAAGTGGGCATCACGATCGCGGGCGATCTGCCGCTGGCCCAGGGTGAGCACCTGACGGTCCGCCTGGGCGGAGGCCGGCAGGCGCTTGCATACGGCGAAACGCTGACAGCGAGTCTCCCGGCCTGGGCGCCGACGACCCTGAGCTTCGACGTGGTCGGCCAGGACGGGGCCGTGCGCTCCCCTGGCATCCTCGAGGTCATTGTGTGGCCGGGCGACAGGGTGGCCGAGGTATCGGAGCGCAGCACGCTGGTCGGCCGCCTGATGGGGATCCGCCGGTATCTGGACGGGCTGGGCGGCGACGACTGGTCGGCAATACGCGGTTCGCTCGAACGCGCACTGACGACGCCCGCCGCACGGGACTACCTGGTCACGATGACGGAACACATCGCCGGGCGCGGAGCAGCACCGGAGGACTCCACGGTCAGCGCCGTCGCGCGCTCCTGGGAATCGCTCACGGCGGAGACTGCCGTCACGGCCGGCACCCCTGAAAAGGCAACGGGCGATGGCGGGCGGACCGTGACCTCGTCCGAGCCGCGGACGCCGACCAACGGCAAGCAGCTGGACTCCATCGTGGCGTCGACGATCGACGACCCGGATCCGGAAGGTGAGGCCGTCCGCCAGACCTTCGGCAACGAAAACTCCCAGGTCACCGTGCTGCGTCATGGGGACGCCGACGTCACCGTGCCCGGCCTGTTCAGCATCGGCGGCTGCAGCTACGGCCCCGAGGAAGTGCAATGGAAACAGGCGCACGAGATCGCGACCGCTGCGGACGAGTACCGCGCCCTCTGGCGGTCGGACCTCTGCATGCAGGTCGACGGCAAGGTCGTGCTGAGCGCCGCGGTGTTCAAACCCGGCTTCCGCGACCCGGATGCGATCCTCGGCGAGATGGCGCAGGCCGCCTATGCGAGCCAGAACCCGAAGGAGGTCGTGCGGCGCCACTCCCGCTCTTCCTTCGCGGATCTCGCCTACCAGTACGCCGCCGGCGACAACGGGGGTTATTACCTCCGCGGTGACGACGGCACGCCGCTGTGCCACATGGAGGAGTGCTATATCGAGGTGATCACCAGCGGCTACGGGCTGTTCAACCCCGCCAAACCCCTGAGCGAGACCCAGAAGGAACTCGTGCGCACGTTGCGGATACGAATGTGGCTGGAGGCCATCATCCCCTGGATCCTCGACCTGGCCGAAGTGGGCGAAAGCGATACCCGCAACAAGATCGGGCGCTGCATGATCGACGGGTTGATGGGCGACCCGGCGCTGCGGGACGCCATCGATCGTCTCGTCAAGCGCCTGGAGACCGACGAAGACAAGATCAAGGCGGATCCGGCCGACGAACTCGCCGCCGCGTTCGACGCCACCGTCTCGGACTGGGCCCGCAAATACGTGAAGGGGCAGCTCGGCCCCCAGCTGTACAACTGCATGACCAAGTTCCTGCAGGGCGAGGGCGCGGATGCGATCGAGAAGCGGATTACCGACAAATGGCCGGATTCCAAGCAGATATTCAAGTTTGTCGAGATCTACGAGTTCGTGCGCGATCTCGGCAGCGCCGTCTTCACCCCGGAACGCTTCGTGTTCAAGATCGAACCGCGAGCCCAGATTCGCAAGATGACGCCGCAGACCATCGACGCGTTCGACACTGACCGCACGCTGGTGCTGGAAGGCGACTGGCTCGGCAATCTGGACCCCGACGCGCCGGCGCCATGTCTCGGCGAAGGCTGGTGTCCGCAACTCGTGATCCGGGACCAGTTCGGTAACTCGACGGAGGTCGGCTACATCGAGACGGACATCTCCGGCATCGGCAACTGCGGATTTGCGTGCACCCGGCTGGAGATGCCGTTCTCCGCGATCGATTTCTCGCAGCTGGGCAGCGGACCGCTGGAGGTCGAGCTGGCCATCGGCGACACCGACGGCAACAACGCCTATGACAGTTACCCCGGCAACAAGCTGCGTGTCCCGGTACCCGGTGACAACGAGCTGTTACTGGGACTGGGCGGTCTCGGCGGCGTGGATCCGCCCATCGTGCAGCCGGGCGAGGAGATCACCGTTCTCGGTTTCCGGATGGACCTGTACGGCGACTCCGCCATCTGGGATCTCGTCAGCGAGTCGGATACCAGCGTCGTGTATACGCTGCCCCTGACGCGGCAGGTGAACGAGGAAGGCACCAAGGTGGGCCTGAAGGTGCTGGAGCGGGTGCCGCGCGGGCTGTACCGGGTGGTGCTGCGGCCGAATTTCGATGCGGACAAGGACAATCTGCCAACGCTGGTCACGCGAGACCCGATCTTCGTGGACAGCGAGCCCCGGCCGCTTATCGCCATCGGCGACCAGGGCGTCGAGAAGGACGACACGATGCGGGTCACGCTGCTGGACAAGAACGGGGACCCGGTCTACCGGCGGGACGATCCGCTCAGGCTGCCGATCGACAACGTCATCCCGCAGAACCGGGTGGACGCGCAGGGCAATCCGCTGCCGGAGGCCTATACCATCATCTTCACCTGGGACGATTCCGTCGACGAGAGCGGCAACACCGTCTTCCTGAACGCGCCGGTGCAGCAGATCGGGGTGGAATGTGCAGACGGAGGCAGGGACGGGCTCTGCACCTACGGCGTACGCTCGGCGCGGGACCGCATCTGCCTGACGGGCCTGTCGACACCGACGCCGTCCCAGGCCAGGAAGATAGAGAGCGGCACCGACAAGCTGGGCCTGGCGCGGCCGATCGCGGGCACCGAGACCTACGAGGGATGCGACGTCCCGTTTGGAGGCAATTGAGTGCAGGAGGTAGGAGGGCCTTCAGGCCCGATTGATTTAATGGATCGGGGCTAAAGCCCCTCCTACGTCGCTATCCCTGCGTCGCTATCGCAGCGCGATCTCGCCCTCGTCCCTTACCCGGATCGCCGGCGTGAATCGGCCCACGTCCAGCTTCGCCTCCAGCGCGTAGGAGAAGCGGTCGCGCGGGGTGGCCATCAGGTCCGTGACGAGACGGATGCCGCCGAGGAGGTTCGGGGTGGCCACCAGCGTCACGTCCCCTTCGCCGTAGCCCTCGATCACGGGCAGGTCGTTGTCCACGCCTTTCACGAGTTCCCGGCCTTCCAGGCTGACGGTATAGGCGAGGCCCTGCAGTTTCAGCGCCTCCCGGTTGGGATTCACGATGTGCAGCCCGATCTCGAAGCGGGGCACGGCGCCATCGCCGGGCAGCGGGCGGAAGGAACTCACCGTCACGGTCGGCGTCTCGAAACCCGGCCGCAGACCCGTGCAGGCGCCCAGGCCGAGCGCCAGGGTTGCCAGGGTCACGATGGCGATGGCAGAGAAGGACGGTCGCTTCACGGTGGCACTCCGGGCACGCGCGGATACCCGCGCCTCGCCCAGACTACGCCGCGTTGGCGGCAGCGTCGAGGTCGGCCCGCTTCTTCTCCCACGTAAACACGCGCATGGGCGGCACGTTCAGGATCTCGCGCTGGATCGTCGGGCGGCCCATCACCGGCCGGGTGTAGTCGGCCACGCGGCCGCTGAACTGATAGGCAACGAAGTGCCCGCCCGGGTTGAGGGCGTCGTGGACCGCCGTGATGATCTCAGCGGAGAGCGCCTCCGGCATGGTGGAGAAGGGGATGCCGGAGACGACGACGTCGGCGCCGGCGTAGCCTCGCTCCGCCAGTACCTCGCCGATGGTGCTCGCGCAGCCATGTACGACTTCGAAGCGCTCGTCCTCGATGGCCTCCAGCCCGGGCACGAAGTCGGCGGTGCGCTCGATGGCGATCAGCCTGCCACGGCTGCCCATGGCCTCGAGCAATGCCCGGGTGGTGCCGCCGGTGCCCGCACCGAGTTCCACGACGACCCCGGCGTTCGCCAGGTCGGCCGCCGCGACGATGCGGCGCTTCAGGAAGAGTGAACTCGGTACGACCGAGGCCACGACCATCGGGGCTTTCATGAAGGCCTGGAAGAACCTCCAAGTCTCGTTCGGCATGCAGCGCTCCGTTCCGGCGGTGCACGCCGGGTTAGATCACCCCGTCAGGCTTGCATCCCCACGCCCCCGGGTCAAGCAATCGCACGGTAGGAGGGCCTTCAGGCCCGACACCCAAAGGCCTTCAGGCCCGATACCCAAAGGCCTCAGCCCCGACTCCTCAGGCCGCCTCCACCTCGTTCAGCCGCCCCGTCTTCACGTCGTACACGAATCCCCGCACTGCGTCCTTGTGCGGCACGAAGGGGCTGTTACGGATGCGTCGGATCGACTGCACCACATCTTCGGCCGGGTCCGGGAACGCCTCCAGCGCGAAGTGCGGCCGCACGCCGGTCTCCTCCTCGATCTCCGCCTTCACGGCATCGTCCCTGAAGGTCAGCATGCCGCAGTCGGTGTGGTGGATCAGCACGATCTCCCGGGTGCCGAGCAGGCGCTGGGAGATGGCCAGCGAGCGGATCACGTCGTCGGTGACCACGCCGCCGGCGTTGCGGATCACGTGGGCGTCGCCTTCCTCGAGGCCGAGCAGGCGCCCGGTCTCGATCCGCGCGTCCATGCAGGCGACCACGGACACCTTCTTGCCCGGTGGCATGGGCTTGTCGCCCTTGTCGAAGGTCTCGGCGTAGCGTTCGTTGGCGGCAAGGAATTCTTCGGTTGCAGACATCATCTCTCTCCCGGCTGATGGATACTGGGCCGGGGAAGGCTACCGGCGCGGGTGTCCGGCGTGAAATAGAGCTTTGTTACCGTGGTATTCCATCTCGTTATATGGTCCGGGTGCGGCCCGGGTGCGGCCCGGGTGCGGCCAATGCCGCCTCGCCGCAAACGGCGTATGCTTCGGGGTGGTCGTCAGATCAGGGGAGCGGTATGACCACCATCACCGAGATCGCCGCGGACGTGTTCCGCATCTCCACCTTCGTGCCCGAGGCCGGCATCCAGTTCAACCAGTTCCTCGTCCGCGACGAGGAACCCCTGCTCTACCACACGGGCATGCAGTCGATCTTCCCGGCCGTGTACGAGGCGGTCGGCAGCGTGATCGACCCGGCGAGCCTGCGCTGGATCGGCTTCAGCCACTTCGAGCCGGACGAGTGCGGATCGCTGAACCGCTGGCTCGAGGCGGCGCCGGCCGCGGCCGCCGTGAGCAGCCACGTGGGCGCGATGGTCTTCCTGGGCGACTACGCCGAGCGCCCGCCGCGCATACTGGAAGACGGCGAGACCTTTGCGACCGGCGCCCGCCGATTCCATTTCTGCACGACGCCGCACCTGCCCCACGGCTGGGATGCCGCCATGCTGTTCGAGGAGACCGAGCGGGTGCTGTTCTGCTCGGATCTGCTGCACCAGCTCGGCGACGTGGAAGCGGCCACCGGCAACAGCGTCACGGAGCGCTTCCGCGAGACGCTGACCACCTACCAGCAGAGCCCGATGGCCGGTTACATGCCGTGGACGCCGGATACCGGCACGCACCTGGCTCGGCTCGCCGCGCTGAGCCCGCGGGTCTGCGCGACGATGCACGGCGCGGCCTACGAGGGCGACGGCGCGCAGGCGATGACCGAGGTGGGGGAGGTGATGCGGGAGGTCTACTCGCGGGTCTGACCGGGCCGTCCGATTCAGGGCCGGAGTCTGTCCGGGCGTGCGGCCGGCTCCGGCGAGTCGTCCAGGTGATAGGCGTCCGCCACGTAGCCAGGCCCCTTCATCACGAAGATGATGAAGCACGCGATGGAGACGGTGAGCGCAGCCGTCCAGAAGGTCACCACCAGCGCGATCGCGAATATGTCCACGCTGGCGATGCGCTTCGCCACGTCGAATCCGGGGTCGCCGGCGAGCCAGAGCCGGATCAGGCCGGAGAGGACGAACGGCGCGGCGGTGCCGAGCAGGAATATCCGCGGCATGCGCCGCAGGATGTCCAGCTCGATGCCGGGCGGCTCCCGCCGATCGTGCAGTCTGTTGAACAGGCCGTCCATGGCGGTAGATTAGCACCGCGCCCGTCCGGGCGGCAGCGGGCTCCAGCTACTGTCGAGGTTCGTCCGGGTACCGTCCGGGCCGGCCGATGGTGCAACTTCTGCAAGAACGTGCGCAGGCCTTGCCACGGACAGCCCGGTGCGGCATGCCCGCGGGCCTCCGGCCGGCACGTTGCGGCTGGCATGTTCCCTGCATCTTCTCGCGGGACGAAGCTGAAGAGAGTCGTCGGCCCGGCACGGCCGGCGGGACACATATGACCATACACCTCGCTTTCCAGCCCCTGATCGCACTCCTCGCGGGCATCCTGATCCTGGTGGTGCCCCGCCTGTTGAACTACGTCGTTGCCGGCTACCTCATCCTGGTGGGGGTCGCCGGTCTGACGGGCCTATAGGTGCGGACGGAATGCCATGTCGGCGGACTCCGGCTTTTTCGTGACGCTGCGCTACGTTCAGCGACTGAAGCAGAATCCGGTCCGGTGTGTCAGCCCCCCTTGGGCAGTCGGATCGGCTTCGCCCGGTAGACACGCGGACTGTCGCATTCCAGCGCACCCGGGAATATCTGCTGGGCCCTCTGCCAGCCGCCCTCGTTGGCGTAGGCGTCCCAGTCCTTGCCGAAGGCTGCGTAGTCGCGGTAGCCGGTCACCCATTTGAAGTCGTAGTCGGCATCCACCGGCTCGCCGTAGGCGGGGAAGAAGACCCAGTGCGGCGAGTCGCCGCCGGCCGAGGTCTCGTACTCGATCCATTCCCGGATCGCTCCCAGGCCCACTTCCATGTTGGCATTACGCTCCACTTCGCAGTCGGCGAACGTCAGGAGCGGGGCTTTCGGCGGCTCGCCGGCGGCCTCTCTCATCGGCATGACGGCGTAGTTCATGTGCGCCGCGCAGGTGACCACGTCGGCGAAGGCGCGCTGCAGCTCGCCGCCTTTCGTGTGCCAGATATCGAGGCTCTTGCCCATGTCCGCGCCGCTCGGCCATCCGCCGAGCCAGCCGACATCCCAGCCGGCATGATCGCCGCTGACGAAGTCCGGCGTGAGCAGCCAGGCCTGATAACCGGTGTCGGCGTCATTGTCGTCCGTGAAAGCGTTCCAGCGGGCGATGACCTTCTCCAGGTCGCCCATGTCCCTGCCCTCGTTGAAGGTGCAGGGAAAGAACTCGGCGGGCCGAATCTGCGGTGAGGCGTCCTGCGCCGAGGCGGGCCCGGCGAGCAGCAACAGCGAGCCGGCCACGAGCAGCGTCGTGAGTTGTGACTTCATGATTTATCCCCCTGATTATCTTTTTATATTTGGTCGATTGTCGTTATTGATGTCGTTCCTGGTGTGGATGCGATCCTTGCATCTGAAACCATACTAACCCGTAATTGGACCGGGCGCTCAGGAGCTTCGCTCCGGGTGGTTCGCGGCGCGCCGGTCAGGGGGACTGCGCGACGGAAGGCCTGGCCTGCAGCCAGAGGGTGTCCTGCGGGAAATCGACCGTGATGACGAAATGCCGGAGTATGCGCACGCCGATGTTGACGTCGGCACCCGTGGGCGTGGGATCGATGGCGACGGTGACGTCCTCGAAGGCCACGCCGCCGACGCTGAGGCGGTCCACGACGATGAGATCGCGCTCGAGCTCGCCGCCGATGCCGCCGCCCGCTTTGGTGCCGACGACCGGGTGCGCCTCGAGCAGGCCCGAGGCGGCGGCATAGTCCCTGCCGACGAGGACTTCGTTGCCGTTGCCGAGGTCGAAGTCCGCAGCCGTCGGCGGCAGGTCGTCGATGCTGACCGGCAGCTGCCGTATGCCGCGGTGCTCGGTGAGAGGCAGGGCGATACCCGACGGTGGGGACGACCTCGATACGCGTTCGAAGCGCCGGCCCGCGATGTCGACCCGATAGCGGCCCGAATCGAAGATTTCCCGGCCCATCACCACGTGCACCGGTTCGCCGACGAGCCGGGCCGAGATGTCCGTCAGATCCAGCACGGCGACGGTCACCGCGTCCGCGGCGAAGCCCGGTGCCTGGATGGAGACGTTCTCCGCGAAGCGGATGGGCTCGCTGCCGCCGGTTCCTTTCGCCACGTGCTCGCCCGCGTACGCCAGTCCGAGACGCTCGGCGAAGTGCGCATCGATCAGCGTCATCTCGGCGCCGGAATCCAGCAGGGCTTCGGTCTCGACGCCGTTGACCGTCACGGGTATGAAAAGGCGCTCGCCGGTGACGCGGAGCGGTTCGGCCGGCGGGGTTGCGCAGGCCGCGAGTACGGCGGCCAGGAGCAGGGGCCAGAGCCGGGTAACGGCGGCGGACACGTGCATGGTTCCGGTTCCGGAATGGGGTCCGCCAATCTAGCACACCGGCCGTAAAAAGCCGGCGGATCCTTCCCTGGATCCGCCGGCAAGCATGCGCCCCGGGGGCGGGGGCGCCTGAGGTGCCGGGTTGGCGTCAGCGACCGCGGCCGCCGGCGCGGTTCGCGGCGCGCGCGTTGCCTCTCAGCCCGTCGCGCGAGCGGGTCTCGATGCGCCGCTCGGCGCGGATGCGCTCCATGCTGCGCGCCTCGGATCCGGTCGGTGCGGCTTCGGCCGCCCGGTGCTCCTGTTTCTGCGCCCGGGTATTCTCGCGTACGCCATTGCCGCCATTGCCGCCATTGCCGGCATCGCCGGCTTCGGCGGCCCTGCGGTCGGCACCCTTCTCGCGGGCGGCCGCGGCCGGCTGCGTCTCGTCCTCTTCCGAGGCATAGCGGTTGACCGAGTCGGCGCCGTTGCCCTTCTGCACGAACTCGCGGAACGTCTCGTTGTCGCCCCTCGTCTCGATGCGGGTGTTGTGGATGTCGTTCGGCATGTTGGCCGTGCCTTCGCCCCATTTGCTGTTGTGGTCCGCCAGCGCCGGTCCCGAAAGGGAGACGAGGGCGCCCAGAACCGTGATTCCCAACCATTCCTGTCGCATGGTGCTGCTCCTGCAGATGCTGTTGACGTAATCCATCAACGCGCGGGCAACGCTACGGTTGACAGGTGTAGGAGGGCCTTCAGGCCCGACCCCGAGTTGCCGCCCGGGGGTCGGGCCTGAAGGCCCTCCTACCTGTAGAATCTGGCGGCATGCCATCCGGGAGTTCGTCCATGATTCGATCGCTGCTGCTACTGGCCGCGGTGCTCGCCATTGCCGCCTGCGGCAACGAGCCGGAAACCGATACCGATACCGATATCGATACTGATGCCATTGCCGATACCGTCATCGACGCCGGGCCCGGCGATGCCGTGGCGGCCTACGAGCAGGCCATGGAGGCCCAGCGCGAGCTGGTTACCGAGATCACCGGCGTGCTGGAAGGCGTCACCGACGAGGAGTCGGCCGCGGCCGCGGCCCCCAGGATCGAGGAGCTGAGCGGCGAGCTGCAGCGCCTGGCCGCACGTATCAACGCGATGCCCCAGCTGCCCTACGCGGAACAGCGGCGCATCACGCAGGAGCGGGCCGGCAGTGCCGCCGCGCGCCGCGCCGCCGGCAAGCAGATGCTGAAGGTCGAGCAGTATCCCGTGCTGAAGGAAGCCTGGTCCCGCGGCATGCGAGGGGCCGGGGATTGAGCCGGCCGGGCGTGACGGGCGCCGCCGGGGCGGACCGGTGACGACCGCCCCGGCGGATGCCGAGGGGAGGCCCGTCGCGCAGACCCGGCGGCTCACGTTGCGCCGCCTGCGGGAAGACGATGCCGGATTCCTGCTCCGCCTCGTGAACGAGGCGGCGTTCCGCACCCACATCGGCGACAAGCAGCTGACCACGGACGAGGACGCCCGGCGCTTCATCCGGGAGGGCGCATGGACCTGCCAGCCCAGGCCGGGCTACGGGCAGTTCTTCGTGGGCAGCCGGGAGAGCGGCGAGGCGCTGGGCGTCTGCGGCCTGTTGTACCGGGAGGAACTCGACGTCACGGACGTCGGCTTCGCCTTCCTGCCGGAGGCACGGGGGCGGGGCTATGCCGTGGAGGCGGCCCGGGCCGTGCTGGCGTACGGACGCGGCCTCGGCGTCGCCGACATCGTGGCGCTGGTCTCGCCGGACAACGCCGCGTCCATCCGCGTGCTGGAGAAACTGGGGTTCGGTGTCAGGCAGAGGCTGCGGCTGGGCGGGCGGGAGACGATGGTGTGGGGGGGGCTATTGGATGGGGGCGGGGGTGGGGGGGGGGGGGGNNCCGGGCCTGAAGGCCCTCCTACAGCAGCCGTCCCGCGTAGTAGGGCCTTCAGGCCCGACCCACGCCCCCGAAACGCCGCTGCAACCACGGCCTGATACGAAGGAATCCCCGGTAGAGCCGTTCGAGCACCCACAGCACCGGCCGGAATCGCGCCAGCAGACCGAGTGGGCGCAGCAGCGGGATGGCCCGCCACATCGCCGCGAAGGCCGCGGCGCCGGAGACGATGGACCGGCCGTCCTCCTGCGCGTGGAAGCGCTCGAGGAGCGTGGACCGGTCGAGCGGGCAGTCGCCGCCGTCCTGGATGGCGACAAAACGGATGGCGCCGCGCCGGTCGAGCCGCCGCATCAGCGCGATCTCCCGCAGGCACAGCGGACACTCGCTGTCGTACCAGACCGTGACGTCGGCTGTGGCGGTGGCGGTAGCGGCGTTCATGGCCGGTTATTCGGACCGGTGGCCGCTGCCGATGCAGCCCCGGCTCAGCCCTCGGCCGCGTTAGTGAGCTCGAGGAGATGGGCGAAGGAGGGGACGATGAGTCCGTCCCGCCGTCCGGCCAGGTAACGTTCGTTCTGCGCCGCTGGCGTCAGGTGTTCCGTCACGCTCCAGCCGGCCTCCGCGGCCAGGGTTTCGATCTCGTCCGGGTCGAAGAAGCTCAGCATCGGTTCCTGCTGCAGGGCGACGGCCAGCCGCGTGCCCCACAGCAGCAGGTTGCCGGCGGCGGTGGGCGGATGCTCGCTCCAGTAGTCGAAGACGATACGGGAGCCGGGCGCGGTGCACGAGGCCAGCGCCGCCAGCGTGTTCCGTATGGCGTCGCGGCTGAGGTAGTAGGTGGCGCCCAGCCAGGAGATGAAGTCGGGGGACGGACGGCCGGGCCAGATTTCGTCCAGGCTCACGGCCTCGAAATCGACCGGCAGGAAGTCGAGCTCCGGCGGCAGTTCCAGGCCCCGGCTTTGCAGCAGGTCCTGCTTCCACCGCTGGGTGGCGGGATGGTCGATCTCCAGCACGTCGATCAGCGGCGGCTGCTGCCGCAGTGCGAAGGTATCGAGGCCCGCGGCGAGTATGACGTAGCGCCCGGCTCCGTGGGTGCGGGCCTCGGCGAGGGCGTCTTCGGCGTAGCGGCAGCGCACGACGACCTGGGAGCGCAACGCCGTGAAGGCATCGGCCTGGCCCACGTAGTAGCGACGCCAGAATCGGGACAGCCGCCCGAGGCGGCGAATGTAGCGCTGCTGATAGGCGGGCAGCAGCCGTTCTGCGACGGCGTCGTCGAGGACGGCAGGCGCATCGTCGATGCGCCGGTGCACCGCGCGGGCGAAGGCAGTGCCGAAGGCGGTGCGGCTCGGCGCGTCGTCCAAGTGTCAGGCGTCGTCCATGTTGACGATGACGAAGACGATGGCGCAGCAGAGGAAGTACTGCAGCGCGCCGTCCAGGGATTGCGCGCCGAGCTGGGTCTGCCACATCTGGAACCATGACCCGCCGATGGACAGAAAGAACCCGAACCACACGACCATGCCGATGCCGGCGCCCAGCAGCGCCCAGGTCTTCGCGCCGTTGAACGCGGCCGCCGGCGCCCTGCGGTTCGCCCACAGGTCCCACGCGCCCTTCAGCGCCACCACACCCGCGGCGAGTTCGCCGGCGATGATGACGGCGAGCGCCAGGCCCGAGACGATCGGGCTCGTCATCGGCGGCCCCAGCGACGAGGCGTAGTACTCGTGGTCGGCCATCGCGAGGACGGCGGCGACCACCTGGTGCGCGGCCTCCAGGTTGACGATGTTCTGCAGGCCGTAGAAAAGGGCCATCAGGCCCAGAAACACGATCAGGACGATCTTCAGGTAACGGATCGGCATGGCGGTGCTCCCCCCGAGAGACACGGTGCCAGTCTACCCAATCCCGCCCGTAGCCGCAGTTATTCGGGTCGCCCGAGCCGCCGCCCGGGCCTAGTGTCGGCCGCCTTCGCAACCGAACCGGGGAGGAGGTCATGGACACATACCAGGAAGGGAAGGGCGCCGGCGCCGGGACGGTCGCAGCGGCTCTCGTCGTATTGCTGCTGATGAGCGCAGACGTGACCGCCGGGGCCGTCGCTGAACCGGCCGCGGGTCCAGCTGCCGGACCCGTCGCCGGGCCATTGGCTGAACGAATCGTCGGACCCTCGGCCGGGCGGATCGGCGAGGAACGTTCGGGCTACCGGCGGCTCGAGGACGGCGAGGAGCACCGGCTGCCGCTGCACGAGCTGCTGCGCCGCGGCGAGGCCGCCTTCACGGCGCGCTGGACGCCGGCGGAGGGCGCCGGGCGTCCGTTCAGCGACGGCACCGGCGGCCCGCTCGCCGATGCCGCGGCACCGCTGGTTTTTCCCCGCAGCTTCAACCGGGTGTCGGGGCGGGACGCCAACAGCTGTGCCGGCTGCCACAACGTGCCGGCGGGCCGGCCCGGCGGCGGCGGCGACTTCGTCACCGGCGTGTTCGTCGCCGCCCAGCGTTTCGACTTCGCGAGCTTCGACGTGGACGACACCGTGCCGCTGAAGGGCTCGCGGGACGAGGCGGGCGCCTTCACCACGCTGCAGAGCATCGGCAATTTCCGCGCGACGCCCGGCATGTACGGCTCCGGCTACATCGAGATGCTGGCCCGCCAGATGACCGCCGAGCTGCAGACCATCCGGGATGCCACGCCGCCGGGCGGCGCCCTCGAACTGGAGACGAAGGGCGTGTCTTTCGGCGTGATCCGCCGCGAGGCGGGCGGCGTCTGGGATGTCTCCGCGGTGGAGGGCCTGCCGCCGCAGAGCGTGGCGAGCGCGGGCGCCGAAGACCCGCCGAGCCTGGTCATCCATCCGTTCCACCAGTCGGGCAGCGCGGTGTCCCTCCGCCAGTTCACGAGTAATGCCTTCAATCACCATCACGGCATGCAGGCGGCGGAGCGCTTCGGCGACGGTGTGGATGCCGACGGCGACGGCATCGCCGACGAGCTGACCCGCGCGGACATCACCGCGGCCACCCTGTTCCAGGCGACGCTGCCGCCGCCGCGCCAGGTGCTGCCCGGGGGCCGGGAGGCCCGGCGGGCCGTGCGCCGGGGCGGGCAGTTGTTCCGGCGCATCGGCTGCGCCGACTGCCACGTGCCGGCCCTGCCGCTGGTGGACGAGGGCTGGGTGTACACGGAGCCGAACCCCTACAACCCGCCCGGCAATCTGCAGCCCGGCGATACGCGCCCGGTGCGCGTGGATCTCAGCCGGGACGACCTGCCCGGCCGCCGGCTCCGGCCCCGCGACGGCGTGGTGTGGGTGCCGGCGTTCACGGACCTGAAGCTGCACGACATCACGGCCGGGCCGCAGGCCGCCGGCATTGAGGCCATCGACATCAATCACCCGGCAGGCTCGCCGGGGTTCTTCGCCGGCAACCGGCGGTTCCTGACGAAGCGGCTGTGGGGCGCGGCCAGCGAGCCGCCGTATTTCCATCACGGCCGCTACACCACGCTGCGCGAGGCGACTCTGGCCCACGACGGCGAGGCACGCGCGTCCCGGCAGGCCTTCCAGGCGCTGCCGGAGCACGAGCGGGATGCGGTAATCGAGTTCCTGAAGTCACTGCAGGTGCCGGTGGCCGACGACCGGCATCGTCGCGATCGCCCTCATCGGGCCTCGCGGGGCTGACGTCGCCGGCACTGCCGATGAGTGCGTATACTGCTCCGGGCCGGAAACCGCTTCGGGGGGAGCATGGAATACATCGGTCTCATCGGCAGCGTCGCGCTGCTCATCTGGCTGGCGCTCAGGGGCATCAACATCGTCTTTGCTGCGCTGCTGTGCTCGGTGGTGGTCATCGCCACCAACCAGCTGCCGGTCGCCGCCGGGCTGACCGAGTATTTCTCGTTCGGGCCGCTGGGCGCGTTCACCTTCGCGGGGCGGTTCTTCCTGCTGTTCGCCGCCGGCGCCATGTTCGGGCGGGTCATGGGCGAGAGCCACGCGGCCGCCAGCATCGCGCTGGCGCTGGTGGAGCGGCTGGGTGCCCACCGGGCGCTGTGGATCACGGTGCTGGCCTGCGCGCTGCTGACCTACGGTGGCGTGGTCGTCTTCGTGGTGATCTTCGCCATGTATCCGCTCGGGCTGAAGCTGCTGCAGCAGGCGGACATCCCGAAGCGGCTGTTCTGCGGCGCGCTGGCACTGGGGGCCGGCACTTTCACGCTGACGGCACTGCCGGGCACCCCCTCCATCCACAACGTGATCTCGGCGGCGGCGCTGGAGACCACCCTGTTCGCCGGCGGCTGGTACGGGGTGGGCGGAGGCGCCCTGATGTTCGCCGGCGGCATGTGGTATCTCGAGCGCCAGCGCCGCATCGCCGCCGCCAACGGCGAGCATTTCCAGCCGGCGCCGAGCGACCCCGTCTCGACCGCGAACGCCGGTGATCCCGGCTATCCGCACTGGCTGCCGGCGGCGCTGCCGCTGGCGCTGGTCCTGGGCACGATCGTGGCGCCGAGGCTGATCATCATGTCGCTGGACGAGGCCACGCTGGCGCAGTCGGGCTGGTTCTTCGCGCTGCTGCGTTTCGCCGACGGCCAGCCCGTCGTCTGGCCCAGCATCGCGCTGCTCGCCGGCACCCTGCTCGCGGTGCTCATGTTCCCGATGGTGCGCGGCCGCGCGCTCGAGGTGGTGGGCCACGGCACGCAGGACTCGATCATGCCGCTGATCAACACCGCGGCGGTCATCGGCTTCGGCGGCGTCGTGACGCAGACGGCGGGCTTCGAGCAGTTCACCCGCCTGATGCTGGAGTCGGGCCTGCCGCCGCTCGTCTCCATGTTCGGGTCCGTCAGCCTGGTGGCCGGCATCACGGGATCGGCCTCGGGCGGCCTGCAGATTTTCATGCAGACCATGGCGCCGGCCTATCTGGAGATGGGCATCGAACCCGGCACGCTGCATCGCCTGGCCACCATGGCCAGCGGCGGCTTCGACTCGCTGCCTCACTGCGGCGCGGTGGTCGCCATGCTCACCATCACCGGCCTGACCCACAAGGAAGCGTATCGCGACGTGGGCATCATCACGGTGGTGATCCCGGTGCTGGCGACGCTGGCGATGATCGGGCTGGCGGCCGCAATTTCGTAGGAGGGCCTTCAGGCCCGATCCCTACCTCCCGACCCCTTCTCTTATGGCCGCCCTGCGGGGGCATCCGTCTTGCTCCAGACAAAAGGTCGCGGCGACGGATACCCCCGCATGACGGCCGTGCTACCGGTGGCGTGGCGGAGCTGCCAGTCAGTAGCGCCGGCTGACCGGTGCCATCCCTTTCGGCCACGGGCCCGTTAGCGGGTGGGTAAGGGTTGCGGGGTCGTCCGGGCCGACTGGAGCCATGACGGCGGGAAGGAGGCCCGGCCGAAGCGAAGGAGGACAGGACGTCCGACTGAGCGTCCCCGCGACCCTTACCCACCCGATGGCGGGCCTACGCCAAAAGGAGAATAGATCGGGCCTGAAGGCCCTCCTACCTGTTTCGTTACCGGCAGCGGCCTTCCGGGATCACGCTTTCTATCCGCCGCCAGTCCACGATCTTGAAGTTCTGGCTGTCGGCACCTTCGTTGCGCCCGTCCTGGCCGACGAAGATGCCGCGGGGGAAGCGGGGGCCCAGATCGGCGGCGGTCACGTCGATGCCGTCGGTCTCCTCGGTGCCGTCGATGCCGGCATCCTCGTTGTCGGCCACGCGGAAGGAGACCAGGTAGCGGACTTCTTCGCCGAGGCAGTAGACGGCGTAGCTGTTGTCGCCCTGGCTGGAGGCGAGCAGGTAGCGCGGGCCCGCGGCGGGCGAGTAGATGGTGAGGCCTTCCACATCGGCCACCAGCGCCGGGCCGTCGACGCTGTCGACGAGTTCCGGCGTCCAGTCGGCCGCCGGGTCGAGCGTGCCGCGCCAGATGCCGCGGGGCTCCTCGCCCACGTAGACATGCCCGGCGGCCTCGTCGACCACACAGCCCTCGGGCTGGCCCGCCAGGCGGAACTCCCGGGCGAGCCGGGCCGAGAAGGCCGCCGGACCGGTGCGTGCGAGCGACCACTGCTGATAGCGGCCGTCCTTGTCGTTCACGAACACGTGGAAGCTGTCGCCGCCCGCCGAGCCGAGGCAGATGCCGTAGATCTCGTCGAGACCGGTGGCGACGGCCGAACCCGGCAACGGCCGTGCACTGCCCGTCGCCGCGTCGAGCAGGAAGACGTCGATGCTGCCGGTGGTCCGGTTGGACGCCACGGCCACCGCATCGCCGTCCGGCAGCGGGCGCAGATCCACGTTGTTGAGGCGGCCCGACTCGATGGACTGGGTCTCCCGGCCGTCGAGATCGTAGAGATGCAGCGCGCGGAGCTTGTTGCTGCCGAGTACGAGTGCGCCGCCGTCCCGGGCGGAGCGTGCCCAGACGGCCGGGTCGTCGGCGGCGTCTCCTGCGTCCGGCACCGGCTCGGTCTCGACGTCGGCGAAGACGACCGGATAGTCCGCCGGCTGCGGCCCGGCGGCGCAGCCGGTCAGTGCAAGCGCGGCGACGAGGACCGTGCACAGGGTCGGGAAGACGACCGCCGGGGGGATGGCGGGTCGCGGAAGACGGGGAGCAGTTGCAGTCATGGCAGGGCCTGTCAGTGGAATTACGGGGACTGTTGACACAATCGCGGATCGAGTCAACCGTCGCCGCGACCGGCAGGCTTCAGAGGCGGAACAGAAACTCCTGCATGCCGTTGCCGAGCAGGATGGCACGCTCGATGGAGAACTCCCGGAAGGCCTTGCCGAGTTCCTCCGGCGAATAGCGGGGTGCCGGTCGTTCGTCCGGGGCGGCGTTGCGCCGCACCAGGTGCTCGCCGTCCACCGGGCAGAAGCCGCCGGGCAGGGCGGGCATCAGCGGGTCCCGGTAGGCGACCAGGGCATGCACGAGCGTGCCGGGCAGCCCCCGTGCCGCCAGACGGGACGACAGCGCGGGCAGGGCGGCCGGCTGCAGGTAGTTGAGCAGGTCCCAGCACAGGACGACGTCCACCGGCTCCGGGTTGCGCGGCGGCAGCGCGTCCTCCATGCGCTCGCGCAGCAGCTCCTCGCCCGCGTCTTCCGGCGGCACGAGCGCGTCGAGATCGTCCGCGAGGTCGGCGATCTCCAGGCGGCAGCGGAAGCGGCCGAACAGATCGATGCTCTCGGGGCGCGCCGGACCGAGGTCCAGTATCACCCAGCGGCCGCCTTCCTCCATCCGCTCCACCAGGGAGCGGAACAGCGGGGCCCGTACCGGCCCCGCCGCCCCCGGCAGCACCTGCGCGGCCGCGCCGGCCATGTCAGGCTGCCGATTCCTCTTTCTTCGCCGTGGACGGCGTAGTAGAGGATGCCACCGAGGCCGGCTTGCGGGTCGCGCCCTGCTTGCCCAGCGCGGCCTCGACGGCCTCGGAGTCCATCTCGATGGAGCCCTTGAAATGGGCGCCGTCCTCGAGGCTCACCCGCGGGGCGGTGATGTTGCCCTTCACCCGGGCGTTGCGGCGGATCGCCACCTGCTCGGCACCGAACAGGTCGCCCTCCATGACGCCGTCCACGGTGATGGCCTTGGCGTAGACGTCGGCATGAATCTCGCCTTCCTTGCCGATGGTCAGGCTGTTGTTCACCAGCTTCACCGTGCCGGTCACCCGCCCCTCGATGCGCAGATCCTCCTCGCCCTGCAGGTCGCCGTCGATGCGGATGGAGCGCCCGATGACCGCCATTTCGCCGGTGCCGCCGCCCGCGGTATAGGCGGGCTTCGCTGCGGGCGCGCTCGTGCTGCGGCTCTCGCCGGGATTGGTGGCGGTTTCGCCGCCGTCTTTCCTGCCACGTTCAAACATTGCTGTCCCCTCGTCGTGTCGATTGCGTCGATCCGGTCGTGCCGGTCGATCCGGTTGTCGTTCGAGCGGTTCTAGCACGCGCCTGCCCGGCCCAACAACTGTCGCTATGCGGCGACATGCGGCGAATTATCGTTCGCCCGGTCCGTTACACTGTTCCCCGGGGAATTCCGACGATGAAGGGGAGACGCCATCATGACGACCGGCAAGGCAGGATTAACGAGACGCCAGGTGCTGACGCTCATCGGCGGGGCGGGCGTGGCCGCGGCCACGGGCGGCTGCGGCAATGGCGGCAGCGGTGGCAATGGCGGCGGCCCCGGACCTGCGGCCACTCCGGCCGGCCGGGCGACGGCGCCGCTGCACTACGAGAGCCTGCTGTCCGTGGCCGCGCGGGTCCAGGCGCAGGAGATCTCGCCCGTTGCGCTCACCCAGGCCATGCTCGGCCGCATCGAGGACCTGGAGCCCTCGCTCAGGGCCTACGCCACGGTCATGAACGTCGCGGCACTCGAGGCGGCCGAACGGGCCGAGGCCGAGATCGCCGCCGGCAATTACCGCGGCCCGCTGCACGGCGTGCCGGTGGCGGTGAAGGACCTCTGTTACACGAAGGCGGTGCCGACCATGGGCGGCATGGCGGTCTATCGCGACTTCGTGCCGGATTACGATGCCACCGTGGTCGCGCGCCTGCAGGCGGCCGGCGCCGTCCTGGTCGGCAAGCTCAATCTCACCGAGGGCGCGATGGCCGGCTATCACCCGTCCTTCGAGGTGCCGAAGAATCCCTGGGATCCGGACCTCTGGCCGGGTGTGTCGTCCAGCGGCTCTGGCGTCGCGACGGCGGCAGGCCTGTGCTTCGGCTCGCTCGGCAGCGACACCGGCGGCTCCATCCGCTTTCCGTCCCAGGCCAACGGCATCGTGGGTCTGAAGCCGACCTACGGCCGGGTCAGCCGCTACGGCGTCATCCCGCTGGCGGAATCGCTGGACCACGTCGGCCCCATGACCCGGCGGGTGGCCGATGCGGCGGCCATGCTGCAGGTGATCGGCGGCCCCGACCCGAACGATCCCACCACCCTGGACGAGCCGGTGCCGGACCTCTTCGCCGACATCGACGCCGGCGTGAAGGGGCTGCGCATCGGCTACGACGAGGCCTTCGCCACCGAGGGCGTCGACCCGCGCCTGGCGAGCGCCATCCAGGATGCGCTGGGCCAGCTGGCGGCGATGGGCGCCGAGATCGTGGACGTGACCATGCCCGCCGGCAGCACCGGCCTCGCCGATCCCTGGTCCGCCATCGCCGCGGCCGAGGCCCTCGAGGCGCACGCCGAGTTCTACCCGGAGCGGGCCGACGAGTTCGGGCCCTTCTTCCGCGAGTTCCTGCAGGCCGGGGCCGCGCTGACGGAAGAGCAGCTGGCCGCGGCCCGGGCCTTCCGCGCCGATTACGCCGGCAGGATGAACGAGCTGCTGGGGACGGTGGACGCCATCGCCATGCCGGCGGGCAACCCGACCATGCCCGTCACCGAGGAAATCCAGCGCGGCGGCATGGAGGGGATCGAGCCCCTGGCGGAGCACCTGCACCAGTATTTCGCGGTGCCGGCCAACTTCTCGGGCGCGCCGGCGCTGACGCTGCCCTGCGGTTTCACGGAGGACGGCGTCCCGCTGGGGATGCAATACATGGCGGCGCCGGGCGGCGAGGCCATGCTGTGCCGCATCGGCCACGCCTACGAGGGCGCGACCGGCTGGCACAACCGGCACCCCGCGATCTAGCCGTCCTCGCCGACCATCCCGGCAATGCCGGCCGTCCTGGCTAGCCGTCCCTGTGGGCCGCGACCAGCCGCTCCTGGATGTTCTGCGGCACCCGCGCGTAATGGCTGAACTCCATCGACAGGCGGCCCTCGCCGCCGGAGATGGACTTCAGCCGCGAGTGATAGCCCTGGATCTCCTCCAGCGGGGCCTGGCCCGAGATCTCCATGCGGTTCTCGCCCAGCACGGCGGTGCCGCTGACGATGCCGCGCATGCCGGACAGGTCGCCGGTCACCGCGCCGACGCAATCGGCGGGCACGCGGAAGACCACGTCGACGATGGGCTCCATGATCACCGGTGAGGCTTTCTCCACGGCATCCATGAAGGCTTTCTTGCCGGCCTGGACGAACGCGATCTCCTTCGAGTCCACCGTGTGGTACTTGCCGTCGTAGACGACGACGCGCACGTCCTGCATGGGATAGCCGGCGAGCGCGCCGGACTCCATCACCTGCCGCACGCCGGTTTCCACCGCCGGGATGAGACCGGAGGGGATGGCACCGCCGACGACCTCGCTCTTGAACTCGAAGCCCCCGCCGTCCGGCAGCGGCTCGATGCGCAGATACACCTCGCCGAACTGACCCGCGCCGCCGGTCTGTTTCTTGTGCCGGTGATGACCCTCCGCCGGGGCGGTAATCGTCTCCCGGTAGGCGATGGAGGGCGGCGCCGTCTCCACCTCGATGCCGTAGCGGTCCCTGATCTCCTCCAGCACGGTCCTGAGATGCAGGTCGCCCAGCCCGTTCAGGACGATCTCGTTCAGTGCCGGGACGTGCTCGAGATGCAGTGACGGGTCTTCGGCTTCCACCGCGTGCAGCGCATCGGAGATCTTCTGCACGTCCGCGTCGTCCGAGAGCTTGATGGCCAGTCCGTACATCGGCCTGGCGTTGCGCAGGGATTTCAGATGGTAGTGATCCTCGTCGTGGGAGTCGTGCAGCACCGCGTCGTAGTGGGCCTCCTCCAGCCGCGGGATGGCGCAGATGTCGCCCGGGATGCCGCGCTCGGCCTTCACGTGCTCCGCGCCGTTCAGCTTCAGCAGCTGGCCGACCTTGACGGGTTTGCGGGCGTCGCCCACGAACAACTGCATGCCCGGGCGGACGGTGCCCTGGTGGATGCGGAACACGGCGAGCCGGCCCTTGAAGGGGTCGATGTTCACCATGAAGACGTGGGCCACCACGTGGGCGTCCGCATCGGGCGTCGCGACGACTTCCTCTGCGCCGTCATCCTCTCCCCTGAAGTAGACCGCCGGGTTGCCCTCCGCCGGATTCGGCATCAGTCGCTCGAAGATGCGCAGCAGCTGGCGCACGCCGGCGCCGGTCTTCGCCGAGACGAAACAGACCGGCACCAGGTGACCCTCCCGGAGCGCCTTCTCGAAGGGGTCGTGCAGCTGCTCCGGCGCGAGTTCCTGGCCCTGCTCCAGGTAGACCTCCATCAGTTCCTCGTCCAGCTCGACGACCTGGTCGATGATCTTCTCGTGGGCAGTGGCCACGTCGCTGAAGGCCGTCTCCTCGCCCTCCAGCTGGAAGAAGCAGTCGACGACGGCCTCGCCGGAGGCGGACGGCAGGTTGATGGGCAGGCACTCCGCACCGAACGCGGACTGGATCTCCTCCATGATGCGGGCGTGGTCCACGCCGTCGGCGTCGATCTTGTTGACGATGATCATCCGGCACAGGCGCTGTCTCGCCGCGGCCTCCATCATGCGCCGGGCAGTGAGGTCGACGCCGTTCTGCGCATCCACCACGATGGCGGCGGTCTCCACGGCGGGCAGGACGGCCAGCGCGCGGCCGTAGAAGTCCGGGTATCCCGGCGTATCCACCACGTTGACGTGGATGCCCTCATGGTCGAGATGGCACACCGCCGGATGCAGCGAGTGGCCGAATTCGCGTTCCCGGGGATGGAAATCGGCGACGGTGTTGCCGCGCTCCACTTCGCCGCAGCTCTGGATGGAGCCGCCTGCCTTCAGCAGGGCCTCCACGAGCGTCGTCTTGCCCGCGTTACTGGGCCCCGCCAGGCACACGTTACGGATGTCAGCCGTCTGATACGCCATGGATTCCTCCCTTATCGAGGTGTCTTTATATTTCGAGGGGATGTCTGGGAGCCTAGCTTACCCTCTGCGTGAGTTCGCCCAGTATCCGGGCAATTACGACCCCCGCCCGAGCCTCGCCGGCAGCTCTATCTTCTTGATTTTACCGCCGGAATCGGGCATGGGGTACTCGGCCGGGTTGCGCCGCCCGCCCGATCCGGTAAGGTGGGCGGGATGAGCAACACTAAACGCGAGAGCGCGGCCCCGGCGCGCGATTATCAGCAGCCCTTCGAGTTCGTGGAACTGGAGCAGGTGGAGGCGCCGGACGGCAGCGACGACGGCCGCTGGTACCGCTACGTGATCAGCCAGGGCGGCCAGTCCATCGTGGGTCACCGTCGCGGGACGAAGAAGAAGGTGCGGGAAGCCGTGAAGGACATCGTGCAGCGCATGAACGAGCGCCGCATGGGCCGTTCCGGCAGGGTCCATCTCTCCATGTCGAAGAAATAGGTGCCGGCTGATGTAGGAGGGCCTTCAGGCCCGATGGTTTAAGGGATCGGGGCTAAAGCCCCTCCTACGAGCCCCTCCTACAAGCCCCTCCTGCATGATGAGGCGCACCCTCGTCCTCCAATCCCACCGAGACCCCCTGCCGGCCCCATGGCTGACCCGCTGCCTGGCTTCCGTGGAGGCCTGGGCCGGCGCGGCCGGCTACGATTACCGCTACATCGACGACGAACTGTTCGACCCCGTCCCCGACCACCTGCGTGAGCGCCTCCGCGGCCAGCCGGTGGTGGCCAGCGATCTCGCCCGGCTGCTGGCGCTGCGCGCCGCCCTCGACGAGGGTTTCGAGGCGGCCGTCTGGTGTGATGCGGATTTCCTCGTGTTCGATCCGGAGCGCCTGGCGCTGCCTGCCGAGTCGTATGCCGTGGGCCGGGAAGTCTGGATCGAGGGCCGGGGCCCCGGACGTACGCCTCGGGCCCGGGTGAAGGTGCACAATGCCTTCCTGCTTTTCCGCCGGGGCAATCCGTTCCTGGACTTCTGCATCGATGCCGTCGAGCGCCTGCTCGGCGCCCACTCGGGCCCGTACCCGCCCCAGTTCGTCGGGCCGAAGCTGCTGACCGCGCTGCACAATATCGTCGGCTTCCCGGTGGCCGAGCGGGCCGGCATGCTGAGCCCGCCGGTGATCCGCGACCTGGCCGCCGGCGGCGGGCCGTGCCTCGATCTGTTCCGCGCGCGCAGCCCGGAGCCCGCGGCGGGCGCGAACCTGTGCGCCTCGCTGGCGGGAGGCCGGGAGATGGCGGACAGCCAGGTGAACGAGGCGATAACGCGCCTCAGCATGTAGGAGGGGCTTTAGCCCCGATTCCGTTAGACAATCGGGCCTGAAGGCCCTCCTGCTAGCCGATCCACCCCCTCTTCTTCGCCGACACCGACGCCCACATGAGGTAGGCGGCGATGACGAGGATCAGGACGGGCAGCACCAGGTCGGCGGCGGTGCCCTCGAAGGCGGTGAAGGCGTAGCCGGCCCAGCCGAAGACGGCCACGAGCGAAACCGCGAACAGCGGCACGGCCCAGGCCTTGCGCAGCAGCAGTCCCACCGCACCGAACGTGCCGCCGAATACCGCCAGCGCGTAGGCGCCCGTGACCCACGCGGGCACCGGCGGAGCAGCGCCTGCCTCGCTCATCACGTGGCCCAGATAGGTGGCGACGCCGATCAGGTTCCAGACCAGTGCCACCCAGGCGACGGTCCAGTACAGCCCGGGCGGTTTGTTATCCAGCTCGGTCATGGTCTGCCCCTCTGTCTGTTCTTATGGGGAGAGAGTGTGCGCTGCACTCGCGGTGCCGATCAAGTCTCCACGGTGAAGCGCAGCCCGGCGTTGTCGACCAGGCGGCGGATCAGCTTCTCGCCCATGGCCGGCGCGGTGGTCCAGATGCCGCCGGGGGTGTCGGCGGCGTCGCGCAGCAGGCAGATCGCGCTCTCGGCGATCATGCGCGAGGTGGAGCCGTAGCCGGGGTCGAGGTCGCCGCCGACGCTGGCCCGAATCTCGCGGCCGTCGGGCATCTCGCCGATGAACAGCACATCGTAGGAGCCGGCTTCGCGCTCTTCCTTGCCGGGGCCCTCGCCGGGTTTCGGCGCGTTGTCGCCGCCGAGTGCGTCGGCTTTGGCAATGGCCTTCGCCTTCGCCTCGCCTTCGTCGCCGGGGCCCACCACCAGCATCTCGTCGTAGACGAACTCCTCGCCGTAGGCGTGCCCGAGCAGCGCGTTGGAGCGGTGCACGTTGCGGGTGTTGATGGGCGCCATGATGAAAGGCGCGCACCAGACGCCCATGGATTCGTCGTACGCCGGCTTCGTGCCGCGGGGCTGTTCCGGCCCGCTGAATCCGGGCGTCAGCGCGAAGGGATCCCGCAGCAGGGCCAGCACGCTCGGGTTGTTCTGAGCGGCGGCCAGCGTGGCCTTCAGGCTCGCCGCCGTGCCGCCGGAGAAGCCGCCTTTCATCTTGCGGACCCGGCCTTTCACACGGGGTGCCGTCGCGCCGAACTCCTTCTTCGCCGCCTGCTGCAGGAAGTACACGCCCAGGTCGAAGGGGATGGAGTCGAAGCCGCAGGAGAAGACGATGCGGGCGCCGCTCTCGGTGGCCTGCTCCTCGTGCTCGTCGATCATGTAGCGCATCCACGCGGGTTCGCCGCAGAGATCGACGTAGTCGGTGCCGGTCTTCGCGCACACGGCGACCAGGTCGGAGCCGTAAAGCTGGTAGGGGCCCACCGTGGTCAGGACCAGCCGCGTGCGCTCCGCCATCGCCTGCAGCGAGCCCGGATCGCTCGCGTCGGCGACCACCAGCGGCGTGTCCTTCGGCGCGCCGATCTCGTCGCGCACGGCGGCGAGCTTCTCCTCGCTGCGGCCCGCCATCGCCCATGCGAGGTCCGGGTCGTCGCCGTACTGCTGGACGAGGTATTCGGCGACCAGCCGTCCGGTGAAACCGGTGGCGCCGTACAGGACCAGGTCGAATTCTTTCTTGTCGCTCATGCGCTGACTCTCTTCGTGTAATGGGCTTTTCCGACGGGCGTGCTGCCGACCCTAGCTTACTCCGGGTATTCGGGAAACTCCGGCAGCGCCGCTGCGGTGCACGACCATGCGCTGCGCGAGCCGGTGAAGATGCGCGCCTGGGGCAGGATATCGGGCTCCGTGTCCAGCGAGCCGGCGGGGATGAAGGCGAGTCCGGACGCCTCCATGTAGCGCGGCATGCGCGAGCCGCAGCGGCTGCAGAAACTGGTGCCGAAGCGTTCGGCCTCGGGCACCCGGTAGTGCGTCAGCAGATCCTCGCCGGCCTCCCAGCTCAGCGACCCGCGGACGAAGAGGTTGCTCGCGTGGCCCGTGCCGGACGCCTTGCGGCAGCGCGAGCAGTGGCAGTGGTAGAAGCCCCGTGCTTCGCCTTCCACGACGTAGCGCACCGCGCCGCAGAGGCAGCTGCCTTTCAGTGTTCGTGTGGTCATCGGACTTTCCCCCCCCGGTTGGTTCCTGCTCGGCTCAGCGCAGCACGCCGTCCTCACGCAGCCGTTCGATGATGGCGCGCTGACGCTCGATCACGGCCTGCTGCGAGAGCATGCGGCCTTCCGCCATGGCGCCGTGCGGCACCCAGTCGGTGCCGGCGTAGGCGGATTCGTAGGCGCCCCAGGGCTGGCGCGAGAGGAGATTCGCCATGCCGGTGCGCCGGCGTGCCGCGCGCAGGGCCGGCAGATCCAGGATGGCATTGGCGTTCACGCTCTCGCCGCTCTCGGCCTCGCCCAGCACCTTGCCCTCCCAGTCCACCACCTTCGACATCGCGTCCGCGGAGGCCGACGGCAGGGGCGTGCCCGCGATGCCGGCCGTGTTCGCCGAGACCACGTAGGCCATGTTCTCGATGGCGCGGGCGCGCTTCATCACGTCCTTCTTGGTCTGCAGGGGCGAGCCCACTTCGGAGGTGTGATGCAGCAGTATCTCGGCGCCCTTCATGGCGGTCATGCGGGCGATCTCGGGGTACAGGATCTCCTCGGAGGCGATGGTGCCGAGCGTGCCGATCTCGGTGCGGGCCACCGGGAACACGGCGTCCGCGCCGTAGCGGGCGAGGTAGTCGTCCCAGACGTCCCAGGGCGTCGGCGTGTACAGCGAGATCATGCGCCGGTAACGCAGGATGGTGTCGCCGTGCGGCGCGATGACGGTGTTGGCCTGGAAATAGAGTTCCGGGAAGGCCGGGTCGTTCTCGTACAGGTTGCCGGCGAGATATACGCCGAAGCGCTCCGCGATGCCGGCCAGCGCCTCGTATTCCGGCCCGCCGATGTCGACGGCGGCCTTCGCCTTCCATTCCTCCCGGCTCTCGCGCAGGGGGAAGCCGGTGAGGTAGTACTCCGGCAGCACCACCAGGCGGAGCTCGCTGCCGTTGAAGGTCTTCAGGAATCCTTTGGCCGATGCGACCTGGCCGGCGATGCGGCGGATGGAGGCCATCATGCGGGCGCGGGCGGCCTCCGCGGTGGCGTCCTGGTTGACCGCGTCGCACAGGGTCTGCAGCGCGAGTGCGGAGTAGCGGGGTGCGTCCTCGTCGGCCTGCGCCCGATTGGCGAAGGGGCACAGCGCAAGCGCGCCGAGGCCGGCGAGGAGGTGCCGCCGGCTGATGGTGGCCGGTAGGAGGGCCTTCAGGCCCGATTCCTCCCCCCCGGGCGCATCGGAATCGGGCCTGAAGGCCCTCCTACCTGGGGTTTTCATGCATCGCTCTCCGTCAACCCTTCCAGAGCCTCGCCCGCTGCGAGCCATTCCGCCTCCGCGGCCGCCAGTTCGCGTTCCAGCTCCGCCTGATCGGCCAGCAGGGACTTAAGGCGGTCCCGGTTCGCCTCATCGTACAGGTTCTCGTCGGTGAGCTCCGACTGCAGCCTGCCGCGGCGGGCCTCCAGCGCCGCCAGCGATTCCTCGGCGCGGGCCAGGCGTTTCTTCAGGGGCGTAAGCTGTCGGCGCCGTTCGGCTTCCCGGCGCTTGCGCTCGCGCCGTGCCGCCGCCGTGTTGGCCGTGGCTTCGCTGGCGATCTCGTCGTCCGCGCGCCGGTCGCCCCGGTTGTGCTCGGCGAGCCAGCGGGGGTAGTCGTCGAGGCTGCCGGCGAACTCGTCCACGGTGCCGCTGTGCACCAGCAGCAGGGTGTCGCAGGTGACGCGCAGCAGATGCCGGTCGTGGGAGACGATCATCATGGCGCCCTCGAAGTCCTGCAGCGCGACGGCGAGCGCCTGGCGCATCTCGATGTCCAGGTGGTTGGTCGGCTCGTCCAGCAGCAGGAGGTTGGGGCGCCGGTAGACCAGCAGCGCGAGTGCCAGACGGGACTTCTCGCCGCCGGAGAACGGGCCGGTGAGCATGAACACCGTGTCGCCGGAGAAGCCGAAGCCGCCGAGGAAATTCCTGAGCGCCTCTTCCCGGGCGTCTGGGTCGATCTCGGCCAGGTGGTCGATGGCGGAGCGCGCGGGATCGAGCTGCTCCACCTGGTGCTGGGCGAAGTAGCCGACCGCCAGGTCCTTCGCCGGCAGCCGTTCCCCGCGACGAGGTTCCAGCATGCCGGCGGCGAGCTTGATCAGCGTGGACTTGCCGGCGCCGTTCGGTCCGAGCAGCCCGATGCGGTCGCCGGGGGCGAAAGCGAGCTGCACGCCGGAGAAGACGGTGACGTTGCCGTAGCCGGCCGCTACCCGGTCCAGCGTGAGGAGAGGGCGCGGCGTCTTCTCCGGCGGCAGCAGCGAGAAGCGGAACGGGGAGTCGACGTGCGCCGGCGCGATGGTCTCCATCCGCTCCAGCGCCTTCAGCCGGCTCTGGGCCTGGCGCGCCTTGGTGGCCTTGTAGCGGAAGCGCTCCACGAAGGAATGCATGTGGGCGATCTCCCGCTGCTGCTTCTCGTACTGGGCCTGCTGGTGGGCGAGACGCGCCGCGCGCACGGTCTCGAACGTCGTGTAGTTGCCGGTGTACAGCGTGAGCCGGCCCTGCTCGATGTTGAGGATGTACTCCGCCACGCCGTCCAGGAAGTCCCGGTCGTGGGAGATCAGCAGCAGGGTGCCCGGATACTCCCTGAGCCAGCCCTCCAGCCAGATGACGGCATCCAGATCGAGGTGGTTGGTGGGCTCGTCCAGCAGCAGGAGGTCCGAGCGGCACATCAGCGCGCGGGCCAGGTTCAGGCGCATGCGCCAGCCGCCGGAGAAGGTGTCGACGGGACGCTCCTCCTGGCCGGGCAGGAAGCCGAGGCCGTGCAGCAGGCGGGCAGCGCGGCTGCGGGCGGTGTAGCCGTCGGCGGATTCGATGCGGGCATGAGCTTTCGCAATCGCCGTGCCGTCGCCGGCCGCCTCGGCGTCCGCCAGGTCGGCCGCGATGGCGCGCAGGTCCGCATCACCGTCCAGGACGTATTCGATGGCCGGCCGCGTATCCGACGGCGTGGCCTGGTCGACGTGGGCGATGACCCAGTCCGGCGGCAGCCGGCACTCGCCGGCGTCAGGGGCCAGTTCGCCAAGGATCATCCGCAGCAGGCTGGTCTTGCCTGTGCCGTTGGCGCCGGTCACGCCCACCTTCTGGCCGGGGTGGATCTGGGCGCTGGCGTGTTCGAACAGGAGCCTCGGCCCGCGGCGGAGCGCGACGTCTGAGAGCTGGAGCATGGGCGGGATTGTAATGGCAACCGCAATGGCAACCGCAATGGCAATCGCTATGGCAATGGCAGCGCCGGAAGGGCGGGACGCTGCGGCCGCTCAGTTGCGGACGAAGGACTCGGTCACAGTCTTGTAGCACGGCGGGCATACACCGTGACTCAGTCGTACCCGCGAATCGCCGCCGAGGGAATAATAGCGTTCGGCGGAAACCCACTCGCCGCCGGTGTGGACCTCGTCCTTCACGCGCTGGCAGTAGCTGCACATCGTCACCAGCGGCCGGGTCCGGTCGTGTTCGAGGCCTCGCCGCATGGCTTCGAAATCGAGCAGGTCCAGATTGGGTCTCAGGGATTCCTCGAGCACAACGGACTGGAACAGATAGCCGGTGACGGTTTCGTCTTCGCGCAGGGACCGGATGACCAGGCGGATGCCGCGCTTGCAGTCCGGCCCGTCGCAGCGGAAGTGCATGACCCATTCGCTGAACTCCGGCCGCCGGAGCTCTCGCAGGATCGTCCGGTAGTGGCCGCCCACCTCGTCGCCGCCGACGAAATCGAACAGGTTCCTGCCACGGATATCGTGCGCTCGGGGAGAGTTCACGCCGCCTGTTTCGGCAAATCGATTCCAGTTGCCGGGGCCGATGGCGGCTATGCGTCCGTCGGGCTCCACGGTGTAGCAGATACCGTCGAAGGCATCGAGTACCTCGTCGGTCAGGTGATTCAGAAGCATGATCGGCTTCCTGCGCCGCGGCGGCGAGCACACCCGTCAGTTCAAGCACGGATCGGCCCGTGAGACGGTGACGGAAGTCGCGAATATGCGTCTCAGGCCGACGACAGGATGACCTGGAATCGACCGCAGGGCAACGGATGTGGCAGTCTGTCCCGCCATGAGACGACACCTCTTCGACAGCCCCCTGGGCCAGGTCCACTTCGTGGACAGCGGCGACCCGGCGGCCCGGCCCCTGCTGCTGCTGCACCAGGTGCCCCGGTCGGTGGACGAGTTCGCCGAGGTCATTCCGCTGCTGGATGAGCATCTGCGCGTGATCGCCATGGACCTGCCCGGCTACGGCTGCTCGGACCGCCCGGCGTCCCGGCCCGACGTCGCCGGGTATGCCGAGGCGGCCGTCGCGCTGCTGGATCATCTCGGCCTGGAGCGTGCGGCGCTCGGCGGCCACCACACGGGCGCCATCGTCTCCGTCGAGGCGGCCGCCGCCCGGCCGGAGCGGGTCTCGCACCTGGTCCTGTCGGGCCCGGTCTATATGGACGAGGCGGCCCGCCGGGAGCTCGGCGCCCTCTTCGAGCAGTGGCACGTGCAGTCGGACGGCTCCCATCTGGCCGAGAAATGGCACCGGATGGCCGGCTGGATCGACGATCCGGCGCTGGTGCAGCGCTGCGTGCTGGACCTGTTCCGGGCCGGCGAGATCAGCGAATGGGGCCATTTCGCGGTGGCGGAGTACCACATGGAGGACCGCCTGCCGCGGGTGAAAGCGCCGGCGCTGGTGCTCTCGGGCGTTGACGATCCCTTCAGTCAACCTGATAAAAATCAGGTATTTGCAGACGTTCTCCCCGATTGCCGCCTGGCGAGTATCGACGGCGGCATATTCATGTTGAACGAGCGGCCGAAGGAGTGGTCTGAAGCCGTACTGGCGTTTCTCGGCTGAAATTTGCGGCATTCCACAGTGTTCGGCGCGGTCCAATCCGTATAATTAGCGCAGCAACTCCACCAAGATCAGGTATATCACCCAATCATGACGACCGAATCCAGATCGACCCCCGGCCTCCAGTGGGTCAACATCATCTTCTTCGCCGTGACGACGCTCGGCGGCGTCGTCGGCGCGCCGCTCTATATCTACTACAATGGCATCGCCGCGGCCGAGATCTGGCTGGCGCTGGCATTCTTCGTGCTGAGCGGCCTCGGCATCACCGTCGGCTATCACCGGCTGTTCGCCCATGCCACGTTCAAGACCAACCGGGTGGTGAAATTCCTGATGCTGTTTTTCGGCGCGGCGGCCTTCGAGCAGTCGGCGCTGGAATGGTCGTCGCAGCACCGGGATCATCACAAGTACGTGGACACGGACAAGGACCCTTACAGCATCAAGAAGGGCTTCTTCTACGCCCATATCGGCTGGCTGATCTTCTGGAAGCGTGAGAACGACTTCAGCAACGTGAAGAATCTCTCGAACGACCCGATGATCATGCACCAGCACCGCTACTACGTTCTGTGGGCGACTGTGGCAGGAATCCTGACGCCGGCGGCCATCGGCTGGATGACCGGGCACCTGCTGGGCGCACTGCTGATCGCCGTGTGCCTGCGCCTCACGCTGGTCTATCACGCCACGTTCTTCATCAACTCCGTCTGCCATACTTTCGGCAAGGCCACCTACGACGTGGATGCCACGGCGAAGGACAACTGGCTGGTGGCATTCCTCACCTTCGGCGAGGGCTATCACAACTTCCACCACAGGTTCGGCGGCGACTACCGCAACGGCGTGCGCTGGTACCAGTTCGACCCCAGCAAGTGGACCATCGCGCTGCTGGAGAAACTGGGCCTCGCCTGGGACCTGAAGCGGGTGTCCGACTTCCGCATCATGGCCGCCCGGCTGGACGGCGAGAAGACGCGGCTGGACAGCTGGCTGGAGGAGAAGGCGGATGCGTCGCATCGCCTGCGTGCCAACTTCGGTGAGCAGGCGGCGAAGCGCTACGAACGTCTGCGCAAGCGCCTGGTCGACTGGGAGGCCGCTGCGAAGGAGCACCGCAAGGTTCTGCAGGGCCAGGTATCGCACTACTCCGACGATATCCGCGAGTCCGCCCGCCGCCGGGTCGCCGAGGCCAAGGCCCGCTTCCAGGAGGCGCGTGCCGACTGGAACTCGCTGCTGAGGGAGTGCCCGGTAGCCGCCTGACCGGCAGCCGCCCGATCATTCCTCTATACGACCTCGAACCAGGGGAGCCGTGCTGAGTCAGCCGGCTCCTTTTTTTATTCCCGCTCCCAGCGATAGCCGAGAAAGCCGAGCACCGCGCCGCGAAAGAAGGAATCCGTTACGCAGGACAGGTGCGACTTGCCGGGTACGATGACGGCCTTACCGCCCGGGATCACCTCCGCCAGCGGGATGGGACTGCCGGCCACGGTGTCCCGGGAGCCGGCGATGACCAGCGCGGGGGTCTCCACCTCCTCGAACGCGGTCTCGCGAAGACCGGCGAACGAACCCAGCAGGCACGCGGACAGCGCGCCCGGACGCCCGCCGATCTTCGTCATCTTCTCGTACAGCGGCACCATCGCCGGGATCGCGAGCGATTCCGTCTTCTTGTTGTCGGCCGTCAGCTTGAAGCCACGGGAGGTCCAGTACTCCGGATCCTCGAGTTCCAGCAGGTTGATGCCCGTGCCGCCGATGACGACGGAGTGGAAGCGCTCGCCGTGATGGGCGAGCAGCCAGCCGGCGTTACGCCCGCCCATGGAGTAGCCGAACAGGTCCGCCTGGTCGATCTCCAGGTGATCCATCAGCCGGATCACGTCCCCCGCGATTCCCTCCGGCGCGTAGTCCTCCGGTTCTGAGGGCTTGTCGCTGCGGCCGTGGCCGCGGGCGTCCGGGGCGATGACCCGGAAGCCCGCGTCGCGCAGCACCCGGTACCAGCCCGTGGCCTTCCAGTTGGTGATGCGGTCGGCCGCGAAGCCGTGCAGCAGGATGATGGGATCACCTTCGCCGACGTCGTCGTAGGCGATGCTGAAGCCCTGGGAGTCGAAGCGTTCCATCGGCCCGCCTAGCGGGGCACGCGTAACGTCATGCCGGCAGAGACGCCCGCATGGTCCGAGGGCCAGAGTCCATAGAGGGTCTTGTCGTCGGGTTCCTCGCCGATGACGTCGGCGCGCACGCCGCGCACCGCCGGCCCGCCGTAATGGTCAGGCGCCTGGCGCACCCAGATGAGGTCGATCCGTTCGTCGAGCCGCGAGACCGGGTTGTCGAGCAGTGTGTCCTGGCAGCAGGTGTAGCCCGGGCTCCAGCGTCCGCCGCGTTCGTTCCAGACGTCGATGTAGGTGGCCTGGCCCATCAGATAGTAGGGGGTCGGGCAGGACGCGGGGACGAACCCGCCGCTGCCGTCCGGCAGGAGACAATCTACGAACGGGCCGTCGTCCGGGCTCGAGTTGAAGTCGCCGACCACGACCTGGACGTGGTCGTCCGCGTACAGGAACTGGACGAGTTCGGCCGTCTGAGCGGCCTGGATAGCCCGGAAGAATGGTCCCAGCTCGCCGCCGCCGCTGACTTCCAGGTGGGTGTTCACGAAGCGGTAGTCGCGTCCGCGCACCGTCGCCTCGACCGCGGTATAGCCGCGCAGCACCTTGTCGAAGCCGGGCAGCAGCGGATTGTTCACAGGAAGTCCTGCGTCGAAGTTCTTCGCCACCGGATTGCGGGTCTGGACGTCCTTGCGCGCGATGGTGACGTCCCGGTCGGTCAGGCCGACGTAGACGGGTGTGCCGTCAGGCAGGCTGGCCGGCAGTCCGGCGAGATCGATGTTCGTGACCGAGGCGGCTTCCCGGTACAGCATGCCTTCGGCGTTCAGATTGGCCAGCAGGATGTCGAGGTAGTCGAGGTCGATGGGACACTGCGTGAGCGCTTCGTCGAGACAGAGCCGGATCACGTAGACCTCCTGCAGGCCGACGAGGTGCGGACGCTCCTCGCGGATGAGTTCGGCCAGCTTCATCGCGCGCTGCGGGTAGTCCGTGGTGAGGATCTGACTCACGACCAGCGCCGCCGCGTCCGCGAAGTCCTCGGGCGGCACCGACAGCGGCAGCAGTATGTCGCCGCCCACGTAGAGATTCTGCGTCATGACCGTGAGCTGGCCGGCCCGGAACTTGCGGAAGTCTCCGGCATCGACGCTGCCGACGCCGGCCAGGAACAGAAGCGCCGCCGTGAACAGCAGCAGAAACCATTTGGGGATTTTCATGTCGCTCTCCTCCGCCTGCCGGCGCTTCGCGCCTCCGTCCCTCGGTTCGTGTCCGCCGGCGGCATGATTGTTCTCCGAGACTCCTCCCGGCGTGGAGGCGGACGCAATACGGACTTGTCACCGTCAGCGGTCGGCTTCGATGAGTACGCCGACGTCGTCACCCCGGATCTCCCGCGACGCCGAGTCCCGCCTGCGGTTCGGCCCGAAGGAGTAGACGAAGCGCATCTCCCCGCCGCCTGCGCATTCGTGGCGCACCCAGTAGGGCAGGCCCCAGGGGTCCAGGAAGTAGCGTGCCCGGGTGGCATCCAGCCCCTCCCCCGTGAGATTCGCGAACCGCCCTTCGCTCACGTAGCTCTGGCCCCATTCCACGCGGAAGGTGTACACCCGCTTGTGCACGCCGCAGCGGGTGCGCACGCGCTCATGGGTGAAATCGGTGGCGAGCACCCGCAGCTCCGTCTCTGCCGCGCGCCGCAGTTCCTGCGCATCCGCGTGCAGCAGGCGGGTGGAGTGCAGCGTCGCGTAGCCCGCCAGCGCCGCCAGGGCCGCGCCGGCGGCGGCGACGGTGACGGCGGAGCGGCCCGAACGCGCTCCCCCGCGGAGTTCGAGGGCGTTGGCCGCGATCGCCGTCAGCATGCCCAGGCCGAGCATGAGCTCGGCCCATTCGCCGGCGTATTCGAAGGGATAGGCGGCGTAGAAGGCGGCCGTGGCGGCGAAGGCGGACATCAGTGCGGGGTGCGGCGCGACGATGGCCAGCTTCGACAGCAGGCGGCCGGTGGCCGGTATGGCGGCGGCGAGCGGCAGTGCCACGCCGTAGCCGAGCACGATGAGCTGGAAGGCGAGCTGGCGCAGGTCGCTGGCCACCACGTTGTGGACGTTCAGCTCCTGCTGGAAGTTGTCGGTGAGGAAGTACTCGGGCGGCGTGAAGCCGAGCAGCCGCTGGCCCCACGAGATCTCCTCGCCGGCGACGAAGAAGCAGAATGCGCCGAGGCCGAGCAGAAACCAGGGCACCCGCCGGTGGCGCCACCACTGGTGATGCGCGGCCCAGGCGGCCGCCGCGGCGGCCAGCAGGAACGCCCAGACCGTGGCCCACTCCATCCAGTGGTCCTCCTGGACGAGGCGGTAATAGAGATCGGCATGGCGCGTGTCCAGCCACCAGGCGAGGGCGGCCGGCGCCGCGATGATCAGGTTGGCGATGATCCAGCCGGTGACGCGCAAGAGGCACTCCACAAAGAAAAGGGGCGGGCCCCGCTGGAGCCCGCCCCCTAGTCTAGACCACGAGTGTGGATGGCGAGTCTAGATCACGAGGACCCGGATGGTCCGGATCGCGGCCCCTGTCACTCCGCCGCAGCTTCTGCGGTGATCGTGACCTGGTCCGCTGCGCTGTCCTCGGTGCCGTCGTTCACCACCAGCTCGACCACATACTCGCCGGCCAGGTCCGCGGTGAACGTGGCGCCGGCCGTATCCGCATTCGTCAGCGATGCTTCGCTGCCCTCCGGGACGGAGACGAACGCCCAGCTGTAGCTGAGCGTATCGCCGTCGTCGTCGAAGCTGGCAGAACCGTCCAGATTGACGGTGTCGCCCGCGGTCACGGTCTGATCGGCGCCGGCATCGGCCACGGGTGCCGTGTTGGTGGTCTCATCGACCTCGGCACGCACGCTCTCGGCCTCGAAGCAGCCGTCGACACCTTCGGCGCCGAAGACTTCGGCCTCCAGGCCTCCCTCGAGATCGCCGAGTTCCGCTTCGGCCGACTCGCTGCCCTCGTCCGTGAGCGTTACCAGGGTGATGGTCGTATCGTCGTCGACGCACACCTGGCGGTCGCCGGTTTCGGCGGTGGTCAGGATGAACTGACCGGCCTCCGTGTCCACGCTCTGGATGGTGCCGGTGATGGTCTCGCCGACTGCGGCTTCCGGATCCAGCACGATGAACGAGGTCCTGAGCGCGTCCGGCTCGTCGTCGGAGAGGGCGAGCACGCCTTCGAAGTGGCCGACCTGGCCGCGCAGGAGATCCTCTCTGGCCAGACGCTCGCCGGCCTTGTTGAAGATGCCGGTGCCGTCCTGGTACAGGCCGGTGACGACGGTGTCGTCGCCGAAGCCCTGTCCCGGCGCGATGGCCAGACCGAACGCGTCGTCGACGTCGATGTCTTCGGTGATCTCGCCGTTCAGGCGCTCGAACGTGCCCATGTCGCCGAGTTCGATGACGTAGGCGTCGAGGATCAGATCGTCGTCGTCGAAGGAAGAGTCGCTGTCGCTGTCCGTGTCGGAATCGGAGTCGGCCGAGTCTTCGGAGCCGTCGCTGTCGCCGTCGGTGTCTCCATCGTCGTCGCCGCCGTTGCCGTTGCCGTCGCCGCTGTCGGTATCGCTATCCGAATCGCTGTCCGAATCGCCGTCGGTGTCGCCGTCATCGGCCGGCGTCTCGTTGCTGGCCCGCAGCCGGCCGATCGCGGTCAGCGGCTCGCCGACGACGATGTCGCCGAACAGGGCCGGCGTACCGTCGGTGCCGAAGATGCCGGTCTCGCCGCTAGCGAGGACGGTGACGCACTTGTTGTTGTCGCGGTCATCACCGCCACGGTCGGAGTCGCTGTCGTCGTCGCTGTCGCCGTCGTTGTCGGACGCGCGGGCCTGCTGACACAGGACGAAGCTGTCTTCGGTGTCGCTGATCGACTCCACCGAGCCGAAGATGCGAGTGAGTTTGGTGCCCGGTTCCATCGAGCCTTCCTCGCTGATCTTCACGAAGACGACGGGACGGAAAAGGTACTTCTCGCTGTTGCCGGCCTCGACCACCTTGAGCGACTTCTTCGCATCCACGTCGATCTCGACCAGCAGCGTTGCGCCCGGCGTGACGAAGAAGGTTCCGCGGGGATTCAGGTCCACCTTGCCGTTGCCCGGCAGCTTGACCGAGTACTCCTCCACCGGGTCCGTGTCGAGATCCACGATGGTCAGATCGTCAAGGATCAGCCGGATCTTGTCGTAGTCGCCGGCCGGGACGTCCTCGGCAACGGTGAACAGCTCGTTGAAGCTGCCCAGTTGCAGGAAGTCGACCACCTCGGCGGGTTCGCCGTCGGGTATCGAGAAGATGGTCACGTCGCCGCTGTCGCCGAGCAGGCGGATCTCGCGGATCTCGGCCAGGAACTGGTCGAAGCGGTCCGTGGGGCCATCGGTGAACATGATGCCGACGGTGCCGGTCTTGGCCCACGAACTCGGCGGCGGCGCCGGATCCGGGTCGGGCTCGGTTGCCGCGGGGCTGCCGCCGCCCCCGCCGCCGCAACCGGCGAGGAGGAAGAGTACGGAGAACGCGGCAATGCCGCGCCGCCAGGAAGTCGTGTTCATCATGATTCGCTCTCGTCGGTTATCGAGTGACTGTAATGGGCATTTTCGTCCTATATGCGCAGGAATCAACCTGTCGCAAACCGGCGACAGGGCCGGCCCGCCCCTGTGACGCCCGAATCATGCAGTTAGCGGCGTCCGCGGCCGCTTATGTAAATCCTGCAGCCCTGGTCGCAACGGCATCCGCGCCGTGGCGCGCGAAGTCTCCGCTGCTCCGGTTCGCGATACGCCGCGGACCGTTGCGGGCCCTGCCGCCCAAAATTTCCGGCGGGGGTTGCATGGCGGTCTGATGTGTGCGTAAATTGCACACATGAGTTCTGACCTGACAGAGATCGCGAGAAATGCCTGCCGCCGCCTGCTGCGGCCGGTGATCCGGATACTGCTCAGGCTCGGCATCAGCTGGAAAGAGTTCGCGGAGATAGCGAAATTGGTATTCGTCGAGATCGCCAGAGAGGACTACGGCGTCCACGGCAGGCCCACCAACGCCTCCCGCGTGGCCCTCATGACGGGGCTCAGCCGCCGCGAGGTGGGCGAGATCCGCAAGCGACTCGACAGCGAGACCCCGCTGGCGATCGAGCCAAAGAGCCGCATATCGCGGGTGCTGACGGGGTGGCACAAGGATCCCGAGTTCTCCGAAGGCGGCCGGCCCCGGCAACTGGACGAGGCCGAATTCCACCGGCTGACGCACCGCTATGCCGGCGACATCCCGGACCGGGCCATCACCAAGGAGATGCTGGACCTGGGTCTCATGGAAGCCGCGGCGGACGGCCGCTACCGGGCGATGCGGCGCGACTACCTGCGTAATGCCGCCGACGCCGATATCGTCCGCCACATGGGCCAGGCACTGCACGACCACGGGGTTTCACTGGCGCACAACCTGAACCCCGAGCGCAGCGAAGGCTGGTTCGAGGGCTTCGCTTCCAATAATCAGATGCCCCGCGGCGCCGCCGACAAGCTCAATGCCCTCCTGCAGCAGGAGGGTCAGGCCTTCCTCGAGCGGGTGGACGCCTGGCTGAGCGAGAACGAGCTCGACACTTCGTCCGGCAGCGGCAACAGAAACGGAAAAGAAGCCGCCAGCCGCATCGGCGTCGGCGTCTACCTCTTCGAACATCCACAAGACACTCACTGACGCACTCAACGCAAGGAAGATTCCCCATGGCATCCCCCTCCCCGAAATTGCTCACAACACTCCTCGCGGCCTTCGCGCTTGCCGCCTGCGGCGGCGGTGGCGGCGGCTCCGGCAGCATCGCCCCGCCGCCGCCAGACGACGGCGGTGGCGACACCGGCGGCATCGACCGCAGCGGTCTCCGCGTGCTCGGCTCCATCAGCGGGTTCGGCAGCGTGATCGTGGACGGCGTGCGCTTCGACACCTCCGGCGCCACCATCGAGGTGGATGACGAGCCGGCCACGGAAGACGATCTCAAGACCGGCGAGATCGTGTTCGTCGCCGGAGAGGTCGACGACGACGGCAATGCGACGGCGGCCACCGTGGTGACCGACGATCTGCTGCGCGGGCGGATCGATAGCATCGACCTAGTCGCCGGTACGTTCGTGGTGCTGGGCCAGACCGTAAAGGTGGAGGTCGACACGGCCTTCGACGATGCGGTGCCGAACAACGCCATCGACGGCCTGAGCGTCGATCAGGCCGTACGCGTGGACGGCTTCCTCTCTCCGGACGGGCGCATCATCGCTACCCGCGTGGAACCCGACGACGGCGACGACGTGCAGGTGGTCGGCGTCGTCAGCAACCTCGACGATTCGGCGCAGACGTTCAGCATCGGCAGTCTGTCCATCGACTATTCGGCCGCGACGTTCGAGGACTTCGACGGCGCCGATCTGGCCGACGGCCAGGTGGTGGAGGTGGAGGGCAACGCCCTGGCCGCCGGCGGCGAGCTGCCGGCGACCAAGGTCGAGCGGGTCACCGACGACCTTGGCGCCGACGACGACGACCTGGCCGAGATCGAGGGCATCGTCACCGCGGTCGTCTCCGGCGACGAGTTCGAGGTGAACGGCATCGCCGTCAGCACCGACGGCGCCACCGTGTACGAGGGCGGCGGCCCTGCCGACATCGTCGAGGGCGCGCGGGTGGACGTCGATGCCGTGGCCCGGGCCGGCGGCAGTCTGCTGGCCACGAAAGTGGAATTCGAGCCGGAGAAGGTGGTGGAGATCGAGGCCACCGTGGAGGCGGTGGACGCCGCAGCGGGCACGCTGCAGACCCTCGGCATCACGGTGGTCATCGAGGACGGCACGCGGCTGGAGGACGACAGCGACCTCGACCTGCGCCGCTTCTCGCTCGCCGACATCAACGTGGGTGACTTCGTGGAGATCGGCGGCAGCGAATCCGGCACCTCCGAGGCGACAGCGGTGCTGCTGAAGCGCGACGACGACGGCGACGACGGCGTCGAACTGCAGGCCCGGGTGCAATCAGTCGGCAATCCGGACTTCATTTTGCTCGGCGTCACCGTACGCACCAACGGCGAGACGGAGTTCGAAGACGGCGACACGGAGATCACGGCAGCGGAGTTCTTCGCCAATGCGGTCGGCCGGATCGTCGACGTCGAGGGCACCTGGGACGGCAGCGTACTGACGGCCGAGGAAGTCGAGTTCGAGGTGGAGGACTGATGTGATGACGACCAAAGGAACTGTGGATATCCGGGTGGGCCCGGCTCCATCGGCTCTCCCCGCGGGCTCGGTGCGTCCGCTGGAGGCCGGTCGCCTGCGGGCGGCGCGCGCGGCGTTCGTGACCCGGCGGGTGCCGCTGGAGGATGCGAAGGTGCTGGTCACGGACGCCCGGCCCGCCGCCGGCGACCTGGTCCTGGCCCGGGTCAAGCGCATCCGCCACCACGGCAAGCTGCAGTGCGCGCGCGGGCGACGCGTGCAACTGTTCCACGGCGACGAGATCGTGGTCTGCTACGGCGACCGCTATGCGCCCCAGCAGTTCGAGGCCTACGTGCCGCGCACCATCGGCCATTGTCATCTGGTGGCCTCCGGCGGCGTCGCCGCCCAGGCGGTCAACTGGCATCAGCGCATCCACCGCGGTCCCACCGAGATCGAGGCGCTGGGCATCCTGGCCGACGAGCACGGCAATACGCTCAACCTGCGCCGCTACACGCTGCCGGCGGGTTCCGGCGGCGAGGCGCCGCCCCGCGTGATCGTCGTGGCCGGCACTTCCATGGACTCCGGCAAGACCACGGCGGGTGCCCATCTGGTGCGCGGGCTGACCCGGGCGGGCCTGCGCGTGGGCGCCGCGAAGATCACCGGCACGGGTGCCTGCAACGACTACTTCCTGATGAAGGACGCCGGCGCGGAACCGGTGTTCGATTTCACCGACGCCGGTTACGTATCCACCTACCGTGTGGGAGAGGCCGCCATCCGGCGCATCTACGAGACCCTGATCGCGGAACTCGGCCGCAGCGGCATCGACGTGGCCGTGGTCGAAGTGGCCGACGGCCTGGTCCAGTCCGAGACCGCGGCGCTGCTCGGCGCCGACTGGCTGCGTCGGGCGATCGACGGCGTCGTGTTCTGTGCCCAGGATGCGATGGGCGCGCGGGCGGGTGTGGACTGGCTGCGCGAGCGCGGCCACGACGTCATTGCCGTCTCCGGTCTGCTGACGGCTGCGCCGCTGGCCATGCGCGAGACCGCCGACCTGGTGGAACCGCCGGTGATCGGCCTCGACGGGCTGTCCGACCGCTATGTCTCCCGCTCGCTGCTCGCCTGCGAGCACGGCAGCACGGAACTGCGCGATGCCGTCGCAGGCTGACAGCCTCGCCCTGGACGTCCGCGCGGCGGCCCGGGCGGCGCCTGCCCGCTTCGCCGCGCTGATGGCGAACGCGCTGGGGCAGGCGGCCTGCACGGTCGCCCTGGCGCTGGGTGCGAAGGCGGTGGTGGGCGGTGGCGCCGGCGGCGTCACGCTGGCGGTCCTGGTGACCGCCGCGCTGGCCGGCGCGTGGCTGCGCGGACGCGAGCGTGTGGACGCCGAGGAACTCGGCCAGGTCTTCGTGCACGGGCTGCGGCTGCGGCTGTTCGATCATCTGCTCGGCGTGCCGTCGCGCACGCTGGCCGGCAAGCCGAAAGGCGGCGCACTGGTGCGCTTCGTCGGCGACCTGCAGGCCATCAAGACCTGGGTAAGCCGGGGACTCGCCCAGTTGCTGGTGGCGCTGCCGCTGCTCGTGGCTGCGGTCGCCGTGCTGGCCTGGATGGATGCGCTGCTCGGCGCGATGGCGGCGGGCCTCGTGGTAGTCGGCGGGTTCGGTGCCGCCCTTCTGGCCGGTCCCCTCGCGGATGCCAACCGGCGCCTGCGCAACCGGCGCGGTCAGCTGGCGCGCTTCGTCACCGAGATGATGCAGGCGGTGCCGTCGGTCCAGGCCCACGGCAAGGAGTCCCGGGAGCGGCGCAGGCTCGACAGCCGTGGCGAGAAACTGATCCACGCCGCCGGGGACCGCGCCCGTCTGGTGGGCCGGGTCCGCAGCCTGGTGCAGCTGCTCGGCTCCGGCGCGCTGCTGGCCGTGCTGGTCGGCGGGGCCGGCCGGCTCGACGCCGCCGAGATGGTGGCCGCCCTGACCGTGGTCGCCTGGCTGACCACGCCCATCCGCGATCTCGGCCGGGTGTTCGAATACTGGCAGGCGGCCGACGTGGCGCGCGAGCGCATCCGCGCCTTCCTGCGCTGGCCGCGGCTGCCCCGCAATCGCACCGGCCGCCGCCTGCGCCGGGCCGCCGGCGAGCTGCGCTACGAAGGCGTGGTCGCCTGCCCGGGCGCAGCCCCTCTGAAGCTGGCGGTCGAGGCCGGCAGCGTCATCGCGATCACCGGCCCGAACGGCTGCGGCAAGAGTTCGCTGCTCGCCGTCACGGCCCGGCTGCAGGCGCCGGTGGCCGGCCGGGTGCTCCTCGACGGCCAGGACCTGGCCCGGGTACGCAACCGGGACATCCGCCGCCACGTCGCCATCGTCGGGCCGGATCTCCCGCTCATCCGCGGGTCCGTGCGGCGCAATGTCAGCTATCGCAGCCGCGGCATGACGCCGGAGGCCTTCCGCAGTCTGATGCGCCGCTGCCGGCTCGAACATCTCCTGGAGGAGGGCGGCGATTCCCCGGACCGCATCGCCGAGGCCGGGCTGAATCTCTCCAGCGGCGAGCGTCAGCGGCTCGCCCTGGCGCGGGCGCTGTGGCCGGAGCCCGGCCTCCTGCTGCTGGACGAGATCGATGCCCATCTCGACACCGATACGCTTCGGGTGGTGCGCAATATCATCGCCGGCTTTCCCGGCACCGTCGTGATCGTGACCCACGACCCGCGGCTGCTGGAGGCGGCGGGCCGCGTCATCGAACTGGCCGCCGACGGCTCGGTGGCCTCCGACCGTGCGCACGCCGCCGCTGAAGTCGCCTGAGCGCCGGCCATGACCACTCATACCGCCGGCGGCGGCCTCATCGTGAAACGCAAGCTGGCGCTCGACCCCCGCACCCGCTATCTGCGTTTCCTGCCGCGCAACCCGGATCCCGCGCGGCTGCCCATGGTGTGCGTCCACGGCATCAGCCGCCACGCGCGGGGCCATCTGGACGCCTTCGTGCCGTGGGCCGAGAGCACCGGCACGGAGCTGATCGCGCCGCTATACGACCGCCGGCGCTACCGCGGCTACCAGCGCCTGCGGTCGTCGAACCGGCGGCTGCATGCCGCGGCCGCGCTGGATGCGATCCTCGACGAGACCGTCATGGACCGGCCGTCCCTGCTGTTCGGCTTCTCCGGCGGCGCGCAGTTCGCGCACCGCTATGCACTGGTGCGGCCCGGTCGGGTGGCCGCCCTGGCGATGGCCGCGGCCGGCTGGTACACCTTCCCGAGCCGCGCCGCGAGCTTCCCCTACGGTCTCGCGCCCGGCCGCCTGCCCGGCTCGCTCGCCATCGACTACCCCGGCTTCCTGGGCCTGCCGAAATGCGTGCTGGTGGGTGACCGGGACGTGGAGCGGGACGACTCCCTGCGCTCCAACCGCCGCCTTGACAGCGAGCAGGGCGACAACCGGCTCACGCGCGCTACGGCCTGGGTGGAGTCCGTGAACCGGCAGGCCCGCAAGACGCCGGGAGCGCTCGCCTGCGAACTCGTGATCCTGCCCGGCGCTGGGCACGACTGGAATGAATGCTATGCCAGCGGCGGACTCGCCCGCCGCGTCACCGACTTCTTCGACGCACTGCAGCCGCAGGCGTCGGCAACCCCCGACTCGCCTTATCCCCGCGTCGCGGCGGCGGGCGCTTACACACCTTTCGATTGATCATGGAGAGAATCATGCACACGCTACCGTGCCGCATACTGCTGTTCGGGTTCCTGGCCGGCGCGGCGCCGACACTCACGGCCGCGGCTGCGGAGACGTCGTTCAGCCTGGACGACGGCCTCGAGATCGAGTGGGACGACGACCGTTACCTCAGCATGGGCGGGCGCATCCACTACGACGTCGCCCGCTACGACGACGACGTGACGGTGCTCGAGGACGAGCAGGACTTCCGCCGCGCCCGCGCCATCCTGCGGGCCCGCTACGACGACTGGCAGTTCCGGGCGGACTACGACGTCGGCATCGTCGAGGGCTGGCGCAATCTGTATGTGCGCTACCGGGGCTGGAGCCGCAAGCGGCTCACCATCGGCAATCAGGTGGCGCCGTTCTCCCTGGACGATCTGGCCAGCAGCAACGACCTGGCCTTCATGGAGCGCTCGCTGGCCTCCGCTCTCAGCCCGGGCATGCTCACCGGCGTCTCGCTGCGGGCCTGGGGCGACGACTGGAGCGCCACCGCCGGCGTGTTCGGCGACGAGCTCAGCGATCTCGACCGGCGCACCGTCGACGGCACGTCGGTGATCGGCCGGGTGACCTGGGCGCCCATCCGCAAGAAGCGCCGGGTGCTGCACCTCGGCCTGGCCCAGGAGTACCGCTCCGTGGATTCGAACGAGGACGTGCGCATCCGCTCGCGCCCGGAGTCGCGCCTGACCGACGAGCGCCTGGTCAACACGGACCGTCTCGCCGGCGTGGACGCCCTCTGGACCACGGGCATCGAGTTCATGGGCATCCTCGACAACGTCCGGCTGCAGTCGGAGTTCATGCGCATGGGTCTCAGCGGCGGCCCCAACGAGGCCGATTTCACCGGCGGCTACGTGCAGGCCGGCTGGATCGTCACCGGCGAGCGTTACCGCTACAGCCGCTCCCGCGGCGTGCCCACGTCCGTCCGTCCGAAAGGGGACTGGGGCGCGCTGGAGCTCTCGGCCCGCTACAGCACCCTGGACCTGGAGGACGGCCCCGTGACCGGCGGCGAGCAATCCCAGATCACCGCGGCGGTCTCGCTCCATCTCAACGAGCAGCTGCGGGTCTCGGTGAACTACAGCCGTTACGATGCCGCGCCGAACCCGGACGGCATCGACGAGGACGGCTCCATCCTGATGTTCCGCTTCCAGGCGGCGTTGTAGGAGTCGGGCCATGCGGCACTTTCACCGCGTCCGGGAGCAGGTCGACCTCGAGCCGCTGCTGGCGGAGCTGGCGGAGCACGATGCGCTGTGGGTCGCGCAGCCCGGGCGCCAGCTCACCGCGCCCGCGCAGCGCCATACCAACGCCATCCCGATCCGCGGCCTGCGCCGTTCGCGCATCCGCGGCCGCCGGCGCCGGGACGTGCACGAGAGCCGTTACACGTCGCTGTCCGCCAGCTTCCCCGCCACCGTCGCGTTGATCGAGGCGTTCGCCGCCGAGCGCAACGGCAGCCTGGGCCGCGCCCGCTACGCCCGGCTGCCGCCCGGCAAGACGGTGCTGCCGCACACGGACCGCGGAGAGTACTACCGCTACCGTGACCGCTATCACCTGGTGATCCGCAGCGAGAAGGGCAGCCTGCTCCGCGCGGGCGGCGAGAGCGTGCGCATGCGCGAGGGCGAACTCTGGTGGTTCGACAACAAGGCCGTGCACGATGCCTGCAACGACTCCGAATCGGACCGGATCCACCTCATTTTCGACCTGATCCCGGCGGACCGGCGGATCACCGGCGGTGCCGAGGACCCGCGCCGGATACTCGCCGGGGAGCGTGCCTCCCGGGAGGAGAGGGCCGTGCAGGAAGTGGGGCGCGCAATCTCGCTGTACGTGAGTGCCCGGGAGCATCCGGCCGAGTGGGCCTCGCTGCTGGGCGAGGCGGGGCTGCTGCGCAGCGCCGAGAACAAACCCATCGCGGCACTCGCCCGGCTGCTTTGGCCCGACGTGCGGTCTTCACGCCGCGCGCGCTACGAGTCGGCGATCGGCTGGTCGCTCGGGCTCATGGATATCGGCGCGATCGGGCCCGGCGAGGTGCCGGACGCGATCCGGGCCGCCGGCGGCCTCGAGGCCGTGCACGAACGCTGGCGGGCCGACCGGGACGCGGCGCTCTACGGCTTCGGTGCGGCGGCCGACGACGGGCATGCGGACGGGAGGGCGACTGGCGAATCCGCCGCCGGGTAGTAGAATCCGGCGGAGTAAAGGAGGAGCCGACATGAGCGACGAAAGGACCGGCCCCGGGGCGCAGCGTCCCCTGGAAGAGAACGTGAAGTCGCGGTCCACCTGGCTGCGGCTGTTCTTCATGGTGGTGATCGCCTTTCTCTATGGCGTCTCGCGCGTCGTGCTCGGTGCCGTGGTGGTGGTCCAGTTTTTCTGGGTGCTGTTCACCGCCGGGACGAACGAGAACCTGAAGCGCTTCGGCCAGCAGCTCGCCACCTACACCTATCAGATCGTGCGCTACCTCACCTTCAACACCGAGGAACGCCCGTTTCCCTTCGATCTCGACTGGCCGCAGGAATAGGGCGGGCGTGAGCCTCGAAGCCTTCTCCCTCGCCGGGCAGACCGTGCTCGTGACCGGCGGCGCCGGCGGCATCGGCGCCGCGACCGCGCTGCGCCTGGCCGAGGCGGGCGCGGGCGTCATCGTGCATTACCACACGGCGGGCGAGCGTGCGGATGCCCTGGCCCGGCGTATCGTCGAGCAGGGCGGCCGGGCGTTTACCGTCGGCGCCGACCTTTCGGGGGAGCAAGGCATCCGCGGGCTGCTCGGCAAGCTGGAGCGGCGGGGCGGCCTGCCGGACGGCGTGGTCAACATGGCCGCCCGCCAGGACGTCACGGCCTTCGCGGAGATCGGCGCGGACGAATGGCGCGGGCTGATGGCCACCAACCTGGACGGCGTCTTCCTGATCACGCGGGAGATGGCTGCCCGCTGGCAGGCGGCCGGGCGCGGCGGCGCCATCGTCAACGTGGCCTCTGTCGAGGGGCTGGATCCGGCGCCGAACCACGCCCATTACGCGGCGAGCAAGGCGGGTCTGCTCATGCTGACCCGGGCGAGCGCCATGGAGCTGGGCCCGGCGGGCATCCGGGTCAACGCGGTCTCGCCGGGGCTGATCGACCGGGAGGGCCTGGCGGAGGCCTGGCCGGAGGGCGTGCGCCGCTGGCGGGAGAAGGTGCCGCTGGGCACGCTCGGCACCGGCACGGATGTGGCCGACGCCATCGTCTATCTGCTGAGCCCCGCGGCCCGCTGGGTCAGCGGCGCGAACCTCGTCGTGGACGGCGGCATGAGCGCGGCGCCACGCTGGTGACGCCGCGCGCCGGATACGGGACTGACTACCTCCGGTCGTCCTGGTCTTCCCCGTCGCCGCCGACCCAGGGTGCCACCTGCTCGGCGATCTGGCTGCGGTCGCCGACCACGACCACGGTCATGTCGTCCTCGCGCAGGTAGAGCTCGGCCGTCTCCGACACCTCTTCCGGCGTCACCGCGAAGACGTTGCTCACGTAGTCGGTCAGGTAGGAGTCCGGCAGCTCGTGCAGCTCCTGGTAGGCCAGCAGGTTGATGATGCCGCCGCGGGTGGAGTTCTGCAGGACGAAGGTGCCGGCGGTGTAGTTCTTCACGCCGTCCAGCTCCTCCGCCGGCGGTGCCGTGGACTGCAACCGCTCGACCTCGCCCATGATCTCCTCGATGGCGGGGCCGGTGACCTCCGTGGTCACGGCGGCCACCTCGGCCCAGTAGGCGTCCCGGTAGCGGCTGGAGAGCGTGCTGTAGGGCGAATAGGTGTAACCCTTGTCCTCGCGGATATTGCTCGTGATGCGCGAGGAGAAGAAGCCGCCCAGCAGGGTGTTGGTGACCTGCAGCGGGATCCAGTCCGGGCTGGAGGGGTCCGGTACCGGCAGCCCCAGATACAGATTCGACTGGGAGGCGCCGGGTCGGTCGATGATGTCCACCGCCACCTTGCCCTTGGCGGGCTCGGGCACGTCCACCAGGATCTCCGGTCCGGCCGCCCAGTCGCCGAAGGACTCGCGTATGACGGCGCTCACCGCCTGCCGGTCGAACTGCCCGGCCACGTAGACGTGGGTACGCCGGGCGCCGTAGTTCTCCTCGTAGAAGCCGCGGGCATCCTCCAGCGTGTAGGCGGCGAGCTGCTCGGCATCCGGCAGCACGTTGCCGTAGGGGTGGTCGCCGTACAGCGCGTTACGGAACGCGGCCAGTGCCATCTGCTGGGGCTGGGTGCCGGCGATGCTCAGCTGGCGCTGACGGTCGCGCTTCAGCCGCTCCAGCTCGGCGGCCGGGAAGGCCGCGTTGCGGACGATGTCCGCCAGCAGCCGCGTCATCTGCGGCGCATATTCCGCCAGCACGTCGCTCTCGACGATGGTGCGGTCGGCGCCCACCTCGACGCTCACCTGGCCCCCCATGGCGGCAGCCTGCCGGGCAATCTCGGCGGCGCTGCGGCTGGCCGTGCCCTCCAGGAGAAAGTCGCCGGCCAGGTCGGCGAGCCAGGTCTGACCGCCCTCATTCAGGTTGCCGGCCCGCACGACCACGCTGACGGTGGCCTTCGGCAGCGTGCCGAAGCCGACCAGCGTCGCCTCGAGACCGTTCTCCAGGCCGAAACTCTCTTTCTCCGGCAGCGAGAAGTCCTTCGGTTCGCCGCCCGGCGGCGGCGTCTCTTTCGCCGGCTCCGCCTCCTGCGCTCCGGCCGTCGCCGTCAGCAGGAGGGCGGCCAGCGCCGCTGTCGTTGCCAGGGTCGCCATGATTGCCAGGGCGCCGCGGCGCATTGGCTGTGCTGTCTTACTGCTCATCGCCTGCCTCCTCCTGTTCGCCTGCCGCCGCGCCGGCTTCCAGAACGAAGATCGTGCGGTTCGTCGGCCGCAGGTATTCCTTCGCCGTCTCCAGGATCAGATCCGGCGTGACCGCCAGGATGCGTTGCTCGAACTCGTTGATGAGTGAGGGGTCGTCGTCGAACAGCGAGAGCGAGGCCAGCACGTCCGCGCGGCCGAAGCCGTACATGCTGCCCAGGTAGTCGTAGAACGAGGAGCGCCACTTCACCGTCGCTCGCTCCAGCGTGTCGGCGTCCACCGGCTCCGTGCGCAGCCCCTGGACCACCTCGTCGATGATGCCGGTGATGCGCTCGGCGGCGACGTCGTTGTCGTGGATGAGGTAGGCCTGCCAGAGCATCGGGCCGTTGTAGTTCAGCATGTTGCCCAGGAAGGCGTTGATGCCGCCGGACACCGACGAGGTGATGCCGGCGTCCTTCACCAGCGCCTGGTGCAGCAGGCTGTCCTCGCCCTGGACCAGGATCTGGTCGATGAGCCCCATGGCGTACCACTCGGGCGTGAGGCGCGGCGGCACGTGGTAGGCGAAGGCATAGCCCGGCCGCGTCGCGAGCTGATCGACCCGGCTCTCGCGCTTCTCGCTCTCCTGGCGCGGCTCGCTGATGTCCGGCAGCACGATCTCTTCTTCCGAGCGCGGGATGTCACCGAAGTGCTTGTCCACGAGAGCCAGGGCCTCGTCGTAGTCGATGTCGCCCACGATGGCCACGGCCGCGTTGTTGGGCGCGTAGTACTTGTGGAAGAAGTCGGCCACGTCGTCGAGGGTGGCGGCGTCCAGGTCCTCCAGGTCGCCGTAGAAGTTATGGGCGTTGTACCAGTTCTCGTTGGCCGCCTGGGGCATGTCCAGCCACGGGAAGCCGCCGTAGGGAGTGTTGAGGACGTTCACCTTGACCTCGTTCTTCACCACCGCCTGCTGGTTGGCGAGGTTCTCCCGGGTGATGTCCAGGCTCGCCATGCGGTCGGCCTCGGCCCACAGCACGGTCTCGAGCTTGTGGGCCGGCACGATCTCGAAGTAGTTGGTGTAGTCGAACCGGGTCGAGCCGTTCAGCACGCCGCCGTTGCGCTGCACGAGCTGCACGAATTCCATCTTGCCGAGGTTCGCCGAGCCCTGGAACATCATGTGCTCGAACAGGTGGGCGAAGCCCGTGCGGTCGCGGGGCTCGATGCGGAAGCCGATGTTGTAGTAGACGGCCACCGTGACGATGGGGGCGGTGGTATCCCGGGACATCGCCACCTTCAGACCGTTGTCCAGCGTATGGTAGCGCACCGGTACCTGGTAGCCGGAGCCGGAGCCGGAGCCGGCGTCGGCGGTGTCGGTGCCCCGGGTCTCGACGGATGCTTCGGGCGCGTCGGCGCCCGCGGCGGGCGTCTCCGGTGCGCCGCCCGGCTGGCAGGCCGCCAGCAGCAGGGCCATGGCCGTGACCGGCAGGCCGGGTCTGACTGCGCGATAGCTTGATTTCATGAGGGTTTCCAGTCTTTCGGTGGAAAGTAGAGCAGACTACCAGAGGCCCGCGGGGTTCCCAACGCCGCCGCTCAGAGCGGCCAGACCCACAGCAGCATCGGCGTAGCGACCAGCACGATCAACACCTCCAGCGGCAAGCCCATGCGCCAGTAATCGCCGAAGCGGTAGCCGCCGGGGCCGAGGATCAGGGTATTGTTCTTGTGGCCGATGGGCGTGAGGAACGCGCAGGAGGCGCCGACGGCCACGGCCATGAGATAGGTATCCGGGTTCACCCCCAGCCGGTGGGCGATCTCCACGGCCACCGGCGCGGCGATGACCGCCGTGGCGACGTTGTTCAGCACGTCGGAGAGCGTCATGGTGACCACCATCAGCAGCACCAGGATAATCACGGGCGACAGGACATCGGAATGCTGCACCACCGTATCGGCGATGAGCCCGGTGCCGCCGGTGGTCTCCAGCGCCTCACCGAGAGGGATCAGCGAGCCCAGCAGCACGATGACCGGCCATTCGATGGAGTCGTAGAGCTGGCGCAGCGGCATGATGCCTGCCGCCACCATGCCCACCACCGCTGCGGCCAGCGCCACGGTGAGGTCCAGCACGCCGGTGCTGGCCAGGACGATCGCCGCAGCGAAGATGGACACTGCAATGCCGGACTTGCGCCGCTGCAGCGATGGCAGGTCCTTCTCCGCCAGCGGCAGGCAGCCCATCCAGTGCGCGACGGTGGGCAGCTGCTCCGACGGCCCCATCAGCAACAGTACGTCGCCGGGCTCGATGTCCACCTTGCGCACCCGGTCGCGGAAGCGCCGGCCCTGGCGGGCGACGCCCATGAGTGCAACGCCGTGGCGATACAGGAGCCGCAGGGAATTGGCCGAACGCCCGGCGATGCGGGCGCCCACGGGTACCGCCACCTCCAGCAGGGCGAGGTCCTCGGGCGTCTCGGCATCTTCGGTCTTCGGCTGACCGCTCAGCTCGAGGCCGAGCTTGTCGGCGAGTTTGTCGATGCCCTCGGGGTTCGCCTCCACCACCAGCACGTCGCCCTTGCGGATCTCGACGATGCGGGCGAAGCCCGGCATGCGCTTGCCCTGGCGCACCAGGCCGATGACGGCGGCGTCGTTGTTCTCGGCCACCTCGTCCAGCTCGCGCACGCGCTTGCCGATCACCTCCGAATCCTCGGGCACCTCGAGTTCGGCGATGTAGCCGGTGAGCACGCCGTCTTCTTCCTGGGGCTTGAGCTCGCCCTCCGGCAGCAGCCGCCAGCCGGCGAGCACCACGAAGGCCACGCCGACGACGGCGCAGGCGAGGCCCACCGGCGTGAAGTCGAACATCTGGTAGGGCTCGCCGAGCGCATCGGCACGGTACTCGGCGATGACGATGTTGGGCGGCGTGCCGATCAGCGTCACCATGCCGCCGAGGATGCTGGCGAAGGACATGGGCATCAGCGTGCGTGCGGCCGTACGCTTCGCCTTCCTCGCGGCCTCCATGTCCACGGGCATCAGGAGCGCCAGCGCCGCCACGTTGTTCATCAGCGTGGAGAGTGAGGCCGACAGGGAGGCCATCACCGCGATGTGGCCGCCGAGGCGGCGGGACTTGTCCACCAGGTAGTACACCACGAGGTCGACGACGCCGGCGTTCGACAGGGCCCGGCTCAGCACCAGCACGAGGGCGATGACGATGGTTGCCGGGTGGCCGAAGCCGGAGAATGCCTCGTCGCTCGGTACCAGTCCGGCGATGACACCGATCACCAGGGCGGCGAAGGCGACGATGTCGTAACGCCACCGGCCCCAGATCAGCATCACGAGGACGCCGGCTATCAGCGCGAACAGCAGCGTGACTTCCAGGTTCACGGTCGGGCTATTCCGCTGTCTGCCATCCAGCCCGCGATCGCATCCACGACGGGGCCGGGGCGCTTCACCCAGCCGAAGTGGGCATTGCTCGACTCGCGGAAGACCGCCTCGTCCAGATGCAGCCGCGTCGTCTTCTCCGGCGGCAGCTTCGACGCCAGGTGATCGGCCGCCGAGGCGGGGGCGAAGTCGTCACCCGCCACGGAGATCAGGAGCGCGGGCTCTCGCATCTCCCCCAGCGCCGCCTCGTAATCGGTGTCGGAGTCCTTCGCCCGATAACGGCCGGTGCGGGCCTGATGCGCCCAGTCGCCCACCAGGCTGCGGGCCTCCCGGCCGCCGAAGCCGAGACGATGGCCCGGGTAGCTGCCGAGCAGCCTGCCTGCCGCGGCGATGAACTGGGTGGCCAGCAGGAAGACGTAGCGCCGTGGTGCCGGGAAGGCGCGCCACCAGATGGAGCCGGTGGCCACCGTGACCACGGCGGCCACGCTGCCCGGGTTGGCGCCGGCATAGAGCAGGCTCACCTGTCCGCCGAGGCTGTGGCCGAGCAGGACGATCGGCGCCGCCGGATAGCGCTTGCGCACCGTGGCGATGGCGGCGGGCCAGTCCAGCTCCAGCAGTTCCCGGTAGCCGAAGTCGGTGTGCCGATCCGGACGGACGCTGCTGGTGCCGTGCCCGCGCAGGTCCATGGCGACCAGGCGCAGCCCGGCGGCGGCCATGGGCGCGGCGAGCGGCCGGTAGAAGCTCCCCGCCAGCGCCATCGCCGGCGTGACCAGGAAGACCGGCGCCTCGGCGGCGAGACCGTCGGGCTCGTGGGCGACGAGCGTGGACGTGGCCCCGTCGGCAGCGCCGCAGGGCAGTTCGGTGAACTCGGCCATGGGGCGAGAATAGCAGAAGGCCCGGCCTCTCCACTGCAGTTCCGGGCCCTTACCCCCGCTGTATTTTTGCGGTCCGGCTCCCTACACTGGACGCCGGCTTTCGGCCGGGCTTCGGCCGGACCTTCGCCGGCCGGACCTTCGCCGCACAGGGCCCCGGGACACGCATCCATGCTCAGACGGAATCTCCTCCTCACGCTGCTCGCCGCGCTCGCCCTGTTCGCCGCCCTGAGCGGGACCCTGGACGACGTGAGCAACGAGCAGGCACAGGCCGCGTTCAAGCGGGCTCTGGTCACCTTCGCCGTGGCCAGGACGCTGAACGGGGTCATCTCCGTGGCCCAGGGCACGGAGGTGGCGGTGGAGCCCGCCGGCGTCGGCGTGACGTTCGGCGTCGGGCAGATACTCGATCCCATCAACGACCTCGTGGAACAGTTCGCCGGCGTGATGCTGGTGGCGTCCACCTCCCTCGGCATACAGAACGTGCTGCTCGGCATGACCGGCTGGTGGGGGACCACGGCGGCGCTGGTGGCCGCCGTCGCCCTGGCGCTGGCGGTGATCTGGTGGCCGTCGGAGCAGGCGCGGCGCTGGGACGGCGCGGCGGTCCGCCTGCTGCTGATCCTGCTGTTCCTGCGTTTCGCCGTGCCGCTGCTCGTGCTCGGCACCAACGCGGTGTTCGATACGTTCCTGGCGGCCGAGCAGGAGGCCGCGACCCTGGCGCTGGAGACGACGCGTGAGGAGATCGAGGAGTTGAACGAGCAGGCTGCGCCGCCCGCGCCGGAGAGCGAGACCATGATGGGGCGATTGGGTGCCATGCTGGACGAATCGCTGGAGTCGATGAACGTGAAGCAGAGGCTGGACGACCTGCGGCTGCGCGTCTCGAACGCGAGCGAGCACATCGTCAACCTCATCGTCATCTTCGTGCTGCAGACCATCCTGCTGCCTCTGGCCTTTCTGTGGATCATCGTCCAGGCACTGAAGGCGCTGGGCAGCCGGATGACGCGGACCGGCTGAGCAGACGCGGTATCATCCCCGCGCAGGCCACGTCCGAGCGGCCAGCCCAGGAGGAGTCTCCCGATGAACCAGACCACCATCTCGCCGCCGCCGCCCCTGCTGGGCCTGCTCGAGGCCCGCGCCCCTTTGGAGGGGCTCAGCCTCGCGGCCTTCTGGCCCTGGATCACGTTCGTGCCCCGCGGCGACGGCCGGCCGGTCGTGCTCGCGCCGGGCTACGGCGCCAGTGACGTCTCGATGTACCCGCTGTACCGCTACCTGAAATGCCTGGGCTACGACGTGCACCACTGGGGGCTCGGTCGCAACCGGGGCAAGGTTTCGAAGTACGTCGCCACGCTGAAGGAGCACGTGCGGGAACTGCATGAGTCCACCGGCGAAACCGTGACGCTGATCGGCTGGAGCCTCGGCGGTGTGGTCATGCGCGAGATCGCGCGAGAGGCCCCCGAACTCGTGCGCGAGGTCATCACCATGGGCACGCCGATCGTGGGCGGGCCGAAGTACACCCGGGTCGGCGAAGAGTTCGCGAAGCGCGAGAACCTGGACCTGGATCGCTTCGAGATAGCCGTGCACGAGCGCAACATGGAAGGCATCCAGTGCCCGGTCACCTCGATCTACAGCAAGACCGACGGCGTCGTCTCCTGGCGCGCCTCCATCGACCGCTACAACCCCCAGGCCCGCAACATCCGCGTGCCCGGCTCCCACCTCGGCCTCGGCTTCAACCCGGCGGTCTGGCGCGTCATCGCCACCACCCTGGGCACAAAACCGTAGGAGGGCCTTCAGGCCCGATCAATCGCGGCTGAAGCCGCTCCTAACATTGTCCATTGGCCCCAGTCGGCCCGGACGACCCCAGCAGTCCACCCCGGCCGCTGATGGGCCCGTAGCCGAGAGGCTTGGCGCCAGTCAGCAGGCGCTCGTGACTGGCGCTTCCCGCAAGCCACCGCGAGCATGGCCGTCGTGCGGGGGTATCCATCGCCACGACCTTTTGTCGGGAGCAAGATGGATACCCCCGCAGGGCGGCCATAATAGAAGGGAATCGGGCCTGAAGGCCCTCCTACCTGGGGGGCAGGGCGAGCAGGCGGTCGGCGGCTTCCTCGATGGTGGTGCCGAAGGCGACCAGGCCTTCCTCGTGGCCGGCCATGACCGCTACGCCGGAACGCGCGAAGTGGGTCTGCTCGTAGAGGCGGCAGAATTCCCGGGCCATCTCCGGTGTGCCGTAGGGTACGTCCGGCGCGGTGGTCGGGATGCGGTCCTTCAGCCGCCGCCACAGATCGCCGCTGTGCACGTGGGCGATGGCGCGGATGGCCGGGTCCAGTTCGTAGATGGCGGCGTGGGTCAGGGCCTCGGAGGAGGCCTGGATCGGGCCTTCGCAGGCGACCCGGTTGGCGTCGATGTCGTAGCCGGTCACCAAGGCGTAGTGGCTCGCGTCGGTGCGCGGGAGGTGGCCGGTCTGGGTGCCGCTGATAATGAACGTGCCCGGGTCCGGGCCGCGGATGCTCAGGTTGCCGTAGCCGACGCCGTGCTCGGCGTAGTAGCCCACGAGGCCCGCGTCGTGGAGGCGGTTGCGGCAGTCGTTCAACGCGCGGACCGAGTCGGCGGGCAGCGCGGGTGCCGGGCGCCAGTCGACCTCGTATTTGGTATAGCCCTCGTCGATGGGGCCGGTCACCGTCATCGCGCTGCGCCTCAGGCGGCCGCGCCGGTGCGTTCCGGGAACAGCGCCGCCAGGCCTTCCTCGCTGGCGTCGCAGATACCGCGCTCGGTGATCAGGCCCGTCACCAGGCGCGCCGGCGTCACGTCGAAGGCGTAGTTGCCGGCCGGGGAGGCATCGGCCACCGTCTGCACCACGCGGATCTCGCCGCCCTCCAGCCCGGCGACGTGGGTCACCTCTTCCGGGCTGCGCTCCTCGATGGGGATGTCGGCGAGCCCGTCGGCGATGTCCCAGTCGATGGTGGTGGAGGGCAGTGCCACGTAGAACGGGATGCCGTTGTCCCGGGCGGCGAGGGCCTTCAGGTAGGTGCCGATCTTGTTGGCGACGTCGCCGGCGCGGGTGGTGCGATCGGTGCCCGTGATGCAGATGTCCACCATGCCGTGCTGCATGAGATGGCCGCCGGCGTTGTCCACGATCACCGTATGGTCGATGCCGCTCGCCGCCAGTTCCCAGGCCGTGAGCTGGGAGCCCTGGTTGCGGGGGCGGGTCTCGTCCACCCAGACGTGGATGGGAATGCCCCGCTCCTGCGCGAGATACATCGGCGCGGTGGCCGTGCCCCAGTTGATGGTGGCCAGCGAGCCGGCGTTGCAGTGGGTGAGTATGTTCACCGGCGCGCCGCCTTTCCGCTCGGCGATCGCCGCCAGCAGCTCCACGCCCTGCTCGCCGATGCGGCGCGAGATCTCCACGTCTTCCTCGCAGATGGCCTCGGCCTCGGCGCGCAGGCGGTGTGGGAGCTCGTCGTCGCCGGCCTGTCGCAGGGCGGCCAGCATGCGCTCGATGCCCCAGCGCAGGTTTACCGCCGTCGGTCGGGTGGCGGTCAGCACGTCCGCCGCCTCGCGGATGAATGACCGTGCGGCGTCGCCTTCGAGCCCCGCCCGGTTCGCTTCCAGCGCGGCCAGATACAGGCTCCAGGCCGCGGTGGCGCCGATCAGCGGCGCGCCCCGCACCAGCATCTCGCGGATGGCGTAGGCGCCGTCGGCATGGGTGCCCAGATCGAAGACTTCGTAGCGGTGGGGCAGGCGGCGCTGGTCGATGATCTGCACGACGGCGGGGTCGTCCGGGTGCAGCCAGATGGTCCTGAAGTTCTCGCCGGGGGTGTTAGCAGAGACGTTCATAACGGTTCGTGCGGGTTCGTGCGAGCGGCGGCCGGATGGCCGCGGGAGTTTAACGCGATAGCTGAAACAGCGTCCTACGATAACTTCGGCGACGAGGCGGCACAAATCCGCGCGCTCTCCCGCGACGATGCCCGGTGCCGGGCATGCAGGCCGCAGGACTCCGTGACCGCCGCAATCGGCAGTCTCTCTCCCCCTCGTCGTCGCCGCTCAGCGGCCGCCCGGCATCTCCGCGCAGCCGCAGCCGCGCGGTCCGGAGCCCGGCTTCTCGAACAGGCTCTCGCAGTACTTCACGGTGCCGCTGGGACAGGCGGCGGCCGTCCTCGCCGTGGTGGCGTGTGTCCAGGCGTTCCCGCCCGCACAGCCCGCCAGGGCGAGGCAGCATACGACGGTCATGGCTTTGCCGACAGTCATTACGTCAACCTACGCCGGGGTACAGGCCGCAGCCTGTGAACTGCGTCCCGGTTCGGTTGTTTCCCCTCCTGACGCCGGCGCTTACTCCCCCCGAGCAGAGACGCCGGCGTGTTCTGCATACCCTACGCCAGTGACCGGGGTGCCGTCACGTTCGCCGTCCACGGTGATGGCACCTTCCCAGTAGCGCACGGAGAGATCGAGCTCCTGCCCGGGCATGCGCGGGGATACGGCGAGGTCGATGCCCAGATGGGGCACCTGCAGGCGCCAGGCCACCGTATAGCGGACCCCCGTCTCCGGGCTGGTCCAGTAGCCTGTCGCTTCGAGCCGGGCCCGGTCGGCGCCGTAGCGGGCGGCCACCTCGCCGTCCGGATCCACCAGGATGCCGCCGGAATAGGGCGCCGTGCCGCCGTCGGTCTGGCGCAGGCGGTAATACATGAGGTCGTAGCCGTCGTCGAGCTGGATGGCGAACCAGTTCCAGCCCTCCACGCCGGGACCGAGCACACTGGTGCTCCATTCCCGATCGATCCACACGAGACCGTCGACGGCGTGTTCGGTATCCCGGATGCGCAGTCGGCCCTCGGCGGGCAGTCGGGTGAAGGAATAGTAATAGGAGGCATTGCCCGGCTCCGGGCCCTTCGGGTCGAGCCCGTCCTCGCCCTGCAGCACCAGCGGTTTGCCTTCGTCGATGCCGAGATCCAGTGCGAAGCCGCCGCCGTCGGCCACGAGGCGCAGCGGGAACCAGTCGGCGTCGCCGGCGCTCGCCAGTTCCCAGTCGTCCAGCCAGACGCGGAACGGCGTCGTCTCGGCGCCCGCCAGTCCCAGCGCCTGGCGCTCGAACTTCTCGTCGGCATGGAATTCGCCGGCGTCGGTGTCGGTCACCGCGAAGTGAGCCATCCAGAGCTGGTCGGTGGCCCACGCCGATGGCCGCTCGGGCGGCGCGGCGTCGATGCCGAAACGGAAGAAGGTCATCTGGAAGCCGAAATGCCGGCCCGCCCCGGTCTCCAGGTTGCCGGTGAGGTACCACCACTCTGTGCGGTAATCGGGATGAGCGCCGTGATCTTCCGGGAAGCGGAACTCCCGGGGCGCATCCGCGCGGGCAAAGCGGGCGTCGTCTTCCGCGCTGCCGAGGAAGGTGGTGACGTTCGAGCTGTCGTCGGCCGCAGGTTCGGTGGGCGAGGAGTCGCAGCCGCCCGCCAGCAGCGCGCCGGCGAGGACGATGGCGAGGGCGAGGTGACGCGATGCCGCCATGCTCATTCCCCCCGCAGGTTGGCCGCGATGGGCTGGCCGGCCAGGCGTCGGGCCGGATAGAGCCCGGCGAGGAAGGCGGCGGCCACGGCGAGCACGATGCCGGTGACGAGCTGTCCCGGCGCCACGACAAAGCCCATGGTCCAGCCGAACGAGCGCTGGTTGATGACGTAGATCAGCAGCGCGGCCAGCACCACGCCGAGGGGCAGCGCGAGCAGTCCCGAGACCAGGCCCAGCAGCGTCGTCTGGGCCAGTGAATTGGCCCCGGTCTGCCGGCGCGTATAGCCAATGGCGCGCAGCGTCGCCACTTCCCGGCTGCGCTCCAGCTGCAGGGCCAGCAGTGCGCTGAGGATGCCGAAGAAGGCGATGATGCCGGCCAGCAGACGCAGCACGCCCGTGATCTCGAAGGTGCGGTCGAACACGTTCAACGTGATCTTGCGGATCTCCTCATTGGCCGCGAGGCTCACGTCGCCGCGCTCGGCCGCGAAGGCGCCCAGCGCCTGCTCGATGGCCTGACGGTCTGCGTCGGGCTGCCGATAGATGCCGACGCCGTAGGGCTTCCTGTAGCCCCACAGGTCGGCCGCCACGTCGTAGGACAGCATGGCCGAGCTGCCCGCGGTGCGATAGTCGCGGAAGACGCCGAGCACCGCGAACTCCCGTTGTCCCCGCGCCGTCGGCAGCGTCAGCGTGTCGCCCACCTCCAGCCCGCGCAGGCCGGCGAAGGCTTCGGCCAGCAGGATGCCTTCGCCTGCCTCCATCGCCGCGAAGGCGGTCTCCGGATCGCCGGCGACCAGCGTCTCGCCGTAGCCGCGCGGCCCGGCTTTCGCGGCGCGCACCGCCACGTCGCCTGCCGCCGTCGGCAGGGTGATGGTGCGCGACAGGCTGGTGCCGGCCACGCCGTCGATGCCGGCCAGCCGCTGGATCTCCCCCCGGGTGAAGCCCTGCTCGCCGGCGCCCTCGGTGATCAGGTAGTAATCGGCGATGAGGGACTCGTCCAGCCAGCGCGTGACGCTGCCCCGGAAGCTGTCGATCATGACGCCGATGCCCACCACCGTGGCCACGGCCACCGCCAGCGCCGTGACCGCGATGCCGGTGCGTGACAGCGAGGCGGCCGCGCCGCGTATGGCCATCCGGACCGGCAGACCGAGGCGCCGGCCGCCTGCCGCCTGGGCGCCGGCCAGCAATCGACCCGTGGCCGGCGGCACCAGCAGCGCATAGCCCGACAGCACCAGGAACAGCCCGGCGAAGGCCGGCACCAGTCCGGCGCCGGGCCAGGCGATCAGTGCGGCTGCCCCCACGAAGGCGACGACCGCCACGGCGGGACCGGCCCGAAAGCGCTGCTGCATGCTGCGCTCCCGGGCGATCTCGGTCATGGCGGTGCGCGGCGGCTCGCCCGCCGCCTCCATCGCCGGGCGCAGGGCGGCGATCACCGTGGCCCCGACCCCCAGCACGCCGGCCTTCACGAACGGGAACCAGGCGATGCCGTCCGGGCTCACACGGGCGGTGAAGTAGAGGTCGTTGATGGTGGCCAGCACCAGGTCGGTGAGCGAGCGGGACAGCGCCCAGCCGAGCGCGAGGCCTGCGGCGGTGGCGACCAGCCCGAGCACGAGGCTCTCCGCCAGCACGTCGCCGGCCACGTCGCCGCGGGTGGCGCCGATGGCGCGCAGCGTGCCGAGGCTGCGCCGGCGGCGCACCACCGCGAAGGACATGGTGGCGTAGATCAGCAGCATGCCGACCACCAGCGCCAGCAGGCTGAGCGCGGTCAGGTTGATGCGGAAGGCGCGCAGCATCTCGCCGGTCACGTCGTCGCTGGAGCCGGCCGGCACCAGCGCCGCACCCGGCGGCAGGGCGGCGGCCACCCGCTCCGCGGCGTCTTCGCCCGCGTCCCCGGGCAGGGCCAGCTCGATGCGGCTCAGTTCGCCCACCCGGCCCAGCACCTCCTGGGCGGTGCTGATGTCGGCGATGACGGGCCCCGATGCGCCGGAGCCGCGCCCGGCCTCCAGCACGACGACGCCGCGTACGTGCAGCGTATGGACTGCCTCCCTGGCCGTGACGGAGAACTCGTCCCCGGCGGCGAGCCCGAGGGACGCGGCGAAGGCCTCCGGCAGCAGGACCGCACCCGGCTCGGCGATCAGCGGCCGGACGTCCAGCCCGCCGCCGTCGGCCTGGCGCTGGCCCCCTCGCCGGATGAGCTGAAGCGCGTCGTCGAACGCGAGTTCCGCCACCGGATCGACGCCCAGCAGGCGCACGGAGCGGTCGTCGTGGCCGGGCAGGAGCACCCGGCCTTCCACCACCGGCGCGGCGAGGTCGAGCCCGAGGCCGGTCTTGATCCGCGCGTAGACGGACTCGTCCAGCGCGCCGCCCGCTGCCTCCACGTAATGGCTGGCCCGGTTCGAGGTGAGCTCCCGGGAGAGCTCGAACGCCCGCAGCGAGGCAGCGTTGGCGAGGTCGATGGCCACCACCACCGCGACGCCCAGCGCGATGCCCGCGACGGCGAGCGCCAGCTGGCCGGGGTGGCGCCGGTAGAAGCGGATGGCGGACTGGCGCCGCAGGCTGGTCACCGGCGCTCCAGGCCGCCCTCGCGCACCTCGTAGACCTCGTCGGCGTAGCCGATGACCTCGGTGCTGTGGGTGGCCATGATCAGCGTGGTGCCCTGGCGCCGGCAGGCATCGTCCAGCAGTTCGACCACCTGCTGCGCCGTGGACAGGTCCAGGTTGCCGGTGGGCTCGTCCGCCAGCACGATGGCCGGCTCGTGGATCAGCGCCCGGGCGATGGCCACCCGCTGCTGCTCGCCGCCGGACAGCTCTTCCGGAAAGCGGTCGCGGAAGCCGGCCATGCCCACGCCGGCCAGCGCGGCTTCCGCCCGCTCGCGGCCCTCGGCGGCCGGCACGTCGAGCAGCTCCAGCGGCAGACGCACGTTCTCGCCCGCCGTCAGCGTCGGCAGCAGGTTGAAGAACTGGAACACGAAGCCGAGGTGGCGGCGGCGGAACAGCGTGCGCTCCCGGTCCGCCGCATCGCTCACCGATTGGTCGCCGATCCGGATGCGCCCGGCGCTGGGTTCGTCGAAGCCGGCGATCAGGTTCAGCAGCGTGGACTTGCCCGAGCCGCTGCGTCCCAGCAGCGCGACGAAGCGCCCGCTCGCGAATTCGGCGCTGACGCCCTCCAGCACGGTCTGGCGGTGTTCGCCGGCCCGGTAGTGTTTGCTGACCTGTTCGAGGGTGATGCGCATGGCGCGCATTGTTCCACAGCTCGCCGTCGCTGTGGCGCCCGGGGTGCGGGCTGTTCAGCCGCTGAGCAGAAAACCGGGCGAAAAAAAAGCCCGGGCACGGCGAGGTCGCAGTGCCCGGGCAAAGGCCCCTAGGCGGGGCGGGGTGGATTCACGCGGCTTCCTGCAGCGGGCGGGATTCCGGTTCATCGGCATCCGCTGCCGCTGCCGGCGCCTTGGAGACGTCGCGGAAGCGAAGCATGTCCAGGATGCGGGTCGATGCCCCGTTCCAGAAACCGGCTTCCACGCCTTCCACGCTGCGCGGATTACGGAACGTGCCGAACACCATGTCCCAGAGCGGCAGGTTCGCGTAGTTGAACTCGTGCCGGCCGCGGGCGTGGTGCACCAGGTGGCTCTCCGGCCGCTGGATCAGGTAACCGAGCCAGTGCGGCGTGCGGATGTTGGCGTGCTGGAACATCGCGTTGAACGCGAGCCAGGTCGCGCAGATTGCACCGGCCTCCGGCGTGAGCCCCAGCAGGGGGAAGAACACCAGCGAGCTCCAGGTGGTGAAGAAGAACAGGTCGATCGGGTGCAGGTAGTTGGCCCCGAAAGCATCCAGCTTCTCCGCGCTGTGATGCACCTGGTGTCCGGCCAGCCAGAGCCAGTCGAAGCGGTGTGCCGAGCGGTGATACGTGTAGTGGATCAGCTCGTAGACCAGGATGCCGGCCGCGACGCCGCCCCAGGTCCCCAGGACCGACCCGTCGAGCAGGCTCACGCCTGCGAACACGTTGCCCCAGAAAGCGGTGATGGCGATGGAGCCGCCGAACACGGCGATGGTGGCGGCGAACATGCGCAGCCGGTACCAGCGCGGTGCCTCGAACTTGCGCGCCTCGTAGACCAGGTCCAGCGCCATGAAGGCGGGGACGAAGGCGAGGCCGATTATGCCCAGTATTTCGATCATCTCTTTTTTCCTCTCTCTCAGAGGCCTGCCACCAGCGCGACGTTGGCGCACAGGATGGCGAGGCCGTAGAACACCAGCAGTGCGATCACTGCCGGCTCCAGCTCCTCGCCCCGGCCGCCAGCGGTGCGCTCGCGGCCGGGACGGGATCGTTTCGGGTGGCGGGACGTATCCACGGAGGGTTCCGCTTCAGCCCGCCACGCCGGCGAACTGCGCGACGCTGTAGCCGTAGGCGGTGACCAGTGCGGCGAGCACGAGCCAGCCGAGGGCCTGCGAGATCGCGCGTTCCTGCCATTGCTTGCGTGTCTTCATGACGATTCCTCCTCGTTGCTCGTCGGCGGCAACCGCGCTGCCGACGAAGAGGATGATGGGGAGCTGGCGCGCTAACTAACTGAAATAGAAACGCTTTATTTCCGAAGAAAAACCGAAATTTGTCCGCAGGTGCGTGCGGAGATGCGCCGGGATGTGTCTCGGGCCCGCTGCCGCGGTCTAGAATTGGCGGGAACCAGGGGAGAGAAGCAGCGTGAAGCTGAGGCAGCCGTTCATCGTCGGCGAGTGGGAGGTATTCCCTCTCGAAGGCCGAATCGTCCGCGACGGTAGATCCGAACGCCTTCGGCCGAAGGCGATGGACGTGCTGTGCCTGCTGGCCGCGAGCCCCGACGAGGTGGTGGAGAGGGATACCATCCTCAGCGAGGTCTGGGGCCGCACGGCCGTCACCGACGAGCCGCTCACGGCCACCATCGGCGAACTGCGGCGAGTGCTCGGCGACAGTCGGAGCAATGGTCCAGGGAATGGCCGGGGCAATTACCGCTACGTGGAAACGATTCCGAAACGGGGCTACCGGCTGGTGGCGGAAGTCTCGGAATCGGCTTCGCAGCAGGTCGCGGAAGCCGACGCCTCGTCACCGGAGCCCGTTGCGGCCGGCCGGGGCAAGGGCGGGCGGACGTGGATGCTCGCGGCCGGTGTCCTGCTGGTCCTGGGGGCGGCGGCGCTCGCGGTCTGGCGCTACGGCGGCGATGAGGCCTCCGCGGCACCCGGCTCCATCGCCGTGCTGCCGTTCGCGGTGCAGGGCGGCGCGGAGGCGGACATGTACTTCGGCGACGGTCTCGCCCAGGAGATTCTGACCACGCTGTCTACCATCGGCGAGCTGCGGGTCGTGGCCCGCCATTCGGCGTTCGAATTCCGCGACCGTGCCGACGATCTCGCGGCCATCAGGGACAGCCTGCAGGTGGATGCGGTGCTCGACGGCAGCATCCGGCGGGACCGCGACCGCATCCGCGTGAACGTCCAGCTGGTGGACGTGGCCAGCGGCTACAACCTGTGGGCGCAGACCTACGACCGTCGCATCGGCGACACCTTTCTGCTGCAGACGGAGATTGCCCGCGCCATTGCGAGTCAGCTCAGCGTCAAGCTGGCGGCCGACACCGCGGTGCCGGCCGCCGAGGTGCCCGACGGGGATGCCTACATCGCCTATCTGCACGGGCGCTACCTGTTCGAGACGGCGCGGGACGAGGCGGGTCTGCGCGAAGCCATCCGTTACCTCGGGGAGGCGGTGGCGGCCGATCGCGCATTCGCACCGGCGTACTCGGCGCTCGCCGGCGCCTGGATGCGGCTTGCCGATATCGGTGCCATCCCGGCGGATGACGGCTACGGGCGCGGCGGCGCTCAGGCGCGGCAGGCCCTGGAGCTCGCCCCCGACCTGGCGGAAGCGCACCTGCTGCTGGGCTGGATGCACCTCTATCACGACTGGAACTGGGAGGAAGCCCGGCGCTCTCTGGAGCGGGCCCTGGAGCTGGCCCCCGGTGACGGCTTCGTGCTGATGGCCAACGCCGCGCTGAACTTCCATCTCGGGGAGTTCGATCGGGCGGTGCGGCTCGCCGCCATGGCAACCGAGCGCGACCCGCTGCGGGCCAGCCCCTATTACAACCTCGCCTACTTCCGTTATACCGCCGGCGATCTCGACGGTGCCGAGCGCGCGCTCGACCGCGCCGAGGAATTGGTGCCCGGCTACCCCCGCGCCGGCCTGCTACGGGTCCAGATCGACCTCGAGCGCGGTGACGTGGCGCTGGCCGGGAGCCGGGTGGAGCCGAATCCCATATTGGGGCCCGTGGCCGATGCACTGATCGCGGAGGCCCGCGGCGAGAGAAAGCAGGCGCTGGCGGCCGTGTGGATCCTGGAGCGGGACCATGCGCTCACCGCGCCGTACCAGATCGCGGAAGTCTACGCTTGGCTGGGCCAGACCGACCTCGCCTTCCGCTGGCTCGAGCGGGCGTGGGAGGCGCGCGATCCGGGCATGACGGATCTGAAAGTCGACCCGCTGCTGGAGCCGCTTAAAGGCGATCCCCGCTACGGGGAGCTGCTGTCGCGCATGGGCTTCGAATCGTCCCGCGTGAGTCCGTAGGGCGCCACCAGTCTCCACACGTGCGCCGGCACCATGTGGCGCATGCGCCGCGGCGCCTGGCGGGCCAGGTGCAGCACCGTCTCCACCGCCTTCATCTCCACCCGGGCGCGGGCGAACTCCAGACCCCGCGGGCCGATGCGCGGCATGAGCCAGCCGACCAGCGGCCGGAGCCAGTCCGGCATGCCCCGCACCGGCAATCCGCCGGCGGCGCGTTCCGTGTTCTTCAGGAAGCCTTCGACATGGCTCTTCCGCCTGCCCGCGCTGCCGGGCTCGCTCGTCACGACCTCGGTGCCCAGCAGTCCCAGCAGTTCCTCGCCGCGGTGGTTGCGCAGCAGCAGCCACTGCTCGCCCTGGCCGCCAATGTAGCCGACGGTGATGTCGGCCAGCACGTTGGTGTAGTCGACGCAGGTGCGGCAGGTCAGTGGGAAGAAGTCCGACGGCAGCTTCGAGATAGGCAGTTTCAGGAACGGGATCTCGCGGCGGCGCCCGTCGGTGTAGCGCAGCTCCACGTGGTAGTCGGCGCGGAACTCCAGGTACTCGATGGTCTCGGGTTCGTCGGACAGCAGGGCGAGGAACTGGTGGAAGCGCTCGGTGGTGGTGTTGTCGGAGCAGGGCGTGCCGATCACGTACAGGCGCTCGAGCCCCAGCTCCCGCTCCAGTGCCCGCAGGGCGTAGACCTGGCAGGGGATGCCGATCACGGCGATGCGGCGGTGACCCGCCTCGACGGCCGGTTCGAGCCGGGCAAGCAGCGGCGCGTAGCCCATGCGCATGCCCCGGCAGGCGGCCATCTGCCGCGAATCGGTGACCAGCACGGGCACGGGTTTCCAGCGGTCTTCCGGGTCCGGCGCCATGGTGAGCACGGCATCCACCAGCCCTTCCTCGAGCAGGCGCTCGCCGATGCGCGTGGTGATGCCCGTCCACTGGGCGCCCGGCCGCGGCTCGGCGAGCCGGGCCCGCAGCATGCGGCGGAACGGGCCGAAGTGCAGCTCGTCGGGCCGCGCCGGGTCGCGGGCGCGGCCGTGCACCTGCCGCTCGAGCCCCGGATAGTCCGGCTTTATGAACTGGCAGGCGCGGCCGCAGCGCTTCGGCTCGGCCGTCCGCGAGATGCCGCAATCGGTGCACAGGTCCCGCGGCACGGCCGCGCCGACCGGCGGCGCAGCGATGCCGGTGTCAGCCGGGGAGCTGATAGCCCACCGAGGCCCCGGGACCCAGCGGCAGGCCCAGTCCCACCCAGATCATCGTCATCACCAGGCCGGAGATCATGAGCCAGATCGAGTACGGGATCATGGAGGCCATGAGACTGCCGATGCCGAAGTCCGGTTTCCAGCGCTGACAGAAGGTCAGGATCAGCGGGAAATAGACCATCAGCGGCGTGATGATGTTGGTGGCGCTGTCGCCCACCCGGTAGGCGGCGGTGGTCATCTCGGCGCTGACGCCGAGGAGCATCATCATCGGCACCATCACCGGCGCCAGCAGGGCCCACTTGGCGCTGGCCGAGCCCACCAGCAGGTTGATGCCGCCGGCGAACAGCACGAGCAGCGCCAGCAGCACCGGCATGGGCAGGTTCGACGACTCGATGGCGCCTGCGCCCTGAACCGCGAAGATGAGGCCCAGGTTCGACCAGTTGAACATGGCCACGAAGTGCGCCGCGGCGAAAGCCAGCACCAGGTAATAGGCGAGATCGGCCATGGACTCGGACATCATGGTGACGATGTCCCGGTGGCCTTTGACGGTGCCGGCGGCGGAACCATAGGCCCAGCCGGCGGCGAGGAACAGGATGAAGAAGCCGGCGACGAGCGAACGGTAGAACGGGGACAGCCGGGCGGTGGGGTCCGCCTCCTCGTCGATCAGCGGCGTGCCCGGGCCGATGGTGAAGAAGATCCACAGCGCGACCACCCCGAGTACCGCCAGCCCGGCCCATTTCAGGCCTCGCTTCTCCTCCGTGGTGAGCGGCTTGTCCTCATGGATGGATTTGGCGGCTTCGCCCTCGGGTTTGTACGTGCCGAGGCGGGGCTCGATGATGCGGTCGGTGACGAACCAGATCACCGGCAGAAAGAGCACCGTCATCGCCGCGATGAAATACCAGTTGCCGGCGATGTTGGCATCCCACTCCGGCACGATGCTCTCGGCCGCAGCCTCGGTGATGCCGAACAGCAGGGCGTCCAGCTGACCCGGCAGCAGGTTGGCGGAGAAGCCGCCGGAGACGCCGGCGAACGACGCCGTGATGCCGGCGATGGGATGGCGGCCGGCGGCGGCATAGAGGACGCCGGCCAGCGGGATCAGCACCACGTAGGCGGCGTCGGCCGCCAGGTTGCCCAGCATGGCCACCAGCGCGACTACCGGCGTCAGCAGGAAGCGGGGCGCGTTGCGCACGCCGGCGTGCATGGCGGAGGCGAACAGCCCGGAGCGCTCGGCGATACCGGCGCCCAGCATGACCACCAGCACGTAGCCGAGCGGATGGAAGTGGGTGAACGTGGTCGGCATCTCCACCCACAGCCGCCGGATGTTGTCCGCCGAGAGCAGGCTCTCCGCGGTGAGCACCAGCGGCATGCCGTCGTCGCCTTTCGCCGTGGGATGCAGCGCGGACATGTCGACCCAGGCCGCGAAGACGCTGAACGCGATCAGGGCGGCGATCAGGTACAGGAAAATGAATACCGGATCGGGCAACCGGTTGCCGGTGCGCTCGATCCAGCCGAGTATGCCCGTGTTGGTGGCGGGCGTGCCGTCCGACGGTGCCATGCTCGCTCCCTCGTCTTTTGAAAAATTCCCGGCAGCATAGGCCAAGGGCCGGAAGAGGGCAAAAGCGCGACGGCCCGCGGCGGCGCACCCGGGCAGGTGACTGTGGTAGTTTCTGAGCTGTCAACGTCAGGGGGAGGGAGCCAGCCATGGCGCAGGTCAGCGATATCCTGAAGCAGAAGGGCGGCGGACTGTGGTCGGTGTCGCCGCACGCGACCGTGCTGGAGAGCCTGGAGGTGATGGCCGCGAAGGACGTCGGCGCCGTCGTGGTGCTGGACGACGGCCGCCTGGCCGGCATCTTCACCGAGCGCGACTACGCCAGGAAGGTGGTGCTGGCCGGACGGTCGTCGCGGGAGCTGCCGGTGAGCGAGATCATGACCACGCAGGTGGTGTGCGTGGCGCCGGAGCGTTCCGTGGACGAGTGCCTGGCGCTGATGACCGACAAGCGCATACGGCATCTGCCGGTGCGCGACGCCAGCGGCGTTGTGGGCCTGGTCTCGATCGGCGACCTGGTGAAGGCGAAGATCGCGGACCAGGAGCACACCATCGAGCAGCTGCAGAGCTATATCGCCGGGCAGTTCTGAGCAGGCCGTGGACGAGGCGCGCATAGCCTGGCTGAGTGCGCGGGAAGCGGCGGCGGCCATCCGTGCCGGCGAGCTCACCAGCCGCGAGCACCTGGAGGCGATGCTGGCCCGCATCGACCGGCTGGACGGGCCGCTGAACCTGGTGGTCACCCGGGACGACGAGCGCGCGCGGCGCGCCGCCGACGAGGCGGATCGGGAGGCCGCGCGCGGCCGCTGGCGAGGCCCCCTGCACGGCATTGCCATGACCATCAAGGATTCCTTCCAGACCGCCGGGCTGCGCACCACTTCCGGTGCCCCGGAGCTGGCGGAGTTCGTGCCGGAGGAAGACGCGGTGGCTGTGGCGCGGCTGCGCGGCGCGGGCGCGGTGATCGCCGGCAAGACCAACCTGCCGCTCTACGCCGCGGACGTGCAGAGCTACAACGCGGTCTTCGGGCAGAGCAACAACCCCTGGGATACGGGCCGCACCGTGGGTGGTTCCTCGGGCGGCGCGGCCGGGGCGCTGGCCGCGGGTTTCACGCCGCTGGAACTCGGCAGCGACATCGGCGGCTCCATCCGCGGGCCCGCGTCCTGCTGCGGCGTCACCGGCCACAAGCCGAGCTACGGCATCGTGCCGGGGCGGGGCCAGATTCCCGGCCCGCCGGGCACCCTGACCGAGGCGGACATCGCCGTCGTGGGCCCCCTGGCCCGGGACGTGGCCGACCTGGAACTCGCACTCGACGTCCTCACAGGTCCGAACGAGTGGTACGCGAAGGCCTGGTCGCTCGATCTGCCGCCGCCGCGCCACCGGGATCTCGCCGACTACCGGGTGGCGGTGTGGTTCGACGAGCCGTCGGCGCCGGTGGACGCATCGGTCCGCGGTCTGCTCGGCGCGGCGGCCGATGCACTGGCGGACGCCGGCGCCAGGGTGGACTACGAGGCACGGCCGGCGTTCACCTTCGACAAGGCGGTCACGGTATTCAACCAGCTGCTGAATGCGGCGCTCTCCGGCGGCTTCAGCCGGGACGAGATCGAGAAGATGGCCGCGAGGGCCGCCGAGGCCGGGGAGGGCCGTGCGCTGGCGGCGCGCTACACTTCCCAGCGGCACCGGGAATGGCTGTCGGCGAACGAGCGGCGGCTGCAGCTCAGGGCGCGCTGGCACGAGTTCTTCGGCGACTGGGACGCCGTGCTGGCGCCGGTACTGCCCACGACGGCCATCCCCCACGATCATTCCGAACCGATGAGCCGGCGCACCATCACGGTGAACGGCGAGCAGCGGCACTACCAGGAGCAATTCAGCTGGATGGGCCTGGCCGGCGCGTCGTTCCTGCCGGCGACGGTGATCCCCGTGGGAGTCGCGGACGACGGCCTGCCGGTGGGGCTGCAGATCATCGGCCCCTTCCTCGAGGACCGCACCTGCCTGGACCTGGCCGACCGGCTGTACCGGCTGCTCGGCGGGTTCACGCCGCCGCAGGGTTACGGCCCGGCCTGAGGGAGCAGCTGCCGCCGGCCCGCGGCCGACCTTTTCGTCACGGCGGGTAAACCTCGCCGGCCCCGGCTGCACTAACCGGTCAAAGAGGGATTGCATGTTTTGACCGAGCCGTCCGATGTCGAGTTGGTGCAGCGTTTCCGCTCCGGGGACCCGGAGGCCTTCGATGCCATCGTGCGGCGCTACCAGGACCCGCTTTACCGGCTCGCGAGCGTGTGGCTGTACAACCCGCAGCACGCCGAGGACGCGGTGCAGGACGTCTTCCTGCGGGCCTGGCGCGGGTTGCGGCGCTTTCGCTTCCGTGCGGCGCCGTTCACCTGGCTATACCGCACGGCGCGGCACGTGTGCAACGAGTACAACCGCCGGCGCACGAGCGAGGCGCTGGACGGCGAGCCCGCCGATCCGGCCGTCGGCCCGGAGGGGCGCGCGGGCGAGCTGGAGGCGGCAAGGCGAGTGCGCCGGCTCGTGGCCGTGCTGCCCGGCCGCCAGCGGGAGGTGGTGATGCTGCGAATATTCGAGGAGCTGTCGGTGGCCGATACGGCGAAGGCGATGGGGTGCCGGCAGGGCACCGTGAAGGCCCTGCTGCACAAGGCCGTCCGGCGCTTGCGGGAGAACGGCATGGAGGGACTCGGCGGATGAGCCGGCGCGTGAACGACGAAGGAATGGGTGTCGAGATGGACATGGAGACGGACATCGAGGCCATCAGGAGGGAGTACCGGCGCCTGAAGGCGCCGGATCATACGCTGCGCCGGGTGCACGCGCGGCTCCCCGAGGCACGGCCGCGGCACCTCATCCTGCCTGCCGCTGGGGCGGCGCTGGCCGCCACACTGGCTGTGGCCGCATTGCTGCTGGCCCTGCCCCGGGCCGAACACGGCGAGGCGGAGATACGGCCGACCTCCCTGACGGTGCTCTCGCTGGCGGCGGGCAGCAAGCCGGCCGGGGCCATGCCGGGCCTGTCGTCCGTCCGCGGCATGAGCCTGCCGGCGCCACCGGGCCCGGCCACCGGCGCGGGCGCCGTCGCGCCGTCGCCGACCGACACGGAACTGGAAGACCTGCGGAATCACTCGCGGGACGAAGAGGAGAAGGACCATGCGAACAGCTAGACGGGGATCGAAGGCAAGGGTATGCGCGCTCATCGCGGCGGCAGGTCTGGTCGCGGCGGCGCCGTCGCTGCCGGCGCAGTCGATGGACGAGCTCTCGAGGATGCAGACCTTCCTCGGCATCATGACCGACTACATGGCCATCATCGAGACCACCCACGAGATCAGCGCCGAGCCGGAGAAGGCGGCCATCCTGCAGATGCAGAAGATGAAGGAGATCTACGAGGAGCGCGGCGAGAAGGCGCGGGTCGTGGAGGAGCTTCGTCGCGTGCTCGACAACAGCCGCAATCAGGCCATCCGCAACGCGGCTTACGTGCTCATGAGCGACACCCTGAAGGAGACGGGACGCTCCGCCGAGGCGATCGAGCTGCTGCGCCAGGGGCTGGCCGAGAACCTGAAGGCGGCCGAGTAGCGGCGCGGGATGTGGCGTGGGTCACGGCTTTCGTGTCCGGCGCCGGGCAAGGTGCTTGTCAACCCGGCCGGCGCGGAAACGTTGTTGTTTCTCGTGCCGATCAGACGGAACGCGGGGTGGCAGGATGACGGGAAGGTTACGGGCATACGCATCGGGGTCGAGGGCCGCGCTCCTTCTGGCGGCCTCGCTGGCACTCACTGCCTGCGGTGGCGGCGGCTCCTCCGGGGGCGGCTCCGAACCGCCTCCGCCTCCGCCGCCGCCCTCGGTCAGCAAGACCGAGGCGTTCCGGTTCCTGAACCAGGCGACCTTCGGCGCCACCGAGGCCGGGGCCGACGCGGTGGTCGAGAGCGGCATCGAGGCCTGGATCGACGAGCAGATGAATACGCCGGCCTCGCTGCAGCTGCCCTACCTGCGCTCGCTGCCGCGGCCGGATTTCCCCGGTCAGCTGCAGCCGGACCGGGTGGACGTCTGGTTCCGCAACGCGGTGGACGGCCCCGACCAGTTGCGCCAGCGCGTGGCCTTCGCCCTGTCCCAGATCATGGTGGTCTCCCAGCTCGGTGCGCTCGAGGGCGCACCCTGGGCGCTGGCGGACTACTACGACACCCTGGCCGAACACGCCTTCGGTAATTTTCGCGAGCTGATGGAAGCGGTCACGCTGCATCCGGCCATGGGCATCTACCTCAGCATGCTCGGCAACGAGAAACCGAACCCGGCGCTGAACATCCGTCCGGACGAGAACTATGCCCGGGAACTCATGCAGCTGTTCACCATCGGTCTCGTCGAGCTGAACGTGGACGGCACGGTCAAGACCGACGGCGCCGGCCAGCCGATCCCCACCTACGACCAGTCGGTCATCGAGGGTTTCGCCCACGTCTACACGGGCTGGCACTTCGCCGGCGCGCCGAGCTTCGAGCAGGCGCGCATCACGTCCTTCAACCAGACGCAACCGATGGCGCTGTGCGAGGCGTTCCACGACACCGGGGCGAAGCAGCTGCTCGACGGTGTCGAGCTGCCGGCCGGCCAGTCCGGCGAGGAAGACCTGCGCGCCGCGCTGGACAACATCTTCGGTCACCCGAACGTGGGGCCATTCGTCGCCACGCGGCTGATTGAGCGCCTGACCACGAGCAATCCGTCGCCGGCCTATGTGCGGCGGGTGGCCGAGACCTTCAACGACAACGGCGCCGGCGTGCGCGGCGACCTCGCGGCGGTGGTGCGGGCGATCCTGTCCGACCCCGAGGCGCGGCCGGACGACGCGCTGGACACCGACGGCAAGCTGAAGGAGCCGCTGCTGCGCCTGACCCAGCTCTGGCGCGCCTACGACGCCCGCAGCGAGAGCGGGGCCTTCCCGTTCGGCTTCGCCTACATCCTGCTGGGCCAGGGACCGCTGCAGTCGCCCTCCGTGTTCAACTTCTACAGCCCGTTCTACGCGCCGCCCGGCGAGATCCGCGACCGCCGGCTGGTGGCGCCCGAGCTGCAGATCGCCACCGAGTACCAGAACGCGCTGATCACCAATCTGATGCTGGCACAGGCGTTCGTGAACCACTCCGAGAACCCGGACCTGGGGCCGGACGACGTGTTCATCGATATCGGCGAGGAGGTGGCGCTGGCAGATGATGCGGAGGCGCTCGTGGCCCGGGTGGCGGACAAGCTGCTGGCCGGCGAGATCTCTCCGCTGCTCGCGCAGGAGGCGGTCGGGATGGTGGAACGCATCCCGGCCGGCGACCCGATAGCCAGGGCGGCCGAGGCGATCTACCTCGTGGCTTCGTCGCCGGAATACGCCTACCAGCGCTGAGGGGAAGGACATCATGGCAATCATCAATCGACGCGATTTCCTGAAGCTGGGCGGCGCCGGCGCCGCGCTGGCCGCCTGCCCCGGTCTGCACGTGGCCGCCGCGCCCGGCCCGTTCGACGACTACCGGGCACTCGTCTGCGTGTTCTTTTTCGGCGGCAACGACTCGTTCAACATGCTGGTGCCGGTGAGTGACGCCGAGTACGGCGTGTATGCGGCCTCGCGCCAGAATCTGGCCATCCCGCAGGACGATCTGCTGCCGATACAGCCACTGGCCTCCGACGGCACGGACTACGGCCTGCATCCGTCCATGCCCGAGGTGCAGGGCCTGTTCGAGAGCGGGCGTGCCGCGTTCGTGAACAACGTGGGTCCGCTGATCCAGCCGGTGACGAAGGCCGCATTCCAGGCCGGCTCGGCGGTGCTGCCGCCGCAGCTGTTCTCGCACAACGACCAGCAGGATCAGTGGCACTCGCTGAAGGGCAGGAACCCGACCGCTACGGGCTGGGCCGGACGCATCGCCGACCTCATCCGGCTGGAAGTCTCCGGGCAGCAGCTCGCCACCAACGCCTCGCTGTTCGGCAACACCCTGTTCCAGTCGGCCAGCGAGACCGTGGCCTACGTGATGGGGCCGCAGGGCCCGGTGCCCTTCGAGGGCTTCGGCGACAGCGGCATCTTCCTGGAACAGCGCCGGGCGTTCGAGCGCATCATCGGCGGCGAGTACGGTTCCATCTACGAGCGCGGTTTCGCCGACGTGCAGCGGCGTGCGGTGGATGCCGCGGACCGGGTCAGCGGGGCCATTGCCGGCGCGCCGGAGCTCGCCACCGCCTTCCCGGCCTCCCAGCTCGGCGAGCAGCTGCGCACGGTCGCACGGCTGATCGCCGTGCGCGACGAACTCGCCATGGAACGCCAGATCTTCTTCGTGGCCGCCGGCGGCTTCGATACCCACGACGATCAGGCGGAGCTGCAGCCGGGCCTGCTGGCCGGCGTCAGCCAGGCGATCGCCGCCTTCCATGCGGCGACGGTGGAACTCGGCGTCGCCGACAGCGTGACCACGTTCACCCAGTCGGACTTCGGCCGCACGCTGACCTCCAACGGCGACGGTACGGACCACGGCTGGGGCGGCATCCAGCTGGTGGTCGGCGATGCCGTGAGGGGTCGGGAGCTGTACGGAGCCTATCCGCTGCTGGCGATCGACGGGCCCGAGGACGTCGGCGGCGGGCGCATGATCCCGTCCGTATCGGCGGACCAGTACGCCGCGACGCTCGCCCGCTGGTTCGGCATACCGGACGCCGACCTCGCCCAGGTGGCGCCTCACATCGACAACTTCATCCAGCGCGATCTCGGCTTCCTGCTCTGAGGCTCCTGACGCCGCGTCGAGGTTCTGTCTACCCTGCCGCTCATCCGTTATTCACGGGGCCGCGAAGACAGTCGCGAGTCTTACGACAACCCCAGAGGAGAGAGCGACATGACAAGGACGACGAACCCTTCCAACATCCGCACCGTGCTGGCGATGGGACTGCTGCTGCTGGCGGCGGCCACCACCGCGGTCGCGGGTCATCACAAGAACATGGAGAAGAAGGCCGACAAGGACATCGTGGACACTGCGGTGGCCGCGGGTGACTTCACCACGCTGGCGGCCGCGCTGGATGCGGCGGGCCTGGTGGGCACGCTGAAGGGCGAGGGCCCGTTCACGGTGTTCGCGCCCACGGATGCGGCGTTCGCCGCGCTGCCTGAGGGCACGGTGGAGAGCCTGCTGAAGCCCGAGAACAAGGAGCAGCTGGTTTCCATCCTCACCTACCACGTGGTGCCCGGCAAGGTGACGTCCGGCGACGTCGTCAAGCTGGACAGCGCCACCACGGTGAACGGTCAGTCGGTCGCCATCGAGGCGAGCGGCGGCAAGGTGACGGTGGACGGCGCCACGATTACGGCCGTGGACATCGCGGCCAGTAACGGCGTGATCCACGTGATCGATCAGGTGATCCTGCCCGAGTGAGGCGCGTGAGCTGAATCGTGAACCGGGTCGGTGCCACGGAAGGCGCCGGTCCGCAACCGGTCGGAGGGCCGGCACGACCCCGACGGGCCGTGTCGGCCTTTTTTTTGTGCGGCGGCTTCTTCCCCGGCCATGGCCGCCGCAGGTGCCGCGGCGGCGCAAACTTGTTAGCCTTCCGTTCCGGATTCACAGCCAGAAAGGATGAGCGACATGGCCGAGGGCCCCGACGAGAAAGAGATGGAGATGTCCGTCGACGACCTGTATCGGGAGGAGGTCTTCACAGATCAGCGGGTGGGGACGATCCGGCGGATGACCCCCGTCACCGCCGAGGGCGCGGACGATGCCTCACGGGCCGTGCAGTACGTGGGCCAGACCCAGCTGCTGACGCCGGCAGGCGCGCTGCCCCTGTCGTTCGAGATCGAGGCGAGCTCCCTGGGCGATGCCGCGCGGAAGTTCGGCGCCGGCGCCGCGGAGGCGGCCGAGGACACGATCAGGCGGCTGGAGGAGATGCGCCGGGATGCGGCCTCTTCCATCGTGGTGCCGGGCTCGGAAGGCGCCGGCGGCATGCCCGATCCCCGTCTGCAGGGCGGCGGCGGAAAGTTCAAACTGTAAGGAAAAAGGTGTCCGGCACCCGGTTCTTGCGTTTCTGAACTTGTTGGCGGGTCAGGCTTCCTGGCTTGCCTTGGCCTCCGCCGTATCCCCGGTGGGGGAGAGCATCGGCCGCGTGGCGTGGTAGGTGAGCCAGCCGGCGAGCATGCCGGGCATGCCCTCGTAGATGTCGTTGTGCCAGCCGAGCCAGCGCCAGCCGATGGCCACCGCGACTCCCACTCCGATCATCAGCAGCGCCTGGCTCTCGGCCACCCGCAGGCCGCGGGAGTAGACGTAGAGCAGCGGCCCGAAGGCGCTGGCCAGCGCCGACCAGGAGAAGATCACCAGCGCGAACACGCTCTGCGTTCCGTTCAGGGCGATGATGAGGGCCAGCACCACAATCAGCAGCGTGCCTGCCTTCAGCTCCAGTGGCTTCTCGATCTTCTGCGGCAGCAGATCGTGGGTGAGGGCCGAGGAGCAGCTGAGTACCAGCGAGTCGGCGGTGGAGATGGTAGCTGCGAACAGGCCGGCGATCACGACCCCGGCGAAGATGCCGGGCAGCAGCTCCATGGCCATCGTGGGCAGCGCGAGTTCCGGATCCATGCTGCCGAGGTCCGGCAGCAGCAGCCGGGACAGCAGGCCCACGCCGGCGGCCAGCGAGTAGAATACGGTGAAGAAACCGTAGTAATACATGCGCGTCCGGCGCAGCTTGCCGGCATTCTCGAGCGCCATGAAACGCACCATGATGTGGGGCTGGCCGATGACGCTCATGCCGGCGAACATCCAGCCGACCACGAACAGCAGTGGGCCCGCGGGTGCGTCCAGCCTGAGTTCGTCGGGGAAGGGTGCGAGGAAGCCGGGGACGGTGGAGAGTTCCTCCACGGCGCTGCCCACGCCGCCGACGCTCACGAGCGCCACCACCAGCATCAGCGCCATGGCGAAAAGCATGACCACGGACTGGGCCACATCGGTCCAGATCGAGGCCCGGATACCGCCGGCCAGGCAGTACAGTGCCACCATGGTCGCCACCAGGATGGCGCCGCTGCTCGGCGTCCAGCCGAACATCGCCTGCAGCGCTTTGCCGCCGGCCGTGAGCTGGGCGGCCGCGTAGGCACCCAGGAAGGCAAGGGTCAGCAGCGCCACCACGATGCGCAGGATGCGGAAGTCCGTGTAATGCCAGCAGGCCAGCACGCCCGCGAAGGTCACCTCGTTATGCTTCTCGGTGAATTCGCGCAGCCGCCGATGGATGACCAGCGACATGAGGAAGTCGCCGACGATCCAGCCGATCATCACCCACAGCGACGCGACGCCGGCCGCATAGGTGTAGCCCATGAGGCCGATGAACATGAAGCCCGAGTTGTTGGTGGCGATCGCGGACAGGCCCGCGAAGGCGGGCGAGACGTCGCGGCTGGCCAGGTAGTAGTCGTCCTTGGTGCCGCGGCTGCGCATCACCGAGGCGAGCCCGATCAGCACGAAGATGGCCATGGCTGCGATGAAGCTGGTCAGCATCTGCGATTGCCGGGCTTGCGCGAGTCGCGGTGGTTGGCGTGGGGCGGCGGCCCGCGGCTCAGGCCGCGTTACGGTCGCCCACGGTGTCCCGGTTCTCGACCAGCCGTTCGTGCAGCGCCTTGATCGTCGCGTCGTAGTCGCCCTCGTCCACGATGATCTGGATGTCCACCTGGCGCATGCCCTGGTGCAGGGCGATCACGTCGATGCCCGATTCGTGCAGGCAGCCGACCGTGTCCGCCAGCAGGCCGGGCCGGTTGAGGTCGGTGCCGATCACCGAGACCAGGCCCACCCGGCGCAGGTCGATATCCGCGTGGGGGAACAGGCGCTCCAGCTCCGCGATGGCATGCTTGGCCCGGCTCAGCGTGCCGGTGACGAAGTGAGTCACGGTGTTCGCGTTCATGTCCTTCGTCACGATGCGCAGCCGGTTGTCCTCCAGCGCCTGGACGATGCGGCGGTCGGTGCCCTTCACGCCGACGATGTCCTGGTCGAAGAGCTTGATCGCCAGCACGGCGCGGCAGCCGGTCACGATCTCCACGCAGGGTTCGTCGCTCACGTAGTCCTGCCGGATCACCGTGCCGGGGTCGTCCGGGTCGAAGGTGTTCCTGATACGCAGCGGGATCTCGGCCTGGCGCAGCACTTTCGCCGCGCGGGGATGGACGGCCTCCATGCCCATGTTGGAGAGCTGGTCGGCGACGTCATAGTTGGTGTTGCCGATCTTCTGCACTTTGTCCTCGCCCACGATCAGGGGGTCGGCGCTGCTGAGGTGATACTCCTTGTGGATGATCGCCTCGCTGGCGCCGGTGCGGGCGGCGACGTGACTGAAGGTCACCTCGGTGTAACCGCGGCCGTACTCGCGGAAGAGCCCGCTGTGGCACTGGGTGTAGCCGGTGACGATGGGCAGCTCCGCCTCGAAGTCGATGCCCTGGAGGCCGATGTCGATGCGCTCCTCCAGCGTGCGCGGCTTGTCGTCGCGCCAGCCGGTGAGGTCGACGAAGCGGGCCTCCACGCCGTGCATGCGCAGCAGCAGGGCCGTGTTGAACGCGCTGTGGGCCTCGCCGAGGGCAGAGAGCATCTCGCGCACCGTCATCATGTGCTCGCCCAGATGGAAGTGGCCGTAGGAGCACAGCCGCTGCAGGTCGATCAGGCAGCTGCGCACGCCCTCGATGCGCTCGAGCACGAACTGGTTGGCCGGCTCGCGCACGCCCGGATCGGTGAAGATCTCCTCGTTCTTCTCGATCATGCGGCGGCACACCTTCGTGAGTGCGTCGCCCCAGGCCCAGTCGGACTCGCTATGGCTGTACAGGGTGTAGACGCCGGGCTCCTTGGTCTTCTTGTCCTCCAGGAGCTCGTTGGTCATGCCGGCGTAGGCCGAGACCACGAAGATGCGGTTGTACGGGTCGCCCTTCCGCCGCGACGGCAGGAAGACGTTGTTCAGCGCCGCTTCGGCGTCGGCGATCGAGGTGCCGCCGATCTTCTCTACGGTGTGACTCATGCTTGCTGTGCTCCTCGCGCCATTCAGGCGCTGTCGCTGGCGGCGACGTCGAAGCTCTCCGCGAGCGCCGTCAGGCCCCGCTCGAGTTCGTCGTCGCTGATCGTGAGAGGGGGCAGGCACTTGACCACCTCGTCGAAGGAGCCGCTGGTCTCGATCACGAGACCGCGCTCCAGCGCGGCGCGGCATACCCTGCCGGCGGTCTCGCCGTCGGGGCACGCGATGCCGATCATGAGGCCGCGGCCCTTGACGGTGAGTTCGAGGGGCGACGCGGCGGCGATCTCCTCCAGCCGTGAGCGGAGGATGCCGGCCTTGCGCCTGACGTCCTGTTCGAAGCGCGGCGTCGACCAGAATTCCTCCAGCGCGGCGGCGGCAGTAACGAACGCATGGTTGTTGCCGCGGAACGTGCCGATGTGCTCGCCGGGCTCCCACTCGTCCAGGTCCGACTCGATGAGCAGTACCGCGAACGGCAGGCCCATGGCGCTCAGGGATTTCGACAGCGTCACCATGTGCGGCCGGATGCCGGACGGCTCGAAGCTGAAGAAGTTGCCGGTGCGACCGCACCCGGCCTGGATGTCGTCCAGGATGAGCAGGATGTCGCGGGCGCGGCAGATCGCCTCGAGACGCTTCAGCCAGGCCTCGCTGGCGACGTTCAGGCCGCCTTCGCCCTGCACCGCCTCCACGATGACGGCGGCGGGATGACCCACGCCGCTGCTCGGGTCGTCCAGTGTCTTCTCGAAGTAGTCGAGCGTGTCCACGCCTTCGCCCAGATAGCCGTCGAAGGGCATGCGCACGACGCCGCTCATCGACACGCCGGCGGCATCCCGGTGATGGCGGTTGCCGGTTAGCGACAGCGCGCCGAGCGTGACGCCGTGGAAGCCGTTGGTAAAGGCGACGATGGTCTCGCGGCCCGTCACCTTGCGCGCCAGTTTCATGGCGGCCTCGACGGCGTTCGCGCCGGTCGGGCCGGTGAACTGGGCCACGTAGTCCAGGTTGCGCGGCTTCAGGATGCGCTCGTGGAAGGTCTCCAGGAAGCGCTTCTTCGCCGCGGTGTGCATGTCCAGGCTGTGGGCGATGCCGTCACCGGCGATGTAGTCCATCAGTGCCTCTTTCAGCACCGGATTGTTGTGGCCGTAGTTCAGGCTGCCGGCGCCGGCCAGGAAGTCGAGATACACGTTGCCGTCGGCATCGACGAGTTCGGTGCCGACCGCTTTATCGAACAGGACCGGGATCGAGCGGCAGTAGGAGCGCACGTCCGACTCGAGGCGCGCGAACACGCCGCCCGTGTGAGCGTTACTGGAAAGGTCGATCTTCTCAACGGTGGTTTTCATGGCGTTTCTCGATTTCTCTCAGTCTGTCTGAATTTCAAAAGGGCCGATAATCAATTCGTGCTCGCTCTCGTGCTCGCCGCCGAAGTGCTCGTCCTGATCGAACAGCACGTTGTCTTCGGTCGGCGCGCCCAGTTTGCGGGCGAGGCCCTGGAACATGGCCCAGGAAGCCTCGTTCCCGGCCGTGATGGTCGTGCGGATGTAGTGCAGGTGCTCGTTGCCTGGCCGCTCCAGGATGTCCATGATGAGCCGCTTGGCCAGGCCATGGCCACGGGCCCGTTCGTCGACGGCCACCTGCCAGACGAACAGCGCGTCCGGATGCGGGGGCGGGCTGTAGCCGGAGACGAAGCCCACGGCATCGCCTTCCGCTTCCGCCAGCGCGCTGGTCGCGCCGAAGTGGGTGCACTGCAGCAGGTTGCAGTACATGGAGTTGGTGTCCAGCGGCGGGCAGCGGCCGATGAGGGCGTGGACCGCGGCGCCGTCGGTGGATACCGGCGGGCGGATGGAGATAACAGAATCTTTCTGGATTCTCTTTGCTTGCATGGTTTGCCTGGTCGGGGAATCTGTCGAGTGGGGCTTATGTCCGATGCGGCGGGAATGGGCCCGATAGACTGATAATAGTCCTATCGGAGCCCTGTCGGGTGCCCGGCGTCTTACAGTTGACAGATATTTCGATATTCAATTAAAAAAGCTGATCGAATAGCGCTACAATTTTAGAAAATAGCGATTAGCGGCGCAACTTTGATTTGAGGGTCAAAGTACTCCTTTCAAGAGAGCGGGTGTCCGGCGGGCACAAACATCACTGGGATCAGGGACCTGCAGACCTTCCGGCGGATGCCGGCGAATGGCGACGAGAGTGACGGGGCGATGACAGAGAAGGACGAGATGCTGGAGAAGGAGGTGCTGACCGCGCTGCGCCGCGTGTTCCGGGCGACGGACCTGGACGCCAAGTCTCTCGCGCGGCAGACCGGCCTCACCACGTCCCAGTTGCTGGTGCTGGAGCTGCTGTCGATGGCGGGCGAACTCACGGTGGGCGGGATCGCCTACAAGGTCGGTCTCACCCAGGGCACGGTCACTTCGATGATCGACAAGCTGCAGCAGGGCGGCCTCGTCGTGCGCCGGCGCGGCAGCGCCGACCGGCGGCAGGTCAAGGTCAGCCTGACGCCGGAAGGCCGGGAGCTCGTGGCCCGGGCGCCGACGGCGCTGCAGACGCGCTTCCTGGAAGAGTTCTCCGCCCTGCAGGACTGGGAGCGCCATGCCATCGTCGCGGCCCTGCAGCGGGTGGCGGACCTGATGGGGGCCGAGAAACTGGATGCGTCCCCGGTGCTGGACGTGGGCCAGATCGGCGAGACGCCGCCCACGCTGTAGGGGTTCGTCCGCAGCCTCAGGCCGACATCACGCCGCAGAGCGGCGGGTCCCACGCCAGCTGGCGGTGCTCGGCCACCAGCCGGTCCAGTTGCGCGGCGATGTCCGCCGGGAACGGTGCCGTGCGACGGTGCGCCAGGTCGGCGCCGCTGGTGATGTACTCGAGCGTGGCCGCCAGGTTGTCGCGGCTGTCGTTGACGATGAACATCACGCCGTGGAAGCGCTTCTCGCTGCGGTCCACCAGGCGGGCATGGATGCTGACCGATTCGCCGACGTGGATTTCGTTCAGATAGTAGAGGTGGTGCTCCAGGTCGAACAGACCCTGGCGACGGTCCCGGAAGTAGGAATCCTCCATGCCCATCTCCTGCACCATGGGCCAGCCGCCGCGCTCGAACAGGGTCATGTAGAACTGGATGTTCACGTGGCCGTTCTGGTCTTCCCAGTCGGCCGGGATCACGTGAGTCATGAGCGCAGGGAGCTGCCGGACCTCGGCCGCCGAAGGTTGTCGTGGCCTCATCTTCTCTGCCGTCGTGAGCGGACCAGGCGCATAAGCTACCCGCCGGGCCGCAGGTCCGCCAGTCCGGCGGGCGCTCAGCCGGCTCCGGCGCTCGCGGTGAGCCGGCGGGTGCCGCCTGCCGCCCTGGCGATGAGACGCTCCAGATCGCGGGCCAGCAGCAGTCCGGGGTCATGGGGGTGGATGGCGAGCCGCAGCGGCCTCCCCGGCGCCGCCAGCGCGAGGGCCGCCCGGTTGAGCCCGCGCAGCACCAGCGCCCTGAAGCGTGTGTCCGCCTCGAAACCGGCGAGCGGCAGGAGTCGGAAGCGCCCGGTTCCTGCGTCGTACAGCCCGGTGAGGGTCTCGAAGTAGCGGAAGCCGAGGCCGTGCAGGCGCCGCCGCGGGATGGAGCCCATCGCCCAGGCCGGAGGCACGTAGGTGTCGGGCTGGGGCAGGCCGTGGCGCGGGAACCATTCGCCGCAGCGGCGGACCAGCGCCTCGATGCCGGCCGCGTCCAGACACAGATGTTCCGCCACGTCGCGGGAGATGAGCGCGCTGTGCAGGCGGTGCCGGAGCCCCCGGATCCGGGCGCAGCGGTGCTGCCAGCCGTGCCCGGCCAGGGTATGGCCGCGGGCCAGCAGGCCGTGCAGTCGGTCCAGGGTCTCGCCCGTCCAGCCGACGCCGGGGACCACGAGCAGCGTCGCGGTACCGGCGCCGGCGGCCTCGAGCGCGGCGAGGATGCCGGCCACCCGGTCGAGGGTCTCCGGCATCACGTCGTGCACCGAGACCAGGATCTCGGACGCCGCCTCAGCCACCGTCGGCGTCTCCCTGCAGCCAGCCGATCCAGGTGCGCAGATTCCAGTCGTTCAGCCGGCGCGCAGCCAGATGGGCCTGGCGGCCCATTTCGGCGCGCACGGCCGGCGCCGCCGCGCAGGCCCGCGTGACGGCCTTTATGACGCTCTCGTCCGCGCCGATGCGGAACAAGCCGCCTTCGAGCTCGGGCCATTCGGCAATGCCGCAGTCGCCGGACACGATGACCGGCCGGCCGCGGGCCATGCCTTCGAGCGCCACGGTGCCGAACGACTCGACCCGGGACGGCAGCAGCAGCATGTCGTGGGCGTCCAGCGTGTCGATCAGCCGCTCCCGGGGCACCCAGCCCAGGTAATCCAGGTTCGGCAGCCGCGCGGCCGCGGCCGCGACGGCGGGGCGCATGGGTCCGTCGCCCGCGATGCTGACCCGCAGGTCCGGCAGCCGTTCGGCCACGTCCAGTACCGCGGGCAGGTTCTTCTCCTCGGCGAGCCGTCCGGCGAACAGGAGGCGGCGCACTTCGGCCGCGGGTGCGACGAGCGGACGGTCCAGGAACTCCCGCGGCACCGAGGTGCCCATGAGCCGCGTGCCGCGGGCGCCGAGACGGTTCGCCAGGCGGGCCATCTCCGGGGAGTTGGCCAGCACCAGGGCGCTGTGGCGGAACAGCAGCCGGTGACAGCGCTCCAGGTAGCCGCGGCTCAGCCGGCCGAAGGTGTCTCGCCAGTAGATGTCCGCCAGCTGCTCGAAGTGGGTGTGGAAGCCCGTGATCAGGGGGATGCCCAGACGCCGTGCCGCCAGCAGGCCCATCAGGCCGAACGGGCCCGGGGTGGGCACCACCACCGCGTGAGGCGCCAGCGTGGTCAACTGGCGCCAGAGCCGGAAGGGTCGCGGAAACCACAGACGCTGGGTCCGGTCCCCCGGCAGCGGCGGCACCAGCCGGCGCCGCCAGCCCCGCAGGCTGTCCTGCGGGCAGAACAGCTCGGCGCGCCCGACCCGGGAGCCGAGCTGGCCGACCAGGTCGCTGTAATACGAGCCCACGCCGTTGCGTTCGGCCACCGCGTCGGAGACGACGGCGACACGCAGGCGCTCGCAACGGGAACGGGCCGGTGCGTCTTCGCGCAGTCGGGACTGCAGCGCTTCTGTTGCCATCATGTCTGCGGCTCCTTCTTGCGTGTCCAGGCGGCGAAGCGCCGCCGCACTTCCGCCATGTCGATGCCCCAGGAGGACAGCGGCGGCGCCTCGGCCGGCACGTGGGGCCGGCGCCGCTCGAGCTGCCCGAGACGTGCCGCCAGCGCGCCGGTCACCGGGTGTCCCAGGCGGTCGTAGAGGCGGCGTACCAGCGCGGCGGGGTCGGCGGCCAGTTCCTCCATCGGGGCGGCCGCGATGCGCTCCGGCGGCAGTTCCGCGCGCAGGTCCTCCAGGTTCCGGTAATAGAAGTCCAGGCAGTCGAGCAGCCGTGCCCGGAACAGCGGGTCGTCGGGCGGGACGCCGAATAGGCGCAGGCCGTCAGTCACCGAATTGAATTGCGAGGCGATCACCTCGACGGCGTCGCGTTCGCAGACCACGATGCGGGCATCCGGGAATTCGCGTGCGAGGCTCCGCGCCATGCCGGCGAAAGCGGCGTTCTTCGACAGCAGCGTCCTGTCCGGGCCGTGGGCGTAGAGGTGGCGCTGCAGGCAGCGCCGGTACCAGGTCAGCAGCAGCCGACGCTCCGCCTCGGGCATGTCCCTGTCGAAGGTGCCCATGCGCCACACCCAGCGTGCCTCGGGGAAGGGCACGACTAGGATGAAGCAGCACAGCAGCGGCAGGAAGCAGAAGTAATCCTCTTCCGGTTCGGCGAGTCCGAGGGGGTGCTTGTCGTCGATCCAGCGCAGGGCGGCGCGGCCCGCCGCCGTGAGCGAGCGGGCCAGCGGGGACCCGATCAGCCGGTCGGCCGCGGCGAGGCCGGTCCAGAGTTTCCGCTCCGTGATGCTCGGGGCGAACAGGCACTCCCAGGTGGCGAAGGTGGTGTAGCGGCTGTCGACGGCCAGCAGGCGGTGCAGGTAGGTCGTGCCGCTGCGCGGTGCGCCGAGCACGAATACGGGCTCACGGATGGCGACCCGCCGATAGCCGCGGAAGAGCACTTCGTCCAGCAGGAAGCCGATCCAGTGCGCGGCCTGAAGCAGCAGGAGCGCCGGCAGAAACACGGCGCCGACCGCGACGCGGCGGACATAGCGGAGCGGTCCCGGGAAGCGGGAGGGGGCGAGGATCTGGCGGCAGAGCCCGGCGATCCTCGCTGCGATGCTGAACGGCGTCGCTGTCATGTCGGGGCAGGCGCGACCTGAGGGTTGATCCGTTTCGTAACCGCATCGTGACAGGAATGTGTGGCAGAAATGTTGCAGCCGGCCGCCCGCGCGGCGCGCGCCATTTGCATTGGCCGGGGCCCTTGCCGAGAATGAGAGCGCGCGGATTCGGACCGATTCTTGAACCCGTCGGCGCGAGCCGACGCTAGCGGAGACTTGTTATGAGCGAATATTCCGATCCGGCAGGACGCCGGAAATTCCTGAAGCTGGTGGGCGGCACGGTCGTGCTGGTGCCCCTCGCGGGGCTGGCGGCGTGCTCGGGCGGCGGCGACTCCGCTCCTGCGAGCGGGGGCGGCGCGAAACCGTCTGCCGACGAGGGCTCCGGCAGCGGAGCCGACATGGCGAAAGATGCGGCCGGGGATGCGGGCATGAGCCAGGAGTCGGCCCAGGAGTCCGGCCAGGCAGCGGCGGACACCGCCGAAAGCCAGGCCGGCGAGGCGGCAGCAGCCGGCGACGGTCGGCCTAAGCTGTCCGTGGACGACCCGCAGGCGAAGGCGCTCGGCTACGTGCACGACGCCACCGAGGTAGATCAGAGCAAGTACGCCCGCTATCAGCCCGGCCAGGCATGCAGCAACTGTCAGCTGTTCCAGGCCAAGGGCGACGAGGAATGGGCCGGCTGCTCCCTCTTCCCGGGCAAGCTGGTGAACGCTGCCGGCTGGTGCAGCGCCTACGCACCGAAAGCCTGAGGCCCGCTGCCCGTCAGTGGTGAACGACGGCCGCCCTCGGGCGGCCGATTTCATTGCGGCGCCCAGGGCGCCTGCCCCCACCTGAGGATTTCACGGATTGCCCCGGCCACCCCGCGGCGCGAAGGTTGAATGCAGTAGCGCAGCGGATGTGAGCGACCGATCGGGGGTGATCATGCGGTACGTGTTTGCGTTCGACGAAGGCGACGGCCGGGACCGGATGCGTCTCGGCGGCAAGGGCGCGAATCTGTGCGAGATGACGCGGATCGGCCTGAACGTGCCGCCCGGTTTCGTCATCACCACCGAAGCGTGCCTGGCGTATCTCGCCGACTCGCGGGGCGAGCTGCCCGCCGGGCTGATGGACGAAGTGCGTCGGCAGATGCGCGCACTGGAGCAGAAGACCGGCAGGATCTTCGGTGGCGCCGACGATCCTCTGCTGGTCTCGGTGCGGTCCGGCTCGGCCCTGTCGATGCCCGGGATGATGGATACGATCCTGAACCTGGGCCTGAATGACACCACCTTGCGGGGCCTGATCGCGCAAACCGGCGACGAGCGTTTTGCCTGGGACGCCTACCGCCGATTCATCCAGCTCTTCGCCAAGGTCGCCCTCGGCATCCCCGACGAGGCTTTCGACGCCGAGTTCGTCGCTGCCAAGGAGCGCGCCGGCATCTCCGCCGACGTCGATCTCTCCGCCACGGCGCTGGCGGACATCTGCCTGCGGTTCCTGGCCATCGTGGAACGCGAGACGGGGCGTGCGTTCCCCGACGATCCGGTGGAGCAGCTGGAACTCGCCGTCAAGGCGGTATTCGGCTCCTGGATGGGCCGGCGGGCCGTGGATTACCGGCGCGAGTTCAACATCACGCCGGAACAGGCCAACGGCACGGCGGTGAACGTGATGGCGATGGTGTTCGGCAATCTGGGCGAGGACTCGGCCACGGGCGTCGCCTTCACCCGTTATCCGGACACCGGCGAGAACCGGCTCTATGGCGAGTACCTCATCAATGCCCAGGGCGAGGACGTGGTGGCCGGCATCCGCACGCCGAAGCCGATCGACGCGCTCGCCGACGAGATGCCCGACATGCACCGGCAGCTGCTGGAGCTGCGCGACCGGCTGGAGCAGCACTATCGCGAGGTGCAGGACTTCGAGTTCACCATCGAACGCGGGCGGCTCTATTGCCTGCAGACCCGCAACGGCAAGATGAACGCCACCGCGCTGGTGCGCTCTTCCGTCGAAATGGTCGCCGACGGGCTGATCGACCGCCGGGAGGCGCTCCTGCGCATCACCCCCGATGCGCTGGAGCAGCTGCTGTTCCCCCGCCTCGATCCGGGTCACGGCACGGCGCCGCTCGCCACCGGCCTGGCCGCCTCGCCCGGCGCGGCGCGAGGGATCGCCGTGTTCGACGCCGATCGTGCCGAGCAGCTCGGCAGGACCGGTCAGCGCGTGATCCTGGTGCGCGAAGAGACGCGGCCCGAAGATATTCACGGCTTCTTCGCCGCGCAGGGCATCCTGACCGCGCGCGGTGGCCGCACCTCCCATGCCGCGGTGGTCGCCCGCGGCATGGGCAAACCCTGCGTGGCGGGGGCGGAGGGCATCCGGGTGGATGCGCGCATCCGTGAGGCCCATGTGGGCGAGGTGATCGTCCACGAAGGCGACCTGATCACCATCGACGGCACCACGGGCGACGTCTACCAGGGCGAGGTGCCGATGATCGAGGCCGAATTCTCGGCGGAGCTGCAGACGCTGCTCGAGTGGGCCGACGAGATGGCGGTGCTCGAGGTCCGCGCCAATGCGGATACCCCGGCGGATGCCGAGCGCGCGCTGCGCTACGGCGCCGTCGGCATCGGACTTTGCCGCACGGAACGCATGTTCAACGATGCCGACCGGCTGCCGATCGTGATCGAGATGATCCTGGCCGAGGACCGGGAGCAGCGCCAGCGGGCGCTGGACCGGCTGCTGCCCATACAGCGGCAGGACTTCGCGGGGCTGTTCCGGGTGATGTCGCCCCGGCCCGTGACGATCCGCCTGCTGGACCCGCCGATCCACGAGTTCCTGCCCTCGGAGGGGCAGCTGGTGGAGGAGATCGCCCGGCTCACCCATCTGCGCGATACCGTGCGCGGCATGGAGACGCTGAGCGATGCGGTGGATCTCATCTATCGCACCCGCCAGGAGCACCCCGAGGTACGGCGCCTCGCGGATCCGCTGCTCGTCGAGGAGGCGATAGAGCGCAAGGAGACGATGCTGGCCAAGGTGCGCCAGCTGTTCGAGGTCAACCCGATGCTCGGCCATCGCGGCGTGCGCCTCGGCCTCACGTTCCCCGAGATCTACACGATGCAGATCCGGGCCGTGCTCGAGGCGGCTGCCGAGTGCATGCGGGAGGGTCTGGAAGTGGACGCCGAGATCATGGTGCCGCAGGTCTGCACGGCCCAGGAGCTGAAGCGGGTCAAGAAGCTGGTGGACGAGGCGCACGCGGACGTCGAGCGGGAATATGGCATCGACGTGCCGTTCCGGTTCGGCTCCATGCTCGAGGTGGTGCGGGCCTGCATGCGGGCGGAGAATCTCGCCGACGAGGCGGAATTCTTCAGCTTCGGCACGAACGACCTGACCCAGGCGACGTTCTCGTTCTCCCGTGAAGACGCGGAGAACAAGTTTCTGCCCATGTACAACCAGACGCGCATCCTGCAGGACAACCCGTTCGAGGTGCTCGACAGCAAGGGCGTGGGCCGCCTGATGGAGCTGGCCATCGAGTGGGGGCGGGGCAGGAGGCCCGAGATGCCGGTGGGCATCTGCGGCGAACATGGTGGCCATCCGGCATCCATCGCGTTCTGTCACCGGATCGGATTGAGCTATGTGTCCTGTTCGGCGCCACGGGTGCCGGTCGCCCGATTGGCTGCGGCCCACGCGGCCATCGCGGGCGCGGTGGCGGTGGCCGACCGCGCCGCCTGACTCAGTCCAGCGGGATCGCCGTCGTGAACTTGAATTCCTCCATCGAGAAGCTGGAGCTGACGTCGGAGAAGTCCACCATCTCAATCATCTGCTTGTAGACGGCGTCGAAGCCGTTGATGTCGCGTACCAGCACCCGCAGCAGATAGTCGATATCGCCGCTGAGCCGGTGCACCTCCACGATCTGCGGAATGCTCTGCACCATCTCGCGGAAGCGTTCCGTCCACGCGGCGTTGTGCTGGTTGGTGCGCACGGCGACGAATACGGTGATGGGTACGTCGAGCTTGTGTCGGTCGAGCAGGGCGACCCGCTTGCGGATGACGCCCTTCTCTTCCAGCTGCTGGATGCGCCGCCAGCACGGCGTGCGCGACAGTCCCACCTGCTCCGCGATCTCGGCCACCGGCAGCGAAGCGTCCTCCTGCAGCAGCGCGAGAATCTGCTTGTCTTTCTTGTCCATGGAACCTCATCCCCCAAATCGGAACATCGTTAGGCAAATAACCTAACACGTTTCACATTCCTGGCAAATTTTGCACCCGAATGCTCCCATCTTGCTGCTACCGTTTCGGATACGTGAATGCGGGAGCAGGGAGAGAGTCCATGGGCGTTTCAGCAGACCGACTGCACGAGCGGCATTACGGCGCCGGACGGGCGGCCTCCGCGGCGGCAGAGGCCATCGATTTCGACGAGTACATCCGCCGTGTGACGGCGCTCTGCGAATCGTGCAGCGACGACCGGCTGGCGAGCCGGGTCGGCCGCGAGGTGCGGCGGCTGATGGCCGCGGACGACTGGCTGCCGGACGAATGCCGTGCGGCGGGCACGGACACGTATCGCCGTCATGTGCTCTACGCCGATCCGCGGGGACGGTTCACCGTGCTGTCCGTCGTGTGGCGGCCGGGCCAGGGCACTCCGGTGCACGGCCACACTGCGTGGGGTGCCGTGGGGGTGTACAGCGGCACGCCGAGCGTCGCCAACTACCGCCTGGTGTGCGACGGCGCCGTCGAACTCGCCTGCGAGGCGGTCTGCGCGCCGGGCGACGTGACCTGCGTGCAGCCGGGCATCGATTATCCCCACCGGGTCTACAACGCGAGCGACGACGTGGCGATCACCGTCCACACCTACGGCCGCGACCTGATCGCAGACCCGGCCAGCATCAACATCGAATTGCAGGAGCGCCTCGTAGGAGGGCCTTCAGGCCCGATCAAGATAACGAATCGGGCCTGAAGGCCCTCCTACGTTCGTTCCCGGAGCCCGCTCACTCCCGCTCATCGGGATCGGGCACCCGCTCGAAGGTACGGAAGTAGCAGCGCTCGTCCCGGGTCAGGATCGAGCTGAACTTGTCCAGGTCGCCGGTGGTGTCCGTCGCGAAGGCGATGGTGTTCGCGAACGGCAGGCTGGTGCACGGGCTGAAGAAAGTCGCCCGGTACCACTGACCGCGGCGTCCCTCGATCAGTACCGCCTTGCCATTGTCGACGGAGCGCCAGTCACGGATACCGCCCAGATCGGCGAAGTGCAGTACCGCGCTCGGGCCTGCGGGCGGCTCGTTGGGCGAAGTCTGGGTGGCGCAGCCGGCCAGCAGCGCGAGCGCTGCCGCCGGGATTAGCAGCATTCCGGCTGTGGTTTTCATTGATCCTCCTCGTTGCGGTCTGCTTTTGCCGCGTCTCTACCGGGGAAATGCGTGTGATCGGCGTCCGAATCAAGGGTGCGGTCTTTGCACGACCGGTCCGATCTGCGAAAGTGCGCTGCACCTGCCGGACGAGGGGGCGACCCATGCGAGCGGGTTCTGCATGAGCCGCGCGGGGATCATGCCGATCTGCGGCAGAGTGACGGGAAGGCGGGGCAGACGCCTGTACGGAGAGACTGGCTGATGGCGACCATGAAATCGATCTGCGTCTTCGCGGGGTCCAGCAGCGGCACCCGTCCGGTTTACGCGAGCGCTGCCGAGGAACTCGGCCGGGCCGTCGCGGAGCGGGGCTGGCGGGTGGTGTACGGCGGCGGCCGGGTGGGGCTGATGGGCGTGCTGGCCGATGCCGCGCTGGCGGCCGGCGGCGAGGTCATCGGCGTGATCCCGGAGGCGCTGCTGCGCAAGGAGGTGGGCCACCGGGGACTCACCGACCTGCGCGTGGTGCAGACCATGCATCAGCGCAAGGCACTGATGTCGGAGCTCTCGGACGGCGTGGTGGCGCTGCCCGGCGGTCTCGGCACGCTGGAAGAGCTGTTCGAGATTCTCACCTGGGCGCAGCTCGGCATCCATGCCAGACCCTGCGGCGTGCTGAATGCCGGCGGCTACTACGACGAGCTGCTCCGGTTCCTGGACCAGACCGTCAGCCAGGGTTTCGTGCGGGGAGAGCATCGGGACATGATCCTCGCGGCCGGCGAGGCGGCCGCGCTGCTGGATCTCATGGCCGACTACACGCCGCGCTACACGGCCAAGTGGATGGACAGGGACGAGACCTGAGCGGCGTCGAACATTCCGTCCCGCGGCTGTAGCATTGGCGCTCCAGGAGCGCGGGCCGCGCTCCCATCGGTCGGAAAGAAGGAGCAGAGCAGGCCATGCCGGGCAATTTCCGCAGCGACAACGAGTATCCCGTGGCACCCGAGATCATGGCGGCCCTGGCCGCAGTGAACGACGGCCCCGCCCACGCCTACGGCGAGGACGCCGCCACCGCGCGGCTGCGGCAGCGTTTCCGCGAGCTGTTCGAGCGGGACGTGGAGATCTATCCGCTGGCCTCCGGCACGGCCGCCAACTCGCTCGCCGTCGCCCAGACCTGCGGCTCCGTCGGCGCGGTGGTCTGCCACCGGGACGCGCACCTCAACACGGACGAGTGCGGCGCGCCCGAGTTCTTCAGCGGCGGGGCCAAGCTGCTGGCCCTGGACGGCCCTGACGGCAAGCTGGTACCGGCCGCCGTGGAGGAGACCGTGGCCGCATCCCTCGCGATGGGCGAACATGCGAGCCGCCCGCGGTTGCTGAGCCTGACCCAGGCGACGGAGCTGGGCACCGTCTACACGCCCGACGAGGTGGCCGCACTCGCCGCAGCCGCGCACCGCGACGGGCTGCGCGTGCACATGGACGGCGCACGCCTCGCGAACGCGCTGGCCACGCTCGATTGCGCGCCCGCGGACATCACCTGGCGCGCCGGCGTCGACCTGGTCTCGTTCGGCGCCACCAAGAACGGCGCGATGCTGGCCGAGGCGCTGGTCGTGTTCGATCCGGCGGACACGGTGGAGTTGCCGCGGCGCCGCAAGCAGGCCGGTCACCTGCTGAGCAAGATGCGCTACGTCTCGGCACAGCTCGAGGCCTATCTCGCCGACGATCTCTGGCTGCGCCTGGCCGCCGCCGCCAACCGCCGCGCCCGAGCGCTGGCCGACGGGCTGGCCGCCTGCCCGGGCGCCGAGCTGCTGCATCCGGTGCAGTCCAACGAGATCTTCATGCGCCTGCCGGATGCGCTGGCGGAGGGCCTGCGCTCCCGCGGCTTCGAGTTCCATCCCTGGCCCCATACCGGCCCCGGCGTCTACCGGCTGGTCACCTCGTTCGCGACGCCGGACGAGGCGGTGGAGGGCTGCGTCGCCGCGGCCCGCGAACTCACCGGCGCGGGAGCCGCCGCCGCGGAGGCATGATCCCGCTCTGGCTGAAGATCGGCTACACGGCCATCGTCGCGGTCATCCTGCCGATCTACTGGCTCCGCCACGGCCCGAAGAATTTCCTCTGGTTCTCCGACATCGCGCTGATCCTGCTGGTGCCGGCGCTGTGGCTCGAGAGCGCGCTGCTGTTCGGCATGATGGCGGTCGGAGTGCTGCTGCCCGAGGCCGTATGGACGATCAGCTATCTGGGCGGACTCCTCTTCCGGCGGCCGTTCACCGGGCTGGCCGGCTACATGTTCGACCCGGCGCTGCCCCGCTGGCTGCGCGGGCTGTCGTTATTCCACCTGATCCTGCCGCCGCTGCTGATCTGGGGCGTCTGGCGGCTCGGCTACGACAGCCGCGCCCTGGCGCTGCAGACGCTGCTGGCCTGGGCGGTGCTGCCGGTCACCTGGCTGGTCACGGACCCCGCGAAGAACATCAACTGGGTGTTCGGGCCGGGCGAGCGCCCACAGCGGCGGATCGACGGCAGGCTTTATCTCGGCTTCGTGATGCTGTTCTTCCCGGTCTGCGTCTATCTGCCCACGCACTGGTTGCTGTCCTGGCTGTTCACGGCGAAGGAGGCCGGCGGGAATCTCTCACTCTATTAGCAACCTGTGGAAAACAGTTCGCCGGGATGTCGATTCTTCGTCTCAACATTCTGATAAGTATTGGTTTTTCAATTTCCACCGCTTATCCACAGAATAAACACACGAGAGGCACAGGATATTCTGCTGACAGGGCGGATCGGCAGGCGTAATGTGAACTCCACGGTAAAGGAGCGCGATCCTGAAACCGGGCCCGATTGGCAGGGGCAGGGCCACCCGCCAAAGTGGTCAAGGGCAGCGGAAGCTGACCAAGTCGCAACGCCGAGAGGCCGCGCGTTGAGGAAGCCGGAGCGAGAGCATCTGGCGACCATTGGAGAGCGGAAACTGCCTGTACTCGTGACTCGCATGACCGGCATGCAGCTCGCGGGGGACGTAGCCAGGCGTCTTTAAATAAACATCGGGGACGAAGAGTCCTCGTGAGGAGCCTGAGACGAGGTTCCGCAAGGCGAGAGCCGAGCGGACGAGCCACAGGCCGGAGTCAGGCAGGTCCGAGGGGGTGGCGCAAGCTGCCGGATCGATCGAATCGGACGAAGCGCTGGCTCAAAAACCGAGGGGATGACGCGACGGCGTCATCCCCTCACTTTTTTGTGGCGGGCAATATGGCGGGCAATAGGGCGATATCGCGTCGCCCGTATTCTTCGCGAAACCAGTCCTCGTAAAGCCAGTCCTCGCAAAGCCAGTCCCCGGAAGGCCCGTCCTCAGAAGGCCCGCCGCAGCTCTTCCTCGAGCCGGCGCAAATCGGCCTCGAGGCGCTCCTGTTCCTCCGTCAGCGGCTGCGTGGCGCGCTGCTCCAGCTCCAGCAGGACGAAATCCGCCTGCAGCGCGGCCGGCAGTCTCGCGGGGAGCGGGGTCTGCGTCTGTGCCGTGGGCGTTGCGGGCCAGGATTCCGGCGCGGGTGTCTCGAGGCGCAGCGCCAGGACTCCCGCCACCGCGACGGCGGCCGCCAGCGCGGCGCCGCCGAGCAGCCGCGGCGCGGGCACCAGGGCCGGGCGGCGCCGGCGCGGCACTGCGGGCTCCGCGGCCTGCAGCGATGTCTGCACGCGTGCCCTCAGCTCCGGGGTGGTTTCCGCGCGGATCTTCGCCGCATCGCGGCGCAGACGCTCTTCCAGTTCCGTCATTCCCCGTCCTCCGTCTCGAGTTCCCGGGCCAGCCGCCGGCGTGCCCGGAAGAGGTTCACCTTGACCCACGATACGCTCCGTCCCATCGCGCGTGCCACGTCGCGCACCGCCATGTCCTCGCCGTAATGGAGCCACAGCGCCGTATAGCCGTCCGGCGTGAGCCGTTGCCGGGCAGTCAGCCAGATGTTGCGCCGCCCGTCGTCCGCGATGCAGTCGGCCAGCGGATCGGCGGCCGGATCGGCCGGTTCGGCGGCCAGCGATTCCCAGGCTGCCGGCCGGGCTGCCGCATGCCGCAGGGCGATGCGGTACAGCCAGGTGCTGAAGCGCCAGCGCGGATCGTAGCTCGCGAGATAGCGCCAGGCACCGACGAAGGTGTCCTGCAGCGCGTCTTCCGCGTCGCAGGTGCGGGCGCAGCGCACGCACAGGAAGCGATGCAGGCCGTCCTGGTAGCGCTCGACGAGCGTGGCGAAGGCGCTGTGTGAGCCTGCCTTCGCCGCCGCGATGAGTTCGTCCTCGCTGGTCATGAGTCGTCCGGCGCGCCGGTCGCCGGAGCCCGCCTCAACGGGCGAGCAGTCTCGTCATCAGCTCGGGCTCCACCAGGGCGGAGATGCCGACCGTACCCTCGTTCACCGTCACCCTGGTCTTGCCGAGCAGCTCGGCCAGCGCGGGCTCTTCCTCCGCGGCCACGGCCTGCAATCCGATCAGGCCTCCCACAATGCCGCCCACGGCCAGCGCCATGCCCGGATCGCTGGCCACGATCTTCGCCTCGATGGCGGCGAGTCCGTCACGGTCGGCGACGAAGAATGTCGCCTCACGGGTGTGTTCGAGGATGCGGGACTCCCAGGAGCCCCCGGTGCCGGCCTGGGGACGGATGCCGCCCTGCATCAGGTTGCGGTCCGCCGTGAGCATGAACAGCGTGCCGTCTGCCGCCTCGCGCTCCTCCAGGCGGCCGCCGTCGGCAAGCAGTTTCTCCATCGTCGCGGCCTCGGACGTGAATAGCAGCAGTCCGTCGACGGCGAAGGTGAAGTAACCGTCGAAATCCGTGTCGTCCATCTGGCGGAGCTGGTAATAGCGGCTGCCGTCGGCCTCGTGTTCGTCCACTTTCGCCTCGCGCTTCGCCAATGCCAGCACCTTGTCACGGGTCTGGTCCGAGAAACGGCCGCGGATGGCGAGCACGGCGTCGTCTTCGCCCTGACTGAACACCGTGACCCGGTCGGTCTCGGCGCCCAGGTCCACGCCGAGGTCATTGCGCAGGTCGGCGAACAGCTCCTTGTCCAGCCAGCCGTAGAGCTGGCGCCCGACCTCGGAGCCGCGCATCTCGACAAGGTCGGCATGCAGGTACCAGCGGGTGTTGCCGGGCAGTTCGCCGGGCGTGACCGCGGCGACGGCGAGGCCGGGGAGGGCGAGGATGGCGACCATAAGGACGGCGTGCAGTTTCGGAAAGCGCATGGGGGGCTCCGTTTTCGATGTTGTCTGCCCCGTTATAGGGCCGTCGGCCGCGATTGGTTACAGTCCGTCGTCGGTCGGGGCGTCCTCTGACCCGAACAGCCAGCGGATACCGCGTCTGAAGGCAGGGGGCGCCGCCGAGAAATGACTCTCGCCGGGCAGGATCTCGGCCTCGAGATCCCAGGGCGTCTTCTCCTGCGCCGTCCAGTGGCCGATCCAGGACAGCGCCGGGCCGCGGAGGCGGGGCAGGTCGTCGGCGCCGGAGGCCACGTACAGGCGCCGCCGCGGCCCGTCCGGTGCTTTGCCGGGTGCCGCCAGGAACAGCGGCAGGTTGCGATGCAGCGCCGGGTTGATGGCGATGTGGCCCCAGAAGGGGCCCTCTGGCTGCAGCGCGCTGTAGAGGACGAACTGGCCGCCGAGAGACTGCCCCAGGATCACCCGGCGTTGCGGGTCGGCGGGATAGCGGGACTCGATCATCGGGATCAGTTCATCGCGGAGAAAGCGGAGGAAGGTGCCGGCTCCGCCCCAGAAGTCCGGTTCCGGCGCCTCCGCGGTGTAGTCGCGGCTGCGCTGGTTGCCTTCCCGGAAGTAGTCGGTGCCGTAGGAGATGCCCACCAGTATGAGCTCGGGGACCTCCTCGCCCAGTTCCAGATAGCGGTAGTAGCCGGCCAGGAGCGGGAACATGTTGCCGCCGTCGAGCACGTAGACCACGGGATAACGCGGCTCGGCTCCCGGCTGGTGGCTCTCGGGCAGGCGCACGTGGACGTGGTAGACGCCCTCGGGCTCGTCCGGCGTCAGCCGATGGTAGTGGGCCCGGTCGACGGCCTGCAGGCGGATCTCCCGTTCCCCGGCGCCGAGCAGCGGGGCGGCCTCCTGGGCTGCCAGGGCCGTCAGGACTGTCAGTGCGGCCAGGCAAACGAGGGCGGGCAGTAGTGTCCTCATCGATCGGTCTCAGCGACGGCGTTATGGCTACAGTATTGCGCAACAGGCTCCCGGGCGTCTCCCGGCTATCCTGGCTATTCTGGTCATCGTTAGGCTAAGCACATGTCACTACTGGCCGGGTTCGGCCGGATCGCCTAGAGTGAAGCTGTAGAGCTGTGGCCGCGTCGTTCGATTGGCCGTGGCCACTGGTTGCGGGGAGGAAGCCCGGTATGAGGAAAACGGCATGAGCAGAACCAGGCTTCGGTCCGGGATGGCCAGGGTGGCAATGGTAATGGTCGCGACGCTGAGCGCGGCGCTGCTGGCCGGCTGCGACGCCGGCCCGAAGTCCGCCGCCGGATTCCGGCTGCCGGACGGTGACCCGGAGGCCGGCCGGGCGGCGTTCCTGGCGCTGCAGTGCAATTCCTGCCACGTGATCAGCAATTACGAGCTGCCGCCGCCGGCGGCGAAGGGTCCGGTGCAGGTGACGCTGGGCGGCGAGGTGACCCGGGTGAAGACCTACGGGGAGCTGGTGACCTCCATCATCAATCCGTCGCACAAACTGGTCCGCTGGTACCCGGAGGAAGAGGTTTCCGAGGATGGCAAGTCGCTGATGCCCGCCTTCAACGACCGCATGACCGTGCGCCAGCTCGTCAACCTGGTCGCGTTCCTGCAGCCCCATTACGATGTCGTCGTGCCGCGCTACGAATACCCCGAGTACCAGTACGCGCCGATCTACTGAGCCCGACGGAGGAGAGAGCGATGCCCGGACTCCTGGTCCGACTCCTGATCAATATGTTCGGCCTCTGGCTGGCCGCCGCTATCGTCCCGGGTGTGCACATCAGCGGCGTGGGAACGTTTATCCTCGCCGCCATCCTGCTGGGCGTGGTGAACGCGCTGGTGCGGCCCATCGCCATCGTCGCGACGCTGCCGCTCACCCTCGTCACGCTCGGGCTGTTCCTGTTCGTCGTGAACGCGATGATGTTCGGGCTGGTCGCGTGGCTGCTTGCCGATTTCGCGGTGTCGGGCTTCTGGGCCGCCCTGTTCGGCTCGCTGGTGGTCAGCCTTACGAGCACGTTGACGTCCTGGTACATCGGCCCGAGCGGGCGCTACGAGGTGATGGTCATACGTCGGCGCTAGCCGCGTACCCGCCTAGATGATCTTGGAGTAGCGCTGCGGCTCGGCCTGCGCCCGCAGGTAGCCGTCGAACACCATCGCGATGGCGCGCAGCAGCAGCCGGCCCGTGGGCGTGACGCGGATGGAGGCATCGTCCACCTCCACCAGGCCGTCTTCCTCAAGCGGCGCCAGGTCCGCCAGCTCGTCGGCGAAGCGGCTCCGGAAATCGATGTCGAAGCGCTCCTCGATCTCGCTGAAGATCAGCCGGTCCCGGCACATGATGGACTGGATCACCTTGCCGCGGAGCTTGTCGTCGTCGCTCATGATGAGGCCGCGCTCGACGGGCAGGTGTCCTTCCTCGATGCGCCGGCCGTAGTCGTGGTCGTGCCGGGTGTGCTGGCTGTAGCAGTCGGCGATGCGGCCGATGGAACTCGCGCCGAGGGCGATCAGCTCGGTGTCCGCATGGGTGGAATAGCCCTGGAAGTTCCGCTGCATGGTGCCGTTCTCGCGCGCGATGGCGAGCTCATCGTCCTTGCGCGCGAAGTGGTCCATGCCGATGTACTCGTAGCCTTCGCCGCCGAGCCGCTGGATGGTGTGGCCGAGCAGGGCCAGCTTCACGTCGTCGCTGGGCAGGTCCTCCTGGCGGATCAGCCGCTGGGCGCGGAACATTTGCGGCAGGTGAGCGTAGCTGTAGACCGAGATGCGGTCGGGCCGGGCCTCCAGCACGGTGTCCAGCGTGCGGTCGAAGCGCTCCGGGGTCTGCATGGGCAGGCCGTAGATCAGGTCGATGGAGACCGAGCGGAAGCCGGCGTCCCGGGCCTGCTGGATGAGCGGCAGGGTCTCCTCCGGCGGCTGGATGCGGTTGACCGCTTTCTGCACCTCCGGGTCGAAGTCCTGCACGCCCATGCTGAGCCGGTTGAAGCCCATGCCGGCCAGCGCCGCCACCATGCCCGGGCGGATGCTGCGCGGGTCGATCTCGATGGAGAATTCCTGCCGGCCGTCGCCGCGCAGCCGGAAGTGCTCGCCGAGTTTGGCCATGACCGAGGAGAGCTGCTCCTCGCTGAGATAGGTGGGCGTGCCGCCGCCGAGGTGCAGCTGCTCCACCACCCGGTTGTCGTCGAACAGGGCGGACTGGAGTTCCACCTCGCGGAACAGGTGGCCGAGGTACTCGGAGGCCCGGTCCCGGTTGCGGGTCACCACCTTGTTGCAGCCGCAGTAGTAACAGAGCGTGTGGCAGTAGGGGATGTGCAGGTACAGCGACAGGGGTCCGTCGTTGCGCTCGTTGCTGAGGACGCACTGGCGCTTGTACTGCGCCTCGTCGAACTCGTGGAACTGCACCGCCGTGGGGTAGGAGGTGTAGCGGGGCCCGCGGCCTCCGTAGCGCCTGATCAGCGCCTCGTCGAACTTGATTGGCTGCATGCCGATATTCCTGAATCCCTGAATCTGAATCCCGATACCGCCGCGCGGCGGTCACATCTCATTGAACCACAACGATTATGGTAAGAGGCTCGCTCCCCGGCCCGAGGCTAACCGTACCCGAACACCGCGGCCGCCTGCATAGGCATTAGCCGAAGGCGGCGCCTTGCCGCGGCCGGCCCGGGCCTTCATCATGCGCCCCTCGTCACCCCGGGAGGCCCCATGCCCGTACAGGACTATCCCCTCGAGAAAATCCGCGAGCGCTTCCCCGCCCTGGCCCTGGACGGGGACATCGGCGGGCGCATTTATCTGGACAATCCGGCCGGCACGCAGGTTCCCGCCACGGTCGTCGACCGGATGAGCCGTTGCCTGCTGGAGGCCAACGCCAACCTGGGCGGGCCCTTCGAAACCTCCCGGCTGGCCGACGAGATCGCCGCCGACGCCCATCAGGCCATGGCGGACTTTCTGAACGCGCCGTCGGCCGACGAGATCGTGTTCGGGCAGAACATGACGACCCTCACCTTCCATCTCTCCCGCTCCATCGGCGCCGCGTTGTCGCCGGGCGACGAGGTGATCGTCACGCAGATGGACCACGACGCCAACATCTGGCCGTGGGTCATGATGGCGCGGGACCACGGCCTGGAGGTGAAGTGGCTGCCGTTCGACACGGAGACCTTCGAATTCGACCTGGCCGAACTGGATCGCCTGCTGGGCGAGCGCACGCGGCTGGTCTGCGTGGCGGGCGCGAGTAACCTGCTGGGCACGGTGAACGACGTCGCCGCCATCGCGGCCCGGGCGCGGGCGGCCGGTGCCTGGACCTTCGTGGACGCGGTGCAGTCCGCACCCCATGTCCCTACCGACGTGCAGGCGCTCGGCTGCGATTTCCTGGCCTGCTCCGCCTACAAGTTCTTCGGCCCCCATCAGGGCATCCTCTGGGGCCGGAGCGAGATCCTGGAGTCGCTGGAGCCCTACAAGGTGCGGCCGGCGCCGAACAGGATCCCGGGCTGTTTCGAGACCGGCACCCAGAGCCACGAGGGCATGGCCGGGACGGCGGGCGCGGTGGACTATTTCGCGTCGCTGGGCGAGGCCTGGGCCGCGGACTATGCCGGGCGCTTCCCCGGCATGAGCGGCCGCGCCCTGCACGTTCACACCGCACTCGCGTGGCTGCTCGACTACGAGGAGACGCTCTCGCGCCATCTCATCGACGGGCTGCAGGCTCTGCCGGGCGTGAGGGTGCACGGCATCACGGATCCGGACGCGTACTCGCGGCGCCTGCCGACGGTGGCCTTCACCGTCGAGGGCGTGGCGCCGGCGATGATCGCTCGGGAACTCGGGCAGCGGCGCATCTTCGTCTGGAACGGCCACAATTACGCGCTGGAGGTGGTGCGGGCGCTGGGCCTGATGGAGGCGGGCGGCGTCATCCGCGTGGGTCCGGTGCACTACAACAGCATCGAGGAACTGGACGTGCTGCTGAATACGCTCGAGAGCATCCTGCCGCGTATCGCGCCCGGCCGCTGACGCGGCTCCGGGTCGGCCCGCCGTCCGGCCGAGCCTGCCGCCCCGACTGGCCCGGCGCGTGCGGCCTGTTGCGCCGATCGGCCGCGGGTCAGTTGTTCTTCGCGCCCTGGTCGATCCAGTCCTTGATCAGCTGCACCTCGTCCCTGTCCAGCGGGGAGCCGCGCCCTTGCGCGAGCGAATCCTCATGGTGGGGCGGCATCTGTATCTCCGGCGCGCTCTCACCGGAGACCACGAGGTAAAGCGTGCTGGAGGCGGCGCTGCCCGGCACCACCACCTCGCCGAGGCGGGTGCCGTGCATGAGGCTCGCGTAATCGGTCACGTTCAGACCGGTGCTGGTCTCGCCTTCGGCGTAGCCGCTGTGGCAGCCGGCGCAGTTGGCCGCCAGGACCGGCTGGACGTCCTCCGAGAAACTGACCTGCCGCTCGCAGCCCGACAGGAAGGTCAGGCCCAGGATGGCGACGGTGGCGATGGCGAGCGGGATGTTCCTGAGTCCCTGAATCGTATCCACGAATCTGCCCATGGTTGCCCCCTTGTGCGCTGCCGCCGGGACGGCGGCCTGCTCGGTCACCGTTTCATCCTAGACCGGAAGGCATCCCTGTCAATTTCGCGCAATACCTACTGTCTGTGCCGCCGCCTTGCGAAGGTCCGCCACCAGGCGGCGAAGCTCGCGCTCTCGGGATTGCTCGTCCCGCTGGCGGAGAACATATGAAGGGTGGACGGTGATCCACACCGATGTGCCGTCCTCCAGCGAGAGGGCGCTGCCCCGATCCTCGCCGACGGCCACGGGTCGGCCGAGCAGGCTGCGCGCGGCCGTGGCCCCCAGCGCGACGACGGCCCGCGGTGCCACCATCCCGAGCTCCAGCCCGAGCCACCAGCGGCAATGGTCGATCTCGCTCGCGTCCGGCTTCTGGTGCAGCCGGCGCTTGCCCTGCAGCCGGAACTTGAAGTGTTTCACGGCGTTGGTCAGGAAGATGCGCTCGCGCTCGATGCCGGCTGCCGCCAGCGCCTCGTCGAGCAGCCGTCCCGCCGGGCCGACGAAGGGGCGGCCGGTGAGGTCCTCCCGGTCGCCGGGCTGCTCGCCGACCAGCATCAGCCCGGCGTCCGCAGGGCCTTCGCCGGGCACCGCCCGGGTCGCCTGTTCGCCGATGGGGCAGCGCCGGCAGGCCTCCAGGCAGGCCGCGAGCTCATCCAGCGTCCGTGGTGTCTTCTCTTCCGCCATGTCCATCCTGATCCACTGCCGTGCCCGGCCGGCCGCCGGCCGCCGCCCCGGCGGCGGCGAGCGCTGCGCCCGCTCCCCGTCCCTGACCAGCGTCGGGATCAGCCGGGCCTCGGGCAGATTACGCCAGTACTTGCGCGGCATCTCCGCACGCATGGCATCCACCTTCAGCCGCGCCGGGTTGAAGATGCTGGCGTAGTAGGTGGTCCAGTATGCCTCCAGTGCGTCGTCGTCGGGGCAGTCGGCGCGGGCCGCGCCCGGGCCGTAGGTGAGCGCGTCGCCGTCCCAGTGCGCGCTCGCCTCCGGCGTGAGGATGGACCACCGCATGCCGGTGTAGCGGCGCATGAAGAACGGCGCCACCGCCTTCAGGATGTGATGTTCCGGCTCGAACCACGCCACGTAGGCCTCGACGACGGCGTGACGCACGCGGCGGAAACGCACGAAGGCCTTCATCTTGTGCATGTCGCGCCGCACGGAGCGGGCCATGCCGGCGGCCAGCGCCACGTCGGCGTCGAAACTCACGTCCAGCAGGGAGCGTTCCGACTGCAGGCGCCAGAGCAGCCGATAGAGGAGCTCGAAGCGGCGCGGATCCCGGTGACAGGCGACCCGTTCGGCGAGCGGCGGGAAGCCCTTCGGTACCAGGATGGCCCGCCGGGTGCGGGGCAGTGCGGCCGGCGCGCCGGCGAACAGGTCCGGGGTCGCGCGCCGCTCGCGCCAGGCGGTGGTCTCCGGCGGCACGGCGGCCGCGATCAGGCGGCGCGCCTGATCACGCCAGGCTTCGTAGCCGTCCGCCGCGTCGAGCACGATCTCGATGTTGCCGCGGCTCATGGTACGACTGACAGCGTACGACTCACAGCGGCAGGCTCTGCTGGCGGGGCGGCGGGGCGAGCAGGCCGGCGAGCGCCGGACTGTCCAGCAATCGGCCGGGCTGCCAGCCCCGGGCGACGACGAACGGGCGCACCTTCTGCAGCGATACGGTCATGCGCTGCAGATCCTCGAGGCCGAGCCTGCGGTGGCGCCGCGCCTTCAGTATGCGGGCGACCGCCCGGGTGCCGAGGCCGGGTACCCGCAGCAGGGTCTCGCGGTCCGCGCGGTTGACGTCCACCGGGAAGCGCTCCCGGTGGCGCACCGCCCAGGCGAGTTTCGGGTCCACGGCGGGGTCCAGCATGCTGCCGTCGCCGCCGGCGAGAATCTCCTCCACCCCGAAGCCGTAGAACCGGTACAGCCAGTCCGCCTGGTAGAGGCGGTGCTCGCGCAGCAGCGGCGCCGGCGCTGCCGGCAGGGAAGCGCTGGGGTAGGGGATGGGGCTGAAGGCCGAGTAATACACGCGCTTCAGGCGGTAGCCCGCGTAGAGCGAGGCGCTGGTGGTCAGTATCGCCCGGTCGTCGGCGTCGTCGGCGCCGACGATCATCTGTGTGCTCTGGCCCGTGGCGTTGAGTCCGTTCGGGTCCCGGCGGCCGCGGCGGTCGGGTCGGCTCTCCTCCAGCCGCAGCCGCACCCGGCCCATGGCCGTGCGGATGCGGCCGGCGTCCTTCTCCGGCGCCAGCCTGGCGAGGCCGCGGCTCGTGGGCAGTTCGATGTTGATGGAGAGCCGGTCGGCGTAGCGGCCGGCCTCCTCGATCAGCGCGGGGTCGGCGTCCGGGATGGTCTTCAGGTGGATATAGCCGCGGAACCGGTGCTCCTCGCGCAGCCGGCGGGCCACCTCGATCAATCGCTCCATGGTGTAGTCCGCGCTCACCATGATGCCGGAGGACAGGAACAGCCCCTCGATGTAGTTCCGCTTGTAGAACTCCAGGGTCAGGTTCACCAGTTCGTCCACGCCGAAGCGCGCACGCTGCACGTCGCTGGAGATGCGGTTCACGCAGTACTGGCAGTCGTACTGGCAATAGTTGGTCAGCAGCACCTTCAGCAGCGAGATGCAGCGTCCGTCCGGCGCGTAGGAGTGACAGATGCCGGCGCCGCCGGTGGAGCCGATGCCGCCGGTGGCGCGCGAGTCCTTGCGCCGGGCCGAACTGGAGGCGCAGGATGCGTCGTACTTGGCGGCGTCGGCCAGGATCGCGAGCTTGTCGATGGTCGTCAGGCGGGGCATGGCGGACTACTGTTGTTATGCCCACCAAGACTGTATGGATATACAGCCGCCGTCAATCCCTGCAGAGACATTGTCGAGGAACGCGGCGGCGGCACGACATGACGAGGTAGCCCGATGAAGGACCTGCTGGAGGACGCGAGCGCGCGGGCGCTGCGCTATCTGGAAGGGTTGGACGAGCGGCCGGTGGCGCCGTCGGCGGAAGCCGTCGCGGCTCTGGACCGGTTCGAGGAGCCGCTGCCGGAGACCGGCAGCGATCCGCGCGAGGTGCTCGCGCTGCTCGACGAGCTCGGCTCCCCCGCCACCACGGCGATGGCCGGGCCGCGCTTCTTCGGTTTTGTGATCGGCGGCTCGCTGCCTGCGCCGCTCGCCGCCAGCTGGCTGAATACCGCCTGGGATCAGAACAGCGCCATGTACGAACCGACGCCGGGAACCGCCACCCTGGAGGCGGTGGCGCTGCGCTGGCTGCTGGACGTTCTCGGGCTGCCTGCCGGCTGCGCGGGCTCCTTCGTTACCGGCGCCACGGTGGCCAACCTGGTGGCCCTGGCGGCGGCCCGCAATGCCGTGCTGCGCGACGCAGGCTGGAACGTCGAGGCCGACGGCCTCATCGGCGCGCCCGCGGTCACCGTCGTGGTCGGCGAGGAGGTGCACCCCTCCGTGAGCAAATCCCTCGGCGTCCTCGGTCTGGGCCGTAACCGGGTGGTGACCATCCCGGTGGACGATCAGGGGCGCCTGCTGCCGGAGCACCTGCCGGAACCGGACGGGCCCACCATCGTCTGCACCCAGGTGGGCAACGTGAATACCGGCGCCTGCGATCCCGTCTCCCGCGTGTGCGAACGGATGCAGCCGGCCGGTGCCTGGGTGCACGTGGACGGGGCCTTCGGTCTGTGGGCTGCGGCCTCGCCGGCGCACCGCCATCTGGTCGAGGGTATGGCGGCCGCCGACTCCTGGGCGACGGACGCGCACAAGTGGCTGAACGTGCCCTACGACAGCGGCGTCGCCTTCGTGCGGGACGGCGAGGCGCTGCGTGCGGCGATGGCGATCACGGCCGAGTACCTGCCGCCTCCCGGCGCCCATCGCAGCCCGGCCGACTACACGCCGGAGCTCTCCCGACGCGGCCGCGGCGTCGAGGTGTGGGCGGCGCTGCGCCAGCTGGGCAGGGCAGGGGTCGCCGAACTGGTGCAGCGCTGCTGCGGGCATGCGCGGCGCTTCGCCGAGGGACTCGCCGCGGCCGGCTACGAGATACTGAACGACGTCGTGCTGAACCAGGTACTGGTGAGTTTCGGCGATGCGGCGACGACGCTTGCGGTGATCGAGGGCATCCAGGCCGACGGCACCTGCTGGTGCGGCAGGACGGTGTGGCAGGGCCGCACGGCCATGCGCATCAGCGTGAGTGGCTGGTCGACCAGCGACGCCGACGTGGAGCGCAGCCTGGCGGCCATGCTGCGTGTCGCGGAGCGGGTGCGTGCCGGCTGACGGCACCCCGAGTCCGGCGCTTCTCGACGGGGTCTAGTCCGCGGGCGGCCAGGCACTCGCGTCGATGGTCTCCCGGTAGGCGTGGAAGGTGGCGTGGCCGAGCAGCGGCATCACCACCGCCAGGCCGAGGAAAGCGGTGGCGAAGCCGAGCAGGATGCAGCCCACCACGAGGGCCGCCCAAACGACCATCGCCGCCTTGTTCCGCAGCACGGCGTTCACGCTGGTGACGACCGCCGTGACGGTGTCCGTCCGGCGGTCCGCGATCATCGGCAGCGAGAAGGCGCTGGCGGCAAAGACAATACTCGCGAAGATGGCCCCCACCGCGCTGCCGATGCCGAGGAAGGGCACCAGGTCGCGCCAGGAGTGGTTCGTCTCCACCGGGAAGAATATGTGCACCATCGAAGCGGCCCGGGCCCAGACGAGGAAGACCACCAGCACGACGATGGCGTAGACCAGGGCGTTGCCCACGTGCTGGGAGGTCTCCCGGATGCCCTCGGCGAGCGTCGGCCGGGTGCCCCGCTCCAGCTGGCGGGAGATCTCGTAGACGCCGATGGCCATGAGCGGGCCGACGAACAGGAAGCCCGAGGCCATCGCCAGCAGCAGCCAGACGCCGCCGAGCTTCCAGGCGACGAGGCCGGCCGCGTAACTCGCGAACATGACGACGACCCCGTAGCACAGGCTCTGCCGCGGCGCGGCGCGGAGATCGCGCCAGCCCCGTCGCAGCCAGCCGAACGCCGCCAGCGGAGGCAGGTCCCGGCACGGCGCCACGAATGGCAGTTCTTCCGGCTTCCCCCCGGCGGGTTGCCGCGTCTCGTTCTCGCTGGTCATCATGCGTCCCCCCGGGTCCGAATTTAAACCGAATGCCCTGCTCATTGCATCCATGGGTGATGCAGAACGATCATTCGCGACAAGGGAGACGACCATGCGGACAGTGAGGACAGTGAGGACAGTGAGGGCAGTGAGGACAGTGACGATCGCGGCCGCCGTCGCACTGCTGGCTGCGCTGCCGGCTGCGGCGGAACATACGGAAGTCATCGAGCTCGCGCTGGAGGCCGAGGGCCTCGACCGGCTGGAGATCGAGACCGGCGCGGGGCCGATGGAGATCACCGGCATGCCGGGCGCGGACCGCATACGGGTGCGGGCGGAGATCCACTTCCCGGATGCCGATGCCGAAGAGGCCGCGGAGATCCTCGCCGAGCAGGTCCGGCTGACCCTGGAGCGGGGCGTCGCGGCGGCTGAGCTCGTCGCCGAACTGCGGCAGACCGGCTGGAGCTCGTTCTGGGGCGAGCATCCCACCATGAGCGTGGATGTGCGCGTGCCCGAGCGCTTCGCGCTGGAGGTGGAAGACGGCAGCGGCTCGCTCGCCATCACCGACGTCCGCGGCGACATCGACGTGGAGGACGGTTCGGGCTCGCTGGTGCTCACCCGGGTGGGCGGCACCGTGGAGATCGATGACGGGTCCGGTTCCCTGGCCGTCCAGGACGCCGGCGGCGACGTCGTGATCGACGACGGCTCGGGCAGCCTGTCCGTGCGCGACGTGGCGGGCAGCGTCACCGTGGACGACGGTTCCGGGGGCATCACCGTCACCGGTGTGGCGGGCGATCTCACGGTGCTGGATGCCGGCAGCGGCAGCCTGCGCTTCGACGATATCGGCGGCGAGGTGGACGTGCGCGACTAGCGCGGCTGGCGTGACTCGGGGTCGGCCGCCGGGGCCACCGGCGGCGGGTCCTGGCGCACCCGCACCAACACCAGATCGAGCAGCTGCCGGATGACCTCCGGGCGGTCCGGCTCGATGTGCAGCCCGTCGGTCCACAGCAGGTCGACGGCGGGCTCCCGCGCGGCGATGGCGGGCAGCGGCGCGAGGGCCTCCGGCGGCAGGCGCTCGTCTTCCCGCGCCGCGATGATGACGGCCGGGCGCGGCGGTATGGCCTCCACCCAGCGCGCCGTGCGGAAGCTCTCGGCGTAGATCAGCGTGTAGAAGAACTCGGTCATCACCGCCCGCCGCCAGTCGGCGGGGAAGTCCTCGCGCAGGTTGTGGGCCAGCCAGGCGTGGTTGTCGCCGGCGCCGTGGATCAGCCAGACCCGCCGGAACCGCTCGTCCAGCGCGCCGGCTGCCGCCGCGAAGGGGACGCCCAGGCTGACGCCCACGAGCTCCGTGCGTGCCGGATCCGCCCAGGGCTGTGCGAGCAGCCAGTCGAGTGCGAGCGACAGGGCCGGCGGCGTGTCCAGGAAAGCCTGCTGGATAGCCGGGATCGCCCTCAGGGTCTGCCACACGCCGCGCAGCCGGTGACTGCCGTCGTAGGGATAGTCGATGGCCGCGTAGGCGACACCGTCCGGCACGCCGGCCAGCTCCACCGCGTCCTTGCCCGTGCGGTGGCCGCCCAGCAGCAGCAGCACGGGCACGCGCTCTCCCGGCGCGACGTCCGGCCACCGCACGCGCAGGTCGACGCGGAGCCCGGTGTCGGCGGCGAGGGACAGGGTCTCGTCCAGGTAGCCGCCCGGCGCCGCGGCGGCGGGGTCGGCGGTGTCCACGGTGGTCGCTACCAGTGTGCCGTGCCGGGCGATCAATCGGCCCCGCTGCTCGCTGCGCATGTCGGCGACCCAGATTGCGAGTGCGACCAGCACGGCGGCCACGCCAATGACGATGGCAATGGTGATAGCGGTCGCGATGGCGCGCCGCCGCCTCACGCCCGCCCCCGGTGTTTCCCGCGCCTGCTCATGCACCGGATTCTAGAGCACGGCACACGCGCATAAAAAAACCGGGCCTCGCGGGCCCGGTTTCCGGTCGCCGGACTGCCCCGTAGTCAGCGGAAGTTGCGGCGGTAGGTCACGCCGAAGGTTAATGGCTGATTCACCGTGACCCGACGCTTCGCGTAGCGGTTGTTGATGAACTGATCGCCCTGCTCGTCGAACACGTTCGCGATGTAGGCACCGACGCTCCACTTGTCTGCATCGATACCGGCACGCAGGTCCAGCACGCTGTAGGAATCCTGGATGGTCGGCGGCGGCGATACTACCGTGGCCTCTAGCCCGGCCAGCGCGTTGATGGACTCGCCCGTGTAGGTGTAATCCGCGCGAAGGAACGGCGTACCGCCGAACAGCGTCGTGTCTTGGAAGGTTCGTTCGATGGAGAGCGAACCTTTCCAGTCCGGCGTGATGGGCAGGCGGGTGCCGTCCACGGCCTCCACGGCCGCACCCGTGCCCGGGAACAGCGTCGCACTCTCCGAGATCTCCGCCTCGTTCCAGGCGAGCGTTGCATCCAGCGACCAGCCCGGGGCCGGCACAAAGGAGGTCTGCACCTCCACGCCGTCGATCGTCGCCTCCGGGAAGTTGACCACGCCGAGCTGGAAGACGCCCGGCTGCGGATCGTTCACCTGCAGCTGGATGTCGTCCCAGATCATGTGATAGCCGACGACGCTCAGGAACAGCCGGCCGCCGGCCGTCGTCGTCTTGTAGCCCACCTCGTAGTTCTGGACCATGTCGGAGTCGTACTTCCGCGGCAAGACCGAGTTCGGGCGCAGCGCGTTGGCGCCGCCGCTGCGGAAGCCCTCGGAGTAGGTGACATACGCCAGGCTCCGATCGCTGAAGTTGTATGTCACATTGACCTTAGGCACGAAACCGTCGTCGCTCTCGTCACCGCTGCCATCGGTAAACACGTAATCGGTCTCCGGGTTCGGCACGGGACCCTGCTGCAGTGCGCCGAGCACCTGCCTCTCCTTGCGGTCCACCTGATACCAGCGGCCGCCGGCCGTAACGGTCAGGCTGTCCGTGAGGTAGAACGTGGCCTCGCCGAATAGCGCGAACTGGTCGATCTCCGAGTTGTAGATGCCGAAGAACCAGTCGCCGGGTCGCACCGAGGGATCGGAGAAGTCCCAGCTACCCGGTGGCAGGCCGTTCAGCGACGGGTTGTAAGCGTTATACGCGAGGTAATAGAAGGCCGGTGAACCTGCGAAGTTCTCCGCGCCCGCCTTGTAGATATCGGTATCCTCGAAGCTCTGGTAGAAGAGCCCCACGATGCCGCGCCAGCGGCTGTCATCGACTTCGGGCGTGGACCAGCGTGCCTCGATGCTGAAGCGCTCGGACTGAAGGTTATCCAGGTTGTACCCGCGGACCACTTCGCCGCCGAAGTCGTAGAAATAGAAGTCGTAGTCCGTGCCATAGACATCGTTGAAATAGGCTTCGTACGCGTCGCTCAGTTCCTGGAATGCGAACATGTACTCGGTGCCATCCGCTTCGTAGTCCACCTCGCGGTCGAAGTAGGACACGCTGAACATGAAGTCGCCGATGCCGGTGGAACCTTCCAGCGTCAGGGCCATCTGGTACCAGTCGTCTTCGAATCGCTCGTCGAAGAATCGCACCTGTTCGAGACCGGAGCGGTCGAAGTCCTTGTCGCCGAAGCCGTCCGCCTCGGTCGACTGGAAAATGGCGGAGGCATCGACGGTCCACCGGTCGTTAGGGAACCAGCGGAGCGCTGCACGGCCGCCGGTGATGGTGGTCGAGTTGACGTCGTCTTCCACGAACTCCGCGTTGGTGTAAGTGCCGCCGGGGCTGGTGCCGAGCACATTGTCGATGAACCCTGCTTCTTCGGCGGTGAAGCCGACCAGCCGCAGCGCAAGCTTGTTCTCGGCCAGCGGGATGTTCAGCATGCCGCTGACGTCGTAGCCCGTGTCGCCATCGGCGATCTGGTTGGCCTCCAGTTCCACCCAGGCGTCGAAGGCGGTGGGATCCGGCTTGTTGGTGATGATACGTAGCGTGCCGGATTGGGAGGCGTCGCCGAACAGCGTTCCCTGCGGGCCGCTCAGGGCCTCGAGCCGCTGAATGTCGACCAGGCGCGGGTCCGGATTCAGGCCGGCGGAGGTGATCGGCTGCTCGTCGAGATAGATGCCGCTGGAGGGGCCGGTGCCGAAATCGATGCCCGATGCGGCGACGCCGCGGAAGACCACGTTATTGCCCGCCGGCTCCCTGCGCGCCAGCGCGAGACTCGGGATCTTGCCGACGTAATCGTCGAGGCTCTGGAGACCCTGGCGGACGATATCGTCCGTCGTGAAGGCCCGGATGGACATCGGGATGTCGGCGAGACTCTCCTCGCGTTTCGTCGCCGTAACGACGATTTCCTCGATGGCGTCACCCTGCGTCTGGGCGAACGCACTGGGTCCCGTGAGGGCCGCGGATACCGCGGCGGCGATGGCGCTACGGCTGTACGCGGCAGCGCCCGACTGTTGATTTTCGGCCATTGCTGTCTCTCCCGCTTTTGCTTAATACTACTGAAGCGTGGCGAAAGCGCAAATAATGTTTACAGCTGTATCTGTTGTGACATCATGATTGCTATGCCGAAAAGCGTCTTATGTTGGCTGTTCGCGACAAGACGAATCGCAGCAGGCGGTAGCCATGAAAATTGATCAGCCCCTGAAAGAACTCGGTGACGTCGACGTCGAGCCGCTGCGCGACGCGATCCTCGGCCAGGACGATTCAGCCTGGAACGAACAGGAGTACCGCCAGCAGGAGTACGAGGTCCACAAGCGCACCACTTCCATCGTGATGATATTCACGGACGGCAAGAACTGGCCGGAGATCACGGTGCGCAAGGAGCCCGGCTGGGACCGTCTGGCCGACGCCGCGCTGCCGCTGATGCAGGACATCATCGCCCGCTATTACCCGCCCGGCGGCACCATCATCCGCGCCATGGCGGCGCGGCTGGCCGCCGGCGCGCGCATCGACCCCCACCGGGATTCCCACCCGTCCTTCCATGCCAGCCATCGCATCCATATCCCGGTGACCACCAATCCGCGGGTGCGCTTCATGATCGACGGGCGCCCGCACCGGCTCGAGGTGGGCAAGGTCTACGAGCTCAACAACCAGTTGCTGCACAGCGTCATGAACAAGGGCGACGAGGACCGGGTGACGTTCATCTTCGACTACCTGCCGCCCGGCGCCGTGCGCGCGGCGTGACCATTCTCGTTGCCACGTCCGTGGTGCGCGGCAGCCACCAGGGCGAGAGTCACGGTGGCGTCTACCTGATAGACCTCGAGCGCGAGCGCGTGGTGCAGACCGTCGACTGGAACACGGCAGACATCGACTGGCAGGGGCGCGGCTGGGACCGCGGGCTGAGGGGCATCGCCTTCGACGGCGAGCGGGTCTACATTGCGGCGAGCGACGAGCTGTTCGCCTATACGCCCGACTTCCGCCTCGTCGACTCCTGGCGCAACCCCTATCTCAGGCACTGCCACGAGATCGCGGTCTACCAGCGCCGGCTCTACCTCACGTCCACCGGCTACGACGCGCTGCTCGGCTTCGATCTGGACGCCGAGCGTTTCTGCTGGGGCCTGCACGTCGTGCGCGGTCACGGCGATTTCCGTGGCACCCCTTTCGATCCCGTCGAGGGTCCCGGGCCCGAGCCCGGCAATCGCCTGCACCTGAACATGGTCCACTGCGACGACCGCGGCATGCATTTCAGCGGATTGCGCACGGGGGCACTGCTCACCTACGACGGCCGGCGCATCGTCGCGCAGGCGGGTCTGCCCCAGGGCGTGCACAACGCGCGGCCGTTCCGGGAGGGCGTGCTGTTCAACGATACCCAGGCCGACGTCGTGCGCTACGCCACGCCGGGACACGAGCAGGCCTTCCGCGTACCGGTCTACGACCCGGACGAACTGACCCACACCGAGCTGGACGATACCCGCATCGCGCGCCAGGCCTTCGGTCGGGGGCTGGCCGTCATCGACGACCATTGCATCGCAGCCGGGTCCTCGCCGTCGACCGTCGCGATACACGATCTGGCCGCCGGCCGCACGCGGATGGTGGTGACGCTCACGAAGGACATCCGCAACGCGGTCCACGGACTGGAGGTCTGGCCGTACTGAGGCGTCGGCGGGTGGGGGGCGGCAGGCCGTCTCAGCCGGCGTAGCCCTCGTAGCGCCCGAGGACCGGCTCCAGCACCCCGGCCAGCTCGTCCAGATGCTGCTCGTAGCGGCGCCAGAAGCCGACGGCACCCTGGTAGATCGGCTGACGCACCTGTTCCGAGCTCGCGGTCCGTACCGGGCGGTCCGTCTCGTGGAAGTTCAGGCAGGCGTCTTCCCACGGCAGCTCGCAGTAGTCGATCAGGCGGCGTACCTGGCTGTCGAAGTCGCTCACCAGCTCCTCGTACTGGACGGTGAGCACGCGCCCGGGCAGGACGGCGTGCCAGTGGTCCATCATGCGCTGATATTGCAGGAAATATTCGCCGATCTCGGTGAGGTCGTAGGTGAAAGTCTGACCGCGGGCGAACAGCTGGCGATAGCAGCTCAGGCACGAATCCATGGGGTGGCGCCGGGCATCGATGATCTTCGCCCGGGGCAGGATCAGGTGCGCGAAGCCCACGTTCGGGAAGTTGTTCGGCATCTTGTCGATGAACCGGGGCAGGCCCTCCACGCGATGCAGCGAGGCATGCTCCAGATAGCGGCGGCCCAGCGCCTCGAAGTTCGGTCCCTTCAGCTCGCGCACGGCCTGGGGGTAATTCACGCCGTCGGCGCGGTTGCGATTCAGGCTGGTGGCGACGCGGCCGAGATAGGGTAGTTCCGCCGTGCCTTCCACCTGGCTGTGGCTCGCCAGGATCTGCTCGATCAGCGTGGAGCCGGAGCGCGGCAGCCCGACGATGAAGATCGGCGCCGGATCGTCGCAGCCGATGCCCTCGTTGACCGCCAGGAATTCCTCGGTGAAGACCTCGACGATGGCGTCGTTGTTCACCTCGGTCTGCACGGGGTCGTAGTTCTCCCGCATGCGCTGGCGGCGATTGCCCCTGTCGTAGTAATGCCAGGCCCGGTCGTAGTCTTCGCGATCTTCCCAGGCCTTGGCCAGGGCGAAGAGGAAGTTGACCTCGGATTGCTCGTTCAGGTCCGGCGTCTGCAGCGCCGCCTCCATCGCCTGTATATCCTCGTCGCCCAGCGGATAGGTCTTCAGGTTGGCCAGGCTCCACCAGGACTCGCCGTTGCCGGGCTTCAGGCGGATGCACTCCCGATAGGCCTCGATCGCTTCGGGCTGGCGGCCCAGGGTCTTCAGCGTGTGGCCCAGGCCGAGCCAGGCGCCTGCATGTTCGGGCTTCAGTTCGATTGCGCGCCGGTAGGCCGCGGCCGCAGCCGCGGTGCGGGCCGCGGGCGCCAGCGCGGCCGCCAGCAGGAAGTGGGCGTGGGAGCTGCGCGGATCGGTCTCGACGGCCTTCTCGAAGCACTCGATGGCCTCGGCGAGGCGGTTCTGGTCCTGGTGCAGACGCCCCAGGTCGATGATCGCGCCGGTGAAGTCGGGCGCCAGCCGTACCGCCTTCGACAGCAGTTCCTCGGCATTCTCCGGGTGACCGGATTGCATGGCGATCACGCCGAGCAGCCGCAGCGCGGTGACGTTTTTCGGGTTGTCCTTCAGCACGCGCCGATACAGCCGCTCGGCTTCCTCGACCTTGCCCGAGCGGTGCAGACGGGCGGCCTCCGCGAGGCGTCCCTTCTCCGGGTTCAGCGCGAAGCAGCGCTCGAACGCCTCGTCGGCCTCGTCGCTTTTGCCGTTGGCGAGCAGCGCCCGGCCGAGCTGGAAATGCGCCTGCTCCAGATCGGGGTCCAGGGTGACGGCACGGCGCAGCACCGCCTCGGCCTCCTCGTTGCGCCGCTGCTGGAGCAGCAACAGGCCCAGGTCCTCGTGGGGCTTGGCGAACGATGGCGCGAGAGCGATGGCCCGGCGCAGCTGCTCCTCGGCCTCGTCGAGCCGACGCGCCTTCAGCAGGATCGCGCCCATCAGGGCCGTGAAGTTGATGTCGTCCGGGTCCTCCGCCAGCGCTTCCCGGCAGACGGCAATCGCGCCTTCGGCATCGCCGCCGTTCAGCAGCCGGATGGCCTGGTGGAACGTGGCCCGCGGCGCGGCGACGCCGGAGCTGCTGCCCTCAGCCATGGATGCCGGCCCTTGTATTCAGGTGTCGGTCTCCGCCGGTGCGCCTGCGTCGGCCTTTTCATCGCGCTCGTAGACGATGCCGCCGTCGAGCAGCGTCATGTCCACCCGGACCTCGCTCAGCTCCCCGGCCGGGATGGCGAAGATGTTGCGGTCGAGCACCACGATATCCGCCCGCTTGCCGGTCTCGATGGAGCCGGTGATGTCGTCGTGGCCGAGCAGCCGCGCCGCGTTGCGGGTGTAGGCGTCGAGCATCGTCGCGAGATCCACGGCTTCGTCGGCGTTCAGCGTGCCGTCGACTTGGCCGGAGGCATCCTGCCGGGTGATGGCCGTCTCGATGGCCTCCAGCGGGTTCATCGACGACACGGCCCAGTCGCTGGAGCCGACGATCGTGCCGCCGGCGCGGTGGATGCTGCCGATGGGATACATGCGCTCCACGCGCTCCGGGCCCACGACAGGCAGGTTGATCTCCATGATCCACGCGTCCGGATACGCCCACAGCGCCTGGAAACTGGCGGCGACGCCGAGCTCGGCGAAGCGGGGGATGTCGTCGGGGTGGACCAGCTGCAGGTGCGTGATGTGATGCCGGTTGCCGGTGTCGCCGTTCGCCTTGCGCGCGGCCTCGATGGCGTCCAGCCCCTCGCGTACGGCGAGGTCGCCGATGGCGTGCATGTGGATCTGCAGACCCATCGCATCGAAGCGGGTGACCGCATCTTTCAGCTCGTCGCTCTCGAAATTCAGCACACCGCGGTGCTCGCGCATGCCGGTGTAGGGCTCGACCAGGGCGGCGGTCTCGCCCTCCAGCACGCCGTCGACGAAGAACTTCACCGCGCTGACGCTGAAGCGCTCGCCGGCGAACTCGTCGCGCCGGGCCAGCGCGGCTTCCCATGCCTCGCCCTGGTGTTTGGCATTGACGCCGTAGGTGAGCGAGGCCTTCACCCGGGCGTCGAGCCCGTCTGATTCGGCCACTGCCCGATACACCTCCCAGTCGGGCACGCCCGTCCAGGCGTCGACGAGGGAGGTGATGCCGTAGCGCGCCGTCTCCGCCAGCGTCGCCTCGAGTGCCGCCACCCGGTCCTCGAACGTGGTCTGCGGCAGCAGCGCCTCCACCGGCGCCCGCGCGGTCTCGCGCAGCATGCCGGTCGGCTCGCCGGTCTCGGGGTCGCGCTCGATGACGCCCTTGGGCGGGTCCGGCGTCTCCGCGGTGATGCCCGCCAGCTCGAGGACCTTCGAGTTGGCCAGATCGTTGTGGCCGTCGGTGCCGCGCAGGTAGACGTAGCGATCGGGCGCGATCTCGTCCAGCAGCGACTTGTGGGGATTGCCGCCGGGGAAGGCGGCCAGGTCGAAGTTCTCGCCGATCACCCATTCGTCGTCGCTCTCCGCCACGCATTCCGCGACTTTCGCGAGGATGGCGTCCGGGGTCGTGAGTCCGAACAACGAGCAGCCGAGCAGCATCTCGCCGCCGGTGATCGGGTGCATGTGGGCGTCGTGCAGGCCGGGCAGGACCACGCGGCCGGCCAGGTCGACCACGCGGGTGTCGGCGCCGATCCAGGCGCTCACTTCGCCGGCGCCGCCCACCGCGACGATGGTGTCGCCGCGGACGGCCACCGCCTCGGCACGGCTGCGTTCTTCGTCCGCGGTATGGATGATGCCGCCGGTGAAAACGATGTCCGCGGGTTCGACGCCGGCGGCTTCCCCGGCCTCCCCGGCGGGCCGCTCCGCGCAGCCGGCCTGGAGAACCAGGAGCGCCGTCGCCAGCAGCGTCGCGCGCATCGTCCTACCAGCTCCGCACGCGGCCGGTATCCACGTGGAGGAAGTCCGAGCGGGCGTAATAGCCGACACCGCCCCGGCGCAGGCTCATCGCGGCCTTGCGCAGCTTCGCGGTGTCGTAGCCGGAGAGGCGGACGTCGATGGCGCGACCCTGCATGTGCAGGCTGCGCTTCGCCACGCCCGAGCTTGCGCTGCGCAGCATGGCGTTGGTCTGGGGCGAGCGGTAGCCGGAGATGATCTGGAACTCGGCGGTGCTGCCGGTCAGGGACCGCAGGTCGGCCAGGGTGTCCAGCAGTGTGACGTCCATCTCCCATACTTCGCCGGTACGGAAATCGCGCAGCAGATGGTTGATCTCGGCCAGCGCGTCGGGGACGTATTCGCCGCCCTCGAAATAGACGGCCTTCAGCCTCTCGCCGGTGTGGTTGTGCGAGAAGGCGAGGCTGCGGGTCTCCAGTGCGGCCGCCGCGCGGCTCCAGGGCGCCAGCATCGCGGCCCCTGCCGCGGCGCCCGCCAGAAACCGGCGCCGCGAAGCGCAATGACTATCGTCCGGGGTGTCTCCTGCCATGTTCTCTCCCATTGTCGGGTCCCATCGTCGCAACCCGTTGTCGTAACCCGTTGTCGTGCCAGTACTGCCAGCAGACTCCGTTCGCACACGATCGACTCCGATGGGCGATTATGGACGACGAGGACGCAGACTGGAAAGAATATCGACAGGTTGAGCTCCCTGCGGTTCCCGTTCCGTGTCGCCGGTCCCGGTTTAGAATAGTGGCGTGTCCTACCACGGCGCCCCGATCAACCACCCCATTCCGCAGGCCCGACTGCCGGTCCTGCTGCTGGCTCTGCTGCTGACCGGTGCCGCTGCGGGGGCTGCGGCCTCGCCATGGGATCAGGAACTGCACGGCTCCGCGGAGCAGGCCGTCCGGGAGCGGCTGCGCCAGCGGCTGGAGCAGATCGAGGCGGATACCCTGCATGTGCTCGAGGGGGAGCCGCTGGCGGCCCGCACGCTGCTTCCGGATCTCTACGCCGCCCGGCGCTTCCGGCCGTTATGGTCCGAGGCGGAGCGCCGCCGCGAGTTGCTGGCGCTGGTGCGCGCGAGCGCGGAGCAGGGACTGAACCCCGGCGATTATCATCTCGCCGTCCTGGAGCGCCATGTCGACGACATGGGCGCCGACGGGGACCCCTACGGCAGGGCGGACCGGGATCTGCTCATGACCGACGCCCTGGCGCGACTCGCCCATCACCTCGTCTACGGGAAGGTGGAGCCCTCGCGCCTCGATCCTCACTGGAATTTTCACCCGGACACCGAGGAAGGCGACCCGGTGGCCACGCTGCAAGCGGCGCTGGCGGCGGAGTCCCTGGCCGGGTTCTTCAGTCTCGAGCGGGGAGCGCCGTACCGGCAACTGGTGGCGGCTCTGGCCCGCTACCGGGACATCGCCGCCTCGGGCGGCTGGCAGGCGATCCCGGCCGGGCCGGCGCTGAAGCCCGGCATGCGGGATCCGCGGGTGGCCGCGGTCCGCTCACGGCTGGCTGCGGAGATCCCGCTGCCGGCGGCGCCGGATCCCTGGCAGTACGACGACGTGGTCGAAGCCGCCGTGGCCGCCTTCCAGCGTCGCTACGGGCTGGAGCCGGACGGGGTCGTCGGCGCCCGCACGCTGGCGGCGATGAACCTCCCGGTCGCCGCGCGCATCGACCAGATTCGCGTGAACCTGGATCGGGCCCGCTGGGTGCTGGAGCGCCCGGAGCGTGACTACCTTTTGGTGAACATCGCCGGCTTCCGCGCCTTCCTCATGCGCGGCGACGCAATCCACTGGGAGACGCGGGTGGTGGTGGGGCAGCCCTACCGGCGCACCCCCGTGTTCCGCTCCAGGATCGTCTATCTCGTCTTCAACCCCACCTGGACGGTGCCCCCGGTGATACTGGAGAACGACATCATCCCGGAGGCCATCGCGGAACCGGCCGCCGTGACCCGGCGAAATCTGCACGTGGTGGCGGCCGACGGCAGCGTCGTTGCGCCGCAGGAGGTCGACTGGTCCCGCTACCGGAATGGAGCTTTGCCCTATCAGCTGGTGCAGCCCCCGGGTCCCGGCAACGCCCTCGGGCGGGTGAAGTTCATCCTGCCCAATCCGTACAACGTCTATCTGCACGACACACCGGGCAGGGAGCTGTTCCGGAGCGCCGATCGCAGCTTCAGCTCCGGCTGCATCCGCGTGGAGCGGCCGCTGGAACTGGCGGCGCTGCTGCTGGACGGGGATCCGGACTGGGGGCCTGCGGAGATCGATGCCGCGGCGGCGACCGGGCTCACGCGCACCGTCTTCCTGCCGCGTCCGGTCCCCGTCATGATCCTGTACTGGACGGCCGGCATGGGCTCCGACGGCGAGTTCGGCTTCTACCCGGACGTCTACGAGCGCGACGCGGCCGTGTTGCGGGCACTGGACAGCGACTTCGACGTGCCCGCCGGGCTCGATCCCGGCGCTTCGGGGAGCCTGTTGCCGTAGCGTCCGCGGCGGGCCGGCTCAGGCCTCCAGCGCCTCGCGGACGTGGCGCAGCACCTCCGTCGCGCCGCGCAGCTGGTCGTCGGACACGCCGATGCCCGCCTGGTCGAGCTGATGGGCCTCGCGGCTGCGGATGTCCTCGATCACCTTCTGCCCCGCCGCCGTCAGCCGCACCAGCTTCGAGCGCCGGTGAGCGGGATTCTCCACCCGCTCGACCAGGCCCTCGTGCAGCAGCGGATTGACGAGCGCCTGGATGTGCTGGCGCGATACCCGCCGCGCCCGGGCGATGGCCGGCACGGTCGACGGGCCCTCGCGCAGCAGGTGCTCGAGCACCGCACGGCGGGGCTGGGTCATCTCGGAGTCTTCGTGCAGCTGTTCTCCGGTGTGGATCAGCGTGGTGAAGAGCAGCCGTACCTCGTGGAACAGGTCGTCGAAGTGTTTCTGCATGTCAGGCCTCCTGACAAAATAATTGTCTTCAAGACAATCCGCATGTCAATAATATCACGACCCCTGGCGCCTGTAACCGGGTCTTGCGGCGGGTGCAGAAAGCCGGCGTACCGTGCTGCTTTGCAGCGGGCGCGAGGGCACCGCCGCTGCTAGTATCGACCCACAGGCAGGCACGGGCGGGATACGCGGAGGAGGGGTGCCCACCGGACGAGGCACTCCAGCCAATATCCTCCGCCGTCGGCGGCAGCATCGATCGTGGATTCCACTGATGGCTGCTCCGGGGGAGCCCGCCGCATAGTCGAAACAGGCATCCGGAAAAGGCACCGGAAAAGGCATCCAGAGAGGAGTCGCCTAATGCAGATACCCGTCGAAGTCCGCTTCAAGGACATCCCGCGCTCCCCGGCGCTGGAGACCGTCATCCGTGAACAGGCAGAGAAGCTCGAGCAGGTGTGCTCGGACATCATCTCGTGCCGGGTGACCGTGGAGGCGCCGCACCGGCACCAGAACAAGGGGCGGATCTATCACGTCGTCGTGGACATCAACGTGCCGGGGCGCGAGATCGTCGTGAGCCATGCCCAGGAAGACAACCACGCCCACGAGGACCCGTACGTGGCGGTGAACGACTCGTTCCGTGCGGCGACGCGCCGGCTGAAGGGCTACAATCGCCAGCGCACCGGCAAGGCCCGGGCGGCGCAAGAGGCAGGCTGAGAGTTCAGGCGGCCCGGGGCGCGCGCTCGGCGCGGCCGAGCAGTTCGCCCACCAGGCTGACCCAGTAGGCGACGCCGATCGGCAGCGCCTCGTCGTTGAAGTCGTAACGGGCGTTGTGCAGCATGCAGCCGCCCTCGCCGGGGCCGTTGCCGAGCCACAGATAACAGCCGGGCTTCTCCTCGAGCATGAACGCAAAGTCCTCGCCGCCCATGGTGGGCGGCAGGTCGCGGTGCACGTTGCCGGCGCCGGCCACGGCCGCCGCCGCCCGTGCGGCGATCTCCGCCTCGTCCGGCGTGTTCACCGTGGGCGGGTAGGTGCGGTGGTAGGTCGTCTCGGCCGTGGCGCCGAAGCCTGCCGCCACGCCGGCGGCCACCCGCGCGATGTCCCGTTCGATCCGGTCGCGTGACTCCGGTGTGAGCGTGCGCGCGGTGCCCTTCAGCACCACCTCGTCGGGGATGACGTTGAAGGTCTCGCCGCCCCGCAGCACGGTGACCGAGACCACCACCGAATCGGTCGGCTCCGTGTTACGGCTGGCCAGCGACTGCAGCGCGGTGATGATGTGGGCGGCGGTCACCACCGGGTCGATGGTCTGGTGGGGCATGGCGGCATGGCCGCCGCGGCCGCGCACGGTGATCTCGAACTTGTCCGAGGCGGCCATCTGGGGGCCGACGCGCACCGCGAACTCGCCCACCGGCAGCCCGGGCCAGTTGTGCATGCCGTAGACCGATTCCACCGGGAACAGATCGAACAGGCCGTCTTCGATCATCGCCTTTGCGCCGGCCCGGCCTTCCTCGGCGGGCTGGAAGATGAAGTGCACCACCCCGTCGAAGTCCGGATTGGCGGCCAGGTGCTCCGCCGCGCCGAGCAGCATGGTGGTGTGGCCGTCGTGGCCGCAGGCGTGCATCAGGCCCGGGTGGCGGGAGCGGTGCTCGAACTCGTTCAGCTCCTGGATGGGCAGCGCGTCCATGTCGGCCCTGAGGCCGATGGCACGGTCGGAGTTGCCGGCGCGGAGTGTGCCCACCACGCCGGTCACCCCGAGGCCGCGGTGCACCTCCAGGCCGAAAGCCGCCAGTTTCTCCGCCACGAAGTCGCTGGTGGCCTTCTCCTCGTAGGCGAGTTCCGGGTGTGCGTGGATGTGATGGCGCCAGGCGGTCAGCGCCTGCTGGCGTTCGCGTATCCGGTCCAGGAGTTCCATGCCTTATTCCGTCTCCGTCAGGTCATCGGGCCGGCGGGGGCGGCTGCCTCCTGTCCGGTCTGTACCGCCCAGAGGCTGGCATAGATGCCGCCCCGGGCCAACAGGGAGCCGTGATCGCCGGTCTCGGCGATGCGGCCCCGCTCGAGCACGATGATACGGTCCGCGTGCACGATGGTGGAGAGCCGATGGGCGATGACCACGGTCGTGCGCGAGTGCGAGATGGTGGCGAGCGAACGCTGGATGGCCGCCTCGGTCTCGTTGTCCACCGCGGAAGTCGCCTCGTCCAGGATGAGCACCGGCGGGTCCTTCACCAGCGCCCGGGCCAGTGACAGGCGCTGGCGCTGGCCGCCGGAGAGTTTCTGCCCGCGCTCGCCCACGACGGTGTCCAGACCCCGTGGCAGGCGCTCGATGAACTCCATGGCCTCGGCCGCCCGGGCCGCCTCGACGATTGCCGCCTCGCTCGCCTCCGGCGCGCCGTAGGCGATGTTGTCCCGCACCGTGCCCTGGAACAGGAACACATCCTGGCTTACCAGCCCGATGCGCCGGCGCAGGCTCTCCAGGGTGAAATCGCGGATCGGCCGCCCATCCAGCAGGATCTCGCCCTGACCGGGCTCGTAGAAGCGCAGCATCAGCTTGATCAGCGAGCTCTTGCCGGCGCCGGTCTGGCCTACGAAGGCCACGGTCTCGGTCGGCGCGATGTCGAAGTCGATGTCCCTGAGCACCGGTTCGCCGTCGGCGTAGGCGAACCACACGTGCTCGAAGGTGATGCGGCCTTCCACCGCGCCGAGCGCCTCGGCTTCCGGGGCATCGCGGATGCCGACGGGCGCCTCGATCAGATCCAGTATCCGGCGTGACGACGCCATGGCCCGCTCGTACAGGTCCACCGTCTCCGCCAGGCTGGTCAGCGGCCACAGCAGCCGCTGGGTGAGGAACACGAGTACGCCATAGGCGCCCACGGCGAGGGCGCCGGACAGGGTCATCCAGCCGCCGATCAGGAAGGTGGCCAGAAAACCGGCCAGGATGGCCATGCGGATCACCGGGATGAAGGCCGAGCTCACGGCGATGGCGCGGCGGTTCGCCGACACATAGGCGTTGCTGTCCGCGCGCACCCGCTCGGCCTCGAGCCGCTCGGTGGCGAAGCTCTTGATGGTGGCTATCCCGGAGATGTTGGCCGCGAGGCGCGAGCCCAGCCCGCCGACCCGCTCGCGGACCTCGGCGTAGAGTGGCTGCGCGCGGCGCTGGAAGTAGAAGGCGCCGACGACGATGACAGGGATGGGCGTGAACGCCACCACCGCGATCAGCGGCGAGACCACGAAGAACACCGTGCCCACGGCCACCAGCGTGGTCGCCACCTGGATGAGGTTATTGGCGCCGCCGTTCAGGAAGCGCTCCAGCTGGTTCACGTCGTCGTTCAGGATGGCCACCAGGTTGCCCGTGCTCTGATCCTCGAAATAGGCTAGGTCCAGGTCCTGGACGTGCCGGTAGGCGTCGATGCGCATGCCGTGCTGCAGATCCTGGGCCAGATTCCGCCACAGGATCAGATACAGGTACTCGAACAGCGACTCGCTCATCCAGATGACGAGTGTCAGCCCGCCGAGCAGCAGCATCTGGGAGCGGGGTTCGATGATGCCGAGCGCGGCCACGAAGGAGTCCTCCTGGCGCACCACCACGTCGATGGCGATGCCGATCAGGATCTCCGGCATCACGTCGAACAGCTTGTTCAGCACGGAGCAGGCGGTGGCCAGCCAGATGCGCCGGCGGTAGCCCCGCGCGTAGTGCAGCAGGCGCTTCAGTGCCTGGAAGGAGCTCTTGGCCTCGCCGCTCATCGGCGGGAGCTTAGCAGGGGCCGGCGCGTGCGGCACCGCCGATTCCGAACTGACGCCGGCAGCGCAATGAGGGGATGCTGCAGCGCAATAAGTAATTTTCGAGGCTCGTCTCAGGACAATCCGTATACCCCGATCGCAGTGGCCGGCGGACAATAGTGACGGTCGCGTGAACATTCATTGGCGGTCTGGTTGCTTGCGACCGCTGCATCAGGCCAAGGAGACTCATGATGAAGGGATCTTCATTAAGAATTCTGGCTGTCTGCGTCGGTACGTCTCTGCTCATCGCAGGGCCGGCACAAGCCTACGAGGCAGGCGATTGGCTGTTCCGCGTGGGCGTGACCTCGGTCGACCCGAAGTCGGACAACCTGGACACGGCCGTGCCGGCAGGTGAAGGCACGACGCCGGTCACGATCGAGGTCGACTCCGGCACGACGCTGACCTTCAACGGCACCTATTTCTTCACGCCGAACTGGGGGCTGGAAGTCCTCGCCGCGGCACCGTTCAACCATGACATCGAGATCAAGGGCATCGGCAAGATCGCCGAAACGGATCACCTGCCGCCGACCTTCTCGCTGCAGTATCACTTCCTGCCGGACGGCGCATTCCAGCCTTACGTCGGGCTCGGCCTGAACATGACGATCTTCTTCAGCGAAGACGTCGATCAGGCCCTGATCGATACCGTCGAAGCCCTCAATCCGGGTCTCGACGTGACGGGCGCGGATCTCGACCTCGACACGTCGTTCGGTCTCGCCGCTCAGGTGGGCGCCGACTTCATCCTGAACGAGAACTGGACGATCAACTTCGACGTGCGCTGGATCAACATCGAGACGGATGCCGAGCTGACGGTCGACCCCGTCGGCACGCTGGATCTGGGCACGGTCGAGATCGACCCCTGGGTGTACGGCATCAACGTGGGCTACAAGTTCTGATACCGCAACGTATCTGACGGGAAGAGGCCGGGCCTGACAGCCCGGCCTTTTTTCGTTTCAGCCTTCCTGTTCGAGGAATTCCTCTTCCTTCGGCACTCGCTTGCGCAGGGCCACCGGCCGGCGGTTCTTCCTGACCTTCAGGTTCAGCATCTCGACGCCCACCGAGAAGGCCATGGCGAAGTAGATGTAGCCCTTCGGGATGTGCAGGTCGATGCCCTCGGCGATCAGCGCCGTGCCGATCAGCACCAGGAAAGAGAGCGCCAGCATCTTGACCGTGGGATGCTCGTCGACGAAGCGGCCGATGGCGCCGGCCGCGAACATCATCACGCCCACTGCAATGACCACGGCGATGACCATCACCGCCAGGTGGTCGGCCATGCCGACGGCGGTGATCACCGAGTCGAGTGAGAAGACCATGTCGATGAGCGCGATCTGCGCGAGCACGCCGCCGAAGGTCGCCGCCTTTACCTGCTTATCGTCGGCGTCCACGCCCTCCACCGAGTGGTGGATCTCCAGAGTCGATTTCGCCAGCAGGAACAGTCCGCCGCCGATCAGGATCAGGTCGCGGCCGGAGATGGCGGTGCCCAGCACCTCGAACAGGTCCGCCGAAAGCTGCATGATCCAGGTAATCAGCAGCAGGAGCACGATACGCATGCCCATGGCCAGCCCCAGCCCGAGGATGCGGGCGCGCTGGCGCTGCTCGGCGGGCAGCCGGCCCACCAGCACCGAGATGAAGATGATGTTGTCGATGCCGAGCACGATCTCGAGCACCGTCAGCGAGGCCAGTGCGATCCAGGCCTCCGGCATTGTGATCCATCCCACAGCGAGTCTCCGCGGCTTTGCCCCCGTCGGCACCAGACGTTATCACAAGCCGGCGGTTGCGCCGGCAGGGCGGTAGTGGTATTCCCGAATAGGCTGTGCCTGCCGCCCTCCGCAGGATGGGTTTCGGGCGGGAAGGGCTCCGCCGGCCCGGCTGCGCGCGCATGTCCGGGAAGATGCGTCAGGAACGAACTATGCCGACACCAGTTTCCACGGTCCTCGCCCAGCTGCGGGACGACCATCGCAATATCGCCGTTCTCCTGCAGTTGCTGGAGAAGGAGACGCGGCGGATCGCCGACGGCCTCGAACCCGACTACGAGCTGGCGCACGACATCATGCGCTACATGACGTCGTACCCCGATTCCGTGCACCATCCGCGGGAGGACCGCATCTACCATCGGCTGAAGGTCGTGGCGCCGGACATGCTGAGCGGTATCGAGGGCATCCTCGAGGAGCACGACGAGCTGGGCCGCGTCGGCATCGAACTGCGCGAGGCGCTGGACGCGGTGGAGGCCGGCTCCGTGGTGCGGCGGGACGAGCTGGCGGCGGCCGCCGCGGACTACGTGCGCAAGCTGAGGGATCACATGCGCTGGGAAGAGGCGGCGCTCTTCACGCTGGCCGACGAGCTGCTCGCCGACGAGGACTGGGATGCGCTGCCGGGGCAGACCGACCAGTCCCACGATCCGGTCTTCGGTCCGTCGGTGCAGTCCTCCTACGAGAGCCTGTACAAGTTCATCCGCAACGAGGCCGACGCCCTGGACCACTGAGGCGGGTCGACACGGCCGACAAACGGGGAGAGAACGCACAGCGCCATGTTTGATGTCCTGCGCGCGCTCGGGCGCGATCTCCGCGACAGTCTGCGCGACCTGACTCCCATCGTCGTGGTCATCGCGGTGTTCGAGCTGCTGGTGCTGCGTCAGCCGGCGGCAACGCTCGCGCCGCTCGCCGGTGGCGTCCTCCTGGTGGTCATCGGCCTCACGCTGTTCATCTACGGGCTCAAGCTGGCGCTCTTCCCGGTGGGCGAGAATCTCGCCCACGCGCTGGCGCGCAAGGGCAGTGTCTTCTGGCTGATCGTATTCGCCTTCGCGCTCGGCTTCGGCACGACGGTGGCCGAGCCGGCGCTGATCGCGGTGGCGGCCGAGGCCGGCGAGGTGGCCGCGCTGGCGGGCGCCATCGAGGCGACACCCGAATCGGAGACACGCTACGCCACCGGGCTCAGGATGACCGTCGCGCTGGCGGTCGGTGTCGCGCTGGTCCTCGGGGTCATGCGCATCATCACCGGCTGGCCGCTGCCGGCCATGATCATCGGCGGCTACGTCATCGTGGTGATCGCCACGATCTTCGCGCCCGCCGAGATCGTCGGCATCGCCTACGATTCCGGCGCCGTCACCACTTCCACCGTCACGGTGCCGCTGGTGGCGGCGCTGGGCGTCGGCCTGGCCTCGTCGCTGGAGGGGCGCAACCCCATGCTGGACGGCTTCGGGCTGATCGCCTTCGCCTCGCTGACGCCCATCATCTTCGTGATGGGCTACGGGATAATGCTGAAGTGGATATGATCGCCGGCAGCCTGGCGATACTCGGCGGCACGGCGCTGGACGTGGCGCCCATCGCCCTGTTCCTGTTCCTGTTCCAGTGGTTCGTCATCGGCGGCCGGATGCCCGACCGGAACCGAATCGTGGTCGGGTTCGTACTCGTGGTCATCGGCCTCGGCTGCTTTCTCATCGGGCTGGAGCAGGCCCTGTTCCCGCTCGGCCGGCTGATGGCGCAGCAGCTGACCTCCCCGGAATTCATCGGCACGGCCGGGGACACCCTCGCCGGCGTGCAGTGGGCCGACTATCTCTGGGTCTACGCCTTCGCCTTCTGCCTCGGCTTCAGTACCACGCTGGCCGAGCCGGCGCTGCTGGTGGTGGCCCTGAAGGCGCGGGACGTCTCGGGCGGAGCCATCCATCCCTGGGGGCTCAGGGTGGCGGTCGCCCTCGGCGTCGCCATCGGCGTGTCACTCGGCTGTCTGCGCATCGTGACCGGCACGCCGCTGCATTACTACATCATCGCCTGCTACGTCATCCTGATGGTGCAGACGTATTTCTCGCCGCGCGCGATCGTGCCGCTCGCCTACGACTCCGGCGGCGTCACGACCTCCACGGTGACGGTTCCGCTGATTACGGCGCTGGGCCTCGGCCTCGCCGAATCCGTACCCGGCCGCAGTCCCCTGCTGGACGGGTTCGGCCTTGTGGCCTTCGCCTGCATGTTCCCCATCATCTGTGTCCTGGCGTATGCCCAGCTGTCGGAGCTCCGGGGCCGCAGTCAATCCAAGCACGAACAAAGGTCGCGCGACGGCGGGACCGTCGCGAAACGGGATAAGGAGAACGGCAATGCACTTTAAACTCATCATCGCCTTCGTCGAGGACGACAAGACCGACGCCATCATGGAGGCGGCCCGGGAGGCCGGCGCCACCGGCTGCACCGTCGTCAACAACGCGAGGGGCGAAGGCTCCAAGGAAAAGAAGACCTTCCTGGGTCTCACGCTCTCCACCCAGCGGGACGTGGTCATGATGCTGGTGGAACAGCATCTCAGCCGCCACATCCTGGAGCACATTGGCGAGGTGGGCGAGTTCGACGAGAAGCCCGGGACGGGTATCGCCATCCAGATCGACGTCGAGGACGCCGTGGGCGTTACGAGTCAGGCACAGAAGCTGACCGAGGTAGTGGAGGAGCAGTTGTGAGGGGATGGAATCCGTTCTGCTGCCGACGAACAGAGAGGAGTGATCATGGCTGAAAGAAAATGGGTGCCCGTCAGCGAGGTGATGCATCGCGAGGTCACGGAGATCGACGGCAGCATGACCGTGCTGGACGCGCTGAGGACCATGAAGCAGGTGCAGGCCACCTGCCTGATCGTCAAGCGGCGCCACGAGCGCGACGAATACGGCATGCTGCTCTTCTCGGACATCGCCAAGCACGTGATCGGCCAGGACCGGGCGCCGGAACGCGTCAACGTCTACGAGATCATGGCGAAACCGGTCATCTCGGTGCGGCCGGAGATGGACATCCGCTATTGCGCGCGCCTGTTCGAGAGTGTGGGCATCGGCCACGCGCCCGTGATCGACGAGACGCATACGGTGGTGGGCATCGTCAGCTACTACGTGCTGGCGCTGGAGGCGCTGCCGACGCTGGAGTGAGACCGGTCGCATGACACCGACCCGTCGATCTCCCGTACGCCCGCAGGACGCGGCGAGCCTGCTGGTCTACCGTCGGCGCGGCCGCGGCGTGGAAGTGCTCATGGGCCGGCGCCGCCGCGAGGCACGGTTCACGCCGGGCGTCTACGTCTTCCCCGGCGGCCGGCTCGAGCCGGACGACCGGCGGGCGAGCCCGGCTTCCGACCTCGCAGCCGGGGAGTGGGGAGCGTTCCGCTCGCCGGCGCATGCCCGGGCGCTCGCCATGGCGGCCGTGCGCGAGACGGCCGAGGAGACCGGCCTGGTGCTGGGCGTGCCCGGAGACGTGGGTCCGGGTGCCGGCGGCTGGGACATCTTCCGGGCGCTGGGCCTGGCGCCGCCGCTGCACCGCCTGCGCTACGTCGGGCGGGCCATCACGCCGGCCTACAGTCCGTGGCGCTACCACGCCCGCTTCTTCATGGTGGATGCCCGGTATCTCCGCGGCACCCTCGGCGGCGACGGCGAATTGCTGGACCTGCGCTGGGTGGATCCGGAGGGGAGCGTGACCGCCGGTCTCATCGACGTGACCGAGGCCATGCTCGCCGAGGTTCGTCCGTGCCTCGCGGATCCCGGACGGCCTCCGCTGTTGCTGTGCTACCGGGGCGAGCGCTGCTATCTCCGCCGCGAGCGGCCGGAGAGCTGACGGCCGGCGGTGCTATCCTTCGCCCATGTTCACGTACATCGATCCCACGATCCGCGGCCGGCTGATCGAGCAGGGCCGTCTGATCCGCATCGACCGCTACGGACGGGTCATCGACGCGGCCAATCCGCCGCCGCCGGGCGAGCCGGCCATCAACCTGCTCGGGCCCATACCGCTGCCGCTGGACGTCGCCGGGCTGCGCATGGAGGTGCGCTGGTACGCGGCGGTACGCCATACCGAGCTGTCCAAGGTGGAGGACCTCGCCCGGGAGCTCAGGGAACAGGGTGGCCAGCGGCTGTTCGCCACGCTCGCCTCTTCCATGGCGGTCAACAGCGTGCTCCTGATCGGTGCGCCGGAGACGGCGGACCGGCCGCTCGTCCGCGTGCACTCGAGCTGTCTCACCGGTGACGTCTTCGGCTCCCAGCGCTGCGAATGCGGGCCCCAGTTCGTCGCGGCCATGCACCGCATTCATGCCGACCCCGCGGGCGGGATCCTCATCTACATGGCCGGCCACGAGGGCCGCGGCATCGGGCTCTGGGCCAAGGCGGTCACCTACATCCTGCAGGACGCCGGGGAGGATACCTACCAGGCCAACCGGTCCCTCGGTCTGCCCGACGATTCCAGGGACTTCAGCGACGCGGCTGCGCTGCTGCAGCATTTCCTCGGCAAGCGGCCGTTCCGCCTGCTGACCAACAACCCGAAGAAGGTTGCCGACCTGGCCGAGCACGGCCTGACGGACATCGACGCGGTCAAGCACGTGACCGGCGTGGGCGACTGGAACCGCCGCTATCTGGCGGCGAAGCGGGACTGGGGCCACCGGCTCAGCGACGAGGACCTGACGGACTGAGGGTGCCGGTGAGACCGGCGGCCGTTGCGGCCGCCGGTACACCGGTCTGGGGGGAGTCGTCCGGCCGGGTACCTCCGTGGTATCCGTTGCGGCATCCTGTCGCGTGCCGGACGGTCGGCTGCGGGTGTCGGGTGGGGGGTCCGCAGCCTGGAACGGGTCTGGGTGAGTCCCCGAACCGGGATTGATACTAGCGGGCTCGTATTACAGGCCGATGAAACGGGCCGACGGAACAGCCCGACGGAACGGCCGATCTATTTCTTTTTCGGCGTGCTGTCGTAGGGGTTGAAGAAGGCCGCCTCCGGCGCATCGTCGTCGGCGTCGTCCGCTTCGGTCACGTCCTTGCCGAGGATCTGGCGCAGCATCTGGGTGCTGACCAGCTGCAACTCATCGGCCTCGTCGGGCTCGGGCTCGAGCTCGTCTATGTTGCGGCCGCCGACCGCCACCGATTCGCGTCCCGCGACGGGGCGGTTCATCATCGCCTCGAGGCTCTCGGTTTCCAGGATGCGGAAGTGGCCCGTGTCTTTCTCCCTGGCCACCACGCCCTCCGCGCCGTCGCCCGCGAGACGGTCCATCTCCTCGCGCAGATTCGGGTCTCCCTGTTGGATCAGTGCTTCGACCGTCTGCGTGTTCATCAGCTCGAAGCGCCCGGTCTTGACGTCGCCCACCCACACCGAGTGGCCGCGCTCGTCGAGCCCCACCTTGCCGCCGGGCCGTGCGAGCCTGACGGTGTCGCCTTTGCCGGGCTTGTCCGATCCCTGTGCCATACCGTACTCCGCGCGGTTTCTGCGCATAGTGTCGGGATTATGCCCGCCAGGACGCCGGAAATTCTGAGAATCGCTTCACAGGCCGGGATGCCGCCGCCGGGGGGCGTTCAGCCTCGATTCACCGGATGCTGCTAGAATTCCGGCGCTTTCTTCCCGAGGAGTCCCGGCCATGAAGACCCCGAATTTATTCCCTGCCATCCTGCTGGCAGCCCTTTGTTTCGCGCAGCCCGCGCTGGCCGACGACGCAGCGGAGATCGATGCCGACGTCGACGAGGCGCTGGCCAGCTTCAAGTCCGAAGTCGACGGCGCGGACGTCTTCCTGAGCAACGCCGCCGGCGTGCTGGTGTTTCCGCGGGTGGTCAAGGCCGGCATCGGCATCGGCGGCGAATACGGCAAGGGCGCGCTCAGGGTCGGCGGCGAGACGGTCGACTACTACTCCACGGCGGCCGGTTCCATCGGCTTCCAGTTCGGCGCGCAGGCCAAGAGCATCGTTATCGCCTTCATGACGCAGGAGGCGCTGAAGAAGTTCCGCAGCAGCGCCGGCTTCAAGGTGGGCGTGGACGGCTCGGTGGCGCTGATCGACCTGGGGGCCGGCAAGACGATCGATACGGCGAACATCAAGGATCCGGTGGTCGGCTTCGTTTTCGGCAGCAAGGGCCTGATGTACAACCTGACGCTCGAGGGCGCCAAGTTCACGAAGCTGGACATGAGCAAGGACTAGGCTCTGTCTAATTGCCGTTCGTGACCGGGTCCGCGTTTTTCGCGGCAGCGCTTGGAATTCGCCGGCAATTATTGGATGCTGTCGGCTCGGCCCATAACCGAAAGGAGGTGATCCAATGTCTAGTGAGAAATTGGCAGTGTCGTTCCAGCCCCGGGATTTCGCCGTGACAGTGGAGCAGCCTTCGCTGTCGCAGTGAGGCCCAGGGTACGGAAGATACCCGGGGGTTGACGACACCCCACTCACGGAGGGCCGCAGCGATGCGGCCCTTTTTCATGTACGCCCTTGCAATGCCCGGCGCCGCGACGCCCGCCCTTCCTCTGGCGGGAGCGTTGGGATAGATTCGGGGGACGATCGAGGAGGATGGCTGCAATGAGTGCGAGCCTCAGGGAACAGGTGGAAGCATTACTGCCCAAGTGGGAGCGGTGGTATCCGAGCCTGTTCGACGCAGCCGCCGATCTGGGCCTGATCAAGGCCCGGGTGTGCTCGCCCGATTCGCTGCTGCTGTCCAACCGGCACGCTTCGGTGCAGTCCCAGGCGGCTGCCGCGCACCGCGAGAAGTGGGGCGGCACGGACGAGCCGGGCCGCAACGCGCCCGGCAAGGGAAAGCGGAAGCGGCGCAAGCGCCGGTGAGGGCGGCGACGGATTTCCGTCGCCAGCGCCGCGCGCTCTACTCCTTGCGGAACAGCGACTCGGCGTCGGCCAGGGGATCGTCTCCGCCGTCCTCGCCGGGGCCCGGCTCCGGCGCGCCGCCGAACAGGCTGTCGAGTTCCTGCTGCGCGCGCCGCTCGGCGTCGATGGCGCTCGATTCGAAGGCCGTGGCCGAGGGCCGGAAGTAGTCGCAGAAATTCGGCCGCTCCTTCTCCTTGACCTCCTCGGCGTCGTCCTCCCGGCACTGGCGGGCAACCGTGGGATCGAAATGGACGCACATGCGGCACACGTGCAGCGGGATGCTGCACTCCGGGCACTCGTCCAGCCGTGACAGGGGCAGGGTGAGCCTGGCGAGCGGGGCGCCGCAGCGCCAGCAGCGGAGGTCGTTGCTCTCCATGGCCCCGACTGTCGCGCTTCGCGGGGAGCGTGTCCAGCGGCCTGTCGCTCGGGGAGAGCGCTTCTGTGATCGGGCTCACGGCGCTAAGCGGCTGCCTGCGCTAGAATTTTTCCATGGCTGAGCGGGTCGTATCGCCTTCCGTCGAGGAAGAGGAATTCAGCGGGGACGGGCTGGTGCTCCTGCCGGAGGGCTATCTGGATTCCTCCGATGCGGCGTACGAGCTGCACCGGGAGCAGATCGACACCCGGGTGCACGACCTCGCCATCGGGGGACTCACCCGCCGGCTCGGCGACACCCTGCTCGCGATCGCGCGGCGGGCCGCGGTGCTCTGGCTGGCTCTCGGCTTCGTGACGGTCTGCGTCTGAGGCCTCAGGCGGTCTCGCAGACGAAAGCCCCGACCGTGCGCTCGAGATCGAGCGTGAGGAACTCCGCCCGCACCAGCCACTGCCGGCCACCCGATTCCACCGAAGGCTGCGCGGCCACCACGCGGGCGATCGCCCGGCAGATGTCGCTGTCGAGGCGGATGATCTGGCCGGCTGACAGGGCCTGCCGGGTGACGAATTTCAGCCCGTGCAGGGAGACGTCCTGCATGCGTCCCGTCATGGGGAAGTGCTGCGGCCAGGTCGCGAGGAAGGTGATCGGCTGCGAGCGGCGGATGCGGGCGATGGCCCGCTGACCCCGGGTCTCCAGGCGACTGCGGTCGGCCGGTGCGAGCGGGCTGGCGCACTCGCCGCAGCGCTCGCCCGCGTCCGGCGCGCCGGCATGGGCGCGCTCCGTGCCGCAGAACAGGCACGCTTCGGTCGGCCGCGGTTCCCGCCGGGAAGGCCGGGGAGAGGCGCGGGCGGCCGAGCGGGCAGCGTCGTAGGACGCCCGCTTCTCCGGGTGCCGCAGCACCGACCAGGCCTCGTTCAGAGCCGCCGCGCGGCGGTTGTCGCCGCCCAGATCGGGATGCGCGCGCATCCGCTGCATCAGCGTGCGATAGCTGGAGCGGATCACCTCCAGCGGTGCGTCGGGCTGGACGTGGAGGATGCGGTAGTAGTCACGCTCCCCGACAGGGTCGTTCCGGGACTTCATGCCTGCGCCTCGTTGTTCTTGTTATGACCCGGATTCTAGTGACCCGAGCGACGCCGCGAGGCCCGACTCGACATAAGGGCGAGATCGCCGCGTTGCGGGCGACGGCCGTCAGGGCTGTCGGTTGTCGGTGATGAAGGTGCCCAGCTCGCGGAATTCGTCCGCGCGGGCGCTGCCGCGGCGCCAGCCGAGGGCGATCTCGCGGTAGGATCGCTCGCCCATGGGCCAGAGCCCGACGTCGGTCGCGCTCAGCAGCGCCGAGTCCCTGGCCATCTCCGGCAGGAAGGTGATGCCGAGGTCGGCGTCCACCATCTCGATCAGGGTGAGCAGGCTGGTGGCGGCGAAGCGGCTCACCTTTTCGGAGCTGCGGATGCGGCACGCGTCTATGGCGTGCTCCCGCAGGCAATGGCCTTCCTCGAGCAGCAGCACGCTGTCGGCGTGCAGGCGGTTGTAGCGGTAGTTCTCCGGGTCCACGAGACGCGTCTCGCGATGCGCCGCCAGCAGGAAGCGGTCCCGGAACAGCGGCTCGGTCTCCACGTTGCGCAGCTCGTAGGGGACGGCGAACAGCATGAGGTCGATGTCACCGGCCAGGAGCTTGTGGTGCAGCTTCTCCGTGAGATCCTCCACCAGGAACAGCTTCAGCTCGGGAAAGCTCTGCCGCACCAGGGGGAGCACCCGGGGCAGCAGGAACGGTGAGATGGTGGGGATGACGCCGAGGCGCAGGGGGCCGGACAGCGGCTTCTGGCCCACCCTTGCTATTTGCACGAGCGACTCCAGATCTCTGAGACAGAGGCGGGCCTGCTCCGCCACCTCCCGGCCGATGGCGGTGATGGTGACCTGCCGGTTGGTGCGGTCGACCAGCTGCACGTCCAGCGCTGCCTCCAGTTCCTGGATGCCGACGCTGAACGCGGACTGGGAGACATGGCAGGCGTCGGCGGCACGGCCGAAGTGGCCGTGTTCGGCGAGCGCCACGAAGTAACGTAACTGCTTGACGCTGGGAAGATTAATGGCCATTGAGCGGAGTCCCGGCTGTTGCATTCACTAAATCGATCACTATTATAAAAATATTCCATTTTCATTATCAATGGCAATCCTTATGATAGGGAACATCGAAGGAGGACGAATCATGACCATCAACATCGGAATCGAAGAGAAAGACCGCAGGGAGATCGCAGACGGGCTGTCGCGGCTCCTCGCCGACAGCTACACGCTGTATCTCAAGACGCACAACTATCACTGGAACGTGACGGGCCCGATGTTCGCCACGCTCCACACGCTCTTCGAGGAGCATTACACCGAGCTGGCTCAGGCCGTCGACGAGATCGCCGAGCGCATCCGCGCCCTGGGCTTCAAGGCTCCCGGATCCTACAGCGAGTTCGCGAAGCTGACGGACATCGAGGAGGAGACGGGCAGCCCGGACGCCGAGGAGATGATTCGCCAGCTGGTGCTCGGCCAGGAGACCGTCGTGCGCACGGCGCGCCAGGTGTTCCCGGTCGTGGACAAGGCCAACGACGAGCCCACGGCGGACCTGCTGACCCAGCGTATGCAGATTCACGAGAAGAACGCGTGGATGCTGCGCAGCCTGCTGAAAGACGAGGCGGCCTGACCTGCACCGCAGCGGCCCGCCTGGCCGGGCTGCGCGCACCGAGAAACCGATTCGAAACACGGGGCATGACCCGAACCGAAACCAGGAGTAAATCAATGGATACATCGATGGAAGGCAAGAGAGTACCCGACGCGACATTCCGCACGCGCGAGGGACACGAGTGGGTCAACAAGACCTCCAGTGAACTGTTCGACGGCAAGACCGTGGTGGTCTTCTCGCTGCCGGGCGCGTTCACGCCGACCTGCTCATCGTCGCACGTGCCGCGCTACAACCAGCTGGCCGATACGTTCAAGAAGCACGGCGTCGACGAGATCATCTGCGTCTCCGTCAACGACGCGTTCGTGATGAACGAGTGGCAGGAAGCCCAGAAGGCCTACAACATCCGGTTCCTGCCGGACGGCAACGGCGAGTTCACCTCGAAGATGGGCCTGCTGGTCGACAAGGACGATCTCGGCTTCGGCAAGCGTTCCTGGCGTTATTCCATGCTGGTGCGCGACGGCAAGATCGAGAAGCTGTTCGTCGAGCCGGAGAAGCCCGGCGACCCCTACGAGGTCTCCGACGCCGACACCATGTTGGAGTACGTCGCGCCGAGCGCGGAGAAGCCCCACGACGTGACCATCCTGTCACGCAAGGGCTGCCCGTTCTGCGCCGAGGCGAAGGCACGGCTCCGCGACGCCGGCATCGACTACGAAGAGCTGGTGCTGAACCGGGACTACACGGACCGTACGCTGCGCGCCGTCGCCAAGGCGACCACCTTCCCGCAGGTGTTCGTCGACGGCGAGCTGATCGGCGGTGCCGACGATCTGGAGCAGTGGCTCAGCGGGCGCAAGGCGGCCTGACAGGCCAGGCGCCCGAGTCGTTCCCCCAGCCGTTTCAACGACGGCTATTTGAAAGCCGGGTCCCGCGAGGGGCCCGGCTTTTTTTTCGTCTGCGCCGGGGTCAGGACGCCAGTCGGGCCGCCGCAGCACCCGCCTGCAGCGGCGCCGGCAGGTCGTGGCGCCGGCCGAGCTTCGCGATGCGGAAACCGTGGCTCTCGAGCCGGCGGCCGTTCTCCACCGAGCCGTAGTGATAGACGACGATGCGGTCGAGCGTCTCTCCCGGATACTCGTTCAGCAGATCGACGAAGCCGCTGTGGGCGGGATTCGCGCGGACCGCGCAGTCGTGGAAGATGGTCTCGCCCTCGGTGGCGTACTCGCGCAGCACCTCGGGTATGGGCCGGGTATCCCCCGTGAACAGGAAGCTCCCGGGCAGCGCGACGCCGTAGCAGAACCGCGGCTGCATGTGCCGCACCTCGAAGACCCGGAACCACAGCGAATCCAGCCAGAAGCCGCCGGTGACCGGGACGAGCTGGAATGCGTCCCAGAAATTCGTTCCGCCCTCGGCCCGGACGAAGGCGTTACCCACCACCCGTTCCTGCAACCGCGCCACGATGGCGGCCGGCACGAACAGCCGCACGGGCGGCAGCCTGCCGCCGGTGACCAGCGGCGCCGCCGCATGGAACAGCTCCTCCAGGCCGCCCACGTGATCCATGTGGGTGTGCGTGAGATAGACGCTGTGCGGAAGCGCGTCGTACTGCGCGCGATAGCCGTCCACGGCGCCGGGGCCGCAGTCGATCATCAGGAGCGGTTCCGCTCCCCGTTCGACCGTCGCGATGGGGCTGCCCTGGCTGGTACCGCCGCCGATGCCGAGGAAGCGCAGCGCGTAGCCTTCGCCGTTCCCCGAGCGCCGGTCGAGCGGCATGTCGGCCACCGCGTCCGTCGCGGCCGGGCCGTGCCGGTCTTGAGCAAGACTCTCCGTCATCGTTCCCTCTCCCTGCTGACAGCCTTCATGGCGGTCCATGCTAGGGAGCATCGATGACGTTCTGATGAAGCCGCCGCGGCGCGTCGATCAGAAGTTCCAGTGGAAGCCGAGCATGGCCACCGGGTAGAGGTCGTAGTCCTCGAGCTCGGCCTGCAGCTCCTGGCGTTCGGTCTCCAGACTCTCCTGAAACAGGGGTTCATCCGCGATCGGCCCGCTGGCCGCGAGGCCTACCTGCGGCTCGCCCTGGAACAGCACGCCGAGATCCAGGCTCAGGCCGACGGTGTCGAAGATGCGGAAGTCCATGCCCACGCCGGCATAGGGTGCGCCGCTGTCGAAGGTGACCGCGCCGCTCAGCGTGCCGACCTGATCGACGGGATAGACGGTGCCGCCGATCTCGATTGTGCTGCCATCGCGGCTGGTGAGATTCACCTCGTTGCTGTTCGAGAAATAGCCGGCGGTCAGGCGGAACGGCGTCATCGGCGCACGCAGGTTCAGGGTGGCGTACCAGGTGTTCAGGTCGAACTCGCCGTCGTAGTTGATGCCGGCCTCGGAGCCGTCGTCGTCGAAGCTGAAGCGGTTCAGCCCGCCGCGCAGGTCGAGATACGGCACCGGGCGCCAGGTGGCTTCCACGCCGAGGCCGAGGGTACCGGCGCGGACGCCGAACCAGAGGTCGTCGTCGGCCTGGGCGGGCGTTGCCGAGGCGAGGCCGAGCAGGGCCAGCAGAGCGGTGATTCGCAGGGTATTCATGGTCACTCCGTGCCCGCGTTCCGGCGGGCGATTGAACAGAATAAACGGAAGGCTATACCGGCTTCCCGGTCGCGGGTGTGAGCGGGATCACATCCACGGATGCCCGGGGCGGGCCCGGGCAGTAGAATGCGAGCCAGTCCGGGTGGTCCGGCACGGCAGGGAGATAGCGATGAGCGAGACGCGCGTGCTCCGGGGCGGGGCGATGGACGATCCGGCCAGGCTGCCCGCTGCGGGGCCGGTCACCGCCGCCGAGCGCATCACGGCCATCGACACCCTTCGCGGCGTGGCCGTGCTCGGCATCCTGGTCATGAACGTCTATGCCTTCGCGATGCCGTTCGCCGCCTACACGAATCCGCTGATCATGGGCGGCGAGGAGTGGTACAACCTCGGCACCTGGTTCCTCACCCACCTGCTGTTCGATCAGAAGTTCATGACGATCTTCTCGATGCTGTTCGGCGCGGGTGTGGTGCTCATGGCCGGCCGGGCGGAGGAGCGCGGCGCCGGCTTCGCCGGCATCTTCTACCGGCGCCAGCTGTGGCTGCTCCTGATCGGCGTGGCCCACGGATACCTGCTCTGGTTCGGCGACATCCTGTTCCACTACGCGCTGGTGGGCATGCTGCTGTATCCGCTGCGCCGCCGGGCGCCGCGCACGCTGATCGTCGTTGCCTGTCTGTTGTTGCCCGTCTCGTTGCTCATGAACTACGCCGGCGCCGAGTACATGGAGGAGGAACAGGCCGCCACACGGCCGCTGCAGGAGCAGCGTGATGCCGGCGAGGCGCTCGATGCGGAGGAGGCGGCGCGCCTGGAGGCCGCGGAAGCCATGCGCTCGTTCGTGGCGCCCACCGCCGAGGACGTGCAGGCGGACCTGGAGGCCTACCGGGGCAGCTACGGCGAGATCGTCGAGCATCGTGCGCCGATGGTCGCCAGCATGCAGTTCCAGGGCGCGATCGCATTCGCACTCTGGCGCGTGGGCGGGCTCATGCTGATCGGTATGGCGCTGATGAAGCTCGGGGTGTTTTCGGCGCAGCGCAGCCCCGCTTTTTATCGGCGCATGATGATCGTGGGCTACGGTCTGGGGCTGCCGCTCGCCGCCTTCAGCGGCTGGAATCTCTGGCAGCACGAGTTCGACGGCCTGTACGCCTTCCGCGTCGGCATGATCCCGAACTATTTCGCCAGCATCCTGGTGGCGTTCGGCCACATCGGGCTGGTAATGAGCATCGTGCAGTCCGGAGCACTCGCCGCGCTCATGCGCCGCTTCGCGGCCGTCGGCCGGATGGCGCTCACCAACTACCTGATGCATTCCCTGATACTCACGACTGTCTTCTACGGTTATGGTCTCGGCCTCTACGGGACCGTGCCGCGGTTCTGGCAGATGGCCTTCGTGGCCGCCGTGATCGGCCTGCAGCTCTGGTTGAGCCCGATCTGGCTGCGGAGCTTCCGCTTCGGGCCCGTGGAATGGCTGTGGCGATCCCTGACATACTGGCGCCGGCAGCCGCTCAAAAGCTGACGAGCACACCAACGCGAGGCACGTATGGAGAACAAGTCGCACCTCCGGGGCATCGACGTCCTGCGGGATCCGGATATCAACAAGTCCACCGCCTTCACGGCGGAGGAGCGCGAGCAGCTGGGACTGCGCGGGCTGCTGCCGCCGGCCATCTCCACACAGCAGATGCAGATCACCCGGGTGCTGGAGAACCTCCGGCGCCAGTCCAGCGACATCGACCGCTACATCTTCCTGCGCGCGCTGCAGGGGCGTAACCGGCGGCTGTTCTACCGCACGGTCATCGACCACATCGAAGAGATCATGCCCATCATCTACACGCCGACCGTGGGTGAGGCCTGCCTCGAGTTCGCGCACATCTACCGGCATACGCGTGCGCTGTTCATCACGCCGGAGGACAAGGGGCAGATACCGAAGCTGCTGGACAACTGGGAGAAGAAGGACATCCGTGTGATCGTCGTGACCGACGGCGAGCGGGTGCTCGGCCTGGGGGATCTCGGCGGCAACGGCGCCGGCATCCCCATCGGCAAACTCTCGCTGTACGTCGCCTGCGCCGGCATCCGCCCCGAGCAATGCCTGCCCGTGATGCTGGACGTGGGTACCGAGAACGAGACGCTGCTGGACGACCCCCTGTACCTCGGCCTGCGCCGCCGCCGCCTGCGCGGGCCGGAGTACATGGAACTGCTGGAGGAGTTCGTCCGCGCCGTGCAGCAGGCGTATCCGGATGCGCTGATCCAGTTCGAGGACTTCGCCACCGAGAATGCGCGCTCGCTGCTGGCTCGCTACCGGGACGACGTGCTGTGCTTCAACGACGACATCCAGGGCACCGCCGCCGTGGCGCTGGCCGGCGTCATCGCCTCCACCCGGATCACGGACATCCCGTTCAGGGACCTGAGGGTCATGTTCCTGGGCAAGGGATCCGCCGCCGCCGGTATCGCCGACCTCATGGTGTCCTCACTGGTGGAGGAGGGTGTCTCCGAGGCGGATGCGCGCAGCCGGATCCGGTTCGTCGACCGCAAGGGCCTCATCACCCGCGATCGCGCCGATATCCCGGAAACGCTGGCGGACTACGCCGCCGACAGCGCGCCCGCCGACTTCTTCGGTGCCGTGGAGGAGCATCGCCCCCACGTTCTGATCGGAGCCACCGGAGCGCCGCGGACGTTCACGCGCGAGATCGTCGAATTGATGACCCGCATCAATCCGCGGCCGGTGATCTTCGCTCTGTCCAATCCCACCTCGCGAGCCGAGTGCACCGCCGAAGAGGCCTACGCGTGGAGCAATGGCCGCGCCATCTTCGCCAGCGGCAGCCCCTTCCAGCCGGTGACCTGGGGCGGGCGCTTCTACCGGCCGGGCCAGGGCAATAACGCCTACATCTTCCCCGGCATCGGGCTCGGCGCGGTCTTCGCCGGCGCCACGAGCATACCGGATACGATGTTCCTCACCGCCGCGCGGACCCTGGCCGATCTCATCAGCGAGAAAGACCTGGAGGCCGGCACGCTGTACCCGCCGCTCACCCGCATCCGCCAGATATCGGCCGCCATCGCCACCACCGTCGTAGAGCGGGCGCTGGAGGACGGCATCGCCCGCCTCGACCCCGTCCCGGATGATCTCCGGTCGGCGATCGAGGCGACGATGTACGATCCGAGTTACTGATCGCGTTAGCACCGGGTTACGGATTCTCTGGTCTGGAGCGGCGCGTCTCGAGTAGTGTCGCGTACATCCCCATCGCGGGAAGCGTTTCTTCGCAGATGCCTTGCTCGCGCACGAAGCTCCTGAGCTTGGTGCGCGCCCGCGCATCACCCCTGTCACTGGCGTAGAGCAGGCCTGCCATGTAGCCGTATTGGTTGGCGAAGGCTGCTCTGGAGAACTCTGCCATCAGATAACCGGCAAACGGCGACTCGCTCTTGGAAACGAATCCCTTTGCATAGGCTGCCTCGATCAACGCATCGCCGTATTCCGGTATCTCTCTGAGGCCTTCTGGCGATATCCCTGAGCGCAGGTAGCTATCTCTGAGGTCCCGAACTCTCTCCAGCGCTCGATCCAGGTAGAGGAACTGGGCTTTTTGATCGCCGTTTTCTGCCAGCGACCGCAGTTCCGAGAGTGACATCTGTGCCGCTGCCAGAATTTCTTCGGGTAGCGGGAATCCTTGCTCTTCCATCCATTGGAATTCGCCTTCGGTGCGAAAGGCAATGGCATCGGCATAGCGTTCATTGAATTCCTGCAGAGTCCTCGCTGACACTGTGTCGTATGCGGAGAGCAGCTTTCCAAAGTCCTGAGTGCGAACCGCATAGGACTGAACGGCGAGCGTGCTCGACTCGGATGCCGGTTCGGCCTCGATATCCTGGATCTGGTCTTGCTCGGTGAGTGTCCCATTGCCGTCGTCTGGTCGGTGCGAGGCCAGTTGAAGATCTCGTCCCTCGTTCCGCTCGATTTCCGGCGCATGGCCAGCGCTGGCGGCCGACTCCTGTGGGTTTTGCTCGGGTGCGCGCGCCGAGTCGAAGAGCAGCCACCCGACGGTCATCCCGGATACAAAGCCAATAACCAGTACGAATACTCTACTCATCACACTGCCCCGATCACACAACCCTATGATGCCTTACACTCATTCATATTCATTTGCCGATGCCATTCGGCGCACGCAAGATCTTCCCCGGCCGAGTCATAAGCGCTATCGCCATGGTCTGTGACTGCAACGAAATAGGCGGCGGCAACGCTGTTGCAGAGTGTCCTGGTGGCGTTGGCTGTGTTTTCTGCACAAGCGCCTTGTAGATTCTCGTGGAACTGATCATCACATCGGTATTTGGCTGTCTGTATTCCGTAGCAGTAGTCGTGCTGGTTGCATGCGGGCAGGAAGCTGACGCCGGGAAATGGCTCGTCCAGATCACCATGAAAATTGGTCAAGGCCAGACTTGCGAGTTGTTCGAGTAGAAGGTCACGCCAGCCGCCAACGCCACATCCATTGGGTTGCCAGGTAGGATCGTAACCCGGCACCGAAGGCGGAGTTGACGAAGAACACCCCTTCGGTTTCGACTCTTCTAACCGCTCACAGAGCTGCTCGGTGGAGACAGCCAGCGTATAGGTCGCTGTCTCATCGAGAGTCGAGGGCTGGTTCAGCAGGAGGTACAGGTCCATCTGGTATTCCTGCCTGAGCGAATCCAGCAGCGGTCCGCAGCCACTGCCGCTGCACAGTATGCTGTCGTCCTCGATCATCTGGCCGTCCAATTCCATCGGATCCCCTTGCCAGGGCTGGAGAGTCGTCGCGGTCGCCGCCCGACCCATCGAACACAGCGCGACAACCGCGCAAAACACTATCAGTCTCTTCATGGCCCCACCTCCCTGTGAAGCAATGGTTGGTCTACGGGACAGGAGTCTGCGCGCGCGGAGCGTGGCGAGCCTGTGGCATTTTCGGGCGTTCCCGCGAGTTTCCGGCCGGGCAGCGCGAAGGCATACTCGCCGCATGGGTGACGAGGCCACTGCAGGGGAGGGCGGCGTCTGGCAGGTTTATCTGCTGCGCTGCGCCGACGGGACGCTGTACACGGGGATCACCACGGATCTCGCGCGCCGGGTCGCCGAGCACAACGCGGGCCGCGGCGCGCGCTATACGCGCAGCCGCCTGCCCGCCGAGCTGGTCTACGCGGAAGCCGCCGTCGACCGTTCCGCGGCCCAGCGGCGCGAGTACGCCATCCGCCGGCTGCCGGCGGATGCCAAGCGGCGGCTGCTGGCCCGGGACGACAATCCCTGAGCCGGTTGCGCCCCGGCGGCTTCTCCTATAAGTTCAACGCTCGTTGAAATCCGCAACCGGGGGAGCGGGCCGTGTTTGCATGGCTGCTATTCATCGTCTATCTGCTGGCCACGGCGTGGCTCGGCTGGCGGGGCTACAAGCGCACGACGGATTTCGGCGCGTTCGCCATCGGCCGTGGCGACCTCAGCCCGGTGGTGGTCGGCGTCACGCTGGCGGCCAGCACCGCCTCGGCGGCGACGTTCATCATCAACCCGGGCTTCATCTACGTGGACGGCCTGTCTGCATTCATCCACATGGTGCCCGGCACCGGGCTCGGCATCCTCACGATGCTGTACCTGCTGTCGTTCCGCTTCCGGCGCTTCGGCGCCGAGGCGAAGGCGCTCACCATCCCCGACTGGGTGGGCAAGCGCTACAAGGCGCCCGGCTTCGCGCTGTACTTCTCGTTCCTGAACCTGCTGTCGTTTGCGTTCGTGGTCCTGCTGGTCGGCGGTATTTCCATCGTCATGCAGCGGCTGCTGGGGGTCTCGAACGTGACCGCGCTGGTGATCACGCTGACTTTCGTCACCGGCTACGTGTTCATCGGCGGCGCCTATGCGCACGTGCTCACCAACATGTTGCAGGGCTCGCTGATGATCCTGGTGACGCTGGTGGTGATCGGCTCGGGCATCGCGATCATCCTGGCGGAGCCGGGCTCGGTGGCGGAGCGCCTCGCCGCCGCGGACCCGGATCTGCTGGTGCCGGTAAACACGGGCGGACAGCTGTTCAACGATCCCTTCTCGGTCTATGTCGCCGGCTTCGTGATAGGCGCGGTGCTCGCCTGCCAGCCCCATATCCTGACCAAGGCGCTGTACGTGAAGACCGACGAGGCGGTACATCGCTATCTGCTGGTGTTCGCGGCGGTGTTCTTCCTCTTCCTGCTGCTCGCGAGCGTCGGCTTCCTGGCCCACCTGGTGGTGCCGGAGAGCGCGCTCATCGACGAGACCACCGGCGCGTTCCGTCAGGACCTGGTGATGACCGTGTATCTGCAGACGGTGTTCCCGGACTGGGTCTTCACCATCATCAGCGTGGTGCTCCTGGCCGCGGCGATGTCCACGCTGGACGGCCTGCTCGTGTCATTGTCGACGATTACGGCGAACGATCTGGTGCTGAACCTGGTGGACCGTTACTCGCCCCGGGAGCGCACGCCGGAGGAGCGCATGCGGCTCGGCATGCGGGCCAGTCACGTGGTGCTGGTGGCGATCGCCGTGGCGGCCTTCATCGTCAATCTGGATCCGCCGCGGCTGCTGGGCATCTTCGGCCAGGTGGGGGTGTACGGTCTGGCGGTGGCAGCCGCTCCGCCACTGCTGGCGGGCGTGCTGTTCCGCGACATGCCACTGGGCCTGCTGTGGCTGGCGTCGGCCGGCGCGCTGGTCGTGCACATCGGCCTGTACCTCTACGGCAGCGTGCTGCTGCCCTGGGTGGACCTGACTTTCGCCAACCCCGGCGTCACCGGCACGCTGGGCGGCCTCGTCGGCATCGCGCCGGTGCTGGTGGTTGGCTGGTGGCTGAACCGAAAGACCGTGTAGGAGGGCCTTCAGGCCCGATCCCCAATGGGCATGCAGGAGGGGCATGTAGGAGGGGCATGTAGGAGGGGCTTTAGCCCCGATTCATTTATCAAATCGGGCCTGAAGGCCCTCCTACAATGGGCCGAACATGCGTTGTACGTACCAGCGGTCGAACGCGTGCACGCCGCTCTCGCTGGGGTGGTACGGGCCGGGCAGGTGGGCGCTGGAGGCCAGGCCCCGGTGGGCGTTCTCGCACAGCGCCCAGTCCTGGCGATTGGTCATGTCCCAGAAGTCGATCGCATCGGTGGCGTCGAAGTCCGGGTGTTCCATCTGTGCGGGCGAGCAGAACCATTCCGTCTCGATATAGACCGAATCCGGTCCCCGCGGCCACACGTAGTGGGCCATGACGTAGTCGGGCGCCAGGCTGTACAGGAAATTCGGGTACAGGTTCAGGTACTGCACCATACGCTTCTCCTGCTCGGAGATGCCCGGCAGCGGCGGGTTCGCGGTGACCCCGGAGACGGTCAGCGTGTTGCAGCCGTCCTTGATGCCCATGGGGCCGCCGTTGAAGTTGCGGCCGACAAAGTCGTACTCGGGCAGTTCGCCGTAGGTGCTCACGCGATGCAGGGCCGGGTGCGCCAGCGAGCAGTGGTAGCACTCGTTGTAGTTCTCGCAGATCAGCTTCCAGTTCGCGGCCACCTCGTACTCGTGGTGCCCCACGCGCACGAGCCCGGCCGTGTCGTAGCCGGACAGGTCGGGGAATTCGGCGTAGGCATCGGCCAGCGGCTCGGCGTCGGGGTCCAGATTGATGAACAGGAATCCGTCGAGGATCTCCACGCGCACCTCGCGTAGCGGGAACTCGCCGCGGTCGAAGCCCTCCACCTCGTCCATGCCGGGGGCGGCGATCAGCGAACCGTCCAGGCCATAGGCCCAGTTGTGGTACGGGCAGCGGAACATCCGGCAGTTGCCGCCGCCGGAGGTGAGTCGGGTGCCGCGGTGACGGCAGAAGTTGTGCCAGGCGCGTGGCCGCCCGTCGCCATCCGCGGCGAGTATCACGGACTCCGGGCCGACGTCGACCACGAAGAAATCACCCGGCGACGACAGCCGTGTGTGATGGCCCGCCACCAGCCACATGCGGCGGAAGATCTCCTCGAGTTCGCGTTCGTACAGCGAACGGTCGTGGAATACCCAGCCTGGAGGCGTCAGCGCCTTGCCGAAGTCGCGGTCCGTCGCGCCTATGTCCTGTTCCCGGGATACAGTCGCCATGATCAGCCCCGCAATCGCTCTGCAAGTGGCTCCATTATCGCGAAGCGGCTGCGCCGACGCCAGCGCCGGCGGCTCTCAAGCGCGTGCTAACATCGCCGCGTTGTCCTGGTGGTGGGGGGAGAAGAAGAATCGGAAAGCCACTCGCGCTGCTGGTGTTCGTCGCGCTGTCGGCTTCGGTGTTGCCTTCCCGCGCGATGGCCGAGGCCAGGCTGGAGCCGCCCCGCGTGGCGCTCGCCGGTGTCGCTTTCGACGTGGCCGTGGAGGGAGCGCCCGCCGGCGCCCGTCTGGAACTGGACGCAGGCCCCCTGCGCTTCGAGGCCGTCGCGGACCCCGAGGGCAGTGCCGTCTTCAGCGACGTGTTCGTGGACGATCCGCAGGCACTCGATCTCGCTGTGTACGAGCTTTCTGCGGCGTCGTCCCGGCCTCTGGCCGAAGCGGCGCTGCGCGTCATCCCCGGCTGGCTGTCCATTCTGCCGCCGCTACTCGCCATCTTCCTCGCGCTGGCCCTGCGCAGCGTCATCCCGTCGCTGATGCTGGGTATCTGGTTCGGCGCCACCGCCCTCATCTCGCTGAGCCCGACCGGCGCGTTTCGCGGCCTGCTCGAGGCCTTCCAGGTGCACGTGGCCGGGGCACTGGCCAACAGCGATCACGCGATGATCATCCTGTTCAGCCTGATGATCGGCGGCATGGTCGGCATCGTTACCCGCAATGGCGGCATGCACGGCGTGGTGCGGCTGATCATGCGCAAGGCCACGGACCGGATCAGCGGACAGGTCTCCGTCTGGCTCATGGGCATCGCGATCTTCTTCGACGATTACGGCAACTCGCTGGTGGTCGGCAACACCGCCCGCTCCGTGACCGACCGGCTGCGCATCTCTCGCGAGAAGCTCGCCTACATCGTGGACTCCACGGCGGCGCCCATCACCTGCGTGGCGCTGGCCACCACCTGGATCGGCTACGAGGTGGGGCTGATCGGCGACGCGCTGAAGAGCATCCCCGAGTTCTCACAGAATCCCTATTCGGTCTTCCTGAGCACCATCCCCTACAACTTCTATCCCCTCTTCGCGCTGTTCTTCGTCTTCCTCGTGGCCATCACGGGGAGGGACTTCGGCAGCATGCACGCCGCCGAGGTGCGCGCCCGCGGGGGTCGGGTGCGCTCCGAGGCCTCGGAGGCATCCAGCGGCGAGGGTCTCGAAGATCTGGAGCCGAAGGAAGATGCGCCGGTCCGCGCGGTCAACGCCGTGTTGCCGATCCTGGTGCTCATCGGCACCCTGCTGGCCGCCCTGCTGATCACCGGCGAAGGCGAGACGCTGCCGCAGATCATCGGCAGCGCGGATCCCTACAAGGCGCTGATGTGGGCCTCGCTGCTGGGCGTGGTGGTGGCCGCCGTCCTGTCGCTCGGGCAGCGCATCCTGGATCTGGAGGAGGTCATCGACGCCTGGTATACGGGCTTGCGTTCCATGCTGTTCGCCATGATCATCCTGGTGCTGGCCTGGGCGCTGGCCGGCATCGCCGAGGAACTGCACACCGCGGATTACCTGGTCAGCCTGCTGGGTGACTCCCTGCCGCCGGCGGTGCTGCCGGCGCTGATATTCGTGCTGTCGGCGCTGACCGCCTTCAGCACGGGCACGAGCTGGGGGACTATGGGCATCCTCATGCCGCTGATCATCCCGCTGACCTGGGCGGTGATGTCGGCGGCGGGCATGACCGGGCCGGAATACCACGGCATCCTGTATTCGGCCATCGCCTGCAACCTCGCAGGCGCGGTCTGGGGCGATCACTGCTCGCCGATCTCGGACACCACCATCCTCTCGTCCATGGCGAGCGGCTGCGACCACATCGAACATGTTCGCACCCAGCTGCCCTATGCCATGGCCGTCGGGCTCGTCGCGCTGCTGATCGGCACGTTACCGACGGGTTACGGGCTGCCCTGGTGGGTGGCGCTGCCGGCGGGGGCATTCGTGCTTTATCTCGTCATCCGTTTCCTCGGGCGGCGGCCGGAAGACGCCGAGCTGTCGTCGCCGGGGTCGCCCGGGTCGGGCTGAGCCTCGTCCCGCCCGGCGCGCATGGATGGCGTTCCGCGGCAGGATGGATAAACTAGGGCGGTGCCCCGGCGGCGTCCGGGGCGGATGGCGGGGGAACAGCCATGGCCACGATTCCACGCGATACCCTGCGGCTGAAGTCCGGCGAAGCCGTCGATGCCCAGGGCATCATGACCGATCGGGACTTCCAGTTCCTGATCGCCTCGCTGCTCGTGCGTATCGCGAAGACCGACGGCACCATCTCCACGGCCGAGACCTCGCAGATGCTCGCCATCACCGAGAGCCACTTCCGCCTGAGCAGCGCCGAGGCGCTGGAGCTGCTGACCACCGCGTTGACCGAGGCGCCGGAGCCCGAGGAACTCGAGGCCCAGCTGCGGGCGCTCAGGAACCTGCTGGACCCGTCGGAGAAAGAGGAGGTGGCGATCCTCATGCTGGAGCTGATCGCCGCCGACGGCCGCCGCGAGTCGGCGGAGCTCGACGTCCTGCACTACGCCGCGGAGGTGCTGGAGATCCCGCCGGAGGTCATGCACTCGGCGTACGAGCGGTTCTTCGAAAAATAGCCGCGTCGGGCCTGAAGGCCCTCCTACGTTTTATTCGGCGGGGGTCAGCTTCAGGAGCTTGCCGTTGCGCTCGTCGGTGAGGAGCCAGAGCAGGCCGTCCGGGCCCTCGGCCACCGCGCGGATGCGGCCGTAGGCGTTGTCGAGCATGCGCTCCTCGGCCACGACCTCGTCGCCTTTCAGGGTCAGGCGCACGAGCAGGCCGAATTTCAGCGAGCCCACGAACAGGTCGCCTTTCCATGCCGGGAAGGCGTCGCCGTTGTAGAAGGCCATGCCCGAGGGCGCGATGGAGGGCACCCAGGTGTGGACGGGCTGGGCCATGCCGGCTTTCTCCTCGCCTTCACCGATCTTCGTGCCGATGCCGTAGTTGCGGCCGTAGGTGATCACGGGCCAGCCGTAGTTCACCCCGGCGCGCATCAGGTTCACTTCGTCGCCGCCCTGGGGGCCGTGCTCGTGGGTCCAGATCTGGCCGTTCGCCCTGAGCGCCATGCCCTGCATGTTGCGGTTGCCGTAGGTCCAGATTTCCGGCTGCGCTCCGTCGCGGCCGACGAACGGGTTGTCTGCGGGCACGCTGCCGTCCGGGTTCAGCCGCAGCAGGGAGCCGTTGTGGGAGGAGAGGTCCTGGGCCGAGGGCCGGTCGCCGCGGTCGCCGAGCGACACGTAGAGCTTGCCGTCCGGCCCGAACAGGAGCCGGGAGCCGAAATGCCGCTTGCCGTCCGTCTTGGGGGTGGCGCGGAAGATCACTTCCACGTCGGCAAGGGAGTCGCCCTCCAGCCGGCCCCGCAGCACCTCGGTGCTGTAGCCGTCGTCGCCCCGCCCTGCGTAGGAGAGGTAGACCAGTCGGTTTTCCGCGAAATCCGGATGCGGCGCCACGTCCAGCAGGCCGCCCTGACCGTGCTGATCGATGGGCGGCAGTCCGGCGACGGGGTCGGGCAGCAGCGCGCCGTCGCGCATCAGGCGGAGGGTGCCGCCTCGCTCGGTGATCAGAATGTCGCCGTCCGGCAGGAACGCGAGACCCCAGGGATGGCTAAGGCCGTCAGTGACGACGGACACCTCGAAGTCGTGGCGCTCCGTCCCGAATCGCTCCGCTCGTACCTCGGCAGACACACCAACCAGCAGAACGGCCGTCAGAATCGACCATACGGACACCCGCAGCATGGAATCTCTCCCTTTTCTTGTTCGTCTTCTAGTCGACCTTGCTCACGGCGATGCGTTCCGCGCGCCGTCGGCCCGCGGCCAGAACCCGCAGGCGGTAGCCGCGCCATTCTACCTCGTCCCCCACCTCCGGCAGACGGCCGAGGAGCGTGCTGACGAGACCGCCGGCGGTGACGACGTCCGCCTCCGGTTCCCAGCGCAGGCCGAGCTGGCCGCAGAGTTTGCGCAGATCCACGGTGCCGAGCGCGTGCAGGCTGCCGTCGGGCTGGCGCCAGATCTCCTCCGTCGGACGGTCCGTCTCGTCGTAGATCTCGCCGACGATCTCCTCCAGCAGGTCCTCGTTGGTGACGATGCCGAGGAAAGTGCCGTACTCGTCCACCACCAGCGCCATGTGGGTGCGGGTTTCCTGGAAGGCGAGCAACAGCGAGTTGACCGGCTTGGTCTCCGGCACGATCAGGGGTTCGCGGACCAGCGACTCCCAGTCCACCTCCTCGTGCTCCTGTAGGTGGATCAGCAGCTCCTTGGCCAGCACGATGCCCGCCGCCTGGTCCAGGTCCTCCGTGGGCGAGTACGGGAAGCGGCTGAAGCGTTCCTCCTTCAGCGTCTCAAGCAGCTCCTGCCGGCTCATGCTGCCGGAGAGGAAACGCACGGCCGCGCGCGGCACCATCACGTCCACGGCGCGCAGCTGGCGCAGATGCGTGGCGCCGACGATCATCGACGCCGTGCGCAGGCCGACGCTGCCCTCCCGGCGGCCCAGCGAGGCGAGCAGGCGTATCTCCTCCACCGACGTGATGGGCATCTCCTCGCCGCCGCCCCGCAGCGCCCGGGACAGCATGCCGCTCACCACCACCAGCGGCTTCAGCGCCACGGTGAAAGCCTGTATGCCGAAGGCGACCGGCGTCGCGAGCAGATCGGAATACGTGACACCCACCGTCTTCGGGATGATCTCGGTGAACAGCAGCACGGCGACGGTAAAGACGATGGTGAAGATCCACAGCGTCTGCGGGTCGAACACGTTGGAGTAACTCGCGCCGGCCACCGACGCGCCCACCGTGTGCGCGACGGTGTTGACGATCAGGATGGCCGCGATGGGCGTGTCGATGTCCCGCTTGAAGCGCCGGAGCAGCCGCCCGGAGCGCTTGCCGCTCTGGGCGAGTTCCTCCACCCGCGAGTAGCGCACGGAGAGCAGCACCGACTCGAAGATGGAACAGAGGAAGGAGAAGACGAGAGCCACCGAGACGGCGACGACGAAGACGAGCATGGGAATCCCTCGAACGTTAAATCCTCACGTAGGAGGGCCTTCAGGCCCGATTCTTCAATGAATCGGGGCTAAAGCCCCTCCTACAGTTGTCCGACGAATCATACACACAAAAAAAAGCCCGGCCGAAGCCGGGCTTTTCGTCCAATGCGGACAGTGGGTTTCGATCAGTAATCGAAACGGTAGCCGAGCTGGATCGCGTAGGACTGACCCAGGGAGGCCTGGTAGTAGTTGAAGAACGAGAAGTACGGCCAGCCGCTCCACTCCTGGTCGATCGGCGGCTTCTCGTCGAACAGGTTGTCGACGATGAACTGCACGTTCGCCTTGCCGTCCATGAACTCGTAGCCGAGCGACAGGTTGTAGTACATCTGCGGCCCCATGCGCGGCTCCTCGGCGAACTCGTCGAACACCCGGCCCTCGTAGGAACGGGTCGAGCCGAAGCGCTCGCCGAACAGCGTGGCGGTGAAGTCCTGGTACTGCCAGGAAACGTTGCCACGAACACGGCTGCGCCAGTTGATGCTCTGGTCACGGACGTTCTCCACCGGGTCCTCGGGGAACACGTTGAAGTCGTCATCCAGCACGTGGGTCCAGCCGAGGCTCAGCGAGAAGGTGCCGATGCCGTCCGTCTCGTACAGGTAGTCCAGCGAGGCGTCGATACCCGTCACCTTGTTGTTGGCGGCGTTGATCGGGCCCGTGTCCACCTGCAGGATGGTCTCGGCGCGGACCGTGCCGTCGTCCGGCACGCGGGTCACGCGGCCGATGGCGTCCTGGCACTCGCCGGTGTTGATATCCCGGGTACCCAGGCGGCAGTCGGCCTCCAGCTCCAGGATACGAGCCAGCGGGTTGTCGACCACGATGTTGTCGAGGTCCACCTGCCACCAGTCGGCCGTGATCGACAGGTTGTCGATGGGCTCGACCACGAAACCGACGGTGAACGACTCGCCTTCTTCCTCTTCCAGCCCCGGGTTACCTGCACGCTCGCCGAAGATGTTCGGGTTGTAGCGGGCAGGGTCGGAGTCGGCGCACGCACCCAGCGAGGAACCAGGCTGCTCGTCGCGGCAGAGGTACTCGTCGACCACGGAGGTGAAGAAGCCGCTCGGGTCGGCGAATACGTAGTGCATGTCCGGTGCCCGGAAGCTGGTGGCCCAGGAGCCGCGCAGCAGGATGCGGTCGGTCGGGCGGTACTCCAGACCCACGTTGTAGGTGAACGCATCGTCCACCTGGGTGATGTCGTCGTACTTGTCGTAGCGACCGGCCAGGGAGAGCTGCAGCTGGTCGGTCACCGGAACGGCGAACTCGACGCCGGCCGCGTAGCGGTCACGCTCGCCGCCACCGCCGGTGCCGGTCAGACCCCAGTAGTAGTTGGCAGCGACCAGGCGCGGATCCAGGGTAATGTCGTATTCCTGGGTTGCCCACTCGAACACCGTTGCCATCTGGACCGTGCCGGCCGGCAGGTCCATGAGGTCGCCCGTGATGACGGCCTGGATGACGTCGTTGGACGAATCCGCCGTCGAGCGCTCGTTGTCCGTCAGGCTCTGCCAGATCGCGGGCGTGAGCGGCGCGTACACCGTGCTGTAGTCGATGGCCCGCACGGGGAAACCGTTGCCCGTCGGATCGACGGCGCCCGGGACCTCGTCGAAGAAGTAGTCCTCGACCAGCGCCTCGACCAGCAGGGTGCGGTCGCGGGTCAGGTCGTAGTTCGACGAGTTCCAGGAGATCTCATAGTCCCAGTAGGGGCTGAACAGCTGGCCCCGGATGCCGACGAAGTAGTCGATGACTTCCTCGTCGAACTGCTGGAACTTGGCGCTCGGGCCGCCGATCTCGGCATTCGTGAAGATGCGCTGCATCTGCACGACCGAGCCCGGGATGCCGAAGGGCGACAGGGCCTGGGAGGCCGAGTTCGGCACGTAGAACGGCGTCTGGTTGAAGTAGTAGTTGAAGCCGGTGTCGATGTCGGCATCCACCTGGAAGTAGTTGACGCCGCCGAAGATCTCGTGATCGCCTAGTTCCAGCGAGCCGGACGTATAGGCGCTGATCTGTTCGCGGCCGTTCAGGATGGACTGCTCGCCCACCCAGGTCTCGCTGCCGCAGTAGAAGCGCTGGCCGCTCGGGTCGAAAGGATCCGGGCGACTGGCCAGCGGCGCATCGGGGAAGTCCGAACACGCGCCGGGGTTACCGGTGGCCACGCGCGGATCGATGTAGATCGGGAACGGGCCGAAGGCGCCGGAGAACAGGTCGATCTCAACCGCGTTGCGGCTGGCGATGCGCTCGTTCGGGCGCGGCGCGTCCTGGACGCTGTCCATGAAGTCGCGCTGGAAGGCATAGATCGGATCCTGGTCGAAGTACTCGAACGCGTAGGTGATGTTCCAGTTATTACCCAGGAAGCCGCCGATACCCTGGAAGCGGATATTCTCGCCGCCGCCGTCGGTGTAGTCGCCGTAGCGCACGTTCATTTCGAACGAATTAGCCAGGTCATCGCGCAGGATGATATTGACCACGCCGGCGATGGCGTCGGAACCGTAAATGGCCGAAGCACCGCTCGCGAGGAACTCGATCCGGTCGACCGCCGCCAGCGGGATGGCCGAGATGTTCACGATGTTGGACTGACCGTTGAAGGGCAGCGGGTAATCGGAGATGCGGCGTCCGTCCACCAGGATCAGCACGCGGCCAGGACCCAGGTTACGCAGGTCGATGGAGTTCGCGTTCTGCGTGAAGGTGCCGGCCTGCGCCTCGTTCTGCGCCAGGCCGGTGACCTGGTTCAGCGACTTCAGCGCCTCGGAGACCGTGGTAAAGCCTTCCCGGTCGATCTGTTCGCGGTCGATCACCGTGACGGGGCTCGGGCCCTCGATCGCGGTGCGCGTGATACGCGAACCCGTGATGACCACGCGGTCCAGCTCGGCGCTGTCCTCGTCGTCTTCTTCTTCGCTCTGCGCGAAGGCGGTGGTGGTGCCGACGGCACCGAGCACTAGCAGAGCGCTGGCTACTAACGCAGACCAGCGTTGCAGGTTCAGGGTTTTCATTACCAAGCCTCCCGGAAATCACTTGGCGGATACCGCCGGATGACGGTTTCCATTGGGTTTCTAGTCAGTCTTTTTATGCTATCCCGGCGTCGCCCGACCTGTTGCAGCAAGACGACGACCTCGCCGGAATTTAGCAGATTGGCGCCGATAGTGTCTATTTTTCCGGGATTATTCTGTTGCAACTGTGCAACATAAGTCGATTTACGGCGACGCGGCAAAAATGATTTCGCAGGTTATTGTTTTCATGAAAAAAAACGGCTCCCCGAAGGGAGCCGTCTGGTTGCGAGGCGTTCGCATCCTCTCCGGTGACGGGGCGTTTGCGCCCCGCCGCGGGAGTCGCGTCAGCTCTGATCCGGGTTCTTCAGGTTCTCGTCAAGGAAGTTGACCACCTTGGTGTACCACTCCACCTGGTTCTCCAGCTTGCGGAACCCGTGGCCCTCGTCCTCCTTGATGATGAGCTCGTACTCCACATCGTGGGCCTTGAGCTTCTCCTCCAGATTGAGGGCATGGTCGATGACCACGCGCGGGTCTTCCTCGCCGTAACCCATGAGCAGCGGCACGCGGATCTTGTCGACGTGGTTGATCGGCGAGCGCGCAGCCATGTCGGCCCGCTCCTCGGGATCGTCGTAGTCGCCGATGGTCCGCTTCATCTCCGCCCGCTGCATCCGCCAGGAGGCCGGCATGGTCTCGAACAGCAGCGGTATGTCGGTGACGCCCACGTAGTTGATGGCGCACTGGTAGAGCTCCGGCGTGAAGGTGATGCCGGCCATGGCCGCGTAGCCGCCGTAACTCGCACCGTAGATGCAGACGCGGTCCGGGTCGGCGATGCCTTCGTCCACGGCCCACTGCACGGCGTCGGTGATGTCGTTCTGCATCTCGGCGCCCCACTTGCCCCAGCCGGCCTTGTCGAACTCCTGGCCGAAGCCGGTGGAGCCGCGGAAGTTCACCTGCAGCACGGCGTAACCCCGGTTGGCCAGCAGCTGCACCTCCGGGTTGAAGCCCCAGGAGTCGCGGGCTCGCGGGCCGCCGTGGGGGTTGACGACCAGGGGCAGGCCCTTGCCGTCGCTACCGGGGGGCAGCGTCAGGTAGGCGGGCAGCACCAGGCCGTCCCGGGCCTCGATATCCACCGGCTCCATCTTCGCCAGGCTCTCCTCCGGCAGCCACTCGTAGGCGATGGCCAGCTCCTCCATCTTGTTCGACTCGCGATCGAACAGGTAATAGGCGGCCGGGTTCCGGTCGCTCCAGACGGTGAAGACGAACTTGTCCTCGTCCTCCGTGGCGCTGGACATCGAGACCTGCTTCTCCGGGAAGGCGGCCTTGATGGACTTCATCATCCGCTCCCACTCCGGATCCACGTAGTGGTAGCCGGGCTTGTCCGCGTTGTAGGTGATCATCACGGCGTCGTCCTTGACGTCCGAGGCGACGACGCCGCCCACGTCGACCTCAGGGTGCTCGAAGATCAGCTTGCCGAGCTTCCTGTTCTCGAGGTCGTACTCGTAGATGGCTGCCTTGTCGCGCTCCTCGCCTTCCGGCGTGACGTTGGAGCGCACCCACATGCGCTCGCCGTCGTCACTGAGCCAGGCCGGCGTGAAACCGCCTTCGGCAACCTTGAACTCGATCAGCGTCGTCCAGTCGTCCTTTTCGGACTTGCGGTAGAGCACCTTGCGCTTGCCGTCCTCGAAGGCGACCGCGCCGATGATCTCGCCCTTGTCGTTGGGCAGCCAGCCGGCGATGTTGCCCGGGTTGCGCTCGACGCCACGCATCTTGCCGTTGTAGATGTTCATGCGCTTGACGTCCTGCACCACGGTATCGTGATACTGGCGCGGCACGGACACCAGGACCTCGTCCTTGTCCTCCTCGAGGGTATTCAGCACGGAGGCGGTCAGGATGACGCGGCTGCCGCCCCGGATCTGGGTCTCGGCGGGCTCGATCAGCGTGCGCGGCCTGGAGCCGTCCCTGTTCACGGCGAAGATGCCGAAGGACTCGTTGCCGTCGTTGTCCATGAAGAACAGGATGCGCTCGTTGTTCGCCCACATGTAGCCATTCACGTCGCGGTCTTTCACGCCCGTGATGGCCGTGGCATCCCGGGTCTCGAGGTTGATGACCGCGATGTTGCGGCGGTCGTTCTCGAACAGCGGCGTGACGGCTGCGAGGTACTTGCCGTCCGGCGACAGCTGAAAGCTCGTGAACAGCGAGCGCTTGAAGAAGTCCTCGACCGGGATCTCTTCGACGGCCATGGCCGGCGCTGCGAGCATCAGTGCGGCCGCCAGTGCCGCGAAATATTGGCTGATCCTTTTCATCTCTGCTCCTGGTGGACCTTGGTCGTATTGGAAGCCGGTAGGAGGGCCTTCAGGCCCGACAACCGCATGGGCAATCGGGCCGGGGAAATATGGCCGATGAAATCGGGCCTGAAGGCCCTCCTACGTTCTTGGTTGCGACCGATAGTAGCCAAAGAAAGTTTCCGAGGCGAGACAATGCAGTTGTCAGACGGTCGACAGGCGCTCACCGTAAACCGTTTTGGACAGCCTGACCCACATATATACGCCGGCCGCGCTCGACGCCGAGCCGGGCGGCCACGCCGGCGTTCAGTTCCAGCACCGCGCCGACCGGCCCGCGGGAGTACACGGATTCCAGCGACAGCGGTTCGGTGTTCGACGCCACGTTGGCGACCGTGCCGTCCGCCCGGATGAACACCATATCCAGCGGGATCAGGGTGTTCTTCATCCACATGGATACGCGCCGCTCGCCGGGATAGAGGAACAGCATGCCCCGGTCGTCGGCCATCCCGCTGACGTGCATGAGGCCGCGGGCCCGCTGGGCGGCATCGAGCGCCAGCCAGACCGCGATCCGGTGGCAGGCCATGCGGCCCTCGACCGTGATGACGGCGCGGCCGAAGGCGGCATCCAGCGCCGACGTGGGGTCGGCCCCCGGGTTGTCGCCGGCGGCCGGGTTGCCCGCAAGCAGCAGCGCGAGTGCGACGAGCGCGAGCCGGCTCATGGCGACAGCGGATCCTGCGAGGGCGCCCAGTCGATGCGGCCGCGGAATTCGAGTTCGTCCAGGCTGATGCTGCCCGGGCCGTTGAGGGCGGGCAGGGCGGCCGTGCAATAGACTCGGCCGGTCACGGCGCGGCTGTCCTCCGGTCCGGGCGCGGGCTCCTGCCGGGTGACGTCGGCCCAGCACTGTTCGCCGCTGTTGGAATAGAAGCGGCTGGAATGCTCGTCGATGATGGTGACGGTGGCGGCCCGGCCCGTGACGGTCTCGTCCGGGTCCAGCCCGTCGATGCCGACGATGATCACCAGGTCGGCGTCCGTGGGTGCGATGCGCCGGGCGAAGCGCAGCCTCGCCCCGGCGCCGTCCGGCCGCGGCATGCCCTCGCACTCCAGGGCGCCGCCCCGCCAGTCCAGCGGCGCGTCGATGGCGCCGTACAGCCGGCCGGCGAGGTAGCCGCCGCCGTCTTCCAGGCAGGGTCTGGCCGCGGTATCGGCAGGGACCTCGGCGGCTGTCTCGGCAGGAGCGTCTTGCCCCTCACCGGCGCAGGCGGAGGCGCCCAGCAGCAGGCAGAGCACCGGCAGCAGCGAATTTTTGCCGCCGGCCGCGGTCCACAGAAGTCCGCCGGGGCGCGGGGCGGCCCGGCCATGGCGACAGCTTTCTGATAAAGGGAATAACATGCAGCGAGAGTCCCTGTCCGGTGCGCAGGCCGGTGGGTGTTTGGCGCGCGACGCCGCCAATCCTACAATGTCGCGCCCCTTCGGTGCGGAGGAAACCGTGGATCTGTACGAGAAATTCCAGGCCCTGGAGAACCATGTCAGCGGCCTGATCATCGGCCAGCAGCATCTGGTCAACCGGATGCTGATCGCTCTGCTCTGTGATGGCCACCTGCTGGTGGAGGGTGCGCCCGGCCTGGCCAAGACCCGGGCCATCAAGGTGCTGTCCCAGTCCATCGAGGGCGATTTTCATCGGCTGCAGTTCACGCCGGACCTGCTGCCCGCCGATCTCACCGGCACCGAGATCTACCGGCCCCAGGACGGCACCTTCCAGTTCCGCGCCGGGCCCCTGTTCCACAACCTCATCCTCGCCGACGAGATCAACCGGGCGCCGGCCAAGGTGCAGTCCGCCCTGCTGGAGGCGATGGAGGAACGCCAGATCACGGTCGGCAGCAAGACCTATCCGCTGCCGCAGCTGTTCATGGTGATGGCGACCCAGAACCCGATCGAGCAGGAGGGCACCTATCCCCTGCCCGAGGCCCAGCTCGACCGCTTCCTGATGCACGCGGTAGTGGACTACCCGAGCGCCGAGGACGAGCGCCGCATCCTGGTGCTGAACCGGGAGGAGGCGAAGGCGAGGGCGTCGGATCCCTTCAGCCCGCCGGCCGAGCTGCCCGAAGCCGACGTGATGGCGGCCCGGGGCGAGATCCTGCGACTGCACCTGGCCGACGAGCTGGAGCGCTACATCGTGGACATCGTGCTGGCCACCCGGGACCCGGAGCGGATCGACCGCGAACTGGCGGGCGCCGTCCAGTTCGGCGCGAGTCCGCGGGCGAGCATCGCCATCGACCGCACCGCCCGCGCCCACGCCTGGCTGCGCGGCCGCGACTACGTGGGGCCGGACGACATCCAGGCGGTGACGCCGGACGTGCTGCGCCACCGGGTGCTCCTCAGTTACGAAGCCGAGGCCGACGGGTTGACGCCGGATGCCTTCATCGACGGGCTGATCGCCGGCGTCGGCGTGCCCTGAGCGGAGGGAGAGACGTCAGCGGTATGGGGCAGGCATCCCAGGCAAGGACATCCCGGGCAAAGGCATCCCGGACGGCGGCCGCCGAATCCCCGGTGCGGGTCACCCAGGCGGAGCTGATCCGCCTCGCCGCGCAGGCCCGTCTGCTGAGCCTGGATGCGATGCGCGCCCGCGCGCGGCGCGGCGGCCAGTACCTCTCCCACTTCAAGGGCCGCGGCATGGAGTTCGCCGAGGCCCGGCCGTACCAGGACGGCGACGACCCGCGCAACATCGACTGGCGGGTGACGGCGCGTACCGGCAAGCCGTTCACCAAGCTGTTCCGCGAGGAGCGGGAGCGGCCGGTGCTCCTGTGGCTGGATCTGCGCGCCGCGATGCACTTCGCGACCCGGGGGCGGTTCAAGTCGGTGCTGGCCGCCCGGGCCGCCGCGCTGCTCGCCTGGGTGGCGGCGGGGCACGGCGACCGCGTGGGCGGATTCCTGTTCGCCGAAGGCTTCCATCGCGAGCTTCGGCCCCGGCTCGGCCGCCGGGCCGTGCTGCGCTTCCTGCACGAGACGGCCGCGGCCCCGGTCTGGGAGCGGGATGACTTCGATCTGTCACAGAGCGCCGCCGCCGTGGAGTCCGCCATGGGCGGCCTGCGCCAGGTGGCCAAGACCGGCAGCCTGGTGGTGCTGTTCAGCGACTTCCGGGACTTCGGCGAGTCCGCCCGGCGCTGCCTGGCGGACATCGGCCGGCACAACGACGTGATCGTGTTCCTCCTGCACGACCCGCTGGAGGAGGCGCTGCCGCCGCCGGGGCGCTACCGGGTGCGCGACGGCCGCGGCGAGGCCACGCTCGAGACCGACAGCCGACGGCTGCGGGAACGCTACGCCGACGAGTTCCGCCGCCGGCGCGACGAGATGACCACGCTGTTCGAGCGCTACCGCATGCGCTGGGTGGACGCCTCCACCGGGGACGACCCGATGGAGCTGCTGTCCCGGGTGCTCGGCCAGCGGCCGCGCTGAGGAGGCGACGATGTCCCCCGCCGAACTGCCGCTGAGAGACATCCACCTGCCCGAACCGGTGGGCTGGTGGCCGCCTGCGCCGGGCTGGTGGGCGCTGCTGGCGCTTGCGCTGGCCGGCGCGGCCGCGTGGGCGTGGCTGGCCTGGCGGCGCCGCACCCGGGTGCGGCGGGCGGCGCTGGCCGAGCTGCGGCGTATCGAGCGGGACTACGCGGCGGATGGCGACGTGGCGCGCCTCGCCCGGGATCTCTCCACGCTGATGCGCCGCGCCGCGATCACGGCCGACGAACGCCGCCGGGTCGCCGGCCTGACCGGGGAGGAATGGCTGGCCTGGCTCGACGGCGGCCTGTCCGGGCGGCCGTTCAGCGAGGGCCCCGGCCGCTGCCTCGCCGATGCACCGTACTGTCCGGATCCCGAGGAACGGGTGGTCGATGCCATGGCGCTGCTCGGACTCTGCCGGGCGCGCCTCAGACACCTGGAGCCCGGGGAGTGACCTGGCTCGGCGACATCCCGGCCTGGCTCACCGAGGTCCGCTTCGCCTGGCCCTGGCTGTTCCTGCTGCTGCCGCTGCCGCTGCTCGTCCGCTGGCTGCTGCCGCCCGCGCCGGGTGCCGACAGTGCGGCTCTGCGGGTACCTTCCACGGCACTGTTCCCCCGCGCGGAAGCCACCGAGCGCGGCTTCGCGCTGCGCCCGCGGCTGCTGGTGGCGGCACTGGCATGGGCGCTGCTGGTGGTCGCGGCGGCCCGCCCGCAGGTGACGGGCGATGCGCTGGAGGCGCCGGTGACCGGCCGTAACCTGATGCTGGCCGTGGATCTCTCCGGCAGCATGGAGGCCCGCGACTTCACGCTGGGCGGCCGCACGGTGAACCGGCTCTCGGCCACGAAGGCCGTGGCCGGCGAGTTCATCGACCGGCGCGAGGGCGACCGCCTCGGCCTGATCCTGTTCGGCGAGCGCGCCTACCTGCAGGCGCCGCTGACCTTCGACCGGGAGACGGTGAAGACGCTGCTGTTCGAGGCGGTGATTGGCCTTGCCGGCGAGAAGACGGCCATCGGCGATGCCATCACGCTGGCGGTGAAGCGCGTCCACGACGAGAGCGAGGGCGGCGTCGCCGAGGGCGAGCAGGTGCTGGTGCTGCTGACCGACGGCGCCAATACGGCCGGCGCCATCAGCCCGCTGAAGGCCGCGGAGCTGGCCGGCCAGGTGGGGCTGAAGATCTACACCATCGGCATCGGCGCCGAGACCATGGAGATACCGTCGCTGCTCGGCAACCGCATGCGCCAGGTGAACCCGTCGCTGGATCTCGACGAGGAGACGCTGACGCGGATTGCCGAGACCACGGGCGGGCGCTATTTCCGCGCCACGGACACCGCCTCGCTGCAGGAGATCTACCGCATCCTGGACGAACTGGAGCCGGCGGCGACGGACGAGGGCGGCATGCGGCCGGTGGTGGACATTTTTTACTGGCCGCTCGGCGGCGCGTTCGCGCTGATGCTGGGCGGCCTCGCGCTGCGGGCCCTGTCGGGCGCGTTCGCCGCGTCCCGGCCGGCATTGCCATCGCCGCAGGAGGGTCTGCCCGGTGCCGGCTGAGTTCCACTTCCTGCGCCCGCTGTGGCTGCTGGCCATCCCGGCGGTGCTGGCGCTGGCCTGGTGGCTCGCGAGCCGGCGCCTCGACGCCGGCAGCTGGCGCGCCGTGATCGACGAGCGCATGCGCCCCTACGTGCTCGACGACCGGGGCGCCGCCGCCCGCGGTCGCGGACCGTACTGGCTGGTGGCGGCGCTCGGCGTGCTCGCATCGGTGGCGCTCGCCGGCCCGGCCTGGGAGCGGCAGAAGCAGGAGCTGTACCGGGGCGGCGACTCGCTGGTGGTGGCGCTGGACCTGTCCCGCTCCATGGATGCGGCGGACGTGGCGCCCAGCCGGCTGGCCCGGGCGCGGCTGAAACTCCTCGATCTGCTGGAGCGCCGGCAGGAGGGACAGACCGCACTCATCGTCTACTCGGCCCACGCCTTCACGGTGACGCCCCTGACCGACGACGTGGACACCATCGCCGCGCTGGTCGGCAGCCTGAGCACCGACATCATGCCGAGCCGTGGCAGCCTGCCGGAGCGGGCGCTCGCGAAGGCGCGGGAATTGCTGGAGCAGGCGGGCGCGAGCCGCGGCCACGTGCTGCTGATCGGCGACGGCGCCGCCGGTGAGCCGGTGCGCGCGGCCGGGGCGCTGCGCGACGCCGGCTATCGGGTGTCCGTACTGGGCGTGGGCACGGCCGAGGGCGGGCCGCTGCCGAAACCGGACGGCGGCTTCGTCACGGACCCCTCGGGCCGCATGGTGCTGCCGGCCCTGGAAGAGAGTCTGCTGCAGGAGATCGCGATCGCCGGTGGCGGCATCTACCGCCGGCTGAGCGTGGACGACGGCGACCTCGAGGCCGTGCTCGCGGCGATGGGCCCGGGCGCCCCCGGCACCCGCGCCGGCAATGGCGGCAATGGACGGGAGTTCTTCACGGAACTCTGGCACGACCGGGGTCCCTGGCTGGTACTGGCGCTGCTGCCGCTGGCCGCGCTGGCGTTCCGCCGCGGCTGGCTGCTCGTACTCGTCGTGCTGGCGATGCCGCTGCCGCGGCCGGCCGAGGCGGCGGACTGGCAGGACCTGTGGCTCACGCCCGACCAGCAGGCCGCGCGCGCACTGGAGGAGGGCCGGGCCGACGAGGCGGCCGAACTGTTCGAGGATCCCGCGTGGCAAGCGGCCGCCCGCTATCGGGCCGGGGATTATGCGGCCAGCGCCGAGGCCTTCGCCGGACTGGACAGCGTGGACGCCGCCTACAACCGGGGCAATGCGCTCGCGCGGCAGGGCGAGTTCGAGGCCGCGATGGAGGCCTACGAGCAGGCACTGGCCGCCGAGCCGGACCACGAGGATGCCCGCCATAACCTGGATCTGCTGCGCCAGCTCCAGCAGCAACAGCAACAGCAGCCCGGCGGCGAGGGCGAGTCCGGCGACGGCCAGGATGGCCAGCAGAGCCAGGACGGGCAGCAGCAGTCCGCGCAGAATCAGGAGCAGGCGGGCGAGGACGGCGAGTCCGGCGGCGCGCAGCAGGACGGCGAGCCGGCCGGCGAACAGGGCGCGGACGGCAGCAGCCAGGCCGAGGCCGAGGGCGAGTCCAGCCCGTCGGACGCGGAAGAGCAACGGGCCATCGAAGAGCTGCGGGAAGAGATGCGCCGTGCCGCCGAAGCCGCCGAGGCGGGAGACGACGGCGAACAGAACTCGCGCCGCATGGCGGCCGCTTCCGGTGACGAGCGCAGCCGGCAGGAGCAGATGCAGGCGATGGAGCAGTGGCTGCGCCGGGTGCCGAACGACCCGGGCGGTCTGCTGCGGCGGAAGTTCCGCGATCAGTACCAGCGCGAGGGCCGCGACCAGGACGGCAACCCGTTGTGGACGGAACAGGAAGAGGTGCAGCCGTGGTGAGCCGGTCCCGGATCGTTGCCGCAAACTCCGCAATGGCCGCGCTCGTGGGGGCCGTCGCGCTGCTGCTGCCGGTGCTGGCGCTCGCCTCGGTGACGGCCACCGTGGATCGCGGCGATGTCCGCATCAACGAGTCGTTCACGCTGAAGGTGGAGATCGGCGGCGACCTGTCCGGCGAGCCGGATCTCACCGTGCTCGAGGAGGACTTCGACGTCCTGAGCGAGAACCGCACGTCGAGCACGACCATCGTCAACGGCCAGGTCAGCCGTTCCCGCACGTGGACGGTCTCGCTCATGGCAAAACGCACCGGCGAGCTGACGGTGCCCGCGTTCACGGTCGACGGCGAGTCCAGCGAGCCGATCACCATCACCGTCGAGGAACTGGAGGAAGTGCCGCCGGGAGAGGCGGACATTTTCCTGGTTGCCGAGGTGGATTCCCGGGAGACGTGGGTGCAGGCCCAGGTCATCTACTCGGTAAAGATCTTCGTCGGCGTGTCGTCACGCCAGCCGCGCCTGGTGCAGCCGTCCTTCGACGGCGTGGAGGTGCTGGTGCAGCCCTTCGACGACGACCGCCGCTACGATTCGGTGATCGGCGGCCGCACTTACACGGTGCTGGAGCGCCGCTATGCGCTGTTCCCGCAGGCGAGCGGCACGCTGGAGATCGGTCCGGCCCGCTTCGAGGCCCGCCTGCTCGATCAGGGCATGCGCACAGTGCGCAAGGTGTTCACATCGGAAGCCGTGACCGTGGACGTGCAGCCGATCCCGCCGCCGCCGGCGTCGCACCCGGACGCGGCCTGGCTGCCCGCCATCGAGGTCGATCTCGACGACGAATGGGAGCCGTCCAGGGGCCCGGTGACCGCCGGCGAGCCGGTGGCACGGCGCATCGAGTTGCGCGCGACCGGACTGCTGGCGAATCAGCTGCCGGCGCTGGACCTGCCGGTGCCGGACGGGGTGCGCAGCTACTCCGATCAGCCGGAACTGGAGACGCTGGGTGTGGACGACGGCGTGCTCGGCGTTCGCCGGGAGAGCTTCGCCCTGGTGGCGTCCGAGGCCGGCTCGGTGGAGTTCGAGGCGCTCGAGGTGCCCTGGTGGGACGTGCGGGCGGGCGAGTGGAAGATCGCCACGCTGCCGCCCCGTGTGCTGGAAGTGCTGCCGGGGGCCGCTGCGGAGCCGCCTGCGCCGCCGCCCGAGATGCCCGCGGCCATGCAGCCGCGGACGCCGGCCGCTGCCGGGGAAGGATTCTGGTACCGGATGAGCCTGATCCTCGCGGGCGGCTGGGTGCTGACGCTGATCGGCTGGTGGTACTCCCATCGCACCCGGCGCGTGCGACGGGTGCCGCGGGAGGCGCCGAGATTCCGGCAGGAGGCGCGGCGTCTGAAAGCGGTGAAAGAGGCGTGCAATCGCGGCGATTCCGGCGCGGCCATCGGCGCGCTGCTGGCCTGGGGGGCGGTGCGCTGGCCCGATTCGCCGCCGCGCTCGCTGGGCGAACTCGCGGAACGCCTGCCGTCGGAGGCGGCGGAAGAAATCGAGTTTCTCAACCGTTCGCGCTACGGCGGCTCCGCCAGCACCTGGGACGGTCGGGCCCTCGGCCGGCAGTTGGAGGCGATGACCCGCGGCGGCCGCCGGCGCGGCGCCAGCGAGGCGGACGAAGTCCTCGATCATCTCGCCTGAATCGACCGGTCCCGGGAATGCCGGGACCGGCGCAAGAACCGGGTGGTGCCGTCTGTCGCCCGCCACTATCCTCACTGCCATGGCGACACCTCTCAGACAGTCCGATTACGCGCGCGTGGAGCGGGCCATCGCCTTCATGGATGCTCATTACCGGGACCGCCCGACGCTCGCGCAGATTGCGGCGGTGGCCGGCGTCAGCCCGGCCCACTTCAGCCGCCTGTTCCGCCGCTGGTCCGGGCTCTCGCCGCTGCGCTATCTGCGCCGCCTGTCGCTGGTGAGCGCCGAGGCGGACCTTCTGGCCGACGCCAGCGTGGAGGAGGCCGCCTGGGGAGCGGGCCTGTCCGGGCCGGGGCGGCTGCACGATCTGTTCGTCAGCATCGAGGCCGTGTCCCCCGGCGAGTTCAAGAGCGGTGGCGCCGGCGTGGCGCTGCGGGCGGGCAGTGGCGATACGCCTTTCGGCCGCGCCTTCCTGGCGCGCAGCCCGCGGGGCATCGTCGAGCTCGGCTTCGCCGGCGAACGGCCCGAGGCGGCGCTGCTGGCGGAACTCGCCGAGGCCTGGCCCGGCGCTCGCATTACCCGCGACCCGGAGGCCGGCGCCTTACTCGACGGGATCTTCCGCGGCGGGGCGGGCGAACACGTCCTGCACGTCCGCGGCACCAACTTCCAGCACCAGGTCTGGCGGGCATTGCTCGCCGTGCCGCCGGGCGAGACGACCGACTATGCGGAACTCGCGGCCCGCGCCGGCCGGCCGGGGGCATCCCGCGCCGTCGGCAACGCGGTCGGCGCCAACCCGGTGGCCTGGCTCATCCCCTGCCACCGGGTGCTGCGGCGCAACGGCGCACTGGGCGGCTATCGCTGGGGCCCGGACCGCAAGCGCGCGATGCTGGCGTGGGAGCGCTGCCGGCCGTCATCGGAGCCCGCCGCGGTCTGACTGCCGCCCGGCCGGGTGTTATGCTGCGCGGCCTCTTTGCGCCGCGCCCGTTCCGTCCATGACCCTGCCGCACATCGTGCTCGTCCTCGCCGTCAATCTCGTCTTCGGCTTCAACCTGGTGGCGGCCAAATTCGTCATGGAGCAGCTGCCGCCGCTCGCGTTCGCCTCGCTGCGTTTCCTGCTGCTGTTCCTGGTGCTGTTCCCCGTACTGAAGATCATCCGCGGGCGCATGCTGCTGATCACGGGCGTGGCGCTCAGCATGGGCGCACTGCACTTCACGCTGATCTACCAGGGGCTGGCGCTGGCGGACGACGTCTCCACGGTGGCCATCGCTCTGCAGCTCGCCGTACCGTTCTCCACCGTGCTGTCCATCATCTTCCTCGGCGAGCAGGTGCGCTGGAAACGCTGGACCGGCATTGCGCTGTCGTTCGCCGGCGTGATGATCATCGGCTTCGACCCCCGGGTGCTCGGCTACCTGCCCGCGCTCGCCTTCGTGATCGCCGGTGCCCTGATGGCGGCCAGCGGCATGCTGCTGATGAAGAAGCTGGAGGGCGTCAGTGTGTTCGAGCTGCAGGGCTGGCTTGCGGTCATCTCCTGGCCGCTGCTGGCGGCGGCCTCCCTCGGCCTGGAGGACAACCAGGCGGCGGCCATCGCCGGCGTGGACACGATGGGCTGGGCGGCGGTGGGCTTCTCCGCCATCGGCGCCAGTCTGTTCGGCCATGGCGCCACCTACTACCTGGTGCAGCGCTACGACGTCTCGCTGATCTCGCCGCTGATGCTCATGTCGACCCTGTTCGGCGTGATGTTCGGCGTAATGCTGCTGGACGACCAGCTCACGCTCCGGATCGTCCTCGGCGGCGTGCTGACGCTGGGCGGCGTGCTGCTGATCACGTTGCGCTCGCCGACCCAGCCGGCGTCGGCGGCGCTGGACCAGCCGAGCGTCTCCGGCTCGAAGCACCGGTAGGAGGGCCTTCAGGCCCGATCCCTTCGATTGTGGCCGCCCTGCGGGGGTATCCATCTTGCTCCCGACAAAAGGTCGCGGCGATGGATACCCCCGCATGACGGCCGCCTCGCGGTGGCGTAAAGGAGCTGCCAGTCAGCAACGTCCGCTGACTGGTGCCGTGCCTCTCGGCTACGGGCCCGCCAAGAGAAGGACCTATCGGCAAAGCAGAGCCGGGTCGGGCCTGAAGGCCCTCCTACATGGGGTTACCAGTGGCCCGTGTTGCCCATCGACGTCCAGGGTTCCTCCGGTGGCAGCGCGTCGCCCTTCTGCAGCAGTTCGATGGAGATATTGTCGGGCGAGCGCACGAAGGCCATGCGGCCGTCGCGGGGCGGGCGGTTGATGGTGACGCCGGCGTCCATGAGCTGCCGGCAGGTGTCGTAGATGTTCTCCACCTGGTAGGCGACGTGGCCGAAGTTGCGGCCCTCGCCGTATTCCTCCGGGTCCCAGTTGAACGTGAGTTCGAGGGGGCAGTCCTCGTTCCCGGGCGGTGCGACGAACACCAGCGTGAAGCGGCCCTGTTCGCTGTCGTGGCGGCGGATCTCGCGCATGCCGAGCTTGTTGCAGTAGAAGTCCAGCGATTCGTCGAGATCGCTGACGCGTACCATGGTGTGCAGGTATTTCATCGTCACCCCGGCGGTCACTTGTGAAACGGTGAGCTGAACACCCATTATAGCGGCCCACGCGGGGAGACCCGCCGCGAATGATCGACCGGACCCGGAATTCATGCTGAACAGTATCCGCGCACTCACCATCGATCTCGACGACACCCTCTGGGACGTGGCCCCGGTGATCCGCCGCGCCGAGGAGAAGCTCGGCGAGTGGCTGGCCACCCGTTATCCGCGCATCCCCGAGCGATATACGCCGCAAGACATGCTGGCACTGCGCAAGGAGATCGTGGCAGCCAACCCGGAGCAGGCCCATGACTTTCGTTTTCTGCGCCGCGCGGTCATGCGCGAGATGGCGCTGGCGGTGGGTTATGCCGAGACGCTGGCGGACGAGGCCTTCGAGATCTTCGACCGCCACCGCAATGAGGTGGAGTTCTTCGAGGACGTGCTGCCGGCGCTGGAGCTTCTGCATCCCCGCTATCGGCTTGTGGCGGTCACCAACGGCAATGCGGACCTGCATCGCATCGGCGTGGGCCATCTCTTCCACGGCATCGTGACCGCAGTGTCGGCGGGGGCGCCGAAACCTCATCCGCAGATCTTCGCGCAGGCCATGCAGCACGCGCGCAGCGAGCCGGCCGAGGTGCTGCACGTGGGCGATCACCCGGACCACGATATCGAGGGCGCGCGCCGGGCCGGCATGCTGACGGTCTGGGTGAACCGCCGGGGCGAGCCGTGGCCGGACGAGCTGGCACCGCCCCACGCGGAGGTGCCGGACTTCGACGCCCTGCTGGACCTGCTGGGGACCGACTGAGCGCGGGCCGTGGCACGCCCCGTCATCATCTTCGTCCCCGGCATGAAGCCTAAGCCGGAGCCAGAGCGCCATCGTCAGCAGATCTGGCGCACTCTGATCGAGGGCGTCCGCCGGGCGGACGCGGACGTCGCCGCTGCCATGTCCGGTTGCGGTGACTGCCTGACGCTGGCGGACTGGACCTGGGTTTTCTACAACACCCACGCCGACATCGAGCCGGATCTCGCCGCCATCGAGGAATTACTGGCCAAGCCCGGACCCACCGACGAGGACGCCGCCGAGGCGCGCTCCTGGGGCAAGCGGCTGAAGCGTTTCGCCTACATCCTGGGGGATGTGCTGCCGTTTCTGATCCCCCACCTGGCGGACGAGCGCATGCAGGTCACGCTGCAGGACGTGCGCCGGTACCTCCACGACGTCAGAGAGATCGGCCGGCGCGTGCGGCGCCGGCTGGAGATTCGTCTGGACGCCGCCTGGCGGGAGGGCCGCCCGGTGCTGCTCATCGGCCATTCCCTCGGCTCCGTGATCGCCTGGGACTCCCTGTGGGAACTCTCCCGCGTCGATGCGCATCCCGGCCGGGTCGATCTCTTCCTCACCCTCGGCAGCCCGCTCGGCCAACGCTTCGTGCAGCGCCGGCTGAAGGGCCGGGACGCCGACGGGACGGAGCGCTACCCGGACAACATCCGCCGCTGGGTCAACATCGCCGCCATCGGCGAGCTCACGGCGCTGGACCGCTCGTTCCGTCGCGATTACCGGGAGATGCTGGCCGCGGGGTTGATCGAGGACATCGAAGACTACGAGGTGCTGAACTTCTTCCGCAAGGACGGCGAGCTGAACGTGCACAGCGAGTACGGCTACCTGGTCAACCGCACCACCGGCGGCGTGATCGCGGACTGGTGGCGCTCCGCCACGGCCACGTAGGAGGGCCTTCAGGCCCGATTCCTTTCTTTTGGTGTAGGCCCGCCATCGGGTGGGCAAGGGTCGCGGGGACGCTCACTGTGGGAGGGGCTTCAGCCCCGATCTTCGCCGGAGGTGGCCGAGCGCTGATCGGGGCTGAAGCCCCTCCCACATGCCCATCGAGGCTTGCAGCGCGTTCCGGACGACCCCGCAACCCTGGTCCACCCGCTGACGGGCCGGTGGCCGAAAGGGTTGGCACCAGTCAGCAGGCGCTGCTGACTGGCGCTTCCTTCACGCCACCACGAGCACGGCCGTCGTGCGGGGGTATCCATCGCCGCGACCTTTTGTCGGGAGCAAGATGGATACCCCCGCACGACGGCCAGGAAAGAAGGGAATCGGGCCTGAAGGCCCTCCCACAGCCGGTCGGGCCTGAAGGCCCTCCTACATGTCGTCGAGTTCGGGGCTGATGACGATGTCGATGCGGCGGTTGCGGGCGCGGCCGTCCGCGGTCTCGTTGCTCGCGATCGGGCGGGTCTCGCCGTAGCCGGTGGCGCTCAGCCGGTAGCTCGGCACGCGCAGCGCGTTGATCATGTACTGCATCACGGCTTCGGCCCGCGCCTGGGACAGGCGCACGTTGCTCTCGTCGCCGCCGTAGCTGTCGGTGTGGCCCTCGACGGTCAGCTGGCTGCGCGGGAAGACGTTGATGGCGGCTTCCACCTTCTCCATCAGCGGGTAGTGCTCGGCCTCCAGCGAGGCGCTGCCGCTCGGGAAGCTCAGGCCGACCAGGCGCAGCGTCACGTCGTTGCCCTCGCGGAAGACCTGGGCCTCGTCGCGCTCGAACATCTTCTCCACCTGCGCGAACTGCTCCCGGATGCGGTTCTGGGCCTGCAGGCGCTCCATCAGCTCGCGCCGCTCCTCGGTGGCGCCGCCGAGCCGCTCGTCCAGGATGCGGAGCTCCTCTTCCATCTCCGCCACCCGCGAGACGCTGTCGGCGAGATCCTGTTCCAGCGACTGATTGCGGGAGCGGAGATTCTCGACGTAGGCGACCAGTTCGGCCGTGAGTTCCTCGTTGCCGTCGACCAGGTCGGGCACGATGTCGGCGGCGCCGGCCACCGCGGTGAGGGCGCGCTCCCAGGAGAGGATGAGTTCCTCCACGGTCATGTCGTCGTCGCGGACGTCGCGGACCACGTCGGCCAGCCGGATGGCGTGCCGGGCCTCGTAGTTGGCCTGGCGGGCGAGGCTGCGGGGCAGGTCGGTGTCGTAGCGGTTCTCGTTCAGCTCCTTCTCGGCCTGTTGCAGCAGGCGCCTGGAGCGCGCCAGCGTGATCGGCGCGTAGCGCTCGACCCGGGCGCGGTCTGCTTCCTCCAGCAGCCGCCGGGTCTCGCTCAGGTAACGGCTCTTGATGGCGGAGAGTTCGGCGTCCCGGTAGAGGCTCTCGGCCTCCTCGGCCCGTTCCCGGGCGTCCCGCAGGTCGCCGCTTTCCAGTTCCCGTATTGCATCGGCGAACTTCCTTTCGGCATCCTCCCAGATTGGGGCGGAGCGCGCGGGGGCCTCGGCCTCGCGGGCGTCCTTGCGGGTCTCGATCACGGTCGCCAGCGTGATGCGGGCGAGTTCCGCCGCCTCGGCGGCCTTGCCGAAGGCTTCTTCGGCCTCGGCCAGCTTGCCACGGATGTAGTCGACGTTACGCCCCCGCTCCAGGCCCTCCTCCGCTGTCTCGTAGGCCTTGAGACCCCGGTCCCAGTTTCGCGGCGACAGCACGGAAGCCTGGGCCTGCTCCGCGGCTTCGCGGGCGGCGTCGGCGTCCTCGAACAGGGTGGCTCTCAGTTCCTGGGCGCCGGCGGTCGCCGCCATGGCTACCAGGGCCAGCAGACACAGGAGGGGGGAGGCAAGGCGTGTCATGGAATGGGGCATTGGTTCTTCCTCGGGACCCCGGCCGGCTGCCGGCCGCGTCTGTCGATAACGAATATCCCGATAGTGTTACGTCGGGTGGGGGGCGTTGCAACCAATTCGCTCGCGGCTGCATCCAGTAATACAAGAGCAAGACGAATTGGCGCGAATCGGCGCAGCCAGTGGGGAGCGGAATCATGAATCGACTGCAGGAGCGAAGCAGGGCGATAGCGGAGCGGGAGCAACGGCGCGGGCGCTGTGTGCCGGGACCCATCATGCGGCCCTTGGATATGAAGAAGGGTATGAAGAAGGGGACGAAGGGCGATTCTGTGCAGCGGCTCACAGAAACGCCGCGGCCCGGCTGCCTATCCTCGGGCACATGGGAAGACACTGTGCCCAGTACTACGCGGAGTTCGTCCTGAGAGAGGGCGGCAGCCGGGAGGCCGACGAATACAGCGGTATCGTCGAGCTGTGCCGGCCGGCCGGCGCCGACGTGGAGCCCGAGGACATCGAGGCCCTGCTGGCGCACAACTTCGAACTCGACGCCGACTGCGTCCAGCTGCTGCGCTGGGCCAGGGTGCACTGAATAGCGGTAGGACGCGGCGCGGCCGCGAACGTTTCTCTCCAGGCTTTCGAGCCTCCCGTTGATACGCCCGGCTTGCCCGGGCGTTTTTTTGCCCACCGCCCGGTTCAGGCCTCGAATACCACCTCGTAGCCGGCGTATTTGCGTACGTTCAGTACGCCGCTGTCGAGGATGAGGTACTGCCCCTTGACCCCTAGCAGGGTGCCGGTGACCGCAGGCGTCTTGTCCAGATTCAGTGCGCGAACCTTGTCCGGGTACTCGCTGACCGGGTACTCGATCACCACTTCCTCCGCATCCGCCACCCGCTCGATGGTGCCGGCGCCGAACTCGGCGGCGATGGCATCGAGCTCCTGCCCCGCGAGCTCCAGCAACTCGTCCCGGCTGTCCGCGAGCGCGCGCGGCTCCGGGTCGCCCTTCAACATGCGCCGCCAGTCCGTCTTGTCGGAGACGTGGCGGCCGATGGCCACCTCGGCCAGGCCGGCGATGCGCCGGCTCGCCACGCGCAGGACGGGCAGCGCCTGGCGGGCGCCCTGGTCGATCCAGCGTGTGGGCACCTGGGAGGCGCGGGTGATGCCCACCTTCAGCCCGGAGGAGTTGGCCAGGTAGACGACGTGGGAGCGCATGCAGTTGGTCTCGCCCCAGTCCGGCTCGCGGCAGGTGCCTTCGTGGAAGTGGCAGCGCTCCGGGCGCACGATGCAGATGTCGCAGCGGGCGAGCCCCCGGGCACAGGGGAAGCAGTAGCCCTGATTGAAGCTCTTCGAGGTCTTGCGCCCGCAGGCCACACAGTGGATGGCGCCGGTGTGGGTGAGAGCGATCTCCCGGCCGAGGTAGGCGTTCAGGGGCTCCTCGCTGTCGTCCAGCGGCAGCCGGTAGCTCACGGGCGCACTGTGCTCGGCACGCATTTTTCTAAGGTGACCTTGCAATGGCATGACGCGGCTCCGGGGAGGCGTGTGACGACACAAGTGCGACAGAGTTTGATGCCGCGGTGCGGCATGCGACAATAGCCGGTCAGCTTCCGGATGGCCAGAAGGTCAGGGACCCATGACAGACAAGACCGAAGGTTTCCGCGGCATTCCCATCGTCCAGGGTAACGCCCGCGGCGGCGCCCGCAGCGGCGAGAAGTACCGGACGGACGCCGGCTTCACCGCGATCAAGAACGGTATCAAGACCGGCCGTGACGAGCAGCCGGTGACCCGCGGCGGCAAGCCGCGCTGGCTGCGGGCGAAGATGCCTGCCGGCCGGAAATACTCCGCCGTGAAGCAGACCGTGCGCGACAACCGGCTCAGCACCGTCTGCGAGGAATCGATGTGCCCGAATATCGGCGAGTGCTGGAACGCCGGCACCGCCACCATCATGGTGATGGGCTCGGTGTGCACGCGTGCGTGCCGCTTCTGCGCCGTGGATACGGGCAACCCCCGGGGCTGGCTTGATCCCGAGGAGCCGGCCAACACCGCCCGCGCGGTCGAGCTCATGAATCTCAATTACGTGGTCCTCACCTCCGTGGACCGGGACGACCTGCCCGACGGGGGCGCCTCCCACTACGCGGCGTGCGTGCGCGAGATCAAGGCACTCCGGCCGCAGACGGCGGTGGAGGCCCTCACGCCTGACTTCGACGGCGACACCGCGGCGGTGGAGCTGCTGGTGGATTCGGGTCTGGAAGTCTTCGCCCAGAACGTGGAGACCGTGCGCCGGCTCACCCATCCCGTGCGCGACCCCCGCGCCGGCTACGACAAGACCCTGTCCGTGCTCGCGCACGCCAAGCGCTACCGGCCCGACGTGCTCACGAAGACCAGCCTGATGCTGGGCCTCGGCGAGACCGACGAGGAGATCTTCGAGACGATGGACGACCTGCGCGCCATCGACGTGGACATCCTGACACTCGGCCAGTACCTGCAGCCGACCCGCAATCACCTGCCGGTGGAGCGTTTCGTCTCGCCGGAGGAATTCGCGCGCTACCGGGAAGCCGGTCTGGCGAGAGGATTCCTGGAGGTCGTGGCCGGGCCGCTGGTGCGATCGAGTTACCGGGCAGAGCGTGTGCTCGAGCAGAACAACGTGGGCATAGCTACCGAGGCGAGCGAGGCGGCCTCGGCCGCCTCCTGACGCGGGGACTCCCGGATGGAAGACTTCTTCGCCAACTACGGCCTGTTTCTGGCCAAGACAATCACCTTCGTCGCCGCCGTGCTGGTGATCATCGCCGCCGGCGCCGCAGCGTCGCGCAAGGTCTCGGGTGGCGAAGGCCTGAAAGTCGAGAACCTGAACGAGCGCTACCGCAAGCTGGCAGGCACGCTCAAGCGCAGCGTGGTCAACCGCAAGGCCGCCAAGGCGCTGGCCAAGGCCGAGAAGGCGGCGGCCAAGAAGGCCGCAAAGAGCGCCGCGAAGAGCGACGAGTCCCGGCCCCGCACCTTCGTGGTCGACTTCAAGGGAGACATCAAGGCGACGGGCGTCGCCGCCCTGCGCGAGGAGGTGAGCGCGGTGCTCGCCGTGGCCGGTGAAGGCGACGAGGTGCTGCTGCGGCTGGAGAATGCCGGCGGCATGGTTCACGAGCACGGCCTGGCGGCCTCCCAGCTGGTGCGTCTGCGCGAGGCCGGCGTGAAGCTCACCGTGGCCGTGGACCGGGTGGCCGCCAGCGGCGGTTACCTCATGGCCTGCATCGCCGACCGCATCGTGGCGGCGCCGTTCGCCATCCTGGGTTCCATCGGCGTGCTGGCGCAGCTGCCCAATTTCAACCGCATGCTGGACAACCACGGTGTGGAGTTCGAGCAGATCGCCGCCGGCAAGTACAAGCGCACGGTCACGATGTTCGGCAAGAACACGGAAGAGGACCGGGACAAGCTGCGCCAGGAACTCGAGGAGGTGCACACGCTCTTCCAGGACGCCGTCGGCCGCTATCGGCCGGACCTGGACATGGAGAAGGTGGCCACCGGTGAGCACTGGTACGGCACCCAGGCCATCGCGCTGTCGCTGGCCGACGAGCTCGCCACCAGCGACGAGCTGCTGGTGAAGGCCGTCGAGGACCGGGACGTGTACAAGGTCACCTACGAGATCAAGCAGCCGCTGCCGAAGAAGGTGCTGCACTCCATGGATGCCCTCGCGGAGCGGGCTGCCGACATCCTGTGGCGGCGCCTGCAGGAGAGCCGTTACCTGCGCTGAGCGCCCGGCGGCGGGCTGGTTTAGAATCCGGCGGGAAGCTCTCCGGAGCCTTCCCCCGGGGCGCCGCGGCCGGAACTCGGCCGGGCGCGGCCAGTCTGAATGAACACCGAGACCCGACGAGCATTGCCATGAAGCAGACCCGTTCGCTCCAATTGTTTCGATTGACCGCGGCCGGCGTGATCGCCGCGAGCCTGGTCCTGGCAACCGCCTGCGCCACGTCACCGACGGGGCGCAGTCAGCTGATCCTGAAGTCCGACGAAGAGCTCCAGGCCCAGGGAGAAGCGGCCTTCACCCAGCTGAGGGCGGAGATGCCGCTGTCGACGGACCGGGCCACCATCGACTTCGTCGCCTGCGTCGCCAATGCCATCGTCGGCCAGCTCGAGGGCGAGATGGCCGCGCTGAACTGGGAGCTGGCGGTGGTCGAGCGGCCGGAGGTGAACGCCTTCGTGCTGCCCGGCGGCAAGATCACGGTGTTCACCGGCCTGCTCGGCGTCACGGAGAACGACGACCAGCTCGCCGCGGTCATGGGCCACGAGGTCGCCCACGTGACCGCCCGCCACCCCAACGAGCGCGCCTCGCGGGCGACGGCCACCGGCTACACGGTGGGCTTTCTGAGTGCCATCGTCGGCGGCACGGCCATGGCCAACCGGAGCGCCTCCACCGCGATCCAGATGGCCGCCCAGCTCGGCATCACGCTGCCGTTCACGCGCACCCAGGAGCGAGAGGCGGACATCGTCGGCATCGAGTACATGGCCCGCGCCGGCTTCGACCCCCGCGAGAGCGTGGAGCTGTGGAAGAACATGCGCGCGAAGAACAAGGGCGAGCCGCCCGAGTTCCTCTCCACCCACCCCTCCAGCGAGGACCGCATCGACAAGCTGGTCGCGCACTACCCGGTGGCGCTGAAGCTGTATAACGAGGCGCTTGCCGCCGGCAAGACTCCCGATTGCGGCGCGCCGCCGGCCATCGAGAAGCCGGAGTCCTGACCCGGGGCGTGCTGGTCCGCGCGACCGACACCGGCCTCGCCTGCGCGGCCGGCGGCTTCCACATCGACCCCTGGCGTCCGGCGGAGACGGCGCTCGTCACCCATGCCCACGCTGACCATGCCCGGCCGGGCTCGCAGGTCTACTACGCGGCGGCGCCCGGCGTCGGCCTGCTGAGGAAACGCCTCGGCGCGGACGCCGACATCCGCCCGGTCGGCTGGGGCGAGCGCCTCGCATTCGGCGACACCACCGTCTCCTTCCATCCCGCCGGCCACGTGCTCGGGTCCGCGCAGATCCGCATCGAGGGCGAGGAGGGCGTCTGGGTGGTCTCCGGCGACTACAAGCGGGACGCCGACCCCACCTGCGCGCCGTTCGAGGTCGTGCCCTGCGACACCTTCATCACCGAGGCCACGTTCGCGCTGCCGATCTACCGCTGGAAGCCGGGTCGCGAGACCGCCGCCGAGATCCACGACTGGTGGCAGGGCAACGCGGGCTCCGGACGGCCGTCGGTGCTGTTCTGTTACGCGCTCGGCAAGGCCCAGCGGGTGCTGGCCGAGCTTGCGGCATTCACCGACGAGCGGGTATTCGTGCACGGCGCCGTGGACGCGCTGGTGGCCGTCTATCGGGAGGCCGGCGTCGCCATGCTGCCGACGGAGAAGGTGGACCTCCGCCGCAAGGGGGACTACGCCGGCGAGCTGATCATCGCCCCGCCCGGCGCGGCGGGCAGCACCTGGATGCGCCGTTTCCGCCAGGCCAGCACCGGCTTCTGTTCGGGCTGGATGCGCATCCGCGGCCAGCGCCGCCGGCGGGGCTACGACCGGGGCTTCGTGCTCTCCGACCACGCGGACTGGCCGTCGCTGCTCCGGACCATCGAGGAGACCGGCGCCTCCCGCGTGCTGGCCACCCACGGCCACACGGATGCGCTGGTGCGCCTGCTGCGGGAGCGGGGTGTCGACGCGGCCGCGCTGGAGACTCTGTACGAGGGCAGCGGCGATGACCAGTAGTGGGCGGCACCGGCATGCATGACTTCAGCCGCCTCTACCAGGAGCTGGACCAGACCACCTCCACCAACCTCAAGGTGGCGGCGATGGTGCGCTATTTCTCCGACGCGCCGCCGGCGGACGCCGCCTGGGCCGTCTACTTCCTGTCCGGCCGCCGGATGAAGCGGCTGGTGGGGCCGGCCCGCCTGCGCCAGTGGCTGTACGAGAGCGTGGACCTGCCGGACTGGCTGGTGGACGACACCTACGCATCGGTGGGCGACCTGGCGGAGACCATCGCGCTGCTGACCGACGCGGGCCGCGCGGCACCCGCCGACGATCGTTCGCTGGCGAACTGGCTGGAGACGGAGATTCTGCCCCTGCGCGGGCTGGACGCCGACGAGCAGGGCGAGCGGGTGAAGCGCTGGTGGGCCACCCTGGACTACGAGCAGTGCTACCTCCTGAACAAGCTCCTGACCGGCGCATTCCGGGTGGGGGTCTCCCGCACGCTCGCGGCGCGCGCGCTGGCCGAGGCCGCCGGCCTGCCGCGGCCGGTGATCCTGCATCGCCTGATGGGGCAATGGGAGCCGGACGCGGGATTCTTCGAGCGGCTGATGTCGCCGGACGACGGCGAGGCGGATGTCTCCCGGCCCTATCCCTTCTGCCTGGCCGCGCCGCTGGACGACAACCGTCCCACGGACCTGCCGGGCACGCCGGCGGACTGGCAGGTGGAGTGGAAGTGGGACGGCATCCGCGCCCAGCTCGTGCGCCGCGCCGGCCGCGGCTTTCTCTGGTCCCGGGGCGAGGATCTGATCACCGACCGTTTCCCCGAGGTACGAGATGCGGCGCAAGTGCTCCCCGACGGCACGGTGCTGGACGGCGAAATCCTGGCCTGGGACGCCGAGACCGGCGTGATGGACTTCGCGGCGCTGCAGCGGCGCATCGGCCGCAAGCGCGTCGGCGCGAAGCTGCTGGCGGAGGTGCCCGTGGTCTTCCTCGCCTACGACCTGCTGGAGCAGGGCGGCGATGACCTCCGGCATCGGCCGCTGGCCGAGCGCCGTGCGGCACTGGCGGACGTCGTGCCGGCCGCACACGAGACACTCAGGCTCTCGCCGGTCGTGGATGCCAGCGACTGGGCGGACTATGCCGCGCTGCGCGGCGAGTCCCGGGCGCGCCGGGTGGAGGGGATGATGCTGAAGGCGCTGGACTCGCCCTACGGCACCGGCCGCCAGCGGGGTCTGTGGTGGAAGTGGAAGGTGGCGCCCCACACCGTCGACGCCGTCATGATCTATGCACAGCCCGGACACGGGCGGCGGGCCAACCTGTACACCGACTATACTTTCGCGGTCTGGCGGGACGGCGACCTGGTGCCCATCGCCAAGGCCTACTCCGGCCTGGACAACGCCGAGATCCGGGAGCTGGACCGCTGGATCCGGCGCAACACGGTGGAGCGCTTCGGGCCCGTTCGTTCCGTCCGGCCGGAGCAGGTGTTCGAGATCGCCTTCGAGGGCATCAATGCCTCGCGCCGCCACAAGTCCGGCGTGGCACTCAGATTCCCCCGCATCGCCCGCTGGCGCCGGGACCTGAGCGTGGATGACGCCGACGACATCGAGAGCCTGAGGGCGCTGGTGCCCTCGTGAGCGAGAATTTGACGGCAAGTGTGACAGGCGATTTCGATGCGCGGCTGCAGGCGTGGTTCGACGAGCGCGGCTGGCGCCTGTTCGACTTCCAGCGCGAGGCATGCGACGCCTACCTCGCCGGCGAGTCCGGGCTGATTCATTCGCCGACCGGCAGCGGCAAGTCGCTGGCGGCCTGGCTCGGCCCGCTGGCGGAGGCTGCGGCGGCGGGCGGCGCGGACGGCGCTCCGCGTGTGCTCTGGATCACGCCGCTGCGCGCGCTGGCGGTCGATACCCGGCAGAACCTGGCAGAGGCGGCGGCCGCCCTCGGCAGCGACTGGCGGGTGGAGGTGCGCAGCGGCGATACATCCCAGTCCGTGCGGGCAAGGCAGCGCAGACGGCCGCCCGAGGCCCTGGTCACGACACCCGAGAGTCTGTCGGTGCTGCTGAGCTACGCCGACGGCGCCAGCTGGTTCCGGCGACTCGCCTGCGTGGTGGTGGACGAGTGGCACGAGCTGCTCGGCACGAAGAGGGGCGTGCAGCTGGAGCTCTGCCTAGCACGGCTGCGCGGCATCGCGCCCGGGCTCAGGACCTGGGGGCTGTCCGCGACGCTGGCGAACCTCGCCGAGGCCCGGGACGTGCTGCTCGGCCCGGGCGCGGAGGGCCGTCTCGTGCGCGGACAGGCGCCGAAGACCGTGCGCATCCGCTCGGTGCTGCCCGAGACGCTCGAGCGCTTCCCCTGGGCCGGCCACCTGGGCATACGGCTGCTGCCGGCGGTGGTCGAGGCCATCGAGTCGAAGGGCTCCACGCTGCTGTTCACCAACACCCGCTCCCAGGCGGAGCTGTGGTTCCAGGGGCTGGTGGATGCGCGGCCGGACTGGGTGGGGCGCATCGCGCTCCATCACGGCTCCATCGACCGCAAGCTGCGGCAGCGCATCGAGGACGGCCTGAGGGCGGGCGAGCTGCGCTGCGTCGTGTGCACCTCGTCGCTCGACCTGGGCGTGGACTTCAGCCCGGTGGACCAGGTGATGCAGGTGGGCAGCCCGAAGGGCGTCGCCCGGCTGCTGCAGCGTGCCGGGCGCAGCGGCCATCAGCCGGGCGCCGTCTCGGAAGTGCTGTGCGTGCCCACCCACGCCTTCGAACTGGTGGAGATCGCGGCCGCGCGCCGGGCGGCGGAGCAGGGGCGCATCGAGGCACGCCGGCCGCTGGTCCGCTCGCTGGACGTGCTGGCGCAGCACCTGGTCACCGTCGCGCTCGGCGGCGGCTTCGAGGCGGAGGCCATGCGCGCGGAGGTGGGCCGTAGCCACGCCTTCGCCGGCATCTCGGATACCGAATGGGGCTGGGTGATGGACTTCGTCACCCGCGGCGGCCAGGCGCTGCAGGGTTATCCGCAGTACCGGCGCGTGGAGGCCGTGGACGGACGCTACCGGGTGACGGACCGGGGCATCGGCCAGCGCCACCGCATGGGAATCGGCACCATCGCCAGCGACACCGCGATGAACATCCGCTGGCTGACGGGAGGCTCGCTCGGCACCATCGAGGAGTCCTTCGTCTCCCGGCTGGAACGGGGCGATCGATTCCTGTTCGCCGGCCGTCTGGTCGAGCTCGCTCAGGTGCGCGACATGACCGCCTACGTGCGGCGGGCGAAAAAGGGCAAGCGCACCGTGCCCCGCTGGCAGGGCGGGCGCATGCCGCTGTCCACCGAGCTGGCGGACAGCGTGCTGGAGGTGCTGGCGGCGGCCGGATCCGGCGCGGACGATCCGGCGGAGGTCACCGCGGTTGCCGGCCTGCTGGACCTGCAGCGGCGCTGGTCCCGGCTGCCGGTGCCCGGCGAGTTGCTGGTGGAGGTCACCCGCAGCCGCGAGGGCGTCAGTCTGTTCTGTTATCCCTTCGCCGGCCGGCTGGTGCACGAGGGGCTCGCGACCCTGATCGCGTGGCGGCTGTCCCGCGAGACGCCCGCCACCTTCACGCTCTCGGCCAATGACTACGGCCTGGAGCTGCTCTGCAGCGAGGAGCCGGCCATCGACGAGGAGCGCCTCGCCGGGCTGTTCGCGCCCGGCGACCTGGAGGCCGATCTGCTCGCCTGCATGAATACCAGCGAGATCGCCAGGCGCCGGTTCCGTGACATCGCCCGCATCGCCGGCCTGGTATTCCAGGGTTATCCCGGCCGCGGCAAGTCGACCCGCCAGATCCAGGCCTCCAGCGGACTCATCTTCGACGTGCTGGAACGCTACGACAGCGACAACCTGCTGCTGGACCAGGCCCGCCGGGAGGTGCTGGAGAACCAGCTCGAGGCCCGGCGCATGCGCGAGACGCTGACGTCGATCGGGCGGAAGGACATCGTCATCGAGCGGCCGGACCGGCTGACGCCGCTGGCCTTCCCGCTGTGGGCGGAGCGCCTGCAAAGCCAGATCCTCTCCAACGAGACCTGGCGCGACCGGGTCGAGCGCATGGCCGCCAGCCTCGAGCGCGCCGCCGAGCGGCGGCGGAAGAGCGCATGAGCGCGGTGGCACCCGAGGCGTCCGCCGGCGCCGTGCCGATCGACTGCGCCGGCGAGCGGTTGCTGCTGCACCACGACCGGGCCGTGTACTGGCCGCGGCGCCGCATGCTGCTGGTAGCGGATGTGCATCTCGGCAAGGAATGGACGTTCGGCCGGGCGGGTCTGGCCGTGCCCGGCGGCGTGACCGAATCGGACCTGCAGCGCCTGGCCCGGCTGGTGGCGCAGTTCGGCGCCGGGGAACTCGTCGTGCTGGGCGACTTTACCCATGCGCCGCCCGGCGAGACGGATCGTTGGCTGGACGCGATCTCCGCCTGGCTCGACGGCGTGGAGGCGGCCGTCAGCATCGTCGCCGGCAACCACGACCGGCCCGCGACGCGGCAGAGACTCGATGCGCGGATCCGCTGGTTCGCCGAGCCCCGGCCGGAACCGCCCTTCGTGCTGCAGCACGAGCCGGAGCCCGACGGTCGCGGTTACGGCCTCGGCGGCCACCTGCATCCGGCGGTGCGCCTGCGTACCGGCGCCGACCGGCTGCGCCTGCCCGTGTTCTGGTTCCGGGACGAGCACGCCGTGCTGCCGGCCTTCGGCACCTTCACCGGCGGACAGAACATCCGGCCGGCGCCGGGTGACCGGGTGTTCGCGGTGGGCCCCGACGCCGTGGTGGCGCTGTGACCGCCGGCGACGACACCATGGTCCCGACCATTGGTGAGCAGACCATAGGGGAGCAGACCATAGGGGAGCAGACCATTGAGGTTCAGACCATTGTCGGCATCGACTGCGCCACCGACCCGCGCAAGACCGGCGTGGTGGGGATCACCCGGGACGCGCAGCGCTACCGGGTGACTCACGCCGCCCTCGGCGACGGCCCCGGTTCCGTCGCCCGCCTGGCCACAGCGGCTGCAGGCGACGGGCCGGCGCTGTTCTGCCTGGACGCGCCACTCGGCTGGCCGGCCGCGCTCGGTGAGACGATCGCACCCCACCGGGCCGGAGCCGCGCTGAGGCAGACCGAGCCGAATCGCCTCTTTCGCCGCGCCACCGACGAGTTCGTGCGCCGCCGGCTCGGCAAGCAGCCGCTGGAGGTGGGCGCAGACCGCATCGCCCGCACCGCTGTCGCGGCCCTGGGCGTGCTCGGCGCGCTGCGCGAACTGCGCGCCGAGCCCATCCCGCTCGCCTGGTCGTCGGCACTCGCCGCCAGCGCGGCCATCGAGGTCTATCCCGCCGCCGTGCTGCTCGCCCGCGGTCTGCCCGCCCGGCGCTACAAGCCGGCGGCCGCCCGCGAGCTGCGGACGGTCATCCTCGACGGTCTCGCCACGGAACTCGACCCGGGCGAGCATCGCGGTCTGATGCTGGATGCAGCCGACGTGCTCGACGCCGCACTGGCGGCGCTGGCCGGGGCCGACTTCCTCGCCGGCCACTGCCCGCCGCCGTCCGACCGTGCGCTGGCCGCGCGGGAAGGCTGGATCTGGATACGGGACTTCTCGGCCTGAGTTTCGGCCCGAGCTTCGGCATGAGCTTCCGCGATCATTTCTCCGGCGTCTCCGGCGACTACTCCCGCTACCGGCCCCGCTATCCGGAGGCGCTGTTCGACTGGCTGGCGGCCGCGGCCCCCGGCCGCGGCATGGCGTGGGATTGCGCCACCGGCAGCGGGCAGGCGGCGGCGGGCCTGGCGGCGCGTTTCCGCCGGGTGGAGGCGACCGACGCGAGCGAGGCCCAGATCCGCCGGGCGCCGGCCCTGCCGGGCGTGCGCTTCCGGGTGGCGCCGGCGGAGGACTCCGGACTGCCGGAGGCCTCGGCCGACCTGATCACGGTGGCCCAGGCACTGCACTGGTTCGACCGGGACCGGTTCTTCGCCGAGGCGGGCCGGGTGCTCGCGGACGACGGACTGCTGGCGGCGTGGTGCTACGAACTCTGCACCGTCGATCCCGCCGTCGACGCGCTGGTGCTCGAGTTCTACCGCGGGCCGCTCGGCCCCTGGTGGCCGCCCGAGCGCCGGCATATCGAGGCGGGTTATGGCACCATCGGGATGCCGTGGCTGGAGATCGAGACGCCGGATTTCCACATGGAGGCGGAATGGCAGGCCGGGCAGATGCTCGGTTATCTCTCCACCTGGTCGGCGCTGACGCGCTGCCGGGAGGCGACCGGCAGCGATCCGCTGGCCGAGGTCGCCGGGCGCCTGGAGGCGCTCTGGGGGCCGGGACCGCGCCGGGTGCGCTGGCCGCTCGCCCTGCGGGCCTGCCGGCGTCCGCCCCGCGGCAACCCTGACACCGACACAGCCATGCCGTCATGAATCGATCCTATTCGTTCCCCCTGCTGTTCGACCGCCGCCTGTCTTCGGACATCCAGCGCATCGCCGCGGTCCTCGAGGAAGGGCCGCCGGAGGGGCTGTCGGTGCTGCGCATCGCCCGCGGGGCAGCCGTCGACATGGGCCGCACCCAGCGCATCCTGGAAGGCTGGCGGGAGTACTTCACGCCGGTGCCCCGGCAGGGTGGACAGCGCTGGCGCCTCAACCCGGCCGGGCCCGGCGGCGCCGATGCGGAGTCGATACGGCGGGACGTGCGCCGCCGGCGCTCCGTCTGGCGGACCGCGCTGAACCTGGGCGCGCTCGCGCTGATGGTGCTCGCGTTCCTGGCCACGCTGTACTACCTCGGACTGGCGGTCTGAGGCGGCCACTGCCGCCATCCGCTAGAATCCCCGCGATGACCACCCGCTGTCCCATAGTTCGCCGCCCGACCGGCACGCTCGTCACCGCCGTCATGGGCCTGGCACTGGCCGGCTGCGCCGCGACCGGCGGTCAGGAAGCCGCCGAGGGTAACGTGCGCTGGATCGACACGCTGGAGGAACGTGAGCCGATCGCAGCCGACCGCTTCGAGCTGGCGTCGCCGGGCCAGAGCGTGGTCGGCGAGGTGCAGATCATCCAGGCGCGGGAGTCCGACACCTTCTCGGACATCGCGCGTGCCTACGGCCTGGGGTACGACGAACTCGTGCAGGCCAACCCGGGCGTGGACCCCTGGCTGCCGGGCGAGGGCGCTATCGTGGTGCTGCCCACCCAGTTCGTGCTGCCGGACGCGCCCCGCGAGGGCATCGTGCTGAACATCGCCGCCAAGCGCCTGTTCTACTTTCCGCCGGCGGACGAAGGCGAGGCACAGACGGTGATCACCCACCCCATCGGTATCGGCCGCGAGGGCTGGGAGACGCCGACCGGCACGGCCGAGGTGATCGACAAGGCCCGGGATCCGGTGTGGTATCCGCCTTGGTCGGTGCGCCAGGAACACGCCGAGGCGGGGAAGCCGCTGCCGGCGGTGGTGGAGCCGGGCCCGGACAACCCGCTGGGCAACCGGGTACTGCAGCTCGACATGCCGGGCTACCTGATCCACGGCACGAACCAGCCTTACGGCGTGGGCATGCGGGTGAGTCACGGCTGCGTGCGGCTCTACCCGGAGAACATCGAGACCCTGTACGAACAGGTGGATCGGGGCACGCCCGTCACCATCGTCAATCAGCCGCTGCTCTACGGCCGCCGGGCGGGGGAGTTCTATATGGAGTCGCATCCGATGCTGGCGGAGGACGAGCGTGATCGGGACGCGCTCCTCGAGGAGCTGATGGAGCGGGCCAGGCAGGAATCGGGTGCGTTCGCCGAGGAACACGAGCGCGCGAACGCGCGGCGTGCGGCCGCCGATGCGAGGGGCGTCCCCATCCGCGTGCTGAGCCGGGACGACAACGAGCTGGCGCGCCGCGTGCGCCTGGTGGCGAATGTCGTCGAGCCGGATCCGGACGCACCCACGCTGGCCGAAGTGGCCGAGCTCATCGACGAGATGATGATCGAATCGGACCCCGACGCTGACGCGGGCGAGACACAACAGGAGGCCGGGGTCGAGTGAGCGACATCAGTGAATGGCTGAAGGTGATGCTGGAGGAGATCGACCGCAAGGAAGAGGAATCCCGCGAGTCCCGCGAGGACCAGGCACCGGCGAAAGACGACAAGGAGAAGGGCGTCCCGGTGCGGCCGGGCGAAGGCGGCAATGACCCAGGAGAGAAAAAGGATGACGGATGAACCGCAACAGGGCGCCGAGCCGGTGCTGACCGGCAGCGCGTTCCTCTACGAGCAGCCGGAACTGCTGACCCCGGAGCAGCACGGTGCGCTGGGGCTGACGCCGCCGGAGCGCCCCTATGACTTCGTGCGCAACGTCCGTGCAATCCCGTTGACGCTGCCGGAGTTCGCCACCGCCCAGCGTCACTATCCGATCGTCTTCTCGTCCGTGGAAGACCCGGTGCCGCTGGCGGTGACCGCGATCCTGGACGACACCAACCTGTTCGTGGACGAGCAGGGGCAGTGGGACCCGATGTGCTACGTGCCGTCGTATCTGCGCTGCTATCCCTTCGGCCTCGCCACGGACGACCAGGGCCGCGGGGCGCTGCTCATCGACCGCAAGTCGGCCGCCGTCACGGCCGAGCCCCGTTATCCCTTCTTCGAGGGCGGCGAGCTCTCGGAGCACACGAAGCAGATGGTGCAGTTCTGTTCCCAGTACGAAGCCGAGCGCGCGCGTACCCGCGAGCTGTGCGAGCGGCTCCGCGACCTGGAGCTGCTGACGCCCCAGCAGGCCACCTACACGCCGACGGGCGCGAGCGAGCAGCAGACACTGGCCAGCTACGTCTGCGTGGATGCGAAGAAACTCACCGACCTGGACAAGGACACCATCTACGGATGGCACCGCTCCGGCGAGCTGTCCTGCCTCTACTCCCACCTCCACTCACTCGACAACTGGCGCACCCTGATGGCCCGCCGCCAGCTGAAAGCCCTGTAGGAGGGCCTTCAGGCCCGACCCGGCCCTGCCAGACTCCGTTCTTTCCTGGCCGCCCTGCGGGCGGACACGGGTTGCGGGGTCGTCCTCGATGCAGCGCAGACTTCGATGGGCATGTAGGAGGGGTTTCAGCCCCGATTAGCGCTCGGCCACCTCAAGCGAAGATCGGGGCTAAAGCCCCTCCCACATGAGCGTCCCCGCGGCCCGTGTCCGCCCGATGGCGTGCCAACGTCAAGAGAAGGTGATATCGGCCGGGAAGAGCGGAATCGGGCCTGAAGGCCCTCCTACCTGTTGGATTCGAAATAGCGCGCCAGCGGCTCCGGCAGGCCCGGGCGGATCGGGTGGTCGGCGGGTGCGTCCGTCGGTGCCGAGCTGTAGGTGTTCCAGAACAGCACCGGGCGGCCGTCGAGACGCCCGGCGTCCGCGTCAGCCAGCAGGCCGGCCAGTGCCTTGCCCGAATAGGTGGTCTCCAGCGTCAGACCGAGTTCCGTCGCCGCCCGCTCGACCGCCCGGCGCGCCGCCGCGGTGGGCACGGCGTAGCCTTCGCCGAGGAACTCGTCGCGCACCTCCAGGTTCAGCTCGTCCTCGCGCACGGGCGGGAAGGATGCATCGAGCCGGTGCAGCAGGGCGGCCGTCTTCGCGCCGAGCCGCCGGGTGCGCGCCTCGTCGGCGACCTTCTCGATGACCACGCGGACGGCGACGACGCGGCTGGACAGGCCGGCAGCCTTGAGCCCGACGGCAAGCCCGGCCACCGTGCCCATGGTGCCGAGGGGCAGATAGACGCGTTCCGGTTCCGGTGCCTGGCCGGCGCGGACCTGGGCGGCGAGTTCGAAAGCCGCATTCACGTAGCTCACGGTGCCGTGCCAGGTGGACCCGCCGATGGGGATGACCCAGGGGCGGTGCGCGGTATCCGGGCCGCGGAACAGGTCCCGGTACAGCGCGAGGCGCTGCTCCCGGCTGCCGCCCCAGGGCACCAGCTCGGTGCCCAGCGCGAGATGCCGGTTCAGCGTGCGCCGCACGGCCGGGCTTGCCGGCTGGGGGCCCAGCAGGCAGGTGCAGCCGAGACCCAGGCTGGTGGCATGCACGGCCGTGGCCAGCGCGTGGTTCGAGCCCGCCGCGCCGAAGGTGGCCACCGAGCGATGACCCCGGGCGATCGCCTGGCCGAGGGCATACTCGAGTTTGCGCAGCTTGTTGCCGCCGTAGTCGGGATGGGTGAGATCGTCCCGCTTGATCCAGAGCGGCAGCCGGTCGGTCCGACGGCATTCCAGCGGCGTCGGGAACAGGCCGAGGAACTCCCGCGGCAGACGGTTGAGCCCGCCGTGGGAGTGTTCGAGATAGCTGTAGCCGCGCGGTGTCTGCATGGGCGGGCCCGGTCGATGCCTGCCGGCATGGTAACTCCCCGCGGCAGGCCGTAGAATCAGGGCCTGGACGCTGAGGCACCAGGGGCGATCGGCATTTGAGCGATTCGACCGACACCGGCATCACCGTGGGGGAGATGCCGGCCGAGGATCAGTCCATACCGACTGGTCCCGATACCACCGCCGCTTTCATCGGCCGCGCGCTCTGCGGCCCCATCAACCACCCCGTCACCGTCGGCTCTTTCTCCGAGTTCTCCCGCCGCTTCGGCGGCCACTGGCGGCTGAGCAGTCTCGGCCCGGCCGTAGAGCAGTTCTTCGCTCATGGCGGCCGGCGCGCGATCGTGGTCCGCGTGGCGAACGGTGCCCGCGGCGCCAGGCTCACGCTGCCGGCCGGCGATGCCGGTCTGACGCTGGCGGCGCTCAGCCCGGGCGCCGGCGAGACGTTCCGCGCCTCCGTGGACTATGACGGCATCGACGGACGCCCGGGCACCGACGGCAGCCGTTTCAATCTGACGGTGCAGCGGCTGTCGCCGCGCACGCGCCTGATCGACGACCAGGAGATCTTCCGCGGCCTCACCTGCGCAGAGGGCGCCGAGAACAACGTCCGCGATCGTCTGCTTACCTCCCGGCTGGTGCGCGTTGCCGGCCCCTTGCCCGAATGCCGTCCGGATGCCACCCGTTCCGGCGGCGCGGACCGGGTGGTCTCCTACGTTCAGGCCGGCGAGCCGGGCACGGACGGGCAGCCGCTGACCGACTACGACCTGATCGGCTCGGCGCGGGACTATACCGGGCTGTTCGCGCTGGAAGGCGCGGCGCACTTCAGCTTCCTCTACGCGCCGCCGATGGGCGGCGGCCGCGATCCCGGGCCGGCCTTCCTGATGGCGGCCGAGCGCTATTGTCAGCGCCGCGGCGCCATGCTCATCGTCGACCCGCCGGCTTCCTGCCGCAGTTTCGCCGAGCTGGATCTGGCGCTGCGGCGGGACGGCTTCCGCAGCCCGCAGCTCCTGACCTACTTCCCGCGCATGACCGACCGGCGCCGGCCGGACGACGGCATCGTGGCGGTCGGCGGCGCGCTGGCCGGCATCCTGGCCCGCAACGACGACAGCGGTCATGTCTGGACGTCCCCGGCCGACGGGTCGGCGTTCCTGCGCGATCTGCGTCCGGCGGTGGAACTGGACGATGCGGAAGCGGCGGCGCTGCATCGCCACGGGGTGCAGACGTTGCGCCGCGGCGACGACCGGCGGGTGCGTGCGACGGGAGACGTCACCTTCACCGGCAGCGTGTTCGGCGGCGCACGACGACTCGGTACCGAGCGACTGATCCAGTTCGTCCTGCATCGCGTCGAGCGGTCCACGCGCTGGGTGCTGTTCCGCCGCAGCGAGCGCGCGTTGTGGCAGGCGGTGGAGCGCCGGGTGGGCGATTTTCTGCAGGCGCTGGAGGCGGACGGCGCCTTCGCCGGCCGGGGCGGCGCTGCGTGGTTCGTGCGCTGCAATTCCTCCACCAATACGGCCGCCCAGCAGGGCAGGCCTTCGGTCGGCCTCATCATCGGCTTCCGGCCCGTCGGCGAGACGGAGATGCTGGTGTGGTCGCTGGTGCAGGAACCGGCCGGGGCGCGGATCAGCCCCGCGGCCTTCGCCGGCGCCAGCGCCGCGGCGGGCTGAAGACCGCCCGGATCAGGCGCGGGCCGGCCGCGCCGTGATGTACATGCGGATCACCGCGTGCACCACCTCGGTGCCGTCTTCTCCGCGCACGGACACCTCCACTGCCACGTCCTCGCCGTCGTCCCACTGCGTCTCCGGCAGGCGGGCCGTCGCCGTCACGTCCGTGGCCGCCTTGGCGAGGTACTCGATGGACATGCCCCGCGGGATCCAGCGCCGGTCCGCGGGGATGGCCGCCTCCATCAGCACACCGGCGCAGAGCTCGCAGAGGTTGGCGCAGGCGAGGGCATGCACCGTGCCGATGTGATTCTTCACCTTGCGCCGTTTGCGCACCCGCGCGGTGACGTGATCCGGCTCGATCTCGAGGATGAGCGGCGAGATGGACGAGAAGTAGGGTGCGCGCAGACACACCGCGCGGGTGAACAGCCAGCGGCCCAGCGGCCAGCGCGACAGCCGGCGCCACAGTCTCAGAGCGGAAGTCTCAGTCGTCATGATCCGGTTCCTCGTGTGCCGGCGCGCCGTAACCGCCGCCGCCGGGCGTCTCGATGATCACGGCGTCGCCGACGCCGACCTCGCGTGTGTCCACCGCCGCCAGTTCCTCGATGCGGCCGTCTGCGCGGCGCAGGCGGTTGCGGCCCACGGCGCCGTCGCCGCCGCCGGCCAGGCCGAACGGCGGCACGCGCCGATGACCGGACAGTATGGAGACGCCCATGGGCTGCAGGAAGCGGATGACGCGTCGGCAGCCGTCGCCGCCCCGCTGCCGGCCGCAGCCGCCCGAGCCCGTGCGGACGGAGAACTCCTCCACCAGCACCGGGAAGCGGCCTTCCAGCACCTCCGGGTCGGTGAGGCGGGAGTTGGTCATGTGGGTCTGCACGGCGTCGGCGCCGTCGAAGTCCGGCCCGGCGCCGGCGCCGCCGGCGATGGTCTCGTAGTACTGGTGCTCGTCGTCGCCGAAGGTGAGGTTGTTCATGGTGCCCTGGGAGGCGGCCAGCGCGCCGAGGGCACCGTAGAGCGCGTCGGTGACGCACTGGGAGGTCTCCACGTTGCCGGCGACGACGGCCGCCGGATAGCGGGGGCTCAGCAGCGTGCCCGGCGGCACGCGGATATCCAGCGGTTCGAGACAGCCGGCGTTCAGGGGGATGGGCTCTGCCACCAGCGTGCGGAACACGTACAGCACCGCCGCGCGGGTCACCGACTCCGGCGCGTTGAAGTTGCTCGGTGACTGCGGGCTGGTGCCGGTGAAGTCCACCAGCGCGCGGCCGTCCCGGACGCGGACGCTCACCCGGATGGTCTCGCCGCTGTCCATCTCGTAGACGAACTCGCCGTCGTGCAGGCGGGCCAGCAGGCGGCGCACGCTGGCGGCCGCGTTCTCGCGCACGTGATCCATGTAGGCGTGCACGGTCCCGGCGCCGTAGCGGTCGATGGCGCGGTCGAGCTGGCGTATGCCTTCCTCGTTGGCCGCGAGCTGGGCCTTGAGGTCGATCAGATTGCGCCGCGGGTTGCGGGCGGGCCAGTCACCGCCGCGGAAGATCTCGAGGACCGCCTCGGTCTGCAGCTCGCCGCCCCGCGCGAGGCGTACGTTGTCCAGCAGCACGCCTTCCTCTTCGATGCGGTGGCTCGCCGGCGGCATGGAGCCGGGCGTGAGTCCGCCCACGTCGGCGTGATGGGCGCGCGAGGCGAGCCAGAAAGCCGGCTCTGCGGCGTCACCGCCGGGGAAATAGGGCGTCACCACCGTGATGTCGGGCAGATGGGTGCCGCCGTTGTAGGGGGCGTTCAGCATCCACGCGTCGCCGGGGCGCACGTCGCCCGCGTTGGCATCGATGACGGCGGCGACGCTGTCGCCCATCGAGCCCAGGTGCACCGGCATGTGGGGCGCGTTGGCGATGAGCCGTCCGGCCCGGTCGAACACGGCGCAGGAGTAGTCCAGCCGCTCCTTGATGTTCACCGAATGGGCGGTGTGGCGCAGCACGGCGCCCATCTGCTCGGCGATGTGCATGTAGAGGTTGTTGAAGACCTCCAGCATCACCGGGTCCGCTTCGCGGGAGACCCGCTCGGCGGCCGGCGCCTCGCGGCGGGTCAGCAGCAGATGGCCGTGCTCGTTGAGCTCGCCCTCCCAGCCCGGCTCGATCACCGTGGTCGCGTTGTCCTCGATGACGATGGCCGGCGACGGGATGCGCTGGCCCGCGCCCAGTTCGGCGCGGTCGTAGACGGGCACGCGCCGGTACCCGCCCTGCAGCCAGACCTCGGTGTGTTCGAGAGGCTCGGGCGGCGCGTCCGTCGCTCCCGGCCCGCTGAACCCCCGCGGCAGTTCGTCGCGGCCCCGGGCCTCCACCGTGATGGAGGCGAGCACCAGGGGTTCGTCGCCGGGCGCCACACCGAAACGGGTGCGGTGGGCCTCCGCGAAGGCCGCGGCCACGTCCTGCGGGCTGCCGCCGGGGACGGTGAGTATCGTGTCGCTGCCGGCCACCCGCAGGCCGTAGCGCACCGCGACCTCCAGCGCGTCGCCGGCCAGGCCCTGGGCGGCGAGTTCGTCCCGGCACTCCGTCGTCAGCCTGGCCCGGGCCGCCTTCGCCGTGTCCGTCGCGTCTTCGACCGGTATCTCGATGCTCTCGGTGCGCGAGGCGATGAGATCGGCCAGCCCCATGCCGTAGGCCGAGAGCAGGCCGGCCAGCGGATGCAGCCAGATCGAGCGCACGCCGAGGACGTCGGCCACCCTGCAGGCGTGCTGGCCGCCGGCGCCGCCGAAACAGCACAGCGTGAAGTCCCGTACGTCCTCGCCGCGTTCCACGGTGATGCGGCGGATGGCGTTCGCCATGTTCTCGACGGCGATCCGGAGATAGCCCTCGGCGACTTGCTCGGCCACGCCCTCGGCCACTCCCTCGGCCTCCTCCTCGGCGGTCGGCGTCCGGCCGGTGTCGGCGCCGGCGGCCTCCGCCAGCGCCTCGAGCGCCGCCAGGCTCGCTTTCCGGTCGAGCGGCTCGTCGCCGCCGGGCCCGAACACGGCGGGGAAGTGGGCCACCGGGATGCGGCCGAGGGCCACGTTGGCATCGGTCACCGTGGCGGGGCCGCCGCGCCGGTAGCAGGCCGGGCCCGGGTCGGCGCCGGCGGATTCGGGGCCGGCCTGGAAGCGCCCGTCCCGGTAGGTCAGCACCGAGCCGCCGCCCGCCGCGATGGTGTGGATCTCCATCATCGGCGCGCGCAGGCGCACCCCGGCCACCTCGGAGTCCAGGGTGCGCACGTACTCGCCCGCCCAGGCCGAAACATCGGTGGAGGTGCCGCCCATGTCGAAGCCGATCAGCCGCTCGAGGCCGATTGCGCTCGCCGTCTGCACCATGCCTACCACGCCGCCGGCGGGACCCGACAGTACCGCGTCCTTGCCGCGCAGGCGTGCCGCATCGATGAGCCCGCCGCTCGACTGCATCATCTGCAGCCGCTCCGGCGCCGCCACCGGCGCCAGTGCTTGGCCGAGCCGCTCCACGTAGCGATACAGCACCGGGGAGAGATAGGCGTCCACCAGCGCGGTCTGGGCACGGCTCACGAACTTGATGACCGGGGCCGTCTCGTGGGACACGGAGATCTGGCTGTAGCCGAGTTCCGCGGCGATGGCGGCGATGCGCTCTTCGTGGGCCGTCCAGCGATAACCGTGCACCAGGCACACGGCCACCGCCGTGATGCCGCGCTCCCGGGCCGCCGCGAGGTCCCGGCGCAGCGCCGCCTCGTCCAGCGTCCGGAGCACCGTACCGTCGGCGCCGACCCGCTCTTCGGCCTCGATGATCTCCGTCTCCAGCGGGGCGGGCTTCCGGATGTGCAGCGCGAAGATATCCGGCCGGTTCTGGTAGGCGATGACGAGCGCGTCGCGGAAGCCTCTGGTGACCACCATGGCGACCGGTTCGCCCCGTCGCTCGAGCAGGGCGTTGGTCGCGACGGTGGTGCCCATCTTCACGGCATCCACACGGGCCCCGGCATCGCCGGCGGCGGCAAGCAGCCGGCGGATGCCCTCGACGGCCGCGTCGTCGTACTGCCCCGGTGATTCGGACAGCAGTTTGGCGGTGACCAGTTCGCCGGCGGGCGAACGGCCGATCACGTCCGTGAACGTGCCGCCACGGTCGATCCAGAATTGCCAGCCGGCGTCATGCATCCGGCAGAGTGTACCGTCCTGCCCGCCTCTCGTTCTTTCCTGGCCGTCATGCGGGGGTATCCATCTTGCTCCCGACAAAAGGTCGCGGCGATGGATACCCCCGCATGACGGCCGCCTCCTGGTGGCCGAGCGGATCCGCCAGTCAGTGACGTCTGCTGACTGGTACCAGACCTCTCGGCTACGGGCCTGTCAGCGGGTGGGCAAGGGTGGCGGGGTCGTCCTGAATTCGGCACGGCCTCGATGGGCATGTAGGAGGGGCTTTAGCTCCGATTAGCGCTCGGCCATCTCAAGCAATGATCGGGGCTAAAGCCCCTCCCACATGAGCGTCCCCAGCAGGACACCCCACCCGATGGCGGGCCAACGCCGATAGAAAGCCGGGTCGGGCCTGAAGGCCCTCCTACGGGTGTTGCAGTAAGATGGCCGGCGCATGGAGCAGAACGACGTCATCCTCTACACCCTGATCGCCTACGGCATCGCGCTCGTGGGCATCGGCGTATGGGCACAGAGCCGCAACCGGGACAACACCGACTACTTCCTGGGCGGCCGGCGGCTGGGGCCCTGGCTGGCGGCGCTGAGCGGCTCGGCGAGTTCGTCCTCGGCCTGGACGCTGCTGGCCGTCAGCGGCGCGGCGTATTCCTGGGGGCTGTCGGCGCTGTGGCTGTTCCCGGCGACGTTGAGCGGCTTCCTCATCAACTGGTTCCTGATCGCGCCGCGCCTGCGGGTGCTGTCCCGGGAGACCGGCGCCATCACGCTGGCGGAGATCATCGCGCCGGCCGAGTTCGGCGCGGCGCGCAAGACGGTGCTGCGGGTGGCCGCCGTGATCGTGCTGTTCTGTTTCATCTTCTATATCGCCTCCCAGTTCGAAGGCGCGGGCAAGGCATTCCAGTCCCATTTCGGCTGGCCCCGGGAGGCGGCCATCCTGACCGGCGTGGCGATCGTGCTGGCGTACACCTTCCTCGGCGGGTTCTGGGCCGTCTCGGTGTCGGACATGGTGCAGGGGCTGATGATGGTGGCCGCGGCCGTGCTGGTACCCGCCGCGGCGCTCGTGGCACTCGGCGGCGTCGGCGAACTCGCGCCCCGGCTGGCAGCCACTGCTTCGCCGGTCGAGCTGTCACTGACGGGTCCGTTCACCGGCGCCATGGGCGTGGCGTTCGTGCTCGGCACGCTGGGTATCGGCCTCGGCTATCCGGGTCAGCCCCACGTGGTGAACCGTTTCATGGCGCTGCGCGACGAGCGGTCGCTCAGGCAGGCACGGGTCATCGCCATCTCCTGGGCGGTGCTGGTCTACGCCGGCATGCTGCTGCTCGGGCTCTGCGCCCGGGTGCTCTACGACATCGCCGACGGTGAGCAGGTGCTGTTCGAGGTCTCGGCGCAGGCGCTGCCGCCCTTCGTCGCCGGTATCGTGCTGGCGGCCGTGCTGTCGGCGATCATGTCCACCGCGGACAGCCAGTTGCTGGTGGCGGCCTCTTCGGCGGCGCACGACTGGAACGCGGGCACGCCGGGGCGTACCTCGAGTCTCCTTGTATCCCGGGTCACCGTGGTCCTGCTCTGCATCGCGGCGGCCCTGCTGGCGATCTTCGTCGCAGAGGACATCTTCACCCGCGTACTGTTCGCCTGGCACACCGTGGGCTCGGCCTTCGGCCCGCTGCTGCTCATGCGCGTGCTCGGCTATCGCGTCGGCGCGCGTGGCACGCTGGCAACCCTGCTCGCCGGCTTCGGGCTGACCGTGATCCTGCACTGGCTGCCCCACACGCCGGGCGACGCCGCCGAGCGGCTGATCCCGCTCGTCGTCGCGCTCACGATCGCCTGGGTTGCCCGCCATTCGGGAAACGACTGACGCGATGAGTGTGCGTTGATCGCCGCCGCAATTAGACTGTCCTGCCTATGAAGGTCGATCGCATCCTGCGCACCGTGCTGATCCTGGCGGTGATCCTGCTGTTCGTGGCGGTGATCGCGGGCATGCTGTTCATAACCGAGTCCGCGCTCAACGTCTGGGACCGCCTGCGCGAGGCGCCGGCATGGCTGGTCTTCGGCTATGCAGGGGTCTTGCTCGCCATTGCTCTCGCGGCCGTCTGGATCGTCTGGCGCTTCCTGCTGCCGCGGCGCTCCCGCCGGGAGGAGGAGAAGCAGCCGGTGTTCTCGGAGGAGGCGCTGAAGGACCGGCTGACGGCCGCCGAGGCGGCCGGTATCGACGTGGTCGCCGCCCGCGGTGAACTCGCCGCCCTGGACGAGCGGCGGGCGACCGGGCGCATCCATCTCGCCCTGTTCGGCGAGATCAGCACCGGCAAGAGTTCGCTGCTCCGCGCGCTGGTGCCCGGCGCCGAAGTCGATACGAGTCCGGTGGGCGGCTCCACCCGGGAGATTGCGCGCTATCAGTGGCACAGCCCGAACGGCGAGGAAGTGGTGCTGACCGACGTGCCAGGCACCGGCGCCGTCGGCGGCGAGTTCGATGCCGTCGCCCGCGAGGAGGCGCTGCGCGCCCACGTCGTGCTCTATCTCTGCGACGGGGATCTCAGCCGCCAGGAAGCCGGGGCGCTCGGGCAGCTGGTCGGCGTCGGCAAACCCACCATTCTGGTGCTGAACAAGACCGACCAGTACACGGAAGAGGAGCTCCATCAGGTGATGGAACGGCTGCAGGCCCGCCTGCAGGATCTGAGTCCGGAGGCGCCGGCCGTCGCGGTGCGGGTGAGCGCCCGCGCGGACGAGGCCGTCATGGAAGAGGATCCGGACGGAGAGCTGGTGGAGCGGCGGCGGACGCGCGAGCCCGACATCGCCGAGCTGGTGCTGGCGCTGAACGAGCAGCTCGCCCGTGGCCGCGACGACATGGACCGACGCCGCGATGCGGCCGTGTTCGCGCTCGCCACCGAGAAGCTGCAGGCGGCGGAGACCGCCTACCGGGCGCGCCGGGCCGAGGAGATCATCCGCTCCTATACGCGCAAGGCCGTCATCGGCGCGCTGGCGGCGGTGAGCCCCGGCACCGATATCGTCATCCAGGGCTATCTGGGCACGGCGATGACCCGGGCCCTGTCGGCGCTGTACGGCATCTCGCCGCGGGATCTCGACATCGAGCAGTTCCTGAACCTGAGCCAGAGCCGCGTGGGCCGGGCGCTGCCGCTCACGCTGGCCGTGGCCGGCAACGGGCTCAAGGCCTTCCCCGGCGTGGGCACAGTGGCGGGCGGGCTGGTGCATGCCGTAGCCTATGGCCTCATCTTCGATGCCCTGGGCCGCAGCCTGGTCCAGGCCCTCGCCGCCCGGGGACGGTTTTCGCCGGAGGCGGCCGCCGAGCAGTTCGAGGAAAATCTGAGTGAGTATCTGGAAACGGGTGTTCGGCGCGTGGCGCAGATCGCCCTCCGGGAACAGGCGAGACGGCGGGACGAGTAGGGCCGGCGGGGTTGCCGATCCTATAGCCGATCCTACAGCCAATCCCGCGGCCGACCCGAGCGGCGATCATCTCGACCTGGCCCGGGAGAGCCTGCGCGAGCTGCTGGGCGACCGGCGTCTGCCCGCCGGCGTGCGCGAGGCGCTGGCCGACGACTACCGACAGGTCCAGGCGATGCTGGACAAGCTCGAGCACGGCCACCTGCACATCGCGGCCTTCGGCCGGGTGAGCACCGGCAAGTCGTCGCTGCTGAACGCCCTGATCGGCGAGACCCGCTTCACCGTCAGCCCCCTGCACGGCGAGACCCGCGAGAGCGCCATGCACGCCCTGCGCGAGGAGGAGGCGGGCGGCGTGTTCGTCATCGATACGCCGGGCATCGACGAGTCCGGCGGCGAGGAGCGCGAGGCGCTGGCCCGCGAAGTCGCCGCCCGCGCCGACCTGGTGATGTTCGTGGTCGACGGCGACATCACGGCGACGGAATTCGATGCCCTTCGCACGATGGTCCGGCTCGGCCGTCCCGTGGTGCTGGTGCTGAACAAGGCCGACCGCTACGACGACGCCGAGCGCGACGCGCTGCTGGCGGCGCTGCGCGGCCGCGTCGACGGGCTGATCGACGCGCGCAACGTGATCGCGGCAGCGGCCGACCCCGCGCCACGGACCGTGATCACCCGCGGGCCCGATGGCGAGGAGCGCGAGACGCGCCGCCGGCCGCCGGCGGACGTGGAGGCGCTTCGTCTCAGGCTGTGGGACATCCTGAATCGGGAAGGCAAGACGCTGGCCGCGCTGAACGCATCCATCTTCGCGGCCGATCTCACCGACAAGGTGGGGCAACGCATCGTGCAGGCCCGGCGCAAGGTGGCCGAGCGGGTGGTGCGGACCTACTGCATCGGCAAGGGCGCCACGGTGGCGCTGAACCCGGTACCCGTGGCGGATCTGTTCGCCGCCGCCTTCGTCGACGTGGGCATGGTCGTGCACCTGTCCCGGATCTACGAACTGCCCGTGGCCCGCCGCGAGGCCGGCTCGCTGGTGCGGGTCATCATGACCGAGGCAGCCGCGCTCATGGGTACCGTCTGGGCGGTGCACTTCGTCTCCAGCGCGCTGAAGGTGGGCACCGGCGGGCTGTCCACGCTGGTGACCGCCGGCGCCCAGGGCGCGATTGCGTACTACAGCACCTACGTGGTCGGCCGCGTCGCCGACGAGTATCTCGCCCAGGGCAAGTCCTGGGGCGAGGGCGGGCCGAAGCGCGTCGTCTCGGAGATCCTCGCCAGCCTCGACCGGGACACGATACTGCGCGAGGCGCGAGAAGAAATACGCCAGCGGCTGCGGGCGGCGCAATGAGGCTGGCCGGGCGCCGCAGCGAGCCCGACGCACTGGCGCGCGATCGCCGCAATCGCCGCAATCGCATCTGCGGAATGGTGCGCTCGATACCGCCGGGCTGTGTGGCCAGCTACGGCCAGATAGGCCGGCTGATCGGGCTGCCTCACGGCGGACGGCTGGTGGGGCGAGTGATGGCCTCGCTGCCGGACGGCAGCGACGTGCCCTGGCACCGGGTGGTCAACGCCGCCGGCCGCATCTCGCTGCCGCCGGGCAGCGATGCCTATCGCCGTCAGCGCGACCGCCTGCGCGACGAAGGCGTCACCGTGCTGCGGGGCCGTATTTCCATGGCGCGGTTCGGCTGGCAGCCGGACCTCGACGAACTCATCTGGAGGGCGGCGCCGGCCGCCGATGCCAACAGGGAGGAAACCCAGTGACCAGCGACCTCGACGTCATCTTTTCCCACGGCCAGGAGAGCGGCCCCTGGGGCAGCAAAATCACCGCGATGGCCGCGATGGTGCGCGAGTTGGGCGCCCGCGCCGACTCCGTGGACTACCAGGGCATTGAAGACCCCACCCAGCGGGTGCAGAAGCTCGTGGGCGTGCTGGGCGGCATCGACCGGCCGGCACGCTCGATCATCCTGGTGGGCTCCAGCATGGGCGGGCACGTCGCCACCGCGGCGAGCACCGTCCAGCCGGTGGACGGCGTCTTCGTGCTGGCGCCGGCCTACTACATGCCCGGCTACGAGGAACTCACTCCGCCGCCGCCGGACTGCCCGCTCGAGATCGTGCACGGCTGGCGCGACGACGTGGTGCCGGTGGAGAACAGCATCCGTTTCGCCCGGGAGTCGCTGGCCGCCCTGCACGTGGTGGACGGCGATCACCGCCTGACGGAGAACATCGCTATCATCAACGAACTGCTGCGCCTGTTCATCGGGCGCGTCATGGCGAAGAGGGGAGAGTGAGATGCGCAACCTGTTGCTGATCGGCGCCTGTCTGGCGCTGGCCGCCTGCGGCGGCGCGGACGACGAGGCCGCGAAGTCCGACCAGGCCTATGCCGACGAACCCTATGAGGACCGCGAGACCGTCTTCGACCCGATGACCGACACCATCGATCGCGCGAAGGAAGTGGAGGAGATGGGCAAGGACCGCAAGAAGGCCATGGACGAGGCGCTGGAGGGGGCCGAAGGGCGCGATCCCGAGTGAGCATGCGCCATCGCACGCGGGAGGGTCGACTGGCGTACCTCGGGCCCGGCGGGGAACGGGGCCGCGAGCAATACACCGTCACGGTCCACACCGATGGGCGGCGCATCCTGCGCGCCCGCAGCGAGATCGACGAGGGGGAGGTGCTGCGCGACGTGCTGTGCGCCGTCGACGCCGACTGGCGCCCGCTGGATGCGTTCGTGCGCCTCACGGTGGAGGATCGTTTCGTCGGCACCGGCTGGTATGTCTTCGACGAGGAGGGCGGCGCCTGCGAGTCCTTCAACGTCGAGGACGGCCGCTTGAGCCAGCTGCTCGATGCCGCCGCACCGCTGCAGACCTTCGGCAGTCATGCCATCGCCAGCGACGCCTGGATGACCACCGCCTTCGACTTCTCCCGCCCGGAGGAGGACCAGTGGGTGACGGGCAGCCTGATCAGCTCGCTCGCGTTCAACGGCTCGACCGGTCCGCGGCTGCACCGCATCAGCTACGGCCTGCGCTACCGTGGACGGGAGACGCTGGAGGTACCGGCGGGCGCACTGGAGACCCATCATTTCGAATTCCTGTTCGCGGGCACGGTGGTCGACTATCACCCGCCCTACCACGTGTGGACCACGGCCGACGACGACCGGCTGATCGTCAAGGCCCACGTGGGCGAGCCGAAGGACTATCTCTATCAGCTCGTGAGCCTGACCGGCTGACGCCCGCCGACGTCCATGCTGCTGCAGACGTTACTGGTCGCCCACATCGCCGTGCTCGGTTACTGGCTGGGCTCGGAGCTGGTCATCAATTCCACCTTCCGCTACGTCTCCTGCGCGGACGGCCTGCCGTTCGCGGAGCGGGACCGGCTGCTGGATCACGTCATGGACGTGGACCAGCACGTGCGTTACGCGCTGATACTGCAGCTCGGCCTGGGTACCGCGCTGGCGGCCCTGTACGGCTATGTGCCGGGCGGCGCGGCGCTCGCCGTCGTCGCCGGGCTTTTTGCAGCAGGGTGGCTGGTGCTCGTGGAGCTGACCCATCGCCGCCGCAGATCCTCCGCGGGAACGATGCTCGCGCTGGCAGATCATGCGGTGCGCCACGCCGTGATGCTGGCACTGCTGGTACTCGGCGCGCTGTCGCTGACCGGGCTCGTGCCGGCGCCGGGCTGGCTCGCCTGGAAGATGATCATGTTCGCCGGCGTCATCGTGTGCGGTGTCGGCATCCGGCTGGCGCTGGTTCGCTTTTTCGCGGTGTGGCAGGAGATCGGCGCGCACGGCAGAGACGCCGCGCTCGAGTCGCGCCTGCGGCAGGGCTACCGGCGTGCGACGGCCATCCTCGTCGTCCTGTGGCTGCTGATCGCCGCCATCACGGTGCTGAGCGTCGTGAAGCCGGCGCTCGCCTGAAGGACGCGCAAGCCGCCGGCTGCTAGGCGGCGAGCTTCTTCGCTATCTCGGCGACGTGTTGCCCCTGGAAGCGGGCGATCGTGAGTTCCTTCTCCGACGGGGTGCGGCTGCCGTCCGCATCTGCCAGCGTGGCCGCGCCGTAGGCGCTGCCGCCCATCACCTGGTCCATCGTCGTGAGCTCCTGGCAGGTGTAGGGCACGCCCACCACCACCATGCCGTGATGGATCAGCGTGTTGTGGAAGGAAGTGATGGTGGTCTCCTGGCCGCCGTGCTGGGAGGCGGTGGAGGTGAACACGCTGCCCGCCTTGCCGACCAGCTTGCCGTTCGCCCACAGGCCGCCGGTCTGGTCCAGGAAATTCCGCATCTGCGCGCACATGTTGCCGAAGCGTGTCGGCGTGCCGAAGATGATGCCGTCGTAATCGGCCAGCTCGGCGGGTTCTGCCACCGGTGCGTCCTGGTCGGTCTTGGCGCCGGACTCCTCCAGCACCTTCTCGGGTACGAGTTCCGGCACCCGCTTCAGCGTCACTTCGACTCCCTCGACGCCGTCGGCGCCGTCGGCCACCGCCTTCGCCATCGTCTCGACATGGCCGTACATGCTGTAGTAGAGGACGAGTATCCGCGTCATGTCGAGTCTCCCGGTGATCGTTCCTGCGAATCTGACCGCAGATGCTACCGGTAGTTCTTGCGCGAAGCACCAATGGACGCCGCGCTGCGCCACCCCGACAATCGGGTTTCTTCAGCATTAAGGATGCCGTCATGACAGGCGCCCCTGCCGCGCAGAACGTCGACGCCGTGCCCGTTGCCGCACTCGTTCCGTTCGTCCTGATCACCTTCGGCATCACCTGGGGCCTGTTCTGCCTGTTCATCTTCGCTCCCGATGCCGTGACGGCGGTGTTCGGCGAAATCAGCGGCCGCAACCCGCTGTTCTTCCTGGCGGTCTGGGCGCCCGGCATCGCCGCCTTCGTGCTCGTGTTGCGGCATGCCGGCCTGCGTGGGCTCAGAGGCTACCTTCGCCGGCTCACCCTCTGGCGCTGCTCGCCCGCCTGGTACGCCTTCGTGATCCTCGGCATTCCGCTGTTGTTCGTCGCCGGCGCGGCGCTGAAGGGCGACTTGGACGAGTGGTCCGGATGGTCGGGGACGGCGGGCGCGCTGGTCACGGCGCTCCTGGTGATGCTGTTCCAGGGACCCGTCGAGGAATTCGGCTGGCGCGGGCTCGCCCTGCCGCTGGCCCAGCGCCGGCTCGTCCCATTCTGGGCCGGTCTCGCGGTGGGTATCGTCTGGGCCGTATGGCACCTGCCGGCCTTTCTGCTGAGCGGCACGCCCCAGGGCGCGTGGTCGTTCACGCCCTTCTTTCTCGGCTCCATCGGGGCCGCGCTGATCGTGACCGCGCTGTTCAACGCCTCCCGCGGCAGCATTCTGCTACCCCTGTTCTTCCACTTCTGGCTGAACAATCCGCTGTGGCCGGATGCCCAGCCGTGGGACATGTATCTCTTCTGCGCGGCGGCCGTCGTGGTGGTCTGGCTGAACCGGGAGGCGATGTTCAGCCGGCAGGGCGCCGCGATCGGCGTCGTCACGAACCGCTATGCCTAGCCCTGTGACTGGGATGAGACGACTGTACGCGGCTGCGCTCGGCCTCGCGGCCGCCATCGCCCTCTCTCCGCCGGCCGCGGCCGATCCGACAGCCGCGTTCCAGGACGCGCTGGAGGCGCTGCACGCCGAACACGGATTCCCTGGCGCCACGGCCGCCTGCATCCTGCCCGACGGCTCGGTGTCGGTGGCGGCGACGGGACTCGCCGACGTGGACGCCGGCAGGCCGATGCGGCCGGATGACCGGATGCTGGCGGCCAGTATCGGTAAGACCTTTACGGGCGCGATGGCGCTGGCCATCGCGCGGGAGGGCAGGCTCGGGCTCGACGACCGCCTCGCCGAGTGGCTGGGAAAGGAGCCCTGGTACGAGCGGCTGCCCAACCACGACACGATCACGCTGCGCCACCTGCTGCGGCATCGATCGGGCCTGCCCGACCACGTCTACGACGAGGCCTTCGGCGCCGAGTTCGCGCAGCGGCTCGCGACCGGGCGCTCGTTCACGCCGCGGGAGCTGATCGGCTACGTCTTCGACGATGAACCCCTGTTCCCGGCCGGCGAGGGGTTCGCGTACACGGATACGGGTTACGTGCTGCTCGGACTGGTCATCGAGAAAGCCACGGGCGAGCGTTACTACGAGGGCGTCGCCCGGCGGTTCCTGGAGCCGATCGGCCTCGCGCAGACCACGCCGTCGGATCGCCGCGACCTGGACGGGCTGGTATCCGGCTACCTGGGTGCCGACAACCCATTCGGGCTGCCGGCGAAGACACTAACCGAGGACGGGTTGCTGGTCTTCCATCCGGCGCTCGAATGGACCGCCGGCGGCTTCGTCAGCACCTCGGGGGATCTGGCGCGCTGGGGCGCAGCCCTGTTCGGCGGGGAGGCGATGCCGGGAGACTATCTGCCGCTGCTGCTCGCCTCGGCGCCGATCGACCCGGCGCGGCCCGCCGCGCGTTACGGCCTCGGGGTCGCGGAGTTCCGCGGCGGGCATTTCGGTGACGTGTACGGGCACGCCGGCTGGATTCCGGGTTACACGTCCAGCCTGCGCCATTACGCGGATCACGGCGTGACGATCGCCTTCCAGGTGAACACCGACATCGGATTCACCGAGCCGGGCAGCGAACTCATGGGAGAGATCGAGGCGCGGCTCGCCGAGGCGGTCATCGGTCCCTGAGGCGCATGGCGGTCGTTGTCGCCGGAGAGCCGTCTCCCTAGACTGGCCCCATGAGCGAGAAGATCCTCAACGACATCACCATAGAAGTCACCCGCGGCGACATCGCCGAACAGACCGACATGGACGCGATCGTTAACGCGGCGAACGCGCAGCTCGAGACCGGAGGCGGCGTGGCCGGCGCCATCCATCGGGCCGCCGGGCCGGGTCTGGCCGAGGAGGGCCGGCAGTATGCGCCGATCGAGCCCGGCGAGGCGGTGATGACGGGCGCCCACGACCTGCCCAACCGTTGTGTCATCCATTGTCTGGGGCCGGTCTACGGTCGCGACGAGCCGTCCGGCGAATTGCTGGCCTCCTGTTATCGCGAGGCGCTGTCGCTGGCTGACCGGAACTCGGTGGCGTCCATTGCCTTCCCGGCGCTCTCCACCGGGGCTTTCGGCTTCCCGGCGGAACCGGCGGCGCGCATCGCGCTGGGCGCGGTCCTCGAGGCGCTGCCGAAGCTGTCCGCCGTGAAGCACGTCCGGTTCGTGCTCTTCAGCGACTCCGACGCGGCGCTGTACGAGGAGACGCTGCGGTCCCTGCAGGCAGACTGAGCGGCGCCGACGCTCGACGGCTACGGGTGTTCGCCGCGCTCGTGACTCCCCGGCCAATTTGCGGTAATTTATTCCCGCATATGGCAGACAGGGACGTCGGGGGACGTGGGGCATTCATTTCTTGATACGTTCGCAACGTCGGTGTTCATGGCGCTGGTCCTGGGCTTCGGCGGCAGTGAGGCCCAGTTCTTCAGTCTTGCGCATGCGCTCGCCGCGTTCGTCGGCACCGGCACCGGGCTGACGATAGCCCGCCTGCATACCCGCCCGCCACTGTGGCGCCTGGCGGTCGCCTCGTTCTGCGGGGTGAGCGTCGGCTACGGTCTTTTCGCGATTCTCAGCCCCGTCGGCTTGATCGACGTCGGCAATCTTGTCCGCGAGGCGTCCATCATCTTCGTCGCGCTCATGCTCGGCTTCGGCGTTTCGCGGATCAGCGCCGGTCCCGCGATACCGCGGCGTCCGGTACGCCGCCGCCCATCATGGAGGAGACGATGATGCGTCAGTTCCCGCTGGTTGTTCTCGTGGTTCTTTTCTCCGTCCCGTCCTGCGCTACGCTGGGCAATGATCGAGCAGGGGACGATCCGACGGCTGGCGCCAATGCAGCCACCCATGCGGCCGCCGCCACGGAGTTGCTGGAGGTCACCCGTTCCCGCGAGATGATGGAGCGCTCCCAGGCGCAGACGTTGTCGATGATCATGGAGTCGATCGAACTGGCCGGCGTCCGCCCGGAGGATCGGGGACGGTTCGAGCGGTGCTTCAGCCTGGCGAAGGACTTCATAGACCGCGAAATGTCCTGGGAGCGAGTCGAACCCGAGTTCGTCCGGGCCTACACGAACGTCTACGAGGAAGCGGAACTCCGGCAACTGATCGATTTCTACCGCTCGCCGGTCGGCAGGAAGATGATCGACCGTCAGCCCCTCCTGGAGGCCGAGGCACTCCGGATCATGCGTAACCTGATGGCTGACAGCCAGCCGCGGCTGATGGTGCTGCTGCGTGACGAGATGGAATCCGGAAGCCGGCGAGAGCCGGAAACGCCGGACTGGGCGGCAGGCGACACCCCGCCGGACGTCGCGTGGCCTCCCGCTCTGCATTGACGCCGGCAGACCGATGGAGATCGCCTGGATCGAATATGCACTGCTCGTAGCCGGCCTCTGTTTCGTGCTCATCGGCCTTTACGAGCGTTTCGGCCGTGACCGGCTGGCGAGGCGGCTGAAACTGGCTCCCGGCGAGGCGGAAGGATCCATCGAATCCGGGTTCTGTGGACAGCGAGGAGGGGGACGTTGCAGCTGAACGCTGAGGACCGCTCGATCGTCGAGCGAGCACGCTGGCAGGAAACTGCCTGGAGATACGGTCGCTACGTTCTGCTGATCGCGGGAGCGGGAATGCTGGTCTATGGTGCGATCGCGTCTTACCCCACCAGTCTCGAAGAACCCGCGTGCAGGTGTATGAACCCTTTCCTTCTGGTACCCGCAGGTACCTTCCTGTTCGCTGCGGTGATATTCGACTGGAACGACCGGCAGCGGCAGCTGCTTCTGCGCCTGGCCGGCGAACGCGAGGACCCGTCCTCGTCCTGACTCACCGCGTCCTTTGCGTCCGGATACTCGAGTCGGGATCGCAGAACGCCGCCATTCCGGTGAGTCCGGGTGTCGCCGCAGTGATCAGCTTCAGCGGAATGCCCGCCAGGTACTCCCGGTAGCGGCCCTTGTCCACGAAGCGTTCGGTGAAGCCCGAGCGGCGGAACAGGCCCAGATTCGCGGGCACGATGCCGCCGGCGATATAGACGCCGCCGAGCGCGCCGAACACGAGCGCCACGTCCGATGCGACGGTGCCGAGGAAGTCGAAGAACAGGTTGAAGGTGCGGATGGCGGCCTCGTCGCCGGCGCGTGCGGCCTCGCTGACCTCCCGCGCCTTCGGCCGGTCGCCGCCGTGCAGGCCCTGGTGCAGCCGTCCGATGCCCTCGCCGGAGAGTATGCGTTCCGCCGAGCAGTGGCCGAGTTCGTCCCGCACGCGTTTGATGACCCGCATCTCGTCGTCGTTGACGGCGGGCAGGGTCATGTGTCCGCCCTCGCCGCTCACGGGGATGTAGCCGACGTCGCTTATGACGAGGCCGGCCACGCCGAGGCCGGTGCCGGGGCCGAGAACGGCCACGCTGCGTCCCGGCAGGCCGGCGCCGCCGCCGATGTCGATGCAGTCTTCAGCGGGCAACGACGGCAGCGCGCAGGCGATGGCCTCGAAGTCGTTGATCACGTAGAGCTCCGAGAAGCCGAAGTCCGCCGCCAGCCGGTCCTGCCGGAACGACCAGTCGATATTCAGCAGGTCGACCTCGTTGCCCGTGACGGGTGCCGCGACCGCAAGCCCGGCCGCCTCGGGCGGGTTGCCGCCGAGCCGCTCCATGTAGTGGCGCAGCATCTCCTCGAGGCTCTCGAAGGACGCGTTCTCCATCACCAGCGGGTGCTCGATCTGGTGATGGGGCCGGCCACGGCGCCAGCAGCCTACGCGGCTGTTGGTGCCGCCGATATCCGCGATCAGCCAGCGGTCGGGCCCTGCCGCGATCATCGCCGCTTCTTCCTCAGGTCGGCGACGAAGCGGGTGCGCCAGGCGGTGATGTCGTTGCGCCGCAGCGTCTCCAGCATGGCCGCGTGGCGCTCGCGGCGCTCGTCTGCCGGCATGTGCAGCGAGCGGTTGATGCCGTCGGCCACGTCCTCGGTGTCGTAGGGGTTCACCAGCACCGCCTCCGTGAGTTCGTGGGCCGCACCGGCGAGTTTGGACAGCACCAGCACGCCCGGGTCTTCGGCATCCTGGGAGGCGAGATACTCCTTCGCCACCAGGTTCATGCCGTCGCGGATGGGCGTCACCAGACCCACCCGGGCGGTGCGCAGCATGCCCATCAGCGTCGGCCGGTCGAAGCCCTTGTTGAGATAGCGGATGGGCACCCAGTCCATGTCGGCGAAGCGGCCGTTGATCTGGCCGGCGGTGCGCTCCAGCTGGGCGCGGATTTCCTCGTAGGCGCGGATGCCCACCCGGGTGGGCGGGGCGATCTGCATGAATACCAGGTTGCCCTGGTTGGAGGGATAGCGCTCCAGCAGGCGCTCGTAGGCCTGGAATCGCCGCCTGAGACCCTTGGAATAGTCGAGGCGGTCCACGCCGATCAGGAGTTCCCGGTTGCCCAGGCTGGCGCGCATGCGCTGCACGTTCTCCGTGTCCTTGTTGGCCTCGGCCAGGGCCGCGATGCCGTCCACGTCGATGCCGATGGGATACACGTCGGCGATGAGCGAACCGCCGGGCACGTCGATGCGATTGCCCTCCGCGAGTTCGCCGCCGATGATCGGGTGGGTCATCGCCTCGCGGAAGGAGGCGAGGTCGCGCTCGGTCTGGAAGCCCACCACGTCGTAGGCGGACAGCGAGCGCAGCAGGTATTCGTGGTCGGGCAGCGCCTGCAGGACGTCGTAGCCGGGGAACGGCACGTGCAGGAAGAAGCCGATGGGCTGGTCCACGCCGGCGTTCCGGAGTTCGGCCGCGAGCGGGATCAGGTGATAGTCGTGCACCCAGATGATGTCGTCGGGTTCCAGCAGCGGCTTCAGCTTGCGCGCGAACAACGCGTTCACGCGCAGGTAGGCCTCGAACTCGCGCCGGTCGTAGAGCATGTAGCTCAGGAGGTAATGGAACAGCGGCCACAGCACCCGGTTGCTGAAGCCGTTGTAGTACAGCTCGTACTCGCGCTCGTTCAGGTCGATGGTGGAGAAGGTGATCTTGCCGCGGGTAACGTGCTGGGGGTCGTGGCTGTCGCTGGCGGTGAGCTTGCCGTCCCAGCCGAACCACACGCCGCCCTCGTCCTCCAGCGCCGCCAGCACGCCGACGGCCAGCCCGCCCGCGGCGGGCCGGTTGGGATTCGGCATCGCCACCCGGTTGGAGACGGTGATCAGACGTCCGTTGCCGCTCATTTGCTGCTCCCTAGATGGCCTCGGCCCAGCTCTTGCTGAGCCGCATGGCACCGTCGATGATACCGGCCATGCTGTAGGTCTGCGGGAAGTTGCCCCACAACGAGTTGTCCCGCGGGTCTATGTCTTCGGAGAGCATGCCCAGCGGGTTCCTGCAGCTCAGCATATGCTCGTAGAGTTCCCGCGCTTCTTCCTCCCGGCCGATGGACGCCAGCGCGTCGATGTACCAGAAGGTGCAGATGTTGAACGCGTTCTCCGGCTCGCCGAAGTCGTCGGCCGCGGCGTAGCGGAAAACGTGATGACCGCGGCGCAGCTGCTTCTCGATGGCGTTCACCGTACCGACGAAGCGCGGATCGTCGGCTTTCAGGAAACCGAGGTAGTGCATCATCAGCAGGCTCGCATCCATCTCCGGACGCCCGAAGCTCTCGGTGAAGGCCTGCTGCCTGTCGTCCCACGCCTGCTCGCAGATGACCTTGTGGATGTGGCTCGCCTGGCGGCCCCAGTAGGCCGCGCGGTCGGCGAGGCCTAGGCGGGTGGCGATGCGCGCCAGACGATCGCAGGCCGCCCAGCACATGAGCGAGGAGAACGTGTGCACTCTCTTCCGGCCCCGGTACTCCCACAGGCCGGCGTCGGGCTGGTCGTGCAGCCGCACGGCGACGGCGCCGAGCTGCTCCAGCAGCTGGAATTCCGCCATGCCGCCCGGATGGGTGAGGCGCTGGTCGAAGAACATCTGGGTGGAGGAGAGGACGACCGCGCCGTAGACGTCGTGCTGGTTCTGCTCGTAGGCCTGGTTGCCGAGGCGCACCGGGCCCATGCCGCGGTAGCCGGACAGGGATTCCACCTCGCTTTCGGTGAGATCTGCCCTGCCGCTGATGGCGTAGACGGGCTGCAGCTCCGTCAGGCCGGCCTCGGTGGAGACGTCGATGATGTAGCGCAGATACTCCTCCATGGTCTTGGTGGCGCCGAGGCGGTTCAGCACGTTCACCACGAAGTAGCTGTCGCGCAGCCAGCAGTAGCGGTAGTCCCAGTTGCGGCCGCTGCCCGCGGCCTCCGGGATGGAGGTGGTCATGGCCGCGATCACCGCGCCCGTGTCCTCGAATGTGCAGAGCTTCAGCGTGATGGCCGCCCGGATCACGGCCTCCTGCCACTCGAACGGGATGGCCAATCCCCGCGACCAGCCCCGCCAGAAGCGTTCCGTGGCCTCGAGGTGGTTGTGGTAGGTATCCGATACAGCCTCGGGGATGGACTCGTCCGGGCCGAGGATGAGATGCACCGGCCGGTCGAGCACGAAGCTGGACTGATCCAGCACCCGGGTGATCGACACGTCCGTGGTGAGCCGCAGCCGCATGCCGGAGCCCAGGTAGCGGATGTGGTTGCTGCCGCGGCGGGTCTTGCAGGCCTTGCGCCCGTAATCCCGCGCCGGGTTCAGCCGGATGCGGATGCGCGGGCTGCCGCTCACCGGCGCGACGGCGCGTATCAGCATCATCGGCCGGAACATGCGTCCCATGTAGGGGTAGCGCGGGGCGAAGTCGGTGATCGCGATGGCGCCACCGTGGCGGTCGTACAGGGTGGTGCGCAGTATCGGCGTGTTCGGCACGTACTCCTGCTCGGCGCGCTCGAAGTCCTGCAGCTCGATCTCGAAGTAGCCGGGCCTCTCGCGGTCTTCCTCGCTGCGCAGCAGACGGCAGAAGACGGGGTCGCCGTCGAACTGGGGCAGACAGCCCCAGACCATCACCCCCCGGCTGTCGATGAGCGAGGCGATCTGGCAATTGCCGATGACCCCGAGATTCAGATCCGTCATGCGCGACCCCTTTGCGTCGTCGTCCTCGATGCCCCGGACAATTCCGATAATAATGGCGATGATGATGGAAGGGCGGACGCGGTCAAGAGTCCGCCAGTGCGCCGAGCCAGGCGTAGACTGCCTCGATATCCGGCAGCGACCAGCGCGCCAGCGTGCCCGTCTGGCGGGCGCTCTCGCGCACGTGGATGGAGTGTCCGCCCAGTTCGTTCACCACCGAGAAGCCGGCCTCGTCGGTGATGTCGTCGCCGACGAAAACCGGCAGCCGCCCGGCGAATGGCTGCACGGTCATGAAATCCTCGATGGCCTTGCCCTTGCTGCGGCCGGCCGGCATGAGCTCGCACACCATCTTGCCCTCCATCAGGCGGAAGCCGGGTCCGAGGTCCTCGCCGATGGCGCGCATGGTCTCCACGACCGCCGGGCCCGCGGCGGGCGCGCGGCGGTAATGCAGCGCGACCCCCTGGGGCTTGTGTTCCAGCAGCACGCCGGGACGGCCCGCGACGAAGGTCTGCAGACGGTCCATCGTCTCGTCCGGCAGCTGCGTACCCTCGCGGTACTCCACCGGATCGCCGGGATGACGGCGCAGCTCCAGGCCGTGGGCGCCGGCGGCGGGCAGTACCAGCGGGCTGAAAACCCGGTCGATATCCTGCACCGGGCGCCCGCTGATGAGCGCCAGCGCACCGTCGAGACGCTCGGCCAGGCGCGACAACAGCGCGTTCAGCCCGGCGGTGGAAGCCACCTTCGAGGGGTCGTCGCGGAAGCCGAGCAGCGTCCCGTCCACGTCCAGGAACAGCGCCCAGCGCCGGGGGTCGCCGAGTGGCGGCGCGGGTTTCAGGTTCTTTGCTGTCGTTGTCACGGCGGTGCGAGCATTGCGCACCGCGGCGCGCTTTGCAAACACCCGCGGGGCCGGTATTCGGTAGAATCCGCCGCATGATCGCCCCGAGATTCCTGCGTCAGCCCTGGATCTGGTTGCTCGCGCGCATCACCCGCCTGTGGATCAGACCGGCCGTGCTGCCGGAGGACCCCGCGGCGCTGATGGCGCCGCCGGGGACCCGGGTGTGCTACGTGCTCGAGTACGGGGGGCTGGCGGATCGGCTCGCGCTGGAGCAGGCCTGCATACGCCACGATCTCCCGCTGGCCGGCGAGGGCGTCGTGTTTGCAGGTCAGGAGGAATCCACGGCGCTGCTCGTGCTGCGCACCCGGCGGGGGCTGCTGTTCGGCCGCCGCCGCAAACAGATAGCGGCGCGGCTCGAGCGCCTGGTGGCCGCCGCGGCGCGGGGGGGCGACGAGGAGTTGTTGCTGGTGCCGGTGGCCGTCTACTGGGGACGCGCGCCGGAGAAGGAGCGCTCCTGGTTCAAGGTGCTGTTCAGCGAGCAGTGGGATATTGGTGGCCGCACGCGCAAGTTCCTGAGCACGGTCCTCTACGGCCGCGCCACGCTGGTGCATTTCAGCGAGCCGCTGTCCGTGCGCCGCGTCGCGGCGGAGGGACTGAGCGCGCGGCTCGCCTCGCGCAAGATCTCGCGGATACTCCGCGTGCATTTCCGTCAGCGCCGGGTCGCGACCCTGGGCCCGGATCTGTCCCATCGCCGCACGCTGGTGAACGGGGTGGTGCGCAGCGCCAGCGTGCGCGGCGTGATCAGCCAGGAATCCCGCGGCGATGCGCGCAAGCGCGAGCGGTTGCGGCGCAAGGCCCGGGAGTACGCCCGGGAGATTGCCGCCGACATGTCCTATCCCATGGTGCGCTTCCTGGACAAGGTGCTCACCTGGGCCTGGCACCAGCTCTACGACGGCATCCGGCTGAACGGCATCGAGCGGGTGCAGTCCGTGGCCGAGGGCAGGGAACTCGTGTACGTGCCCTGTCACCGCAGTCACATGGACTACATCCTGTTGTCTTACGTGCTCTATCACCAGGGCCTGTCGCTGCCCCACGTCGCCGCGGGCGTGAATCTGAATCTGCCGGTGGTGGGCTCCATCCTCAGGCGCGGCGGCGGCTTCTTCCTGCGCCGCAGCTTCCGCGGCAACCGTCTGTACGCCGCGGTGTTCTATGCCTATCTGCGGGCCCTGATCACCCGCGGCTTCAGCATCGAGTACTTCGTGGAGGGCGGGCGCAGCCGCACCGGAAGGCTGCTCAGACCCAAGGGCGGCATGCTGGTGATGACGGTGGAGTCGTTCCTGCAGGACCCGCGCCGGCCGGTCGTGTTCGTGCCCGTGTACTTTGGCTACGAGAAGCTGGTGGAGGGCAAGGCGTACATCAGCGAACTCTCCGGCGAGGAGAAGAAGAAGGAGACCGTGCTCGGCCTGATCCGCTCCCTGCGGACGCTGCGCGACTACTTCGGCGAGGTGTACGTCAACGTGGGCGAGCCGCTGGAACTTACTGCGCTGTTGGACGCGCACCGTCCGGGCTGGCGGGAGGAGGAACCGGTCGAGGGCGAGCGGCCGGCCTGGCTCCCGGAGGTGATCGGCGACCTGGAGCGGCGCATCATGTGGCGCATCAATGCCGCCGCCGCCGTCACGCCGATCAGCCTGCTGGCCCTGACGCTGCTGGCGACGCCGCGACAGACCATGCCGGAGTCCACGCTGCACCGCCAGCTCACCCTGCTGCTCGAGCTGCTGCGCCGCTTCCCCTACAGCGATGCCGTGACGGTGACCGAACTCGGGCCCGAAGCCGTCATCGCCCACGGCGAGAAGATGGGCGTCATCCGGCGCGAGGAGCACCCCCTCGGCGATCTCATCCTGATGCGGGAGAGCGAGGCGGTGCTGATGACCTATTTCCTGAATAACGTGCTCCACCTGCTGGCCGTCCCGGGTCTGGTGGCCGCGTGCTTCATCCAGAGCCGCCGGCTCGCGCTGGCCGAGGTGGTACGCCTGGTGGGCCTCACCTATCCCTATGTGCGCGCGGAGCTGTTCCTGCGCTGGCGAGGCGGCGAGGTGGAGGCGCTGGTGCGCGACGTCATCGGCCAGCTCACCGGCCTCGGGCTCCTGCGGCTGTCGGAGGACGGCCAGACGCTGCGCCGGCCCCGCGCGGGCAGCGCGCCGGCCTTCCAGCTGGTCCAGCTCGGCCGGCTGATGCTGCCGATGCTGCAGCGTTACTACATGACCATCGCGCTGCTGGAGCGCTACGGGTCGGGGCGTCTCACCCAGGGGCGGCTGGAGCGCATCTGCGAACTTTCCGCACAGCGCCTGTCGATGGTGTCCGGGCTGCGCTCGCCGGACTTCTTCGACCGCAAGCTGTTCCAGGAATTCATTCGCACGCTGCGCAAGGGCGGCGTGCTCTCCGTCGACGCCGAAGGCCGGCTGGCGTTCGGCGAGGACCTGGTGCGCGTGGAAGAAGACGCCCGCCAGGTGCTCGGCGAACAGCTCTGCCACCACATCCTCAGCACCACCGTGAGCGAGCTGCCGCCCGAAGAGGCGGAGCGGGAGCCCGCCTGAGGCGCCTGCCTCTGCACCCCGGGCGCCCGGCGTTGCGTACAATTGCGTCCATGAACAGTGCGCCCTGCAGCCCGGACGGTAATGCCTGGGACGTCGTCTCCTTCTATCGCTTCGTCTCGCTGCCGGCGTACCCGCAGCTGCGCGAGCCGCTGCTCGCGGCCGGGCGCGAGCGGAACCTCCTCGGCACTGTCCTGCTGGCGCCGGAAGGCATCAACGCCACGCTCTCGGGCGAGCGCGGCGCGCTCGCGTCGATGCTGGACTGGCTGGGCGGCATCGAGGGGCTGGCGGGACTGGAGGGCCGCTGGTCGCGCGCGGACGAGCCGCCTTTCCGGCGGCTGCGGGTACGCCTGCGCACCGAGATCGTCAGCCTCGGACGGCCCGACGTCGACGCCGCGGCGCGTACCGGCGAGCGGGTGCCGCCGGCGGAGTGGAACCGGCTGATCGCGGATCCGGAGACGCTGGTCGTCGACACGCGCAACCGCTACGAGATCGACGTGGGGCGCTTCCCCGGCGCCGTCGATCCCGGCACGGACAGCTTTCGCGATTTCCCGGCTTTCGTCGACGAACGGCTGGACGGCGAGCGCGACCGGCCCATCGCCATGTACTGCACCGGCGGCATCCGCTGCGAGAAGGCGACGGCCATGATGCGTGAGATGGGCTTCGAGCGGGTCTACCAGCTGGACGGCGGTATCCTCGGCTATCTCGACGAGATGGCGGATTCGCCGGACAACCGCTGGGAGGGCGAGTGTTTCGTCTTCGACAGCCGGGTGGCGGTGGACCGTCGTCTGGCCCCCGGCCACTACGTGCAGTGCCACGCCTGCCGGCGGCCCCTGTCCGCCGCGGACGTGGCGTCGCCGCTCTACGAAGAGGGCGTGAGCTGCCCTCACTGCCACGGCGAAGTCGACGCCGACCGCGCCGGACGGCTGGCCGAGCGGCGCCGCCAGGTGGAACTGGCCGAGGCCCGCGGCGAGCGCCACATCGGCGCCGTCTACGAGGGACGCGAAGAGGAGTAGGTCAGGCGTTCAGGTCGGGGATCAGCTCGCTCTCGAGGCGGGCGATCATGTCCTTCAGCTGGAGCTTGCGCTTCTTCAGCCGCCGCAGCCGGAGCTGGTCGACCAGGGGGTCTTCCGACAGGCGGTCGATGAGGTCGTCCAGGTCCCGATGGCTGATGCGCAGCTCCCGCAGCCGCTCCAGGCCCCTGAATACGTCGTTATCGACGTTGTTGTTGTCGGTGATCTCGCCGTCCACGCTTTCTTACTAAGCCGAAATCGGGCCCTTGTCCAGTCTTTCCCGCTCGAGCACAGGGCTCAGTCCCGGTCCCGGCCCGTCTCTCAGCCAATAGGCGGCCACTGGCGGTCCTGCGGGCCCGTCACCAGGAAGTGCGGGTTCAGGATATCCGCCTTGGCGTTGTAGGCCAGCGGCGAGCCGCCGGCCACCGTGACGCGCCCGCCGGCGGCCTCCACCACGGCCTGGGCGGCGGCGGTATCCCACTCCGAGGTCGGGCCCAGCCGGGGATAGACGTCGGCGCCACCCTCGGCGACGACGCAGAATTTCAGCGACGAACCCATGGGCACGAGTTCGTGCTCGCCCAGTTCGTCGAGCCACGCGTCCAGGCTCGCGCCGCGGTGCGAGCGGCTGCCGACCACGCGTACCGGCGACGCGGATTCCTCGGCGACGCGGATGGCCTCGCTGCTCCCGCCGTCGACGAGACGCCGCGCGCCGTAACCGTGCAGGCCGGTGTAGGTCTTGCCCTGCACGGGCACGTGCACGACACCGAGTACCGCCTGATGTCCCTCCACCAGGGCGATGTTCACGGTGAACTCGCCGTTGCGGCTGACGAACTCCTTCGTGCCGTCCAGCGGATCCACCAGCCAGTAGCGCTGCCAGGCGCCGCGCTCTCCGTAGGACGGCATGCCGTCTTCCTCGCTCAGCACGGGCATGCCGGGCGTCAGCTGCTTCAGGCCCTGGACGATGATGTCGTGGGCCGCGCGGTCGGCCGCCGTGATGGGGGAGTTGTCCTGTTTGTTGTGCACGTCGAAGTCGGTCTCGTAGACCTCCAGGATGGCCTGGCCGGCATCCCGGGTGATGGCCACGACGTTCTTCAGGAGCTGCTGTCGGTTCTGCACGTATCCTCCGTGTTACTGGCCGGCATCACCGGATTTCTTCGTCTTCCTGCGCCGGCGCCGCTTCTTCTTCTCGCCGCCGTCACCGGATTTCGCCTTGCTGCTGCCTTCGTCGGAGCGGGCTTTCCTGCCGCCGCCACTGCCGCCGCCACGGCCGCTGCGCCCGCCGCCGCGAGACGGCCTGCCGCCTCCGCCGGGACGGTCGCCGAGGCGCTTGCGCGGCCGTCGGGGCGGGCGCTCGATCTCCGGCAGCGCCTCGTGATCGAAGCTCGCCACCGGAATCTTGTTGCCGATGTAGTCCTCGATGTCGGGCAGCGACACCACGTACTGCTCGCAGCCGAAACTGATGGCGTCGCCCGATGCGCCCGCCCGCGCCGTGCGGCCGATGCGGTGCACGTAATCCTCGCGGTCCTGGGGCAGGTCGTAGTTGAATACGTGGCTCACGTCGGGCACGTGCAGGCCGCGGGAGGCGACGTCGGTGCCGATCAGCACGGCCAGCTCGCCGCTCTGGAAGTCGGAGAGCATGCGCTCGCGCTTGCGCTGGGGGACGTCGCCGGAGATGGCCTGGGCGTTGATGCCGTTCGCGCGCAGCGTGTCCTCCAGTCTCTCCGCTTCCCGCTTGGTGTTCACGAACACCATCGTGCGCTTGGCGTCCCTCTCGCGCAGCAGCTTTATCAGCAGCGGCAGCTTCTCCTCGTTGGAGGGGTAGTAGATGACCTGGCGCACGCGGTCGGCCGTCACCTTCTCGGGTTCGATGCGGATCAGCTCCGGATCGTTCATGTGCTCGTAGGCGAGTTCCATCACCCGGTGCGAGAGGGTGGCCGAGAACAGCATGTTCAGCCGTTCGGTCGGCGGAGGCAGGCGCCTGAGCACGTAGCGGATGTCCTTGATGAAGCCCAGATCGAACATGCGATCGGCCTCGTCCAGTACCATCACCTCCACGTGCTGCAGGTTGAACACGCCCTGCTTGAAATAGTCGATGAGGCGTCCCGGCGTGCCGATCAACACGTCGATGCCGGCGGTGATGTGGTCGCGCTGCTTGTCGTAGTCCTTGCCGCCATAGGCCAGCGCGAGCTCGAGATCCGTGTGGCTGCCCAGCGTCTCGGCGTCGGCGGCGATCTGCACCGCGAGCTCCCGGGTGGGGGCGAGGATGACCGCGCGCGGCGCCGACTGCTTGCCGTCCGGGCGTTCGCTTGCGAGCAGGCGATTGAACAGGGCGATCAGGAACGCGGCCGTCTTGCCCGTCCCGGTCTGCGCCTGGCCGGCGACGTCGCGGCCCGCGAGGGCGATGGGCAGCGTGCGGCTCTGGATCGGCGTGCAATATTCGAAACCGGCATCGTCGATGCCTTTGCGTATGGCGTCGGGCAGCTCCAGATCCCTGAAGGCCAGTTCGCTCAGATGATTTTCAGACATGGGTACCTGTGGGGAAAATGTGAATGTAAGGCTTGCAAATTCGGCCGCGAAGGGTTCAAATTAACCCCAGTTCGCTGCGACAGCCGTCGCACCTGCCAGAATTCGCTACCACCAAATCTCAAGAGAAGCCGCACAAGACCGGCGAGAAAGCTGCGACATATTGCCTGATCGGGAAGGCGCCGTCACCTGCCCGGTCCGGTGCCGAAAGAAATATGCGCCGTCGGGGTAGCTCCGACTCTGGACACTGAATCATTCGATGCTGCGGGGAGGTTAACAGCGGTGACTGACCAGATCGTTCATACGAGTGACGCGACGTTCGAGCAGGACGTGCTGCAGTCGGATCGTCCGGTGTTGCTGGACTTCTGGGCGGAGTGGTGCGGTCCCTGCAAGATGATCGCGCCGCTGCTCGATGACGTATCCGGCGAGTATGGCGATCGATTGAAGGTGGCGAAGATCAACATCGACGAGAATCCTAACACGCCGCCGAAATTCGGGATCCGCAGTATCCCTACCCTGATGTTGTTCCGCGACGGAGCAGTGCAGGCGCAGAAAATGGGTGCGATGTCGAAATCGCAACTTGTCGAGTTCTTGGATGCCAATTTGTGAGAGGCTACTTGGGTAATCAAGCAAGAGGGCGGTCGAAGCAATCTTCCCGTCCGAAAAATCAGAACGGGCCGCCGCGCAAACCGCGCCGGCGGAAAAGCGGCAACACGCAGCACGGCTACGAAGATCTCCCCGCCGACGAGGAGAATCTCGAGGTCATAACGCCGGAGCAGCTCGCCGACAGCAAGAACGTGATGAACCTCACCGAACTCAAGACGCGTCCCGCGTCCGAGCTGGTGGAGCTTGCCGACGAGATGGGGCTGGAAGGCCTGGCACGCTCGCGCAAGCAGGACATCATCTTCGCGATGCTGAAGGCGCATGCGAAGCAGGGTGAGGACATCTACGGCGACGGCGTGCTGGAGATCCTGCAGGACGGCTTCGGCTTCCTGCGCTCCTCCGACAGTTCCTACCTCGCCGGGCCGGACGACATCTACGTCTCGCCCAGCCAGATCCGGCGCTTCAACCTGCGCACCGGCGACACCGTCTCCGGCCTGATCCGTCCGCCGAAGGACGGTGAGCGCTATTTCGCATTGCTGAAGGTCGGGCAGATCAACTTCGATGCGCCGGAGAATGCGAAGAGCAAGGTGCTGTTCGAGAACCTGACGCCGCTGTTCCCGAAAGAACGGCTGAAGCTCGAGCAGGGCAACGGCAGCACCGAGGACCTGACGGCGCGCATAATCGACATGGTGGCGCCCATCGGCAAGGGTCAGCGCGGGCTGATCGTCTCGCCGCCGAAGGCGGGCAAGACGATGCTGCTGCAGAACATCGCCTCGGCCATCGCAGCGAACCATCCGGACTGCGACATGATCGTGCTGCTGATCGACGAGCGCCCGGAGGAGGTCACCGAGATGGAGCGTACGGTGCGCGGCGAGGTCGTCTCCTCGACCTTCGACGAGCCGGCGAGTCGTCACGTGCAGGTGGCCGAGATGGTGATCGAGAAGGCCAAGCGACTCACCGAGCACAAGCGCGACGTCGTGATACTGCTCGACTCCATCACGCGTCTGGCGCGCGCCTACAACACGGTGGTGCCGTCATCCGGCAAGGTGCTGACCGGCGGCGTGGACGCCAACGCCCTGCACCGGCCGAAGCGCTTCTTCGGCGCGGCGCGCAACATCGAGGAGGGCGGCTCGCTCACCATCCTCGCCACGGCGCTGATCGACACCGGTTCGAAGATGGACGACGTCATCTACGAGGAGTTCAAGGGCACCGGCAACATGGAGATCCACCTGGATCGCCGCATCGCCGAGAAGCGGGTATTCCCGGCCATCAACATCAACCGATCGGGTACCCGGAAGGAAGAGTATCTGACCCAGCCGGACGAGCTGCAGAAGATGTGGGTGCTGCGCAAGGTGCTGCATCCGATGGACGAACTCGCGGCCGTCGAATTCCTGCTCTCCAAGTTGCAGGACACGAAGACCAATGCCCAGTTCTTCGAGGCCATGAAGCGCTGAGGAAGCGCTGAGGCGGCGGCGCGCCGCCCGCGCCGCCTCAGGGTCAGTACAGCCGCCAGCGGTGCAGTATCACCGGCGTGCCGGCGGCGAAGCGCTCCCGGTCACGGTCCAGCTCGACGAAGCCGGTGGTCCCGGCCAGCGCCGTGAAGTCGCCGGACGTATTCGTGGGGGCCGGCATCGCCACCAGTGAGCCGTCGGCATCCGTCTCCGCCCGTACCGGCAGGAAGCAGGTCAGCGGCGGGCGGAAAGCGTAATCGGCGCCCAGCACCGCCGTCTCGACGGTGGGGCCGGTATGGCCCGCGCCGCGCAGCAGCGCCGGCAGCACGTAGCGGCGGAAGCACACCAGCGCGGAGACCGGATTGCCCGGCAGGGCGAATACCAGCGTCCCTCCGCGGGCGCCGAACCACATCGGTTTGCCCGGCCGCTGACTGACCCGGTGGAAGATCACCTCCACGCCCAGCTCGGCCAGGATGCCGGGCACGTAATCCGCCTTGCCCTTCGACACACCGCCCGAGAGCAGCAGCAGCGGGTATTCGTCCAGCAGTGCCGCGAGCCGCTCGCGCATGAGCTGGGGCTCGTCCCGCAGATGGACGTGGCGGCTGCCGGCATGGCCGTGCCGGAGCAGGGAGGAGAGGATGGCCGGGCCGTTGGAGAGCCGGATCTCGTGCGCCGCGACCGGCGCCCCGGCGGACACCAGCTCGTTGCCGGTGGAGACGACCGCCGCCGGCGGACGCCGGCCGACGCCGACGGTGGCGAGGCCCTGCGCGGCCAGCACCGCCACCTCCGGGGCCCCGAGCACGCAGCCCGGCTCCAGCAGCCCCGTGCCGGCAACGTGGTCCGAGCCCCGGCGGTGGATGAACTGGCCGGGCTCGGGCTCGTAGCCTTCCTCCAGTTCCGCGGTGCCGTCGGTGATGCGGACGCGTTCCACCGGGATCACCGTGTCGGCGCCGGACGGCAGCGCGGCCCCGGTCATGATCTCGATGCAGGCGGTATCGTCGGCCAGCTCGAGCGGCGGGTCGCCGGCGTGCTGCGTGGCCTGCACCCGCAGGTGCCGGGCGCCCGTGTGGCGCAGCGCGATACCGTCCATCATGACCCGGTCGAAAGGTGGCTGATCCCGCTCGGCGCAGACGGACGACCGCAGCACCCGGCCGGCGGCTTCCTCCACGGCGATGTCTTCGACGCCGTAGTCGGGCAGGGCATCCTCGATGCGCTGCCAGGCTTCGCCGACGGTGATCATGAGGTCTTAACCGCCGGCCGCCGCAGCGGTCTCGCGGGCGATGGCGCGGTGGCCGATGTCCCGGCGGAAACAGGAGCCGTGCCAGCGGATGCAATCGACGCCCCGATAGGCCGAGTCCCGTGCCGCCGTGACGCTGTCGCCCAGCCCCACGACGCAGAGCACGCGCCCGCCCGCGGTCACCACCCGGTCACCGTCCATGCGCGTGCCGGCATGGAAGACCTTGACGCCGTCCAGGGCCGCGGCGCGGTCCAGGCCCTCGATGGCATCGCCTTTGGGATAGTCCTCCGGGTAGCCGCCCGCGGCCATCACCACGCCCAGCGAGGCGCGGGGATCCCACTCGGCCTTCGCGTCGGCCAGGCGGCCTTCCAGCGCGGCCTCGCACAGTTCGACCAGGTCGCTCTGCAGCCGCACCATGATGGGCTGGGTCTCCGGGTCGCCGAAGCGGCAGTTGAATTCGAGCACCCGCGGCGCGCCGGTCTCGTCGATCATCAGCCCGGCATAGAGGAACCCCAGGTAGTCGACGCCGTCCGCCGCCAGACCGTCGATGGTGGGCCGGATCACCTCGTCCATGATGCGTCGTTCTATCGCGGGCGTGACCACCGGCGCGGGGGAGTAGGCACCCATGCCGCCGGTGTTCGGGCCGGTGTCGCCCTCGTCCCGGGCCTTGTGATCCTGGGAGGTGGCCAGCGGCAGGATGTGGCGCCCGTCGGTGATGACGATGAAGCTCGCCTCTTCGCCCTGCAGGAACTCCTCCACGACGATGCGCCGACCGGCACCGCCGAACGCGCCGGCCTGGAGCATGTCCCGCGCTGCCTCCTCCGCGGCCGCGACGGTATGGGCCACCACCACGCCCTTGCCGGCGGCGAGACCGTCCGCCTTCACCACCAGCGGCGCGCCCTGCTCGCGAATGTAGTCGAGCGCCGGCGCCAGTTCGGTGAAGCTCCCGTAGACGGCCGTAGGGATGCGGTGGCGTGCCAGGAAGTCCTTCGTGTAGGCCTTGGAGCCTTCGAGCTTCGCGGCTTCCGCGCGGGGGCCGAAGCAGCGCAGCCCGGCCTCCGCGAAGCGGTCGACGAGACCCGCGACCAGCGGCACCTCCGGGCCGACGATGGTGAGATCGACGCGCTCCCGGCGGGCCAGCGCCAGCAGGCCTTCCACGTCGTCCCCTGCCACCGCGGCGTTGCGGACGCCGGGTTCGAGCGCGGTGCCTGCGTTACCCGGCGCGACGACGACGTCGTCCACCCTCGGCGAGGCGGCGCATTTCCAGGCCAGCGCGTGCTCGCGCCCGCCGCCGCCCACGATGAGTATCTTCAAGGCAACTCCTCCGGCTCAGTGACGGAAGTGCCGCATGCCGGTGAACACCATCGCGATGTCGTGCTCGTCGGCCGCGGCGATGACCTCCTCGTCGCGCACCGAACCGCCGGGCTGGATCACGGCCCGCACGCCGTGCTCGGCTGCCGAGTCGATGCCGTCGCGGAAGGGAAAGAAAGCGTCGGACGCCATGGCGGCGTCCTTCGTGGAAAGCCCGGCATCGGCCGCCTTGATGGCGGCGATGCGCGTGGAGTAGACCCGACTCATCTGGCCGGCGCCGACGCCGATGGTAGCGCCGCCGCGGGCAAAGACAATCGCGTTGGACTTGACGTACTTGGCAACCCGCCAGGCGAACATCAGGTCGGCGATCTCGCCGGCCGAGGGTTCGCGGCGGGTCACCACGCGCAGATCACCGGCCTCGATGCGGCCATCGTCCCGGTCCTGCACCAGCAGCCCGCCGGAGACCTTCTTCAGTTCGACGGCCGGGCGCGCGGGACGCGTCTCGCCCGTGACGAGAACGCGCACGTTCTTCTTCGCGGCCAGCACCTCGGCGGTGCCGTCGGCCAGGGCGGGGGCCACGATGACCTCCACGAATTGCCGCTCCAGGATCTCGCGGGCCACTTTCTTCTGCAGCGGCTCGCTGAAGGCGATGATGCCGCCGAAGGCGGATACGGGGTCGGTGGCGTAGGCCCGCTCGTAGGCCTCGAGCTGCGACCCGGCGGCGGCCACGCCGCAGGGGTTGGCGTGCTTGACGATCACGCATGCGTGGCCCTCGAACTGGCGCACGCATTCCAGCGCAGCGTCGGCATCGGCGATGTTGTTGTAGGAAAGCGCCTTGCCCTGGATCTGCCCGGCGCCGGCCAGCGTCCCGCGGAGATCGCCCGCGTCGGCGTAGAAGGCGGCCTGCTGATGCGGGTTCTCGCCGTAGCGCAGGCTGGCGACGCGCCGTCCGCCTGCGGCGAAACGCTCGCCGAGCCGGCGTTCGCCCGCCGCCTCGGTGAGCCATGCGGAGATGGCCGCATCGTAACCGGCCGTGTGGGTATAGGCCTTCGCTGCGAGGCGCAGGCGCATGGCCTCGTCCGCGCGGCCCTCGTCCAGCGCGCGGAGTGCGGGCTCGTAGTCGGCAGGGTCCACCAGCACGAGCACGTCGCGGTGGTTCTTGGCCGCCGCCCGGATCATGGCGGGGCCGCCGATGTCGATGTTCTCGATGGCATCGGCGAGGGTCGCATCCGCCGCGCTGACCGTCTGCTCGAAGGGGTAGAGGTTGACGGCGAGGACGTCGATGGCGTCGATGCCGTGCTCGGCCATGACGGCCGCGTCGGTATCCCGGCGGCCCAGCAGTCCGCCGTGGATCTTCGGATGCAGGGTCTTCACCCGGCCGTCCATGATCTCGGGGAAGCCGGTCACCGCCGAGACGTCGGTGACTTCCAGCCCGGCATCGCGCAGCGCGCGGGCGGTGCCCCCCGTGGAGAGCAGGTGGTAGCCGCTGCCGGCCAGCCCCCGCGCCAGTTCCACCACCCCGGTCTTGTCGGAGACGCTCAACAGCGCGCGGCGGGGTGGCGTCATCGGCTCTGCTCCCGGTGTGTGTGCTGACGCCGGCGGCCGCTCAGCGCAGCAACGCGTACGCCTTCAGTTTCTTGCGCAGGGTGCCCCGGTTGATGCCCAGGATCGAGGCGGCCTCGCTCTGGTTGCCGCCGGTGTATTCGAGCACCGTCCTGAGCAGCGGCTTCTCCACTTCGCTCAGCACCAGCTCGTAGAGATCCCCTGGCCGATAGCCGTTCAGGCTCTCGAAATACTGGTTCAGGGCATCCTGGGTGTGGTCGCTCAGGGACTTGTCGTTGCCAAGCGTCGGCTTTCTTTTCTTCTTTTTCGTCGATTGAGCCACGTCGATTCGTTCCCCGCAGATCGCCGCCACGACCGCCGGCCGCAGCGCTTCGGTTGACTGTTGTTGCTGAACAGCGGGATCAGGCGGCCAGAACACCGGCCCGGTCCGCGCTGTCGAGAAAGCGCTCGGTGAGGAGCAGCTGCTCCCTGGCGCTCTCAACGCGCACCACCTGGCGTCGGTATTCATCGCCATCCGGCAGATGGCGGCTGTACCAGGACAGGTGTTTGCGTGCCACCCGGACACCGCGCTCTTCCCCATAGAAACGGTGCAGGTCGTGCAGGTGGGCGGTGATGATAGCACGGAGCTCGGCAGCGTCCACAGGCGCCGGCACGGTGCCGTGACGGAGATAGTGCAGCACTTCCCGGAATATCCACGGACGGCCCTGTGCCGCGCGGCCGATCATCACGGCGGCGGCGCCGGTTACGCGCAGAACTTCGAGTACCTTTTCAGGACTGTCGATATCGCCGTTGGCGATCACCGGTATGGAGACGGCGTCGACGATCTGCGCGATGGTCTCGTATTCCGCGCTGCCGGCGAAGCGGCAGGCGCGGGTGCGCCCGTGGATGGCCAGCGCCCGGATACCGCAGTCCTCGGCGATCCTGGCCACCCGCACGCCGTTGCGGTTATCGGGATCCCAGCCGGTGCGCGTCTTCAGCGTGACGGGCAGGTCGACGGCGGACACGACCGCGGCGAGGATGTCGGCGACCCGGCGCTCGTCCTGCAGCAGCGCCGAGCCGGCGAGCTTGCGGCAGACCTTCTTGGCCGGGCAGCCCATGTTGATGTCGATGATGTCGGCGCCGGCATCGGCGACCGCGCGGGCCGCCTCCGCCATGGGCTCCGGATCGCTGCCGGCGATCTGCACCGCCCGCGGCCGGGGGTCGCCCTCCAGGCGCAGTCGGTGCCGTGATTTCTCCGAGCGCCAGAGGGAGGTGTCCGCGGTGGTCATCTCCGTGGCGGCCAGGCCGGCCCCGAACCGGCGTGCGAGGCGGCGGAACGGCAGGTCGGTGGTGCCCGCCATGGGAGCGAGCAGCACGGGCGAGGCGATGTCGATGGTGCCGATGCGCATAACGGTCTAGCGGCAGGCGCCGGAGCAGCGCAGGTCGCCTTCGGCGCCCCGGTAGCAGACGTGCAGCTCGTAGCCCGCCGCCTCGCTACCCGGATCCGACAGGCGGGCTCGGGCGCGCACGCGCTCGCCCGGATGCATGCGGACGTCGCGCAACTCCCCTTCGGGCAGATAGTCCCCGGCCTCGACGGAGCGGCTGCCGATCACGCTCTGCCAGCGGTCCGTCAGCGAGACGTGCAGCAGCGGATAGGGCTGAGGCCGGTCGCCCTGGTGCACGATGACGCTGGTGATCTGCAGCGAGTCCGCGCTGGCATCGCCGCCGGACGACTCGACGCACAGCGCGCCGATGTCCCAGCGCGGTTGCACCTCGACGCCGAACAGGCCGTAGATCTGCTGCAGGCGGGGCCCGAATTCCGGATGGGTCGCCAACTGGGCGCGCTGGCCGTGGATGACCTGGGCGCCGAGTGCGGCGACCAGCAGCAAGGCGGCCGCCGACCACAGCAGTGTCCGCGACCGGCTGCGCCGGCGCGGGAGCAGCGTCTGGTCGATGATCTCCTCTTCGGCGATTTCCTCAGGCTGTTCCCCGGCGGCGCCCCCGGCCGTCTCGCTTTCGAGTTCCCGGGGAGATTCCGTGGCCGACTGCGACTCTTCGCGATCCTCCCGCCCGCGCTCCTCGACGGCGGCCGCCACGGCGTCGCTGTCGGGGCGGAGGATCGCCGCGAACTCGCCGCTCTGCACGATCTCGTCGAACAGGGCCGCGGATGCCGCGAGGTCGTCCCGGTCCTCCGCAGCGGGACGCTCGCTTTCCTCTTCCGCTGTCTCCGTCTCCGCTGTGTCTGTCCGGTCGTGTTCCGGCGTTTCCGGCGCGGTCTCCGGCACGGCTTGCCCGGCCGGCGGTTCCCCGGCTTCGGGCTCCACCGTCCCCGTCGGCTCCGCCGCCTCGGGCCGGGTCTCCGCCGGCTCTTCGACGAGGGTGAGCTCTTCGGACGGCGCCTCCGCCTCCGGCGGTTGGGCGGCCCGTGCGCCGTTCTCGTCGTCGGTCTCATGCTCCAGCCCGGCGCCGAGGGCGGTCTCGTCCAGCTCGAGTTCGGCGAGCAGTGCGCGCCACTCGTCCTCGTCGCCGAGATCGCCGGTCTCTCCCGCCTCGTCGCCGCTATGGAGAGTCGGCTCTGCCGGTTCCCCGGTCGGTCTGTCCGTCTGCGCGCCGGCCGCCGCGGCTTCGTCCCGCTGCTCGCCTTCCTCCTCGTCGGTCTCCGCGGAAAGTTCACCGCCGAAGGAAGCCAGGATCTCCTCCAGGGGCGTGTCGTCGTCGAAGCGCTGGGGCTCGCGCTCGGGTTCGCCTTCCGGTTCGGGCTCGTGCTCGGGTTCGGCCTCGGCCTCGGGTTCCGGTTCGGCCTCGGGCCCCGTTTCGGGCCGGAATTCCGATTCCGATCCGGTTTCCGGCGCCACTTGCCACAGCTCTTCGGGCTCCTCTGCCGGCGCGGGCGTCCATTCCGCTTCTTCCGCCGGACTCCCTGCAGACTCGGTGTCGGTGTCGGTGTCGGTCTCCGGCTCCGGCTCCCGCTTCGGTTCGGATTCCGGCTCCGGTTCCGGCCCGGCCTCGGCGCCGAGCTCCGGCGCCGGCTCTTCGATCGACTCCGGCTCGGGTGCCGGCGGCTCGGCCGGTTGCGGCGGTTCGTGGGACAGGGTTTCCAGCGCGTCGAACACCGTCCCGCACGCGCCGCAGCGCACCCGCCCGTGGGCACGTTTCAGATCTTCCGGCCCGATCTGGTAGACGGTCCGGCATTCGGTGCATTGGGTGTACACGGTGTCAGTCTTCCCGGCGCCTGCCGCTGATCATGATCCAGTCCTCGCGTGCCACCGCCGGCGCGATCTCGAACCAGGGCTCGTAGGCGGCGCGGATCTCGTCCGCCTGACTCGCGAGGATACCCGATAACACGATCTCGCCGCCGCCCCGGGTCAGTCCGGCCAGCCGCGGTGCGAGCGCGGCCAGGGGAGCGGCGAGGATGTTCGCCAGTACGACGTCGAACGCCGTGTCGCCGAGTTCGTCCGGTGCCGCGACGCCGAGGCGCCCGGCGACGTCGTTGCGTGCCGCGTTCGCCCGCGTTGCCGTGAGGGCCTGCGGGTCGATGTCGGTGGCGGTCGCCTCCCCGGCGCCAAGGAGCAGGGCGGCAATGGCGAGGATGCCCGAGCCGCAGCCGTAATCGAGGACGCGGCGCCCTGCGATGCGAGCCGCATCGAGCCATTCCAGGCACAGGGCCGTCGTGGCGTGAGTGCCGGTGCCGAATGCGAGGCCGGGGTCCATGTCCAGCACCACCGCGTCCGGGTCTTCCACCACGCTGCCGGTCGGGCATACCCAGAGGCGCTGCCCGAAGCGCATGGGGTGGAAGTCGCGCAGCCACTCCCGTTCCCAGGCGCGGTCCGCCAGCGTCTCCACCCGCCAGGCCGGCAGTTCGTCGAGTTCGAGTGCGGCACGCAGGCCGGCGCTCAGGGCATCCTCGTCCAGTGTGTCATCGAACAACGCGGTGACGAGGGTGGCGGGCCAGAGCGGCGTCTCGCCCGGCGCGGGCTCCAGCACCGGCGAATCGCCGGCGTCGGAGTAGGTGACGGCGCCGGCACCGAGGTCCTCCAGCGCCTCCTCTACCCGGGCCGCGTCGAGTCCTTCCAGAGCCATGGTGAACTGACGCCAAGACATCCCGCCGGCGCCGGTTCACAGACCGAGGCGCTTCTCCAGGTAGTGAATATTCGTGCCGCCGGTCTTGAAGGCCTGGTGGGTCATGATCTCCTGGTGCAGCGGCACGTTGGTCTTGATGCCCTCGATCACGATCTCCGTCAGCGCGATCTGCATGCGGGCGATGGCCGACTCCCGGTTCTCGCCGTAGGCGATCAGCTTGCCGATCAGCGAGTCGTAGTAGGGGGGCACGCGATAGCCGCTGTAGAGATGGCTATCCACGCGGATGCCGGGCCCACCCGGCGAGTGCCACAGCTGGACCATGCCGGGCGAGGGCATGAAGGTCTTCGCGTCCTCAGCGTTGATGCGGCACTCGATGGCATGCCCGGTGACGCGGATGTCGGCTTGCGTGAAGCGGAGCTTCTCGCCGGCGGCGATGCGCAGCTGCTCCTTCACGATGTCGACGCCCGTGACCATCTCCGTGACCGGGTGCTCCACCTGCAGACGGGTATTCATCTCGATGAAGTAGAACTCGCCGTCCTGGTAGAGGAACTCGAAGGTGCCGGCGTTGCGGTAGCCGATCTCCTGGCAGGCCTGGACGCAACGCGCCCCCATCCGCTCGCGCTCCTCGTCGCTGATGCCAGGCGCCGGCGCCTCCTCGATGACCTTCTGGTGGCGCCGCTGCATGGAGCAGTCGCGCTCGCCGAGGTGCACGGCGTTGCCGTGGGCGTCTGCCAGCACCTGGAACTCGATGTGCCGCGGTCGCTCCAGAAATTTCTCCATGTACACCTGGTCGTTGCCGAACGCCGCCTTGGCCTCGGCCCGGGTCACGTTGATGGCGCCGAGCAGGGAGGCCTCGCTGTGGACCACCCGCATGCCGCGGCCGCCGCCGCCGCCGGCCGCCTTGATGATCACCGGGTAGCCGATCTCGCGGCCGAGGCGCAGGTTCTCGTCGCCGTCCTCGCCGAGGGGGCCGTCGGAACCCGGCACGCAGGGCACGCCCGCCTCCTTCATGGCGCGGATGGCCGAGACCTTGTCGCCCATCAGACGGATGCTCTCGGCCTTCGGGCCGACGAAGATGAAGCCGCTCTTCTCGACCCGCTCGGCGAAGTCCGCGTTCTCCGACAGGAAGCCGTAGCCGGGATGCACGGCCACGGAGTCGGTGACCTCGGCGGCGCTGATGATGGCCGGCATATCGAGGTAGCTCTCTGCGGAGGAGGGCGGGCCGATGCAGACGGTCTCGTCCGCCAGCAACACGTGTTTCAGATTGGTGTCGGCCGTGGAGTGCACGGCGACCGTCTTGATGCCCATCTCGCGGCAGGCGCGCAGGATCCTGAGCGCGATCTCGCCGCGGTTGGCGATAACGACCTTTTCGATCATGGTCCGCTCAGGAGCCGCCGCGCTGGTCGATCACGAACAGCATCTGCCCGTATTCCACCGGCTCGCCGTTCTGGACGCGGATCGATTTCACCACGCCGTCCACGTCGGCCTCGATCGGGTTCATCATCTTCATGGCCTCGACGATGCACAGCGTGTCGCCGGCCTTGACCCGGTCGCCGATCTGCACGAACGGGCTCGCCCCCGGGGCGGGCGCGGCGTAGAAGGTGCCCACCATCGGCGAGGTGACCACGTGACCCTCCTCCTCGGGCTCCCGGGGCGGCGCGCCGGCGGGCTCGCCGGCGGGAGCGGCGGGCTCCGGAGGCGGATTGGCGGGCGCCGCCTGCTGCATCGGGTAGTGAGCCATCTGCGGCGCGGCCACCATGGTATTGGCCGGGTAGCGGCTGATGCGCACCGCCTCTTCCCCCTCGGTGATCTCGATCTCCGCGATGCCGGATTCCTCCAGCAGCTCGATGAGCTTCTTGACCTTTCTTATATCCATGCGCTTGCCTTCTCTTATGAGTCCGTCAGCCTGCGGTGCAGTGCCAGCAGGGCGAGTTCGTAGCCGATGACGCCCAGTCCGACGATCGTGCCGTCGGCCACGTCGGAGAAATAGCTGTGGTGCCGGAAGCCCTCGCGGGCGTGCACGTTCGAGAGATGAACTTCGACGAAAGGCCGGCCGGCGGCCAGCAGGGCGTCGCGCAGGGCGATACTGGAGTGGGTATAGGCGCCCGGGTTCACGATCAGGGCGCGGGTGCCGTCGTCGGCGCAGGCCTGCACCCGGGCCACGAGCTCGTGCTCGGCGTTGCTCTGAAAACAGTCCAGCTCGTGGCCGAACTCGTCGGCCAGGTTACGCAGACGTTCCTCCACCGCGGCCAGGCTCTCGTCGCCGTAGACAGTGGGTTCCCGTTTGCCCAGCAGGTTCAGATTGGGCCCGTTCAAGAGGAGCAGCCGCGGCATGATCAGTCCAGTAGACGGCCTTTTCAGCGAAGTTAGCGGCGAGTTTAACGCCCATAGCCGGCAATTGCACAATAATTGCCGGCAGCGGTCGTGCTCGGGCGCCGCCGGGCGGCGGCGTGCGGCGGGCGGGTCCCGCCGGCGGATCAGATATCGGCGAGGGCCTGCCGGGCGGCGTCGGCGGGCAGCGTGCCGTCGAGGAATTCCCGCAGCACCGACGCCATGGTCTCGGCCTGGTCGGCGTTGAATTCGCCCACATGCACGTTCAGGAGTTCGCCGTCCGGCGCGACGATCAGCGTGAAGGGCAGGCCGAGGAAATCGATGCCGAAGCTCTCCGCGGCGGCGATGGCGTCCTCCTGGCCGATGAGCACGGGGTAGTTGAACTCCATCTCTGCCGCATAGTCCGCCACCGGTTCGGCATCGTCGATGGCGATGCCGATGACCTGGATGCCCGCCTCGCCATGCCGGGCCTGGATGTCTTTCAGCAGCGGGATCTCCCGCCGGCAGGGGGCGCACCAGGTGGCCCAGAAGTTGATCACCCGCAGCTTGCCGTCCCAGTCGGCGAGGGTGCGGGTGCGGCCGGCCAGGTCAGGCAGGCTGAAGTCGCCCGTTTCCGCCTGCGCGGCGCTGGCCCGCATCTCGGCAGCGGTCCGGTCGACGGGCGCGGTGGCGGGACTCTCGGGCGGCAGCAGCACACGGGAAAGCCACATGCCGGCCGCAACCGACGCCGCCAGGACGAGGATCATCAGGATACGGGGCATATCAGTCTGCCTGTGCGGTCACGGCGGCGGGCGCCGGCGCGACGGCCCGGGCCGCATGGGCGGCGAACTCGTCGGCGGGCATGAAGCCCACCACCTGGTAGGGACGGCGCTCCTCGCCGTCCGGCCCGAAGAATATGATCGAGGGCGGCCCGAAGATGCGGAAGTGCTTCAGCAACGCCTGGTCCTGCTCGTCGTTGGCGGTCACGTCCGCCTGCAGCAGGACGACGCCGTCGAGTTCCGCCTGCACCTGCGGGTCGCTGAAGGTGTACTTCTCCATCTCCTTGCAGGACACGCACCAGTCGGCGTAGAAGTCGAGCATCACCGGCTGGCCGCGGGTGGACGCCTCGGCCACCGCCAGTTCCAGGTCGGCCACGGTCTTGATGCGGCGGAATTCCAGTTCCTCGTGGGCCGCGGCCGCGCCGCCGCCCACCGCCGCCACGCGCGTGCCGGCGAGGGGCTGCAGCGGGTCGTCGCCGCCCGACAGCGCGCCGAGCAGGAGGACGGCGCCGTAGAACATCGCCAGCACGCCGAAGCCCTTGCCGAGTTTCTGCGCTCCGCCCGATTCCGGCGTCAGCGGCGTCAGCGCGCCCAGGAATACGCCGGCCATGAAGATGAGCACGGCCCACAGGGCCAGGGTGACGGCGCCGGGCAGCACCCGGTCCAGCATCCAGATGGCCAGCCCCAGCATCACGAAGCCGAAGGCGTTCTTCACCGCCACCATCCAGGGGCCGGCCTTCACCATCAGCTTGCCGGCGGAGGCGCCCACCGCGAGCAGCGGCGCGCCCATGCCGAGGCTCAGCGCGAACAGGGCCGCCGCGCCCCGGAAGACGTCACCCGTCTGGCCGATGACCGCGAGTGCCGCCACCAGCGGCGGTGCCACGCAGGCGGTGACGATCAGCGAGGACAGCGCACCCATGACGAAGGCGCCCACCATGGTGCCGCTCTTCTGCTTGCCGCTGATTGCGGCCACGCGGGTCTGCATGGACGAGGGCATCTGCAGGTCGAATGCGCCGAACATGCCCGCCGCCAGAAGCACGAACAGCCCCGCGAATGTCACCAGTATCCAGGTCTGCTGGAAGATCGCCTGCGCCTGCTGTCCGGCAGCGGCGAACAGCGCGCCGGCCACGGTGTAGGTGAGCGCCATGCCCATTACATAGGAAAGCGACAGCGTGAAGCCGCGCGCCGGTGTCACGTCCTTGCCCTCGCCGGCGATGATGCCGGAGAGGATGGGGATCATCGGCAGCACGCAGGGTGTCAGTGCGAGCAGCAGGCCGGCGCCGAAGAAGGTGGCCAGCACCGCCGCCAGGTTGCCCTCGCCGATCAGCGTGGCCAGGCGGTCCTGCTCGGAGACGGGCGCGGCCGCGATTGCCGTCGCCTCGTCCGGCGGCCGCGGCGCGTCGGCGGCGGTGGCCGGCGGCAGGGAGACGTTCACCTCGCGCTTGAGCGGCGGGTAACAGATTCCGTCCTCGGCGCAGCCCTGGAAGCCCAGCTCGAGCACCAGGCTCTGCCCCTCGCGGCTCGCCCGGTTCAGCGGCAGCCGCGCGACGACCTCGTCGTAGTAGACCTCGGTCTCGCCGAAGTACTCGTCGAACTTCTTCTTGCCCGCCGGCGTCTGCAGGGCGCCGAGCTGCACGCCGTCGCTGACGGCGGCGGCCGACAGCTTGTCGCGATAGAGGTAATAGCCGGGCTCGATCTGCCAGGCCAGTTCGACGGTGTACGGGTCCAGCGCGCTCACCACCGGCCGGAATGCCACGTCCGGCGGCAGGAACTCGCCGCCGCCGGTGGCGGCCAGCCCGCCGGAGGGCCGGCCGCTGCCGAAGGGCGAGACGGTGGGCGACGCGGCCGGTGCCGCGCCCGCCAGCGTCACCTCGGTGGTCCAGCGCTGGGGCGGATAGCACAGCCCGATGTCGGCGCAGCCCTGGGAGCGGAGCTCGAGGGTCACGGTGCCTGCGCCCTCGTTGACGTAGGGCACCTGCATGGTGAAGTCGCCCCGGTAGATCTCCTGGCGCCCGAAGTATTCGTCCTCGTGGATCTCGCCGGTGGGCAGCGCGGGCTCGCCCAGCAGGACGTCGTCGCTGTCGGCGCCGATGCCGAGCTTCTGGCGGTACAGGTAATAACCGGGTTCCACGGTCCAGCGGACGAGCAGCGACTCGCCGGTGTCCTCGACCTGGTAGCGGAATGCCTGCTCGGGGCGCAGCAGGTCCTCCGGCGAGACCGCATGGGCCGGCGGCGCGAAGGCGGCCGCGGCGATACCGATCATCGTCGCCATCCAGACCATGGCCAGGACGGCTGCGACAGGGGTGGCGGCCGCACTGGCCGCACGACGGGGAGGATGTCTGTTCGGGCTCATGCTGTCTCTCATTACCGGCGTTGCCTCGGACGGCCCGCAGACGGGACGCCCCGCAGGCGGACAGCCATACAGTGTGACCGCGCCGGACGCGGGATTATTCCTTCTCCGTCACAGAATCGTCCACGGCATCGGCAGCAGGAGGCGAGACCGAGGCGGCCACCCAGTCCAGGTAGGCCGCGGACCCTGCCGTCACCGGCGTGGCGATGACCTCCGGAACGTCATAGGGATGCAGCTCCACGACGCGCGCCTCCAGCCCCGGCCAGGCCGCCTCCGTGGTCTTCGCGATCAGCAGCAGCTCGGATTCGTCGCAGACCTCGCCCTCCCAGCTGAAGACCGAGCGCAGGGGGCCGACGATGTTCACGCAGGCGGCCCACTTGTCCGCGACCAGCGCGGCAGCAATGCGGCGGGCGGTCTCCTCGTCGGGGCAGGTGCAGAGTACGAGCAGCGTCTTTGACATAACGGTCTCCCTGGCCGGCGCCGAGGATAGCGGGCGGCGGCCCCCCTGTCATGACCCCGCCGGCCGCGGCGGCTCTTGAAATTTGGCTGGCCGGCACTATCATTAGCACTCACTGATGGCGAGTGCTAACAGCGCAGTCATCCAGAATTCCATAATTCATCGGAAAAACAGCAGTTTACCAGAAGGAGACGCACCCATGCAGATTCGTCCGCTTCACGATCGCGTGATTATCAAGCGCATGGAGGAAGAGCGCACCACCCCCGGTGGGATCGTGATTCCCGATACGGCCGCCGAAAAGCCGATCAAGGGCGAAGTCATCGCCGTCGGCAAGGGCAAGATCCTCGAGAACGGCGAAGTCCGCGCTCTCGACCTGAAGGCAGGTGACAAGGTGCTGTTCGGCAAGTACAGCGGCACCGAGGTCAAGGTGGAAGGCGAGGACTACCTGGTGATGAAGGAAGACGACGTGATGGCGGTCATCGAAGGCTGAGCCCCGCGTCGATCATCGTTAGACACCAACTGAATTTACGAAAAGAGGAAGAGAGACAATGTCTGCAAAAGAAGTCCGTTTCAGCGATGACGCCCGCCACAAGATGATGGCCGGCGTGAACGTGCTGGCGAACGCCGTCAAGGTGACCCTGGGCCCGAAGGGCCGCAACGTCGTGCTCGACAAGAGCTTCGGCGCGCCCACCGTCACGAAGGACGGCGTGTCCGTCGCCAAGGAGATCGAGCTCGAGAACAAGTTCGAGAACATGGGCGCCCAGATGGTCAAGGAAGTCGCCTCCCAGACCTCCGACGTGGCCGGTGACGGCACCACCACGGCGACCGTGCTGGCGCAGGCCATCCTGCGCGAGGGCCTGAAGGCTGTCGCCGCGGGCATGAACCCGATGGATCTCAAGCGCGGCATCGAGCAGGCTTCTGCCGCCGTGGTCGAGGAGCTGCACAAGCTGTCCAAGCCCTGCGAGGACGACAAGGCCATCGCCCAGGTGGGTTCCATCTCTGCCAACTCCGACACCGAGATCGGCGAGATCATCGCCGAGGCCATGAAGAAGGTGGGCAAGGAAGGCGTGATTACGGTCGAGGAAGGCCAGGCGCTGACCAACGAGCTCGAGGTCGTGGAAGGCATGCAGTTCGACCGCGGCTACCTGTCGCCTTACTTCATCAACAATCAGCAGAGCCAGTCGGCCGAGCTGGATAACCCGTACATTCTCCTGTACGACAAGAAGATCTCGAACATCCGCGATCTCCTGCCGGTACTCGAGAGCGTCGCCAAGTCCAGCCGCCCGCTGCTGATCGTCTCCGAGGACGTCGAAGGCGAGGCCCTCGCCACGCTGGTGGTGAACAACATCCGCGGCATCGTGAAGGTGGCTGCGGTGAAGGCGCCCGGCTTCGGCGACCGCCGCAAGGCCATGCTGCAGGACATCGCCATCCTGACCGGCGGCCAGGTGATCTCCGAGGAGGTCGGCCTGTCCCTGGAGAAGGCCACGCTGGAGGATCTCGGCGAGGCCAAGAAGGTGCAGATCACCAAGGAGAACACCACGATCATCGACGGTGCGGGCCGCACCCAGGAGATCGAGGGCCGCGTCGAGCAGATCCGTGCCGAGATCGAGGAGTCTTCCTCGGACTACGACCGCGAGAAGCTGCAGGAGCGCGTCGCCAAGCTCTCCGGCGGTGTCGCCGTGATCAAGGTCGGTGCTGCCACCGAGGTGGAGATGAAGGAGAAGAAGGCCCGCGTCGAGGACGCGCTGCACGCCACCCGTGCCGCCGTCGAGGAAGGCGTGGTGCCCGGCGGTGGCGTCGCCTTCATCCGGGCCCGCAAGGGCATCGAGAAGCTCGAGGGCAAGAACCAGGATCAGACCACCGGCATCAACATCCTGCGCCGTGCGCTGGAAGAGCCGCTGCGCCAGATCGTCAGCAACGCCGGCGGCGACGCCTCGGTGGTGCTGAACGCCGTCGCCGAGGGCAAGGGTAACTACGGTTACGACGCCGCCACCGGCCAGTTCGGCGACATGGTGGAGCTGGGCATCCTGGATCCGACCAAGGTGAGCCGTTCGGCGCTGCAGAACGCGGCTTCCGTCTCCGGCCTGCTGCTGACCACCGAAGCGATGGTGGCGGACGCGCCGAAGGACGAGGACCACCCGCCGATGCCCGACATGGGCGGCATGGGCGGAATGGGCGGCATGATGTAACGAGTCGTCGCCCGGTTCCGACCGGTAGCCTCATCGAGGCGAAGACCCCGTCCGGCTCTGCCGGGCGGGGTTTTCTTTTGCCCAATCAACAGGCGATCAACAGACGATCACCAGACGATAGGCTGGCCGTCCCAGGCGAAGAAACCGCCATTGTCCTCCTTCCCGAGGCCGTCGATGACCGCCAGCAGCTGCCGGGCGGCCCGCGGCGGGTCGAACAACTGCCCGTCGGGCACCCGCGACTGGAACGGGGCGGACAGGCCCGTATCGACGGTGCCGGGATGGAGCGCGACGACGAGAGTGCCGCGATGGCGCCGGGGCAACTCGATGGACAGATTCTTCGTGAACATGTTCTGGGCCGCCTTCGAGGCCCGGTAGGCGTACCAGCCCCCGAGCCGATTGTCGCCGATGCTGCCGACCCGCGCGGAGAGGCTGGCGAAGACCGCGCGCCCGCGCCGCGGCAGCAGGCCGGCGAAGTGCTTTGCCACCAGCAGCGGTCCCCAGGCGTTCACGGCGAAACTGCGCTGCAGCGCCTCCGGGGTCACCTCGGACAGCCTGCGTTCCGGCTGCAGCGGAGCGCCGTCGTGCAGCAGGCCCCCGCAGTTGATGATGAGAGAGAGCCTCTCGACGCGTCCTGCGACGGCGCGGGCCGCGGTTTCGATGCTGGCCTCGCTGGTCAGGTCCAGCGGCACGGTGACCAGACGGTCGCCGATGTCCCGGCGGACCGCGGCCAGTGCCTCCGAGCCGTCCGGATCCCGGCTCGTCGCGACCACGGCAGCCACCGATGGCGAGCCGGCCAGCGCGGCGCAGAAGGCCGCGCCGATGCCGCGGCTGGCACCCTGTACCATCACGTTCATGGGAGTGTCGAAACTGCCGAGCTGGATGTCCGTCATGGGGGCTCCGGGAACCGTCGTGCCTGTCTGGGACTCCAAAGGGTATTCGGGTGGCCCGGCCGCGCGGATGCCCGGCGGCAGGGCGCTGTCCGGCATTGAAAAGCGCAGCCGCTGCCCCAAGTTCCGCGGAGTGTGGAGAGCAATGGCGCGCGGCGCCCCGGTGACATGAAGGAAAGCATCCTCGAGCTCGTCAATCGTACCGAGACGCAGGCGCCCGCCGCGCTGCGCGTGGACGTCATCGCGGACTTCGTCTGCCCGTGGTGCTACATCGGCAAGCATCGCCTGGACGAGGCGCTCGCTTCCGTGCTGGGCCCGGTGCAGGTCGCCTGGCACCCCTTCCAGCTGAACCCCGACATGCCCGACGGCGGCATGCCCCTGGAGGACTACCTGCGCGACAAGTTCGGCGAGCCCGAGGCACTGCAGCCCGCCCTGGATCAGCTGACCCGTCTCGGAGCCGGCGAAGGCCTCGAGCTGGCCTTCGACCGCATCGCCCGCGTGCCCAACACCCGGGCGGCCCACCGTCTCATGAAGCTGGCCGAGATCGAGGGCCGCCAGAACGAACTCGCCGACCGGCTGTTCCGGGCGTTCTTCGGCGAGGGCCGCGACATCGGCCGGCACGACGTGCTGGTGGAGCTGGCCAGGGAAGCCGGCCTCACGCCCGAGGCGGCCGCGCAGTACCTGGACGACGAGCGCATCGACCGCATCGTCCTGGCAGAGGAGGCGCAGGCTCGCAAGGCCGGCGTGACCGGCGTGCCGGACTACATGATCAACAAGCGCCTGTTCGTGATCGGCGCCCAGAGCGAGGCCACCTTGCTCGGCGCTTTCGACCGTGCCATGTTCGGCGAGGACAGCGATCTGACGGTGTCGGATACGCTGCACTGAGCCCCGGGGCTTGCGGGCACCCGCGGTGCGCGCGGGCGGTCAACCGTTGCCGCTGCGCTGCGTTGGCGTTACGGACGGGTCTGCCGGAGGATAACCCCATGAGAATGACTGTCACTGCCGTCGCGCTGGCCTTCGTGCTCTCGGCCGGATGCGCATCGCATCCGGATCCCATCGTGGATACGAAAGGGGTCAACATGGCGCAGTACGAGATCGACCTGCGTGAGTGCCGCGAATACGCCGACGAGGTAAGCGTGGCCGAGGGCGCCGCGAAAGGGGCAGCCGCCGGCGCAGTGGTCGGGGCAGCGGCCGGGGCCATCAGCGGCGATGCGGACCGCGGCGCCGGCTACGGTGCCATCGGCGGCGGCGCGCGCTCGGCGCTGTACAATCAGCGTGAGAAGGAGCGCGTCGTCAGGAACTGCCTGCGCGGGCGCGGGTACCGGGTTCTCAACTGACCGACGCCGCCGACGCATTCGGAAGGAGTTCTTTTTTGGCTGAGGAAATGCAGGCGGTGCGCCTGGAGCGCTACCGCGACGAGGACGGCCTGCGTCTGGCCGCCACGGAACGGCCCGTGCCCGGGCCCGGCGAGGTGCTGGTGCGGGTGCGTGCGGCCGGCGTCAATCCGGTGGACTGGAAGATCGCCGACGGTTTCGGCGAGTTCCTCGGCCTGACGCCGCCGCTGACGCTCGGTTGCGAGCTGGCGGGGGACGTGGCCGCCGTGGGCGAGGGCGTGGATGCGTTCGCCGTCGGCGAGCCCGTGTTCGGCTACGTCTCGCTCGAGCGCTGCGGCTGCTATGCCCCGTACGTCATTGCCATGCCCACCGAGATTGCCCGCAAGCCGGAAGAGCTCTCCTATGCGGAGGCGGCGGCCGTACCGGTGGCCGGCGAGACCGCCTGGCAGGCGCTGGTGGAGACCGCCCGGCTGGCGGCGGGCGAGCGGGTGCTGATCCACGCGGCCGCGGGCGGGGTCGGCTCCGTGGGGGTGCAGCTGGCCAGGTCGCTCGGGGCGACGGTGATCGGTACCGCCTCGGCCCGCAACGAGGACTTCGTCCGCGGACTCGGCGCGGACGGTTTCGTCGACTACACCGCCGGCCCGTTCGAGGATGCCGTCGAGCCGGTCGACGTGGTGTTCGACACCGTCGGCGGCGACACGCTGCGCCGCTCCTTCAACGTGCTGCGGCCGGGCGGACGCCTGGTGAGCATCGTCGAGGTGCCGGACCCGGACTGGGCCGACCAGGCCGAGGTCTCGGCCGAGATGATCGCCGTGCTGCCGGAGGGCGCCCAGCTCGCCGAGCTCGCTGCCATGATGAGCCGCGGAGAACTGCGGGTGCACGTCGCGCGGCGCTACCGCCTGGCCGAGGCACTGGATGCGCTGGCCGAGAGCCGTTCGGGCCACGTGCGGGGCAAACTGGTCGTCGAGCCCTGAGTCCGCCCGAGGTGGCCGGGCAGGCGCCCTCGTTCAGCCCTCGCGCCGTCGCGCCAGCCAGTCGAGCAGGATGGCGTTGAAGGCTTCCGGGCGCTCCTGCTGGGTCCAGTGGCCGCAGTCGCCGATCATGTGCACCTCCAGGTCGTCCACGTAGTCGCGCATGGCCTCGATGTGGTGGGGGGCGATCAGCACGTCGTCCTCGGCGCCGACGAACAGCGCCGGTATGCGCACCCGCTGCTCGACCCCCTCGGTGAGTTCCCAGTTGCGCGTCCAGTTGCGGTACCAGTTGATGGGACCGGTGAAGCCGCCGCGCCGGAAGGCATCGACGAAGACCTGCAGCTCCTCCTCCGCCAGCAGGTCCTCGCCTCTCGGCGGCTCGTCCATGGCGGTCAGCATGCTGAACGGCCGGCGCTTGTCGTCGGGGATCTGCTCGAAGGCCTGCCGGGTGACCGGAAGCCGCCGCATCATGGCGCGGAAGTAGCGCTCCGGCTCGGCGGCGAAGCGCCGGTCGGCCTCGTCGGAGTCCTGGAAGTTAACGATGTAGAAATCCGGTCCCAGCATCCTGCGCATCATGATCATCGGGTCCACCGGCGGCCGCGGGTAGAAGGGGATGTTCACCGCGACGACGCCGCGCATGCGCTCCGGCGCCAGCAGCGCCATCTGCCAGACCATGAGCGCGCCCCAGTCGTGGCCCACGAACCAGGCGCGCTCGAGGCCGAGGGCGTCGAGCAGGCCGGTCATGTCGCCGGTCAGGTGATGGATGTCGTAATCGGCGACGGCCCGGGGCTTGTTGGTGGCGCCGTAACCGCGCTGGTCGGGCGCGATCGCCCGGTAGCCTGCATCGGCGAGCGCGGGCAGCTGCAGGCGCCACGAATAGGCGAGTTCGGGGAACCCGTGACAGAGCACGACGGCCTCGCCCTCGCCCTGCTCGTGGACCGCCATGCGGATGCCGTTGGTGTCGATGTATCGGGGTGCCGGGAAGTCGCTGGCCACCTGCTGCTCCTAGAGGCTCGGACCGCTTGCCGTGACGGTAGCGTAGCGGAGCGCCGCCGCCGCGGCGAACCGGGACGGCGGCGGGCTTGCCTTTTCCTCCGCCCGGCGCTAGCTTCCGCGTCTGAGGCGTCGATGGGGACAGTAGCTACCCGGCGCCGGTCTCGAGCGAGCGAGGGACGGTGGGAGCCTCGCGGCCGGTGGGTGGTGAACATCACCCCGGAGCCGTCGACCGAAACGGTGGCTGCGGCTCCCGAGTAGGCTCGACCGGGTGGCCGCCGATACACGGCCGCGGGTCGCCACGGACGATTGCGACAATGGCAACGACCGTGACAGCAGTGGCGGCCCCTTGAGGTCCGGTCCGGGAGGGCCGGGCGGAAACCGGGTGGTACCGCGGTGCATGAGGAATCACATCGCCCCGGGCGCTTGACGGCGCCCGGGGTTTTTTCGTTGGACGGGATGAAATGAAGCTGAGAGAAGTTGCCAGCCGCTACGATGGTCCGGCCCTCGAGGACGACGTGCTCTCGTTCTGGCGCGAGCACCGCATCTTCGACAAGACGCTGGCGGCGAGCCGGGGCCGGCCCCAGTGGAGCTTCAACGAGGGTCCGCCGACGGCCAACGGCCGGCCCGGCATCCACCACGTGCTGGCGCGCACGTTCAAGGACGCCTTCCCCCGCTACCGCACCATGCGCGGCTATCACGTCCCCCGCAAGGCGGGCTGGGATACCCACGGCCTGCCCGTGGAGCACGAGGTGGAGAAGGAGCTCGGCATCTTCGACAAGAAGGAGATCGAGCGCCAGGTGGGCATCGACGAGTTCACCCGCCGTTGCCGCGAGTCGGTCATGCGCTACATCGGCGACTGGGAGAAGATGACCGAGCGCATGGGCTTCTGGGTGAACCTGGAGGAGGCCTACTACACCCTCGACAACAGCTACATCGAGTCGGTGTGGAACCTGCTGAAGCGCATCTGGGACCAGGGCCTGATCTACCGCGGCTACAAGGTGGTGCCCTACGACCCGCGCATCGGCGCCACGCTGTCCTCCCACGAACTCGCCCTCGGCTACAAGGAGGTGGAGGACCCCTCCATCTACGTGCGCTTCGCCGTGGCCGACGAGGAGGAGACCTACTTTCTGGTGTGGACCACGACGCCGTGGACGCTGCCGTCGAACCTGGCGCTGGCCGTGCACGAGGACGTGGACTACGTCTACGTGGGCCATGGCGAGGAGACGCTGATCCTGGCCGAGGCGCTGGTGCCGGCGGTGTTCGGCGACGAGCCGGTGGAGGTCATCCGCCGGGTGAAGGGCCGCGACCTGGCCGGCATGCACTACGAGCAGCTCTTCGAATACCTGTCCGTGGATGACGATGTGGACGCCTTCCGGGTGCTGGCGGCCGAGTTCGTCAGCACCGAGGACGGCACGGGCATCGTGCACATCGCCCCGGCCTACGGCGTGGACGACCTGGAGCTCGGGCAGGCGCACGGGCTGCCGGTCGTGCACGGCGTCGGGTTGGACGGCTGCTTCCTGCCCGAGGTGGAACCGGTGGCCGGCGTGTTCTTCAAGGACGCCGATCCGGTGCTGATCGACCTGTTGAAAGAGCGCGGCCGGATGTTCCGTGCGGCCAGCTACGTGCACAACTACCCCTTCGGCTGGCGCACCGGCGATCCGGTCATCTACTACGCCAAGGATGCCTGGTACATCCGCACGTCCGAGTTCCGCGACCGCATGGTGGCGCTGAACCGCACCATCAACTGGGTGCCGGAGAACATCCGCGACGGCCGCTTCGGCAACTGGCTGGAGAACAACGTGGACTGGGCCCTGTCCCGGGAACGGTTCTGGGGCACGCCGCTGCCGGTCTGGACCGACGGCGAGGGCCGCTATCGCTGCATCGGCTCGCTGGCCGAGCTGGAGGAGCTCACCGGGCGCAGGCTCGAGGGGCTGGACCTGCATCGCCCGGCAGTGGACGACGTCACCTTCGAGGCCGACGGCGCCACCTGGAGCCGGGTGCCCGAGGTGATCGACTGCTGGTTCGACTCCGGCGCCATGTCCTACGCCCAGTGGCACTACCCTTTCGAGAACGTGGAGGCGTTCCGGGCGCACTTCCCGGCAGACTTCATCTGCGAGGCCATCGACCAGACCCGGGGCTGGTTCTACACCCTGCACGCCATCGCCACCATGGTCTCGGACAGCGTCGCCTACCGCAACGTGATCTGCCTCAGCCACATCGTGGACGAGGACGGCAAGAAGATGTCGAAGTCGCTGGGCAACATCGTCGACCCCTACGACGTGTTCGACAAGGTGGGCGCCGATCCGCTGCGCTGGTACTTCCTGGCGCGCATCTCGCCGGACCAGCAGAAGCGGATTTCGGTGGACATCGTGGCCGACGTCGCGAGCTCCTTCGTCAACACGTTCTGGAACACCTACGGCTTCTTCGTGCTATACGCACGGCTGGACGAAGTGGACCTTGCCCGCGACGTGCCGCTGGACTCGCGGCCGGAGATCGACCGCTGGGCGCTCGCGCTGCTGGCCGACACCGAGCGGCGGGTGAGGGAGTCGCTGGATGCCTACGACGCCCGCGCGGCCGGCGTCGCCATCGAGGAGTTCGTCGACCAGCTGAGCAACTGGTACGTGCGGCGCAACCGGCGCCGGTTCTGGAAGTCGGCGGCGGGCGACGACAAGCAGTCCGCCTACCTGACGCTGTACGAATGCCTGGATACGGTGCACCGACTGATGGCGCCGTTCACGCCGTTCCTGTCCGAGCACGTCTATCAGAATCTGGTGCGCAACGTGTATCCGGAGGCGCCGGAGAGCGTGCACATGACGGCCTGGCCCGAGCTGCCGGCGGAGTGGCGCGATCCGGACCTGCTGTTCGAGTTCGACGTGGTCCAGAAGGTGGTCGGCCTCGGCCGGGCCGCCCGCGCGCAGACGGGTTTCCGCACCCGCCAGCCGCTGGGCCGGCTGCTGCTGCGGGTGCCGGACGACGCGGCCGCGGAGGCGGCCGGAAGCCACCGGGCGCAGATCCTGGAGGAGCTCAACGTGAAGGAGCTCGAGTTCATCGCCCGGGATGCCGAGCTGGTGGAGTACCGCATCAAGCCGAACCTGCCGAGGATCGGCAAGCGCTACGGCAAGCTGGTGCCGGCCATCCGCGAGGCGCTGGCGGCGGCGGACGGTGCGGCCATCGCGGCCGCGGCCGCCGCCGGGCGGGACTTCAGCCTCGAGGCCGGCGGCGAGACCCTGGAGTTCGGCCCGGAGGACGTGCTGGTGGAGACCAGCTCCGCCGAGGGCTTCGCCTGTGCGGAGGAGGGCGGCTATCTGGTGGCGCTGGATACCCGGCTGGACGATGCGCTCGTGCGCGAGGGCCTGGCCCGGGAACTCGTGCGCACCGTGCAGGACGCGCGCAAACAGGCCGGCCTCGAGGTCTCGGACCGCATCGCGCTCTCGGTCACAGGCACGCCGGGCGTGGAGGAGGCGCTGGCGGAGTACCGGGACTACGTCATGCACGAGACACTGGCCGTGGAGTGGGCCCCGGCGGACATGCAGGACGCCTGGGTCACCGAGAAGCGGCTGGATGACGAGGAATGGCGTATCGCGCTGCGGGTGAGCGGCGACGACGGGGCTTCATAAAACCGTCATCCCAAAGGGGAGTTGTAAGCCGTTCCGCTATTTTGCTATAAGAAAAGGTCCCAAGTGACTGGTTGGCGTGGGGCACCGCCACGAGCCGGCAAGAGCGAGAATAAGCCGCGCGGGTTCCGCCCAGTCAGCTCTCCGAGGGCCGCCGCAGACCGGCGGAAATTAGAAGAACAAAATCGGGAGAGCCCATGTCGCCCCTGACCAAGCACTTTCACGAAGCGGTGCTCGCGCTGGCTGGTCATGCGCCGATCAAGCAGCGGCTGGTGTGCGCTTACAGTGACCACCTGAGCGGCGTCCACGACGAGGACCTGCCGCGCCGTGTGCTGGCGCGCTTCTCCGATCTGCGCCGGCGCCTGCACAGCGTGACCCCACTGAACGGGGAAGGGCCGGTGCGCGCCTCGGTTCGCAAGATGAGTGGCCCGGAAGCCGCCGACTGCGCGAAGATCATCGTCGCGCTGTACGGCGAACTCGCACGGCGGGAGGCGGCCGACAGCACGGGTCCGCTGCACCTGGTGCGCGCCCCGGAGCTGGAAGATGTCCCGGATTTCCTACTGAAGTCCTGACCACCCCCGCCCTGCAACCACCCACCGTAGGAGGGCCTTCAGGCCCGATCCGCTCTTCTGACGGCGGCATCCTTCTATCGGCGTAGGCCCGCCATCGGCTCAGGCGAACTGCGGGGGACGCTCAGTCGGACGTCCTGTCCTCCTTCGCTTCGGCCGGGCCTCCTTCCCGCCGTCCTGGCTCCAGTCGGCCCGGACCACCCCCGCAGGGCGGCCACAATAGAACGGGGGTCTGGCAGGGCCGGGTCGGGCCTGAAGGCCCTCCTACATGTTCTGGAATTCGCGGGAGGCGTAGCGCGTCAGGTGGGCGCTTACCGCCGCCGGCGGGCGGCGTGCGCTGCGGGGACCGCGGCGCATGAGCATGGCGCGGAACGCCGGGCTGGTCGCGAGGTGGAAGCGGAGCTCGTCGCCGTAGCGGGCGAGGAACGTCTCCGGGTCGTCGCCGCCGGCCTCGGTCAGCCGGGCCAGCGCCTGGCGCACCGCCGCCTCGTCCAGTTCCGGGAAATAGCGGCCGAATTCGCGCCAGTGGTTGAGATCCGTGCCGGCGGCCGGTTCCGGCCGGACCGCCGACGGACCGCGGCGGGGCAGGGCGGCCTCGAGCAGCGCCACCGCGTCCAGCAGGCCGGCCCCGTGGCGTCCGGTGTCCCAGCCGTCCGGGCGGCGGACGCCGGCGCCGGTCAGGATGTCGCGGAAGACGGCCGGCAGTGCCGCGCCGGGGTAGCGACGGCGCAGGCGGTCGCGGCCGTGACGGGACAGCCACAGGGCTGCCGCGCCGGCCACCGTGGCCACCGCATACGAGGTGCCGCTGCCCCGGGCGTCGCTGTAGCGCCCGCCCGGCTCGGCCAGCGCGCGCCAGACGTCCTGGCCCGGCGCGGCGAGGTCCACGTCGCCGCCCGCGGCGCTGTAGCGCCAGACGGCGTCCCGGCAGTTGCCGGCCGCGACGGCGATCACCCGGGCGGAGCGCGCCGGATGCACGACCCAGGGCCAGACATTCCCGGCCGCGGCGAGGCCGATGATGCCGCGGGCCGCCGCCGCGTCGAGCATCCGTTCGAGGCTGCGACTGGCGAAGGGTCCGCCGAGACTCATCGAGATGACGTCGGCGTCGATGCCGATGGCGTGATCGATGGCGAGGGCGAGCCGCCGGAACGAGAAATGCACGACGCCGGAAGACACGCGCAGGGGCACCAGCGTCGCGGCGGGCGCGCTGCCGCTTACCGCGATGCCGTCCTCTCCTTCGTCACCCACGGCGCTCATGATGACGCTGGCAGTCGCCGTGCCGTGGCCCGGATTGCGGCCCCGCAGCGGATCCCGGGGATCGGGGCGATCGGCCTCGAAGTCGTAGCCGAGCGCGACGGCGAGCCGGTCCGGGTGGCGGATCTCCGGGTGCAGGGTGTAGCCGGTGTCCGGATGGGCGATGCGTATGCCGCCGCCGGGCGCACCGTCGATCAGGGCGAAGGCCTCGACGAGACGGGCATTGGCCAGGCTCCATTCGCTGTCGGCGGAGCAGGGCAGCGGGCGCGTGCCGGCACCGCTGCGGGGGCCGCGGCGCCCGGCCCGGGCCGGGTCCGGATCGTGGCCCGGCTGGATCACCGCCGCCTCGGCCCAGAGCACGTCGGGGTGGGCGTCGAGGCGGCGCGCGAAATCCCAGACCTGGCGCACCAGCGGCTGCAGCGCCGGGCGCCGGCGCAGCGCCTGGTACACGCCGCCCGAGCGGGGCAGTCGCTCCACGGCCCATTCCCCCGGCAGCGTGGCGGCGACCGCGCGGCGAGCGGCGCGGGTGGCCGCCGCCGGGCTCAGCCCCGAATCCACGGCCAGCATCAGCCCCTCGCTGCGCGGAGTCAGCTCGCCGTCCGCAGTGGCCGGCAACCGGATCGCCCTGTCTCGCATCGCCGCCGCCCTCCCCGGGAGCCCCGATCTCTCGTGCAATAATGCCCCTTTTCTGTACGGAGCTCAGCGATGAAATTCAGTACCGAATCCCTGCGCCCGTTCGGCGCTGTCGTCCGGATCGCCCATGCTGGCCACGCAGACACGACGCGCCACGGGCGCCGCAGCCGTCCGCTTGCCGCGATCAGCAAGATTGCCGTCCCGGCCCTACTGCTGTCGGCCCTCGCTCTCGCCGGTTGCGGCAGCGACGCACCGCCGGAGGAGACCGTGACCGCGGAGACCGGCATGCGCGAACAGCCGGCGGCGCAAGCGCGCCCGGACGCCGATGCCGTCGCCGAGCGGGTGGCCGACTACGCCCCGTTCACGCTCACCGCCGACCTCGGCGGTCTCAGCGACGACCAGCGCAGGATGATCGGGCTGCTGATCGACGCCTCGAAGATCATGGACGACCTGTTCTGGCGTCAGGCCTGGGGCGACGGCCACGAGGAGTGGCTGGCCGACCTGCCGGCCGGCCCGGTGCGCGAGTTCGCCGGCATCAACTACGGGCCCTGGGACCGCCTGGCCGACGACCGGCCGTTCGTGACCGGCGTGCGGGCCAAGCCCGCCGGCGCCAACTTCTACCCGCCCGACATGACGGTGGAGGAGTTCGAGGCCTGGGACCAGCCGGGCAAGGACGGCCTCTATTCGCTCGTGCGCCGGGACGCGGCGGGTGATCTCGAGCTGATCCCCTATCACGAGGCCTACGCCGGCCCGCTGGGGCGCGCCGCCGAACTGCTGCGCGAAGCCGCGACGCTGGCAGAGGACGAGGGCTTCGCCCGCTACCTGGGCCTGCGAGCGGACGCCCTGGTGACCGACGACTACCAGCCGAGCGACATGGCCTGGCTCGACATGAAGACCAACCGCATCGACGTGGTGATCGGCGCCGTCGAGACCTACGAAGACCAGCTGTTCGGCTACCGGGCGGCCTACGAGTCTTTCGTGCTGCTGAAGGACATGGCCTGGTCCGACCGGCTGTCGCGCTTCGCGGCCTTCCTGCCGGAGCTGCAGCGCGGCCTGCCCGTGCCGGAGCGCTACAAGGCGGAGGAGCCGGGCAGCGACTCCGACCTGAACGCCTACGACGCCCTCTACTACGCCGGCGACGCGAATGCGGGCGCGAAGACCATCGCCATCAACCTGCCCAACGACGAGGAGGTGCAACTCGCCAAGGGCACCCGGCGACTGCAGCTGAAGAACGCGATGCGCGCGAAGTTCGAGAAGATCATGCAGCCCATTGCCGAGGTACTCATCGTCGAGGAGCAGCGGGGCCACGTCACCTTCGACGCCTTCTTCGCCAACACCATGTTCCACGAAGTCGCCCACGGCCTCGGCATCAAGAACACGGTGGACGGCTCCGGCACCGTGCGTGCCGCGCTGAAGGACGTGGCCTCCAGCATCGAGGAGGGCAAGGCCGACGTGCTGGGCCTGTACATGATCACCGAACTGCACGAGCGCGGCGAACTCGGCGACGTCGACCTCATGGACTACTACACCACGTTCCTCGCCGGCATCTTCCGCTCGGTGCGTTTCGGCGCCTCCAGCGCCCACGGCAAGGCGAATATGGTGCGGTTCAATTTCTTCGCCGACGAGGGTGCGTTCACCACGGACGAGACCACCGGCCGCTACCGTGTGGACTTCGACGCCATGCAGGCGGCGATCACGAAGCTCTCTGCGAAGATCCTCACGCTGCAGGGCGACGGCGACTACGAGGGCGCGAAGGCGTTCACCGATACCCTCGGGGTGGTCCGGCCCGAGCTGGCCGACGCGCTGTCCCGCGTCAATGCGGCGGACATACCGGTGGATGTGCGCTTCGAGCAGGGCCGCGAGGTCCTCGGCCTCTGACGGTCGGCCTTCCCCGCCGGTCTGCCGCAATGGGCGCCCCATCGCGGCGCGCCGGCGGGCGGTCCTGCGCCAGCGTGGTGCAGGATCGGGCCGCGCTGCCCCGGAAACCGGTGCCGGAGCGGCGGCACGGATATTGCACACGTGATCGCATGGCGCCATCAGCCTGACACATTCGCCTGCCATAGTCGGACCGACCGGGACGGATTTGCGAAGCTGATGCGCGAGGACGGCGCGGCCGGCCATCAACCGACAAGGAGCGTGCGACATGCCTGTCATCAACCGGGGACTGCAGTTCTGGAAATCCGCCGAGGAGCTGCTGCTCGACTATCTCAACGAGCGCTGCGGCAGCAGGGCCAATCTGACCTACATCCCGGCGGCCGAAGACGGCCCTCCGGTGCTGGTGGCGAGTTACCTGGAGTTCCCGGTGGCGGACCACCTGACGGCTTTCACCGTCGGCATGTCCAGCGTGGAACCGCCGGCGGGGGGCGAGCGTCCCGAGCTGATGATCTCGGTGAAGAGCCCCAACGCCGCCTGGGCCCGTGCCATCGGCGTGATCGCGGAGCGCTACCGGGGCCGGGGAGCCTTCAAGATCGGCGACACGGTCTCGGTCAGCGACGAGATCAGCCGCTCGAGCCCGATGCGCGCGTTCCTCGTGCACAATCCGGCCCTGTTCGGCCTGGCCGGTGAACGGCTCGAGATGGAGGGGCGCAGCGTGCGCATGCTGCAGCTCTATCCCGTGCACGATTCGGAGGTGGCGCTGATCCGCAAGTACGGCTACCAGGCCTTCATCGACAGCCGCCCGGACCTCGCCGACGTCCGCCGTCCCGCCCAGAGCGCCGCCAGCGTGGAGGCGCATGCGCTGAAGGCGGGCTGAGCCTCAGGCAGTCTGCGCGGCGCGCGCGCCGAGTGCGCGGATGGCCAGCGCGCAGGCCACCGAGAGCAGGCCGAGCACCAGCAGGAACACGGCCAGCGTCACCGGTGAGTCGTTGTCCAGCATCGAGACGAACTGGACCAGCAGCGCGCCCACCGTCTGCTGGGTGAAGCCGAGCAGGCTCGACGCCGTGCCGGCCCGCCGTGGCGACTGGCGCACGGCGCCGGTCTGGGCGTTCGGCGCGGCGAGGCCGCTCGAGTAGGTCACCACCGTCATCGGCAGGAACAGCGCCATCGGTGCCCACCAGCCGGCGCCGGTCAGGCTCACCATCGCCAGCGTGCCCGCGGCGGCGACGAGACTGCCGCGCAGGATCATGGCGTCGACGCCGAGCCGGTGCGAGTACCGGCTCGAGGTCAGGTTGCCCAGCGTGTAGCCGCCGGCCAGCAGCAGGAACCAGAAGCCGTACTCCCGGGCCGGCCGACCCATCACGGACTCCATCAGGTAGGGCGCGGTGGAGATGAAGACGTAGAACATGCCCACCGACAGCACCGCCTGGGCGGTGTACGCATGGAACAGCGGCTTGCCCATCAGCCGCTTCACCCCGAGGCCGAGCGACTCCCGCTGCCCGTCGTCCTCGTCGGGCAGTGTCTCCGGCAGCCAGCGCAGCACCGCGGCGGTCACCAGCAGCCCCAGCACGCTCACCACCAGGAACAGGCTGCGCCAGCCGTACCAGTCGGTGAAATAGCCGCCCACCAGCGGCGCCAGCGTCGGCGCCACCACCATGACCATCACCAGGGTGGCGAGCCGGCCGGCCATCTCGTCCGTGCCGTAGACGTCACTGAGTATGGCGCGGGCGATCACCAGGCCGGCTGCGCCGCCCACGGCCTGCACCATCCGTGCGCCGATCAGCCAGTAGATGTCGGGGGCCAGGTAGCAGGAGACGCTGCCGGCGAAACAGAGCGCGAGGCCCGCGATCAGCGCCGGCCTCCGTCCCCAGCGGTCCGCCAGCGGTCCGTAGAGGAGCTGGGCCGGACCGATGGCGAAGACGAAGGCGCTGAAGGTGAGCTGGGTCAGCGCCAGCGAGGTGCCGAACGCCGATTGCACCGCGGGCAGCGCGGGCAGATAGATCTGCATGGCGAGCGGCCCCATGGCGGTTGCCGCCGCCAGCAGCACGATCAGCTTGCGGGGGCCGATGTCGCTCAACGTCGCGTCGGTGTCGGGCCGCCGGCGGTCGGCGGCAGGGTCGGCGTCAGCTGCCGTGGCCGATCATGCGCAGGAATTCGGCGCGGGTGCGGGCGTCCTCGCGGATGGTGCCGAGCATCTGGCTCGTGACCATCGACACGCCGGTCTTGTGGATGCCGCGGGTGGTCATGCACTGGTGCTCGGCTTCGATCACCACCCCGACGCCCTTCGGCTTCAGCACGTCCTGGATGGTGTTGGCGATCTGGGCGGTCATCTTCTCCTGCACCTGGAAGCGGCGGGCGAAGGCCTCCACCACCCGGGCCAGCTTGCTGATGCCCACCACCTTGTTGGTGGGCAGATAGCCGACGTGTGCCCGGCCGATGATCGGCGCCATGTGGTGCTCGCAGTGGGACTCGAAGGTGATGTCGCGCAGCACGATCATCTCGTCGTAGCCCTCCACCTCCTGGAAGGTGCGCTTCAGGAAGCGGACCGGGTCCTCCCGGTAGCCGGAGAACCAGTCCTCGTAGGCGCGCGCCACGCGCGCGGGCGTGTCGAGGAGGCCTTCCCGGTCCGGATCCTCGCCCGCCCACAGCAGCAGCGTGCGGATGGCCCCCTCCGCCTGACGGCGGCCCGGCCTGCGCCGCGCCTTCTTCTTCACGCCGGTCTTCTTGTTCGCCAATGTCCGTATCTCCCTGGTCCGTGCTGGCGACATACTACCGGAACGGGCTCGATCGCGGCATCCGGCGCTGCATCCGCGGTCCTCGACAGAGCGAATACAACGGGCATCGAAGCTTGCATGGAGCCGACGTGAAGAGACTGCTGGCCGTTCTGCTGTGCGCCTCCCTCGCCGGATGCGCCACCACCCCCGAAGACCCGATCCACGTCGTCGACCAGGTCGATCTGCCCCGCTACATGGGCGACTGGTACGTCATCGCGCACATCCCCACCTTCCTGGAGGACGAGGCCTACAACGCCATCGAGTCCTACGAGCTGAACGACGACGGGACCATTGCCACCACTTTCCGCTTCCGCAACGGCGGCTTCGACGGGCCGCTGAAGGTCTACACGCCCACCGGTTTCGTGCGGGACGACCCGAGCAATGCGGTGTGGGGCATGCAGTTCGTGTGGCCGTTCAAGGCCGAGTTCCTGATCGTCTGGCTGGACGAGGGCTACGAGACGACCGTGATCGGACGCAACGCCCGTGACTACGTCTGGATCATGGCGCGCGAGCCGCGGATACCCGACGACGAGTACCGCCGGATACTGTCCTTCCTGGAGACCGAGGGCTACGACCTCGACGCGTTGCGCGAGGTCCCCCAGCGCTGGCCGGAGCCCGACACCGGTGACGGCGATCGCGACTGATACCCATACGCCATGCTCCATGCGCCGGCGGGCCGGCGCGGGCTAACATGGAGCCGGGCCCACGGTCCGGACAGTAGTCCGCGCAATAGGCCGCGCATCAGTCGTCAACAGCGGGGGGCGTCATGCACCGGCTCTCGTATTACAGTCACCGGCAGGCGCTGGCCGTCTCGGTCGAGGCGGGCGGCAGGGCGGTGCGTGACGCGCTGGTGGCGCCGGCCGCCCGGGTCGGGCCGTTGTTCGCCGGTTTTCCGGACCTGCCGCTGTACGTGACGCGGCCGGCAGCCGGCGCGCCGCTGGCGGTGCCCACCGAGACGCTGGTGGTGGAGGGCGCCGGCGCCGCCGAGGTCGACTGGGCCTGTCGGCGGCTGTCGCTGGAAGTCATCCGGGAGGGCCGCCGCGGCCGGGTGCTGCTGCGCGCCGTATGCGAGGCGACCGGCATCGACCGGCTGCGCCATGCGGCGGACGCGGCGCGGCGGCTCTATCGCCGCGGTAACGTCGCCGTGGCCCATCCCAATTTCCTGCGGCTGTATCGGCCGCCGCCGGCCGCGGCCGCGGCCGAAGCCGGGCCGGCGCTGGCGGAGGGGCAGTGGGCGCTGGACAACGACGGCGACGTGGGCGTTGCCGGCGCCGACGTCGGTGCGGAGGCCGCCTGGGCGCTCACCACCGGACGCCGCCGGGTGCGGGTTGCCATCCTGGACGACGGCGTCGACCTGGCTCATCCGTACCTGCGACCGGCGGCCGCAGCCGAGCGGGATTTCGTGGCCGACGACCGTTACGGCCGCCCCGCCGGCGACGACGCCCACGGTACCGCGGTGGCGGGCATCGTGGCCGCCGACGGGCCCCGCGCGACGGGTCTCGCGCCGGGCGTCTCCCTGGTGGCCGCGCGCATCGCCCGCGGCGGCGCGCATGGTTACTGGCTGTCCGACGATTTCGACACCGCCGAGGCCGTGGACTGGTGCGCCGGGGAGAGCGGCGCGGACATCCTGAACCTGTCCTGGGGCGGCGGCCCGCCGGCCGATGCCATCACGGGCGCGCTGGAACGGGCCGCGCGGACCGGCCGCCGCGGTCGCGGCTGCCTGATCGTGGCCGCGGCCGGGAACAGCCAGTCGGCCCTGGACTATCCGGCCACGCTGCCCGAGGTGCTGGCGGTGGGCGCCTCGAATCCCTGGGACCGGCGCAAGACCCGCCGCTCCCGGGACGGCGAGCACTGGTGGGGCAGCAGCCACGGCCGGAATCTCGCGCTGCTGGCACCCGGCGTCTCGATACTCACCACCGACCTGCGCGGCCGGCACGGCTTCTCGCCCACCCTGGTGTACGACGCGTTCAGCGGCACCTCCGCCGCCGCGCCGTTCGTCTCCGCCGCGGCGGCGCTGGTGCTGTCGCTGCATCCGGAGCTGCCGGCGGCGCGCCTGCGCCGGGTACTGGAGGACAGTGCGGTGCCGCTCGCCGGCGGGCGCCGCTCCACCCACGGACACGGCCGCCTGGATGCGGCCGCGGCGCTGCGCCTGGCGGCGGCCGGCGCCGGGGACTGAGTCTCAGCCGGCGGCGGCGAGGCCGGCGGGGCAGCTCACGCCCGTGCCGCCGAGGCCGCAATAGCCGCCCGGATTCTTCGCCAGGTACTGCTGGTGATAGTCCTCGGCGTAATAGAACGGCCCGGCGTCGGCGATCTCGGTGGTGATGGCGCCGTAGCCGGCATCCGCCAGGACCCGGGCGTAGGCGTCGCGGGAGGCCTCGGCCGCCGCCTTCTGTTCGGCATCGAAGACGTAGATGGCCGAGCGGTACTGGGTGCCCACGTCGTTGCCCTGGCGCATGCCCTGGGTGGGGTCGTGGGACTCCCAGAACACCCGCAGCAGATCCTCGTAGGCGATCTTCGCGGGGTCGTAGACCACCAGCACCGCCTCGGTGTGACCGGTCATGCCGCTGCAGACCTCACGGTAGTCCGGATTCGGCGTGCTGCCGCCCGCGTAACCCACGGCCGTGGTGAGGACGCCCGGCTGTTGCCAGTAGCGCCGCTCCGCGCCCCAGAAGCAGCCGAGGCCGAACACGGCCTGCCGGCAGCCCTCCGGGAAGGGCGGCTTCAGCGGTGCGTCCAGCACGAAGTGGCGTTCCGGCACCGGCATCGGCGTGTCGCGGCCGGGCAGGGCCTCCTCCGCGGTTGGCAGGGACGTCTTCTTGTTCAGACCGAACATGGCTCTCTCCTGTGGCTGCCCGGCGGATATGCGTCCGGCAAGCGCGCGATCAAGGGTCGGGCGGTGGTGCCCAGGCCGGCCGTCACCGGGCGACCGCGGCGTCGATGATACGCACCTGGTACTGGTCCGGCGACGTGAACGGCCCGAGGCCCGTGTCCAGGCGCACGCTGTTGCCGGGCTCGAGCACCCCGGGGAGCCGGCGGCGCGTCTCGGCGACGGTGCCGGAGCCTGACAGGTAGCGGATGGCGACCACGACGTCGGTGACGCCGACACGGGTGGGGTTGTCGATCTGCAGCAGCAGCCGCCCGCCGTCGCCGAGCCCGGTCCGGCTGCGCAGGTAGGCTTCGGGATTCCGGCCCAGGTCCAGGCGCATCAGCGCAGCCTGGGCGCGCGCTCCGACCTCGCCCTGTTCGCCGCTGGCCTTCTGGTAGTACTCCACCGCCTGCGCGCGGTTGCCGGCCCGGCGCTCGATATCGCCCAGCGCGAGATAGGCCGGCGCCGTCGGCAGCAGCTCGAGGCTCGCGGCGAGGTCGCGGCGGGCTTCGGCGTCGTCGCCCAGCCGCTCGGCCGCCAGGCCCCGCTTCAGGTAGTAGTAGAAGAAGCCGTCGTTGCGCTCGAGCGCCAGGGTGTACTCGCTGCGGGCGCGATCGTAGTCGTCGTTCAGCAGGTGGACGTCGCCGCGCAGCGCGTAGAAATGACCCTCCCCGGGGGCGATGCGGATGGCCTCGTCGGCCTTCTCGAGGGCGATGTCACGCTTGTCCTCGGCCAGCGCCTTGCGGCCGGCATCGTAGGCCTCGTACGCGGGCAGGGCGGTGCGTGTCGTCGCGAGCATCTCGCGGTAGCGTGCGGCGCCGATCTCCCCGCCGGGCGGCAGGCTGGCCGCCGTCTGCCGGTTCGCCTCCACCCGCGCGGTCGACGGCGGGTGGCTCGCGAACAGCCCGCTCAGCCAGTCGCTGCGGCGCTGCTCGTTCAGCCGCACGAAGGTCTCCTGCAGGTCCACCGCGCCCTGGGGGTCATAGCCCGCGCGGGACATGTAGCGCATGCCGTAGAGGTCGGACTCCAGTTCGGCGCCGCGGCTGTAGCGCTGGTTGATGAGCTGGGAGGCGATCGAGGCCGACGCGGTGGCCAGTCGGCCGTAGTCGCTGTCGCTGGTGGCGACCGCCGTCGCCAGCACCGCGCCCTGCAGCACCATGGCCCGTTCCATGGCGTCCGCGGAATGGCCGGCGGCGGCGTGGACGATCTCGTGGCCGAGCACCGCCGCCAGTTCGGCCTCGGATTCGAGTTCGGTCAGCAGCCCCCGGTTGATCGCGATCTTGCCGCCCGGCAACGCCCAGGCGTTCGGCACGGAGTTGTTCAGCACGTGGAACTCGTAGGGAAGCGGCCGGTCGCTGACCGCGGCGAGACGCTGACCGACCTGCTGCACGTAGTCCTCGAGTGCCGGGTCGAGGACGTAGTCGCCGCCCTGGGACTGGCGCATCGGCAGGTAATTCTGCTCGCCCAGAGCGACTTCCTGGGCCTCCGAGACGAGCCGGATCTCGCGCTCGCCGGTGACCGGGTTGACCGCACAGCCGCTCGTGAGCAGCGCGAGCGCCGCCAGCAGCCAGAGCGGCGCGAGCGTGCCGGCCCGCGCCCGACCGGGGCGGGCGGAACGTGCCGTGGCAGTCGCTGCACTCATGCCCTCAGCATAACCGAAGGCGGGGGTTCGTTGCCCGGCCCGGCGCATCGTTACTCCGCCACCAGCCGCTGACCGCGGCGGGGGCGCTCGCTGATGCCGTCGCGGTGGGCGAAGCGCACGGGCAGCGACTGGGTGCGGCCCCAGGCGCCCGCCCGGTAGACGGCGAAATGCAGGTGCGGCATGGTCGTGTGGCCGGTGTTGCCCGACAGCCCGATGCGGTCTCCGGCCGCGACCCGGTCGCCGGCCGCCACCAGGGCGCCGTCGCGGCGCAGATGATAGTACTCGCCCGTGGTGCCGTCGTCGTGCAGGATCACGATGTAGTTGGCGTAGCGGCCGCAGCCTTCCTCCCAGCAGCCGATGTCGTGGGATTCCTCGATCCGTGCCACGACACCGCCGCGGGCCGCGTGCACGGGCGTCCCCTCCGGCATGTCGAAGTCCACGGCATAACGCTCCAGTCCGGTGTGGCTGAAGCTCGAGCCGTAGCCCTGCATCACGGGATAGCTCTCGCCGCGAGCGTAGGGCAGCCGGTAGAGGTGGGTGTCGTCGTGTTGCGCGCGCTGATCCCCCACCGTCCAGTCGTACCAGTAGCGGTAGCGATAGCGGGCCCCGCCTTGCGCCGGCATGCGCAGCAGTTCGGCGAGGTCGCCGCCGTCCAGGGTCCGGGTCACCGTCCGGGCCGCCGGTGCCAGGCCGCGGCCGCGCACCCGCACCGTCAGCGTCAGCGGGAATTCGGTGAGGTTGCGCCCGGACAGCACCAGGCCGGCCGGGGACTCCTCCACCTCCACGCAGACCCACTCGCCGTCGCAGTCGCCGGCGGGAGCGCCCGACGCGAAGAGCAGCATTGCCGCGGCGGCGGTTGTGACGACGGATCTCATGATCGGCTATAGACCTCGCGCCCGGCCCGGGGTTCGCAGGGCGGAACGGGCAATGATACTGCTGTGATACCGCCGCCGCGTAGTCGGATTCGGCGCCCGACTGCAGTATGCTTGCGGGCTGCCGGCGCGGTCGATCGCTATTGCCGTATCGCCCTGTCGCCGCGCGGTCCGACAGCCAGCGAGGAGTGACGATGAGCGAGCAGACCCCCTACGATCTCCTGATCAAGGACGTGCGCGTGGTGCGCCCCAATCGCACCCGCGTGGATGCCCTGGACGTGGCGATCAGCGACGGCAGGTTCGCCGAGCTGGCTCCCGGCATCGATGCCGCCGAGGCCCGCGAGGTGGTCGACGGCGGCAACCTGCTCGCCTTCCCGGGCGTCGTCGACGCCCACATGCACACCGGCATCTACTCGCCGCTGGCCGAGGACGCCGTCACCGAGAGCCGCGCGGCGGCCATGGGCGGGGTCACCTCCAGCCTGAACTACATGCGCACCGGCCAGTACTACCTGAACAAGAGCGGGCCGTACCGGGAGTTCTTCCCCGAGGTGCTGGAGCTCTCCGAGGGCCGTTTCCACGTGGACTACGCCTATCACCTGGCGCCGATGATGCGCGAGCACATCGAGGAGATCGAGTACCTGGTGGATACCCACGGCGTCACCTCGTTCAAGATATTCATGTTCTACGGCGGCTACGGACTGCACGGGCGCTCCTCCTCCCAGGCCGAGTTCCTGATGATCGGCGAGGACGAGAAGTACGACATCGCCCATTTCGAGTTCGTGATGCGCGGCATCCGCCGGGCGATGGAGAGCCATCCGGACAAGGCGGACCAGATCAGCCTCAGCCTGCACTGCGAGACCGCCGAGATCATGGCGGCCTACACGAAGATGGTGGAGGCCGAGGGCAAGCTCACGGGCCTGCACGCCTACAACGCGTCGCGGCCGCCGCACTCCGAGGGGCTCGCGATCTTCATCGCCTCCTACCTCGCCCACGAGACCGAGCTGCCGAACATCAACCTGCTGCATCTCACCTCGCGCAAGGCGGTGGAGGCGGCCCTGAAGATGGCCGAGGCCTTCCCCCACATCAGCTTCGGCCGGGAAGTGACCATCGGCCACCTGGTGCTCGATGTGGATTCCCCCTGCGGCAAGTATGCCAAGGTGAATCCGCCGATCCGCCCGCGGGAGGACGTGGAGTACCTCTGGGAGCAGCTGCTGGACGGCAAGCTGGACTGGGTGGTCAGCGACCATGCCTGCTGCAAGGAGGAGTTCAAGGTGAGCCAGGAGAATCCGGACGACATCTTCCTGGCCAAGTCCGGATTCGGCGGTACCGAGTACCTGCTGCCCGGCCTGATTACCGAGGGCTCGCGCCGCGGCATGTCCTACAACCACATGGCGGAGCTCACCAGCTTCAACCCGGCACGGCGCTACGGCCTGAACCGCAAGGGCGACATCGCCGTGGGCCTGGACGCCGACCTGGTGCTGGTGGATCCGAACGATACCTACACGGTCCACGCGGAGGAATCGGAGTCCCAGCAGGGCTACTCGCCCTTCGAGGGGGTGGAGCTGACGGCGCGGGTGAAGAGCACGTATCTGCGCGGCCGCCGCGTTTACCACGACGGCGAGGTGGTCGGCGAGCCCGCCGGCCGCTTCCTGAGCCGGCCTTACTGAGCCGGCCTTTCCGGGCGCCGTCGGACCGCTGTCACACCCCGTCGCATTCGTGTTCCCGTCGTGGTCCCGTTAGGCAGACCCGGCCCGCTGCACTGGGCGGGCCTGGCCGGCCTGGTGGCCATGTGGGGTTCGTCCTATCTGGCCATGGAGATCGCGCTGACGGCGTACAGCCCGCTCGCGATCACCACCGGGCGCATCGTGCTGGCCGCCGCCACGCTGTGGACGGCCATGCGGCTGGCCGGCCTGCGGCTGCCGGCCGACCGGGGCTCCTGGGCGTTCTTCGTGCTGCTGTCGGTCATCGGCAACTGCCTGCCGTTCTTCCTGATCAGCTGGGGCCAGCAGACCGTGCCCTCCGGTCTCGCCGGAATCGCCATGGCGGTGACGCCGCTGGCCGTGATCCTGCTCGCCCACTTCCTGCTGCCCGACGAGCCGCTGACCCCCGGACGCATCGCCGGTTTCCTGGCCGGATTCGCGGGAGTCGCGTTGCTGGTGGGCCCGGAGTTCCTGCTGGGCGGGCGGAGCGGCGACGGCTCGCTGATCGGGCTGCTGTCGGTGCTGGGGGGTGCCCTTTGTTACGCCAGCACCGCCGTGATCACGCGGCTGGGGCCGTCCCATCACCCGCTGGTGATGTCGACGGCGGTGACCATCGCCGGCAGCCTCATCCTGCTGCCGCTGTATTTCGCGGTGGACGGCGGCGTGCTGCAGGATTTCGCCCTGGCGCCGGGCCCGCTGGCCGCCGTCGCGGCGCTGGGCATGCTGTCCACCGGTTTCGCCGCGGTGATCTTCTTCTTCCTCGTCACCCAGGCGGGTGCGGGCTTCATGACGATGCAGAGTTTCCTGGTGCCGCCCTGGGCCGTGATCACCGGCGCGCTGGTGCTGGACGAGCGGCTGCAGCCGGAAGCCTATGCCGCGATGATCCTGATCCTGGCCGGGCTCGGCATCGCCCGGCGCTTCGACCGCGCGGTGCCCCAGTCGGGCGGCTAGGGCCTGTTAACGAGGGTCTGTTAACCAGGGCCGGCTGACCGGCGCTAGTCCTCCGGCTCAGCGTCGGCGGTATCGGTATCGGTATCGAGTTCGGGATCGGTATCGGGATCGGTCTCCGGCGCAGCCGGTGCCGCGTCCGCCGGCTGCTCGCGCTCTTCCATGGCGGCCGCGATCTCGTCGGGCAGTCGCTCGGCAATATAGGAGAAGCGGTGGCGGAACGTCTGGCCCGGCGTCGAGACCGGCTGGCCGTCCACGTAGCGGGGACGATACACCAGCCGGCGCACCGCCCGCTTCACCTCGGCGTCCATGAGACCGGGCGGCTCGGATTCGACCACGCCGATGTCCTCCGTGCGGCCGCGGGCATTGACGGTGTAATCCGCCACGACGACGCCCTGGTCGAATTCCCGGCCGCGGTACACCGGATTGACCACCGGGTTGGTCTCCTCGTCCGCATAGGCGGGCGCACGGGCGTGCCGGATCAGCGCCGGCCGGTCGAAGCGCCGGTCGCGTATGGCCGCCAGGGCCTCCGTCTCGCTCAGCAGCTCCCAGGCGCGCCGGTATGCGCGCCGCGCCTTCTGCGCCTCGCCCCGCAGTGTGTGGTAGTTACCGGTGTCGATCAGGCTGTCGGCCACCAGCGCGGGCGTGCTCTCGGGGTGATTCTCCGCAATCTCCAGCGCCCGTCGCAGCGCCCATTCGCCCCGGTTCGTGACCGTCTGCTGGATGTCGTAGAGATAGGTGCGCGCGAGGCCGTTCAGGGGCTCGATCAGGCGCAGGTCGTCCTCTCCGTACTCGGCCTCGATGACGTCGATGGCCTGGTTCCACACGTCACGCTCCCGGCCGAACAGTCCGAGCCGGTGCAGCCAGCGGGCCCGGCGCTGCAGCGCGGGCAGGATCTCCGCGCTGTCCTCGCCGAAGCGGCGGGCGTAGAGCTGATAAGACAGATCCTGGATCTCGCTGGCCTCCTCCAGGTCCTGCAGGCGCACGAAGGATTCCGCCAGCGCGTCGAGCAGGTCCACCTGGTCCAGATTCTGCGGCCCCGAGTTCACGTGGGTGAGATGCACGGCACGGTCGTAGACGCGGATGGCCTCGTCCGGCCGGCCTGCCTCCAGATAGGTGTTGCCCAGGCCGCGAAGCGGGTTGATCAGGTGCTTGCTCAGGCGGCTCTCCACCCGCTCGACGATGTCCACGGCCGCCTCGTAGTTCTGCACCGCCGCCTCGTACTCGCCGTTCTGCTGCTGGGCGATGGCCAGGTTGGTCAGCGCGCGTGCGGTCTGCAGGTTATCCCGGCCGTTCACCTCGATGGAGAGCACCACCACCCGCTTGCCGGTCTCGATGGCACTGGCATAGCGGCCGCTGTCGTACAGGCGCCGGTAGGTCTGGAAAGCGCGGTCCAGTTCGCCGTGCAGGCCGGGGGGTTCGTCCTCCGGCTCGGCCGCGGTGATGGGCAGGCTCTCCGCGTCGCCGGCCTCCGGCATCGAATCGGCATCGTCTTCGGCGGCGGCGGGCACGGCCATGGCGAGGATGGCGAGGATTATGGCGGCCAGCGCGGCCACGCGGTTCGGCGGGACAGCCGCCGCGCGCGGCGGCGGCAAGGTGTCCGAACGATGGCGGTCTTGCGCGGAGGACGTCATGGCAATCGATTATGGACGGAGAGGCGTCCGGGTCAAAGGTCTGTAGACCGGCAATGGTGGCGACAGTTCGGCGGCGCGGGAAAACGGTCGGACGGAGGCCTGACCCCGCGCGGGCCGGCGTTGCGTTTACAGTGCCGGAACCCAGCCATCCGGAGAAAGTACCGTGACCAGGATCCTCATCCCGCTCTTCTGCCTGCTCGCCGCCGGCCTGGCAGCAGCCGCCGACTCTTCCACCAGCCTCACCATCTACAGCCAGGCCCGGCCGGGCGCCGTCTCGCCGGATCTCTACCGGCCGCTGCCCGGCCGCGGGGGCTGGTCGGGCCCGTCGGTGCCGGGCTACGCCATCGTCCGCCAGGACCGCACCGTGGGTCTCGCCCGCGGCCGCGGCACCCTGGAGTTCACCGACGTGGCCGCGCTCATCGACCCCACCACGGTACGGTTCCGCTCGCTGACGGACCCGGACGGGACCCGGGTGCTGGAGCAGGACTACCGCTTCGACCTGGTCAGCACCGACCGCCTGCTGGAGCGCTACCTGGACCGTCCCGTCACCGTCCATCGCGGCGTGGGCAGCGAGTCCGAGGTGCTCACCGGCACGCTGATGAGCACCACCGGCGGGCTGGTGCTCGGCATGCCCGACGGCACGGTGGAAGTGGTCAGCCAGTACCAGCGCGTGGGCTTCCCGGAGCTGCCCGGCGGCCTGATCACCCGGCCGACCCTGATCTGGGACGTCCTCAGCGAACGCGCCGGCTCGCATCGCACCCGGGTGGCGTATGAGACCGCGGGCATCACCTGGTGGGCGGACTACAACCTCACCTGGAACGAGGGCGACGACGCCAATTCCGGCACGCTGGACGTCAATGCCTGGGTCAGCATCGTGAACCAGTCCGGGGCGAGCTACGAGGACGCCCGCCTGAAGCTGATCGCGGGCGACGTGCAGCGCGGCCAGGCGCCGGGCTACCAGCAACGGGTGCGCACCGAGGCGCTGGCCATAGCGATGGCGGACACGGCCGGCTTCGAGCAGAAGGCGTTCTTCGAATTCCACCTCTACACGCTGGGCCGCCCCACGACCCTGCCGGACCGCTCCACCAAGCAGCTGGAACTCTTCCCGGCGGCCGCGGGCGTGCCGGCGCGCAAGGTGCTGGTCTACCAGGGTGCCGGCGGCTACGGCGGCTACGGCCAGCCGCGCACGGCGCGTGAGTACGGGGTGGCCTCCAACCCGAAGGTGGACGTCTACGTGGAATTCACCAACCGGCAGACCGACGGCCTGGGCGTGCCGCTGCCCGCCGGGCGCATCCGCGTCTCCCAGGTGGATACGGCCGACGGCAGCCTCGAGTTCATCGGCGAGGACGTGATCGATCACACGCCCCGCAACGAGGACGTGCGCATCCGGCTCGGCTCGGCCTTCGACGTCACCGGGGAGCGCGTGCAGCGGGACTTCCGCATCGACACCCGGGCCCACTGGATCGAGGAGGACATCGAGATCACCGTGGCCAACCGCAAGGAGGTGCCCGTGGAGGTCATCGTGCAGGAATCCCTCTATCGCTGGAGCAACTGGGAGATCCTGTCGAGTTCGGACGAATGGGAGAAGGCGGATGCGGGCGCCGTCCGCTTCCCGGTCACGATCCCGGCGGACACCGAGAAGACGCTCACCTACCGGGTCCGCTACACCTGGTAGCCGTCACAGGGTGAGGGCGAGCTGGCCCGCCGGGTGCGGGCGCCGGAAGCGCGACGTGTCCAGCTGGCGCTCGCCCTCGCCGTAGCCGGCGCGGCGCCGGGCCACGGCGAAGCGGCGGGCGATGAGGCCGGCGTACTCGCCGGTGCCCCGCTGGCGGCGGCCCCAGGCCGCATCGTAGTCGCGGCCGCCGCGGGACTGGCGCACCAGGCTCATGACGCGGGCGGCCCGCTGCGGATAGTGGGCGTCCAGCCACTCCCGGAACAGCGGCGCGACCTCGTGGGGCAGGCGCAGCAGCACCCAGGTGGCCCGGTCGGCGCCGGCCGCGGCAGCCGCCTCCAGGATCCGCTCGATCTCGTGATCGGTGAGTGCCGGAATCACCGGCGCCAGCATCAGGGTGACCGGCACGCCGGCGGTCACCAGCCGCTCGATGGTACGCAGCCGCCGGGCGGCCGAGGGTGCCCGCGGTTCCAGCAGACGCTTCACGTCGTCCTGCAGGGTCGGCAGGCTGACCGCCACCGAGCAGAGGCCGTCCGCCGCCATCTCGCCGAGGATGTCCAGGTCGCGCTCGATCAGCGCGGACTTGGTGATGATGCTGAAGGGATGGCGGAACTCCGCCAGCACCTCGAGGACGCCCCGGGTGATGCGCCGGCTGCGCTCCGCAGGCTGGTAGGCATCGGTATTGGCGCCGATGGTGATCGGGCGGCATTCGTAGCGGGGATTCATCAGGGTCTCGCGGAGGCGCTCTGCGGCGTTGGTCTTGACGAAGATCTGCGACTCGAAGTCCAGCCCGGGCGACAGGTCCAGGTAGCTGTGGGTGGGGCGGGCGTAGCAGTACACGCAGCCGTGCTCGCAGCCCCGGTACGGGTTCAATGACTGGTCGAAAGGCACGTCCGGCGAGCGGTTGCGGCTGACGATGGAGACGGCGCGCTCCTCGTGCAGGCGCGTGCCCGGCGCGTGTTCTCCCGCGTCCTCGGGCTCTATGCAACGGCTTGCGAAACGTCCCGGTGCGTTGGACACGGCACCGCGGCCGGGCTGTGGGGCGGGCTTGCTCATACTGTATGAAAATACAGTATCGCCCGGCCGCTGGCCAGAGGCCCGCAGGCGGATCAGCCGGTGAGGAAAGCGGCGAGCAGTCCCGCGCCGAGCAGCAGGCAGGCGCCGACGGTGAGCTGGGTCCTCAATCGCCGGAACCAGACCGGGTAACCGCCCGGCCACAGGGTAATGCGCTCGTAGCTGTAGATGCCGATGAAACCGGCGATCAGCAGCGCGATGCCGGCGCCGTGGGGCATCAGCAGGGCGAGCCAGCCGGCCAGCGCCGGCACCACGCTCACCAGGATGCGCTCGCCGCGGCGCTCGCGCCGCTCGTCCAGCGCCAGCCCCCACTGCAGGGCGCCCACGAAGGCGAGGATAACGGCGCCGTAGCCGGTCAGCCAGTCGAGGAACCAGGCATCGTTGTCACCCGCCAGGATGCCGGCCACGGGCAGGGCGAACGGGACGAGGCCCGCGTAGCCCATCCAGCGTGCGGGCGAGGTCGCGGCGCCCGGCGGGCCGTCCGCGATCAGCGGGTGGGCCATGAGTTCGTTCTCGCCGCCGATGAATTCACCGTCGACGAAGACGATGGGAAGCGTGGACCAGCCCGTGCCCTGTTTCAGCCGGTGGAAGCGTTCCCGCATGGGCGAGTCCCCCATCGGCATCGATTCGAAGCGATGGGGGATCTGTCGGGACTCGAGCGCTTCCCGGACGCGGCTGGTGTCCGTCAGCCCGGAGTGGAAGACGACGACCCGCTCGGAGGCGGCGACCGATTCCAGCTGCGGGTCGTCGAGTTTCACCTCAGCTCTTCTGCGGCGTCTCGTAGTACACGTGGACGTCGCGCTGCGGGAACGGGATGCTGATGCCCTCCGCGTCGAAGCGCTTCTTCACGGTCTCCGTGACGTCGAACTTCAGGCCCCAGTAGTCGGCCGCATTGGCCCAGGGCCGCGCCACGATATTGACGCTGGAGTCGGCGAGTTCGGCTACGACGATCTGCGGCGCCGGATCGGCCAGCACCCGGTCGTCGCCGGTGAGCACTTCCTCGATGATCTTCTTCGCCTTGTCGATGTCGTCGGCGTAACCGATGCCGAAAGTGAAGTCGACCCGCCGCGTCTCGTGGGCCGAGTAGTTGGTGATGATGCCGCCCGTGATCTGGCTGTTCGGCACGATGATCTTCTTGTTGTCCGGCGTGTTCATGATGGTGTTGAAGATCTGCACCTCGTCGACGGTGCCGGCGACGCCCGCAGCCTCGATGTAGTCGCCCACCTTGTAGGGCCGGAAGATGATGACCAGCACGCCGGCGGCGAAGTTGGAGAGCGAACCCTGCAGGGCCAGGCCGACGGCGAGGCCGGCGGCACCGAGGACGGCAATCAGCGAGGTCGTCTGGACGCCGAGCTGGGCGATGGCCGCCAGGATCACGAAGATCAGCAGCAGGATGCGGACGATATTGCTCAGGAACCTGATCAGCGTCGGGTCGACGTTCGCCCGTTCCATCAGTCGGCGCAGGCCCTTTGTGATCAGGTTGGCGACCCAGCGGCCGATGATGAATATCGCCAGTGCGGCGATGATGTCGACGCCGAATTCCGTGGCCAGGGTCTGAGCCTTCGAGGCCAGCTGCTCAAGATCGAGTTCCATGGGGTTTCGCTCCGGTTGGTGTTATTGTCTGCCGCCGATTCTAGAGCAAGGTGGGCGTGGATCAAGCTGAGCGGGCGGTCAGGACCAGTGTTCGAACGCGAGTGCCCACGACAGCGCGATGACGCCCACGGTGACTAGACCCGCCGACAGCTGAATGCGCGCTTCTGCGAGCCGGTCCGTATTCAGCCGCGCGCAGGCGAGACCGAGCACGCCGCCGCAGAGGAAACCCGTCAGGTGGGCGCCCACGTCGGTGCGCTCGCCGCCGCTGCCGGTGTAGGCCAGCAGTGCAATGGCCCCCACGATGGGGCCCAGCCGGTACACCCAGCGGTCCTGGGGGTAGAGCCTGCGCCGCCAGGCGAACGCGCCGATGAGTCCCAGCGCGCCGAAGATGGCGGTGGAGGCGCCGACGGCATTGTGGTCGGGCGGCTGGATCCCGGCGTTCACGGCGTTGCCCAGCGCACCGGCGGCGACGATGGCGAGCCAGGCGACGCCCGATCCCAGGTAGTGGCCGGCGAACAGCCCGAAGCCCAGGCCGAATACGAGGTTGGCCGTGATGTGGCCGAGGTCCAGGTGCAGGGTGAGGGCGGTGACGGTGCGCCACCATTCCCCCTCCAGTACGAGCGCGGCGTTCACCCGCCCGGCGCCGAACCAGTCGAGTCCCCACAGGCTCTGGGAGGAGGCCCAAGCGACGGCGCAGACCAGCAGGAGATAGCCGGCCAGGCCGGGCCAGGGATTCAGCTTGCGGAACACGGGCATCGGCCGGGGCGGGCGCCAGTGCCGGTTTTCGTGGCGCCATTCGGCCAGTTCCTGCCGGGCGCGGGCGGCCTCGGCGGCGGGGACGACCAACAGCGAGCTGCGGCCGTCGCTCAACACCTCGTGGCGGATGCCGACGGACTGCAGCACCAGCGCCCGCTCGCCGGTCTCCCGGGGCCGGGGGGATTCGAACACGACGACGGGTTCTTCTTCGCTCATCAGCACAGAGTCGGGCCGCGCCCGCGACTATTCAAGCGCCATGGCCGTGAGGGCCACGAGGGTTGGGGCGTCGTTGCCCGAAATGCGGGCAACGCGCGGCCGCGCGGCACCGCGGCGGTGCACCTGACGGGGGAGTGCGGACGCGTGTGCAGCACAAGTGCTTGATCGGCGGTGAGGGCGCCTCCTGGCACGGGACTTGCTAGGAGGAGATCAGAAGACGGTCCGCCGGTGCAGGCGGGCCGCACGATCGTTGCCGGCGCGGGCGGTTCGGTGCTTTACTCCCCCGTAGTCAGCGGATTTCCCGCGTCGGCAAACCCTGTTCCCGCGGCGACCCGGCGCTGCCGTGCAGCGCAAGGAAGCGGCGCACCGTGCGCTGGAGGTGGTGCTCCAGTTCTTCGGGTTCGATGGTCTCGCGCACGCGCAGCAGCAGCTCCAGGAAGTAGTGGGCCTTGAACATGGCCATGAGCATCGAGGCCGCTTCCAGGGGATCATCGAGGACGAGCTCCCCCCGTTCCGCGAAGCGCGACAGCAGCGAGCCCAGGAACTCGCAGTTCTGGCCAGGACCCGCCTCGTAGAAGACCCGTGCGATCGAGGGATAGCTCGGGCATTCGCCGGCCAGCAGGCGGAACATGCTGAGCACCTCCTGGTCCTGCAGCAGCTCCATGAACTGGCGGCCGAACGCGTGCAGCGCCTCCGCGGCCGGCGTCTCCGGCGGTATGGCCTCGGCTTCCAGCCCGTAGTCCGTCACCTTGGTACGGACGCACTCGCGGAACAGGGCGTCCTTGCTGTCGAAGTGGGAATAGACGGTCTGCTTCGAGACGCCGGCTTCGGCGGCGATGGCATCCATCGAGGTGCGCTGCAGGCCTTCCGACATGAACAGGCGTACCGCCGCCTGCCGGATGGCGTCGCGCTTTTCCTGGCTCTTCGGCCGTCCGGGCCGGGCGTGCGCCGCTTCAGTTATCAAACTGGACAGTTCCGTATAGGTAATTTAAGATCAAACTGAACAGTCTAGTTTAGTGCACGCGGTCACAGGATGGAACACCTCGGGGAGTCCGGTCTATGAGGCAGGCTACAGGCCAGGGAATGAGGCTTTCGCGGCACGGCGTCGTGCTCGCCGCCGTGGCGGCACTGGCTGCCTGCGCTGATGACGGCGCCGGCGAGGGGGCAATGGACCCGGCGCTGCTGGTGCCCGTGGCGCGCGTCGCGCCGGCCGATGGCTACGTGGTGCGGCGGGAATTCGCCGGCCGGGTCGAGGCGGCACGGGACAGTGCGGTGGGCTTCGAGATTGGCGGGATGCTGGCGGCGGTGCTGGTGGACGAGGGCGATAACGTCGCGGCGGGCGAACCACTCGCTCGTCTGGATACCGGGCGCCTGGAGGCCCGTGAAGCGGAGGCGGAGGCCGCGCTGGGCCAGGGCGAGGCCACGCTGTCGCTGGCGGAGACGACCCTCGCGCGCACCGGGGAAGCGCTCGAATTCCGCGGCGTGTCGCGGCAGGAATACGACGAAGCCGTCCGCGCGGAGCGCGCGGCCCGCTCCGCCCTGGAGGCGGCCCGGGCACGCCTCGACAGCGTGCGGGTCGACCTGGACAAGTCGGTGCTGCGGGCTCCCTTCGAGGCGACCGTGACACACCGCTCCGCCGACGAGGGCGAGGTGCTGGCCGCCGGCCAGGTCCTGCTCGAGCTGCAGGAGCGGACGGCGCCCCGGGTCCGCATCGGCGTGGCCGGCGACATGCTGGACGCCATCCGGGCGCGGGAAGAGCACGTCCTGCGGGTGGACGGCCGGGAGATGACCGCCCGGCTGCGCGCCGTGCTGCCGCTGAGGGATACGGCTACCCGGACGGTGGACGCCATCTTCGAACTCGAGGGCGGATACCGGGTGCTGCCCGGCGACCTGGCCCGGCTCGCGCTGGAACTGCCGGTGGAGAAGCCGGGCTTCTGGGTGCCGCTGGGATCCCTGGCCGAAGGCGACCGGGGCGTGTGGACGAACTACGTGGCGGTGCCGCTGTCCGCGGACCCATCCGACGGCCAACGCGCGGGCGAGGCGACCCACGTCATCGAGGCCCGGCCGGTCGAGGTGCTGCACGAGCAGTCGGACCGGGTCTATGTCCGCGGTGCCATCGAGGACGGCGAGCGCGTGGTCGTCGAGGGGCTGCATCGCATCGTCCCCGGGCAGACGGTTCGCATCGGCGTCCGCCAGGCAATGGGTGACACCATGCGTGAGCCCGGCACGGAGACCGAGTAATGGAGGGACGCCGCGTCCCGCCGGTCGCCCGGCCGGCGCTTGCGCTGTTCGCCAATCGCCACCTCCTGGTGCTGGGCGTCATCGTCATCCTGCTGGCCGGCCTTTCGGCCATCGGCAGCATGCCGCGCATCGAGGATCCCCGGATCACGAACCGCAATCCGAAGGTGATCACGCTGCTGCCGGGTGCCACGGCGGCAAGGATGGAGGCGCTGGTCACCGATCCCGTGGAGGACGCGCTGCGCGAGATCGCGGAGATCGCCGAGCTGGACTCGAACTCGAGGGCCGGCGTGTCCGTGGTCAACATCCAGCTGCAGGACCGCGTGGGTCCGGGCGAGAACGAGCGCATCTTCTCGCGCATACGCGACCGCCTGAACGACGTGACCGCCGAACTGCCGCCAGGCGCCCAACTGGACTTCGACGACGAGTTCAGCGCCACCGCCTTCAGCCTGGTGGCGTCGATCCACTGGGAGCAGGGCGGCGAGCCCCGGCTGACGCTGATGAACCGGCTGGCGGAGGAACTGGCCGACCGGCTGCGCAACGTGCCGGGGACCGAGCTCGTGCGGCTCTACGGCCAGCCGGCCGAGGAGATCACGGTCACCCTCGACCGTGACCGGCTGGCCGCGCTGGGCATGACCGCCACCGAGGCCGCCGCGCGGGTGGCCGGCGCCGATCCCAAGCAGCCGGCGGGAGCGCTGCGCACCGGGCAGCGCCAGCTCTTCGTGGAGGTCGCGGGCGAGCTCGACTCCGTCGCCCGCGTGGCGTCGATCCCGCTGCAGGGCAACCGCGCGGGGGCGCTGGTGACCGTCGGCGACGTCGCGGAGGTGACGCGGGGCTGGCGGGAGCCGCCGGCGGAGATCGCCCGCACGGGCGGCGCGCGCAGCATCCTCGTGGCCGCGCGCACCGGGCCCGAGATACGGGTGGACCGCTGGGCCGAGGCGGCGCGGGCCGCCGTCGAGGAATACGGTGAATCGGTGGGGCAGGGCATCGGCGTCGAGGTGGCGTTCGATCAGAGCCGCTACACGGAAGAGCGCCTGTCCACCCTCGGCGGCAATCTGTTCGCCGGCGCACTGCTGGTCATGCTGGTGGTCTTCGTCGGCATGGGCTGGCGCGCCGCGCTGATCGTGGGGGCGGCCCTGCCGCTGTCCGCCGCGCTCACGGTGTTCGGCCTGAACGTGCTCGGCCAGCAGATCCACCAGATGACGATCTTCGGCATGATCATCGCGATCGGCCTGCTCATCGACAACGCCATCGTCATGACCGACGAGGTGAAGAAGAAGCTGGACCGCGACGAGGAACGCACGGAGGCCGTGCGCCACGCGCTCTCCCACCTGTTCGTGCCGCTGCTGGCCTCGACGCTGACCACCATCCTGGGCTTCATGCCGGTCTTCCTGCTGCCGGGCCCCATGGGGGACTTCGTCGGGCCGATCGCGATCGCCGTGGTGCTGGCGCTCAGCGCGTCGTTCCTGATCGCGACCACCTTCATCCCGGTGCTCGCCGGCATCAACCTGCGGCGGCGCCGGCAGGAGCAGCGCTATCACTGGTGGGATGCCGGCTTCCGGTCCCGGCCGCTGGCGGCGCGCTACCGGCGCCTGCTCACCGCCGCCGTGGCCCGGCCCTGGGTCACCGCCGGCGCCTGCCTCGTGCTGCCCGTCTCGGGCTTCGTCCTGGCCGGCACCCTCGGCCAGCAGTTCTTCCCGCCGGCGGACCGCGACCACTTCGAAATCGAAGTCTGGCTGCCGCCGGATGCCGCGATAGCCCGCACCGCCGGGCTGGCCGCCCGCATCGAGGCGGCGGTGCGCCGCGAACCCGGCGTCGAGCGGGTCGACTGGCGGGTCGGCGGCAGCTATCCGACCATCTACTACAACCGGGTGATGCGCCAGGACGGTAACGCCGCCTACGCACACGCGATGGTCTACACGGACACGCTGGCGAGCGCCAAGCGCCTGACCCGGGAGCTGCCGCGCACGCTCTCCGACCGGTTCCCGGAAGCCTCCATCATCGTCAGCCCGTTCGCCCAGGGGCCGCCGGTGGCCGCGCCGGTGGGCTTCCGCATTACGGGCCCGGACGTCGCCACGCTGAAAGGCCTAGGCGACGAGCTGAGACGTATCATGCACACGATTCCGGGGATACTGCAGACCCGGGCCAGCGTGACCGGCGGCGAGCCGAAACTCGCTTTCCGCGCCGACGAGTACGCGGTGCGGCTCGCCGGGCTCAGCCTCAGCGACGTGGCCGGGCAGATGCAGGCGAATCTCGAGGGCGCGACCGGCGGCACCGTGCTGGAGGATCTGGAGGAGCTGCCCGTGCGGGTGCGGCTGTCGCGGGAGGCCCAGGAGACCACGGCCGCGATCGCCGGCTTTTCGCTGCTGGCACCCGCACTGGACGGCGAGTGGATTCCCGCCGACGCGGTCGGCGAGATCACGCTGGTGCCCGAGGCCGCCAGCATCAGCCGCCGCGACGGCCGCCGCGTCAACAACGTCTACGGCTACATCCGTCGCGACGCGCTCGCCATCGACGTCACCAATGCCGTGCGCGAGCGCATGGCGGCTGCCGGCTTCACCCTGCCGCCAGGCTATACGCTCGCCGTGGCGGGCGACAGCGAGGAGCAGTCGGAGGCTTTCGGCGAACTGCTCGCCTACATGCCGGTACTCCTGCTGCTGATGGCCGCGACCATCATCCTGTCCTTCCGCAGTGTGACGCTCGCGGCGCTCATCGGCGTGGTCGCGGTGCTGTCGGTGGGTCTGGGCATGCTCTCGTTGTGGGCCGGCGGCTACGCGCGCGGCTTCAACGCCATCATCGGCAGCGCCGGCCTTATAGGCGTGGCCATCAACGGCACCATCGTCGTCCTGGCCGGCATCCGGGCCAATCCGCGCGCCCGCTCCGGTGCCGCGGATGCCATCGTGGAGGAGACCGTGGGCGCGACCCGGCACATCGCCAGCACCACGCTCACCACCGTGGGCGGCTTCGTGCCGCTGCTCGTCTTCACCGGCGGGGATTTCTGGCCGCCGCTCGCCATCGTCATCGCCGGCGGCGTGTTCTTCTCCATCACGCTGTCGCTCGGTTTCACGCCGGCCATCTACCGGCTGCTGCACCGGCGCCGGTGGCGCCGTGCCGAGGCCGCGGCGGCGGCCGGCGGGAATGTGCCGGCATGATCGGCGTGATCGGCATGATCAAAGGCAGCCTGAGGCGTGCCGCGCCGGCCGTCCTCACCGCGGCCGGCGCACTGGGCCTCGCCGGCTGTGCGGTGGGACCGGATTACGAGCCGCCCGAGAGCGATGGCGGGCAATGGCTGGCCCCGCCCGACGGCGTCACGACGGAGAGCCTGCCGGCGGAATGGTGGTCGCTGCTGGAGCAGCCCGAGGTCGGCGGCTATGTGGAGGCGGCGCTGGCCGAGAACCGGGACCTGCGCGCGGCCGTGGCCCGGGTGGAGGAGGCGCGCGCGCTGCGCGGCGTGGCCGCGGCCGCGCTCTGGCCCCGCCTGGACGCCGAGGGCAGCTATACCTGGTACGAGCAGAGCCTGAACTCGCCCGGTGCCGCCTCCCAGATCATCAGCGCCGGGCTGGCCCCGAGAGACGGCGAGTTCTACAACGCCCGTCTGGACGCGAGCTGGGAGCTGGACCTGTTCGGCGCCTCCCGCCGGCGGCTGGAGGCGGCGGATGCCGGCAGCGCCGCCGCGGCGGCCGCCGCCGCCGGCACCGCGCTCTCCGTGGTGGCAGAGACCGTCAGTGCCTGGATCGAATACCGCGGCGCCCGCAAGCGCCTGGCGGTCACGCGCCGCAGCGTCGACGCCCAGGCCGAGACGCTCGCGCTCACGCGCTCCAAGGTCGAGATCGGACTGGCCCGGGAACTGGACGCCCTGCGGGCCGAGGCCGAGCTGCGCTCGACGCGGGCCCGGCTGCCGGCCCTGCAGGCGGCGGCTGCCGCGAGCGCGGACCGGCTCGCGGTGCTCACCGGACGCACCCCGGGCGAGGTACGCGCCGCACTCGAGGGCGAGCTGGCGCTGCCCGAGTCGCCGGCCAGCCTGCCGGTCGGCCTGCGCGCCGAGATCCTGCGCCGCCGTCCGGACGTGATCGCGGCAGAGCGGGAGCTCGCCGCCGCCACGGCGGAGGTGGGCGGGGCGACCGCGGCGTTCTTTCCCCGTCTGGTGCTCGGCGCCAGCGGCGGTTTCGAGGCGGGCGACGTATCGAATCTCGTCACCGGCGACAGCCGCACGCTCGGCATCGTGCCGTTCCTGCGCTGGCCGGTCTTCCAGGGAGGCAGGCTGCGGGCCGAGCTGCGGGCGGCCGAGGCGCGGGAGCACGCGGCGCTGGCGCGCTACGAGGGCGCCGTGCTGCGCGCGCTGGCCGATGCCGAGTCCGCCCTGGCTGCCTGGGCCGGTGAGCGCGGCACCCTCGCGGAACTCAGGCAGGCTTCCGCGGCGGCTGCGGCGGCAGCGGACATCGCCGCCCGGCTGTACGAGCAGGGGCTCGGCGATTTCCTGACCGTGCTGGACGCCGAGCGCCGCCTGGCCGAGACCGACGACGAACGCGTGCGCGCCGAGATCCGCGCGCTGCTCGCGCTGGTGCGTGTCTACAAGGCCCTTGGTGTCGGCACGGGTGTCGGCACGGGTGTAGGCGCGGGTGTCGGCATTGCGCCCGGCGGGCAGGGCGGAACGCCGTAACAAAACCGCAATGAATCCTTAACGTCACTTTAAGAACGGGGTGATTTCCTTAGCGCCGGGAAAAAAGCAACAAAGACGGCGCTGCCATGGACCCCGCCTCCATACTCCTGGTCGACAATGACGCCGCATGCCGCGCTGAACTCGCCCGGCACCTGCGCGAACTCGGACACAAGGTCAGCGAGGCCGAGACGGCCGGTCAGGCGGTGCGCGAGGTGCGCGACCGCCTGCCGGACCTCATGGTGCTCGAGTCGCTGCTGCCCGACGTCCACGGCGTCGAGGTGCTGCAGGACGTCCGCCGCAACGACCGGCTGCGGCCCCTGCGCGTCCTCATGACCTCCCGCGCGCCGGCCTCCCGGGACGTGGTCCGGGCCTTCGAGTCCGGCGCCGACGACTTCGTCGGCAAGCCCTACGTGATCGAGGAGATCATGGCCCGCATCGGCGCCTGCCTGCGCCGGCCGGCCAGCGCCGGCGCGAGCGACGTCCTCAGCGCCGGCGAGATCCTGGTGGACCAGACGAGCCACCGGGTCACCGTGGCCGGCAAGCCCGCCGCGCTCGCGCCGCGGGAGTACCGGCTGATGAGCTTCCTGGTCTCCAACCAGGACCGGGTGTACAGCCGCAGCCAGTTGCTGATCTACGTCTGGGACCGGGACACCAAGGTGGGCCCGCGCACGGTGGACGTCCACATCCGCCGGCTGCGCAAGATTCTGGAGCCCTACGGCATTGCTCACTACATCCAGACCGTGCGCGGCAGCGGTTACCGGTTCTCACTGCACGAGAGCTGACGCCGGTACGACTTCGTGTTGTCCGATCAAGACATTACGAGGCGGTGCTCGATCGACTCTCGGGAGTCGTCATCAATCTGTAATAGAGCTGTCACAAAACGTGAGCATTCCGGGCGTAGATTGCAGGCCCTCGGCGGCCCGGTCCGCTGCTTCGCCGATGAGAACAACAACGCAGAGTGATGAACAACGGCGCCGTACCCGGCCCGGACTCACATCGGAAACTCACGACGCGCAGTGAAGCGCACGAACGAACTCTACGCCTGGAGAAAACTGATGAATCGTAAAGTCTTGTTTGCCACAGTCCTCGCCGGCTTCGCGCTTGCCGGCTGCGACAGCGGAGACATCAACATCTCGCCGCAGACCGTCGACAACAGCGTCGACAACAGCGTGACCAACCCGGGCGGCGGCGGTGATACGAATCCCTGCGCCTCCTACCAGAACACGGGCGGTCAGACGCTGCAGGGCACCTACGACGGCACCAACTGCACCTATTCGCCCTCGTTCGCCGACGCCGGCAACAACGTGCTGGTCGACCTGAACATCCCGGCGCTGCCGAATGGCGGTGCGCATATCTTCGAAGGCAGCCTGTTCATCGGCCAGACCTTCGACAACGATGCCGACCTGGCGGCCTCCGGCATCACCGAGGGCGGCGACGGGCCGGAGCTCACCATCGAGGCGGGTGCAACCCTTGCCTGGCGGACGAGCGCCAACTTCCTGATCATCAACCGCGGGTCCCGCATTCTGGCCGTCGGTCGCGAGGACGCGCCGATTACGTTCACCTCCGAGTCCGACGTGCTGGGCACCGTCGGACCCGAGGATGTGCAGCAGTGGGGCGGCATGGTCATCAACGGCTTCGGCGTCACCAACAAGTGTGTCTACACGGGCACCGTCGCGGGCGGCGATCTGGCCACCACCGACTGCCACGTCGACGCGGAGGGTGCCGCGGGCCTCGACGAGTCCCAGTACGGCGGCGACAACAACGATGACAGCTCGGGCCGCCTGGAATACGTGGTGGTCAAGCACACCGGCGCCACCGTCGGCAACGGCGACGAGCTGAACGGCATCACGTTCGGCGGCGTCGGCCGCAACACCATCGTCCGTAACCTGCAGGTCTACTCGACCTTCGACGACGGCATCGAGATGTTCGGCGGCGCCGTCAGTTTCGAGAACTTCGTGGCGCTGTACGTTCGTGACGACTCCATCGACGTCGACGAGGGCTGGCAGGGTACGATCACCAACGCGCTGGTCATCCAGTCCGAGACCGACGGCAACCACTGCATCGAGGCCGACGGCATCGGGTCCTTCAGTGATCTGGATCCGACGAGGGTCGAGGAGATCATCACGCAGGGCATCAATACCCGCATGACCATCAATAACCTCACCTGCATCGTCTCGCCGAACGGCGCGGCCACCGCGACCCACGACCCGGGTGCCGGCTGGCGTCTGCGCGAGGGTATCTACGTCGAGATCAACGACGCCCTCCTGATCGGCTCCTTCGTCGAGGCGGACGCCACGAGCAGCAACGACAACTACGGCATGCGCATCGACAACCGAACCCAGCAGGCGGCCCTGGACGGCTTCGTGGAATTCAACTCGGTCATCATGGCCTTCCAGGAGCCCTTCCGCGGCCAGACCTTCCCGGATGGCACCACCACCGAGGAGAGCTTCTTCGCGGCCGAGGGCGGCGTCTCCGCCACGATCGCCGGCGCGACAGACGCCACCGCGGCGGCCGACCCGGACCTGCAGCTGCTCGAGCGCGACACCAACGGCATCCCGATCTACTCGATCCCCTATGCCACGATGTCCGTCGACGGCGCGGTGCCGACCGGCGCCCCGCAGAGCGGCGATTTCGTCGGCGCCGTGTCGCTGGGTATCCCGGACTGGACCCAGAACTGGACCTACGGCATCCATCCGGACAACCGCGCCCAGGCGCTGTGGTTCGAGTGACAGGCGCCTCCGCCGCTTGAGTCGGACCCGGGGCGCCACTTCCTGACGGGAGGTGGCGCCCCTTCCGGGTTCCGGCAGCCTCGCAGCTGCGCATACGCAGCAATTTGCAGGAAAACAGACAACAGGCACAGTCATGAAGAAAGCCGCAATCGCCAGGACACCGCTGGCGCTCGCCATATCGCTCATCCTGGCCGGCCCCCAGGGGCAAGTGTTCGCGCAGGACGCGGAAGGCCAGGAGGGCGTGCAGCGCCCGCAGCTCGATGCCCAGGCGGACAACGACGTCATCGACGAGATCGTGACCGTCGGCCGCTCCCTGAGTTCAGCAGAGGAGCTCATCAACGAACGTATGGACGACTCCGTGGTGGTCGACCTGCTCGGCGCCGAGGCCATGAGCCGTCTCGGCGACTCCACGGTGGCCGCCGCGCTGCGCCGCGTCCCGGGTCTCACGCTGGTGAACGACAAGTTCATCTACGTGCGTGGCCTCGGCGAGCGCTATTCGTCCACGTCGCTGAACGGCAGCCAGATCCCCTCGCCGGACCTGACCCGCAACGTCATCCCACTGGACATCTTCCCGACGTCCATCGTGGAGTCCATCCGGGTGCAGAAGGCCTGGTCGCCGGAACTGCCGGCGGACTTCGGCGGCGGCGCGGTGGACATCCGCACCAAGACGGTTCCGGACGCCTTCACGGTCGAGTTCGAGGTGGGCACCGGTACCAACAGCGAGGTCAGCGGCGACGTGCTGACCTATCCGGGTTCGAGCGACGACGACTTCGGCACCGATAGCGGCGCTCGCAGCCTGCCCGCGGAGTTGTCGCAGCAGATCGCCCGTTTCGCCGGTAACGTCGACGTCCAGGGCATCGCCAGCACCCTGCGGGCGGAGGATCCCGATCTGTCAGCGGCCGAGGCATTCCAGCAGGCCCAGAGCATCAACCGCGAACTCGGGGCTTTGCTCAATCGCGAGGTCGGTCTCGAGCGCAAGGATCCACTCCCGGACATCGACGTCCGCGGCAGTATCGGCAGCAACCTGGTCCTGAGCGAGTTGTGGGAACTCGGTTTCCTGGTCGGTGGTGCCTACGAGACAAAATGGCGCGAGACCGAGGCGATCTCCCGCAACTTCCAGTTCCCGGAGGAGCGCACCGACATCGAGAACGAGACCACCCGCAACGTGAGCATCACGGGCAATCTCAACCTCGGCCTGCGTTTCACCGGCGACCACGAACTCTCGGCCACGACCCTGTATCTCAGGAACACGGACGACGAGACCGCCATCCGTAACTTCTTCAACGAGAACCGGGAGAAGTCCGACGGCCTCGGCTTTCAGAACGTCCGCTACCAGTTCGAGGAGCGGAACATGGCGGTGAACCAGCTGCGCGGCACCCACCGCATCGGCGACGACACTCGTGACATCCTGCCCGAGGGTCTGGTGAGCTTCGTCGGCTGGGTGCCGACCGAGGCGGAGTTTTCCTGGTTCTGGTCGGATTCCCGTGCCCGCACCGACATCCCGAACCAGGTGGACATCGACCTGCAGACGGTCACCGACCCGGACACCGGCGAGGTGCTGTCTTCGGCAGTGGCGCTGGACAACCGGGCGGCGGACTATCGCTTTACCGACCTGGACGACCGGGTCGAGAATTACGGCTGGGGCTTCACTTACCCGCTCGCTTTCGGCAATTCCTACGTGGACGTCGGCGTCGGCTACGAGCACGACCAGAAGGCGCGTACCTACGATCAGCGCCAGTTCAGCGTCGGCCCCGGCAGCGGCATCGACGATTTCGATGTGCTCCAGGGCGGCCCCGAAGACCTGGGCGGTATCTTCTCGAATGACAATCTGCTCGATCCCGCGAACGACTTCGTCTTCGCCATCCAGGGCACGAACAACCAGAGCTACATCGCCGCGACCATGACCGAGGCGTTCTACGGCAAGCTGGACTGGACCTGGAACGACACCTGGCGCTTCGCCGGCGGACTGCGCTGGGAGGACTACAAGCAGGTGGCCGTCGACTGGAACCCGCTCAGCTATTCCATCGACAACCCGCAGGTCACGACGGACCCCGACCGGCTGCGCGACGCGGCGTTCCAGAAGGACGAGATATTCCCGTCGGTGGCGGTTACCTACATGGGCTCCTGGTGGGCGGAGACCTTCCAGCTGCGCTTCGGTTTCAGCGAGACCTCGGTGCGGCCCGATCTCCGTGAGATCACGGATGCCAGTTACGTGGACCCGCGCACCGGCGACCTGGTGGACGGCAACCCGGGCGTAACACCGGCCGATGTCACCAACTACGACGTTCGCGGTGAATGGTTCTTCGGCGGCGGCGACAATCTGACCGTGACGCTGTTCTACAAGGACATCGATAACCCCATCGAGTTCTTCGAGTCGGCGGCCAGTGACACCACGACTGCCCGCGAGATCGTCAACGCGGAGTCGGCGGAGGTCTACGGCGTCGAGTTCGAGGGGCTGAAGGAGCTCGGCTTCCTCGGCGACTTCATGTCCTCGTTCTTCGTCCAGGGCAACGTCACGCTGCAGGACTCCGAGCTCGTCGCCGGTCCGGAGGCTGACGCGCCCACCAACAACGTGCGTCCGCTCACGGGCGCGTCGGAGTACGTCGCCAACCTGTCGCTGGGCTACGATTCGCCCAACGGTCAGCACACGGCGTCGATCGGCTACAACGTGTTCGGCGAGCGGCTCTACGTCGCGGGCCGCAACGGCGCGCCGGACGGCTACGAGCAGCCCTTCCACTCGCTGGACTTCGTCTACTCCTGGTACCCCACCGACACCATCACGGTGAAGGCCAAGGTGCAGAACATCCTGCAGGAGAAGATCGAGATCGAGCGCGAGGGCGTCCTGACCTTCGAGGAGGACCCGGGCTCGACCTTCGCGATCAGCTTCCAGTACCGCCTCTGACAGGTCCCCGGACCGCAAGGCCGCCCCGCGGGATGGGGCGGCCTTTCTCTTCCCACGGTAGGAGGGCCTTCAGGCCCGACCCCTCCGCGCCGCAGGACGGCCTTCAGGCCCGACCCCTCCGCTCCACCACGGCCCCCAATACCTCCCCACAATCCCCATCGACTTTCAACGTCGCCAGTTCGTCCGCCCGCGTACGCCCCCGGTTGACGATGGCCACGGCCTTGCCGGCCTCCGCGGCGTAGCGGGCGAAGCGGAAGCCCGAGAAGACCATGAGCGACGAGCCCACGACGAGCAGCGCATCCGCGCGGCCGAGCGCGGCGCGGGCGTCGGCGACCCGGCCGGGCGGCACGGCCTCGCCGAAGAAGACGACGTGGGGTTTCACCACGCCGTCGCAGCGGGGGCAGGGCGGCACGACGAAGCCGGCATAGTCGGCGTTCGCGAGATCCACGTCCCCGTCGGGGCGGTCCGAGGCGGCGCCGATGCGCCGCTCCCAGTCCGGATTCAGGGCAGCCACTTCGGCCTGCCAGTCCGTGCGTGACAGTTCGGCCCCGCATGCCATGCAGACGACCGTGTCGATGCGTCCGTGCAGATCGATCACGTCCGCCGTACCGGCCTTCTGGTGCAGACCGTCCACGTTCTGGGTGACCAGGCGCTCGAGTTGACCCCGTTCCTGCAGGCCGGTGATAGCGTGGTGGGCCGCATTCGGCCGTGCCGCCGCCATGCGCGGCCAGCCCACCATGCTGCGCGCCCAGTAGCGCTGGCGGACCGAGTGCCGCGCCATGAAGTCCGCGTACTGCACCGGGCGGGCGTGCTTCCATTCGCCGGCCGGATCGCGATAGTCGGGGATGCCCGAAGCGGTGCTGCAGCCGGCGCCTGTGAGTACGAACAGCCGGGGGTGGCGCTCCAGGAACCGCGCCAGCGCCTCCGTGCCGGAGTCCTCCCGCGGCCCTTTCTGCCGGGTTTCTTGCCTGAAACGAGACATTGTCGGTTTTCCGCGTCTCCGTGCGCTCCCTACCATGGATCGTGCCCGGCTGGTTGCGCTGCCGGCCCGGGCGGGCCGTCGCGCAGACCGCCGTCGGCGCAATGGCCACGCTGTGATAGGCATCACGGCGCCCGTCCGGCTGCCGGGATAGTCTTGCGCGCATTATGTAAGGGGAGCCCCTGCGATGCTCAGAAACGCTCTTGCCGCCGTCGCCGCGCTCGCTCTCGTGGGGGTGCTCGCGATCCTGGTGGTCCAGTCCCGCGCAGTCGACTCCGAATACTATGTGACCTATGGCAACAGCGTAAACCTGCTGCGCCAGAGCCAGAACGAACTCGCGACCCTCCAGGAAGGGCTGCAGACGGCCTTCCGCGAGGGGCGTCCCGTGCCGGCAGCCACCGCCGGCCTGCTCGAGCGGCTGGAGGCCCGGCGCGACGAATTGCCGGCCACGGTCTCGGCGGATAGTGCGGCTATCGCCTCGACATTGTCGGACTACACCTCTTCACTCGATGAGTCGCTGGCGGCGGCTCGACGCTTCCTCGACGGCCAGGCGCGGCTGGCGGAGGCGGCAGCGGTCATCCGCAGCGAATCCCCGCCGCTGGTGCGCGATCTGCGCAGCTTCGGGCTGGAGGAGTTGTCCCAGGAGGTGTTCTCCCTGGCGGTCGCCGCGCTGGATTTCGCCGGCGGCGGCAGCGAGACGACCGCGGAGACAATCCGCACCCGTCTCGCCGAACTGGAGTCGGACCCGGCCGCCATGGACCGGGTGCCCGGCAAGCTGGACCGCCTCGCCGAGGCGGCACGCACGCTGACGGAGGTGCGCGATCCGGCCGGTGCCGCGCTGGCCGCCCTCGGTGAGACGCAGGCCGGCGACCGTGCCCAGGCCCTGTTCGCCGCACTGCGCGCCCACGATCGCGCCGTGGTCGGCCGGGCGGACCGTGCCCGCCTGATGCTGGCCGTGCTGAGCCTGCTGCTGCTGGCCAGCATCGCGTTCGTCGGCTGGCGTCTGCACCAGAGCTATCGGGTGCTGAACAGCGCCAACGCCGAGCTGGAAGTGCTGAATGCCTCCCTCGAGGAGCGGGTGGAGGCCCGCACCGAGCAGCTGACGAAGGCCTACGAGGAGCTGAAGGAGTCCCAGGCCCAGCTGGTGCACGCGGAGAAGATGTCGTCGCTGGGCGAGCTGGTGGCGGGCATCAGCCACGAGATCAACACGCCGCTGTGGTACCTGCTCAGCAACGCCACCCTGCTGAAGGAGCGGCTGGAGCACTTCGACCAGTTCGCGGCGGAGGCGGGCCGCCTGCTGGAGCAGCTGCGCAACGGCCGCCAGGACCGGGAAGCCTTCGTCGCCAGCCTGCGCGCCATGGATCGCCAGCTCAACCAGGACGGCCTCCGGGACGATCTGGAGGAGTCCGTCGACCTCGTCGGCGACAGCATCGAGGGCCTGGAGCAGCTCGCCGAGATGGCGCAGAGCCTCAAGGATTTCAGCCGCCTGGACCGTGCCACGGTCGGCGAGTTCAACGTCAACGAGGGTCTCGACAAGTCCCTGCTGATCGCGAAGAACGTGCTGAAGCACAAGGTCACCGTGGAGAAGGACTACGGCGAGGTGCCGACGGTGCGCTGCGCGCCGTCCCAGATCAACCAGGTGTTCCTGAATCTCATCAAGAACGCGGCCGACGCCATCGAGGGCGAGGGGACGATCACGCTCTCGACCCGCCACGAGGACGGACGTGTGCTGGTCAGCATCGCGGATACGGGCAGCGGCATTCCCGAGGACGTCATGGCGAAGATCCGCGACCCGTTCTTCACCACCAAGGAAGTGGGCCAGGGCACCGGTCTCGGACTGTCCATCGTCGACAAGATCATCACCGCCCACCTGGGCGAGCTGGTGATCGAGTCGGAGCCCGGGCGGGGCTCCGTGTTCACGGTGAAGCTGCCGGTGGAGGCGATGGGAGACGCCGACGCCGCGAACGAATCCACGGACCAGGCCACGGCGCCACCACGCGCCGCGGCGATGTAGGGAGGTCGGCAAGGGATGGCCCAGACCGCACGCATCGACACGCCCGACGACGAACCCGGAGGCAAGCCGAAGGTCCTGTTCGTCGACGACGAGAAGCGCGTGCTCAACTCCATGCGGGCGCTGTTCCGCCGGGATTACGAGTTGCATCTCACCACCGACGGCGCCGAGGCGATCCGCATCGCCGAGCAGGAAAGCGTGGACGTGATCATCGCCGATCAGCGCATGCCCGGTCTCTCCGGCGTGGAGGTGCTCGGAGAGGTGCGTCGTCGCGCGCCCTCTGCCGTGCGCATCCTGCTGACGGGCTACGCGGACCTGGACGCCATCGAGGGCTCCATCAACATCGGCGAGGTGTTCCGTTTCCTGTCGAAGCCCTGCCCGCCGCAGGAGCTGCGCGAGACCCTGGCGGAGGCGGTACAGGCTGCGCGCCAGTCGGGGGCCGCCGTGCGTGCGGCGACCGTCCTGGAGGCGGCTCCTGCGCCGCCGCAGCCGGAACGGGCGTCCGAGCCCGAGGCCGCTCCCCAGTATGAACTCGCGCCCGAATCCGAACCGGAGCCGCGGCCCGGGACGGTGCCGCCGGCGGCCGAGGAGCCGGCACCTCGTGCGGTCCCGGCGGAGGATCATGCGGCGACGGTCCCGAACCTGGCCCTGGAGCTGGAGAGGGAGGAGCCGCCGCGTTCCGAGGCGACCGCCGGCGTGGCAGAGGAAAAGCCGGCGGAGGAAGCACCGGTGGAGACCGAGATCGTGCTGTCCGGGGATTCCGGGACGGAGTTCGTCGACACCATCGTGATCGGCGGCGACGAGGCGCCGGGCTCGCGGCGGGGCGGCGCCTGCGAGGACATGGACAACGTCGGCGTGGCGCTGTTCACCAGCGATGCCACGTTCGCGGACAGCGTCGAGCGCACGCTCGGCGAACGCTATCGGGTCACCCGCGCATCCACGCTGGTGCAGGTCACTGAGATGCTGTCCGATGCCGGGGCCGGCGTGCTGGTCACGGACTTCTGCACCGACGGCGCGATGCTGCGCAACATGCTGTCGACGCTGAAGCGTTATCTGCCGGAGCTCATTACGATCGTCGTCAGCGACGAGCGGGATGCCGCCGAGATGATCTCGCTGATCAATCATGGCCAGGTGTTCCGCTACATGTCGAAGCCGATGGACGAGGCACGGCTGGTGCAGAACGTGAACGCCGCCATATTGCGCCACATCCAGCTGCTGGAGAATCCCGAGCTCGTACAGCGCCACTCCGTCGTGCCCGACCGGCCGCCACGCCACGGCGCGGCGATGCTGGCGCAATTCGTGAGCCGCATCCGCGGGATGCGCAGACTGTGGGTGCGTAGCTGAATGAATGATGCAGTGACAGGGCGCGGGGATTCCGGCTCAGGCGGCCACCGGCGCACCGCCGACATCCTGCTGGTGGTGGCGGGTTTCGTGGTGGCCGGCCTGGCGGCGGCCTGGTTCCTGGCGGACCGGCTCGGCGGCGAGGAGGAGCAACTGTTCGAGGCGCCGCTGCCGGCGGTGTCGTCGTCCGCCGAGAGCGCGGCTCCCGGCCTCTCCGTCAGAGCCGCCGCGGGCGAGGCCACGGACGTCAATCTGGGCAAGGCCCGGATGGCGGCGAGTGCCGGCATGCTGGTGGAGCCGGCGGGGCAGAACGCCCTGTATTTCTACTCCCTGGTCCTGGATGCCGAGCCCGAGCATGCCGAGGCAGCGAGCGAGCTGACCGAGGTGGCCGGCGAGGTGGCCGGCCGCGTGCGCTCTCTCATGGAAGCCGGCGAATTCACCGAGGCGGCACGGCTGGCCAGCAAGCTGGCCAGCGTCACGCCCGGCCATCCGGTCATCGTCGAGGTGCAGGAGACCCTGATCGCACGGCAGCAGCGGCTGGTCATGGAGGCCGTGCAGGCGGCCCGCGACGGTGACGACGGCACGGCGGCAACCCGCCTGGCGGCCGCCGAGGCGCTGCCCCAGGTGCACGATGCGCTCGTGGAGACGGCGCGGGAGCAGATCGGCACCATCCGGGCCGAACGCGCCGCCGCCGCCCGGGAGGCCGAGCGCCGCCGTCAGGCCGCCGCCAGGCGCGCGCGCGAGCAAGCCGCCGCGGCGGCTGCAGCGGCGGCCGCGGAGGAGAGCGAGGAGGCCACCGCCGGCGCCCCGGCGGAGTCCGCCGCCGGTGAAGTTGCGGATACGGATGCCGGAGAACCGGCACGGCCGCCCGAGCCGGACGCACTGGCGCTGGGCCGTGAAAGCCTCGCGGCCGGCCGCCTGGTGGCACCGCAGGACGACAACGCGCTGGCGTGGCTGGCGGAGGCCGAAGCCACGATGCCGGAGGATCCGGGCGTCGCCGGTTTCCGCGACAGTCTGGTGAGCGCCCTCTCCGTGGCCATCCGCGACCGCATCGATGCGGGTGCCCTCGAGGACGCCGAGCAGCTCGTGCTGAAACTGGAGACCGTGGCGGAGGCCGCACCCACGGTGGCCGCGCTGCAGGACGAGGTGGATCGTGCCTTCATCCGGCGCGAGTCCGCCCGCGTGATCCCGGGCAGCGAGATGCTGGCCACGGATATCGTCCCGCCCGTCTATCCGCGGGCGGCGATCCGCCGTGAGCAGGAGGGCTGGGTGGACGTGGAGTTCACGGTGCTCGCCGACGGCAGCACCGCCGATCCGGAGGTGATCGAGGCGCAGCCCGAGCGGGTGTTCGAGCGGGCCAGTCTGCGCGCCGTCGAGCAGTGGCGGTTCCGGCCCCGCGTCTATCGCGGCCGGCCCATCGACCAGCGGGTTTCCACCCGCATCAACTTCCAGCTGCAAGACTAGTCTTGCCGCGGCCGTTCCCGCCGCCGCATCCGGGCGGCGGGACATCCCGAATACCCTGTCTGCGCGGGTCCGGCGTAGACGCCTGCGTTATCATTGGCATCCCTCTTGGCCGAAGCTGATCATGTCCCTGCGCCTCCTCGGAATCATGGCCGTCATCCTGGGTATGGCGGCCTGCTCGACTCCCCGCTATGCGCCGGAAGGCGCAGAAGACGTCCTGCCCGTGCCGTCAGCCTGGCCGGACTCCCCGGCAGCCGGCGCACCGGCCGAGGCGGTCTGCCGGGACCTCGGCGGCGAATCCCTCGCTGCGCTCGAATCGCGCCTGGCCGCGGACAGCCTCGAGCTGCGCGGGGCGGTGGCGCGGCTGCGCCAGGCCGAGGCCCTGGCCCGGGGCGCCCGCTCGCCGCTGCTGCCGCGTCTGGATCTCGCCATCGAGGGCAGTCGGGGCGACGCGGTGGGAGCGGGTTTCCTCGCCGCGCAGATCCCCGGTGACGCGCTGCCGCCGGGTTTTCCCGCCGGCGGCGTGTCGGAGCAGTATCAGGGCTCCCTTGCGGCGAGCTACGAGGTGGACGTGTGGGGCCGCGTGCGCAACGAGTACCGGGCCGCGGCACTGCAGGCCGAGGCGGCCGCGGAGTCGCTGGCGGCGCTCGAGGTGACCCTCGGCGCCCAGCTGGCGGATACCTGGGCGTCGTTGCTTGCGCAGCGGGAACTGGTGGCGCTGCTGGAAGAGCAGGTGGCCACCTCGCAGAAGTTCCTCGAACTCACCCGGCTGCGCTTCGGGCTGGGGCAGAGCGGCGCGGCCGACGTGGGGCGCCAGCGCCAGCAGCTGCAGCGGCTGGACGGCCAGCTCGGCGTGGCGCGCGGGCAGCGCAGGGTGCTGGAGCATCAGCTCGCCGTCCTGCTCGGCAGCCCGCCGGATACCGTCCCCCTGCCGGACGACCGGGGGCTGCCGGCTGTGCCGCCACTGCCGGACCCCGGCCTGCCGGCCGCCCTGCCGGAGGCCCGTCCCGACGTCCGCGCCGCCCGCCTGGCGCTCGCCGCCAGCGACCGCCGGCTGGCCGCCAGCATCGCGCAGCGGCTGCCGTCCCTGTCGCTGAGCGGCAGCCTGATTTCCGTGGAGACCATGCTGGAGGATCTCTTCAGCGACACGCTGTGGCAGGCGGGCGCGGAGGTCACCACCAACCTGTTCGACTTCGGCCAGCGCCGCGCCAACATCGACCTGCGCGACGCCGAGGCGGAGGAGGCGCTGACCGGGTACGCCGGCGCGCTGCTGGATGCCTGGACCGAAGTGGCCGTCTCTCTGGCGCAGACCCGGGCCCGGGACGACCTGGTAACGAGCCTGCGCCGCCAGCTGGCGGAGGCGGAGCGGGTGCTGACGCTGACGCGCACCGCGTATCAGGAAGGGCAGGTGGATTTCCTCGACGTGCTGCTCGCGCTGCAATCGAAGCAGAGCCTGGAGCAATCGCTGGTCGGTGCCCGGCGCGACCAGTACAGCGGCCGCATCCAGCTGTGCCGGGCACTGGGCGTCTCGCTGCTGCGCCAGGAGGGCGCATGAGCCGCGGCCGTCGGCAGGCCCTCGCGGCGGTCGTGGTGCTGGTCGGCGGCATCGCGCTGTCGGCCGTACTGCTGGCCACCCGCACGGAGCCCCAGAAGGCGCCCCGGGTGGATCGGGGCACGCTGGTGGAGACCTGGCCCGCCGAGAGCCGCACCGAGCGCTTCACGGTACCGGCGCAGGGCGTCGTGACACCGTCGCTCCGCGTGGTGCTGCAGCCCCAGGTGGGCGGCCGTGTGGTGGAACTCAACGATGCGCTGGTGCCCGGCGGGCTCGTGGAGGCCGGCGAGCTGCTGTTCCGCGTAGAGCCTGACGACTACGAGCTGGCGGTGGAGACGGCCCGCACCCGGCTGGCGGATGCCGGGGCCAGGCTCGCCCTCGAGCAGGGCCGCCGGCGGGTCGCCGAGCGCGAGTGGCGGCTGTTCGCCGACGAGCGGGACGAAGCCGCCGACCCCTCGCTGGCGCTGCGCGAGCCCCAGCTGGCCGTGGCCGAAGCTGCGGTGGCGGCGGCCAGGGCGCAGCTCCGCCAGGCCGAGCTGAACCTGCAGCGTACCCGGGTCACGGCGCCGTTCAATGCGCTGGTCCTGACGGAGAACGTGGACCTGGGGCAGACCCTGTCGCCGCAGAGCCAGGCGGCCACCCTCGTCGGCACCGACCGGGCGTGGGTGCGCGCCGCCGTGCCCGTGGACCGGCTCGGCGCTCTCGAGCTGCCGGACGCGCAGGGTCGCGGCGGCTCGACGGTCGAGGTCCGCTACGACAGCGGCGCCGAGACCGTCGTGCGCCGGGGCCGGCTGCTCCGGCTGCTGGGAGACCTGGACCCGGCCGGCCGGCTCGCCCGGGTGCTGGTCGGCATCGACGATCCGCTGGCGCTGGAGACGGGCGGCCTGCCGCTGCTGTTCGAAAGCTACGTCGACGTGGAGATCGAGAGCGACCGGGTCACCGAGGTGGTGGCGCTCGAGCGCGCCTGGCTGCACGCCGGCGACCGGGTCTACGTCTACGGCGAGGACGGCCGGCTCGACATCCGCCGGGTGGAGGTGGGCTGGCGCAAGCCGGACCAGGTGATGATCACCGGCGGCCTGGAGTCCGGCGAGCTGGTGGTGACCAGCCCGCTCGCCTCGCCGGTGCCGGGCATGAAACTCAGACTGCAGGACGAACTCCCGGTCGGCGCGGAACGAGCTGCCGGGAACCCGTGAGGGTATGAGCGCCGACCCCACAGCCATGCGGGGCCCCATCGCCTGGATGGCCCGCAACGCCGTCGCGGCGAACCTGCTGATGCTGCTGCTCATCGTCGGCGGGCTGCTGTTCGCCCAGCAGGTGCGCCAGGAGGTCTTCCCGGAGATCGATCTCGACATCATCACCGTGAGCGTGTCCTACCCGGGCGCGAGCCCGGAGGAGGTGGAGGAAGGCGTGGTGCTCGCGGTCGAGGAGGCCGTGCGCGGCGTCGACGGCATCAAGGAGGTCAGCTCGGTCGTGAACGAGGGCCGCGGCGTCGTGCTGGCCGAGCTGCTGCTCGACACCGATGCCGACCAGGCGCTGAACGACGTCAAGAGCGCCGTGGACCGCATCACCTCCTTCCCCGAGGACGCGGAGCGGCCGGTCATCTCCCTGGCGACCAACCGGGAGCAGGTACTGAACCTGATCGTCTACGGCGACCTTGAGCTTCGCGAGCTGGACGGGCTGGCGGAGCAGCTGCGCGGCGAGCTCCTGGACGACCCGCGCATCACGCTCATCGAGGTGGACGGCCTGCCGCCGCCCGAGGTCAGCATCGAGGTGCCCCAGGAGCAGCTCCGCCGCTACGGCCTCACGCTGCCGGAGATCGCCGGGCGGGTGCGCGCCGCCTCCATCGACCTGCCGGGCGGCACGGTGAAGACGGCCGGTGGCGACGTGCTGGTGCGCACCACCGAGCGGCGCGAGTTCGGCGACGAGTTCGAGGACATCGCCGTCATCAGCAATCCGGACGGCTCCCGCGTGACCCTGGGCGAGATGGCGACCATCGTCGACGGCTACCGCGACACCGACACCGAAGCGTTCTACGACGGCCATCCGGCCGTGCGGTTGAAAGTGTTCCGCGTGGGCGACGAGTCGCCGCTGACCGTCGCCGATGCCGTGCACGAGTTCATCGACGCCCGCCAGGGCGACCTGCCCGCCACCGTGAATCTGGTGGTCACGGACGATTCCTCGGAGGCCTTCCGCGACCGCATCGGCCTGCTGATCGAGAACGGCCGTCTCGGCGCCCTGCTGGTGCTGATCGTGCTGGGCATCTTCCTGCAGCCGCGCCTCGCCTTCTGGGTGACGCTCGGCATGCCCATCTCCTTCCTCGGCGTATTCCTGTTCATGCCGATGGCGGACATCTCCATCAACATCATCTCCCTGTTCGCCTTCATCCTGACGCTGGGCATCGTCGTCGACGATGCGGTGGTGGTGGGCGAGGCCGTGTTCGCCAACCGCAGCCGCTACAACGATCCGCTCACCTCCGCGGTAGCCGGCACCCGGGAGGTGCTGACCCCGGTGGTGTTCGCCGTCCTCACCACCGTGCTGGCCTTCATGCCGCTGCTGTTCGTGCCCGGCATCATCGGCAAGTTCTTCATCAACATCCCGATGATCGTCATCCCGATACTGCTGCTCTCGCTGGTCGAGTGTCTGCTGATCCTGCCGGCCCATCTCGCCCACGTGCGCCGCTCCGGCCAGTTCCGGCCGAACCCGGTGATGCGGCCGATCTATCGCTGGCAGAAGCAGTTCTCCAACGGCCTGGAGAACTGGATCGAGAATCGCTTCCGGCCGATGGCAGAGCGAGTGGCCGAGCGCCGCTATCTGGCCCTGGCCATCTCGCTCAGCGTGCTCATGGTCGCCTGGGCCACGCTGGCCAGCGGCCGCGTGCCGCTGACCTTCTTCCCGCGGGTGGAGGCCGACTTCGTCTCGGCGGGCGTCGAGCTGCCCTTCGGCGCGCCGGTGCACGAGACCCGCGGCGTCATGGAGCACATGATCGCCGCCGCCCGGGAAGTGGAGGAAGAGCTCGGCGGCGAGGAGGTGGTCAGCGGCGACGGGCCACTGGTCACCGGCATCTACTCGGAGATCGGCAAGAGCCAGCCCAATACCGGCGGCGGCGACATCAGCATCGGCACGCAGACCGGCGGCCACCGGGCGCTGGTGACCGTCTACCTGGCGCCGGCCGGCGACCGGGAGGTGAGCGCAGAAGAGTTCGCCAACCGCTGGCGCCGCAAGGTGGGCGAGCCGCCGGCAGCCGAGCGCATGACCTACAACTATTCGGTGGGCCCTGCCGCCGGCGCCAAGGTGGCCATCCAGCTCTCGCATCGGGACGTGCTTACCCTGGAGCACGCCGCCGCCCGGCTCGCCGGGGAGCTGTCGGATTACGCGGGGGTGTTCGACGTGGACAGCGGCCTCGAGCAGGGCAAGCCCCAGCTCGACCTGGAGCTGAAGCCGGCGGCCCGCAGCCTCGGCATCACCGAGAGCGATCTCGCCAACCAGATCCGCGCCGCCTTCTTCGGCGCCGAGGCCCTGCGCCAGCAGCGCGGGCGCGACGAGTTGCGCGTGTACGTGCGGCTGCCCGAGTCCGAGCGCGAAACGCTCTATTCCGTTGAGACTTTCATCGTGCGCACGCCGGGCGGCGGCGAGGTCCCGCTGGGGCAGGCCGCCCGGGTGACCGAGGGGCGCTCGTTCACGGAGATCCGGCGCGAGGACGGCAAGCGGGTGATCGAGGTCAGTTCCGACGTGGACGAGAACGTCGCCAACGCCGGGCAGATCACCGCCGCGCTGACGGGCGAGGTGCTGCCGCGCATGCAGCAGGAGCTGCCGGGGCTCACCTGGAGCCTGTCCGGCGAGCAGGAGGCGCAGGCGGAGTCCATCGGCGGCCTGATGCGGGGCATGGTGCTGGCGCTGCTCGCCATGTACGCGCTCATGGCCGTCGCTTTCCGCAGCTACGTGCAGCCGCTGCTGGTGTTGTTCGCCGTCCCCTTCGGCCTGATCGGCGCCGTGCTCGGTCACGCCATCATGGGCTACACGATGAGCTTCGTCAGCGTGCTCGGCCTGGTGGCGCTGTCCGGCGTGGTCATCAACGGCTCGCTGGTGCTGATCACCGCCATCAACGACTTCCGCAAGGAGGGGGTGGAACTGCAGGACGCGGTCATCTCCGGCACCGTGCGCCGGGTGCGGCCGGTGGTGCTCACCTCCCTGACCACCTTCTTCGGCCTGACGCCGATCATCTTCGAGACCTCGCTGCAGGCCCGCTTCCTGATCCCCATGGCCATCAGCCTCGGCTTCGGCGTTCTGTTCGTCACGGCCATCGCGCTGCTGCTGGTGCCGGCGAGCTATCTGGCCATGACCGACGTCCAGCGCTGGGTCGCCGGCCGGCGCGCGGCGCGGCTGCCGCAGCATTCGGCCTGAGGCGGCCCGGGCGCCGCTCCGCGTGCGTCTGACTCGCCGCCGCGGTCTGCTAATATCGGCGCCATGAACGGTGCCGAATCACTATTGCGGACGCTGCTCGCCGCCGGGGTCGAGGTGTGCTTCACCAACCCCGGCACCTCGGAGATGCAGTTCGTCGCCGCGCTCGATCGGGTGGACGGCATGCGCAGCGTGCTGGCCCTGTTCGAGGGCGTGGTCTCCGGTGCGGCGGACGGCTACGGGCGCATGCGCGGCGTGCCGGCCGCCACGCTGCTGCATCTCGGCCCCGGCATGGGCAACGCGTTCGCCAATTTCCACAACGCCCGGCGCGCCCACACGCCCATCGTCAACATCATCGGCGAACACGCCACCTGGCACCGCGAGCTGGACGCGCCGCTCACCTCCGACATCGAAGGGGTTTCCCGGCCGGTCTCGGACTGGGTGCGCACCTGCGAGGACGGCACCGCGCTGGCCGGTGATGCGGCCGAGGCGGTGGCCGCCGCCACGGCGCCGCCGGGCGGCATCGCCACGCTGATCATGCCGGCGGACCTTGCCTGGCAGGACGGCCCGCCGCCCGGCGATGCCCTGCCGGCGGCCGCACCCGCGCCGGTCGACGGCGACCGTATCCGGGCCGTGGCCCGGGCGCTTGCGAGCGGCGAACCGGCCGCCATCCTGGTGAACGGGCCCGTGCTGCGCAGCCGCGGCCTGGAGCTGGCCAGCCGCGTCGCCAACGCCAGCGGCGCCCGGCTGCTGACGGATACCTTCGTCGGCCGCCAGGAGCGCGGCGCGGGCCGCGCCGTCATCGGCCGCCTGCCCTATTTCGCCGAGGAGGCCCGGGAGACGCTGGCCGGCATCCGCCACCTGGTGCTGGTCAACACCCGCGAGCCGGTCACGTTCTTCGCCTATCCGGGCGTGCCGAGCCGCATAGCGCCGGAGGGCTGCCAGATCGCGAGCCTGGCCGAACCGGGCGAGGACGGCGTCGCCGCGCTGGAGGCGCTCGCCGACGAACTCGGCGCCGGCGCGGACCGGGCCGAACTGGCGCCGGCCCGCCAGCCCGGGCCGCCCACCGGGGACCTCGGCGCCGAGACGCTGGCACTCGCCATCGCCGCGGTGCTGCCGGAGAACGCCATCGTCTCCGACGAATCCGCCACCAGCGGCGGCGCGCTTCTGCCGGCCACGGCGAACGCGCCGCCCCACGACTGGCTGATGCTCACCGGCGGCTCCATCGGCCAGGGCCTGCCCGTGGCCACCGGCGCCGCGATTGCCTGCCCGGACCGCAAGGTGCTGGCGCTGCAGGCCGACGGCGGCGGCATGTACACCCTGCAGTCCCTGTGGACGCAGGCGCGGGAAGGACTGAACGTCACCAACGTCATCTTCGCCAACCGCCAGTACCGCATCCTGAACATCGAGTTCATGCGGGTGGGCGCCGGCGAACCGGGACCCAAGGCGCGGGACATGCTCGACATCGGCCGCCCGGATCTGGACTGGGTGGCGCTGGCCGAGGGCATGGGCGTCACCGCCCGGCGCGCGACGACGCTCCAGGAGTTCAACCGGGCGCTGGCCGACTTCGTGCCCGAGCCCGGTCCCAACCTCATCGAGCTGGTGCTGTGACGATGCGGGCCTTGCGGAGACTGCTGCCATCCATGGTCATGATCCTCGCGCTGGCCTTCGCGGCCGCGCCGCCCGCCGGCGCCGAGGTGACCGCAGCGGCGGCCCACGGTTTCGCGGTGCATGCCGAGGCCGCCGTGGACGCGCCGCCGGAGACGGCGTGGCGCATGCTGACCGCGCACGTGGGCGAGTGGTGGAACGGCGCACATACCTACTCCGGCGAGGCGCACAACCTCTATATCGAGACCCGCCCGAACGGCTGCTTCTGCGAGAAGCTGGGCGAGGACGGTGCGGTGGTGCACATGACCGTCACCTTCGTCGAGCCCGGCCGCATGCTGCGCCTGACCGGCGGGCTCGGCCCCCTCGGCCTGATGGGCGTGAACGGCAACATGACCTGGAGTCTGGTGGCGGAGGAAGGCCGCACCCTCATCGCCCTGGACTACGCGGTGGGCGGCTACGACCCCCGTGGTCTGGACCAGATCGCACCGGCGGTGGACCGGGTGCTGACCGAGCAGCTGCTGCGGCTGCAGAGACTGATCGAGACCGGCACCCCGGACGACGGCGAAGCCTGATCCGTCTCAGCCGCTGCCGGCGGCCGGGCCGGTCCCCTGCATGAACTCCACCACCACCCGGGCCAGCTCGGGCCCGCGGTCTTCCTGCAGGAAATGGCCGCCGCCGCGGATGGTCGTGTGCGGCTGTCCCGCCGCGCCGGGGATGCGTGCCCGGGCCACCTTGTCCATGCCGCGGGTGATCGGATCCTTGTCGCTGAAGGCGGTCAGGAAAGGCTTCTCCCAGCGCTCGAGCACCTCCCAGGCCCTGCGGTTCGCCGGCGCCGCCGGGTCGTCCGGCCGGGTCGGCACCAGCGGCGGAAAGGCCCGCGCGGCCGCCTTGTAACGCGCCGACGGGAACGGCGCGTCGTAGGCGGCGATCACCTCCGGGGAGAGTGGCGTGGTGGTGCCCTGGTCGACGATGCGGCCGATGGGGAACCAGGGGCTCCAGCGCGCGAACAGCTGCCATACCTTGAACGCGCCCGGCAGCTGCTGGTCACCGGTGGGCAGGCCGCCGTTGGCCAGCACGATGCCGCTGAAACGCTGCGGGTTCTCGGCGGCGAGCCTGAGACCGAGCAGCGAGCCCCAGTCCTGGCAGACCAGGGTCACGTCCGAGAGGTCCAGCTCCAGCAGGAAGGCGGTGAGCCAGTCCATGTGACGCTGGTAGCTGTAGTCGGCCACCGCCGCCGGCTTGTCCGACTTGCCGAAGCCGATCAGGTCCGGCGCCACGGCACGATGGCCGGCGTCGACGATGACCGGGATCATGTGACGGTACAGATAGGACCAGCTCGGCTCGCCGTGCAGCAGCAGCACCGGCCGGCCTTCCCGCGGTCCCTCGTCCACGTAGTGCAGCTCGAGCCCCTCGACCTCGCACCAGTGCTCGGCAAACGGGTAGTCGGGCAGATCCCGGAATCGCTCCGGCGGTGTCTTCAGGACTTTCATGGCGGCTCCCCCTGCTGGCTGGCCGTCATTCTCCGGTCCCGCCGGCCCGGGACGCAAGCGCCCGGGTTTCGGGGCCCGGCTCCCGGACGAGGCTTTCAGCCAAGGCTGCGGCCCGCGAACCAGGCCAGCCCCAGGCCGCAGAGGACGGCGGCCAGCAGGGTCTGGGCCGGTTCGGCGCGCGTCACCCGGAACAGCCGGCCCGCGACCGCCACCGCGACCAGCACGGCGGCCACCAGGGCCAGCTGGCCGAGCTCGACGCCGACGTTGAAGGCCACCAGCGGCAGCGCGACCGCGTCTTCGGGCAGGCCCGTCTCGAGCAGGAAGCCGGCGAAGCCCAGGCCGTGGATGAGGCCGAACAGGACGGCGACGGCGCCGAGGAAACCGCTGCGCCGCGTGCGGTCGTCGAACTCCCCGGCCAGCGCAAGGTAGCAGCCGGAGAAGAGCGCGAGGCCGGTATAGGCGGCCAGGCCCCGGGGCGGCAGTTCTGCGAACGCCCAGGCGACGAGGCCGGCGACGCCGGCGACGAGCGCGGCGGCGACGGCGAGCCGGCGCCAGTAGCCGTCTCTCAGGGCAACGGTCTCCGCTGCCACGAGGGCGATGGTATAGCCGATGAAGGCCTCCACCCGGGGCGGCGACGCCTGCACCAGCCCGGTCACGGCGAGCGTCAGCGTCACACTGTGGCCGATGGTGAAGCCGGTGACGGCGATGACCACGTTGCGCCAGCGCGCGGCGGCGAGCAGCAGGGCGAGCAGGAACGCGATGTGGTCCGGCCCGCTCAGTATGTGAGTGACGCCGAGCTGCAGATAATTGCTGAAGCTCGCGCGGTCGCCCGACGGCGTGTCGCCGCCACTGTCGAGGCGGAACTCCGGGTCACCCTCGCGGATGATGGATTCGGTGAGGGTGCCGGCCTGGCGCGCGAAATGGGTATGGCCCTGTACCCGGTCGAACAGCACGCCCGCCCGCACGCTCTCGGGCGGGCCTTCGCAGTCGTAGCGCAGTTCCACCCTGACGTAGCCCGCCCGGGCCGTCAGCGGCTCCGCGGCGGCCAGTGTGCAGGCGCCGTCCGCCGAGCGGACGACGACGCGCTCCGCCAGATAGTCGGCGAAGACCCGGCCGAGGGGGCGGCCGTCCCGGGCGACCTCCGGCAGGCGGGTGACCTCCCGCGCGGGCACCGTCACGATGCCCGTGGCGCTGCGTGCACCGGTGTGCCATTCCGACCAGGACTCGCTGCGGGTGTGGGCCGCCGCGGCGCCGGCGAACAGGCACAGCAGCAGGAGCGTGCCTGCGGCCCGGCTCACCGCTCTGTGGTCTCCGCCGTCTCTGCCATCTCGATATCCGCCCGGGACCGCAGCTCGTCGAGATAGCGGGCGAGGGCGGTATCCATCTGCGCGCGCCGCCAGGCGGCCTCGACCCGGTCACGGATCTCGCCGTAGGGCGGCGCCGCGGCTTCGCTGCGCCCGGCCACCCGCGCGACGATCCAGCGTCCGGCATAGGGCAGCGGCGCCAGCCATTCGCCCCTCGGCGCATTGCTCAGGGCGGCGGTGACCCGGGGGCCGAGGTAGTCGCGCAGTTTCGCCGGCGGCAGCAGGGCATCGGGCAGGCCGGCCACCGGCTCGCCCGCCGCGGCAGCCGCCTCGTCGCCGTCGTCGTGTCTCGCGAGCCGTTCCCGCAGGGCGCGCGCCGCGGCCTCGTCGGGCGCCGCACGGGCCTGCACCCGCAGCCGCGGCGCGCCGGCGAAAAGGGAGCGGTTGTCCGCATACCAGGCGCGCAGCTCGTCTTCGGCAGGCAGGCGGGCCGCGGCGTCCCGGGTGATGCGCCGGATCATCGCGTCCACCAGCGCGTCCCGCGCCGCGCGGTCGGTGTGCCCGAGGTCGAGTTCCAGCGCGCGCTGCACGAGCAGTTCCTCCTCGATCAGGCGGCGCAGTATCCAGTCCCGGTCCGCGGGGTCGAGGGCATCGCGGGAATCGCTGCCGAGGGCGGCGAGGGCGTCCGCGAGTTCCGTATTGCCGATGAGGCGATCGTTCACCCGCGCCGCCGCGTCGGCCGGCAGGTCCCGCGGCGCGTCGCTGGCGAGCAGGCCGTAGACGGCGAGCGCGATGCCGGCGCAGGCGCCGGCGGCGAGGATTGTTATATTCCGGGGACTGCCCCGGGTTACGTTCCGGGGCCGGCGGCGGTCCGCCGGCTTGTCTTGCGGGTTGTCGCTCGGGTCGCTCACCGTGGGCATTATAGGGCCGGCTCCGGTACATTACGCCGCTGGACGACGGCGGAGTATGCGCTATGACCATCCTCGACGGTGCGACGGTGCTAGTGACCGGCGCATCCGGCGGTTTCGGCCGGCAGATGATGCGCCAGTTCCTGGCGGCGGGCAGCCGGCTGATCGTGACGGACCGGGATGCCGCGGCGCTGGCGGAGGCGGCCCGGTCCATCCAGGCGGAGGTCGGGGGGCGAGGCGAGATTCTTGCGGTGCCGGAGGCGGACCTCTCTGCGCGGGACGGCTGCGAGCGGCTGTGCGACAAGGTCATGGCGGTCGCCGCGCCCGACATCCTGGTGAACAACGCCGGCATCGGCATGAGCGGGCGTATCGACCGGATCCCCTGGCAGCAATGGGAGACGCTGATGCAGGTGAACCTGCTGTCGGTGATGCGCCTCACCGCGCTGTTTCTGCCATCCATGCTGGAGCGCGACTCGGGCCACATCGTCAACGTCTCCTCCATCGCGGGCTGGGTGGCCGCGGGGGGCATGTCCGTCTACTCCGCTTCCAAGTTCGGCGTGCGGGGCTTCGGCGACAGCCTCACCCGGGACCTGGAGGAGACCGGGGTCCGCGTGACCACCGTGTTCCCGTTCTTCAGCCGCACGCCCATCCTGGACTCGATACAGTTCGGCGACGACCCGCCGCGCAAGGTGCCCGACGACATCGTCACGGAGCCCGCGGACGTCGTCCGCGCGATACTGAAGGGCATCCGCGAAGACCGCGAGTATGTGTTCCCGGACCCCATGGCGCGCCGGCTGCATCTGCTGCAGCGTTTCTTCCCCCGGCTCGTGCTGTGGTTCGGCCGGCGATTCGAGGAGCGTACCCGGGCCGCCGGCGAGCCCGGCTGACCGGCACGGCCAAGGGTATTGTGACGGGAGTTAGATGATCAGCCTGAGAGCGAGACTGACGCGGGCGCTGCTGCGACTGCGCATGCGGTTCCGCAAGCCGGACGCACCGATGCCCGAGCGACGCGCGCGCCTGGACCGAATGGGCGGCGCCATCGCCGCGGCGGACGGCGTGCGGATCGTCCCGGAGCAGGTCGACGGCCTGTACGCCGAGTGGCTCGTCCCGGAAGGTGCCGGCGAGGACGAGGTGGTGCTCTACCTCCACGGGGGCGCTTACACGGCAGGCTCCTGCGCGAGCCACCGCAATGCGGTCTCCCACATCGCCCGGGCCGCGGGTATACGGCTGCTCATGCCCGAGTACCGGTTGGCACCGGAGCATCCTTTCCCCGCCGCCCTGGAGGACGGGCTCGCCGCCTACCGGTGGCTGCTGGTACGGGGCGCGAATCCGCGCAAGGTGATCCTGGCCGGCGACTCGGCCGGCGGCGGGCTCGCGCTGGCCGTGATGGTGGCGGCCCGGGACGAGGGGACGCCGCTGCCCGGCGCAGCCTCGCTCATTTCGGCCTGGACCGACCTCGCCGCGACCGGCTCCTCGCTGAAGAGTCGTAACGACAAGGATCCCTGGTTCGATGCCGACGAGATCGCACCGATGGCGCGGCAGTACCACCAGGACACGGACCCCCGCCATCCGCTGCTATCGCCGCTGTACGCCTCGCTGGAGGGGCTGCCGCCGCTGATGCTGCAGGTGGGCGACCACGAGATACTGCTGAACGACTCGACCCGGGTGGCGGAGAAGGCGCGGGAGGCGGGCGTGGACGTCACGCTGCGGGTGTGGCCCGGCATGTGGCATGTCTGGCACTTCTTCGTGGGCCGCATGCCCGAGGCGAAGCAGGCCATCCTGGAGATGGCCGCCTTCATGGAGGCGCGCATGGCCGCGGGCCGAAGAAGTGCCGGGGACAGCTAACCCGCACGAATCGGGTTAACTGTCCCCGTGGCTTGCCGGCAGGGTCGGGCCGGTCAGGGAGAGAGCGTCTAGATCGTGCCGTTCACGATCGGCGCGAAGGCGGTGAGGCTGTCCCGCAGCTGGTTGTTGCCCAGGCCGTGGCCGGGGAACACGTTCGGGAACAGACCCTGCTCGCCGTGCAGCGCCATGTAGTTCAGGATCACCGTCTCGACCAGCAGGTTGACGTTGTTCGCCGCCGGGGTCGAGGCGTTCTGCACGGAGCCGTCCGCCTGGAACCAGCCGATCTGCTGATGGCGTTCGGGCCCGCCGTTGGTATCCAGCAGCTGCGGTCTGCCGGCGGGGTTGTAGACCAGGAAGAACGAGGCGGCCGTCGACTGGTTGTCGCTGACCCACTCGAACTTGCCGCGGCCTTCCTCGGAGTTGTCGACGGTGCCGTTGGCGGACAACGAGCCGTCGCTGAACACGTAGAGCATCAGCGGCAGGCCCTTGCGCGCGGCGTACTCCAGGCAGGCGCCCATGCAGCGGCCGGCGCGGAAGTCACGCACCTCGCCGGTGCGCCGCGCGCCGCCGTGATAGTCGTAGCCGCCCATGGCCACCGTGCCGGCGCCGGCGAAGCCGTTCACCACCATCTTCATGACGGCGGCGGTCTTGCGGAATTCCCGCTCGTCCTGGTAATCCGCCTGGGTGAAGATGCTCGCGAGATCGTCGCCGACGATATCGAGGTCCGCGTCCGGATCCAGGATGCCGGGCTCGCCGAAGCGGTCGGCCAGATCGGCCGCCTTCACGTAGCCGCAGTTCACCAGGTCCTTCAGCACGTCGTCTGCGGTGATCTCGAGCTTCGTGTCCACCCGGCCGAGTTTCATGTCGCTGATGCGCTGGATGGACTCCATCACCGCGACGGCGTCCTCCTGGGCCAGCAGGCCCACCAGCTTGCCGGTGTCCACGAGGCCCGTCACGTCGCTCGCCCGATCCACCTTGGTGGGGCGGATCGACTGATCCATCAGCATGGCGGGCGCCATGGAGTTGCCGCCGGAATCCGACGAGCGCGAGCCGATCAGCGTGAGCAGCTCGCCGTCGGCGCCCGCGCGGGCGATGCCGTACATCGGGTTGTGCGGGTTATTGCCGGTGTCGTTCTCCGAGCGCGCCGGGATCACGCAGCCGTTGATGTTGGCCATGGTGGTCGGCGACAGGTGCATCATCATGCCCCGCAGGAACGCGCTGTCGGAGTGGAAGGCGAGTCCCAGGTCGGTGTTGATGAAATCGTTGGTGCCGGTCTGCGGGTTGGTGACCGGCGGGATCATGTCGCCGGGCAGCCCGAGCTTGGCGTAGCCTTCGGTGGACAGGAAGTCCATCTGGCCGCCTTCCTTGCCCACCAGCACGTTCGAGCCGGCCATGCTGGCGCCGCCCGCCAGGTCGAAGGAGATGAACGGGATCTTGCCCGCGCCCTGCACGGCGATGCCGCAGGACTGCGCCAGGGCCTGCAGGTCGGGACTCAGCGCCGCATAGGCGGCCCGCGGGTTGGCGAACAGGCTCATCACGCCCGCTCCCATCAGACTCCCGGTGCCGGCGATGAAGCCCTGGGAGAGCAGCTGGCGACGGGTGATGGGCCGCGGGTGATCCGGATGGCAGAGCGGCGCATCGGGATTGGTGGTGGCGAACTTGTTTGACATGGTCATTGCCTCGATTGATGCGTTGTCTGTGACTCGTCGATCACTGGACGGTCAGGGTCGCGCTGCCGATGAGCGCGGCACAGGTCGCCTTGGCGACCGTTGCCGTGCGGCCCGGCTCGCAGCTGCCGCCGCAGACGGTCAGCCGATCGATCAGGCTGTTCAGCTCGGCCTTCACGTCGTCCGGGTGCGGCTGGCTCACGACATTGGTGTTGTTGATCCGCGTGATCAGCGGGTCCAGCAGCGTATCGCGCGCGGCCAGCGTGCCGTAGGCCGTCGTCACCGCCGCGTCGAAATTGAAGCCCGGGAATACCTGCGCGCGCAGCCCGGTGTCCTCGACCAGCGCGTTGCAGTACTCGATGGCGAGCTGGGACACGCCCACCTGCTGGGACGACGAGAACGCGCCGAAGCTCTCCACCGTGGGCAGCTGCTGCTTCACGGTCTCGAAGGTCTGCGCCACGTCCGGGTGGGTCATGGGCACGCCGGTGATCTGGGACATCGAGGCGTTCAGCTCGTCGAAGACGCGCACGCCCACGTCCGGCGACGGCTCGCGGTCGGTCGGTGCCGGCGTGAGCGGTGTCGGCTCCGTGCGCACGTTGGTATTGGCACCGAGCACCTCGAAGGTCAGGAAGAACTCGTCCGACTCGGGACCCTTCTGCAGCTCGATGATCGTACCCACGTCCGCCAGCGGCTGGCCGAGGTCGGCGGTGGCCGCGTCGCTCGACAGCGTCGCCGATACCGTCTTGTACGCCTGCCCGGCGACCGGTTCGCCGCCGTTCAGTCCGATGCGCATGCCTTCGAGCGCGATGCCGCTCCAGGTGGCCGTGTCATCCAGGCTCAGGAAGTGGGGCTTGGTGAACAGATAGGAGTAGCTGTCGAACTGCGCCACTTCGAACAGGACATAGGCCTCCGGCACGTCGATCAGATGGCTCACACCGAACAGCAGGAAGAATTTCTCGCCGACGCCGACGTCGAAGTTCTGCACGATCTGCTCCGGCGTCAGCGTCCGGTTGTGGATGGCCACCATGCGGAACGTGCCGGCGAACTGCCGGTCGCCGGAGACCTCGTTGCCGAGGACGAAGGCGAAGGTGTCGTCCCAGTCGGCGATGCTGCCGCCCGTGCCGAGCGGGTCCATGTCGTCGGTGTGCACGCCGTTCACGTAGATGCTGCGGCCCTCCACCGGGTCGAAGTTCGCCACCACGTGCTGCAGGGTCGCCTGCAGATCCTCGTCGGCGGCGGAGGTGGTCAGCACCGGGTCGCCGTTGCCGTCGGTGGCATCCGAGCGGTTGAAGAAGTCGTAGCTGTACAGCGTCTGGCCCAGCGTGAAGTTGCGCGCCGTGGTGCCGGCGGAATAACTGACGATCCGGGACTCCTCCTGCACCACGTTGGCGGGTACCACCCAGGCCTCGATGGCGTACTCGCCGGTGCCCTTGATCAGGTCGTGCAGCTTGCGGCTGGCCGTGGTCGTGCCCTGGGCCTTGCCCTCGCGCAGCGCGATGCCCCAGCCGCCGACCCAGTTGTAGTCGCCGCTGATGGTGAGATTCAGCGCCGGTTCGACGCCGCTGGTGTCGAAGGCGGTATCGCCCTGACCGGTCTTGAACTCCCACAGCGCGATCACGTTGCGCTCGTAGCGGTTGCCGCCGGAGGCGACGATGCCGTCGGTCAGCGCGAGCGCGCGGCTCAGGACCAGAGCGGGATCCACCTCGGTGGGGGTCACCTGATTGGCGAAGGCCTCCACGGCCGACTGCATCTCTGCGGCGTTGGCGCTGCAGTCGCTCCAGCAGTTGTGGAACTCGCTGGCCAGGCGCACGACGAAGCGCGACGCCGCAGGGTCGTCCAGGTTGATCTTCGACTTCGCGGCATCGTAGGCGGCCGCCACGTCCGCTTCGGCGAAGAACGGCGACTGGGACGTGGCCGCGGCGCCGGTGTGACAACCGGCGCAGTACTCGGTGAGGACCGGATGCACGGTCTGCCCGAACAGGGCGCCACCGTCGTCCGGGAAGCTCTTGCTGGCGCCCGGCTGCTTGTCCACCGGCGCTTCCAGGTCGATGTTTTTGCCGCCGCCGGCAGCGTCGCCGGCCCAGTTGGTGACCCAGGTCGTCAGGATCTCGCCGCAGACCGCGTCGCTGGACTCCCAGCAGTTATGACCGCCGGCCACCTTGGTCACCATGCGCGAGTCGGCCGGGGAGGTCAGGTCGACGATGGCGTTCGCCTCCTCGTAGGCCAGGTTGACGTCGTCGGTGCGCGCGAAGGTCGGTGCCTGGCCGCCGGTGCCGTGGCAGGCGCCGCAGCGGTTGTCCGGCCGTACGTTGTCCCACACCTCGATCTTGAACGACTGCACGTCGTCGGTGGCGGGCGCCGGACCCGTGTAGTCCGGCGACGGCGCGACGCTCGTTACCGGATTCTCCTCGACGTCGGCGCCGCTGGAGCAGCCGGCCAGCGCGGCAGCCGCCATCAGGGCGACGACGAGATGAGTGCGGGCAGGCAGAGAGATCATATTGTTCCTATCCATGATTGCCGAACTCCTCATTCGCCCATGCAGTGCACGGCGGTCTCGGCGAACACCGTCTTCATGCGGTACTGATCGGCGCGGAATACGCCGGTGATCCTGTCCAGGGCAGCCCGGTCGGACGCGTCCTGGGGCTGGCGGAAGCACACGGCTTCGAACACTTTCTTCACCTGACATTCGGCGAAGACGTCGCTCGCGCCGAACTCCCGGCCCAGTGACTTGGCGCCGTTGCCGCTGCCCGGCAGCGACGGATCCCAGCCGAGCCCGGCGTTACGCCCCTGCCGCCAGTAGTTGTCCCAGCGGTCGTCGGGGGTGCGGAAGCCGAACGGGAAGTTGGCGTCGTTATTGAAGTACTTGGGATGCACCTGGCCCTCGGTGTACTCGATGCGGCCGGTGTCCGGGTTGAAGTTGTAGTAGGCATAAGCCTGCGCCAGCGGATCCATGCCCGCGTGGCACTCCACGCAGTTGTTCAGGAAGACGCGGCTGTCGCCGCCCGGGCTGCGCGAGACGTCCTGGCGGATGCGGTCCGGCGAGCGCGAGCCGTCCTTCACCTGCTCCAGGTCGTTGCACATGTGATTCATCAGCGTGAAACGGAACATCGCCCGGTTGGTGCCGGCGATGAAGAAGGCCTCGGCGGCGGCGCGGCTGGTGACCACGCCGGCGGTGGCGGAGGCCGGCAGGTCGGTCACCGCGGACTGGCTGGTCTGTACCAGCGCGGTCTTCAGGTCGATGCCCTGTTGCTCCATGGCCTCGTAATGAGCGTTGTCGGACATGGAGTAGGGGGGCAGCCCGAGACCGCTGTCGCCGACGTAGAGAATGTCAGCGGAGAGCACGGTATTGAACGGCACGTCGTCGCGGATCATGCCGATGACCGTGGCGGTGTAGTCGTTCAGCGGCGCGAAGACCGTCTGCTCCCGGTTGGTCCAGGGCGTCACGAAGTTCTTCAGCGTCACGTTATAGAAGGCGCTGTTCTCCATGGCCGTCTCCGCCGCCGCAATGGGGTTGCCGGCGAGAATGTCGGCTTCCATGCCGGCCAGCACCTGCTCGGTGGGCGGTACGCCGGCGAGACGGTCGTGCAGCCGCTTGGCCTGTTCCCGCGGACCCGCTTCGGCCGTGGCAGCCAGCGCGAGCACAAGGCAGGCGATGGCAAGGAGGGCGCGGCGCGGAAGCGCGTGCGCGAACTGCTTCTGTACGTTCATGGGTGCGTTCATGACGATCCTGCTCATACGTTTCCGTCTTCCCTTCCTGCCAGGGGGCGAAGACCGTCGGGAGCGGAGGACGTCCCTGCGGGATCATCCCTGCTGATCGTCAGCTGTCGCTCCTGGCAGCTTCGCCGTCCTGGACGTGAATCCGTAGACCGGTGGCTTTGCGTCCCCGCCTTTCGCCGGGTTTGCCCTTTTCAGAAGCCCTGCGTGCGCGTCGCGCTATTCGAAGCGTCCGATGCTCGCAGATCGCCGACAGGGCCACCGTGACTCCATTCACAAGTCCCGTGGTTTCCCGGGACTCCCGTCACGTGTGCTCCCCCGCGGCCGGCTACTGTTGCGAGCAAGGGGAGTGCAAGCCGCGTGCCAGATCACGACTTGGATGGCTGGAAAAGCCTTTCCGAATACAGAACAAGAGGTTGCGCGTGATCCGGGCAGTGGCGCCGGGTCGGCATATGTCAACCGCTTGTCGGCAGAAATCGACACTTTGCCGACGCCCGCAAGGCAACTCCCTGATTCGGTGGGCGTTTCGGCTTGTCGCCGAACTACGACAGCGCGCGTCCGTGTGACACGGCAGCCGTCACCTTGAGCCAGTCGATGCAAGGCCCCGGGCACGGTCTCGCTGTCGGCGAAATTCCACATTACGCGCGTCCCGGAGGCGTCCCTATACTCCGCCGCTCATCAACTACCAGGACGCGCGCGCAACGATCTCCATGGATTTGTGATCTTGTTAACAGAATGCAGTGAGGCCCCTGTCCACCATTGGTCACGGCCGGCCGCGAGCTTTCCAGTCGCGCGTCGGAAGACCGGCGGTGCAGGGCGCCTGCAGCATTCCCGCAGTGATCGCAGGAGTGCGTCGCGTGACGGCTGCAGGAAAGAGGATGTCCCATGAACAGCACGATGCAGACAGTTACCCGGAGGGCGCCGGCAAGGGCGGCTCTCGTTGCCGTCGCCTGCTCGGTGGTGGCCGCCGCGGGCTGCGGTGGCGGCGGCAGCGGCGAAGGCCGCATCGGCTTCGGCAGCGGGCAGGATCCCGACCCCGTCGTGCTCGACTTCCCCATCGCCTACGTGAAGCGGCCGGTCCCGGTCGACGACAACGGCGACCCGACCGACTTCGACGTGCGCGAGCCGGTGACCTTCGACATCGGCGCCGATCTCTACGTGCGCGACCGGGCCTCGCCCAGCACCGCCGACGTCAACGTCACCGGAGAGATCACCGAAGGCCTCGGTGACATCCGCGACCTGGAGGTATCGCGCGACGGCACGAAGGTGCTGTTTGCGATGCGGGCGCAGTTCATCGAAGGCGCCGACGAGGAGGACCAGCCGACCTGGAACGTCTGGGAATACGACATCGCCGGCGACACGCTGCGGCGGATCATCGCCTCGGACATCGTCGCGGAGTCCGGTCACGACCTGGCGCCGGCCTATCTGCCGGACGGTCGCATCATCTTCTCCTCCACGCGCCAGCGCCAGTCCGGTGCCGTGCTGCTGGACGAGGGCAAGCCCCAGTTCGCGGCACTGGACGAGGACCGCAACGTGCCGGCGCTGGTGCTGCACGTCATGAACGAAGACGGCACCGATATCCGCCAGGTGAGTTTCAATCAGAGTCACGACCTCGATCCCGCCATGCTCTCGAACGGGCAGGTGGTGTTCAGCCGTTGGGACAACGCGCCGGGTAACGACGGTATCCATCTGTACCGCATGAACCCGGACGGCGCCGCGCTCGAGCTGCTGTACGGCGCCAACAGCCACGACACCGGCAGCGGCGGCGAGCCCGTGCAGTTCCTGCGCCCCCGGGAGCTGCCGAACGGTAACGTCATGGCGCTGCTGCGCCCCTTCGACGGCGCCGGGGGCGGCGGCGACATCATCGAGATCGACATCGCCAACTACATCGAGAACACCCAGCCGAACCGGGACAACATCGGCGTGCTGTCCGGTCCGGCGCAGACCGCGGCCACCATCAACGAGGTGCTGATCGACGACGACGTGCCTTCGCCGGGCGGACGCTACAACTCCGTGTTCCCGCTGCGCGACGGCACCGAGCGCCTGCTGGTGAGCTGGAGCCAGTGCCGTCTGCAGGATCCGGTCGATCTCAGGATCGTCCCGTGCACCGACGACAATCTGGCGGACCCCGCCCTCGTCGAGGCGCCGCCGCTCTACGGCATCTGGATCTACGACCGCAGCGAGGACACCCAGCAGCCGGTCGTCGCGCCCGAAGAGGGCTTCATGTACACGGACATCGTCGCCGCGGAACCGGGCACCGGCACGCCGCCGGTGATCTTCGACGACTCGGAGCCCTTCACCCTGGATCCGGACATCGCGGCGGAGGGTGCGGCGGTGATCCACATCCGCAGCGTCTACGACATCGCCGGGCAGGACGTCTCCGGCGTCGGCATCGACGTGCTCGCTGACCCCGCGCAGACCACCGCGGCCGATCGGCCCGCGCGCTTCCTGCGGGTGGTGAAGGCGGTCTCCATCCCGGACGAGGACGTGCGTGACTTCGACAACAGCGCCTTCGGTGTGTCGGCGGCCCAGGGCATGCGCGAGATCGTGGGCTACGCGGAAGTGGAGCCCGACGGCTCGGTGATGATGAAGGTGCCTGCCAACGTAGCCCTCGGCGTCAGCGTGCTGGACGGCCAGGGCCGGCGCATCGGGCCGCGGCACAACAACTGGCTGCAGCTCAGGCCCGGCCAGCTGATGGAGTGCTCCGGCTGCCACGACCCGGGCAGCGGCGAGTCCCACGGGCGCGCGGACGCGTACCCCGTGCTGAACGAGGGCGCCGAGGTGACCGGCCAGCCATTCCCGAACACCGACCCGGCGCTGTTCGCCGACGTGGGCGAGACGATGGCAGAGGTGCGGGCGCGCACCAGCTGCTCCACCGATTGCGCCGCCATCGAGCCGTCACTGGACATCGTCTACGAAGACGTCTGGACCGACGAGGCCGCCGCCGGTCGGGCCAGGGACGAGTCGTTCGCCTGGCGCTACGGCCCCACCGTGGTGCCCGGCGAGTCCGGCCTGGAGACCCTGGCGCCCACCACGCCCGACTGCATCGGCGACTGGAGCGCGACCTGCCGCGCGGTCATCAACTACGAGGCCCACATCCATCCGCTGTGGTCGAAACCTCGAATCGTGGACGTGGACGAGGACGGCATCCCCGAGGCCGACAACACCTGCATTACCTGCCACACCCGCACCGACGCGATGGGGCAGCTGAAGGTGCCCGACGGCCAGCTCGAGCTGACGGACGGCGCATCTCCCGACGAGCCCGATCACTTCAATGCCTACCGCGAGCTGCTGGCCGCGGACAACGAGCAAATACTCGACATGGGCGCCCTGGTGGACCGCCTGGTGGAGGTGGGCATCGACCCCGAGACCGGCGATCCCATCCTCGAGCCGGTGACCGTGCCGCCCAGCATGCGCACCGCCGGTGCCAACGCCTCCGGTCGCTTCTTCGACCGCTTCGCCCCCGGCGGCAGCCACGCCGGCTGGCTCACGCCTGCCGAGCTGAAGCTGTTGTCCGAGTGGCTGGACGTCGGCGGCCAGTACTACAACAACCCGTTCGACGCGCCGGAAAACTGATGCCATGAGACCGCTGGCGGCATTGCTCTCACTGTTTCTCTGCTGCGCGCTCGCCACGGGCGCGCAGGCGGAGGAGCAATACCGCCGGGTCACGGTGGCCGAGCCGTATCTCGAGATGCACACCGGGCCGGGGCGCGGCTATCCCGTGTTCAACGTGGTCGAGCGCGGCGATGCGGTCGAACTGCTCAAGCGGCGCACCGAATGGTTCAAGGTGCGCGATGCCCGCGGCCGCGAGGGCTGGGTGCACGAGCGCGAGATGCTGATGACGCTGGACGAGGCGGGCACGCCGGCCGAGTTCGAGACCACGGGCCGGGAGGAATACCTGGTGCGGCGCTGGGAGTCCGGCGGACTTACCGGCGACTTCGGCGGTGCCAACGTCATCAGCGGCTACCTCGGCTACTCGTTCACGCCGAATCTGTCGCTGGAGCTGTGGGGCACGCAGTTGCTCGGCAATTTCTCCGACGGCTGGATGGCCAACGTGAGCATCGTGCACCAGACCTGGCCGCACTGGCGGGTCTCGCCGTTTTTCACCCTCGGCACCGGCGTGTTGCGCATCGAGCCGGTGGCCACCCTGGTGCAGCCCATCGACCGCACCGACCAGACCGCCCACGTGGGCGTCGGCGTACGGGCCTGGGTGACGAGACGCTTTATTTTTCGCGCCGAATACAAGAGTTATGTCGTATTCACCAGCCGCGACGAGAATGAGGAAATCGAAGAATGGAAAGTCGGATTCGGGTTCTTTTTCTGACCGGGCTCGCTTTCGCCCTGACGGGCTGCGGCAGCCTGCCGTTCATCGGCGGCGACGAGCCGGGCGATGCCGTGGCCGAAGTACCGGAGCAGGTGATCGAGCCCGAGGTGGAGCGCCGCGACGTGGAGCCGCCGAAGATCGACACCGAGAACTTCGAGATCGGAGCCTTTGCCGGGCTGATGAGCGTCGAGGACTTCGGCGTGAACCCGGTCTACGGGGTGCGGCTGGCCTATCACATCACCGAAGGGCTGTTCGTCGAGGGCGCCTACGGTCGCACCGATACCGAGGAGACCAGCTTCGAGCGGCTGAGCGGCGCGGCGGAGATTCTGACCGACGATGAGCGCGAGTTCACATACTACAACGCCTCCATCGGGTACAACGTGTTACCGGGCGAGGCTTTCGTCGGCCGCAACCTGGCCTTCTCCCAGGCGCTGTACCTCATCGCCGGGATAGGCAGCACGGAGTTCGCGGGCGACGACCGCTTCACGGTGAATTTCGGTTTCGGCTACCGGCTGCTGCTGAACGACGTGATCGCGCTGCATGCCGACGTGCGGGACCACCTGTTCGACATCGACATCCTCGGCGAGGAGAAGACCGCCCACAACATCGAGGGGCATATCGGTTTCACGATCTTCTTCTGATGCGGGGGAGCGGGGTAAGGACGATGAAAAAGACACTGATCCGAACGGCGGCGGCCTGCGCGGTACTCGTGGCGACCGCCGGCTGCTCCAGCATCGAGCCCTGGGTGAAGCCCTACGAGCGGGACCACCTGGCGGATCCGATCATGGCGCTGGACATGCATCCGGTGGCCACCGCCTACGAGATGCACGTCTGGGATGCCCGCGAGGGCGCCCGCGGCGGCACGGGCGGCGCCGGCGGCGGCTGCGGCTGCAACTGAGCACCGCGCCATGAATCGCGCGACGATGATCGCCCGCCACCTCGCAAGGCTGCTCGTCCTGCTCGCACTGCTGCCGGGCGCGGTGCTCGCCACCGTGCTGCCGGAAGACCGGGCGGACGTGCTCTACCACCGCTACGAGGGCGGCGGCGTGACCATCGACGGCCCGTCGGTGCTGCTGCGCAAGCAGGTCGGCAAGAGCTTGTCGCTGTCGGCCAACTACTATCTCGACATGGTCTCCAGCGCCTCCATCGACGTGGTGACCACGGCGAGCCCCTACACCGAGGAGCGCAAGCAGGGCTCGCTGGGCGCGACCTACCTGTACGGCAACACGCTCATGAACGTGGGCTACACGCGCAGCGACGAGAGCGACTACGCCGCCAACAGCCTGAACTTCAGCGTGAGCCAGGACCTGTTCGGCCAGATGACCACGGTGACGCTGGGCTACGCCCTCGGCTGGGACGAGGTGGGCAAGTCCAACGATCCGGATTTCCGCCGCGAGGTCGACCGCCAGCAGTACAGCCTGGCGGTCACGCAGATCGTCACCCGCAGCCTGATCATGAGCTTCGCCTTCGACGCCATCACCGACGAGGGCTTCCTGAACAACCCGTATCGCTCCGTGCGCTACCTGGCCGCGGATCAGCCGGCCGGGTACCAGTTCGAGCCCGAGATCTACCCGAACACGCGCACGAGCGGCGCAGGCTCCATCACCGCGCGCTACCGCATGCCCTGGCGGGCGGCGCTGCACGGCAGCTACCGCTACTTCTCCGACACCTGGGGCATCGAGTCGCACACCGGGGAGATCGGCTACGTCCACCCCTGGAAGCACGGCCTGACGTTCTCCACGCGCTATCGCTACTACACCCAGGAGCAGGCCGACTTCTACGCCGACCTGTTCCCGCGTTCCGGCGCGCAGAATTTCATGGGGCGGGACAAGGAACTCAGCACCTTCGAGAGCGCGACCATCCGCGCCGGCGTGAGCTGGGAGTTCGTCAGCGACGGCTGGAGCGTGGTCGAGAAAGGCTCGCTGAATCTGTTCTGGGACCGCATCCGCTTCGACTACGAGAACTTCCGCGACCTCAGGGTGAGCGGCGCCGCCCCCGGCGAGGAACCCCTGTACGGCTTCGATGCCGACGTGGTGCAGCTGTTCGTCTCGTTCTGGTTCTGACCTCTGCGTAGGAGGGCCTTCAGGCCCGACTCTTCCTGCCAGATCCCCTTCTATTGTGGCCGCCCTGCGGGGGTATCCATCTTGCTCCCGACAAAAGGTCGCGGCGATGGATATCCCCGCATGACGGCCGTGCTCGCGGTGGCGTGAAGCAAGCGCCAGCCCGGTCCGGCCGATGGCGGGTCAACGCCAAGAGAACGGGGGATCGGGCCTGAAGGCCCTCCTACCTGCTACCATCTGCTCCATGAGGGAGGGCAGGCTGATCGGGATCGCACGGCGGGAGCGCAAGCGCGCGCCCATGGAGGTACTGGAGCGCGCGCGGGTCGACACCGACAGCGGCGTGGCCGGCGACTTCCGGGGCCGAGCCGGCCGGCGGCAGGTGACGGTGCTGACGGCCCCGGGCTGGAGCGACGCCTGTAACGAGCTCGGGCGCGAGCTGCCCTGGACGGCGCGCCGGGCCAACCTCCTGATCGATGGCATCCCGCTCGCCGAGACCGCCGGCCGAAGGCTCGTGATCGGCAAGCTGGTGCTGGAGATCACGGGTGAGCTGGATCCGTGCTCGCGGATGGAGGAGGCCGGCGAGGGACTGCGGCAGGCCCTCGAGCCGGACTGGCGCGGCGGCGTGACCTGCCGGGTGCTCGCCGGCGGTGAGATCGGGGTGGGAGACACGGTGCGCCTGGAGGATGCTCATGGCTGACAACCGGGAATACGACGTCGTCCTGTTCGGGGCGACGGGATACACCGGCCGGCTGACCGCGGCCTATCTGGCGCAGAAGACCGACGAGGATTTCCGCTGGGCCATCGCCGGCCGGGATGCGGACAAGCTCGCGGCGCTGGCCGCGGAACTGGGCGGCAGCCCGGGCGTGATTCGCGCGGACGTCGGCGACTACGACACGCTGCTGCAGATGGCGCGTCGCACCCGCGTGCTCGCCACCACGGTGGGCCCGTACATCCGCTACGGCGAGGCGGTGGTGATGGCCTGCGTCGAGGCGGGCACGAGTTACGCGGATCTGACCGGCGAGCCGGCCTTCGTGGATCAGGTGATGGACCATTGCGGCACCAGCGCGCGGGAGCAGCAGGTGCGGGTGGTCAACTGCTGCGGTTTCGACAGCATCCCCCACGACCTCGGCGCCTGGATGATGGTCAACGCACTGCCCGAGGACGCCAGCGTCCAGCTCGAGGGCTTCGTCTCCGCGAAGGGCGGCATCTCGGGAGGCACCTGGAACTCCGCGCTGGAGGCACTGGGCAATCTCGGCGAGACCCGGCGCGTGGCGGCGCGCATGGAGCAGGGCGTGAGCGGCGAGCGGCGGGTGAAAGTGAACCGGCGCGGCGCCCATTACGAGGAGCTGGTCAACGGCTGGGTGATGCCGTTCCCCGCCATCGACCGGCAGATCATCATCCGTTCGGCCACGGCGCTGCCGGCCTATGGGCGCGAGTTCACCTATGCGCATTACATCCGTGTCGGCTCGCTGCCTAAACTGATCGCCCTGTCCTCGGGCATCGCCGCGGTCACCGGACTGGCGCAGGTGGGACCCATACGCCGCTGGCTCGGCGGGCTGAAGCCTTCGGGTTCCGGCCCCGACGAGCAGACCCGTGCCACCGGCTCGTTCCGCGTGACCTTCGTCGCCCGCGGCGACGGCCGGCGCCTGATCGGCGAGGCCTCCGGCGGCGAACCCGGCTACGCGGAAACCTCCCGCATGCTGGCCGAGGCGGCGCTGTGCCTGTCCCTGGATGCGGACTCGCTGCCGCCGCGCTACGGCGTGCTGACGCCCGCGGAGGCGATGGGAGATGCGTTGCTGGCCAGATTGCGCGCCATCGGCATCCGCTTCGAGATCCTGTCCGACGAGCCGGAATAGTCCGAATAGCGCACCGCCGTTCCCGGCGGCAGGCTCAGCCCGGTGAAGCTCGCGCTGCGGGACAGCAGGTGCTCGAGCGCCTTTTCCACGCCTGCCTCGTCGTTGCCGCACACGTAGTAGACCGTGGCCTGCGGGCTGCGCGGCTGGCCGTAGACGAACGCGCCCAGCCGTGCGGACAGTCCCTGCATCAGCTCGATCACCGACTCGTCGGCGAAACCGGCCAGCCGGGGCAGGTCGCCGGCGCGCACCAGCACGATGCCGGAGAGTTCCGGGTAGCGCGTAAGCGCGGTGGCAGGGATGCCGGGTTCGGCGGTGACGTGGGTGAACAGCGAGAAAGTCGTCAGTGCCGAGGCGGGCAGGCGGGCCAGGTCGGCCAGCGCCGGGTCGGTGGCGACCACCGCGGAGGAGACCAGCTGCAGCGCCAGATCGTCCAGCCGGCCCTCGAGCGCCCGGGCGGCGGTGTCCAGGTATTCCACCGCGAAGGCGGCATCCAGCGGACGGCCGTCGTCCAGGCGGCGGTCCAGCACCGGCACCAGGGCCTTGGCCAGCGTGTCGACGTAGAAATCCGCGTAGAAGGAATCGGGCAGCGCGTGGTAGCGCTGGTATTCCGCCTCGGACTGCAGCCGCCGCTCGACTATGCCGTTGCCGATGGCGCTTGCGACCGCCTCGTTGATCAGGTTGTAGGCCCGCAGGCTCCAGGGCCGCTCGCTCGCCAGGAAGGCTGCCAGCAGCGCCTCGTGGCGTGCACGCGGACTGAGCGCGTACAGATAGTGGACGAATTCGTGCACGATCACGCCGATGCGGTCGGCCGGCGCTTCCCCGCGCCGGCTCTCGACGATGGCCTGGTTCTCGATCAGCGTCGCCCGGGAGGCCCTCGCCCCCTCCGGCAGGGCCACCAGGTTCACCTCGAGGTCGGCCACTTCCTCCAGCCGCAGGTCGAACAAACCGCCGACGCGGGCGAGCAGGGCGTCGAGCTGCGCGCGCCGCGCGGTGCCCTGGTAGCCGGCGGCGAGACGCTCCAGGTCGCCGGCGGCGCCGTCTCGCCACCAGGCGTCGAAGCGGGGCTCGAAGTGCCGCGCGATGGCCAGGGCCTCGCGGGCATCGCGCGGCTGCAGCAGCAGACGCAGCCGCTCGCCGTAGTCGGCGAGATCGTGGGCTTGCAGGCTGGCCAGACGCAGCTTCTCGCCGATGTCGACGCCCCGGGCCTGCAGGTAGGGGAAGGTGTAGGGGTAGGGCGTGTCCGGCGCCGACGCGGTGAAGTCCGCGTACAGCCGGTAACGCTCCTGCAGCTCCCGCCACCGGAGGAGGCGGCGTTCGTCCTCCCCGCTCCAGTCGAGGCGCTGCCAGAGCTCGTCGAAGGCGGCCCGGGTGCAGCGCCGGTAGCCGCTCAGGCAATCCAGGTGGTAGACCAGATTGGCGACCGGCGAGATGCGCACGCCGAAGCCCGGCGCCGCCGCGGCCGGCGCCGCCGTGCCGCCGAGCACCAGCAGTGCTGCCGTGACGATGCCGGCGGCGCGAATCACGGGGCGTCAGTACTCCAGCTTCTCGACGCGGGCCAGCGTGGCCAGCGACTCTTCCATGAGGGCGCGGGCCCGTGCCGTCATCGCGTGCAGGTAAGCGTGCAGGGCGGCGTCCTCGCTGTTGCGTGATTCGCACTGGTCACTGTAGACCTCGAAGGCCGTCAGGCTCTGCACCAGGTCGGCGAGATGGTGCGGGCACTCGCAATCGACGTCCGTGCGGATACCCGCCAGTGTCGTCAGCTGGACGTCGTCGAAACGACGCGGCGGCAGCTCTTCGGTGAGCACCGGCACCTCGGGCGCGTCGCCGGCGGCGCGCTGCTGCTCGGAACGGGCCGGCCGCGGGGCGGTATTGGTGACCCGCGGGCCGCGCAGCAGGGCGTCGACCAGCGTCAGGGCCGTGGTGGGCGCCCGGAACAGCTCGAACTGGGCGGCGGCGAGCCGGTTCACGTCCTCGCTGCGGCCGAAGTTGTACAGCACCATGACGCGCCCGGCGCCGCAGAGGTCCCGCAGCCCCGCGATGCGCTCGGCGGTACGTTCGTCGACCACCGGCACCTCGATCAGGAGCACGTCGGGCCGCAGCCGGCGGATATCGGCCCGGAAGCGCCGCGGATCGCTCTCGAGAGCGGTGAGCTCCACCTGTTCCGGCAGTACGCCGCTGCGGCCGAGCCCCTGCAGTGCGAAGCGTCCCAGGGCCGCCACCCGGATGGGCTGGTCGGCCCGGGCCAGCTGCAGGTCGTTGGCCTGGCGCACGACCTCTTCCCGGCGGGCGCGCAGTTCCTCGAGATCGAGATTGGCGATCTGGCCGATGGAGAAGCCCCGGTCCACGAGGATTTTCAGCAGCCCGAGCTTCTCCACGTCCCGGCGCGAATAGATCCGCCGCCCGCTCTCCGTGCGCTCCGCGACCACGGCACCGTAGCGCCGCTCCCAGATGCGCAGCGTGTGCGTGGATATGCCGGTCAGCCGTGAGACGGCGCCGATGGCGTAGTCGTTGCCGCTCCTGCCGTCATTCCCTTGTCCGGCCCGTGTCTGTCCCATGTCTCTCTCCCGTCTACTTTGTGTCTATGGGTAAGATTCTACACAAGCTCGTCAAGAAATCCAGCCATCCGCCTTCGTCGACAATCGTCAACAATCGTCGGCAGGCATCAGGGGCTGCGATCTGCCAGGAATTCCTGCAACGCCGCGGCCGTGTGGGAGCGCCCCGGCCGCCGGAGCAGGTCCTCCGGCTTGCCGCGAGCCACGATGCGGCCGCCGTCGTCGCCGCCCTCGGGACCGAGATCGACCACCCAGTCCGCCTCCGCGACGATGTCGAGGTTGTGTTCGATGATCACCACGCTGTTGCCCGCCTCGACCAGACGGTGCAGTACCCGGATCAGCTTCTCGACGTCCGCCATGTGCAGCCCGACGGTCGGCTCGTCCAGGACGTACAGCGTGTGGTCCCGGCTGCGGCGTTTGCCGCCGCCTTCGTTGTCGGGCAGATCCGGGCCCGCCTTCGCCAGCTCCGTGACCAGCTTGATGCGCTGCGCCTCGCCGCCGGACAGCGTCGGGCTCGGCTGGCCCAGCGTGAGGTAGCCGAGGCCCACCTGCACCAGCAGGTCGAGGGCGTGATGGACGCGCGTATGGGCGTGGAAGAACTCCCGCGCCTCCTCCACGCTCATCGCCAGCACCTCGCCGATGCTGCGGTCCCGGTAGCGGATGGCCAGCGTCTCGCGCGAGAAGCGCTGCCCGCCGCAGGCCTCGCAGTCCACCCGCACGTCGGGCAGGAAGTTCATCTCGATGCGGCGCACGCCCTGGCCCTCGCATTCCTCGCAGCGCCCGCCTTTCACGTTGAACGAGAACCGGGACGGCTCGTAGCCGCGCATGCGCGCCTCGGGCGTGCGGGCGAACAACTGCCGGATCTCGTCCCAGAAGCCGATGTAGGTGGCGGGGCAGGAGCGCGGCGTTTTGCCGATGGGCGTCTGGTCCACCTCCAGTACCCGGTCGACGGCTTCCCAGCCGGTGAGCCCGGCGCAGCCCGCCGGCGCGGGCGCCTTCCTGCCGCGTGAGCGCCGGGCCGCCAGCAGTGCGCGGAGGTTGTCGTGCAGGATGTCGCGCACCAGCGTGGACTTGCCGCTGCCGGACACGCCGGTGACGGCCACCAGCGCATGCAGCGGCAGATTGACCGTGAAGCCCTTCAGGTTGTTCAGCTCCGCGCCGGCGATGCGGATGGAGGCCACGTCCCGACGCCGCGGGTTCACTTCCCGTCGCCGCTCCATCAGCGGGTGGGCGAGGGGGTGAGCGAGCATGCGGCCGGTCAGGGAATCCTTGCTGCGCATCATCGCCGCCACCGAGCCTTCGGCGACAACCCGGCCGCCGTGGGTGCCGGCACCCGGCCCCAGGTCCACCACGTGTTCGGCCGCGCGGATGGTGTCCTCGTCGTGCTCCACGACCACGACGGTGTTGCCCCGCGCCTCGAGCCCCTTCAGCGTATCCAGCAGCCGGCGGTTGTCGCGGGCGTGCAGTCCGATGGTGGGCTCGTCCAGGATGTAGCACACGCCCTGCAGGTTGGAGCCGAGCTGCGAAGCGAGCCGGATGCGCTGCGCCTCGCCGCCGGACAGCGTCGGGGCGGCCCGGTCGAGGGTGAGATAACCGAGTCCGACCTTCTGCAGGAACTCGAGCCGGGCGCAGAGTTCCGCCAGCACGTCGCGGGCCAGCTCGGCGTGGCGGCCGGTCAGCTCCAGGGTGCGGAACCAGGCCTCCGCCTGCTCCACCGGCAGCGCAGCGTAGTCGGCGATGCTGCGCCCGCGGAAGCGCACGTTCAGTGCCACCGGATTCAGCCGCGCGCCGTCGCAGACGGGGCAGGGCTCCCGATCGCCGCCGGCGCCGTCGTCCTCGTCTTCGGCCGCGGCCGCGAGGCCGGTACCGGCGCAGCCCTCGCACCAGCCCCGGGCCGAGTTGTAGGAGAAGAGCCGCGGGTCCGGCTCGTCGAAGCTGCGGCTGCAGGACGGGCAGGCCCGGCGCGCTGAGAGCAGGCTCTCGCCGTCGTCCGCCACCACCCGGACCACGCCGCCGCCCAGGTCGAGCGCGCGCCCGAGCAGGCCGGCCAGCTCGCCGCGCGAGCCGGGGGCCACCCGGATCTCGCCCACCGGCAGGTCGATGTCGTGTTCGCGGAACCGGTCCAGCCGCGGCCAGTCCCCGGTGGGCAGGTAGTCGCCGTCGACCCGCAGGCGGTCGTAGCCCTTCTTCGCCGCCCACTTCGCGAGATCCGTGTAATAGCCCTTGCGGCCGACCACCAGCGGCGCGAGCAGGGCGATGCGCTCGCCCCGGCGCGTCTCGAGCAGGCGGCCCAGCATCTGCTCCTCGCTCTGGGGTTCGATGGCCACGTCGCAGTCCGGGCAGTACTGGGTGCCCAGCTTCACGAACAGCAGGCGCAGGAAGTGGTAGACCTCGGTCATCGTCGCCACCGTGCTCTTGCGCCCGCCCCGGCTGGTGCGCTGTTCGATGGCCACGGTGGGCGGTATGCCGAACACCGCGTCCACGTCCGGGCGGCTGGCCGGCTGCACGAACTGGCGGGCGTAGGCGTTCAGGGATTCGAGATAGCGGCGCTGGCCCTCGTTGAAGAGGATGTCGAAGGCCACGGTGCTCTTGCCGCTGCCGGAGACGCCGGTGATGACGGTGAAGCGGTCCCGCGGGATGCGGATGTCCACGTTGCGCAGGTTGTGTTCCCGGGCGTGGTGGATGCGGATGTCGCGGTCGGCGCGTGCCGGCTGCTCGCGCCGCGCGCTCTTCGCGGTCGCCGCGGCCGGGCCGCCCCGTTCCCGGCGATAGGCCGCCAGCGCCCTGCCCGTGTGGTTGCCGCGGCGTTTTGCGAGCGCGTCCGGCGTGCCCTCGAACACGACCTCGCCGCCGCCCTCGCCGCCCTCGGGCCCGAGATCCACGATCCAGTCCGCGGCGTCGATCACGTCCAGGTTGTGCTCGATCACGATCACGGAGTGGCCGTCGGCGATGAGTTCCTGCAGGGCGTCCAGCAGGGTGGCGATGTCCTGGAAGTGCAGCCCGGTGGTGGGCTCGTCGAACAGGAACAGCTTGCGCTCGCCGGGCGAGCGCCGGCCCCGGGCCTCGGCCAGGTGCGCGGCCAGCTTCAGCCGCTGGGACTCGCCGCCGGACAGGGTCGGCACCGGCTGGCCGAGGGCGAGGTAGTCCAGGCCGACGGCGGCCAGGGGTTCCAGCCCGCGCAGCACGGCGGGTTCGCCGGCGAAGAAGGCGATCGCCTCGGCCACGGTCATCTCGAGAACATCGGCGATGGAGCGGGAACGCTCGCCGGCGTCGCCGCCGATGCGCACCTCCAGCACCTCCGAGCGATAGCGGCGGCCGTCGCAGGCCGGGCAGCGCAGGTAGACGTCGGAGAGGAACTGCATCTCCACGTGCTCGAAGCCGTTGCCGCCGCACTCCGGGCAGCGGCCGTCGCCGGAATTGAAGCTGAAGGTGCCGGCCGTGTAGCCGCGCTCGACGGCCAGCGGCGCGTCGGCGAAGAGCTTGCGGATGGGGGCCAGCGCCCCGACGAAACTGGCCGGGTTCGAGCGGGTGGTCTTGCCGATGGGAGACTGGTCCACCATCACCACGTCGCCCAGGTCCTCGCCGCCCTCGATCGCATCGTGCTCGCCGGGCGCGTCGCCCGCCTTGCCGCGCTGGCGCTGCAGTGCGCGCCACAGCACGTCCTCCACCAGGGTGGACTTGCCGGAGCCGCTCACGCCGGTCACGCACACCAGCCGACCCAGCGGGAAGGCGGCGTCGACTCCTTTCAGGTTGTGGGCGCGGGCGCCGCGCACCCGCAGGATGGGGATATCGTCGCCGACGGGACGCCCCGCGCGATCCGCGTTCACGAGCCGCTCGCCGCGCAGATACTGCGCCGTCAGCGAGCGCCGGGAGCGGGCGAGTTGCTTCGCCGTGCCGAAGAACACCACCTCGCCGCCCCGTTCGCCGGGCCCGGGGCCCATGTCCAGAACCCGGTCGGCGGCGCGGATGATCTGGGGGTCGTGCTCGACCACCAGCAGCGAATTGCCGGCGTCGCGCAGGCGGCGCAGCACGCCGTTGATGCGGTCGATGTCCCGGGGGTGCAGGCCGATGGACGGCTCGTCCAGCACGAACAGCGTGTTCACCAGGGAGGTGCCCAGCGCCGTCGTGAGGTTGATGCGCTGCACCTCGCCGCCGGACAGAGTCCGCGACTGGCGGTCCAGCGTCAGGTAGCCCAGGCCCACCTCCAGCAGGTAGCCGAGGCGGGTGCGGATCTCCGCCAGCAGGAGGTCGGTGGCCTCGTCCAGCGGAGCGGGCAATGCCAGCCCGGCGAAGAACGCCACCGTGCGCTCGATGGGCAGGCAGGTCAGTTCGTGGACGTTCAGACCCGGTGCGCCGGAGGCGCCGGCCTCGACGTTATCGCCGCCGAGCCGCCAGAGCAGGGCCTCGGGTTTCAGCCGGGCGCCGCCGCAGGCATTGCAGAGGTCGTAGCTCCGGTAGCGGGACAGCAGCACGCGCACGTGCATGCGGTAGGCGCGGCTCTCGAGCCAGTCGAAGAAGCGGTCCACCCCGTACCAGACGCCGTCGTCCCAGCTGCCTTCGCCCTCGAACACCCAGCGGCGCTGGGCCGCCGTCAGTTCGTTCCAGGGCACGTCCAGCGGCACGCCGGCCCGGCGCGCGTGCTGCTCCAGGTCACGCTGACATTCCCGGTAGCTCTTGCTCTGCCAGGGCTTGATGGCGCCTTCGGCGAGGGTGAGCGAGCCGTCGGGCACGACCAGGTCACGGTCGATGCCCATGGTCCGGCCGAAACCGCGGCAGGTCTCGCAGGCGCCGACCGGGGAGTTGAAGGAGAACAGGCTCGGCAGGGGGTCGCGGTAATCGAGGTCGCAGTCGGCGCAGTGGAGCCGGTCGGAGAAGCGGCGTTGCACGCCGGCGGCGTCGTGGTCGTAGACGCGCACGTGGCCGTCGCCCCGGCGCATTGCCGACTCGACGCTCTCGATGAAGCGGCTGCGGTTGTCGTCCGTCACCCGCAGGCGGTCGGCGACCACGTAGAGGGTGCGCCCCTCGGTCTCCTGCACCCGCAGATAGCCCTGCGCCTCGAGATAGCTGCGGATCTCGGCCTCGCTGAAGTTCTCCGGGCGCTCCACCGGAAAGGTGATGACCGCCCGGTGCCCGGACCACGCCTCGCCCAGCTCCGCCCAGACCGACTCCGGATGGTCACGGCGCACGGGCCGGCCGCAGCCGCTGCAGTACAGCGTGGCGGCGCGGGCGTAGAGGAGCTTCAGATGGTCGTTCAGCTCCGTCATCGTGCCAACGGTGGAGCGCGAGGTGCGCACCGGGTTGGTCTGATCGATGGCGATCGCCGGCGGTATGCCCTCGATGCGTTCGGCCGCCGGCTTGTCCATGCGGTCCAGGAACTGCCGGGCGTAGGGCGAGAAGGTCTCCACGTAGCGGCGCTGGCCCTCCGCGTAGATCGTGTCGAAGGCCAGCGACGACTTGCCCGATCCGCTCACGCCGGTGACGACGACGAGCTCGTTCAGCGGGATCTCCAGGTCCAGGTCGCGCAGGTTGTTCTGTCGTGCGCCGCGGATGACGATGCTGTCGGCAGCCATAAGCTCCGGGTTCCGGGTGGGGTGGGGGACGGGCGGGCCGCGAACGCGATGGCGGCCCGCCGGGCTGGGTGAGATGTTACCGCAACCGCGGTTGGACAGGAGCGGGACAGCGGCCGGCGCGGCTCGTCCCCGGCCCGGCCCTGCCTGACCCGGCCCCCGGCTTTCCTGTATAACGTCGGCATGGGTGCCTACAGGATCCGGCCGCAACCCCCCGGCAACAACAGTCTCATCCCCACGGTCATCTTCACGCTGCTGGTAGCGAACGGCCTGGCCTTCGCCGCCCAGAACGCCTCCCGGGAGATGTTCGTGACCCTGCTCGGGTCGCTGGCGCTGTGGCCGGCCGGCTCCGAGTATTTCGCGCCCTGGCAGTTCGTCACCTACGGCTTCCTGCACGGCGACCTGACCCACCTGCTGTTCAACATGTTCACGCTGTGGATGTTCGGCCGCGATATCGAGCGTTTCTGGGGCCCGCGCTATTTCGCGATCTACTATCTGGTCTGCGTCGTGGGCGCGGGCATCGTGCAGCTGGTGGTGGCGAGCTTCCAGCCCGAGATCTATCCCACCATCGGGGCCTCCGGCGGCGTCTTCGGCATCCTGCTGGCCTACGGCCTGATGTTCCCGAACCGGCAGATACTGCTGCTGATACCGCCGATACCGATGAAGGCGAAATACCTGGTGATCCTGTTCGGCGTGCTGGAGCTGACGTACGGCGTCACCGGCATGCAGCCCGGCGTGGCCCACTTCGCCCATCTCGGCGGCATGCTGTTCGGCTTCCTGCTGATACAATACTGGCGCCGGGCGCGCTGAGGCGGCGACGTCGCCGGCCGGAATTCATCAATAGAATCAATATCTCAATCGACAGGGAGCGATCCATGGGAGAGTATCGGAAGGGTCTGGCGGCGGCAGCGGCCTGCGCCGTCCTGCTGGCTGCCTGCGGCGGCGAGTCTCCGCCGCCGTTGGAACAGAAGTCGGCCGCGGAGCCGGCCGCGGAACAGCCCCGGGCCAGTCAGGCGACGGGCAGCAGCCTCAGGGCGATCGCCCGCATGGAGCCGAAATCCGGTTCCTCCGTGAGCGGCGCCGTGGTCTTCACCGCCTTCGAGGGGCCCATGGTGATGGGCGGCGTGCTGGACGGCGGCGAGCCGGGTACCAACGCCATCCACATCCACGAGGTGGGTGACTGCAGCGCTCCGGACGGCACGTCGGCCGGGCCGCACTTCAACCCCGCCGGCGCTCCGCACGGCTCGCCCGACGACCCCGACGGCCAGCACCACGCCGGCGACCTCGGCAATATCACCTTCGACGAGCATGGCCAGGCCCGCTTCGACCGGGTGCTCGGCGACGGGCTCACCTTCGAGGGCGAGACCGGCATCGTCGGCCGTTCGGTGATCGTCCATGCCGAGCCCGACGACTTCGAGACCCAGCCCACCGGCGCCGCCGGCGCACGCATCGCCTGCGGAGTGATCGAGCTCCTGCAGTGACCGCGGCGCCGCGAGTGGTCGCGGCCCTGGCGGCCGCCTGCGCCGGCCTGGCGCTGGCGCTGCCGGCCGCGGCGGCCGACGCCGACGGCCTGTCGGCGGAGGAGATCATCGCCGCGGTGTACGAGGCGAACGGAGGCGAGACGTGGCGGCGGCCGCAGACGCTGTATCTCGAGGGTTACGGGGTCTTCTGGCCGGACGGGACCGAAGACAGCCGCGTGCTGGCCGACCGCTACCGCATGTGGCGCGAGTATGCCCCCGAGAGCGCCGATGCCCATCTCGCCAACGGCAAGGTGCGCATCGACAGCTTCACGGGCGACACGACCATGTTCCGGATCGCCTTCGACGGCGAGACCGCCTACAACGCGGACGGCCCGATCCCCGGCGGCGCGGCCAGCCCCCAGTGGAAGAACTCGTTCGGCTTCGGGATCATCCGCTATGCCCTCGACGAGGGCTTCACCCTGACGCGGCTGCCCGACGATACGGTGGAAGGCCATCCCGCCTTCTTCGTGCGCGTGAGCGACCCCGCCGGTTCCGAGACGATCTTCGGCATCGACCGGGACGACTACGCGGTGCGCATGGTGGGCTTCGACACACCGAAGGGCTGGCATCACCGTTACTACTCCGACTTCGTCACCGACGAGGACACCGGCTGGCGCCAGCCTCGCCTGGTGCGCCTGTATTACGACGGCGTCAAGCAGAACGAGATCCACTGGCAGGCGTTCCGCGTGAACGAGCCGGTGGCGGAAGAGGTCTTCGTGCTGCCCGCCGAAGACTGAGGGCCCGGACCCGACCATGGTGCGCCGGATCGCGCTGTATGCCGGGCCGCTTGCCGCCCTCGCCGTCTTCCTCCTGCTGCAGGCGCGCGGCGCCTCCGCCGATGTGGCCTGGACGGCGGCGGTCACCACGCTCTGTGCCGTCTGGTGGATCTTCGAGCCGATCCCCATCCCGGCCACCTCCCTGGTGCCCATCGCGGTCTTCCCCCTGATCGGGGTGCTGACGCCCGCCCAGGTGGGCGAGGCCTACGGCAACCCGCTGATCCTGCTGCTGCTGGGTGGTTTCATCCTGTCGACGGCCATGGAGAAGAGCGGCGCCCACCGGCGCATCGCGCTGGGCATGGTGAGCGCCTTCGGTGGCAGGAGCGGGCGCAGCCTCGTGTTCGGCTTCATGGCGGCGGCCGCCTTCCTCAGCATGTGGATCTCCAATACGGCGACCACGCTGATGCTGCTGCCGATCGTGCTGGCGGTGCTGGAGCGGGTCGAGGACAACCGGCTGAAGGTGAGCCTGCTGCTGGGCGTGGCCTATGCGGCCAGCGTCGGCGGCGTGGGCACGCCCATCGGCACGCCGCCCAACCTGATCTTCATGGAGGTCTACCAGGAGAACACCGGCCGGGAGGTGACCTTCTTCGGCTGGATGTCCTGGGCGCTGCCGGTGGTGGCGGTGATGATTCCGCTGACGGCGCTGTGGCTCACCCGCGGCCTGTCCCACGCGCGGGCCATCACGATGCCGCCGGTGGCGGCCTGGCGCAGCGAGGAGGTGCGCACGCTGATCGTCTTCGCCGTCACCGCGGTGTTGTGGATGACCCGGCGCGAGCCCTTCGGCGGCTGGAGCGCGTGGCTGGACCTGCCCGGCGCCAACGACGCCAGCGTGGCGCTGCTGGCGGTGGTCGTGATGTTCCTGGTGCCGAACGGACGCGGCGGGCGCCTGCTCGACTGGGATACCGCCGTGCGCATCCCATGGGGCATCCTGATCCTGTTCGGCGCCGGCATCACCATCGCCAAGGCGTTCGTGAGCTCCGGGCTCAGTACCTCGCTGGGCGAGATGGTGGCCGCGCTCGACGTGCTGCCCGTGCTGGTCATGATCCTGCTGACCTGCCTGACCGTGACCTTCCTCACCGAGGTCACCAGCAATACCGCGACCACGACGCTGCTCATGCCCATCCTCGCCGCGGCCGCCACCACCGCGGGCTTCGACCATCGGCTCATCATGGTGCCGGCGGCGATGAGCGCGAGCTTCGCCTTCATGCTGCCCGTGGCTACCGGCCCTAACGCGGTGATCTTCAGCTCCGGCGAGCTGACGGTGAGGCAGATGGCGAGGGAGGGCTTCGCCCTCAACCTGATCGGCGCCGCGGTCGTCACCGGCGGCTGCTACCTGCTGTTCGCCTGACTGCGGCATGTCCCGGCTCGCCGCCGCCGGGAGCCTGGGTTACCCTCGAAGCGAGCAGACAGGCGACGGATCCATGGATTTCGGCATCTTCGAACCGCTGGCCATCGCGCTCGGTCTGGGCCTGCTCGTCGGCAGCCAGCGCGAGCGCGACGAGGAACACCGCCGCATCGCCGGCGTGCGCACCTTTGCGCTCATCACGCTGGTCGGGGCCGTCTGTGGCATCCTGGCCCGGGACTATGGCGGCTGGATGATCGCCGCCGGCCTGCTCGGCATCACCGCCCTGTTCATCCTCGGCAATCTCCTCCGCGCCCGCGGCGAGGGCACCAACCCGGAGCATTTCGGCCTCACCACCGAGGTCGCCGGCCTGCTGATGTTCGGCGTGGGCGCGATGCTCACCAGCGGCATCGAGGCGCCGGCGGTCGCTCTGGCCGGCGTGGCCGCCGTGCTGCTGCAGTGGAAGACCAAGCTGCACGGGCTGATCGGCGCCATCGGCGAACGCGAGTTCGCGGCCATGATGCAGTTCGTCCTGGTGGCGCTCGTGATCCTGCCCGTGGTGCCGGACCAGACCATCGGGCCTTACGACGTCCTCAACCCCTTCACGCTGTGGCTCATGGTCACCCTCATCGTCGGCATCAGCCTGGCCGCCTACCTGGCCTATCGGGTGCTGGGCGTGCGCGGCGGTTCGCTGGCCGGCGGCGTGCTGGGCGGCCTCATCTCGAGCACCGCGACCACCGTGAGTTACGCCCGGCAGTGCGCCGGCAACCCCGCCGCCGCCCCCGCCGCCGCGCTGGTGGTGCTGATCGCCTCCACCATCGTCTACGTACGGGTGGGCATCGAGCTGGGGGCGGTCGCCCCGGACCTTCTGCGCCAGGCCGCGGCGCCGCTGGCCGTCATGATGGCCTTCATGGCGCTGCTCTGCGTCGGCCTGCTGCTGAAGATCGATTCGCGCGACATGCAGCCGCCGAATCTCGAAAACCCGGCCCAGATCCGCACCGCCATCGTGTTCGGTGTCCTGTACGCCGTGATACTGCTGCTGGTGACGGCCGTGCGCGAGGAGTTCGGCCAGGACGCCGCCATCTACGGCGTGGCCGTGATCTCCGGGCTGACGGACGTGGACGCCCTCACGCTGTCCACGGCGGAGTTGTACTCCCAGGGCCGGCTGTCCGGCGACGCGGCATGGCGCGCGATCCTGATCGCGACCCTGTCGAATCTGGCGTTCAAGATCGGCGCCGCGGTGGTCCTCGGCGGACGGCGGCTGGGCGCCTATGCGCTGGCGACGATGGGCGTGTCGATCCTGTTCGGCACGGCGATCGTCTTCCTCTGGCCGGCATGACTCTCGACACCGACCCCGTCGTCTTCTGGGCCGTGCACGCCGCGTTCGCGGCGGTGTTCCTGCGCAGTCTCTACATGGATCTGATCGCCGGCTATCGCAGGCGGCGGAATCTCCTCAGCGAGACCCTGGGCGGCGACGCCATCGAGCGGTTCCGCTTCATCATCGTCCAGGCGGTGATCGCCGTGCTGTTGCTGCACGTGATCGACGTGGCAGAGGGCATCTCTCACAAGCTCGCGATCACCGTCGCGGACATGGCGATGCTCGCCTACCTCACGTTCCGCAGCGGCTGGTGGCTGGATCGGGTGGCGCTGGGTGCGCGGAAGCGGCGATAGCGGCGGCGGCGGCGAGAGAGATGGTGGGCCCTCCAGGACTTGAACCTGGGACCTACGGATTATGAGTCCGCTGCTCTAACCAACTGAGCTAAGGGCCCGTCGGGCGGGCCAGTATAGCCACGAAGACCGGTCTCGTCATCACGGCCACGGCCGGCCCGTCCCGCCCCGTTCTGCGAACCGCTCCCGCGTCGCCGGCGCCCCGTTATGCCAGAATGCAGGGATGGACGGATTCCAGCAGACAGTGGCTGAAATCGTCGATGGAATCGAGGCGGAAATGAGGCGCATCGAACTCTGGGAGGAAGAACGCCCGGCGCTCAGCCGCCTCGGCAGCGCCCAGCCGTTCTGTTTCGACACCCTGCGCTTTCACCAGTGGCTGCAATGGCTGTTCCTGCCCCGGATGCAGCGCATACTCGCTGCCGGCGGCGCCGGGATGCCGTCCGAGAGCGGCATCCACGCGTACGCCGAGGAGTGCCTGCGGGAGGATCCGCGGGACACGGACGAGCTGCTGTCGCTGATCCGGCGGTTCGACGAGGTGATCACTGCGGGCGAGGCCGGCGGGGACTGGCCCGGGCATTGAGGCGGCTGTGAACAGGCGACATGAGTAGAGGCGTATTGACCACCGCGGCGGCGGGCAGCGTGGCGTTGCTCGCGCTGCCCCTCGCCGAGCCGCTCTGGTGGGTGTTCGGCCTGCCGGTGCACTTCCCGCTGCAGATCGCCGCCGGCTGCCTGCTGCTCCTGACCGTCGCCCTGGCGGCCCGGCAGCGGGTGCCGGCGCTGGTGTTCGCGGGTGTGCTGGCGCTATGCCTGTTCCAGGCCCGCGAGCAACTGCCCCGTTTCGCCACGGCGGAGGCTTCCCCCACCGACCTCACCGCCGCGGTCCTGAATCTCGACTGGCGCAACCCGGATCTCGGCGCCGCCGAGGCCTGGCTGCGGCAAGTGCGGGCCGACGTCGTCGTGCTGCCCGAGTACACGCCGGCCGCCGCGCGGCGATTGGAATCCCTGGCCGAGGTCTATCCCCATCGCCTGGAAGCGCCCCGGGACGGCGCCTGGGGCATCGCCCTGCTGAGCCGCCACCCGATCGCCTCCGGCCGGGTGATCCGGCCCGCCGGCATCGACAGTCCCGCGCTGGATGCCGTGCTGGACACGGGAGGGCGGCAGCTGCGGGTGCTGGGCATCCATCCCCGCTCGCCCATCTCGGCAGGCTACACGGACGAGCGCAACGCCCAGCTCGCCGCCGTGGCCGACCTCGTCCGGGAGTCGAGCGGTGCGACGCTGGTCTGCGGGGATTTCAACGACACGCCGTTCTCGCCGAGCTTCCGCGCCTTCAAGGCGCGTGCGGGCGTGGCCAATGCCGCGGCCGGGCAGGGCTACCCGGCCACCTTCCCGGCCGGCTGGCTGCCGGTCTGGGTCCCCATCGACCACTGCGTCTACCGCGGCGGGCTCGTGCCGGTGCGGGTGCAGAGCGGCCCCGATGTGGGCTCCGATCACTACCCGCTGGTGGCGGAGTTCCGCTGGTAACGGCTTCTCCGTAGCGGCACGCCGCGGCCGCCCACGAAAAAGGGCGGCACCCCGCAGGATGCCGCCCTCCGTTCTCTGCACCGGCCGGCCGGATCAGTCCTCGATCAGGAAGCTCCTGAGCTGATCCGAGCGGCTCGGGTGGCGCAGCTTCCTGAGCGCCTTCGCCTCTATCTGGCGGATGCGCTCACGGGTGACGTCGAACTGCTTGCCGACCTCCTCGAGGGTGTGGTCGGTGTTCATGTCGATGCCGAAGCGCATGCGCAGCACCTTCGCCTCCCGCGGCGTGAGGCCCGCCAGCACGCCGTGGGTGGTCTCCTTCAGGCCCTCGGAGGTCGCCGAGTCGATGGGCGATTCCACCGAGGCGTCCTCGATGAAGTCGCCGAGATGCGAGTCCTCGTCGTCGCCGATGGGCGTCTCCATGGAGATGGGCTCCTTGGCGATCTTCAGCACCTTGCGCACCTTGTCTTCCGGCATCTCCATGCGCTCGGCCAGTTCCTCCGGCGTCGGCTCGCGGCCCATCTCCTGCAGCATCTGCCGGGAGATCCGGTTCAGCTTGTTGATGGTCTCGATCATGTGCACCGGGATGCGGATGGTGCGGGCCTGGTCCGCGATGGAGCGGGTGATGGCCTGCCGGATCCACCAGGTGGCGTAGGTCGAGAACTTGTAGCCGCGGCGGTATTCGAACTTGTCCACCGCCTTCATGAGGCCGATGTTGCCCTCCTGGATCAGGTCCAGAAACTGCAGGCCCCGGTTGGTGTACTTCTTGGCAATGGAGATCACCAGGCGCAGGTTGGCCTCCACCATCTCCTTCTTCGCCCGCCGTGCCCGCGCCTCGCCGATGGACATGGCGCGGTTGATTTCCTTGATCTGGGCGATCGAGAGGCCGGTCTCCTCTTCCACCTGCACCAGCTTGCGCTGGGCGCGCAGGATGTCTTCCTTCAGCTTCGACAGCGTGGAGGAGTGCTTGCGCTTGGCACGGATGTGCTTCTCCACCCATTTCAGGTTGGTCTCGTTCTTGGGGAAGCTCGCGATGAAGTCCTTGCGCGGCATGCCGGCCTGCCTGACGCAGATCTGCATGACGGCCCTCTCCTGGGAGCGGATCGTCTGGATCGTGTCGCGCAGGATGGTGATCATCGAGTCGAACAGCTTCGGCGAGAGCTTCAGCTCCATCAGCTCGGCGGTCAGCTCGTCCCGGGCCTTCTTCGTCTTCTTGTCGCGGCTGCCGTACTTGTCCAGCGCCGTCATCACCTTGATGTGCAGCTTCTGGAGCTTCTTCAGGCGCTTGGCCACGTCCTGCGGGTCGGGCGGGGCGTTGGGGTCTTCCTCGTCGTCGCTGCGCTGACCCGGCGTCGGGATCTCGTCCGGCTCGTTCGGGTCGATGAAACCCACCACCAGATCCTGCATGCGGGCGTTGCCGTCCTGCACGGCCGCGAAGACGTCAAGGATGAACTGCACGCTCGGCGGGAAGTGCGACAGCGAGGCCTTGACCTGGTCCAGGCCTTCCTCGATGCGCTTGGCGATCTGGATCTCGCCTTCCCGGGTGAGGAGCTCCACCGTGCCCATCTCACGCATGTACATGCGCACGGGGTCGGTGGTGCGGCCGAACTCGCTGTCGACCGAGGCCAGCGCGTCGGCCGCCTCCTCGGTGTCGTCGTCGTCGTTCGAGACCGCGGCGTCCGACAGCAGCAAAGACTCGGCATCCGGCGCCTTCTCGTGCACCGTGATACCCATGTCGTTGATCATATTGACGATATCCTCGATCTGTTCCGGATCGACGATGTCGTTCGGGAGGTGATCGTTCACCTCCGCGTAGGTCAGATAACCCTGCTCCTTGCCCCGCGCGATCAGCAGTTTGAGCTGAGACTGCTTATCGTTCGGGATCGCGGACGCGCTGTTGCGTTTTTCGCTCACAAACAGAACCTCTGTGCGTGGGTTGGGCAAACGGCTAACTATACTGAATTTTCCGTGATATTTCCATCACCGGACGCCGGATGCGCGGGTCGGGAGAGCAGCTGGCGCAGCTCCTCCCGCTCTTCGGCCGACAGCTCGCCGCTGCGGCCTTTTTCTCGCAGGAATTCCACCCGGTCGTGCCGGGCGGCCTGGACCAGCTGCCGGACACAGCCTTCCAGCTCGGCTGCCGCGTCGAAATCCTCGTGACCGGGGGTCTCGGCGGCGGCAAGTGCCGCCAGGTGCCGGCCGTGGGGACGGTGCCGCCAGCGTTCCAGGATGCCTGCGGTATTCATATGAGGTTCGGCCTGCAGCGTTTCAAGGAGTTCCACCAGTAGGTCGGCACCCGGGCGGTCGAGGCCGGCCAGGCGCTCCACGTCCACCGAGGAGGCCGTCGCCGGGTGATGCAGCAGCAACGTGATGGCCCGCCGGACCAGGGTGGGCCGGCCGGTCTGTATCCGGGGCCGGGCGGGCCGCCGCGGCTCCGCCTTCTTCTCCTCGGGGGCCTCCATCATGCCGGCAAGGCGCTCGCCGGACAGGCCCACCGTCTCGCCGAGGCGCTCGAGCAGCAGTTCCCGGTAGATGCCCGCAGGGATCTTCGCCACCAGCGGCCGTGCCAGTTCGGCCAGCCGCGCGCGGCCGTCCACGGAGCCGAGGTCGACCTGTCCGGCCAGCTCGCCGACCAGGAAATCCGACAACGGCATCCCGTCGTCCAGCACGGCCTCGAAGGCGGCGGCGCCGCTGCCGCTGACCAGGGAGTCCGGGTCCTCGCCCTCGGGCAGGAAGGCGAAATAGATCTGGCGGCCCTCGCGGACCTGGGGCAGGGCGTTCTCGAGAGCGCGCCAGGCGGCCGCGCGGCCGGCCCGGTCCCCGTCGAAACAGAAGCACACGGCGTCGGTCAGGCGGAACAGCCGCGAGAGGTGATCGGCGGTGGTGGCCGTGCCGAGGGTGGCGACCGCATAGCCGATGCCGTGGCGGGCGAGGGCGATGACGTCCATATAGCCCTCCACCACCACCAGGCGGCTGATGTCGCGCAGGCGTTTCTTCGCCTCGTACAGGCCGTAGAGTTCCCGGCCCTTGTGGAACAGCACCGTCTCGGGCGAGTTCAGGTACTTGGGCTCCTCGTCGCCGAGCACCCGCCCGCCGAAGCCGATGGTGCGTCCCCGCGAATCGCGGATGGGAAACATGACACGATGGCGGAAGCGGTCGTAGTAGCCGCCGTTGTCGCGCCGGATCACCAGCCCGGCGGCATGCAGCCGCTCGACGGCTTCGTCGTCGGTGCCGAAGCGCTTCAGCACGTGGTCCCAGCCGGCGGGCGCGAATCCGATGCGGTAGGCCCGGGCGGTGGTGCCGTCGATGCCGCGCTGCTTCAGATAGGCCACGCCCTCGTCGCTGTCGCGCAGGCAATCGACGTAGTACTGCTCGACGGCGGCGGTCAGCTCCAGCAGCCGGTCGAGTTTGCGCGTGGGCCGGGAATCGGCCTCCCGCGGCACCTCCAGCCCCATCAGCCCGGCCAGCTCCTCGATGGCTTCCGGGAAACCGAGGTGGTCGTGCTCCATCAGGAAGCCGATGGCGGTGCCGTGGGCGCCGCAGCCGAAGCAGTGGTAGAAGCCCTTGTCCGGGCTGACGGTGAAAGACGGCGTCTTCTCGCCGTGGAAGGGGCACAGCGCCTTGTATTCCCGGCCCGCCTTCTTCAGCTGGATGCGGGTGCCCAGCACTTCGGCGATGTCCGCGCGGGCGATCAGATCGTCGATGAATTCCTGGGGGATGCGGCCGCTCATATTGCCCTCACCCGACTTTTCCGGCGTGCCCGGCACAGGATAGCCGGCGTGCGGCGCGGACGCGAATGCGCGGTGCGGATGGCGTCAGCCGGCGAGCCTCGCCTTGACCTTCGCGCTCACGGCGCCCATGTCGGCCCGCCCCTGGGCTTCGGTCTTGATCCGGGCCATGACCTTGCCCATGTCGCGCAGCGACTCGGCGCCGGTCTCGGCGATGGCGGCGTCGATGAGTGCCGCGAGTTCGGCGTCGGAGAGCGGCGCCGGGAGATATGCCGACAGCACGCCGATCTCGTAGTTTTCCTTGTCTGCGAGGTCGGCGCGGCCGCCGGCCTCGTACTGGCTCACCGACTCCCTGCGCTGCTTGACCATCTTCTCGATGACGGCCAGCACGTCGGCGTCCGTGAGCTCCTTGCGCTCGTCCACCTCACGCTGCTGCACGGCGGCGAGCGTCATGCGGATCACGCCAAGGCGGTCCTTCTCGCCCGCCTTCATGGCCGATTTCATATCGGCCGTGATCCGCTCTTTCAGGTTCATGGCTCGGTTGCCCTCGGTTAACCTCGGTAACCCACGGCCTCGTAAGGACGCGTACCGGGATGGCAGAGAGCGGCGGCGCTCAGTAGAGCCGCTTGCGGCGGTTCTGCTCGCGGGAGATCCGCTTCATGTGGCGCTTCACGGCGGCCGCCTTCTTGCGCTTGCGCTCCTGGGTGGGCTTTTCGTAGAACTCGCGGCGACGCAGTTCGGTCAGCACGCCCGCCTTCTCGCAGGCACGCTTGAAACGCCGCAGGGCGGCGTCGAAATATTCGTTCTCTCTGACTTTAACGCTCGGCATAGGTTTTCCGGTCTATCTGCTCTCGAGTCGAGGCTGCCGCACGGCATCGGGCCGGCGGGGCACTCGGACCTTGCAATTGGTTGGACAAATCCGCCGCAGCGGACAAAGACCGCCAATTTTACGGCCGGTCCCCGGCGAATGCAAAAGCCTTTTGTGCTTTTCCTGGGGTATTATCCGCCCGCTATGCTGGTACTGGGCATCGAAACGAGCTGCGACGAGACCGGGGTGGCCCTGTACGACACCGAGGCCGGGCTCCTGGAGCACCGTCTGCACAGCCAGGTGGACCTGCATGCCCGCTACGGTGGCGTGGTGCCCGAACTGGCGTCCCGTGACCACTCCAGGCGTCTCGTGCCGCTGGTGGAAGAGGTCATGGCCGACGCGGGCATGGAGACCGGCGACCTGGACGGGATCGCCTACACCGCCGGTCCCGGCCTGATTGGCGCGCTGATGGTGGGGGCCACCTTCGCGGCCAGCTATGCCACCGCCGCCGGCCTGCCCGCGATTCCCGTGCACCACATGGAGGCCCATCTGCTGGCGCCGCTGCTGGAGCCGGAGCCGCCGGAGTTCCCGTTCGTCGCGCTGCTGGTGTCCGGCGGCCATACCCTGCTGGTGGACGTGGCCGGCATCGGCCGCTACACGGTGCTCGGCACCACGCTCGACGATGCGGCAGGCGAAGCCTTCGACAAGACCGCGAAACTGCTGGAGCTCGGCTACCCGGGCGGCCCCGCGCTGGCGGCTCTGGCCGAGCGGGGAGATCCGCGCGCCTTCACCTTCCCCCGTCCGCTCACGCGGCGGCCGGGACTGGACTTCAGCTTCTCGGGCCTGAAGACGGCCGTGCTGGTCGAGGCCCGGCGCCTGCGCGAGGCCGGCTCCTGGGACGAGGGTGCCCGCGCCGACATGGCCGCGTCGTTCGAGGCGGCGGTCGTGGAGACCCTGGTGATCAAGTGCCGCCGGGCGCTGGAGACGGCCGGGCGCAGCCGCCTGGTGGTGGCGGGCGGCGTGGGCGCGAATCGGCGGCTGCGCGAAGCGCTGGTGGCGGACGTCTCCGCCCGCGGCGGCCGCGTGTACTTTCCGCGTCCGGTGTTCTGTACGGACAACGGCGCGATGATCGCGCTGGCCGGCGCGCTCCGGCTGGCACCGTCCGGCGACGAACCCCGCATCCTGGCGCGGGCACGCTGGTCGCTGGAGGACCTGCCGGCAGTGGCGGCCTGAGCGGAGAACTCATGGATATCATCTTTCTGCGCGATCTGCGCATCGACACCGTGGTGGGCATCTGGGACTGGGAGCGGCGCATCCGCCAGACCGTGAGCATCGATCTGGAGATGGCCGCCGACATCGCCCGGGCGGCCGCGACGGACAGCATCGACGACACGCTCAACTACAAGCGCGTGGCGAAGCGGCTCATCGCCTACGTCGAGGCCTCGGAGTTCCAGCTGGTCGAGACCATGGCCGAGCGCATCGCGGAAATCGTGCTGGGTGAGTTCGAGGTGCCCTGGGTGCGGGTCACTGTGAACAAGCCGGGCGCCATCCGCGGCTCCCGGGACGTGGGCGTGCGCATCGAGCGCGGCGTGAGGCCGGACTGAGATGGCGCGGGTGTTCGTCAGCGTCGGCAGCAACGTGCGGCCGGAGGAGAATCTCCGCCTCGCCTGCGGCGAACTCGAGCGGCGCTTCGGCGGCCTGGAGCTCTCCTCCGTGTACCGCAATCCGCCGGTGGGCTTCGACGGGCAGGACTTCCTCAACCTGGTGGCGGCCTTCGATACCGGGACCGATCCCGAGGCCGTGGTCGCCGAGCTGGAGGAGATCCACGAGCTGGCCGGCAGAGAGCGGGGCGGGGAGCGCTTCGGGCCGCGGACGCTGGACCTGGACCTGCTGCTCTACGACGACCTCGTCAGGGAGGGGCCGCCGCTCACGCTGCCCCGGGACGATGTCCTAAAATACGATTTCGTGCTGGGGCCGCTGGCCGAGCTCGCCCCGAATCTCGTCCACCCGGTGGACGGGCGCAGCCTCGCCGAACTCTGGGAGGCCTTCGAGGACGGCGACCGCCGGCTCACCGTGGAGGACGTGGACGTCGAGGCCCGGGTCTGAGGCCTCGAAAAACGGCGCCGGCGGGGATAGATTGGTCAGGTCGAGGGTCCGATACCGCATACGGACGAGTGAGGCGACAGGGATGAACAGATTCAAATCCGTCGGGATCATGATTTTTGCCGCGCTGGCCACGGCGGCCTGCGGCGGCGGTGGCGGAGGCGGCGGCACCGCCTCGCCGCCGACCGGCACGGCGGACTGCAGCGCGACGGCGCAGAAGGAGTTCGTGCTGGCGCGGATGCGCGATATCTATTTCTGGCTGGACGACCTGCCCCAGACCGTGGACATCGACCAGTACGCCACCCCGGAGGAGCTGCTGGACTTCCTGGTGGCGGGCCAGCCGCTCGACCGCTTCAGCTACATCGATACCGCCTCCGCGGATTCCGCCTTCTTCGGCGAGGGCCAGTACGAGGGCTTCGGCTTCAGCACCCGTTTCATCGACACGGACGGAGACAGCCAGTCGGACGAGGTCCGTTTCGTGCGCGTGTTCAGCGACAGCCCGGCGGCGGATGCAGGTCTGGCCCGCGGTCAGTACCTGCGCACGGTCGACGGCCGCAGCATCGCGGAGATCCAGGCTGCCGGCGAGCTCGCCGACATATTCACCCCGGACACCATCCAGTTCGGCATCGAACGGCTGGACGGGACCACCTTCGACGTGGTCGTGAGCAAGGGCGTGGTCACCATCGACCCGGTGCCCCAGTGGCGGGTGATCGACACGCCGGGCGGCCCGGTGGGCTATCTGGAATTCGCCCAGTTCATCAGCACGGCCGAGGGAGCCACCGGGCCGCTGGCCGAGGCCTTCACCGAGTTCGCCGGCCGGGACGTGGCCGACCTGGTGCTGGACCTACGCTACAACGGCGGCGGCCTGGTGCGCACGGCGGAGCTGCTCGGCGACTACCTGGGTGGCTTCATCGCCGAGGGCGACGTGTTCTCCGAGACGCTGTTCAACGCGCAGAACGCAGCCCGCAACGACATCGAGCGGTTCGAGCGGCTGGCGTCCTCGCTGAACCTGTCGCGCCTGATCGTCATCGCCTCGCGCAGCACCGCGTCGGCGAGCGAACTCGTGATCAACGGTCTGTTCCCCGAGGCGGAGGTCGTCATCGTCGGCGATCGCACCTTCGGCAAGCCCGTCGGGCAGACCGCCGAGGTGCTGGACGACTGCGACTTCATCCTGCGCCCGGTGGCCTTCCAGACCGTGAACGGGCTGGGCGAGGGCGACTACTTCGGCGGGCTGCCGGTCGACTGCCCGGCACCCGACGACCTGGACTTCCCCGTGGGCGGTGACGACGACCCGTCGCTGACCACCTCGCTCGCGTATCTCGAGAACGGTGCCTGCCCGGCGCCGGCCACGCTGCAGAAGACCGCGGACCCTGCGCGGCAGGTGCTGCCCGAGGATCGCAGCCCGCCATGGCGGAACCTGAACGGGGTGCACTGAGCGCGGGTGGCCGGGCTCGCCCCGGCGCCTACCAGCCCAGGCTGCGGCCGCCGTCGACGGCGATGATCTGGCCGGTGACGTAGGTGGCGTCGCGCACCAGGTAGAGGACGCAGCCGGCGATGTCGGCAGGCGAGCCGGTGCGCTTCAGCGCCGTCTGGCCGATGATGTTCTCTTTCACCGACTCCGACATGTCCTCGTCCTCCGGCCACAGGATGGCGCCCGGCGAGACGCCGTTGACCCGGATCTCCGGGCCGAGGTCCTTGGCCAGCGAGCGGGTCAGCATGGCGAGCCCCGCCTTGGCGGGCCCGTAGACCGGATGGTCGCGCAGCGGGCGGCGGGCGTGGATGTCCACCAGGTTGACGATCACGCCGCCGGTCTCCCGCAGGTGCGGGGCCGCCGCCTGGGACAGGAACAGCGGCGCCTTCAGGTTGGTGCCCAGCAGGTCGTCCCAGTGCTCCCGCGTGATGGTGCCGACCGGCGTCGGGTAGAACGTGGAGGCGTTGTTCACCAGCACGTCCAGCCGTCCGGCGTGCTCCACGACCCGCTGCACCAGCGAGTCGCGGGCATCGTCGTCGAGCAGGTCGGCGGCGAAGGCGGCCGCCGAACCGGGCCGGGCGGCTTCGAGTTCGGCCACCAGCGCTTCGGCGGGCCCGGCGGAGCTGCGATAATGCACGGCGATATTCGCTCCGGCCCCGTGCAGCGTGCGCGCGATCTGCGCGCCGATGCGCTTCGCGCCGCCGGTGATCAGGACCCAGCGGGAATCGAGATTCTTGTGACTGTCGTTTTCGCCCATGCCGGCCGCCTTCCGTCCGCCCGTCCGTTCGCCCACCCGACCGCCCATCCGTCGGCCTATCCGTCGGTCAGTCGCCGAGCCTGTGTTTCGGCTCCGGCAGTGATACGGATTCGCCGGGAATGATGCAAGTCCGCGGCGGGAGAACCGAGGCGCTGCCGACGCCGCAGCCGGATGCCCTGGCCCACTCGGCGCGGCTGGAGGCGCTGGTGCGCGAGCGCATCCGCGCGGCCGGTGGCGCGCTCGGCTTTGCCGACTACATGAACCTGGTCCTCTACGCGCCGGGCCTGGGCTATTACTCGGCCGGTGCGCGGAAGTTCGGCCCGGCCGGGGACTTTGTCACGGCGCCGGAAGTGAGTCCGCTCTTCTCCCGGGTTCTCGCGCGGCAACTCGCCGGGATGCTCGCGGCCGTGGGTGGCGGCGACATCCTGGAGCTCGGCGCCGGCAGCGGCGTCATGGCGGCGGAGATCCTGGCCGCACTCGCCGCGTCGGACGCCCTGCCGGAACGTTATCGAATCCTCGAGGTGAGCGCGGATCTGCGGGCCCGGCAGCGGGAGACGATCGCCGCGCGGATGCCGGGGGAGCTCGGGCGGGTGCGCTGGCTGGAGGGGCTGCCCGCCGAGCCCCTGCGCGGGGTGATCGTGGGCAACGAGGTCGTCGACGCATTGCCGGTGGAGCGTTTCCGCCGCGAAGGGGAGGGCGTGAGCCGGGCGGTGGTCACGGAGACACCGGCGGGCCTCGCGCCGGACTGGGCCCCGGCACCGCCGGCGCTGGCCGGGGCGGTGGCCGCCCTGGAGGCGCGGCTCGGCAGGCGCCTCGCGCCCGGTTACGTCTCCGAACTCTCCCTCGGTCTCGGCGGCTGGATGGGCGACGTGGCCGCAGCGCTCGACGAGGGGTTCCTGTTGCTCGCCGATTACGGCTTCAGCGAGTCGGAGTATTACGCGCCGGAGCGCAGCGGCGGCACGTTCCGCTGCCACTACCGGCACCGCGCCCACGAGGACGCCCTGCTCTGGCCCGGCCTGCAGGACCTGACCGCGTGGGTCGATTTCACGGCCCTGGCGGAGGCGGGCCTGGCCGCCGGGCTGGAGCTGATTGGTTACACGACCCAGGCTCACTTCCTGATCGCGGCTGGACTGGAGGCCGAACTGGCCGGGCTGGAGACCCTCGACCAGCGGCAGCGCCTGTCGTTGTCGGCCGAGGTCAAAACCCTTACGCTGCCCGGCGAGATGGGCGAGGCATTCAGATTCATGGGCTTCAGCCGGGCGGCGGACCGGCGTCCGTTGCAATCCGTGCAACCGAACGGCTTCGCCCTCGGCGATCTCAGGCGCACCCTTTGAGTTCGTTGCCGAGTCCGTTGCCGAGTCCTCTGCCGTGACCTGGTGGCAGTCGGTCGTCCTCGCCCTGCTGCAGGGGCTGACCGAGTTCCTCCCCATCTCCAGTTCGGGCCATCTGGTGCTGGTGCCGGTGATCGCCGGCTGGCAGGACCAGGGCCTCGCCTTCGACGTGGCCGTGCACTTTGGCACCCTGGCTGCCGTGCTGATCTACTTCCGCCGCGACCTGCTGGCGATGGTCGGCGGCTGGTTGCGTCAGGTCGGCGGGGGCGGCCCGTCGCCGGAGTCCCGGCTGGCGTGGGCGGTGATCGTGGGTACGCTGCCGCTGGGCCTGGTGGGCTTCGTCGGGCACGACTGGATCGAGGCGAACCTGCGCTCGGCACTCGTCATCGCGGCGGCCACGGGCGGTTTCGGCGTCGCACTGTGGCTTGCCGATGCGTTCGGCGCCCAGCGCCGCTCGGAAGACTCGCTGCGGCTCGGCGATGCCCTGCTGGTCGGGCTGGCGCAGGTGCTCGCGCTCATACCCGGGACGTCGCGCTCGGGCATCACGATGACCGCCGCGATGGCGCTGGGGCTGACCCGCAGCGCGGCGGCGCGGTTCTCCTTCTTGCTGTCGGTGCCCGCCATCCTGGCGGCGACCGGTCTGGAGACCTGGAACCTGATCGAATCCACCGACCCGGTCCGCTGGGACATCCTCGCCGGCGCCACCGCCATCTCCGCCGTGACCGCCTATCTCGCCATACGGCTGTTCCTCGGCTTCATCGAGCGCATCGGCATGTGGCCGTTCGCCGCGTACCGGCTGGTGCTGGCCGCGGTGATCCTCTGGCTGGTGGTCTAGTTTCGGCGCGCCGTCGTCGCGTTGTCGGCGGGTGCTAGCCGGCGTCGCGAGGCAGCGCCCCGCGCAGCGCGTCGATACGGGCCTCCCGGATGGCCCGGCCGATGGCCGGTCCCTCCAGAGTCTCGTCGGCCACGTCGTCGACCGAGACCGCGGCGGCCACCTGCCGGGCGCGGCGCAGCCGGTCGGCCTGCGGGTAGGGGCGATCTTCGAGGCCGGTGCGGCCGCGGGCGTCGGCCTCGCAGGCGAGCAGGAATTCCTCGAAGCGTTCCGGCCGCCGGAAGGCGTCCGCTGCCTCCAGCAGCTTCATCACCGTCGACGGCCTGAGTTCGGTCGCGCGGTGGCAGAGCCCGTGATACTCGGCAACCAGCAGTGCGAGGTCGCGGCAGGCCTTCGGCACGGGCAGGCGTTCGCACAGGCGGCCGAGCAGACGCACGCTGCGCCGTTCGTGTCCCCGGTGCCGCGGCCATTCCGATTCGGGGGTCTCGCCCTTGCCCAGGTCGTGGGTGAGGGCGGCGAAGCGCACCCCCAGCGACGGCGACAGCCGGGCGGCCTGCTCCAGCACCAGCAGGGTGTGCAGGCCGGTGTCGACCTCGGGGTGCCATTCCTCCGGCTGGGGCACGCCGAACAGCGCATCCACCTCGGGGAACAGGACGCCCAGGGCGCCGCAGACGTAGAGGACGTGGAAGTAGACGGCGGGTCGCGGCCCCTCGAGCGCGTTGGCCGTCTCCTGCCAGACCCGCTCGGGGGTGAGATGCTCCAGTTCCCCGGACTGGGCGAGTTCCGCCATCAGGCCGAGGGTCTCGCCGGCGAGGGTGAAGCCGAGGTCGGAGAAGCGGGCGGTGAAGCGCGCGGCGCGCAGTACCCGCAGCGGGTCTTCGGCGAAGGCCGGGGAGACGTGGCGGAGGAGGCGCTCCTCCAGGTCGCGGCGGCCGCCGTAAGGGTCGATGATGGTGCCGTCGGGGGCCTCGGCCATGGCGTTGACGGTGAGATCGCGGCGCCGCAGATCGTCTTCCAGCGTGACCTCCGGCGAGGTGTCGAACTCGAAGCCGTGGTAGCCGTGGCCGGACTTGCGCTCGCTGCGGGCCAGCGCGTATTCCTCCCCCGTCTCCGGGTGCAGGAATACCGGGAAGTCCTTGCCGACCTGGCGGTAGCCCTGATCGATCATTTCGGCCGGTGTGGCGCCGACGACGACCCAGTCCCGCTCCCTGACCGGCAGGCCGAGCAGGCGGTCACGGACTGCCCCGCCGACAAGGTAGACTTCCATCGGCGCATTCTAACGTGAAGACACGAATGGTCCGCAAATCCCTCATCCGTACGGCCACGGCGGCGCTCGTCGTCGTCCTCGCGACCGGCCTCGGCGGCTGCTACTACCTGCAGGCCGCCCGCGGGCAGCTGGAGATCGTGCGCAAGCGCACGCCCATCGCCGAGGTGATGGAGGATCCGGCGACGTCCCCCGCGCTGCGCCGGCGCCTGGAGCTGGTGCGCTCGGCGCGGGAATTCGGCGTGGCCGAGCTCGGCCTGCCCGACAACGGCAGCTACCGCAGCTACGCCGACCTGGGGCGTGACTTCGTCGTCTGGAACGTCTTCGCGGCACCGGAATTCTCGCTGGAGCCGAAGCGATGGTGCTTCCCCGTGGCCGGCTGCGTCGCCTACCGGGGTTACTTCCACCGCGAGGCGGCCGAGGCCGAGGCGGCGCGGCTGGCCGCGGACGGCTACGACACCCATGTCGCCGGCGTGGCGGCCTATTCCACGCTGGGCCGCTTCGAGGATCCCGTCCTGAACACGATGATGGGCTGGTCCGACCTGCGGCTGGTGGAGACCCTGTTCCACGAACTCGCCCACCAGCGCCTGTACGTGCAGGACGACACCGAGTTCAACGAGTCGTTCGCCACCGTGGCAGGCCGCGTGGGTGTGCGCCGCTGGCTGCAGCGGCGCGGCGACGCGGAGGGCCTCGCGGCGCTGGAGCGGCGGGTGGCGTGGCTGCGCGACTGGATGGCGGAGGTGGAGGCGCTGCGCAGCCGTCTCGCGGCACTGTACGCCAGCGGAAGGCCGCCGGCGGAGATGCGTGCGGAGAAGGCGCGTCTGTTCGACGAGCTCGCGCGCTCGCCCATCGCTCCCCGACAGGTGCCGAACGACAATGCGGCGCTGGTGCCGGCGATGGCCTACCACGGCCTGGTGCCCGGCTTCACCGGGATGCTGGAGGCCTGCGACGGCGAACTCGACTGCTTCTACGACCGGGCCGCCGCGATGGCGGAGCTGGAGCCGGCGACGCGGCGCGAGCGCCTGGCTTCTTATCGCTGAGTAATGCGTCCCGCTTCGCGGCGGTAACGGGAATAACGGGCGTTGCGCCCCGCCTTGCCGATGTACAGGGGCATCGCGGTCTCGAGAGAACGGGGGCGGATGCCGAAGTGCTCGAAGCCGTCGCTGTCGCAGACGCTGGGCACGGTCAGGGACAGGTAGTTGTCCCAGGACAGCGGCTTGCCCGGCACGTATTCGAAGATGCGCGCCTGCAGCCGCGACGCCCATTCCGGCAGGCCGACGATCAGGCGGCGTATCTCCAGCGTCGCGCAGATGAGCTCCACGAGTTCGCGCAGCGTGTAGGCCCTGGGACCGCAGAGTTCGAAGCGGCGCGACTCGGTCTCCGCGTCGTCCAGGGAGAGGGCGAATGCCTCGGCCACGTCGTCGACCGAAACCGGCGCGAAGCGCGAGTCCGGCATGGCCAGCGGCAGCACGGGGAGGAACTTCAGCAGACCGGCGAAGCGGTTCACGAAGCCGTCGTCGGGACCGAAGATCACCGACGGCTGGAAGAGGGTCCAGGCCAGCGCGTCGCCGCTGTCCCGCTCGATGATCTCCTCGGCCTCGCCCTTCGTGCGCAGGTAATGGCTCGGGCCCGCCGGACTGGCTTTCAGCGCGCTCATCTGCAACAGGCGCCCGACCCCCGCCGAGCGGCAGGCCGCCACCACCTTGCGGGTGAGCTCCCGGTGCGCGGCGTCGAAGCCGCGGCCGCTGTGGCCGGACTCGTTCAGGATGCCCACCAGGTTGATCACGGTGTCCTGCCCCTGGAACAGCCGCTCGAGGGCGGCCGGGTCGTGCACGTCGGCAGCCACCAGCGTGACGGTGGGCAGCACCTTCAGGTGGCGGCCGTTCTCCACGTTGCGCGTGGGTACCAGTACCCGGTGCTGATCCGCGGCGAGACGCTCGACGATCTCGGTGCCCACGAAGCCGGTGCCGCCCAGTACGCAGATCCTGTGCGTCATGGTCCGCTTTCCCCGGCCCGCGCCAGCGCCAGCCGCTCGCCCGACGGCGCGACGGGGCGATGCAGTGCCGAGAGCCGAAGCTCGCGGCCGGTCAGTCGCCAGCTGAAGATGCTGTCCGCCGTCAGGACGCGCTTGACGTAGCTGCGGGTCTCGGCGAACGGGATGGTCTCGATCCAGATGTCGGCCGGCAGCGACCCTGCCTCCGGCAGCCAGCGCTCCACCCGGTGCGGGCCTGCGTTGTACGCCGCGGTGGCCAGCACCGGGTTCGCGTCGAAGCGTTCGTAGACTTCGGCCAGGTACCGGGTGCCGAGCTGGATGTTGGCCGGCGGGTCGATCAGCGTCGCGTAGCCGCGCCAGCGCAACCGCGCGCGCTGCGCCGTGCCGCGCCCCGTGGCCGGCATGAGCTGCATCACGCCGATGGCGCCGGCGGACGAACGGATGTCCGCCATGAACAGGCTCTCGCTGCGGGCGATGCCGTAGGCCCAGGCCTCGCGGATGTCGGCGGCCGCGGCGTGAGTCTCGAAGTCCGTCTTCCAGGGCAACGGATAGCGCAGCCCGAGGTCGTCGTAGTGACCGGCCTTCGCCGCGGTGGCGATCGCCCGGGAGTGCCAGCCCCAGCGGTGCGCGAGCAGCGCGGCCTGGGCCAGCCGGTGGTCGTCGAGTCCGGCAACGGCTTCGTTCCACTCGCTGCGTCCCAGGCTCTCCAGGCCCACGTGGAACAGCTCGCCGGCCCGGCGGATGGCCGGGTCGCGCGCCAGCGCCGCGAGGGTCTCCTCGTCGGCCGGCAGCGGCGCATGGCCGAAGGCATAGGGCAGCTCCAGCGCATCCGCGGCCAGGAAGCCGTGATAGCTGCGTTCCGCGGCGAGTGCGCGCCACAGGGTCTCGGCAGCGGCCTGCTCGCCGGTGGCGGCCAGCGCCCGTGCGCGCCAGTAGCGCCAGACGTCCTCACCGGCCAGGTCGGATGGCATTGCCTCGATGGCGGCCAGCACGTCCGGCCAGTCTTCGCGGCGCAGTGCGTCCCGGGTGCGCCAGGCGAGCACGTCGGCGGAGGCCAGGTGCGCGGGGATCGCCTTCAGAAGACCCGGCGCCGCGGGCTCGCCCCGCAGGGCGGCGCGGATGCCGATGTAGCCCGCCACGTCCCAGCGCTCCCGGCCGGAGACGCCCAGCTGCGGCGCCAGCCGCCGCCAGAGTTCGGCCGCATAGGCGGGATCGCGGCGCGCGAGCGCCTCCACGCCCCAGAGGGCGCGCGCCCGGACGGTCGCCCCGACGCCGGCGGGGTCCAGCCGGACGAGTTCCGCGGCGGGGTCGTTCTGCATGGCGATCCACGCCGCGGCTTCCCGCTGCGCCTCGTCGTCCAGTTCCCGTGCCAGATAGCGGGCCAGCCGGAACTCCCGGGCGTCGATGGCGAGCGCGAACCGTTGCCGGTAGCGTTCGGCGTCCAGCAGTCCCTGAGCGCGCATGGCGTCGAAGACGGGATCGCATTCCCGCGGCTGGCTCCGGCCCGCGAGCCAGAGCCGCTCGACGTCGTTCTCCGTGTAGCGATGGCCGGCTGCGGCCAGCGTCCGCGCCCGTGCCGCGGTGCAGTCGAGTGCGGTGATGCCCGCGTCCGCATAGCGCTCGTCATACAGCGCCAGGAAACGCGGCCAGTCGCCCCGCCGTGCCAGCTCGTGGATCCAGCGGTTGGCCAGCCGTCGGGCGGGCGGCAGGTGCGCATGTTCCCGCAGGAAGGCCTCGACGTCCGCAGTATCCGCGCGCCGGATCGTCGCCTGCAGCCAGGCCACGCGCAGATCGGGCCAGAGCGGATAGTCGCGGAGCTCGGCGGCGGCCGCTTCCGCCGGCGCCCATTCACCTTCGCGGGCCTCCGCGTAGGCGGTGGCGAACAGCTGCCGGCGGGCTTCGATATCGTCGGCCGCGGAAGCCCGGTCCGCCGCGGTCGCAGCCGTGAGGGCCACGGCGGCCGGGACGGCCATGGCTGCCAGGGCGAGAAGAAAGAGCGGAAGGGCGCGCGAGCCGTGCATGCTGAGAACATACGCAGCGGCCCGGGCGGTGGCAAGGCGAAAAAAAGGCCGGCCTGCAGCGGCTGCAGGCCGGCCCGGTCGCGATGGACGCCGCTAGCGTATCTGCAGCAGCAGCACGCGGTCGCCGCGGATGACTTTCAGGAACAGGATCCGGCTGTCACCGACCGCTTCGCGCAGTTCCGTCATGTTGGTGACGGGGCTGCGATTGACTTCGACGATGACGTCGCCCGGCCGCAGGCCGCGCTGGGCCGCCGGGCTGCCGGCCTCGACGGAGACCACCTCCACGCCGTTGGCGTCGGGGCCTGTCGCTGGCGCGAACTCGGCGCCCTCGAGGCCGGGATGCAGGTCCACGCCGGCGCTGCTCATCATGGCGTTGCGGTCGTCCAGGATGGCGGTCACGGTCCGCTCACGGCCCTCGCGCAGCAGGCGGATCTCCACTTCGTCGCCGGCGCGTAGCAGGCCGATGGTGTTGCGCAGCTCCGTGCCGCTCGCGATCGGCTCGCCGTTCGCCTCGACGATGATGTCGTCCACCTGGATGCCCGCCTGTTCGGCGGCGGAGCCCGGGTTCACGGACTGGACCAGCGCGCCGCGCACGTCGTCGAGGCCCAGCGCGTCGGCGGTATCCTCATCGACGGTGCTGATCTGCACGCCCAGCAGGCCGCGTCGTACCTCGCCATACTCCAGGATCTGGCGCATGATCGCGTTGGCCATGTTGGAGGGCACGGCGAAGCCGATGCCGACGTTGCCGCCGGTGCGAGAGATGATCGCCGAATTGATGCCGACCAGCTCGCCGCGCAGGTTCACCAGCGCGCCGCCGGAGTTACCCGGGTTGATCGAGGCATCCGTCTGGATGAAATCCTCGTAACCGTCCGGATTCAGCCCGAAGCGTCCGAGCGCGCTGACGATGCCCGACGTCACCGTGTGCTGCAGCCCGAACGGATTGCCGATGGCGATGACGAAGTCGCCGACCTCGAGGACGTCGGAGTCGCCGATGGGCAGCTCCACGAGCCCGTCTTCCTCGACTTTCAGGATCGCGATGTCCGTGCCCGGGTCGGAGCCGATGATCTCGGCGTCCAGCGTGCGGTCGTTGAACAGTGTGATCTCGATCTCGTCCGCGCCGTTCACCACGTGGTGGTTCGTGATGATGTACCCGTTGTCCGCATCCACGATCACGCCGGAACCCGCGCTCTGCATCCGACGCTCGCGCGGCTGCTGCTCGGGCACGCCGAAGAAGCGGCGGAACGGGTCGTTGTCGTGGAAGGGCGTGCGCATCTCGACGGTGGCGCTGACGCGGATATTCACGACGGCGGGAGAGACGCGCTGGACGAGGGGTGCGAGGCTCGGCACCTTCTCGTCATCCACGAGCTGGGGCAGGGCGGCCCAGCCGGGGCCTGCCAGGCCGATCGCCAGGGTGAGGGTTGCCAGGACGCTACGTCTTGTCATGCGATGAGTTCCTCTGTGCGAAATGGATGTCGCTGAACGGCACAGCCGATGCGGTCCGGGCCACTGCAGTTGATTCTGGGCCCGACCTGCTGAATCCATCATGAACGCTCGTGATGGGACCCGTCCAGCAAAGACAACGGCGGAGGCCGGTTGGTTCCGGCCTCCGCCGTCCGAGATACGCTCGTCGGGCCGGGCATCGCCGTGCCCGACGCCGGCGTCATTCGACGGTGACGTCGATGCGCCGCGGCATCACCTTGGGCTGCTTCGGGATGCTGATCTCGAGTACGCCGTGGGAGCTCTTCGCGGTAATACTCTCGGCATCCGCGGTCTCCGGCAGCGTGAAGCGGCGGAAGAAGCTGCCGCTGACCCGCTCGACGCGGCGGTAGCCGTTGCGCTCGTCCCGGTCGCTGAACTCCCGCTTGCCGCTCAGCGTGAGCACCCCGTTCTCCATGCTCACCTCGATGTCCTTGGGATCGACGCCCGGGACATCGGCGGTGAGGACGAAGCGGTCGGTCTCCTCGCTGATGTCGACGGCGGGGATCCAGTCGGCGACGGCGGACGAACTCTCCGGGTCCGCCGGCACGCGGCCCGCCATCAGTTTGTCCAGATCACGGTGGAGCCGGTTCACCAGGCTCCAGGGTTCGTAGGTTACAAGGCTCATAATCGACCTCCTGGTTGGTTGTCGGGCGCTCTGCCCGCTCCTGTTCGATGAGGCCGAAATGCGGACCGGTCTGCGGCTTTTCAAGTGGTTCGGACGGCCGGAAAGCCGCCGTTGAAGCGCCTGGGGATGCCCTGGAGCGTTGCACAAGATATTGTGTCACTAATATGACACCCCGGCGCGCAGAAAATACCCGGATTTTAATGCGCTTTTTGCGGTAAATTCTTTAAATTATTGATATTTAGAGGCTTTTAGTGGGGAAAAAGTTTCCGTTTTTCCCTTGACAGCGGCCCCTCACGGTCCTAATCTAACGGCTCGCAGGCACAACATCTTGTGTCTCGCAAAACAAGCATAAACCTTGCTTCAGGGCAGGTGTCCGGCTCGCTCGTGTCGGATACCGAGGGGTTCTTATGCGGTGTTCTGGCCACCGCATTTGACAGAATATACCGCCGTTCAGGCACTTGGCCGACGGCTCGGCTTTTTGGGGGTTCTCGTACGATGAAACCGGCAGAGATGATGGCACCGACCGCAGTCTCGGAAATCGCTTTCCAGGATGCGTCTATCGACATCTGGGATTCCAAATACAGGCTGAAAGCCAAGGACGGCACGGAGATCGATGCCACCGTCGATGCCACCTACCAGCGGGTGGCCCGCGCACTGGCCGACGTTGAGCCGGCCGGCCGTCGCGAACACTGGTACGAGCGCTTCCTGTGGGCGCTCAGGAGCGGCGCCATCCCGGCCGGTCGCATCACCTCCAATGCGGGCGCCCAGGCCCACAAGCCGGCCACTTCCACCATCAACTGCACGGTGTCTGGCACCATCATGGATTCGATGGACGACATCCTGAACAAGGTGCACGAAGCCGGCCTGACGCTGAAGGCGGGCTGCGGCATCGGCTACGAGTTCTCCACCCTGCGGCCGAAGGGCGCGTACGTGACGGGCGCCGGTGCCTACACCTCCGGTCCGCTGTCCTTCATGGATATCTACGACAAGATGTGCTTCACGGTGTCGTCGGCGGGCGGCCGCCGCGGCGCCCAGATGGGCACCTTCGACGTGGGCCACCCCGACGTGATGGATTTCGTGCGCGCCAAGCGGGAGAACGGCCGCCTGCGCCAGTTCAACCTGTCGCTGCTGATCACCGATGAATTCATGCAGGCGGTGAAGGACGACCAGGACTGGAAGCTCGCGTTCCCCGTGTCGGTGGACGAGGCGGAGCACGACCAGCTCGAGCTCGCCGATCGGGAGCAGTTCATCTGGCGGGAGTGGCCCGGCGGCGGCGACTACGTGCAGGACGAGAGCGGGCTGGTGGCCTGCCGCATCTACAAGACGGTACCCGCGCGGCGGCTGTGGGACATGATCATGGCCTCCACCTACGATTTCGCCGAACCGGGTTTCGTGCTGGTCGACCGGGTGAACGAGATGAACAACAACTGGTGGACGGAGAACATCCGCGCCACCAACCCCTGCGGCGAGCAGCCACTGCCGCCCTACGGCTCGTGCCTGCTCGGCTCGGTCAACCTGACCAAGTTCGTGGTCTCGCCGTTCACCGACGAGGCGCGCTTCGACTGGGAGGAGTTCAGCGAGGTGGTGAAGGTGTTCACCCGCATGCTGGACAATGTCGTCGAGATCAACGGCCTGCCGCTGGGCGAGCAGCGCAACGAGATCACGCGCAAGCGGCGTCACGGCATGGGTTTCCTCGGGCTCGGCTCCACCATCACGATGATGGGCATGAAATACGGCGAGCCGGGCTCCGTGGAGTTCACCGAGAAGGTGGCGAAGCAGCTCGCGATCTCGGGCTGGGAGACCGGCCTGGAACTCGCCCGCGAGAAGGGACCGGCGCCGATTATGGAGGAGGAGTTCGAGGTGACGCCGGAGATGCTGCGCAAGCGGCCCGAGATGGCCGCCGACGGCATCCGCCCGGGCGATCGCCTGCCCGGCCGCGTCCTGCACGCGCGCTACAGCCGTTACATGCAGAAGGTCGCCGCCGAGGCCCCCGAGCTGGTGCAGGAGCTGGAGCGGGTGGGCGCCCGCTTCACCCATCACAGCTCGATTGCGCCGACGGGCACCATCTCGCTGTCGCTGGCCAACAATGCGAGCAACGGCATCGAGCCGAGCTTCGCCCACCATTACTTCCGCAACGTCATCCGCGAGGGTCGCAAGTCCAAGGAGAAGGTGGACGTGTTCTCGTTCGAGCTGCTCGCCTACCGGGAGCTGATCAACCCGCGGGCCATGCCGCATTCCGATGCGCCGGAGGAGAAGCTGCCCGAGTACTTCATTACCTCGGACGACGTGACGCCGAAGCAGCACGTGGACATCCAGGCGGCGGCGCAGAAGTGGGTGGACTCGTCCATCTCGAAGACGGCGAACGTGCCCACCGAGTATCCCTACGAGGATTTCAAGGACATCTACCTCTACGCCTACGAGCAGGGACTGAAGGGCTGCACCACCTTCCGCTTCAATCCGGAGGCCTTCCAGGGCGTGCTCGTGAAGGAGCAGGACCTGAAGAACACCACCTACGTCTTCGAGCTGGATGACGGCAGCACGGTGGAGCTGAAGGGCGACGAGGAGATCGAGTACGACGGCGAGATGCATACCGCCGCGAACCTGTTCGACGCGCTGAAGGAAGGCTACTACGGCAAGTTCTGAGCGCGGAGCTGGCAAGGATTGATGCGGTCCCGCCGCGGCGGGGCCTGACGAGGAAGCGAAGAATGGCTGCAAAGAAGATAGACAGGAAGATCGTCGGCTACACCGTGAAGAAGCCGGAGGACAAGGCGGAGAAGAAGCGCGCCTACGAGGTGGAGCAGGAGGGCGACGGCGCCACCGTCATCCGCATGCACGAGCGGCTCGAGCGCCCGGAGGTGCTGATCGGCTCCACCTACAAGGTGAAGACGCCGGTCTCGGATCACGCGATGTACGTCACCATCAACGACATCGTGCTGAACGAGGACACGCCCCACGAGCAGCGCCGGCCGTTCGAGATCTTCATCAACTCGAAGAACCTCGACCACTACCAGTGGATCGTGGCGCTGACCCGCATCATCTCCGCGGTGTTCCGCAAGGGCGGCGACGTGACCTTCCTGGTGGACGAGCTTAAGGCCGTGTTCGACCCCCGCGGCGGCTACTGGCAGCCGGGCGGCAAGTTCATGCCCTCCATCATCGCCGAGCTGGGCCACATCGTGGAGAAGCACCTGAACACCATCGGCCTGCTGAAGCCGGCCGGCCCGGACGAGCACCAGCAGAAGCTGATCGCCGAGAAGCGGGCGGAGTTCGAGGCGCGCGCGGCGCAGACCGACGCCTTCTCCGAGAGCGAGTTCCCGGAGGGCGCGCAGCTCTGCGCCAAGTGCAACGTGGCCGCCGTCATCATGATGGACGGCTGCATGACCTGTCTGAGCTGCGGCGAGTCCAAGTGCGGCTGAGCGCCGCGTAAAGGGACGCTCTCTTTGCTAACATGCCGGGCTTCCGAGGTTTCCCCGGCGGCAAGCTCGTGACCCTGCAGATACCAGACTTCTCCGGCGCCCGTCTTCTCGTGGCCGGGGACCTCATGCTCGACCAGTACTGGTTCGGCGCCACCGGTCGCATCTCGCCGGAGGCGCCGGTGCCGGTGGTGCACGTGCGCGACGGCGAGGAGCGGCCGGGCGGCGCCGCCAACGTTGCGGTGAACCTGGCCGAGCTGGGCGCGCCCGCGGCGCTGGTGGGGATCGTTGGCGCCGACGAGGCCGCCGGACGCCTCGAGGCGTTGCTGACGGAGCGGGGCGTCGATTGCCGTTTCGCCGTCTCGCCGGCGGCGCCGACCACCACCAAGCTGCGGGTACTCTCGCGCGGTCAGCAGCTGATCCGTCTGGACCGTGAGGAGACCGCGACCGGGGTGGCCGTCTCGGTGCGGGAACCGTTCGCCGCGGCGCTGCAGGGTGCCGGTCTGGTGATCCTCTCGGATTACGCCAAGGGAGCACTGCACGAGGTGGGCCAGCTGATCGCTGCCGCCCGCGACGCCGGCGTGCCGGTGCTGGTCGATCCGAAGGGGACCGACTTCGTGCGTTACCGGGGCGCCACTTTGCTCACGCCGAATCAGGCGGAGTTCGAGGCGGTGGCCGGCGCGGCCCGGGACGACGAAGATCTGCTGCGCCGCGCCCGGCTCATGCTCGACGAACTCGATCTGGAGGCGCTGGTGATCACCCGCAGCGAGCGCGGCATGCTGGTGGTGGAGCGCAGCGGGGAAGCTCTGTTCCTGTCGACCGAGGCCCGGGAGGTCTTCGACGTGACCGGCGCGGGCGACACGGTCATCGCCACGCTCGGTGCCGCGATGGCGGCCGGCTCCACGCTGGGCGAGGCGGCGGCGCTGGCCAATCTCGCGGCCGGGCTGGTGGTGCGCAAGATCGGCGTGGCCGGCGTCACCCCGTCCGAGCTCAGGGTGGCGCTGCACCGGCGCGGCAAGGGCGGCCGCGGCATGGTGGACGAGGCGGCGCTGCTCGAGTTCGTAACCGAGGCGCGCAGCCGGGGCGAGCGGATCGTGATGACCAACGGCTGCTTCGACATCCTGCATGCCGGCCACGTCACCTATCTGGAGGAAGCCAAGTCGCTGGGCGACCGGCTGGTGGTGGCCGTCAACACGGATGACTCCGTGCGCCGGCTGAAGGGAGAGGGCCGGCCCGTGAATCCGGTGGAAGACCGGATGGCGGTACTCGCCGGGCTGGCGGCCGTCGACTGGGTGGTGCCCTTCGCCGAGGAGACGCCCGCCCGCCTGATCGAGGCCGTGCTGCCCGAGGTGCTGGTGAAGGGCGGCGATTATCGGCCGGAGGAGATCGCGGGCGGACCGGCCGTGCTCGCGGCCGGCGGCGAGGTGCGTGTGCTCGCGTTCCGTGAGGGTCGGTCCAGCTCCCGCATCATCGACTCCATCCGCGGCCTGCCCTGAGGCCGGAAGCGCGACGGTGAGATTCGCCTACCAGCTGCTGGTCTACCTGGCCACGCCGTTCGTCTTCCTCTTCTGGCTCTGGCGCGGCTTCACCCGCAAGGGCTATCACGACCGGCTCGGCCAGCGCTTCGGCATCGGCTTCCCGGACATCCGTTCGGGGTCGGTCTGGATCCATGCCGTCTCCGTGGGCGAGGTGCAGGCCGCCGCGCCGCTGATCAAGGCGCTGAAGGACCGGTTCCCGTCCCGGGCCGTGGTGGTCACCACCGTGACTCCCACCGGCGCCGAGCGGGTGCACCGCCTGTTCGGCGACGAGGTGGTGCACTGCTTCGCGCCGTTCGAGACGCCGGGCGCGGTGCGCCGCTTCTTCGACCGCGTCCGTCCGGAGCTGGCCGTGATCATCGAGACCGAACTCTGGCCGAACCTGTACGCCGAGTGCGGCCGTCGCCGGGTCCCGCTGGTGCTGGCCAGCGCGCGGATCTCCCCTCGCTCGGTGGCCCGCTACCGCCACCTGACGCCGCTGTTCCGGGAGGCGCTGTCCCACGGCATCATCATCGCCGCCCAGAGCGAGCAGGACGCGCAACGCTTCCGCGACCTGGGGGCGGCCCCGGCGCGCACCTTCGTGACCGGCAATATCAAGTTCGACGTGGAGATCGACGAGAGCCTGGCGGCCCGGGGACGGGAGTTTGCGGCGGAGCATTTCCCCGGCCGCAGCGTCTGGATCGCGGCGAGCACCCACGCGGGCGAGGAGGAGATCGTCCTGGCCGCCCACCGGCGGCTGCTTGCAGCCGTACCGGACGCCTTGCTGATGCTCGTTCCGCGGCATCCCGAACGCTTTCCCGCCGTCGCCGACATGGTCCGGGAGCAGGACCTCGATTTCGTCAGCCGCACGGGCGGCGAGCGCTGCAGCGCCGAGACACGGGTCTTCCTGGGCGACACGATGGGCGAACTGCCCCTGTTCTATGCCGCGTCGGACATCGCCTTCGTCGCCGGCAGTCTGGTGCCCATCGGCGGGCATAACCTGCTGGAGCCGGCTTCGCTCGGGCTGCCCATCCTGACCGGCCCGCACCTGTTCAATGCCGAGGACATCGCCGCCATGTTTGCGGAGCGGGGCGCCTCCCGGGTGGTCACGGACGAGGCGGAACTCGCCGCCGCGCTGGAGCAGCTGTTCGCCGACGAGGCGGCGCGTCGGCAGATGGGGGAACGCGCCCGACGGCTGCTGCTGGACAACAGGGGCTCGCTCAGGAGCCTGCTCGAGCTGCTGGAGCCCCTCACCCGGCGGTTCAGTAACGGCTGAACCGGACCGGCGTCAGTCGCCCATCTCGCTCCGGGGCACGAGGATGGCGTCGATGTCTTCCAGATCCTGGATGCGCAGGATGCCGGCCGCCTGCTTCAGCCTGAGCACGTTCAGGAGGTAGTCGTAGCGCGCACGGCGGTAGTTGGTGCGGGCCGAGAAGACCTGCTGCTGGGCGTCGAGCACGTCCACGGTGGTGCGGGTTCCCACCTCGAAGCCGGCCTCCGTCGCCTCCAGCGCCGTCTTCGCTGACGAGAGGGCCTGGCGCAGGGCCTTCACTCTCGAAATCTCCGCCAGCACGCCCAGGTAGGCGTCCCTGGCCTGGCGTTCCGTCTCCCGTGCCACGCGCTGCAGCTGTTCCCTCGCTGCGCGATGCAGGTGGACCGCCTCGCGCACCTGCGCCGAGGTCCTGCCGCCGGAGAACAGCGGGATGCGGAACTCCAGAGCGATGCTGTCGGAGGTCTGGTTGTTGAAGACATCGTTGAACGGCCCGCCCTCGTTGGAGCGCTCGAACTCCCGGTCGAAGTCGCTGCGCGTGGCGACGAGGTCCAGGGTGGGATAATGACCGGAACGGCGGGAGTCGATCTCCTGGCTCGCGATCTCGGCGTTCAGCCGCGCCGCGATCAGGGCCAGATTCTGCTCGAAAGCGGTGTTCACCCAGTCGTCCTCTTCCGCCGGGTCCGGCGTCTCCAGGGTGAGCTGCTGGCCCGGGGTCTCCAGGTCTTTCAGATACTCGCCGGTGATTTCGCGCAGGAACTCACGCGACGAGGCGAGCTGGCGCTTGGCGGCGATTTCGTCGGCGATGGCCTGGTCGTAGGCGGCCTGGGCTTCCTGCACGTCGGTGATGGCGATCAGACCCACCTCGAAGCGCTGCTGCGCCTGCTCCAGCTGCCGGTCGATGGCACGCTTGCTGGCCTGTGCGGCCTCCAGCGCGTCTTCCGCGGCGAGCACTTCGAAATAGCGGTTCGCCACCCGGACGATCAGGTCCTGCTGGGCCGCCTCGAAGTCCGCCTCGGCGCGGGCCACCTGCTTGCCCGCCTGCTTCAGGCCGACGAACTGGTCCCACCGGAACACGGTCTGGCGCAGCTCGATCTGCCACTGGGTGGTCTCGATGCTCTCGTCCTGGAAGTCACTGGTAACGGTGATGGTCTCGCCCGTCGGCGACACCTGCTGGAACGCGGACGCGCCCTCGGCCGTGCCCCGGCTCTCGCTGGCCGAGGCCGAAAGCTGGGGCAGCAGCAGTCCGCGGGCCTGGGGTACGGCCTCTTCCGTCGCCCTGCGATTGGCCTCCGCCTCGCGGATGAGCGGGTCGCTCTGCAGCGCGCGCTGGTAGACCTCCAGCAGGGACTCCGCCCCGGCGGGCAAGGCGGCGAAAAGGGCGGCCAGCGGCAGGAGCAGCCTGAATCTGCGGATATCCATCGTTCTCTTCGTATCCTCGTCGTGCGGGACAGGTGTTTTAGTCAGCTATATCACTATAGCACCGGTTTCCGGCGTCTCTCAATAGCGGGGCAGTGAGCCCGCTCAGTAGCAGGACATCGACCTCCGCTCAGTAGCGGGGCATCGACAGGTCCACCTCCGTCGCCCAGGCATCGATGCCTCCGGCCACGTTCACCACCCGTCGGAAGCCGTGTTCCTGCAGCCACGCGGCCACGCGGTAGCTGCGCATGCCGCCGTGGCAGAGTACGGCCAGCGGCCGCTCCTGATCCAGTTCGCGGTGGCGGTTCGGTACCTGGTTCATCGGGATGGCGACGGCGTCGGCAAGCGACACTATGCCGAGTTCCCACGGCTCGCGCACGTCCAGCACCTGCCAGTCCTCGCCGGCGCGAATGCGTGCGACCAGTTCGGCCGGCCTCAGCTCTTCCACCATGGCAGGAACTTCCTCGTCAGCGGCGGCCGACGCGCCGCGGGTCAGAAGCGAAACCCGGACGGCGGCGTCGCATTTCGCAGCGGTTTCAGGACGGTCTCGAACAGGCTCTCGCGGCTCCATTCGTTCTCGCCGGTGCGCGTGATCAGGAGGGCCTCCATCACCGGTGCCTGGCCCACCACCAGGAACAGGCGCCCGTCCATGGCCAGCGCGTCGGCGAAGCGCTGCTCGAAGCGGGGCACCGAGCCGGTCACCGCGATGGCGTCGAACTCGCCGGCCGGCAGCTCCTGCATGGCGTCCATGGTCAGGAGTTCGGCATTGACAATGTCGGACTCCCGCAGCCGGTCGCCTGCGGTGGCGACGAAATCCGAATAACAGTCGACGCTGACCACGTGTTCGCCCAGACGCGCCAGGCAGGCGGTGAGGAAGCCGGTGCCCGTGCCGATCTCCAGTACCCGGTCGCCGGGCTCTATCTCCAGTGCCTGCAGCAGCCGGCCCTCCACCTTCGGCGCCATCATGTTCTCACCGTGGGCGAGGGGGATCTCGGTGTCGGCGAACGCCAGGCTCGACCAGGCCTCGGGCACGAAGCGCTCGCGGGGGATCTCGCCCAGGATCCGGAGGACCCGGGGCTGCAGCACGTCCCAGGCGCGGATCTGCTGGTCGATCATCTGTTCCCGTGCGATCTCGATATCCATTTTCGATATCCGTGTTTGATATCTGTGGCAACTGCTCGATGGGCCGCAAGCGGCAGGACGGCGGATGAGGTTACGGAGTTTACAGAAGGCTGACAAGCATGCTGCGGGACGATCCGGCGGGCGTTATGGTGAATTGGTCGGCCGTGCCGATACGGATTAGGCTATGCTTGTCGTGCCGAGAGTCTAGGCTCTTGAAAGAACAAGAATTTTAACCCTGCACTGTCCTGGAGCCGGGGACCGATGAGCGAACCATGCCGCAAACCGCACTGATCGTCGCCGTCACCATCCTGGTGCCGGCGGTAGTGGTGCTGGCCATACTGCTCATCGTGCTGCGGCGGCGTTTTCACGAACGGCTGCGGCGGCTCAACCAGGAGATCGTCGAGGTGTCTGCGGATGCCGCGGTGGGGCGCCGGCTGCGTCCCGCGGACGACCCTGTGCTGGGTCCCCTCGGGCGCTCGCTGAACCGCCTGTTCGATGCACTCGCCGAGAAGGACGAGGCCGTGTTCGAACGCGACCGCGGGCTGCGGCGGCTGGTGCGCACGATGCCCGAAGTGGTGCTGCTGCACGACGACCGCGTGCAGCTCGCCAACGAGTCCGCGGCGCGGCTCGTGGGACTGGAGGCCGAGCAACTGCAGGGGCGGCCGGTCAGCGACCTGGTGCGTCCGGCTTTCCGGGCGCTGTTCCGGCGCACCGTCAGCCGGCTGCTCGCCGGCGAGATCGGGCCCCAGACGCTGGAGATGCAGCTCATCAACGGCGGGGAGCAGGGCATGTGGGTGGAAGCCGGCATGGCGGTGGTGGAGTGGGGCGACCGCCAGCTCGTGCTCACGGTGGGCCGCGACATCAGTCATCGCCGGGAGAGCGATGCGGGGCTGCACGGCGACAGCCGACAGGCCCTGGCCGTCATCGAGTCCATCGGCGACGGCGTGATCACCACCGATACCCGGGGCCGCATCGATTACATGAACGGCGAGGCCGAGCTGCTCACCGGCTACACCCGGGACGAGTCCGAGGGTCGGCCGTTCGGCGAGATCATGCAGCTGATCGACGAACTCGACAAACGATCCCTCGGCGACCCGGTGGAGCGGTGTCTGTCCATGCGCCAGCGGGTCAACATGGGACGGCGGGCGCTGATGGTGGGTCGCGACGACGAACACGAGCATTCCGTCGAGCTGACCGCCTCGCCCATCCGCGCCGGGGACGGGGAGATCCGGGGCGTGGTGGTGGTATTCCACGACGTGAGCGAGATGCGGGGGCTCACACGGCAGATGAGCTATCAGGCGGCGCACGATGCGCTGACCGGCCTCATCAACCGGCGCGAGCTCGAGCGGCGGCTGGAGGAGGCCATCGACAATGCGCGCCGCGAGAAGGCGAACCACGTCCTCTGCTACATGGACCTGGATCGCTTCAAGGCGGTGAACGATACCTGCGGGCACATGGCGGGGGACGCGCTGCTGCGCGAGGTGGCGTCGCTGATCAAGGATCAGGTGCGCGACTCGGATTCCGTCGCCCGCATCGGCGGCGACGAGTTCGGCATGCTGCTGATGGGCTGCCCGCTGGAGAAGGCCCGTCAGATCGCCGGCGACGTGGTGCAGGCAGTGGCCGATCACCGCTTCGTGTGGCAGGACCGCATCTTCACCATCGGCGTCAGCGTCGGCATCGTCGAGCTGGGACCCGACAGCGGCTCGGTGCAGGACATGCTGGCCGCCGCGGATTCCGCCTGCTACATGGCGAAGCAGCAGGGGCGCGGCCAGGTGCACGTGTACTCCTCGGCGGATGAGGCGGCGGCGCGCGAGCGCGGCGAGATCCAGTGGCTGCGACGCCTGCAGGACGCGCTGTCCAACGGTGGTTTCGTGCTGGCGACCCAGCCCATCATCGCGCTCGACGCGGAGCGCGAATCCGGGCCGGCGATGGAGGTGCTGCTGCGTTTCCAGGACGCCCAGGGCAGGACGGAGTCGCCGAAGGACTTCCTGCCGGCGGCAGAGCAGTATCACCTGATGCCGCGGATCGACCGCTGGGTGGTCAGCGCGACGCTGACCGCCATCGCCGCCGGCGACATCCGGGTTCCGGCCGGACGCAGCTGCATCATCAACCTTTCAGGCCAGACGCTGGGCGACGCGGATTTTCTGGAGTTCGTCGTCGAGTCGCTGGACCGCACGAGCGTCGCCCCGGCCCGGATCTGCTTCGAGATGACGGAGGCGGCGCTGATCATGGAGCCGCGCGAGGCCCAGCGCTTCATCGAGGTCTTGCACGGCATGGGCTGCAAGTTTGCGCTGGACGATTTCGGCAGCGGCCTCGGCGCCTTCTCCAACCTGAAGCATCTGCCCATCGATTATCTGAAGATCGACGGCAGCTTCACCCGCCACCTCGGCCGCGACCCGGTCAATCAGGAGATGGTGAGCGCGATGATCAAGCTCGCGCGGAAGATGAACTTCCGCACCGTGGCCGAGCAGGTGGAAGAGCAGGGCGACTTCGACATGCTGCGCGAGATGGGCGTGGACTTCGCCCAGGGCTACCTGATCGACCGCCCCCGCCTCCTGGGTGCCGGACCGAACTAATCCAACTTTCGCAACTTTCGTGACTTTCTGAAGTTTCGGTGTCCGGCACCATAAAAAAAACCGCCGGGTCCCTGAGGAGCCCGGCGGTTCTGGGCCGTTAGGCCGATCCCGATCAGAGCAGCGGTACGATCAGCAGCGCTACGATGTTGATGATCTTGATCAGCGGGTTGATGGCCGGGCCGGCGGTGTCCTTGTAGGGGTCGCCGACCGTGTCGCCGGTCACTGCGGCCTTGTGCGCCTCGGAACCCTTGCCGCCGAAGTTGCCGTCTTCGATGTACTTCTTGGCGTTGTCCCAGGCACCGCCGCCCGCGGTCATGGAGATGGCCACGAACAGACCGGTGATGATCGTGCCCAGCAGCATGCCGCCGAGGGCGATCGGGCCGAGGATCAGGCCCACCACGATCGGCACCAGTACCGGCAGCAGCGAGGGCACCACCATCTCCTTGATGGCGGCCTTGGTCAGCATGTCCACCGCGCGGGAGTAATCCGGCTTCTGGGTGCCCTCCATGATGCCCGGCATCTCCTTGAACTGCCGGCGCACCTCATTCACCACAGAGCTGGCGGCGCGGCCCACGGCCTCCATCGCCAGGGCGGCGAACAGATACGGCACGAGACCGCCGATCAGCAGGCCGATGATCACCATGGGATCGGACAGGTCGAACTCGAACAGCTGGTCGAAGTTGGCCTCCAGCGCGTGGGTGTAGTCGGCGAACAGCACCAGGGCGGCCAGACCGGCGGAGCCGATGGCGTAGCCCTTGGTGACGGCCTTCGTCGTGTTGCCTACGGCGTCGAGCTGGTCGGTGATGTTGCGCACCTCGGACTCGAGCTCCGCCATCTCGGCGATGCCGCCCGCGTTGTCAGTGATCGGGCCGAAGGCGTCGAGCGCCACCACGATGCCGGTCATCGACAGCATGGTCGTCGCCGCGATGCCGATGCCGTACAGGCCGGCCAGCTCGTGGGCACCCCAGATGCTGGCGCACACCGCGAGCACCGGCCAGGCCGTCGCCTTCATGGAGACGCCCAGTCCCGCGATGATGTTCGTGGCATGACCGGTCAGCGACGACTCGGCCACCAGCTGCACCGGCTTGTGATCGGTGCCGGTGTAGTACTCGGTGATCCAGACCATGAAGGCGGTGAGGGCCAGGCCGATGAGCGCAGCGCCGAACAGCACGCCTGCCTCGCCGGTGTCGCCCATCATCACCGTGGTGATCGGATAGAAGGCCGCGGCGGCCAGTACGCCGGCCGCGATCATGCCCTTGTACAGCGCACCCATGATCGAGCCGCTGGCGCCTGCCTTGACGAAGAAGGTGCCGATGATCGAGGCGACGATGGAGGCCGCGCCGAGGACCAGCGGATACACCCAGGCCGCCCAGCCCCAGTCGGCATGGAACAGCACGCCGAGGAGCATGGTGGCGATGATGGTCACCGCGTAGGTCTCGAACAGGTCCGCGGCCATGCCGGCGCAGTCGCCCACGTTGTCGCCGACGTTGTCCGCGATCACGCCCGGGTTGCGGGGATCGTCCTCGGGAATGCCGGCCTCGACCTTGCCCACCAGGTCGGCGCCGACGTCGGCGCCCTTGGTGAAGATGCCACCGCCGAGTCGGGCGAAGATGGAGATCAGCGAGCCGCCGAAGGCCAGGCCGACCAGCGCCTTGATGGCCTTCTCGCCCTCGATGCCGAAGGCGCCCAGCAGGCCGTAGTAGCCGGCGACGCCGAGCAGGCCCAGGCCGACCACCAGCAGACCGGTGATGGCGCCGCCGCGGAAGGCCACGTCCAGCGCCGGGTTCAGCCCCTTGCGGGCGGCCTCGGCGGTGCGCACGTTGGCGCGCACGGAGACGAACATGCCGATGTAGCCGGCCATGGCGGAGAACACGGCGCCGATGACGAAGCCGAGCGCCGTCCACCAGTCGAGGGCGAAGCCGACGACGATGGCGAGTACCACGCCGACGATGCCGATGGTCGTGTACTGGCGGTTCATGTAGGCCGCGGCGCCTTCCTGGATGGCCGCCCCGATCTCCTGCATCCGCTCGTTGCCGGCGGACTGCTTCAGGACCCACTGGACCGAGAACAGTCCGTACAGGATGGCGAGTACGCCGGCGCCGATGCATAGCCACAGCGCGAGTTCATACGACATGAGATGTTCCTCCCGGTCATGTCCACCGATCGGCCCGGCGGACCGTCGGTTGTTCGTGATTTTTCAGCTGGAGCGCCCCCGCCCGTGCCCAGGCGACGGGCACCAGGCCGGTCGGGGCCCCGGATCCGCTGCGCAGACGGTGGCGACTCGCGCACCGCTACGGCTGGTTTTCTGATCCGGTGCTCGTTCCGTAACTCGCTGGTTTATCGGAGTTTCTTGGCGCTCAAGAGGTCGCCGCCACACGTCCCCGGCGGCGACAGCGCGCGCATCATACCACAAATCGTTTCTTGAGCTTCTTCTTCACCGGCACGTTGCGCAGTTTGGCGTAGACGGGCAGGCCGCGGGAATACGGCGGGTAGTCTTCCCCGTTGATCAGCGGTGCCAGGTAGCGCCGGGCCGCGCCGGTGATGCCGTAGCCGTCCTTCGTGATGTAGCGCTTCGGCAGCTTCTTCTCCCGGTTCGCCACCCGGCTGAGAGGCGCCTTCTCGATCTTCCAGCGGTAGGGGCTGTCCGAGGTGCGCTTGATCACCGGCAGCACCGCATCCTCGCCCGCGAGCGCCATCTCGACGGCCGCGCGGCCCACCGCATAGGCCTGCTCCACATCGGTGGCCGAGGCGATGTGGCGGGCGGAGCGCTGCAGGTAGTCGGCGATGGCGTAGTGGAACTTGAAGCCGGTGCCGTCGCGCACCATCGTCGCGACCTCCGAGGCCACGCCGCCGAGCTGCACGTGGCCGAAGGCGTCCTTCGTGCCGGCGTCGGCCAGGAAGCGGCCGTCCTTGTAGCGGGCGCCCTCGGAGACGACGATCACGCAGTAGCCGTAGTCCTTCACGCAGCGCTTCACCCGGGCCAGGAACTTCTTCTTCTCGAACGGGACTTCCGGGAACAGGATGATGTGGGGCGGCTCGTCGGGGCCCTCGCCCGCCAGCCCGGCGGCCGCGGCGATCCAGCCGGCATGCCGGCCCATGACCTCCAGGATGAATACCTTGGTGGAGGTCTCGGCCATGGAGGCGACGTCCAGGGCCGCCTCCCGGGTGGAGACCGCCACGTACTTCGCCACGGAGCCGAAGCCCGGGCAGTTGTCCGTAACCGGCAGGTCGTTGTCCACCGTCTTCGGCACGCCGATACAGGTGATGGGGAAGCCGAGCTTGTGGCCGATCTGGGATACCTTGTGGGCGGTGTCCATGGAGTCGTTGCCGCCGTTATAGAAGAAGTAGCCGATGTCGTGGGCCTCGAAGACCTCGATCAGCCGCTCGTACTCGCGCCTGTTCTCGTCCAGCCCCTTCAGCTTGTAGCGGGCGGTGCCGAACGCCCCGCCGGGGGTGTGCTTGAGCTGGGCGATCGCCTTGGCCGACTCCCGGTTGGTGTCGATCAGGTCCTCGGTCAGCGCGCCGATGATCCCGTTGCGCCCGGCATAGACCTTGCCGATGCGGTCCTTGTGCTGGCGGGCGGTCTCGATGACGCCGCAGGCGCTCGCGTTGATGACGGCGGTCACGCCGCCGGACTGGGCATAGAATGCGTTCTTGGCTGCCTTCTTTGCTGACATGGGATCCCTCGCTCGGCTCAATGGACGACTGGCCCGGGAGCATAGCCAATTTCCCGCCCGCCTTCATGCGGCGGGCCGAATTGACCTCGTCACGGGGAGCGGCTACGGTTGCGCGCCTCACAGGCGAGTTGTCGACGCAGAGTCGGCGTGATCGTCGGCCTGTTGTTCGCAAGTTGTCCGCAAGTTGTCCGCAGGCCGCCGGTCTGCTGCAGGGAGTTCAATCATGCGCATCGTTTTGCTCGGCGCCCCCGGCTCGGGGAAGGGGACCCAGGCCCAGCGGCTGATGGCCGAAAAGGGCATCCCGCAGATATCCACCGGCGACCTGCTGCGCGCGGCCGTCGCCTCGGGCAGCGAGCTGGGCCGCAAGGCGAAGGCGGCCATGGACGCCGGCGAGCTCGTCTCCGACGACCTCGTGCTCGGCATGATCCGGGAACGGCTGAACGAGGACGACGTGGCCGACGGCTTCATCCTGGACGGCTTCCCCCGCAACGAGTCCCAGGCCGAGTCCCTCGACGACCTGCTGGCCGAGCTGGGCCAGCCCCTGGATGCCGCGGTGCTCATGGACGTGGATTTCGACATCCTCATGAAACGGCTGACCGGACGGCGCACCTGCTCGGCCACCGGCAAGGTCCTCAATATCCATTTCTCGTCCCGGGAAGAGCTCGACGCCTGCCTGGAGGCGGGCGGCGAACTCCTGCAGCGCGACGACGATAACGAAGAGACCATCGCCAACCGGCTGCAGGTCTATCGGGAGCAGACGGCGCCGCTGGTGGACTACTATCGGGACCGGGGCCTGCTGAAGACCGTGGACGCCGACGGCACCGTGGAGGCCGTCTACGAGCGGCTGGTCTCGGCGGTCGAGGACTGAGCCCGCCGCTCGAGCAGCGTCTCCAGGGCCTCGCCGACCAATTCCCTGCGCCAGCCGGACAGCGCCCGGAGCCCGTCGCCGCCGGCGGCCGCCCGGCGCAGGTCCTTCTGTGAGGCGATCAGCTCGGGCTCGATGCCGAGCTCCTCCGCCTTGCCCTTCACGACGGCGGCCATCTTCGCCACCAGCGCCTTCTCCGCCGGCGACGGCGCACCCCGCCGCACCACCGGCGACGGACCGGCGCGGCCGATGACCCGCAGCAGCTGGTCTCCGGCCCGCCGGGCGAGCCCGGCCGGGACGCCCTCGGTCTGCGCCAGCGCCTCGCGGCTGGACGGCCGTCCCTGGGCGAGGGCGATGAGAGGCGCGTCCTTCAATATCCACTGCCGGGGCCGGTCGGCCCGCAGGGCCTCTTCCTCCCGCCACACGGCGAGGGCGGCGGCCGCCGCCGCGCTGCGCTCGTCCATGCGGGCGAGGCCCTTCAGCCGCTGCCACGCCGACTCCGGCGCAGGCTCGTAGAGCGCCGGGTCCAGCAGCTCGTTGCTGTCGGCGGCAGCCCAGTCGAGCCGGCCGAGTTCTTCCAGGCGGGTGCTGAGGATGGCGCGCATCTCCTCCAGGTAGCGCACGTCGTCGGCGGCGTATTCGAGCTGCTCGGCGCTCAGCGGCCGGCGGGACCAGTCCGTCCTCGTGTGATGCTTGCCGAGGTCGATGCCGAGCAGTTCACGGACCAGGGCGGCATAGCCGATCTGCGCCGGGTAGCCGCACAGGGCGGCTGCCACCTGGGTGTCGAAGATACGGCCCGGCAGACGGCCGGCCGTGCCGAGCAGCACCTCCAGGTCCTGGCGCGCGGCGTGCAGGGTCAGCTCGGTGCGGTCGAAGCACTGCCATAACGGTTCGAGGTCCAGCCCGGCCAGCGGATCGATGCAGGCGATATGGCCGCCACCCGCGAGCTGCACCAGACACAGCCGGGCGTGATAGGTACGCTCCCGGAGGAACTCCGTATCCGCCGCGAGCCTCTCGTCGGTCTCGCAGGTTTCCAGGAATCTGAGCAGGGAAGCCTGCGTATCGATGAAGAGGATGTCGCTCATGGGCGGGTCTTTGCCCTCCGGTGTTATCGTGAGACTATGCGCTGCATGGGAGGATACACTGCCGCAGCGTGCTGATACTGCTCCGTACACTGACGGGTATCGTGCTGTTGCGGCTGGGGCCGGACGCACTGCCGCGCTCGCTCTTCCTGGCCGTCCTGCTGTTCGCCGCCATGCTGTTCGCGAGTTTCACCGGCCTGGCACTGTCCGGCGGCTGGCAGCCCTGGTCTCCCGTCTTCTTCGCGCTGAGCCTCGGCCTGTCGCTCGGCACCTACACCATCGCCCTGCGCCTGCGCGGCCATGAGGGCCGCATCCCCCAGACCTTCGCCGCGCTGTTCGGCGCCTCGGCGCTGATCAGCGTCGCCGAGCTGCCGCTGCTCGCCACCGGTGCGCTCGACGCGGAGGGGCAGGGCGGCGTGATGGTGCTGCTGGCCCTGATCGCCTGGTCGATCCTGGTGGACGGCCACATCATGGCGCGGGCGCTGGAGGTGCCGCTGATCGGCGGCACGCTGCTGGCACTGGCGGTGTTCTCGGGCCAGCTCGTGCTGTACCAGCAATTCCCGGCGGCCTGAGCCTGCACCCGGCGCTCCGTCCGACCATGCACATCCACATCATCGGCATCTGCGGCACCTTCATGGGCGGTATCGCCGGTCTGGCGAAGGCGGCCGGCCACCGGGTCACGGGCTGCGACCGGGAGGTCTATCCGCCGATGAGCGAGGAGCTCGCGCGGCTCGGCATCGAGGTGACCGAAGGCTGGGATCCCGGCCAGCTCGAGCCGGCGCCGGACATGGTGGTGATCGGCAACGTGATGAGCCGGGGCAACCCGCTGGTGGAGGCGGTGCTGGAGCAGGGGCTGCCCTACACGTCGGGACCGGACTGGCTGGCCGAGCACGTGCTGGCCGGGCGGCGCGTGCTGGCGGTGGCCGGCACTCACGGCAAGACCACCACCTCCAGCCTGCTGGCGTGGATACTGGAGGCCAGCGGACTCGAGCCCGGCTTCCTGATCGGCGGCGTCCCGCTCGACTTCGGCGCCTCCGCGCGCCTCGGCGGCTCCGACCTGTTCGTGGTGGAGGCCGACGAGTACGACACCGCCTTCTTCGACAAGCGCGCCAAGTTCGTGCACTACCGGCCACGGGTGGCGGTGCTGAACAACCTGGAATACGACCACGCCGATATCTACGCGGACATGGCGGCCATCCGCTGGCAGTTCCATCAGCTGATCCGCACCGTGCCGGGCGGCGGGCGGCTGGTGGTACGGGCGGGCGATGCGGAACTCGCCGAGACCCTGGCGATGGGCTGCTGGACGCCGGTGGAGACCTTTGCGGCCGCCGGCGAGGCGGACTGGCGGGTGGATTTCGGGCCCGACGGCGAGGGCATCAGTCTGGCCGGGCCGGGCGGGGAACGCTTGCAGGACGACTGGCCGCTGGCCGGCGAACACAACCTGGAGAATACGGCTGCGGCGGTCGCCGCCGCCGCGGCGGTGGGGGTGGAGCCGGCGGCGGCGCTGGCCGCGGTGGCCCGCTTCCGCGGCGTGCGCCGGCGCCTGGAACTGGCGGCCGAGGGCGGTGGTATCCGGGTGTACGACGACTTCGCCCATCACCCCACCGCCATCGCCAGGACGCTGGCGGGCCTGCGCCGGCGCGAGCCCGAGGCCCGCATCGTGGTGGCCCTGGAACCGCGTTCGAACACGATGCGCCTGGGCGTGCACCGCGAGACGCTGGCCGGCTCGCTCGCCGGCGCCGACCGGGTGTTCGTCTTCGCGCCCGACGGTCTCGAGTGGGATCTGGCCGCGGCGCTCGCATCCCTGGGCGACCGTGCCACGCTCGCCGGGGATTACGGCGAGATGGCCGAGGGAGTGCTGCGCGAGGTGGCCGCCGGCGATATCCTCGTGCTGATGAGCAACGGCGGCTTCGGCGGATTGCGTGAGCGGGTGGTTGCCGCACTGAGCGCGCGGGGCTGAAGTCCGGCCGGCGCGACCGGCGCATCTGCCGGCCGCCTGACAGCGAATGGCAGGTGAGCATGAGCGAAACCGAAATCCCGCTGTTCCCCCTGCGTACGGTCCTCTACCCCGAGGGCCCGCTGCCCCTGCGCATCTTCGAGACCCGCTATCTGGATATGATCAGCCGCTGTCTGCGCGAGGACGCGGGCTTCGGCGTCGTCCTCATCCGCGCAGGGACGGAGACGGGCACGGCCAGCACCTACGGCACCGGCACGCTGGCGAAGATCGTCGACTGGTACCAGGGCAGCGACGGGCTGCTGGGCATCACCGCCCAGGGCAGCGAGCGATTCCGCGTGGAGTCGGTGCGCCAGGCCCCGGACGGGCTGAATCTCGCGCGGGTCTCCTGGCTGGCGCCCGAGCCCCGCGTCGACCTGCCGGCCGCCTTCCGGCCCATGGTGGATATCCTGCGCGGCGTGCTGGACGACCTCGGCCGGCTGTACGAGCTGCTGGAGCGCCGCTACGACGACGCCACCTGGGTGGGTTACCGCTACGCGGAGATCCTGCCGATCACGCCCGAGCAGAAACAGTTCTGCCTCGAGACGGAGGACGCGCTGCAGCGGCTCGAAATCATCCGCGTGATACTGCGTTCGGCGCAGGACGCGGACGAAGACGACGGCTGAGCGTCAGTCGGCGATCTCCGCGAAGGCCTCGGCCGCCTTCTCCAGCGTGGCTGCGATCTCCGTCTCGCCGTGGGCGGCCGAGACGAAGCCTGCCTCGAAGGCCGACGGCGCGAGATAGACGCCGCGCTCCAGCATGGCGTGGAAGAAGCGGCGGAAGCGGTCCACGTCGGCGTCCGCCACCTGGCGGTAGGTGCGCACCGGCCCGTCGGCCGTGAACACGAAGCCGAACATGCCGCCCAGTGATCCGGTGGCCAGCGGGACTCCGGCTTCGGCCGCCGCGCCGGCCATGCCGTCCGCCAGCTGCTGCGTCCGCGCCGCGAGGTCCTCGTAGAAGCCTTCCTGGTCGATGCCCTCCAGCGTGGCGAGACCGGCGGCCATGGCCACCGGATTGCCGGACAGCGTGCCGGCCTGATACACGGGGCCGAGCGGTGCGATGTGCTCCATGATCTCGCGCTTGCCGCCGAAGGCCGCGGCCGGCATGCCGCCGCCGATGACCTTGCCGAAGGTGGTGAGATCCGGCTTGATCCCGAACACCGACTGGGCGCCGCCCTTCGCCACCCGGAAACCGGTCATCACCTCGTCGAAGATGAGCACGGCGCCGGCGTCCGAGCAGGTCTCGCGCAGCGTCTCCAGGAAGCCCGGCACCGGCGGCACGAAGTTCATGTTGCCGGCCACCGGTTCGACGATGACGCAGGCGATGCGCTCGCCGTACTCGGCGAAGGCTTCGCGCACCTGTTCGCTGTTGTTGAACTCCAGCGTGAGCGTGAGCTCGGCCAGTCCCGCCGGCACGCCGGGAGAACTCGGCACGCCGAAGGTCAGCGCGCCGGAGCCGGCGCTGATCAGCAGCGAGTCCGAATGGCCGTGATAGCAGCCTTCGAACTTCACGATCAGGTCTCGCCCGGTGTAGCCCCGGGCGAGACGGATGGCGCTCATGGTGGCCTCGGTGCCGGAGCTCACCATGCGCACCAGCTCCATGGAGGGCACGAGTTCGGTGATCTTGCGGGCGATCTCGGTCTCCAGCACGCAGGGCGCGCCGAACGACAGCCCGTCTTCCGCCGTGCGCTGCACGGCCTCGATGACCTTCGGATGGGCGTGGCCCAGGATCATGGGGCCCCAGGAGCCGACGTAGTCGATCAGCTCCCGCCCGTCCTCGGTCCACACCCGCGGGCCCCTGGCGCGCTTGAAGAACAGCGGCTCGCCGCCCACCGCCGCGAATGCCCGCACGGGGGAGTTCACGCCGCCGGGGATGTACTTGCTGGCTTCGGAAAACAGACTCATGCTTACCTCCTGTGCTGGGCGCATCCTAACCGAGGCCGAACCGCCTTCAAAACCCGCCGGCCGGCCCGTATCATTGCCGTCGATATCCGTAACTGCAATGCGCCGGAATCTTTCATGAAAAGCAATCTCCCATGAAGAGCCGTCTCCCATGAAGAGCTATATGTGCCTCATCTGCGGCTACCTCTACGACGAGGCCGAGGGCGATCCGGAATCCGGCATCCCGCCGAACACCCGATGGGAGGACGTGCCGCTGTCCTGGCGCTGCCCCGACTGCGGCGCCGGCAAGGAAGACTTCGAGATGGTCGAGGTGTGACCGCCCGCCGCCGAGCCTCGCTGAACCTTCAGGGGCCGTCCGCGGGCGCCGCGCCGAGCTGCTCCGACCGGATGCCTTCGGCGGCGAGCATGGCCAGCACGCTGTCCGGCCCCACGAGATGCAGCGCCCCCACCACGACCAGGTAGTCCCCTTCGCGCTCCAGCAGCGCCGCCAGGCGCGGCACCCACCGGCGATTCCGCTCGGTGACCAGCCGCTCGTAAAGGTCCGGATAGTGGCGCAGTTCCTCCAGCAGTTCGTCGGCCAGGTAGGCGGTGTCGCCCCGCCGCCAGGCATCGACCGTGCGCCCCATGCCCGCCTCGAGATCCTCGATCTCGGCCAGCGATTCGAGCAGCATGTCGCTCTGCAGCCCCCTGGGCAGAGTGTCGAACAAGATGATCTGCTCCTCGAAGGTCTCCAGCCCCTCCACCGGCTTGCCGTCACGGCGGGCGAGGGTGGCCATGTGCACATCGAGACCCTGGCGGGGGTCGTAGCCGTGGCGCATGAGCAGCATCTGGGTGAGTGTGAGCGCGGCGTACCAGGGCTCGGCGCCCTGCAGCCGGTCCAGGTCGATCCCGGCCGCGGCGGCCGCCTCGCGGGCGCGGGCGTATTTCTCGCTGCCCATGAGCGTGGCCAGCGTCTCGCCTTCCGGCGGCGTCCCGCGGGCGAACATGACGGCGGACACCATGGCCGAGTCGAGGTCGTCCATGTCCAGCTCCATCACCAGCGCATCGGCTTGCCGGTAGGCCTGCCGGATCGGTTCGGGCAACGGGTAGTCGCTCTCGCGCAGCAGGTGGATGGAACCGAGCAGCCATACCCGGGTATCGGCGTCGCGGATCTGCCAGAGAGGCAGACCGTCGGCTCCCGCCGGCGCGGCGGGGACGGCGAAAGCGGCCAGCAGCAGGACGAGCCGGGCGAGGCCCGCCGTGCGAGCTGACCGTGCAGGCCGGCACCGGTTCACGGCCGGGCTCCCCGCTCGAGCCAGCGCAGCCGGGTGTCGAGGCTGCCGTCGGCGCCCAGCTCCAGCCAGCGCCATGCCGGCGGCCGGTCGTCCACGGCGAATTCGTCCCGGCGCGGCATGAACTGGCGGCAGGTGGAGGGCGTCGCCAGCAGGCGGTAATGGTTGCGGCGGCGGTCGAGCTCCTGGTGCACGTGGCCCCAGACGATGCCGCGCACCTGGGTGTGGCGGTCGGCCAGCTGCAGCAAGCCCTCGGCCTCCGCCAGCCCGATACCGTCCAGCCAGCGGCTGCCCACCGGCACCGGATGGTGGTGCAGGCAGACCAGCGCGGGAGCGTCCCCGTGGGCGGTGAGGTCCGACTCGACGGCCGCCAGCGCCTCGGCGCTCAGGCGTCCGCCTATCTCGCCCTCCGCCCAGGTGGACAGGAGATGCACTCGCCAGGCGCCCGCGGCTGCGACCCCGCCGAAGGTGAATGGCGTCGCGGAGAGGATCTCCTCCATGAGGGCGGGGTCGTCGTGATTGCCGGCCAGACACCACACCGGGGCCCCGCAGCCGGCCAGCAGGTCGCGGAAGCGCTCGTAGGCGCCGCGGGATTCGTCCTGCGCGATATCGCCGGTCACCAGCACCGCGTCCGGTGTCTGCTCGGCACGGGCATCGCGCAGCACGGCCGCCAGCGATTCCGCCGTGCGCACGCCGCGCAGCTCGGCGTCCGCGTCGGCGTAGAGATGGGGGTCCGTGATGTGCAGTATCCGCATCGTCGTCGACTCGTCAGTCACCGGAGGCTCCTTCCCTCGGACGGCCGGGCACGAAAAAGGGCGGAGCCCGGCCGGGCTCCGCCCCGATCATATCGCGCATCGGCCACGGCTGCCGCCGCGGCGCCCGGCGCAATCAGTAGCGGTAATGATCCGGCTTGTAGGGACCCTCGACGGGCACGCCGATGTAGCGTGCCTGCTCCTCGCTCAGGGTGGTGATGTTCGCGCCGATCTTCTTCAGGTGCAGCCGGGCGACCTTCTCGTCGAGGTGTTTCGGCAGCACGTAGACCCGCTTCTCGTAGTTCTCCGGATGCTGCCAGAGGTCGATCTGGGCGAGCACCTGGTTGGTGAACGAGTTGGACATCACGAAGCTCGGATGGCCGGTGCCGCAGCCGAGATTCACCAGCCGGCCCTCGGCCAGCAGGATGATGCGCTTGCCGTCCGGGAAGATGACGTGATCCACCTGTGGCTTGATGTTCTCCCACTCGAGCTTGCGCAGGTAGGCCACGTCGATCTCGTTGTCGAAGTGGCCGATGTTGCAGACGATGGCCTGGTTCTTCATCCGCTCCATGTGTTCGCCGCTGATGATGTGGTAGTTGCCGGTGGCGGTCACGAAGATGTCCGCCTTGTCCACCGCCTCTTCCAGCGTGACGACCCGGTAGCCTTCCATGGCCGCCTGCAGCGCGCAGATGGGGTCGATCTCGGTGATCCAGACGGTGCAGCCCAGGGCGCGCAGGCTCTGCGCGCTGCCCTTGCCCACGTCGCCGTAGCCGCAGACCACGGCGATCTTGCCGGCGACCATGACGTCGGTGGCCCGCTTGATGGAGTCCACCAGGGACTCCCGGCAGCCGTAGAGATTGTCGAACTTGGACTTGGTGACCGAGTCGTTGACGTTGATGGCGGGGCAGCCCAGCGTGCCGTCGCGCTGCATCTCGTAGAGCCGCTTGACGCCGGTGGTGGTCTCCTCGGAGAGCCCGCGGATCTCCTTCATCAGTTCCGGGTGCTTCTCGTGCACCACCTGGGTCAGGTCGCCGCCGTCGTCCAGCAGCATGTTCGGCTTCCAGCCGTCGGGGCCGGTGATGGTCTGGTCGACGCACCACCAGTATTCCTCCTCGGTCTCGCCCTTCCAGGCGAACACCGGCACGCCGGTGGCGGCGATGGCCGCCGCCGCGTGGTCCTGGGTGGAGAAGATATTGCAGGAGGACCAGCGCACCTCGGCGCCCAGCGCGGTCAGCGTCTCGATCAGCACTGCCGTCTGGATGGTCATGTGCAGGCAGCCGGCGATGCGCGCACCGGCCAGCGGCTGCTGCTCGGCGAACTCCTCGCGGACGGCGATCAGGCCGGGCATCTCCGTCTCGGCGATCGCGATCTCCTTGCGGCCCCACTCGGCCAGGCCGATGTCGGCTACGCGGTAGTCCTGTGCCGGCATTTCGGCGGCGTTGCTGCTCATTGGGTCTTCTCCGTCAGATGTTCCAGGTGTTCAGTTCTTTCGCCCCGCGATGCGGCGCGGATTCATTGGCAATGCAGTGCCGACCCATCAGGCGGCGACGGCGCCCCGCAGGGTCTCTGCCACGTCCGTACGCTCCCAGGTGAAGTCGGCGTCCAGACGGCCGAAGTGGCCGTAGGCCGCGGTCTTGCGATAGATCGGCCGGATCAGGTCCAGCATTTCCAGGATGCCGTAGGGCGTGAGGTCGAAGTGCTCGCGCACCAGCGCGGTGAGCCGGTCCTCGGGCACCTTGCCCGTGCCGAAGGTGCGCACGGAGATGGAGGTGGGCTCGGCCACGCCGATGGCGTAGGAGACCTGGATCTCGCAGCGCTCCGCGAGGCCGGCCGCGACGATGTTCTTGGCCACGTAGCGGCACGCGTAGGCCGCCGAGCGGTCCACCTTGGAGGGGTCCTTGCCGGAGAAGGCGCCGCCGCCGTGACGGGCGCTGCCGCCGTAGGTGTCGACGATGATCTTGCGCCCGGTCAGGCCGCAGTCGCCCATGGGGCCGCCGATCACGAAGCTGCCGGTGGGGTTGATGTGATAGACGGTGTCCTTATCGAGCCATTCGGCCGGCAGCACCGGCTTGATGATCTCCTCCATGACCGCTTCGCGCAGCTCGGCCTGGGAGATGTCCGGGGCGTGCTGGGTGGAGAGCACCACCGCGTCGATGGCGACCGGCTTGTGATCCTCGTAGCGGAAGGTCACCTGGCTCTTGGCGTCCGGGCGCAGCCAGGTCAGGTCGCCGCACTTGCGCACCTCGGCCTGACGCTTCACCAGGCGGTGGGAGAAGGTGATGGGCGCCGGCATGAGCACGTCCGTCTCGTTGGTGGCGTAGCCGAACATCAGCCCCTGGTCGCCGGCGCCCTGACTGCGCCGGTCCTCCCGGTCCACGCCCTGGGCGATGTCGGGCGACTGCTTGCCGATGGCGTTAAGCACGGCGCAGGAGTCGCCGTCGAAGCCCATGTCCGAGCTGGTGTAGCCGATGCCGGTGACCACTTCGCGCACCAGGGCCTCGATGTCCACCCAGGCCGTGGTGGTGATCTCGCCGGCGACCATGACCATGCCGGTCTTCACCAGCGTCTCGCAGGCCACGCGGGCGTTCTTGTCGTCGGCCAGGATGGCGTCCAGTACCGCGTCGGAGATCTGGTCGGCGACCTTGTCCGGGTGGCCCTCGGAGACCGACTCGGAGGTGAACAGGAAGGCATTGCTCATGAGCTTCTTTCCGCAATTGAGACGTAACTGTCAACGTAACCGTCAATGATACAAGAATTTATTTCGGGCTTGCCCCGTTCTTTGGACATATTGCTGCGCAGAAGCGAGACAGGGCCCGCGCGGACCGGCCCGGACCGCGCTTGCCGGCACCCTACCAAAAAGCGAAAATGCGCGCCTCATCGTTTGGGGAATTCCGATGTCGAGCACCGCAGAAGACACGCGCGCCGGTCGTCCGCCGCGGCGGGAACGGGCCAACGCGCTGCGTGCGCTGTCCATGGACGCCGTGCAGGCGGCGAAGTCCGGCCACCCCGGCATGCCGATGGGCATGGCGGACATCGCCGAGGTGCTGTGGAACGATTTCCTGCGACATAATCCCTCGAACCCGCGCTGGGACAACCGGGATCGCTTCGTGCTCTCGAACGGGCACGGCTCGATGCTGCTGTACTCGTTACTGCACCTCACCGGGTACGAGCTGGGCCTGGACGAGCTCAGGAATTTCCGCCAGCTGGGCTACCGCACGGCCGGCCACCCCGAGCGCGAGCCGGATCTCGGCATCGAGACCACTACCGGGCCGCTGGGACAGGGCCTCGCCAATGCCGTGGGCATGGCGCTGGCCGAGAAGATGCTCGCGGCCCGCTACAACCGGCCCGATTTCCCGATCGTGGATCACCATACCTACGTCTTCCTGGGCGACGGCTGCCTGATGGAGGGCATCTCCCACGAGGCCTGCTCGCTCGCGGGCACGCTGGGCCTCGGCAAACTGGTGTGCCTGTACGACGAGAACGGCATCTCCATCGATGGCGAGGTGGACTCCTGGTTCACCGACGACACGCCGGGCCGTTTCGCCGCCTACGGCTGGCACGTCGTCCCCGACGTGGACGGCCACGCCCCCGACGCCGTGGCCGCCGCGCTGGAGGCCGCCAGGGCGGAGACGGCTCGCCCCACGCTGATCTGCTGCCGCACCGTCATCGGTTACGGCGCGCCCAACAAGCAGGGCAGCGCAGACACCCACGGCGCGCCGCTGGGCGAGGACGAGATCGCCGCCGCCCGCGAGGAGCTGGGCTGGCATTACCCGCCGTTCGAGGTGCCCGAGCCGGTCCGCGCGGCCTGGGATGCCCGCGAGCGGGGCGCCGCGGCCGAAGCGGAGTGGGACCGCCTGCTCGAGGCGTACGACGAGGCCCATCCCGGGCTGGCCGAGGAATACCGCCGGGCCATGGCGGGTGAGCTGCCGGCGGGGTGGGCAGAGGCCGCCGAGGGCGCGATCCGGGAGATCGCCGCCGCCGGCGCCGACGTGGCGACCCGCAAGGCCTCGCAGATCGCGCTGAACGCATTCGCGCCGCGGTTGCCGGAGCTGGTGGGCGGCTCGGCCGATCTCACCGGCTCGAACAACACCTGGCACGACGGCTCGAAGGCCGTGAATGCCGGGGATGCCTCGGGCAACTACGTCTATTTCGGGGTCCGCGAGTTCGCGATGACCGCCATCTGCAACGGCATCGCCCTGCACGGCGGTCTGCGGCCCTACTGCGGCACCTTCCTGGTGTTCTCCGACTACGCCCGCAACGCGGTGCGCATGGCGGCGCTGATGGAGGTGCCGAATATCCTCGTCTATACCCACGACTCCATCGGTCTCGGCGAGGACGGCCCCACCCACCAGCCGATCGAGCACACCGCGAGCCTGCGGCTGATGCCGAACCTGCGGGTCTGGCGGCCCTGCGATACCGTCGAGACGGCGGTGGCGTGGCGCTCGGCCCTGGAGCGCCGCGACGGGCCCACGGCCCTGGTGCTTACTCGCCAGGGGCTGCCGCATCAGCAGCGTGACGACGAAGGCATCGAGGCCATCGCGCGGGGCGGCTACGTGCTGCGCGAGGCGGAAGGGGACCCGGAGCTCATCCTGATCGCGACGGGCTCCGAGGTGCATCTCGCCACGGCCGCGGCCGAACACCTGGCCGGCGACGGTCTCGCCGTCCGGGTGGTCTCCATGCCGTGCTGCGAAGTCTTCGACCGTCAGGATCGCGCGTACCGCGAGGCGGTGCTGCCGCCGTCCGTCACCCGCCGGCTGGCCATCGAGGCGGGAGCCACCGCCGGCTGGTGGCGCTACGTCGGACCCGACGGCGCCGTGATCGGCCTCGACCGGTTCGGCGAATCCGCCCCGGCGGGAGAATTATTCGAGAAGTTCGGCTTCTCGGTAGACAATGTAGTAACGGTGGCCCGCAGGCTCGGCGCCTGAGGGCCGTCTGACGGAACGGTCATGCAGAGCAGGCGCGCCTTCGCGCGCCGCACCAGGAGGAATCGATGACTATCAAGCTTGGCATCAACGGCTACGGACGGATCGGACGCATGGTCCTGCGCTCGCTCTACGAGAGTAACCGGCGCGCGGAACTCGAGATCGTGGGCATCAACGATCTCGGCGACGCCGAGACCAACGCCTATCTGACCCGCTACGACACGGCCCACGGCAAGTTCCCGGGCACGGTCGAGGTGGAGGACGATGCGATCGTGGTCAACGGCGACCGCATCCGGGTGATGGCCGAGCGGGATCCGGCGAAGCTGCCCTGGGGCGAACTCGGCGCGGACATCGTGCTGGAGTGCACCGGCCTGTTCCGCACCAAGGAGAAGGCGTCTGCCCACATAAAGGCGGGGGCGAGCAAGGTGCTGATCTCGGCGCCGTCAGGTGGTGATGCCGATGCGACGATCGTCTACGGCGTGAACCACGACACACTGTCCGCTTCGGACACCGTGGTCTCGAATGCCTCCTGCACCACCAACTGCCTGGCGCCGCTGGTGAAACCGCTGCACGACGCCATCGGCGTGGAGCACGGCATCATGACCACGATCCATGCCTACACGAACGACCAGGTGCTCACCGACGTCTTCCACAAGGATCTGCGCCGGGCACGCTCGGCGACCATGTCGATGATCCCGACCAAGACCGGGGCGGCTGCCGCCGTGGGTCTGGTGCTGCCCGAGCTGCAGGGCAAGCTGGACGGATTCGCCGTGCGCGTGCCCACCATCAACGTGTCCATGGTCGACCTGACCTTCGTCGCCTCCCGGGAGACGAGCAAGGAGGAGATCGACAAGATCCTGAAGGAGGCCAGCGAGGGTCCGCTGAAGGGTGTCCTGGCCTACAGCGACGGCCCGCTGGTGTCCGTCGACTTCAACCACGACCCGGCATCCTCCACCTACGACTCGACGCTGACCAAGGTCATGCAGGGCACGCTGGTGAAGGTCTGCGCCTGGTACGACAACGAGTGGGGCTTCTCCAACCGCATGCTGGACACGGCCCTGGCGCTGGCGAAAGCCGGCTGACCCTTCCAACTCCGGCGCGGCGCCGGATGGTGGCCGGTGGCCGCCGCCGGGCCGTGCCGGCCCACCTCCGGGGAGCAGGTAATGACTATCCTCAAGATGACGGATCTGGATCTGCAGGGAAAGCGGGTTCTGATCCGCGAAGATCTCAATGTGCCGCTCGACGACGGCCGCATCACCTCCGATACCCGCATCCGGGCCGCGCTGGAAGGCATCCGGCTGGCACGGGACGCGGGTGCCGCGGTCATCGTGATGTCCCATCTCGGCCGGCCGAAGGAAGGCGCCGTGCAGCCCGAGTTCTCGCTGGCGCCGGTGGCCCGGCGGCTCGGCGAGCTGCTGGGCGGCGAGGTGAAGCTGGTCACCGACTGGCTGAACGGTGTGGACGTCGCGCCGGGCGAGGTGGTGCTGGCGGAGAACGTGCGCTTCGAGCAGGGCGAGAAGGGCTGTGAGGAATCCCTGTCGCGGCGCATGGCGGCGCTGTGCGACGTGTTCGTGATGGATGCCTTCGGCACCGCCCACCGCGCCCAGGCCAGCACCTACGGCGTGGCGAAGTTCGCGCCGGTGGCCTGCGCCGGTCCGCTGCTGGCACGCGAGCTGGAGGCGCTGACCCAGGCGATGGAGCATCCGCAGACGCCGGTGGTGGCCATCGTCGGCGGTTCCAAGGTGTCGACGAAGCTGTCGGTGCTGGAGTCGCTGGTGCACAAGGTGGACCACCTCATCGTCGGCGGCGGCATAGCGAATACCTTTATCGCGGCCGCCGGCCACGACGTGGGCAAGTCCCTGCACGAGGCCGACATGCTCGCCGTGGCGAAGCGCCTGGCCGCCGACGAGACCGACCGGGCGGACATACCGGTGCCGAGCGACGTGGTCGTTGCCCGGGAGTTCGACGCCGCGGCCGAGGCGGACGTGAAGCCGGTGGAGGCCGTGACCGAGGACGAGATGATCATGGACATCGGCCCGGATACCGCGGAGCGCTTCGCCGCGATCATCGCGGAGGCGGGCACGGTGGTCTGGAACGGGCCGGTGGGCGTGTTCGAGTTCGACCAGTTCGGCGAGGGCACCCGCATACTCGCCCAGGCCATCGCGGACAGCGATGCGTTCTCCGTCGCCGGCGGCGGCGATACGCTGGCGGCGATCGAGAAGTACGGTGTCGCCCACGGCATCTCCTACATCTCGACCGGCGGCGGCGCCTTCCTGGAGTTCCTCGAAGGCAAGACGCTGCCCGCCGTGGCCATGCTCGAGGAGCGCGCCGCGCAAGCCTGACGGCGCCCCGGAGCCGGGACCGTGAGCGCTCGCGCTCCCGTGCATCCGGCCGTCCGGCAGCGTGCCCGCGATGCGCCGGAGGTGCTGCGCGAGGCTGTGCGATAATCCCGCGCTGCCGACAGGAGGGCAGGCACTTGAGAAGAACGAAAATCGTTGCGACCCTCGGGCCGGCCACCGAAAAGCCGGAAGTCATGGCGGAGATCATCCGCGCCGGCCTGGACGTGGCCCGCCTGAATTTCTCCCATGGCAGCGGGGACGAGATGCGCGAACGCGCGGACAGCCTGCGGCGGGTGGCTGCGGAGGAGGGGCGCTATGTCGCCCTGCTCGGCGACCTGCAGGGGCCGAAGATCCGTATTCGCCGCTTCCAGAACGGCAGCGAGCAGCTGGCGCGCGGGGCGAGCTTCTTCCTCGATCCGGATCTGGACGCCGACGCGGGCACCGATGCCGGCGTGGGCATCGCCTACGAGGGCCTGGCCGCCGACGTCGAACCCGGCGACATGCTGCTGCTGAGCGACGGCCAGATCGAGCTGGAGGTCACCGGCATCGAGGGCAACCGGGTGCACACCCGGGTGGTCATCGGCGGCGTCCTGTCCGACCACAAGGGCATCAACCTGCGCGGCGGCGGGCTCTCCGCCCCGGCGCTGACGGACAAGGACCGGGAGGACATCCGGCTGGCGGCGGAGCTGGACTTCGATTACCTGGCCGTCTCCTTCGTTCGCACCGCCGCCGATATCGAGGAAGCCCGCCGGCTGTTCCGCGAGGCCGGGGGCGAGGGCCTGATGGTGGCCAAGATCGAGCGTGCCGAGGCGGTCGAGGAGATCGATTCGATCATCGCGGCGTCCGACGTCGTCATGGTGGCCCGCGGGGATCTCGGCGTGGAGATGGGATTCGCCGAACTCACCGGCCTGCAGAAGCGCATCATCACGAGGACCCGCCAGTACAACCGGATCGCCATCACCGCCACGCAGATGATGGAGTCGATGATCTCCAGCGCCATGCCCACCCGGGCCGAGGTGTCGGACGTGGCGAACGCCGTGATCGACGGCACCGACGCGGTCATGCTCTCCGCCGAGAGCGCGGTGGGCCAGTATCCGGTGGAGGCCGTCCGCGCCATGGCCGAGGTCTGCGTGGGCGCGGAGAAGTACGGCACCGCCGGCTCCCGGCGCCGGGAGCGTATCGACGATACCTTCCGCTACGTCGACGAGGCCATCGCCATGGCCGTGATGTACACCGCCAACCATCTCGCGGTGAAGGCGATCATCGCGCTGACCGAGTCCGGATCGACGGCCCGCTGGATGTCGCGGGTGCGCTCGGACATCCCCATCTACGCCTTCACGCGCCACGAGCGGACGCGGCGGCGGGTGGTGCTCTACCGGGGCGTTTATCCGGTGTCTTTCGATATCACCCACACGGATGCGCAGAGCGTCTATCGCGAGGTTTTCGACCTGATGCTCGGCCGCGGCCTGGTGGAGGAGGGCGACCTCGTGATCTTCACCAAGGGCGACATGACCGGCGTGCAGGGCGGCACCAACGCGATGAAAATCCTGCGCGTCGTGCGCGGTGACTGAACGGCAGAGACCATGACGGCGGGGCGGGGACGGCGCTGGCTCGTGCGCGGCGCGGTGGCGCTGGGGCTGACCGCGCTCGGCGCGCTCGCCGCGGCCTGGCTGCTCCTGCGGGCGAGCCTGCCCCCCGTCGACGGCCGCCTGGAGCAGGCCGGCCTGGCGGCGCCCGTCGCCATCGAGCGGGATGCCCGGGGCGTGCCGACGCTCGGTGCCGGCAACCGCACCGATCTCGCGTTCGCGACCGGCTTCGTGCACGGCCAGGACCGCTACTTCCAGATGGATCTCGCGCGGCGGGGCGCCGCCGGCGAGCTGGCCGCTCTGTTCGGCGAGGCCGCGCTGGAGATGGACCGCGGCCTGCGCCTGCACCGCTTCCGCAGCCGGGCCGAGGCCGTGGTGGCCGCGTCGAGCGCCGCGGAGCAGGCGATCATCCGCGCCTACACGGCGGGTGTGAACGCGGGGCTCGGGAGCCTCGGCGCGCGGCCGTTCGAGTATCTCCTGCTCGGCCAGGAGCCCGTGCCCTGGCGGCCCGAGGACACGGTGCTCGTCCTCTACGCCATGTTCCTGCAGCTGAACGACGAGACCGGCCGGCGCGATATGGAGCGCGGCTTCGTCCATCGCCGTGTGCCGCGCGCGCTGTACGATCTGCTCTATCCGCTCGGCACGGAGTGGGACGCGCCGCTGGCCGGCGGGCCCGCGCCGGTGCCGCCGCTGCCCGCCGAGAGCCGCTACGACCTGCGCACCGTCACCGGCCGGGTGGCGCCGGCCCCCGCAGCCGAGCCGGAGCCGCCCGTGATCCCGGGCAGCAACAACTGGGCCATCGCCGGCCCGCTGACCGCGGACGGCCGCGGCCTCGTGGCCAACGACATGCACCTGGGCCTGGCCGTGCCCAATACGTTCTACCGTGCCTGTCTCGTGCACGAGGCGGACGGCGTGCGACTGTGCGGCGTAACCCTGCCCGGCACACCGGCCCTCGTCGCGGGCTCCAACGGCCGCATCGCCTGGGGCTTCACCAACAGCTACGGCGACTGGACGGACCTGGTGGCGCTGCGTCCCGGGTCCCGACCCGGCACCTACCGGACGCCGGACGGCGAGCGCGAGTACCGGCACGTCACCGAGACCATCGAGGTCGCCGGCGGCGAGCCCGTGGAGCTCGTCGTGCGCGAGACCGTCTGGGGCCCGGTGGTGCCCGGCATCACGCCGGAGGACGGTGAATTCGCCGTCGCCTGGACCGCTCACCGCCCCGGGGCGGTGAACCTCGGCCTCATGCGGCTGGAGGGAGCGCGCAGCGTGACCGAGGCGCTGCCGCTGGCGGCGGCCGCGGGCATACCGCCGCAGAACTTCACGGTGGCCGACGCCGACGGGCGCATCGCCTGGACCATCGCGGGCCGCATCCCGCGGCGCAGCGGCGCTTTCGATTCGCGCCGGCCGGCGGACTGGAGCCGGCCGGGCACGGGCTGGGACGGCTGGCTGGGGCCGGAGGAGTACCCGCGCCTCGTCGATCCGTCCTCCGGTCGCATCTGGACGGCCAACGCCCGCGTCATCGACGGCGAGGCCTTCCGCATGATCGGCCCCGGCGATTACGACCTGGGCGCCCGGGCGGGGCAGATCCGCGACGCGCTCGCCCTGATCGACGAAGCGCGGCCCGAGGACATGCTGGCCATCCAGCTGGACGACCGGGCCGTCTTCCTCGCCCGCTGGCGCCGGCTGTTGCTCGATCTCCTCGACAGCCACGCCGTCGAGGCGAATCCTGCCCGCGGCCGATACCGGGCGCTGGCGGAGGACTGGATCCCCCGGGCCAGCGTGGACTCCGTGGGCTATCGGCTGGTGCGCAGCTTCCGCAGCCGTGTGCTGGAGCGGGTCATGGCCGGCCTCACCGCGGAGCTGACCCCGGCGCTGCCGGAGGACCGCCGCCTGGCGCTCAGCCGGCAATTCGAGGGCACCGCCTGGCGCCTGGTCACCGAGCGCCCGCCACATCTCCTGAACCCGGACTACGGCAACTGGCGCGAGCTGCTGCTGGACGCCGTGGACGCCTCGCTCGACTGGTACGGGGAAAACTACGACTCGCCACTGGCGGAGCGCACCTGGGGCGAGCGCAACACGGTGCGCATCCAGCACCCCCTGTCCCGCGCCGTGCCGGCGCTGGCGCGCTGGCTGGACATGCCGTACGAGCCGCTGCCGGGCGACGCCAACCTGCCCCGGGCCCAGTCGGCGCGTTTCGGCGCCTCCGAGCGTTTCGCCGTCTCCCCGGGGGCGGAGGAGCAGGGCTATTTCCACATGCCGACGGGCCAGAGCGGCCATCCGCTCTCGCCCTGGTACGACGCCGGGCACGGGGACTGGGCCGACGGCCGCCCGAGCCCGTTCCTGCCGGGCGCGCCCGCGCATCGCCTCGAACTGGTGCCGCCGGCGGGCGGCTGAGCCGGGTTGTCAGCGCGGGGCTGTACCCGGATACTGAATGGCTCAGTGCGCAACGCACGGGTACAGGACTGGACATGACGGAAAGCAGATTTACGGGTACCGACCGCTACGTCGCGACCGAAGACCTGATGATGGCGGTGAACGCGGGGGTGACCCTGCAGCGGCCCATCCTCGTGAAGGGCGAGCCGGGCACGGGCAAGACGATGCTGGCGCAGGAGGTGGCCCGGGCGCTGGGCAAGCCGCTGCTCGAATGGCACATCAAGTCGACGACGAAGGCCCAGCAGGGGCTCTACGAGTACGACGCGGTGGCGCGGCTGCGCGACTCCCAGCTGGGCGACCCGAAGGTGCACGACATCGCCAACTACATCGTGCGCGGCAAGCTGTGGGAGGCCTTCACCTGCGACGAGCAGCCGGTGCTGCTGATCGACGAGATCGACAAGGCCGACATCGAGTTCCCGAACGATCTGCTGCAGGAGCTCGACCGCATGGAGTTCTTCGTCTACGAGACCAAGGAACTCGTGCAGGCGAGGCACCGCCCCATCATGATCATCACCTCGAACAACGAGAAGGAACTGCCGGATGCGTTCCTGCGCCGCTGCTTCTTCCACTACATCAAGTTCCCGGACAAGGAGACGATGACCGAGATCGTCGACGTCCATTTCCCGGGGCTGAAGAAGGAGCTGCTGCGCGAGGCGCTGGAGAGCTTCTACCAGGTGCGCGACGTGCCGGGGCTGAAGAAGAAGCCCTCCACCTCCGAGCTGCTCGACTGGATCAAGCTGCTGCTGGCCGAAGACATCCCGCCCGAGGCGCTCAGGAGCGACGACAACCGCAAGGCGATACCGCCGCTGCACGGCGCGCTGCTGAAGAACGAGCAGGACGTGCACCTGTTCGAGCAGCTGGTGTTCATGTCGAGGAGGGCGCGCTGAGCCGTGCTGATCCAGTTTTTCTTCATGCTGCGCGAAGGGGGGCTGAAGACCTCCATCACCGAGCTGCTGACCCTGCTCGAGGCGCTGAAGAACGGGCTGGCCGAGCGCAGCGTCGATAACTTCTACTACCTCTCCCGCGCCTGTCTCGTGAAGGACGAGACCCAGTTCGATCGCTTCGACCGCATCTTCGGCGCCCACTTCAAGGGCATCGAGGACGCCTTCTCCGACCTGATCGCCGACGTGCCCGACGACTGGCTGGAGCGCATGGCGGAGCTCCAGCTCTCGGAGGAGGACAAGGCGAAGATCGAGTCGATGGGCGGTTTCGAGGAGCTGATGCGCGCGCTGGAGGAGCGTCTGCGGGAACAGACCGAGCGCCACGAGGGCGGCAACAAGTGGATCGGCACCGCGGGCACCTCGCCCTTCGGCGCCTACGGCTACAACCCGGAAGGCGTGCGCATCGGCCAGAAGGGCGGCGGCAACCGCAAGGCGACGAAGGTCTGGGACCGCCGCGAGTACCAGAACCTGGACGACTCCGTGGAGCTCGGCACGCGCAACATCAAGCTGGCTCTGAGGAAACTCCGCAAGTTCGCCCGCGAGGGCGCGGCCGACCAGCTGGACCTCGACGACACCATCGACAAGACCGCCCGCAACGCGGGGCTGCTGGATATCCGCATGGTGCCGGAGCGCCACAACGCGGTGAAGGTGCTGCTGTGCCTCGACGTGGGCGGCTCCATGGACGACCACGTGCGTGTCTGCGAGGAGATGTTCTCGGCCGCCCGCAGCGAGTTCAAGCACCTGGAGTACTTCTACTTCCACAACTTCGTCTACGAGAGCCTGTGGAAGGACAACCGGCGCCGGCACGCGGAGCGTATCCCGACGATGGAGATCATTCACAAGTACGGCCACGACTACAAGCTGGTGTTCGTCGGCGATGCCACCATGAGCCCGTACGAGATCGTCTACGCCGGCGGCAGCGTCGAGCACTGGAACGAGGAGCCGGGCGCGGTGTGGATCGAGCGGCTGCTGAAGGCCTTCCCGAAGGCGATCTGGCTGAACCCGGAGCCCCGGCCCCGGTGGGACTACACGCCGTCGGTGAAGCTGACCCGCGAGCTGATGGACGACCGCATGTATCCGTTGACCGTCGCCGGGCTCGACCAGGGCATCAAGCGTCTGCACTGAGCGCACCGGACGCACTGAACGACACCGGCTGCAGGCCGGGCGAGGTGAAGGGTGAGCGGCAGCAAAATCGGTCTGGTACTCCCCGGCGGCGGTGCCCGCGGCGCGTTCCAGGTGGGCGTGCTGAAGGCCATCGCCGAGATCCTGCCCGGTGACGTCCCCAATCCGTTCCCCATACTGAGCGGCACCTCCGCCGGCGCCATCAATTCGGCTGTGCTCGCGAGCCGAGCCCGGCGCTTCCGCTCGGCGGTGGACGCGATGGAGGCGGTCTGGGCCGGTTTCCGCTCGGAGCAGGTCTTCCGCACCGATGCGCTGACCATGCTGAAGTCCAGCCTGCACTGGCTGGCGGCGATCGTGCTCGGCGGCCTCGGCGAGCACAATCCACGCTCGCTGCTGGACAACGATCCGCTGCGCTCGCTGCTCTCGCGCAATATCCGCTTCCCGCGCATCCAGACCGCGATCGACCGCGGGCACGTCCAGGCGCTGGCCATCACCGCAGCCGGCTACCAGTCGGCCCGCTCGGTGACCTTCTTCCAGGCTTCGCCGGGGACCCGTGCCTGGCAGCGCACCCGACGCATCGGCGTGCGCTGTACCATCAATCTGGACCACCTGATGGCCAGCATCGCCGTGCCGCTGGTCTTCCCGCCGGCCTGCATCCGCGGCGAGTACTACGGCGACGGCGCGATGCGCCATTCCACGCCGCTGTCGCCGGCGGTCCATCTCGGCGCCGACCGCATCCTGGTGATCGGCATCCGGGACGAGACGCCGGAGCCGGCCGGCGACCCGCACACGCCACCGATCTACCCGAGCTTCGGCCACATCGCCGGCTACATGCTCGACACGCTGTTCCTGGACGGCCTGTACTCGGACCTGGAGCGGCTGTCCCGCATCAACGACCTGATCGATTCCATTCCGGAGGACGAGCGCACCGGCCCCGCGGCGAAGATGCGCCCCATCGACACGATGATCGTGATCCCCAGCGAGGAGATCCGGGAGATCGCGGCCAGTTGCCGCAAGGCGGCGCCGGTGCCGCTACGGGCGCTGATGCGCGGGCTCGGCGGTCCCGACAAGGGCGAGCGGCGGCTCTTGAGCTACCTGCTGTTCGAGTCGGAGTTCACCCGCGCGCTGATCGACCTGGGTTACCGGGATGCGATGAAGATCCGCGACGAACTCGAGGCCTTCGTGCGCGGCGCGGACGTGCCGCGGCTCTTCGCGCCCTCCTGGATGCGCCGGGACCTGGCCGTCTGAGCGCGCCCGGCAGGGCCTCAGAGCAGCAGCAGCGTCCCCAGGCCGAGGAACACCATGAGGCCGACCACGTCGGTCACCGTGGTCAGCACCACGCCTCCGGCGATGGCCGGATCCACGCCGAGACGCTTCAGCGTCAGCGGGACGACGAAGCCGGCCGCCGCCGCCACGATCATGTTCAGGGTGAGGGCGGCCGCGATCACCGCGGCCACCATCCAGGTGCCGAACCAGGCCACCGTGACCACGGCTACCACCAGCGCCCAGCCGATGCCGTTCAGGATGCCGACGGAGACCTCCTTGACCAGGATCTGACGCGCGTTGGATTTGTCGATCTGGCCCAGCGCCATGGCACGGGTGATGATGGTCAGCGACTGGGTGCCGGCGACGCCGCCCATGCTGGGCACCACCGGCATCAGCACGGCCAGCAGGACGATGGCGTCCACCGTGCCCTGGAACAGATCCACCACCGAGGCGGCCAGGAAGGCGGTGGCGAGGTTGATGCCCAGCCACACGGCCCGCCGCCGCGCGCTGGTCACCACCGGCGCGAACATGTCGTCCTCCTCGTCCAGGCCGGCGCGGCTCATGAGCGAGTGCTCGGCCTCCTCGCGGATCACGTCGAGCACGTCGTCCACCGTGATGCGCCCGAGCAGGCGGTTGTCCATGTCCACCACGGCCGCCGACAGCAGGTCCCGGTTCTCGAAGAAGCGCACCACCTCCTGGTCGCTGGTCTCGGCGGGTATGGGCTTCGTCTCCGTGTCCATCACCTCGGCCACGGTCAGGTCCGGGTCGTTGGTGAGCAGGCGGGAGAGGGTCAGGGTGCCCAGGAAGATGTCGTCCCGGTTGACCACGAATATGGACTCTGTCTGGTCCGGCATGCCGCCGTGCACCCGCAGGTAGCGCACCACCACCTCCAGCGTCACGTCCGGACGCACGGTGACGGTGTCCTTGTTCATGAGCCCGCCGGCGCTGTCCTCCGGATAGGACAGCACCTCGCGCAGCCGGTCGCGGTCCTGCTTGTCCAGCGAGCGCAGTACCTGGCGGGTGACCGTCTCCGGCAGACCGGCCACCAGGTCGGCCAGGTCGTCGAGCTCCATGCCCTCGGTGGCGGCGATGAGCTCCTGGGCGTCCATGCGCTCGATAAGGCCGCTGCGGACCTCGTCGGCCACCTCGACCAGGATGTCGCCCTCGTCGTCCGGATCCACGAGTTCCCAGACGACCGCGCGCTCGGCCGGCGGCAGGGACTCCAGCAGCCGTGCCACCTCGGACGGATGCAGGCTGCCGATCATGCGCCGCACGGGACGCATTGCGCCGCCCTCCAGGGCTTCGCGCAGCGTCTCCAGCGGTGTCTGCTTCTGTTCCTGGTTATCCATGCTGCCGGCGCATACGCCCGTCGGGCGCAGGGTGTCCGGCGGCCCCCGCGGCCGCCCGAATCAGCGGGCAGTTTAGCCCGCGGCCCGTGACAAAGCTAAGGGTGGCGGGGCCTCAGCCGGCGTCGGGCGCCTTCTTGCCGGGCAGTTCGTTGTGGCGGGTGTGGATGGGCGTGTGCTCTTCCGCCAGCGCCCGGGCGAGCTTCTCGGCCATGTACACGGAGCGGTGCTGGCCGCCGGTGCAGCCCACCGCCACCGTGAGATAACTGCGGTGGAAGCTCAGGTATTCCGGAATCCAGCGGCGCAGGAAGCCGATGATGTCCCCGTACATGGACTGCACCAGGGGCTGTTCGTCCAGGAAGCGGATGACGGCGGCGTCCGTCCCGGTCAGCGGCCGCAGGTTCGCCTCCCAGTACGGGTTCGGCAGACAGCGCAGGTCGAACACGAAATCGGCGTCCGTGGGGATACCGTGCTTGTAGCCGAAGGACTCGATCAGGATGGACAGCGAACGGGGCAGGCGCGCCGCCACGCGCTCGCGCAGCGCATCCCGCAGTTCGTAGACGCTGGTGCGGGTGGTATCGATCACCAGGTCGGCGGTGTTGATCACCGGGCCCAGCAGCTCGCGCTCCCGGTCGATGGCGTCGCGCAGTGCAAGGCCGCTGTCACCCAGCGGATGGCGCCGCCGGGTCTCGCTGTAGCGCTTCAGCAGGATGTCGTCCTCGGCCTGCAGGAAGATGACGTCGCATTCGATGCCGTCTTGCTTCATGCGCTGGACGAGGCCGGGCAGGGCCTCCAGGTCGGTGGCGGGGTTGCGTGCGTCGATGCCGACGGCAATGCGCTGGGTGGCGACGGCACCGCCTTCCCGGGTGATCTCGGGCAGCAGCGCGGGCAGCAGTCCCGCCGGCAGGTTGTCGATGCAGTAGAAGCCGAGGTCCTCGAGGACGTTCAGCGCGACGCTCTTGCCCGAGCCCGACAGGCCGCTGACGATGATCAGGCGCGTGGAGCGGCGCTCTTGCGTGCCGGGCGCCACGCGCTCTCCTCAGGCCCCGCCGCCCGCCGCCAGGCCGCCCTCGGCGCGGGGCCGGTCTTCGGCCATGAGCGCCTCGTAGAGTTCGCGGCTGCTGCGGGCCTTCCTGAGCCGCGCCTGGGTGCCCCGTTGGGAGAGCATCTCCGTCAGGCCGCGGAAGTCCTCGATGGCCTGGTCGTCCACGTCTTCGGGGACGATCAGGCCGAAGATCAGGTCCACCGGCTCGTCGTCCGGGGTGTCGAAGTCCACCGGCGTGGACAGCTTCAGCAGCGCGCCGATGGGGAAGGGGGCGTCCGCGATGCGGGCGTGGGGTGCCGCCACCGCGCGGCCGAGCGCCGTACAGCCCAGCCGTTCGCGCTCCGCCACCGCCGCGAAGATATCCGGCTGGCGCAGATCGTCCGAGCCATGGGCGAGCAGCTCGCTCAGGATCTCCAGGGCGTGCTTCTTGCTCCGCGCCTCGACGTTGCAGAGTACGGAATCGGGTCTGACGAGTTCGTGCAGTGTCATGGGTAAGACCGTGAAAGGGGCGGCCCGCCGCGCGCTGCGGCGGGCCGCCGGATGACTGTCAACTGTATGCGCGCTTGTCTGCCTCGCGGGCATGGTGGTCGCAGAGCTTCTCCTTGTGCTTCTTGACCTGCCGGTCCAGCTTGTCGATGAGTCCGTCGATGGCGGCGTACATGTCTTCTTCCGTCGCGTCGGCATACAGCCGGCCGCCGCTGACCTGCACGGTGGCTTCGGCCTTGTGCCGCAGTTTCTCGACGGTGAGGATACAGTGCACGTCGGTCACGTGGTCGAAGTGTCTCTCGATGCGCCCTAGCTTCGTCTGTACGTAGTCCTTCAGCGCGGGCGTCACTTCCACGTGGTGACCGGTGACATCTAGCTGCATGGCCTTCTCCTCTGCTGGGTGGGGCCGGGGAGGCGGGCGTCGGTCTGCCGCGCCCCGCGGCCGGAATCGTTCGGGACGAGGCCGCGCCGGACCGCCGCAGCCCTCATGCGGAGCTGCGCTGCCGGCGCTGGCTGGAAGACGGGATGTCCATGGCCTCACGATACTTCGCAACGGTCCGCCGCGCCACAACCACGCCGTCCTCCTTCAGCATCGCCGCGATCTTGCTGTCGCTGAGCGGTTTGCGGCGGTCCTCGGCGCCGATCAGCTTGCGTATCTTCGCGCGCACCGCCACGGAGGACTGGTCCTCGCCGTCGACGCTGCCGACATGGCTGGAGAAGAAATAACGGAACTCCAGCACGCCGCGCGGCGTGTGCATGTACTTGTTGTTGGTGACCCGGGAGATCGTCGACTCGTGCATCTCCACGGCCTCCGCCACGTCCCGCAGCACCATCGGCTTCATGGCTTCCTCGCCGTGCTCGAAGAAGTCGGTCTGGCGCTCGACGATGCAGGTGGCCACCTTCATCAGCGTCTCGTTGCGTATCTCCAGGCTGCGGACGAGCCAGCGGGCCTCCTGCAGCTGCGCCTTCAGCGCCGTATGCCCGCCATCGCCGCGCAGCATCTCGGCATAGCGCTGGTTGACGGTCAGCCGGGGTATGCCGGAGGAGGCGATCTCGACCAGCCACTCGCCGTCGATCTTGCGCACGAAGACGTCCGGGATGACGTACTCGGTGCGGGCGGGTGCGATGGCCTGGCCCGGCCGCGGATGACAGCCGCGGATGAGTGCCAGCGCGTCGGTGAGTTCGTCGCCCGACACCTGCAGTTCGCGCTGCAGGTGCGCCGGGTCGTTCTCGGCGACCCGCTCCAGGTGCTCGGCCGCGAGCTCCCGGGCCAGACCGAGGCCGGGCGTGTCGCCGGCGAGCTGGCGCAGCTGCAGGTCGATGCACTCGGACAGCGAGCGCGCCGCGATGCCGGCCGGGTCGAAGCGCTGGATCTTCCTGAGCGTGCGCTCGACCTCCTCCTCGCTGACGTCCAGCTCCGGGCCGGCGATGTCGCGGATCTCGTCCAGCGAGACGGTGAGATAGCCGTCGTCGTTGATGGCGTCGATGATCGCCTCGCCGATCAGCATCTCCCGGGGCGTGAACTTCTCCAGCTCGAGCTGCCAGTGCAGGTGCTCGTGCAGCGATTCCTGGCTCTCGTCCGCGAACTCGGACATGCCGCGGTCGCCGCTCCAGCCGGAGTCCTGGCTCCTGGCGGGCAGGTCGCGCCAGCTGTCCTCCGCGGTGACCGCCCGCACGTCGCCGGGCGTCTCCTCGGTGGCGGACTCGCCGTTCACGCGCGGCGGCTCCGGCAGCTCCTCCGCCTCCAGCATGACGTTCTCTTCCAGCGCTTCCTGGATCTGCGCCGTCAGATCCATGACGGGCAGCTGCAGCAGGCGGATGGCCTGTTGCAGCTGCGGCGTCATCGTCAGCTGCTGACTGAGTTTTAGCTGGAGTGACGGTTTCAACATCTTGCTGCCGGGCAGCCGCCATCGCGCTGCCGGTGAGTCCGTGTGCGTCTGCCGATGGTCAGAGCCGGAACCCCTCGCCCAGATAGACCTGCCGCACGTGGCGGTTCGCCAGAATCTCCTCCGGCGTGCCTTCTGCGATCAATGACCCCTCATTGAGTATATAGGCTCGGCTGCAGATTCCGAGGGTCTCCCTCACATTATGGTCAGTGATCAGTACCCCGATGCCGCGGTCGCTCAGGTGGCGGATGATGCGCTGGATGTCGATGACCGAGATCGGGTCGACGCCGGCGAACGGCTCGTCCAGCAGCACGAAGCGCGGGTCTGCCGCCAGCGCCCGGGCGATCTCCACGCGCCGGCGCTCGCCGCCGGACAGGCTCATGCCGAGGCTCGTGCGCACGTGCCCGACGTGCAGCTCGTCCAGCAGCTCGTCCAGGATGCGCTCGCGGTCGCTGCGCTCCAGCTCGTCCCGGGTCTCCAGGATGCCGAGCACGTTCTGCTCCACCGTGAGCTTGCGGAAGATGGACGCCTCCTGAGGCAGGTAGCCGAGGCCGAGCCGGGCGCGGCGGTGCATGGGCAGGTGGGTGAGGTCCTGGCCGTCCAGCAGGATGCGCCCCCTGTCGCAGGGGATCAGGCCCACGATCATGTAGAAGGCCGTGGTCTTGCCGGCGCCGTTCGGGCCCAGCAGGCCGACGACCTCGCCGCTGGATATCTCCAGCGAGATACCCTTAACGACTTCCCGGAACTTGTAGCTCTTGTGGACGTCCTGGACGCTCAGGATGCTCATGGCGCCTCGTCGTCGTCCAGTCTCTTCTCCACCTCCTCCGGCACGATCGTGAGGCTTACCTTGCCGTCCTCACCCTCCCGGCCGCGGGCGGTCACCACCTGCTGGTTGAGGTCGTAGACCAGCAGGTCGCCGGCGATGGTATTGGAGCCCTCGCTGATGCGCGCATCGTCGGTGAATGTGACCCGGCCGACGGTGACGTCGTATTCGAAACGGCCGGCCCGGCCGGTGGTCACCGTGCCTTCCTCGGGCCGTTCGTCCCGGAACCGCGCGGGGTCGCCGGTGGCCACGGCGCTGGCCAGGCGGTGATCCCTGAAGGTGAGCTCGGCGCTGTCGCAGAGGATGTTGGTGTTGTCCACGTCGATCTTCACATCGCCTTCGAAGCGCCACACGCTGTCGCGGAAGTCCGGGCTGCTGTCGCCGCCGAACAGCGTCTGGCCCCGGTCGGCTTCGATGCCGATCGTGCCCTGGGTGATGCGCAGGCCGCGGAAGATCATCAGGTTGTTGCGGCGGTCGAATTCGCTGGAATCGGCATCGAGGGAGATCGGCAGCCGGCTGTCGATGCCCTCGCGCAGGCTCTGGCCCGAGGTGACGAGGGGAGCCGTCAGCAGGACGGCGGCCGCCACCAGCAGGGGTGCGCCTGCGAGCCGTTTCTCGAACCCTCGCCGGCGCACGATGCGCCCGGCGTCAGGGCATGAATTTGCCGCTGACATTGGACTTCAGCTCCACTCGGTCTTCCTGCAGGAATGCTAGCATGCCGGTCGCCGACAGACTCTGCTCGCCGATGCGGATTGTGACGCGCTCCTCGGTGCTCGCCGTCTTCGCGCGGGGGTCGAATTCCAGCCGCGCGGTGGTGAGTTCGGTGACCTCGCCGTTGTCGTCCGGCTCGCTCACCGCGCGCACGTTGCCGCTCAGCACGATCTTCCGCGACGCCGGCTCCAGCACCCCGCTGGCGGCGGTCAGCGACCAGGGCACGGTGGCGGCCGGGCTGTAGCGCACGGTCACCTCGCTGAGCTGCACCGGCCCGCCGTCCTCGGCCTGGGTCGCCTCCGCCGCGTGCAGCCGGTACAGGACGTCCCCGTCCTCGGCCGTGCCGGTGACGGTGGCATCGCGCATGTAGTAGCCGCTGACGATCGTGCTCGGGTCGGCCGCCTGGGGCATCTCCTCGGTCCCGCGCAGGCTCAGCAGCCAGGTGCCGACGGCGGCCGCCGCCAGCAGCAGCAGGGCGAGGACGCCGCGCAGGTTCACCCGGACGCGTCTGCGTTGCGGACGGCGAGCCGGGCGGCCAGCACCAGGTCGGCCACTTCCCGGACGGCGCCGTGGCCGCCGCTGCGGGCCGTGACGTAATCCGCCTCGGCGACGATGTCGTCGACGGCGTTGGCCACCGCGATGGCGAGGCCGCAGGTCCGCATCGCCTCCAGGTCGGGGATATCGTCGCCCACGTAGGCCGCCTCGGCCAGGTCGACGCCGAGTTCCTCCGCCAGCGCGTGCAGCTCCGGGATCTTGTGCCGGCAGCCCTGCACGACCCGGGTCACGCCCAGCTCCGCCATGCGCCGGTCCACGGCGCCGGAGCGCCGTCCGCTGATGATGGCCACCTGCACCCCCGCCTCCAGCAGGCGGCGCACGCCGTAGCCGTCCTGGGTGTGGAAGGCCTTGTATTCCCTGCCGTCCTCGTCCATGAGGAAGCGCCCGTCGGTGAACACGCCGTCCACGTCGAAGACGATCAGACGCAGCCGGGCCAGCCTGTCGCTGAGCTCCGCCATCGCTACATGACGCCGGCGCGGAACAGGTCGTGGATATTCAGCGCCCCGATCAGATGCTCGCGTTCGTCCACGACGAGCAGTGCCGTGATCTTGTTCTGCTCGATGATGTGCACCGCCTCCGCGGCGAGAGTGTCCGGCGTCACCGTCAGGCAGCCGGGATGGGTCACCTCCGCCATGGTCGTCGCGCGTATGTCCACACCGGTGTCGAGGGTGCGGCGCAGGTCGCCGTCGGTGAAGATGCTGACCACCCGGCCGGAGGCGTCCACCACCGCGGTCATGCCGAGGCCCTTGCGGGTCATCTCCAGCAGGCCCTCGCTGAGCGTGACCCCGGGGCTCACCCGGGGCACGTCCTCCCCGGTATGCATGATGTCGCCCACCGTCAGCAGCAGACGCCGGCCCAGGCTGCCGCCGGGGTGCGAGCGGGCGAAATCCTCCGCCGTGAAGCCCCGCGACTCGAGCAGCGCCACCGCCAGCGCATCGCCCATCGCCAGCGTCGCCGTGGTGCTCGCGGTGGGCGCCAGGTTGAGCGGGCAGGCCTCTTCCCTGACGCTGACGTCGAGGACCACGTCCGAGGCTCTCGCCAGCGTCGAGTCGTGCTTGCCGGTCAGCGTGATCAGCGGCACGCCCAGCCGCTTGACCAGCGGCAGGATCGTGACGATCTCCTGGGTCTCGCCGGAATAGGAGACGGCCATGACCAGGTCGGTGGCGGTGATCATGCCCAGGTCGCCGTGGCTCGCCTCGCCCGGGTGGACGAAGAAGGCCGGGCTGCCGGTGCTGGCCAGGGTGGCGGCGATCTTGCCGCCGATGTGACCGGATTTGCCCATGCCCGTCACGACGATGCGGCCCGTGCAGGCCAGACACAGGCTGCAGGCGCGGTCGAAGTCCTCGCCGATGCGTTCGGCCAGGTCCTGCACCGCCCGCGCCTCGATGCCGAGCACGTTGCGGGCCAGTTCTCGGGTGGCTCTTGCGTCCAGCTTTCGCTCCTGGCGGCGTCGCCGCCGCGGCTCAGGTGAGCGTCTGCCCCAGGTTCTGCGAAACCACGTAGGCGTGGTAAGCGAGGAACGCGACGAGCAGCGCCACGCCTTCCAGTCGGCCGATACGGCCGGCGTCGGCGTAATTGTACGTCATAGCGAACAGGACCAGCGTGACGGCCACCATGACGAAGAAGTGCAGCGTCAGCACCGTCGGTTCCACCGTCGCCGGATGGATGACGACGGCCAGGCCGATGACGGCTAGCAGGTTGAACATGTTGGAGCCGAGGATGTTGCCGATGGCCAGGCCCTGCTCGCCCTTCAGCGCGCTCACCAGCGACACCGCCAGTTCCGGCAGGCTGGTGCCGATGGCCACCAGGGTGACGCCGATCACGAGTTCACTGACACCGAGTTGCCGGGCCAGCTGGAGGGCGCCGTCCACCAGCAGTTCCGAGCCCACGAGCAGCACGGCGAGGCCCACCGCCAGCCAGAGGATGGCCGTGCGCATCGGCAGGTCGCGGGGGATCTCGGCCTCGTATTCCGCCTCGATGGGATCGGCGGCGCGCGCCCCCGTCCCGAGCCGCACGATCCAGTACAGCACCACGACCAGGGCCCCCAGCAGCACGAAGCCGTCGATGCGGGTGAGGCGCAGATCCAGGAACAGGGCCAGCGTGAGCAGCGTCACCGCCAGCAGCAGGGGCATCTCCCGGCGCAGGATGGTCGAGGTGACCAGGATGGGCCGCACCGCCGCGACCGCCCCGAGCACCAGCGCGATATTGGCGATATTCGAGCCGATCGCGTTGCCGAGCGCGAGGCTCGGGCGCCCTGCGAGGGCGGCGACCACGGAGACGAGGATCTCCGGTGCGGAGGTGGCGAAGCCGACGATGGTGAGCCCGATCAGCAGCGTGGGGACGCCCAGGTTGCGGGCCGTCCCTGCTGCGCCCACGACGAAGCGGTCCGCGCCCCAGATGAGCAGCGCCAGGCCGATCGCGACGGAGATGAGATCGAGCAACATGGTCAGGTTCCAACCTCGACAGGGGCGACGCAGCGCCCGCGACAGCCGCCCCCCACGGCGAAGAGGGGCAGAATCATACACAATGGGGCCCGGCCGCCGCGACGTCGGGCGCAGCCGTTGGGTCGGGACTGCCTTTGGGCTACACTGCGCGCGGAATCATACAGAGTGCTTCATCAGTTTGGGGATGATTACACCTCAGGAAATATCGCAGCTTATCGAGCAGGGCATGCCCGACACCCGGGCGCGGGTGGCCAGCGACGACAACACCCATTTCGAGGCCGTCGTCGTGAGTCCGCAGTTCGAGGGCCAGCGGCCGCTCAGGCGCCACCAGATGGTCTACGGCTGCCTCGGCGAGCGCATGGGCCGCGAAATCCATGCGCTCTCGATCCGCGCCTTCACGCCGGAAGAATGGAGCCGCCAGGGCTGAGGCGCCCGGCGGCCCGGTCTCGACCATGGACAAACTGAAGATCACCGGCGGCACCGCGCTGGACGGCGAGATACGCATCTCCGGCGCCAAGAACGCCACGCTGCCGATCCTGGCGGCCACGCTGCTGGCCTCGGACCGGGTCACCGTCGCCAACGTCCCCCATCTCAGGGACGTGACCACCACCATCTCGCTGCTCCAGCGCATGGGCGTGGAGGTCACCGTGGACGACCGGCTCAGCGTCGAGGTGGACGCCTCGGCCATCCGCGAGCTGCGGGCGCCGTACGATCTGGTGAAGACTATGCGGGCCTCCATCCTGGTGCTGGGGCCGCTGGTGGCCCGTCATGGCGCCGCCGACGTCTCGCTGCCCGGCGGCTGCGCCATCGGCGCCCGGCCGGTGGACCTGCACGTGGCGGGGCTGCGGGCGATGGGCGCCGACGTCGAGATCGAGGACGGCTATATCCGCGCCCGCGCCGGTCGGCTGCAGGGCACCCACTTCGTGTTCGAGACGGTCACCGTCACCGGCACGGAGAACCTGATGATGGCGGCCACGCTGGCCCGGGGCGAGACGGTGCTGGAGAACGCCGCGCGCGAGCCGGAGGTGGCGGATCTGGCCGCCTTCCTGAACAGCATGGGGGCGCGGATCGAGGGCGCCGGCAGCGGCACCATCCGCATCCAGGGCGTCGAGACTCTCTCGGGCACGCGCCATACGGTGCTGCCCGACCGCATCGAGACCGGCACCTACCTGGTGGCCGGCGCCATGACCCGGGGCCGCGTGCGCGTGAAGCAGACCCGGCCGGACATCCTGGAGGCGGTGCTGGCCAAGCTCACCGAGGCGGGTGCGGAGATCCGCACGGGCGAGGACTGGATCGAGCTGGACATGGGCGGGCGGCGGCCCCGCGCCGTGGACATACGCACGGCGCCCTATCCCGCGTTCCCGACGGACATGCAGGCGCAGTTCTGCGCGCTGAACGCCGTGGCCGAAGGCGTGGGCACCATCACCGAGACCATCTTCGAGAACCGCTTCATGCACGTGCTCGAGATGCAGCGCATGGGCGCGCGCATCCGCCTGGAAGGGAACACGGCGATCTCGGAGGGGGTGGAGGCGCTGCAGGGCGCGCCGGTCATGGCCACGGACCTCAGGGCATCCGCCGGTCTGGTGCTCGCGGGGCTGGTCGCGAAGGGCGAGACCCTGGTGGACCGCATCTACCACGTCGACCGCGGCTACGAGTGCATCGAGGAGAAGCTGCGCCAGCTCGGCGCGGTCATCCGGCGGGTGCCGGGCAGCGAGACCGCCGCCGGCGAGGGCGCCGCGGGACGGGCGACCGGCTAAGGGGACGACTCGGCCGGCGACCCGGACGGGGAAGAGGGCGCCGGCCGGAACTGGGGTCGCTCGCCGACCACCGCCTCGGCCTCGAAGCGCTCCCCGCCGCGGATGCCGGTAATGGCAAGGCGCGTGCCCGGCTTCACCCCGGCCACCCTCAGCAGTGCCTGCTGCGTGTTGCCGATGGGCGCACCGTCGATCGCCACCAGCACGTCGCCCCGCCGCAGTCCGGCGCGGCTCGCCGGGCTGTCCTCGTGGACCCGTTCCAGCAGGATGCCGCCCGTGCTCTCGAGCCCCAGTGCCGCCAGTTCCGCGGGCGTGAGATCGTCGGGCTCCATGCCCAGCCAGCCGCGGATGACCCGGCCGTGCTCCTTCAGCTCGCGCACCACGCCGCGCACCAGGTTCACCGGGATGGCGAAGCTGATGCCCTCGGTGGCGATGTCCTGCGCGAGCACGGCGGTGTTGATGCCCACCAGCTCGCCGCGCGTGTTCACCAGCGCGCCGCCGGAGTTGCCGGTGTTGATCGCGGCATCGGTCTGGATGAAGTTCTCGAACGTGGTCAGGCCCAGCAGGCCGCGGCCGGTCGCGCTGACGATGCCCTGGGTTACCGTCTGGCTCAGTCCGTAGGGGTTGCCGATGGCCAGGACCACGTCGCCGATGCGCAGCCGGTCCGAGCGGCCCAGCGGTACCGCCGGCAGGTCCGGCAGATCGATCTTCAGCAGGGCGAGGTCCGTCTCCAGGTCCTGGCCCACGGGCACCGGGTCGGCCACCCGCCCGTCGGCCAGCTGCACCCGGATCTGCACCGCGCCGGCGACCACGTGGTAATTGGTGACCAGGTAGCCCTCGCCGTCGATGATGACGGCCGAGCCGAGGCTGGAGTCCAGCCGGAAGCGCTCCGGCCGGCGCTCCTCGGGCCGCGCGCCGTCGCGTACCAGCCGCGTGGTGTACACGTTCACCACGGCGGGGGCGCTGCGGGCCACCGCGTCGGCGTAACCCCCCGGTGCGGTGGCGCCTTCGGCTTGCGGCCCGCCTGAGACGGGCATCAGCTCCGGCTTCACCAGCACGATCAGGAAGGCTGCGGCCAGCCCGATCACGACCGACTGGACGAGGAAATAGACTGCCCGCTGGATGCCTGCCATAACGCTCTCGTGACGCTCGTGGACACCGCCTGGACCCGGGTCATCCGGCGGCCCGCTGGTAGGCAACTCCGTCTGGCGGTGTGTATAATCCCGGTTTTGACCCACGCGCGGCCTCCGGCTCAGGATCTCTCCGGGCCTGTCTGGCTCCCGCCGGGAATCTCAGCCAATTTACCAGTTTCGAGCCAAACCTAGAACGAGCTTGTCATAGCCGGTTGTATGGGAGTGCCTGATGACGGACGACGTTGATCGCAGCAGACGTCATTTCCTTGCTGTAGCGACCGCCGTAACCGGCGGTGTGGGCGCGGTGCTCGCCGCGGCGCCTTTCGTTATTTCCCTGCGGCCCAGCGCCCGCGCCGAGGCCCTCGGCGCGCCGGTGGAGATCGACGTCGGCCCTCTGGAGGTCGGCGAGATGGTCCGCGTGGAGTGGCGCGGCAAGCCGGTCTGGGTGCTCCGTCGCAGCCAGGACATGCTGGAGCGTCTGGAGAAAGCTGAACAATACCTGCGCGACCCGGACTCCTCCGAATCCGACCAGCCCGAATATGCGCAAAACCAGGCGAGGGCGCGTAAACCCGAGTACTTCGTGGTGGTCGGCCAGTGCACCCACCTCGGTTGCGCGCCCATCAAGCGGTTCGAGGTGCAGCCCGCGGACCTGGGCGACGACTGGTACGGCGGTTTCTACTGCCCGTGCCACGGCTCCAAGTTCGACCTGTCCGGCCGGGTGTACTCGGGCGTGCCGGCGCCGTTGAATCTTCCGGTGCCGCCGTACCGCTTCATCAATGACGACGTGATACTGGTCGGTGACGAGACGGGAGCAGCGTAAGACCATGGCTAGAACGGAAGCTGAAGTGACCGAGTCGACCCGCAGCGGCGGCCTGGTGAAGTGGATCAACGACCGCTTCCCGCTGGAGAGCATGCTGAAGGAGCATGTCACCGAATACTACGCCGCCAAGAATTTCAATGTCTGGTACGTGTTCGGCGTGCTGTCGATGGTGGTGCTGGTCATCCAGCTGGTGACGGGCATCTTCCTCACCATGAACTACAAGCCGTCGGCGGACGAGGCGTTCGCCTCGGTCGAGTACATCATGCGCGACGTGGACTGGGGCTGGCTGATCCGCTACATGCATTCCACCGGCGCGTCGGCCTTCTTCGTGGTGGTGTATCTGCACATGTTCCGGGCGATGCTGTACGGCTCTTACAAGAAGCCGCGCGAGCTCATCTGGATCATCGGCATGCTGATCTTCCTCGTTCTGATGGCGGAGGCGTTCTTCGGCTATCTGCTGCCCTGGGGCCAGATGTCGTACTGGGGTGCCCAGGTCATCGTCTCCCTGTTCGGCGCCATACCGGCCATCGGCGACACACTGGTGGAGTGGATCCGCGGCGACTACTCCATCTCCGATATCACGCTGAACCGTTTCTTCGCCCTGCACGTCATCGCGCTGCCGCTGGTGCTGGTCATGCTGGTGGTGGTGCACATCCTGGCGCTGCACGAGGTGGGCTCGAACAACCCGGACGGCATCGAGATCAAGGAGCACAAGGACGCGAACGGCGTGCCGGTGGACGGCGTGGCGTTCCATCCGTATCACACCTCCAAGGATCTGGTGGCGATCATCGTCTTCCTGATGGCGTTCTCGGCGGTCGTCTTCTTCGCGCCGGAGATGGGCGGTTACTTCCTGGAGCACGCCAACTTCGATCCGGCGGATCCGCTGGTAACGCCGGCGCACATCGCGCCGGTGTGGTACTTCACGCCCTTCTACGCGATCCTGCGGGCGGTGCCGGACAAGCTGCTCGGCGTCATCCTGATGGGTGCGGCCGTGCTGCTGCCGCTGTTCCTGCCCTGGCTGGACCGCTGCAAGGTCAAGTCCATCCGTTACCGGGGTGCGATCTACAAGGGCGCGCTGGCGGCCTTCGTCGTCAGCTTCATCGTGCTGGGTTATCTCGGGGTGCAGCCGGCGACCGGCCTTTACACGCTGCTGGCGCGGATCTTCACGGCGGTGTACTTCGCATTCTTCCTGCTGATGCCGTTCTACACGAAGATCGAGAAAACCAAACCGGTGCCGGAGAGGGTCGTCTACCATGGCTAAGGCAAGAATCGTCGTCACGCTCGTCGCGGTCGCGGCGGCTTCTTTCCCGGTCCAGGCCTCGGCAGCGGGCGGCGGCTCGCAGTTCAACGAGCCGGCCAACAACGACGTGGGCAACGAAGCCTCGCTGCAGCGGGGCGCGCGCAACTACATGAACTACTGCGCGGGCTGCCACTCGGCCAAGTACGTGCGCTACAACACGCTGGCCGACGGTCTCGAGCTGAACGAGGAACAGCTCATCGAGAACCTGATGTTCAATGCCGAGAAGACCCACGAGACCATCCAGGCCTCCATGCCGGCCGATCAGTCGGCGCGTTGGTTCGGCAAGACGCCGCCGGATCTCTCGCTGATCGCCCGCAGCCGGGGCACGGATTATCTCTACAACTTCCTGCGCACCTTCTACGTGGACGACAGCCGGCCCGCGGGCACCAACAACATGGTGCTGGCCGGCGCCAGCATGCCCCACGTGCTCTGGAAGCTGCAGGGCCTGCAGCGGCCGGTATACGAAGAGGTGACGGACGAGAAGGGCCACACGGTGCAGCAGTTCGTGGAGTTCGAGCAGGTCACCGAGGGTACGCTCTCGCCCGAGGAGTACGACCAGTTCGTGCGCGACACGGTCAACTTCCTCGACTACATCAGCGAACCCGTTCAGCTGGAGCGTCGCGTGCTCGGCGTCTGGGTGCTGCTGTTCCTGGTGGTATTCTTCCTCTTCGCCTACTTGCTGAAGAAAGAGATCTGGAAGGACGTACACTGAGTTACCAGCCTGCCGCCGGGCCATGCGCCCCGCCGCAACAGGACGTCAGAGGTAGACCATCATGGCGGTAATAGCCAACCGGCGCTCAGTGATGACGCTATTTTCCCGGCCCACCGACATCCACAGTCATCGGGTGCGGCTGGTGCTCGCCGAGAAGAGCATCAACATCGAGATCGTCAACGTCGAGGGGCCGGAGCTGCCCGAAGACCTGCTCGACCTGAACCCCTACCACAGCGTGCCCACGCTCGTGGACCGGGACCTGGTGCTGTACGACTCCCGGGTGATCATCGAATACCTGGACGAGCGCTTCCCGCACCCGCCGCTGATGCCCGTGGACCCGGTGACCCGGGCCCACTTCCGCCTGGCCCTGTTCCGAATCGAGACGGACTGGTACCGCCTGGCGGATGAAATCGAGGAGGCCAGCGAGAAGAAGCAGGCGACCCGCTCGCGCAAGATGCTGAAGGAGTCCATCCTGCAGAGCGCGGACGTTTTCGCCGCGCGGGAGTTCTTCCTGAGTGACGAGTTCTCGCTGGTGGATGCGAGCATCGCGCCCATCCTGTGGCGCCTGCCCGTCTACAACATCGACATCTCGACCAAGAGCGGCGCCATCGAGGGTTACATGGACCGCATCTTTGCGCGCTCTTCGTTCCAGCAGAGTCTCACCGAACGCGAACAGGAGATGCGGCTGTGAGCCTGCGGTCGGCACCCGCCGGATGAGTTCGGACGCACCGGCAGCGGTATCGAAGCGGCCCTATCTCGTGCGCGCGATGCACGAGTGGATGAGCGACAGCGGGCACACGCCGCACATCGTCGTGGACGCCACCATGGCCGGAGTCAACGTGCCCGAGCAGCACGCGAAGGACGGCCGCATCATCCTCAACATCAGCTATTCCGCCGCTCATGACCTCAGGCTGGACAACGAGGCGGTCAGCTTCCGCGCCCGTTTCGGCGGCACGCCCTACGACGTGTGGGTGCCCGTGACGGCCATCCTGGGCATTTACGCGCGGGAGACGGGCCAGGGCATGATCTTCTCCCAGAACGACGACGGTCCCGAGCCCCCGGACGGCCCCGGCGGCGACGGCGGCAACGATGACGACAAGGACGGCGACGGCGGGCGCGGCGGCCGGCCGTCACACCTCAAGGTGGTGAAGTAGCGGGCAAGCGCTGCCGGCGCTAGCCGCCGCCCAGCAGCGAACGGTCGATGAGATCGCACAGGCAGTGGATCACCACGAGGTGCACTTCCTGGATCCGCGCGGTGCGCTCCGCCGGCACCCGTATCTCCACGTCGTCGGCACCCAGCATGCTGGCCATGCGGCCGCCGTCGCGCCCGGTCAGGGCCAGCACGGGCATACTGCGCTCGTGGGCGGCCGTGATGGCCCGGCAGACATTCTCCGAGTTGCCCGAGGTGGATATGGCCAGCAGCACGTCGCCCGGCCGGCCGAGTGCGCGGACCTGCTTGGAGAAGATCTCGTCGTAGGCGTAGTCGTTCGAGATGGACGTCAGCGTCGAGGAATCCGTGGTGAGCGCCAGCCCCGGCAGCCCGGGGCGCTCGCGCTCGAAGCGGTTCAGCAGCTCCGAGGAGAAGTGCTGCGCGTCGCCCGCCGAGCCGCCGTTGCCGCAGGACAGGATCTTGCCGTCTTCCAGCAGGCAGCGGGTGAGCATCGCGCCGCCGGCGGCGACGGGCAGCGCCAGGCTCTCCGTTGCGGCCTGCTTGACGGCGATGCTCTCGGCGAAGTGGTCTCTGACGATGCTCTCGGGTTCCATGGCGGCTCTCTGCTTTCGGCGGTGCTCTCGTCTTTGGTCCTCACCAGGGTCGGAAGGCGTCCTGCAGCCATTGTAACCGTGGACGTCCGTCCGCGCTCACGTCGATGCAGACGACGTCAAAGCGGAATTCCATCTCCGCATAGCGGGGATGGCGGCAGAGAAACTGCTCCGTGGCGCGGACGATCCGGCGCTGCTTGGCCGGCGAGACGGAGTCACGAGCGCTGTAGCGTGCGCCGGCACCGCGGTAGCGGACCTCCACCACGATCAGCGTATTGCCGGCGCGCATGAGCAGGTCCAGCTCGCCCAGGCGGCAGTGGTAGTTCGCCGCGACGCACTGGAGCCCGGCGTTCTCGAGGTGGCGGCGGGCCAGCTCCTCGGCGCCGTCTCCTAGTCGCTGTCGGCCGGTGCGTCCCACGTTGCCGGCGGCCGCTCCGGGGGCGAGTCACGGAGCAGGATGTCGATGCCCGGCGGCAGTTCGACCTCGTCCTCGGTCTCCGGTACCGGTTCCGCTACTGCGACGATCTCTCCCTGCTCGAAGGTGGCGAAGGGCAGGCGACGGTGGATCACGCCCCGCAGGTCCATGCTGAGTTCCCCGGTCATGCCCTGCAGCGGTTCTTCGAGGCCGCTGCCGGCGCCGTCCTGCAGCGCGCCGACCAGGCGGTACGCGTCGTAGCCCATGGCGTGCAGCCGGGACAGGGGGGCCGACCCCGGCCACAGCTCGGCGTAGGTGGCGCGCAGGCGTTCGATCTCCGCGCGCTCCGAGACGATCCAGGGGACCTCCGGGAAGAGCACGCCGTTCAGGTCGGAGTTGCTGCGGTCGTCGCGCTCGTTGATGGTCGAGGTGGCGTAGACGGGCAGACCGCCGGCGTAATGGAATCTGAGCTGCGGGCGCAGGAGGCGTGCGGTGGTGCCGTCGGCGGCGAGAAAGATGAAGTCGATGTCGCCGCGCCGCCGGGGTTCGAACTGCAGCGATCCGCCCACCACGCCGCGCAGCCGGCGGTAGCGCTGGATGCTCTCGTCGAGCAGCAGGAGATCCTCGATGGTGTCGGAGAAGTCGGCGGCGCCGGGCTGGTAGCGGCGGTAGTCCAGCAGCCTTCCGCCCGACTGGTTCAGCGAGGCGGCGAAGGCGCCCAGCACACGCTCGCCCCAGTCGGATGCGGGGACCAGCGCCACGCCCCGCGGGTGCTCGTCGATCACGACCCGCCGGCCGACCTGGGCCGCCTCGTCCTCCGGCGCCAGGGCGTACTGGTACAGGCCGGCGGGGGGGCGGACCTCCTCCGGCAGCGTGTTCAGCGCCAGCGTCGGTACCGCGATCTCCACTCCCGTGGCGATGTCCATCACCGAGGGCTTCAACAGCGGGCCGATGACGAATTCGGCGCCGTCCTCCACCGCCTGCTGGTAGGCGTAGACGTTGCCTTCGGTGGCGACGTCGTAGAAGCGGATGAGCGGCTTCATGCCCTCGCGGAAGTCGTTGAACCAGGCGCCGAGAATGCCGTCGCGGATGGCCGCCCCGGCCCGGCCGCTGCGGCCGGAGAGAGGCAGCAGCACGCCGATCTGGCGGGGATAGGCGCCTGCCGCCATGTCGACGTTCAGCAGGGAGGGCACCAGGTCGGCCAGTGCCGGGTGCCGCGGATACGACCGGCGCCAGTCCATGACGCCGCGACGGAAGGCCAGGGTATCCGCGGCGGCGGCGGTGCCGGTCAGCCCGAGTTCGAGCCAGCCCCGTATGGTCGGGTCGGACGCCTCTGCCAGCGCCGCCTCCAGTTGCGCCGGCGGCGTGCCGATGAGGCCCGCCCAGATGATCTCGTGATTCGTGCGCACGGCCCGGGCGTCGTCCAGCCACAGTTCCCGCCGCACCAGCAGTTCCAGGGCCTCCCGGGTGTTGCCCGTGTCGAACAGCGCCGCGCCCCGCAGCGCATCCCGGCGCAGGCGTTGCTCCACCCGCAGGCTCAGGTCGTCCAGGGCCTGCAGACGCTCGAGCGCAGCGGCCGCTTCGCCGACTGCGAGATCCAGACGTGCGGCAGTCAGCGCCCAGTCGGTGGCGAGATCGGAGTCCGCCGGCTTCTCGGTGCTGGCGAAGGCGGTCCGTGCCCGGGCGATATCGCCGGCGCGCATCCATTCCTCCACTGCCAGCAGGGTCAGGCGGGTGCGCTGGTCGCCGGCCGCGTCGCCGGCCAGCGCGATGTAGATGCGCGCTGCGTCCTGGTGGCGGCCGGCTGCCGCCAGCGAGCCGGCGCGGGCCTCGGCCTGGGGATAGCCGGTGCCGCCGGGCGTGGTCTGGCAGCCGGCGGCGAAAACCGCGGCGAGCAGTAGCGCCAGGATGCGCAGGGCGGCTTGCCCTCGCGTGTAGTTGCCATGCACGATGCGACGATTCCTCATGAAAGATCCCGAGATGGCCAGAGCCGCTGGAGAGAGCACACCGGCGCCGGATACCGCCGGAGTACTGTACGTCGTCGCCACGCCCATCGGCAATCTGGACGATCTGTCCGTGCGGGCGCGGGACACGCTCGGGGCGGTCGACCTGATCGCAGCGGAGGATACCCGGCACACCCGGCGATTGCTAACGCATTTCGGCATCAAAAAGCCCCTTTTCGCGCTGCACGAGCACAACGAGGAGCAGGCGATACCGGGCCTCGTCGAGCGTCTCGGCGCCGGCGAATCCGTGGCGCTGGTGAGCGATGCGGGCACGCCGCTGGTGAGCGACCCCGGTTACCGCCTGGTGCGGGCGGCGGCGGCCGCGGGCCTGACGGTCTCGCCCGTCCCGGGTCCCTGTGCCGCGGTCGCCGCCCTCAGCGCGGCGGGGTTGCCGACGGACCGTTTCGTGTTCCTCGGTTTCCCGCCGGCGCGGCGCGAGGCCCGCCGGTCATGGCTGGAGGCGCTGCGCGCAGACCCGCGCACGCTGGTCCTCTACGAATCCGTGCATCGCTGCGGCGAATTGCTGGAGGATCTGGCAGCCGTACTCGGGTCCGACCGTCCCGTCGTGATCGGGCGTGAACTCACCAAGACCCACGAGACCTTCCACCGGGGCAGCGCGGGCGGCCTGGCCGCGGCCTGGCGGGACGGCGCCGTCACGGCCAGAGGGGAGTTCGTCGTGTGCGTGGGCGGCGCGCCGCCGGCCGGGGGAGACGAGGACGCCGCGGAAGCCGACCGGGTGCTCGGCCTATTGCTGGAGGAACTGCCGGTGAAGACCGCCGCGAAGCTGGCGGCCCGGCTGACCGGCGCGCCCAGGAACCGCCTGTACCGCCGCGCCCTGGCGCTGAAAGGGGACGACTGAGACGCCGCCCACGGGATGCTTGATTCCGCTGCCGGCTTGCCCTAATTTGGATCACGGAGCCGGCCAGGCAATCGCCCCGCCTCGTGCGGGGAGGAAAGTCCGGGCTCCCTCGGACAGGACGCCAGGTAACGCCTGGGGGGCGCGAGCCCACGGAAAGTGCAACAGAAAGCATACCGCCGAAGTGCCGCGAGGCGCTGGTAAGGGTGAAATGGTGCGGTAAGAGCGCACCGCGCGGGTGGTAACACGCCGCGGCAAGGTAAACCCCGTCCGGAGCAAGACCAAATAGGGGAGTGCGCGGCGCGAGCCGCACCGTCGGTCCCGAACGGACTCCCGGGTAGGTCGCTAGAGGCAGCCGGTGACGGCTGCCCCAGATGAATGATTGCCCTCGACAGAACCCGGCTTACCGGCCGGCTCCTTTCTTGATTACGGACCCCGGTGGGGAGGGCGAGAGCCCTTTCCACCCCGGTTTGCGCAACCCGCCGCGGCCGCGGCCCCCGTCCGCCCCCTGTCGCCGATCGGCGACAGCCTGCTTAGCCCGGCCTGAAAATGGGCATTTAAGCTACTGATTTTCGTCTTTATATGCGTTGACCCGATCCCGCCGGGTCGGGCCTTTTCCCCGCTAAGTCCCTGTCCCGCAAGTGATAATCCGCGCACCGATATTGACGCCTCCGAGGGCGGTCCCTATAGTGTCGAAAAGTGGTGAAAAGTGGGAATAGTTGGGATTACAGGGGGTCCCGCCACGCATGTTTCGAGGTCCTACCAAAGTCACGCTGGACGCCAAAGGGCGCCTGGCGATACCGACGCGCTACCGCGAGCGGCTCGCGGCGCGTTGCGACGGGCACCTCGTTGTCACCGTAGACCGGGATTACTGCCTCCTTATCTATCCGTTGCCCGACTGGGAGGAGATCGAGCGCAAGCTCGTGCGGCTGCCGGCTCTCGACCGGAAGGCGCGGCGGCTGCAGCGCCTCATGGTGGGTCATGCGACAGAGGTCGAACTCGATGGCCATGGCCGCATTCTACTCTCGAAGGAGCTGCGGGAGTTTGCCGGGCTCGAGAAGCACACGGTGCTGATCGGGCAGGGCAACAAGTTCGAGTTATGGGACGAGGAGCGCTGGAACGAGAAGCGCGACTCGTGGTTGGCAGACGAGGAAGGCGACGAGCTGCCGCTGTCGGCGGAACTCGAGTCGCTCTCCTTATAAGAACAAGGTGGTTGGCGCCGAGTGACTGAGCATATCCCGGTCCTTCTGGCCGAGGTGCTGGAGGGTCTGGCGATACGGCCCGACGGTCTCTACATCGATGCGACCTTCGGCCGGGGCGGTCACAGCGCGGCAATTCTGGAAAGACTGGGTCCCGTCGGCAGGCTGCTGGCGATAGACCGGGACGAAGAGGCGGTCGCCGCCGGACGGGAACGGTTTTCGGAAGACAAGCGGTTTCGTATCGAACGGGGGAATTTCTCGGATCTCGGGACTATCGCGGTCAGGCACGGCTTCGGCGGCAGGACCGACGGGATTCTCTTCGATCTGGGGGTTTCCTCGCCACAGCTGGACGACGCGGAGCGCGGCTTCAGCTTCAGACAGGACGGCCCGCTGGACATGCGGATGGACAGGCAGGAAGGCCCGAGCGCAGGCGACTGGCTGAACCGGGTATCGGAGCGCGAGTTGCGAGAGGTGTTGAAAACCTACGGCGAGGAACGGCAGGCGACGCGCATCGCCCGGGCCGTGGTTCGCGTGCGGGAAGAAGCCCCGCTCGCCACCACGGGTCAGCTCGCCGGGATCGTCGAGTCGGTGCTCGGGAGGCGCAAGCCCGGCGAGCGGCATCCGGCCACGAAGACGTTCCAGGCGATCCGCATCTATCTCAACCGGGAGCTCGAGTCGATCACCGAGGCGCTGTCCCGGGTGCGCGAGGTCCTCGCACCCGGCGGGCGGCTCGCCGTGATCAGCTTCCACTCGCTGGAGGACCGCATCGTGAAGCGCTTCATGCGCGAGGCTTCGCTGGACGACGAACGCTACCGGGGCCTGCCCGAGGTGCCGCCCGCGGCACGCGCCTGGCTCCGGCTGGTGGGCAAGCCGCTGACGCCTTCGGCGGAGGAAGCGGATGCGAACCCCCGGGCCCGCAGCGCGCGGCTGCGTGTGGCGGAGAAGGTGGCATGAGCCGGCAGCCGATGAAGACGCTGCCGGCTACGGTGCCCCTGGGCCTCACGCTGGTGCTCGCGCTGGCGTGCGTGGCCTCGGCGATGGCGATCATTCACACGCGCCAGGAGTCGCGGGAGCTGTTCGTGCAGCTGCAGGAGCTCAGCGGCGAGCGGGACGCGCTGAACATCGAATGGGGCCGGCTGCAGATCGAACAGAGCGCGTATGCCACCCATGCGCGGGTGGAGCGCATCGCGCGCCGCGACCTGGAACTCGAGCGGCCGCAGACCAGTGACATCTACATCGTGAAACCGGAATGAAGAAGGGAGCGCGCAAGAAAGAGCAGGCGGTGCGGCGGTTCCGCAACCGCAGCGCGCTGGTGCTCGGCTTCTTCGCCCTGACGGCCACGGCGCTGGTGGCGCGCGCCGTCGACCTGCAGGTGCTGAACAACGACTTCCTGGCGCGGGAGGCGGACGCGCGCCACCTGCGCACCGCGAAGATCTCCGCACATCGCGGCGCCATCACCGACCGCAACGGCGAGCCGCTGGCGGTCTCGACCCCGGTGGACAGCATCTGGGCGAACCCGGGCCAGCTCGCGCCCGCCGCCGAAGAAGTGCCGAAGCTGGCCAGCCTGCTCGACCTGGACCCCGAGCAGCTCATGCGCCGGCTCACCCGCAACATGGACCGGGAGTTCGTCTACCTGCGCCGTCACCTCGCGCCGGACCGCGCGGACCGGGTACAGGCGCAAGACCTGCCCGGCGTGAACGTGCTGCGCGAATACCGGCGCTTCTATCCCGCCGGCGAGGTCACCGGCCATCTTCTCGGCTTCACCGACATCGACGATTCGGGCCAGGAGGGCCTCGAGTTCGCGTTCGATCACTGGCTCGCCGGCGAGCCCGGCGCCAAGCGCGTGCTGAAGGACAACCGGGGGCGCTCCATCGAGGACGTCGAGAGCATCAGCCCGCCCCGGCACGGGCGCACGCTCGCCGCCAGCATCGACCTCACCATCCAGTATCTGGCCTACCGCGAGCTGAAGGCCGCGGTTCGACGCCACGGCGCCGCCGCGGGCTCCATCGTGGTGCTGGACGTGGACACCGGCGAGGTGCTGGCCATGGTGAACCAGCCCGCCTACAACCCGAACGACCGCTCCCAGCTGACCGTGGAGCGCTACCGCAACCGGGCGGTCACCGACATCCTGGAGCCCGGTTCCAGCGTGAAGCCGCTGGTCATGGCAGCGGCGCTCGAGAGCGGTCGGTTCCGGCCGGGCAGCATCGTCGATACCGGGCCGGGCTGGGTCGAGGTGGGCGCGAAGCGCATCGAGGATACCGAGGACCTGGGTCCGATCGACCTCACGACGGTGCTGGCGCGCTCCAGCAACGTCGGCATGACGAAGGTCGCCATGTCGCTGGAGCCGGAGCAGCTCTGGCAGACCCTGTCGGGGTTCGGTATCGGCAGTCTCACCTCCTGCGGCTTCCCCGGCGAGTCGGCGGGACTGCTGAGCCACTACAACCACTGGCAGCCGATCAGCCAGGCGACGCTGGCCTATGGCTACGGCCTGTCGGTGACGCCGCTGCAGCTCGCGCGGGCGTACGCGGTGATCGGCAGCGGCGGCCTGATGCGGCCGGTGTCGCTGCTGCGGCTGGACGAGCCGCCCCCGGCGGATCGGGTCATCTCCGAATCCGCCGCGCGGCAGGTGCTCGCGATGATGGAACAGGTGGTGCTGCCCGGCGGCACGGGTACGCGGGCGGACGTGCCCGGATACCGCATCGCCGGCAAGACCGGCACGGCGCGGAAGTTCGCGGCGGGAGGCTACTCCGAGGATCGCTATCTCGCCATCTTCGCCGGCCTCGCGCCGGCCAGCGATCCGCGGCTCGCCGTGGTGGTCGTGATCGACGAGCCGACGGGCGACGCCTACTACGGCGGCCAGGTGTCCGCGCCGGTATTCGCCCGGGTGACCTCGGAAGCGCTGCGCCTGCTAGCCGTGCCGCCGGACGACCTGCCGGTGCGCCAGCCCGGCGAGGTCGTGCAGGCGATGCAGGCGGCGGGACGATGAGTGCGGTGGCAGGAGTCATGAGTCCGCCGGAGACGCCGACCAGGCCGACGACGCTGCAGGCGCTGCTGGCCGGCATCGCGCCGGCGACGGCCATGCCCGCGGGGACGGCGGTGACTGTCTCCGACATCACCCTGGACAGCCGCCGCGTGCTCCCGGGCGGCGTGTTCTTCGCCCTGCAGGGCACGGCGGGCCACGGCCTCGGCTACCTGCCGCAGGCGCTCGCGGCCGGCGCCGCCGCAGTGGTCTACGAGCCTGCGCCCGGTGTCGCGGCGCCGGAGGGGCTCGCCGTCCCCGCCATCCCGGTGCCGGGCCTGCGCCGCCGTCTGGGTGCGATTGCCGACCGCTGGTTCGGCGCGCCCTCGACGCGGATCGCCGTTTCCGGCGCGACCGGCACCAACGGCAAGACCACCGTGACCTGGCTGCTTGCCGACGCGCTCAACCGGCTGGAGCGCCCCTGCGCGTACCTGGGCACCCTCGGTGCCGGCATGCCCGACGCCCTGGAGACGGCGGCGCTGACCACGCCGGACGTGATCGAGGTGCATCGCCGTCTCGCCGCCTTCGCGGCGGCGGGCGCAGGCCATGCGAGCATCGAGGTCTCCTCCCACGCGCTGGATCAGGGCCGCATCGACGGTGTGCGCCTCGCCGCGGCCGCCTTCACCAACCTGAGCCGCGACCACCTGGACTACCACGGCAGCATGGCGGCCTACGGCGAGGCCAAGGCGAAGCTGCTGGAAGTGCCGGGCCTCGAGCGCCGGGTGATCAACGCCGACGACGCTTTCGGCGCCGAACTCTGCCGCCGCCATGCGGACTCCGCGCTCGCCGTGACCCGCCGGGACGCGACGGTTGCGCGGCGCCGCCTCGCCCTCGGCGATGTCCGGCTCGGCGCCGACGGCATCGCCTTCTCGTTCACCTCGCCCTTCGGTGGCGGGAGCGTGCGCTCGCGTCTGCGGGGCGATTTCAACGTGGAGAATCTGGCCGTCGTGCTCGGGCTCCTGCTGGAGACGGGCATCCCGCTGGACGAGGCCACGAGGGCGCTGGCCGCGGTCGAACCGCCGCCGGGACGGCTGCAGGTGGTGGGCGAGGGTCGCCCCCTCGTGGTCGTCGACTATGCCCATACGCCGGACGCCCTCGCCGCGGCCATCGCCGCGCTGCGGCCGCACTGCGCCGGCGAGTTGTGGTGCGTGTTCGGCTGCGGCGGCGAGCGGGATCCGGGCAAGCGCCCGCTGATGGCCCGAGCGGCCGCGGCTGCCGAACGGGTGGTCGTGACCAGCGACAACCCGCGCGGCGAAGACCCCGATGCGATCATCGCGGAAATCATGGCCGGGGCGCCGGCGGGTGGTGCGACAGAGGGCAGGTTCCGCGTCGTCGCCGATCGCCGGGATGCCATCGCCATGGCGGTGCGCGAGGCGGCGCCGGCGGACTGCGTCCTGGTCGCCGGGCGCGGTCACGAACGTTTCCAGATCACCGCCTCCGGCCCCCGCCCGCTGAGCGACGCGGCCGAGGCGCACGCGGCGCTGGCCGGGAGGTCGGTATGAGCGCCGGCACCCTGCGCGAGACGGCGGAGATCGTGGGCGGAGAGCTCGTCGGCGAGAACCGTCCCTGGGCGGGCGTGAGCACCGACACCCGCCGCCTGGGCGAGGGCGAGCTGTTCTTCGCGCTCACCGGCCCGAACTTCGATGGCAACGACTACGTGCCGACAGCGGCCGAGGGTGGCGCGGCCGGCGCCGTGGTCTCCCGGCTCGCCGACGCGGCGCTGCCCCAGGTGCGCGTGGCGGACACCCGCGCGGCGCTCGGCCGCCTGGGCGCCGAGTGGCGCAGCCGCCACGGGGCCACCGTCATCGGCATCACCGGCAGCAACGGCAAGACCACGGTGAAGGAGCTCGTCGCGGCCTGCCTGGGCGAGACGGCGCTGGCGACCCGGGGCAATCTGAACAACGAGATCGGGCTGCCGCTGATGCTGCTGGAACTCGAGCCGGACCACGAATACGGCGTGTTCGAGATGGGCTGCAGCCGCCCGGGCGACATCGCGTGGCTGGCCGGGCTCGCCCGCCCGGACATCGGCGTGGTCACCAATGCCGGGTCCGCCCACCTGGAGGGACTCGGCAGCATCGAGGGCGTGGCCCGCACGAAGGGCGAGCTGTTCCAGGCGCTGGGGCCTGAAGCCACCGCCGTGATCAACGCCGACGATCCCTGGTGCGGGCTGTGGGAGGCCATGGCCGGCCCGGCGCAGGTGGTGACCTTCGGCATCCGCAACGACGCCGACGTCAGTGCCAGGGACGTCCGGCCGACGGCGGACGGCAGCCGGTTCCTGCTGGCCGCCGGCGACGAGTCGGTGGAGGTCGAGCTGCCGCTGCCGGGCGAGCACAACGTCATGAACGCCTGCTGCGCGGCGGCGGCGGCCATGGCGGCCGGCGTGCCGCTGCGCCGGGCCGCCGAGCGCCTGGCCGCGGCCCGCCACGTGAGCGGGCGCATGACCCGCCGGGCGGCGCCCGGCGGCGCGGTGATCTGGGACGATACCTACAACGCCAACCCCACGTCGCTGGCGGCCGGCGCGCGTGCGGTGGTCGCCGGCGGCGGACGGGCCTGGGCGGTCGTCGGCGACATGCTGGAACTGGGCGAGCAGACGGCCGCCATCCACGAGGCGGCCGGCGCCGATCTGCGCAGCGCCGGCATCGAGCGGGTGTACTGCCTCGGCGAGCTGGCGCGCCACCTCGCCGAAGGCTTCGGCAGCGGCGCGCGCTGGTTCGGCAGCGCCGACGAACTGATCGCGGCGCTGCGCGCCGATCTCACGGCAGAAGTCGGCGTGCTGGTGAAGGGCTCCCGGGGGATGCGCATGGAGCGCATCGCCGACGCGCTCGTAAACGCGGAGCCGGGCGCGGCTGCAGGCGGGGAGGGCTGACGTGCTGCTCTGGCTCACCGAATACCTGACCCGCTTCGAGACGGGCTTCAACGTCTTCAGCTATCTGACGATGCGCGCGATCCTGGGCGCGCTCACGGCGCTGGTGATCTGCTTCGTGGTGGGCCCCTACATGATCGCCCGCCTGTCGCTGCGCCAGATCGGCCAGACGGTGCGCGACGACGGTCCGGCCACCCATCTGCTGAAGGCGGGCACGCCCACCATGGGCGGCGCGCTGATCCTGATCGCCATCGCCATCAGCACGCTGCTCTGGGCGGATCTCTCGAATCGGTTCGTGTGGGTGGTGCTGCTGGTCACCCTCGCGTTCGGCGGCATCGGCTTCGTGGACGACTACAAGAAGCTGATCCTGAAGGATCCCACCGGCCTCGCGCCGCGCTTCAAGCTGCTGTGGCAGTCCGTGTTCGCCGTCGGCGCCGCGGTGTTCCTGTACGTGACTGCCGTGGATCCGGTGGAGACCTCGCTGCTGATTCCGTTCCTGAAGGACGTGGCGATCCCGCTCGGGGCGGCGCAGATGGTGGTCACGTATTTCTACATCGTCGGTTTCAGCAACGCGGTCAACCTGACCGATGGCCTCGACGGCCTCGCCATCATGCCTTCCGTGCTGGTCGGCGGCGCGCTGGGCGTGTTCGCCTACGTGACCGGCAACGTGAATTTCTCCGAGTACCTCGGCATCCCCTACGTCGCCGGCACCGGCGAAATCCTGGTGTTCTGCGCGGCGCTGGCCGGCGCGGGCCTCGGCTTCCTCTGGTTCAACACCTACCCGGCGCAGGTGTTCATGGGCGACATCGGCGCGCTGGCTCTGGGTGCCGCGCTCGGCACCGTCGCGGTGGTCACCCGCCAGGAGCTGATCCTGGCCGTGATGGGCGGCGTGTTCGTCGTCGAGACGGTCTCGGTCATGATGCAGGTGGTCTCCTACAAGCTCACCGGCCGGCGCATCTTCCGCATGGCGCCGCTGCACCATCACTTCGAACTGAAGGGGTGGGCGGAGCCGAAAGTCATCGTCCGGTTCTGGATCATCACCGTGGTGCTGGTCCTGATCGGCCTGTCGAGTCTGAAGATCCGATGATGGGCTACGCCGACAGCAAACCGCTCTACGCGCGGGACGAGGCCAGCGGCAGCGGCAGCGCCGTGGCGACGCTGGTGCTCGGCGCGGGCGCCACCGGCCAGTCGGTGGCACGCTGGCTGGCCCGGCGCGGCCTCACCGCGCGCTTCGCCGACAGCCGCCCGGCGCCGGCCGGGGCCGAGGTGCTGCGCTCGGTGCTGCCCCGGGCCGAGATCCACACCGGTTCGTTCGACACAGCGCTGCTGCAGGGCGTGGACCGGCTGGTCGTCTCGCCGGGCATCCGGGACTCCGAGCCGCTGCTCGAGGCCGCCCGCGAGCGCGGCCTGCCGGTGCTCTCCGATATCGACCTGTTCGTGCAGGAGGCCGAGGCGCCCATCGCCGCGGTGACCGGTTCCAACGGCAAGAGCACGGTGGTCTCCCTGCTGGCCGCCCTGTGCGAGGGTGCCGGCGTGAAGGCGCTGGCCGGCGGCAACCTGGGCACGCCGGCGCTGGACCTGCTGGACGAGCCCCGGCCCGACTACTATGTGCTGGAGCTCTCCAGCTTCCAGCTGCAGCGCACCGCCCGGCTGCCGGCGCGGGTGGCGACCGTGCTGAACCTGAGCGCCGACCATCTGGACTGGCACGGCACCATGGACGCCTACGCCCGGGCCAAATACCGCATCTACCGCGACGCCGACATGGCCGTGACGAACCGGGCGGAGGCACCGCCCGCAGGCGTCGACCTGCCGGAGCGGCGCATCAGCTTCGGCGACGACGCGCCGGCCGCGGGCCAGTACGGCCTGCGCGAGGCCGCCGGCGAGTGGTGGCTGGCGCGGGGCGAGGAAGAGCTGCTGCCGGCCGGCGCGCTGCATCTGTGCGGCCGGCACAACTGGCTGAATACCCTCGCCGCGCTGGCGCTCGGCGAGGGCCTGGGGCTCGACATGGACGCCATGGTGGACGCGGCCATCGAGTTCCGCGGTCTGCCCCACCGCAGCGAGTTCATCGCCGAGCGGGACGGGGTCACCTGGATCAACGATTCCAAGGGCACCAATGTGGGCGCGGCCGTGGCGGCGGTGCAGGGCATCGAGACGCCCGTCGTGCTGATCGCCGGCGGCGACGCCAAGGGGGCCCGCTTCGACGCCCTGGCGGAAGCGCTGCGCGGACGGCTGCGCGCCGCCGTGCTGATCGGCCGGGACGCGCCGCGCCTCGCCGAGGCGCTGGGCCCGGTAGGGCCGGTGGAGACGGCCGCCGACATGCAGAGCGCCGTGGCCCGGGCGGCGGCGCTCGCCGAGCGCGGGGATACGGTCGTCCTGGCGCCCGCCTGCGCCAGCCTGGACATGTACGCGGATTACCGCGCGCGGGGCGATGCGTTCCGCGCCGCGGTGGAGGGGCTCGACCCGTGAGCGCCGCCAGTTCCGCAGCCCTGCCGTTCCCGGTGCGTCTGATGCCGCAGCTGTCGCTGGATCCGGTGCTGGTGGCGCTGACGTCCACGCTGCTGCTCGGCGGCCTGGTCGTGCTCGCCTCGGCGTCCATCGCGGTGGCGGACGGCGGCGAAGTCGGCAGTTTCGCTTTCGTCTGGCGTCAGCTGCTGGCCATCGGCGTGGGTCTCGGCGCGGCGGTGTTCATGCTGTGCGTGCCGACGACGTTCTGGCAGCGCAGCGGCTTCCTGCTGGTGCTGCTGGCGCTGGCCCTGCTGGCGGTGGTGCTGATCCCGGGCGTCGGCCACGCGGTGAACGGCTCCACCCGCTGGCTGCGTGTGGGCAGCATCACCATCCAGGTGTCCGAGCCGGCGCGGCTGGCGGTCATCCTGTATCTGGCCGGCTACATCGTCCGCCGCGGCCAGGATCTCAGCAGCCACTTCGTCGGCTTCCTGAAGCCGATGGTGGTGATCAGCTTCGCCGCGGTGCTGCTGCTCGCGGAGCCCGACTTCGGCGCGGCCACGGTGCTGGTCGCCACGGCGCTCGCCATGCTGTTCATCGGCGGCGCGCGCATTCGGGACTTCCTGGTGTTCTTCGCCGCGGCCGTGGCCGCCCTGGCCACGCTGGCCGTCACCTCGCCGTACCGCATGCGTCGCCTCACCGCGTTCCTGAACCCCTGGGAGGATCCCTACGACAGCGGCTTCCAGCTCACCCAGTCGCTGATCGCCATCGGCCGCGGCGAGTGGTTCGGCGTGGGCCTCGGGGCGAGCGTGCAGAAGATGTTCTACCTGCCGGAGGCGCACACCGATTTCGTCTTCGCCGTGTTCGCCGAGGAGTTCGGCCTGCTGGGAGCGCTGGTGCTCATCGGGCTGTTCCTCGCCCTGGTGTGGCGCATCCTCGGCCTCGCCAGGAAGCTGGCCGAGGCCGGGCAGTGGTTCCAGGCCTATGCGGTATTCGGCTTCGGCATCTGGCTGGGGCTGCAGGCGTTCATCAACATCGGCGTGAACATGGGCCTGCTGCCGACCAAGGGTCTGCCGCTGCCGCTGGTGAGCTACGGCCGCAGCAGTCTCATCGTCACGCTCGCCGGCATCGGCTTCGTGCTCAGGGCCTGCCACGAACTCGCGGCCGCGCCGGTCAGCACCGGCCGCGGCCGGCGGCGCAAGAGGGCTTCGTCATGAGTGCGCGGCCCATCCTGATCATGGCAGGCGGCACCGGCGGCCACGTTTACCCGGCGCTGGCGGTCGCGGACGCTCTGCGGGAAAGCGCCCGCGAGGTGGTGTGGCTGGGCACCCGCCGGGGGCTCGAGGCGCGGGTGGTGCCCGCCGCCGGCATCGAGATCGAGTGGATCGGTATCTCCGGCCTGCGCGGCAAGGGCCTCGTGACCCGGCTGCTGGCACCGTTCCGCCTGGCCGTCGCACTGGTGCAGTCGCTCCTCGTCATGATACGGCGGCGCCCGGCCGCGGTGCTCGGCATGGGCGGCTTCGTCAGCGGCCCCGGCGGCGTCGCCGCGTGGCTGACGCGCCGTCCGCTGATCATCCACGAACAGAACGCGGTCCCAGGACTGACGAACCGACTTCTGGCTGGCTTAGCCCGGGTTGTGCTGCAAGCCTTCCCGGGCAGCTTTTCCAGCCGCATTCCGGCGCAGACGGTAGGTAATCCGGTGCGCCGCGACATCGCCGCGCTGCCGCCGCCCGCCGAGCGCCTGCGCGGGCGCGCCGGCCCCCTGCGGTTGCTGGTGCTTGGCGGCAGCCAGGGCGCCCTGGCGCTGAACCGCCTGCTGCCCTTCGCCGTCGCCGCGCTGCCCTCCGGGATCCGGCCCGAGGTACGCCACCAGGCCGGGGAGCGGACGCTGGACGCCGCCCGGGAGGCGTACGGGGTCGCGGGGGTGGATGCCGAGATCGCCCCGTTCATCGAGGACATGGCCGCGGCCTACGCCTGGGCCGATCTGGTGGTCTGTCGGGCCGGCGCGCTCACCGTCTCCGAAGTGGCGATGGCGGGACTGCCTGCCGTGTTCGTCCCGTTCCCGGCGGCGGTGGACGACCACCAGACCGCCAACGCCGCCGTACTGGTGGAGGCGGGAGCGGCGCTGGTCGTGCAGGAGCGCGACCTCACGCCGGAGCGCCTGGCCGCCGCCATCGAAGAGTTGGGCGGCGACCGGGAGGCGCTGCTGGTGCGGGCGGAGCGGGCCCGCGCAACGGCGGCGCCCCGGGCGCTCGCGACGATCACCGAACTCTGCCTCGCGGCGGCGGGAGGTGCCCGATGATCGATCGCATGCGCAGGGTGCATCTCATCCACTTCGTGGGCATCGGCGGCACGGGCATGAGCGGCATCGCCGAGGTGCTGCTGAACCAGGGCTATCAGGTGCGCGGCTCGGACCTGCGCGCCAACGCCGTCACCCGCCGTCTCGAGCGCCTGGGCGCGGATGTGCGCATCGGCCACGACCCGGCCCACGTGGCAGGGGTGGACGTGGTGGTGATCTCCAGCGCGGTGACGCCGGACAACCCGGAGGTGCTGGCCGCTCAGGAGCGCCGCTGCCCCGTGGTGCAGCGCGCCGAGATGCTGGGCGAGCTGATGCGTTTCAGCCGCCGTTCGATCGCCGTGGCCGGCACTCACGGCAAGACCACCACCACCAGCCTGATCGCGAGCGTTCTCGCCGAGGGCGGTCTCGATCCCACCTTCGTCATCGGCGGCCGCCTGAAGAGCGCGGATGCCAACGCGCGGCTCGGCGCCGGCGACTACCTGGTGGCCGAGGCCGACGAGAGCGACGCCTCGTTCCTGCACCTGCAGCCGATGATGGCGGTGGTCACGAACATCGATGCCGACCACATGGAGACCTACGAGGGCGACCTGCGGCGGCTGCATCAGAGTTTCGTCGCCTTCCTGCACAACCTGCCGTTCTACGGCGTCGCCTTCGTCTGCCTGGACGACGAGGGCGTGCGCGGCATCCTGCCCGACATCGGCCGCGCTGCCGTCACCTACGGAACGGTGGAGGACGCGGACGTGCGCGCCACCGACATCCGCTTCGACGAATCCGGCAGCCGCTTCCGGGTCAGCCGGCCCGGCGATGCGCCGGACCTGGACGTGCGCCTGTCCCTGCCGGGCACACACAACGTGCTGAACGCCCTGGCCGCGATTGCGGTGGCGCAGGACCTGGAAGTGGCCGACGACGCCGTGCTGGCGGCGCTGGCAGGTTTCGAGGGCATCGACCGCCGCTTCCAGGTGCACGACGGCGTCGCGACCCGCGCGGGCCGCATCACGCTGGTGGACGACTACGGCCATCACCCCACCGAGGTGGCGGCCACGCTGGAGGCGGCGCGCCAGCGCTGGCCGTCGCGGCGGCTCGTGCTCGTCTTCCAGCCGCATCGCTACACCCGCACCCGGGATCTGCTGGACGACTTCGCCGACGTGCTGTCGCGGGCCGACGCGTTGCTGCTGCTCGAGGTCTATGCCGCCGGCGAGACCCCCATCGCGGGCGCCGACGGCCGCGCCATCGCGCGGGCGGTGCGCAGCCGCGGCGCCGTCGAGCCCGTGTTCCTGGAGGATCTCGGTCGGCTGGCCGAGGTGCTGCCGGGCATGCTCCGCGACGGCGACGTCGTGCTCACCATGGGCGCCGGCGACATCGGCGCCGAGGCCGCAGCCCTGCCGGAGAAGCTGGCCGAAGGGCGACTGAGGAGCGTGAAGCCATGAACGCCGGGACGATGAGACAGCAGCCGGCCGGCGATCTGCGCCGTGACGAGCCCATGTCCCGTCACACCTCCTGGCGGGTCGGCGGGCCGGCGGACCTGTTCTTCCGGCCGGCCAGCGTGGCCGACCTGGCTGCCTTCCTGCGCGAGCTCGATCCGGCGACGCCGGTGCACTGGGTGGGTCTCGGCAGCAACCTGCTGGTGCGCGACGGCGGCATCCGCGGGGCGGTCATCGCCACCACCGGCTTGCTCTCCGCGCTCGAGCGAGAGGGCGAGACCGGCGTGCGCGCGGAAGCCGGCGTGCCCTGCACCCGGCTCGCACGGCGCTGCGCCCGCTGGGGTCTCGGCCCCAGCGCCTGGTTCTCTGGCATACCGGGCACCGTCGGCGGCGCACTCACCATGAACGCCGGCGCCTTCGGCGGGGAGACCTGGGACCGGGTGGTGCACGTCGAGACCCTGTCCCGGGGCGGCGAGCTGCGCGAGCGCACGCCCGACGACTACGAGATCGGCTACCGCAGCGTGCGCGGCCCCGCTGACGAATGGTTCATCGCGGCGCACTTCCACTTCGAGCCGGAAAGCGAGGCGAGCATCGAGCGCCTGAACGAACTGGTGGAACGGCGCAAGGCCACCCAGCCGATCGGCCTGCCGAGCTGCGGCTCCGTGTTCCGCAACCCGCCCGGCGACCACGCCGCCCGGCTGATCGAGGCCGCCGGGCTGAAGGGCCGGCGCATCGGCGGCGCCGTGGTCTCGGAGAAGCACGCGAACTTCATCATCAACGACGGCGGCGCCACGGCCGCCGACATCGAGGCGCTGATCGACCTCGTGCAGGCCACCGTCGAGCGCGAGCACGGCGTCAAGCTGCGCCACGAAGTGCGCATTCTGGGGGAGGCCGCATGAGCGCCGCGGACGTGGTCAGGACCGTGCACGATGCCGCCGCCTTCGGCCGGGTGGCCGTGATGTACGGCGGCTCGTCGAGCGAGCGCGAGGTCTCGCTGCGCAGCGGGGCCGCCGTGCTGGCGGCGCTGCGCGAGGCGGGCGTGGACGCCGCCCCGTGGGATCCGGCGGAACGCCGCTACGCCGACTTCCTGACGGCGGGATTCGACCGGGTCTGGATTGCCCTGCACGGACCGGGCGGCGAGGACGGCACGCTGCAGGGGGCGCTGGAGTGGGCCGGGATTCCCTACACGGGCAGCGGCGTGATGGCCTCCGCGCTGGCCATGGACAAGGTGCGCAGCAAGATGCTGTTCTCGGCCGCCGGGCTGGCGACGCCGGCCTGGCGCACGGTGAGCGGAGAGGCCGGGCTGGAGGCCGCGCTCGCTGCCCTCGACCTGCCGCTGATTGTCAAGCCTGCGGGCCAGGGCTCCAGCGTCGGCATGCGCCGCGTGGAGAGCCCGGCCGAACTCGCGGCGGCGTGGGCCGCCGCCGCGGACTACGACGACGAGGTGATTGTCGAGGAATGGGTGGACGGCGAGGAGTTCACGGTGGCCGTGCTGCAGGGGGCCGCGTTGCCGTCCATCCGCATCGAGACGCCAAGGGTCTTCTACGACTACGCGGCCAAGTACGAATCCGGCGATACCCGCTATCACTGCCCCGGCACCGACGAGTCCGCCCTCGAGCAGGACCTGCATCGCCAGGCGCTGGCCGCCTTCCGGGCGCTGGGCTGCAGCGGCTGGGGCCGGGTGGACTTCATGGTGGGCGCCGACCGGGTGCCCCAGCTGCTCGAGATCAACACCGTGCCCGGCATGACCGGCCAGAGCCTGGTGCCCATGGCCGCCGCCGGGGCGGACATCGACTTCTCCACGCTGTGCTGGCGCATCCTCGAGACGAGTATGGCCGAGCTGCCGGCCGTGGAGACACGGAGGTCGGTCAATGGCACGTAAGCAGGCGAAGCGCAGAAAGGCACCGCGGCAGAAGCCGGCCGTGCAGCTGAAGCTGCCGCAGATTCCCGTGACCGGGATCCTGACGGCGCTGTGCGCGCTGGCGCTGATCGGTGCCACCTACCAGCTGAGCGCGCTGGCCCTCGACCGGCCGATCCGCGCCGTCACCATCGATGCGCCTTTCCAGCGGGTGACCGAAGCCCGCATCGAGGAGGCCATCGCAGAAGGCCTGCGGGACGGCTTCCTGAGCGCCGACCTCGGCGCGATGCGCCGCCGCCTGGAGGCGCTGGCCTGGGTGGACGCGGCCACCGTGCGGCGAGAGTGGCCGGACGAACTCAGGGTGGCGGTGAGCGAGCAGGTGCCGGCGGCGCGCTGGGGCGAAAGCGGGCTGCTGAACGTGCGCGGCGAGCTGTTCCTCACCGATGCGCGCCACATCCCGGCGGAGCTGCCCCGGCTGTCCGGGCCCGAGGGCAGCGCGGCCGAGGTGGCTTCCCGCTATCTCGCGGTGCGCGGCCTGCTGATCGAGGCGGGCCTGGACCTCGCTGCCGTCCGGCTCGACGCCCGCGGCGCCTGGGAGCTGACGCTCACCAACGGCATCCAGGTCCGGCTCGGCCGCCGGGCGGTGGACGAGCGCCTCGCACTGTTTCTGGAGACGGTCGTCGACATGGTCGCGGCCAGGGAGGGAGACATCTCACATATCGACATGCGCTACTCGAACGGTTTCTCCATTGGCTGGAAGGAAGCGGCCTGGGCGAGTCGGGACGTGGACGAATCGCCCGCCGTGGCGGCCAGGGGGGCAGGCTAGATGTCCAGGAAGGCGGACAAGAACCTCATCGTCGGACTGGATATCGGCACCTCGAAGGTGGTGGCGATCGTGGGCGAGCTGTCGGAGGCCGGCGAGATCGAGGTGATCGGCATCGGCTCGCATCCCTCCCGCGGCCTGAAGAAGGGCGTGGTGGTGAACATCGAGTCGACGGTGCATTCGATCCAGCGGGCCATCGAGGAGGCGGAGCTGATGGCCGGCTGCGACATCCACTCGGTGTACACCGGAATCGCCGGCAGCCACGTGCGCAGCCTGAACTCCCACGGCATCGTCGCCATCCGGGACAAGGAAGTGAGCCCGAGCGACGTGGAGCGGGTCATCGACGCGGCGCGGGCGGTGGCCATCCCGGCCGATCAGAAGATCCTCCACATCCTGCCGCAGGAATTCATCATCGACAGCCAGGAGGGCATCCGCGAGCCGGTGGGCATGTCCGGCGTGCGCCTGGAGGCGAAGGTGCACATGGTCACGGGCGCGGAGAGCGCGGCCCAGAACATCGTCAAGTGCGTCCAGCGCTGCGGCCTGGAAGTGGACGACATCGTGCTGGAGCAGCTCGCCTCCAGCTATTCGGTGCTGACCGAGGACGAGAAGGAGCTCGGCGCGGCCATCGTCGACATCGGCGGTGGCACGACGGATATCGCGGTCTTCTTCGGCGGCGCCATCCAGCACACGGCGGTGATTCCCATCGCCGGCGACCAGGTCACCAACGACATCGCGGTCTCGATGCGTACGCCCACCCAGTACGCCGAGGACATCAAGATCAAGTACGCCTGCGCGCTGTCCCAGCTCGCCAACCCGGACGAGACCATCGAGGTACCGAGCGTGGGCGACCGGCCGCCGCGGCGACTCGCCCGCCAGACCCTGGCGGAGGTGGTGGAGCCGCGCTACGAGGAGCTGTTCACGCTGGTGCGCGACGAGCTCAGGCGCAGCGGCTTCGAGGAGCTGATCGCCGCCGGCATCGTCGTGACCGGCGGCAGCGCGAAGATGGAGGGTGCCGTGGAGCTGGCCGAGGAGGTGTTCCACATGCCCGTCCGGCTCGGCATCCCCCAGTACGTGAAGGGCCTGTCGGACGTGGTGCGCAACCCGATCCACGCCACCGGCGTGGGGCTGTTGCTGTACGGCTACGAGAACCTGACCCGGCAGGAAAACGAGGTCCCGATGGGGGGCGGATTGAAAGAGGTGCTGGCGCGCATGCGTGCGTGGTTCCAGAGCCATTTCTAGAGAGCGGATGCCGGCGGCGGCGCTGCCGGCTGAAGGTACTGAGAGCAACGACATTGGAATGTTGAGAGCGGAGGAAGCGACATGTTCGAATTGATGGATGCATACAGCCAGAGCGCGGTCATCAAGGTGATCGGCGTGGGTGGCGGCGGCGGCAACGCCGTCGCGCACATGGTGGAGGCCGGCATCGAAGGGGTGGATTTCATCTGCGCCAACACGGATGCCCAGGCGCTGAAGAATGCCGAGGTGCGCACCGCGCTGCAGATCGGCTGCAATATCACGAAAGGGCTCGGCGCCGGCGCCAACCCGGACGTGGGCCGCCAGGCGGCCATGGAGGACCGGGACCGGATCCAGGAGGTGATCGAGGGCGCCGACATGCTCTTCATCACCGCCGGCATGGGCGGCGGCACCGGCACGGGCGCCGGCCCGGTGGTGGCCCAGGTGGCCAGGGAGCTCGGCATCCTGACGGTGGCCGTGGTCACGAAGCCCTTCGGCATGGAAGGCTCGAAGCGCATGAAGATCGCGGACCAGGGCATCGCCGAGCTGGGCAAGTACGTGGATTCGCTGATCACGATCCCGAACGAGAAGCTGCTGACCGTGCTCGGCGGCGAAACCACCCTGCTGGACGCGTTCCGCGCGGCCAACCAGGTGCTGCAGGGCGCCGTGCAGGGCATCGCGGAGCTGATCACCCGGCCCGGCCTCATCAACGTGGACTTCGCCGACGTGCGCACGGTGATGGCCGAGATGGGCATGGCGATGATGGGCTCCGGTGCGGCGTCCGGCGAGGACCGTGCGCGGGAGGCGGCCGAAGCGGCCGTCTCGAGTCCGCTGCTGGAGGACATCAACCTGGCCGGTGCGAACGGCATCCTGGTGAACGTCACGGCGGGCATGGACCTGTCCATCGGCGAGTTCCAGGAGGTGGGCAACACCATCAAGGAATTCGCCTCCGACGATGCCACCGTGGTCGTCGGCACGGTGATCGATCCCGACATGAGCAACACGATACGGGTGACCGTCGTGGCCACCGGGCTCGGCCAGCCGGCCATGGCCGCCGGCACGCCCATGCGGGTGGTGCGCCGGTCCGGGTCCGCACGTGCGGAACCGAATTACGGCGAACTCGAGAAGCCGACGGTACAGCGCAAGCGTGCCGTCGGTGACGGCATCAGCGATCTGGGGCTGCAGGAGGACCTGCTGGACATCCCGGCGTTCCTGCGCCGCCAGGCCGACTGACCGCTGACGCCTCCGCTCGGCCGGGGCGACCCACGGAAGGGGTCGCCCCGGCCTTTTTTCTTGCACTGCAAAAAAACGCTGTGATACCGTTATGGGTTGGTGCGTGAAGCAACGGTCGCAACTACCTGAAATCCGGCGTCTTTGCCGGCACGATTTTCGGTTACGTGACGTTGCTTTTTCGCAACAGGTGCGTTGCCACACGGTGGGTGAGCCGCGGGCAGCGTATAATGCAACTAGTGAACATTCGCGATCCGGCGGCGCTTTCCGCGGGATTGTCATTATTGACGGTCGTGCCGGGGAGAGGGCAGGGCCGCGTCGGGAAATGTAGCCATGCTGCAACAGAGAACGCTGAAAACGGCCATCCGCGCGACCGGAGTCGGCCTGCATTCGGGCCGCAAGGTCTATATGACGCTGCGCCCGGCTGCGCCGAACAGCGGAATTATTTTCCGCCGGACCGACCTGGAGCCGCCGGTCGAGATCCGTGCCGAAGCGCACCGGGTGGGCGAGACGATGCTCGGTACGACGCTGGTGGACGGCGACGTGCGCGTGGCGACGGTCGAGCACCTGATGTCGGCGCTGGCCGGTCTCGGCATCGACAACTGCTACGTCGATCTGAGCGCTCCGGAAGTGCCCATCATGGACGGCAGCGCGGGCCCGTTCGTCTTCCTGCTGCAGTCTGCGGGCATCGAAGACCAGAATGCCCCCAAGAAACTCATCCGCATCCGCAAGCCGGTGCGCATCGAGCAGGACGACAAGTGGGTGGAATTCCGGCCGTTCAACGGCTTCAAGGTGAACCTGGAGATCGCCTTCGATCATCCGGTGTTCAAGAAGCACGCCCAGCGGGCCTCCATCGATTTCTCCACCACGTCTTTTCTGCGTGAGGTGAGCCGGGCGCGGACCTTCGGCTTCATGCGCGACATCGAGACGCTGCGGGCGAACAACCTGACGCTGGGCGGCAGCATGGACAACGCCATCGTGCTCGACGACTATCGCATCCTCAACGAGGACGGCCTGCGTTACGACGACGAGTTCGTCAAGCACAAGATCCTGGACGCCATCGGCGACCTGTATCTGCTGGGCCACAGCCTCATCGGCGAATTCAGCGGCTACCGCTCCGGCCACGAGCTGAACAACCTGCTGCTGCGCCGCCTGCTCGAAGACGAGACTGCCTGGCAGGCGGTCACGTTCGACGATCGCCGCAAGGCGCCGATCTCCTACGCGAGCCCGGTATTCGCCTGAGAGGCTCTACTCGTCTTCGGGCCCGGGGTCTTCGCGCCCGGGGCGCACCAGCACGCTCACCGACTCGGCGGTGACGCCGTAGCGCCGCGCCGCAGCCAGCGCCTCGTCCGCGGCGAACCGCAGGCGCGCCGCCCATGCGGACGACTCGGTGACCAGCACCAGCGTGCCGTCGTCCCGCCGGGCGGCGGAGACCAGATGGGCGCGCGCGTCCTCGGACAGGGCGGCCCGCACCGCCGCGGTGAGGGTCTCCATGGCCCGGGCGCGCTCGACGATGCCGGCGAGCGGACCGTCGGGCCGGGAGAGCAGATTGCCGAGCTTCTTCTCGTTCATGGCTTCCGTGGATGTTAACCGCCTCACAGATTGACCCTGAAGGACCCCTCCGGCGCACGCAATTCCTTGAACTGCCGGCCTGCATTATGCATATTGACGGTCTCGATAAGGGCAAACCCGGTGTGAACCGGGGACGCAAAGCTTCCGGTCCGCGGGTCCCGAGCCCCGGACAGCGGGGTTGCCGGGATGACCATTAGACTGAAGCCGACATTGCTGCACAAGCCGGGCAGTCACTCCGGAGCGAGCGGTTTCGTCGGTCACAGGTCGGAACAAGAGCGACCAACAATTCCCGGTCGGTGGTGGCACTGTATCGGCTTTTCGGACCGGGATCCGACTCGTAATCGGGACTGCAATCGATGAATGTCGTCATATTCAGCCGCCGCCGCACGGGCGTGCGCCAGATCGACCTCGGCGCGCCCCTCACCCTCGCCATCGCAGGTGCCATCGTCGGTGTCTTCGCGGCAGCGGTCTTCGGCAGCGGTTACTTCTTCGCACGCCAGCACGGCACCCAGGCGGATACCGCCGAGCTCCGCGCCATGTCCGAGCAGCTGGCCGAGCAGCGGCGCGAGATCGAGGCGGCCCGGCGCGAGACGGAGGAAACACTCGATGCGCTGGCCATTCGTCTCGGCCAGATGAACGCCCACGTCATCCGGCTGGACGCCCTCGGGCGCCGTCTCACCGAGATGGCCGAATTGCAGGACGGCGAGTTCGACTTCGAGTCCCCGCCCGCCATCGGCGGCCCGGAAGAGCCCGAAGAGCTGGGCGGCGGCGGCGTTGCGGAAATCCTGACCTCACTGGACGAGCTCTCCCAGCAGCTGAGCGATCGGGAAAAGCAGCTCGGCGTACTTGAAAGTGTCCTCCTCACCCGCAATCTCAACGAGCAGATCAGGCCGGAAGGGCGGCCCGTGAAGTCGGGCTGGCTGTCGTCCTACTACGGGCGGCGCACGGACCCGTTCACCGGCAAGCAGGCGTGGCACAAGGGCGTGGACTTCGCCGGCAAGGCCGGCGCGGAGATCATCGCCGTCGGCGCCGGGGTGGTGACCTACTCGGGCAAGCGCTACGGCTACGGTCAGATGGTGGAGATCGATCACGGCGACGGCTACGTGACCCGTTACGCGCACAACGCCGAGAATTTCGTGAATGTGGGTGATGAAGTCAGGAAGGGACAGATTATTGCGCACATGGGAGCCACCGGCCGGGCGACCGGGCCCAACCTGCATTTCGAAGTCCTCTACGAGGGCAAGTCGGTCAATCCGCTCAAATACATCCGCGCCAGCGGCAGCTGAGTCCCCGACGCCAGCCGTTTTTAGACGCAGCGCACCCGCTGCCCTTAGAATACCCGTTTTAAGGATAGCCCTTTTCGGGCAAACCCCAATCGAGCGCCGCCGCCGCGACGGTCGACGGTGCTCTTTCGCGTATCAGAACGCGTTTCAGGACGGATAACCCAGTGGCATTTCTCACAAAGATATTCGGCAGTCGCAACGAGCGTCTGGTCAAGTCGTATTCGAAGCTCGTCAACGCCATCAACGCGCTGGAAGACGAGTACCGTGGCAAGAGCGACGAGGAACTCGCGGCCATGACGCCGGCGTTCCGCGAACGGCTCGCCAATGGCGAGAAGCTGGACAGCCTCATCCCCGAGGCATTCGCGGCCGTGCGAGAGGCGGCCGGGCGCACGGTGGGCATGCGCCACTTCGACGTGCAGCTGATCGGCGGCCTGGTGCTGCACGAGGGCAAGATCGCGGAGATGAAGACCGGCGAGGGCAAGACCCTGGTCGCGACCCTGCCCGCGTATCTCAACGCGCTGACCGGCGAAGGCGTGCACATCGTCACGGTGAACGAATACCTGGCCAGCCGTGACGCGTCCTGGATGGGTCCCGTCTACAACTTCCTCGGGCTCGAGGTGGGCGTGATCCGCAGCGGTCAGTCGCCGGCGGAGAAACGCGAGGCCTACGGCGCGGACATCACCTACGCCACCAACAACGAACTCGGCTTCGACTACCTGCGCGACAACCTGGCGTTCTCCACCGAGGACCGGGCCCAGCGCAGGCTCGCCTACGGCATCGTCGACGAGGTGGACTCCATCCTGATCGACGAGGCACGTACGCCGCTGATCATCTCCGGCCCCTCCGAGGAGCGCACCGAGCTCTACGAGAAGATCAACAAACTGGTGCCGAAGCTGCAGAAGCAGGAAGAGGAAGAAGGGCCGGGCGACTACCTGCCCGACGAGAAGACCAAGCAGGTTTATCTCACCGAGGAGGGCCATCAGCACGTCGAGGAGCTGATGACGAAGGCGGGCCTGCTGCAGCCTGGCGAGAGCCTCTACGACGCCGGCAACATCAAGCTCATGCATCACCTGATGGCGGCGCTGCGCGCGCACGCCATGTACCAGCGCGACGTGGACTACATCGTCAAGGACGGCGAGATCGTCATCGTGGACGAATTCACCGGCCGCACCATGCCGGGCCGGCGCTGGTCCGACGGCCTGCACCAGGCGGTGGAGGCCAAGGAAGGCGTGCGGGTGAAGGAAGAGAATCAGACCATCGCGTCGATCACCTTCCAGAACTTCTTCCGCATGTATCAGAAGCTCGCCGGCATGACGGGTACCGCGGACACCGAGGCCTTCGAGTTCCAGTCCATCTACGGTCTCGAGGTGGTCGTGATCCCCACCCACAGGCCGATGGTCCGCGCCGATCATCCGGACCTCGTGTTCCTGAATCAGAACGACAAGTTCGAGGCCATCATCGAGGACATCGTCGACTGCCGGGAGCGGGGTCAGCCGGTACTGGTGGGCACCACCTCCATCGAGAACTCCGAGCTCCTGTCCGACCTGCTGACGAAGAAGAAAATCCCGCACCAGGTGCTGAACGCGAAGCAGCACGAGCGCGAGGCCAAGGTGGTGGAGGACGCCGGCCGTCCCGGCACCATTACCATCGCCACCAACATGGCCGGCCGCGGCACGGACATCGTGCTGGGCGGCAACAAGGACGCCGAACTCGCCGAGCTGGGCGAGGACGCCACGGAAGATCAGCGCCAGGCCGTGATCGCGGAGTGGCAGAAGCGGCACGACCAGGTGCTGGAGGCCGGCGGCCTGCACATCGTCGGCACCGAGCGTCACGAGTCCCGGCGCATCGACAACCAGCTGCGCGGCCGCTCCGGCCGTCAGGGCGATCCGGGCTCCAGCCGCTTCTACCTGTCCATGGAAGACAGCCTGATGCGCATCTTCGGCGATCCCAACCGCACGAAGAGCCTGCTGCAGCGCGTGGGCATGCGCGACGGCGAGGCCATCGAGAGCGGGCTGCTGTCGCGCCAGATCGAGAAGGCCCAGCGCAAGGTGGAGGCCCACAATTTCGACATCCGCAAGTCGCTGCTCGAGTACGACGACGTGGCCAACGACCAGCGCAAGGTGGTCTACCACCAGCGCTCCGAACTCATGGAGGCCGACGACGTCGCCGAGTCCGTGGAGAACATCCGCGACGAGGTCGTCGAGACGGCGGTGCAGGAGTTCATCCCGCGAGGCAGCGTGGAGGAGCAGTGGGACCCGGAGGGCCTGCAGCAGGCCCTGCGCGCCGACTTCGGGCTCGATCTGCCCGTCGCCCAGTGGCTGGAGAAAGAGAAGACCCTGAACGCCGATCAGCTCTGCGACCGCATCGTCGAGTCCGCGAAGGACTACTACGAGCAGAAGGTCGCCGAGATCGGCGACTCCATCATGCGGGGCTTCGAGAAGCAGGTCATGCTCTCCCAGCTGGACCTGCACTGGAAGGAACACCTGGCTGCGATGGATTACCTCCGCCAGGGCATCCACCTGCGGGGCTACGCCCAGAAGAACCCGAAGCAGGAATACAAGCGCGAGGCGTTCGAGATGTTCGGGCAGATGCTCGAGCAGGTGAAGCACGACACCATCAGCATCCTGATGCGGGTGCGGTTGCGCAGCCAGGAAGAAGTGGAGCGCATGGAGGCCGAGCAGCGGGCCAAGAAGGCCATGGAGTTCCAGCACGCCCAGGCCTCGGCACTGGCCTCCGGCGCGACGGCGGCGACGGCATCCGCCGCGGCCGCCGAGGCAGTGGCCGGCGGCGGCGGTGGCGGTGCGTCGGCCGAGCCCGTGCAGCCGTTCGTGCGCGAGGGCCGCAAGATCGGGCGCAACGAGCCCTGCCCCTGCGGCAGCGGGAAGAAATACAAGCAGTGCCACGGCCGGCTGTCGTGACCCGGGCGCCCCGTCCCCGCCTGCAGGTGGTGGCGGGGATCCTCCGCGACAACGACGGCCGCATCCTGATCAGCCGGCGTCAGCCCGGCAAGCATGGCGCCGGCCGCTGGGAATTCCCCGGCGGCAAGATCGCGCCCGGCGAGGAACCGGTGGCCGCCCTGCGGCGGGAACTGGCGGAGGAGATCGGCATCGAGGTGCTCGGGGCCAGCCCCTTCATGGCGCTGGAGCACGACTACCCCGAACGCAGCGTGGCGCTCGACTTCCATCTCGTGACCGGCTGGCGCGGCCGCGTGCAGGCGCTCGAGCGGCAGGAACTCGCCTGGGCTAACCCTGCGGAGTTATTCGACTACGACATGCTGGAGGCCGATGCGCCGGTACTGGAGGCGCTGCAGCGGGACAAGGTCGGGTAGTTTCGGCCGGGTTCGGCCAGACCTCAGCAGATGCTCAGGCGGAACGCTACGTCGCCGCCGGTCTGCACGGCCCGGGAGTCGATGTCCGACCATTCCATGAAGCGGACGGTGAAGCGGTGGGGGCTGCCGCTGATCTCCGGAAACAGCGGGCTGCCCGGCGGCAGCGATACGCGCAGCAGGCGGCAGGTGTTGTCCTTCGCGATCGTGTCCTGATACATGCCGCCGGCCGCCGTGCGCTCCTGGGGGATGGCGCTCTCGCGGATCAGCCACATCAGCTCCAGCACGGCATCGCAGACCGGGCGGATCACCTTCAGCCAGGTCTCGAGATTCTCCATGCGCTGTTCCCAGGGCTGGCGCAGCCAGTGGCTGTAGTCGGGCAGGTCGAACTCGCAGGTGCCGCCGGGGATGGCGCTGCGGTGCTTGATCGAACTCAGGAATTCGCATTCCTTCAGCGGCTGCAGGAAATGCGGGCCGGTGCGGCTGACCTCGCCGCGGGCCTGCTCCAGGTTGCCGAGCAGCGTGCGCAGACGCCCCATGTCCACCCCGGGCTGGCTGCGGTAGCCCTCCAGCGTCGCCAGCTGGCGCTCCAGCTCCTTCATCACCTCGCTGCGCACGTCGCCGCGGGTGAGTATGGAGCTGATCTCCAGCAGACTGGAGATGGCGGCGCGGGTGCCCCAGTCGGACTCGGTCTCGCAGTGATAGAGGGTCTGCTGGTAGAGGAACTCCAGCCGCAGGAACGTCCGCATGCGCTCGCTCAGCGGCTGCTCGTACTCTACGCGCGCCTTGGCGGGTTCGAGTGCTGTGTCGTCTCTGGCGGCTTGCGGCATCCCGCTATTCTGCGCCAGCGGACGCGGCCAGGGCAAATGTCCTGTCAGGACAGGCTCTTGTGCGACGATGGCGCCGCCCGTGGTGTCGCAGAATCGCGACGGTCAGTCTTCGTCCTCGCGGGCCACTCGCGCCAGTGCCAGATAGCGGTTGTGCAGGTGCTCCACCTGGCGCCGGGTGTCTTCCAGCGAGCCGGCGTTGTCCACCACGTCGTCGGCCGCATCCAGCCGCGTCTCCCGGTCGGTCTGGGAGCGCATCATCGCCTCGGCGGTCCCGGCCGACTCACCGTCCCGCTCCATCAGCCGCTGCCGCTGCACCTCCGGCGGGCAGTCCACGACCAGCACCCGGTCCACCAGGGCACCGAATCCCGACTCCACCAGCAACGGCACCACGATGACCTGATACGGGCCGCCGGCGTTGTGCATGCGCCGCAGCGTCTCGTCCCGGATGCGGGGATGGGTGATCGCCTCCAGGCGCTGGCGGGCACCGTCCTCCGTGAAGACGCGCTCGCGCAGCGCGCGGCGGTCCAGGCTGCCGTCGGCGTTCAGCACGTCCTCGCCGAACTCTTCGACGATCTCGGCCAGTGCGGGCCGGCCCGGCTGCACCACTTCGCGGGCGATGCGGTCCGTGTCGATGACCGGCGCGCCCAGTTTCGCGAACATGTCGGAAACGGCGGTCTTGCCGCTGGCGATACCGCCGGTCAGGCCGATGCGCAGAATGTCGTCTGCGGACGGATGTCGGGTCATGGTCTGTTCAGCCCTGCCACATGCCGAGGTAAGCGTCGATGATCTCGCGCCCATACAGTAGCGCGATCCAGCCTGCCGCCGCCAGATAGGGACCGAAGGGAATCGGCACGTCCCGGCCGCGGCGGGTGAAGACCATGAGCGCGATGCCCACCACAGCGCCGACGGCGGCGGAGAGCAGGATGATCAGCGGCAGCATCTGCCAGCCCAGCCAGGCACCGAGCGCGGCCAGCAGCTTGAAGTCGCCGTAGCCCATCCCCTCCTTGCCGGTCACGAGGCGGAAGAGGTGATACACGGACCACAGTGAGAGGTAGCCGGCCGCCGCGCCGATGATCGCTTCGCGCGGCGTCTGGAACAGCACCGTCCCGCCGGCCGTCTCGTGCCACAGCGACAGGACCAGGCCGAGCCAGAGAAGCGGCAGGGTCATCGAGTCGGGCAGCAGCTGGTGGTCGATGTCGATCACGGCCAGCGCGATCAGCGTCCACGTGAAGACCAGTGCCGCGACGGCCTCGGGCGTGACGCCGAAGCGCCAGGCCACGAGCACCGAGGCCAGTGCGGTGAAGGCTTCGACGACGGGATAGCGCAGGCCGATGGGGATAGAGCACTCCGCGCAGCGGCCCCGCAGCAACACATAGCTCAGGATGGGGATGTTCTGCCAGGCGCGGACCGCGGCCCCGCATTTCGGACAGCGGGAGCGGGGCACCACCAGGTTGAACGGCTCGGCGGGTTCTTCCTCGCGGCCTTCTAGCGCGGCGGCCTGGGCCCGCCACTCGCGTTCCATCATCACCGGCAGGCGCAGGATGACCACGTTCAGGAAGCTGCCGATCAGCAGGCTCAGCAGGCCGACGACCGTGAGCCAGAGCGCCGGCATGCTGCTCAGGAGTTCAACCAGGCTCATCGGGATGCTCCGGCGGGCCCGGTCAGTGCTTCAGTACGCAGCGGGGCGACGACTCGGCGCGATCAGACCACTGCGCCCATCTTGAAGATCGGCAGGTACATGGCGACCACGAGACCGCCGACGAGCACGCCGAGGATGGCCATGATCAGCGGCTCCAGCAGACTGCTCATGCTGTCCACCGCGGCATCCACGTCTTCCTCGTAGAAGTCCGCGACCTTGGCCGACATGGAGTCGAGCTGACCGGATTCCTCGCCGACGGCGATCATCTGGATCACCATGTTGGGGAACAGATCCGTGTTCTCCATGGACTGCTGCAGGCGCTGCCCGGTGGCGACCTCGTCGCGCATCCGCATCACGCCCTCTTCGTAGACGATGTTGCCGCAGGCGCCGGCGACCGATTCCAGCGCCTCGACCAGCGGGACGCCGGCGCTGAACATCGTGGACAGCGTACGGGCATAGCGGGCGATGGCGGACTTCTCGAGGATCGGGCCGATGACCGGGAGCTTCAGGCTCAGGCGGTCGAGGAAGTGCTGCATGGGTCGCGAACGTCTCTTGAAATAAAGAAACGCAGAGACTGCTGCAATCAGTCCTATCAACAGCAACCAGCCCTTGTCCCTGACGAAGTTCGACAGGTCGACGACCATACGAGTGAAGCCAGGGAGGTCTGCGCCGAAGCCCTTGAACAGGTCCTCGAACGCCGGGATCACAAAGATAAGCAGGATCACGGTCACGATGATCGCCACCGCGACCACGGCCCCCGGATAGAAGAGGGCTTTCTTGATTTTCTTCTTGATCGCCTCCGTCTTCTCCTTGTACGTGGCGATCTTGTCCAGCAGCGTCTCGAGCGCACCGGCCTGCTCGCCGGCTTCCACCAGGTTGACGAAGAGATCGTCGAAGTAGAGCGGGTGTTTGGCCAGCGCCTCGTGCAGGGACGCGCCGCCCTCGACATCGGCCTTGATCGCGAGGATCAGCTTCTGCATGGATTCGTTCTCGTGGCCGTTGCCCACGATCTCGAAGGCCTGCACCAGCGGGATGCCCGCCGCCAGCATGGTGGCGAGCTGACGGCTGAAGATTGCGATGTCCGCCGTCTGGATTTTCGACCCGGTGCTGAAGAGTTTCTGCTGCTTGCGAATGCGGCTGGGCACGACGCCCTGGCGGCGCAGTTCCGCCCGCACCGCCGCCTCGCTGGCGGCAAGGGTCTTGCCCTTGATCTTGTTCCCGCGGCGGTCCGTGCCTTCCCAGTTGAACGGGGTGGTCTTGATTGCTGCTTCAGCCATGATTCCGCATCCAGACTGTTCCTGTACCTACTTTGCAGTCGAGTTCGTCACTCGACCGTCACCCGGTTGATCTCTTCCAGTCCCGTCAGGCCATTGATGACCTTCTGCAGGCCTGCACGGCGCAGGTCCCAGACACCTTCTTTAGCCGCTTGCTCGGCGATCATCATGGCGTTGCCTTCGTCCATGATGATCCGGCCGATGGTCTCGGAGACTTCCATGACCTGGAAGATGCCGAGTCGGCCCTTGTAGCCATCCGTGCACTGATTGCAGCCGACGGGACCGAAGATCGTGATGCCCTTTGCGACCTCTTCCTCGGTGAAGCCTTCCTTCAGCAGCGCGGCATCGGGTATGTCCTTCTGCTCCTTGCAGTTGTCGCACAACCTGCGGGCAAGACGCTGGGCGATGATCAGGCTCACGGACGAGGCGATGGCGTAGGGCTTCACACCCATGTCCACGAGACGAGTGAGCGTCTTCGGCGCGTCGTTGGTATGCAGGGTAGAAAGCACCAGGTGGCCCGTCTGGGCCGCCTTGATCGCAATCTCCGCGGTCTCCAGGTCACGAATCTCGCCGACCATGATGACGTCGGGATCCTGACGCAGGAAGGCCTTCAGCGCCGAGGCGAAAGTCAGCCCCACCTTCGGGTTCACGTTCACCTGGTTGATGCCGGGCAGGTTGATTTCCGCCGGGTCCTCCGCCGTCGAGATGTTCCGATCCTCGGTGTTGAGGATATTGAGGCCCGTGTAGAGCGAGACCGTCTTACCGCTGCCCGTGGGGCCCGTCACGAGAATCATCCCGTAGGGCTTGTTCAGGTGCTTGAGGTAGAGCTCTTTCTGCTGCTCCTCATAGCCAAGTGCGTCGATGCCCAGCTTGGCGCTGGACGGATCGAGGATACGCAGGACGATCTTCTCGCCGAACAGCGTCGGGCATGTATTCACGCGGAAGTCGATCGCCCGGTTCTTCGACAGCCGCATCTTCATGCGGCCGTCCTGAGGTACGCGGCGTTCGGCGATGTCCAGCCGTGACATGACCTTCAGCCGCGCGCAGACCTTGCCGGCGAGTCCCGCCGGCGGCTGGGCGATTTCCTTGAGGACGCCGTCCTGGCGGGTGCGCACCCGGAAGTACTTTTCATAGGGTTCGAAGTGAATGTCCGAGGCGCCGCGCTTGATGGCGTCCAGCAGCACCTTGTTGACGAAGCGGACGACCGGGGCGTCTTCGATCTCGTCCCGGCTGATGTCGTCCTGCTCGTCGTCGACGCCGCTGGAGACTTCGAGATTGTCCAGGTCGTCGAAGTCCTCGTCGTCGAACGCCGTCATCCGGGTGTCGACGGCTTCGAGCGCCTTGGCGACCCGCTCCTCCAGCTTGTCCTGCTCCACGACCACGGGGTCGACCCGTAGTCCGGTCTGGAACTTGATCTCATCGATGGCCTGCAGATCGGTCGGATCCGCGACACCGAGGAACAGACGCTTGCCCCGGAGGATCAGCGGGATCACCCGGTGCTTGTTCAGGAGTTTCTGGTCGACGGAGCGGACCGTATCCAGGTCGACGTCGATGGCATCCAGATCCAGGAGAGGGACCCCGAACTCGTGGGCCGCTGCGATGGCTATTGCACGGGCATCAGCCAGATTGGATGTGACCAGATGGGCAACGAGGGAGATCTTGGCGTTACGGGCGTCTTCTGAGGCCTGGCTGACCACGTCCTCGGAGACAATACCGTCCTGCACCAGCCTACGCGGCAGGCCGGACAGAGTAGTCTGTGAGGCGGTTACGGCCATGGGCTGCGCAGATGCTCCCTATAATTACGCTCGACCCGGAGCACCATAGTCTCACCCATCTGCCGGGGGTGATCAACTTGGTTTTGTGCGCGTCGTCACAAATAAGGAACAGGTTCTGTGAAATTCGCGTGCAGCAAGTGCGATCTTCGTCAAAACAGCAACTTGCGACATCAATGCGGTATTCGGCGCAGGCAATCTCACCTCAGCGGCAGCTTGCAGGAAGGTAGCGGGATGGGACTGTCGTCACTCCCAGGAATGCCGTCGTGGCGCCGCTCCGGGTACCCATAGGCGCCGTGCCAGCCGGGGGGGCAGCGTTACCGCAGATCCAGACGACGCCGAGGTTCGCCGTCTCATAGGGAATCACGTATAGGGTTGTACCTGCGATGGCCGCGTTCGCACGGTTGCCATATGTGATTGCGACCGAACCGTCCTGCACATCCACTGAAGTGACGTAGTTACTGACCGTGTCGGTCGCGTTCGGCGTCATACCGGCAGAGGCGCGGTTGGCGGGTGGGGTGCCATCGTTTACGAACGCATCGACGATTGGCGCCTTGGCATTAGTCGCCATATTGAGTCCATCCGCGACCTGAGCGCGAATCGTATAGGTTTGATAGGACGAGACGGCAATGGCGGCCAGGATGCCGATAATTGCGACGACGATCATCAACTCGATCAGCGTAAAGCCCGATTGCCTCTTGTTCATCGCGATACTGCCCAGTGGAATCTCGTTGTATATGCGAACCGAATTATGTCTCAGTCTTGCGGCTTAACAAAAAGGGCCCCATGAAGGGGCCCTCCTTGCACCTATGAAGGAGCGATATTACGGACGGCAGGCTGACGGCAAATACTTGTTGTCTACGTCAGTCACGGCGGCAGTGCCACCAGGCATGATCGTGGACGGAGCAGCCGGCGGCGTAGCGAAGCCGCACACCCAAGTAATGCTGTCATCGGGGCTGACGTAGGGCGTGATCGTCAGGACGTTGCCGACGATCGCGGCGTTCGCATCATTGCCATACTGGACGATGATTGCACCGTCGGTGATTGTCAGGGCATCGACGTACTTGCCCTGAGTATCGGCCGGTGTGATCGACATGCCGGCCTCTTCCCGGTCAGCCGGCGCTGCGCCAGTATTCAGGAATGTCTCCGAAACAGCCGCCTTCGCAGCCGCTGCCAGGTTCAGGCCCTCGGAGACCTGCGAGCGGATGGTGTAGTCCTGATAGGCCGGGATAGCGATCGCTGCCAGAATGCCGATGATCGCGACCACGATCATCAGTTCGATAAGGGTGAAACCCTGCTGCACTTTCTTCATGTCCAATGTCTCCCTGAGGGGGTTGCCAGAATTTTTCCGAAAATGGCGTCTCCGCCTGTGCGACAGGAAGCAAGTGTCGTGCCAATCGGGAGCCCCACGAGACAAGTAGCTGATACTCAAAGGATTAGGCTTGAGCGACTGGTCCATTATGTTCAATCGAGGCGACCCCGATTGTCGCCGACCTGCGACGGATGTCAGAAGGTGACAATTTTCGTCACCCCGGATTGTCACTTTCGCTGCTTCCCGCCGAAGGTGCGAGTCTAGCCGTGCCGTGTGAAGCCAGCGGCTGCGGAAAGTGCCCCCATCATTCGATATTCAGCTTCTTGATCCGATACCTGAGCTGGCGGAAGGTCAGCCCGAGCAGCTTCGCCGCCGCCGTCTTGTTGTAGCGGGTCTTCTCCAGCGCCTCCACAATGGCCTGGCGCTCCACGTCCTCGAGCTGGTCGCCCAGCGCTTCGGCGCGCGCTGCCGCCGCTGCCGCCGCCCCCTCTTTCGACGACGCCACGGCCGGCCGCAGCTGCAGGTCCCCGCTGTCGATGATGCCGTTCGGCGACAGCGTCACCGCCCGCTCGAGGATGTTCTCCAGCTCACGAACGTTGCCCGGGAAGGCATAGCCGCACAGCGCCTCCATGGCGCCGGGCGTCAGCTCCGCCGGCTCGCCGCCGGACTCGCGGGCGAAGCGGGCGAGGATGGCCTCGGCCAGCAGCGGGATGTCCTCGGTGCGCTCGCGCAGGGGCGGGACGCGCAGCTCGATGACGTTGATGCGGTAGAAGAGGTCCTCGCGGAATTCGCCGCCGGCGACCATGGCCGACAGATCCCGGTGGGTGGCGCTGAGAATCCGCACGTCCACCGCCACCTCCCGCGGCGCGCCGACGGGCCGGATGGTCTTCTCCTGGATGAAGCGCAGCAGTTTCACCTGCATGGCCAGCGGGAGATCGGCGATCTCGTCCAGGAAGAGGGTGCCGCCGTCCGCGGTCTCGATGAGCCCTTTCTTGTCCGTTACCGCGCCGGTGAAGCTGCCCTTTTTGTGACCGAAGAACTCGCTCTCCATGAGCTCGGCCGGGATGGCGCCGCAGTTCACCGGCACGAAGGGGCTGTCCTTGCGGGGACCGGATTCGTGGATCATGCGGGCGACGAGTTCCTTGCCGGTGCCGGACTCGCCGCAGATGTGCACGGGCGCCTGGCTGCGGGAGACCCGGGCGATCATGTCCCGTACCCGGTCGATGGCGGCGGAGCGGCCGAGCAGCTCCCGGCCGGTGTCGCCGCCGGCGGCACCCAGCCGTATGGCGGCCCCGACAATATTGCGGAGATCCTTGACGTCCAGGGGCTTGGAGACGAAGTCGAAGGCGCCGAGCTTCAGCGCCTGCACGGCGGTCTCCACGCTGCCGTGGGCCGTGATCATGGCCACCGGCACGCCCGGCGTGTGGCTCTGCATCCACTCCACCAGCTCCAGTCCGTCGCCGTCGGGCAGGCGCATGTCGGTGAGGCACAGATGGAAGTCGCCGTCGCGCAGCTTCTTCTTGGCGGAGGCCACGTCGCCCGCGGTCTCGGTGGCGATGTCCATGCGGTTCAGGGTCATCGCGAGCAACTCGCAGATGTCCGGCTCGTCGTCGACCACCAGTGCCTGTACGTCTGTCGTCATGTCAGCTCTGCCAGCGGTTCGGGTCCGCGAATACGATGCGGAATACGCTGCCCCCTCCGTCCCGCGGCCGGTAGGAGAGGGTGGCCCGGTTCAGTTCACATAATTCCCGCGAAATGTACAGACCGAGCCCCGTCCCTCCCTGCCGCGCAGTGAAGAAGGGCTCGAAGATCTTATCCACGGTGCCGGTCTCCACACCGTGACCCCGGTCAAGAACTTCCAGATAGGGCCGGTCGCCCGGTTCCACGCGGCCGGTGCGCAGTATCACCTCGATGCCGCCGGTCTCGCTCGCATATTTCACGGCATTATCGCAGAGATTCCAGAGCACCTGGCGGAGGTGGCTGCGGTCCATGCGCACCTCCAGTTCGTCGTCGCCGGGCTCGACCGTGAGCTCGCCCTCGTTGAGCTGCAGTGTCTTGGCGAACTCCCGGTTGAAGTCCTCGAGCCAGGGGCGCAGTCGGAAGCGTTCGGGCTGGCTGGTGTCCCGGCGGGAGAGCTGGAGGATGTTGTCGATGATGTGGCTCACCCGATCCGAGTGGGAGAGGATGATCTCGATCAACCGCTTCTCCTCGTCCGCGATGGCCGGCGATTCCTGCAGCAGCTGGCCGGCGTGGCTCATGGCACCCACCGGGTTGCGGATCTCATGAGCAATACTGGCCGAGAGCCGGCCCAGCGAGGCCAGTTTGGACTGCTGCACCCGCTCGGCCAGCAGGCTCGCGTCCTCCAGGAACACCAGCACCGGGCCGCGGCCCCTGCCCGTTCGGCCGAAGGGGGCGAGGTGCACGAGGATGGGGGTGCCGCCTTCCGGGTCGGTCATGGTGAACTCGGGCGGCGGGCCCTCGCGGTCCACCATGCGCCAGGCGCGCACGTGGCGGTCGAGTTCCGGCGAGAGCATCGCGAGCTTCATGCCGGGCGAGAAGTTGTCGGCGCGCAGCAGGTGGGCGGCGGACTCGTTGATGAGCCGCACCCGGTCGTCGGCGTCGATCACCACGATGCTCTCGCGGAGATGCTGCACGATGTACTGGTTGAGCTCGGCCATGTTGGCGAGGTCCACGCCCCGCTGGTGCGCGAGTTCCTCGCTCTCCTGGATGCGCCGCGCCAGCGGCCGCGCCGCCAGCGCCACGATGAAGATCACGGCGCCCAGGATGCCCGCGGCGGGGTAGCCGTCGGCGAGGGCGTCGCCCTGCAGCACGGTGAGCATCTGGCTGAAAAGGATGCCGATGGCGGCGACGGCGGCGAAGAACAGGGACAGTCGGCCCGGCATCACCAGGCTGCCGCCGCCGACGAAGATGATGAGCAGGCCGCCGAGGCCGCTGGAGACGCCGCCGCTGGCGTACATCAGCAGCAGGATTGCTATGACGTCGAGGGAGATCTGGGCGTAGATCTGCAGGCCGGCCACCGGACGGCGCAGCCCCATTAGCGTGAATGCCGCGACGATCAGGTAGGCGGCGCCGGTGCCGGCGAACAGCGCCGGGTGCTCGGCACCCACCAGCCGGGGATCGGTGTCGACGAAGAAGGCCAGCAGCGAGGCGGCGGCGATGAACAGGCGGAAGGCGGCGAGCGTGCCCAGCACGCGCCGGCCCAGTTCCGAGGTGGCGCGGGCGGCCGCATCCGGTATCGGATTTCCGTGGGTGTCTGCCGCGTCTTCTGCCATATCGGGTCGGGCCTGAAGGCCCTCCTACATGCCTGCTGGGGCCGAATTGTAGTGGAACCCGCCTGCGGGCGGGGCTTTGCCAATCCTCGACCTTTGCCCCACAATACGCACCTCTTCCGCGGGCGGCCGCGAACCAGAACGCAGAAACCGGCCCGCGTCTCCCAACTGACAGTCCGGACGAACGATGAATCTGCACGAATATCAGGCCAAACGGCTGTTCGCCGATTACGGCATCCCCGTGCCCGAGGGCCGGCCCGCGGAGACGGCGGACGCCGCCGTGGCGGCCGCCGAGGAGCTCGGTGGCGATCTCTGGGTGGTGAAGGCCCAGGTCCATGCGGGCGGGCGCGGCAAGGCGGGGGGCGTGAAGCTCTGCCGCAGCGCCGACGAGGTACGCGAGGCCGCCGAGGGCATGCTCGGCACCCGCCTGGTCACCCACCAGTCCGGCCCCGAGGGGCTGCCGGTCAACGTGGTCTACGTGGAGTCCGGCTCGGCGATCGAGCGCGAGCTCTACCTCAGCATGCTGGTGGACCGGGAGGCGAAGCGCGTTGCCATTATCGCCTCCGCCGCCGGCGGCATGGACATCGAGGAGGTGGCGGAGAAGACGCCGGAGCAGATCTTCTCGGTCGCGGTCTCGCCCGCCGCCGGCCTGCAGCCCTACCAGATCCGCCGGCTCGGTTTCGGTCTCGGCCTCGACAAGGGCCAGCTGAAGCAGTTCGGCAGTCTGCTGAACAAGCTCTACGCTCTGTTCGAGGACAAGGACGCGAGCCTGCTCGAGATCAACCCGCTGATCGTCACGGGCGACGGCGACATCGTTGCGCTGGACGCCAAGATCAACATCGAGGAGAACGCGCTCTACCGCCAGCATTCGCTGGAGGAGATGCGTGACGCGTCCCAGGAAGACGACACCGAGCGCGAGGCCCGGGAGCACGATCTCAACTACGTCTCTCTCGGCGGCGACATCGCCTGCATGGTGAACGGGGCGGGACTCGCCATGGCCACCATGGATCTCATCAAGCTGCACGGCGGCGAGCCGGCCAACTTCCTGGACGTGGGTGGCGGCGCCACCGCCGAGCGCGTGGCCGAGGCCTTCAAGCTGATCCTCTCCAACGAGAGCGTGAAAGCGATACTCGTCAACATCTTCGGCGGCATCGTGCGCTGCGACCTCATCGCCGACGGCATCATTACCGCGGTGAAGGAGGTGGGCGTCGAGGTGCCGGTGGTGGCGCGCCTGGAAGGCACCAACGTCGAGCAGGGCCGCGAGAAGCTGGCCGGCAGCGGCCTGGACATCATCGCGGCATCGGATCTCACCGACGCGGCCAAGAAGGCCGTGGCGGCCGCCGGCTGACAGGAGCATCCATGAGCGTTCTAGTCGACAAGAATTCCCGCATCGTCTGCCAGGGCATCACCGGCAACCAGGGTTCCTTCCACACCGAGCAGTGCATCGCCTACGGCACCAACGTGGTGGCGGGCGTCACGCCGGGGCGCGGCGGCGAGGAGCACCTCGGCGTGCCCGTGTTCAACACCATGCACGAGGCGGTGGCCGAGACCGGCGCCGACGTCAGCATGATCTACGTGCCGGCGCCCTTCGCGGCCGATGCCATCCTGGAGGCGGCGGACTCCGGCGTGGGTCTGGTGGTCTGCATCACCGAGGGCATCCCGGTGCTGGACATGGTGAAGGTGCGGGCCGCGCTGGCGGACTACGACTGCCGGCTGATCGGGCCGAACTGCCCGGGCATCATCACGCCGGGGCAGGCGAAGATCGGCATCATGCCCGGCATGATTCATCAGGCCGGCCGTATCGGCGTCATCTCCCGCTCGGGCACGCTGACCTACGAGGCGGTCTATCAGACCACCCAGGCCGAGCTCGGCCAGTCCACCTGCATCGGCATCGGCGGCGACCCGGTGCGCGGCATGGACTTCATCGACTGCCTGAAGCTGTTCGAGGCCGACCCCGAGACCGACGGCATCATCATGGTGGGCGAGATCGGCGGCACCGACGAGGAGGCCGCCGCGGCGTACATCGCGGACCACGTCTCCAAGCCGGTGGTGGCCTACATCGCCGGCGTGACGGCGCCGCCGGGCAAGCGCATGGGCCACGCCGGCGCCATTGTCGCGGGCGGCAAGGGCACGGCGGAGGCCAAGTTCGAGGCCCTGGAGCAGGCCGGCGTCACCACCGTGCGCTCGCCGGCGGATCTCGGTTCCGCCATCGCCGCGGCGCTCGGCGGCTGAGCCCCGTCGGGCTGCCGCATAGCGCTTACAGGCCCGGCACGCCGCCGACATGCCCGAGTCGCTGAAGCTCGTCCTCGCACAACTCAATCCGGTGGTCGGTGGCGTCACCGACAACACGGAACGGCTGCTCGCGACCGCCGCCCGCGCCCGGGACGAGCATGGCGCGGATCTGGTGGTCTTCCCGGAACTCTTCCTCTGCGGCTACCCGCCGGAGGATCTCCTGTTCCACTCCGGCCTGCGGCGCCAGATCGCCGCGGCGCTGGAGCGCATCCGTACCGAGCTCGAGGGCGTCGCCGTGCTGGTGGGGTTCCCGGAGTACGACGGCGAGCGGCTGTACAACGCAGCGATCGTGATCGAGGACGGCCGGGAACTCGCCCGCTACCGCAAGCATCTGCTGCCCAACTACCGGGTGTTCGACGAGAAGCGCTATTTCACGCCGGGCGAGAAGCCGGCCGTGTTTCGCTTCCGCGGCACCCGGGTGGGCCTCACCATCTGCGAGGACATCTGGCAGCCCGGCCCGGCGCGGCTCGCGCGGGGCGCCGGCGCCGAGGTCATCCTGACCATCAACGGCTCGCCCTACGACACCGGCAGCCAGGAGAAACGCGAGCGCATGGGCTGCGCCCGCGCCGATGAGAACGGCGTGCCGCTGGTCTATCTGAACATGGTGGGCGGCCAGGACGAGCTGGTCTTCGACGGCGGCTCCTTCGTGGCGGATGCCAAGGGCAATCTCACCTTCCGGGCGCCGATGTTCGAGGAGGGCCTCTTCCCGCTCGCGCTCCACATCGGCCGCCGTGCCATCGAGCCCGAGCCGCTGCCGCTCGCGGAGCCGCCCGGAGCGGAGGAGAGCGTGTATTCGGCGCTGGTGCTCGGCACCCGGGACTACGTGGACAAGCACGGCTTCCCCGGCGTGGTGCTGGGACTCTCGGGCGGCATCGACTCCGCGCTGACCCTGGCCGTGGCGGTGGATGCGCTGGGTCCGGAGCGGGTGCAGGCGGTGATGATGCCCTACCGCTACACGGCGGACATCAGCCGCACGGATGCCGCCGCCCAGGCGCAAGCTCTCGGGGTGCGCTACGACGTCATCTCCATCGAGCCGATGGTGGACGCCACCCTCGCCCAGCTCGCGCCCCTGTTCGAGGGGCTGGCGGAGGACGCGACGGAGGAGAACATCCAGTCCCGCTGCCGGGGCATCCTCCTGATGGCCATCTCGAACAAGACCGGCCGCATGGTGCTCACCACCGGCAACAAGTCGGAGATGGCGGTGGGCTATGCCACCCTGTACGGCGACATGGCAGGCGGCTTCGCGCCGCTGAAGGACTGCGCCAAGACGCTGGTGTACCGGCTGGCGCGCTACCGTAACGACCGCTCTCCGGTGATCCCCGAGCGGGTGATCACCCGCCCGCCGTCGGCGGAGCTGAAGCCCGGCCAGCAGGACACCGACTCGCTGCCGCCCTACGAGGAACTCGACCCCATTCTGGCCGCGTTCATCGAGGAGGACCTGTCGGTGGAGGAGATCGCCGCGCGGGGCTACGAGCGCGAGACGGTGCTGCGGGTGCTGAACATGGTGCGGCGGAGCGAGTACAAGCGCCGCCAGGCGCCGCCGGGCGTGCGCATCTCCACCCGGGCGTTCGGCCGCGACTGGCGCTACCCCATCACCTCGGGCTACCGCTTCCCCGGCTAGACCCTTCCGGACACCGGGGACCGATTAGCTGTCCGGGAAGTTCTCCGCGAGCACCCGGCGGGTGTCCGCGGCCAGCTCGTCCAGATCCAGCTTCTCGTAGGCGCGCACCATGATCTCCAGCGACTTCTTGTTCGCCGGCGTGCCGTTGTATTCCTCCAGCGCCGTCTTCGCCCGGTTCAGCGCCGCGATCCAGGCGCCCCGGCGCAGATAGTACTCGGCGACGTGGTTCTCGTAGGCCGCCAGCCGGTTCTTCAGGAAGATCATGCGCTGGGTGGCATCCGCGGCGTAATCGCTGGTGGGATAGCGCTCCACCAGCCGCTTGAAGGCCGCGAAGGAGCGGCGGGTGTCGGTGGGCGGCCGGTCCGTGCGGTCGACGCCGAAAGTCTTGTCGAGGAGACTGGGCTCGGCGTCGAACCAGGTCAGCCCCTGCAGGTACAGCGCGTAGTCCACCCGCGGGTGGGTGGGGTTCTCGCGCATGAACTGATCCGCGGCGTCGATGGCCTGCTCGGTACGGCCGCTCTTGTAATAGGCATAGATCAGGTCGATCTGGGACTGCTTGCCGAATTCGGTGAACGGGAAGCGGGCCTGGATCTGCTCGAAGATGGCGATGGCCTGGCGGTAATTGCCGTTCGCCATGGAGCGCTGGCCGCGCTCGTACACTTCTTCCACCGCCCCCTGTTCCTGGCGCTCGCGCCCGTCGGTGCCGCAGGCGACCGCCGCCAGGGCGAGGCAGGCGACCAGCAGCACCCGGGTCACGGTGCCCGGGCGTGCGGGGACGGCCGCGGAAATCGTGCCGGAGGCCGGGGTGGAAACAGCGGGCGGGATGGCTTGACGCATAATGCTCGGCATAGTCGGCGGAGTATAACGTAAACTGCCGGGCTTACCCGAGGCCCCCCCGATGACGGAGACAGCACAGACACAGAGGCAGCAGATCCCCGAGTCGCTGGCCGGCAAGCGCATGGACCAGGCGCTCGCGCAGATGTTCCCCCAGTACTCCCGCAGCCGGCTGAAGGAGTGGCTGCTGGCCGGCCTGATCACCGTGGACGGTCATGGCTGCCGCCCGCGCGACGCGGTGGCCGGCGGCGAGACCGTGGAGTTGACTGCCGTGGTCGAGCCGGAGACCCGGGTGGAGGCGGAGCCGGTCGTGTTCCGGGTGGTGCACGAGGACGCGGGCCTGATCGTGGTGGAAAAGCCCGCGGGTCTCGTCGTGCATCCGGGCGCCGGCAACCGGGAAGGCACCCTGCAGAACGGCCTTTTGCACCGCTATCCGGAGCTGGCCTCGGTGCCCCGGGCCGGCATCGTGCACCGGCTGGACAAGGACACCAGCGGGCTGATGCTGGTGGCGCGCACGGTGGAGTCCCACACCGCGCTGGTCCGTGCCCTGGGGCGGCGGAACATCCGCCGCGAATACCGGGCGGTGTGCCGGGGCGTGCTGACGGCGGGCGGCACGATCGACGCGCCCATCGACCGCCATCCGGTGCAGCGCACCCGCATGGCCGTGCGCGAGGGCGGCCGCCCGGCGGTGAGCCACTACCGGGTGGTGGAGCGCTTCGTGGCGCACACCGACGTCCGCGTGCGGCTCGAGACCGGCCGCACCCACCAGATCCGCGTACACTTCGCCCACATCCGTCATCCGCTGCTCGGCGACCCGGTCTACGGCGGGCGCCTGCAGCTGCCGCCGGGGGCCGACGAGGCGCTCACGGCCACGCTCCGGAACTTCCGCCGCCAGGCGCTGCACGCCGAGTCGCTGGCCCTCGAACATCCGCTGACCGGCGAGGAGCTGGCGTTCTCCTCGCCGCTGCCCGACGATCACGCCGCGCTGATCGCCGCGTTGCGGGCCCACCGCGAGCGGGTGGAGGCCGGCTGATGGATATCCTGCGACCCGAATGGGAGGCGCCCGCGGCCGTCGCCGCGGCGGCTACCACTCGTGCCGGCGGCGTGAGCACGGGCGCCTACGCCGCCCTCAACCTCGGCGCCCACGTCGGCGACGACCCGGCGGCGGTGACGGAGAACCGGCGCCGCCTGGCCGAGGCGCTGGATCTGCCCGATGAGCCGGCCTGGCTCGCCCAGGTGCATGGCACGCGGGTGGTGGCGGCACGGCCCGGCGGTACGCCGGCGGAGGCGGACGCCGCCGTGACCCGGGAACCCGGCGTGGTCTGCGCCGTGCTCACGGCCGACTGCCTGCCGGTGCTGCTCGCCAGCCGACGCGGCGACGAGGTGGCGGCCGTGCATGCCGGCTGGCGCGGACTCGCGGACGGCGTCGTCGAGGCGGCACTGGCCGCGGTGACGACACCGCCCGCCGAGCTCCTCGCCTGGCTCGGCCCCGCCATCGCCCAGCCCGCCTTCGAGGTGGGCGGCGAGGTGCGCGAGCGTTTCGTGGAGAGGGACGTGGTCAATGCCGCCTTCTTCGCGCCCAACGACCGGGGCCGCTGGCAGGCGGACCTGGCGGGGCTGGCCCGGCGGGAGCTGGAGGCCGCCGGCGTGACGGTCAGCGGCGGCGGCTTCTGCACCCACGACGAGTCCGAACGCTTCTTCTCCTACCGGCGGGACGGCGACTGCGGCCGGCAGGCCAGCCTGATCTGGATCCGGGGCTGAAGGCCCGGCGCCGGGTCATATCGGAGGCTGGCGAGGCCGCGCCGGTGCTTGAAACCGCGGCTTCCGGCACCATTTCCGAAGCAGTCGAGAACATCCCGATCCGGGGGACTAGCCCATGCGAATGGACAAACTGACGAGCAAATTCCAGATGGCGCTGGCCGATGCCCAGTCGCTGGCGGTCGGACAGGACCACCAGTTCATCGAGCCCGTGCATCTGATGGTCGCACTGCTGGACCAGCAGGGCAGCACCGTGCGCAGCCTGCTGACCCGCGCCGGCGCCAACGTCAACATGCTGCGCTCCCAGCTGGGCGAGGCCATCGACCGGCTGCCGAGCGTGGAGGGCACCGCCGGCGAGGTGCACCTCTCCAACGACCTCGGCAAGCTGCTGAACGTCACCGACAAGCTGGCCCAGGAGCGCAACGACCAGTACATCTCCAGCGAGCTGTTCGTGCTGGCGGCCGTCGACGACAAGGGCGCGCTGGGCAAGATCCTCGCCGAGGCCGGTGTCGTGAAGGGCGCGCTGACCAAAGCCATCGAGGAGATGCGCGGCGGCGCCCAGGTGAACGACCCCAACGCCGAGGACACGCGCCAGGCGCTGGAGAAATACACCATCGACCTCACCGAGCGGGCCGAGCAGGGCAAGATCGACCCGATTATCGGCCGCGACGACGAGATCCGCCGCACCATCCAGATCCTGCAGCGCCGCACCAAGAACAATCCGGTGCTGATCGGCGAGCCCGGCGTCGGCAAGACCGCCATTGTGGAAGGCCTCGCCCAGCGCATCGTCGACGGCGAGGTGCCGGAGGGCCTGAAGGGCAAGCGCATCCTTTCGCTGGACATGGGCGCACTGATCGCCGGCGCGAAGTTCCGCGGCGAGTTCGAGGAACGCCTGAAGGCCGTGCTGAACGACCTCTCCAAGCAGGAGGGGCAGATCATCCTGTTCATCGACGAGCTGCACACCATGGTGGGCGCCGGCAAGGCCGAGGGCTCCATGGACGCGGGCAACATGCTGAAGCCCGCGCTCGCTCGCGGCGAGCTACACTGCGTGGGCGCAACCACGCTGGACGAGTACCGCCAGTACGTGGAGAAGGATGCAGCGCTGGAGCGCCGCTTCCAGAAGGTGCTGATCTCCGAGCCGACGGTGGAGGACACCATCGCCATCCTGCGCGGCCTGAAGGAGCGCTACGAGGTGCACCACGGCGTCGAGATCACCGACCCTGCGATCGTCGCCGCGGCGACGCTCTCGCACCGCTACATCACGGATCGCAAGCTGCCGGACAAGGCCATCGACCTGGTGGACGAGGCGGCCTCGCGCATCCGCATCGAGATCGACTCCAAGCCGGAGGCGATGGACCGTCTCGAGCGCCGCATCATCCAGCTGAAGATCGAGCGCGAGGCGCTGAAGAAGGAATCCGACGAGGCCTCGCGCCGCCGGCTGGACGACCTGGAGGAGCAGCTGGGCGACCTCGAGAAGCAGTATTCCGATCTGGAAGAGGTCTGGAAGTCCGAAAAGGCGGCCATGCAGGGCACCACCCACCTCAAGGAGGAGCTGGAGCGGGCACGCCTGGAGCTGGAGACGGCGCGCCGAGCCGGCGATCTCACCCGCATGTCGGAGCTGCAGTACGGCAGGATCCCGGAACTCGAGCGCCAGCTGGAGAGTGCCGCCGATTCCGAGCAGACGGCCAAGCCCACGCTGGTCCGCAACAAGGTCACCGAGGAAGAGGTGGCCGAGGTCGTGTCCAAGTGGACCGGCATCCCGGTCTCGAAGATGCTGGAGGGCGAGAAGGAGAAGCTGCTGCAGATGGAGGAGGCGCTCAGGACCCGCGTCGTCGGCCAGGACGAGGCCGTGGTAAGCGTGTCGAACGCCATCCGCCGCTCCCGCGCCGGGCTCTCCGACCCGCGCCGGCCCATCGGCTCGTTCCTGTTCCTGGGCCCGACCGGTGTCGGCAAGACCGAGCTCACCAAGGCCCTGGCGGAGTTCCTGTTCGACACGGACGAGGCTATGGTGCGCCTCGACATGTCCGAGTTCATGGAGAAGCATTCGGTCGCGCGCATGATCGGCGCGCCGCCGGGCTACGTGGGCTACGAAGAGGGCGGCTACCTCACCGAGGCCGTGCGGCGCCGGCCCTATTCGGTGATCCTGCTCGACGAGGTCGAGAAAGCCCACCCGGACGTCTTCAACATCCTGCTGCAGGTGCTGGACGACGGGCGGCTCACCGACGGCCACGGCCGCACGGTGGACTTCCGCAACACCGTCATCGTCATGACCTCGAACCTGGGCTCTCAGCGCATCCAGGAGCTCGCCGGCGAGGAGAACTACGCGAAGATGAAGGGCGAGGTCATGGAGGTGGTCTCCCAGCACTTCCGGCCCGAGTTCATCAACCGGGTGGACGACGTGGTGGTGTTCCATCCGCTCGGCCGCGAGCACATCCGGCGCATCGTCGACATCCAGCTCGGCTACCTGCACGCGCGTCTCGCCGACCGCGACATGGAGCTGGAACTCACCGACGCCGCGCGGGACCAGCTCGCCGAGGCCGGCTTCGACCCGGTGTACGGCGCGCGGCCGTTGAAGCGCGCCATCCAGCAGCGCATCGAGAATCCGCTGGCCCAGCGCATCCTGGCCGGCGAGTTCGCGCCGGGCGACACCATCCTGGCGGACGTCTCGGGGGACGAGATCGTGTTCCGTAGCTCGGAGGCCGCCGAGGCCATGGCCGGCTGAGTGCGGGCACCACGCGGGTTTCAGTGCGAACAGGGGCTGTTGCAGCCCGTATAATCAGCGCCCCCGGGTGATTCCCCGGGGGCGTTCTTCGTGGAGAGAGACGACATGCCTATCTATGAGTATGTGTGCAAGAGCTGCGGGCACGAACTCGACGCCCTGCAGAAGATGAGTGACGATCCGCTCACCGAGTGCCCGGACTGCGGCGAGGCGGCGCTGAAGCGCAAGATCTCGGCACCCCGTTTCCGCCTCAAGGGCAGCGGCTGGTACGAGACCGACTTCAAGACCGACAAGGACAAGAAGCGCAACCTGGCCGACGGTGGTGAGAAGAAGTCCGGCGACGGCGACAAGAAGTCGGAGAGCAAGCCGGAGAGCAAGCCGGAAAGCAAACCCGACAAGAAGGCGGGCGACGGCAAGGCGGCCGGTTCGAGCGGCGGCGCGGCGGCCTGAGCCGGGGCGGGACCGGTGGAGCCGGAGCGGTGATGAAGCGGCTGCGAGGCTGGCTGGTGGCGGGGCTGCTCGTCTGGGTGCCGCTCGGCCTCACCCTGTTCATCCTCAACCTGCTGGTCCGCCAGCTCGACAAGACCCTCGACCTGTTGCCGCCGAGCGTGCGCCCGCCCTACGAGGTCTTCGGGATCACGTTCACGATCCCGGGCCTCGGCATCCTGCTCACCATCATCATCCTGCTCGTGACCGGCATGCTGGTCGCGAACTTCGCGGGTCGGCGGCTGCTCGCGCTCGGCGAGGCCATAGTCCATCGCATCCCGGTGGTGCGCTCCGTCTACGGCGCCTCCAAGAACTTCGCCGAAGTGGTGCTCGGCGACTCCGGCGACTCCTTCAAGAAGGTGCTGCTGATCGAGTACCCGCGCAAGGGCGTCTACAGTCTGGCGTTCCAGACCTCCAGTGCGCTGGGCGAGGTGCAGGCGAAGACCGGCGAGGACGTGGTCTGCACCTTCGTGCCGACCACGCCCAACCCCACCTCCGGCTTCATCATCATGGTGCCCCGCAAGGACATCATCGAACTGGAGATGGAGGTGGACGAGGCGCTGAAGATGATCATCTCGCTGGGCGTCGTCGTGCCGGGCTGGCGCCCGGGCGAACAGGAGCTTCCGCTTGCAGCGCCCGAGGCCAGGCCGTAACATTTCGCCTCTTTTGCCGGCGTCGCCGGCCCCTCACTCATCATCGATAACGCTATGCGCACTCATTACTGTGGACAGGTCGACGAGACACTGACCGGCGAAGTCGTGGAAGTCACCGGCTGGGTGCACCGCCGGCGTGACCACGGCGGCGTGATTTTCATCGACCTGCGCGACCGCGAGGGACTGCTGCAGGTGGTGTTCGACCCGGACCGCCCGGAGATCTTCGCCGATGCGGAGCGGGTGCGCAGCGAATACGTGCTGGCGGTGCGCGGCAAGGTACGGCCGCGGCCCGAGGGCACGGTCAACCCGAACATGCGGACCGGGCAGATCGAGGTGCTGGCCGAGGAGCTGACGGTGCTGAACGGCGCGAAGACGCCGCCGTTCCATCACGACGAGACCGCCAACGAGGAGCTCAGGCTCCGCTACCGCTACCTGGACCTGCGCCGCGAGGACATGCTGGCGAACCTGCGCCTGCGTCACGCGGCCACCCGCTCGCTGCGCCGCTTCCTGGACGACGAGGGCTTCATCGACGTCGAGACGCCGATGCTGACCAAGACCACGCCGGAGGGCGCGCGGGACTACATCGTCCCGAGTCGCACCCACCCGGGCAAGTTCTTCGCGCTGCCCCAGTCGCCGCAGATCTTCAAGCAGCTGCTGATGATGTCGGGCATCGACCGCTACTACCAGATCGTGCGCTGCTTCCGCGACGAGGACCTGCGCGCCGACCGCCAGCCTGAGTTCACCCAGCTCGACATCGAGATGAGCTTCGTCAACGAGCAGACGGTGATGGGCACCATGGAGCGGCTGATCCGCGCCCTGTTCGCCGACGTGCTCGGCGTCGATCTGCCTGCACCGTTCCCGCGCATGGCCTGGGCGGAGGCGATGCAGCGCTTCGGCTCCGACAAGCCGGACCTGCGCATCCCGCTGGAGCTGGTGGAAGTCTCCGACCTCCTCGAAGGGGTCGAATTCAAGGTGTTCGCCGGTCCCGCTTCGGACCCGAAGGGCCGGGTGGCCGCGCTGCTCCTGCCGAAGGGCGGCGAGCTCACCCGCAAGGAGATCGACGACTACACCGCCTACGTGGGCCGCTACGGCGCCAGGGGTCTCGCCTACATCAAGGTGAACGACGCCGCCGCCGGCCGCGAGGGCCTGCAGTCGCCCATCCTGAAGTTCCTGCCGGACGAGGCCATTGCCGGCGTCATGGAGCGCACCGGCGCCGCGGACGGCGACCTCGTGTTCTTCGGCGCGGACAAGGCACACGTGGTGAACGACGCCCTCGGCGCCCTGCGCGTGAAACTCGGCGAGGACCGGGGCCTGGTGGAAGCCGGCTGGCGGCCGCTGTGGGTGGTGGAGTTCCCGATGTTCGAGCGCGATCCCGCCAGCGGGCGCCTGGACCCGCTGCACCATCCGTTCACGGCGCCCTCCATCAGCGACGCGGACGCTCTGCGCAAGGACCCGGACCACGCGCTCTCCCGCGCCTACGACATGGTGCTGAACGGCTCGGAGATCGGCGGCGGTTCCATCCGTATCCACGACCAGGAGGTGCAGTCGGCGGTATTCGACCTGCTGCAGATCGGCCCCGAGGAGGCGGAGCAGAAGTTCGGCTTCCTGCTGCGCGCCCTGGAATTCGGCTGCCCGCCCCACGGCGGTATTGCGTTTGGCCTCGACCGCCTGGTGATGCTGATGGCCGGCGCCGACAGCATCCGCGACGTCATCGCCTTCCCGAAGACCCAGACGGCGGCCTGTCCGCTCACGGACGCGCCGGGCGACGTCTCCGCCCAGCAGCTGCGCGAGGTGGGCATCCGGCTCCGCAAGCCGCGGGGCGACACCGAGAGCTGAGCGCCGGCGCCGTGACCGCACCGACTCCCGCCAGGCCCCACCGGCGTCCCGAGTCGGTGCTGGTGGTCGTCTACGCGGCCAGCGGCGAGGTCCTGCTGCTGCATCGCCAGCGGCCGTTCGAGTTCTGGCAGTCCATCACCGGCAGCCTGCTGCCCGAAGAGACCCACGACAGCGCGGCCGCCCGGGAACTCGCCGAGGAGACCGGCTTCGAGGACAACGGCACGCTCGCCTACACCGGCGTCAGCCGGGTCTTCGTCATCGACCCGCGCTGGCGGGACCGCTATCCGCCCGGCATCTTCGAGAACGTCGAATACGAGTGGCGCTTCCGGCTCGACGAGCCCCGCGACGTGGTGCTCAGCCCGAGCGAACACTCCGCGTTCACCTGGGTGCCCCTCGAGGAGGCCATCGAACGGGTCTGGTCCTGGACCAACCGGGAGGCGCTCGAAGACCTGGCCAGGGAACTGGGGTGAGCCGCGAGGGCGAGCGCAGCGCGCTGGTCCTGGTGCACGGTCTCTGGCTGGGGGGCTGGGCGCTCAAGCGTCTCGAACGGCGCCTGCGCGAGGCAGGCCGCGGCGACGTCCATATATTTTCCTGGCCCACCATCAGCCACGGCCTCGACGCCAATGCCCAGAATCTCCGGGCCTTTGCCGCTCATCTCGAGCCGGCGCGCATCGACTGGGTAGGCCACAGCCTCGGCGGCGTCCTGATATTGCGCACGCTGGCGGGCTGGGACGAAGCGCCGCCGGGCCGCGTCGTCTGCCTGGGCTCGCCGCTCGCCGGCAGCCGCTCCGCGGAGCGGTTGTCCTCATTCGGCCTCGGCAGGCGCCTCACCGGCCGCAGCATCGCCAGCGGCGTGCTCGAGTCGAGCGCGGCCGAGTGGTGTCCGCCGGAACTCGCCGCGCGCACCGGCGTAATCGCTGGCAGCCGGGGCATGGGCGCCGGCCGCCTGCTCGGCCGCCTGGAGCCGCCCCACGACGGCACGGTGCGGGTGGCGGAGACGCAGCTGCCCGGCATCGCCGATCACCTGGTCCTCAATGTGACCCACACGGGTCTCCTGTTCTCCCGCGCCGCCGCCGCCGCCGCGGAGACCTTCCTCCGCCGCGGAAAATTCGCGTAGGAGGGCCTTCAGGCCCGATCCCGCTCTCTTTTGGCGTTGGCCCGCCATCGGGCGGGCCCGCGGCCGAGAGGATTGGCACCAGTCAGTAAGCGCTGCTGACTGGTGCTCCCTTCACGCCACCGCGAGCACGGCCGCCCAGCGGGGGNCCGCCGCCGCCGCCGCGGAGACCTTCCTCCGCCGCGGAAAATTCGCGTAGGAGGGCCTTCAGGCCCGATCCCGCTCTCTTTTGGCGTTGGCCCGCCATCGGGCGGGCCCGCGGCCGAGAGGATTGGCACCAGTCAGTAAGCGCTGCTGACTGGTGCTCCCTTCACGCCACCGCGAGCACGGCCGCCCTGCGGGGGTATCCATCGCCGCGACCTTTTGTCGGGAGCAAGATGGATACCCCCGCAGGGCGGCCACAATAGAAGGGGGCCCGGTAGGAAGAAGTCGGGCCTGAAGGCCCTCCTACGAGTCGTCGGCCAGGTCCTTGAGCTTGTAGATCAGGTCCAGCGCCTGGCGAGGCGAGAGCGAGTCCGGGTCCAGGTCCTCCAGCGCTTCGCGCAGGGCGTCCTCCGGCGGGTCGTCCTGCGTGCGCGGCGCCAGGGCCAGTTCCTGCTGGGGGCCGTGGTCGCGGTGGTGCTGGGCAGACTCCAGGTGCTCCAGGTGGCGGCGGGCGCGGCGGATCACGGACTTCGGCACGCCGGCCAGCGCGGCCACCTCCAGGCCGTAGCTCTGGTTGGCCGGCCCCGGCTTCACCGCGTGCAGGAAGATGAGCCGGTCGCCGTGGGAGGTGGCGTCCAGGTGCACGTTGGCGGCGTGGGGCAGCTCGTCGGGCAGCGCCGTGAGTTCGAAGTAGTGGGTGGCGAACAGTGTGAAGGCGCGCAGTCGGGTGGCGATGTGATGGGCCGCCGCCCAGGCCAGCGACAGGCCGTCGAAGGTGCTGGTGCCGCGGCCGATCTCGTCCATCAGCACCAGGCTTGCGGGCGTGGCGTTGTGCAGGATGTTGGCGGTCTCGGTCATCTCCACCATGAACGTGGAACGTCCGCCCGCCAGGTCGTCCGAAGCGCCGATGCGGGTGAAGATCCGGTCCACCGGACCGATCTCCAGCGCGTCCGCCGGCACGAAGCTGCCGATGTGCGCGAGGATGACGATGAGCGCCGCCTGGCGCATGTAGGTGGATTTGCCGCCCATGTTCGGGCCGGTGATGATCAGCAGCCGCCGCTCGTCGTCGAGTTCCAGATCGTTCGGCACGAAAGGCGTCTCGAGCACCCGCTCCACCACCGGGTGGCGGCCGGCGCGGATGGCGATGCGCGGCTCGTCGGCGAGGGTCGGCCGGGACAGGCCGAGGCGCGCGGCCCGCTCGGCGAAGCAGGCGAGGACGTCGAGTTCGGCCAGCGCGGCTGCCGTGCGGCGCAGCGGGCCCAGGACCTCGTGCAGCGCGTCGATCAGGCCCTCGTACAGCGCCTTCTCCCGCGCCAGCGCGCGCTCCCGGGCGCTCAGCACCTGGTCCTCGAAGCGCTTGAGCTCCGGCGTGATGAATCGTTCGGCCGCCTTCAGCGTCTGCCGTCGGGTGTATTCCTCCGGGGCGTTCTGCGCTTGGGCCTTGCTGATCTCGATGTAGTAGCCGTGCACCCGGTTGTAGCCCACCTTCAGCGTGGGCAGGCCGGTGCGCTCGCGCTCGCGCTGCTCGAGATCCACCAGATACTGGTCGGCGTTGGCGCTGATGTCGCGGAGTTCGTCGAGTTCCGCGTCGTAGCCGGGCGCGATGACGCCGCCGTCGCGGATCAGCATGGGCGGGTTCTCCACCAGCGCGGCATCCAGCAGGCGGTGGGTGTCCGGGTGCTCGGCTGCATCGGCCGCCAGTTTGGCGAGGCGTGGCGCGTCGAGGCCGGCGAGCAGCCGGGCGAGCTCCGGCAGCCGTCCCAGGCTGTCGCCGAGCTGGCGCAGGTCCCGCGGACGGGCCGATCGCAGCGCCACGCGGGAGAGGATGCGCTCCAGGTCGCCGACGTCGGCGAGCAGATCGCGCAGTTCCTCGGGGCCGCGCTCCAGCAGCGTGGCCACGGCGTCGTAGCGGGCGCCGATCACCGCGTGGCTGCGGACGGGCCGGTTGATCCAGCGCCGCAGCAGCCGGCTGCCCATGGCCGTGCGGCAGGTGTCCATGACGCCGGCGAGGGTGTGCTGGTCCTGGCCCGAGAGGCTGCGGTCGAGCTCCAGGTTACGCCGCGTCGCTGCGTCCATGAGGATGGCGTCGTCCGGCTGCTCCGCGGCCATGCCGTCGATGTGGGGCAGGGCTCCGCGCTGGGTGTCGCGGACGTATTCGAGCAGTCCGCCCGCAGCGCGGATGGCGATGTCGAGACCGTCCAGGCCGAAGCCGCTCAGGTCCCGGGTGCCGAACTGCTCGCACAGGAGTCTCGTGGCCGTCTCGCCGTCGAAGTGCCAGGGCGGTCGGCCGCGGGCCCCGGCGCGTTCCCTCAGCCAGCCCGGCACGCCGCCCTCTTCGTCGTAGAGGATCTCGGCCGGCTGCAGCCGCTCGATCTCGGCCGCCAGCGCGGCCTCGTCCGGCACCTGGCTCACCAGGAAGCGCCCGGCGGAGAGGTCCAGCCAGGCGATGCCGATCTCGCGGCGGGCGAGCACCACGGCCGCCACGGCGTTGTCGCGCCGCTCGGGCAGCAGGCTGGCCTCGGTGAGCGTGCCCGGCGTGACGATGCGCACCACCTTGCGCTCCACCGGCCCCTTGCTCGCGGCCGGGTCGCCGATCTGCTCGCAGATGGCCACCGACTCGCCGAGCTTCACCAGTTTGGCGAGGTAGCTGTCCACGGCGTGGTAAGGCACGCCCGCCATGGGGATGGGCTCGCCGGCGGACTTGCCGCGGGTGGTGAGCGTGATGTCGATGAGCTCGGCGGCGCGGCGGGCGTCGTCGTAGAAGAGCTCGTAGAAGTCGCCCATTCGATAGAACAGCAACGTGTCGGGATGCTCGGCTTTCAGGCCGAGATACTGCTGCATCATCGGCGTGTGTTCTGCACGGGCGGACGCGCTCATTCTTCGCTGTTTTCCGGTGTGGGGGCGGGCCGGATAGGCTAGCCCGTCGCGGGCGGCAAGTCGATGGGCCGCCGGAGGCGGCGGCCGGGCGGTGGCCAGGCCGGCGGATGCGGCGGTTTGCCAGGCCATCCGTGATGCCATCTGTGACACCGTGGGTTCCTGTGCGTTGCGGCGGCGGGTACATTACGTGACCATGCCACTGGCCGGTTCTCGTAGCCGCGGATCCGCGGACCATCCATGAAGATTCTGCACCTGGAGACGGGACTCAACCTGTATGGCGGCGCCCAGCAAGTGCTCTATCTGCTGGATGCGCTCGCCGACGACGAGTCCGAACACCTGCTGGTCAGCGCCATCGGCAGCGAGGTGGGCGAGGCCGCCCGGGCCGCGGGGCACCGGGTGCGCGAGGTGACCATGCGCGGCGACCACGATCTCGGCTTCCTGCCGCGCATGCGCCGGGTGCTGGAGGAGGAGCGTCCCGACATCCTGCACGCCCACAGCCGCCGCGGTGCCGACCTGCTCGGCGGCCTGGCGGCCCGGCGCAGCGGCATCCGCGCGGTGGTCTCCCGGCGGGTGGACAACCCGGAACCGCGCTGGCTGGCCGCCGTGCGCTATCGGCCGTACATCCGCATCGTCGCCATCTCCAACGCCATCGAGCGGGTGCTGACGGACGCCGGCATCGACCGCCGGCGTATCACGGTGATCCCGGACTGCGTGGATCCCGAGCCGTTTGCCGGTCCGCCGGAACGGGAATGGCTGGGCGCCGAATTCGGGCTGCCGGCCGGCGTCCCGGTGGCCGGCGTGGTCGCCCAGCTGATCGAGCGCAAGGGCCACCGATACCTGCTCGAGGCCATGCCCGCCGTGCTGGAGGAATGCCCCGGACTCCGCGTGATCTTCTTCGGCCGGGGGCCGCTGGAGAAGCCTCTGGCCGCGGAGATCCGGCGCCTCGGTCTCGCCGACCGGGTGCTGATCGCCGGTTTCCGCGATGACATGGCGCGCATACTCCCCGCGCTCGACCTGGTGGTGCATCCCGCACTGGCGGAGGGACTCGGCGTGGCGCTGCTGCAGGCGGCCGCTGCCGCCGTGCCGGTGGTCGGTTTCGCCGCCGGCGGCGTCTGCCAGGCCGTTGAGCCGGGGCGCACTGGCCTGCTGGTGCCGCCGGGGGATTCCGAGGCGCTCGGCCGGGCCATGCTGCGGGTATTGACCGATCCCGCGCTCGCACGCAGTCTGGGCGAGGCGGGCCGTGCCCGGGTGAGAAGCGAATTCACCCCCGAACGCATGGCCGCGCGCCACCTGGCGCTGTACCGGGATGTGCTCGGCGGCGCCGACACGAACGCGGAAGATTCATGACGGAATTCGAGGACATCGCCGCACTGGCCCGGCGCACGGGCGAGGCCTTGCTGGCCGCCGGGCGCCGGGTGACCACGGCGGAGTCGTGCACCGGCGGCTGGATCGCCAAGGCGCTCACCGACGTGGCCGGCAGTTCCTCCTGGTTCGGCGCGGGGCTGGTCACCTACAGCAACGAGGCCAAACTCTCCCTGCTGGGCGTGCGGGCCGAGACGCTGGACGGGTACGGCGCCGTCAGCGAGGAGACCGTGCGCGAGATGGCGGTCGGGGCGCTGGCGGCGAGCGGCGCCGACATTGCCGACATTGCGGTGGCGGTCAGCGGTATCGCGGGGCCGGATGGCGGCACGCCGGACAAGCCGGTGGGCACGGTGTGGTTCGCCTGGGCGGTCGGTGGAGCCACGCCCGTCACCTATGCCGAGTGCGTCCATTTCGACGGCGACCGGGAAACGGTCCGGCGCCGCACCGTCTGCCACGCCCTGGGCGGTGTGCTGGCGCGGATCCCGGTGTGAGAGGCCCCGGCGTGAGAGACCGATGAGCGCAGCGGAGCGACACGACGGCCCGCCGGAGGATACCGAGACCGAGCGGCTGTTCGTCGCCTTCTGGCCGGATACGGAGCTGCGCGAGCGCATCGAGGCGGTGGCCGGGCCCGCCGTGGAACGGGCCCGCGCCCGGCCGGTGCCCGCGGACAACCTGCACGTCACCCTGGTCTTCGTCGGCAACTGGCCGGTGCAGGCCCGCGAGCAGATCGAGATGGTGGTGGACGCGCTGGACATCCCGGATGTCGAACTCGTGTTCGACCGCATCAGGTACTGGCGCCGGCCGAAGGTCCTGAGCCTGGTGGCGGAGGACTTCCCGGAGGCACTGGCCGTCTACCAGCGGGAGATGCGCGCCGCCATGGCCGCGCTGGGGTGGACCCCGGAGACCCGGCCCTGGGAGCCCCACGTCACGCTGGGACGGAAGGCCGAGCGCAGCGTGCGCAAGACGCTGGAGGAGCCGGTCGTCTGGCCCTGCCGGCAGGTGGCACTGGTGCGCTCCGAGAACGGCAGTAGTAATGGCCATGGTGGCTCGGTCTACCGGCCGCTCCGCATCTGGGAGAGATGAGCCGCAGCCCGGAGAAACTGTCCCACTGGCCCGGATTCCCATGGCTGATGTATGGTCGCCGTTGTGGAATAATCGCGGGTTCTCATAACTGAATCGCAACAGGCTGCGGGTACACCATGGACGACAACAGGAAAAAGGCGCTGGCCGCCGCGCTGGGCCAGATCGAGAAGCAGTTCGGCAAGGGCTCGGTGATGCGGCTGGGCGACGGCGGACCGGCGCGGGATATCGACTCGGTGTCCACCGGCTCCATCGGCCTGGACGTCGCGCTCGGCATCGGCGGGCTGCCCTACGGCCGCGTCGTCGAGATCTACGGCCCGGAGTCATCGGGCAAGACCACGCTGACGCTGCAGGTGGTGGCCGAGGCGCAGAAGGCCGGCGGCACCGCGGCGTTCGTGGACGCCGAGCACGCACTCGACCCGCAGTACGCCGAGAAGCTCGGCGTTAACGTCGATGATCTGCTGGTCTCCCAGCCGGACACCGGCGAGCAGGCGCTCGAGATCACCGACATGCTGGTGCGCTCCGGCGCGGTGGATGTCATCGTGGTGGACTCCGTGGCGGCGCTCACGCCCAAGGCCGAGATCGAGGGCGAGATGGGCGACTCCCACGTGGGCCTGCAGGCGCGGCTCATGTCCCAGGCGCTCAGGAAGCTCACGGGCAACATCAAGCGCTCCAACGCCATGGTGATCTTCATCAACCAGATCCGCATGAAGATCGGCGTGATGTTTGGCAGCCCGGAGACCACCACGGGCGGCAACGCCTTGAAGTTCTACTCCTCCGTGCGGCTGGACATCCGCCGCATCGGCGCCATCAAGAAGGGCGACGAGGTCATCGGCAACCAGACCCGCGTGAAAGTGGTGAAGAACAAGGTCTCGCCGCCGTTCAAACAGGCCGAATTCGAGATCCTCTACGGCGAGGGCATCTCCCGCGAGGGCGAGATCATTGAACTCGGCGTCGCCAATGGCATCATCGAGAAGGCCGGCTCCTGGTACAGCTACGGCGAGGACCGCATCGGCCAGGGCAAGGAGAACGTGCGGGAATACCTGAAGGAGCACCCGGATACGGCCGCGGAGATCGAAGGCAGGATCCGCGAGCTGCTGCTGCCCGCGAAGAAGGCGCCGGGCGAACCGGAGCCCGAGGCAAAGGAAGCCTGATCGACGGTGAGCCAACTCGAAGAAAGTGATATGACGCCGGCTGACTGCCGGCGTCGTGCCATGGACTTCCTGGCCCGGCGGGAGCACAGCCGCTGGGAACTCCGGCACAAGCTGGCGGCGGCGGGCGCCACCGGCGATCTCGCGGACGAGACGCTGGACGCCCTGGAGGACGAAGGCCTGCTCAGCGACAGCCGCTTCGTGGAGTCCTTCGTCGCCGCCCGGGCCCGCAAGGGTCAGGGCCCCGTCCGCATCTACCAGGAACTCGAGCGCCGCGGCGTCAACGAGCTCCTCATCGAGGACGGCATCGACGAGGCGGACATCGACTGGTACGAGCTGGCCGCCGAGGTGCGGGCGAAGAAATTCGGCAAGACCGTGCCGCCGGACTTCCCCAGCCGGGCGAAGCAGATGCGCTTCCTCGAGTACCGGGGCTTCGACTCCGACCAGATCCAGGCGGCCATCCGGGGCGGCGCCACCGCTTGAATCGGGGCCTCTCCGGCCCGATCTCCGCTACCCTGCCGCCGAACATCTGGTAGATTCTCACGCCATGAAATCCATGACCAGCAGCGAACTCCGGACCGCGTTCCTGGAGTTCTTCGCCGACGAGGGCCACGAGGTGGTGCCGAGCTCTCCGCTCGTGCCCGCGAACGACCCCACGCTCCTGTTCACCAATGCCGGGATGGTGCAGTTCAAGGACGTCTTCCTGGGCAGAGAGCAGCGCGACTACGTGCGCGCGGTCAGCTCCCAGCGCTGCGTGCGCGCGGGCGGCAAGCACAACGACCTGGAGAACGTGGGCTACACGGCCCGGCATCTCACCTTCTTCGAGATGCTCGGCAACTTCAGCTTCGGCGACTACTTCAAGCGCGAGGCCATCGACTTCGCGTGGCGGCTGGTCACCGGGAAGCTGGGCATACCGCCGGAGAAACTCTGGGTCACCGTCTACCAGGACGACGACGAGGCCGCCGACATCTGGCTGAACGAGATCGGCGTCGACCCCGAGCGTTTCTCGCGCCTGGGAGAGAAGGACAATTTCTGGGCCATGGGCGACACCGGCCCCTGCGGACCCTGCAGCGAGATCTTCTTCGATCACGGGCCGGAGGTGGCGGGCGGGCCGCCGGGTTCGCCGGACGAGGACGGCGACCGCTACGTGGAGGTCTGGAACCTGGTCTTCATGCAGTACGACCGCGCCGCCGACGGCACCATGACCGAGCTGCCGGCGCCCTCCGTCGATACCGGCATGGGCCTGGAGCGCATCTCGGCGGTGATGCAGGGTGTGCACAGCGTCTACGAGATCGATCTGTTCGCCAACCTGATCGAGGCCATCGCGAAGATCATGGGCGTGCCGAACGACGGCTCCAGCTCACTGAACGTCATCGCGGACCACATCCGCTCCTGCGCCTTCCTGATCACCGACCGGGTGGACCCGAGCAACGAGGGCCGCGGCTACGTGCTCCGGCGCATCATCCGCCGGGCGCTGCGCCACGGCTACAAGCTGGGCGTGACCGAGCCCTTCTTCCACAAGCTCGTACAGCCGCTGGCCGCCGGGATGGGCGAGGCCTACCCCGAGCTGGTCCGTCGCCACGCCCACGTGGAGAAGGTGCTGAAACGGGAAGAGGAGCGCTTCGCCGAGACCCTGGAGCAGGGCATGGCGATACTGGAGGAGAGCATCGCCGGCCTCGACGGCGAGGTCATCCCCGGCGACGTGGTCTTCCGGCTCTACGACACCTACGGCTTCCCCGTGGACCTCACCGCGGACATCGCCCGTGAGCGTGGGCTGAGCATCGACCAGCCGGGCTTCGAGGCGGCGATGGAAGGGCAGCGCGAGCGCGCCCGGGCCGCCAGCAAGTTCGGCGCGGCCGAGGGCGAGGGTGTGGCCCTCGACGCCGAGAGCCGCTTCTCCGGCTACGAGCGGGACAGCGGCGAGTCCGAGGTGATCGCCCTGGTGAAAGGCGGCGAGAGCGTCACGGAACTCGCCGCGGGCGACGAGGGCGGCGTCGTGCTGGCCGATACGCCGTTCTATGCGGAGAGTGGCGGCCAGGTGGGCGACACCGGTGTGCTGAGCGCCGGCGGCGTCACATTCCGCGTGACCGACACTCGCAAGAGCGGCGGCGCCCACGTCCATTACGGCAAGCTGGAGGCCGGCACGCTGAAGATCGGCGACAGCGTCAGTGCGGAAGTCGACGCCGAGCGGCGCAACCGCACGCGGCTGAACCACTCCGCCACCCATCTGCTGCATGCTGCGTTGCGCGAGGTGCTGGGCGACCACGTCACCCAGAAAGGCTCGCTGGTCGCCCCGGACCGCCTGCGCTTCGACTTCTCCCACTACGACCCCGTCACGCCGGAAGAGCTGCAGCGCATCGAGGACCTGGTGAACCGTGAGATCCGCCGCAACGTCGCCGCGGAGACCCGCGAGATGGCCTACGACGATGCCATCGCGGCCGGCGCCGTCGCGCTGTTCGGGGAGAAGTACGAGGACGAGGTGCGCGTGCTCCGGCTCGGCGATTTCTCCATGGAACTCTGCGGCGGCACCCACGTGAGCCGCACCGGCGACATCGGGCTGTTCAAGATCACGGGCGAGGGCGGCGTCGCCGCCGGCGTGCGCCGCATCGAGGCGGTCACCGGCGAGAAGGCGCTGGCCTGGGTCAGGGCCGAGGAGGAGGCGCTGGCGCAGATCGCCGAACTCGTGCGCGGCAGCCGGGACGATGCGGCCAGCAAGGTCGGTCAGGTGATCCAGCGCAACCGGGCGCTGGAGAAAGAGGTGGCGGACCTCAAACGCAAGCTCGCGACCGGCGGCGGTTCCACGGACCTCACGGCCGGCGCGGAGACGGTGGGCGACCTCAAGGTGCTGGCCGTGCGCATCGACGGCGCCGATCCGGCCACGCTGCGCGACACCGTCGATCAGCTCAAGGACAAGCTCGGCCGCGGTGTCGTGGTGGTGGGCTCGGCCGACGGCGACAAGGTGCGCCTCGCGGCGGGCGTCACGAAGGATGCGACCGATCGGGTCAAGGCCGGCGATCTCGTTCGCACCATCGCCGAGCAGGTGGGCGGCAAGGGCGGCGGACGCCCGGACTTCGCCCAGGCCGGCGGCAATGACCCGGCGGCGCTCGACGCGGCCCTGGCCGGCGTTCGCGACTGGGTCGCAGAACGCATATCCTGACCAAGTCTACTTCTGCAACCCATTCCCGCTTGGCCCCTCTCTGGTTAATGGTATACCATTGGTATTGAGGGAGGATGCATGGGCCGCAACCAGACACCGCGTTGGGATCGCTCAACGGGTAGGCTGCTAATTCGAGTCATATCATAAGGTTATCCAAGGGACTCGAATCTGTCCGGCGGGCCGTGCCGTTTGTGGGAAAAAATTAATAGATACTGTGGGTGGTATACATCAGTTGGACAGCGTTAAGGGCTGAGGCCAAGTGATCCAAGGTTGCAAGCCAGTCGATTGCGGTTTTGCCCGCCTTGCCCGCACTGCCTGACAGGGGATGGATAGACAGGATGCTGATACTTACTCGCCGCGTCGGGGAGACCGTGATGATCGGGGACGACGTCACCGTCACGGTTCTCGGGGTCAAAGGCAACCAGGTCCGCATCGGCATCAATGCGCCGCGTGACGTGGCCGTGCATCGGGAAGAGATCTTCGAGCGTATCCAGCTCGAGCAAGGTAATGGCTCCGGCGCGGTAAACGGCGCCGCGTATACCAACGGCGGCGGCAGCGAGTAGCTGCCCGCACCCTTTACCCGACCCACCGGACTCAGTACACTTTCGGGCCCTCGCGAGGGACCGCTATAATGGCGGTTTCGCGCCGGCGGTGGCCGGTGGCAGGGAACGGAGAGATGGCTGAGTGGTCGAAAGCGCTCCCCTGCTAAGGGAGTAAGGGTTAATAGCCCTTCGAGGGTTCGAATCCCTCTCTCTCCGCCAGATTACTTCATGTAGGAGCGCCTTCAGGCGCGACCTGCAGCACGAACAACACGATTACACGCGCCCGTAGCTCAGCTGGATAGAGTACCTGGCTACGAACCAGGCGGTCGGGAGTTCGAATCTCTCCGGGCGCGCCAATAAAATCAAAGGGTTAGCCGACTTTTGCGGTTAGCCCTTTTTTCTTTTCCGACACTTTTCCGACAGCCTCGCCGGTCCTTCGGCCGATCAGCATCAGATTGGGCGTCTCGCGCCTGCCGCGACGCACGATGGACTCGGCGGCATCGATCAGCTCTTCGAGCTCCGCTGCCGAGTAGTGTGTCGTGATGTCGCCGTTCGCGTGGCCCAGCAGTGCCTTGCGGGTCTCCAGCGGGACCCCGGCGCTCCGCAGCCGCCGGCCGAACGTATGACGCAGGTTATGTACGCCTTTCAGGATGCCTTTCTCTGTCGGGAGGCCCGCCTGGCGCCAGCACCGCTTCCAGGCGGTGTTGTTGATCTTGCCGAAGGGCTTGCCGCGGAACGTGAACACGTATTCCTTGTGCAGTCCCCGCCGGCCGTCGATCACCCGTTTCGCGATGCTGTTCAGGACGACCACCCGCTCCGTGCTGGTCTTGGTCGCCGATCCCGGCAGCACGAAGACCGATCGCTCCGTGTCCGGCCAGTCGACCTCCCAGTCCCAGCGCAGCCCGCAGACCTCCTGCTCCCGGCAGCCCGTGTTGATGGCGAACAGCGCCGCATCGGCGATATGCCTCGGCAGGATCTTCATCAGACGATCCTGTTCGGCCCAGGACAGCGGATACGGTCTCGCCTGCTGACCCTTCACGGACAGCCGGCTGATCAGCGCCGGCGCCTGCTGCAGCCAGGGCTCGCCGTCCGGGCCGCGCCACACGCGGGCGGCACGGTTCAGCACGGTCGAGACCACCCCCAGGGCGTTGTTGATCGACTTCGGCGACAGACCCCGCTCGCGCTGCCGGTCGACGAAGGGACGGAGCGTCCCGTCGTGGACCTGAGCGACCGGGAGATCGCCGATGTAGGGGAACAACTGGTCCAGGTGCATGGCGAAGGTATCGGCAGAAGGCTTGTGGGCAATCTCCTCGAGATAGTGCAGTGCACATTCCTCGAAGGTGTAGACCGCGGCCTCGTGTCGGTTGGCTTTCTCCTCCAGTTCCGCCAGTCGGCGGATCAGAACCTGCTCTGCCTCAACGCGTGAAGTAGTGCCCGTGCTTTCGCGGAGCCACCCTCCAGGGGCGTATCGGCAGCGCTTTTCGATGTGCCAGGTGCCGCCCTTCTGGCGGAGCCCCGGCATGCGGTTGCGTTTCGACATGTGTCGTCCTCCGGTATCGAGGCCTTCGGACGACGCCCGTTGCGGGACTTATAGTCGTCCACCCAGGCATCCAGTTCAAGGCGGTCGAAGGCGATGCCCTGGCGGCCGATGGGGATCTCGGTGAGGCCGGGGCGGACTTCGGTGTTGAAGCGGTTTCGGTCCATGCCGAGGTAGGCCGGGGCGTCCCGGAACCGGACCAGGCGGGGCAGGAGGGCGGATATCGTGGCCGGCCTCGTCATCGGCCCAGGTAGCTGTTGGTGATGGCAAGGCGGCTGTGGCCCAGCTCGGCGGTCACGGTGGCCCTGGCCTCGTCGTCGATTTCACGCTGCTCAGGGCTCAGCCCCTTCCGGGTTGGCCCGCCCGCCACCGGCGCCGGCCAGCCGGTGAGTTCCCGATAACGGCGCTGGGCGTAGGCATGGCGGAGTCCGTGGAGTTTTTTCAGCTCTGCCGCCTTGGTTTGGCTTTCATAACAGCGGAGCTGCTGGACATAGTTCCGGTGGGGCGGGATCAGGGCGCCGCCGCCCACGAACTGGTGGATCTCCTCGAGCAGCTGTCTTTGAGACTCCCGAGTGATCGGCACTGAGCGCTCTCTCCCGCCCTTGGTCCAGCTGGCCTTCAGCCGGATCTGGTCCTGGCGGATGGCATAGCCGGGGGTGAACTTGATGGCTTCCTCGCGCCGGAGGCCGAACTCGGCCTGGAGCCGGAGGCTCAGCCTGAGATAGGGATCTTTGATCTTGGCCAGCTTCTTCGGGTCCAGATCCTGGGCCTTGGAGGTTTCTGCCACGTAGTGGCGCTCCCCGATGCCGTAGGCCCCGTTGTCCCGGGCTACGACATTGGCTCTGTTCACCTTGGCGGCCCACCAACGGAGGACTGCGAGCCGGTTCTTGAGTGTTCCGATACTGAGGCCCTGGTCTTTCCAGAGAGAGACCAGGGCCTCGACGTGTTTCGGTTTGAGCGAGCGTGGCTGGAGACGACGATAGCCGAGCTCCAGCAGCTGATTGGCCATCTGGCTCAATAGGCGTTCTCGAATCTCCCGTGTCGCATGGCTCCCGTCCCGGTTGTTCCGGCAGAGGGCTTTCAGCTGGTAGTTCAGGTCCTTCATGGTGCTCAATCTCGTTCGGTTAGTTTTTCTGACCAGCTCGTAGCCCGGTGAGCATACGAGGTCCGAGATGTGCTCGGAGTCGGTCCAGGGACACCAGTCCCAGAGGGACATAAAGTCCCTACGGCCTGAAGCCTCGATCAGGTTCGCCGGTGGCGCTCTGTTGAGTGCTCGGCCGGCGGCTACCAGTGGCCCCGAGGGGCCGATACGAACGGTGATTCACCTCCTTTTGGCTAATGGATAGGAAACAGATCTGTGCCAGGGGCACAGGGCTACAAAAATTGCCGGACGCAGAGGTCCTGACGATTTGGAAAAGCTGGCGGGGACGCCAGCGATTTTCTTGAACATGCGGAACCAGGGGCGTTCCGCGAATTTGAAAAGGCCGGGCTATCTGATCCCGGCTTGGATCAAGCAGTCCCGAAGGGACTCCCTGACCCCAGGCAGGCTAACCCCTGCCAGGTGCCGCTTTACCGCAGCGGCTGCGGATCATGGTTGGAAAACTAGACTCGAATTCTTGGGTTGTAAAGCACGCGTCTCGGCTTCAATTGCCACCCCCGACAGGGTTTCCGACCATTATTGTCTGGTGCCGTCCCATCCTGTCTGCTGACTCCTACTACTACTCGACCGAGCAATTTGTTGAGACGGGTCTTTATCGGTTCGGAAAGGGATCGGAATGCGCAGTCGCCAGTGGTGTTGCAGCCTCCCACTCGCATCCCCGGAAGCTCGTGAGAGACGGAAAATCGCCTTTTATTTTCGCCTCATTCTTCGTGACGAAAATTTCTGCGTCACTCGCCCGTCATTCGCGGATTCCGGCTGCAGTCTGCGCAAAACGGTGGGTTCGGCGCCGCGTCACAACAGCGCTTCGCACTGGTAGTGACGCGGCACGCCAGCCACTCGCGGTCGCCAGATACGGGGCAGAGGGTCTGATCGGCCCGGCGATCAAGACCTCTTTCGGTGACGCCTGGCAGGCCCTGTCGGAATTATTTCTCTCGCCCAGTTTGCGCTTCACGATCGCGTCCAGATAACCGAGCGGGCTCGAGCGGATGGCGCCTCTGGCGATGGCCTCGCCCCACTCGTCGAGGGCCGGCTGGCGGGCCTCGGCATCGAGTGATGCGACGATGCAGCTCGCCGACGCCCGCTCCTGGGGGGAGACGGCCGGCGGGAAGACGTAGGATGCCGTCGCAGGATCCGTCTTCTGGTCACTCTTTATAAAGGTAGGAGTGGGTAGTTTTGTGAAAATGGGTTCTTTATAGAGGTAGCTATTACCTAAAGCTTCGGGCCTGACCGGATCCGGTGGGACCGGTTCCGGCTGGACCGTATCCGGTGATTCCGGAAGCGGTGGAGGCTCGCTTCCGGGTGGGCGTTCGAAGATCCGGTAGTCTCCGCCGCGAAGGCGCCCGTCCGGATCGCGGTGTTTCTCATAGCGCACGTAGCCTGCGCTCTTGAGTTCCTGCAGGAGCCCGTAGACCCCGTCCCGGCCGAGATCGCCACGCTTCACCAGGTCGTTGACGATGACCTGCCAGGTATCCGGCTTGGCGAGGAGATAGACCAGTAAACCGCGTGCTGCCCAGGACAGGCGCTCGTCCTCGACCGCGGCCCGTTCGACAATCAGATATCCCTGGCGATCGCGGACCCGGAAGATGCGGCGTGTCACCGCGCCTGGTCACCCGTGATGATGCGGGCGACTTCGGAGGCCGGGTAGTAGACCCGGCGGCCGATCTTCCGGCCACAGGCCTTCAGCGCCCTCGTGGGGGCGTCGCTGGGGCAGCAGAGGCTGTAGCGCAGCCCGCCGGCCGATCGGTCCAGCAGCTCGGCGAGCTGGGTCTGAGTCAGGAGCGGGCCGAAGCGCTCGGTGAGCTGTATGGCAAGGGTGTCATCCTGCCGGGGAATAACGTCGTCGTGCATGGGCTGTCCTCACAGGTTCCGGGAAACGTGAACCTATGAGTACCCGGCTTTTCCCCGGCTGACTAGAAGCAATCCCGACAAGGCGTGCAGGGGTTTTCCCTTGTCAGAGCTCGGACGTTCCAGAGGACCAATATCGCTGTCTTCAGTGATGTCCGATCGTGGTCCCGCGACAGCGTTGCTGCGGTGCGGTGATTGCGTCATCTTGGAGGCGAATGCCTGCGCCCTCGTCACCCTGAATCGAGATAGCAGCACGCCGGCAGTGTGGATTCGGAGAGTGCCAGCCCGACCGTCAATCAACGCGTTCTACACGGACAGCGGCAACTTACACTCGGCACGCTGGGCCGTCGCAAGAAATTGGATAGGCGGTCTACGAGGTGGCCGAACGGAGCATCGCTTCAATTTCGTGCTTCATCAGGTGTTGAAGTTCTTGCGCTGAATTGCCCGGCAGCAAGTCCTCAACCGCTTTCGCTTCCTGCGAACATCGGCCGACCACCGCGTTCACCGACGCCTCCTCTGCCTTTATCTCCTCGGCCACCTGTATGTTGACGCAGTCCTCCAAGGCGGCGAGCGCCCGGTTCAGCTCCCCCTCACTGGCATGCGCGAAGTTCTGAAATGGGATGGTCGCAACGGCGGCAACGGTCGCCGCCAAACCGAATAACGCGGTCTTTTTCATGCCAATCCTCCATGTTCTATTGTTCGAGTTCAGGGCGAAAATGGCCCATATCTGCTATCGGTCGACCATATTTGACAATCCAGGGTCGATTAACTCTAATACGACCTCGCGCGAATGAGAAGCTTTTTGGGGGGGAGCTCATGCCGCGACATTCCAGCATGATCTCAACGAGCTGCACCGTAGCGGACTCCTGTCCGCCGCTAATCGAGGTGCCATTCCGTTACGCATTTTCGTCCGGATCTGTTCTGCGCCCCTTAGTCTCCCTGCGTTTCCCGCCTCGCCTTGCGTTCGGGGCAACTTTCCGGCTCCTGAGGAGCCCATCGAAATACTCGCCGTCGCGGTCACGTCAGCGACCCCCACCCACCTAGACATGGAGGTCGACACGATGCCGTACGGTCATAGTCGTCTTTGGGGTTATCTGAGCAGATTCGTACGGTTATCGGGTCTACTCCTCGCCGCTAGTACCGCGTTCGCCGATCACGGCGGCACGACCCATATGGATCTCGGGCTGACTGCTCCGGCGACAAGCACCGGCAGCTATACCGTCTCCTGGAACAATCCGAACGCGCTCCTCTATGACTTGCAGGAGAAGTTCAATTCTGGGGCCTACGCGGTCGTCTATTCGGGAACCGGCTCTTCGAAGTCCTTCAGCAACAAGCCGGATGGCAGCTATAGCTACCGCGTGCGTTTTCAGCTGTGCTTCATGGGCAGCTGCAACTATCTCTACACCGAGCCGGTGGTTGTGGTCGTCCAGGCTTCCGGCGGAGGTGGCGGCGGGGGCGGTGGTGGTGGAGGAAGCTCTTCCGGCACGCCCGGTGCGCCCATCGGGCGGACTCTCGGCCAGTCCAGTGTGTCGATTACGGGAGAGGCCAACTATTCCATTCCCGTATTCACGCCACCCGGGGTCAATGATCTGACGCCGGAAGTCGCCCTCGTCTACGGCCATCGCCAGGCGGAGGGTCTGGCGAGTGTCGGCTGGTCGATCTCGGGCCTTTCTGCGATTCAGCGCTGTGCCAAGACGGTGGCCCAGGACGGCGTGTCGAATGGCGTTGAACTCAAGCTTTCGGACCGTTTCTGCCTGGACGGCAACCAATTGCGCCTCGTTTCCGGTAGCTACGGCGTCTCCGGATCCACCTATCGTACCGAACTCGACACCGTCGCCCGGGTCAAGGCAGTCGGCACTGCGGGCAACGGGCCGGCTTCCTTCACCGTCGAGCAGAAGAACGGTCTGATCTACGAATACGGCAATTCCACGAATTCCCGTATTGAGTCGCTGGCGAGCGGCTACACGACGACCGCACATACCTGGGCTATCAACAAGATCCGCGACCGTGCGGGTAACGAGATCCTGTTCGATTATCAGGAAGACGGCGCGCCGCTCGGCGGCTTTAGAATCTCGACTATCCGCTACCGGAGTAATCCCGGACAGGGGCTCGCCGCCGGCTATTCGATCAATTTCGTCTATGAAACTCAGCCGAGCGGTGACGTCGATACAGGGTACGTCAGCGGCGGAAAAGTGGTCGATGTCAAACGGCTGAATCGTATCGATGTGCTCTACCTGGATGCCTCCCCTGATGAGCTGGTCAGACGCTACGATCTGACCTACGAAGGCAGCTTATCGAATGCGGGGAGAAGCCGGCTCGCCTCGGTCACGGAGTGCGCGGGAGCGCCTCTGGTCTGCTTCGACCCGCTCAACTTCTCCTACCAGAACGGCACCTTGGGCCTGGCCTCCGAGGTGTACACCGGGACCGTCATACCGAGCGGCACAAAGCCGTTATTGCTGGATCTCGACGGAGACGGATTCACGGATCTCGCCTATCCCTCCACGGCGAGCGGTGGGACTTGGCGATATCGCCTTTCCAATGGCGGCAGCGGCTATGCCGGGGCGGTCAACAGTGGCATCTCGAGCGTCGGTCACGACCGCGCCATCGTGATCGACTACGACACGGATGGAAACGAGGACATTCTCGTTCCTTATAGCGGCGGGACCTGGTGGGCGATCCGTGGGTCGGCAAGCGGATTGCAATCACCCATCGACACCGGCGCACCGGTCTCCAGTACGGCAGGTAACGCGATCGCCCTCGACATGGATGGAGATGGGCGAGAGGATCTTGTCTGGGGCGAAAATATCGGCACGTCGTCTTCGGGGCCCAAGATTCAGGTACGGTACAGGCTGAGCACAACCGGATTCTCCCCTTCTGTAACCACGCTCTATTCTGGCTCCGGTTCGATTCAATTACCGGGGCCCACACTCTTTGAAGACACGGTTACGAGGAGTCGAGTTAACCGATTCGACGCTAATGGCGACGGCAATGCTGACGTTCCCATCTTAGGCCGCTCTCCCTACTACGGTGGCTACTACTATTTCAGCTTTGTGTTGTCGGGTGGCGGTGCCGGCAACATCAATATCGGAGCCTATTTCGAAAACGCCCGGTCCATCGATATAAATGGCGATGGATATTCTGACCTGGTCTTCGAGACCGGTTTATCGGGCGGAACACTCGCTTACGCGATTAGCACTGGCAAGAACTTTCAGCCGATTCAAACTGTGCAATCGCTGGGCTCCCTGGAATTGTCTAACGCGATCGTAACGGATTGGGACGGAGACGGCTTCGAAGATCTGGTATTGCCGAATACCTCGACGGGGACATGGTATTATTTTCGTTCCCAAGGGGAGTCATTCGCCACCCCCGTCAATACCGGCCTCTCTACGGCTGGCGCACAGTCTACCTACCCGATCGATGTCAACGGCGACGGCCTGGTGGATATCGGCTATGTCCGCTCTAACAACGTCTTTGCGCACCGTGCGAGGGCCGGCGTCAAGGCGGATTTGCTGAAGACCATCACGGACGGTCACGCGAATGTGGTGACCTTCGATTACACGCCCATCACCCAGGGTGCCTATACGAAACGTACCGATGCGGCGCTGCCGTATAAGGACTACATCGGTCCCGTCTATGTCGTCGATACCGTGACCCGAAACGACGGCATTGGCTCAACCTATACCGAAACTTATAGCTACGACGGCGCACACTTCAACGTAGAAGGCCGTGAACTCGTCGGGTTTCGCAAGCGCGCTGTTACCGACAGCCGCTACGGCGTGACGACGACGGAGCTTTATAAGCGCAACTTCCCCTACTACGGGCGCTTGTATGATCGCCAGGTTCGGCTATCAGACTCGACCCTGATACGACGCGAGGACTATACGTGGGCATTGAAATCCGCTGGGAGTGGTTTTCAGACCTATAAGCTCCCCTACCTCTATCAATCGACGATCCGTGATTACGAGGTCGCCGGCACCTACAAGGGTGATCAGAAGCGAATGACGACCACCAGTCACCTCGTCGATTCGCTTGGTACCGTCTACGACACGACCGTCACGACGACGGAGCCCTCGACCGCCAACGGCGTCCAGTCGGGCGCAAGCTACACCGAACGCGTCGTTCTCAGAGGCATCAGCCATAACTTCACGAACTGGTGTATCGGCAAGCCGTCGCAGACGCAGCTCATCAATTCGCACAATCAAAGCTACGGAAATCAGATCACCCGGACGATTTCTCATGTCTGGGATCAGGCGAATTACTGTCGCCTGACACAGGAAGTGGTGGAGCCCTCCAGCGCGAGCTACAAGGTCACCCGCGCAATCAGCTATGACGGTTACGGCAATGTCATTGCTGAGACCGTGACCGGTATTGGTATGCCGAGTCGCACGACCACGACGGGGTGGGGTGCCAAAGGGACGTTGCCGGTCAGCATTACCAACGCCCTCGGGCAGACCACGACACTCGCCTGGGACTATGCCAGGGGCGTCCAGACGTCCGAGACAGATCCCAATGGGCTCACGACAACGTGGGATTACGATGATTTCGCGAGGCCCATCCGGGAAACACGCCCGGATCAGACTTACACCGAGAGCATCATTGAGTCGTGCAGTAGCGGCGACAACTACTGCGGGAGCAGTTTTAACCGCGTCGTCACGAAACTCCGCCGTGTCAAGAAGTCCACTGGCGGCTCCGACATTCAGTTCACCGACGTTTTCCTCGACCGCTTTGATCGGCCGGTCCAGACAGAGGTTGAGCTCATGTCGGGTGCCGCGTCGATGACCCGGAGCTTCTACGACGCCCAGGGTCGAGTCACCATTCAGACAACGCCGAGTACCGGTAGTAGCTATTTGCGGACAATGCAGTATGACGTACTCGGTCGGGTTACCAACCTCTCTCGACCGATCAGTGCCAGCAATTCGACGCAGCAGACGACGCAGATCTTCTATGAAGGCCTTTCAACGCGCATCATCGACGCGGAGGGCAAGATCTCCCGCCGGGTCGAAAATGTGGTCGGCAATCTGGTGCGCTCGATCGACCACGCCGGCTATTATCAACGATTCGACTATGATGCGTTTGGCAGTCTTGCGAGAGTGCAGGACAGTCTTGGCAATCAGCACCTCTCGCTGAGCTACGACTACGGCCTCGATGCCTTCCGGCGCACCTCCACCGATATGAATATGGGTGCCTGGTCCTACACGCCCAATGCCCTTGGCGAAATGGTCGGGTACAGTGATGCGAAGTCGCAGTCCTTCAGCATGTCCTATGACAAGTTGTCCAGGCCAGTATCACGCACCGAGCCTGAGGGCGCGACGACATGGACGTGGGGTACCTCGGCGGCGGCGAAGAACATCGGGCAGCTCGCCTCCGTCTCATCACCGGGCTACTCGGAGTCCTATACCTACGATTCGGTGGGACGTCTCTCTCGGCGAACGACCACCGTCGGAAGCAATTACCTCACCGACTACGGGTACTCGTCGACTACGGGCCTTCTCGAGTCGCTGACCTATCCAGCAAGCACCGGCGGCTATCGGCTGAAGCTCCGGTATGACTACCAGAACGGCTATCTGAAGAAGATCTCCGACTTCAACGCCTCGAGCACGGTGTTCTGGGAGGCCGCGGCGACCGATGCCCGTGGCAATGTGGTCGACGAGACCCTCGGCAACGGTCTGCGGACGATCCGGGGCTATGATCCGGTCACCGGCTGGCTCGACCACATCGAGACCGGGCCGGGTGGTGGCACGCTGCGCCAGAATCTCGAGTATCAGTGGGATCGGGTCGGTAATCTCACGCAGCGCAAGGATGTGAACCGGACGCTGACCGAGGACTTCGAGTACGACAATCTGCACCGTCTCGACCGTTCGCTCAGAAACGGCACCCAGAATCTCGATCTCTCCTACGATCTCCTCGGCAACATCACCTACAAGAGCGATATGGGAGGCGGTACGTGGTCCTATCACGCCTCGAAGAAGCATGCCGTCACCAATGCCGCCGGCAATGTGTACGGCTACGACGCCAACGGCAACCAGACCAGCCGAAACGGCCAGAGCGTCACCTGGACCAGCTACAACTACCCGAAACGGGTGAATCACTCATCCGGCGTCTACCACGAGTTCTCCTACGGCCCCGACCGCCAGCGCTACCAACAGGTCTACAAGAACGGAGGGACCACCGAGACGACGGTTCTGATCGGTGGGCTCCTGGAGAAACGCACACTTGGCTCGGTAACCGAGTACCGCCACCACATCCAAGTGGGAGGCCGCCCGGTGGCGCTCTATACCCGGCCGACCAGCGGCAGCATCACCACCGAATACTTTCTCACCGATCATCTCGGCAGCATCGATGCGGTGACCACGGCCAGCGGTGCGCTGCTGGTCGGAGAGAGTTTCTCGGCCTTCGGTGAGCGGCGTGATCCCAACGACTGGAGCGGGCCGCCCTCATCTCTGGATCTGAACAAGATCGCCGGTGTGACCCAACGCGGCTATACCGGTCACACGAATCTGGAGCAGGGTAGCCTGATCCACATGAATGGGCGTATCGCCGATGCCAAGACCGGTCGGTTCCTGTCGGCCGATCCCTTCATCCCGGATCCCGGCCTCACGCAGGCGTTCAATCGCTACAGCTACGTCTATAACCGGCCAATGAGCTTTACGGATCCGAGTGGGTTTTTTCCGTGTTTCGGCCCCGACGGAATTGTCTGTGTGGGGGTAATACGGACCATTCGAAATTTCATATTCGGTAGTGGTAAGAGAAAGCCCCCACCGAAGGGCTGTTTTGTAGCGCCGACAGGGTGCTATGGGCAGGCGGGCGTGCCGCGGACGCCAGGATTCAACTCCTTGGTGGCGTCGGGTTGGGAAGATCAGCCGCCGTGGATACTCAACAGTACTCAGGGGCAGGTCTATTGGCCCACCGCGGACGAGATGCAGCGGGAGAATCTCAGGCGATTCTTCGAAGATCTCGTTTACAATAGTGTTGATGAACTCATTCTTGCGCCGATTCGCGACGCGGATGCCCTCAGAACGGCGGTACAAGAAGGACGGTATGGAGGCGCCGCAGTCGCCACGGCATCGCTCGCTTGTACTGTCTATCGTGCTTGTCGACTGTTTGTGGAGCGAGTGGTTGGCGATGCAGCCAGTGGAGCAGTAAGCTGGGCGAAGCGACTCTTAGGAAAGCATAGGGATGTCCCAGATGATGCAGTCTACGTATTTCGAGTCGTCGATGATGCGGAGCTTGCCGACATCGCTACGACGGGTCAGTTTAGAACCGTACCCGGGCAATTTGAAGGCAAACAGTTCCTAGACAACCTAGACGATGCCAAGCTATTGCGACAACGATTCTCAGAGTTTTTCGGTGGTAATCAGACGATCATCAGGGGTAGTGCTCCGCGATCGGTAATCGACAATGCAAGCAGAACTCCGTTTTCCGACATACCGAACGGGTCAGCAATCACGATACCCTCAAGTGATCTTTCCGCGATAAGATCTCTGTGCACTGTCGGATGCTGAGAGGTTAAGTGGCTCATGACAGGTAACGCATTATCAGCTCGTGTCCGTCTTCGGGAAGATGCGGAGGTTGTACCCAAGGCGGGGCTTACGCAGCCGAAGCTGCGGGTCGAATTAAGGACTAGCGAAGAAGGATCGTCAGCGTGGATGGCTGAGCTCAAGATCACTGGTGACCTGCCGTGGCATCGCGGAGAGGACCGAGAGGTCGAATTGCGGATAATGTCTGATCAATTCGAAGAGCATGTGGTATCAGAACGACCCAAGCTCCTCGTGTGTCGGGGAGATGTGATCGTCGGCGATCTTGAGTTTTTCTAACGCTGCGCTGTAGTCCCAAACGCAACAGCGAGGGGTCGAGCTTCTGAAGCCCGTGTTCTTGACGACCTTGGTCTTAATAAGAACAGTCGTCGAGTAAGCACGGCCGAGGGCAATTCGGTTCCGGATGCGTTGACGAATGATCTGTCGGTTGAGATCAAGGATTGCATCACCGTATCGTGTACAAGGCAGGTGCGAATACAGACTGATGCAGCTGCGGTTTCAGGACGGCAGTCGGTTCTTGTGACAGGACAGAACACTCACGTTACCCGACAAGCCGAGGATGCGTTCGACACGATTATTCGTCGTAGTGATCTTGGGCCGCAATGACGAGAAGAGTCGACATGGTGGAAGTTAGGGTGTCTTTCGATAAGGAGCGTCTCGCGGAGTTGTTGAATGCTCTCGCAAGCCTACCTGCTCCGATTAAGCCTCAGTACTTCGGCGACGAGGAGAAGCCTGGTAGCCGGGCTAACAGCGTAGACGACGCGGAACTGTTTTCAGAGTTTGTTCGAAGCCACCCAGGCGGATTTTTCCTGTTCGCCGACGAATGGTCGTATCAGATATTCACTGCGGGAGAGCGGCCGGCTCGTTTTACGGTCTACTGCTCGGTGCCGCCATCGGATGCAATCCTAAAGCGGTTCTTCGAATTGATGGCATCTGTGGAGGTGCCCTTCGCTCTTGCGGCTGACGAGAGCGAGTATGAGCATCGAAATCGCTTGTACCAGAGGATCGGTGAGAACGATGTCGAGAGTTGGGTGGGGCGCGACATCAGGAAGTATCTGCCGGGTCTCTACTGGTACACGATGGCGTCTGAGTCTTTGTTGCAAGAGCACGGTGTAGACATTACCAAGCTGTCGGCCAACGCGCTATCGTCCGAACGGCTAGGCAAGTGCCATTTGTTCAAGTTCTTCGAGACGGCTGAGGGCTGGAAGAAGCAGGCAGCAAAGCTCGATGAGCTGTGCGAGACAACCGAAGGCATCTTCTCATCGCGACAGGTCAGTGCCGAGGCTGGGCGCGCGAGAAACTACGTCGAATACTCCAATATCGTTGGTCAATGGAGCTAGGCGCGCGCTCCCTGCTTTTAATCGACTTCCACGTGTCAGTTTTCACCGATAGAGAGCCATTCCGTTTTCGTCCCAAACAGTGGAGTGGCAACTGTCGGCGGAGGGAAGCCGATCAACAGTCAGTACGCCGGTCAGACTCATCCCTCCGGAGTAAAATTCAACGAGAGGGGATTCCGGGGCTTTTCACCGCATGCCAGAGCCCAGGTCGAACTTGATGGCTTGACTGGGAACTATGCGAAGGATACTTTGGCGGCGAATAAAGCGGTGGGGTTGGATCGCACTCCGTCGGGATACGTTTGGCATCATGTGGAAGACGGCAGAACGATGCAGCTAATCCCGCAGGATATTCACAATGCTGCGCGCCATACAGGTGGTGCTGCGGTGATACGGCATGGAGGCGGTCAATGATAGAGATTTCGGGCGGACGTCGTTTGTCACAGGAAGAGGTCCGCGAGGTTGAGCAGGACCTCGGGGTCTCCCTTCCTGACGACTACCGAGAATTTGTCGCAAATCACGATGGCGTGAGGCCGCCTTTGAACATCTTCTCGATTGCTGATGCGAATGAATCTCGCGTCAACGAGTTCATTCCTTTGCGCCGCGTTCGGAAGGAATGCGCTTTCATCGAGAACCTGAGCGACGATCGCATACCAATCGCTTGGGCTGAGGGTGGCAACTATGTTTGCCTGGATATCTCAAAGAAAGGCGGCGTCTTCTTCTGGGACCACGAAGAGCCAGACAAGGATGCGAAATTAGCGGACAGCTTCTCGCACTTCATCGAGCTGCCTGCGCCTTTCGATCCGAGCAGTGTTGAGCTCAAGCCGGGTCAAGTAAAGAGCGCGTGGATCGATCCAGATTTCTTGAAGTCTCTCGATCAGAAGTAGTTGACCCTCGACACCTTTAAAATAAATCCCCCTGCTTCCGGAGCTCCTCGGGATCGAGCCCTGATCGCAGCAGACCGATGAGGATGAACTGCCAGCGACGCTTGGCCATGGTGCCCATGATGAAATGGAGGTTGCGGGTCGGGATCTTCTGACCGTACTCCCGGGTCATCATCTCGAGCGCCTTCTGCTTCGTGCGGTAGCGGCGCTGGTAGGGGAGATACGCGGCCTGCACTTCCCAGTCCTGGATTGTGCGCCAGTGCTGATGGCCGCCTGAGGTGAACTCGTAGCCGAAGTGGAACTCTGGCTTGGCGAGCGGCGTCAGCGGCTCCGATCCGGGAGCGGGGGAGACCGGGCTTCTGGGTACCCGTTATCTTGGCTACGACGCACCGGGACGCCGGACCGCGAAGGAGCAGGACCAGGCGAACGGGACGGTGCTGGCGACGAGCTACACCTACCAGGGGCTCAAGACCACCATCGAGGTTAACAATGCGAGCCTCCTGATGCATCGCATCTACAACTGTGTGGCGAGTCTGTGGCAAGAATTCAAATTGCCAGAGTTTACGTTTCCTCGCATTTTTTCACTGTGAGTGAACTCTTGAGAGGATTTCTAAACTAGCCGTCGGTTTGGGAATTTGCTAATTTGTTCACTATGAGTGAGCAAAAGTACAAAAAGATAAACCAGCTTGAGAAGGACCTGCCGGAGGGTCTGCTGGTTGATGCTGCCTGGATGGAGCGAAACGGCTATTACGGCTCACTCCGTAGCCGGTACCTCAATGCCGGCTGGCTTGAGCAGCCGGCGCGCGGCGTCTACCGGCGGCGGCGCGGTTCCCTGAGCTGGGAGCAGGTCGTCATATCGCTTCAGACGCTGATGCAGTTTCCAGTCTCTGTCGGCGGTCGCACGGCGCTGGAGACGCAGGGCTACGCCCACTATCTCTCGCACCGGCAACAGACAATCCATCTCTATGCCGATCAAAAACTGCCCGGATGGCTCGGCAAGCTTCCGGTCGAGCAGAAATTCACATCTCACAACCGGACGCGTTTCTTGCCGCCGATACCGGACTATACCGACCAGCTCGGTCTCTCACCGGATCGATCTGACGCGGTCGAGAAGACATTGCCTGGCGCCTTGCGACTAACGCCATGGGGCACATGGAAGTGGCCGCTCGTGATGTCCACACCCGAGCGCGCCTTCCTTGAGCTTCTGGACGAGCTTCCCAAAAACGAGACCTTTGATCACGCTGATGCGCTCATGGAAGGGCTTTCTTCGCTGAGCCCCCGTCGGCTACAGAAGCTGCTCGAGGAGGCAAGCAGCATCAAGGTCAAGCGCCTCTTCTTTTTCTTCGCCGATCGCCATCGGCACCGCTGGCTTAGCCATCTGGATAAGAGTGCGATCGATCTCGGCAAAGGCAAACGTATGCTCGTCAAGGGTGGCAAGCTCGATCCTGTCTACAACATCACGGTCCCGGAGGCCCTCCATGGCCTTCAGTGATGTTTATCGCCGCCAGGTTGAGCTTCTTGTGCGGACACTCCCGCACGTTGCCGAAGAGGATTGCTTCGCTCTCAAAGGCGGCACGGCGATCAACCTCTTTTATCGCGACCTGCCGCGACTTTCCGTCGATATCGACCTTACCTACTTGCCGCTTGCGGATCGCAAGGAGGCGCTCGCCGATATCGATGCGGCTTTAAAGCGCATCGCACGTCATATAGAGGCGGCTGAGGATCGCGTGACCATCACGAAGTCCGCGCCGGCTACTCAGGACACAATCAACAAGCTTGTTATACGCACCCGGGATCGTGTGCAGATCAAGATTGAAGTCTCTCCGGTGCTACGCGGATCTCTGTACGAGCCGAAGCTAATGTCTGTGTCGCCAAAGACGGAAGACGCCTTCGGCTTCGCGGAGATGAGCGTGCTCCCGTTTCCGGATCTCTTTGCCGGCAAGATTCTGGCGGCTCTGGACCGGCAGCATCCCCGAGACCTGTTTGACGTTCATCAGCTGCTCGATAACGAGGGAATCACGGATGCGCTCCGGACGGCCGTCATTGTCTACATGATCAGCCACGACAGGACCCCGCAACGGCTTCTCCGATTGCCGTGCCGTGATATTCAGCATGACTACAACAACAACTTCACGGGGATGACCGCCGAAGATCCTCCGCTGGACCGGCTTATTGCGGCGCATGAGGCGCTTGTCACCCAGCTGCTTGAAGGTATGCCGCCCGTCCACCGGCAGTTCCTTGTCTCTTTCTTCCGCGGCGAGCCCGACTGGGCTTTGATAGGCGAGGAGGGCGTTGCGGATCTGCCGGCCGTCCGCTGGCGACAGATTAACCTTGAGCGCGCCGGACGCGATACTCGGTCGGAGATCGTCAGGGAGCTCGAGGATTTGCTGGGGGCATGAGTGTTGAATTGCGCCGAATACTGAGCCGAATTCACCGAATATTTGCATCGTCGATGGACCGGGATGGTTCGCCAACTAGACGTTCTGCCTCAGTCACTTGGAACAGATGATCCGGGTGAAGACTCAATGCAAATCGCGGGTCAGTTTTCTGTACAAATCAATAACACAGGTGTCCACGAACGCGGTAAAGCGGTTCGCGAACACCGATCAGATGAGCTCGGAGTCGAGATCCGTGAGCTCCTGCAGGGCCGCTTCCCTCTTGGCATCCCGGGATTTCTTGTAGGCGAACAGATCCTCGGCCCTGATCCGGCGATGCCGGCCAACCCGCTCGAACGGAATCTTGCCTTTCTCGAGCATCCCGACCAGGTAAGGACGCGAGACGTTGAGGAGGTCAGCGGCCTGCTGGGTGGTGAGCCGCTGCTCGACCGGCACAAGGGTGACCGCATCGCCCGACTCGATGTGCTCGAGTAGCGACATCAGCAGATTCGAGAGCGCCGGGGCGAGGATGATCTCGTGGGATTTGCCGGATTCATCGACGATCTTGAGCCGCTGGCCATCACCAGCTTCCCTGTCCGCCGCAAGAATTCGCCGAAGCTGGTTCGCGGCGACCCTTTCGCTCTCAGACGGCAGGCGATCGCTGATTTGCTCGGCATAGCTCGATGACATGGTCATAGCGTTCCCTCCTCGAGAGAGGGAAATATACGAAATATTCGCAATAATCGCAATATCCGAAATCTCCTTGCGACTACTCCTTTTGTCCGCAATGTACCCGTTACCTCGCCGACGACGCCCTGGGACGGAGGATCGAGCGCCGGGTCGGCTCGACGGTGGTCGGCGCCTGGCACTACGACAATCCCGCCGGCGACAAGGGCCTGGGCCTCCTCGATTACGAGGACAGCGGTCCAGGGCTCAACGGCCGCAGCCTGCAAAAACACTACTACTACTCAAGCGCTGCCACCGGCCGAAAAGATCTCGAGCGGGTGGTGCACCGCTTCTCTGTGAACGCCAGCACCACCGACTACGAGGTGCGCTACTACACGGACGGCTGCTACGCCTGCCGAAAGGCCCATTGATTGACGCATTGCCGTTGTAAGTGGCGAACTCCCACTCAATTCCCATCCGTCACGTAGGTCGCTCTGTTCTTCTCCCACCAGTGCGCCAAATTGGCCAACGCTTCCGACCGGGCTTCGCCTCTGGCGGCTTGCCCGAATTCTCCGATGTAGCCGGTATCAAGGCTCTCGATCATGTCCTCCAGGCTACGAATTGCGTGGTCCCGCATCCATTCCTCCGTAGCCGGATGGAGCGCAGACTCAACGAGCACAGGTACAGCGGAAGGATCCTGGGTCTTGCTCAACGCCACGGCCGCCAGCGTCCTAATGGACCGGTTCCCATCTCGGATAAGCTCGACTAATCGCTCGTCGTTCTGGAGGCTCAAGAGAGGTGCGCCGCCTGCCAAGAATCCGAGTGCGTCGATTCGCAATTGCTGGTCGAGTGCGGCATCTGACGCGATAGCCAGTAAAGCATCAGCGGCACTTGCGCCACCGATCGTCCCTATTGCGCCAACAGCGAGCTGTCTTACCTCGTCGTCAGGATCAGCTTTCGCCGTGGCTTGCAGATCAGGGACGGCAGACGTCGCGCGGAGATGGCCGAGGCCCTGGGCCACTGCCCCGCGGATAGACGCGTCAGAGTCTGTTAAAAGAGAGGTGAGCAGCCCAACCTGAGCGGGATCGCCTTTCCGTGCCAGGGCGAGAATGACCAGGCGTCTCGTATTTGCATCGAGCGATGCGGTGATCGCCAAAGACGCCAAAGAACCATCGTCGATCGCGATACCCTCAACTTGGAGTTCTTCCTCCGGGGTAGGGCCCCATTTCGCGGGACTGGCCTGAGTTGGCGTTTGAGAGAAAGCGAACAGAAGGGCTGTGCAAACGGACGCCAGGCGCATGGCACGTTATCTCATTGAAGGTGATCCACCAGGAACGCTAGATCCGATCGCCCAGTCGTGTCAAAAAAATCGAGCGCAATGTCTCCTTTCCGCAGGAAAGCGACCATTTCGCGCATCTGAGGTATGATTTCCGGAGTCGACCCGAAGGCGACGATCGCGATTCGCACGAGTAGCTCGATCCGACTTCTCCGATGGACTTCCCAAGCCGCCGAGGCCACACAGACCCGAGATTGAGTCGACGGGACCTGACCTACCTCATCATGACCTACGCACGTGAAGAGAGTGGGTTCGGTGAGATAGTCTCAAGCCTTTCCGTCTGGAATTTCGACGAGGTCGACGTGCTTGCCATCCTTCGAGAACTGCTTGGCAGTAAAGACATTTTTATCTTCGAAGAAGTGGAAGGGGACGAGGTACGAAAATTCGATGATATAGAAGGCGGTAAAGCCATTGAACGGATTTTCAACAAGCATGAGTGGCTATGGCCGCAAGTCGGGCTCACTGACCGCGGATGGGAACGCTACCAGAAAGGCGATTTCGGCCTGACTCCCAAACGAGCGCAGTATCTGCTTTTCTCTGATCAAGCGAACCATAGATTCCGGTAGTGGCCGATTCCCGACTGTTTGAGGGTAGATATCCGCGAGCGGAGTCGGTCTGCTTCCACCCTAATTCCGGACCTTTCGACTCGCGACGCCGGACGGCTAAGCCGGCCGAAGTATTGTCGAAGATTTGGTCGAACCGATGCAGTCAGTGGCTGACGGACATTGAGCCCGCCGCTGAAGATTCCGTGAACATCAAGAAATGAAAGCATTTATCTTGTTTATCGTCCTGGCTGGCGTATGCAGCACTGTAGCGGCGGCGCCTACCTTTGCGGAACTCTGTGATGCTGCGGAAGAGAGAGCGAAAGCAGGCGACGCACAGGCCCAACTTGAGCTAGCGATGTGCTACCTGAAGGGAACCGGCCGTACAAGGGACGTCGACATTGCAGAGCGCTGGCTGGAAAAAAGTGCGTCTACCGGCCTCCCAGCTGCGCAAACAAGTCTGGCGGCCCTGATCTTGTTGGAGAAGCAAGAGTCGGCCCGGTTCGACGAGGCACTGACTTTACTCAAGGCGGCTGTCGCGGAGGACTATGGCACGGCAGGGTTGATCTTGGGGCTGGCGAATCTCAATGGGCTCGGTACCACATCCTCCAAAGAGTGTGGCCTTCGCTGGTTGCGGTTCGCCGCCGAAAGGGGAGACAGACTCGCCAATTTTATTCTGTTTGCGGCCCATTGGTTCGGGCTTTTGGATGTTGAGAAGAACGCCGAGATGGCAGAGGAGTACTGGACTTTCTACGCGTTCTACTATCGGCACTACCCCGAATTTCTGGTCGAGCGCGCCAATCACCTGCCGCGCGATCGAATATTGTCGGAGTTCGTTTTCGATGAGAATGAACTCCGGCAGATAGCGAACGAAATCGTGCGACGAACGGAAGAGATGTAACGTGCTGGTAACCCGGATTTCGGGTCAGGAGATTGCCCGGCCCAGTTCCTTCTTCGATACCCCTAACTGTTGGATTGCACAGAATACTGAGCCGAATTCACCGAATATTTGCATCGTCGATGGACCTGGATGGCTCGCCAACTAGACGTTCTGCCTCAGTCGCTTGGAACAGATGATCCGGGTGCAGACTCAATGCAAATCGCGCGTCAGGCTTCTGTACAAATCATTAAACAGCGAGGTTTTGATCTATTAGTTGGTGCAATTATGGTGTAATATTGCACCAAATTGGAAGGACTGAGGGACAGCGATGTCGAGACAGAGTATTTCATTTACCAACCCGAACTCCGAGTGGCTCGATAGAAAGGTGAACATCGAGCAGGAATACAAGAGCAACAGCGAAGCCGTGAATGATCTCATCCGCAAAGCTCGGGAGATCGAAGGGATTCGTGCCCGACTGATCCAGGCTGAGCAAAGCGGCTTCACGGAAATGACCCGCGACGAGATACGCGCCGAAATAAGGGAAGAGTTGCGGCGCAATGGCGAACTATAGGATTAATGAAGACGCGAAAGCAGATTTGCAGCGAATCTACCGACGCGGCGTCCTTGAGTTTGGCGAGGAGCAGGCTGATCGATATTTTGATGCGTTTTTCGAGCGCTTCGACGAGCTTGCGGTGCAGCCATACCAGTACCAGGCCGTTGACGAAATTCGCAGCGGTTACCGACGTAGTGTCTGCGGCGTCGACAGCATCTATTACCGCATCGTTGGCAGTACAGTCGAGATCATGAGGATTCTGGGCCAGCAAGATATCGATGACTGGCTTTGAAGGAGACAAGAGCTGTTGGAATGACCACCTGGGCGTTTCCGACAAAATTCCGACATCAGCTGTGCAGGGTCGTGCAAGGTACTGAAATCTGGTCAACGGGCGCCGTCTTTCAGGCGTGATTTTTCAAGTACTTACAATAGCTTAGGTAGCTACGAACCAGGCGGTCGGGAGTTCGAATCTCTCCGGGCGCGCCAACTTTTCGCAATTAGATCAAGCGGTTAGTGCTCAGGCGCTAGCCGCTTTTTTTTTCAGAACGAGCAGTGCGGGAGCCTTGCGTGACCCCTGCCCAACCTGTGCCTACCATTTAATCGTCCGCACTGAATTTGCTGGATTTTTTCCAGCCCGCTGTTTAGCTTTCGCTGATGACTAAATGGCTCTCCGTATTCCTGAATTCCTTCGTTTCATTGTTTCGGTCCCGTCGTGACCTGGCATTAGAGAACCTGCTGTTGCGGCAGCAACTGGCGGTCTTGAAAGAGAAGAGCGCTCGGCCTCGGCTATCGGCGGCCGATCGGTCGTTCTGGATGCTGGTCTCGAAGTTGTGTCGCGGGTGGCGAGGTGCGCTCTACATCGTCAAACCGGAAACTGTGATTCGTTGGCACCGGGAAGGCTTTCGGCGCTACTGGGCCCGGAAATGCCGGCGCAAGGGCAGGCCGGTACTCGATCCCGCGATCAGGGCGCTGATCAGACGAATTAGCCGGGTCAATCCACTGTGGGGTGCCCCGAGAATCCACGGTGAACTGTTGAAGCTCGGCATCGAGATATCCCAGACAACTGTTGCCAAGTACATGACCAGGAACAGAAAGCCGCCGTCGCAAAGCTGGCGAGTGTTCCTCGAAAATCATTTCAGCGACATCATCGCCACCGATTTCTTCACGGTGCCGACTGCGACGTTTCGCGTACTGTTTGTACTGGTGGTTCTCAGCCACAATCGACGAGAGATTCTGCATACCAATGTGACGGAATCACCGACAGCCGAGTGGACCGCACGCCAAGTGATCGAAGCCATTGGTCTCGACGAGGCAGCCAAGTACCTGGTCCGCGATCAGGACGGCAAATTCGGCGAGAAATTCAGCCGGCAAGTCGCATCCGCTGGTTTGACGGAAGTTCTGACAGCGCCAGCGTCGCCCTGGCAGAACGCGTACGCCGAGCGGGTCATCGGCACGATTCGGCGCGAGTGCTTGGACCATATGATCATTCTGGGCGAGCAGCATTTGCGAAGAACCGTCAAACGGTATGCCGCCTATTACAACGGGGTGCGTACGCACCTGTCACTGGAGAAGGACTCACCGCAGGGGCGGCTGGTTCAGCTCCCAGGTGAGGGGGCTATTCGTTCGCGCCCGCATTTTGGCGGCTTGCACCATGAGTACCTGCGGCAAGCGGCATAGTCGAACAAACGTCAGACACGATCAGGCGGCCAGCGTCCGCTGGACGAACTGGGGATCCGCCTTGATCATGCGTAAAAAATTGGCTGCCGCTGCGTCGGGTTTTCGTTTGCCTTGCTCCCAACCTTTGAGCGTATCAAGGCTCAGGCGAAAGGTGCTTGCAAATTCAGACTGAGACATGCCGACGCTGGCCCGAATTGCCTTGATTTCAGCAGGCTTTAAAACGACATAGACCACCTTCGGCGCCTTCGTGCCCCTGACTATCTCTACCGCCTCTTTCAGGTTAGCGTTGAGCTCTTTGAAAAGCTTGTCGTCCATCGTTCGGCTCCTAAGAAAACTCGTCAATGACGATGTTGACGTGTTTCTTGAGTTGCGCTTTTTGCGCATTGGTCAAGTTATCCTGATCGGCTTTCGCATAAATCAGCAGCAAGAGAATCGGCTTGGTGTCATCGTGATAGTAGTAGATCACACGGGCACCACCGCTCTTGCCTTTACCGGGCCGCGCAAAGCGTAGCTTTCGCAATCCTCCGGTACCCTGGATGATTCTCCCGGCTTTAGGGCGCCTGGCCAGGAATTCCAGCAGGTCGTCAAAGCCGGCTTTGCCAAGCAGTTTCCGGGCCTTTTCCTCGAAAGTGCCGATCGGGACGAGGGTCTGCATCAGCTATGACCCAATGAATCACAATGTAGTTCAATGAACCCCAAAGGTCAATCCCCCTGCCGATTCGGGTCTTGATCGCATAATATTGTGATTATCAATGAATAATGGCTCATGATGAGAGGTTGAAAACCCTGTGGAAAGGTCTGTTTTTCGGTTTCGAGTCGAGCTGCGCGACATCGCACCTCCTATCTGGCGTGAAATAGAAGTGCCCGGCGACTACTCCTTCTGGGATCTGCACGTCGCCATTCAGGATGCCATGGGATGGCTCGATTACCATCTGCACGCGTTTCTTTCGACTGACTGCGAGAGCGGTAACGGCGATTGGGAGATAGGAATACCAATCGACGATGATCTGTCGACCGGTCGAGAGATGTTCGCAAGCTGGCAGGTGCCTGTCGTGGAGCATTTTCAGAGTGCCGGCGACAGAATGGTCTACCTGTATGACTTTGGTGACGATTGGGTGTTGAATTGCGCCGAATACTGAGCCGAACTCACCGAATATTTGCATCGTGGATTGACCCGGATGGCTCGCCAACTAGACGTTCTGCCTCAGTCGCTTGGAGCAGATGATCCGGGCGAAGACTCAATGCAAATCGCGGGTCAGTTTTCTGTACAAATCAATGATCTTGGGGATCCAAGAAGGTGTGGAATGGCTTCGTGCACGATCTCGTTGAGGTTTGAGATACTCGGCTAAGGAACATTTTTCACAAAAAAAGCGCTATTGGAATCAATTTTCATGTGATAGGCTCGTTTTTCACGATAGGAGAACAATAGAAACCGCTTTTCACAGGAAAAGAACAAAATTCATGGCGTCAGCGTCTCACCAGATTCCGGCACAAACGGTTCGCGCCTTTCGCGATAGCTACTTGCCGGAAGGCGTCGTGCTGGCTGGCTACAGCGCGCTTATCAATGCCTATGATCTTCAGGTTCCAACGCCGCTCAAACTTGCGGCGATCGGAAAAAAGCACAAAATCCTGACACACGAGCAATGGACGCTCTACACGCCACGCCATGAGCCCGACGAATCTTTAGCCGGTCATCTGATCTTCGCCCTCAAATACGAGGGACTCGATCTCGGGCTCCTTAAAGCCCTGTTCCTCGAAATCGGCGCGCAGCCCGTCGAAGATATCGTTCGCGAAACGCCCTCCGGAAGCTACGCTCGCCGCTTGTGGTTCCTCTATGAATGGCTCCTCGAGACCCGTCTTGACCTGCCGGATGCCGCCCAGGGGCGCTATACCCCCATCGTTGACCCAGCTCTTCAATGGGCTATACCCGGCCACAACTCGCCGCGGCACCGCGTCAAGAACAACCTTCCAGGCACACCGGCGTTTTGTCCCTTGGTCTTTCGCACGGAAGCGCTCAACGAGTTTGTTGCCTCTGACTTAAAAGCCAAAGCCCGACAAAGTATCGCCGAGCTGCCGAAAGACCTGATCACTCGAACTGCGGCCTTCCTCCTCCTGAAGGACTCGAAATCAAGCTATGCCATAGAAGGGGAGGCGCCGCCCCAAACACGCATCCAGCGTTGGGCAAAAATTATTGGCGAAGCCGGCCGCCAACCCATCACCGTTGATGAGCTCATCCGGCTGCAACACATCGTCATTGGCGATGCCCGGTTCGTCTATATCGGGCTTCGCACAGAGGACGGCTTTGTCGGAGAACATGACCGCACGACGCAAGCCCCTATACCTGACCACATCAGCGCCAAACCGGAGGATCTGGAAGAACTGATGGAAGGGCTCGTGCACTTCGATCAGCACATTGCCCCTGACCTGGATCCTGTTATTGCCGCTGCTGTTCTGGCTTTCGCCTTCGTTTATATCCACCCCTTCCAGGACGGAAACGGGCGAATTCATCGCTACCTTATCCACCATGTCCTTGCCCAACGCGGCTTCAACCCGCCGGATATGCCTTTTCCCATTTCCTCCGCAATCCTGGATAACCTCTCCACCTACCGGGAGACCCTGGAAAGCTACTCAACCCGCGCGCTGCCATGCATTGAGTGGCGACCGACACGAAAGAACAATGTCGAAGTGCTCAATGACACCGCGGATCTCTACCGGTTCTTTGATGCCACCCCGCATGCACACTTCCTCTATCAGTGTGTCCAACAGACCATCGAGCAGGACATCCCCGAAGAAGCCCAATTTCTGCAATGCCATGACGCCTTTCGGCGGCAGATCCTCGATATCGTCGACATGCCTGACCGGACCGTCGAGCTTCTCTTCAACTTCCTGCACCAGAACAACGGCACCCTCTCGAAGCGAGCGCGCACCAAGGAGTTTGCCAAGCTCACCGAGGATGAAGCGCAGCGCATCCAGGCCATCTATGCCGATCTGTTCGACCTGGCATAGACCAGTGCCCGTGGTGATACCTCGTCACTGATCAGCCGGTTGAATTGCGCCGAATATTGAGCCGAACTCACCGAATATTGCATCGTCGATGGACCTGGATGGCTCGCCAACTAGACGTTCTGCCTCAGTCGCTTGGAACAGATGATCCGGGTGAAGACTCAATGCAAATCGCGGGTCAGGCTTCTGTACAAATCAATAGCCATACCAGTACCAGGCCGTTGATGAAATGCGCAGCGGTTACCGACGTAGTGTCTGCGGCGTCGACAGCATTTATTACCGCATCGTTGGCAGTACAGTCGAGATCATGAGGATTCTGGACCAGCAAGATATCGATGATTGGCTTTGAAGGAGACAAGAGCTGTTGGACTGACCACCTGGGCGTTTCCGACAAGTTTCCGACATCAGCTGTGCAGAGTCGTGCAAAGTACTGAAATCTGGTCAACGGGCGCCGTCTTTCAGGCGTGATTTGTCAAGTACTTACAATAGTTTAGGTAGCCACGAACCGGGCGGTCGGGAGTTCGAGCCGAGCACGGCGCGGCCGTGCGACAGACAGCGGAGCACAGCGATGCTGCCCAACGGGTGAGCTGGCGAAGCCAGCGAATCAATGTCTCCGGGCGCGCCACATTCGCAATCAGAGCTAGCGGTTAGTGCTCAGGCGCTAGTCGCTTTCCTTTTCAGCACCCCAGGGCGCTCCGGCGAGCGCTCAGTCTCGGGCCGGCCCGGGGGTACGGCATTGACCTTCGTCAACGGGCAGGAACGAACTTGAGGGCACGCCTGGCAGCCGGCGCCGGGTGCCACGTCGATCAGGTCGAGAGCATGCCCTCGAGCCGCTCGATCAGGTCGGGAAAGTGGGTCGAGCCCACGTAGATCTTGATGATCTGACTGCTCGGGTCGATCAGGAATTTCGTCGGCGTGTTCTGGGTGTCGTCGAACATCCGGGCGAGACTGCCGTCGGCATCGTGGACGATGTCGAAGGGCATGCCCTGGCTGCGTACCACCCGCACTATCTCGTCCCGCCGGTCGTAGGGCATCGCAACCGCGAGCGTGACGAGGCCCTCGCGCGCATACCGGCGATGTACGGCGATCAGCGACGGCATCTCGCTCATGCAGGGACCGCAGGTGGGCGACCAGAAACTGACCAGGACCGGACGACCGGCCAGGGTCTCGAGGGTCTTCGCTTCGCCCGCGAGCGTCGTCATCGCGAAATCGGGTGCCGGCCGCGGGCGGCTCGCGAGAAACGGCAGGGCCGCCAGCATCGCGATCAAGGCGAAGGCGACGACGACGAAGACGAGCGCGCCGCGGCGGGGGTTCTCGCCGTTCGGCGCTGCGTTCGGGGGCACGGTCTGGCTCATGTCGTTGCTCATCGGCCGGTGCTCGGTCGGTTAGTGAGTTCCAAGGTCCAAAGGTTCCCGAAAAACGGATCGTAAGACAAGCGGCTGTGGAACGTGGAGCGGTCGAGCAGGGGAGCGCAACCGCCACCACGCGGGATGTGGAATCCCGTGAATAGGACAGGCACATTCTCGCGTTGGTTTACTACCTCGACTAATATGTCCCTGTCGCTCGTTTGGCAATCTTCCGGAGACCCCGATGCCCAAGACAATCGTCGTGTTCGCCGTGCTGTTGATCGCGCTTGGCGTCGGCGCTTTCCTGATGTCTTCCAGCCGTACCGCCCTGCTGCCTGCCTACGTAGGCGGCGCATTGGTGATCGTCGGGGTCCTGGCGATGGTACTCGCTGGTCTTCGCAAATACCTGCTTCCGGTGGCCGGGCTCGTCGCCCTGCTCGGCGCTCTGGCCCCGGCGGCGGCGCTCGCCATCCGCGCAGCCGCCATGAGCCCGCTTGCCCTGACGGTCAACATCGGCATGCTGGCTTTGAGCGCGACACTATTCGCCCTGATCGTCCGCGACTTCATGGCCGCACGGCGCGCCTAGCGGACGGGCAGTGGCCGCTGTGTCAGCCGGCGCGGCATGCGCCGAAAGGAAGATTAAGCGGGTTTCTCCAGTAGGGCATCGGCGGCTGCTTCCGACGAAGCGGGTTCCAACTGGTGATCGGCTGGCCGTCCACTACGACCTTTGCATGCCAGTCGTCCGCGTGCTGATAAAGTCCGCTTAGGGTTGCGATCAGTCTAGCTCAGAGCATCATCAAGTGTCCGGTTCGGCTCGAGTCCAGAACCTGGCAACTTTCTCCCGGTACCGCTACAGAATGACCGGTCTCGTTGTGCGGGTTCAATCGGTGGTTGCAACACCTAGACTCTAACACTAGAGGAGGAGGTGATCGCGGAGTACCTGACGGCGGCCCTCGAGGACGAGAATCCGGACGTCTTCCTCGCAGCGGTGGTGAACGTGGCGAAGGTGCGCGGGATGACGGCGATCGCGGAGAGCACGGGTCTGGGTCGCGAGAGCCTCTACAAGGCGATGACGCCGGGAGCAAAACCCCGCTACGACACCGTGCTGAAAGTGCTCCACAGCCTGGGTGTGAAGCTAACGGTCTCGGCAGCCTGAGCCGGTTCGGGCTCGAACATATTTGTGAACTCCAGGTTGTTTGCCGTTGCGGGAAATTTGCGTGTCTCGGTCCTGATTAGTGCTGCAAAGTACTGCAGATTCGGCAACGGAGCGTCCCACAGATTGCTTGCTAAATTGACGACTTTGAACTTCGCTTTCTAACTCCGAGCCAGGCGGTCGGGAGTTCGAGCGGGTGAGCTGGCGAAGCCAGCGAATCAATCTCTCCGGGCGCGCCACATCCGCAATCAGAGCTAACGGCTAGTGCCTGGGCGCTAGCCGCTTTCTTGCATCCACGCCTCGAAGAACGCCTCCGGATCCACCACCGCCGCGCCACGTTTTCGAGCTCGCTTGGCCAGCTTGATATCGCGGGTCACGACCGTGACGACCGGGCCCGTCCTGGCGTCATCATCCCGTGCGGCGAGCTCCCGCAGAATCGCCCGGTCTGCGCACTGATCCGCTTTACCCCCGGGATAGACGACCTCGACCTGCGTTGAACGCTGTTCCCGGTGTGGCGTGCTGCCGTCGAAGTAGATGCGCACAACCTGTATCGGACCGGTAAATACGCCGACCGTTGCTTCGACCAGTGCCTCACGGGCGGCGGTGCCGGGATGACCGTCCGCCAGATGCTCCGCGAAGCGAGCGCGCAGCGCGAAGAGCAGGTTGTGCCCGTCGACGAGAAAGAGGCGCGTTCTACTCGACAGTCTCAGCCGTGCCTCCCGACAGGATCTCGTCCAGCATTGCGACGAGTTCGTCGCGGCTATGGCTGTACGGCCCCCACTGATTCAGCTGCACGAGTTCGGTCAGTTTCGTCCGGATCGTTGCCACGTGCTCCTCTTCGTTCGGAGTCACCACGTAGCGGCGCAGCGGCTCTTCAGCGAACAGCGCGTGCATGAATGCCTCGGAAACCTCGTCGGGTTCCTTGTAGGAGAGCTCCCGCTCGACGGTCCCCTTCTGGAACTGTCGCATCTCATCGGTGATCTCGCCGCCGGTGGCCTCGACCTGCGCGAAGGCGCGTGCGACGGCGCTGCGGCGGATGTGCGACTGGAAGTTACCCGGTTCCACGACGCTGACGTGGACCCCCAGCGGCTCCATCTCGGCGGCGAGCGCATCGGTGAACGCCTCGACCCAGTGCTTGCTGCCGCTGTAGGCGTTGCCGCCCGCCCAGGACATGGTGCCGGCGATGGAACCGGTGGTGACGATGCGGCCGTTCTGCTCGGCGACCAGTGGCGCGAAGGCCTTGGTCGTCCGGTAGATGCCCTCGACGTTGACCTGGTAGACGAAGGTCTGCCCGGCGACCGGCGTCTCAAGCACCTTGCCGCCGCCGCCCACGCCCGCGTTATTCACCAGACCGTAGAGACCCGTGCCTCTCCTGGTGATGAGGTCGACGACGGCGTCGACCTGGTCCTGCTTCGTGACGTCGAGGCGGACCGCGGTGATGTTGTCGATGGCATCGAGCGCCTCGAGGTCTTCGTCCGACCGCGCTCCGGCGTAGACGTGATAGCCGCTCTCCGCGAGGGTCTCTGCCAGGTTGCGGCCGATGCCGGTGCTCGCGCCCGTCACCAGCACCCATTGTTCGGTCTCTGCCGCGACCGTCTGTGGGGCCGCAAAGCCGAGGAAAAGGAGCGCTGCAGCCGCAGCAGACTGGAGGAACCGGGTCATGGTTGTTTCCTTGTTCTTGTTCGGACGGGAGGGAAGATAGCACGGTTCTCGGCGCGCCGGCGGGAGCGCCCCGGCCTGGTATCACTCCTCGACGAACGCCCGATGCGCGAGGAACTGCATCCAGCGAATGTACTCCTTCGTCGACCAGCCGCACTCGAGCGTGAGATGCTCCCAGTTCGGTACGAGGAGCATCGTCCACAGCGCCTCGGTGGCCTTCGGCCCCGTCCAGCCTTGTGCCAGCGTCCCATCGGCGTGCAGCGCGTCGATCGCTGCGCGGCAGCCGTCCTTCATCGCGATCATGCGATCGCGCCACGCGGCAGCCGCCGCCTCGTCGGCGTCCTGCGCCACCATGAGTGCCTTGCCGACGCCATAGATCTCGGGGATGAAGTTGCCCCAGAACTCGATATAGAGGCGCAGACGTTCGACGCCCGTTTCCGCGGCCCGCGAGGGCCCCAGCCGCTCCTCTACGTCGAGCAGTTCGCCACGGTAGAGCGTCGCCGCAATCAGCAGCTCCGTGCGGGACGCGAAATGAAGGTACACCGCCTGGCGAGAGATTCCCGCCGCCTTTGCGATGTCCCCCATCCGCACCCCGTGGCCGCCCTTGTGTTCGAGCATCGCGATGGTGGCTTCGAGGATTCGGGTGCGCGTTTCGGAATTTGCACTTGACATGGTGTAAAGCATTCCCTAAGGTTGACGCCATGTCAATTGACACAGTGTCAAGTCAAAGGAGGAAACGGTCATGAATTCAAGAAGAAAAGCCATTTTCGACGGCATGACGGGCGCGCGGCTGGTCCTCGCTTTCAGCGGACTGGTGGCCGTCGCGATCGCCGCCGCCATCCTCGCCGCTCCGCAGGCCTTTTACGGCAGCTACGGGATCGAAGTCGTCGGCAACGCGACCCTGGTCAACGAGTTGAAGGCGCCGGCGGGCACGTTGCTGATCGCGGGCCTGCTGATGTTCGCCGGTGTGCTCCGGACGAGCCTCGCCGTGGTCTCGCTGGCCACGGCCACGGCGGTCTACCTGTCGTGCGGCCTGTCCCGCGTGCTGAGCATCGCCGTGGACGGTATGCCTCACAGCGGCATCGTGAGCGCCGCCGGCATCGAGATCGTCATCGGCGTGATCTGCCTGCTGACCCTGCTGCACTTCCGCCGCGCGCCCTGAGCCTGAACAACCGAAACTGAATCACCGAAGGAATAAACCATGAAAGACGACAATCGGATCGAGACTGCGGCCGAGGTGACCCTGCTGACCGGCGGCAACGGCAAGGTGGGCCGCCGGGTGGCCCGCGCTATGGCGGCCCGGGGCATGGAGATCCGCATCGGCTCCCGTTCCGGAACGCCCGCCTTCGACTGGGAGGACGCCGGCACTTGGGACGCGGCACTGGCCGGTGTGACGGCGGCGTACATCGCCTACGCCCCCGACCTCGCGGTGACCGGTGCGGCAGACACCATCCGCGCCTTCGTGGCTCGGGCGGTCACTGCAGGCGTCCGGCGTCTGGTGCTGCTGTCCGGCCGGGGCGAGGAAGAGGCCCAGGCCTGCGAGCGGATCGTGCAGGAGTCCGGAGTGGACTGGACGATCGTTCGCGCCGGCTGGTTCATGCAGAACTTCTCGGAGGGCGAGTTCCTGCCGATGGTCATGGACGGCGCCATCACGCTGCCGGCGAGGGACATTCCCGAGCCCTTCATCGACGTGAACGACATCGCGGACGTGGCCGCGGCGGCACTCAGTGAGGACGGCCACGCCGGGGAGGTGTACGAGGTCACCGGTCCGCGGGCGCTGACCTTTGCGGAACTGGCCGCGGAGATATCGGCGGCGGCCGGTCGCGAGGTCTCGTTCGTCCGTATCCCGCAGGAGGCGTTCACCGCCGCGCTGGCGGATGCGGGCGTTCCGGCCGATGTGGCCTGGTTGCTCGATTACCTCTTCGGCACCGTGCTCGATGGCCGTAATACGGACGTCTGCGACGGCGTGCAGCGAGCACTCGGCCGCGAACCCGGGGATTTCACCGAATTCGTGCACCGGGTTGCGGCCAGTGGCACCTGGAATACGGGCACCGCGGAGGCGGCGGCATGAGCGCGGTTACGGAAGTCATGGCAATTGCCGCAATGGCGGCGCTGCTCGGCTCGGCAATCGTCGCCGGGGTTTTCTTCGCCTTCTCCAGCTTTGTCATGGGGGGCCTGGCGCGCCTGCCCGCGGCGGAGGGGATCGCAGCGATGCAGTCGATCAATGTGGTCGTCCTGAACCGCTCGTTTCTCGGCGCCTTCGTCGGCACCGCAGCCGTGTCGCTGGTGGTCGCCGGTCTGGCCGTCGCCCGCTGGGGGAATCCGGAGGCGCCCTGGTTTCTGGCGGGGGCGCTGGCCTACATTGGCGGCACGTTCCTGGTGACGGGACTCGGTAACGTGCCGCTCAACGACCGGCTCGCGGCGGCCTGCGCGGCGGACCCGGGGGCGGTGCCGCTATGGGAGCACTACCTCGAACGCTGGACCCGCCTGAACACGTTGCGCACCGTCGCGGCCGCCGCCGCCGTCCTGCTGTTTCTCGTGGGCCTGCGGCAGTAGGCCGCGCCGCGCCCGCCGCCGCTTTTTCCCGCCCGATTAATCGGTTACGCATGGCCGGTCTGCAATCGTTTTCCCGGGGTACAGTGTCCCAAAAATTGAATCGCACGACGGTCCTTTATCCGGTTTAATTAATGACCGTGACGCTTCGTGTGTTACTGAAAGGGGAAAAGTGAAATGCGTAAACAACCGATACTACTACTGGCTGCCATGGCGGTAACGATATCGCCCGCGGTCGGCTCCGAGATGTCGCCTGTGGTGGCATCCGAGAAGGCTTTCGGCCAGAGCGAGGCCAAGCCGAACAGCTTCTGGTGGCCGGAGCAGTTGGACCTCACGCCGCTGCGCCAGCACGACGAGGAGTCCAACCCGTACGGCGAGGACTTCGACTATGCCGAGGCGTTCGCCGCCCTCGATCTGAAGCAGGTCAAAGCGGATATCGAGACCGTGCTGACCGATTCCCAGGACTGGTGGCCCGCCGACTGGGGTCATTACGGTCCGCTGATGATCCGCATGGCCTGGCACAGCGCGGGCACCTACCGCGTGCACGACGGCCGCGGCGGCGCCGGCGGCGGTCAGCAGCGTTTCGACCCGCTGAACAGCTGGCCGGACAACGCCAATCTGGACAAGGCTCGCCGGCTGCTGTGGCCGATCAAGCAGAAGTACGGCCGCAGCCTCTCCTGGGCCGATCTGATGATCCTGGCCGGCAACGTCTCGCTGGAGTCGATGGGCTTCAAGACCTTCGGTTTCGCCGGCGGTCGCGAGGACGACTGGGAGCCGGAGATCGTGAACTGGGGTCCCGAGATGGAGATGCTGGGACGCGACCGGTTCGACGAGAAGGGCGACCTCCAGGGTCCGCTCGCCGCGACCCAGATGGGCCTCATCTACGTGAACCCGGAAGGCCCGGGCGGTAACCCGGATCCGTTGGCTTCCGCGAAGCAGATCCGCCACAGCTTCGGCCGCATGGCCATGAATGACGAGGAGACCGTCGCGCTGATCGCCGGCGGCCACACCTTCGGCAAGGTGCACGGCGCTGCCAAGCCCGACGGTTGCGTCGGAGCCGAGCCTGCCGCGGCGGACATCGAGGAGCAGGGTCTCGGCTGGCAGAACAAGTGCGGCAAGGGCAACGCCGAGGACACCATCACCAGCGGACTGGAAGGCCCCTGGACCGCAGCGCCCACGCAGTGGTCGATGATGTACCTGCAGAACCTGTTCAACTTCGAATGGGAGCAGACCCGCAGTCCGGCCGGCGCCATCCAGTGGGTGCCCAAGGGTAATCCGGCCGCCGCCATGGCTCCGGATGCCCACGTGAAGGGCAAGACCCAGTCGGTCATCATGCTGACCACGGACCTGGCACTGAGGGAAGACCCGGCGTATCGCAAGATTGCCAAGCGCTTTCTGGAGAACCCGACCGAGTTCGAGGACGCTTTTGCGCGGGCCTGGTTCAAGCTGACGCACCGTGACATGGGCCCGCGGGCCCGCTACGTCGGTGCCGAGGTGCCCGCCGAAGCGCTGCTCTGGCAGGATCCCATCCCCGCCGTCGACCACGAGCTGATCGACGCCGGCGACATCGCCGAGCTGAAGGCGGAGATTCTGGATTCCGGTCTGACCACCTCCGAGCTCGTGCGCACGGCATGGGCGTCTGCCTCCACCTTCCGCGGCACCGACATGCGCGGTGGGGCCAACGGGGCGCGTATTCGCCTGGCGCCGCAGCGCGACTGGCCGGTGAACAACCCGGAGGAACTCGACCGGGTGCTGAAGAAGCTCACGAGCATCCAGAAGGACTTCAACAAGTCCCTGTCGGGTGACAAGCAGGTCTCGCTGGCCGACGTGATCGTGCTCGGCGGCGCCGCCGCCATCGAGCAGGCCGCGAAGAAGGCCGGCTACGACGTGCAGGTGCCCTTCGTGCCCGGTCGCATGGACGCGAGCCAGGAGCAGACCGACGTGGAGTCCTTCGCGGTGCTGAAGCCGACCGCCGACGCCTTCCGCAACTACTACGGCGAGAACAACTACAGCTCGCCGGCGGAGATGATGGTGGAGAAGGCCGACCTGCTGACGCTGACGGTGCCGGAGATGACGGTGCTGGTGGGCGGCATGCGGGCCCTGGACGCCAACATCGGCGGCGCCGACCACGGCGTGTTCACCGATCGTCCGGGGACGCTGAGCAACGACTTCTTCGTCAATCTGCTCGACATGTCCACGAAGTGGCAGAAGGCCTCGACCGAGGGCATCTACGAGGGTCGCGACCGCGCGACCGGCGAAGTGAAGTGGACCGCCACCCCGGTGGACCTGATCTTCGGTTCCAACTCGGAGCTGCGGGCCGTTGCCGAGGCGTACGCGGCGGACGATGCGCGCGAGAAGTTCGTGCGTGACTTCGTCGATGCGTGGGCCAAGGTGATGACGCTGGACCGCTTCGACATCGAGGAAGTCCCGTCTGCCGGCATGGTGGCCAGCCGCTGAGCGGCAGCTTCGTGCCATGACAGGTCCCGGGCCGCCGCGTGCGGCCCGGCGACCGCCCACAACGGGAACGGCGGCGCATGATGTGCCGCCGTTTTCTTTGGTGGACCCTGGGGAGCCGCCGAAATGCTCTCCGGGGGCAGCGCCTTGCCCCTCAGGACATCTCCGCTACGGCATCGGTGTGCGCAGGCATCCAGCCCAGTGTCTCGCGGATTCTGCGGCTGCTCATCCGCTGATCCAGGGTGGGGCCGACGGCCCATGCACCGTGCTCCTTCACGACTTGCTCGAGCGGGCGTTCCAATGGCGGTGTCCGGATTGCGTGCCGCTTGGCGATCGCAGCGACGACGTCGCCCACCTGCACGCCCTCCTCGGCGCAGACGTTATAGGATGCGCCCGCCGCGCCATGCTCGAGCACCAGCCGGTAGGCCCGCGCGAGGTCGTCCCTGTGCACCAGCGGCCACCGCGTCTGCAGCGAACCCCAGACCACGATTCGCCCGCGCTCGGGCAGGAGTCGTGAAAACGCGCCGCCGTCGCGCACATAGCATATGCCCGGATGCACGACGTTCGCCTCGAAGCAGGGTGCAGACAGCACCTCGGCGGAGTTGCGCACCATCCAGTCGAAGGCGGCAATGGGAGCGAATGGCGTTTCCTCCGTGGCGATACTGTCGCCCGTTTCGCCGTACAGCCAGACTCCGCCCGTATAGATGAAGCGTATACGGCGGTCGGCGCCCATGGCGTTCTCGATGAGTGAGCGGACGGCGGCCCGGTCTACCTCTCCCATGTCTGCGGTAAATGTCGCCGCGGCATGGATGACCGCATCGACGTCACGGACGATTGCCGCCCAGCGTTCGGGTTCACGCAAATCGCCGCGTACCACCTCCGCACCGGCACGGCCTGGCCGCTCGGCCGCGCTCGCCGTGCGCGCCAGCGCCACCACGCCGTGGCCGGCGGCCAGGAACTCGCGCAGAATCGCGCTGCCGATGAATCCGGTTGCTCCGAGCAACAGTACGCGCATGGTGGCTACCTCGTTCGGTGCGTGCAGTCGCCGCGGTCGGCTATCCGGGGGTGCCGAGACCGCCGCGGTAGCGCCCCGCCTTCTTGTACCGCGCCACCAGACGGTCGGCCAGCCGGGTGGGCTCCGGCAGCCGAAAACCTGCGCCGCAGGCCAGCACCCAGTCGATGCTGGATTCGTGATCGACGAGATGTCCCGGGCTGACGTAGAGCGGCTTCACGCCGTCGCGGGTACGCAGCACGGCGCCGATGCGCTCGTCCTCGTCCATCAACGGGGCGACCGATCCGCGCCGCTGCCCCGGCTCCCGATGGGTGCCGCACAGCCGGGATTTGGCACAGCCGACGGTGGGCAGACCGACGATGAGCCCCAGATGCGTGGCGAGCCCCATCCGCCGCGGGTGCGCGATGCCCTGGCCGTCACAGAGGATGCCGCCCACCGGGGTCTGCACCCGGCGCAGCACCTGTAGCAATACCGGTACCTCGCGGAACGAGAGCAGGCCGGGTACATAAGGGAAGCGCAGCGGCGCCCGCGCGGCGCGAGTCTCGACCATCGTCTTTCCGGCGGTGTCCCAGACGACGCCGACCGCGATGACGGAGTCGCCCAGGAATGCGCAGTCCAGCCCGACGATGCGACGGGGCAGCGGCGCAGGTCGCAGTCGGACGCGATCCCGCAGGCGCCGCTGCACGGTGACCGCCTGCTTCGGCGTGAGGTTCCACGGGTGGGGAGACCGCGGGATCTTCATCTCGCTCCCGGGCCCTGATCGCGGCCAGGGCCGGCAAGCAATCCCATCTCGATGGCCTTCAGGACCGCGCGGGTACGATCGCGGACGCCGAGCTTGCCGAGGATGCTGGATACCTGATTCTTGATGGTGCCCTCGGATCTGCTGAGCGCCGTGGCGATCTCGCGGTTGCTGTAGCCGCCGGCCATCAGACGGAGTATTTCCGTCTCCCGCGGCGTCAGGCGCTCCGGCGGCGCCGGTGCATCGGTTCCGGCACTGCCGGTGAGCCCGCGCAGCAGCGACTCGGTGACGCCGGGCTGGATCATGGTCCTGCCGGCAGCGACGGACTCGATGGCCTCGATCAGACTCTCGAGCGAGACGTCCTTCAGCAGGTAGCCCTTGGCCCCGGCCTGGATGCCGGCCAGCACCTGGTTGTGATCGTCGAAGGTCGTGAGGATGATGACGGGGATATCCAGGCCGGCATCGGCGAGCGCTCGCGTCGCCTCCGCGCCGTCCATGCGCGGCATGCGCATGTCCATGAGGACGACGTCCGGTCCGTGGGCGCGGGCGAGTTCGACCGCCTGGTCGCCATCGCTGCCCTCGGCCACCACGGCGACCCGGTCGGACAGTTCGAGCAGCCCGCGGATGCCCTGGCGTACCAGGGTCTGATCGTCGATGAGGAGGAGGCGGATCGGCACGGTGGTCAGCCGGGCAGCGGCACGGTGGCGTGCAGCCGCAGCGCCTGTCCGGCGCGGTCCAGCTGCAACGTGCCCCGCAGGGCCTGCAGCCGCTCGCGCATGCCGGCCAGCCCGTTGCCCTCGGTGATCTCGCCCTGTACGCGGCCGTCGTCGCTCACCTCCAGGTGGATGGCGCGGTCCTCCTGCCAGATGCGGATGCGGCACTCGCTGGCGTCGGCGTGGCGCAGCGTATTGGTGACGCCCTCCTGCACGCAGCGCAGCAGGGTCTGCGCGATGCCGACGTCGTCGATCTCCAGGGCGTCCTCGATGTCGACGCGCATGTCGAGGCGCGGTGTGCTGCCCACGATCAGCCGGATCGCGGCTTCGAGGTCGAGGCCCTGGTCGTCTCGCAGTGCGCTGACAGCTTCCCGGACGTCACTCAGCAGCAGCCGTGCCAGGGCCCGGCACTCGCCGATCTTCTCGCGGGTCTCGCCGTCCGAGGTGCGCTCGGCGATCTGCAGGTTGATCGACAGCGCGGTGAGGTGATGCCCCAGCAGGTCGTGCAATTCGCGGGCAATGCGGGTGCGTTCTCCCTGGCGGGAAGCCTGCGCGAGCAGGCGCTGCGTGGCCAGCAGTTCCCGGTTCAGCGACTCCACCTCGAGACGGGCGGCATCGGCCTCCACCGCGCTGCGCGCGCTGAGGAGCGCGAAGAGATGGAAGGTGCCGAACAAGGTCGTCTGGATGGCCGCATTCACGTAGCCGTCCGCCGGGACGTACACCGCGAACCACGCGAGCAAGAGACCGGCCAGCAGCCACCAGAGCGTGCGCGGAGAATAGAAGTCCGCGGCCATTGCGATCCAGATGATCGTGTAGATCGGTACGAAGCTGATACTCGTGAGCGCGCCGATGGCGAGTGCGCTGACGGGCTGCGTCCACAGGGCGGCGAGCCGGAGCAACCGCGGTGCGGAATCGTGTCCCGCAAGCAGGACGCCGCCGAGAATAAGGAGCGCCAGGATGCCAGCGCCCCAGAACAGGTGCGACGGCTCGCCGGCCCTGCCCGCGATGACGAACAGCGCGAATCCCGTGACCGCCGCCCAGGTGATCCAGGCGGCTATGGCCGGCAGCGTATCTCCCCGGTCGTGGCTCATGCACCGATTGTGGCGCGAGCGGGCGGCATCCGCCATAGGCCGAAAGTCACGGTGTGTATTCCTGACCAATGGCACTTAGCGCGCGAGGCTGCGGTGGCTACCGTTGCAGACCAGCAAGGAGGAGAGTCCCATGACCACATTACACGGCCTGTTCGTCGACGCCCACGTCGCCATCGGCAGCATCGCACTGCTCCTGTTCTGGGTGCCCGCATTCGCCCGCAAGGGGAGTCCGCTCCACGTCGGTGCCGGACGTGTCTATGCCGTCTGCATGTATATCGTGACGGTCAGCGCGTTCGTCGTCTCGCTGATGGTGATCGCCGACCCGCTGGGCATTCGCTATCCGGGCGGCCTTCCTGCCGGTGCGGATGCCGCGCGCGTTGCCGCCGGCAACCGGGCCGGCAGCCTGTTCCTGCTGATGCTCTCGGTGCTCGTATTCGCCAGCGTCCGGCACGGGATGGCCGCCCTGCGCGAGCGGACCCGGCCCGGCACGCTCGCGCGGCCGCAGCACCGCGGGATGCTGGTCGCGCTCGCCGTGCTGGGCCTGATCTCCCTTGGGCTGGGCCTTCAGTTCCGGCATCTGTTGCTGATCATCTTCGGCGGTGTCGGCGTGCTCGCCGCCATCGGCATGTTCCGCGAGACACGGAAGCCCGGGATGAGCCACCGCGAACTGGTGGTCGTGCATCTGAACGGGATGATCGGCAGCGGCATCGGTGCCTATACGGCGTTCTTCGCCTTCGGCGGCAGGAGTTTCCTCGGCGAAGTGCTGCCGGGGCAATGGCAGGTAATCCCGTGGATACTGCCGACGGTGATCGGCGTCATCGCCGGCAGCCGCATCAGCCGGCGCTGGCTCGGACGGCGGGGCGCGATGCGCTAGGCAGCCTAGGCTGCCTAGGCTGCCTGCTCCCGTTCATCGAGCAATTCGTCGCGCCACTCGTGGACATTCATCTCGATGGCGGCGAAACCGGCTATCCAGACGAACGTATCCCAGGTATAGATCCAGTGGCCGAGATACGCCCACCAGCCCGCGAGCACGAACAGGATGGCGTAGCCGAACAGCTTCAGGGCCTTTGCGCTCGTCATGAGTGCGCCGCCGGTGACCCCGCGGCCCTGTTGGCGCACGACGAATTCGATGGCGAATATGATGACCAGCCAGGTGATCGCCTCGATCACGTCGCCCCAGGCCAGGCGCCGTTCGAGCGCCAGGCCGGCTTCCGTACTGACCAGCGGGTTGTCGCCGAGATAGTAGAACGCCGACGCGTCGGACAGCGCCGCGCAGTTCTCGTCCGTCACGGCGGTGTATTCGAGGTTGTAGACGAAGGTCAGGTCGTCATCCGCGAGGTCGCAGAGAGAGGCGGCGTCGGCGACCGGCCTGGTCGCGGCGTAGTCGAGGGCCGTAACGGCGTAGGCGAACACGGTGTGCGCGATCATCAGGTAACACAGGATCCGGACGCCGTGGACGGTCTTCTCTATCCACCCTCGCCATTGACGGTCCTCGAGTGTGTAGGTCTCGATCTCGAACATGGCCAGCAGGACCAGCCAGGCGGTGGTATCCAGGGTGGTCGCGAATTCGCCGGTCCAGTCCAGCAGCGTGGACGCCCCGGTCAGGGTATGCAGGGCCCGGTCCACGTCCTCGTAGATGTAGACGCCGAAGTTCGCGATGAGCAGCGCGTAGACGATCCACTTGACGGTCTGTTGGATCCTGTGGAGGTCGGCTCCGGCGATCGACTCCCTCACAGGCGGTCTTTCACCTGATGGTAGAGTACCCCCAGCGCGACCAGCGGCTTGCGCAGGAGATATGCGCCGGGCACGATCCGCGGCTTCACCGCGGCGAACAGGTCGAACCGCTCCATGACGCCGGCGATGGCATCCGCCATGATCTGGCCGGCCAGGTGGGTCACGTTCACGCCGTGACCGGAATAACCCTGGCAGTAGTAGACATTAGGCGAGACACGGCCCAGCTGGGGCACGCGGTTCAGCGGCACGCCGATGGTCCCGCCCCACGCGTAGTCGATGCGCACGTCGGCGAGCTCCGGGTAGATTCTCGCCATCTTCGCCCGGTGGCTGCGCCTGATGCGCTCCGGGTCTTCGCCGGAGTAGCCGCTGCGCCCGCCGAACAGCAGACGCTTGTCCGCGCTCAGGCGGTAGTACTCGACCAGGTAGTTGGGGTCGCACACGGCGAGATCGTGCGGATTGATCCGCGCGACCACCGGGGCGGGCAGCGGCTCGGTGGCGATGATGTAGCTGCGGACGGGGAAGAGAGCGCCCCTGAGCTTCGGTTCCGTGTCGTGGTAGGCGTTGCCGGCGATCACGATGGCATCGGCCGTCACCGCGCCATCGGCGGTGACCACCCTCGGCCTGCCGCCCTGGTCGATCCGCAGCACGGGTGAGTTCTCGTAGATCGTCGCGCCGCGGGAAACGGCGGCGCGGGCCTCGCCGATGCACAGATTCAGCGGGTGCAGGTGGCCGTTGGCCATGTTCAGCAGCGCGCCGATATAGGCCTCGGTGCCGATGGTCTGCGCGGTCTCCTCGCGGGAAAGCAGCCGGAATTCGTGCGGAAAGCGCGCCTTCTCCAGCCGCTCGTAGTCGGCTTCGAGCGCGCGCAGGTGCCGTTCCCGGATGGCGACGTCGACATAGCCCGACTTCAGATCGCAGCGGATGCCGTAGCGCTCGACCCGGTCGCGGATGATCTCGTGGCCGGCCCAGCGCAGCTCGCCGAACAGCTCCTCCGTGTCCCGGCCCCAGTGCCGGGCGACGACGTCCTCGCCGGAGATGCCGCCGATCATCTGGCCGCCGTTGCGACCGGAGGCGCCCCAGCCGACCCGGTTGGCCTCGACCACGTGGACGTCGTAGCCGCGTTCTGCCAGGTGCAGTGCCGTGGAGATACCGGTGAACCCTGCGCCCACGACGCACACGTCCGCGCGCTGCGCGCCTCGCAGCGGCGCGAAGTCGGTGACGTCGTTGACGGTCGCCGCGTAATAGGAGCCGGTGTGGTCCTGCAGCCCGGTCATGGCATTCTCCGTGCGCTGATGTGGCCGCGGTCCGGGCGGGTGTTCATACGGTCGGGCGGCGGCGCGTCAATGTTCCGTCCGCGAGCGGCGGTAGCGGGCCGGCGTCTGGCCGACGAACTTCCGGAATGCGGCGTAGAAAGCGGAGTTAGAGTTGAACCCGGCCGCGAAAGCGACATTCAGGATGGCGCTATCGTCGCCGCTCGTCTCCGCGAGCATCCGCTTCGCATGCTCCACCCGGTAGCGGTTCACGTAGTCGAAGAAGCTCATCCCGAATCCGGCATTGATGACCTGGGACAGATGATTCACGGAGCAATCCACGAGGCTTGCGAGTTCCGGCAGCGTCAGATCGGACCGGAGCCAGGCCTGGCGGGAGACCATGACCATCTCGAGTCGTTGCCGGTACGCGGACAGCTGGGCCTCGGTCAGTCCCGACTTCGCATATTTCGGCGTGCCGGGCGCAGCCGACGCCGGCCGCCCCGCGCCGGGCGTGCGAGCCGCGGCCGGAAGCTGGTAATAGTCGTGGATCGTCACGGCGGCATCGCCGTGCAGGGTGATGAACTCCGCGCCCTGTATCGGCCGGGCGGTGCCGCCGCGGCCCTCGCCGCAGCCGAGCGGGCACATGCGGTACTGGAAGGCGATGGTATCCGGCCCCTCGACGATCTCGCCGATCAGCTCGTAGCGGTGCCGATAGGCGGAGAAGAACTCCCGCAGGGCCACGACCAGCTCGTCGTGGGAGCTGCGCCGGTTCTCCGGGACGTCCCAGTACAGGCCGTCGCGGGCCAGGTGGTCGGCCACGGCGACCGGGTCGCGGTGGTTCCAGGCGTCGAAATAACTTCTCACGAACTCGGTTGCACGCATCTTCATCCCCTGCCGCCGGAGTACAGAAGCTACCACAGCCCTGCGGGTCAGTAGTCCGGGGGCGGCGTGGCGCGGGCGCGGGCCGGCGTCCAGAAGGGCTTGTCGCGGCGAAGACAGCGCGCGACGCGGCTGTACTGGCGCAGTTCCTTCTCGTAGTAGATCTCCGCCCACAGGGGGCCGTCCAGGTACTCGGTCCGGATCATCGCCAGCGCGATATTCGCCTTGACCGCCGGCGACCACATCGCGGACGTGACGTAGCCGACCTCCCGGGTACAACGCCGGTTCGCGTAAATGTACGATCCGTCCGCCGGCCGGTTCCCCTCGACGTCGAGTTTCGTCAGCGTGTACTTCGGCCCGCGACGTTTCTCCTCCAGCAATGCGCTGCGGCCGTTGAAATGGGGCTTGCGGAAGTCGACCAGCCAGCCGAGGTTGAGCTCGAAGGGGGTCTGGTCGTGCTCGAAGTGCACGGTACGCAATGCCTCGTTGAACTCCATGGCCGGCATGATGAAGCCCGCCTCGAGACGGGCCATGTTGGTTGCCGCCTCGCCGTAGGGCTGTATCCCGTAGTCGGCGCCGGCGGCATACAGGTCATCCCACAGTTGCAGCCCGAGGTGCCGCGGTATCCAGAGCTCGTAGCCGAGATCGCCGGTGAAGCCGGTCCGCGAGACCATCAGGGAATCGCCGCGGTAGGGGAAGTGCCGGATGTCGAAGGGCTTCGCCTGCTCGATGCCCTCGAGCCCCATCTTCTTCAGCACGGCGCAGGAGGTGGGGCCCTGCAGCGACAGCGCCGCGAGGTCGTCGGTGATGTCCGTGACCGTGACGTCGTCGTAGCCGAATGCACTCCGGGCCAGCCAGGCCGTGCACGGGCTGCCGCAGGTCAGCATGAAGCGGTCCTCGGCCAGCCGGAAGATGGTGCCGTCGTCGATCATGCGGCCCTCGTCCGTGCACCAGACGGAATAGGCGACGCGGTCGAGGCGGATCCGGCCGATGTCACGGGTGACCATCCGGTTCAGCATTGAGGCGGCGTCGGCGCCGCGGATCTCGTATTTCTGCATCGGGCAGATGTCGTAGGTGCCGCACAGATTGCGCACGCAGAAGTACTCGTACTCGGTGTCGTAGTAGTACTCGGCGAATTTGTATCCGTTCCATGCCGACCAGGCCTCACGGATGTTCAGCTCCTCCTGCCTCGGGTAGAAGGGGGAGAGCTTCAGGCGCTCGCCGGCGTATCGATCGTTGATGCGGGTGCTCTCGGTACTCATGGTCACTCGTCGCTGAAGTCGTCTACCGGCACGGTGTTCGGGCGCCTGAGATCGCGCAGGATCTCGCGGGCGGAGTTCGCTCCGCAGGCCGCCGATACGCCGCCGCCCGGATGAGTGGAGGAGCCGCTCATATAGAGGTTCTTCACCGGCATGCGGTACTGCCCGTAGCCCGGGAAGGGGCGATTGAAGAACAGCTGGTCGATGGTGAGCTCGCCCTGGAAGATGTTGCCCTCCGTGAGGCCGATCTCGGCTTCGATCTCGTGGGGCGTGCGTACCTCCATGTGCACGATCAGGTCCCGGAACCCGGGACTGTAGCGCTCGATCTTGTCGATGACGGTCTGCCCGAACTCGTCGCGCTTCTGCGGCGTCCACGGGCCGTCCGCCAGCGTCGGCGGGCAGTACTGGATGAAGTTCGACATCCAGTGCTGCCCGGGCGGCGCCACCGTCGGGTCCCAGGCGGAGGGTATGACCGACTCGATGAACGGGTCGTCGGACCAGCGGCCCCGTTTCCAGCAGTCGTAGGCCCGTTCCATGGTCTCGAGAGTGCCGGTGAAGGCCTGACCGCCGCGATTCAGATACGGATTGTCCGGGACGCCGGTGAATTTCGGCATGGCGGACAGTGCGATATTGACCTTGCCGGAGGAGCCGCGGATCTTGAAGTTCTTCGCCTTCTCGTAAATACCGTCCGGCAGGTCCGAGCGGTCCATGATCTGCGTGAAGGTGCGCTTCGCGTCCAGGTTGGAGACCACGATGCGGGCCCGTATCTCGTCGCCGTTCTCCAGCGCGACGCCGACCGCCCTGCCGTTCTCCACCAGGATCTGCTGCACGCCGGCCTCGGTGCGGATCTCGCCGCCGTGTTCCTGCAGTGCCGAGGCGATGGCGTGGGAGATGGCGCCCATGCCGCCGCGGGCGAGGCCCCAGGCGCCGATGTTGCCGTCCACGTCACCCATCACGTGATGCAGCAGGATGTAGGCGGAGCCGGGCGAATAGACGCCGAGCGCCGTGCCGATGATGCCCGGGCTCGCCATCGCGCCCTTGATCAGTTCGTTCTCGAAGTAGTCCTCGAGAAAATCGGCGGCGCTCATGGTGAAGAAGCGCACGTACTCATAGAACTCCTTCTCGCCGAGCGACCAGAACTGCTTCGCGAGGTAGAGGATCTCCATGATGTCCCGCGGCCGGAACGAGGCCGGGTCCGGGGGCGTGCGCATCAGCGTCTTGCGGATCAGCTGCGAGTAGCGCATCAGGTCCGTCTGGAAGCGGTGCATCGCGTCCGCGTCGTGGGGTGAGTGGCGTTTCAGCTCCAGGTGCGCGGCTTCCTCGTCGTGATAGGAGAACAGCCGCTCGTCGCCGTCGCCGAAATTGACGGTGCCGAGGTAGGGCACGAGCAGCAGGCCGTGGCGTCCGAGGTCGAGATCGCGGTGGATCGCCTGGCGCATCATGCTGCAGACGTAGGAGCAATTGGAGTAGGTCCAGCCCTCGTGCAGTTCCCGCGAGACGGCGGCGCCGCCGATGTAGTCGTTCTTCTCCAGCACCACCACGTCGAGGCCCGCCTTGGCCAGGTAGGCGGCGTTCGCCAGCCCGTTGTGGCCGGCGCCGATGACGATCGCGTCGTAGCGCTTCATCCCCGGGCCTCCGTCATCCCAGTATCTCCCGGGCGGCATTGCGGCCCGGTGCGCCGGTCAGGTCGCCGCCCGGATGGGAGCCCGCGCCGCAGAGAAAGAGCCCCGGCACCGGGGTCGCGTACTGGGCGGCGCCGTAGGTCGGGCGCATCATCAGCAGCTGGTCCATCGCGAACTCGGTATGGTGCCAGTGGCCGCCGGTGACGTTGAACCGGGCCTCGATGTCCGCCGGCGTCAGGAATTCCGCGTGCAGAATGTGTTCACGGATATCCGGCGCGTAACGCGCAATGGTGTCGATGGCGCGTTCCCGCATGCGTTCGCGTGCCTCGTCGCTCCATCCCCCGCGCAGGCGCCGGGGCACGTACATGACGTGAGCGGAGAGCACGTGCCGGCCGTCGGGTGCGGCGGAGGGATCGTGCAGGCTCGGTATCACGATCTCCATCACGGGATGGGCGGGGCAGTCGCCGTATTTCGCATCGTCGAAAGCGAATTCGATGGCGTCCATGGTGGGCGCGATGATCATCCGCCCGTCCGGCCGGTCCAGCCCGCGGAACTGCGGCAGTGCGTTCAGCGCCAGGTGCAGCTTGGCGACGTAGCCGTCGCAGCGCAGCCGCCGGATCCGATTCGTGAAGTCGATCTCCAGGTGGTCGACTCCCACGAGCTCCAGGAATGTCCGCTGCGGGTCGGCGGCCGAGACGACGTGCGTGGCTCCGACCTCGGTGCCGTCCGCCAGCCTGACGCCGCTCGCACGCAGGCCGTCCTCGTTGCCGTCGATCCGTATCCGCTCGACCCGTGCCCCGTAGCGGATCTCGGCGCCCGCCTGCTGCGCTGCCGCCTCCAGTGCGGCGACCAGGCCCTGTATCCCGTTCGCCGGCACCGCATGCTCGCCGTCCGAGCCGCCGGCCATCCGATAGAGCATGGCGAGCACCGCGCCGTTGGGGGATCGGGGCGCCATCTTGCCGCCGATGAGCCCGTCCCAGCTCAGGGCGGCTTTCAGGAGGTCGCTGGCGAAGAGTTCGTCCATCAGGTCGCGCGTCGGCAGGGAGGCGATACGGAGGAACTCCTGCATGTCCTGCCTGCCCATGCGGCGGATGTTCAGGCCGATGTGGGCGAAGGTCATGGCGTTGGCCAGTCCGGCCGCCCCGATCCGGGGCATGGTCTTGTGCCAGAACGGAGACAGCGCCTTCGCATAACGCCGCAGCCGGCGCAGATACTCCGCGTAGGCCTCCTCGTCGGCCTCGCCGGCGCCCGTGATCCTGCCGCCGCCGATCGTGACGTGTTTTCCATCATCGCCGAGCGCCACGGTCCGCAGCGGCGAGGACCCGGGATCGAAGCCGTGCCCGCGCAGTCCCAGTTCCTGGATGACCGGCTCGGAGAAATGGCTCAGCGAGTGGGCCGGCGAGGCGTGGAAGCCCGGATGGAATTCGTAGCTGGATGCAAGGCCGCCGGGCGCGGGGCCCGCCTCGAGCACGAGCACGCGCTGGCCGCTTCGCGCGAGATAGGCGGCACAGACGAGTCCGTTGTGGCCGGCGCCGATGACGATGGAGTCGTACTGGCTCAAGGCATGGATCCCGGGTCGATCAGCCGATCGACGGAATACGCTAGATGCCGGGCCGCGGCGCGGCTTCCGGGCCTACACGCGCGGAATCGGGTTCCAGGCCGTTTCGCGCAGTGCGGGCGCCGGAGTGCGATCGGGATTACTGCGGCGTCAGCTTCAGCAGCCGTCCCCGGCTGTCGCCGCGCTCGTCTTCCAGCACCCAGATGGCGCCGTCCGGCCCTTCGGCAAGCGCCCGGATGCGCGCACCCATGTCGTAGCGCTCGGCCTCGCGGGCACTGGTGCCGTCCAGTTCGATGCGCACGATGGCCCGGGACGATAGCCCGGCGGCGAAGGCGTCGCCGCGCCAGTCACCGAACAGTTCGCCCTTGTAGATCATGAGATCGCCCGGCGAGATGGCCGGCACCCAGGCGACGGCCGGCGTCTTGAACTCCGGCCGGGTGTCGTGGTCCGGGATCTCGCGGCCGTCGTAGTGGTCGCCCTCGGAGACCGCCGGATAGCCGTAGTTCTCGGCGCGGACGATGTGGTTCAGCTCGTCGCCGTGGGCGGGGCCCATCTCGATGACCCAGAGCCGGCCGTCGAGGCCGAAGTCGATGCCGAGCGGGTTGCGGTGGCCCAGCGACCAGAACTCGCCGTACACGCCGATATCGTCGACCAGCGGGTTCTGCTCGATGTAATTCACCCAGGGGTTGTCGGCGGGCTCGGAGCCGTCCTCGTTCAGGCGCAGCACCTTGCCCATGTTGCTCTGCATGTCCTGGGCCGGCGTGAACTTCTGGCGGTCGCCGGAGGTGATCCACAGGTAGCCTTCGTCGTCGAAGGCCAGGCGGTGGCCGTAATGGCCGTAGCCGACCACCTTCGGGTACTGGCGCCAGATCACTTCGGCGTCCGAGAGCCTGCCGCCGCGCTCGGTCAGCTCCAGCGTCGCGCGCAGCACGGCGGCGCCGCGGGTGTCGGCGACGCCGGCCTCGACATAGCTCAGGTAGATGACGCCGTTCCCGGCGAAATCCGGGTGGAGCGCGACGTCGCCCAGTCCGCCCTGGCCGCCGTAATCCACGTCCGGCACGCCGCGCACGGGGCGGGACTTCTCGCCGTCCCGGGTCACCACGAGGAGGTTGCCCTTCTTCTCGGTGACCAGCAGGCGTCCGTCCGGCAGGAAGGCCATGGCCCAGGGTTCGTCGAACGAGGTGACCGGCTCGACGGCGAAGGGCTTGTCACCCTCCGCCTGGGCGCAGGCAGCGAGCAGAAACGCAGCGGCCGAAGCCGTGAACTGCGGCCATAGCCGACGGACCGGATGCGGATGGACGGTTCGCCAATGAATCATGCAACTCCCCTGGATGCGCGGTACGTGGATTGGCTCGGATCAATGTACCCAATGACCGCCGCGGCTGCCATACCGCTAATGTTCGACATCCCTGGTGAACGGGACGAAACGGACCGGCAGCACGTGCCGGGACGTCACCGAGCCGTCGGGGCGCTTCTCGAACACCTCCAGGGACTGGGCGCCGCCCTCGGGGCCCACCGGGATGACGAGGCGGCCGCCCACCTTCAGCTGTTCGATCAGCGGCGGCGGCACCGTCTCGGGGGCGGCCGTCACCACGATTGCATCGAACGGCGCCGCCTCTGGCCAGCCCCGGTAGCCGTCGCCGATCCTGACACTCACGTTCCCGTAGCCGAGCCGCTCCAGTGTCTCGGCCGCCTGCTCGCCGAGCGGCGCGACGATCTCTATCGTGTAGACGTGCTCCGCGATTTCGGCCAGGACGGCGGCCTGATAGCCCGAGCCCGTCCCCACCTCGAGCACCGTGGAGTCGGGACCGGCCCCGGCCAGATCCGTCATCAGCGCGACGATATAGGGCTGGGAAATGGTCTGGCCCTCGCCGATCGGCAGGGGTCGGTCGTCGTAGGCGAAATCCCGGTAGGCCGGCGGGACGAATTCGTGGCGGGGTACGTTGCGGATGGCGTCCAGGACCGTCGGGTCCAGACGGTCTTTGCCGGTGTAATCGGCGGTTTCCCGCACCTGCTGCTCCACCGCCCGGGCGAGCGCCAGACGCTGCGCCTCCCGGGAGGACTCCCCGCAGGCGGCCAGCGGGACGCCCAGGCCGAGCACGGCGGCCAGCGGTAGCAGCGGTAGTGACCGCGATAGTGACCGCGATAGCGATCGCGATAGTGATCGCGATAGTGATCGCGATAGTGATCGCAGCAGGCGATGCGTGTATTTCGCCCTGTCCATGGTCCCGGTCTCCTTCCAGTCCGACGGTAATCCCGCAACGTGCCGGCGGTCAAACCGGCCGGCGACCACGGGTGAGGCGATAGAGCAGGCCGCCGGAAGCGATGGTGGCGACCGCCGCCAGCATCTCGCGGGGGTTCACGGTGGCGGCGAGCCCCGCGAAGACCAGCGTGAAGACGACGAACACGGCCGGTGCGAGGGGATACGCCCAGGGATATGCCCAGGGATGCGCCCAGGGATAGCCTGGCAGTTCGCGTCGGCGCCCGGGCTGGCGCCGCACGGCGACAAACAGCGCGGCGGCGGTGCCGGCGGCGCTGAGGCCGAGCGTGAAGCCGAGATACGACAGCAGTTCCCGCAGGCCGGTCAGCCAGACGACGCCGACGGCCAGCGCGCCCTGCAGCGCCACGGCCGCCGTGGGCGCGCCGTCGCGGGAACGGAAGACCCGGGGGAACAGGCCGTCCTCGGCCATCTTCGCGTAGACCCGGGGACCCGCCATCACCATCGCCGAGACCGAGGTGAACAGCGCCAGCGCGATCAGGAGACGGATGGCGGCTGCCAGCGGTTCGCCGCCCAGTGCGCGCGCGGCAATCGCTGCCACGTCCTCCTGGCCGGCGGCCGCCTCGAACGGGGGCGCGAGTACGAAGACGGCGTTCAGCGCGAGATAGAGCAACAGGGTGAGCAGCGTGCCGAGCAGCAAGGCCCGGGGCACGACGGTTTCCGCCGACGGCACTTCGCCCGCGACGTAGACCGCCGCGTTGAAGCCCGAGTAGCTGAACGATATCCACAGCAGGGTGAGTGCGAAGGCGGCCAGCGAGAATGGCGGCGGATCCGGCGCGGCGAGGCCGCTCCAGGGGCCGCCGCCGAAGACGGCGAGGCCGCAGAAAGCGGCCAGCAGCACGAGCTTCAGCGCCACGGCCGCATTCTGCACCCATGCACCCTGGCGCACGCGCAGCGCGTGCAGCAGCACGGCGACGACGATCACCGCGGTGGCGACAGCCTTCGCGGCCCCGGCATCCGGGCCGAGTGCGTAGGCGGCGAAGGTGAGCGCGGAGTAGGCGATCGCGGCCGTGAAGCCGGCCAGCAGGGAGACCCAGCCCGCGATGAAGCCGACGGCCGGGTGCACGATGCGGGAGAGATACAGGTACTCGCCGGCGGAACCCGGCACCAGCCGCGCCAGGCCGGCGTAGCTCAGCGCGCCGCACAGCGCGAGCAGGCCGCCGATCAGCCAGGCCGCGAGCACGAGCCACGGCGAGCCGAGGTCGGCGAGGGCGAAGCCGGACGTGGTGAAGACGCCGGCGCCGATCATGTTGCCGATCACGAGTGCGACCAGCGTCCAGAGACCGAGGGCCGGGTTCCTCCTCACCGGGGGCCGCGTGAGACGGGCAGCAGTATGTCCTTCAGCAGGTTGTCCCAGTCGCCGATACCGCAGCCGTCGTCGCGGGTCACCACCGTGCTCACCGACTGGCCGTCGAGGGTGCCGCTCAGCATCGCGGTCTGCGGGCCGCCGTAGACCTGGGTGCACACCTGCTCCGGCGACGGACCGCGCACGAGCCGGTTCTGCACGGCCGGCCGGGCGAGGGCCCTGCAGGCGTCCGCGGCGTCGATCTGCGCGCCGCCGCGCACGCTCGCCTCGCCGTCGTCGCAGCGGATGACGTAGGAGACCGGGCTGCCCTGCGGGTCCTGGATGACCACGCTGACGTCGGCCCGCACCTGCGAGCTGCCGGGCGAGGGGGCACCGGCGCAACCGGCGCCGAGCAGCGCGGCGCCGATGACGGGTGCGAAGATGGGTGCGCTAATAGCGAAGCGGCGTCTTCTCACTGGCTTCGCTGGCTTGACTGGCTGCATCGGGGCTCCGGTCTTCGGGTCGGCAGGCGTCCTGCCCATCATACTGCCGCCCGGCGGCCCGCGCTGGCCGCGGCGCCACCGAGGCCCGGCCGGGTGCGCTCCATCAGCTCGCCGAGCTGCTCGAGCAGCCGCGCGCGCTCCGCCGCGCTCTCGACGGTGCGGGAAGACAGGTGGCTCGGGTGCTGTTCCCGGTCCAGCCAGAACCGGCCCGAGACCTCCCCCGCCTCGGTGGCGGCGGCCAGCCAGACGGCGGTGTCCGCCCCTTCTTCGGGGGTGCGCAGGACGTATCGTGTGAGGCGGTAGAAGCCGGGCAGGGATTCCTCCACGCCGGGAGTGTCCGCCCAGCCGGGATGCATGGCATTCACCGCGATGCCGTCGTCCGCCCAGCGGTCGGCCCACTCCTCCGTGAGGATCATGAGGCCGCGCTTGGCGCGCGCGTAAGCCACCGATCCGGAATAGAGGCCGCGTTCGCTCTGCAGGTCGTCCACGCGGATCTTCTGGGTGTACATGCCGCCGGAGAGCACGTTCACCACCCGCGCCGATCCGGCCTTCGCCAGCAGCGGCTGCAGGCGCTCGGTGAGGATATACGGGCCGAGCAGGAGCAGCGCGAAGCTCTTCTCCAGCCCCTCCGTCGTCTCCTGTCGCGGGTTGAACAGCGCGCCGGCGTTGTTGATCAGCGCGTCGACGGGGCGGCCTGCGGCGAGCAGCCGGTCGCACAGCGCATGCACGTCCGCCATGACGGAGAGGTCGGCGATCTCGTAGCCGATGTCGTTGTTGCCGGTCTGCTCGCGCAAGTCGGCGACGAGTGCCCGGGCCTTGTCCGCATCGCGCGCCACCAGGGTCAGCCCCGCGCCGAGCGTCGTCAGCTCGCGTGCGGCGGCGAGCCCGATGCCCGAGGTGGCGCCGGTGATCAGCATGTGGTGGTCGCCCAGATAGGCGGAGACGGGTTTCCAGTGGCGGCGCGCGGCACAGTAGCCGAGACGTGTGAAGCGCCACAGGCCCGGCAGCACGAGGCGGTCGGCCGCGGCGGTCAGGACGGAGGCACGGGGCGGCTCGTAGTCGTCCTCCAGTGCCTTCTTCAGGCCGCCCACCGCGCTCTTGCCGACCCGGTCCATGGCGGCCGGGAACAGCCTGTTCAGGGCGGCGAGCGGAGCGGGGAAGTCGAAGCTGGCGATATAGCGCACACGGGTCCCGTCGCCGGCTGCCTCGAACAGAATCTCCTCGCGGGCCGTGAACAGGCGCGATTGCACCGTCATCAGCATGCGGCGGTCCGGCTCGAACTCGACCACACGGTAGTGCAGCGAGAATCCCGCCTTCATGTCGATGCGGTATTCGGCGCCGACGCCGGGCCCGCCCTCGGTGAGCCGCGTGGCGCTCGCCACCGCCGGATCCCATTCCTCGATGCGGGCGAAGTCCGACACGTAGGCGAACGCCTCGTGCAGCGGGCGCGCCGCTTCGATGGTTTCGTCCAGTGTGATGACGTTGCTCGTGGCGTCGCTCGTCGTATTGCTCATGGCATGCAGACTCTTCGGTCCCAAACCACGATATTCGCACGACCCGGCCTTGCGGTTTCGCCGGCCGCGGCGATTACGGCGCCGTCAGTCGTCCAGTTCGCCCGCGTCGTAGCGCTTCAGGAAGCGCTTGATGAAACGCCGCACTTCCCGGGCGGCCGAGGTATCGAGGTCCTGACAGGCGTCCAGGAAACGGTCGCGCAGTTCGCTGTCCAGGCGGAGTACGAGCTGTGCGTCCTTTTTCTTCTTCTTGTCTTTCTCTTTCTTGGCCACGTTGGTCGCTGCGGTCATCGTTGCGCTCCTCGCGTGTGTCGCCGGAGCGCCTTCGCGGGAGAGTATTTCAATGTATATACGTTCGCTTGGCAAGTGATTGGCCGGACTAAGGAGCAGACCGGTGGAAAACCACTATTTCCCGTGAGATAGCTCAGGTATATACACAAAGGTGTTAGCTGATGTACAATGTATATACATTGGTATGCAAAACGGGGGAGTTCTCATGGACAAGATACGACGCCTTATCTCCGTGGCCGCCGGCGGTTGCCTGCTCGCGGGACTATCCGGCTGCGCGACGACGGCCGGCAATATCGATTCGGCGGCCGAACTCGCGCGCGAGGCCGGCGAACCGGCCGCCACCGTGGTGTTCGGCCGCTTCGAACTGCTGCGCAACGGTCACGAGGTGGCCTTCGGCGACGGGATTTTCGCCAGTTCGGCTACCCTGAATCTCGCCGAGGCGGGCAGTGCGCAGCCCATCGTGGGCAGGATCGGCCGGGACGGCGAGTTCGCCTGGGCGCTGGAACCGGGTACCTATCGGGTGACGAGCATCGGCTTCCGTTATCAGGGCCAGAAGATCCAGCCGCCCACCGGTTTCACGTTCACGGTGCCCGCGGGCTACCGCGCGAGCTACGTCGGCACGATCACGCTGGAGGCCTCCTTCGACCGCGGGCTGCTCGGCACGCGCGCGCAGGTGGAGCGCTACACCATCAGCGACGACTGCGCGGCCGAGTGCGACGGCCGTCTGAGCCGGCTCGGCCTCGACGCGGACCAGTCGACGCGAACCCTGTTCTCCTGGGAACGGAGCGTCGCTGCCGCCGAGTAGCCTCCGACCTTCCCTGGTTGCAGCGGCCTGAGGGGTGACGCGCCGTCGGGATCCACGCTCCGACGGCGGTCCGAGGGGGTGGGCCCCGCGATCGGAGAGACCGGTCGCGGGGCCCGATTATTTTGTTGTGGTTCGTCCGGGCTGACCGTAGCATCGCGGCATGACCGCCGACTTCCGCAACCGCTACCTCTCCTACGAGGAACTCACCGCGACGCTCGAGCACTGGGCGGGGACCTGGCCGGACCTCGTCCGGCTGGAATCCCTGGGCCGCACGGACGAGGGCCGCGAACTCTGGCTGCTCACCATCGGACCGCGGCCCGACGATATCCGTCCCGCCGTCTGGGTGGACGGCAACATGCACGCCGCCGAGCTCTGCGGCTCCAGCGTGGCGCTGGGTATCGCCGAGGACATGCTGCGTTTCCATGCCGAGGGCACGGTGCCGCACAACCTCTCCGCGGCGGTGTGCGAGGCGCTCCGCGACGTGCTGTTCTACGTGATGCCACGCATCTCGCCGGACGGCGCCGAACGGATGCTGCACGAGTGCCGCTACGTGCGTTCCAATACCCGGGACCGGCGTCCGGACGGCAGCCGCTCGTACTGGCGGCCCACGGACCTGGACGGCGACGGCGTCGCGCTCGCCATGCGCGTGGAAGACCCCACCGGCGAGTTCGTGGCATCGGCGGAAGTCCCGGACCTGATGGTGCTGCGCACCGTCGACGACGAGGGACCCTTCTACAAGCTCTACCCCGAGGGCGTCATCGAGAACTTCGATGGTGCCAGCATCCCTGCGCCGTCCTTCCTCTCCGACAGCCCCATCGACCTGAACCGGAATTTCCCCTGGTCCTGGGCGCCCGACCACGACCAACCGGGGGCCGGCGAGTACCCCGGCAGCGAGGCGGAGTCGCGCGCCGTCATCGAGTTCACCACGGCGCATCCGAACATCTTCGCCTGGCTGAATTTGCACACCTTCGGCGGCGTCGGCATCCGTCCGCTGGGCCACCAGCCGGACGCGAAGATGGACCAGAAGGATCTCGCCATCTTCCGCCAGGTGGGCGAATGGCTGGAGACCCACACCGGTTATCCCATGGTCAGCGGTTACGAGGAGTTCCTCTACGAGCCGGACAAGCCGCTGCACGGCGACCTCACCGACTACGCATACCATCAGCGGGGCTGCATCGGCTACGTGGTGGAACTGTGGGACCTGTTCGCGCAGGTCGGCCTGGAGCGGAAGAAACCGTTCGTGAAGGCCTACACCGATCTCGATCGCGACGACATGGTGGCGATCGCGCGCTGGGACCGGGAGCAGAACGCCGGGCGGGCCGTGCTCCCGTGGCGCGGCTTCGAGCATCCGCAGCTCGGCGCGGTGGAGCTCGGCGGCATCGACCCGCGGGTGGGCATGTGGAACCCGCCCTACGAGCTTCTGCCCGGCATCTGCAACCAGCATGCGGCCGCCTTCCTGCGTGTGGCGGCCATGGCGCCCCGGCTGCGCTTCGGGGCGGTGGAGACGACCGCCCTAGGTGGCGGACTCACTCGCCTGGACGTCACGGTGGAGAACGTCGGCTATCTGCCGAGCTACGTGTTGAGTTCGGCGAAGAAGCTCAGCTGGAACGAGGAGCTGTATCTCGACGTCGAGTGCGACGGCTGCGAGCTGGCCGAGGGCGGTACGCGCCGCACGCTCGGCCACCTGGACGGCTGGGGGCGCGGCGCGGGCGAGGGCACCGGGGCGCTGTACTACCCGTACGGGCGGGGCAGCAGCGGACGGGCCCGGCGCTCGCTGGTGGTGAAGGGCGTAGGCACGGTGAGGTTATGCGCCCGGTCGTGCCGCACCGGCGAGATCCGCAGCGAAGTGGACATCGCCGGGACGGACAAGCCGGTCCCGGACTGAGTCGGCCCCCTCAGTCATCCACGAGGGCGCCGCTGCGGTAGTCGGCGATGGCGCGCTCGATCTCCTCGCGGGTGTTCATGACGAACGGGCCGTACTGGGCGACGGGCTCGCCGATGGGCTTGCCCGCCAGCAGGATGAACCGGGCCGTGTCGCCGACGGATTCCACGGTCGCGCTGTCCCCCTCGCCGAGTATGCCCGCCGAGCGCGGCGGCAGTTCCCGGCTGTCGGCGCCCCGGCCGACGGTGATGCTCCCCTCGTAGACGTAGAGGAAAGCGTTGTGCCCGGCCGGCACGGGGCACTCGAACAGGTGGTCCGCCGCCAGCTCCACGTCGATGAACAGGGGTTCCGTGCTGAGGCCGTGGATGGGGCCGGTCACCGTTGTCCCGCCCACCGGTACTGCGCCGGCGATGACCTTCACCCGCCCGCCGGGGATATCGGCCGCCGGGATGTCATCCGCGGGGATGTCGCGGTAGGCGGCCGGCTTCATCTTCTCGGCGGCGGGCAGGTTGATCCAGAGCTGGAAGCCCCGCATGCGGCCCTCCCGCTGCTGTGGCATCTCGGAGTGGATCACGCCGCGCCCGGCCGTCATCCACTGCACGCCGCCCTCCGTCAGCTCGCCCACGTTGCCCATATGGTCCTCGTGGCGCATGTGGCCGTTCAGCATGTACGTGACGGTCTCGAAACCGCGGTGCGGATGGGGCGGGAATCCGGCGATGTAGTCGTCCGGGTTGTCGGTGCCGAACTCGTCCAGCATCAGGAACGGGTCCAGCCGGCCGGCCTCGCTGGCGCCCAGGCTGCGGCGCAGCCTGACGCCGGCGCCGTCGGAGGTCTCTACGCCCGGGATGACTCTGCTCAGTGTGCGTTCCGCCATGATCCGTCCCCTTTATCGTCTTTCGCGAGTCTGCAGCGCATCTCCGTACGCACGTCTGCCGCGCCAGTGTAGCGCCCTGCGCTTCGGCCCGGCGATACAGCGGTTATCATGTGCCCCGTTTCCGCCAATTCGCCGCTGAGAACCTGAGGAGACGAGAGCCGATGACGAGACCCGCCAGTGCCATCCTCACTGTTGCCACCCTGCTGCTCGCGGCGGTCGCCGTGGCCGCGCCGGAGCGCCCGTTCGGGCGCATGGACGTATTCGAGCTGGAGTGGGCGTCGGATCCGCAGATCTCACCCGACGGCGAGCATATCGTCTACGTCCGCAATGGCATGGACATCATGACCGACGAACCCGTCGGCCGGCTCTGGCTCGCGGCGTCCGATGGCGGGCGGCACGAGCCGCTGACCGGCGACGACCGCAACGAGTCGGGCGCGGTCTGGTCGCCGGACGGCACGCGCATCGCCTACGTCGCCGAGGCCGGTGACGACGGTGCCGAGATCTTCGTCTACTGGCTGGAATCGGGCAAGCGCACGAGCCTGACGCAGCTGGAGACGAGTCCCTCCGGGCTGAGCTGGTCGCCGGACGGGGCACGGCTCGCCTTCTCCATGCGGGTGCCGGCCGAGCCGCCGTCGCTGGTGGAGCCGCCGTCGAAGCCGGAAGGCGCCGAGTGGGCGGAGAGGCCGCGGGTGACGACCCGGGTGACCTACGAGAGCGACGGCAGCGGTTACCTGGAGCCGGGTTTCCATCATTACTTCGTGCTGCCCGCCGACGGCGGCACGCCCCGGCAGGTGACCTCCGGCGCCTTCCATCACCAGGGCACGCCGCAGTGGACACCCGACGGTGAGGCGCTGGTGTTCTCTACCAACCGCAATCCGGACTGGGAGCTGGATTTTGTGGAGTCCGACATCTACCGGGTGGATGTGGGGAGCGGCGAGATCACCCGGCTCACGGACCGTGACGGCCCGGATACCGAGCCCGTGATCTCGCCCGACGGCAGCCTGATCGCCTGGCGGGGCTATGACGACAAGGTACAGACCTATCAGGTCGACAGGCTGTACGTCATGGAAGCCGACGGCGGCGGCAGACGCGAGCTGTTGCCGGACCTCGATCGCAGCGTCTCGGGGCTGGCGTGGAACCGGGAGGGCGACGGCCTGTATTTCCAGTACGCCGATCAGGGCGTGACCCGCATCGGGTTCACCACTCTCGGCGGCAAGTTCCGGGTGATGGCGGAGAACGTCGGCGGCACGGTCATCGGCCGCCCCTACGTGCGCGGCTCGTTCTCGGTCTCCGACGACGGCCGGATCGCCTACACGCGCGCCAGCGCCGAGCGCCCGGCCGACGTCGCCACGGTCTCCTGGCTGGGCGGCGCGCCCGCTGCCGTCACCGACCTGAATGCCGATGCCCTGGGCGGCCGATCGCTGGGCCGGGTGGAGGAATTCCGCTACCCGTCCACGCTGGACAAGCGGGAGATCCAGGGCTGGCTGGTGAAGCCGCCGGGCTACGACCCCGAGCGGGACTATCCGCTGCTGGTCGAGATCCACGGCGGACCCATCTCCCACTACGGCCCGGTCTTCTCCCCCGAGATCCAGATCTACGCGGCGGCGGGCTACGTGGTGTTCTACCCCAATCCGCGGGGCAGCACGAGTTACGGGGAGGAGTTCGGCAACCTGCTGTACCACGACTACCCCGGAGGCGATTACCAGGACATCATGGACGGCGTCGATGCCCTCGTCGAAGCCGGCATCGCCGCCGAAGGCAGCCTCTACGTTACCGGCGGCAGCGCGGGCGGGACCATGACGGCCTGGATCGTCGGCAACACCGACCGCTTCCGGGCCGCCGCGGTCATCAAGCCGGTGATGAACTGGGTCAGCAAGACGCTGACCGCCGACAACTACTACAAATACGCGGACTATCGCTATCCGGGCCAGCCCTGGGAGAGCATCGAGGAATACATGCGGTACTCACCCGTCTCGCTGCTGGGCGAGATCGAAACGCCGACGCTGGTGATGGTGGGCACCGCCGACCTGCGCACGCCGCCGTCCGAGGCGAAACAGCTCTACGGCGCGCTGAAGATCCGCGGCATCGACACCGCGCTGGTGGAGATGCCGGGCGCCGCCCACAACATCGCGCGCCGGCCGAGCCAGCTCATCGCGAAGGTGGATCACATCCTCGCCTGGCTGCAGAGGTATCCGCCGGAATGAAGACGATGGCGCGGCGCGCGACGGTCGGCATCGTCGTGTTCGACGACGTGGAGGTGCTCGACTTCTGCGGCCCCTTCGAGGTGTTCTCCGTGGTCCGGCTGGACGAGGAGGCGCGGCGGGAGGAACCGTCCCCGTTCGACGCAGGCCTGGTCGGGGAGACAGCCGCCCCGGTCACGACCACGGGGGGCATGACGGTGACGCCGCGCTGGGCCTTCGGCGATTGCCCGGCCCTCGATCTGCTGCTGGTCCCGGGCGGCTGGGGCGTCCGCCGCCAGCTCGAGAATCCGTTGCTGCTCGACTGGCTGCGCGAACGCAGCCGCGAAGTGGAGCGTCTCTGCTCGGTGTGCACCGGGTCCCTGTTGCTCGGCGCGGCCGGCCTGCTGGAGGGCCGCCGCGCGACCACCCATTGGCGCTCGCTGGACTGGATGGCAGAGCTGCTGCCGGCGGTGGAAGTGGTGCGCGACCGGCATTTCGTCCGGGACGGCAGCGTCTGGACCGCGGCCGGCATCTCGGCCGGTATAGACCTGTCTCTGCGAATCGTCGCCGCAATCCACGGAGAGGAGACAGCGCGGGCGACCGCGCGCTACATGGAGTACCCCTGGCCCGAATCCGATGCGCGGCGGATAGCCGTGCCCGACTAGGCGAAGTTGCGGACGAGGTCGCGCATGCGTTGCCTCGTCTTCCCGTCCGGCAGGGCGCCGAATCCGGCGCCGATGTTGTCCACCGCATGCCGCGGGTTGGCCGTTTCGGTCAGCACGCAGGTCACCGCCGGGTGCGAGAGGATGAACTTGAGCGAGAACTGTGCCCAGCTGTCGCAGTCGAACTCGGCCGCCCACGACGGCAGTTTCCGGTCGCGCACCAGGCGGAACCACTCGCCGTTGATGAACGGGCGATTGACGATCACGGCGACGCCGCGCTCCAGCGCCATCGGCAGGACCCGCTCCTCGGCTTCCGGTTCCATGAGCGAGTAGTTCACCTGCAGGACGTCCAGGGTGCCGGTGGCCATGAGGTCCATCATGGCCGGGTAGTACTCCCTGCGGTGCCGGGCGACGCCGATATGCCGGGTCAGACCCGCTTCCTTCCAGCGCCGGAACGTCCGCCAGTTCGGCACCGCCGTCTCCGGGTAGGCGTGCATGAGGTCCAGCGTCGGCTTGCCGGTGGTCGCCAGCAGCCGCGCCGCCTCGGCGCGGGCCGCCGGTTCGTCGTCGACGTCGAAGTAGGTGCCGAGGAAGACCCGGTCGCCGATCTCACGTTCGCCCACGACGTCGGCCACGACGAAGCGGCTGTCGCCGGAGCAGTCGATGTAGCGCGAGCCGTAGCGCTGGAACATCCTGATGACGTCCCAGGAGGCGTCCCGGTCGCCCGCGCGGAAGGCATTCGAGTTGCCCATGCCGATAACAGGCAGCGAATCGCCCGTGCGCGGGATCGGCCGGACCGGCAGCTGCTTGTGCTCTGCCACGAGCGTCGGCAGCGGTGCCGTGGCAGCGAACGCCGCAGCGCCGCCGTACTTCAAAAACTGCCGTCGAGTCGCCATGAGGTGCCGGACCGAACTTTTGCAAGTTTCGCAACTTTTCAGACTTCCGGCCGTTCTGCAACCCTTGAACCCTCGGAATTCCCTGCGAGTAGCCTGCGGACCAGCTCGCGCTTGAGTATTTTCCCCGTCGGATTGCGGGGCAGCGACTCGACGATCTCGAGCCGCTCAGGCCACATGAACCGTGCAACACCCGCCTCCGACAGTTGAGCGATCAGCTCCTCGAGCGACAGCGTCGCACCGGGCATCGGCACGACCACGGCGCAGATGCGCTCGCCGAGCCGCTCGTCGGGAAAGCCGATTGCGGCCGCCTCCTGCACCGACGGCAGCGCCTGGACGGCCGCCTCCAGCTCCCCGGCCGGTATCTTGAGGCCGCCACGGTTGATCACGTCCTTCAGGCGGTCGATGTAGTGATAGTAGTCGGCGTCCTCGCCGTCGCCCGCGATCTCGAAGAGCTCGCCGGAGCGGAAGTATCCCTCTCCGTCGAAGTCCCCGCGATCCACGTTGCCGTCGGCCGTCCAGTAGCCGGGGAACAACGCGGGACTGCGGAAGACGAACTCGCCCGGCCGTCCGGCGTCGGTGATCTCCGTGCCGGTCTCGATGTCGACCAGCTTCGTCTCGACACCCCGGGCGATGCGCACGCCCCAGGCGGCGCCGTCCGACTCCCGCAGCGCAGAGCCGCGGAAGCGCGGGAAGTAGCGGGCGCGCCGATGGGGATCGTCGGTCATCCCCGGGCCGGACAGCAGCGTGATGCCCTCCGTGGAGCCGAAGGCGTTCACCACCTCGATGCCGTATCGTTGCCGGAAACCCTCGATCATCCAGGCATCCAGGGGCGCCGATCCGCACAGGATGCTGCGGATGGTGGAGACATCGCGGTCGTCGAGGATGTTCTCCCGCAGGAGCGCGTTCAGCATGGCCGGCGCGGCCACCGTATGGTTGATGCCGAGCTCCTCGAGCTGATCGAGGAATATGGCCATGTCGAACGGGTTGTGCAGGGCCAGCGTGCCCTGGACCTCCAGCCACGGCATGAACAGGCCGTTGTAGCCCGCGGTATGCACCATCTGCATGGGCGCGAGCAGCCGATCGCCGTGATGCAGCCCGCCCGCGTCCCGGCAGCAGCCCCCCGTGGCGTGCCACTGGTTGTGGCTGCGCGGCACGCACTTCGGGTCGCCGGTGGTGCCGGACGTCCAGTGCATGGTAACGATCTCGTCCGCGCCGACGCTCAACCCGTTCAGGTAGGTCTCCAGCGCTTCGTCGTCATGCGGCAGTGACCTCACGTCGACCAGGTCTCCGTCGCCGTCGCCGAACGCGAGTACCGTCGTCTTCGGCGCACCGGGCTCGGCGAGGATGGCGCGCACCGTCTCCGCCGGCCGCTGATCCTTGAATCGGGACAGGGTCAGTACGCAGGCGGGCCGCACGTGCCGGAGGATGCGCCGCATGTCCCGCGCTCCGTAGGCCAGCATCACCGGCGAGGCGATGGCGCCGAGCCGTGCGCAGGCCAGGAACGCGACGACGATCTCCACGATGTTCGGCAGCTGTACGACGACCACCGAGTCCTTGCGCACGCCGGCGCGAAGCAGGGCGGCGGCGAGTGCGTCGACGGCCGCGTCCGTCTGGCGGAAACTCAGCCGCCGCGGCTCGCCGTAGCAGAACGCCGGCCGGTCGGGCGCGTCGACGAGGGCGAGTTGCTCCGGCGCGGCCGCGACGCAATCGCGGAACAGATCGTCGACCGTGACGTCTCCCCACCAGCCGCTGGCACGATAGCGTTCCAGCGTGGCGTCGTCGTCGAGGATCATCGATCTTTCTCCCGGGTCAGCCGGCCATCGAATCCGCGACCTTCAGCAACCAGGGATTGGAGTCGCCCTTGGTCATGTTCATGTAGCCTGGCATGTCGAAATAGTCGCGCGCCCGCCAGATGCGTCCGTCCCTGATCTGGTAGATCCCCATGTATGGCATGCGGACGGTGACGCCGTCGGGCTGGTCGTACTCGTCGATGCCCTCGAAGATGATCTTCTCGTCGTCTTCCAGGTAATTGACGATGCGCCAGCGACTGGCCGCCTGGTGGGGCCACAGCATCGTGATGCCTTTCTTCAGGAAATCCTTGCCCTCGAAGGGCCGGGTGCCGACGTGGTAGTGGTAGACGACGTCGTCGTGGAAACAGTCGAGGACCGCGTCCAGGTCCTTCGCCTTCATCGAGTCGATGTAGCGTTGCACCGCATCGTAGGCCTTACCCATGTCTTTCTCCCCTCTGCTGGTTGTGCATCCGTTGTTCAAGTATCCGGTCCACGGCCATCCGCGCGCTCTTGGCCGCCGCCGGCGTCGCCACGTAGCCCTGCGGGCCGCAGCCGTCGCCCACGTTGAAAAGATTTGGCAGCGGCGTCTCCACCGGTATGTTGTAGCCGGGCCATGATCGCGCCACGACGTCCGGATCGTCGATGTCGCGCAGCTGCACGTCGAGGAAGCGCCCGCCCTTCGCATCGAAGTCCGGGAACAGCGTCCTGACGTCGGCCATGTTCGCGCGCCGCTCGTCTTCACGGTCCATGGGCTCGAGGCAGCTCCTGGGCGTGCCGTAGAAGGACGTGAGGTGGCGGCCGTCGTGGGACCACTCGGGACAGATGTTGGTGAGCGGCACGCCGGTCACGATGCGTTCCAGGCCCGCCGCGAGGAACGCGGAGCGCGGTTCGAACAGCGGTTCGTCGGAGACCACGTAGGTGGCGACGATGGGGGTCGGCCGGATCCGCTGCGCGAGCCGTTGCGTGTAGTCCCCGCCGAGCGCCTGCTCGCCCGCCAGTTCGACGGTGACGGACGGGCCGGTATTGCTGATGACGATGTCGGCCGGCAGCGTTTCCTCCTGTCCGCCGTTCTCGATGCGCACGCCGGTGGCGCGGCCGTCGGCGGTCTCGATGGCGAGCGTCGGCGTCTCCAGCAGCACCCGGCCGCCGTTGGCCTCGATGACCCGCGCCAGTGCTTCGCTGACCGACACGAAACCGCCGGGCAGCAACGCGTACTTGTCCATCCTCGCCTCGGTGGCCGCGAAGTGCGCGAACCAGTGCCGGGCCGGGTACTCGAAGTCGTTGACCGCGGAGACGGCCGAGGTGATGGCGTGGAACAGCGCCAGAAGATCCTCGTTGTCCGTGTACTGCTCCAGCCATTCGCGGAAGGTGGGGCCGTCTTCTCCCACGTCCGTTGCCTGGCGGTCGCGGAAGGCCTTGCCGATCTTCGTGATGGACAGCTCCAGGCCCACCCGCGCCATCGCCTTCTTCGAGCCGCCGCCGTGGACCTTCATGAACATCTCGAGCATCTTGCCCGTGCCGCTCTTCGCCGGCAGTGGCACGAACTCGTCGCCACCGCGGATCCAGAACCACATCTCGCTGACCGGCCGCACCTCGAACTCGGCGCCGACCTCCTCGCAGATGCTCGGCAGGATGCCCCGGAGCTGGTACGACACCGCGCCCCGCGGCAGTCGATAGCCTTCGATGTCCTGCGTACGGGTGCGGCCGCCGACGGTGTTCAGCTTCTCGCAGACGGTCACCCGGTAACCCTGCCGGGCGAGGAGGGCGCCTGCGCACATGCCGCCGACGCCGGCGCCGATGATGACCACGTGTTCTCTTTCGTTCATGTCGATTCCTGTCTGATTATCGCGCCGAGGGGTCAGGCGGGCGCCGGCAAGCGGAGCCCGCCGAGGATGAAGTCCCAGAGCTCGCGGGTGAGTGCCTCCCGGGTCGGACGCGGGTCGGCGGCGAGGGCCTGTCCCGCCGCGTGCCGCACACCGCCGCAGATCATGGCGGCGAGGATGTCCGGGTCGTACTGCGTGGGGATCTGTCCGCGCTGCTGGCCCTTGGCGATGTTCCGGGCGGCCAGCGCGATGACCCGGCGCCAGCGCTCGCCCTCGACGGCGGCCACGCCGGGGTCGCGGGCCAGGCGCGAGATGATGATGGCGGCGAGCGGATGGTCGTAGAGGAAGTCGATCAGGCTGGAGATGCGTTCGCGTTCGCGCACCGTCCAGTCGTCCGGCGGCAGGTCGGACAGGTCTATCGCCTGGTCCAGTTCGTCGTAGAAGTTGTCGACTACGGCGGCGATTAGCCCCGATTTTGAGCCGAAACGGTGATACGGCAGACCCACGGACACGCCCGCACGACGAGCGACTTCCTGTAACTCGAAGTCACCGTCACCGTCGACCAGGGCGTCTGCCGCCGCGGCGACGATCATCTCGCGGCTGCGTTCCGAACGGGCCGTCCGTGCCGCCATGTTTGCTCCCCACCAATATTGAATTGAATTCAATTATGATTGCCTGGCCTTGGTTTGTCCAGCCCCACCGGGTGCCGCTGAATTGCGGAAGTTCAATGTACTTATGCGGCGGGTGGCTTACCGTGGTCCAGGCTCGGGTGCCTGCCGGTTTCCCGGGCGTCTTACGGAGGTGACAGCAGAGAGGCCTGCATGGAGTACTACCGCATCCCCGATACCGACCTGGAGGTGTCCCGCATCGCGCTCGGCACCTGGGCCATCGGCTGTTTCATGTGGGGCGGCACCGAGAAACGCCGATCCATCGAGACCGTGCACGCCGCGCTGGACAGGGGCGTCAATCTCGTCGACACGGCGCCGGTCTACGGATTTGGCACGTCCGAGCAGATCGTCGGCGAGGCGCTGCGGGAATACGACGGCGACGGGCCGGTTCACGTCTCCACGAAGGTGGGGCTGGACTGGACCGACGACGAGCGGATCTTCCGCAACGGCAGCCGCGACCGGGTTCGCTACGAGATCAACGCATCCCTGAAGCGCCTGAATCGGGACGTCATCGACATCTACTTCGTGCACTGGCCGGACTGCACCCGGCCCGTCGCCGAAACCGCGGGGGCGATGCGCGAGCTGCTCGACGAAGGGCTCATCCGGGCGGTCGGCGTCAGCAACTTCACGCCGGACCAGATCGCCGCGTTCCGGGAGGAGTGCCCCGTGCACGTCTGCCAGCCGCCCTACAACATCCTCGAGCGCGGCATCGAGGCGAACGTCAAGCCGTACTGCGAGCGCCGCGGCCTGCCGTTGATGACCTACGGCGCGCTCTGCCGCGGCCTGCTGACCGGCAAGATGTCCCGCGACCGGGAGTTCGAGGGCGACGACCTGCGCAAGGCCGATCCCAAGTTCGCGGAACCCCGTTTCGAGCGCTACCTGGCGGCGGCGGATCTGGAAAAGCTCGTCCGGCGGATGACCGGCAAGTCACTCCTCGCGTTCAGTCTGCGCTGGGTGCTGGAGCAGGGTGTGCCGATCGCGATCTGGGGCGGACGCAAACCCGCGCAGATGGAGCCCATCGGCGAGGTGTTCGGCTGGTCCATGGACCTGGCGCTGCTTTCGTCGGTGGACGGCATCCTGAACGAGCACATCGACCATGCCGTGGGCCCCGAGTTCATGGCGCCGCCGACCGGGCTCGAACCCGACCGGTAGGATGGTGCGCCGGGGTCAGCCCAGCACGTAGTACTGGAAGGCCAGCAGGGCGGCGAAGGACAGCACTACCGCAACGCCCGCCGTAGAACCGGAGACGCGATCCAGGGCATCCGGTATGAGCTCCGAGAAGACCATCCAGATCATGGCGCCGGCGGCGAGGCCGAGTCCGACCGGCAGCCAGGGCTCGAAAGCGAGCACGAAGAGAAAGGCGGGCACCGCCATGAGCGGCTGGGGCAGACTGGTGAAGATGCTCCAGGCCCCGGCCTTCCATACCGGCGTCCCTCGCGGGATCAGCACGAGACTGATGGCGAGTCCCTCGGGGATGTTGTGCACGGCGATCGCCGATGCGATGAACACGCCGAGTGCCTCGCTGCCGCCGAACGAGACGCCGACGCCCACCCCTTCCGCGAAGGAGTGAGTCGTCATGATGCCGAGGATGAGCAGCGCCTTGCGCGCGTCCGCGCCTTTCAGTTCGGCGACGTCGACGCCGCCGCCCCGACCGGCCAGCAGGCGGTCGGCGACGACCACGAGCAGCAGGCCGAGCAGGATGCCGGCGATGGTACGGCCGGGCGACGCGCCGAAGCCCTCGGCGATGAGGCTGTGGCTGGCGGCCAGCATGAGGCCGGCGGCCGCGGCGCTGGACACGCCGAGCCACCACCGGCTGATGCCGCTCACGAACAGGAACGGCAGGGCACCCAACCCGGTGGCTGCGGCGGTGATGGCTGCCGCGGCGGCAACGGTCCAGACGTTGACGTCGATCATGCTCCCAGCGTAGCGGAAGATCGCGGAAGGTGTACGGGTGGTACGGGAGCAGGTGCCGGACCGAACTTTTGTGACTTATTGAACTTTTGGGCGGGCGCACGGAGTTGAACTTTGCTGCCTGTACGGTCTGGCGGGGGTCGGAAAGGGACTGGGGACCTGATACAGTCGTGGTCCAAAAGGTTCCGGCTGTAACTAATGAGTCAGGTGCCGGACCGAACTTTTGTGACTTTTCGAACTTAATGTGCCGTGCGGGCTTGCCTGCAAGCCGGCACCACTTCGATCGTGCATAAGTTGCAAAAGTCCAAAAAGTTCGGTCCGGCACCTCAAAAAGTCGAGGAGGCGAAATGTCGTTCAAGAAGGTCGCGGTACTGGGTATTGGCAAGGTGGGCAAGCTGGCGGCGCTGCTGCTGGAGGAGTCCGGTTTCGACGTGACTGGTATCGACAGCCGCAAGCTCGACCTCGGCACCTCGTTCCCCATCGTCCAGGCGGATATGGGCGATACCGCGGGCCTCACCGAGGTCCTCAGGCCCTACGAGGCCGTGCTGTCCTGCCTTCCGTACGCGCTCAACACGGAGGTCGCCCGCGCCGCCCACGGCCTCGGCATCCACTACTTCGACCTCACCGAAGACGTGCCCACCACCGCTGCCATCCGTGAACTCAGCGAGACCTCGAAGGGCATCATGGCGCCCCAGTGCGGTCTCGCACCCGGCTTCGTCGGCATCGTCGCCTCCCATCTCGCCCGCCAGTTCGACCGCGTCCGCTCCATCAAGATGCGCGTCGGCGCGCTGCCCCAGAACCCGACGGGCCTGCTCGGCTACAACTTCAACTGGTCACCCGAGGGCGTGGTCAACGAGTACCTGAACGATTGCGAGGTCATCGAGGAAGGTGTCCACAAGTGGGTCTCCCCGATGGAGTGGGTCGAGACCGTCTATGTCAACGGTCACAAGCTCGAGGCCTTCACCACCTCGGGCGGCCTCGGCACCATGTGCGAGACCTTCAAGGACCACGTCGAAAACCTCGACTACAAGACCATGCGCTATCCGGGCCACGTGGATCTCATGAACTTCTTCTTCCACGAGCTGCTGATGCGCGAGCGCCGCGACCTCGCCGGCGAAATCCTGACCAACGCCAAACCGCCCGTCGACGAGGACGTGGTCCACGTCCACATCTCGGCAGAGGGCTGGAAGGGCGACGAGCTGTCCCGCCGCGAGTTCGTTCGCTCCTACTATCCGCAGAAGGTCCGCGACGAACGCTTCACTGCGATCGCCTGGACGACGTCGGCGTCCGTCACCGCCGTCATCGAGATGGTCCGGGACGGCAAACTGCCTCAGCAGGGTTTCCTGAAGCAGGAGGACATCCCGGTGACGCCATACCTGCAGACGCGCACGGGCGGCATGTTCGGCGAAAAAGTCTAGGCGTATCGAAAGCACGGGACGGAAGGCTACACTTCGTGTGTGGCAGCTTCGCGGACAAGAATCTGGTCGGCAGCCGTTCTGTGCGTGGTCGCGCTCGCGGCCATCTTCGCTCTGTCGGGGATCGACGATGGGGGCAGCGATAGCGGGGACGGAGAGGTCGGCGTTCTTCGTTCGGCCGCCGGGCGTCCAATCCCGTCCGAGCCGCGCGCAGCCCCGTCAGTGCCTGCCGATGACGAACCACAACGCCGCCAGGTAGCCACTGCCACCGACCGTCATTTCGCCTGCGATCCGTATCCGGACGACCTGCCATCGGCGGAAGACACGGCCGCTCGTCTGGAGCGCCACCAGCGTGAATCCGAACGCCGGGCCAGGGCGTTGGAAGGATCGGAGGACGTGGAACTACGGCTCGCAGCCGCGTTGATCACCGACAAACGCAGCCCCGAGCATCTGCAGCGTCTGCTCTCGGCGCTTGCGTCAGATCCCGACAACCCCGTCATCCTGGAGCGTCTGCTCGATGCCTGCATCAACCGGCCCGCGTCGCGTGTCTGCGAAGAACGGGGCATTGTCGAGCGCGCCGCTGAAGCCGACGGCGATAACGGTGAGATGTGGGGTGCCATCGCCGGGTACCGAGCCAGCCGCGGCGACACCGATGGCGCTCTTCAGGCGCTGCGCCGGGGCGCCAGTGCCGGCTCTCATCGGGAGTATTTCGCCGATGTGGTCCGGGTCATCGAACTGGGGCTGGCAGCCACCGCCGGAGATCTGTCCTATGTCGATAGGGTTATTGAGGGCATCGGCTGGGCGACTGCTTCCACGTCGCCCTGGCTCACCGCCTACGCCGAGTGTCGCGATCGGGTCGCGGCGGACCCGCTCTGGCACGACGCTTGCCTGGACTTCGCGCGGCACCTCGAGGAACGCAGTCAGACCGTTCTGAATCGGGGAATCGGGATCGGCTTGCAGGCGATGATTGCCGAGGAATCGGGAAATGAAGCGGCGTTGTCGGTCGTGCGGGAGCGAGAACGGGAATACCTCAACTGGCGGGATGAACATCTCACCACGGACGGTCAGATCGTGCTGATGGGTGACGAGCGCGTCCTGCGCCAGTATCTGGACGAGTTCGACGCCCACGGTGAACTGGCGTCGCTCGAATATCTGCGCGAGGAGGTCGAGCGGTTGAAGCGATTGCCGGGTTACGACCCGTGCCAGGCGGTCATCTCCTCGTCTCGCGAATAACTTTCAAAAGTTGCAAAAGTTCGGTCCGGCACCTACCAGCCTACCAGGTGTCGACGAAGCGCCTTGCGCTGCTTTCCCCGCGCTGCGGCAGGCGCGCCAGCATCCCGGCCAGCTCCCGCCGTGTGTCGGCCGGGTCGATGACCGCGTCGATCTCCAGGTGTGCGGCCGCCTCGGTGGCCTTGCCGGCCTCGTACATCTTTTTCACCAGCTTCTCGAACAGCGCCTCGCGTTCGGCGCGGTCTTCCACGGCCTCGAGTTCTTTCCGGTAACCCAGCCGGACGGCGCCCTCGAGGCCCATGCCGCCGAACTCTCCGGTGGGCCAGGACGCGGTCCAGACCGGGGCCGCGAGACTGCCTCCGGCCATCGCCATGGCGCCCAGCCCGTAGCCCTTGCGCAGAACAACGGCGAGGATCGGCACCGTGACGTTCGCGCCCACCACGAACAGCCGTGACATGCGGCGCACCGCCGCCTCCTGCTCGCTGTCCGGTCCTACCATGAAACCGGGCGTGTCGATGAGGGAGAGCACCGGCAGGCCCCAGCCGTCGCAGAGCTGAAGGAAACGGGCTGCCTTCTCCGCGGCTGGCGCGGTGATGGCGCCGCCGAGCTGGCGGCAGTCGTTTGCGATCAGGCCCACCGGCCGTCCCTCGATGCGCAGGAAGCCGGTGATGACCGGGGCGCCGTAGCGCCGGCGCAGCTCGATGAAGCTGCCCGTGTCGGCGAGGGTCTCGATGACGTCGCGCACGGGGTACACCCAGCGCCGGTCGGCGGGGATGAGATCGCGCATCGCCGACTGGTCGGCACATTCCCAGTCGCCGGTGCGGCCCTGGTAGAGCGCCAGCAGACGGCGCGCGACGTCCGTGGCGTGGGCCTCGTCGTCGGCGACGATATCGACGACGCCGTTGCCCTCCTGCACCTCCATCGGCCCGATCTCGGTGGGCGCGTGCTTGCCCAGGCCGCCGCCCTCGATCATGGCGGGCCCGGCCATGCCGATCCACGAACTCTTCGTGGCGATGGTGACGTCGGCGGAGCCGAACAGCGCCGCGTTACCGGCGAAGCAGTAGCCGTTATTGATGGCGATACGCGGCACCAGGCCGGACAGTCGTCCCCACGTGCGGAAGGACGACAAATTCAGTCCGGCGATCTGGGTCGTGACGTCGGTATCGCCGGGCCGCCCGCCGCCGCCCTCGGTGTACATCACCACGGGCAGTTGCCACTGCTCGGCCAGCTCGAAGATCCGGTCGAGCTTGCGGTGGTGGAAATAGCCCTGGGTGCCCGCCAGCACGCTGTAGTCGTAGACCACCACCGCCGCCCGGGCGTTGTCGCGGCCGAATAGCTCCGCATTGACGGTCGCCGTGCCGGTGATGACGGCATCCGCGGGTGTGTTCTCCTCCAGGTCGGCGATGTCGCGACGGCTGCGCTGGGCGGCGACGGCGAGCTGGCCGTATTCGGTAAACGAGCCGGCGTCGACAAGGTCGTCGAGATTCTCGCGCGCGGTGCGGTAGCCCTTCGCATGGCGCTTCTCGACCATGCTGGGCCGATTGGGATCGAGGGTCTTCGCGAGACGCTCGCGGAGCGCCTCGGTCCGTTCGTCGGTCACGGCGGTTCAGCCCTGGTCGGCGCCGCGCACGGTCAGCACGGGGCATTCGGCGTGACGGACCACGCCCTCGGCCGTGCTGCCGATGAGCAGGTGCCTCAGGCCGCTGCGCCCGTGGGTGGACATCACGATCATCGCCGCGCCGGTTTCCTTCGCGTAGGCGGTGATCTCGTCCACGGGACGGCCTTCCAGCACTTTACCCACCGGCGGATTGGAGAAGCCGGTGAGCTTGTCCCGGGTGAATTCGTCCAGTTGCGCCTGGGCCTGGGCCACCAGTTCTTCCACGGTCGGCACCGCCGTCGGTACCTCCATGGCCGTGTAGACGATGGGCGGCTCCACCACGGAGACGCAATGCAGCTCGCCGCCGAGCTGTTCCGTCATCTTGCGCGCCCAGTGCAGGGCGGTGATTGACGTCTCGGAGAAATCGGTGGGGAATACGATTGCTGTCTTGCTGGCCATGGTCTGCACTCCTCCGGGGCGGTTGGCGCTCCCTGTTCACCCTCATGCTAGACAGGAAGCGGCGGGTTTTCCATTGTGGAAAGGCCCGGCGGGCCTGCCCGCTGTATCCGCCCGGCCGTCAGTGGCGGCCCTGGGGGATGCGCCTCAGTCCGGCCTGCCGAGGACGCGCAGGCGCGAGAACAGGAGCGGCAGCAGCGAGAGGTTGGCCACGAGCGCGACGGCCATCGCGAGGCCGGTGAGCAGCCCGAAGTAGATAGTGGGCACGAAATTCGACAGGGCGAGGATGGAGAAACCCAGCATGATGGTGATGGAGGTGTAGTACATCGCGTGGCCGATGCTGCGGTGGCAGCGGTCGATGGTGGCGTCGTAGTCGCCGTCCTTCGCGAACTCCTCCTGGAAGCGGTACACGTAGTGGATGGTGTCGTCCACGCCGATGCCGATGGCGATGGCCGCGATGGTGATGGTCATGATGTCCAGCGGCACGCCCATCGCGCTCATGATTGCCAGGACGGCGCTGGCGGCGATCAGGTTGGGCACGAGGGCCACCACCGCGACGGCCAGCGAACGGAACGACAGCCAGAACATAAGCACGACGACGAGCGTCACCGCGCCGGCCGACTTGATCTGGGAGCCGAGCAGGCTCTGCAGCACGTTGTTGTAGAGCACCATCAGCCCGGTGAGATGCACGCGCTCCTCGCCCAGGCCCAGGTCCTCGGCGAAATGGTGGCGGATCGACTCGAGCAGTTCGTTGCGCTCCAGTGTATCGCTGGTCTCGTAGATGCGCGCGGAGATGCGCGTCTGGTGGCCTTCGACGGCGAGGTAGGGCTCGAACAGCACCTCTTTCACATCCTCCGGCAGGCGCTTGTAGATGATCGAGAGCTGGAAGTTGTCCAGCTCCTCTTCGCCCACGACCTGGCGGATGACCTCCAGCGTGGTGGCGAGAGAGAGCACCTTGCCGATGTCCGGCCGGGCCTCGAGATGATCGTGGGCCTGGCGCAGGAGGTCGCTGCGCGCGGCGTTGTACCAGTAGCTGCGCGCTGCCATGCCGGGCTCGCCGGGCAGCTCCAGCTGGTCCGCCTGCTCCTGCTCGTCCTCTTGGCTGGAGACGAACGCGGGATCCGCGTCCAGGATGACGTCCAGGGGCGTGGTGCCGCCGAGGCGCTCGTCGATCACCTTCATGCCCTGGTAGATGGCGGTGGTCTGTTTGAAGTAATCGATGAAGCGGTTGTCCACGCTGAGCTGGAGCACGGCGGCCGTACTCGCGACGGCGATCAGCGCGTATCCGGCCAGCGTCGCCCGGGGCGCCGAGCCGATCAGGCGCGAGAAGAGCCCGGTGATGCGGTTGGTGAAGTCGCCGCTCCCGGGCGGCTCGCCCGGCGAGAGCAGCACCAGCGAGGCGGGCAGGATCAGGAAGGTGAGCACGAAGGCCATGGCCATGCCGATCACCATCATCCAGCCGAAGTCGATGACCGGACGGATGTCGCTCACCACCAGGGAGCCGAACGCCACCATGGTCGTGAGCGCCGTATAGAGCGCCGGATAGAACTTGTTCCGCACCGTCTCGCGTACCAGCTCCCGCTGGCCGGCGTCCGGACGCTCGCGGTGCAGCTCCCGGTGACGCACCACCAGATGCACGTTCAGCGACAGTGTCAGGATCAGCATCAGCGAGACGAAGTTGGACGACACCACCGTGACCGGCCACTGCACGAGGCCCAGGAAACCGATCATGCCGAGCACGGCTGCGGCGCAGGTCGTCAGCGGCAGCACGACCCAGCGCAGCCGGCGGAAGATGACGGCGAGAAGGGCGATCAGTGCCACGGCGAGGCCGATGCCGAATACGATCAGGTCGCGGCGGATGAAGTCCACGAGGTCGGCCGCGATCATCGGCAGCCCCCCCAGGTGCAGCTCGGTGCCGTCCCGGTAGTTGTCGACGATGCCCCGCACCGTCGCGATGGTGCGATGCAGTTGGATCTGCTGGGACTCGCGGCGTTCGCGGATGCGCTGCTCCACCTCGGCCAGCGCCGCTGACTCCTCGGCGGTGAGATCGCGCTCGAGGCGGATCTCGCGCAGATCGGCGCGTCGGTTCAGCAGCTTCGTGTAGGCCTCGTCCTGCTGCAGGTTCACCTGCAGCGCGGTGGTGCCGCCGTCCGGACTCATCAGGCGGTTGCGGTAGAGTGGGCTGGTGGTCAGCTCCTCGCGCGCGAGTTCGCGGTCGACCTGTGCGGAGAGCAGGGTCGGCGCGCCGTCGGCGAGTTCCCGCGGGCCGAGCGGCGGGCTCTGCAGCAGCGGCACGTCGAGGATGGAGACCACGGAGACCACGCCCGGCGCGCCCGCGAGTTCGTCCCGCAGCTTGCCGAGGTCGTCGAGGACGGCATCGGAGAAGAGATCGCCGGACGGCGTAAACGTGAGGATGAGAAAGTCGTCGGAGCCGTAGCGCGCGCGGATGGCCCGGTAATAGCGGACGCCGGTATCGCTCTCCAGCAGCAGCGAATCGCTGGAGGTGTCCAGCGCGAAGTCGGGCGCACGGCTGGCGAGCAGGCCCACGGCAAGCACCGTGATCAGCAGCGTGATTACGGGTCGGCCCAGGACCAGGGAATCGTACAGAGACAGTGTCGCCTTACGCATCCGCGTCCGCCGTCCGGGCTGCTCGCCGCATCTTTCCCGCCCCCTTCCGCTGGATCACGTCTCGTCGGGTTCCTTCCCATCGCATCGACACCAGTATAGAGAGTTTCCGGACCCAGCCACAGCCGCATCGGCGGGAGTCAGATTCTGCATGCCGGGGGTGCAGATTCTGCATGCCGCAGCCGGCCGGACCGCTGGCACCCGGCCGCGGACCCGCTCCCGGGGCGCCTGCCGCGCTGCGGGCACAACGGCATGGAACTTGCTCCTTTCCCGGTGAGGACGAAATTCGACCACCGAAAGGAGAAGGAAGCATGTCAGTAGTGAAAGTGACCGAGATCATGTGCGATTCGAAGGAGAGCTTCGAAGACGCCATCAACGACGGCATCGCCCGGGCGAGCAAGACCGTCCACAACATCCAGTCGGCCTGGATCAAGGAGCAGAAGGTCGTCGTGGCGAACGACAAGGTCGCCGAGTACCGCGTGGCCATGAAGGTCAGCTTCCTCGTGGACGACAAATAGCCGGACGGATCCTGTGACTGACAAACGCATCACCGGGACGGACGACGGCACACTGCGCGAGATCGCCGCGGACCGCGGCGAGACGCCTCATGTCACCGTCGTCGTCCCGTCGACGGCGCTGCCCTCCGAGCGGCAGGAGAACGAGATACGCCTGAAGAATGCCATCGCCGAGGCGGATGCCCAGCTACAGACGCTCGGCCTGGACGACCGGCGCCGCGGCGCCGTGCTGGGCCCGCTCATCGAGGCGAGAGACGGCGGCACGTTCTGGCCCGAGGAGCCGCTGGACGGCGGCCTGGCGGCCTACACCACGGGCAGCGGCCTGACCCGCATCACGCTGCCGCAGCGGCCGCGGGAGCTGACCGTGGTCGGCTGGCGTTTCCATCTGAAACCGGTACTGCAGGCGAAGAGCCTCACCGGTCCGTTCGCGTTGCTCGCCATCAGCCAGAACGACGTGCGGCTGTTCGAGGGCGATTACGATGGCCATCTTGATCACCATAGCGATCGCCGCGGCCTGCGGCAGCTGGACCTCGCCGGCCGGGCTCCCCGCTCGCTGGAGGAGTCCGCGGGACGCGATCTGACCGAGCCCAACCTGCAGCACCACGCGGGGCATCGCGGCAGTTCGGAAGCCATCTATCACACCCACGGCGGCGGCAAGGACGACGTGACGCCGGAGCTGAAGCGTTTCCTGCGCGAGGTCGACAGCGCAGTGCAGGATTTCCTGCCGCACCGTGAAGCACCGCTGGTGCTGGCCGGCGTGGAGTCGCTGCTCGCGCTCTACCGGCAGGTGAGCGACCTGCCGGCAATACTGGAAGACGATTTGCACGGCAACGTGGAACACCTCTCTGCGGCGGAGCTGCACGAACGCGCCCGCGAGCTGATGGAGCGCCACCAGTTGCGGGACGATCGGAACGCCGCGGCGGCCCTGGCCGATGCAGTGGGCAGCGGCAGCGCGACCGACAGCATCGACAAAGCCCTGCTCGCCACGCTGGAAGGACGCGTCAGCGAGATCGTGGTCGCCGGCGACCGGGAAGACTGGGGCTACGTCGACGAAGGCGCCCACGAGGTACGCCACCGGGACGAACTGCCGAGAGAGGATCTCCTCGACCGCGCCGCGGTGGAGACCTGGCTGCACGGCGGCCGCGTGCGGGTGCTGCCGGCGGAAGCCCTGCCCGGCGAGCGGCTGGTCTGCGCCTCCCTCCGCTACTGACCCCGCGTAGGAGGGCCTTCAGGCCCGATCCGCCCTTTTTGGCTCGCACCACCTTCTCCTGACTTTGGCACGCCATCGGGTGGACACGGGGTTGCGGGGACGCTCATGTGGGAGGGGCTTCAGCCCCGATTTTCGTCTGAGTTGGCCGCGCGCTAATCGGGGCTGAAGCCCCTCCTACATGCCCATCGAAGCCGTCCTGCATCCAGGACGACCCCGCAACCCTCACCCACCCGCTGACGGGCCCGTAGGCGACAGGCTTGGCACCAATCAGCAGGCGCTCCTGACGGGCAGCTCCGTCACGCCACCGCGAGGCGGCCGTCATGCGGGGGTATCCATCGCCGCGACCTTTTGTCGGGACCAAGATGGATACCCCCGCAGGGCGGCCACGAAAGAAGGGAATCGGGCCTGAAGGCCCTCCCACAGCGGGATTGGGCCTGAAGGCCCTCCTACGATTGGGCGTAGAATGTGACCCCGGAGCGGCGGCCGCGCCGTTGGCACTACGCCAGAGCACGGGAGGAAGGGCATGAGGATCGGGCTGCGGGTGTGTTTGCTGTTTGTGGCGGCCTCGGCCGCTGTCCTTCCCGCGGCCGCGGCGACTGCCGCCCCGGCCTGGGTGCCGCAGGACCTGAGGGACTGGGTGCCCTGGGTGACGCGGGGCAGCGAATACCGCGAATGTCCGTTCCTGCTCGGCACACGCGCGCAGTCCGAGTCGGACTTCCGCTGTGCCTGGCCCGGCACGCTGCGTCTCGAGGTGGACGGCCGCGGTGCCCGGTTCGAGCAATCCTGGGAGGTCTTCGCCGCCGAGCAGTGGGTGCCGTTGCCGGGAGACGCCGAGCACTGGCCCGCCGTCGTCGAGGTCGACGGCCGATCTGCCACCGTATTCGAGCACGGTGCCCGCCCGGCGCTACGGCTCGCCCCGGGCCGCTACCGGGTCGGCGGGCGCTTCGACTGGCAGGGCCGGCCGCGCACGCTCGCCATACCGACCGAGACCGGCCTGCTGGCCCTGACCGTCGACGGCGAGCCCGTCCTGCAGCCGCGGCGTGACGACGGCACCCTGTTCCTGGCACGGGATGAGGGTGCGTCGCCGCGGGAGGATGCGCTCGGCATCCAGGTGTATCGGCTCGTGGAGGATGCCGTGCCGACGCGGCTCACCACCCGTCTGCAGCTGGAAGCTGCCGGCCGGGTACGGGAAGTGACCCTGGGGCCGATGCTGCCGGCCGGCTTCGTGCCCCAGTCGCTGGCCGCGCCGATGCCCGCACGCCTGGATCCGGAAGGCACGCTCACGCTGCAGATCCGCCCCGGCCGCTGGACGGTGGAGCTGGTCGGCCGGGCGGACACCCTGGTGGAAGAGATTCCACGGCCGTCCGCCGGCAGTGCCTGGCCCGGCACCGAGATCTGGAGTTACCGGGCCGACGAACGCCTGCGCGTCGCGGTACCGGTCGGTATGACCACCGTGGATCCGGCACAGGCCGGTGTGCCCGCCCCCTGGGGCGCGCTGCCGGCGTTCGCTGTCGCCGTAGGCGATGCGTTCATGCTGGAGCAGCGCCGCCGGGGCGGGCTGCCCGGCGACAACGCGCTCAGTGTCGAACGCCAGCTGTGGCTCGACTTCGACGGCGAGGGATTCACCGCGCTGGATCAGGTGCGCGGCACGTTGCAGCGGGACTGGCGTCTGAATCTGACTCCCCCGTGGGAGCTCCTCGGCGCCCGCGACGGCCGCGGTGACGCCCTGCTGGTCACCCACACTCCGGACGGCGATGCGCGCGGGGTCGAGTGGCGGGAGCGTGACGTTTCCCTGCAGGCGCTCAGCCGACTCCCGGACGCGGCCGGCATTCCGGTCACTGGCTGGTCGCAGAGGCTGGCCAGTCTGAATGCGACGGTCCACCTGCCGCCGGGCTACCGGCTGGGTGCCGCCGTCGGCGCCGACAGCGCGCCCGGCGCCTGGCTGAGCCGCTGGCGGCTCCTCGACCTGTTCGTCGTGCTGCTGTCGGCCGCCGCCGCGAGCAAGCTCTACGGCCGTGCGGCCGGCGCCGTGGCCCTGGTCACGCTCGTGCTCATCCATCAGGACCTGCCCGTCTTCTCCTGGTTGCTCCTGAACCTGCTCGCCGCGGTTGCCCTGGCCCGTGCGGCGCCGGAGGGACGGCTGCGCCAGCTCGCGCGCTGGTACCGCCACGGCAGCATGGCGGCGCTGGCGCTCCTGTTCGTGCCGTTCGCCGTGAACCAGATCCGCTACACCCTGTATCCCCAGCTCGAGGCGTCCGCGGCCTATGCGCCGGCGCGGCTGCCGACGGCCGCGCCCGCCCGGGCGGTCATGGAAATGAAAAAAGCGGCGGAGTCGCGGGTTGGCGCCGATGCGCGGCTCGAGGTAACCGGCCAGTCCGTCGACCAGGTCGCTGCCGGGACGCCGCCGGTCGCTGCGCCGACGCGACCGGCCGTCGATCAGCGCTACGCGCCGGGCGCGCGGGTCCAGACCGGTCCGGGCATCCCGGACTGGCGCTGGAATACCTACCCGCTGCGCTGGAGCGGGCCGGTGGAGCCGGGACAGACGATGCGCCTGGTGATCCTGCCCCGCTGGGCCGTCGCGCTGTGGCGCGTGCTCATGCTGGGACTCGGACTGGCCGTGCTGTGGTGGGTCGGGCGCGACACGATCGAGGCCCTGCGAAAGCTGCGTCTGCCGGTCGGCGGAAACGCGGGCGCGGCCTTGCCGCTGGCGATGTTGAGCGTGATGCTGGCCGCATCGATGCCGGGCGACCTGCGCGCGGAAACGCCATCACCGGTGTTGCTGGAGGAGCTGCGTCAGCGGTTGCTGGCAGCGCCGGAGTGCGTGCCCGACTGTGCCGTGATCGACACGGCCGGCGTGGTGGCGACCGGAGATCGGCTCGAGATCCTGCTGGTCATCAACGCGCTGGAGGCCGTCGCCGTGCCGGTGCCGGGCTCCGAGCAGGGCTGGCTGCCCGGGAGCGTCACCGTCGACGGGCAGTCGCCCGGGCGGGTGCTGCGGCATCCGGACGGCACGCTGTGGCTGGCCGTGGAAGCGGGTGCGCATCGTATCGCGCTCGGCGGCCGGTTGCCGGATGCCGAGCGGGTGGAGATCGCATTCCCGCTGGTGCCGAAACGTCTCAGCGTGCAGGCCAGCGGATGGACGGTAGCCGGACTGCGCGGCGAACGGCTGGTGGCGGATGCCCTCGAGCTGCGCCGCGACCGGCCGGCGGAGGAGGCCGCGGAGCCGGCCCTCGAAGGCGGGCGGTTCCCCGACTATCTGCGCGTTGCGCGCACCGTCACGCTGGGTCTCGACTGGTCGGTCACCACCCGCGTCACCCGAGTGGCACCCGCGGAAGGGGCCATCAACGCGCAGATTCCGCTGCTGCCGGGCGAGTCCGTGGTCACGGACGGGATCGCGGTGGAAGGCGGGCGCGTGCAGGTGGCGCTCGGCAGCGGTCAGGACGGTCTCGTCTGGCGTTCCTCGCTGGACCGTTCGGAATCACTGACCCTGCGCGCGCCCGCGGATGCGCCCTGGAGCGAACGCTGGCAGTTTCAGGTGGGCAGTCCGTGGCACGCGACCCTGGACGGCGTGCCCGTCTACGAGATCGGCGATCAGGTCTGGCAACCCGTGTTCCTGCCGCTGCCCGGCGAGGCGCTGACGGTGGAGATCAGCCGGCCGGACGCCGTCGACGGCGCACTGCTGGCGGTGGACCGCGTGTCGATGCACACCCGCTACGGAGCCCGTTCCGCGGAGACGACGCTGGAGTTCGACTATCGCTCGTCGCTGGGCGGCCCCCACGTCATCACGCTGCCGGACGGGGCGGAGGTGACGCGCCTGCAGCAGGATGGCAGCGAGTTGCCGGTACCCGGGCCGGACGACGCCGTGCGCATCCCGACTCTCCCCGGCAGCCATGCCGTGCAGATGTCGTGGCGGCAGGACGTTACGATGGACCGTCGCGCGGAGATTCCCGCGGTCGATCTCGCGGCGCCGGTCTCGAATATCTCCGTCAGCGCCGAGATGCCGCGCAACCGCTGGCTGCTGGGCACCAGCGGTCCGATCGTGGGACCTGCCGTGCTCTACTGGCCGGCGCTGGCGGCGCTGGTCCTCGTCGCGGCCGCGCTGGGCCGCACCCGCCTGACGCCGCTGAGGACCCATCACTGGTTCCTGCTCGGTCTGGGATTCAGCACGTTTGCCTGGCCCACCTATGCGCTGGTCGCGGGCTGGCTGCTGGCCATGGGCTGGCGGGAGCGCTGGGCCGAGGATCTCGCCGACAACGAATTCCGGGCCAAGCAGGCGGCCGTGGGCGTCCTGTCGGTGGCCGCACTCGCGGCGCTCGTGCTGAGCATCCCGGTGGGCCTGCTGGGCACGCCCGACATGCACATCATGGGCAACGGTTCATTCGGCTACCAGATGAACTGGTTTCAGGACCGCAGCGAGGGCGCGCTGCCGGCAGCGGGTATTTTTTCTCTGCCGCTGTGGATCTACAAGGTCGCCATATTGCTGTGGGCGCTGTGGCTGGCGTTCGCTCTCATCCGCTGGCTGCCCTGGGCCTGGCGTGCGTTCAGCCGAGGCGGGATCTGGCTCGGCCGCGCAAATACGTAGGAGGGCCTTCAGGCCCGACCCCGAATGGGCATGTAGGAGGGGCTTCAGCCCCGATAGCCCCGATCCGGCTTGCCTGGATCGGGGCTGAAGCCCCTCCTACCCGTCCTCCTGCCCGGGCACGTCAGAAGCGATAGGTCAGCCCTGCCGCGAAACTGCGGCCCGCGCCCGGCAGCCGCTCTCCCACCGGGATGTCGGAGCCGCCGGCCCGGTTCAGGCCGGTGAGATGGTCGCGGTATTCCCGGTCCAGCAGGTTCTCCACGGCCGCCTCCAGCGTCAGCGACGGCAGGGGCGCCCAGCCGAAGGCCAGGTTCACCAGCGCATAGCCCGCCGTCTCCGTCTCGCCGTTGTAGGCCGCCACCCGATCCTGGCGCCGGTAGGCCACCAGTTCGCCGCGCAGCGTATAGCGCTGCCGCCGGTAGTCGAGGGCCACCGCGACGTTGTCCGGTGCCAGGCGGTAGAGGTCGTCTTCCAGGTCCCGGCGCTCGCCGCGGACCACGCTTGCGGCGCCGTCGATGGCGAGGTTCGCCGTGATGCCGTAGCGCCAGGCCACGTCGAAGCCGTACAGTTCGGCGTCCACGTTGCCGAACTGCAGGGCCGGCGCGTCGGACATCATCGTGGCGATCATGTTGGCGGTCATGTCCGTCGCCGGGACGCCCTGGATGTAGTCGTCCACGCGGCGATAGTAGAAGCGGGGCGAGACGCTCAGGCGGCCGGCGTTCCAGTCCAGACCGGCGTTGATCTCGTTGGAGCGCTCCGCATCCAGCCGCAGGTTGCCGATGTAGGTGCGTCCGTCGGCGAGGCCGCCGGTGGCCTGCAGCGGCAGCCACAGATACAGCTCCTGGTAGGACGGCGCCCGGGTGCGGGAACCGACCTCCACCACCGCCGCGAGACCGGCGGTCAGATCGCGGCGGTAGCCGGCGACGAGGTCGACATTGCCGAAGTCGAGGCTCCGCTCGGCCGCGTTGAAGCGGTCCGCGAGTTCGCCGACGGCCGGCGCCATCATGCCCATCAGGCCGTTCGCGGAGACATCGCCGGCATTCGCGGAGACGGTGTTGTAACGGACGCCCAGTTCCCATTCGCCGGCCCCCGCGGTTCCCTGCCACTCGGCATACGCGCCGACGAGGTCACGCTCGACGTCCGCGAAGTTGTCGATACGGAAAGCCGCGTTGTTCGGGTTGGTAATCACGGCGTTGTGGGTGGCGAACCGGCCGTCGATGCCGAAGGCCAGTTCGGTGCCGGCGACCGGCAGGCGGGCCCCGAGAGCGAAGCTGGTGCCGCGGCCGCTGGTGTGGTTGCGCCGCTGCGCGGCCGGCGGCGGTGCCGCGCGGAGGCTGTAGTTGTCCATGAGGTGGTCCACGTCGTTGTAGCCCGCCTCGGCCTCCAGCGTCAGCGTGCCGATGCGATGGCTGGCGGAGACGCCGTAGAGATCCGTGTCGATGTAGCGGATGTCCATGGGCAGCGACGGCGTGCCGGTCTCGCTCGTGTCCAGCCTTCCCGCGAAGGCCATGGCCTCGGTAGCTTCGCCGCGCCAGGCGTAGCTCACATCGTGGCGGTCCCGGTTCAGCGCGGAGGGGCGGATGGTGCCGGCGGGCGTGTCGATATCGTCGGCACGGTCGATCTCGGAGACCGCGGACAGCCGGTGATGCGCGTTCGCGACGGTCAGCCGGGCCGCCGAGGTGCGGGTATTGCCGTTGTCCTCGTAGCGGCTGCCGATCCAGCCGTCGGGGGCGAACGCGGCCGACTCCGCGAACGCACCACGGTCGATGCGCGCGTCGATGTGCCCGCCCGGGCCTTCGGCCACGGCAGCGACACCCGGGATGCCGCGATCCACGTGCAGCGATTCCGTGATCATCGGCGAGGCGTAGGAGAGCGGGGCATCCATGGCGTTGGGTCCGCCGCCGATGGGGCAGATGCCGTCGAGACTCACGGCCACCCGGTCTCCATACAGGCCCCGGAACTGGGCGATGCCGCTCAGCCTGCCGTTGGTGTTGACGTCGGCGCCGGGTGCGGCGCGCAGCAGTTGCGCCGTGTCGACGGCCATAACCGGGCCGGCGGAGACGACGGTCTCGTCCAGCCCGATGCGATGCGCGGTCACGAGAATCTCCTCGATGCCGCGTTCGTCATCCGTCTCTGATCCGGGCGAGGGTTCGACCGCATGGGCGATGGTGGCGGCCCATGACGCGGCCAGGCAGACGGCCAGCGCCGTCCGCCCGCAAGAAATCGGTTTCATTGTCTGGCTCCGTGTCGTGCAGCGACGAGCATCGGCCGGTAACCGGCGCTCGCTCAGGAAAGGTGCATTCAGGTCGCTGCGGGAACCGGCGGGCCGCGGGAGCGGTATTGATGGACACGCGCCGTGGCCGGCTGCCGCGGCGCGGGAACGACAATCGCGGGCGCCGGCAAGGCCGGCACGGTCGGTCCGGCGGAGACGGGCAGGGCGGCCGCCGCGATCAGGTGTGCGATGGGGCACTGCTCGGCGGAATAGGCATGGCCGCCGTCGCCATTGTCCCCGGCGTCGTGATGACCGTGGTGGCCGTGACCGGCGTGATGATGGTGTGCGGCGTGCTCGCCGGCGAGGCGCGCCAGCGCCCCGTCCGGCAGCCCGCTCGGGCACACCTGCAACGGGAAGCCGGCACCGATGGCCGCCGGCATGAACCCGGCCGGGATCATGGCCCGCAGCAGCAGCGTGGCTGCCAGGGCGACGAAGATCTGCGGCCGGAGAGTTCGCCTCATCCCCGAATTATAATGTAGGAGGGCCTTCAGGCCCGATTGTTATTGGGAATCGGGGCTGAAGCCCCTCCTACCAGTCCCTCCTACGTGGACTATTCCGCCGGCTTGCGGAACAGCAGCGTCATGCGGTTCGATTCGCCGACGGCCTGCAGCTGTTCGCGCAGTTCCGGGTCTTCCCGGCTCGTGGCCAGCGTCGGCGGCAGCCGCCACACCACGTCTTCGGCGGTCGGCTGGTCGGCCGGATTCGCGTTGATGTCGCTCTCGGCGGCGAGTTCGAAGCCCGCCTCCTCGAAAGCGTTGATGACGAACGCCTGCTTCAGATAGCCGGCGCTGCCGTCCGCCCACTCGTCGGGCATGTCCGGCCTTGCCTCGTGCTGGACGACGCCCACGACGCCGCCCGGCTTCAGCACGGCGTACGCATCGGCGAGCGCGGCCGTCAGGTAACCGCCTTCGTCCTCGAAGCGGGCGAGGTTGTGCAGGGCGCGGATAAACAGCATCGCATCCGCCGTTCCCTTCATCTCCTCGGGCAGCGAACCGAGCACGAAGGCCGAGACCGCGGCGCCGTCATCGCCGGCCCAGCCTTCCGCCTGGGCGGTCCAGTCCTCCACCCAGGTCTCCTTCTTCTTGATCTGCTCGTCGCTGAAGAAGCCGAACAGCGGGAACATCTCCAGCGCGTAGTCGGCGCCGATCACCCGGCCGTCCGCGCCCAGATAGGGCAGCAGGATCTTAGTGTACCAGCCGCCGCCAGGCAGCGCCTCGACCACCGTCATGCCCGGTTCGATGCCGAAAAACTCCAGCGTCTCCTGCGGATGGCGGTGCTCGTAGCGGGCCTGCACGTCCTCGGGCTGCGCGGCCAGAATCTCCTCCAGGCTCGCGGGCGCCGGCTCGGCGGCGGGCTCGGGTGACGCCGTCTCCGCTGCCGCTTCCGGCGCGCCGGCCGGCTCGGTGGCGGGCGCCGCGGCCTCTTCGGGCTGGCCGCAGGCGGCAAGCAGCAGGGCGGCGGGCAACAGAAGGTAATTCTTCATGGTATTCCTCGTTCCGTCTCGCGGGTTTACGGTCAGTCCGTCGATTCTAGGGCAGTCGGCAGTCCGCGCAAACGGTAAACTCGAAGCATGAATTCCAGATTGCTGTTGACGGTGGTCGTCCTCGCCGCGCTCGCGCTGCTGGCGCTGATCGGGCTGCAGCGGGCGCTGGAGGAGGCTGTGAGGGAGCGCGAGAAGAGCCAGCCGGCGGAGGAGGGGGCGCCGCCCGCCGCTACGCCGCGACCGGACGGCGATGGCACGGCGCCCGTCATCTCGATCGCTTCTGCGGACGATCCGGCCGCCGCCGCCGATGACGATGACTGTCTCAGTTACGCGGAAGCAAGACGCGACCCCGGACTGCAGCGCGAAATCGAACGCCTGCGCGAAGTGGGTCTGGTGGTGGATGATATGGACGCTTATCGCCACGTCGATGAATCTGCCCTGCAGTCCATGGCCGGCACCGGAGATACCGCTGCCATGATGGTCCTGGGGCAGCGCCATTTCCTGACGGCGCTTGGACGCGATCCCGACCTGGCGGTGGACTTACTGACCGGGCAGGCAGTGACAGAACGAGGAAGCTCGATCGATACTGAAGCGATCGATCGGACGCTGCTCGGCGAGGCTGGCGACTGGTTCAATCGTGCGGCGCTGCACGGCCGCGTCTATGCCTTGCAACGATACGGAGATGCGCTGTCGTGGCGGGAGGGTATGGTCGATTCTCCCGTTCGCCTGGGATGGGTGACCGCTGCCGACTGGGAAGAAATGCCGTACAAGGAGCGGTTGTACTGGTATCCGGGTAACGTCTATTCCGAGGTCGTCTACGATGTCGCACCGGCGCTCGCCACCGGTATTAGCGGCGTCGCCTACGAGCTACTGATGGCGAAATCCGATAAAACGCAGCCGGTGCGCGACCGGATCGTGCGCGGTTTCCTCGCAGATCGGCAAAAGGCCGGCCTGCCTGCGCTGGATATCCCGGTCTCCGATTTCGACCCCGCCGCCTTCGAGCAGAGCCTGTGTCCCGGAGTCGCGGAAAGACTGGACTGGTGAAGGCGGTGCGAGAGGGGTTGGTCTGCGCGGCGAATGCCTGTGCAGCACGATGCGACCAGCCGCGTTAGCATTCGCCCATGACGATAGACGAACAGAGACTGCGGGAGCTGGAAAGCGCCTCGCGTACCCTGCATCCTTCCGCCGAACAACGCGGCGATCTCCTCGCATCCGTCAACGAACGGGCCGAGGCATTTCTCGAACGGCTGGACACCATGCCCGCCTACACGCCGCCCGATCCCGCTGACCTCGGCGTGCTCGATGAGCCTTTTGGTGATGAGCCGGCGCCGATCGACCGGGTACTCGCTGCCTATGCCCGCGGCGTCGAGCGGCCCGGCGTGAACGAGACCGTGGGCCGCTTCTTCGGCTTCATCCCCGGCAGCGGGCTGTACGCGGCCGCGCTCGGCGACTACCTGGCCGCGGTGACGAACCCCTACGCCGGCGTGACCTATGCCAGCCCGGGCGCCGTCAGGCTGGAGCGCCGCCTGCTGCGCTGGGTCGCTGATTTCATCGGCTATCCGGAATCCGCCGCAGGAGACCTCACCTCCGGCGGCAGTATCGCGATTCTCTCTGCGATCGTGACGGCGCGGGAGGCCTGTGGCGTACGCGCCCGGGACGTGGAACGCACGGTCGTCTATCTGACGGCGCAGACCCACCATTGCGTCGACAAGGCGCTGGCCATCGCAGGCGTCGGCGAGTGCGTGCAGCGGCGCATACCGCTGGACGCGCGCTACCGCATGGATGTCGCGGCGCTGGAGGCGCAGATCGCGCAGGATCACGCCGACGGGCTGCGGCCCTGGCTGGTCGTCGCCTCCGCCGGCACCACCGACACCGGCGCGGTGGATCCCCTGCCGGCCATTGCGGACGTGGCGGAGCGCGAGGGTCTCTGGCTGCATGTCGACGGAGCCTACGGCGCTGCGTTCGCACTGACCGCCGATGGCAAAGCCCGGCTGGCCGGCATGGAGCGCGCCGACTCCCTCGTTCTGGACCCCCACAAGGGACTGTTCCTGCCCTTCGGCACCGGCCTGGTGCTGGTGCGCGATGGCCGGAAGCTGCGCGACGCCTACACTTTCACCGCCAGCTACATGCAGGATACCGGCGGTTTCGGCGAGGCCATGGAGCTCTCGCCCGCGGCCGCCTCGCCGGAGCTGAGCCGCCACTTCCGCGCGCTGCGTCTGTGGCTGCCGCTGAAACTCGCCGGCGTGGACGCCTTCCGCGCCGCGCTCGAGGAGAAGCTGCTGCTCGCCCGCTACTTCCACGCGCGCATGACGGAGCTGCCCGGCTTCGAGGTGGGACCGGAGCCGGATCTGTCCATCGTCGTATTCCGCTACGTGCCCGAGGAGGGCGACGCCGACGCGTTCAACCGCCGGCTGGCGGAACGCATCCAGGCGGACGGCCGCATCTATCTTTCCACGACACGCCTCGGCGGGCATAACGTGCTGCGGCTGGCCATCCTGAACGTGCGCAGCCACCGGCGCGAGGTGGATCTGGCCGTTAAGGTCATCCGCGAAACGGCCGCGGCGCTGGACGGCCGCGCCGACCCGCACCGGCGCGACTAGCGGTACTCGGGATTCTCGAAACCGAAACGCTCGCCGGCCTCCCAGGCGCTGCGCTGGTTGCCGTAAGCCGGGATGCCGCCGGCGTCCTTCAGCATCCGAGCCAGGTGCATGAGGTTCCAGCTCATGAAGGTGACGTTGCGCTGGGTGAATTCGTTGTCGAAGCCGACCGGCCCTTCGTCGGACCCCTCGCTCGGCCGATCGCCGTAGCTCGGGCCGGGCCCCGCCTCGCCGATCCAGCCGGCATCGCACTGGGGCGGGATGACGTAGCCCAGGTGCTGCAGCGCGTACATCACGCCCATGCCCACGTGCTTCACGCCGTCCTCGTTGCCGGTGACGATGCAGCCGCCGACGCGGCCGTAGTAGACGTACTGGCCTTTCTCGTTGGTCTCGCCGGATTGCGAATACAGCCGCTCGATCACCCGCGAGCACACGGAGGATTTCTCGCCGAGCCAGATAGGCGTGCCGATCACCAGGATGTGGGCGGCATGGACTTTCTCGTAGAGCGCCGGCCAGTCGTCGCGCTCGTGGCCGTGCTCGGTCATGTCCGGCTGCACGCCGGGCGCGATCTGGTGGTCCACGGCCCGTACGGTCTCCACGGCGACACCCTGTTCGCGCATGATGTGGCGGGAGGCCTCCATGAGCCGGTCGGTGTGCGAGGGCTCGGGTGAGCGCTTCAGCGTGCAGTTGACGAAGAGTGCGTGCAGGTCGTCATAGCGCGCCGGCGGTTTTCGCTGTTGTTCCATCGGTCGCTCCAGTTGCGGTTTCCGAACACACCTTAAACGTTGACAGGCGGCCGTGCAGAGGGCCGGAAACCCGGATGTTAGTATGCGGGCCATGCCAAAAACGGATCGCTTGAACAAACTGCGTGCTGCTCTGCGGGGGCACGAGACTACCGTCACGGCCGGCGTGGCTGTCGTGGCGCTGCTCCTGATCGGGGCCCTGATACTGTGGCTGACTGCAGATCGCGTCCCGGACTTCCGGGAATACGAGGCCGGGGCCGAGCGCAAGGCGCACTTCTTCGAATTCATGCGCCCGCTCATCCGTGAAGAGAACGCGCGGGTGCTCGAAGACCGTCGCCGTCTCCGGGACCTGGCTGCCAAGGGCGAGCCAGGCTGGCTGGATCGCCGCTGGCTGCACGGCCTGGCCGAGGAGTACCGGCTGGACCCGGAGGAGTTCGACGAGGAGTCGCTGATCGACGCCCTGTTGCGCAGGGTGGACGCCGTGCCGATGTCTCTGGCGCTCGCCCAGGCGGCGAAAGAGTCCGGCTGGGGCACATCGCGTTTCGCTCGCAAGGGTTACAACTTCTTCGGCGAATGGTGTTACGAGGCGGGGTGCGGCCTGGTGCCGCAGGCGCGAGCGGCAGGCCGCAGTCACGAAGTGCGGGCCTTCGACAGCCCGCGCGAGTCCGTCGCCAATTACATCCGCAACATCAACACGAACCGAAGCTACCGGGAGTTGCGCGAGGCGCGCGCCCGGTTGCGCGCCCAGGACCGCCCGCTGTCCGGTCTGGTGCTGGCCGAACAGCTGCAGCGCTACTCCGAGCGCGGTCAGGCCTACGTGGAGGAGATAAAGGGGCTCATCCGTTACAACAAGCTGGAGCAGTCCGGTGCGTGAGACGGAGCATCGTACGTTGCGATTCGTCGCCGTGCTCGCGCTGGCAGTCGCGGCGGCCGCGTGCCGGGCGGACGAACCGCCGCGGTCATCGGCGGCCGCCGGGCCACAGGATCACGCGGTGATCCTGCTCTACCATCACGTGAGCGAGGATACGCCTCCGTCCACCAGCGTGACGCCGGCCACCTTCGAGGAGCATCTGAAGTATCTGGCCGACTACAACGTGGTCCCGCTGGAGGCGATTGTCAGCGCGATCGAAAGCGGGGAGGCGCTGCCGCCGGATGCGGTGGCCATCACCTTCGACGACGCCTACGAGTCGGTGTACACGGAGGCGCTGCCGCGGCTGGAGCGGCGGGGCTGGCCCTTCACGGTGTTCGCCAGCACGGACTACATCGACGACGACTACGGCGGCTATCTGAGCTGGGATCAGCTGCGCGAGATCGAGCGGCGCGGCGGCTCGGTGGGCAACCACAGCCGTGCACACCGGCATATGATCCGCCGCCAGCCGGCCGAGTCCGCAGGCGAGTGGCGCGAACGCGTGGCCGCCGACATCCGCCACGCCGGGTCGCGGCTCGCCGACGAACTGGAGGCGCCGCTCACCTATTTCGCCTATCCGTACGGGGAATTCGACCGGGACCTGGAAGCCGTCGTGGCGGATCTCGGCCTCGTCGCCTTCGGCCAGCAGTCCGGACCGGTCGGCCCCGCGTCGGACCGGCGGCACCTGCCCCGCTTTCCCGTGGCCACCGCCTATGCGGACCTGGAGTCGCTGGTGGACAAGCTCGACAGCCGGCCGCTGCCGGTGAGGGTGCTGGCGCCGGACAGCCGCGTGCAGGCGGCGGATGCCGGCCCGCCCGAACTGCGGGTCCGGGTACCCGAGGGCCCCTACGACCGCGCGCGCCTGAACTGTTTCGTCACCGGGCAGGAGACTGCTCGCATCAGCTGGCGCGACGACGAGGCGACGATCCGCGCGAGCGCGCCGCTCTCGCCCGGACGCAGCAAGTTCAATTGCACGGTGCCGGCCCGTGACGAGGCCGGGGTGTACTACTGGTACAGCTACCTCTGGATCAAGCCGCGGCCCGACGGCAGCTGGTACCCCGACTAGCTGCCCCGACTACGGCGTCACAATGTCGAACGTCCCCTCCGGTCGCTCCAGCAGGCTGAAGAACCGCACCAGGTCGAGCTTGCTGCCTTCCAGCGTGATGTCGTCGGAAGTCAGCAGGTCGGTCAGGCCGATGGCGCCTGCCGCGAGGCCCAGGTAGGCGTCCCGGGTCAGGCTCAGCGTGGCATTCGCCTCCGGGTCCGCATCCCGACGGTAGTGGTGCAGCACGCCGTTCTCGACCACCAGCACGTAGGTCTCGCCGAGGTCGGTGAACACCAGGTTGACGGTGAGTTCCTCGTCCGCCGCCTTCGGCCCGTTCAGGCGCACCGCCATGGCGTCCAGGAAGCGTTCCGTAGGCGTGTGGCGCAGCAGGTCGATGGCGTTGGCCAGCGAGATGCCCTGCTCGGGCGGCCCGTGCCGGAGTTCGTAGGCGGCCGACAGATACACGTCCCGCCAGGGGCCGGATTCCGCCTGATAGCCGAGCTGATCGTAGGTGCGGGCGAGCAGGGCGCGGGCGTCGGCGTTCTCCGGCTCGGCCATCACCAGATGGTTCAGCACCTCCGCCACCCAGCGGTAGTCGCCCTCGTCGAACGAGGCATTCGCCTTGCGCAGCACCTCTTCGGCGCCCCCCATGTAGTCCACGTAACGCTCGCCGGCGTCCACCGGCGGCAGCGGGTCGAGGTTGGCGGGGTTGCCGTCGTACCAGCCGAAATAGCCCTGGTAGACCGCCTTGGCGTTGTGCTTCAGCGTGCCGTAGTAGCCCATGTTCGCGAACGACTGCTGCAGCGAGTCGGGCAGCGCGATCTCCTCGGCGATCTCCTTCGGCGTCATGCCTTCATTGGCCATGCGCAGCGTCTGGTCGTGGATGTACTTGTACAGGTCGCGCTGCTGTTTCAGGAACTCCACCACCTCGCCGTTGCCCCACACCGGCCAGTGGTGGCTGCCGAAGTACACCTCGGCGTCACCGAACAGCTGCAGCGCCTCGTCGATGTAGCCGCTCCAGAGCAGCGCGTCGCGTACCTTCGCGCCGCGCAGCGTGTAGATGTTGTGCATGTTGCGCGAGACGATCTCCGCCCCGCACCAGGCCTTCTGCTCCGGCAGATAGAAGGTCAGCTCCGCCGGCGCCTCGGAGTGGGGCGCGTTCTGGAACACGAACGGCACGCCGTCGATGGTCATCTCCTGGGGCGTTCTGTCCACTATCTCGGTGGGTTCCAGGATGGCGATGGTGCCGAAGGCCGGGCTCTTGCCCAGCCCCGAGCCCACGTGCCCCCGCGGGCTGCGGGGCAGGCGTCGGCCGTACATGTAGCCGGCGCGCCGGCCCATGGCGACGCCGGCGATCACGTTTTCGCTGGTGGCTTCCTCCAGGAAGCCCTCCGGCGCGATGACCCGGATGCCCTGGTCCCTGACTTCCTCCGCGCTGGTGATGCCGAGCACGCCGCCGAAGTGATCCGCGTGGCTGTGGGTGAAGATGATGGCGCGGACGGGCCGCTCGCCGAGTTCGGCATTGGCGAACGCCATGGCGGCCGCGGCGGTCTCGGTGGCCGTCAGCGGGTCCACGACGATCCAGCCGGTCTCGCCCTCGATGAGCGTCATGTTGGACAGGTCGAAGCCGCGCAGCTGGTAGACGCCATCGGTGACCTCGAACAGGCCGTGGATGTTATTCAGCCGTGCCTGGCGCCGGAGGCTGGGGTTGATGGAATCGAATTCCGCCTCTTCCAGAAATTCATACGCGGTCATGTCCCAGACCGGGCGTTCCGCCGGGCCGACGCGCAGCTCGGGCACGCTGGCGATCAGGCCGCGGCGGGCCCGCTCGAAGTCCCGCTCGTTATCGAACGGGCGCGCATCGAGGACGCGCCGGTTCGACTCGACGGTGGCCGCCGTCGGCGCGGTCGCGCCGGCCGCGTCCGCATCCTCGCTGTAAGGAATCTCCCGGTCGGCGCTGCAGCCCGCGGCGAGCAGGATCATGGCGACGGGCACGGCGAGGCACCCGGACAGTGAGTTCTTCATCGGTTCCCCCATTCGATCCCGGCGGGACTCCGCGCCGTAATCGTTCTCATTCTTAACCTTACGGCAACCCAGCCGTAATCCGGCTGTAGCGGCCGCCTCTTATGTTGCCAGACCTTCGGCTCACAACAAGCAACAAGAGGTCTGACATGGTACATCGCAATCTGCTCGTGACGGCGCTGCTCGCGGCCGTTTTTGCCCTGGCCGGCTGTGAGGGAGACGACGGCGCCACGGGTCCTGCCGGTCCCGAAGGCCCCGCCGGTCCGGCCGGGCCCGCAGGCGCGGACGGCCAGGAAGGCCAGGATGGCGCGGATGGCCAGGACGGCATCACTTCCATCACCCTCCAGTTCCTCGGCCGCTACGAGAGCGGACTGTTCGACGAGGGCGCCTCCGAGATCGTCGCCTACGATCCCGCCACGAGCCGGATCTTCCAGGTGAATGCGGTCTCGGGTCAGGTGGACGTGATCGACATCGCGGCCCCGAGCGCGCCGCAGCTGGTCGACGCCATCGACGTCGGCGCCGCCGTCACTGCCAATACCTCGATCACGACGGTGCTCGGCTCGGTGAACAGCGTCGCGGTCGCCAACGGCGTGATCGGCGCGGCCATCGCTGCCGATGCCGGCGACGAGCGCGGCGTGGCCCCCTTCTTCCAGGCCTCCGACCAGAGTTTCCTCGCTGCCTACGAAGTCGGTTTCCTGCCGGACTCCATCGCGCTCAGCGCGGACGCCTCGGTGGCCGTGGTGGCGAACGAGGGCGAGCCTCTGGACGACTATTCGGTGGACCCGGAGGGCTCCATCTCGGTGATCGACCTGCTTGCCATCGGCAACGAGGTGAGCGGCACGCTCGCGCTCTATCAGGTGAACGTCGTGCCGGAGTAACCCTTCCCCTGCGTACCGTCAGCCGCGGTACCACGGCCGGCGCCGGGAGACCCCCGGTGCCGGCCTTTTTTTGTCCGCCGCCCGGCCGGCGTATACTCGCGGCCTTGCCGAAGGTCCGACCTGCCGCTGCCCATGACCGATCTGCCGACCGCCACCGACATCGTCCGCGCCATCGCCGCCGGTGAGCTCACGGCGGCCGAAGCGGTGGAGGCCTGTCTGGCGGCTATCGACGGCAGCGAGGACCGGATCCATGCGTTCGCCCACGTCGGGGCGGAGCCGGCGCGGGAGCGTGCGCGGGAGATCGACGCGGCCCCGGCCGGCGGGCTGCTGCGCGGCGTCCCGGTGGCCGTCAAGGACGTCATCGACACGGCCGACCTGCCGACGGAATACGGCTCGCCGCTCTATGCCGGTCATCGGCCGTCCCGGGATGCGGCCTGCGTCGCGATACTGCGCGCCGAAGGCGCCGTGATCCTGGGCAAGGCCCAGACCGTGGAGTTCGCCTCCCTGGGCCGCACCGCGGAGACCGTGAATCCCCACCACCACGGCCATACGCCGGGCGGCTCTTCCTCCGGCTCCGGCGCCGCGGTGGCCGCCGGCATGGTGCCGCTCGCTCTGGGCACGCAGACCGGCGGCTCGACCATCCGGCCGGCCGCTTTCTGCGGCGTGGCCGGCATGAAGCCCACCTTCGGCACGGTGCCGGTGGAGGGCATGAAGCCGTACGCGCCAAGCCTCGATACGATCGGCTGGATGGCCCGCAGTGTGGCAGATCTGGCGCTGCTCGCCCGCGTGTTCCGCATCCACAGAGACGGCGAAGGGCGGGATACGCAGCCCGCCGGGCGCATCGGCTTCTGGCGCACCCCTTACTGGGACGCTGCCGGACCCGATACCCGCCGCGCGCTCGAAGAGACGTCGGCCGCGCTGCGCGGCGCGGGCATCGAGGTGCACGAGGTCGACGGCCCCGCCGGCGTCGAGCGCCTGAACGAGGCCCAGGACATCATCATGCACGGGGAGGGCCGCACGGCATTCCTGTCGGAGTATCTGCGCTGGCCCCGCGAGCTGCACCCGGAGTTCGTGGCGGAGGTGGAGAACAGCCGCGGCATCGACGGCGCCGCGCTGGCCTGGGCGGCGGACTACCTCGGCAGCCTGCGGCCGCGCTTCGACGAGGCCATGGCCGATTACGACGCCTGGCTGGTGCCGGCGGTACCTGGGGAAGCGCCCGCCGGCCTCGCCTCTACCGGCGACGCCGTCTTCAATCGGCTGTGGACGGGTCTGCACGCACCGGCGGTCACGCTGCCCGGGTTCAGCGGCGCGCGCGGCCTGCCGGTGGGCATCCAGCTGGTGGCCGGGCGTTTCCGCGACGCCCGCCTGCTGGCGACGGCCGCCCGGGTGGAGGAGATGCTGGCCCGGCGGCCCCGGGGTTGAGCGGCGGAATCCGGTCGCGCTTAGACGCGACGATCTGCAATTCGTCCGTTGGCTAGTCGTCCCTTGGTTAGTCGTCCCTTGGCTATTCGACCATTGGCTATTGGCCCATCGGCAACTTGACGACAGGCAGGGCGTCGACGCCGGCGAGCGAGGCGAGGTCCTGCAGCGCGTCGAACAGGCGGTCCGCCATCCGCCGGCCGGCGGCCGGCGCCACACAGTCGTCGAACTTCGCCTTCAGCTCCTCGCGGGTGACCGGGTTGTGGCCGTGGCCGCGGAAGCGGTGCACCGGTTCGCTCTCGATGCGGCTGCCGTCGGTCAGCTCGAGCGCCACGGAATCGGATTTCGCGCCCACCGGATAGTCCGGGTCGTCGTCCGGCCCCACCTCGATCGTGACCCGCTCCATCAGCGTGCGGACGTCGTCCCGTCGGACGAAGTCGTCGCTGACTTCGGCCAGGCCCACCTTGCCGGCGATCAGCCCGGCGGCCACGCCGAACTCCAGGCTGAACTTGGCCTCCAGCGCAGTGGTCGGCCGGTGGAAGCGCATCACCGCCGCGTGTTTCTCGCTCACCCGCGCGATCACGCGGGCGATGGCCTCCGGCGCCGGCCCGTGGTCGCGATGCACCTGGATGGCGGCGTCGATGGCGCGCTGGGAGGCACCCACGGTCGGGTGCAGCTTGATATTGATGCCGTCCTTCGCCGCCAGCCATTTCCGTCCGAGCCAGTCCGGCGGCGTCTCCAGGTCGACGTTGCCCGCCGGGGAGAGCGCCGCCAGCAGGCCCCCGTCGCCGTCGATGGCATGGGGCCCGGCGTCCAGGCCGGCCAGCGCCAGTTCGACGGCCACCACGCCGGCCTCCGCGGCACGGGCGCCCTGGAACGGCTTGGCCTGGGTGCCGAAGTTGTCCATCACCCCGCCGCCGGCCGCCGCGGCGAGACCGAGCGCGTTGCGTGTCTGCCCGGCGTCGAGGCCGCGCAGATGGCTGAGGGCCGCGGCCACGCCGATGGGGCCAAATACGCCGGTCGGGTGCCAGCCCTTCGAGTGCAGGTGATCCGGCTCGCGTTTCATCACGGCGCCCCAGGCCTCGAAGCCCGCGAGATAGGCGCGCAGCATGGCCGGGCCATCGGCGCCGGCGCGCTCGGCCTCGGCGAGTATCGCCGGCACCATGAGCGCCGAGACGTGATTGGAGTAGGCGTAATCGTCGAAATCCAGCGCGTGGGCGGCACCCGTGCCGACCAGCGCGGCCTGTGCGACGGTGGCGCGCTCCTCGCCCAGCAGCAGCCGGCTCTGCGGCCGGCCGCCGGTGGTCCGGATGTGGCGCAGCAGGTTCACGGTCACGGGTTCGCGCGCACCGGCGAGCATGACGGCCACGCAGTCGGTGAAGCCGTTCGCCGCGGTCGCCAGCGCGGCCGCCGGGGGCTCCTGCAGCGCCTCGCCCTGCAGGAAATCGATGATCGAGTCGACGACGGTCCCCATGTTTCGTTCTCCGCTTGCTGTGCCGGGCGCCACTGGCAATCGTGATCGATTGCCGCCTGACGGCCGGTTTGGTATACCAGATTTACCGGGCATGCAAGACGGACGTCGCCGCCCGGACCGTCAGATCAGCGCGCGGAACCCGGCCTCGTCGAACCGGCCGGGAGGCCCGGCGCAAGGGAGGGAGCCGATTTGAGCGTCGCGTCCGAGAAAGCCTACCGCATGCTGCGAGACCGCATCTTCAGCGGCGACTATGCGCCCGGCGCGCGACTGAAGGAGCGCCAGCTCTGCGCGGACCTGGAGGTGAGCCGCACGCCCGTGCGCGAAGCCCTGCGGCGCCTCGAGTCCGAGGGCCTCGTGCAGATCGAGCCGCGGCGGGGCGGCATCGTGAGCCACATCGATGCGGAGGAGGCCGAGGAGATCTTCGCGCTGGGCGCCGTGATCGAGAGTTTCGCGGCGAAGATGGCCGCGCAGAAGGCCACGGCCGAGGGAGTCGCGGCGCTGGACGACGTCATCGCCGCCATGGCCGCGGTGCTCGAGCGCGGGGACGACAGCTGCCGGGCCGAGTACATGAAGCTCGATGGCGAACTGCACAGCCGCATCGTCGCCATGGCCGACAGTCGGCGCCTGTCGGCCGCGCTGCAGCAAGTGGTGGGCGTGCCGGTGCTGGTGCAGGCCTTCAATCGCTACACGCCGGAGCACCTGCGCCAGAGTTTCGACCAGCATCGCGCGCTGGTCGATGCCATCCGGGAACGGGACGGGGAGTGGGCGGAGTCGGCCATGCGCTACCACATCCTGTCCGGGCGCACCGTCATGCTGTCCAATCTCGCCGGCGACTGACTGCCCGACTGGTATACAACGACCGTCATTTTAGGGCTCTCGACACGGTTTTCTTGCCTGAAGCGCCAATTTGGTATACCAATTGCGCTGTAGCGGGATCCGGAGAGCACCATGCAGCGGGCGGGGCTCGACATCGGCGGCACATTCACCGACCTCGTCTTCTGGGATGACGAGTCGGCCGACGTGGTGGTGCACAAGCTGCCGTCCACGCCGGATGATCCCGCCCGCGCGGGCCTCGAGGGCCTGGCAGAACTGCTGCGCCGCGCCGGCCGCCGTCCCGAGGATCTCGATTTCCTGGTCCATGGCACCACCGTGGCCACCAACATCCTGCTGGAGAAGAACGGCGCCCGGGTGGGCATGATCACCACCCGCGGCTTCCGCGACGTGCTGCACATCGGTCGCAAGGACCGGCCGTACAACTTCTCCCACGGCCAGGAGGTGCCGCGGCAGAGCTCGCCGCTGGTCCGCCGCCGTCATCGTCTGCCGGTCAGCGAGCGCATCACCGCACCGGACGGCGAGGTGGCCACGCCGCTCGCCGAGGACGAAGTGCGCGAGGCCGCCCGGCAGCTGGCGCACGACGGGGTGGACGCCATCGCGGTGTGCTGCCTGATGTCGTTCCTGAACCCGGCCCACGAACGGCGCATCCGCGACATCGTCGAGGAGGAGGCGCCCGGTCTCTACGTCTCGCTCAGCCATGCAGTCACGCCGCTGTACCGGGAGTACGAGCGGTTCTCGACCACGGCGCTGAACGCGTACGTGGGCCCCCGTACCGCCCGCTACCTGGACCGCTTCGCGGCCGAGCTCGCCGCCATGAACGTGGCCAGCGAGCTGAACCTGATGACCTCCGCCGGCGGCCTCGTGCCCGCCGCGGAGGCCCGCGAGCGGCCGGTGTCGCTGTTGTTGTCGGGTCCGGTCGGGGCCCTCATCGCCGGTATCCGGGTGGGCCGTCAGACCGACAATCCGAGCGTGATCACCCTGGACGTGGGCGGCACGTCGGCGGATATCGGCGTGGCACCGGCGGGCGACCTGCGCATGAAGCACCTGCTCGACACCCGCGTGGGCGGCTACGACGCCATGATCCCGATGGTCGACATCGACACCATCGGCGCCGGCGGCGGTTCGATCGCCTGGCGGGACGAAGGCGGCATGTTCCGCGTCGGCCCGCGCAGTGCGGGCGCCGTGCCCGGGCCTGCCTGCTACCGGCGCGGCGGCGCCGAGCCCACGGTGACCGACGCCATGGTGGTGCTCGGGTGGTTCCGGGAAGAGGCGCTCGCGGCCTCGGGCCTCACCGTCGACGTCGCGGCTGCCGCGGAGGCGGTGCGCAGCCGCATCGCCGAGCCGCTCGGGCTCGACCTCTACGAGGCGGCCGCGGGTATCTACCGCATCGCGGTCAGCAACATGGTGGAAGCCATACGCATCAACAGCGTGACCAAGGGCTACGACCCGCGGGACTTCGCGCTGGTGCCCTACGGCGGTGCAGGCGCGGCGTTCGCCTGCGAGGCGGCGGCCCAGCTGGCCATCCCCAGGGTGGTCGTGCCGACGCGCCCGGGGGTGGGCGCGGCGGCCGGACTGCTGGCCACCGACACCAGGTACGAGTACCGGGCGACGCTGTGGGCGTCGTTGCAGGAGCCCGACACGGCACGCATCGAGTCCGCCTACCGCACGCTGGCCGAGCAGGCGGCCGGCCAGCTCCGCCGCGCGGGTTTCGCGGAGGAGGATACGACGCTGCGCTGGCTGGCCGAGTGCCGCTACGTGGGGCAGGGCTACGAGCTGCCGGTGGAGATTCCCGCCCCGCCGGTCGACGGCGACTGGGTGGCCGCGGTGATCGAGGGTTTCCATCGGGCCCACGAGCAGGCCTACCTGCGGCGATTCGACGACAAGCCGGTGATGATCGTGAACGTGGGCCTCGCCGGCATCGGCCACGTACCGCCGCCGGTTGCGCCGGAGGTGCAGGCGGGCGGCGCGCAACCGGACGAGGCAGCGTTGCTCGATACGCGCCCGGTGCGTTTCGTGCAGGGCAACGAAGCCATCGGTCACGAAACCGCGTTCTATGCCCGCTCCGGACTGAAGGCCGGCAACCGGATCGCCGGCCCGGCGGTCATCGAGCAGGCCGATACCACCACGATACTGCCGCCCGGCACCCTGGCCGAGGTGGACCGCTACGGCAATCTCATCGTCGGTTTCACGGGGCCTGCGGATGGCTGAGGGCGTGCGCAAGCTGGAGGACGCCGGCGCGGCCATCGACCGCGCCTCGGCACGTTCGACCGGCATCGGCGCGGACGTGGAGCGGCGCTGGGAGCGGGTGGCCGTGGATCCGGTCACGCTGCAGGTGGTGGGCGGCGCACTGCATGCGGTGGCGACGGAGATGGCCGAGCTCCTCTATCGCATGGCGTACTCCTCCATCATGCGCGAGTCGCGGGACATCGGCGCGGGGATCCTGGATTTTCACGGCCGCCAGATCTGCGAGAGCGACTCGACGCCGATGCACTGCGGCTCGCTGCCCGCCTACGTGCGCGGCATCGACCGCAAGCACCGGGGCAGCTACGCGCCCGGCGACGTGATCCTGCACAACCATCCCTATCACGGCGCCTCCCACGCACCGGACTACGGTGTGCTGGTGCCCATCTTCGCGGGCGAGCGGCACATCGGCTTCGCCGGCTGCACTGGGCACATGGTCGACATCGGCGCGGCTACGCCCGGCTTCTCCGTGGACGTGCCGGACTTCTGGGCGGAGGGCCAGGTGATCGACGCCGTGAAGATCTACGAGGCGGGCAGGCGCAACGACGCGGTGTGGTCGCTGATCATGGACAACGTGCGCACGCCGGAGGCGAACACCGGCGACCTGGAGGCCATGATCGCTTGCTGCCGTCTCGGTGCCCGGCGCTTCGGCGAGCTGGCCGGCCGCTACGGTATCGACACGGTGATGAGCGCCGCCGAAGAGTGGATGGACTATGCGGAGGCGCTGATGCGCCGGCGCATCGAGGCGCTGCCGGACGGACTCTACGAGGCCCCGCTCGGCTGGCTGGAGGACGACGGCAAGCATTTCGGCGAACCGCTGCGGGTGGCCACGCGGGTGCTGGTCGACGGCAGCGACATCTACGTGGATCTCACCGGCTCGAACGAGCAGGTGGAGACCGGATTCAACTGCCCGTTCGAGGGCAGCGTGCTGCCCACCGCCAATTTCGCGGTGCGCGCACTGCTGCTCGACGAGGCGAAGCCGGGCGGCCAGATACCCCAGAACGACGGCGTGTTCCGGCCGGTGCACGTCATCGCGCCGGAGGGCACGATCTTCAACCCCGAGCATCCGCACGGCTGCGAGGCGCGTTTCACCCAGATCAACCGCATCCCCGACCAGGTGATGCAATGCCTGGCCGAGGTCATGCCGGAGGCCGTGACGGCGGGGAATTCCGCCAACGTCTCCTGCTTCGCCTACAGCGGCCGCGGCGGCAAGGGGGCGGACGACTATTGGGTGATCATCGAGGTGAACGAGGGTTCCTACGGCGGCCGCCACGGCAGCGACGGCCTCGACGCCATCGACGCGCTCATGGCCAACACCCGCAACAACCCGGTGGAGGAGATGGAACTCGGCGCGCCGCTCCTGTGCGAGCGCTACGAGTTGCGCGACGAGCCGCCCGCGGCCGGACGCTGGCGCGGCGGCCTCGGCGCGGTGAAGCGCTGGCGCTTCCTGGCCGACACGGGCATCAGCTCCACCGGCGACAACCGCAGCATCGACCCGCCGCGCGGGCTGTTCGGCGGCGCCGACGGCCGGCCCGGCGAGGTGATACTGAATCCGGGCACGGCGGACGCGGAGTCGCTGCCCGCCAAGGTCTCGAACCGCCAGCTGCACGCGGGCGACCGGCTGGAGATACGGCTGGTGTGCAGCGCGGGTTACGGCGATCCCCGCTTGCGCGATCCGCAGGCGGTGCTCGATGACGTGCTCGACGGACTGATCACGGCGGCGGAGGCCCGCCGTGACTACGGCGTCGTTCTGACGGACGACGGCCGTGACGTGGACAGGGAAGAGACGGAGAGACTCCGCTCCGGCGATCGGGCGGACTAGCGGCAGGATAACGGTGCGTCCGCGGCGGACGGCCGGAACGGGAAGACGACCCAGGAGAGAGAAAATGCGATCAGGAACCACAACAATCATGGCGGCCGTGCTGCTCGCTGCGGCGGGCACGGCGCAGGCGCAGGAGCCGGCGCTGGAGGAGATCGTCGTCACGGCGGAGAAACGGGAGGCGAGCCTGCAGGAGGTGCCCATCTCCATCGCGGCAGTGAGCGGCGACCGGCTGGAGGAACTCAATATCGACGACGTGATGGATCTGTACGTGCAGACGCCGGGCATGTCGTTCAGCCGGGCCGGCGGCGAGGCGCAGATCTACATCCGCGGCATCGGTACCGATGCGTTCGGCGTCACCATCGACCCGAGCGTCGCGCTGCACCAGGACGGCGTCTACCTGGGCCGTCCCCAGATGGGACTCACCCAGTTCCTCGACGTGGATCGCATCGAGATCCTGAAGGGGCCCCAGGGCACGCTGTACGGACGTAACGCGACCGGCGGCGCCATCAACATCATCTCCCGCATGCCGACGCCCGAGACGGAGGGCTACGTGACCGCGGGCTACGGCGAGTGGGACCGGCGCGAGCTGCAGGGTGCGCTGAGCGGCCCGCTCGGCGAAAACTGGCAGGGCCGCATCGCCGCCCGCTACCTGAAGGACGACGGCTTCACCGACGACCTGGAGCCCGGCGGCGCCGAGGAGATCGACGACCAGGACCTGGTCGCCACCCGGGCGATCCTGCAGTACGAGGGCGAAGACGGCGCGGACTTCACGCTGATCGCCGATTACAGCGACTTCTCCAGCGGCAACCGCTCTTCGAAGCCGCTGGACGACCTGTCGTTCGCCGTCGTGAACGGCGCACTGCCCCAGGCCTTCGACGAGACCCGCAACAACCTGCCGACGTTCCACGACTGGGACACCGCCGGACTCACGGCCACGCTGAACATCCCGGTGGGCGAGACCATGATGCTGACCTCGGTGACCGGCTGGCGCGACTACGAGAGCGACTTCTTCTTCAACACCGACGGCACCGAGATCGAGGTGACCCGCTCCTACTTCCAGTACGAGTCGGACCAGCTGTCCCAGGAGATCCGGCTCTCCTCGACGGGTGAGGGCCCGGTGCAGTGGCTGATCGGCGGCTACTATCTCGACGAGGACAAGGAGGGCGCCCTGGGCCTCGGCCGGGCGACCCATCCCTCCTTCGGCGTGGTGAGCTTCATCATCCCCAACACCGACGAGACCCGCGCGAAGGCCCTGTTCGGCGAGGTGAGCTACGACTTCTCGGAGCAGTGGACGGGTACCTTCGGCCTGCGCTACTCCGACGAGGAGAAGAAGGACTTCACCAGCGTGGGCGCCATCTTCGGCGACAACTCGGGTCTGGCGAGCCCGAACCCGGTCACCGTCTTCACCACCCGCGACTCCACGGAAAGCTGGGAGGACGTCTCCCCGCGCTTCGTGCTGGAATACCGCCCGCGGGACGCGCTGATGATCTACGGCTCGGTCACCAAGGGCTTCAAGTCCGGCGGCTGGAACGCCTTCGACGCGACGCCCGCCTTCGAGCCGGAGGAGATCTGGGCCTTCGAGACGGGCTTCAAGTCCGACAGCGCCGACGGGCGCCTGCGGCTCAACGGCTCGTTCTTCTATTACGACTACACGGACCTGCAGGTCTCGACCTTCCAGGACGGCCTCACCGTGACCACCAACGCCGCCGACGCGACGGTCTGGGGCGCCGAGTTCGAGCTCTCCGCCAGTCCCATCCCGGCGCTGGTGGTGAACGCGAGCATCGGCTACCTCAACACGGAGTTCGAGGAGTTCCTCTCGGCCTTCGGCCGCTGCCCCGCCGATGCCACGCCGGCCGAGCTGGCCGGACCCTGCATGGGCGTCGGGCCCGGCGAGACTCGCGTGGTGGACGTCTCCGGCAATAACCTGCAGAACGCGCCGGAGTGGAAGGGCAACGTCAACGGCACCTACACCGTCGGCCTTCGCAGCGGTGCGGAGGTGCGCATCTTCGGCCAGGTGAGCTACCAGAGCGAGCTGTTCCACACCCAGTTCAACGACCCGCTCATCGGCCAGGATGCCACCACGCTGGTGGATGGCCGCGTCGCCTGGGTCTCGGCGGACGGCAACTGGGAGCTGGCCGCCTACGGCAAGAACCTGACCGACGAGGAGTACTTCCAGAACACGGTGCGCTTCACTTCTCTCAGCGAGGGCAATCCGGCGGATCGCTTCAACATCGGCGCAGGGCTGGGTTACCCGGCTCCGGGCCGCTCCTGGGGCGTGGAAGCCACGCTGAGGTTCTGATCCGCAGGGCGAGCATCGCGCCGCCGGCCCGAGCGCCGGCGGCGCGGCGCCCGCAAACGGGGGATGCGCATGGCCAATACGGAGGCCAATACCGAGATCCGGGCCCGGCAGGGCGCGGTGCCTGCCGCACCGCCCATGGCCTGGTATGCCGTGGGCATCCTGACGGTGGCCTACACCTTCTCTTATATCGACCGTCAGATTCTCTCCCTGATGGTCGGTCCCATCCGGGCGGACCTGGGTATCAGCGACTCGGCGTTCAGCCTCCTGCACGGGCTCGCCTTCGCCGTCTTCTACACGCTGCTCGGCGTGCCCATCGGGCGCCTCGCCGACCGCAGGAACCGGCGCAACATCATCGCACTGGGCGTGGCGTTCTGGAGCCTGGCCACCGTCTGCTGCGGCCTGGCCCGCTCGTTCTGGCAGCTGTTCGCCGCGCGGGTCGCCGTCGGCGTGGGCGAGGCGGCGCTCTCTCCCGCCGCCTATTCCATGCTGGCGGACCTGTTCCCGAAGGAGAAGCTGGGCCGCGCCATCGGCATCTACTCCAGCGGCGTATTCGTGGGCATCGGGCTGTCGTTCATCATCGGCGGCGTGCTCATCGCCACCATCGAGGCTATGGGCGGCATCACCCTGCCGGTGGTCGGCCACCTGGCGGCCTGGCAGGCCACCTTCATCATCGTGGGCGCGCCGGGGATACTGGTGGCGCTGTTCATGCTGACGCTGAAGGAGCCGGAGCGCCGGGGGCGGGGCGACCTGGTCGGCTCCATGCCGGTATCGGAGGTGATCGCCTACGCGGTGCGCAACCGCCGGGTGTATGCGCTGCACTTCGTCGGCTTCGCCATGATCACCCTGATGTTCAACGGCATCATGGCCTGGGCGGCCGAGTACTTCATCCGCATCCACGGCGTGGACCGGGGCACCATCGGGCCGCAGCTCGGCCTGCTCACCGTGGTCTTCGGCGGGCTGGGCATCATCTGCGGCGGCCTGTTCTCGGACTGGCTCTCGGCCCGCGGCCACACGGACGCCCCGGTCAAAGCGGCGCTCACGGGCGCCATTTGCCTGACGCCGGTGGCGGTCACCGCCACGCTGGTGCCCGACCCGCGCCTGTCCCTGTTCCTGTTCGCCCCGGTGCTGTTCTTCTCCAGCTTCCCGTTCGGTCCGGCGGCCGCCGGGCTGCAGCTCATGACGCCGCCCGCCATGCGGGCGCAGATGTCGGCGGTGTATCTGTTCGTGGTGAATCTCACCGGCATCGGCTTCGGCGGCACGGCCACGGCGCTCGTGACCGACTTCGTCTTCCGTGACGACATGATGCTGCACTGGTCCATCGCCACCATCGCGCTGGTGGGCGGGATACTCTCGATCGTCCTGCTCACCTTCGCGCAGAAGCCGTTCCGGCGCACCATCGCCGAACTCTCCGCGCCCGTCGGGGAGGCCGCCCGGTGACGACGGCCTGCCGGCTGCCGGTGGACCATGTGGGCATCCTCGGCGAGGCCATCGCGCCCCTGAAGCGCGACTGGGAGGCGCTGGGCTTCCGGGTGGTGGGGCCGGAGGAGTTGATCGGCATCGGCGAGGACGGCGAGCCCCGGGGCCTCGGGCAGTTCAGCGCCCACGTCATGTTCGCGGAGGACTATATCGAACTCACGGCGGTCGAGCGGCCGTCCCCGGACCATCACCTCGGCCGGTTCCTGGGCCGGGGCGACGGCCTGCGCCTCGTCATCCTCGCCGCCGACGACATCGAGTCCCGCCGGGCGGCGCTGGAGGCACGGGGTCTGGCGCCGGGGCCCGTGAGCGAGGCGGCGCGCGACATCCACTACGGTGCCGGCGGCACCGCGCGGTTCCGCTGGTTCCCCGTCGCCGCCGAGGCCTGCCCCGACGTACTGATGGCCTGCGTGCGCCACGAGACGCCGGAGATCGTCTTCCAGCCGACCGTGGCGCAGCACCCGAACACGGCGACCGGCATCACCCGGCTCCTGTACACGGGGGAACGGCTTCCGGAGGGTTACGCCGCACTCGCTGCCGACGAGGGCATGACGCTGGAAGCCCGGCCTGTCGCGGCCCTGGCCGCCCTGTTCGGCGATGGCGTCGAAAGCTGCCCGCCGTTCGCCGGCATCGGGGTGGCCGTGCGTGATCCGCAGGCGGCGGCGGCCGTGCTGACGGCGAATGCCGTGCCGTTCCGGCAGGTGCCGGAAGGGCTGGCCGTCGCGCCGGATCGGACCGGCGGCGTGGGCGTGGTGTTCGAGCCGGAGCGGCCGTGAGGCTCTTCTACTCACCCTTCCACGATTTCGCCCACAAGGTGCTCGTGGTGGCGCACGAGGCCGGGCTGGCCGGCGAGATCGTGACCGTGCCGTCCTTCCCGTTCCGCAATCTGGACGGGCAGTGGGTGGCCGGCCGCTACGACACGACGGCGCTGAACCCGCTGGGCAAGGTGCCGTTCCTCGCGCTGGACGACGGCACCGTGCTGTACCAGAGTCAGGTGGTGGTGGAGTACCTCGACAGTCTGGCCCGCGGCGAGCCCCTGTATCCGGCCGGCGGTCTCGCCCGCTTCGACGCCCTGCGCCGGCTCTCGCTGGGTGACGCGCTGTTCGAGTGCGCCGTGCAGATGAGCATGGAATGCTGGCGCGAACCGGCGGAGCGCCGGGCCGGCCTGTTCGACTGGCTGTGGCCGAAGGTGACCCGCTCGTTCGACGTCCTGGAGCGGGAGGCCGGGCAGTGGCTCGGTTTCGACATCGGCCATGCCGGACTCTTGCAGGGCGTGAGCTACGTCGACGGCTGGGCGAGCGGCCGGGACGACATCCCGGGCAATCCCTGCGGCGAGTGGCGCAGCCGCTGGCCGGGCCTCGCCGACTGGTTCGCCGCGGCCTGCGAGCGGCCGTCGGTGCGCAGCCATTACCGCCGGCCCTACGACGGCGACACCTCGCCGGAGCAGCACCGGGCGGCGGTGGAGGCGGTGCTGGCCGCCCGGGAGGCGAGGGCATGATCGAGTTTTATTACTGGCCGACGCCGAACGGCAAGAAAGTGGCGATCATGCTGGAGGAGTGCGGGCTGGACTACGAACTGCGGCCGGTCGACATCCTCAAGGGCGAGCAGTTCGAGCCGGAGTTCCTGGCCATCAGCCCCAACAACAAGATCCCCGCCATCGTCGACCGGGACGGACCGGGCGGCGAGTTCCCGCTGTTCGAGTCCGGCGCCATCCTGCAGTACCTGGCCGAGCGCAGCGGGCGCTTCCTGCCCCGTGAGACGGCGGCCCGCTACCGGGTGCTCGAGTGGCTGAATTTCCAGGTGGCGAGCCTGGGGCCGATGCTCGGCCAGTGCGGGCACTTCCTCGGCTACGCCCCCGAGCGCATCCCCTACGCCATCGAACGCTACCGCAAAGAGGCGCTGCGGCTGTACGGCGTACTCGACCGGCGGGTGGCGGCACGGGAATGGCTGGCCGGCGACTATTCCATCGCAGACATGGCCGTGTACCCCTGGATCGACGTGCGCTGGCTGCACGAGATCGATATCGACGAGTTCCCGAACGTGCGACGCTGGTTCGAGCGCGCCGGCGAGCGCCAGGCGCTGCGCCGGGGCATGGCGCTGCTCGCCGACCGGGAGGTCATCGGCAACCCCAGCGACGAAACCCGGGAGGCGTTCTTCGGCCGCACCCAGCGGGAGCAGGGCAGAGGCTGAAGCGGGCTCTTTACGGCCGCCGTATTCGGCGTATGCTAGCGTCTCTCGGCGCCGCGCCGCGGCCGGTCGACTCGCCACATTGGCAACCAACCTCCAACTCGAGATCGTTCCCCAGCCGGACGACATGACCTGCGGGCCTACCTGCCTGCACGCCGTCTACGCCTACTGGGACGACCCCATCGGACTCGATCGTCTGCTCGCCGAGGTGCGCATGCTGCCGGCCGGTGGCACCCTCGACGTATTCCTGGCCAACCACGCGCTCGCCCGCGGCTATGACGTGACCATCTTCACCTACAACCTGCACGTGTTCGATCCGTCCTGGTTCCCGGCCGGTGCGGATGCGCTTTCCGAACGGCTGCGGCGCCAGCGCGAAGTCAAGCGCGACGGCCGGCTGCAGGCCGCGACGGCGGGCTACCTGCGCTTCCTCGAACTCGGCGGAAAAGTACGCTATGAGGATCTCACCACCAGCCTGATCCGCCGTTACCTGAAGAAGGGGGTGCCGATCATGACCGGGCTCAGCGCCACCTACCTGTACCGCAGCGCCCGGGAGATCCCGGACACGATGGCCGCGGACGACATCCGCGGCGAGCCCTGCGGTCATTTCGTGGTGCTCTCCGGCTACGACCGGCGCACGCGCCAGGTGAAGGTGGCGGATCCCTACCGGGCCAATCCCTACTCGGCGGACGGCTACTACCCGGTGGACATCCGGCGTCTGATCGGCGCCGTGTTTCTCGGCATCGCCACCTACGACGCCAACCTGCTGGTCATCCGTCCGCGGGGCAAGCAGGCATGACCAACCTGATCGTCGTCGACGACCGCGAGCACTGGCCCGGGGAGATCGCCGGGGCCCGGGTGGTGGATGCGCTCACCTATCTCACGGCCGAGGAGTTCAGCCGCGGCCGCGGCCTGCGCGTGTTCAATCTCTGCGCGTCGTACCGCTACCAGCAGTACGGCTACTACGTCTCGCTGCTGGCGACGGCGCGCGGGCAGCGGCCGCTGCCGGACGTGGCCACCATCCAGGATCTTAAGACGCGTACGCTGCCGCGTCTGGCGAGCGACGATCTGGATGCGATCATCCAGCGTAGCCTGCACACGCTGGAGTCCGAAGAATTCATCCTGAGCGTGTACTTCGGCCGCAACATTGCCCGGCGCCACGAGCGGCTCGCCAGAGCGCTGTTCAACCTGTTCCCGGCGCCGCTGATCCGGGCCTCGTTCCGCCGCCGCGACGGCAAGTGGCTGCTGGAGAACGTGCGCGCGGTGCCGGTGGGCGAGATCCCTGAATCCCACCGGGACTTCCTGCTGGAGTCCATCGAGGCCCACTTCGCCCGGCGTCGGCCGAGCCGCCGGCGCGAGGTTCCGGGCGGTTACGACCTGGCCGTGCTGGTCAATGCCGAGGAGGCGTCGCCGCCGTCGGATGCGCAGGGGCTGCGCCGCATCACGCGCGCCGCCCGCCGGGCCGGTTTCAACGTGGAGCTGATCGGGCGGGACGATTTCGGCCGCCTGGCGGAGTTCGACGCGCTGTTCATCCGCGAGACCACCAGCGTGAACCACCACACCTACCGCTTCGCCCGGCGCGCCGAGCTGGAGGGGCTGGTGGTCATCGACGACCCCATCTCGATCATTCGCTGCACGAACAAGGTCTATCTCGCCGAGATGATGCGCCGGCTCGGCGTGCCGACGCCGAAGACGCTGATCGTCAGCCGCAAGAACGCGGCAGCCATCGCCGAGGGGCTAGGCTTCCCCTGCGTGCTGAAGCAGCCGGACTCCAGCTTCTCGGCCGGCGTCACCCGCGCGGACGACCCGGCGGAGCTGGACGCCGCCCTGAAGGCCATGTTCGAGAAGTCCGACCTGGTCGTGGCCCAGGCCTTCCTGCCGACGGACTTCGACTGGCGGATCGGCGTGCTGGATCGCCAGCCCCTGTTCGCGTGCCGCTACTACATGGTGGAGCGGCACTGGCAGATCTACCAGCGTTCGGACACCGGGCGGGTGAGTTCGGGGCGCTGGGATACGATGCCCGTCGACGACGTGCCCGCCGAGGTCACGGACATCGCGCTCAGGGCGGCCAACGCCATCGGCAACGGCCTGTACGGCGTGGACGTGAAGCAGACCGGGAAGCGCTGCTACGTGATCGAGGTGAACGACAACCCGAGCCTCGACGGCGGGGTCGAGGACGCCGTGCTCGGCGATCAGCTCTACGACCGCATCATGGCCGTCTTCCTGGCGCGGGTGGAAGCCCGCAAGCGGGGCCGCGCCAATGGCTGACCGGGACACGCTGGGCCTGTTCGAGGGCTACGGCATCGAGATCGAATACATGATCGTGGATGCGGCCAGCCTGGACCCGGCGCCGGCCTGCGACTGGCTGCTCACCGAGGCCGCGGGCGAGCTCACGGACGAATACGACAACGGCGCCATCGCCTGGAATAACGAACTCGCCCTGCACGTGGTGGAGTTCAAGACCAACGGGCCGGTGCCCTCCCTGGAGGGGGTGGCCGGCCACTTCCAGGCGAACGTCGCCCGCGCCGGCGAGATACTGGCCGGCCGCGGGCTGTGTCTGCTGCCCGGGGCCATGCATCCCTGGCTGGAGCCCGCCACCGACATCCGTCTGTGGCCCCACGGACAGCGCGACATCTACCAGGCGTTCGACCGCATCTTCGACTGCCGCGGCCACGGCTGGGGCAACCTGCAGAGCATGCAGATCAACCTGCCGTTCCGCGGCGACCGGGAATTCGCGGCGCTGCATGCAGGGGTGCGGCTGGCGCTGCCGCTCCTGCCCGGCATCGCGGCCAGCTCGCCCGTCATCGACGGTTTCGTCACCGAGCGCCGTGACAACCGGCTGCGCGTCTATCGCAGCAACTGCGCCCGGGTGCCCTCGGTAACCGGGCAGGTGGTGCCGGAGCCGGTTGCGGGCATGGGCGATTACCACGAGCGCATACTGGAGCGGATCTACGGCGACCTCGCGCCGCTCGATCCGGACGGCGTGCTGCGCCACGAGTGGGTGAACGCCCGCGGCGCCATCGCCCGTTTCGACCGCATGGCCATCGAGATCCGCGTCATCGACAGCCAGGAGTGCCCGGCGGCCGACCTCGCGATCGCGGATCTCGCGGCGGGCGTGATCCGCGCGCTGGTCGAGGAGACCTGGGCGCCGCTGGCGACGATCGCGGCCTGGCCCCAGGACGACCTGGTGCGATTGCTGGCGCTCACCGAAGAGCGGGCCGAGTCCCTCGAGATCACGGACTCCCGTTTCCTGCGCTGCTTCGGCTACGACGGCAGCTCGGAGACCGTGAGCCACCTGTGGGGGCGGCTGGCCGAGGACCTGAGTGCGCGGGGCTGGCTGCTGCCTGCATCCGAGGAGCCGCTCGAGCTGTATCTCCGCCACGGCACGCTGGCGAGCCGCATTCGCCGGGCGCTGCCGCCCGAGCCGGGCCGCAACGAGCTGCGCGAGGTCTATCGCCAGCTCGCCGACTGCCTCGACGCCGGCCATGGCTTCGTGCCCTGAGACCCGCCTCGTCCTGACCAGCGAGCACGGCACCGCCGCGGTGCCGGCCCGCTATGCGGAGCTCTTCCGCGGGGCCGACGAGCTGCTGTCGAGCCACCGCGCCGTGGATCTGGGCAGCGCGGAGCTGACCGCCTGTCTCGCGCGCCGCACCGGCGTGCGGCCGCACCGCGCACGGGTGACCCGGCTGCTGGTCGACTGCAACCGCTCGCCCGGCCACCCGGGGCTCTACTCCGAATTCAGCCGCGCCCTGCCGGCCGCCGAGAGGGCACGCCTGCTCGAGCGCTACTACCGGCCCTACCGCGAGGCGGTCGAGGCCGACGTCGCACGCGGCATCGAGGCGGGGCAGACGGTGTTGCACGTCTCCGTGCACAGTTTCGCCCGCGTGCTGGACGGGCAGGAGAGGAATGCGGACGTGGGCCTGCTCTACGATCCGGGCCGCGAGCGCGAGAGGGCGCTCTGTCGACGGTGGCAGTCGCTGTTGCAGACCGAGCCCGGCCTGCGCGTACGGCGAAACTACCCCTACCGGGGCGTTGCCGACGGCCTGGTGACCCGGCTGCGCCGGCGTTTCCCCGCCGGGCGCTACGTCGGCATCGAACTGGAGGTCTGTCAGGACATCGCGAGCGGGGGCGATCCCCGCTGGGGACGGCTGAAGCGGCTGCTGGGCGACAGCCTGGAGGCCGTCATGGCGAGCGCTTGCTCCGCTTCTGCGCGTACATGAGGGCATCGGCCTCGCGCAGCATGCTGTCGAGATCGCCGTGGCGGTCCGGGTCGAACAGGACGCGCCCGACGCTGTAGGCCAGCCGATAGTCCTGCCCGGCTTCCGCGTTGCAGTCCGTCACCCGCCGGGCCAGCCGCTCCAGCGGGGCGGCCAGGTCCGCGGCGCCGATATCCGCCGCGAATACGCAGAACTCGTCGCCGCCCAGCCGTGCCACCACGTCGGAGTGGCGGAACGATTTCAGGAGCAGCCGGGCGAAGGTGCGAATGGCACGGTCGCCCTGCTCGTGGCCGCGGGCGTCGTTGATCTCCTTCAGCCCGTCCAGGTCGATGACCAGCAGCGCAGCCGGCTTGTCGTGGTTGGCGCACAGGCGCATCAGGCGCTCCGCGGTGCGCAGGAAGCCGCGCCGGTTGGCCAGCCGGGTGAGCTCGTCCGTGACCGCCAGGGTCATGTTCTCGAGCTCCGCCTCCACCATCTCGCCGAGTTCGCACAGCATCTCCATGTCCTCCACGGAGAACAGACGCGGCACGTTGTCCACGGTGAAGAAGGTGCCCACCCGGGAGCCGCCCGGCGCGGACAGCGGATAGCCGGCGTAGAAGCGGAAGCCGGCACCGTCGCCGAGCAGCGGGTGATCGGCATAGCGGGGATCCGCTGCCGTGTCGTGGACGACGAAGACGTCGTCGGCCGCCAGCGTGGCGGCCGGGTCCGGTGCCGCCGGCGCGCCGTCGATGGCCCCGCGCTCGCCGTTGAGGCGCACCCGTGCCACCGGCGTGCCGAACAGGCGCTTTGCCAGGCGGGTCACCCGGTCGAAGCGCTCGTCCTCCGGCGCGTCCAGCATCCGCAGGGAATGAAACAGCTGCAGGCGCGTCGTCTCGCCGCTGGCATCGGTGGATGTCGGCATCACTCGCGGGTTCTCCGTCTCGGTCGTTGCGGCCACCCTACATAATCGGACGCGGCGGCGGTGTGATCCGCGGCACATAAGCGCGCCGGCCGTCGGGACGGAACTGGGTCACGGTTTCGCGACTCACTTCTCAGGTCGGGAACTGAGCGGCCGCTAAGATTCCCTGCGAGGCGATGAAGGCCGGGTCATACCGTCGGGGATCAGCAGCCGGGGCAGCATGGAAGAACAGCAACAACAACGCATTGGACGATTCGAAGTGAAGCAGCGCCTCGGTCGCGGCGCCCAGGGCTCGGTGTACCTGGCGCACGATCCGTCGCTGGAGCGGCTGGTCGCGGTCAAGCTGCTGAATGCCAGCAACCCGGAGCTCGCAGCCGTGGACGACGACGGCCGCACCCCGCTGGAGGGGCGCATCGCGAGCCGGCTGCGCCATCCCAATATCGTCTTCATCTACGACGCCGGCGAGTACAAGGGACTGCCGTACCTCGTCTTCGAGTACGTGCAGGGCAAGACGCTGCGCCACATCCTGAGCCAGCACGGCGCCCTGCCGCTGGAGCGCGTGTGCGCGCTGATCGGCCCCATCCTGGACGGCGTTGCGGCGGCCCACGAGGAGGACGTGATCCATCTCGACCTCAATCCCCGCAACGTGCTGCTGGACAAGGACGAGCGCCCCCGCATCATGGACTTCGGCCTGTCCCGGGTGGTGGGCCGGGTCAGGCGCAGCAAGGACACGGCCACCGGTACGCTGCGCTACATGGCGCCGGAGCATTTCCGCGGCGGCGAGCTGGGACCCGCGACCGACGTGTTCGCCCTGGGCAGCACCTTCTACGAACTCGTCGCCGGCCGCCCGGCGATGCAGGGCGATTCCGCGCCCGCCATCATCCACCAGCTCTGCGAGAGGTCCGTGGACATGGCGCCGTTGCAGGGCTGGCCCGCCGGGGAACTCTTCGCGGCCTTCCTGAAAGGGGCGCTGGAGAAAGACCCCGCCGCTCGCTACCAGGACGCCGGCGCCATGCGCGAGGCGTTCCGGCTGTTCCTGCAGGAGTCGGGCCTCGGCGAGCAGGCGCAGTCCCAGTCGCACAGCACGGTGGAATTCCTGCTGCGGCGCATGCAGCGCAAGCAGGACTTCCCGACCATCTCGCGCACCCTGGTGGACATCAACCGGCTCACCGCCAGCGGCAGCGACGCGCCGGCGGAGAAGCTCGCCAACGTGATCCTGCGCGACTACGCCCTGACCAGCAAGCTCCTGAAGCTGGTCAACTCCGCCTTCTACGGCCACATCGCCAACGAGGTCACCAGCATCTCCCATGCGGTGATGCTGCTCGGCTTCGAGAAGGTGCGCATGATCGCCAACAGCCTCACCTTCTTCGGGCGCATGCAGGGCAGCCCGGAGCTGAAGGACGCCACCACCCGCTCGTTCATGTGCGGGCTCATGGCCCGCCACCTGGCACGGCGCCGTGGTCTCGCCGGCGCGGAAGAGGCTTTCATCTACGGCCTGTTCCGCAACCTCGGCGAGAACCTGGTCATCTATTACTTCCCCGAGGAGCACGGCGAGATACGCCGTCTGATGGTGACCCGTGAGCTGTCCAAGATGGCCGCATCCCGGGGCGTGCTCGGCGTGAGCTACGAGGATCTCGGCGCCGCCGTCGCCCGGGTGTGGAAACTGCCGGACGCCATCATCGACGTGATCCGCGGGCTGCCCAACGACGAGCCGGAGGAGCCGGCGTCGGAGGCGGACCGGCTGCGTGATATCGCGATATTCGCCGAGGAACTCTGCGACGTGGCCGGCATGGACGACCACGAGGCCCAGGACGCGGCCCTCGTCCGGCTGGTGGAGCGCTTCTCGCCCAGCGTCGAGGTCGACGCCGAATTCGCGGGCAGGCTCGTCGCGGCGGGTGCGGACAAGCTGCGCCAGTACGCCCCGGTCTTCGAGATCGACGTCGCCGGGAGTCCCTTCTGCCGCTCCGCCATCGCCTGGTCGCAACGCTATTGCGAGGGCGGCGCGGTCGGCACCGCCGAGACCGCCGTCCGGCAGCAGGCCGGCTGATCCCGCGGCCATGCACCTGACAGCGGCCGGTTTGATGGTATATTCGTGCGCTCGGACAACCAAGAACCGGAGAAGGAACAGGCAATGGCTGGCAAATTCGAGATCTATAAGGACAAGAAGGGCGAGTATCGATTCCGTCTGGTAGCGGGCAACGGTGAGAATCTGCTCGCTAGCGAGGGTTACAAGTCGAAGTCGAGCGCCGTGAACGGTGCGGAGTCGGTGCAGAAGAACTGCGGCGACGCCAATTGCTTCGTCAAGAACACGACTCCCACGGGCAAATTCCGCTTCAACATGAAGGCGAAGAACCACCAGGTCATCGGCACCAGCCAGAACTACGAGTCGGAGTCGAGCCGCGACAACGGTATCCAGGCCGTCGCTCGCGCCGCCAAAGGGGCGAAGGTCGTCGATCTCACCTGAGCCCTCGGGCGGCGGCCGGTACGGCCCTCGCCTCGTCGGACAGACTGATCGCACGGAGGCGGATCCGGTTGCCGGGTCCGCCTCTTCTTTTTTCGACAGGTCCGCGCTCCGCGTGCAGAGTCAGGCGGGCGTGGCAAAATAACGGAACGTTCCATTGCCCGAAACGCTCATGACCCGGACTGCCGCATCCCCCAAAGAGCCGCTCCGCCTGATCCCGTTCGAGCGGGCGCCGAATTTCCGCGACCTCGGCGGTTACACCACGGCCGAGGGCCGCCGGGTCGCCTGGGGCCGCGCGTTCCGCAGCAGCCACCTCGGCTGGCTGACGCCGGCCGATCGCGAACGCTTCGCCGCGTTGAACATCGGCGAGGTGTTCGACCTGCGCCGGACCGGCGAGTCCGAGGCCTATGCCAACCGGATCCCGCCCGGCATCCGCAGCCACCATTTCGATATCGACGTCGGCAGCACGAAGAGCTACCGCCGGCGGCTGGAGTCGGGCACGGCCACCCGCGAGTCCACCCACGACATGATGGTGGACGCCTACCGCAGCTACGTCACCGGGTTCGCGGAGCGCTTCGGCCGTCTGCTGAAGCTGCTGGCCACCGCCGACGAGCATGCGGTGGTCATCCATTGCATGGTCGGCAAGGACCGCACCGGCATCGCCTCCGCCCTGCTGCTCGGTGCCCTGGAGGTACCCCGGGAGGACATCCTCGAGGACTACCTGCTGTCCTCCACCTATTATCCGCCCAAAGAAATCCTCGCCCGCATCCGGCAGACCATCGAGGACTCGCTGGCCGGGCCGTGGGACGACGAGACGGTGGCGCCGTTCTGCTCCGTCCACGAGGACTACCTCAGCGCGGCCTTCGAGGAGATCGACCGGCGCTATGGCGACACGGAGGCCTACCTCCGCGCAGCGCTCGGGCTGGACGATGCGGATCTGGGACTGTTGCGCGAGCGCTTCCTGGAGTAGGGCCGGAGCGGCGCGCGTCAGCCGAGCATGGCGAACAGCCGCTGCCAGGCGCCCGGGTCGGTGACGGCCACGAATACGAGCCCCGACAGCGCGCCCCAGAGGTGCGCGTCATGGTTGATCCTGCCCGCGGCGCGGCGCGCCGAATACCAGCTGTAGACGACATAGGCCACCGCGAACAGCGGCGCCGGGATGGGTACCGGCAGGGGCAGGATGAAGATGGAATAGGTCGGGAAATACACGATGAATGCGAACAGCACCGCGGAGATGGCGCCCGAGGCGCCCAGCGAGGCATAGGCGGGGTTGTCCCGGTGCTTCATGAAAGTGCCGGCATGGCTCGCCAGCAGGCCGATCGCATAGAGGATCACGAACGGCACGGTGCCGATGTGGCGCTCCAGCGGCAGGCCGAAGAAGAAGAACGTGATCATGTTGAACGCGAGGTGGGGCACGTCGCCGTGGATGAAGCCGCTGGTGATGGCGGTGTGCCAGTCGCGGCCCCGGCCGAGCCGGGCGGGGCGGAACAGGTTCGCCTCGATGATGCGCGGGTTGGCATACAGGCCAGCCAGGCTGACCGCGAGGGTCAGCACGAGCAGCGCGAGCGAGGCGGGATTGGCGGCTAATGACATCGATCGGCTCCGGGCTGGCCCTTATGCTAGCACTCCGGCTGAGGCCCCGGTGCGTCCGCCTCGCCGGCAAATGGGCATCTGCGCAGGGCATCTGCTAGTGTCGAGCGGATGGACGAAGCCGACTACAAAGACCTGTTCCGCGACTGGCGCGTGCCGCTGCCGCCGGTTACCGACAACCCGGACGGCGAGCCCCGGCGGGTGGGCGTCGAGCTGGAGATGATCGGCCCCGGCGTGGCCGAGGTCAGCCGGCTGGTGGCCACTCACTTCGGCGGGCAGGTGGAGGAGAAGAGTCGCGACGAGCACCTGGTGCACGGCGATCCGGCCGGCGACTGGGGCGTGGAGCTCGACTACGAGTACCTGAAGCAGAAGGGCCGGGAGGAAGACCCGGAGTCGGACCTGGCGGCCTTCATCGACGAGGCCGCCGAGAGTCTCGTCCGCGCCGGCGCCGAAGCGGTGGTGCCGGTGGAGGTGGTCAGCCCGCCGCTGCCGATGGAGCGCCTCGCCGAGGTGCAGTCGCTGATCGCGCGGCTGCGCCACGCAGGTGCCCGGGGCACCGGGGCCGGCATCTCCTACGCCTTCGGCCTGCAGCTCAATCCGGAGCTGCCGTCCCTGGACCCGGACACCGTCGTCGCCTATCTCAAGGCCTTCTTCTGCCTGTACGACTGGCTGGAGAAGCGCTCGGCACCCGATCTCACGCGCCGGCTGACCCGCTTCATGGCGCCGTTCCCCGCCCGCTACGTGCGCAAGGTGGTGGATCCCGATTACCAGCCCGGCCAGGCGCGCCTGATCGACGACTACCTGGCGGACAACCCCACGCGCAACCGGGCGCTGGACCTGCTGCCGCTGTTTCTCCATCTGGACGAGCAGCGGGTGCGCGCGGTGGTGGACGACCCGCGGGTGAAGCCGCGCCCCACCTTCCATTACCGCCTGCCGAATTGCGAGATCGATCGGCCCTACTGGGGCATCCATCTCGCCTGGGCCGACTGGCTGAAGGTGGAGGCGCTGGCGGCGGACCGCGCGAGGCTCATTCGCATCTGCAGGGCCTATGCCCGCTGGCTGGACGAGCCGCTCGGGCACCTGCTGGAGAACTGGGCACGGGAGGTCGAGTCTTGGCTGGGCCGGACGGCAGACCGCTGATCGGCATCACCGGCCCGCGCCGTGGGGCGTGGGGACCGCGGGTCTGCGTGCATGTTGCCGTGCTGCTGGCCGGCGGCCGGCCGCGCCACCTGCGGCCCGGCGACCGGGTGTCCACGGGCGACCTGGACGGCGTGATCGTCACCGGCGGGCACGACGTGGAACCGGTGCTCTACAAGGCCGAGGCCGAGGTGGAGGGCCGCTACGACCCGGAGCGTGACGCCTTCGAATCGGAGATCATCGACTGCGCGCTCGCCGACGGCACGCCGCTGCTCGGCATCTGCCGGGGCGCGCAGCTCCTGAACGTGCGGCTGGGCGGCACCCTGTTCCAGGACCTGCGCAGCCGCCGCCACCGCACCTCGCACCGGCGCACGCTGCTGCCGCTGAAGACGCTGTGCGTGCGCGAGGACACCCGGCTGGCCGGCCTTCTCGGCGGACAGGAACTGAAGATCAACAGCCTTCACAACCAGAGCATCGACCGGCTGGGCGAGGGGCTGGAGGTGTCCGGCCGGGATCTCGACGAGATCGTGCAGGCCGTGGAGGAACCCCGTCGCCGTTTCCTCATGGGTGTGCAGTGGCATCCGGAGTTCCTGCTGTATCTCTCCCGCCAGCGGCGGCTGTTCCGCCGGCTGGTGGCGGCGGCCCGGGACTATCGATCGGGGGTCCCGCACGCTTGATCACCTACGTCGGACTCTTCTTCACCGCGCTCCTGGCGGCCACGCTGCTGCCGTTCTACTCGGAGGTCCTGTTCGCCGGCCTGCTGGTGGAAGGCTACGACCCGCTGGCGCTGTGGACCTGGGCGACGGCCGGCAACACGCTGGGCGGGGCGGTGAACTGGGCGCTGGCCCGCTTCTTCCTGCGCTTCGAGGACCGGCGCTGGTTTCCGTTCCGGGAGAAGAATCTGGGCCGCGCCCAGGCCTGGTTCCAGCGCTACGGCGTCTGGTCCCTGCTGATGGCCTGGGCGCCGATCGGCGGCGATGCGCTCACCTTCGTCGCCGGGCTGATGCGGGTGCGCCTCTGGCTGTTCCTGCTGCTGGTCGGCATCGGCAAGGGGGCCCGCTACGCCGTCGTGCTCTGGATGGTGGAGGGCGCGAGTCGGGCGGTCGCCTGAACCGGGCAAAAAATTGACAGCCCGGTCGGTATTCTGCATCTTTCGGCGGGCGGCTGACTCGGGGGAGCGCCGCCGGGGGTGCGAGCCCGGCAGGATCGCGGGGGAAAGACGTGGATGCCCGAGCGCCCTTGAGTCTGGCGGATAACCGCTACGCCCGCCGGGTGTTGCTGTGCCTGCTGTATTTCACCCAGGGATTCCCCTGGGGTTTCGCCACCGTCGCGCTGCTGGCCATCCTGAGCGAGGCGGGCCACGACAAGGCCCAGACGGCCACCGTGACGGCCATGGCGATCCTGCCCTGGAGCTTCAAGTTCGTCTGGGCGCCGATGATCGACTCGCTGCGGTTCCCGTCGATGGGGCTGCGCCGTCCCTGGCTCATGTTCGCCCAGACCTCTATGGCCGTGACGCTGCTGGGTGCCGTGTACACGGGCGCCCTGGAAAGTACCGGCACGCTGACCTGGATCGCCTGGGTGTTCTTCATCCACAACTGCTTCGCGTCGATGCAGGACGTGGCGGCGGACGCGCTGGCCGTGGATCTGCTGGACGACAGCGAGCGGGGCCGGGTCAACGGCTTCATGTGGGGCTCGAAGCTCGCCGGCATCGCGGTGGGCGGCGCCGGCATGGGCTTCGTGGCCGCCCGCTGGGGCATACCGACGGCGGTCATCATCCAGGCGGTGATGGTGATTGCCGTGCTGGCGGTAGTCATCGCCTGGCCGGAGCGCGCGGGCGAGAAGCGGCTGCCGTGGAGCGCGGGCCAGGCCCGGGGCGTCGCCGCGGCACGGGATTTCGGGCCGCTGATCACGCTGAAGGAACTGAAGCGGGCCTTCTCCAACCGTACCACCGCGACGCTGCTGATCTTCGGTGTCATCCACGTCTCGACGGAGGGCCTGTTCTATCCCCTGACCACGGAGTTCTTCGTGCAGGGGCTGGGCTGGAGCGCGGAGCGCTTCTCGCGGGCCCAGGGGACCTGGGGCGTGCTCGGCGAGCTGGTGGGCGCACTGGCCGGCGGCTATCTCTGCGACCGGTACGGGCGCCGGCGCATGGCCGCGGTGGGGCTCACGGTACTCGCCGCGTCCATGGGCGGTTTCGGCCTGCTGTTCGCCGGCTCCTTCGATGCCGACGGAGGCCACGTGGTGCTGCTGCCGGCCTTCAAGGGCGCCATGGCATTCTCGACGGTCGCCATGTTCTCGCTCTACATGAAGGTCTCCTGGACGGCGGCCGCGGCCACCCAGTTCACGCTGTACATGGCCATGGGCAACCTCGGTTACGCGCTGGGCGCCAAGCTGCTGACCTGGCTGGACGTCGCCGGCTACGACCTGCGCCTGGACGAGCTGTACCTGCTGGGCGGGCTCATGCCGCTGCTGGCGCTGCTGCTGCTGATCGGCCTGGATCCCGACGGCGTCGAGCGGCGCAAGATCGCCGAGCGCGAGGCCCTGGTGCCAAGCTCGGTGGCAGGATCGGTGACAAAGGCCGCTGCCGCAGGCTGAGTTAGACTGGGGCCATGGACGACGGAGCTCCCAGACCTTCTTCCCAGGGCACCTACATCCTCGCGGCGCTGTGGGCGCTGGTGATGCTGTCGGCGGCGGTCGCGCCGCGCCTGGTGCCCGCGGATGGCGCGGCGCCGGGCGCCACGGCCACCCTGGCCGTGCTGGCTTTGCTGAGTCTGGCCGCATTGATCGCCGTGTGGCTGCTGCTGCAGACACTGCCCCGCCTGCGCGTGCTGGGCGGGCTCGCCCGGGTGCTCGGCATCCTCCCCGCCGTACTGAATATCCTGGCCGTCGCCTGGGTCTGGCACCTCATCACCGTCTGACGCGGGGGCGATTCTTCCGTATCATTGGGGATTGGCCCGGCCCGCCGAAGGGCCCGAGAACGAAGAACTCAACGTGGAGAACCCTATGAAGATCGGTGTGCCCCGGGAGACATGGCCCGGCGAGAAACGCGTGGCCACCACTCCCGAGGTGGTCGGTCAGCTGATCGAGCTCGGATTCTCGGTGCAGGTGGAGAGCGGCGCCGGCAGCGCCGCGGATTTCTCCGACGATGCCTACAGCGAGGCCGGCGCGAGCGTCGTCGAGAACGCCCACGAACTCTGGAAGACCAGCGACATCGTCCTGAAGGTGCGCCCGCCCGAGAGCGAGGAGGTGGAACTCCTGCAGGAGGGCCAGACGCTGGTGAGCTTCCTGTGGCCGGCCCAGAACGAGGATCTCCTGAACCGGCTCGCCGAGAAGAAGGTGACGGTGCTGGCGATGGATTCCATCCCGCGCATCTCCCGCGCCCAGAAAATGGACGCGCTCTCCTCCATGGCGAACATCGCCGGTTACCGCGCCGTCATCGAGGCCGCCCAGCATTTCGGGCGCTTCTTCACCGGCCAGATCACCGCGGCCGGCAAGATCCCGCCCGCCAAGGTGCTGGTGATCGGCGCCGGCGTGGCCGGGCTGGCCGCCATCGGGGCGGCCAAGAGCATGGGCGCCATCGTGCGCTCCTTCGACACCCGCCCCGAGGTGAAGGAGCAGGTGGAGAGCATGGACGCCGAGTTCCTGATGCTCGACTTCGAAGAAGAGGGCTCGGGCGAGGGCGGCTACGCCAAGGTGATGAGCGAGGAGTTCATCAAGGCCGAGATGGCCCTGTTCGCCGAGCAGGCGAAGGACGTGGACATCATCATCACCACGGCGCTCATCCCGGGCAAGCCGGCGCCGAAGCTCATCACCGCCGAGATGGTGGAGTCGATGAAGCCCGGCAGCGTCGTCGTCGACCTGGCCTCCGAGCAGGGCGGCAACTGCGAGCTGACCGAGCCGAACGAGGTGGTGGAGCAGCACGGCGTGACCATCATCGGCTACACGGACCTGCCGAGCCGGCTCGCGGCCCAGTCCAGCCAGCTCTACGGCACCAACCTCCGTCACCTGCTGACCGACATGACGCCCGAGAAGGACGGCAATCTGGTCGTCGATTTCGATGACGAGGTGGTGCGCGGCGCCACCGTCGTGAAGGAGGGCGAGGTGACCTGGCCGCCACCGGCGCCGAAGATCAGCGCGGCACCGCCGACGAAAAAGGAGGCCGAACCGGCCCCGGCACCGCCCGAGCCGAAGAAGCCCAGCGTCATGGGCCCGATCATCCTGTTCGGCGCTGGCGCGCTGGCATTGCTCGGCCTGGGTTCGGTGGCGCCGCCGTCGTTCATGCAGCACTTCACCGTGTTCGTGCTGGCGTGCTTCATCGGCTACATGGTCATCTGGAACGTGACGCCGTCGCTGCACACGCCGCTGATGAGCGTCACCAACGCCATCTCCAGCATCATCATCATCGGCGCGCTGCTGCAGATCTCCTCGCCGGTGGGCTGGATCGCCTGGATGGCGGGCTTCACCGTGCTCATCACCGCCGTGAATATCGCGGGTGGTTTCGCCGTCACGCAGCGCATGCTGCAGATGTTCCGCAAGTAGGAGACAGACATGCCACAGGGAATCGTCACCGTCGCCTACATCGGCGCAACCGTCCTTTTCATCCTGGCGCTTGGCGGGCTCTCCAACCAGGAGACCGCACGGCGGGGTAATTACTACGGCATGACGGGCATGGCCATCGCCCTGCTCGCCACCATCTTCGGCATCGTCACCGACAACTACGTGCTGCTGATCGTGGCGCTCGCCATCGGCGGCACCATCGGCCTGCTGGTGGCGCGGCGCGTGCAGATGACGCAGATGCCGGAACTGGTCGCCATACTGCACAGCCTCGTCGGCCTGGCCGCCGTGTGCGTCGGCTTCGTCAACTTCGGCGACCCGTCGGTGCACTTCACCGGCGTGGAGAAGACCATCCACGACGTGGAGACCTATCTCGGCATCCTCATCGGTGCCGTCACGTTCTCCGGTTCGGTGATCGCCTTCGGCAAGCTCTCCGGGCGCATCGGCGGCAGTCCGATGCTGCTGCCAGCGCGTCACTGGCTGAACCTGGGCCTCCTGATCGGGGCCGTCTGGTTCGGTGCCGAGTTCGTCCAGCAGTCGGCGGCCGGCGGCGGGTTCTGGCCGCTCGTCTTCATGACCCTCATCGCGCTCGCTTTCGGCGTGCACATGGTGATGGCCATCGGCGGCGCGGACATGCCCGTGGTGGTCTCCATGCTGAACAGCTACTCGGGCTGGGCGGCGGCAGCCACCGGCTTCATGCTCAGCAACGATCTGCTGATCGTCACCGGCGCGCTGGTGGGCTCCAGCGGCGCCATCCTCTCCTACATCATGTGCCGGGCCATGAACCGCAAGTTCCTGAACGTGATCGCCGGCGGCTTCGGCACCGGCGGCGGCATGGCCGCGGCGAGCGACGGCGAGGAGGGGGAGGTCAACCCCATCACCCCGGAGGACACCGCCGCGCTGCTGGAAGACGCCAAGGAAGTCATGATCGTGCCCGGCTACGGCATGGCCGTGGCCCAGGCCCAGCACATCGTCTACGAACTCACCCGCATGCTGCGCGACAAGGGCGTGAACGTGCGCTTCGGCATCCATCCGGTGGCCGGCCGCATGCCGGGCCACATGAACGTGCTGCTGGCCGAGTCCAAGGTGCCCTACGACATCGTGTTCGAGATGGACGAGATCAACGACGACTTCCCGGACGTGGACGTGTCCATCGTGATCGGCGCCAACGACATCGTGAACCCGTCCGCCCAGGAGGTGCCGGACAGCCCCATCGCCGGCATGCCGGTGCTGGAGGTGTGGAAGGGCAAGACCACGATCGTGCTGAAGCGCAGCATGGCCACCGGCTACGCCGGCGTGCAGAACCCGCTGTTCTTCAAGGAGAACACGCGCATGCTGTTCGGCGATGCCAGGGAGAGCCTGGACGCCGTCCTGAAGGCCCTCTGAGCGCCCCGTGGCCGGGAAAAATATCACCAAGATCCTCGTCGCGAACCGGAGCGAGATCGCGATCCGGATCGTGCGCGCCGCCTACGAGCTGGGACTCGAGGCGGTCAACGTCTATTCCGACGAGGATCATCTCACCCTGCACCGCTTCAGCGGCCACGAGGCCTACCGGATAGGCCACGGCCTCACGCCGACGGGCGCCTACCTGGACATCGACGAGATGCTGCGGGTGGCGCGCCAGTCCGGCTGCGATGCCGTGCATCCCGGCTACGGATTCCTGTCCGAGAACCCGGACTTCGCCGAGGCCTGCGCGCAGGCCGGCATCACCTTCATCGGCCCGAAACCGGAGGTGATGCGCCGGCTCGGCAACAAGGTGCAGGCCCGCCAGATCGCCGAGGCCGCCGACGTGCCGGTGATGCCGGCCACCGAGCCGCTGCCGGACGACCCGGCCGAGATCTCCCGCCTGGCGGCGGAGATCGGCTACCCGGTGATGCTGAAGGCGAGCTGGGGCGGCGGCGGCCGCGGCATGCGGGTCATCGAGGACGAGAAGGAGCTGCACAGCCAGATCGACATGGCCCGCCGTGAGGCGAAGGCGGCCTTCGGCAACGACGAGGTGTACCTGGAGAAACTGGTGCGCCGCGCCCGCCACGTGGAAGTGCAGGTGCTGGGCGACGAGCACGGCAACGTGGTGCATCTGTTCGAGCGGGACTGCAGCGTGCAGCGCCGTCACCAGAAGGTGGTGGAGCGCGCGCCGGCGCCCTACCTGGACGAGGCGGCCCGGGAGGACATCTGCAACGCCGCGCTGCGGCTCGCCCGTTCGGTCGATTACACGAACGCCGGCACGGTCGAGTTTCTGCAGGACGTGGACACCGGCGCCTACTACTTCATCGAGGTCAACCCGCGGGTGCAGGTGGAGCACACCGTCACGGAGCAGGTGACCGGGCTCGACATCGTCAAGAGCCAGATCCAGATCGCCGCCGGCGGGCGCATCGGCGACCCCGACACCTGCGGCATCCCGGCGCAGGCCGACATCCGCATGCGCGGCTCGGCGCTGCAGTGCCGGGTGACCACCGAGGATCCGCGTAACAACTTCATCCCGGATTTCGGCCGCATCGTCGCCTACCGCAGCCCGGCGGGTCCGGGCATCCGCCTGGACGCGGGCACCGCGTATTCGGGCGCGGTCATCACGCGCCATTACGACAGCCTGCTGGTGAAGGTCACCGCATCGGGCCAGAACGACCTGGAGGCCGTCCATCGCATGCGCCGTGCGCTCGGCGAATTCCGCGTGCGCGGCGTGGAGACTAACCTCGAGTTCCTGCAGGGCCTGGTGACCCACCCGCGCTTCCTCGAGGCCGATTACAACACCCGCTTCATCGACGAGACGCCGGAGCTGCTCGACCTGCCGCTGCCGCAGACCCACGCGACCAAGCTCGTCCACTACATCGGCGAGGTGATCGTCAACGGCAACGCCCAGGTGGAGGGGCGTGCGCGGCCGGCGAGCCGTCGGGCGCCGGAGCCGCCGCCGCTGCCGGAGGTACCGGTCGTCGACGGCGTTCGTCAGATTCTGGAGCGCGACGGGCCCGAGGCCGTCGCCAACTGGCTCAAGGAACAACCCGTGCCGGTGGTGACCGACACCACGTTCCGCGACGCCCACCAGTCGCTGCTCGCCACCCGCATGCGCTCGGTGGACATGCTGCGGATCGCGCCGCACTACGCGCGGCTCATGCCGGGCCTGTTCTCCGTGGAGTCCTGGGGCGGCGCCACCTTCGACGTGGCCATGCGTTTCCTGAAGGAAGACCCGTGGCAGCGCCTGGCGGACCTGTCCGAGGCCATGCCGAACCTCATGCAGCAGATGCTGCTCCGGGCATCGAACGGCGTCGGCTACACCAACTACCCGGACAACGTGGTGCGCCACTTCACCCACCGGGCGGCGGAGGCGGGCGTCGACGTGTTCCGCATCTTCGACTGCCTGAACTGGGTGGAGAACATGCGCGTCGCCATCGACAGCGTGCGCGAGACCGGCAAGATCGCCGAGGCCGCCATCTGCTATACCGGCGACATCCTGGACCCGGCCCGGCCCAAGTACGACCTGGCCTATTACGTGGAGCTGGCGAAGCAGCTCGAGGCGGCGGGCGCCCACATCCTGGCCATCAAGGACATGGCCGGGCTGCTGAAGCCCGCGGCCGCGACGAAGCTGATCACCGCGCTGAAGCAGGAGATCGGCCTGCCCATCCACTTCCACACCCACGACACCAGCGGTGCCGCGGTCTCCAGCATCCTGGCGGCGGTGGCCGCCGGCGTGGACGCCTTCGACACCGCCATGGACGCCATGAGCGGCCTCACCTCCCAGCCCTGCATGGGCTCTGCGGTGGCGGCGCTGAAGTTCACCGATCACGACACCGGCCTGGACGAGACCCACATCCGCACGCTGTCCAATTACTGGGAGCAGGTGCGCGGCCAGTACGCCGCGTTCGAGCCGGATATCCGCGCGGGTGCCTCCGAGGTCTATCTGCACGAGATGCCCGGCGGCCAGTTCACCAATCTCAAGGAGCAGGCGAACTCGCTCGGCATCGGCCGTCGCTGGCACGAGGTGGCGCGGGCCTATGCGGATGTGAACCAGGCCTTCGGCGACATCGTCAAGGTGACGCCGTCCTCGAAGGTGGTGGGCGACATGGCGCTGATGATGGTGACCCAGGACATCACCATCGAGCAGGTCTGCGACCTGGAGCGTGACATCTCCTTCCCCGATTCGGTGGTGGCGTTTTTCGCCGGCGAACTCGGCCAGCCGCCGGGCGGTTTCCCGCGCGACCTGCAGAAGAAGGTGCTGCGCGGGAAGAAACCGTTCACCGACCGGCCGGGCAAGCATCTGGAGCCCGTGGATCTCGCGGCCGAACGCGAGAAGCTGTCGGAGGCCATCGGCCGGCCGGCCTCCGAGCTGGACGTGGCCAGCCACAACATGTATCCGAAGGTCTTCGCCGAGTTCGAGGCCCACTGGCAGGAGTATGGTGACGTGAGCGTCCTGCCCACCCACGTGTTCTTCTACGGCATGGAGCCCGGCGAGGACATCACGGTCACCATCGTCGAGGACGGGCGCCAGGCGGTGATCCGTTATCTGACGGCCTCCGAGGCCGACCCCGAAGGCGTGCGCCACCTGTTCTTCGAGGTGAACGGCTGGCCGGCCTCGGTGCGCATCGCCGACAACGCGCTGGCCCACGACAAGGTCCTGCACGAGCGCGCCGACCTGTCCAACTCCAGCCATGTCGCTGCGCCCATGCCGGGCCTGGTCGTCTCCGTCGCGGTCGAGCCCGGCCAGAAGGTGGAGCGGGGCGATCCCCTGCTGACCATGGAAGCCATGAAGATGGAGACCGCCGTGTCGGCCGAGCGGGACGGCACCGTGAAGCGGGTGGTCGCCGGCCCCGGCGCCCAGGTCGAGGCGAAGGACCTGCTGATCGAGTTCGAGTAGGGTCGGCTCAGGCGAGGAAGGCGTCGATGCCGGCCAGGCAGGCCGGCTCGTTCAGCATGGGCACGTGGCCCCGGTTCGGCACGGGCAGCACTTCCAGGTCCGGTTTGGCGGCGCGCATCTTCGCCACGATCTCGTCGGTGAGGATGTCGGAGAGCATGCCGTGGATCACCAGCGTCGGCGTCTCCGCCAGACCGGCGAACAGCACCCAGGGATCGTCCAGCTCGCCGCCCACCTCACGCAGCGCATCGCCGATCTTCGGGTCGCAGTCGAGCCGCGGCACGCCGTGTTCGTCCTCCCGGTAGGCGGTGCGCGCGTAGGCGAGCCATTCCTCGTCGGTGAGGTCGGGATAGGCGACGCCGTAGTTGGCCTTCGACAGTGCGACGGCGTCCTCCCAGGAGCGGATATCCGGCGTCCTGCCCGCGTAGCCCATGATGCGGGCCAGGCCTTCCGGCGCGATCTCGGGGCCGACGTCGTTCAGTATGACCCGGTCCACCAGCTGCGGTCTGCGCTGGTTCAGCGTCATGGAGACCAGCCCGCCGAGGGAGGTGCCCAGGCACACGATCCGCTCGAGGCCGAGTTCCGCGACCAGCTTCTCCACGTCGCGCACGTAGGTGAGCGGATGATAGTTCCGCCATTCGGGGTCGTAGTCGGACAGGCCGCGGCCGCGGAAGTCCGGCGAGATCACCCGGCGTCCGGGTGAGAGGTCCTGCGACAGGTGACGGGCGATGGCCTCGAAGTCCCGGCAGTTGCGGGTGAGGCCGGGCAGGCAGAAGACCGGCGGCCGGTCGTCGGCGCCGCCCGGCGGGCGATAGTCGCGGTAATGCAGCCGCAGCCCGTCCTCGCTCTCGTAGTACTCGTCGCTGTAGTTGCCGGCGTCGGCACGGTCGCCCGGGTCGCTCATGGCCCTGCCCTCACAATGTCGTGTCGGCGTAGTCCTTGCGCAGCTCGCGCTTCAGTACCTTGCCGTTCGGGTTGCGGGGCAGCTCGGCCACGAAGGCCACCCCGGCCACCCGCTGCTGCTTGCCCACCCGCTCGTTGATCCATGCCGCGAGCGCATCGGCCTCCACGTCGGCGTCTTCGCCGCGCACCACCACCGCCAACGGCGTCTCGCCCCACTTCTCGCTGGGCACGCCGATCACGGCCACGTCCGCCACGGCAGGATGCCGCGCGGCCACGGCCTCGATGTCGGCGGGATAGATGTTCTGCGCGCCCGACAGGATCATGTCCTTCTTACGGTCGACGAGATAGAGGAAACCCTCTTCGTCCAGGCGGCCGATGTCGCCGGTGCGCAGCCAGCGCCGGCCCTCGGCATCGGTCCAGGTAGCCTCCTCATTGGCATCGTCGCGATTCAGGTAACCGGTCATCAGCAGCCGGCCGTAGCCCACGATCTCGCCGGGCTCGCCCGCGGGCATCACCTCGTCGTCATTGCCCAGGATCACGATGTCCTGGCCCGGGCAGGGCCGGCCCACGGAGTTCATGCGCAGCGCGGCGTCCTCCGGCTGCAGCGTGGTGACCAGCCCCTCGGTGAGGCCGTACAGCTCGATGAAGTCGCCGCAGATCTCGTCGTAGATACGCTGCTTCAGCGCCTCGTGCAGCGGCGAGCCGCAGCACATGAGGCTGTCCAGGCTCGAGAGGTCGTGTTTGCCGAAGGCGGGATGCTCGAAGACGCGCTGGAACTGGACCGGGACCATCGCCGAGTGCGTGATGCTCTCGTCCTCGATGGTGGCCAGGAACTCCCCGACGTCGAAGGCGGGCATGACCACGATGGTGCCGCCGCACCAGAAGGTGGCGAGCATCGCCACCCAGGTGATGTTGGAGTACAGGCCCAGCGCGCACAGCGTGCGCGCGCCGCCGTGATAGCGCAGCGCCAGCGCCATGTCGTACGCCCAGGCCGCCCGGCACGCGTGGGAGTGCACGATGCCCTTCGGCAGGCCGGTGGTGCCGGAGCTGTAGATGATGTTGCACTCGTCGCCGGCGGCCACCGGATGGCCGCTCGCGCGGGCGGGATGGTGATCCCGCCATTCGGCGTACTCGATGAAACCGGCCGCCGGTGCGCCGGCGCCCGTGTGGCCGATCATGCGGCCGGTGAGTGTGGCGGGCAGATCCTCGCCCATGTCGGCCAGCCTCTGTACATGCTCGTGGGAGGCGATGACCGCCTTCGCGCCGCTGTCGCGGATGAGCGTGAGGATGCCCTCGTCGCTCACCGAGACGTTCAGCGGGACGGCGACGAAGCCGCCGTAGATGGTGCCGAACAGGGCTTCGGCCATCTCGATGCCGTTGCGCATGAGCACGATGACCCGGTCGCCGGGCTCGAGACCCAGCGCCGCGAGGCCCGCGGCCACGCCGCCGAGGCGCTCGCGGTACGCAGACCAGGAGAGCGTCTCTCCCTTGCAGATCACCGCCGGCTTGCTCGCCAGCCAGCGCGCGTTCAGGTCGATGATGCCGGGCAGATAGGCTTCCCCGGCGCTGAACCAGGCCATATGCGATCCCCCTGTCGCAAATTTCAACGCTCGTTGAAGCGTATTTCAACATTTGTTGAGTTGCAAGGGGGCGGCCCCTAGAATGCAGGAGCACTGACCCCACGGTGATCTGGATGGCAAAGAAGCAGCGCAAGACCGAAGCGACCCGGGAACGCATACTGAACGCTGCCGAGGAGTTGTTCGCCCAGCACGGCTTCGACGGCGTCACCGTGCGCCAGATCATGCGCAAGGCTGGCGCCGACGTGGCTTTGGCCTATTACCACTTCAAGTCCAAGCGCGACCTCTTCGACGCCGTGCTGCTGCGCCACGCCGAGGTGCTGAACGCCATCCGCCTGCAGGCGCTGGAGGAAGTGGAGGCCCGGCACACCGACGACCTGCCGAGCGTGGAGGAGATCATCGCCGCCTTCACCAACCCGCTGCTGCAGCTGCTGGTGGAGGACCACGAGAAGTGGAAGCACTACTTCGCGCTGATCGCCCAGATCAACAACTCGCCGGAGTGGGGCGGCGAGCTCATGACCCGCTTCTTCGACCCCCTGGTCAAGCGCTTCCTGGAAGCGCTGATGCGGGCGAAACCCGAGTGGTCGGAGGCCGAGATCTACTGGTCCTATCACTTCCTCTCCGGCGCCCTGACCCTCACCTTCGCCGAGACCGGCCGCATCGACAACCTGTCCGGCGGCCTGTGCCGCTCCACCGACATGGAGGCCATCAGCGAGCGCATGCCCCGCTTCGTCGCCGCCGGCTTCCGCGCCCTGGCAGAAGGGTAGGAGGGCCTGTAGGAGGGCCTTCAGGCCCGATCCGGCTCTTCTGACCGGAGCACCTTCCTATCGGCGTAGGCCCGCCATCGACTGGGGTGGACTGCGGGGGTCGTCCGGGCCGACTGGAGCCGATAGACGATGTTAGGAGCGGCTTCAGCCGCGATTGATCGGGCCTAAAGGCCCTCCCACCTGAGCGTCCCCCGCAGTCCACCCCAGTCGATGGCGGGCCCGCAGCCGAAAGGTCTGGCGCGTGTCAGTGAGCGTCTCTGACCGGCAGTTCCGTCACGCCGCCACGAGCACGGCCGTCATGCGGGGGTATCCATCGCCGCGACCTTTTGTCGGGAGCAAGATGGATACCCCCGCAGGGCGGCCAGAATAGAACGTGGGTCTGGCAGGGCCGGATCGGGCCTGAAGGCCCTCCTACGGCCGTTGGTCTGCGGTCTTGTAATTCAACCAGCGTTGAAATAGGATTCATTCAGCGTTCGTTGAATTTTGGCTGCAACGGCCCGAGCGCGGGCACTCCGGTGCCGCTATCACAACCAACGGGGGAATCTGTCATGCCTATACGCTACCGCTATGCCCGGAGACTGGGTGCAGTCCTGGCCGTCGCGCTGCCCGTGACCGGTTTCGGTCCGGTCGCCGTCGCCCAGGAGACCGAACAGGGCGCTCGCGCCATCGAGGAAGTCGTGGTGACCGCCAGGCGCCGGGAGGAGTCGCTGCAGGACGTGCCGCTCTCCATCACGGCATTCAGCGGTGACGATCTCGCACGTATCGGCGCGCTGAATATCACCGAGGTCGGGCAGACGACGCCCAACGTGACGCTGGAAGTCTCCCGCGGCACGAACACGACCATCACCGCCTTCATCCGCGGCGTGGGTCAGCAGGACCCGGTGCCCGGCTTCGAGGCCGGTGTCGGCATCTATATCGACGACGTCTATCTGAACCGGCCGCAGGCCGCGGTGCTCGACATCTACGACGTGGAGCGCATCGAGGTGCTGCGCGGCCCGCAGGGTACGCTGTACGGGCGCAACACCATCGGCGGCGCCATCAAGTACGTGACCAAGCGTCTCTCGGACGAGCCCGAGGCCAAGGTGAAGGTGGCGGTGGGCAGCTACAATCAGCTCGACACGGTGGTGAGCGCCTCGACGCCCGTCTTCGACACGCTGCGCATCGGCGGCTCGGTGGCGCGTCTCAGCCACGACGGCTTCGGCGACAACCTGAACCTGCCCGGCACCGAGAACTACGCGAAAGACCTGCTGGCCGGGCGCTTCAGCGTCGAGTGGCTGCCGAGCGACACCCTGTTCTTCCGCCTGACCGGCGACTACCTGGATGACGACTCCGACCCCCGCCAGGGTCACCGTCTGACGGTCGGCAACCTGTCCGGAGCGCCCATCCTGGACGACGTCTACGACACCCGGGCCGGCCTCAACAATCCCACCCAGGAAGTGCAGGCGCGGGGCATGTCCCTGCTGGCAGAGTGGGACATCACCCCGGCGTTCACGCTGAAAAGCATCACGGCCTACCGTGACGACCAGACCTACACCCCGATCGACTTCGACAGCCTGCCCGCCGCGGACCTCGACGTGCCCGCCGTGTACGAGAACGACCAGTTCTCACAGGAGCTGCAGGTGCTGTACGAGGGTGACCGCCTGTCCGGCGTGGCCGGCGCCTACTATCTGGACGCCAATGCCTTCACGGCCTTCGACGTCATCCTGGGCACCACCGGCGACCTCCTGGGCCTGCCGGGGCTGAACGCCTTCACGCTGGGTGACGTGGACACGGAGACCTGGTCACTGTTCGCGGACTTCACCTATCAGCTCACGGATGTCTGGGCCGTCTCCGTCGGCGGCCGCTACACCTCGGACGAGCGCAGCTCCCGGGTATTGCGGCAGACGCTGATTGGCGGCACGTCGAGCTACTTCGGCGGTTCGGCCATCCCGATCGCGACGACGTCGGACTTCGACGGCAGCGAGAAATTCACCGAGTTCACGCCGCGCTTCTCGGTGAGCTACGCCCCCAGCGATACCCAGAACCTGTACTTCACCTGGAGCGAAGGCTTCAAGGGCGGCAGCTTCGACCCGCGCGGTCAGACCAGCTCGGCGCCCGATCTCGACGGCGACGGCGACGTCGACGAGCAGGACATCTTCGAGTTCATGCTGTTCCAGCCGGAGACCGTGAGTTCCTACGAATTCGGCGTGAAGTCCTCGTGGCTGAACAACACCGTCAACACCAACATCGCGGTGTTCTTCGCCGACTACCAGGACGTGCAGATCCCGGGCTCCGTGGGCATCGACTCGGATAACGACGGCGTCGTGGACACCTTCATCGGCATCACGTCGAACGCCGCGGACGCCGACATCTTCGGCGTGGAGTTCGAGGGTGCCGCGCAGCTCTCCGATGCGTTCCGGCTGAACTGGATGCTCGGCTACATCGATGCGGAGTTCAACGAGTTCATCGATGCGCTCGGCAACGACGTGGCGGACGAGCGCGTCTTCCAGAACACGCCCGAAGTGACCGCCAGCGCCACGCTCATCTACGAGCGGCCGATGCAGGTGATCGGGCGCGACACGAACTTCTCCGTACGCAACACGCTCTCGTATCGGGACGACACCAGTCAGTTCGAGGTGCCGACGCCGGAACTGGACCAGGATGCCTACACGCTGTGGGACCTCAGCTTCGTGCTCGAGGACCCCGACGGCCGCTGGCGCCTGGGCCTGCACGGCAAGAACCTGACCGACAAGGAGTACAAGGTGGCGGGTTACTACTTCCCGGATCTCGGCCTGGAGAGCAGCATCACCGCCTTCTACGGCGACCCCCGTCGTGTGATGGGGACGTTCGAATATCGTTTCTGAGGCATCCTCCCCCGCCTCCGCAATCGGCCCCGTCTGACGGCGGGGCCGATTTTTTTTGCGGGCACGGCTAAACTGGCGCTGCCATGTCCGAAGACCGCCCCCGCCTCACCGCCTTTCTGCATCCCCGCTACTGGCCCGCCTGGCTCGGTATCGCCGTGCTGAGACTGGCCTGCCTGCTGCCGTACCGGGCGCAGATGCGACTCGGCCGCGCCCTCGGCGGGCTCGCCGCGAGCCTCCTGCCGAAACGCGTCGCGGTGGCCCGCCGCAACATCGGCCTGTGCTTCCCGGAGAAGTCGGCGGACGAGGTGGAGGCGCTGACCCGCGCCCATTTCCGCTCGCTCGGCATGTCGCTGCTGGAGACGGCGAGCGCCTGGTGGCGCGGCGACGCCTTCATCGCGCGGCTCGCCACCATCGAAGGGGCGGAACACGTGCACCGCGCGGTGGAGCAGGGCCGCGGCGCCATCCTGCTCACGGCCCACTTCACGACGCTGGAGTTCAGCGGCCCCGTGCTGTACATGAACCTGCCGCCGTTCGATGCCGTGTACCGCAAACACCGCAGTCCGCTGGTGAACGAGATCTGGCGGCGCGGCCGCGAGCGCTCGGCCCGGCGCACCATCGAGAAGAGCGACATCAAGACCATGGTGCGCAGCCTGCGCGAAGCGGTGCCGGTGTGGTATGCGCCGGATCAGAGCTACCGGCGCAAGCAGTCGGAGTTGATCCCGTTCATGGGCGAACCGGCGATGACCAACACGGCCACCAGCGCGCTGGCCAAGCTCGGCAAGGCCGTGGTGTTGCCCCTGTTCCCGCGCCGGCTGCCCGATGATGCGGGCTACCGCATCACCGTCTATCCGCCGCTGGCCGATTTTCCCTCCGGCGATCCGGTGGCGGATGCGGCCCGCTACAACGAGATGGTGGGGGAGTGGATCCGCGAGGCGCCGGCGGAATACTACTGGGTGCACCGCAAGTTCAAGGGCCGGCCGGACAGTCTGCCCGATGCCTACGCGGACCTGAGAAGTGCCGATCGGGGCAGCCGCGCCTAACCGAGGCCGCGGTACAGCGCCTCCAGCCGTTCCGCGACGCCGGCAATCGAGAACGCGCCGAGCCGCTGGCGCGCGGCGCCGGCCAGCCGCTGCCGCAGTTCCTCGTCGCCATACAGGCGCTCGATGGCGGCGGCCAGTGCGGTCGCGTCCCGGGGCGGTACCAGCAGTCCCGTCTCCTCGTGGCGGATCAGCTCGGGAATGCCACCCGTGTCGCTCGCCACGACGGGGGTGCCGCCGGCCATCGCCTGGAGCAGCACAGATCCCAGCCCCTCGTGGTGACTCGGGAAGGCGAACACGTCGAAGGCGGCCAGATAATCCGCCACGTTGTCGACGAAGCCGGTGAAGTGGATCCCGGACCGACCGGCGGCGGCCGCGCGGATGGTCTCGCCGTCGGCGCCGTCGCCGACGAAGACGAAGCCCATGTCCGGATGCGCCGCCGTCAGCGTCTTCGCCGCCGTGAGCAGTTCGAGCTGGCCCTTCGCCACGTCCAGCGCTGCGACGTTGCCCACCAGGAAGGGTTCGGGCATCGCTTTGCGGATCTCGGCCACGCGGCGCGGATCAGGCTCGGCGGCGGCCAGCGCGCTGGGTATCACGGCGGCGTCCAGGCCGGGAAAACGTTCGGCTAGCACATCGGCGATGGCACGGGAGAGGGCGGTGACGGCGGCCGCGTCCCGGTAGATCCGCGACGTCAGCACACTGTGCGACGGCGGCTTCATGACCCGGCGCGTCAGCAGGTAACGGCAGCCGCGCAGCTTCGACGCGATCCAGGCCGCCTGCGCCGCCCGCGCCTCGTGGGCATGCACCAGCGGCGCTGCCACCCGCACCGCCGCGCCCAGCACGCCGCCGACGGGCGTGATGCTCAGGCCGTCGACACCCGCGAGGCGCTCCGCCAGCGGTTCGCCGCCGCGGCCGATGAACTGCTGGCGCCAGCCCCGGCGCGCGAGTTCGCGCACCAGCAGCAGGGTCTGATTTTCGCCGCCGCGGAAACCCCGGGCGAGGTTGATGTGGGTGATCTCGGGTCTGTCGGCGGGCATGGGCGGAGGCGGATCAGCGGCCGGCCGCCGCGCGTTCCCGGGCCGTGGCCTTCATGTGTTTGTAGAACACGCCGTCCGCGTCGCCCCAGGCGATGACCAGTCCGCGCCAGCCTTCCAGGAAGCCCAGCCGGATGAAATAGGTGCGCAGGAATGCCCACACCGCGCGCAGGAAGATCAGCACCGGCGGTTTGGCGGCATGGGCGCGACCGGCGCGGATCTCGGAGTAGCGGTCCGCCTTCTGCAGGAAGGCGCCGAGGCGCTCGACGGCCCGGTGATACAGCGGCGAGCGCAGGCGCACGACTGTCGTGCCGACCTGCGGCTCGATGCGCTCGTGCACGCTGGCCTGGTTGTAGGCATGGCGGCCGCGATGATAGAAGCGCGGCAGCCAGTCGTTGCCCCAGCCGGCACGGCGGACCCGCCGGCCCATGAAGTAGTTGTGGCGGTCCACCTCGTAGAGCCGCGCGGGGTCCGAGAGATCCAGCGCGTCGAGTTCCGCGACGAGTTCCTCGCTGGCCGCCTCGTCGGCATCGATGGACAGTATCCAGTCCCGCTCGGCCAGCCCGGCGGCGTGGTTCTTGGTCGGCCCGAAGCCCATGAACTCGCCGCTGAACCAGCACACGTTCGCGTGCGCGCGGGCGATGTCTTCCGTGCCGTCCGTCGAGCCGTTGTCGTAGACGACCACCTCGGGCAGGCGGGCGAGACTCGCCAGCGTCTCGGCCAGCGTGGCCTCGGCGTCCCGCGTGATGATGACGGCGGCGATGTCTGCGAGCGGCATGGGGCGGATCCTTGCGTTTCCGGCGAATGTTAACCCGGAACGGCCGGCGGCAGGCGGTCGGCGCCGGTCCCGGAGCCGCCGGGCCGGCCGCCGCCATCCGCGGCCGATGTCCGTTTTCGGGAGCCGCGCATTGGACTGACGCCGCGGCATGGGTTCTAATCCACGCATGCGCAGGCTGACCGCCATCGCCGTGATCGTGAGCATCCTGGCCGCCTCGGCCGGAGAGCTGGCCCACGCCTGCGCGATGGACGTCCTGCCGCAGCCCGCCGCGCAGACCGCCCGCGCGGTCGCGAACGACGGGAATGCCGCCATGCCCTGTCACGGTACCGGACCGCAGGCCGCCGGCCATGCCGCGGATCAGACCATGTATCAGTCCATGGATCAGACCATGGACTGCTGCGACCAGGATGCCCCGGCGGCCCACTGCATCGATTGTCTCTGCACTGCGGTCAGCATGCCGCTGAGCGCGCTGGAGACGGCGATCCCGCAGGCCCTGCCCGCGCCGGCCCGGCACGCGCTGCCGCTCTCCGCCGCGCCGCCCCCGGAACGCGCCCCCGAGTACCTCCTCAGACCTCCGATCGTCGTCTCCTGACCGTCCGCCTGGCGGCGGACCGCTGTCGCACGCGTCCGCGCGGCGACTGAACGAAGACGAATGACGGAGACTTCACATGTTTATCCGACGCTGCGCGGGCCTGCTGCTCGCGCTGAGCCTGACGGCAATATTCCTGCCGCGGGGCTGGGCCGCCGACCAGGTCCCGCTCGCCCTCACGGCGGAGATGCTCACCGAGGAGGTGCTCGCCGCAAACCGGGCGCTGGCCGGGCGGCGTGCCGCCACCGCCGCGCTGCTGAGCGAGGCCGAGGCGGCCGACGACCTCGATGACCCGCGCCTCATGCTGAGCGCCGCACCGAATACCTTCGGCCACCGGGTGGACGGCCGCGGCCAGATCCAGTTCAGCCAGAGCCTGCCCTGGCCCGGCAAGCGCGGGCTGCGCGGCGATGTCGCGCTGGCGGTGGCCGAGGCCGCCGGAGAATCCGAGCGCGTGCTCGCCAGGGAGCTGGCGGCCCGGGCCGAGCGGCTCTGGGCGGAATGGTGGTACGTGCACGAGGCGCTGGCCCGCAGTGCCGAGGAGCTCCGCCTGGTGGAAGAGCTGGAGCCCGTCGCCGAGGCGCAGTACGCCGCCGGGTTGGGACTGCAGCAGGACCTGTTGCGCGTGCAGACCCGGGCTTTGCGGCTCGAGCATCAGCGTCTCGCGCTAGCGCAGCGCCGTACCGCACTCATCGCCGAGATCAACGCGCTCAGGGGCCGGCCCGCCGACGCGCCGTTGCCGAGCCCGGCGCCCATGCCGCCGGCACCGGTGGTGGCGCCGGAGGCCGAACTGGCCGATGCGCTCGTCGCCAGCCATCCGGCGCTGGCGCGGATCGATGCCTCGCTCGTCGGCGCCCGCGCCCGGCTGCAGTTGGCGCACAAGGACTACTGGCCCGACTTCCGCGTGTACACGGGCTACGTCGGCGCGCTGGACCCGGCGCAGAAGCGCTGGCAGATCGGCGCCGAGATCAACCTGCCGTTCGGCGGCGACAAGCGGCGCTCCGCGGTCTCGTCCGCGGAACTCGAACAGGACCGCCTGCAGGCCGAGCGGGAGGACCTGGCGTTCCGGCTCCGCGCCGAACTGCGCTCCCTGCTCGCCCGCCTCGACGAGGCGGAGCAGACCGTGGCGCTGTACCGGGATCGGATCGTGCCCCTGTCGCAGCAGGGACTGGACGCCGCCCGCGCCGACTTCGAGTCCGGCCGCGGGGAATTCGCCAACGTGATCGACGCGGAGACGGCTCTGCTCGATGCAAAACTCACCCTCGCCCGCGCGCGCGCCGACCGGCTGATGACCGTTGCCGGCATCGAGGCGCTGACGGGCATCGACGCCGACGTCGGGAGGACATCCCCATGAAACCACAATCCATGTTCTGGGCCATCGTGATCGTCGTGACGGCCATCTCCGGCATGCTCGGATTCTGGCTGGGCAGCACCGACGGCGGGCAGACGCCCGGCGCCGCGGCCGACGCCGGCGACAGCGGCGAGCGGGAGATCCTCTACTGGGTCGCACCCATGGACCCCAACTATCGCCGGGACGAGCCCGGTAAATCGCCGATGGGCATGGACCTCGTGCCCGTCTACGCGGATGGTGCCGGCGGCGGCGGCGGCGGCGGCGACGGCATCGCCGTCTCCTCCGCCGTGCGCCAGACGCTGGGCGTGCGCACCGCAAAGGCGGAGCGAGGGGCGTTCGCGCGCCGCCTGGACACCGTCGGCTACACCGTCTGGGACGAATCCACCGTGACCATGTACCACGCGCGGGCAGAGGGCTGGCTCGAGTCCTTCGGCATCGCGAGCGTCGGCGATCGCGTGCGGGCCGGGCAGGTGCTGTATACGCTGTTCTCGCCCAAGCTGATCTCCGCGCAGCAGGAACTGCTGACGGCCAGCGCCTCGGGTAACGCTTCGCTCACCCGCGCAGCGCGGGATCGTCTGCGTGCGCTCGGTCTCACCGCGGAACAGATCGCCGGCATCGAGCGCGGCGGCAGCGTACAGCAGAACCTGCCCAGGCGCGCGGCGCAGGATGGCGTGGTGATTGCCATGGAGGGCCGGGACGGCAACTACGTCACGCCGGCCACCCACGTTCTGACCGTCGCGAACCTCTCGACCATCTGGGCCGAGGTGGAAGTCTTCGAGCAGGATATCGGCTGGATGGCCGAGGGCCTGCCGGCCTACGCCAGTTTCGAGGCCTATCCGGGTGAGACCTGGGAAGGCCGGATCGCCTACATCTATCCCGCTCTCGACCCGAAGACGCGCACGCTCAGGCTGCGCCTCGTCTTCGACAACGCCGACAGCCGGCTCCGCCCGAACATGCTGGCCAAGGTGCGTATCCAGGGCGAGCCCCGGCCGGACGTGCTCCACATTCCCCGCGAGGCGGTGATCCGTTCCGGTGCCGGCGAGCGCGTCGTGCTGGATGCCGGCGACGGCCGCTTTCGCGTGCAGCCGGTGGTCACCGGACTCGCCAGCGGCAGCGAAGTCGAGGTGCTCGAGGGGCTGGACGAAGGCGACCGTGTCGTGACCTCCGGGCAGTTCCTCATCGACGCCGAGGCCGGCGGCGAGCAGGCGCTCGCGCGGCTGGAGGAGCCGGATCCGCACGCCGGCCACGACATGGAGGGCATGGATCATTCCGGCCATGACATGGAAGGGATGGATCACTCGGGCCATGACATGGAGGGGATGGACCACAGTGGCCATGACATGGGTGGCGACGGCGACGGCACGGAGTCCGGCCGATGATCGGCGCAATCATCGGCTGGTCGATCCGCAACCGTGGCCTGGTCCTCGCCGGCCTGGCCGCGCTGGCGGTCGCGGGCACGCTGAACCTGCGCACACTGCCGGTGGACGCGATCCCGGACCTGTCCGACGTGCAGGTGATCGTGAAGACGTCTTACCCCGGCCAGGCGCCACAGGTGGTCGAGGACCAGGTCACTTATCCGCTCACCACGGCGCTGCTGTCGGTGCCCGGCGCCGAGACCGTGCGCGGCTATTCCTTCTTCGGCGACTCCTACGTCTACGTCATCTTCGACGACGACACGGATCTTTACTGGGCGCGATCACGGGTGCTCGAGTATTTGAGCCAGGTGGCGCCCCGACTGCCGGCCGAGGCCAGACCCGCCATCGGGCCGGACGCGACGGGCGTCGGCTGGATCTACGAGTACGCGCTGGTGGACCGCAGCGGTCGGCACGATCTCTCCCAGCTGCGCGCCATCCAGGACTGGTTCCTGAAGTACGAGCTGCAGACCGTGCCCGGCGTGGCGGAAGTGGCCACCGTCGGCGGCATGGTGAAGCAGTACCAGGTGGTGGTGGACCCGGACCGGCTGCGCTCCTTCGACCTCACCCTGCCGGCCATACGCGACGCCATCCGCCAGGGCAACTCGGAGGTGGGCGGCTCGGTGATCGAGATGGCCGAAACCGAATTCATGGTGCGCGCCACGGGCTACATCAAAGGCCTGGAAGAGCTGCGTCAGATCCCGGTGAAGATCTCGCCGGAAGGCACGCCCGTGCTGCTGGAGGAAGTGGCCGAGATTCGGCTCGGGCCGCAGCTGCGGCGCGGCATCGCCGAGCTGGACGGCGAGGGCGAGGTCACCGGCGGCATCATCGTCATGCGCTTCGGCGAGAACGCCCAGCAGACCATCGACGCGGTGAAGGCGCGCATCGAGGAGCTGCGCCCGAGCCTGCCCGAGGGCGTGGAGATCGTGCCCACCTACGACCGGTCGGAGCTGATCGGCCGCGCCATCGACACGCTGCAGGGCAAGCTGCTGGAGGAGTTCCTGCTGGTGGCGCTGATCTGCGCCATCTTCCTGCTGCACGCCCGCTCGGCGCTGGTGGCCGTGGCCACGCTGCCGCTGGGCATCCTGGCCGCGCTGCTCATCCTGCGAGCGCAGGGCCTGAACGCCAACATCATGTCCCTGGGCGGTATTGCGATTGCCATCGGCGCGATGGTGGATGCCGCCATCGTCATGATCGAGAACACTCACAAGCACCTGGCGGAGGACAAGTCCGGGCGCAGCCGCTGGGAGATCGTGGCCCGCGCCACCACCGAGGTGGGGCCGCCCATCTTCTTCTCGCTGCTGATCATCACGCTGTCCTTCCTACCGGTCTTTACGCTGGAGGCCCAGGAGGGCCGGCTGTTCGCGCCGCTGGCCTGGACCAAGACCTGGGCGATGGCGGCTTCCGCCGCGCTGGCCATCACCGCGGTGCCGGTACTGATCGGCTATCTCGTGCGCGGGCGCATCCGGCCCGAGGAGGCCAACCCGGTGAATCGGGCGCTCACCGCCGCCTACCGGCCGGTGATCGGCTGGGTCAGCCGGGCGCCCTGGCTGTTCGTCGTGGCGGGTCTGCTGCTGATGCTCTCGGCGCTGTACCCGGCCAGCCGTCTCGGCACCGAGTTCATGCCGCCGCTGGACGAGGGCGACTGGATGTACATGCCCACCACCCGGCCGGGGCTGTCCATCGGCGAGGCCGGGCAGCTGCTGCAGCAGACCGACCGGCTCATCAAGAGCGTGCCCGAGGTGGCCCAGGTATTCGGCAAGATCGGCCGGGCCGAGACGGCCACCGACCCGGCGCCGCTCACCATGATCGAGACGCTGATCCGCTTCAAGCCGGAGAGCGAGTGGCGCGAGGGTTACGACATCGAGGACATCCGCGCCGAGATCCGTGAGCGCGTGCAGTTGCCCGGCGTGACGAACGCCTGGGTGATGCCCATCAAGACCCGTATCGACATGCTGGCCACCGGCATCAAGACGCCGGTGGGCATCAAGATCAACGGGCCCGACCTGGACGTGATCCAGGGGCTGGGCGTGCGCATCGAGGAGCTGCTGCCCGAGGTTGAGGGCACCGCTTCGGTGTTCGCCGAGAAGGTGGCCGGCGGGCGCTACGTGGTGGTGGACATCGAGCGCGGGAAGGCGGCCCGCTACGGGCTGAACATCGCCGACGTGCAGACGGTGGTCATGAGCGCCGTGGGCGGCATGAATGTCACCGAGACCGTCGAGGGTCTGCAGCGCTTCCCGGTAAATATCCGTTATCCGCGGGAAGTACGGGAGAACGTGGAAGCCATCCGCGAGCTGCCGGTGGTGACGCCGGGCGGCGCCCGCATCCGGCTGGGCGACGTGGCGCAGGTGGCCGTGGAGGACGGCCCCCCCATGCTGAAGAGCGAGAACGGGCGCCTGACCGGCTGGGTGTACGTGGACATCGACGGGCGCGACGTGGGCTCCTACGTGGCAGCCGCCCGTGAGCTCCTGCGCGAGCGGCTCGATCTGCCGGCAGGCTACTCGCTGAACTGGTCGGGACAGTACGAGTACATGGAGCGGGCGAAGGAACGTCTGGCGCTGGTGGTGCCGCTGACGCTGGCCATCATCGCGTTGCTGCTGTATCTGGCCTTCCGCGGCCTCACGGAAGTGCTGATCGTCCTCGGTACGGTGCCCATGTCGCTCACCGGCGGCATCTGGCTGCTGTACTGGATGGACTTCGACCTCTCCGTGGCCGTCGCCGTGGGCTTCATCGCGCTGGCCGGCGTCGCCGTCGAGATCGGCGTGCTGATGCTGGTGTACCTGGATCTGGCGCTGGCGCAGCACCGGGAGCAGGGCGGCGGCGTCAGCCGCGAGGAGCTGCGCGAGGCCGTACAGGAAGGCGCGCTCAGGCGGTTGCGGCCTATCGTCATGACCATGGCCTCCATCGCGCTGGGTCTGCTGCCCATCCTCTGGGGCGGCGGCACCGGCGCCGAGGTGATGCAGCGCATCGCCGCGCCGATGGTGGGCGGCATGGTCAGCACGCTCGCGCTGGCGCTGCTGGTGATACCCGCGATCTACCTGATCTGGAAGCGCCGGGGTGCGACCGCCGCCTGATCCTCGTCCGACGGAGACCGGGGAACGGTCAGGCGGCGGCGCTCTCGCGCCGGCCGGAGTGGCGGCTCAGGAACTCGGCGATGCGGCCGATGGCCTCCCGTGCCTCGGCGGAGACCGGCTCGAACAACTGCCAGACGTGCACCATTTCGGGCCAGAGCTGCAGCTCCGCCGGAGAACCCGCCTCCCGCGCCTTGTTCACGTAGCGGCGGCAGTCGTCGGTGAGCATCTCGCTGGTCGAGGCCTGGATGAGCGTCGGCGGCAGATTCGAGAGGTCGCCGAAGATGGGCGAGATGAGAGGATTCTGCGGCTTCATGCGAGCCAGGTAGAGCGTGGCGTAGGCCAGCGCCCAGCGGGGCACCCGCATCAGCGGGCCGAGCATGGGCCCCAGCATCTCGTCGGTGACGATGTTCGAGCGCATGCTGGGGCTGGAGTAGGTGCTGTCCGTGATGGGCGAGAGCGCCACCGCAGCGTCCGCCTGCCGCAGACCGTGGTCGCGGATCCCGGCGATCAGTGTCAGCGTGAGATTGCCGCCGGCGGAATCGCCGGCCACATAGGCATCGGCAGGCGCGCTATCGCCGTCCGGCCCGTGCTCCAGCATCCAGCGCCAGGCCGTCAGGCAGTCCTCGATGCTCGCCATGCGGGGATGCTCCGGCATCAGGCGGTAATCGATGGCCAGCACGGCCACGCCGGCGGTGCGCGACAGCGCGGCGGTGAGTGTGCGGTGACTCGACGGGCTACCCACGTAGAAGGCGCCGCCGTGGATGTAGAGGAGGCGGCGCGCCGGGTCCGCGTCGGGCGCCAGCACCCATTCGGCCGGCACGCCGGCGGCATCCACGCTTCGCCGCTCGACGCCGAGTTGATCCTCCGGAATCACGTCAGTGAAGCCCTTGTCCACCAGTTCCCGGATGGTCTGCAGTCGCGCTTTCCGCGGCACCGCCTGGATCTTCCCCTCCAGGTCCTTCAGCAGCAGGCTGATCTGCCTGTTGTCCTCGCCGGGCCGCTCGGCGGCGCTCGCGAGCTTGCCGGCGGGCTGATCGTAGCCGCCGAGGTCGGGGCCGCGGAGGAAGACGCGGGCTCCCGCCCACAGCAGCGCGATGGCGAGGATGATATAGAGCAGGACTTGCAGCAGGGTGTCCATGGGTTCTCCGACGACGTTGATTACGGGCAGTTTACCGGAACCGGGCCGGTGACTTCAGGGGGCACCCCGACGCGGGTGAGAACCACTTTTCCGAGCCATTTCTGCGTGAATCATGGAGATTCGCGTATCGCGCGCCGCAGGGCGGTAGGCGAAGATGATCCGTGTCCCGGGCATCTGCCGGTTATCCATCGGCGTCGCGAGCAGCTACGTCGTACGCTGTTCGGCGGATATGCCCAGGCGAGAGTGCTTCGAACAGATTCCGGAAAATGTTTCCGCGGAAACGCGGTCAGGCCTTCCGGGACGGTCTGCTCCTTGCCGGTAAGCAGACATTCCGCCCGCCGGAAGGACTATGGCGCGCACTTCCGGAGTCGGCCAGGAGCGGCCGTCAATATCGTCAACTGCGCTACTTTTTTTTTCTGCGCAGGCCTACTTGTTTCTCATCAATCTGGATGCAGCGTACCCTGAATAGCATTGGTGAGAAGCTGTCTAAGCTCGATGAGGTGGCCTCTGCGCTCGGTCACATAACCTCCCATGGATTCTATCCGGCTCAGGTTGTCGACATATTCGTTCAAAAACGCTGCATTCGCTCTCATTTCGTCGACGCTACACTCCGGGATCCACTGATAGCCGTCGCCGGCTAAAGCTTCCCATTCGGCAGTGCTGCCGGCAGGCACGGGTAAGCGGCGAATGGAAAAGAGTCCCGGGTATCTGCTGTGCAGACGAAAGAGTTCGTTTACCACTTCGTCATAGTGTGCTCGGCTGCGCTCTCGACGTAACAGGTAAGTTCGCAGGCTATCCGTTATACGAGGCTCTTTCAGCAAACTGAACCGACCGGTCTCCAGAATCTCATCGAGGACGGGAAGCTCGTCAGTCGCTCTCCTCTGTACGTGTGAAAACGTGATTTGCAAGCATTCACGATCTGTAATTGCCCTGCTTGGCGCTTGAGAGAATAAGATTGGATTGACGCCCATGAGTACATCGGCTCGAAAGCGAAACTGCCCCAGCTCCTGCTCATGAGCATCAAGCAATAGTTCAGTCTCTTCGAGCAGGCGAACGAGCAATTGCTGCTCTTCATTTCGATCTTTGCGGAACTCGTTCCAGTCCTGGACCTGTAGACCGACGAATACACCGACGACAACAATTACGAAATCGATGAAAACGGCGGTCCAGTTTTGCTCCCGGACGTGCATGGTGACTTTACGTAACAGCATTGCTGGACTCCTCCATACAATCCGTAGAGTAAAGCATCAGAACGTCTTGAGTGACTGGAGTAGGTCGATAGCGGGAATCCTACCTCAGAACGGCGTCAGGGTCGCTTCGCGGCAAGCCGGGTGCATGACAACGGCAGGCATGATGATCTGGCCTGTGCCCTGTTCGGGCAGCTTCACCTTGTCGCCGGTCTGCCCCCCGGAGTATTGTGTACAGCGGGACGTCGCCCACAGGTCGTCTCACACAGTCCCGGCCGTGATGACCGGCAGTATTTGTCAGTTCCCAAACAGGGGTGACTGTATGTCCACTCGTCACAGGATGCTCCCACTTGCCGTGGTGGTCGCGCTGGGCGCGCCGATGGCTGCCGGGGCACAGGATCTCAGCTTCACCTACCTCGAGGGCGGCTACATCGCCGGCTTCGTCAACGACGTGGAGGATTCCGAGACGTTCACGGACAACGGCACGTTCGATCTCGAGACCGATGCCGGCGGCGGCGGCTTCATCGGTGGCGCGTGGCAGTTCTCGGAGAACATGCACCTGTTCGGTGATTATTCCTTGACCGGTCAGGAGCTCGAGGTCGGCGACGGCATCGACACCGTCGAGGGTGATTTCGACGTGGTGCGGTGGCGGATCGGTGTTGGTTATGCCTACCCGTTCTCGCCCACAGCGAGCTTCTACGGCCGCCTCAGCTTTGACAATGCGGAGTTCAAGGACGTGCGGGTCGCCGGCATCGATCTCGACGCCGACGTCGACGACAACGGCATTGGCGGCGAACTCGGTGTGATCTGGGCAGCGACGCCAGCACTCCAACTGCAGGGCCATGTGCGCTACACCTCGGTCGGCGAGGTCGCTACCGAGGGCACCGATACCTTCGACTCCGACATTCTGGTCGCCCTGAACGGCCGTTGGTACTTCCGGCCTCACAGCGCGTTGATCACTGGCTACGAGTTCGGCAAGATCACCACCTGGAACTTGGGCGTGCGATTCGCTTTCTGAGTTTTTCGAGTCCGCTGCCTGTCCCCCTTGAGCGAGCATGGCCGCGAAGCCCCTGCGGCTTCCCACGGCCCAGACCAGCGCGGCGGCTTTCGGACCACGGGAGCACCTCAGCGTACGATCGCGATCGACCTCAGCACCGCTTTGCGAACAGTGCACAGGATTCTTGTGCGAGTCAGTCGCGTGTTGTCGGATTCGGGTCGACTCCGGAAATTAGCAACTCTCTACCGGAGCCGCGGCAGAGTGGCCTGTCTCTGCCTTCGGCTTACGCCGGCGGCATTCTCTCGTAGCGCGGCAGCGAATCTCCCAGTTCGACCCAGGGTTGCTTCGCCTCCGTGAAGATGTGCATGTCGGGCTTCACCCATCCTGCGTCGTCGAGGGCGCCCGCCTTCAGGAAAACATAGCCCGGGTCGGAGTCGCATTCCAGCCAGAGGCCCGATCCGCACGCGGGGCAGAAGTGCCGGTGCACCTCCTTGCCCGAGTCGCCGACGACGGTGTAGGTCTGGGACTCGCCCTGCGCGTCGAACGACTCCGCCAGGACCATCAGCTCCACCGAGAACGGGCTGCCGCCGGTGCGCTGGCAGTCCGTGCAGTGACAGAAAAACGTGTATTCGGGCTCCGCACTGCAGGAAAAGCGGACGCTTCCGCAGAGGCATCCTCCGGTGTATTCAGTGGCCATGCCGATGTCCTCGCTTATGCCGGTGTCCCGGGTCAGATGTTGCCGTTGACGCGATCCCAGAACTCCTCCCGGTGATTGGTGCGGGGGAATTCTTCATCCGGGACCGGCACGCCCAGAAAGGCGCAGAGCGGTTCCCAGCCCTGCTTTACCTCGAAGACGAGGAGCTGGTCGGCCGGTATGGCGTCTCTGACGGCGTCATTATGCGCCCTGAACGCCGCGACCAGCCCGTCGCGATCGAGGCCGGGCGGAAAACCCGTCCTGGCGATCACGCTGGCGGCCATGTCCAGCCAGGCGTGCATCTCCTCGGGAGCCCGGTCTCTGCCGGCGAGCAGGGTATAGATCGTCGCACCGAAGCTGTCGGCCCATCTTTCCGGGTCACGCAGCGTCAACACGAATCGGGCGGAGGGATATTCCCCTGCCAGTTCGCGGAAGAAGCCGGCGGTGGGCCAGTCCACTGCGCTGCCGTAACCCGCGTAGATCTGCGACCAGTCCGGCTTCCCGGCAGCGGCCGCCGACCAGAGCGGTACCTGGACGGGCATGTTGTGGAGGACTTCCTCCATGTGATGGCACGGGCCCACGCCGAGGCGGTTCAGTGCCAGCTTCAGCGAATAGGTGCCTGTGCGGCCGACGCCCGTTCCGATTACGCTCAATGTCATTGCTCTTCTCTCGGCTGAAGGTTCCTGTAGGCGATACGATCGCCCGCGAAAGTGCCCACCCACAGTTCGGCGCCTGCCTCGAGCGCCATGGTGATATTAGTGAAATGTTCGTGAGCCGGTGAACTCGCGACAACGCTGCCCTGCAGAGACTCGGGATCGATGGAAAGCACCGTAAAGGGCCTCGGGCAGCTCGCGAACTTCTCGAAATCGAATTCCTGCGACATCGGAACTTCGCCGCAGACGGGATCGGAGATCTCCAGCCCGGCAGTGATCAGGTTGCCCTCGTCGTCCCTGTGCAGATTATCCGGGATGAAAGAGAACTCGCCGCTCGTGCGCAGCAACCGCGCGGGATTGCTGTTCGAGAATGCCAGTACCTGCCGCAGCCCGGATGAAGCGACGTAGAACTCCCGACCATCCTCGGATGCTTCGATGCCATTGGCGTAGGGCATCTCTGTGCCCTGGATCTTCGTGAAGCCGGCATCGCCCGGCGACCATTCGTAGACGGCGCCGGAAGGTCTGTCGCCGAATATCTCGTTGATGCGGATGCCCGGATACAGTGGAATCGTTGCGACCAGCGAGCCATCGGCAAACGAGGCCACGCTGTTGGCCTCCATGCCGTCCGGGGTCATGACGCAACCGGTCCAGGTCAGCACCGGCGCGGTGCCGCTCGCATCCACATCGAAAACCTCGATGGCTTCGCGCTCGCCGTGGCCGACGACGTATAGCGTGGATTGGCCGTCGGTTCCGGGACGAATGTTCAGCCCATGGGCCACGAAAGCATCGGGATCAGGCGACCCCGGGCATGCACCGTAGGTAGCCATATTCTGCCGGGCGCGTGGTTCGTCGGTCGGGTAGAACTCCACCCAGGTCTTGCGCTCGGAATCGATGAGGTAAAGGGACGCATCGCCGCCGAATCCGCTCGCGATGATCCATTTCGTGCCCGGAATGAGGACGAGGTCTTCCGCGTTCACGGGGCCGCAAAGGTACGAATAGTCGCCCGAGCCTTCACAGCCGTCGTCCGCTCGCAGCATCGTCGAGAACGCGAGTGCGGGCAGTGCGAGGATGATGGCAAGCAAGCGGAACCTGCCGGCGAACAATCGGGTCGTCTCGACGGGCATCTTCTTGTTCTCCTTTTCATCGCGGCCCCCCGATCCGCTTCGCGGGATCATTCGGCTCGCAGCGCCAGTGCAATTGAGGGAAGAGGACTCCGCGCGCTGTCCCGAACCGAGTCGACCGGGCATTAACGGGCGTATTCCTGCCGACAGACTATACTCGAAGCCATTCGAGCCCGCCTGCAAAGGTACCTATCATGAGTCCTTCATCGCTGTTCGACCTCGGCGGTCGCGTAGCGCTGGTCACCGGCGGCAACGGTGGCATCGACCGGAGCCTGGCATTGGGATTGGCGCAGGCCGGAGCATCCGTTGCTATCGCCGACCGCTGGGGTCAGGCAGACGAGCTGATCGGGGCGGCAGTCTTTCTGGTGTCGCCCGCTTCGGACTTCGTCACCGGTGAGACCCTACGAGTCGACGGCGGATACGCAATTTACTGATCGACGCTGCGTTATTCGCTTACGCCGACGACAGCGACGCTGCCGTAGAATGGCCTCATGAGCGCGGACAGCCCGGCCGTCGACGATCGCGTCGACTCGTACGAACTCCCCGACGGGGCGGGGCGGATTGCCGTGGTGCTGGGTGCGAGCGGCTACATGGGCTCCAACCTCACGCCGGCCCTGGCCCGCCAGGGCTGGCACGTGCGCGCCGTCGCCAGGAATGCCGCCGTGCTGGAGGCGCGTGAATGGGAGGGCGTCGACTGCCTGTCCGCAGATGTGCTCGCGCCGGAAACCCTCGCGCCCGTGCTCGAGGGCGCCGACGTCGTCTACTACCTGGTGCACATGATGTGGAGCGGCGGCGACTTCGTGCCGGTCGAACGACGCGCCGCCGAGAACGCCCGCAGGGCCTGCGAGGCCGCCGGCGTGCGCCGCATCGTCTACCTCGGCGGCATCATGCCGAAGGAGGAGCGGTCCCGGCACATGGAAGGCCGCGCCGTGGTGGGCGATGCGCTCCGGGACGGCTCCATCCAGGTCATCGAGCTGCAGGCGGCCATGATCGTCGGTCCGGGGTCGGCCGCCTTCGAGGTCATCCGCGACCTCGTGAACTACCTGCCTCTGATGATCACGCCGAAGTGGGTACGCAAGCGCTCGACGCCCATCGCGCTGGAGAACGTGCTCACCTATACGATCGCGGGAGCGGATCTGCCGCTGGAGGGCGATCAGACGTTCGAGCTGGCAGGGCCCGACGTCCTGACCTATCAGGAGATCATGGACATCTACGCGGGGTTCGTCGGCAAGAACCCGCTCGTCATCCCCGTGCCGGTGCTGACGCCGAAGCTATCGAGCTACTGGCTGTACTTCGTGACCTCGGTGCCTCCAACCACGGCGATGTCCCTGGTCGAGGGCCTGGCTCACGATTACGTCGGCGACGACGAGGAGATTCGCAGGCTCGTCCCGCAGCGGCTGCTCACGTTCCGCGAGTCCGTTTCCGCCACGCTGGAGGCGGAGAAGAACCACGACGTGCCGGCGCGCTGGGTGGAGGGGTCGATCGCCTGCCGGGACTGGAACCCGGAATACTCGTTCTACGCCAAGCGCTATTGCGGAGCGGCGGAGACCACGGCGAGCCGGGAGTCCGTCTTCCGGGTGCTGCAGGGCTTCGGCGCCGACGGCGACTTTTTCTCGTACCGATTCCTCTGGCGGCTGCGGCGCGCCTTCGACTGGCTGATCGGCGGACCCAGCTTCCGCACGGGACGGCGAGACCCCGACGCGGTGCGCATGGGCGATGTGGTCGATGGCTGGCGCGTGCTCGGGATCGAGCAGAACGAGCGCATTACCTGGTCGATGCTGATGCGGGCGCCGGGCTCGGGCCTGCAGGAATTCACCATCCGGGAGCGGGAGGGCGAATCGTCCGGCAAACGGGTGGTCGAACTCTGCTGCTACTGGCACCCGGCCGGCATCTGGGGGCTGATGTACTGGTACGCGCACCTGCCGTTCTACGGGCCGCTCGTCGGCGGCGCCGTGCGGGAGATCGTACGCCGGGCCGAGCGCCTGGAGAACTGAGGCCCCCGGCCGGCGTGCCGCCGGTCAGGCCTTCGATTCCTCGGTCATCGGCAGCACGAGAATATTGCAGTCGAGGCCGTCGATGACCTTCTCGGCAGTGTGCCCGAGCCTGGCGTCGGCGTCCGGCTGCGATACGCGTGCGATGACGACCAGATCCGCCTCCAGTTCCCTGGCTGCGGTGGCGATCGCGTCTTCAGGCTTCCCCATCTCCGCCCGGACCTGGTTGCGCGGCAGGCCGCAGCGGTCCGCAAAGCGCTGGCGGTCCGGGTAATCGCTCGTGTCCGGGTACACCGTGACGACGTTGAGTTCCGCGCCGACGTTGGTGGCGATCCTGCGCCCGGCTTCGAGCAGACGATCGTTGGCGGCGCGATAGGCGTCAGTCTCCGGCCGGTGCTTGATTGCGACGAGGACCTTGCTGATGTGCCGGCGGGCATAGGACTTCACGAGCAGCACCGGACACTGTGCGTCACGCAGCAGACGCCAGTCCGAGGTCTCCCTGAGCCAGCGCCGCAGACGCGACTGATTGGTCATGTTCTTGACGGCCAGCGTACTCGAGCCGCGGGCTATCGCATCCACGATGGCCTGGCGCCAGTCCGCCTTGACCTCCACCTCGGTGTCGACCTGCAGGCCCTTCGCGCGGCCATGCTCCGCCAGCCGGTCCACCCAGCTCTCGATGCGGGACAATTCCTCGGCGATGGCCGTCGCATCGTCCAGGTTCGGCGGCCGCCGAACCTCTTCTTCCGCTATGCAGCAATAAAGGTGCAGCGCGACGTCGGCCGCGCCCGAAGCCTGCTCGTCGGCGGCGATGGTCTCGGCCATGACCAGCGACGGCTGGTTCATGGTGGTGGGGTCCAGGATGACGAAAATCTTCTGCCGGTCAGCCATGTTTACTCTCCCGAAATGACGCTGCGAAGGATAGCAAAATCGCGCTCGGAGGGCTGAAGGATCGGTCTGCGAGCGGCTGTAGGAGGGCCTTCAGGCCCGATTCGGCTCTTCCTGGCCGATACCGCCTTCTCTTGATGTTGGCACGCCATCGGGCGGACACGGGCCGCGGGGACGCTCCTGTGGGAGGGCCTTTAGGCCCGATCAATCGCGGCTGAAGCCGCTCCTAGCATTGTCTACCGGCTCCAGTCGGCCCGGACGACCCCGCAACCCGCGTCCGCCCGCTGACGTGCCCTTGGTCGTGAAAGATGGCACCAGTCAGTAAGCGCTGCTGACTGGTGCTCCCTGCACGCCACCGCGAGGCGGCTGCCCTGCGGGGGTATCCATCGCCGCGACCTTTTGTCGGGAGCAAGATGGATTCCCCCGCAGGGCGGCCAGGAAAGAAGGGGATTGGGTAGGGAGGAATCGGGCCTGAAGGCCCTCCTACGTGCTTCAGGCGAGGCCGTCCACTTTGCCGTCGGCGTCGATGCGCATGTTGCGCGCGGCCGGGCGGCGGGGCAGGCCGGGCATGGTCATGATGTTGCCGCAGATGGCCACCAGGAAGCCGGCGCCGTTGGCCAGCCGCACCTCGCGGACGGGCACGACGTGGTTCTTCGGGATGCCCTTGACGTTGGGGTCCGTGGTGAAGCTCAGCGGCGTCTTGGCGATGCACACCGGGAAGTGGCCGTAGCCGGTCTCCTGGTAGCGGGCGATCTGGTCGCGCACCTTCTGGTCGGCAATGATGCCCTGCGCGCGGTAGATGTTCTGGGCCACCGTGCGGATTTTGTCCCACAGCGGCATGTCTTCGGGGTAGAGATAGCGGAACTCGGCGCCGTCCCGCTCGATCAGGTCCACCACCGCCTCGGCGAGTTCGACGGCGCCCGCGCTGCCCTCCGCCCAGTGGTCGCAGGCCACGCACAGGATGTCGAGCTCGGCGCAGGCCTGGCGCACCATGTCGAACTCCGCCTTCGTATCGGTGGAAAAACGGTTCAGGGCGACGACCACCGGCACGCCGAAGCTGCGGGTGTTTTCCACGTGCCGGGCGAGGTTGTCGAAGCCTTTCGCCACCGCCACGAGATTCTCGTGGTCGAGTTTGTCCTCGGTGACGCCGCCGTGCATCTTCAGCGCCCGGATGGTGGCGACGATCACGGCGCAGTCCGGCTTCAGGCCGGCGCTGCGGCACTTGATGTCGAAGAACTTCTCGGCGCCGAGATCGGCGCCGAAGCCGGCCTCGGTCACGACGTAGTCGGAGAGCTTCAGCGCCGTACGTGTGGCCAGCACCGAGTTGCAGCCGTGGGCGATGTTCGCGAACGGCCCGCCGTGGACGAAGGTGGGCGTGTGCTCGAGCGTCTGCACCAGGTTCGGCTGGATGGCGTCTTTCAGCAGCACGGTCATCGCGCCGTCGGCCTCCAGATCGGCCGCATGGACCGGATTCATGGCGCGGTCGTAGCCGACGATGATGCGCCCGATGCGCTCACGCAGGTCGGTAAGACCCTCGGCGAGGCAGAGGATGGCCATGACCTCCGAGGCCACGGTGATGTCGAAGCCGTCCGTGCGCGGATAACCGTTGGTGACGCCGCCGAGTCCGGCGGTGATCTCCCGGAGCGCCCGGTCGTTCATGTCCATGACCCGGCGCCAGACGACCCGGCGGCTGTCGATGCCGCACTCGTTGTCCCAGTAGATGTGGTTGTCCACCAGCGCGGCGAGCAGGTTGTGGGCCGCGCCGATGGCGTGCATGTCGCCGGTGAAGTGGAGGTTGATGTCCTCCATGGGCACCACCTGGGCGTAGCCGCCGCCGGCCGCGCCGCCCTTCATGCCGAAGCAGGGGCCCAGCGAGGGCTCGCGCAGGCAGATCGAGGCTTGCCGGCCGATGCGCCGGAGCGCGTCGCCCAGGCCCACCGTGGCGGTGGTCTTGCCTTCACCCGCCTTTGTGGGGGTGATGCCGGCCACCAGGATCAGCTTGCCGTCGGGGCGGTCGCCGAGCGTGCGGATATAGTCCAGCGAGACCTTGGCCTTGTCGTGGCCGTAGGGCAGGAGGTTTTCCTCGCCGATGCCGAGCTCGCCGGCCACCTCGACGATCGGGCGCAGTTCGGCCTGCCGGGCGATCTCGATGTCCGGCTTCGGCGCTACGTGCTGTTCGCTGCCCATGACGGCTACCTCGACGTGGTCCCGCTGCCGGCCCTGTCGACGGGCCTAACAGATGCGCGGCAGGGGATCGTCCTCCAGTTCTTCCAGATAACGCTCGCCGCCCAGCTCGGTCTCCAGCACCACGCGCTTCGCGGCGTCGGTGACGTGGCCGATGCGCGCGGCCATGTCGCCGCCGGGCAGCTCTCTCAGCGCCGCCACCGCCTCGTCCGCCTGGGCCGGGTCGACCACGGCGACCACCCGGCCCTCGCAGGCCAGGTAATACGGGTCGTAGCCCAGCATCTCGCAGACCGCCTGCACCGGCTCGCGCACCGGCACGTCCGGCGCCCGGAGCCGCACCCCCAGGCCGGTGATGGCCGCGATCTCGTGGGTGACCGTCGCCAGGCCGCCGCGGGTGGGATCGCGCATGAAGCGCAGGCCGTCGAAGTCCAGCAGGCGCGCCGCCAGGGGCGCGATGCTGGCGGCGTCCGACTGCAGGTCGCCGCGGAGGCCGAAATCCTCCCGCGCCAGCATTACCGCCGTGCCGTGATCGCCGATGGGCCCGCTGACGATGAGCGCATCGCCGGCGCGGATGTTGTCGAAGGAGGGCTTCACGCCGGGCAGGCGCACGCCGACGCCGGTGGTGGCGAGATACAGCCCGCCGCCCTCGCCGCGGCGCAGCACCTTGGTGTCGCCGGCGGCCACCCGCACGCCGGCCTCGGCCGCGGCCCGCGCCAGGCTGGCGATGATCCGGTCCAGCACCGCGATCTCCAGTCCTTCCTCGATGAAGGCATTCAGGCTCAGGTAGCAGGGGCGGGCGCCGGCCACGGCCAGGTCGTTGCAGGTGCCGTGCACGGCGAGCGCGCCGATGTCCCCGCCGGGGAACTCCAGCGGCTGCACGGTGAAGCCGTCGGTGGTGAACAGCACTTCGCCCTCGTCGAGCTTCAGCGGCACGGCGTCGGCGCGCACGTCCAGGTCGTCGTTGGCGAGGTGGCGCGCGAAGATCTCGTCGATGAGTTCGCGCATGAAGCGTCCGCCGTTGCCGTGGGCGAGACTGATGCGATCGTCTTCCATTGTTCTCCCATCGGGCCAGTGCCCGTTTTCTGGACCAGGGCCAGTGCCCGTTTTATCGGCCAGGGCCAGTGCCCGTTCTATCGACCAGGGCTAGTGTCCGTTCTATCGACCAGGGCCAGTGCCCGTCTTTATGGTGTCCGGCGACTATCCCGACCGGGCCGCAAACTCCGCGGCCTGACCGAAGCAGATGGCGGCATCGTTCGCCGGCAGCGCCGTGCCCATGACCGCCGTGTGGCCCGCGGCCGCGAGGCGCTCCAGCACCGCATCGGCGAGGACCCGGTTCTGGAATACGCCGCCGGTGAGGCCGATGCGTTCGAAGCCTTCCCGTCCTGCGATCATACCTGCCTGGACGGCCAGTGCCTCGGCCATCGAGGCATGGAAGTCGGCCGCGCGCTCGGCGGCCGGGCGCCCGGCATCGCAGAGCATCGGCAGCAGTGGCGCCCAGTCGGTGCGCAGGACACCGGTCTCATCGGCGGCCACCGGCAACTCGACGGCGGTGCCGGGGCTGCTTGTGGCGAGTGCGTCGATCGCGCCGGCGGCACCGGCGGCAATGGATTCCAGCATCATCGGCCCCTGGGCCTCGAAGCTCGCGATGCCGATGCCGCAGACCATGGCCGCGGCGCCGTCGAAGAGCCGGCCTACTGCGCTCGAGACGGGGCAGTTCAGCCCCTGTTCCCACGCGATGCGGGCGAGATCCATGTGCTCCGGCCCGTCCGTGTAGTCCAGGCCGCAGGCCCAGTGCATGGCGGCGGCGCTGCGCCAGGGCTCGCGGCCGGCCTTGTCGCCGCCGGGCAGCGCGATGGTGCGCATGCTCGCGACGCGGCGCCAGGCGCCGGGCCGGCCGAGGAACGCCTCGCCGCCCCACAGGCTGCCGTCCTCGCCGTAGCCCACGCCGTCCCAGGCGAATACCAGCCAGGACCCGCCGCCGCCGTGCTCCGCCGCCACGGCCGAGGCGTGGGCATGGTGGTGCCAGACGGTCGCCACGGGCAGGCCCGAGCGCCGGGCCCAGCGGTGGGTGTCGTAGCCGGGATGGGCGTCGGCCAGCACCCGGCGGGCTTCCACGCCGTACAGCGACTGCAGGTCGCCGGCCACCTGCTCGAAGACCTGCATGCTGCGCGGCGTCCCCATATCGCCGATGTGGGGCGAAACCACCACCCGGTCGTCCCAGGCCAGCGCCAGGGTGTTCTTCATGTGACCGCCGACGGCCAGCACCGGCTCGGGCTGGCGCCAGGGCAGGGTGAGCTCCCGCGGCGCGCAGCCACGGCCGATGCGGATGGGGCGCACCCGGCCGCCCACGCGCCGGAATACCGGGTCGTCGGCGGGCCGGACGATGGGCCGGTCGTGCTGCAGGAAGGCATCGGCAATGTGTTGCAGGCGCCGTTCCGCCTCGTCGGGATCCGTCAGCACCGGTTCGCCGCTGACGTTGCCGGAGGTGGCCACGAGTGGCGCGCCGAAATCGCCGGTGAGCAGCTGGTGCAGCGGGCTGTAGGGCAGGAAGATGCCGAGTTCGCCGAGGCCGGGCGCGAGATTTTCCGCCAGCGGGCAGTCGGCACGGCGGGCGGCGAGCACGATGGGACGCACGGGGCTCAGGAGCTCGGCGGTTTCCTCCGGCCTGAGGTCCACCGAGCGGCGCACGGCGTCCAGGCCGTCGAGGCCCGCCAGCGGGAACATCACGGCCAGCGGTTTGTGTGGCCGGGGCTTGCGCTCGCGCAGGCGTGCCACCGCGCCGGCGTCGCCGGCCGCGCACATCAGGTGATAACCGCCGATGCCCTTCACCGCCAGGATCTCGCCGGCGCGCAGGCGATCCACTGCGGCGGCGATGGCCTCCTCGCGCGCCGCCAGGGTCTCGCCGCCGGCGCGCAGCGTCACCGAGGGGCCGCAGACCGGGCAGGCGACGGGCTCGGCGTGGAAGCGCCGGTCCGTCGGGTCCAGGTATTCCCGCTCGCAGTCCGCGCACAGCGGGAAGGCCGCCATGCTGGTGTTGGGCCGGTCGTAGGGCAGGGCCTCGATCAGCGTATAGCGGGGCCCGCACTGGGTGCAGTTGATGAACGGGTAGCGATGGCGCCGGTCGGCGGGGTCGGCCAGCTCATGCCGGCAGTCCTCACACATGAAGTAGTCCGGCGGCACGAAGATGCGCGGGGATTCGGAGATGGCGCTTTCCAGGATGCGGAAGCCGTCGAAATCGCCCTCGTCAACGGCCTCGTCGGCGGTCAGCTCCGGCCGGGACAGGGGTGGCGCATCGGCGATCAGGGCGTCGCGGAAACGGGCGACCGCGTCGGGCGCGCCCTGCGCCCGCAGCTCCACTTCGCCCAGCTGGTTGCGCACCCAGCCCGCAATGCCGTGCTCGTGCGCAAGGCGGAAGACGAACGGGCGGAAGCCCACGCCCTGGACGTGGCCCGTGAGGCAGATCCGGCGCGTCTCGCGGGCGGCGGCGGGCGCCACCCGCTCAGCCGGCGGCGGTGCCGGCTTTCTTGCGGCCTTCCCAGACATTCTCGCGCATGCCGGCGGACCACCAGATGCGGCAGGCACCCTCGTCGGAGACCATGCACGGTCCGATGGGCTTGCGCGGTGTGCAGGCGGCGCCGAACAGGCGGCACTCGTTGGGATAGATCTTGCCGAGCACGACCTTGGCGCAGTCGCAGCCCGGCGGCATCTCGCCCACCCGCTTGCGGGAGTCGTCCGCGTAGGAGGGGAACTGCACGCGCGCGTCGCAGTGCTCGTACTCCGGGCGCAGGCCATAGCCCGACTTCGGTATCACGCCGATGCCGCGCCAGGTGGCGTCCTGCACGTGCATGACCCGGTCCAGGCATTCGCGGGCCACCGCGTTCCCGCCCGGGCGCACGACCTCGGGGTAGCAGTTGTCCAGGAAGCGCTTGCCCTCGATGAGCTGGCGCAGCACGGAGTACATGGCGGCCAGCAGGGTGTCGGCGCGGAAACCGGCCACCGCGGCCGGGATGCCGTGCTTCTCCGGGACGAAGCCCCATTCCTCGGGGCCCATCACCGTGGAGACGTGGCCGGGCGCAATCAGGGCGTCGAAGCCGGGCTCGCCGGACTCGAGCAGCATGGCCACCGCGGGCCAGGTGAGCCGGCCGGAGAGCAGCACGCTCAGGTTGTCCGGCGCGCCCTCGGCCAGCATGGCGGCCACCGGCGCGGTGGTGGTTTCGAAGCCGGCGGCGAAGAACACCACTTGGCGGTCCGGATTCTCCCGTGCCACGGCGACCACCTCGGTGGGGCTCGCGATGGGCCGTATGTCGGCGCCTGCGGCCTTGGCCTGCTCCAGGGAGCGCGGTTCGCGCTTCGGCACGTTCACCGGCACCCGCAGCATGTCGCCGAAGGCCACCAGTATCACGTCCTCGTTCAGGGCGAGCTGCATGGCCTCGTAGACGTCTTCCTCGGGGCAGATGCACACCGGGCAGCCGGGCCCCGGGATGAGCTCGATCTGGGACGGGATGGCGGTGCGCAGGCCCGCCGTCGTGATGGAGCGCTCGTGGCCGCCGCACACGTTCATGATGCGGACCCGGTCGGGCAGCGGCAGGGCCTTCAGCTGGTCCAGCCAGTAGTGCGCGTCGTGTGCCATGTCGGTATCCCCCTGCTCGTCGCTATTGCGGTCGAACTGTTGGCGGTTGACGGATGATGGGCCTGCCGGGTCTGCCGTGCGGAGCCTAGCGCGCCGTGGCGCCGGCGTCCGTGTGCAGATGAGCGCCGTCGGGCTGCACCGCCGGTCGCGCCGACTCGCCCCGCGCCACCCGCTCGCCCTGGGCGGCGCGCTCGGCGCGGAGCCACTCCAGCCACTCGGTCATTCCCTCGCCGCTTTTCACGGAGACCGTTTGCATGACGGCCGGCGTGGCGAGATCGCGTACGCATGCGCGGGCCCGATCCGGATCGAAGTCGTCCAGTACCGGCAGCAGGTCGCTCTTGGTGAGCAGGATCCGGTCGGCGGCGCGGAACATCACCGGGTACTTGGCCGGCTTGTCGTCGCCCTCGGGTACGGACAGCAGCGTGATGTTGCGGTGCTGGCCGAGGTCGAAGCTGGCCGGGCACACCAGGTTGCCCACGTTCTCGATGAAGACGATGTCGAGATCGTCCAGCGACAGCTCGTGCACGGCGTCGTGCACCATGTGCGCGTCCAGGTGGCAGGCGGTGCCGGTGGCGATCTGGATGGCGGGCACACCGTGGCGGCGGATGCGTTCGGCGTCGTTCTCGGTCTCGAGGTCGCCTTCGATGACGCCCACCCGGAGTTCGCCGGCCAGCGCCTGGATGGTCGCCTCCAGCAGCGCGGTCTTGCCGGCGCCCGGCGAGGACATCAGGTTGACCGCCAGCACGCCGTGGCCGTCGAAATGCTCCCGGTTGTGGGCTGCCTGGTGGTCGTTCTCGCTCAGCAGCCCCCGCAGCACGTCCACGGACTCGGCGCCGCTCGCCGTGCGCTCGAACTTGCCGCCGGGGCGGATGAGGTGCTGGTTTCCGGCCGTGATGTTGCAGCCGCAGGTATCACACATGTCTGGAGTCCTCCGTGGTGGCGCCGGTGTCTCCCTGTTGGACGCCGCCGGTGCGTTCGAGTTCGAGGCGGGTCAGCAGCATCTCGTCGCCGCTCACCAGCCGGGTTCGCCAGTCGCCGCATTCGCCGCACAGCAGCCGGTTGGCCTTCGCGGCCGACTCGGCGCCGCAGACCGAGCATTCTACCCGGATATCGGCCGTCTCGATGAGGAGTTCGGCCTCCTCGGCGATGGTGGCGCCGGCGGCCAGGGGCCAGGCGCGGCGCAGCAGTTCGGGCTCGACGCCCGAGAGCGGACCGATGGCGAGGTGGATGGCGGTTACGCGGGCCGCGGATTCACGTCGGGCGATGGTCTCGACCTGCCCGATGAGCGCCTGGCAGACGGACAACTCATGCATCGGCTGCCGCGAGGACCTGGTCGAAGAGCTCCCAGCTGGAAGCCGCCTCTTCTTCCGTGACTTTCTGGATGGCGTAACCCACGTGCACCAGGACGTAGTCGCCCGGCTCCACGCTCTCGTCCCGGAGCATGAACAGGCTGACCTCGCGCTCGACGCCCTTCGCCTCGCAGCGAGCGGTGAACTCGTCCATGGACTTGATCTGCATCGGGACTGCGAGACACATGCGTAAACCCCCTTCACGCGGCATTGGATTACCGATGACGCAAGACTGCGCCGAGTGCCGAGGATAACCACACAGGGCGCCGCTAACCGTAAGTAATAACGCCTATTCTCATACGCGCAGCGGCCGGTAAGTTAGGCAGCGGAGGGGTGAATCCGTGGTTTCAGGCCGCCGCCGGGGTGATGCCGGGCCGGTTGGTACGCAAAATCCATTACACTGTGCCGCGCGCCGCCGGGCGGGAGGCTCGGCGGCCCGTTTTATGCGGAGGAACCGGGTAATGGACAGAGGCAGGATGTGTTTTTCGGGGGTATGGAGATGAGCGCGGACAAGACGGCTGTCATGGAGCCGCGCGCCGGCGATTTCGGCGACAGCCGGCTAAAACGCCTGTTCCACGCGACCCGTCCGAAGTTCTTCCCGGCGTCCGTCCTGCCCGTGCTCGCGGGCACGGCCTGGGGCGCCGTGCAGGCGGGCGGCATCGACGTCCTGGTGGCCCTGCTCGCCCTCGTCGCGACCATGCTGGTGCACGGCGCCGGCAACGTGCTGAACGACGTCGGCGACGAGACCGGCGGCAGCGACCGGCGCAATACCAGCCGGATCTACCCTTATACGGGCGGCTCGCGCTTCATCCAGAACCAGATCATGTCCACGGGCGAGATGGCCCGCTGGGGCATCCAGCTGCTGGCGATCGCGGCGCTGATCGGCCTCGCGCTGATCTGGCTGCGGGGCATCGGCGTGCTGTGGTTCGGTCTCGCGGGCGTCGCCCTCGGCGTCGTCTATTCCCTCGGGCCGGTGCGGCTGTCCTCGCTGGGCCTCGGGGAGCTGGCGATCGGCATCGCATTCGGCGTGCTGCCGGTGAGCGGCGCCGCCTGGCTGCAGACGGGGGTGGTGGATCTCCCCCTGATCGTCTTTGCCCTGCCGGTCAGCGCCTGGGTGGCGGCGATCGTGCTCATCAACGAGGTGCCGGATCTCGATGCCGATGCCGCCGTGGGCAAGGCCACCCTGCCGGTGCGCTTCGGCCGCACGGCGACGGCGGGCATCTACGTCGGTCTGCACCTGATCGCGGCAGCCTCGACGCTGTGGCTCACGGTGGCGGGCCACCTGCCGCTGCTGGCGCCCGCGGTGCCCTTCGTGCTGCTGGCGCTCTCGCTGCGGGTGGCCGGCGCGGTGCGCCGTTCCGGCTCCGATCCGGCCGGCGTGCTGGGTGCCATCGAGTTTACGCTCGCGAGTCATACGATCGGTTGCCTGTGGGCGACCGCCTGTGTCCTGTTCACAATCTGGTGGTCATGATCCCGTGACAGAACGTCTCTCATTCCGGATACGCAAGGGCCTCGACATCCCGCTGGCCGGCAAGCCTGAGCAGGTGATCGAGTCTGCGCGGCCCGTCGGCAGCGTCGCGCTGCTCGGGCTCGACTACATCGGCCTGAAACCGCGCATGGCGGTCAAGCCCGGCGACCGGGTGCGGCTCGGCGATCCGCTGTTCAGCGACAAGCAGACGCCGGGCGTGACCTACACGGCGCCGGGAGCCGGCGTCGTGCGGGACGTCAACCGGGGCATGCGCCGGGTGCTGCAGTCGGTGGTGATCGACCTGGACGGCGACGAGGCGGTGGATTTCGGCAGCGTCGCGGCCGGCGACCGCGAGGCCCTCGACGGCGAGGCCGTGGAGGAGAAGCTGCTGGCCGCCGGTCTCTGGCCCGCCTTCCGCACGCGTCCCTACAGCAGGGTGCCGGCGCCGGGTTCGCGGCCGCACGCCATCTTCGTCAAGGCCACGGACACGCATCCGCTGGCGCCGGATGCCGAGGTGATCGTCGCGGACGCCGCCGACGAGTTCGCCGCGGGCCTGCGCCTGGTGGCGAAGCTGACCGACGGCCCGGTCTACGTCTGCACCGGACCGGATTCCCGCATCGCGGTACCGGGCGAGAAGCCCTTCGTGCATGCCGAGTTCTCCGGACCCCATCCCGCCGGACTGCCGGGCACCCACATCCACTTCCTGGACCCGGTCAGCGAGAACAAGACCGTCTGGACCATCGGCTCCCAGGACGTGATTGCCGTGGCCCGGCTGTTCGCAACCGGTCGCCTGCCCACCGAGCGGATCGTCTCCATCGCCGGCCCCATGGTGCGGCGGCCGCGGCTGCTGCGCACCCGCGTGGGCGCCAGCACCGAGGATCTCATCGCCGGCGAGCTGGACGACGACACCGATACGCGGGTGATCTCCGGCTCCGTGCTGAGCGGCCGGCGCGCCAGCGACTGGGCTGCGTGGATGGGCCGCTATCACAACCAGCTGACCGCGCTGCCGGAGGGCCGTGAGCGGGAATTCCTCGGCTGGGCGCTGCCGGGCACGAAGAAGTTCTCGGGCGTCCGCGCCTACGCCGGTCCCGTGCTGCAGAAGGCGGGTTTCCGCCTGACCACCTCGCAGAACGGCAGCCCGCGGGCCATGGTGCCCATCGGCAATTTCGAGAAGGTGATGCCGCTGGACATCCTGCCGGCGCCGCTGCTGAAGGCGCTGGTGGTGGGCGACACCGAGACCGCGCGCAAACTCGGCTGCCTGGAGCTGGACGAGGACGACGTGGCACTGCTCTCGTTCGTCTGCTCCGGCAAGTATGACTACGGCCCCGCGTTGCGCGAGAACCTGACCGACATCGAGAAGAACGGCTGATGAAACCATTGCGGCGATTCCTGGACCGGCTGCACCCCCTGTTTGCCAAGGGCGGGCGTTACGAGAAGTACTACGCCCTCTACGAGATGGTGGACACGCTGCTCTATACCCCGTCGGACGTCACCCGCAGTGCGCCGCACGTGCGCGACGCGCTGGACCTGAAGCGGGTGATGATCATGGTGGTGTTCGCCGTGACGCCCTGCGCGCTGGTGGGCATGTGGAACCTGGGGCTGCAGGCCAACACGGCCATGGCGGACCTCGGCGTGCAGGGACTGGACGGCTGGCGCGGCACCGTACTGGCGCTGCTCGGCGCGGGCTACGACCCGGCGAGCTTCTACGACAACTTCATGTACGGCGCGGCGTTCTTCGTGCCCCTGTACGTGGTCACCGTGCTCGTGGGCGGCCTCTGGGAGGTGCTGTTCGCCGGCATCCGCAACCACGAGATCAACGAGGGTTTCCTGGTCACCTCGCTGCTGTATGCGCTGATCCTCGCGCCCACCACCCCGTTGTGGCAGGCCGCGCTCGGCATCAGCTTCGGCGTGGTGATCGGCAAGGAGGTTTTCGGCGGCACCGGCAAGAACTTCCTGAACCCGGCGCTCACCGGCCGCGCGTTCCTGTACTTCGCCTACCCGGTGCAGATGTCCGGCGACGCCGTGTGGACCGCGGCGGAAGGCTTCACCGGGGCGACGGCGCTGGGTCTCGCCGCCATCGACGGCATGGCCGGCATCGCCGAGGCAGGCATCACCTGGAGCCAGGCCTTCGTCGGCTCCATCCAGGGCTCCATCGGCGAGACCTCGGCACTGGCCTGCCTGGTCGGCGCGGCGATCCTGATCTACACCGGCATCGCCTCCTGGCGGATCATCGTCGGCTGCATCATCGGCCTCATCGTGCCGGTGCTGCTGTTCAACCAGATGGATGCGAGCTCGAATCCGATGCTCGCCATGCCCTGGCACTGGCACCTGGTCACGGGCGGCTTCCTGTTCGGCGCCGTGTTCATGGCAACGGATCCGGTGAGTGCAGCGCAGACCGATACCGGGCGCTGGATCTACGCCATCCTCATCGGCGTGCTGACGGCGCTGATCCGGGTGGTCAACCCGGCCTATCCGGAAGGGATCATGCTGGCCATCCTGTTCGGCAACATTTTCGCGCCTGTCATCGACTATTTCGTGGTGCAGGCCAACATCAAGCGGAGGTTGAAACGCAGTGTCTGAGGAGCGCAAGGCCCAGGACGCCGGCCGCGGCGCCCGCAAGGGGTTCAACCGCGAGAGCATCAAGAACGTGCTCATCGTCGCGGTGAGCCTGTCTCTGGTCTGCTCGGTGCTGGTCTCCGCCACGGCGGTGATCCTGAAACCGATGCAGGAGCGCAACGAAGCGCTGAACATGAAGAAGAACGTACTGCTGGTGGCGGGCCTGCTGGAGCCGGGCATCGACGTCGAGGAGCGCTTCGGGATGGTCGAGACCCACATCGTGGATCTGGCCACCGGCGAATACCATGACGAGATCGATCCGGCCGAGTACGACATGATCGAGGCGGCCAGCGACCCTGCGATGTCCGTCGATATCCCGGCCGGGAAAGACATCGCCGGCATCGGCCGCCGCGCCAAGTACGCGGAGGTCTACATCCTGCGCGACGAGGCGGGCGGAGTGGAAACCGTGATCCTGCCGGTCTACGGCATGGGGCTGTGGTCCACCATGTACGGCTTCATCGCCCTCGGCCCCGACGGCAGCACGGTGCAGGCCCTGAAGTTCTACAAGCACGCCGAGACGCCGGGGCTCGGCGGCGAGGTGGACAACGAGCAATGGCTCGCCAACTGGCCCGGCAAACGCATCTATGACGAGGAGGGCGACATCCGCATTCGTGTCGCCAAGGGCACGGTGGGCGCCGCCGCCGGCTGGACGGGCGCCACCGCGAGGGGCGGCGCCGCCATATTCCAGGTGGACGGCATCTCGGGGTCGACGCTGACTTCCCGTGGCGTCACCAACCTGCTGCATTACTGGATGAGTGATGACGCCTACCGGCCCTACCTGGAGAAGGTCTGGAGACGCAGCGTGGAGCAGTCATGAACGGAGAAGCGAAGAAAGTCATCCTGGATCCGCTGGTCGACAACAACCCGATCACGCTGCAGGTGCTCGGCATCTGCTCGGCGCTCGCCGTCACCACCTCCCTGGCGCCGACGCTGCTGATGTGTCTTGCGCTGACCAGCGTCGCCGCTTTCGCCAACGCCGGCGTGAGCCTGATCCGCAACCGGATCCCGTCGAACATCCGCATCATCGTGCAGATGACCATCATCGCCTCGCTGGTGATCATGGTGGACGAGGCGCTGCGGGCATTCGCCTTCGACGCCAGCCGCCAGCTGTCGGTATTCGTCGGGCTGATCATCACCAACTGCATCGTGCTGGGCCGTGCCGAGGCGTTCGCCATGAAGAACGGCGTCGGCATGAGTTTCCTGGACGGCCTCGGCAACGGGCTCGGCTACAGCATCATCCTGATCGCGGTGGCCGTGGTGCGCGAGCTGTTCGGCGCCGGCACGCTGCTCGGCGTCCAGATACTGCCGCTGATCAGCGAAGGCGGCTGGTACGAGCGCAACGGCATGATGCTGCTGCCGCCGAGCGCGTTCTTCATCATCGGCATGCTGATCTGGGCCATCCGCAGCTGGAAGCCGGAGCAGAAGGAGGAGCCGGAATTCCAGATTCATGAAGTGCACCGGACGGAGGTGATGTGATGGAAGCCCATCTCAATCTCCTCGTCAAAGCGATTTTCGTCGAGAATCTGGCGCTCGCCTTTTTCCTCGGCATGTGCACGTTCCTGGCCGTGTCGAAGAAGATAGAGACGGCACTCGGCCTCGGCCTGGCGGTGGTCGCGGTGCAGAGCATCACGGTGCCGGTGAACAACCTGATCTACAACGTCTTCCTGGCCGAGGGGGCGCTCGCCTGGGCCGGCCTGCCCGAGGTCGACCTGTCCTTCCTGGGGCTGGTCAGCTACATCGGCGTGATCGCCGCGCTGGTGCAGATCCTGGAGATGGCGCTCGATCGCTACGTGCCGGCCCTCTACAACGCTCTCGGCATCTTCCTGCCGCTGATCACGGTGAACTGCGCCATCCTCGGCGGCACGCTGTTCATGGTGGAGCGCGACTACACCTTCTCCGAATCGGCCGTGTACGGCTTCGGCAGCGGCGTGGGCTGGGCGCTCGCCATCGTGGCCCTGGCCGGCATCCGGGAGAAGCTGAAGTACAGCGACGTGCCCGACGGGCTGCAGGGCCTCGGCATCACCTTCATCATCACCGGGCTGATGTCGCTCGGTTTCATGGGCTTCTCCGGGATACAGCTCTGATGGCGGCCTCCAGCGCGACACTGCAGATCTCATTGGGGGTGGCCCTGTTCACGGCCATCATCCTGGTACTGGTCACGGTCATCCTGCTCGCCCGGCGCAAGCTCGTCGCCACGGGCGAGGTGGACGTCCTGGTGAACGGCGAGCGCCACCTGGAGATGCCGGTGGGCGTGAAGCTCCTCGGCGGGCTGGCCGACTCCGGCCTGTTCATCGCCTCGGCCTGCGGCGGCAAAGGCACCTGCGGTCAGTGCAAAATGCAGGTGCTCTCCGGCGGCGGCGCGGTGCTGCCCACCGAGGCCTCGATCCTGTCCCGCCGGGAGATGGACGAGAACTGCCGCCTGTCCTGCCAGGTCACGGTGAAACAGGACATGGAAGTGCGCGTGCCGGACGAGGTGTTCGGCGTGCGCAAGCTCGACTGCAAGGTGATCTCGAATCACAACGTGGCCACCTTCATCAAGGAGCTGAAACTCGCCCTGCCCGAAGACGAGGAACTCGACTTCCGGGCCGGCGGTTACATCCAGATCGAGTGCCCGCCCCACGACGTGAAGTTCAGCGACTTCGAGGTGGAGGAGCGCTTCCGCGAGGACTGGGACCGCTACGACCTCTGGCGCTACGAGTCGCACACGAAGGAGAAGGTGGAGCGGGCCTACTCCATGGCCAACTTCCCTCTGGAGAAGGGCATCGTGATGCTGAATGTGCGCATCGCGACACCGCCGCCGGGGGCCGACAAGGACATCCCGCCGGGTATCGTATCCTCCTGGATCTTCTCGCTGAAGCCCGGCGACCCGGTGACCATTTCCGGGCCGTTCGGCGATTTCTTCGCCAGGGACACGAAGGCGGAGATGGTCTTCGTCGGCGGCGGCGCGGGCATGGCGCCCATGCGCGCCCACATCTTCGATCAGCTGGAACGCATCCATACCGACCGCAAGATGACCTTCTGGTACGGCGCACGCAGCAAACGGGAGATGTTCTACGTGGAGGACTTCGATCGCCTGGCCGCGGAGAACGACAACTTCGACTGGCACGTGGCGCTGTCCGACCCGCTGCCCGAGGACGAGTGGGAAGGTCCCACCGGCTTCATCCACGAGGTGCTCTACGAGCGCTACCTGAAGGACCATCCCGCCCCCGAGGACTGCGAGTACTACCTGTGCGGCCCGCCCATGATGAACGCGGCCGTGATCAAGATGCTGGAGGACCTCGGAGTCGAGCGCGAGAACATCATGCTCGACGATTTCGGCGGCTGAGCCGGTGGCCGCGAGGCTACAGCGCTTCGCACTGCTGCCGCTCCTGCTGGTGGCGCTGGCGCTGCCCGGCTGCGGCCGGGACGAGGGCATGCCCGAGGCGCGCATCAGCGGCGCCACCATGGGCACCACCTACAGCGTGCGCATCGTCGAGCCGCCGCAAGGTATGGCCATCGACGAGATCACCCGGCGCATCCAGCTTGCGCTGGAGGACGTCAACCGGCGCATGTCCACCTGGCGGGACGACTCCGAGGTGTCGCTGTTCAATGCCGCGCCGCCGGGCGAGTGGTTCCCGGTCTCGGAAGACACCGCGGCACTGGTCGCGATGGCTCAAGCGGTGGCCCGCATGAGCGGCGGCGCCTTCGACGTGACCGTCGGGCCGGTGGTGGACCTCTGGGGCTTCGGTCCCGATCCGGTGCGGGTGACCCCGCCGGCGGAAGCCGAGATCGCGGCCGCTCTGGCGCGGGTGGGCTACGCGGCGCTGGAGAGCCGGGAGGCGCCGCCGGCCCTGCGCAAGACCGGCGCCGATCTCGCCGTCGACCTCTCCGGCATCGCCAAGGGGCACGCCGTGGACCGGGTCGCGGCGGTGTTGGAGCAGGCGGCGGTCGTCAATTACCTGATCGAGGTGGGCGGCGAGCTGCGCGTGGCCGGCCACAACCGGCGCGGCGAGCGCTGGACCGTGGCCGTGGAAGACCCGCTGGCGGCGGGCCGGGAAGTGCACCGGGTGCTCAACGTTACCGACACGGCTATTGCAACTTCGGGGGACTACCGCAACTTCTTCGAATATGAAGGAGAGCGCTATTCCCATACTATTGACCCACGCACCGGCTGGCCTGTATCACATGATCTGGTATCCGTGACGGTGCTGGACGAGAGCGCGGCCCTGGCCGACGCGCTGGCCACGGCCCTGCTGGTGCTGGGACCGAAGGCCGGCGGCGAGCTGGCCGAACGGACGGATATCGCGGCGTATTTCGTCGTGCGCAGCGGCGACGGCGTGATGGCCCGGTGGACGTCCGCCTTCGCCGAGAGAGAGGTAATGTGATGTCGACGGTACTGGTAACGGTCGTGAGCTTCCTGGTGATCCTGGTCGCGATGCTCGCGATGGCGGTCGGCGTGATGGCCGGCCGCAAGCCGATCAGCGGCAGCTGCGGCGGGCTGAACAGCGGCGGCCGCTGCGAGCTCTGCTCCAACCGGGGTAAATGCCGGCGCAAGAAGAACGAAGCCGGCGCCTGACGGGCGGCGAGAGGGGGAGATGAAGATGCCTTTGAGATCGGTACTGGTAAAGGACTGGATGGCCGCCAATCTGGTCACCCTGAAGCCGGACATGGACGTGATGGACGCCCTGGCCAGGCTGGTGGAGGCGCGCATCGCCGGCGCGCCGGTGGTGGACCATCACGGCAACATGGTCGGCATGCTGTCGGAATTCGACTGCATGAAGGTGGCGCTGGACTCCAGCTACCACGGTCAGTGGGGCGGCCGCGTCAGCGAGTTCATGACCAGAGACGTCATCACGGTGCCTGCGGACATGAGCATCATCGACCTGGCGCGGCGCTTCCAGGAATCCCGCCTGCGCCGCTTCCCGGTGATGGACGATACCCGGCTGGTGGGCCAGATCAGCCGCAGGGACGTACTGCGGGCGCTGATGTCCATCGCCGACGGGCCGCGCCGGGCGTGACCCTACGCTAGCTTTTCGCCAGCCCCGCCCCCAGCATCTTCCTCCGCAGGAAGCTGTAGACCTCCAGCAGGGAGAGCTCCTTGGGGCAGATGTCCTGGCAGGCCATCAGCCCGAGGCAGCCGAACACACCGTCCTCGTTGGCGACCACCTCGAACCAGTCCGCATCCTCGCGGGTGTCCCGCGGGTCCAGCATGAAGCGGGCCACCCGGTTCAGGCCGGCGGGTCCCGCGAAGTCGCTGTTGACGTTGGCGACGCCGCAGGCGGCGATGCAGCAGCCGCACTCGATGCAGCGGTCCGCCTCGTAGATGGCCTGGGCCACATCGTCGTCCATGCGTTCCTCGACGGCGTTCTCGTCGAAGGGCAGGCGCTCGTGCACCCAGCTCTCCACCCGCTCGGCCATCTGGCGGAACCAGGTGCCGGTATCCACCGAGAGGTCGCCCACCAGCTTGAAGACGGGTAGCGGATAGAGGCGGATGGTGTCCGGCAGGTCCCGGGTCAGCGTACGGCAGCCCAGCGCCGGGCGGCCGTTGACCATCATGGCGCAGGAGCCGCACACGGCGGAGCGGCAGACGAAGTCGAACTGCAGGCTAGGGTCCTGTTTCTCGCGTATTTCGTTCAGCGCGAGGAACAGCGACATGTACGGGGCCTCCTCCAGCCGGAAGGTGTCCATGTGCGGCTCGGAGGCGGGGTCTTCCGGGTTGTAGCGGAAGATCTCGAAGGTAAGTCGCCGGCCCCTCGTGACATTTCGTGCGGAGACGGCTTGTTCGACCTGCTCGCTCATGCGCTCACTCCGGTCTGCTTCCAGTGGCCCCAGTTCATGCGGCTGCCCGGCTCCTCGCGAGTGGGCAGGCGCCCCTCGGCGGCCTGTGTGGCGGCCACGCTGTCGTTGTAGGCCTCGACGGATTCGCTCATCGCCACGCGGTCGTCGCTGCCGTAACCGCGGTGACCCGGGGGCAGGTCGATGAGTCCGACTGGCTCGTAGGACAGCCCGGGCTCGCTCGCGCCTTCGGGCCAGCGCGCCAGCGTGCGGTTCAGCCAGTCGGCGTCGTTGCGGCGGGGATAGTCGGTGCGGTAGTGGGCGCCCCGGCTCTCGGTGCGTGCCAGCGCGCCCTCGGCGGCGATCAGGCACAGCCGCAGCATGCCCTCCAGCTTCAGCGCGAAGGTGAGCTCCGGGTTCATGCCCGGCGTCTTCGTGCGCAGGACGGCGCGGCGGCAGTCGTCCAGCAGCCGGCGGAACGTGGCCACGGCCTCTTCGAGCTCGCCGCCGTTACGGAATATGCCGACCTTGTGCATCATCGTCTCGCCCATCGCGTCGCGGAGTTCGAACACGCCCGGGCCGTCGCCGCTGCGCTCCAGCCAGTTACGGGCCGTGGCCTCGGCCGCCGCCACGCCGTCGAGGGCGAGCCGGGTGTTCGCGTCCAGGGATTCCGCTGCTGCGAACTCGGCGACGCGGCGGCCGACGATGCGCCCGGCGACGATGGTCTCGGCCAGGCTGTTGCCGCCCAGCCGATTGAATCCGTGCATGTCCCAGCAGGCCGCCTCGCCGGCGGCGAACAGCCCGCGCATGCCGTAGGCTTCGCCGTCCTTGTTGGTACGGATGCCACCCATGGAGTAGTGCTGGGTCGGCTTGACGGGGATCAGCTCCTCGGCCGGGTTCACGCCGACGAAGTCCCGGCAGATGTCCCACACCTCGCGCAGCTTCGTGCGCAGGTGCTTCTCCCCGAGGTGGCGCAGATCCAGCCACAGGTGCTGGCCGTAGGGCGTGTCCACGCCCTTGCCGTCGCGCATCCGCTGCATCATGTGGCGGGAGACGACGTCGCGGCTGGCCAGCTCCTGCTTCTCCGGCTCCGCCTCCACCATGAAGCGCTCGCCGTCCCTGTCCAGCAGGTAGCCGCCGTCGCCGCGGCAGCCCTCGGTGATCAGGATGCCGCTCGGCGCGAGGCCCGTGGGATGGAACTGGATGGCCTCCATGTTGCCGAGAGGAACCCGGCCCGTGGCCAGCGCGATGGCGGCGCCGGTGCCCTCGTTGATGGTGGCGTTGGTGGTGTGCTGGCCGTAGACCCGGCCGAAGCCGCCGGTGGCGATGACCGTGGCCTTGGCCAGGAAGGAAAGGTGGCGGCCGGTGCGCAGGCAGCGTGCCACCGCGCCCCAGCAGCGGTCGCCGTCGTGGAGCAGGGCGACGGCCTCCATGCGGTCGCGCACGGTGATGCCGAGGCGCACCACCTCGCTGTCCACGGCGTAGAGCACGGCGTGGCCGGTGCCGGCCGCGGCATAGCAGGCGCGCCACTTGGCGGTGCCGCCGAAGTCCCGGTGCATGATCAGCCCGGCCTTCTCGGCGGGCTCGTCGATCTCCACCCGTTCGCCCTTGATGAAATAGGTATTGCGGCCCGGCCGCACGCGGGTCCAGGGCACGCCGAAGTGGGCGAGCTCGCGCACCGCCACCGGCGCCTCCTCGGCGAAGATGCGCGCCACCTCCTGGTCGGCACCCCAGTCGGAGCCCCGTACGGTGTCCAGGAAGTGCCAGTCCGGGTTGTCGCCTTCGGCCTTGACGCAGTTGCCGAGCGCCGCCTGCATGCCGCCCTGGGCGGCGCAGCTGTGACTGCGCCGGGGAGGAACGAGGGAGAGCACCGTGACCTCCTGGCCGGCCGCGGCGGCCTCGATGGCGGCCCGCTCGCCGGCCAGGCCGCCGCCGATCACCAGTACATCGGTGGTGACGATGCGCCCGGCGCTCATGAGCCTTCCAGCAGGAATGCGAACGGCGGGTCGATGACCCCCGCGAGCACGGCGATGGTGACGACGCCGACGACCAGCACGCCCCAGAAGATCAGCTGTTCCAGACGGTAGAGCGTGCGCCGGCTCAGCCAGCGGTCGGCGCCCCACTTCACGAACAGCCGGTACAGCCCGACGGCGAGGTGGAAGGTGACGGCCAGCACCAGCGCGGCGTACAGCACCCACAGGCCCGCGCGGACGCGCTCCATGGACACGGCGGCCTCGATGCCGCGAATCTCGCCGTACAGCGGCGTGAAGACGTCCATCACCACCAGCACCAGGTGGAAGCTGCCGAGCACCAGGATGATCATCCCGGTGCGCACCTGCCAGATCCACAGCATGGATTCGACGTGCGGGCGGAAGGCCTCGCCGCCCACGGCGCCGGACTCGCGCAGCCCTTTCGCCAGCGTCATCATGCGCTTGCGCTCGGCGAGCTGGGCCGGGATCTTGCGGCTGGCCATGACGGCGTGGACGAGGAACAGCACGATGACGCCGATGACCGTCGGCTGTGCGATCCAGAACTCCTCGAGCAGGGTGGCTATCTCGTCATAGGCGACGGTGCCGAACAGGATCGAGGCCTCGAACGTCATGTGGCCGAACATGAACAGCGCCAGGGCGAGACCGGTGGCGCCGCTGGCGATCTCGTAGCGCAGCTGGGAACGGGCTTCGCGCCCGGGGTCGCGGACCCCGCCTGTCAGTGTGGTCGATTTCAAATGAAGAGCCTCCCTCGCGCCGTTTATCCCGATACGACCCGCGAGGGTCAATACGTAGGTTCCGGCACCTCAGCCGGTGCGCAGGCGGGCCCGCTGCTCGGCTGCCTCGGCCCGGCGCGCCAACTCCCGCGTGGTGCCGCGGAACAGGAACAGGTGGGCGGGCAACAGGGCGTACCAGTACATGAGGCCCCATACGCCGGCCGGGTGCCAGTAGGCGGTCATCCGCACTCGGCTGCCGGTCTCCGTGGCCCCGATCTCGAATTCCAGCACGCCGCCGCCGGGGGCGCGCATCTCCATCAGCAGCGTCAGGCGCTCCCGAGGGATCAGGCCGATCACGCGCCAGCCGTCGAACACGTCGCCCACTCTGAGCTGGGTGGGATGCCGCCGCCGCCGGCGCATCGACGTGCCGCCCACCATCCAGTCCAGCAGACGCCGGAGCCACCACAGCCAGTTGGCGTAGAAGAAGTCGCCGCGCCGCCCGATCAGCAGTACCTGCCGCCACAGGGTTTCCACCTGGGCCGTGGAGTCGGCGACGCCCGTGGCGCGCTTGGCGTAATAGGCGTAATCCGGATTCCACTCCCGGCAGGCGAGCGAGCCCTCCACCCAGCGGCCTTCCACCGTGTGGGTCTGCTCGGCCTCCAGCGCCGCCTCCGCGGCTTCGCGGAAAGTGAGCAGGCGCTGGGGGATGAGCTCGCGGATGGCCGCGTCTTCGGCAATGTAGTCGTGGGACAGCCCCTCGATCAGCGCCGCTGCGATCTTCGTGGGGACCGCGGTGATGAGCCGCAGCCAGTAGCTGGAAAGCCGGGTGGTCAGCACCGGCAGCGTGACGATGCGTATGCGCTTGCCACGGATGTCCGCATAGGTGCGCATCATCTCCTCGTAGGTGCAGATCTCCGGGCCGCCCACCTCGAAGACCGGGTGGTGGTCCACTTCCGCCTCGGCCACGCCGATGAGATAGGTCAGCAGGTTCTCCAGCGCGATGGGGGTCGAGCGGGAGGCCACCCAGCGCGGCGTCACCATCACCGGCAGGTGATTGACCAGGTCGCGCATCACCTCCCAGGCGGCCGAGCCCGGCCCCACGATCATGGGCGCGCGGATCTCCACCACCCGGCAGGCGGCGGTGCGCAGGATCTCGCCCGTATCCAGCCGCGCCTGCAGGTGCCGGGACTTCGGCTTCTCCGGCGCGAGCCCGCCGAGATAGACGATGCGTTCGACGCCCGCCGCGTCGGCTGCGGCGACCATGTTGTGCGCGCCGCGCCGCTCCAGTTCGGCGAAATCGCCGCCGGCCGCCATCAGGTGCACCAGATAGAACACCACGTCCGCGCCCTCGACGGCACGGCGCAGCGATTCCGGGTCGAGCACGTCCGCGGCCATCAGTTCGACGCCGTGCCAGCCGCGCGCGGCCAGCACGTCCGTGTTGCGGGAGGTGGCGCGCACGCTCCAGCCCTCCGCGTGCAGGCGCGGCACGAGGTTCGTGCCGATATAGCCGCTGGCCCCGATGACCACCGCCCTGCGTCCGGGTGGCTGCCGCTGCTGATTCGTTTCCTGATCCATGCCGCCTAGTCTAGCGTTCCCTGCGCCTCGTGATGCGCCGTTCGACCGCGCTGGCCAGGCGCTGTTCGTGATCCGGCGACTGTGTGTCGACGACCAGCACGTGGTCCATCTCCTCCGCCGTCGGCGGCTCCAGGGCGCCGAGCTGGCCGCGCATGACGGCGACGCCGGCCTCGGAGGCCTCCCGGCTTTCCCGGCTGCGCGCGGTGAGGCGGCGCTCCAGCTCGGCTTCGTCCGCCGTGCAGTGGACGATCAGCAGCGGCAGACCGTGCCGCGCGGCGAGCTGCCGGAAAGGCTCCCGGCGCTGCTGCTCGATGAAGGTCGCGTCCACCACCACCGGCAGTCCGGCGCACAGCAGATTGTCGGCCAGTCCGGCCAGCCGCTCGAATACCCGGTCGCTGGTCCCGGCCCGGTAGAGTTCGTCCTCCAGGCCTTCCGCGGCGCTGTCGGCGTCCGGCGCCAGTCCGAACAGCCGCTTGCGCTCCACGTCGGAGCGCAGGCGGATGGCCGAGAACCGCGCCGCCAGCGCCTCTGCGACCGTCGACTTGCCGCTGCCGGAGACGCCCATCATCAGGCACAGGAAGCCGGGCAAGCGCCGCCGGCCCGCCGCGGCCAGCGCGAGGTAGCGCCGGTAGGTTGCCAGGTCGGGCTCCCCGTCGGCGGCGGCCAGCGCCGAGTAGAGGCTGATCTTGGCCCGCACCATGGCCAGGTAGACGTCATAGAAGGCGTGCAGGGCGAGGCCGGCGTAGTCGCCGGTGTACTCGAGCCAGGTGTTCAGCGCCCGGTTGGCCAGGCCGGGCAGCTCCCGGCTGTCGAGGTCCATGACCACGAAGCCGATCTCGCACTGGATGTCGATGAGGCGGAAGTCCGGGTTGAATTCGATGCAGTCGAAGGCGAGCACGCGGTCTTCGGTCAGCACGATGTTGTCCAGGTGCAGATCGCCGTGGCATTCGCGCACGAAGCCGTCGGCCAGGCGTTGCTGCATGAGTGGCTGGATGCGGTCGAAGTCCGCAAGCGCCGCTTCCTCGAGCTCCCGCAGCACCCGCCGGTCCGCCTCCGGCGGCAGGGCGTCGTCGATCTGGCGGAAGTTCTGCCGGGCGGCGGCGAAGATGGCGGCCGGCGTGCCCGGGCCGTCCGGCGCGTCCGGGCGGACGGGCTCCAGAGCGTTGTGGAACCCGGCGATGGTACGCCCGATGTCGCGGCAGCGAGCCGGCGTGAGCCGGCCCTCGGCGGCCATGCGGCTGGCCAGGCGCCGCTGGTCGAACTGGCGCATGCGCACGGCGTAATCGATCACCTCGCCGGCGCCGCCGATCGCCGCCCCGCCATCGTCTGCGGTGATCTCGGCCACGTCCAGGTAGAGCTCCGGGGCCAGGCGGCGGTTCAGGCGCAGCTCCTCGCGGCAGAAATGCCCACGGGATTCCAGGCTGGAGAAGTCGAGGAAGCCCATCTCCACCGGCTTCTTGATCTTGTAGGCGTAATCCCCGGTCAGGATCACCCAGGAGATGTGGGTTTCGATCAGCCGCAGGTCCCCGACCGGGTGCGGGAACGCTCCGGGGCGCAGGAGTTCTCTGACCTGGGCGCCATCCATGTCGATATCGTCCGTAGCGAGGGTCCGTAGCGAGGGTCCGTAGCGAGGGTCCGTAGCGAGGGTCCGTCGGCAGGGTCTCCGGCGGCCGGTCCGCCGGTGCTTCAGTCAGCGTACAGCGGATTCAGGTCGGCGTAGATGCTGTAGCGGTGGATCAGCCCGTCGCTCAGCACGAACACGTTGCAGAACGGCAGGGTGATCTCGCTGCCGTCGAGGCGGCGATAGGTGACCGAGCCCTCGCAGACGACGCTGTCCTCGTCCTGCCAGGTGCGGTGCAGGCGATGGCTGAGCCCGGCGATCGTGGTGAAGAACCCGGCTGTCGCCTCGCGGATTTCGGCGTGCCCCCGGAGCGGCGCGGCTGCGCCGAAGCGGTAGGTGCAGTCCGACGTCATGAACTGCACGAAGGCGTCCGCGTCGGTGTCGTCTATGGTGCGGAACAGTTGCTCCAGCCAGTCGGCGAGGTCGTCTGCGTATCTCATGGTGGGCGGTTTCCTCGTGTTTCGCGCCGTGGCCGGGCCCGCGGCCGGCCGCATGTGGCGATTCTGCCACAGGAGGTTTCCGGGGTGTGCGATTCCGCACGCTGTGCACCGTGTCACGGTCGCAACAGCTATAGGTATATCCCGGTATGAAAGCGGCAGTACCCATCTGTTAGAACTGACGCGCTAAACCAGTAGTTGGCACGCATTCGTGTGCCACTCAATGCAGCATAGGGGACGGTAGCGATGAAAGGCATCAAAAGCACTGCAAACCGCCTTGCAGTCATCCTGTTCTCGGCATTCCTGATGTGGGGATGCGAGGGCGACGACGGCTCGCCCGGTCCGCAGGGACCGGCAGGTGAACCCGGGATCCCGGGACCGCCGGGGCCGCCGGCTCCGCCGTCTTCCAATACGGTGCCTGTCGACACCGCCGAGCGGATCAATATCGAGGTCACCGAGGTCACCGTCCCCGCGGGCGGCGGCGCGCCCACCGTGGAGCTGCGCCTCACCGACGACCTGACCCGGGGCCTCACGGGACTGCCGGCCGGCGACATCCGCTTCGTGCTGGCACAGCTGTCACCGCCGCCGGCGGGCAGCGGCGAGTCCGCCGAGTGGCAGAGCTACGTGACCCGCGACGACGGCGGCGTCACAGATGTCCAGGCCACGACCGAGACGGCGACGGCGGGCACGTTCACCGACAACAGCGACGGCACCTATACCTATACGTTCGCGCAGGCGCTGACCGCCTATCCGGCCGGCCCGGCCTTCGATGCCACCAAGACCCATCGTCTCGGCGTCGAGATCCGCGGGCAGGCGCCGATCTCGACCAACGGCATCTACAACTTCGTGCCGGCGGGCGGCGCGCCCACCTTCACCTACGACGTGGTGGACAACGACACCTGCAACGCCTGCCACGACGTGCTGGAGTTCCACGGCGGTCCCCGCACCGACGTGCCCTACTGCGTGACCTGCCACAACCCGTCCTCGCTCGACGGCAACACCGGTAACTCGGTGGACATGAAGGTCATGATTCATAACATCCACGTCGGCCGTGACGGCTATGTGGTGGTCGGTTTCGGCGGCACGGTGTACGACTACTCGAACATCGAGTTCACCCAGGACGTGCGCAACTGCCAGACCTGCCACGAGGAGAGCGATGCGGATACGCCCGACGCCAGCAACTGGCGTCAGGTCGCCAACCGCGCCGCCTGCGGCACCTGCCATTACGATGTGGACGGCGCCGGTGACGGCGACGACCAGTGGGCGATCGAGGAGGGCGAGCATCCGCCGGGCATCAGCTTCACGGACGATTCCCAGTGCCTGGCCTGCCATGGCCCCAACTCGAACACGACGAACCCTGACGGCGAGCTCGTACGCACGGCCGAGATCCACAGGATTCCGTCGCTCGAGGCGAGCCAGGACTTCGTCTATAACATCGTCGACGCGCGTAACGTGGTGACGGGCGGGCTGGTCGAGGTCGACTTCTCGGTTACCGACCCGAGTGGCACCCCGTACGACCTGGCCAACGACCCGGCCTTCACGACCTGCGCAGGCGGCGCGAGCCGTCTCGCCATCGCGATCGGCTGGACGACGGACGACTTCGACAACCAGGACAACGGCGTCGAGAACGCCGAGCCGATCTCCATCAACGCGCTGGTCGCCTGCGGCGGCAGCGCCACCGACCCGGACGGTGACGGTGTCTATACCGTGACCTCGCCGACGGCGATCCCGGCCGGTCTCGGCGGCTCGGAGACCATCGCCGTGGCACTGGAAGGCCATCCGGCCGGCGATCTCGACGGCGACGGTGTGTTCTCCGATCGCATCGCGGTCACCAATGCCATCGAGTACTTCGGCATCGACGGTGCCGACGCGGTGCCGCGTCGCAACGCCGTCGCCATCGAGAAGTGCGATGAGTGCCACAAGCAGCTGTCGTTGCACGGCAATAACCGCACCGACAAGCCGGAAGTCTGCGCCGTCTGCCACAACCCGAATGCCACCGACATACCGGTGCGGGTTGCCGGCACGGAGTGCGAGACGGTACTCGGCCTGGATGACGAGACCATCGACATGAAGTACATGGTGCACGCCATCCACGCGGGCAATACCGGTATCTGCGGTTTCCGCAGTTCGGCGCACCCGTACTTCGACGTGGTCTACCCGGGCAGGCTGAACAACTGCGAGGGCTGCCACGAGCCGGGTGCCTACTATCCGGTGGATCCGGGCGAGATCCTGGGTACGACGGTCGATGCCAACGACCCGACGACCCCGGCCGACGACCGGGTGATCTCGCCGAACACGGCGGTCTGCTCCAGCTGCCACGCGAGCGATCTGGCTCGCGAGCACATGGTGCAGAACGGCGGCGACTTCAACGCGACGAAGGCGGCGGATTCCTCGCTGATCTCCTCCGGCGTCGAGACCTGCAACGTCTGCCACGGCCCCGGCCGTTCGGCTGACGTGGCCGAGGTCCACGGCGTCGGCGAGTTCCAGTTCAACTGACGGAGCGGGGGCGTCCGGTGACGGGCGCCCCCTGATCCCGATGCCCGCTGCCCTCGCAACCCGCAGCCGCAGAGACGTAACGCAATGAAAGCATCCATCCTCATCCGCCTGGCCGTTCTCGGCACGGTACTGGCGTTCCCGTCGCTAGCGTCCGCGCAGGACGAAGCCGGCGCCGAACCCGAATACAGCCGCGACGGCGCCGATACCTGTCTCAGGTGTCACCGCGACCAGGAGACCCTGGGTGTGTTCCGCACGCCCCACGGCGTGCCCACCGACGAGCGCAGCCCGTTCGGCCACAACCAGCTCCAGTGCGAGGCCTGCCACGGTCCCGGCGGGGAGCACACCGGACGCGTGCGCCGGGGCGACCCGCGCCCGCCGGTGGTCTACTTCGGCTCCGACGAGAAGGCCGCGCCGGTGGAGAAGCAGAACGCCATGTGCCTGAGCTGCCACGAATCCACGGTACCCGTCACCTGGCACGGTACGCCCCACGACGCCAACGAGGTGGCCTGCGCGGACTGCCACAGCTCGCACAAGCCGGACGACCCGGTGCTCGCAACGTCCTCCCAGGCGCAGGTGTGCTACGACTGCCACCGCACCCAGGAGATCGCGGCGATGAAGCCCTACGCCCACCCGGTGGACGAGGGCAAGATGGACTGCAGCTCCTGCCACAGCCCCCACGGCACCACGGCCGAGCTGCAGATGGCGCGCCAGACGGTGAACGACACCTGCTGGCAGTGCCATGCGGAGACCCGCGGCCCGTTCATCTGGGAGCATGCGCCGGTGTCCGAGGACTGCACCAACTGCCACGAGCCCCACGGCTCGAGCCACCCGGGCATGCTCAGCCTGCGCGGGCCGATGCTCTGCCAGAGCTGCCATTCCCAGGCCGGCCATCCCAGCGTGACGAGCACGCCGGACGGTCTGCCGGGCGGCACACCTTCACGCCTGCTGCTGGGCCAGAACTGTCTGAACTGCCACACCCAGGTGCACGGTTCCAATCATCCTTCGGGATCCAAGTTGATGCGGTGACGTGATGAGCAAGCTCCCCAGACTACAAACCCTCGCGCCGGCCCTCGCGACCCTGCTGGCGCTCTCGGTCCCCGGCGGACCGGCGCTTGCCGCACCGGACACCAGTTCGTGGAAGTGCGAACGCTGTCCGTTCGAGAAGGGCTATACGGCCGACACCGAGGTGGGCGCCACGAACGTGGGCGACGACGCCTTCCGCCACGGTAACTACACCGGCTACGACGAGTCCGGCGTCTATCCCAACCTCGACGGCCAGGGCCGCTACGCCAGCGACGGCTATCAGATGAAGTGGATGGCGGAGGACCTGGGTCTCGACTCTCGGGCCTTCGGCCTGGAAGGCGGCCGCCAGGGCACCTTCGGTTTCGACCTCGGCTACCGGGAGATCCCGGAGCGGGTGTTCGACACGACGGTGACGCCCTACGTGCAGAGCGGCGACAGTCTGCTTACCCTGCCCTCCGGCTGGGTGGACGCGTTCAGCACCGACGGCATGACGGCGCTGCCCGGCGCGCTGCGCGGGCAGAACATCGAGAGCGATCGCCAGATTCTGACCGTGGGCGGGGAGTACCTGCCGTCGCCGCGCCTGCGCCTGTTTGCCGACTATCGGCGCCAGGAGCAGGACGGCACCGCCATCTCGACCGGTTCGCTGTACACCAATGCGGTGTACCTGCCGCGACCGTTCGACTATTCCACCGACGAGGTGGATCTGGGCGCGCGCTACAGCCTCGGTGCCGGCCAGGTAACGCTGGCCTACTACGGTTCGTTCTTCCAGAACCAGGGCGTCGGCCTCACCTGGGACAATCCCTTCACCGGGGTGGATCAGGGCAGGAACGGCGAGCCGGCCGACAGCCGGTTTCAGCAGGTTAGCCTGTCCGCCAGCTACGCCTGGGTGGACTATGCGACCACGGCGAGCTTCGTCGCCGCGCTGGGCCGGGGCGAGCAGGACGACTACCTGTTGCCGTATACCATCAACGGCGATCTGCAGGCGCCGGCGCTGCCGACGCGCTCGCTCGACGCGGAGGTGGACACCACCAAGCTCGGGCTCACGATCACCTCCAGGCCGCTGCCGAAGGCGAGCGTGCGCTTCGCCTGGCACTACGACGAGCGTGACAACCAGACGCCGCAGTTCACCTGGACCCGGGTGATCACCGACCTGTTCCCGACGAACGATGCCGAGACGAACACGCCCTACAGCTTCGAGCGGTCCCGCTTCTCCCTGAGCGGCGACTACGACCTGCTCGACAGCCTGACGGTGGCAGCGGGCGTGGAGCGCTACACCATCGACCGGACCTTCCAGGAGGTGGAGTCCCAGGACGAGGACACCGGCTGGGGCAAGCTCGCCTGGCGGCCCAGCGGCTGGTTCGAGCTGAGTGCCAAGGGCGGCGTCGCCGAGCGCGAGGCCGACGGCTACGACACCAGCGTGGCGGCCAGCTTCGGCCAGAACCCGCTGCTGAGGAAGTATCACCTGGCTTACCGCTATCGCGAGTTCGGCGAGGTGACCGCCCTCGCTACGGTGCCGGAGAAGCCGATATCGTTCGCGGGCACCGCCTTCTACGCCGAGGACAGCTACACGAAGTCCCTGCTCGGTCTGCGCGAGAGCACCGACATGCGCATCGCCGGCGACATGAGCTGGTCGGCCACGGAGAAGGCGTCGCTGTACGTGCACGCGGGCTATCAGGAGATCGAGTCCGACCAGGTGGGCAGCGAGGCCTTCGGCATCCCGGACTGGCAGGCGCTGCACCAGGACGAGTTCACCACCTTCGGTTTCGGCCTCAGGGCCGCGGAGCTGACCGAGAACATCGAACTGACCTTCGACTACAGCCGCGCTCTCGGCACCACGATCATCAGCGTGGACGAGAGCTTCTTCCCGGACCTCGAGTCCACGCTGGACTCGGTGCGCGTCGAGCTGGCATGGCGCTCGTCCGAGCGGATGGTGTGGAGCGCCGAGGTGCGCTACGAGAGCTTCTCCACCGAGGACTGGGCTATCGCCGGCCTGGAGCCGACCACCCTGCCGACGGTGCTGACCTTCGGCGCCGATCCGTATGACTACAACGTCTTGCTATTCGGTCTCGGCTTCCGGTACCACATCGGCGAGCTGGAGATCGGGGGCGAGTAGGAGCGACTGGGAGCACAACCGGGGTGTGACATGGCCGGCAAATCCGCGCAGCCACTGAAGGGCGACCTCTCGACCCTGCTTGCGGATCTGCCGTTCGACGAGAACGCGGAAGCGCCATCGCTTGCCCAGCAGGCGGTGGCGCTCGCACGTCTGCTCCAGCGCCGCGCGACGGAGCTGCAGACCCCGGCCGAGCGCAAGCAGCAGCACGAACTCGCCCGCATGATGGCGTCGCCCCACGACAAGGCGACGCTGATGCAGATGACCGACCAGTCCATGCGCTCGCACCGCGCGCGCCGCGCGGTCGATCAGCTCACCCATATCCTCGACGTGCAGGGCGTGCCCCGGTTCTTCACTCCTTTCGACCGCGCGATGCTGCGCGGCTTCCAGTCCTTCGGCGGCTGGCTGCCGGGCGTCGCCGTGCCGCTGGTGCAGGACAAGATGCGCCAGGAGACGGCCAACGTGATCCTGCCCGCCGAGGAGGACGTGCTGCCGAAGCACCTGCAGGCCCGGCAGAAGACCGGCCTGCGGATGAACGTGAATTTCCTCGGCGAGGCGCTGCTCGGTGAGGAGGCGGCGAAGGCCCGGCTCGCCGGCTACCTGGCCGCGCTGGCCCGGCCGGAGATCGAATGCATCTCGGTGAAAGCCTCCACCATCTACTCCCAGGTGTCTTCGCTCGCGTTCGAGAACACCGTCGAGGTCCTGAGCGAGCGGCTGGAGAAGCTCTACCGGGAGGCCGCGGCGCGGCGCTTCACCCGCAGCGACGGCACCGAGGTGCCGAAGTTCGTCTACCTGGACATGGAAGAGTACCGGGACATGAGCGTCACTTCGGAGGCGTTCATGCGCGCGCTGGAGCGCCCGGGCCTGGAGCACACGGGCGCCGGCATCGCGCTGCAGGCCTACATCCCGGACTCCTGCCTGGTGCAGAAACGCATCAATACCTGGGCGCGGCGGCGGGTGGCCGCCGGCGGCGCGCCGGTGACCATCCGGCTGGTGAAGGGCGCGAACCTGGAGATGGAGCGGGTGGAGGCCTCCATCCGCGGCTGGCCCCAGGCGCCTTACAAGACCAAGGCCGAAGTGGATGCCAACTTCAAGCGCATGCTGCACGAGGGCATGGTTCCGGAGAGCCTGGTGGCCGTGCATCTCGGCGTCGCCTCGCACAACCTGTTCGACGTGGCCTATGCGCTGATACTCGCCGCCCGGGAGGGCGCGCTCAGCCGGGTGCAGTTCGAGATGCTGGAGGGCATGGCCAACCACCAGCGCCGGGCCCTGAACGAACTCACCGAGAACCTGCTGCTGTACGCGCCGGCCACCAAGCGCGAGGACTTCATCCATGCGATCGGGTACCTGGTGCGCCGACTCGACGAGAACACCGGCCCGGACAACTTCCTGGCCCATTCCTTCCGCATCGAGGTGGGCAGCGAGGAGTGGCAGGAGCTGGAGCAGCAGTTCCTGGCCTCGTTCCTGCTGATCGACACCCTGTCCGACGGGCCGCGCCGCACCCAGGACCGCCGCGTCGAGCTGCGGGGGCCGGTGACGCCGGCGCCGGAGCTCGCCACCTTCAGCAACGAGCCCGACACCGACTTCTCGCTGCCCCAGAACGTGGAGTGGGCGAAGACGCTGATCGAGGAATGGTCGCAGGTACGCGGCGATGTCGCCATGGATCTCCCGCTGATGATCGCCGGCGAGGAGCGGCGCGGCGATCGCGCGGCGAAGGAATGCCGCGACCCGTCGCGGCCCGGCGTGGTGGTGGCGCGTTACCCGGACGCCACGGAGGCCGATCTGGAGGACGCGCTCGCCTGCGCCGAGGCGGACCCGGCCGGCTGGCGGTCGCGCTCGCCGGAGGAGCGCTGCGCGATTCTCGGCGAGGTGGCCGGGAACCTGCGGCTGGCCCGCGCCCGACTGATCGGCGCCGCCATGGCGGACGGCGGCAAGACCATCCCCGAGTCGGACCCGGAGGTGAGCGAGGCCATCGACTTCGTGGAGTTCTACCGCCGCAGCGCGCTGTACTTCCACCGCCTGCCGGGAGTGGAGGCGAAGCCGAAGGGCGTGGTGGCCGTGGTGCCGCCGTGGAATTTCCCCATCGCCATCCCCTGCGGCGGCGTGGCTTCCGCGCTCGCCGCCGGCAACTGCGTCATCCTGAAGCCCGCTTCGGCCACGGTGCTGGTGGCCTGGGAACTCGCGCAGGCTTTCTGGGCCGCCGGCGTGCCGAAGGAGGCGCTGCAGTTCATGCCCTGCCGGGGCTCTGGCGTGGGCGCGCAGCTCGTCGCCGACCCGCGGGTGGATGCCGTCATCCTCACCGGCGGCACGGACACGGCGCTCACAATGCTGGATGCCCGGCCGGACATGAATCTCATGGCCGAGACCGGCGGCAAGGATGCGACGATCGTTACCGCCCTGGCCGACCGGGACCAGGCGGTTGCGAACATCCTGCACTCGGCGTTCAGCCACAGCGGCCAGAAATGCTCGGCCACGAGCCTGCTGGTGCTGGAGGAGGAGGTGTACGCCGACGAGGAATTCCGGCGCATGCTGAGCGATGCGGTCGAGAGCCTGCCGGTGGGACCGGCGTGGGATCGCCGCACGCGGGTCGGTCCGCTGGTGACGCCGCCGGGAGACGAGCTGCACCGCGCGCTGACCACGCTGGAACCCGGCGAGGAATGGGCGGTGGAGCCGAGGGTGGACCCGGACAATCCGCAGCTGTGGTCGCCGGGCGTGAAGTACGGCGTGACGCCGGGCAGCTATACCCACATGACCGAGTTCTTCGGGCCGGTGCTGGCGGTGATGATGGCCCGTGATCTCGACGAGTCTGTCGAATTCGTGAACCAGACCGGCTACGGGCTGACCTCCGGCATCGAGAGCCTGGACGACAGGGAGCAGGCCGAGTGGAAGGACGCGATTGCCGCCGGCAACCTGTACGTGAATCGGGTGACCACCGGCGCGGTGGTGCTGCGCCAGCCCTTCGGCGGCTTCGGCAAGTCCGCCTTCGGGCCCGGCATCAAGGCCGGCGGGCCGAACTACGTGGCCCAGCTCATGGACTTCAACGACCGTGACCTGGAAGAGACGGCGGTGACGGAGGGTCCGGTGGCGGAGTTCCAGCAGGCGCTTGCGGACGTGCGCGGCAGCTCGTCTTTCCCGGACCACGAGATCGACCGGCTCATCCACGCCTGCTCGAGCTACCAGCGCAACTACCGCGAGGAATTCGGCCGCGAGCACGACCACTTCCGGCTGCTCGGCCAGGACAATATCCGCCGTTATCTGCCGGTGCCGGTGGTGCGCATCCGCGTGCACCCCGACGACAGCGTGTTCGAGATCTATGCGCGCGCGGTCGCGGCGCACGTGGTCGGTTCGAGAGCCGTCGTCGGCGTGCCGCCGGGTACGGACAGCACCGTGGTGGAGCGGCTGGAGACGCTGACGGAATCCTGGGCCGGCGGCATCGAGTTCGTGCGCGAGTCCGACGAGGACCTGGTGCGGATGATGCGGGCCGGCACCGTGGGCCGGCTACGCTACGCGCGCCCGGAGCGCGTGCCGGAGGCACTGCTGCGCGCATCCGCCGAGACCGGCGTTTACATCGTGCGCACGCCGGTGCTGGCCGAAGGCCGTATCGAGCTCATCTGGTACCTGCGCGAGCAGAGCATCAGCGACAACTATCACCGCTACGGCAACCTCGGCGAACACGGCGCCGAGGGGCGGGCCGAACCTCTCTGAGGCGCGGAACGACCGCCGGCAGTTCCGGCCGGGAAGTTACCCCTCGACCTTCCGCGCGACGTAGTACCCGTAGCTGACGAAGGCCCTGTGGCGCTCGTACAGCGCGATCTCGGTTTCCTCGGCGGCCACCACCGCCCGTGCCGCGTCCGAATTGCCCTGCCGGTCGAGGAAGGCCGGGAAGCGTTCCTGCAACGGTCGATAGTAGTTGTCGAGCCAGCAGTGCTCGGGTAGCGGGAAATACCCGATCGGGGAGTAGCCGAGGCGCTCCAGGACGGCCATCTTGCCGGAGGCCGTGTCCACCTCGGGGTATTCCTGCTCCCAGTGGCTCTGCAGTTCCGTGGGGCGGCGGTCGGTCAGCCAGGTCAGCTCCGACACCGCGAGGATGCCGTCCGGCTTCAGATACGCGCGCCACGCCTCGGCCCCTGCCGCGAACCCCATGTTGTAGATCGCGCCCTCCGCCCAGAAGGCGTCGTACGCGCCTGCCTCGAAGGGCAGCGACTCCATGGAGGCGGATAGTGTCGTGATGCGATCCGAGACGCCGGCGCGGCGAACCGCCTCCTCGAGTGCGGCCAGGAATTCCGGCAGGAAGTCGACCGCCGTGATGTCGGCGTCGAGTTCGTCGGCCAGCACGAGCGTGGAGGCGCCGGTCCCGCAGCCGATGTCCGCGATCCTGAGGCCTGCAGTTCCTTTCAGGCCGGAGAGGGCAACGGCCAGACGCGTCTCGGCGTCTCCGCCCGGCCCCTGGCGCTGTCCGTCCCTGTGCAGATCGATCAGGAGTTGGAGGTCGTCCATTCTCTCGCCCCGATGGTTCTGGTCTCTCGCTGAAAGGAACGAGTCTGCCTCGGTGCGGGCCGCTGCGCCAGCGTGTGGATCCGGAACCTGAACCCTTCGCCCGTGATGGGCGGAAGCATTCGATGGCCCGATGCCGTTCCCGCTAGACTGTCCTTTCCGTACTGTCGATTGATCCCGAGGAACGCCCTTATGAGAGTATTGCTACTGGTTGCCGTGTTCGCACTGTCGGGCTGCACCGGCATTCCCGAAGGCATCGATCCGGTCGATGACTTCGAGCTCGTACCGTACCTCGGCACCTGGTACGAGATAGCGCGTCTCGATCACCGTTTCGAGCGCGGGCTGTCGAACGTGACTGCAGACTACTCGATGCGCGAGGACGGCGGCGTCCGCGTACTGAACCGCGGTTATCGCACTGACACAGGCGAGTGGGACGAGGCTGAAGGCAAAGCCTACTTCATCGGCGACTCCAGCGTCGGGCGGCTCAAGGTATCGTTCTTCGGTCCTTTCTACGGCGCTTACAACATATTCGAGCTTGGCGAAAACTACGAATACTCGATGGTTGCCGGCCCCGACCGTTCCTATCTCTGGATTCTCGCGAGGGAACCGGAGCTGCCCAGGGCGTTGCTGGACGAGCTGGTCTCCAAAGCCGAGGCGGCAGGATACGACACGTCCGAACTGATCTTCGTCGAACACGACATGGCTCCCTGAACGGGGCCGCCGCATTCGCTTGTCGACCCCAGGCGGTCCCGCCGCATTGGACTCCGGGCGTCGCGCGCAAACGGTCGCCTGACGGCCCGACGGTGACGTCGAGCAATCGAGACTCCTCACCCCGGGGTCACCACCGTCGTCAATTTCGCTGGACTTTTTCCAATCGTTAAACTAGTTTCACTCATCGCCCTGTTTCGGTACATCCGGGGGTAGGGGGAGCGAGAAATCCGACCGCTTATGGGCGGTTACATCAGAATGCCAAACAGGCACAGGGGGAGATTTATGAACAGTCCCAGAACTTTAATCTGCTGGGCCGTTGCCAGCATGCTGCTGAGCGCCACACCGGGTTTCGCTCAGGTCAGCGCCGATGGCATGGGCAAGGTCTTACCGGTCGAGTTGTATGCGTGCAACTTCAAGCAGGGTAAGGATCATGCGGATCTGTCCAAGGTGATCGAACGCTGGACCAAGTTCGCCGACGACAATGACATGGACGATTATGCTGCCTGGCTACTCAGGCCTTTCTTCTACACGCCGGCGCAGGATTTCGACATCCTCTGGCTGGGCGCCTACGCGGATGGCAACGCCATGGGTGCGGGCCTGCAGAACTGGATCTCGAAGGGCAGGGAAATGAATGCGGCATTCGAGGAGGTGCTGGATTGCGGCGCGCACGTGGCCTACTCCTCCGCTATGTACAAAGCACCCCCGAGCGGCGGGGCACCCGGGTCGGGAGTGATCAGCATCATGGACTGCGAGCTGAATGAGGGATATCGATACACCGACGTCAGGGCGGCCGAACTGAAGTGGATGGACCACCTCGAAAAGTCGGGATCCAAGGCTGCCTACTATCACTGGATGCCGATGTTCGGCGGCGGCGATGCCGAATTCGACTACAAGGTCGTGTCGGCCTATGCCAGTTTCGAAGAGGTGGGATCCGACATAGAGAATTTCGCCAATGGAGGCGGACGCGACGTGTCTCAGGAGATCTTCGCCAGGCTCGACGAGTGTGACGATGCCCGGGTGTATTTGGTAGAGAGCATACGGTCGGGGAAGATTCGTGACTGACGAGTCATAGACGCACAGAGGCGGNGGCGGCGGGCGTTGCCCGCCGCCATTCTGTCCGGACCGGCATCAGCACCGGCGTAACGGCACCAGTACGCCGGCCTTCGCCGATATACGGGCGCGACACCGGCTCGTGCACCCGGCGCGTCCGAAAGTCCGCAAAGGACTTGCCCGCGCGTACCTGCGCCAGCCAGTCCTCGGGATCGTATTCGACGCCGACGGGATTGGCGTCGTTGATCGGTCCTGCCATGAAGCGGTCGGCAACGAAGACACCAGATGGCACCACAGCATCACCGCAGGCGCCGCAGGCGCCGCACCCACACCGCCATTGCGATGCACACGGCCGCGAGGGACCACAGGGGATAGCGATAGTCGCCGGTGGCGTCCACCAGTACGCCGAAGAGCACCGGGCCCAGTACGCCGCCGACCTGCGCGGCCGTGAAGAACAAACCGCCGGCCGCGCCCATGTTGTCGCTGTTGATGCGCCGGCTCTCCATGAGCAGCAGCATGGCGATGGGGAAGATGCAGCTGCGCGAGATGCCCTGCAGCACGAGGCTGGTGGTCATCAGCGCCCGGGACTCGCTGTAGAGGCCGAGCAGGGATATCGCGCCGACGACGCAGAGCAGCGCGAACAGCGTGACCCGGCGCGGCCCCACCGCCAGCCGGGGGATGACGAGCGTGGCGACGATGCCGACGGCCACCGGCACGGCGGACCACGCGCCCGCCGCGGCCAGGCTGTAGCCCAGCGAATGGAGGGTCTCCGGCAGCCAGGCGCCCATGGAATGGGCGAACAGGAAGACGCCGGCGGCCAGCAGGAGCACGTTGCGCACCGACGGATAACGCACGAGTTCGGCCACCAGGCCGACGTCGATCATCGAAGCGCCCGGGCTGCGGCGCTGGCCGAGGCGGCTCGTCGGCCGCGTCATGATGGCGAACCAGATGAGCGCGGCCGCCAGTAGAACCGCGGCGTAGACGAGGAAGACCGTGCGCCAGCGGTAGTCCACCAGGGGCATCAGTACGGCGTTGCTGAGGGTGAGGCCGAGGATGCTGCCGATGGCGGTGCTGGAGGTGTAGATGCCCATCGCGAGGCCGCGGGAGCGGTCGTCGAACCACCGCCGCACGAGCTTCGGGGCGCCGATGGAGATGAGCGGCCCGCCGACCCCGTAGACCATCATGGCGATCAGCAGGGTCCAGTAGTCGTCGGCGAGCGCCCGCAGCGCCGCCGATGCGGCCAGGATCAGCGCGGCGGCCAGCAGGCAGGGCCTGAGCCCGAAGCGGTCGAGCAGCGAACCGGCCGGGATGGCGGTGAAGAGATACACGAACTGCCAGGCGCCGAGGATGGTGCCCATCGCCGCGCCGGACAGCCCCAGGTCGGCGCGGATGGGCGTGACCAGGGCCGCGGTGGCCGCCATCAGCAGGCCGAAGCAGCCGTACAGCAGGGAGACGCCGGCCAGCATCACCCAGCGGAAGCCGCTGCGCTCGGGCGAGACGGCATCGGGTGCCGTTACGGTCTGGTTTCCGGGTTCCGGTGAAGTCAGGGTCGGGGATCCGCGTCGATGGCGGCCCAATGATAGCCGGGACGGCGGGACCGTGCCGCGGGCGGGCCGGCTTCCCCGTATTTATCGCTGCCGCGGCGTTATGCCACAGTGCGGTCAACGTGAGCGACGGAGAACCCGCCCATGGCCTATCGGCTGCTGGAAAACGAAAGCACCGAGGAGTTCCTGAAGCGTGTGGCCAGCGAACAGGTGGCGAAGGCGATAGAGGACCTCGAGGGCGCGGACGACGACCTGCACGAGGCCGTGCACGAGTTCCGCAAGCGCTGCAAGAAGATCCGTGGCCTCATCCGGCTGGTGCGGCCGGGCTTCCCCGATTATTCCACAGAGAACGCCTGGTTCCGGGATCTGGCCGGCGAGCTCTCCGCGCTGCGCGATGCGACCTCGATGCAGGAATCCGTTGCCGCCCTGGTAAAGCACTACGCGGACGACCTGGATGCGGATGCCTACGGCGGCATCGGCGAATGGCTGGGCAGGCGGCGCGAGACCCTGACGGAGGAGCGCGACGCGCGGGAGAAGGTGGACGTGATCCGCGCCGAGCTGCCGGAGGCGCTGGCTCGCATCGAAGGCTGGCGGCTCGATTCGGCCGGGGCGGACGCGCTGGAGGCGGGCCTTGCGAAGACCTACAAGCGGGCGCGCAGGGCGATGGCCGTCGCCGCAGACGACGGCACGTCACGCGACTTCCACGAGTGGCGCAAGCGGGTGAAATACCACCGCTATCATCTGCGGCTGCTGACGCCGATCTGGCCGAAGGTGACGAAGGCGCGCTACAAGGAGACGAAACACCTGAGCGACCTGCTCGGCGACGACCACGATCTCGCCGTGCTGCGCGCGACACTGGAGGAGGAGGCCGGCGGGGCCGCCGACGAGCGCGCCGCGCTGATCGCGCTGAGCCGGCGGCGCAGCGCCGAGTTGCGGGCGCAAGCCTGGAGCCTCGGGCGCCGGCTCTTCATCGAGGAGCCGGACCGGTATGCCGAGCGCATGCGCGCGCTGCTGGAGATTCGCAACGACGAATCCCTGCGCTGAAACGCCCTCGGCGCGCCTTCAGTTCTTGTCGCCACTCCCGAGCAGCCAGCGCAGCCACATGGGCGAGGCCACCGTGGTCACCACCGCCATGATGACGATGGCCGAGAACAGGCTGCCCACCACCTCGGGTACCGGTTCCGGATGCGAGAACAGGCCCGCCTCCAGCGCGATGCCCGCCACGATCAGCTCGACGGCGCCGCGGGCGTTCATGCCGACGCCGGTGGCCAGCGAATCCCGGTTGGAGAGGCCGGTGAGCCGCGCGGCGACGCCGGACCCCGCCAGCTTGCCGAGGAAGGCCACGGCGATCAGCGCCAGCAGGAACCCAGGCACGGCGGTGAGGGCCTCCAGCTTGATCGCCATGCCGATGGAGGCGAAGAAGATCGGCGCGAGGAAACCGGCGGAGAAGGTCTCGATGCGGCGGTAGAGCACCTCATGGACTTCCGGATCGATGGTGTCGCGCTTGAAGAACAGGCCCGCCGCGTAGGCGCCCAGGATGAAATGCATGCCCAGCGACTCGGCCAGCACCGCGAAGCCGAGGCCCCAGGCCATGAGCACGCTGAACTCGATGTGGCCGATGCGGAGCCGCTCGCTGAGTCGCCCGCTCAGCGGCATGAGGTAGCGGCCCGCGAGGGTGACCAGCACGAAGAAGACGAGCACCTTGCCGCCGAGCACGAGCAGGGTCTCCGCCGTCAGGCCGCCGCCGCTCTGCAGGAGCGCCGTGAGTATCGCGAGCAGGAACAGGCTGATGACGTCGTCGAACACCGCCGCCGAGACGATGATCTTGCCCACTTCGGTGTTCTGCTTGCCGAGATCCATCAGCGTCGCGATGGTGATGGGCACCGCAGTCACCGACAGCGCGACGCCGATGAACAGCATCTGCGCGAAGCGCCAGTCCGACTCCGGCAGCCAGAGCCAGCCGAGCCCCATGCCCATGGCCAGCGGCAGCGCCATGCCGCCGATGGCGACCGCCGCCGCGGAGCCGGAGGCCTCCGTGAGGTCCTTCGGTCGCATCTCCATGCCGGCGAGCAGCATCAGGAAGAAGATGCCGAGCTCGGTGATGGCCTTGAAGACCTCGTTGTGGCTGACGTCGGCGAGCACGGGGAACGTCTCGCTGAAGCTGCTGGCGAGGATGCCGAGGATGACGCCGGCGAGGAGCTCGCCCACCAGGACGGGCTGGCTGAAGCGTTTGGCGCACTCGCCGAAGACGCGGGTGACGAGCAGCAGTACGAGCAGGATGTAGAAGAGTTCCATAAGTCCTCGTGCGGCTTGATCGTCGTCATTATGGCATGCGCAGGCCGGGGCCGCGCTGCGACGACGCATTGTCGTGATCGTTGCGATAATCGCGATTATCGCGCAGCGCCGAATTCGGTAGACTGGCGGTCTATGGAGACCGAACAGCCTGCAAGCGAAGGGGTGCCATGCGCATCGCCGTAGTCGGTACCGGATTCTCCGGTCTGTGCATGGGCATCAAGCTGCGGGAGGCCGGCTTCGAGGACTTCACCCTGTTCGAGAAGGCCGACGCCATCGGCGGCACCTGGCGGGACAACACCTATCCGGGTGCCGAGTGCGATATTCCTTCGGCCCTGTATTCCTATTCGTTCGAGCCGAACCCGCGCTGGACCCACAAGTGGTCCCACCAGCCCGAGATCCTGCGCTACATGGAGCATTGCGCGGCGAAGTACGGGCTGTATCCGCACATCCGTTTCAATGCCGAGGTGGCGAAGGCGCGCTGGGACGACGACGAGGCGCGCTGGCATCTGACGCTCGGCGACGGGTCGGAGGAGGTCTTCGACGTCTTCGTCACCGGCGTGGGTCAGCTCAGCCGTCCGTTCGTGCCGGAGATTCCGGGCCTCGACGAGTTCGCCGGCCCCTCGTTCCACTCCGCGCGCTGGGACCATGACGTCGAGCTTGCCGGCCGCGACGTCGTGGTGATCGGGAACGCGGCCAGCGCGGTGCAGTTCGTGCCCCGGATCGCGCCGGAGGTAGGCTCGCTCACCGTCTTCCAGCGCACCGCGAACTGGATGCTGCCGAAGAACGACCGGGAGTACACCGAGTTCGAGAAGTGGCTGGGCCAGCGCGTGCCGTTCCTGCAGCGTCTCTACCGCCTGCGCATCTGGCTGATGAGCGAGCTCGTGCTGTATCCGATGATGGGGCTGAACCGGCTGTACAAGTGGTGGGGCAGGCGCCAGACGCGCAAGTACCTCGAGGAGACCATCCGCGACCCGGCGCTGCGCGAGAAGCTGATTCCGGACTACCCGTTCGGGGCCAAGCGCATCCTGTTCTCGGACGACTACTACGAGGCGCTGGACCGGGACAACGTGGAACTGGTGACGGAGTCCATCCAGCGGGTCACGCCGAGCGGCGTGCGCACGCGGGACGGGCGCGAGATCCCGGCCGACGTGCTGATCCTCGCCACCGGCTTCCGCACCAATCCGTTCCTGGCGCCGATGGAGATCACCGGTGCGAACGGCCGCGCGCTGCGCGACGCCTGGAGCGAGGGGGCGCAGGCGTACCTCGGCATCACGGTGGCCGGCTTCCCGAACCTGTTCATGACCTACGGCCCTAACACCAACCTGGGCCATTCCTCCATCCTCATCATGATCGAGTGCCAGGTGCGCTACATCGTGGAGTGCCTGGAGCTGATGCGCGCGCGGGGCACCGAGCGCGTGGAGGTGCTGGAGGACGTGCAGCGGCAGTACAACGAGAAGCTGCAGCGGCGTCTCGAGCACAAGGCCTGGGCGCTGGTGGGACGCAGCTGGTACATGGACCACGGACGTATCACCAACAACTGGGCCGGCAACACGCCGGAGTACTGGTGGCGGACCCGCCACTTCGACGAACGCAACTATCGCCTTGCGGACTGAGCGGGCGGCAACGCAGAGGAAGACAGTATGAAGATCAAACTCGAATTCGACCTGACCCCTAAGGAATTCCGCGACAGCCTCGGCCTGCCGGACGTGAGCGGGCTGCAGAAGAAGGCGGTGGATGCGCTGCAGAAGCGGGTGGAGAACGACATCAAGAATTTCGATGCATCGAAGCTCTTCAACGCCTGGGTCAGCCAGGGTCTGGAGACCTCGGCGCAGGTGCAGCGCTTCCTCGGCAAGGCCGTGGGCACGGCGCTGCGCGGCCGCCAGGCGCCCGATGCGACGATGGAGACGGAGGAAGACGAAGAAGCCTCATCGCCGCGGCGCACCACCAAGAAAAAGAAATAGCCGCCGGCCGGCGGCGGCTATCGCGTCTCACAAAGGGGGGAGCGCATGACGACGAGAAGGGAATTCCTGGGGGCCGCGGCCGGCGGCGTCGGACTCGGACTGGGGCTCGGGCTGGGACCGTCCGCTCTGGCGGCGGCGATGGCGCAGCCGGGGCCGGCGGCGAAGCCGCTGGACATCCTGGTGCTCGGCGGCACCGGCTTCATCGGCCCGCACGAGATCGAATACGCGCTCGCCCGCGGGCATCGGGTGACCATGTTCAACCGTGGCAGCAACCCGGGCGCGTACGGCGACCGGGTGGTGGAGCTGATCGGCAACCGGGACTCGCGCATCGACGAAGGGCTGGCCGCGCTGGCCGGCGATCGCACCTGGGACGTGGTCATCGACAACTCGGGCTATGTGCCGCGGCACGTCCGTGACACCGTGGAACTGCTGGGGGAGCGCGTCGGGCGATACCTGTATGTCTCCACGGTGGCCGTCTACGATTTCGCGGCCGCTTCGGAATTCGACGTCGACGGGCCGCTGGCCGAGCTCGAGGATCCGGCGGTCGAGCGGGTGACCGCGGAGACCTACGGTCCGCTGAAGGCCGAGTGCGACCGCATCGTGCAGCAGACGCTCGGCGACCGGGCGACCATCGTGCGGCCTACCTATATCGTGGGTCCGGGCGACACCACGGATCGCTTCACCTACTGGGTGGAGCGCCTCCACCGCGGCGGCGACATCCTGGCGCCGGCGATGCCGGAGGCGGAAATCCAGTGGGTGGACGCCCGGGACCTCTGCCCCTGGATCGTGCGGCTCGCGGAGAACGACACGCCCGGCGTGTTCAACGCCGCAGGGCCCGCGGCGCCGGTGGACCGCCGCGGCATGCTCTGGGGCATCGCCGCGACCACGGCGGCGCCCGTGCGCCTGCACTGGTCGGAGCCGGCCCTGCTCGCCGAACTCGAGATCGTACCGCCGATGCTGGGCAGCGAGGGCGGATCGTTCCACTTCGTGAACGAGGGCGCGCTGGCCGCAGGCCTGAGTTTCCGGCCCCTCGCGGAGACCGCGCTGGCCACCCACGCATGGTGGCAGGGTCTGCCGGCGGAGCGTCGGGCCAATCCCCGGCGCTGGATACCGGAGGCGCGGGAGGCGGAGGCCATCCGCCGGCTCACGGCCGCCGGCTGACTGTACGGGCTGCGATTCTCTGGCGCGGGGCAATAAATAAATCTGGTGCGGCGCCAGCACGGGGAGTACACTGCGACGACGTATGACGGGACCCCGTGTATTTCACGGTCCGCTCTGCGTAGCGTGAAGTGGGCCGAACCCCGGCCCGGTTTCCGTCAGAAGCTCGGCGGTCTGGCTGCCCTGACGGTGTTGTTCTACGGACCGCAGAGTGATTGAAAGATGACGAATATCTATGTCGGTAACCTGGCCTACAGCGTGACCTCCGACGACCTCCGCGAAGTCTTCTCCGAGTACGGCGAAGTCTCCAGTGCAAACGTGATCATGGACAAGTTCTCGGGCCGTTCCAAGGGTTTCGGTTTCGTCGAGATGCCGGATTCGAGTGCTGCCTCGGCAGCCATCGAGGCGCTCAACGAGCAGGACCTGCAGGGCCGGAACATGCGAGTGAACGAGGCGCGTCCGCGCGAGGACCGACCCCAGCGTCGCGACCGCTACTGATCGAGGCTCGCGCTCCGCGCGATCCTGTGACGCGAAAAGGCCGCCCCCGGGCGGCCTTTTTTGTCCTGCTGCAGGAGGGCCTTCAGGCCCGACCCGCTGATGGGCATGTAGGAGGGGCTTTAGCCCCGATTCATCACACAATCGGGCCTGAAGGCCCTCCTACATGAATTAGTCGTGCTCCACGTAGGTGGAGCGGGCGAACGTGCGGATGTACTCGTCGAGGATGTCCATGCCCTGCTTCGGGCGCAGCACGCCGGCGTTGATCTTCTCGCGCACGAGCGCGCTCATGCGCCGTTCCAGGTCGTTGGCGAAGTACTGCACCTGGCCCAGGATCTCCTGCACCCGGGTGCCCGGGATGATCTTCTCCACCCAGTAGTTGCCCGGCTCCTCGTCGTCGGCATAGACATGGGCCTCGGCCACCCGGCCGAACAGGTTGTGGGCGTCACCCATGATGTCCTGATACGCGCCCATCAGGAACAGGCCGATGTAGTAGCGCTCGCCCGGGCGGGGGTCGTGCAGCGCCACGTAGGTCTTGTCCGCGTTGGCGGTGACGTAGTGGTGGATCTTGCCGTCGGAATCGCAGGTGAGGTCCACCAGCACGGCACGGCGTTCCGGGCGCTCGTCGAGGCGTGCCAGCGGCATCAGCGGGAAGGTCTGGCCGATGGCCCAGTGGTCCAGCATGGACTGGAACACCGAGAAGTCGCACAGGTGCTGGTCCACCAGCGCCTCCTCGATCATGCCGAGCTCCGCCGGTGGCGGGTCCAGCTCGGCAGCGCGCAGCCCCTCGGCGATGAGCGCGCAGGCGCTCCAGAACAGCCGCTCGATCAGTGCCTGCTGCTCCAGCGGCATGTAGCCCAGGCGGAAGCTGGCCTCGGCATCCCGGCGCACGTCCCGGCACTCGTGGTAGGCCTCGGTCAGCAGCGCCGGCCCGGCCTTGCCCTGCGCGGTGCGCCGGCGCAGCCGGTCCAGCACCCGGTAGAGCTTCTGCACCAGCGCATGGTCCTCGTCGCCGGGCCGGAAGTCGTCGGCGATCATGTCCTTGCCGTAGCTGCCCAGGGACTCCACGACCAGCACCGAATGGTGCGCCGTGATGGCGCGGCCGCTCTCGGATATCAGGGTGGGGTGGGGCAGCGACTGTTCCTCGCACACGTCGTGCACGGCCGAGACCACCGCGTTGGCGTATTCCTGCAGGCTGTAGGTGATTCCGCTCTCCTCGCCCTCGTCGTAGCGCACGCCGAGACCGCCGCCCACGTCGATATAGCGGATGTTGATGCCGCGGCGGGTGAGCTTGGCGTAGACCTGGGTGATCTCCTTCACCGCGCTGCGCAGCACCTGCACGTCGGAGACCTGGCTGCCCACGTGGAAGTGCAGCAGCACGAACGCCTCCTCGCGGCCGCTCTCGCGCAGCCGCTCGAGCAGCGTCACCAGTTCCGGGATGGAGACGCCGAACTTCGAGCGGTCGCCGCCGGATTCCGCCCAGCGGCCGGCGCCGGCAGTGGTCAGCCGCACGCGGACGCCGAACGCGGGCACGGTCCCGCTGGCCGCGGTGAGCGCCATCCACTGCTCGAACTCGCCGAATTTCTCGATGACCGGGATGACGTTCTTGCCGAGGCGCTGACCCGCGTGGATCAGCGACAGCATGCTCTCGTCCTTCACGCCGTTGCAGATCAGCAGCGTCTCGTCACGGGTGAGGTGGGGCAGGGTTGCCACCAGCTCCGGTTTGGAGCCGCATTCCAGGCCCAGGCCGTAGGGCTCGCCGGCGTCCAGTACCTCCTCGACCACCTCGTGCAGCTGGTTGACCTTGATGGGGTAGACGCTGCGGTACTCGCCCTCGTATTCGTGGCGCTCGATGGCCCGCCGGAACGCTTCGTTGATGCGCCGCACGCGCGAGCGCAGCACGTCCTGGAAGCGCAGCAGCACGGGCGGCTGGATGCCCCGCTCGGCGAGGTCCGCCACCACGTCGGCGATGCGGATGGCGATATCGCTCTCCTCGTCCGGGCGCACGGCGGCGTGGCCCGAGCCGTCGATCAGGAAGAACCCGTCGCCCCAGACCTCCACCCGGTAGAACTCGGCGGTGTCGGCGATGGTCCAGGCCTCGGCGCTCTCGGGGAGCGGCCGCGCGTCGCTCTGCTCGCTCATCGGCGGCCCTCAGATACCCAGCACGCAGGCGAAAACGAGGGGCGCGACGATGGTCGCGTCCGACTCGATGATGTACTTCGGCGTGTCGGCCGAGAGCTTGCCCCAGGTGATCTTCTCGTTCGGCACCGCGCCGGAGTAGGAGCCGTAGCTCGTCGTGGAGTCGCTGATCTGGCAGAAGTAGCCCCAGCGGGGGATGTCTTCCTTGCCCAGATCCTGCTCGATCATCGGCACGACACAGATGGGGAAGTCACCGGCGATGCCGCCGCCGATCTGGAAGAAGCCGATGGAGGCGTCCGCGCAGGTGTTCTGGTACCAGCCGGCCAGCGCGATCATGTACTCGATGCCGTTACGCACCGTGTGCACGTTGCCGACGTCGCCGGTGATGCAGTGGGAGGCGAAGATGTTGCCCAGCGTCGAATCCTCCCAGCCGGGCACGAACAGGGGCAGGTCCCGCTTCGCGGCCTCCACCAGCCAGCTGTCAGCCGGGTCGATCTGGTAGTGCTCCTCCAGCTCGCCGGACAGGATCAGCCGGTACAGGAACTCGTGGGGAAAGTACGACTCGCCGGCCTTGTCGGCCGTCTGCCATTCCTTCAGCACGGCGTGTTCGATGCGCCGGATGGCCTCGTCCTCGGGGATGCAGGTATCGGTCACGCGGTTCAGATGGCGCGCGAGCAGCTGCTCCTCGTCCTCCGGGGTCAGGTCACGGTAACCGGGGATGCGTACGTAATGGTCGTGGGCCACCAGGTTGAAGAGATCCTCCTCCAGATTGGCACCGGTGCAGCAGATGGCATGCACCTTGTCCTTGCGGATCATCTCGGCCAGCGACAGGCCGAGCTCGCCCGTGCTCATGGCTCCCGCGAGCGTCATGAACATCTTGCCGCCGGTATCGATATGGCGGCGATAGCCGTCGGCGGCGTCCACGAGCGCGGCGCTGTTGAAGTGACGGAAATGGTGGTGGACGAAGTCCGTGATGGCAGTCATTGCGGGGACCTCCGGATGGCATGGGCGTCCGGCTCACCCGAGGGGGCCGCCGGGACGCGGAGAATAGGGCCAAAGCCCCATGCTAACAAGCGAAAGATTCGATCGCAGGAAGCGAGGCGCCGGGCTACCAGGGCTCCGTCCAGGGGAGCGGCTCCTCGTCCATGAGGGCGGCCTGCTCGCGCAGTGCCAGGATGTGCTCGCCCCAGTAGCGCTGGGTGTTGAACCAGGGGAAGGCGATGCGGAAGGCGGGGTCCTCCCAGCGGCGCGCGAGCCAGGCGGCGTAGTGCATGATGCGCAGCGTTCTGAGCGCCTCGATCAGGCGCAGCTCCCGCGCCTCGAACGGCCGGAACTCGGTGTAGCCGGCCAGCAGTTCGGCCAGCTGGGGCGTCTGCTCCTCCCGGTCTCCGGACAGGAACATCCAGAGATCCTGCACGGCGGGACCCATGCGCGCGTCGTCCAGGTCGACGATGTGCACCTGTTCGTCGCGCACCAGCAGGTTGCTCGGATGCAGGTCGCCGTGCAGCCGCAGGTGGCGCACCTCGCCCGCGGCCTCGAAGCAGTGCTCGGCGCGGGCGAGCAGGTCGGCGCTCAGGGTATCGTAGGAGGTGGCGAGCTCGTCGGGGATGAAGCTCTCGTCGAGCAGGAACTCCCGCGATGCGTCGCCGAAGCTCTCGATATCCAGGGTGGGCCGGTGCAGGAAGGGCTCCCGCGCGCCGCAGTTGTGCAGCCGGGCCGTGAACCGGCCGATCTGGCGCAGGAGCCGCGCGTCGTCCAGCTCGGCCGCGTGACCCCCGTGGCGCCGGTACACCGCCAGCCGGAACCCGCCGACGCGGTGCAGGGTCCGCCCGTCGATCGACATCGGCGCCACCACCGGGATCTCGGCGTCCGCCAGCTCCTGCGCGAAGGCGTGCTCCTCGAGGATGGCCTCGTCGCTCCAGCGGCCCGGGCGGTAGTACTTGGCGACCAGCGGCGGGCCGTCCTCGATGCCCACCTGATAGACACGGTTCTCGTAGCTGTTCAGCGCCAGCAGGCGGCCATCGGCAAGGAATCCCAGCGCCTCGATGGAGTCGAGGATGTCCGCGGGTCCGAGCTGGCGGAACGCCAGCGTGTCGTCTGCGTCGTCTGCCGGCATGGCCATGCTGCAGTGTAGCACCACGCCGCGGGCTGGCAGCCCCTCCGGGCTTTCGTTACTCTTCATCGCCGTCTCGAAACGGAGAGAGCCGCCCATGCCCAGAGCCGATGCCAACGGAGTCGAGATCGAGTACGACGAGTTCGGGTCGCGCGATGCCCCGGCCATCCTGCTCATCATGGGGCTCGGCATGCAGCTGCTCGCGTGGCGCGAACCGTTCTGCCGGCTGCTCGCCGACGCCGGCTACCGGGTGATCCGCTACGACAACCGCGACACCGGGCTCTCGACCCGCTTCGGCCACCTGCGCACGCCGGCCATACCCACGGTGGTGTTCCGCGGCCTGCTGGGAATGCGCCAGAAAGTGGCCTACACGCTCTCCGACATGGCGCTGGACGCCGTCGCCCTGCTCGACGCCCTGGATATCGAGCGCGCACATGTCGTGGGTGTGTCCATGGGCGGGATGATCGGCCAGATCCTGGCGGCGAAGCACGCCGAGCGGGTGCAGTCGCTGACCTCCATCATGTCCACCAGCGGCCACCGTTCGCTGCCGCGGCCGCGCCGGGAGGTACGCCAGCACATCTTCCAGGCCCGCCCGGCCGACGCCAGCCGCGAGGAGGTGGTGGCCCACGCGGTGCGTACCATCGAGCTGATCGGCAGCCCCCGTTATCCGGTGGACCGGGAGACCATCCGGGCCCACGCGGAGGAGGCCTACGACCGGGCCTACTACCCCGAAGGCATCATGCGCCACGTGGGCGCGATCATCGCCGACGGCAACCGCCGCAGCCGGTTGCGGGCCATCCGCCGGCCGAGCCTCGTGATCCACGGCACGGACGACCCGCTGGTGCCGGTGGAAGGGGGCATGGACACGGCGGAGCACATCCCCGACGCGCGCCTGGAGCTGATCCCGGGCATGGGCCACAACCTCCCGGAAGGCCTCTACGACCAGCTCACCGACCTGATCACCACCCACACCCACCGAAACCGCTGACCGACCCGTAGGAGGGCCTTCAGGCCCGATTCCCTTCTATTATGGCCGCCCTTCGGGGGTATCCATCTTGCTCCCGACAAAAGGTCGCGGCGATGGATACCCCCGCATGACGGCCGTGCTCGTGGCGGCGTGAAGGAAACGCCAGTCAGGAGCGCTTGCTGACTGGTGCCAAACCTCACGGCTACGGGCCCGTCAGCGGCTGGGGCGGGCTGCGGGGGTCGTCCGGACCGACTGGAGCCGATAGACGATGTTAGGAGCGGCTTCAGCCGCGATTGATCAGGCCTGAAGGCCCTCCCACATGAGCGTCCCCCGTAGTCCGCCCCAGTCGATGGCGGGCCGACCCCGATAGAAGGATGCCGCAGTCAGAGGTCAGAAGAGCCGGATCGGGCCTGAAGGCCCTCCTACATGGGTCAGGCGTCGGTGCCGCAGTAGATGTCGTGCAGGAGGTTGATCATCTCCGTGGCCGGGCCGGGGACCAGCGAGTAATAGATACTCTGGGCATCCCGGCGGGTGTTCACCAGGCCCTCGCGGCGCAGGATGCCGAGCTGCTGCGACAGTCCGGACTGGCTCATGGGGATGCGGTCGTTCAGCTGACCCACGGTCATCTCGCTGCCGGCGAGGGTGCAGAGGATCATCAGCCGGTTCTCGTTCGACAGCGCTTTCATGAGCTGCGCGGCTTCTCCCGCGTGCTCGTGGATTTCCGAGAAATCGCGCTCGGCCGCGGCCCTAAAGGGCGCCTCTACGGATTTCGACGGCATCGCCTGGTCCCCTCCGATTCCGTAATAACCACGATTGTATATGGCCAAATTATAATATACAAATATAATATCCGAGATGAACAGCGGAGCTTGTCCCGTGAGCACCCCGAAAGTCGATACTTTTTACCACGAAGACACCAATACGTTCTCCTATGTGGTGTCCGATCCGGCCACACGGCAGGCAGCGGTCATCGACCCGGTGCTGGATTACTGCCCGGCTTCCGGGCGCACTTCGACGGAATCGGTGGATGCCCTGCTGGCCCTGGTGGAACGGCAGAGCCTGCGCGTCGCCTGGATCCTCGAGACTCATGCGCACGCGGATCACGTGACGGCGGCCGAGTATCTGCAGGAGCGGACCGGCGCCCCCGTCGGCATCGGCGCCGGCATCCGCGACGTGCAGGAGAACTTCCGCCGTACCTTCAACCTGGGACCCGATTTCCCCGCCGACGGTTCCCAGTTCGACCGCCTGTTCGCGGACGGCGACGGCTTCTCCATCGGCGAGCTGCCGGTACGCGTCATGGCGGTGCCGGGCCACACCGACGACAGCATCGCCTACCGGGTCGGCGAGGACACCGTCTTCGTCGGCGACACGCTGTTCCGGCCCGATTACGGCAGCGCACGCTGCGACTTTCCGGGCGGGGATGCGGGCCGGCTCTACGAATCCGTCCGGCGGCTGTTCGAACTGCCGCCCGAGACCCGCCTGTATCTCTGCCACGACTATCCGGCCGAGGCCGCCGAGCCCCGCTCGGTGACGACCGTGGCCGAGCAGCGGGAACACAACCGCCACCTGCGCGACGGCGTCTCCCGCGAGGAGTTCGTGCGCATGCGCGAGGAGCGCGACTCCGGGCTCGGCCTGCCCCGGCTGATCATCCCGGCCATCCAGATCAACATCCGAGCCGGCCGCCTGCCGCCCGCGGAAGGCAACGGCGTCTCCTACCTGAAGATTCCCGTCGACGCATTCCCAGGGAGTGGAACATGACACATATCGTCGTACTCGGTGCCGGTCTCGGCGGCATCACCCAGGCCTACGAGCTGAAGCAGGCGCTGTCCGACAAGGCCCGCATCACCGTCGTGAGCGACCTGCCGTATTTCGAATTCACGCCGTCCAACCCCTGGGTGGCGGTGGGCTGGCGGGAGCCGTCCGACATCCGCGTGGATCTGGCCGACGCGCTCGGCCGCCACGGCGTCCATTTCATCGGCAAGGCGGCGGCGAAGGTGCGCCCGGAGGAAAACCGCATCGAGCTGGCCGACGGCGAGAACGTGGACTACGACTACCTGGTGATCGCGACCGGGCCGGCCCTGGCCTTCGACGAGATACAGGGCCTCGGACCCCACGGCTACACCCAGTCCGTGTGCAAGACCGATCATGCCCGCCAGGCCATGGACGACTTCGAGAAGCTGGTGGCGGACCCCGGCCCGGTGGTGGTGGGCGCTGCCCAGGGCGCGTCGTGTTTCGGCCCGGCCTACGAGTACGCGTTCATCCTCGAGACGGAGCTCAGGCGCCGCAAGATCCGCGACCGGGTGCCGATGACCTTCGTCACGCCGGAGCCCTACATCGGCCATCTCGGCCTGGACGGCGTCGGCGACACCAAGAGCATGCTTGAATCCGAGCTGCGCGAACGCCATATCCGTTGGGTGACCAACGCGCGCATCGACGAGGTGACGGACGGCCGCGTCCGGGTGTCGGAGATGGCCTCCGCCGACAAGGTGGGCCAGGAACACGACATCGAATTCCGCCATGCGATGATCCTGCCCGCGTTCCGCGGCATCGACGCCGCGCGCGACGTCGAGGGGCTGGTCAACCCGCGCGGTTTCGTGGTCATCGACGACCATCAGCGCAACCCGAAGTATCCCAACATCTACGCCATCGGCGTCTGCGTCGCCATCCCGCCGGTGGGGCCCACCACCGTGCCGCTGGGCACGCCGAAGACCGGTTACATGATCGAGTCGATGGCGACGGCGGCCACCCACAACATCGCCGATGCCATGGCGGGTCGGGAGCCGGGCCACCGGGCCACCTGGAACGCGGTCTGCCTGGCGGACTTCGGCGACCGGGGCGTGGCCTTCGTGGCGCTGCCGCAGATCCCGCCGCGCAACACCAACTGGTCCGGCGAGGGCAAGTGGGTGCATCTCGCCAAGGTGGGTTTCGAGAAGTATTTCCTGCGCAAGGTACGCCGCGGCCAGACCGAGCCCGTGTATGAACGGCTCGTGATGCGTCTGCTCGGCGTCGACAAGCTGAGGCAGCCCTCATGAGACAACCCCTGATGCAGCTGGCCACGGGCAAGCCCCGTATCGTCTACGTCCTCACCGTGCTCCTGACGGTGCTGTTGGGATCCCAGATTCCGCGCATCCAGATCGACACGGATCCGGAGAACATGCTGCCGGACGACCAGACGGACCGGGTGTTCCACAACCGGGTGGAGGAGACCTTCCGTCTGCACGACGCGCTGGTGGTCGGCCTCGTCAACACGAGTCATCCCGAGGGCGTCTACAACGTGCAGAGCATGACGGCGCTGCACAGGCTCACGGACGAGATCCTGCAGCTCGACGGCGTGATCCGGCCCGACCTCATGTCGCTGGCCGTGGCCGACAACATCACCCAGGGCGAGCAGGGTCAGCTGCGCTTCGAATGGATGATGAAGCAGCCGCCGGAGACCCCGGAGGAGGCGGCGGCGCTGCGCGACCACGTGGAAGACCTGCCGATGCTGCGGGACACGCTGGTCTCCGGCGACGGCAAGGCCGCGGCCATCTACGTGCCCATCGAGAGCAAGGACCTGAGCTATACGCTGTCGCAGCAGATCCGGGCGCTGGCCGCCGAGCACGCGCCGGACCAGGAGATCCACATCACCGGCCTGCCGGTGGCGGAGGACACCTTCGGTCACGAGATGTTCGTGCAGATGGCCATCTCGGCGCCGCTGGCCGGCCTGATGATCTTCCTGCTGATGTGGTATTTCTTCCGCAGCGTGCGGCTCATCATCGCGCCCATGATCGTGGCCATGGTGACGGTGATCGCCACCATGGGGCTGCTGATCGGCCTCGGCTTCACCGTGCACATCATGAGCTCGATGATTCCGATCTTCCTCATGCCGATCGCCGTGGTGGACTCGGTGCACATCATGTCCGAGTTCGCCGACCGCTACGGCGGACGCGAATCCGCCGAGAAGGCCATCCGCGAGGTGGTCGGCCACCTGTTCCGGCCGATGCTGTTCACCTCGCTGACCTCGTCGGTGGGCTTCTTCTCCCTGCTGCTGACGCCCATACCGCCGGTGCGGGTATTCGGCGCGTTCGTCGGCTTCGGCATCCTGCTGGCCTTCCTGGTCACCATCGTGTTCATCCCCGCCTACGTGGTGCGGATGAAGCCGGACAGCCTGAAGGTGCTGGCGCGGCTCGGCACCGAGGAGCAGGAGAGCGACACGCTGCTCGCCCGGGTTCTGCGCAGGACGGGCTCTGCGGCGTTCGCCAACGGCAAACTGATCCTCGCGGTCACGGCTATCGTGGTGGCACTGAGCGTCGCCGGGGTGATGCGCATCCAGATCAACGACAACCCGGTGCGCTGGTTCAAGTCCAGCCACGACATCCGCATCGCCGACCGGGTGCTGAACGATCACTTCGCGGGCACCTACGATGCCTATCTGGTGCTGAGCTACGACAACGAGGCCAACCGGGCCGAGACCCGCCGCGAACTCGGGGAGCTCGCCGGAGAGCTCGGCTCCGGCCCGGCGCTGGACGCCGTGCGCGAGGCCGTCGACGCGGAAGAGGACGAGAGCGGCGCCTGGCTCGACCGGGTGATCGGTGCCGCGGACGATGCGCTGTTCGAGGTGAGCGCCGACGACGACATCGAGACGCTGGAGGAGATCCTCTCCACGGCCGAGCAGGCGTCGTCGCGCTCGAACTACTTCCAGCGCCCCGAGGCGCTGGCCATGATCGACAGTCTCCAGCAGGCGCTGGTGGATACCGGCAAGGTGGGCAAGGTGAACGCGCTGCCGGACGTCGTGAAGACGGTCAACCGCGAGCTCAGGACCGGCGAGCCGGAAGACTACCGCATACCGGATTCCCAGCGCGGCGTCGCGCAGACGCTCCTGCAGTTCCAGTCCTCGCACCGGCCCCAGGATCTCTGGCACATGGTGACGCCGGACTATCAGCAGACCACGCTCTGGCTGCAGCTCACCAGCGGCGACAACCAGGACATGGAGCGGGTGATCGAGGCCACCCGGGACTACCTGGACGACAACCCGCTGCCGGAGGCGGTGAGCGCGCGCTGGGCAGGCAAGACCTACATCAACCGGGTCTGGCAGCAGGAGATGGTGGAGGGCATGCTCTATGCGCTGCTGTCCGCCTTCGTCGTCGTGTTCCTGATGATGGCGTTCCTGTTCCGCTCGATCCGCTTCGGCGTGCTCGCGATGCTGCCGCTGTCCGCGACCATCCTGGGCGTGTACGGACTCATCGGCTGGGTGGGCAAGGACTACGACATGCCCATCGCCGTGCTCTCGTCGCTGACGCTGGGGCTGTCCATCGACTTCGCCATCCACTTCATCCAGCGCATGCGCTCGCTGCACGCGGAGCTCGGTTCCTTCGCCCGGGCGGCGCAGGCGGTGTTCGAGGAGCCGGCGAGGGCGATATCCCGTAACGCGATCGTCATCGCGCTCGGCTTCACGCCGCTGTTCCTGGCGCCGCTGGTGCCCTACATCACGGTGGGTGCCTTCATGGCCTCGATCATGGCCATCTCGGGCGTCGCCACACTGATACTGCTGCCGGGATTGCTGGGCGTCGCGCGACGCCTGTTCTTCCCGGGAGAGAACCCTACCGCCGAGGCCTCGTCGAATGACTAGAGAGAGGCGGAGGCAAGGAGAAAGACCCATGACCGACCTGAAGACGAAACCGACCCGGCTCGCGGCAATGCCCGCGGCACTGCTGGCGGCACTGCTGGCGCTGCCGCCGCTGGCGGCCGCCCAGTCCACCCCGGATGTCGACACCATCGTCGAGAAAGCCAATCTCGCCGCCTATTACGCGGGCGACGGCGGCCGCTCCGAGGTGCGCATGATCATCTACGACGAGCAGGGCCGCGAGCAGCGCCGCCAGTTCACCATCCTGCGTCGGGACATCGAGGACGGCGGCGACCAGGAGTTCCTGGTGGTGTTCAGCCGGCCCTCCGACGTGCGCGGCACGACCTTCCTGGTGAAGAAGCACGTCGGCAGCGACGACGACCGCTGGCTCTACCTGCCGGGCCTGGATCTCGTGAAGCGCATCTCCGCGGGTGACAAGCGCACGAGCTTCGTGGGCGCCCATTACTTCTACGAGGACGTCTCCGGGCGCAGCCCCGAGGAGGACGAGCACGAGTTCGTCGAGGAGACGGAGGACTACTACGTGCTGCGCCACGTCCCGAAGGACCCGGACATGGTGGAGTTCGAGGACTACACGACCTGGATCGACAAGGAGACCTGGCTGCCGATGCGCATCGAGTACCGGAACGCCGCCGGCGAGACGTACCGGACCATCGAGGCGGGGGCCGTCGAGACCATAGAGGGTTTCCCGACGGTGACGAAGAGCCGGGTGGAGGACAAGTCGCTGGGCGGCTACACGCTCATGCAGTTCCGCTTCATCGACTACGACATCGGCCTGCCCGCCGATATCTTCACCGAGCGCTCGCTGCGCCGCCCGCCCCGCGAGTGGCTGGAGCGCACGGAGGGCGGCAGCTGATGCCACGCGTCCTCGCCATCGTACTGCTGGCGGCCCTGATGCTGATGGTGATGCTCGCCGCCGGCCTCGCCGCCGCCCAGGAGGAAGACCCGTGGGCGGATGAGGGGGCGGACGAGCGGGCGAGCGAGGGCAGCGAGGACCCGTGGGCGGAGGAGAGCGGCGACGAGTGGGCCGAGGGCTGGGGAAACTCCTTCGAAGATAGCTGGGAAGACGAGGGCGGCGGCATCGTCTTTACCGGATTCACGGAACTCGCCGCGGGCATGCGGGCGGATAGCGACGGCCCGGTGGACCGGCGCATGACGCTGGGCGATGCCCGCCTGCGTGCGGAGGCCGAGTGGATTGGTGACGCCCTCGAGGCCAATGCCGTGGGCGACGTCTGGTACGACGCGGTGACGAGCGACTTCGAGGTGGAGGTACGCGACCTGACCGTCGCCTTCTCGCCGACGGAGGACATCGACGTCACCGCCGGCCGGCAGGTGCTCACCTGGGGCACCGGCGATCTCCTGTTCCTGAACGACCTGTTCCCGAAGGACTTCGTCTCCTTCTTCGCCGGCCGGGACGACGAATACCTGAAGGCGCCGTCGGATACCGTGCGGGTGGGCTTCTACAACGACCTCGCCAACGTGGACGTTGCCTGGACGCCCCGCTATCAACCCGACGAGTATCTGACCGGCCAGCGCTTCTCGTTCTTCTCGCCCCTGGCCGGGCAGGTGGTGGCGCCGGACCCGCCGATCGGCGCGGTGGAGCCGAGCCGGTACGAGCTGGCGCTGCGGCTCTACAAGACGGTGCGCGGCGTGGAATACGCCGCCTACGGTTATCACGGCTACTTCAAGCAGCCGACGGCGGTGGACGCCGACGGCCGGCTGACCTTCGCGCCGCTGACGTCGCTCGGCGCCAGCGTGCGGCTGCCGCTGTGGTCCGGGCTCTTCAATGCGGAATTCGCCTGGTACGACTCCCGGGACGACGAGGACGGCGACGACCCGGCCGTCCCCAACAGCCAGGTGCGCTTCCTGGCCGGGTTCGAGCGCGAGCTGGTGGCCAATTTCACCGCCGGCTTCCAGTACTACGTGGAGTACACCCGGGACCACGACACGCTGATCGCGAACTCGCCGACGCCGCAGTTCGAGCCCGAGGAGTACCGGCAGGTGCTCACGAACCGGCTCACTTACCGCATCGACCAGGACCGCTGGACGCTGTCCCTGTTCACGTTCCTCTCGCCCTCGGACGAGGACTTCTACCTGCGCCCGTCGGTGACATTCCGCCAGAGCGACGAATGGCAGTTCACCGCCGGCGGCAACTGGTTCGGCGGCCGGGACGATCACACGTTCTTCGGCCAGCTCGAAGACAACAGCAATCTTTACGTGCGTATCCGCTACAACTATTGAGCGACAATTCAGACTACAGGAGAAATCATCATGTCAGTCGAAAGAGGCATCTTCGCATTCGCAGGTTTCATGGTCCTGCTCTCGGTCTTCCTGACCTACTTCGTGCACCCCTGGTTCGTCTGGCTCACGGTCTTCGTGGGCGCGAACCTGCTGCAGAGCGCCTTCACCGGCTTCTGCCCGGCCGCGATGGTCATGCATAAACTCGGCATGCGCACCGAGAAGGAACTGGCAACAACATGACAGGTGCCGGACCGAACTTTCGCAACTTTTCCAACTTGTTTGCCCGGCGCGCCGGCCGCCTGACCGGCGCGCTGGCGCTTGCCGCGCTGATCACCGCCTGCGGCGCCGAACCGCCGGCAGAGCCCGGCGCGCCGGAGGTATCCCCGCAGAAGGTGGAGAAAGCCCGGGCGGCAGCCGCCGAACTCGGCAAGCGGCTCAAGTCCCGCCTGATGGAAACCATGGGCAGCGAGGGCCCCGTCGCGGCCATCCGCGTATGTTCGGAGGAGGCGCCGGAGATCGCGCGCGAGGTCTCGGCGGATGCCGGCCTCACGGTGTCGCGCACCAGCCTGAAGACGCGCAATCCCGACAACGCCCCGGACGCCCGCGAGCGCGCGGTGCTGGAGCTGTGGCGCAACAAGATCGATGCCGGCACGCCCGCCGCCGCGCTGGAACCCTTCGCGAGCGACGGCGGCGACTTCCTCTGGATGAAACCCATCGTGGCCGAGCCGGCGTGCCTGATGTGCCACGGCAGCGACGTCCCGGAGGCGGTAGCCGAAGCGATTGCGAAGCGCTACCCGCAAGACCGCGCGACCGGTTACAGTGCCGGTGACCTTCGCGGTGCGTTCGTCGTGCGCTGATGCCGACGGGCCCATCCCTATCCACCCGGCACACCGGGCTGCAACGACCACAGGAGGATCAGATGCCTGCAGGGAAACTGGTGAACGCCACGATGACGTGGCTGGCCACGACGACGACATTGGCGATGGCCATGGTCATCGCCGTGGTGATGGCAATGCCCGCGGCGGCCGGCGCGGAGACCACCCGCATCCCCGTGCACGTCCTGTCCCAGGACGCCAAGCTGATCGGCAGCGGCGTCGGCGGCGCCTGGGTGACGGTCACGGACGCCGCCACCGGCGAGATGCTCGCCCAGGGCGCCCACCGCGGCGCCACCGGCGATACGCAGCGGATCATGCGGCTCGATCCCCAGGAACGGGACACCGTGCTGTTCGACACCGAAGGCGCCGCGGTCTTCGTGGCGGAATTCGATATCGACGAGCCGACGGTCGTGCGCATCGGCGCGACCGGCCCGCTCGGTAATCCGGACGCGAGCATGCGGGCGACCACCGAGATGCTGGTCACGCCGGGCGCCGAGATCACCGGCGACGGCGTCGTGCTGACGCTGCACGGACTGAACATCGAGATCCTGGAGGCAGCCGCCGGCACCGCCGACGAGCCCGTCCGGGTGCTCGTGAACGTCGGCATGATGTGCGGCTGTCCGCTTACCCCGGGCGGCCTCTGGGACGCCGGCACCGTCGAACTCACGGCGCGTCTGCTCCGCGATGGCAAGGTCGTCGCGACGGGCGCCCTGGACTATGCGGGCGAGCCCAGCCGCTTCGACGGCGCGGTCACGCCCCCCGGGCCCGGCGCCTACACGCTGGAGGTCATCGGCGCGCAGCCCTCGAAGGCCAACTTCGGCCGCGCGCGCATGCCGCTCGCGATCGGCGACTGAGGCACGTCGAGAGAGGATCCTCTAGAGGGGCCTCGTCAGCATCGTCGCGGGGACGGTCGGCGCATACGAATCGCGCCGACCGTCCCCCTCACTCAGGCGGCGCGCAGGACGCGGCCGCACTTCTCCTGTCCGAACACCGGCGTGTAGGCGTCGCCCTGCCAGACCACCCGCCCGCCGACGATCACCCACGGCACTACGCCGTCGGAGCGGTTCACGAGCTGGCTGTGCTCAAAGTCCTCCCGATAGACGCTGCGGATGTTGGCTTCCGCGTCGTAGCCGGCCAGCGCTTCCGGGTCCACGATGGTGATGTCCGCCGCCGAGCCCGGATCGATGCGTCCGGCCGGGATGCCGAAGAATTCCGCCGGGTCCCGGGTCAGCCGCCGCACCATGTAGGCCACGCCCTCGTCGCCGTCCGCCGAGGCCAGCTGCAGCGCCCGCAGGTTGCAGTCGTAGAACGCCATGTTGGTGAGATGCGCGCCCGAGTCGTTGAAGCCGGGCAGCAGTTTCGGGTGCATGATCAGCTTGCGGGTCATCTCCGCATCCCGGTTGGCGGTGATCATGTACCAGTACAGGTCCGTGTCGTAGACCTTCAGCAGGTGCAGGAAGAAATCGGCGTCGTCCCGTATCGGGTCCGGAAACGCGGCGAAAGCCTCGCTCTCGGTCTCCGATCGGGCCATCGAACGATCGCCCGCCTGCCAGCTCCTCAGCCGCTCGTGGATGTCGGACATCGCCTCGCCGGACCAGTCCGGTACCGGGCACGTGTCCACCACCATGTCCTCCAGGGAACGGCCGAAGGCCAGGTCCTCGCGCTTCAGCCGCCGCTTGATCGCGTCCAGACCGAAACCGCTCTTGCCCTTGTGCCACATCTCGCGGAAGTCGCGGACGAACAGCGGATCTTCCAGCAGCGCGCGGCGGGCCGCCCGGTCCTCGAGATCGGTCATGTTCAGCTGCCGCAGGACGGGGATCTCCTCGAAGATCGGGTTGATCGGCCCCTCGGACCACACCTTGAAGCGGCCGGCCAGTGCCTGCAGCGCGAAGCGCCCGTCGACGGCGCGCGAGTTCAGCAGCCGCGCGAGCATCATGCCCAGCTTCGCGATGCCCCGGTTGGTGGCCACGTCCAGTGCGGCCACCACCGTAGTCTTCAGCGGCTTGCCGTGCAGCCGGCCGCTGGTGAGCAGCAGATTCCTGAGCGTCTGGCTCACGCTGTCCTTTGGTGGCGTGGCCTGCCACACGCGGCCGTGGCGGCGCACCACTCCGGTCAGGCGCTTGAGCTCACCGTAGCTGCCGTACTGGGTGGGGATCTTGCGGTCCCGGTGCGGGTCGTTGGCGAGATAGTGGAAGGGCAGGGCATCCGTGGAGAAGCCCGCATAGCCCTGGCGCATGCCCTTGTCCAGCAGCGCCGCCATCTCGTCCAGCTCGGCCTCGGTGGGCTCGCGGCTGATGCTGTCCGCGAGCCCCATTACCTCGATGCGCAGCATGGAGTGCGGGATCATCGTGACGAGGTTCGCGCCGAGCGGCAGCGAGTCCAGGTGCTCCAGATACGCGCCACTGTCGTGCCAGTCGGCCTGGTCCGCGACCTTGGAGAGCACGTGCTTTGGCACGTTCTCCACCCGGGCGAAGCAGTCCACCACCGGGTCCGCGCCGTTGCGGCGCTGGTTGCCGAAGGCGAGCCCCAGGCTGCAGTTCGCTACCACCACGGTGGTGGTGCCGTGGCGCACCGCCTCGGGCAGGCCGGGGGCAATCTCCACCTCCAGATCGAAGTGGGTGTGGATGTCCAGCAGGCCGGGCATCAGCCACTTGCCGTCGGCGTCGATCACCTCGGCCGCGCCGGACTCCGGCAGGCCGACGCCCCGGGCCGCGATCCGGCCGTCGCGCACGGCGACGTCCTCCACCCTCGGCGGCTCTCCCGAGCCGTCGAATACCCTGGCTCCCCGGATCAGCAGATCCCAGAACTTGTCGGTCACCGGCGATTCCTCCCCCTCTGCGGGCAATGGTTACGGGTCAGGCATTCTCCCCGGCGGGGAAATGCGCATCAAGAAACTCCCGGTAGTGGGCGAGCACCTCCTCCGGCGCCTCCACCTGCGGGTAGTGGCCGATCCGCGGCAGCTCGACGATGTCGCGCTGGCTCACGAGTTCCCGGTAGCGGGCCACCATGTGAGCGCCGGACACCGGGTCCATGGAGCCGTTGATCAGCTGGATCGGGATCGCCGCCGTCCGCAGCGCCTGCACCCAGCGCTCGCGGTGGCGGCGGCGGTCACGGATATAGCGGATCAGCCGATGGGCGATGTAGTCGCCGCGGTTCTCGGTGATCAGTGTCCAGAAGGCGTCGAGATCCTCCGCCGACGGCGGCGTCTGCGGCCCGAACACGGCGCGCAGGTTGCGCTCCAGCGTGCCCCGGCTCATCAGCCGGCCGATCACCGGGCCCAGCGGACCGTGCAGCAGCTTCTGCGAGAGGCGCGCGTGGTGGGTCTCCGGGAACAGGCCGCCGTTCAGCAGGCACAGCGACAGCCACCGGCGTTCCTCGCGGGGCCTCGCGTTCTCCCGCGCCAGCATCTCCTGGGCCACGGTGTCGCCGTAGTCGTGGGCCATCACGTGGAAGCGGTCCAGACCGAGGCCGGCGATCAGCTCTTCCAGCAGGTCCGCCTGCTCGTGGATGGTGTAATCGTGGCGTTTCGGCTTGTCGGAGAAACCGAAGCCGAGCATGTCCGGCACCACGAGCCGGTAGCCGGGCTCGAGACCGGGGAAGAGACGGTGGAAGTCCCAGCCCGCGGTCGGGAAGCCGTGGATGAAGAAGATCGCGCCCGGGCGCTCCCCGGCCGGGTCCGTATCCATCAGGAACAGCTCGTGGCCGCCCGCCTTCACCCGGCGGCCGCGATGCCGCCATTGGTCCAGATCCATGCTCTCTCCCCGACGCATCTTTGTTATCGGGCGGAGATGCTACATCATCCGGCCGCGTTATACTGACGGGCTGCACCGACCCGGACGGGCGCCCCCGCGGCGCCAGGAGAACTCCCGTACATGTTGCCACGCCTGCTCGCACGCCCCCTGCTGACGCTCACCGCCGCCTTGCTCGCGCTGGCCCCCGCCCTCGAGGCGCGGGAGCCCGTCGGCGAGCCCATCATCCGCTACGACGCCATCCATCACCCCGTGATCGATGCCGAGGGCATGGTGGCCACCCAGAACGCCATCGCCACCGAGGTGGGCGCGCGCATACTCGCCGAGGGCGGCAATGCCGTGGACGCGGCCGTGGCGGTGGGCTTCACCCTGGCGGTGACGCTGCCCCGCGCCGGCAATCTCGGCGGCGGCGGCTTCATGCTGGTTCATCTCGCCGAAGAGGACCGCACCATCGCCATCGACTACCGGGAGATGGCGCCGGCCGCGGCAGGCCGCGACATGTACCTGGATGCCGAGGGCAACGTGGACAAGGAGGCGTCGCGGTTCAGCCATCGCGCGTCCGGCGTGCCGGGCACGGTGGCGGGGATGCATCACGCCCTGACCCGCTACGGCACGATGTCCTGGCCGGAGGTGATCGCGCCCGCCATCGAACTGGCGCGTGACGGCTTCCTGGTCAGCCACGACATGGCCTGGAGCCTGCAGCGCTGGAGCGAGCGGCTGCTGCGCCATCCCGCGACGGCCGCCACCTACTTCAAGCCCGACGGCACCGCCTGGCAGCGCGGCGAGCGCTTCCGCCAGCCGGACCTGGCCGCCACGCTGGCGCTGATCGCCCGCGAGGGCCCGGCCGCATTCTACGAGGGTGCCATCGCGGAGAAGATCGCCGCCGAGATGCAGACGAACGGCGGGCTGATCACCCTGAAGGACCTGGCCGGGTACCGCGTGGCGGAGCGCGAACCGGTGGTGGGCGAATACCGGGGCCACCGGGTGGCGCTGATGCCGCCGCCCAGTTCCGGCGGCGTGCACATCGTGCAGATGCTGAACGTGCTCGAGCGGTTCCCGGTCGCGGACCTGGGTTACGGCAGCGCCGACGGCCTGCACCTGCTGGCCGAGGTCATGCGCCGGGCCTACGCCGACCGCGCGAAGCACCTCGGCGACCCCGACTACTACGGCGTGCCGGTCGACTGGCTCACCGGCGAGGCTTACGCGAAGAAACTGGCTGACGCCATCGACATGGACGAGGCGACACCCTCCACTGAGATCCGCCCGGGCACGGCGCCGCCGGCGGAGAGCCGGGACACCACCCACTATTCGGTGATGGACGCCGACGGCAACGCGGTGGCCAACACCTATACCCTGAACTTCTCCTACGGCTCCGGCATCACCATTCCCGGCACAGGCATCCTGATGAACAACGAGATGGACGACTTCTCGGCGAAACCCGGCGTGCCCAACGCCTTCGGCCTGCTCGGCGGCGAGGCGAACGCCATCGAGCCCGGCAAGCGGCCGCTGTCGTCCATGACGCCGACGCTGGTCTTCAGGGACGGCGAGCCGCTGCTCGCCACCGGCACGCCCGGCGGCAGCCGCATCATCACCACCGTGCTGCAGCAGCTGGTGAACGTGATCGACCACGGCATGGGGATTGCGGACGCCACCCACGCACCACGGGTACATCACCAGTGGATGCCGGACGTGCTGGGCATCGAACCCGGCTTCAGCCCGGACACGCTGGCGCTGCTGCGCGCCCGCGGTCACGAGCTGGCGGATGCCCGCTGGTCCATGGGCAGCCTGCAGTCGGTGATGTACCGGGACGGCTATTTCTACGGCGTCTCGGATCCTCGCCGGCCCGACGCGGCCAGCATGGGCCCGGCCCTGGTCCGCTGCCTCGCGGCCGGCCAGGCCTGCGTGCACTGACATGAGCAAGGTCAATCGTCTGCGCAACATCGCCATCATCGCCCACGTCGATCATGGCAAGACCACCCTGGTGGACCGGCTACTGCAGCAGTCCGGCACGCTGGATGCGCGCGCCGATCTCGGCGAGCGCATCATGGATTCGAACGACCTCGAGCGGGAACGGGGCATCACCATCCTGTCGAAGAACACCGCCATCCGCTGGGGCGAATGGCGGGTGAACATTGTCGACACCCCGGGCCACGCCGATTTCGGCGGCGAGGTGGAGCGGGTGCTCAGCATGGTGGACAGCGTGCTCCTGCTGGTCGACGCCGTGGACGGGCCCATGCCCCAGACCCGCTTCGTCACCCAGAAGGCCTTCGCGCGGGGCTTCACGCCCATCGTCGTGATCAACAAAATCGACCGGGACGGCGCGCGCCCCGGCTGGGTGCTGGACCAGACCTTCGACCTGTTCGACCGTCTCGGCGCCACCGACGCGCAGCTGGACTTCCCGGTGGTCTACGCCTCCGCACTGGGCGGCTACGCGGGCCTGGAGCCCGACGTCACGGACGGCGACATGACGCCGCTGCTGCAGACCATCGTCGAGCGGGTGCCCGCGCCGGACGTCGACCCCGACGGGCCGCTGCAGCTGCAGGTCTCGAGCCTGGACTACGACCCCTACGTCGGCGTGATCGGCATCGGCCGCATCACCCGGGGCACGGTGCGGGCCGCGAGCTCGGTCACCATCGTGGGCGCCCACGGCTCGCACCGGCCCGGGCGGGTGCTGGAGCTCTACGGCTTCCACGGCCTGGAGCGGCAGAAGATCGAGTCCGCCTCGGCCGGAGACATCGTCGCCTTTTCGGGCATCGAGACCCTGCACATCTCCGACACGCTGTGCGACCGGGAGCATCCCGAAGCCCTGCCCGCGCTGTCGGTGGACGAGCCGACCATCAGCATGACCTTCCAGGTGAACAAGTCGCCGTTCGCCGGCAAGGAGGGCAAGTTCCTCACCAGCCGCCAGATCGGCGAGCGGCTGGATCAGGAGCTCAAGCATAATGTGGCCCTGCGGGTGGATCGCACCGAGGATCCGGACAAGTTCCGGGTCTCCGGCCGGGGCGAGCTGCACCTCTCCGTGCTGATCGAGAACATGCGCCGGGAGGGCTACGAGCTGGCCGTCTCCCGGCCCGAGGTCATCCGCATCGAGAAGGACGGCAAGTGGCTGGAGCCCTGGGAGCTGCTCACCGTCGACTTCGCCGAGGACTACCAGGGCGCGGTGATGAGCCGGCTGGCCGAACGCAAGGGCGAACTGCTGGGCATGCAGCCGGACGGCAAGGGCCGCATGCGCCTCGACTACCGCATCCCGTCCCGGGGCCTGATCGGTTTCCGCACCGAGTATCTGACCGCCACGGCCGGCACCGGCCTCATCCACCACGTCTTCGACGAGTACGGCCCCGCGGTGGAGGGCGGCATCGGCCAGCGCATCAACGGCGTGCTGATCTCCAACGTGCAGGGCAAGGCGCTCGCCTATGCGCTGTTCAATCTGCAGGAGCGGGGCAGGCTGTTCATCGGCCACGGCGCCGAGGTGTACGAGGGCATGATCATCGGCATCCACAGCCGCGGCAACGATCTCGTGGTGAACCCCACCAAGGCCAAGCAGCTCACCAACATCCGCGCGGCCGGCTCCGACGAGAATATCCTGCTGACCACCCCCATCCGCTTCTCGCTGGAGCAGGCGCTGGAGTTCATCGACGACGACGAACTGGTGGAGGTCACGCCGGCGAGCATCCGGCTCAGGAAGAAGCTGCTGACGGAGAGCGACCGCAAGCGGGACTCCCGCCAGAAGCCTGCCGTCTGAACCCTGTCGAGACGGCGTATCGGCGCAGCCCCGCCCGGATACGGGTATCTCCGGATTCCCGTGTCGGGCCAACCCCTTAGACTCGTTCTAAACGCGCTCATGCGCGTGGCCGACAGCATCTCAGGAGGAGCGAGGATCCCATGGAAGCCGAAATGCTGGCACGCATCCAGTTCGCCTTCACCGTCTCTTTCCACATCCTTTTCCCGGCTTTCACCATCGGCCTCGCCAGCTGGCTGGTCATGCTGGAGGCGCTGTGGCTGAAGACGGGCAAGCCGGCCTACATGAGCCTGTACAAGTTCTGGCTGAAGATCTTCGCCGTGTCCTTCGGCATGGGCGTGGTTTCGGGCATCGTCATGAGCTTCCAGTTCGGCTCGAACTGGAGCGGTTTCTCGGAGGCCACCGGCAATGTACTGGGACCGGTGATCGGCTACGAGGTACTGACGGCGTTCTTCCTCGAAGCCACCTTCCTCGGCATCATGCTGTTCGGCGCCAACCGCGTGGGCAAGGGCCTGCATTTCTTCGCCACCTGCATGGTGGCCCTCGGCACGCTGATCTCGGCCTTCTGGATCCTCTCGGCCAACAGCTGGATGAATACCCCGGCCGGCTTCCGGGTGGAGGACGGCATCTTCTACCCCGTGGACTGGTTCCAGATCATCTTCAACCCGTCCTTCCCGTATCGCCTGGTGCACATGACGCTGGCGGCGTATCTCACCACCTGCTTCGTGATCGGCGCGGTCTCGGCGCGCTACCTGCTGGAGGGGCGCTTCCGGCAGCGTGCCCGGCACATGTTCTTCATGTCGGTGATCTTCGGCGCGATCGTGGTCCCGGCACAGGTACTCATCGGTGATTTCCACGGTCTCAACACCAAGGAGTACCAGCCGCAGAAGGTGGCGGCGATGGAGGCCCACTGGGAGTCCGAGCCGCGGGCGCCGCTTATCCTGTTCGCGATACCGGACGAGGAAAACGAGACCAATCATTTCCAGCTGGGCATCCCGGGGCTGGGTAGCCTGATTCTGGAACACGACATCAATGCGCCGGTCACCGGGCTGAAGGAATTCCCCCCGGACGAGCGGCCGCCCGTGGCGCCGGTGTTCTGGGCCTTCCGCATCATGGTGGGCCTGGGCGTCCTGATGCTGTTCGCCGCCGGCGCCGGCGTGGTGCAGCTCATCCGCGGCAAGCTCTACGAGACCCGCTGGCTGCTGAAGCTCTACACGTGGATGTGGCCGACCGGGTTCATCGCCGTCCTGGCCGGCTGGTTCACGACGGAGATCGGACGTCAGCCCTGGGTGGTGTGGGAGCTGCAGACCACGGCCGACGCGCTGTCGCCGGTGCCCGGGGCCAGCGTGGCCACGTCGCTGCTCCTGTTCTTCCTGGTCTACGGCGTCGTCTTCGGTGCGGGCATCTACTACCTGCTGCAGCTGATCCGCAGCGGACCGGGCGAGGTCGAGGGCGAGCCGGAGCAAGGCACGCCCCGCCGGCCGCTGTCGGCGGCCGGCAGGCCGGCAGAGGAGGGCACGTGATGGAAGGCGGCTGGCTGCCACTGATCTGGATCGTCCTGATCGCCGTGGCGATCTTCATGTACGTGCTGCTGGACGGCTTCGTCCTCGGTACGGGCATCCTGTTCCCGTTCGCCCCGGACGACGAGGCGCGCGACACCATGATGACCTCGGTGGCGCCCATCTGGGACGGCAACGAGACCTGGCTGGTGCTGGGCGGCGGCGGACTGTTCGCCGTGTTCCCGCTGGCCTACTCCATCGTGCTGCCGGCGCTCTATCTGCCGTTCATCTTCATGCTGCTGGCACTGGTGTTCCGCGGCGTGGCCTTCGAGTTCCGCTTCAAATCCGGCAGGAACCGTCACCTCTGGGACCTGGCCTTTACCGGCGGTTCGGTGGTGACCGCCTTCTTCCAGGGCATCATCCTCGGCACCTTCGTGAGCGGGTTCGCCATGGAGGGCACGCGCTATGTGGGCGGCACCTTCGACTGGCTGACGCCCTTCGGGCTGATCGTGGGCCTCGCCATGGTGGCGGGCTACGCCCTGCTCGGCAGCACCTGGCTCATCATGAAGGCGCCGGGTGAACTCGAGCAGTGGGCGCGGCGGGTGACCGTCCCGCTGCTCGCCTCGGTGGTGATGTTCCTGGCGGTGATCAGCATGTGGGTGCCATTCCTGGAAAACCAGATCGCTGAGCGCTGGTTCACGATGCCGAACCTGCTCTATCTCTCGCCGGTGCCGGTGCTGACGGCCGTGGCAGGTTACCTGCTGTTCCGCAAGACTACGGGCGACGGGCACGCCTCGCCGTTCCTGCTGGCCATCGGCCTGTTCACGCTCGGTTACGCCGGGCTGGCGATCAGCCTGTGGCCGAATATCATCCCCCACGAGATCTCTTTCTGGGAGGCGGCCGCCGCGCCGGAGAGCCAGCAGTTTCTGCTGATCGGCTCGCTGATCGCGCTGCCGGCCGTGTTCGGCTATACGGCGTATTCCTACTACGTGTTCCGCGGCAAGGTGACGGAGACGCACGGCTACTGAGGCGCCCGCCAGCCCGCCGATCCGTCTCGCCCCGATTCGGCCCGATTCGGCCCCAATAGGCTAGAATGGCCCGGCCCGCAACGGCGGGCCTGTCATCAGGGGGAGAGAATCAGTGGAGCAGTCCGCGACGGCCGAGCGCCAGTCCATGAGCCCGGGGGCGAGGCACTACGCCCTGTTCGTGCTGGTATTCGTCTATACCTTCAACTTCATCGATCGGCAGATCCTCTCGATCCTGATCGAGCCGATCAAGAACGATCTGGGCGTCTCGGACCAGGCCATGGGCTTTCTGGCGGGGGCCGCGTTTGCCGCGTTCTACGCCACCATGGGCATACCGATTGCGCTCTGGGCCGACCGGGGCAATCGGCGCAACCTGATCGCCTGGGCGCTCGCCATCTGGAGCGGCATGACGGCCGTCTCCGGGCTGGCCCAGAACTACTGGCACCTGGCGCTCGCACGCATCGGCGTGGGCATCGGCGAGGCCGGCTGCAGCCCGCCGGCCCATTCGCTCATCTCCGATTACTATCCGCCCCAGCAGCGGGCCACGGCCCTCGGCATCTACTCGCTGGGCATCCCCTTCGGCATCATGTTCGGCCTGCTGGCCGGCGGCTGGGTCAACGAGTTCTTCGGCTGGCGCATGGCGTTCTTCGTCGTGGGCGTGCCGGGCATCCTGCTGGCGTTCGTCGTGCGCTTCACGCTGGTGGAGCCGGAGCGGGGCCTGTCGGAGAACCGCATCGCCGACGAGAGTCGCCCGGGCATCCTGCAGACTTTCAGCTTCCTGTCCCGGCGGCGGTCGTTCATCCATCTCGCGTTCGGCGCGGCGCTTGCGGCCTTCAGCGGCTACGGCGTGGCCACCTGGTTCCCTGCCTTCCTGGTGCGCACGCACGGTATGACCACGGGCGAGATCGGCACCTGGCTCGGCCTCATCCTGGGCATCCCGGGCGGCATCGGTATCTTCGTCGGCGGTTATCTCGCCGACCGGCTGGGCTCGACCAACCCGAGCTGGAGCCTCTGGACGGCGGGCCTCGCCGCGATCGTCGCCCTGCCGTTCGCAGTGGCCGTGTACTTCTTCGAGACCCCCGGCTGGGCGCTGCTCGTGTTCTGCGTGCCCGTCGTCCTCGGCAACTTCTACCAGGCGACCACCTTCGCCCAGACCCAGAGCCTGGTCGGCCTGCGCATGCGCGGCGTCGCCGCGGCGATCCTGCTCTTCATCATCAACATCATCGGCCTCGGCGCCGGACCCTGGGCCCTCGGTGCCGTCAGCGACCTGCTGGTGCCGATGTACGGCGACGACTCGCTGCGCTGGGCGCTGGCGATCTTCGCGCTGCTGAACCTGTGGGTGGCGGTGCATTACTACCTGGCAGGCCGTCACCTGCCGGGCGACCTGAAGCGCGCCGGCGACCCGATATGATGAAACGGCCCGTGTAGGAGGGCCTTCAGGCCCGACCCGCTATCCGCCGCCGCCGTCGTCGATCGCGGCCGCCCTGCGGCAGGCGTCCCGGTCGGTCACCCGGGCCACGTAGGCGGCGAAGCTGTCGCGTTTCGGGACCGTGCCGAACTGGAGCCCGAAGGCGATCTGCGAGCCCACGTAGACGTCTGCGGCGGAGAAGGCGTCGCCGGCCACGTACGGCGAGTCGGCGATGGCAGTCTCGATGGTGTCCAGCGCGAGGTCTTTCGTGCCGTAGCCCACCGTCATCCGCTTGTCATCCGGCACCTCGAAGCCGAGAGCGGCGTTGACGATGGCCGACTCCAGCGGTCCGGCGGCGAAGAAGAGCCAGCGGTAATAGGCGCCGCGCTCGGCGGGCGGCGGCGCGAGCCCGGCCTCGGGGAACGCGTCCGCCAGATAGGCGCAGATCGCAGCGCACTCCGTGACCACCGTGTCGCCGTGCCGGATGGCCGGTACCTTGCCCATCGGGTTGATGGCCAGATACTCCGGCGACTTCATGGTGGTGCCGTATTCCAGGATCTCCGTGGAATACGGCGCGCCGACCTCTTCGAGCATCCAGCGCGCGATACGCCCGCGCGACTGGGGGTTCGTGTAGAAGACGAGTTCGCTCATCGGATCACCCCTGTCTCTGTTTCCCGCAGATATGAGGCGCTACTGTAGCGCGGTCGTCTTCACCGTGACGAGGGGTGCGGGCGGGCGGGGCCCGGCTGGATCGGGCCTGAAGGCCCTTCCACAGTGCATCGGGCCTGAAGGCTCTCCCACAGTGAATCGGGCCTGAAGGCCCTCCTACAGGCGGCGGGCGCGGGCGATGCGGATCTCCGCGCGCTGGTGCTCGAACAGGGCCCGCAGGGGATGCAGGTCCAGGCGCAGCGGTTTGCCGTCGGCCATGGCCACGATCTGGCGGTAGTACCAGGCGATGGCGGAGAAGGCATTCAGCGCCTTGAACAGGAATATGTTGCTGTCCGGGCCGAAGCGGCCCTTGCCGATGCCGATCTTCTCCTCCCAGCGCACCGCTTCCTCCGCGCTGCCGTCGATCAGCCGGCGGGGCAGGTCCGGTTCGGTGCAAAGGGGGCGTGCCAGTCCGATGACGTCCACCTCGTCGTTGGCCAGCGCCTCCTGCATGGCCTGCCGCGTGCGGAAGCCGCCCGTGACGGCCAGCGGAGCCCTGATGCGCTCGCGCATGCGGGCCGCGTACTCCAGGAAGAAGGCCTCGCGCCGCTTCGTGCTCTCGCGCCGGGTGTCGGCCGCGTCCTCCGGACGGCCCTCGATGCCGAACATGGTCGGCTGCTCGTAATTGCCCCCGGAGATCTCGATGAGGTCCACGCCCGCCTCGTCGAGCCATGCGGCCACCTGCAGGCTGTCCTCGAAGCTGAAGCCGCCCTTCTGGAAGTCGGCGGAGTTGAGCTTCACGGAGACCGGGAAGGCGGGGCCCACCACCGAGCGCACGCCGCGGACGGCCTCGAGCAGGAATCGGGCCCGGTTCTCCAGGGAGCCGCCCCACCGGTCCTCCCGGCGGTTGAGCTTCGGCGAGAGGAATTCGCTGATCAGGTAGCCGTGGGCGCCGTGGATCTGCACGCCGGTGAAGCCCGTGTCCCGGGCGACGGCCGCCGCCCGCGTGAAGCCGCCCAGGGCCATCTCGATGTCGTGTTCCGTCATGGCGACGGGCCGGCCGAAGTTACCCATGAGATTGAGCTGCACCTCGGAGGGCGCCATGGGCCGCGAGGAGACGATCCGGCCGCACTGTCGGCCCGGGTGGCTCAGCTGCATCCACAGCTGATTGCCCGCCCCGGAGCCGGCTTCCGCCCAGGCGCGCAGCGCCGCCAGCGCTTCCCCGTCGTCCGGGTCGTCGATGACCACGTTGCCCGGCCGTTCGAGGAAACGCCGGTCGATCATCACGTTACCGGTGATCAGCGTGCCCGCGCCCCCCTCGGCCCAGCGGCGGTAGAGCCGCACGTGTCGCTCGGTGGCGCGGTCGCGCTCGTCGGCCAGACCCTCGGTCATGGCGGACTTGAGGATGCGGTTCGGCAGCGTGACCCCGCAGGGGAGTGTCAGCGGCTCGCCCAGCCTGTCGCTCATCTTATGACTCCTCTGCGGTTATTCCGGCGATCATAATGACGGGCCGGCTGCGGAGTGTAGCGCGTCCCGCGGCCCTCTTGCCTGAAGCGGACGGAGTCCGCATAGTGTCCGTTTTCCACTGACAGAAGAAGAGGCACTCGCCGTGCTTGAACAACTAACCGAAAAACTGCGCAACGAGTTTGCGGACAAGACCCCGCTGGGGTTCCCCATCAAATTCGACCTCGGCGACGAGGGGGTCATCCACGTGGACGGCACGACCACGCCGATGGAAGTCAGCAACGACGACAAGCCGGCCGAGACGACCTTCGGCGTGACGCCCGAGGACCTCGCAGCCATGGTGGACGGCGACCTGCCGCCGATGAGCGCGTTCATGAGCGGCAAGCTCAAGGTGGACGGCGACATGACCAAGGCCATGCAGGTGAGCGGCCTCTTCAGCTAGGCCGCTCCGCCAGGCTCGTCCCGACGTATCACCCGCGCCGTCGAGGTGGCGCGGGCGGTGAGCCGGCCCTCTTCGTCGAACAGCTCCCCCTCCAGGAAGGCCACCGAGCGGCCGAGCCGCAGGATGTGCCCGTGGGCCCGCTGGGGCCCGGCCAGGGTCGGGCGCAGGAAGCTCACGTTGATGTCCAGCGAGGGCAGCGCGATGCGCATGCCGAGTTCCATGAACACGGCGTGGGCCATCGCGGCATCCAGCATGCCGGTCACGAAGCCGCCCTGCACGATGTTCCCGGAATGGCAGAAATTGAGCGGCATCGAGAAGCTCATGACGATGAGCCGGCGCTCGGGGTCGTAGTCCTCGACCCGGCCGCCGAGGCTCTGCACACAGGGCGGCGCGCCGCCATTCAGTTGGCGGATGCGCTCCCCGATGTCCCCGTCTGTCGCCGTATCGCTCATGTGGCCTCCGGTGCGTCGGGCTGGCGATCCGGGTGGGCGGCCGCGAAGGCGGGCAGTGCGGCGCAGTGTGCGTCCACGCTCCCGATCGTCGGGTAGTCGTCCAGCGGCACGCCGAAGCGGCGTGCGTTGTAGACCTGGGGCACGAGATAGGCGTCGGCCAGGGTCACGGCGTCGCCCATGCAGTAGCGTCCCGCCGTCGAGCGGGCGGCCAGCAGCCGCTCCAGCGGCCCGAAGCCGGCATGGATCCAGTGGGCGTACCATTCGCCGATGCCGGCCCGGTCCTGACCGTAGTGCTCGCCGAGGTAGCGCATGATGCGCAGGTTGTTGACCGGGTGGATGTCGCAGGCGATCAGTGTCGTGATCTCGCGCACGCGGGCGCGGCCCACCGGGTCCGCCGGCAGCAGGGCGGGCTCCGGATGGCGCTCCTCCAGGTACTCTATGATCGCCGGCGATTGCACGAACAGGCCGTCTTCGGTGGCCAGGGCAGGCACGGCGCCCATCGGATTCAGTTCCCGGAAGGCCTCGTCGTGCTGTTCGCCCCGGTCCAGCGCGACCGGCACGTATTCGTAATCGATCCCCTTCAGATTCAGTACGATACGGGTTCGATAGCTCGTGCTGCTGCGATAATAGCCGTAGAGTTTCATCAGAGATTCGTGGCCGGGACCGTTTCGGCCCGGCGCGTAATCTACCACAACGCGGCCCGGCCGCCGCCGTCCGCGCCGGCGCGCACGCGAGCGATTAGAACGGCGCAATCGTACAATGGTGCCGGAACGGCAGCGAGAGGAACGTATGAGCCTGATCCCCACCGTCGGGGTGCCCGCGGATCGACGCATCGTGGGTCCCCACCCCTTCCATATCGTGGGAGAGAAATACCTGCGCGCCGTCGTGGACGGCGCGGGCGGTCTGCCGCTGATGATCCCGGCCCTCGGCCGCCACATCGACCGCACCCACATGCTGGAGACCATGGACGGCCTGCTGTTCACGGGCAGCCCGTCCAACGTGGAGCCGCACCATTACGGCGGCCCGCCGAGCGAGGAGGGCACGCTGCACGATCCTGAGCGCGACGAGATGACGCTGCCGCTGATCCTGCAGGCGCTGGAAATGGGCGTGCCCGTGCTGGCCGTCTGTCGCGGGTTCCAGGAGATGAACGTGGCGCTGGGGGGCACCCTGCATCAGCACGTGGAGCGCATGCCCGGTTATCATGACCACCGGGAGGACCACGAGGCGCCGCTCGCCGAGCAGTACGCGCCGGCGCACCCCGTCCACCTCGTCCCGGGCGGCTATCTGGCCGGTCTGGCCGGCGGCCGGGACGAGCAGCCGGTGAATTCGCTCCACGGCCAGGGCGTCGACCGCCTGGCGCCGGGCGTGACGGTGGAAGCGCGCGCCGACGACGGACTGATCGAGGCGTTCACCGTGGACGGCGCGCGGTCGTTCGCCCTGGGCGTGCAATGGCATCCCGAGTGGCAGGTGGTGGATAATCCCTTCTATCTCGCGATTTTTCGCGCGTTCGGCGAGGCCTGTCTGCAGCGGGCCACGCACCGCAGAGGTGATGTGTGAGTGAAAAGGAAAACGCAAAAAAGTGGCTGACTGAGCACCGCATCGAGGATGTCGAGGCCTTCGTGCCCGATATGGCCGGCGCCGCGCGGGGTAAGGTGATTCCGGCCGACAAGTTCACCGAGCAGAACATGAAGATGCCGGAGGCGGTCTTCTCCCAGACCATCTCCGGCGAGTACATCGACGACCCGTCCAATCAGGAAGACCGGGACATGATCCTGAAGCCGGACCTGGACACCCTGCGTCCGGTGCCCTGGGCCGTGGATCCGGCCGCCTCGGTGTTCCTGGACTGTCTGCGCCTGGACGACCAGCCGGTGGCCACCTCGCCGCGGCAGATCCTGCGCCAGGTGCTGGCACTCTACGAGCGGCGCGGCTGGCGGCCAGTGGTGGCGCCGGAAGTGGAGTTCTACCTGATCAAGTCGCACACCGACCCCGACGAGGAGGTGGAGCCGCCCGAGGGCCGGCTGGGGCGCACGGACCTCTCGCGCCAGCCTTACAGCATCGACACCATGAACGACTTCGAGCCGTTCATCATGGACGTCTACAAGTTCTGCGAAGAACAGGGCATCCGCATCGATACGCTGTCCCAGGAGATGGGCCCGGCCCAGTTCGAGATCAATTTCCTGCACGGCGACCCGGTGGACCTGGCCGACCAGGTGTTCCTGTTCAAACGCACGGTGCGCGAGGCGGCCATCCGCCACGAGATGCACGCCACCTTCCTGTCGAAGCCGATGGCGGAGGAGCCCGGCAGCGCGCTGCACATCCACCAGAGCGTGGTGAGCACGGAGGACGGCAGCAACGTGTTCTCCACGGCGGAGGGCGAGCCCAGCGATCTCTTCTATGCATTCCTGGGCGGTCTGCAGAAATACATTCCGGAATCCATGCTGGTGCTGGCGCCCTATGTGAACTCCTACCGGCGCTTCCAGACCTACTCGGCGGCGCCGGTGAATCTGGCCTGGGCCATCGACAACCGTACCGTCGGCCTGCGCGTGCCCCAGTCCGGCCCGGAGAATCGCCGCATCGAGAATCGGCTCGCCGGCTCGGACGTGAATCCGTATCTGGCGACGGCGGTGACGCTGGCCTGCGGCTATCTCGGCATGGTGGAGGGCCTGCAGGCCTCGGAACCCGTGACCGGCAGCGCCTACGACGGCGAGCGGACGCTACCGTGGAATATCTGGTTCGCCATCGAGAGCCTGCAGACCAGCGCCGCGATGCGGGGCACGCTGGGCGACCGCTTCGTGGATCTGTACTGCGGCCTGAAGAAGGCCGAATACGCCGAATTCGAGCACATCATCACTCCCTGGGAGCGGGAACTCCTGCTCCTGAACGTCTGAGCGGGCGCAGGCCCGGAAAGGAGAGCGCATGGCAGCCATCGAGCAGCGCAGCCGGGAAGACTGGCAGACGGCGGACGCCGAGCATTACCTGCATCCGTTCACGGATCACAAGGCGCTCGGCAAGCAGCGGGCGAGAATCATCACGAAGGCCGACGGCGTCTACGTGTGGGATGCCGACGGCAACCGCATCCTGGACGGCATGTCGGGTCTTTGGTGCGTGAACGTGGGCTACGGCCGGCAGTCGCTGGTGGACGCGGCCGCCGAGCAGATGCGCGAGTTGCCCTACTACAACAGCTTCTTCCAGTGCGCCCATCCGCCGGCCATCGCGCTGGCGGAGCGGCTGTCGGAGCTGGCCGGCGCGCGCTTCCCGCGGGTGTTCTTCGCCGGGTCCGGCTCGGAGGCCAACGACACCATCGTGCGCATGGTGCGCCGTTACTGGGACATCCGTGGCGAGCCCGAGCGCCAGGTGATCGTCAGCCGGGTGAACGCCTATCACGGCAGCACCATGGCGGGCGCGAGCCTCGGCGGCATGAAGCCGATGCACGCGCAGGGCGGCCTGCCCATCCCGGGCATCGTGCACATCCGCCAGCCCTACTGGTTCGGGGAGGGGCAGGGCGAGGATCCGGAGGCGTTCGGCCGGACCTGCGCCAGGGCGCTGGAGGAGAAGATCGCCGAGGTGGGCGCCGACAAGGTGGCCGCGTTCATCGGCGAGCCCATCCAGGGCGCGGGTGGGGTTATCATCCCGCCGGAGAGCTACTGGCCGGAGATCCAGGCCATCTGCCGGCGGCACGGCATCCTGCTGATCGCCGACGAGGTCATCACCGGCTTCGGTCGCCTCGGCCGCTGGTTCGGCTCCGAGGAGTTCGGCATCGAGGCGGATCTGATGCCGTTCGCCAAGGGCGTCACCTCCGGCTACCTGCCGCTGGGCGGCGTGATGGTGGGCGGCCGGGTGGCCGACGTGCTGGTGGAGGGCGGCGGCGAATTCCACCACGGCTATACCTACTCGGGGCATCCGGCGGCCTGCGCGGTGGCGCTGGAGAATATCCGCATCCTCGAGGAGGAGAACCTGCTCGAGCGGGTGAGGGACGACATCGGCCCTTACCTGCAGAAGCGCTGGCAGGAACTCGCCGATCACGACCTGGTGGGCGAGGCCCGTATGCGCGGCCTGATGGGCGCCATCGAGCTGGTGCCGCCGGGACGCAAGGACGAGCGCTTCGAAGAGAAAGGCAAAGCCGGCACGATCTGCCGCGACCTGGCGGTGGAGAACGGGCTGGTGATCCGCGCCGTGGGCGACACGATGGTGACGGCCCCGCCGCTGATCCTCTCCCACGCCGAGGCGGACGAGCTGGTGGAAAAGGCCCGCACCACCCTGGATGCTACGATGAACGCGCTTTAGGGCTTTAGGTGCCGGACCGAACTTTTCCAACTTTCTGAACTTTTCCGTTAGGCGGCTGCCTGAGGCGGCACCGGAAAGGCTCGCAGTGTCGAGGTGCGGTGCCTATGGGCCCGGACCTGGTGCTACTTCACTTCCGGTGACCGGCACCACAAACGCAACTTTTGCAACTTATTCGCGATGACCTTCATGAGCCAGAAGCACGAGACCGATTTCGCCTTCACCGCCGAGGACAACTACGGCCGCCACATCGAGCCGACCTACGGCGGCGCGCTGTCCTTCCTGCGGCGGCGCTATACGCGCGACCTCACCGGCGTCGACGTGGCGGTCACCGGCATCCCGTTCGACACGGCCACATCCAACCGCCCGGGCGCCCGTTTCGGCCCCCGCGGCATCCGGGCGGCCTCGAGCTTCATGGCCTGGGAACGCCTCTACCCGTGGGAATTCGACGCCTTCGAGCGACTGGCCGTCATCGACTACGGCGACTGCATGTTCGACCCCGGCGTGCCGGAGCAGGTACCGGCCGAGATCCGCGCCCATGCCAAGTACATCATCGACCAGGGCCCTGCGCTGCTCTCACTCGGCGGCGATCACTTCGCCACCTGGCCGCTGCTGCAGGCCCACGTGGAGAAATTCGGACGCCTGTCGCTCCTGCACTTCGACGCGCACACGGATACCTGGGACGACGAGTCGCCCCGGGTCGATCACGGCACCATGTTCTTCCACACCACGAAGGAAGGCCTGATCGACCCCGCGAAATCCGTCCAGGTGGGCATCCGCACCACCAACGACGACACCCTGGGCTTCAACATCCTCGATGCGCCCTGGGTACACGACCACAGCGCGGACGAAACCGTCGCCGAGATCCGCCGCATCATCGGCGACGACCCGGTCTATCTCACCTTCGACATCGACTGCCTGGACCCGGCCTATGCCCCCGGCACCGGCACGCCCGTCTGCGGTGGGCTGACCACCCACCAGGCGCTTTCGATCATCCGCCGGCTGCGCGGCCTGAACATCGTCGGCATGGACCTGATGGAAGTGGCGCCGCCGTACGACTCGGGCGAGATTACGGCGCTGGCCGGTGCGCGCATCGCCGGCGAGCTGATCAGCCTGTACGCCACCAGCCCGCGCGGGGAGGCGGCGGCACGGGAAAAGGGCAGGCTCTGAGGCGCGCCGCAACGGCGCCCGGGCCGATCGGATGACGCGCGAAGCGGCCGGCAGGCGCTACAGCTGGCTGGTCTCCCTCGCCGTCGCGCTCGGCGGCTTCCTCATGGGTTTCGACGCCTCGGTCATATCCGGCGTCGTCGGATTCATCGAGACCGAATTCCGGCTGACCGAGATACAGCTGGGCTGGGGGGTGGCATCCCTGACGCTGAGTGCCACCGTGTCGATGATGGTCTGCGGCCCGCTGGCGGACCGTTACGGGCGCCGCCGCGTGCTCAGGATCGCGGCGCTGCTGTTCGGTCTCTCCGCGGTGGCCTCCGCACTGGCACCGAATTTCCTGCTGCTCGTGGTCGCACGGATGCTCGGCGGGCTCGGCGTCGGTGCGGCGCTGATCGTGGCGCCCATGTACATCGCGGAGATCGCGCCGGCGGATATCCGCGGCCGCCTGGTCGCGCTGAATCAGCTCAACATCGTCGTCGGTATATCGGCTGCCTTCTTCAGCAATTACCTGATCCTGCAGCTGGGGCAGTCGGATACTCCGTGGGCCGGGACCCTCGGGCTCGGCGTCTGGAACTGGCGCTGGATGCTGGGCGTCGAGGCGCTGCCCGCGCTGGTGTATTTCGCAGCCTTGTTGCTGGTGCCGGAGAGCCCGCGCTGGCTGGGTATGCAGGGGCGCACGCGAGAGGCCCGGATGATCATGCAGCGTGTGCACGGTGCCGCCGGCGCCGACCGGGTGTTGTCCGCGCTGGATGCGACGGCAGAGCCTGGCCGCCCCGCGTCCGCGATCCCGCTGAGCGAGTTGTTCGGCACGTCGATGCGCCGCGTGCTGGTCATCGCACTGGTCGTCGCCGTCGTGCAGCAGATCACCGGGATCAACGCCGTGTTCTTCTATGCGCCGATGATCTTCGAGCAGTCGGGCATCGGTACGGACGCGGCGTTCATGCAGGCGGTGTTCGTCGGCCTGGTGAATCTGGCGTTCACCGTCGCCGCGCTGCTGCTGATCGATCGTCTCGGCCGCCGGCCGCTGCTGCTCGCCGGTACCGCGGGTGTCGCGGTCTGCATGATCCTGCTCGCGTGGGCCTTCGGCTCGGCCACGTACACGCTCACCGACCACGCGCTGGCGGCGCTGCCGGCTGCCGTCGACGGCGGCGCGCTCGCGTCGCTGGCGGGGATCACCTTCGAGAGTGACGTCGCGTTCAAGGCGGCCGTGGCTGCCGCAGCGGGACCGGAAACCCTCGCCGAGTACGAGTCGCTACTCGTGGCGGCTGCGATCCGCGCGGACAGCGGCCTCATTCTGGCGGGCATACTGGGATTCGTGGCGAGTTTCGCCGTCTCGCTGGGTCCGGTCATGTGGGTGCTGTTCTCGGAGCTGTTTCCGAACCGGCTACGCGGTCTCGCCATCTCCTTCGTCGGGCTGGTCAACTCCTCCGTCAGCTTTCTCGTGCAGCTGCTGTTTCCGTGGGAGATCGCGAACATCGGGAGTGCGGGCACTTTCCTGATCTATGGCCTGTTCGCCGTCGCGGGGTTCCTGATCATCCTGCGCCTGATGCCGGAAACGAAAGGGCGCTCGCTGGAGGAACTGGAGGCGCTGCTCGTCGACGCGCCGGCCCGGCTCACTCCGGAGCGGGGCCCGTCGACTCGCGGATGACGATCTCGGAGGGTATGTTCGCGCCCTCCTCGCCGCTGCCATCTTCGCTTAGTCGTGCCAGCAGCAACGCGGCCGCCCGTTCGCCCATCGCCTGCATGGGCTGGCGTATGGTCGTGAGCGGAGGCCAGACCTTGTGCGCCAGCGGGACGTCATCGAAACCGGTGACCGACAGTTCGTCGGGGATCCGGATACCGAGTTCGTGGGCGACGCTGATCAGACCGGCGGCCATGTCGTCGGTACTCGCGATCACGGCCGTGGGGCGGCGCTTGCGCTGCAGCAGGCGACGGGCGCAGTCGACGCCGGATTCGAACGAGTTGTCGCCGTGGCAGACCAGTGATTTCCGGACTTTCAGCCCGGCTTCCTTGAGGGCGAGGCGAAAACCGGCGTAGCGTTGCTGCACGGCGAGCTGATCGGGGTGTCCCACGATGAAGCCGATATCCCGATGGCCGAGCGATATCACATAGCGGGCGAGTTCGGCGCAGATTTCCTTATCGTTGGTGCAGACCGAACGGCCGGCGTCGTCGTGCGCGCCCGGTGCTATCCGCGCCAGAGGTATGCCGGCTGTGTCGAGTTCCGCGATCAGCTCGCCCAGGTCGGACAGGGGCGGCGTCAGGATCAGGCCGTCCAGCCGCGTGTTGCGGGCGAGTTCGCTGATCTGCCCGGGCAGGTCGGCATCCGTATAGTTGCAGGGATGCAGCAGCAGCTCGAAGCCTCCTGCCCGGCAGGCATCCACCGCGCCGGTGAGGATGTTGATGATGTAGCTGGCAGCCGGATTCACGTAGAGGAGACCGATCAGGAAGCTGCGATTGCCGGCCAGGCTGCGGGCGGACGTATTCGGCGTGTAGTCAAGTTCGCGGATCGCCTTTTCAACGCGCTGTCGTGTGTCGGAGCGGACGTTCGGTTCGCGATTGACCACGCGCGACACGGTCTTGATTGAAACGCCGGCAAGACTCGCGACGTCTTCGATCGTGACTCTTCCCATAGCGTTTTCCCCCTCGGCGGGCGTAACCGTTTATCGACCGGTGGCTCGCCGTCGGCGATTATAGCGCGAAGCATCCAGCTTGATAGCGCTGTCATCCGTTGGCAGAGCGGCGCTGCAGCAGCGGTTGGTCCGGTAACCGTGACGGCGGGACCGCGGTCCGCCGAATCCCGGGGAAACGGTCGCTATCGGTCCCTCGTGCCGCCTGTCGGTGCAAAAGTTCAATAAGTTGCAAAAGTTCGGTCCGGCACCTCAGAAGGTGGGGGGGGTGCAGGCGGAGACTACCACGCAGTCGTCCGGGCCCGGGTTGCGGAAGCGGTGGGGCAGGCGGCTGTCGAAAAGGTAGGCGTCGCCCGGCTCGAGGGTCTCGGTGCGGCCGTCCACCGTGACCTCGAGGCGGCCGGCGATGATGACGCCGCCTTCCTCGGCATCGTGGGCCAGCGGCGAGCCGCCGGTGTCCGCCCCCGGCCGATAGCGCTCGTACAGGATCTGCAGCCGGTGGCGGCTGAGATCGCCGCCGAGCTGGCGGTAGGAGATGGCGCCGCGGCTGATCTGCGACAGCTCGCCGGCGCGGAAGAACACCTGCTCCTCGCGGGGCATGTCCAGGGCGAAGAAATCCGCCACCGAGGTCTCCAGCGCATCGAGGATGCGCTTCAGCATGCCGAGCGAGGGATCCGTCCGCCCGCTCTCGATCAGCGAGACGGTCGCGTTGCTCACGCCCGCCGCCCGCGCCAGCGCCCGCTGGGAGAGTCCTTTCGCCTCGCGTACGCGCCGCAGGCGCCTGCCCGTGTCCTGCATCGGTCCCGGTCCGTTAAAGTGTTTAACATGCTGAACGATAAGCCCTCAGATCACTGAAATACAAGACAAAAAATATTCGGCGTTTAAATATTGTTAAACCTCGGTGCCCGGCGTAACCTGAACAGGATGTACCAGCCGGCCGAACACGCGCCCTCCTACTACGCCGCCACGGCGAAGGGAGGCACCGACTATCCCGCGCTCGAGGGTGCCGAGAGCGCCGACGTCGCGGTGATCGGCGGCGGCTTCACCGGCCTGTCCGCCGCGCTGGAACTCGCCGAGCGCGGCTACAGCGTGGCGTTGCTCGAGGCGAGCCGCATCGGCTGGGGCGCGAGCGGTCGCAACGGCGGCCAGCTCATCGACGGCTTCGCCGAACCGGCCAAGATCAGGAAGCGTCTCGGCGACGGGGCGGCCCGCATCGCCGCGCAGATGGGGCTCGAGTGCCGGGACATCGTCGTCGAGCGGGTGGAGCGCTACGGCATCGACTGCGATCTCAAGTTCGGCTATCTCGACGTCGCGATGAAGCCGAGCGAGCTGCGCGACCTCTGCGAGGACGCCGCCGAGAAGCACGCCTCGGGTTATCCGCACAAGGTCGAGGTCATACCGGAGGAGCGCCTGCCGGAGGTCATCGGCTCGAAGCGCTATATCGGCGGCGTACTCAACCAGGGCAACGGCCACCTCCATCCGCTGAATCTCTGTCTCGGCGAGGCCCGCGCCGCCGCCGAGGCCGGCGTGCGCGTGTTCGAGCGCTCGCCGGTCCTGCGCATCGAGCCGGGCGACCGGCCGATCGTGCACACCGAGCGCGGGCGCGTCACCGCGGATTTCGTCGTCGTCGCCTGCAACGCCTATCTGGACGGCCTCATCCCGAAACTCTCGGGCACCGTGATACCGGCCGGCAGCTACATCATCGCCACCGAGCCGTTGTCCGAGGAACGGGCCCGCGAGATCCTGCCGCAGGACTCGGCCGTCTGCGACCAGCGGGTGGCGCTGGACTACTACCGCCTGTCCGCGGACCGCCGGCTCCTGTTCGGGGGTATGTGCAATTACTCCGGCCGCAGGCCGAAGAGCATCCGCGCGAGCCTGGAGCCGAACATGCTCACGGTGTTCCCACAGCTCGCCGGCACGGCCATCGACTACGAGTGGGGCGGCGACATCGGCATCAGCATCAACCGCATCCCCCAGCTCAACCGGCTGGGGACGAACATCTACTATGCCCAGGGCTATTCCGGGCACGGCGTCGCGCCCACCCATCTCGCGGGCCGCGTGCTGGCCGAGGCCATCGCCGGCCAGGCGGAGCGCTTCGACGTCTTCGCCCGCATCCGCCACTGGCGTCTGCCGGGGGGGCGCTGGTTCGCCAATCCGGCGCTGGCGCTGGGCATGCTGTATTACCGGCTGCGCGAGATCCTCTGAGCGGCCGGGCCGGACAAAGGGGAGAGACGTCATGACCGAAGCCAATCCGATGCAGGCGGCCGAAGCGGGGCTGCCGAACCTGGAACCGTTCTGGATGCCGTTCACGGCCAACCAGTACTTCAAGCGCCACCCGCGGCTGATCTCCCGGGCCGAAGGCGTCTACTGCTGGACCCACGACGGCAAGCGGCTGCTGGACGGCGTCGCCGGGCTGTGGTGCTGCAACGCCGGCCACTGCCACCCGCGCATCGTGCAGGCGGTGAAGGATCAGATAGACACACTGGACTACGCGCTCGCCTTCCAGGTCGGTCACCCGAAGGTGTTCGAACTGGCCGAGAAGCTCACCGACCTGGCGCCCGACGGGCTCGATTACGCCTTCTTCGTCAACTCCGGCTCCGAGGCGGTGGACACCGCGCTGAAGATGGCGCTGGCCTACCATCGGCTGCGGGGCGAGGGTGCGCGGACCCGCTTCATCGGCCGCGAGAAGGGCTATCATGGCGTCGGCTTCGGCGGTATCTCCGTGGGCGGCATCTCGCCCAACCGGAAGCTGTTCGGCGCTCTGCTGCCGGGTACCGACCACCTGCCGCATACCCATCACATCGAGCACAACGCGTATTCCCGCGGGCTGCCGGAGTGGGGCGCCCATCTCGCCGACGAACTGGAGAACATCGTCGCGCTGCACGATCCGTCCACCATCGCGGCGGTCATCGTCGAGCCCATCGCAGGTTCCGCGGGTGTGCTCATGCCGCCGCAGGGCTACCTGAAGCGCCTGCGCGAGATCTGCGACCGCCACGGCATCCTGCTGATCTTCGACGAGGTGATCTGCGGCTTCGGCCGGGTGGGCGCGGCCTTCGCCGCGGAGCGCATGGGCGTGACGCCGGACCTCATGACGCTGGCGAAGGGCCTCACCAGCGGGCACGTGCCCATGGGCGCCGTGCTCGCCAGCAAGTCCATCTACCAGGCCTTCATGGGCGCGCCGGAGGGGGCCATCGAGTTCCCCCACGGCTATACCTACTCCGGCCACCCCCTCGCGGCGGCGGCCGGTTGTGCGGCGCTGGACGTCTACCGGGACGAGGGGCTGTTCGAGCACGCCCACGCCATGGAGCCGGTGCTGGAGGACGCGCTGCACGATCTCCGCGGCGAGCCCCACGTCATCGACATCCGTAACTACGGCCTGCTCGGCGCCGTGGAACTCGAGCCCATCGAGGGCAAGCCGACGGCGCGGGCGATGGATGTCTTCCGGCGCTGTTTCGATGCCGGCGTCATCGTGCGTACCACCGGCGACATCGTGGCGCTCACGCCGCCCCTGACGGTGAACGAGGACCACATCGCCACCATCGTGGACACGCTGCGCGAGGCGCTGCGGCAGGCCGACTGAGGAGTAACGACATGGCGACAGAAGCGAGGGATATCGACCGGCTGCCGGAGCTCGGCCACTGGATCGCCGGCGGGCGCAACCACGGCACCGGCGAGCGCAGCGGCGTGGTCCACGACCCGGCCACGGGCGAGACGACGAAGCGGGTGTGCTATGCGAGCGCCGCCGATGTGGACACGGCGGTGGCCGCGGCCAGGGAGGCCCTGCCGGCCTGGGCGGCGACGCCGGTGCTGAAGCGGGCCCGGGTGATGTTCCGCTTCAAGGAACTGATCGAGTCCCATCGCGACGAACTGGCCGCGCTGATCACCGCCGAGCACGGCAAGGTGCTGTCCGACGCCGCCGGCGAAGTGCAGCGCGGCCTGGAGGTGGTGGAGTTCGCCTGTGGCATCCCCCAGCTGCTGAAGGGCGACTACAGCGCCCAGGTGGGCACCGGCGTCGACAGCTACTCCATGCGCCAGCCGCTCGGCGTCTGCGCCGGCATCACGCCGTTCAACTTTCCGGCCATGGTGCCGATGTGGATGTTCCCGCTGGCGATCGCGTGCGGCAACGCCTTCGTGCTCAAGCCCTCCGAGCGCAATCCCTCGTGCTCCCTGCGGCTTGCCGAGCTGCTGGATGAGGCGGGCCTGCCGCCGGGCATCTTCAGCGTGGTCAACGGCGACCGCGAGGCGGTGGATGCGCTGCTCACCCATCCGGACGTCGCCGCGGTGAGCTTCGTCGGCTCCACCCCGGTGGCCGAACACGTCTACCGCACCGCCGCCGAGGCCGGCAAGCGGGTGCAGGCGCTCGGCGGCGCCAAGAATCACCTGGTGGTGATGCCGGACGCGGACATGGAGCAGACCGCCGACGCGCTGATCGGCTCCGCCTACGGCTCGGCCGGCGAGCGCTGCATGGCGATCTCGGTGGCGGTCACGGTCGGCGATGCGGCCGAACCGCTGCTCGAGAAGCTGTTGCCGAAGATCGAGCAGCTGCGGGTGGCGCCCGGCACCGAGCCGGATGCCGACATGGGACCGCTGATCACGGCGGAGCACCGGGACCGTGTGCGCTCCTACGTGGACCTGGGCGTGGAGGAGGGGGCGACCCTCGTAGTCGACGGCCGCCGGCATCCGCTGGCGGAGGAATCCGGTTACTTCCTCGGGCCCTGTCTGTTCGATCACGTGCGCCCGGGCATGCGCATCCACCAGGAGGAGATCTTCGGGCCGGTGCTGGTCATGATCCGGGCGGAGGACTTCGACGAGGCACTGGCCATCGTGAACGGCCACGAGTACGGCAACGGCACGGCCATCTTCACCCGCGACGGCGATGCCGCGCGGGAATACGCCGCCCGCATCCAGGTGGGCATGGTGGGCGTGAACGTGCCCATCCCGGTGCCGCTCGCCTTCCACAGCTTCGGCGGCTGGAAGCGTTCCCTGTTCGGCGACATGGCCGTGCACGGGGAGGAGGGCGTGCGTTTCTACACCCGGCTGAAGACGGTGACCTCGCGCTGGCCCGGCGGCATCCGCGCCGGCGCGCAGTTCTCGATGCCGACGATGGAGTAGCGCGAAGCGCGGCTGGCGCGGCGCGGGAGGACACCCGTCCGACGGGTGGCGGACAGTACCCGTCTACGCGCGGCGGGGTACCGCCGCCGTCCCCTCGTCCGTGAGCGCCATCTTCGCGGCGCGCAGGTTGTCGGCGCCCGCCTCGCCGAGCCGCAGGGCCAGGGCGACCTGGACGGCGTCCAGGATCGCCAGTTGCGCGAGCCTGGATTCCATGGGGGTGTAGAGGCTCGTGTCCTCGCTGGAATGACTCTCCAGGATGTAGCCGGCTGCCCGCCCCAGATCGGACGCGGCTCGGGTCACGGCGACCACCGCGGCACCGCGCTCCCGGCACAGGGCCGCCGCGCGGATCAGTTCGCCCTGCGCGCCGGTATGCGAGACGCAGACGAAGACGTCCTGCGGGTCCGCGATGGCGGCGCTCTGCAGGATGGTGGGGCCGTCGGTGGCCACGGCGCAGGGTATGCCGAGGCGGAAGAACTTCTGGCGCGCATCCCGCGCCACGTAGCCCGACGCGCCGAGCCCGGCGAAGACGATCTGGCGCGCTTTCGCCATCGCCTCCACGATCTCCGCGATCGGCATCAGGCCGACGCTGTCGCGCAGCCCCATGAGTGTTCCCACGGCGCTGTCGATCACCTTGCCGACCGCGTCGGCGGCCGAGTCGTCCGGCAGTACCCCGCGGTGCACGTAATCGGCAGGGCGGCCGAGGGACTCTGCCAGGCGGATCCTGAGTTCGCGAAAACCGCCCAGCCCCAGGCGCCGGCAGAAGCGCACCACGGTCGGTTCGCTGGTGCCGGCGCCGGCGGCGACCTCGGACAGCGTCGCCTCGAGGCCCTGCCGCGGATGGTCGAGCAGCCAGCGGCCCACCCGCGCCTCGGCGGGGCTCAGCGTGGGCAGCAGATGTTCGATTCGCGCCAGCATGTAGTAAAATTACAATAATTCTGAGATAATATCCACGGATTCCCGGGCAATAATCAGTCCGACGTAGCATAACTACAAATTGTGGGAGCAGAATGGCCAGGTTCATACCGGTCGAACCCTTCGACCTGATCATATTCGGCGGTGCGGGCGATCTGTCCCTGCGCAAGCTGCTGCCGGCGCTCTACCACCGCGATCGGGACGGGCAGATCCCCGCCGACAGCCGGGTGATCGCGCTGGGTCGAAGCCCCATGAGCGACGAGGACTACCTCGGCCGCGTGGAGGAGGCACTGCGCGAGAATCTCGGCGAGGGCGAGTTCGACGACGAGCAATGGCGGTCTTTCTGCTCGCGGCTGACGTACACGGTGGCCGATGCCCTCGAATACGAGAGCTGGGGTTCGCTGTGTGAGCTGCTGCAGGGCCGGGACGACCGGACGCGCGTCTTCTACCTGGCCACCGCGCCGTCGCTGTTCGGCGGCATCGCCCAGGGCATCCGGGCGAACGGCCTGATCACGGAGGCTGGCCGCATCGTGCTGGAGAAGCCCGTGGGCCACGACTACGAGTCGGCCCGCGGCATCAACGACAGCGTGGGCGAGTGCTTCCCCGAGGACCGGATATTCCGCATCGACCACTACCTCGGCAAGGAGACCGTCCAGAACCTGCTCGCCCTGCGCTTCGCCAATTCGCTGTTCGAGCCGCTGTGGCGCCGTGGCGAAGTGGACCACGTCCAGATCACCGTGGCGGAGCAGCTGGGCGTGGAGGGCCGCATCGAGTTCTACGACCAGATCGGCGCGCTGCGGGACATGGTGCAGAACCACATCATGCAGCTCCTGTGTCTGGTGGCCATGGAGGCGCCCGCCAGCCTGCATCACGATGCGGTGCGCGACGAGAAGCTGAAGGTGCTGCGCGCCCTGAAACCGATCACCGGCGCCGACGTTAAACGCTACACCGTGCGGGGGCAGTACTCCGCCGGGGCCATCGACGGCGTCGCCGTGCCCGGCTATCGGGACGGTCTGGATTCCGCGGAGAGCCTCACCGAGACATTCACCGCACTGAAGGTCGAGATCGAGAACTGGCGCTGGTCCACCGTGCCGTTCTATATCCGCACCGGCAAACGCCTGAAGGCCAAGCACTCGGAGATCACCATGCAGTTCTCCCACGTGCCGCATTCCATCTTCCCGGAGAACCGGTTCGACATCCTGCCGAATCGTCTGACCATCCGGCTGCAGCCGGACGAGGGCGTGAAGCTCTCGGTCATGGCGAAGGAACCGGGCCCGGGCGGCTTCGACCTGCGCTCCGTCTCCCTGGACCTGAGCTTCGAGGAGACCTTCGGCATCCGCTATCCGGACGCTTACGAACGGCTGCTGATGGAGGTGCTGCGCGGCAACCCGGCCCTGTTCATGCGCCGCGACGAGGTGGAGGCGGCCTGGCGCTGGATCGACGGCATCATCGCCGGCTGGGAGGAGGTCAGGCAGCCGGTGGAGACGTACGTCGCCGGCACCTGGGGGCCGATCGGCTCGGCCAATCTCCTGGACCGCGACGGCCGCTGCTGGTACCCGAACACATGAATGCACACATGAATGTACAGACGAAGGCACAGATGAAGGCAGAGAAGATCGTGACCGCCCGGCGTCCCATCGAAGAGATCTACTCCCAGCGCGAGATGGCCTCCGCCATCGCGGCGGAACGCATCGCCAGCGCGCTGCGGCGGCGGCTGGCGGCCGGCGGCGAAGCCGTGCTGGTCTGCAGCGGCGGCACCACGCCGGGACGCTGCTACGACGCGTTGTCGGCCGCGCGCCTGGACTGGTCACGCGTCCGGGTCACGCTGAGCGACGAGCGCTGGGTGTCCGCCGGTGACGCGGCGAGCAACGAGCGCCTGGTCCGCGACCGGCTCCTGCGGGGAGAGGCGCGTGAGGCGGACTTCGTGCCCCTCTACCGGGAGGGAATGTCGCCGGAGCAGGGCTGCGAGGCCCTGATCGCGGACGCCGACACCGGCCGCCTGCCGCGGCCATTCGCCTGTTCGCTGCTCGGCATGGGCGAGGACGGCCATTTCGCCTCCCTGTTCCCGGACAGCGCCGCGCTGGCGGCGGGCCTCGACCCGGCCGGCGACTCGCTCTGCCTGCCGGTCGTCACGGCGGCCAGCGAGCTGCCGCGCGTCACCCTCACGCTCGCGCCGCTGGCCGAGAGCGAAGAGATCGTCCTGCTGATCTTCGGCGAGAAGAAGTGGGCGGTCTACGAGCGCGCCAGGGACGGCGACACCAGCCTGCCCGTGGCTGCGCTGCTGGCGTCCGCGTCGACCCCGGTGCGGGTCGTCTGGGCGCCCTGACTCACCACGGATAACCACGCAGGGACAGTACACATGCATCCAACCGTAGAGACCGTCACCGAACGCATCCGCGAACGCAGCGCCGATTCGCGCGGCCGCTACCTGGAGAAAATCCGGGCGGCCGCTGACCGGGGCCCGACGCGCAGCGCGGTGTCGTGCAGCAACCTCGCCCACGGCATCGCCGCGTTCAGCGACGAGGACAAGAGCCGGCTGACGAGCGACGAGACGCCGAACATCGCGATTGTCTCCGCCTACAACGACATGCTGAGCGCCCACCAGCCGCTGGAGACCTTCCCGCGGCTGATCAAGGAGGCGGCCACTGAGGCCGGTGCCGTCGCCCAGTTCGCCGGCGGGGTACCGGCGATGTGCGACGGCGTCACCCAGGGCCAGCACGGCATGGACCTGTCGCTGTTCAGCCGCGACGTCATCGCGCTGTCCACGGCGGTGGCGCTCTCCCACGATCTGTTCGACGGTGCGCTGTGCCTGGGGGTCTGCGACAAGATCATCCCGGGACTCGTGATCGGCGCGCTGTCCTTCGGCCACCTGCCCGTCCTGTTCGTGCCGGCGGGGCCGATGGTGTCCGGCCTGTCGAACAAGGAGAAGGCCCGCGTGCGCGAGCAGTATGCGGCCGGCGAGGTCGGGCGCGAGGAGCTGCTGGCGGCCGAGTCCGCCGCCTATCACGGGCCCGGCACCTGCACCTTCTACGGCACCGCCAACAGCAACCAGATGCTGATGGAGTTCATGGGCATGCAGCTGCCCGGCGGCTCCTTCGTCAACCCCGGCACGCCGCTGCGGGATGCGCTCACACGTGAGGCCGTCCGCCGGGTGATCGCCCTGACCCGTCCGGCCGGCGGCTACACGCCGCTCGGCCACATACTGGACGAGAAGAGTCTGGTGAACGGCATCGTGGGCCTGCTGGCCACCGGCGGCTCGACCAACCACACCATGCATCTGGTGGCGATCGCCGCGGCGGCCGGCATCCGCATCGACTGGGACGATTTCGCCGAACTCTCCCGGGCGGTGCCGCTGCTGGCCCGGGTGTATCCGAACGGCGTCGCCGACGTGAATCATTTCCACGCCGCCGGCGGACTCGGTTTCGTCATGAGCGAGCTGCTGGAGGCCGGGCTGCTGCACGAGGACGTCACCACCATCATGGGCCGGGGCCTGTCCGGATTCTGCCGCGAGCCCTTCCTGGAGGACGGCAACCTGCAGTGGCGCGGCGCCACCCGCCGGTCCCACGACACCGAGATCGTGCGGCCGTGCAGCGAGGCCTTCGACAGGGAGGGCGGCCTGCGCCTGGTGCAGGGTAATCTCGGCCGCGCCATCGTGAAGGTCTCCGCCGTGGACCCGGAACACTACCGCATCGAGGCGCCGGCCCGGGTGTTCCAGACCCAGGAGGCCTTCATCGGCGCATTCAAGGCCGGCCTGCTGGATGGCGATTTCGTCGCCGTGGTCCCCTGGCAGGGCGCCAGCGCCAACGGCATGCCGGAGCTGCACAAACTGACGCCTTACCTGGGCGTGCTGCAGAACCGGGGTCACCGGGTCGCACTCCTCACCGACGGCCGCATGTCCGGCGCTTCCGGCAAGGTGCTGGCCGCCATCCAGCTCACCCCGGAGGCGCTCGGCGGCGGTCCCGTCGGCCTGGTGCGGGACGGCGATACCGTGCTCATCGATGCCGATGCCGGCGTGCTGTCGGTGCAGGTGCCCGAGGGCGAGCTGACCGACCGGCCCGCCGTCGAAGCCGATCTCTCCGCTCATCACGTCGGCCTCGGCCGTGAGCTGTTCGGCGTCTTCCGCCGCGGCGTCAACGGCGCGGAGAACGGCGCCACCATCTTCACGGACCTGGGCTGATGGCCGGCTCGGCGAGCGACATCCGCACGCTCCTCGGCGGCACCCGGGTGGTCCCGGTGATCGTGCTGGAGGATGCCGGGCAGGCGGTGGAGCTGGCGCGGACGCTGTGCGCGGCGGGCCTGCCGGTGCTGGAGATCACCCTGCGCACCGATGCCGCGGCGGAAGCCATACGGCGCATCGCCGCCGAGGTGCCCGAGGCCGTGGTCGGCGCCGGCAGCGTGCGCAGTGCCGCGCATCTGCGTCAGTGCGTGGAGGCCGGCGCGCAGTTCGCAGTCAGTCCCGGCGCCAGTCCCGGACTGCTCGACGCCGCGGACGACGCCGAGGTGCCCCTCGTGCCGGGCGCCGCGACGGCCAGCGAGGTGATGCGACTGCTGGAGCGGGGCTACATCCTGCAGAAGTTCTTTCCCGCCGAAGGCGCCGGCGGCACCGCCATGCTGAAAGCGCTGGGCGCGCCGCTGCCGGAGGCCCGCTTCTTTCCGACCGGCGGCATCACCGAGGCCCTGGCACGGGAGTACCTCGCGCTGCCGAACGTCGACTGCGTGGGCGGTTCCTGGATCGCGCCGCCGGCGCTGCTGGCGGCCGGCGACTTCGAGGCGATCGGCCGGCTGGCCTCGGCGGCCGCCGCACTCTGACGAAGAGCCGTCCGGCCGGCGGCGGCCTCTCATGCCGGAGCCGCCGTGGATATCGTCGCTGCAGGGCGGTACTCTTCCCCGCGGCCGCATCCTCCCGGCCGCAGTGAGTCACGAAAACCCTTATGGTTACGGAATCCGTCATGCCAGCGCTGCGCGACCGAATCGCGAGCGGCGCGTTCGTCGTCACCGCCGAGATCACGCCGCCCCGCGGGCCGGATACCGGCCGTCTGCTGCGCGAGGCGGGTGAGCTGGCGCAGGCCGTGGATGCCATCAACGTCACGGATGGTGCCGGCGCCAACGTGCGGATGTCGAGCATCGCCGCGGCAGCGATACTGAAACGGGCCGGCTACGAACCCATCGCCCAGGCGACCTGCCGGGACCGCAACCGGATCGCGCTGCAGAGCGACCTCATCGGCGCGGCCGCGCTCGGCATCGACAACGTGCTGGTGCTGACCGGCGATTCCGTGGCAGCCGGCGACCACCCGGACGCCACGCCGGTATTCGACCTGGATTCCCGGGCGCTGCTGAAGGCGCTCGCCGCGCTGCGCGACGAAGGCGTCACGCTGTCGGGCAAACCGGTGTCGCCCCGCCCGCCGTTCCTGCTGGGCGCGGCCGACGTGTGCCTGGATCCGGATTCGCCGGACTGGTCGGCGGAGCCGCTGCTCGCGAAGGTCCGGGCGGGCGCCGGCTTCGTCCAGTCACAATACTGCTTCGACGCCGAGCGCATGCGCCGCCACGTCGGCAGGCTGCGCGACGCGGGCCTGCCCGCGGCGGTGCCTTATCTGGTGGGTCTGGGGCCGCTGCGCTCCGCGCGCGTCGCCCGCTGGATGGCGGAAACGCTGTGGGGCACGGTCATGCCCGCGGAACTCCTGCGGCGCATGGAGCAGGCCGCCGACCCGGAAGAGACGGGGATCGACATCTGCGCCGAACTTCTGGCGGCTGCGGCCGCCATACCCGGCATCGACGGCGCCCACCTGATGGCGCCGGGCCACCAGGCAGGCATCGTCGAGGCCGTGCGGCGCTCGGGCGCGGCTCAGGCGGCGGCGGAGTCGAGCACGCGGGCGTAGTCGCCCTTGGGGCGCACGCCGATCAGCGTCTCCTGCACCTGGCCGTCCTTGAACAGCATCACCGTGGGGATGGAGCGTATGCCGTAGCGCATCGCCACCTGCTGGGCGGAGTCCACGTCCAGCTTGGCCACGGTCACCTTGTCTTCATACTCGTCGGCGAGCTGCTCGATGATGGGCCCGAGCATGCGGCAGGGGCCGCACCACTCCGCCCAGAAATCCACGAGCACGGGCTTGTCGGAATCCAGCACCTTCTGCTGGAAATCACTGTCGCCGACTTCGATCAGTTTGTCGCTGGCCATGGAGAACTCCTGTGGTTGGCTATCCTGTGTGGCGGTCCCGATCGCCGGTTGCGCCTCCTGTGCGTCGAGATGGGGCGGGCGCCGGGGGATTCAAGGTCTCAGTAATTGTACTTGCTGATGCGGTCCGCCCGCATGGTGTAGTGGCTGTCGGCCACCTCGCTCGAGTATTCCTCCACGTGCAGAGTACCCTCGATCCAGTAGGGCTGCTGCAGCGAGACCAGGTTGAACGGTTCCTCGAGGGTGACGTAGACCAGCTGGTTCGGCGGCGGCGGCGGTACGTGGATGCAGGCGCCGAAGTACGGCACCAGCAGGAATTCGCTGATGAGGCCGCCCTCGTCGGACTCCAGCGGCACGATGAAGCCCGGCAGCTGCACCGTGCGCCCGTCCAGGGCCAGTACCGGCGCGCTGGAGGTCACGGCCAGCGGGTCGCTCGACGTCTTCGCCGGCACCATCTCCTCCCAGGTGAGCTTCGGGGCGTCCTGTGCCGTGGCTGCGGCGGCAAGCAGGAGGATTGCCAGGACGGCCGTGAGTCGGCGGGCCGGTCGCAGGTCGGGCCTCACAGGCAGGCTCATAGACAGGCTCATAGGCGAATGGTCATCCCGTCGGCCAGCGAGTTGCGGTAGGCGCGCCACGCGGGCAGGGCGCCGAGGCCGAGTCCCGCCGCCGTGACGACGGCGACGACCACGGCCTCCGCGCTGCCGGGCCAGACGCTCTCGAGCAGGATACCGGTGCGGGCCTGGACGGGCGAGGCGAGCGCGCCCAGCACCGCCGTTTTCAGCACGACCCCGAGCAGGGCCCCGGCGAGCGCCAGCAGCCCGGCCTCGGAGACCAGCAGCAGGAAGATCTGGCGCGGGCGAGCGCCCACCGAGCGCAGGATGGCCATCTCCCGCCGGCGTTCGTTCAGCGTGCCGAGGATGGCCACCAGCATGCCGACCAGGCCGGTGAGCACCGCCAGGGCACCGACCGCGAGCAGGGCATTCTCGGCCACGCCGATCACCGACCAGAGCTCGAACAGGGCGACGGCCGGAATGACCGCGGTGAGCGGCTCGCCCTCGTACTCGTTGATGGTCCGCTGCAGCCGCAGCACCTGCACCCGGGACTCGAGGCCGAGCAGGAATGCCGTAATGTCGGCCGACTCGCCGGGCTCCGCGTGTGCGCCGTGACCGTGACCGTGGTCGTCCGCCGGCGCCGGCGCGAAGGACGGCGTCGCTGTCTCGTGGACGCGGTCGAGGGTCGCGAGGCTCACGTAGACCGCCCGGTCGGCGACGGTCCCGGTCGGCGCCAGTATCCCGGTGACTGTGACCGGGTGGCGGTCGTGCTTCAGGAAGCTGGTGGCGCCCAGCCCGTGGGCGATGACGATCTGGTCGCCCACGTGGTGGCCGAGTTCCCGTGCCGCCGTCGCGCCGAGCACCGCCTCCGCCCCTGCGCCGAAGACGCGGCCGGCCGTCAGCTCGAGGCGCCGGTCGCGGCCGTAGCGGAAATGCCGGAAGTAGGCGTCCGTGGTGCCGACCACGGCATGGCCCCGGTAGGAATCCCCCAGGCTGAGCGGGATGCTCCAGTCCACGCCCGGCGCCGCGGCGTAGCGCTCGTAGCTCTGCCACGAGACGGTGTTGGTGGGCTGGCCGATGCGGAACACGGCGTACAGCAGCAGGTTGACGCCGCTGGTGCGCGGCCCCACGAGCAGGTCCGTGCCCGAGATGGTGCTGGCGAAACTCTGCCGCGCGCTCTCCCGCATCTCCTGGACGCCCAGCACCAGCAGCACGCTGAGCGCCACCGCACAGCAGGTCAGGGCGGCGCTGGTGCGCCTCGATGCGATGCTGCGCAGCGCGAGCCGCGCGATGGGAAAGCGGGCGCTCACGGCGCGCCTCCGGTCAGCTCGCGCATGGGGATGACCCGGTCGAACAGCGGCTCCAGCGAGCGCTCGTGGCTGACCATGATCAGCGTGGCATCCACACGCTCACATTCTTCCTGCAGCAGGGCGAGGAAGGCCGCGCGACTGTCCTCGTCGAGTGCCGAGGTGGGCTCGTCGGCGATCACGATCTCAGGGTTGCCGATGAGCGCCCGGGCCGCCGCCACCCGCTGCTGCTGCCCGATGCTGAGTCGCGCGGCGGAAGCGGCAGCCGCGTCCGGCAGTCCGAGCTCGGCGAGCAGGCGCTGCGCCGCGGCTTCCTCGCTGCCGTCGCTCGCCCGCGCGCGGGCGAGGCGCCGGGCGGAGAAGCGGCAGGGCAGCAGCACGTTGTCGAGTACCGGGAGATAGGGCAGCAGGTTGAAAAGCTGAAAGATGATGCCCAGGTGCTCTGCCCGGAAGCGGTCCCGTTCGGCCCCCCGCAGCGCAGAGAGATCCGTGCCGAGCAGCGATACCGTGCCCGTCACAGGTGTGAGGATGCCGGCGAAGAGATTCAGGAGCGTCGACTTGCCGGAGCCGCTGGCGCCGCGGATGAGCACCTTCTCGCCGGGCGCGATCGCCAGCGCGGGGATATCCAGCAGCGGCTCGGACGGCCGCCAGCCGAAGCGGAGGCCGGTGGCCGCAAGCACCGGCAGCGGACCGTTTTGCGTCGCGTCGTGCATCATCTGGGGGAAACGGGTACTCGCCGGCGCGGGGCGCCGGCGCGAGGTGTCGTCTGCGCGAATAGTATACTAAGCTCTGCGGCGGTAACGACCACAATGATCCTGGTAACAGCGGCAGCAACGTGAGCAAGGCGTGGACATAAAGGGAGAATACAGGATCGCCAACACCCGGGATCGGGTGTGGCTGGCGCTGAACGACCCGGAGGTCCTCAGGCGCTGCATCCCGGGCTGCGAGTCCCTGGAAAGGGTCTCCGACGAGGAGATGCAGGCGAAGGTGATGGCCGCCATCGGGCCGGTGAAGTCGCGCTTCAACACCACGCTGACGCTGGAGGATCTGAACCCGCCGGCGAGTTACCGCCTCGTCGGCGTCAGCAAGGGCGGCGCGGCCGGTTTCGGCAAGGGCGCGGCCGACGTCGAATTGGTGGAGGACGGCGAGATCACCGTGCTGCGTTACGCCGCTCAGTTCAAGGTGGGCGGCAAGCTCGCGCAGGTGGGCTCGCGTCTGGTGCTGGGCGCCACGAAGAAGACCGCCGACGATTTCTTCGCCAACTTCTCCCGCGAGCTCGACCCGGGCGCGACGAAGATCGAGGTGGAGGAGGCCGAGCCGTCGGGCGCCCCCCGCCTCGGGGGCAGGACCGCCTGGGCGGTGGCGGGGGCCGCCGCGGTCCTGGTGCTGCTGTGGCTGCTGTTCGGCCGGTAGGAACCATGCATAAAGTCGAATTCGAACTGAACGGAGAGCCGGTGAGCCTCGAGGTGGAGGCTCGCACGCTGCTGGTCGATGCCCTGCGCGGCGGCCTTGGCAAGACGGGCACCCACGTCGGCTGCGACACCAGCCAGTGCGGCGCCTGCGTGGTGCACCTGGACGGCCGCTCCGTGAAGAGCTGCTCACTGCTGGCGGTGCAGGCCGCCGGACGCCGGGTCACTACCATCGAGGGCGTCGGCGCCGACGGCGGGCTGCATCCGCTGCAGGCCGCCTTCCGCGAGCACCACGGGCTGCAATGCGGTTACTGCACGCCCGGCATGATCATGAGCGCGCTGGATCTTCTGCGGACCAACCCGGACCCGGACGACGCGGAGATCCGCGAATGGCTCGAGGGCAACCTCTGCCGCTGCACCGGTTATCACGGCATCGTGCGCGCGGTGCGTGCGGCCGCCGCCGAGATGCGGGGGCAGGGCTGAGATGTACGATTTCGAGTATCACCGTGCGGGCAGCGTGGACGAGGCGGCGGAGCGCCTCGGCGCGAACAGCGAGGCGAAAGTGCTGGCCGGCGGCATGACGCTGCTGCCCACGATGAAGCTGCGACTCGCCCAGCCCGACGTGCTGGTGGATCTCGGCGGCGTGGAGGAACTGCGCGGCGTCAGCGGCAGCGACCCGGTGGTGATCGGCGCCATGACCACCCATGGCGAGGTGGCGGCGTCGGCGGAGGTGGCCGGCCACATCCCCGCGCTGGCGGCGCTGGCGGCCGGCATCGGCGACGCCCAGGTGCGCAACCGGGGCACCATCGGCGGCTCGCTGGCCAACAGCGATCCGGCGGCGGACTATCCGGCGGCGGTGCTGGGCCTGGGCGCGACCATCCGCACGAACCGGCGCCGCATCCCCGCCGAGCAATACTTCCGCGGCATGTTCGAGACGGCGCTGGAACCGGAGGAGATCATCGTCTCGGTGAGCTTCCCGAAGCCGGCCCGCGCCGGTTATGCGAAATTCGCCAATCCGGCCTCCCGCTACGCCGTCGTCGGCGTCTTCGTGGCGGACACCGCCGACGGGCTGCGGGTGGCCGTCACCGGCGCCGGGCCCTGCGTGTTCCGCGTCGCCGAGATGGAGGCGGCGCTCAGCCGGGACTTCTCGCCCGACGCCCTGGCCGGCATCGAGGTGCCCGCCGACGAACTGAACGAGGATCTGCACGCCAGCGCCGAATACCGCGCCCACCTGATCGGCGTGATGGCGCGGAGAGCGGTTGCCGCCGCCCGTGGCTGAGGGCTCCGGTCAGCCGGTGCGGATGCCGGCATCGGTGGACGATACCGTCGCCCTGCTCGCCGAGGGCAGCTACGTGGCCGGCCGCGACCTCGCCACCGCCGTGTATCTGGCGCTGAGCCTGCCGCGGCCGCTGCTGCTGGAGGGCGAGGCCGGCACGGGCAAGACGGAGGTGGCGAAGGTTCTCGCCGACCGGCTCGGCCGCCGGCTGCTGCGGCTGCAGTGCTACGACGGCCTGGATCTGGCCTCGGCGGCCTACGAGTGGGACTACCCGCGGCAGATGCTCGCCATCCGCCTGGCCGAGGCCCGGGGCGAGGGCGGCGTGGTCGCCGACGACATCTACTCGTCCGAATACCTGGTGAAGCGCCCCCTGCTAGAGGCGCTGGAGCCGGCACCGGGCGGTGCGCCGGTGCTGCTGATCGACGAGCTGGACCGGGCCGACGAACCCTTCGAGGCCTTCCTGCTCGAGATCCTCTCCGACAATCAGATCACCATCCCCGAGTTCGGCCGGGTGGCGGCGCCCGAGCCGCCCGTCGTGGTCATCACCTCGAACCGCACCCGGGAGATCCACGATGCGCTGCGCCGCCGCTGCCTGTATCACTGGGTGGACTACCCGACTGCCGACGTCGAGCGGGAGATTCTGGCGCGCAAGTGTCCGGCGGTGACCGCGGAGCTGGGCGCGCAGATCATCGATTTCGTGCAGGGGCTGCGCGAGGCCGATCTGTACAAGCGCCCCGGGGTGGCCGAGACGCTGGACTGGGCGGCCGCGCTGACCCAGCTGGGTGCCGACCGGCTGGCCGCCGGCGTCGTGGACTCCACGCTGGGCGCGTTGCTGAAGTACCAGGACGACATCGCGCGGGTCCGCGGCGAGGAACTCGGGAGGCTGCTGGGCAGCGGAGCGCAGCAGGCGTCCGGGTGAGCGCTGACGGGGCGGCGGCCGGAGAGTCGTTCCGCGAACACCTCATCCTGTTCGTGCGCACCCTGCGTCATGCCGGACTCGGCCTGGGGCCGGGCGACACCCGGGGAGCGCTGGAGGCGGCGGCCGCGACCGGTCTCCGCGACCGCGACGATCTGCGCCGGGCGCTGGCTGCATCGCTGGTGCGCAGTCCCCGGGACATGCCCCTGTTCCGGCAGGCCTTCGGTTTGTTCTTCGAGCGGCCCCGGGCACTGCGCCGGCTGGCCGATGCGGCCGCGAAACCCGTCGCCACCGCCGACGACGGTGCAGCGCAGGACGGACTCGGCCGCCTCGCCCAGGCGCTGGCCGCCGCCGGGCACGGCCGGGAACGGCCCCGCGAGAGCCGCCGACGGCAGCGAGAGCGGGACGGCGGCGCCTCCGCGCTGGAGGTGCTGCGGCGGAAGGACTTCGAACAGATGAGCGCGGAGGAGCGGAGCATGGCCCGGGCGATGCTCCGGGAGGCGGCGCTGCCGCTGGCGACGCTGCGTACCCGGCGCTATACCCGGCACGCTCGCGGCGCGCGGCCCGACCTGCGCGCGACGCTTCGCCGCGGCGTGCGGCAGGGCGGCGAGTTCATGGAGCTGGAGCGGCGCCGCCGACGCCTGCGCCCGCCGCCCCTCGTGCTGCTGGCGGATATCTCCGGGTCCATGAGCCGGTACACGCGCATGTTCCTGCATTTCGCGCATGCCCTGACGGCGCGCGGCGAACGCGTACACACGTTCCTGTTCGGCACCCGGCTCAGCGCGGTCACCCGCCGGCTGCGCGACCGTGATCCGGACCGGGCGCTGGCCCTCGTCGCCGACGACATCCGTGACTGGGACGGCGGCACGCGCATCGCGGACTCACTGCACGAATTCAACCGTGACTGGGGCCGGCGGGTGCTGGGGCAGGGCGCGGTCGTGCTGCTGCTCACCGACGGGCTGGAGCGCGATCCGGACGCGCGGCTCGGCCGGGAGATGGAGCGTCTCGGCAAGTCCTGCCGGCGACTCGTCTGGCTGAACCCGCTGCTGCGTTATGATGAATTCCGACCGCAGGCGCGCGGCATGCGGCTCATGCTGCCCCATGCCGACGACCTGGTCCCGGCCCACAACGTCGACAGCCTGGAAGGCCTCGCGGCCCGGCTGGGCGGCTCCCTGCAGGCAAGGAGGCAGACAAGACCGCGATGAACACCAGCGAGATACTGCGCCGATTCTCCGAGTGGCGCGAGGCGGGCCGGCGCCTCGTGCTCGCCAGCGTGTACGAAACCGCCGGCTCTACCTACAGCAAGGCCGGCACGCACATGCTCATCGCGGATGACGGCGACTTCCAGGGCCTCCTGAGCGGCGGCTGCCTGGAGGGCGACCTCGCCGAGCGCGCCGCCCGGGTGAGCGCCTCGGGTGAACCGGACACGGTCACCTACGATCTCGGCGGCGCGGACGACGAACTGTTCGGCCTCGGCGTCGGCTGCGACGGCACCATGCGCATCTTCCTGCAGCCGCTGCCGCGGCCCGACTACCAGCCGTTCGCCGCCGTGGCGGAATGCCTGCAGGGCGATGACGCCGCCGTACTGGCGACGGTGATCGAAAGCGGCGTGACCGTGGCCGAGCCGGGGCAGTTCGCATTGCTGGATCGCCGCGGAGTCCGGCATACCACGCTGAGCGGATCGGTAGCCGGCGCGGTGGAGGAAGCGGCGATGCCGCACCTGGAGAGCGGCAGCTCCGCGACGGGTACCGTCTCCCTGCGGGACGGCGATGTGACCGTGTTGTTCGCTGCCATCCAGCCGCCGCCCCGTTTGCTGGTGCTGGGCGCCGGCCTGGACGCCGTGCCGCTCGTGGATATCGCCGCGCGCCTCGGCTGGCGCGTTACCGTGCGCGATCACCGGCCGGCGTATTTCGACAAGGGCGACTTCGGCCGCGCCGAGCAGTGCATCTCGGGCCCGCCGGAGGATCTGGACGGAGACGATCTGCGGCCCTACGCGGCGGTCATGGTGATGAGCCACCATCTCGCCACCGACCGCACCTACCTGCGGGCGCTGGCGCAGAGCGACGTCCCCTATGCGGGACTGCTGGGACCGCGGCGGCGGCGCGAACAGCTGCTGGCCGACCTCGGCGAGGCGGGAGAGCGCCTCGCCTCGCGGCTGCACGGCCCGGCCGGCCTCGATATCGGCGCACGCGGCGCCGAGAGTATCGCCCTGTCCATCGCCGCGGAGATCCAGGCGGTGCTGGCCGGCCCGACCGCCCCGGGCCGGCCGCTCGGCTCACCCTGAACCGCGGTTGCGGCTCAGTCGGTATTCGTACCCAGGAACAGGCCGATCACGTAATCGGCGTAACCGCCGGCGTCGCCGTCGAGGACGTTGCGTCCGGTCAGCTGCTCGTACTGGGTGCCGAACGAGACGGCGCAGCCGGTCGCACCCAGTAGCGCGACGCAGACCTGGGCCGGTTCACCGCCGGCGATCAGGCCCCGCGACTGCAGCGACTCGAGCAGCGGGATCAGCATCCCGAACAGCCGGCCCATGTGGTTCTCCGTGAGCCAGCGGGCCCGGTCGCCGCCCTCCGCGGATGCGTCGCGCACGAAGTGATACCACTCCGGGTGCTCGGCGGAGTAGAGCGTCAGGGTGCGAATCGCGCCGGTCAGCCGCTGGCGGTCGTCTCCCGCCTCCGCGCCCGATACGGCACGCTCCAGGCGCTCGTTGAGTTCGCCCAGCAGGTATTCGGCGGCAGCCTGCCACAGGCGCGCCTTATTGCGGAAATGATACGTGATCAGCGGATGATGGACCCCGGCGCGTTCGGCGATATCCCGGGTCGCCGCCCCGGCGTAGCCGGCCTCGGCGAAAGCAGCGATGGCCGCGTCCACGAGCCGCCGTCGGGTGTCCAGGCTGCGGCGCTGCATGCGCCGGCCGGTGCTGGCAGCACTTTGTGTGGTCATTCGGACTTCCCATGCGAAAAGTGTGTGGTTCTTCGATGGGGAGAATGCCAATTGGTTCCCTCGCCGTCGAGACCGCGCGGGGCTTCCGACGGGGGACGTTTCAGCGATCGATGCCGAAATTGATGCGGACGCGGATCCGCTCGCCGACGGGCCAGTCGGCGGCGGCGAGCGGCTCGTAGCGCCACTGGCCGACGGCCTCGACGGCCGCCTGGTCGAAGGTGCCGGCGGGGCGGGCGTCCGTCACGCGGATGTCTGCGGGCAGGCCCGCGGGCGTTAGCGAGAACTCGACGTCCACCCAGCCTTCCAGGCCGCGCACCTCGGCGGCACGGGGATACGTCGGCGGCACGTAGGTAATGCGTTCGGGGCGCGTCGGGGCCGGAGCGCTTTCCGCGACGGCTTCCTCCCGGCTGACCGCCGGCTCGCCGGTCTCCACGGCGTCCGAGGCCGGCGCCGCGGCAGAGTCGTCCGCCGCTGCGGGCGCATCTGCGGCTGCATCAGCGGCTGCATCCGTGGAGGGGGTCGCGGCAGCATCCGGGGCTTCCGTGGCCTCCGAGGCTTCCGTCGCGGATGGCGTCGTCTGGTCCGACCCGCCGTCGGTGCGCCCGGAGGCCGGATTATTGGTCATCTCATCGGCCATCCCATCCACCGGGTCGCCGAGCCGGTCGGTGCCGTCGTTCTGCTCCGCCGCGCGCTCCTCCGATGCGGGAGCGCTTTGTTCCGGCGCCGGCTCGGGTGTGGCGTCCGGAAGCGCCGCCGGGCTCTGCGCGGCCGGTGCGGCGGGCAGGCGCCCTGCGGCTTCCCGGAACGGCGCCAGGCGCGGCTCCTCGACACCGCTCAGGCGGGCCTCCTCCAGCCAATGCTCTGCGGCGGCGCGGTCGCCGGCCTCCACCGATTCGCGTATGCGCGTGATGAGGGCGGTGCGCAGGAAGGCCATGCCCTGGCGGCCGGCGATGCTCTCGCTGTCCTGGGCGAGCACGGCGCGGTAGTAGTAACGGGCGTTGTCGGCGGCCGGCTCGACGAGCTGTCCCTGGAGCAGGCGCTGATTGCCGAGTTCGAGCAATAGCGTACGGCCGCGGCCGTCCGCGGCCGCCAGGATCGACTCACGCCTCGCCTCGACCGCCGGGCTGCGGCCCGGCAACAGGGCGGCGGCCTCGTCGAGTATCTCAATGGCCCCTGCGGTGTCGCCGGCAGCAGCCAACTCGTCGGCCCGCGCCAGCAGCCGGTCCCGCTCCACGACGGCGAGACGGGTGTCGATGGCCTCGAGGCCGGGCGCGGCCGGGAAGCTGGCGCGAATCACGCTGCGCGCGGCGCGGGCCTCGCCGGGGCGTCCGGCATCCAGTGCCGCCGCGACGGTGGCGATCGCCTCGGCGACCACCTGCTCGACTTCCGCCGCCAGGGCCGCATCATCCGGTGCCTGGGCCAGCGCGGCGGCGTAGAGTGCGAGCGCGCCGTCCTCACCGGGCGCGAGCAGGCGGCCCGCCGCCACGGCCTCACGGGCGCGACGCAGGTCGCGGCTGACCGGCGGCGGGGCAGGCGGTTCGGAACGGGCCTCTCCGGCGGGCTCCGCGATGGGCGCCGACGCGTCCGCCGATGTCGTGGCCGGCGACGGCGACGCGTCGTCATCCGGGCTGCCGGTCAGCGACCAGATGCCGCCGACCGCGATGAGCGCGAGCAGCGCGCCCGCGCCCGCGAGCAATGCCGGACGCGGGAAACGCCCGCTGTTGGCGTTCTCCTCCGGCGCCTCGTCCTTCCGCCGGGTGTCTTCCGGCGCCTTCGGTTTCGGTTCCTTGCGACGGACCTTCGGCTTCGCGGCGGCGGGCCGGGGCGTCTCCGTCCAGACCGGCATGCGCCGGGTCGGTTCCTCCTCGCTCAGCACCACTTCCTCGGCGCCGTCGAAGTCCGCAATGGTCGGCTCGACGCGCGCGGCCGGCGTCGCCGGTGTCGGCGGTGCGGGTGCGGCCGGAGGCGCGGCCGGCGCGGCAGGCTTCGCCTTCTCCTGCGCCCGCCGGATGGCCGCCTCGATGGCGAGTCGCGCCCGTCCCGGGGAAATGGGCTTCAGCAGAAAGCGGTACACCATGCCGGCGTTGATGAGGTCCATCAGCTGGTCGCCGTCGTCGCGGCGGCCGGCGACGATGGTCACCAGCCCGGGCTGGCGGCTGCGCAGCCGGGTGGTGATAGCCTCGACGTCCCGGGGAGCGACGGCGGCGTCGGTGACCAGCACCGCGCTCGTGGCGTCGCCGACGAGTTGCGCGGCAGCCCGCAGATCGTCCACGGCGTGGACCGGCTGGCGCGGCGAGAGCGCCTGGCGGATGGTATCCAGGAACACCTCGTCCTTGCTGAGCACCACCAGCTCCGTCACGGTGGCGCCGGCGGCCGCGGGATACGTGCCGCTGACTTCCGCGCTTGCGGCGGCCTGTCGGGCCGGTCCGGCCTCGCGGGGCGGCGCCGTGGGCGACACGCGCGGCCGGGGACCTGCCGAACGGTCGTTGGCCGATTCCTGCAGGGTGCTCAGCCGCAGCTGGTCGACGGCCTCGTCGATCACGCGGCGCATCTCCTCCGGCGTGCCGAGGCCGCGGATGACCTGGAACAGTTCCTCGCTGCCGACGAGTGCTTCGGCTTCAGCGCCGCTCATGTCCTTCGGCGCGATGAGGATGCCGAGCGTTTCCGGCGAGCGCTTCCGCGCTTCGCGCAGCGCCTCGATGCCGCTCATGCCGGGCAGCCGCTGGGCCGAGACCATGACGTGGATGGGGGTCAGCCCGAGGGTATTCAGTGCCTCGGTGCCGCTGGTCGCCAGATGCACGGAATAGGCGTCGCCGAGCGAGGCGCTGAAGCGGTCCAGCGTGCTCTGCTCGGAGTGCAGCAGCAGTACCTGAGTCTTGAACGTTTGCACGGCGTCCGATGCCTCTAGCGGTCTGATTCCCGGGCGGTTATCGAACGCCGAGTATATGCGCGCACGTGCCGCCGGCGGCCGGCTGGCCAGCGCGAATATGTCAAAGTGTGACCTGGGACACACTCCCGGCGGTACTGGTGCGCATTGCAGGCCCGGCGGGGCCGCCGGGCGGCCGGGAGTCAGTCGGTGGGCGGGGCCCGGCGCTCCCGGTTCTCCGCGGCCAGTGCCTCGACTGCCTCGGCGAGAGGCAGCACCTGCTGGCGCTTGCTGCCCAGACGGCGGATCGCGACGGTGCGCTCCTCCACCTCGCGCTTGCCGACGGCGATGATCACGGGGATCTTGGCCACGCTGTGCTCGCGCACCTTGTAGCTGATCTTCTCGTTGCGCAGGTCGGTCTCCGCCTCGAGTCCCGCCGCCCGGAGTGCCTCGGCCACCTCGCAGGCGTACTCGTCGCCGTCCGACGTGATGGTCGTCACCACTGCCTGCACCGGTGCGAGCCACAGCGGCAGCGCGCCGGCGTAGTGCTCGATCAGGATGCCGATGAAGCGTTCCAGCGAGCCGAACATGGCGCGGTGGAGCATGACCGGGGTGTGCCTGTTGCCGTCCTCGCCCACGAAACTCGCGCCCAGCCGCTCCGGCAGGTTCAGGTCCACCTGCAGCGTGCCGCACTGCCAGTCCCGGCCGATGGCGTCGCGCAGCACGAACTCGAGTTTCGGCCCGTAGAAGGCGCCCTCGCCCGGGTTGTAGGTGTAGTCGAGCCCGGTCGTCTCGATGGCGGTCTTCAGCGCGGCCTCGGCCTGATCCCACACCTCGTCGGCGCCCACGCGCACCTCCGGCCGGTCCGCGAACTTGATGCGCACGTCCTCGAAGCCGAAGTCACGGTAGATGCCGAGGATCAGGTCGCACACGGCGATGGATTCGGCGGTGATCTGGTCGCGGGTGCAGAAGATATGCGCGTCGTCCTGGGTGAAGGCACGCACGCGCAGCATGCCGTGCAGGGCGCCGGAGGGCTCGTAGCGATGCACGGTGCCGAATTCCGACAGCCTGAGCGGCAGCTCCCGATAGCTGGTGATGCCCTGGTTGAAGACCTGGACGTGGCCCGGGCAGTTCATGGGCTTCAGCGCATAGACGCGGCCCTCTTCGGGTTCCGTGGTGAACATGTTCTCGCCGAAGGTCTCCCAGTGGCCGGACGACTCCCACAGCGAGCGGTCCATGACGATGGGTGTGGCGATCTCCCGGTAGCCGGCCGCATCCTGTCGCTCGCGCATGTAGTCGACCAGGCGCTGGTACAGCGTCCAGCCGCGCGGATGCCAGAACACGGCGCCCGGCGCCTCTTCCTGGAAGTGGAAGAGACCCATCTGGCGGCCGAGGCGCCGGTGGTCGCGCTTCTCCGCTTCCTCCAGCTGGTGCAGATAGGTGCGCAGCTGCTTGTCGCTGGCCCAGGCCGTGCCGTAGATCCGCTGCAGCATCTCGTTGCGGGAGTCGCCGCGCCAGTAGGCGCCGGACACCCGCGTCAGCTTGAACGCATTGCCCAGCCGGCTGGTGGAAGGCAGGTGCGGGCCGCGGCACAGATCGAGGAAGTCGCCCTGGCGGTAGACGGTGATGACCTCCTCCGCCGGCAGGTCCTCGATGATGCGGGCCTTGTACTCCTCGCCGTCGTCGCGGAAATAACGCACCGCCTCGTCCCGGTCCCAGACCTCGCGGACGATGGTCTCGTCGCGGGCGACGATGTCGCGCATGCGGGCTTCGATTTTCTCCAGGTCCTCGGGCGTGAAGGGCGTCTCGCGGGCGAAGTCGTAGTAGAAGCCGTTCTCGATGGCGGGCCCGATGGTCACCTGGGTCTCGGGATAGAGCTCCTTCACCGCCTCGGCCATGATGTGGGCCGCGTCGTGACGCAGCAGTTCCAGCCCGTCCTCGCTGTCGCGGGTGACGATCTCGACGGCGGCGTCTCCGGGTATCTCCCGGGCGAGGTCGCGCAGTTCGCCGTCGACCCGGACGGCCACGGCGTCCTTCGCCAGTTTGCGGCCGATACTCCCGGCCACGTCGAGGCCGGTGACCGGCTTGTCGAATTCCCGTTTCGAACCGTCGGGCAGGGTGATGGATGGCATGTTGCTCTCTGGGCTGCGAATGGTCAGCGGTTGGTCAGCGAATGGTGTGCGATTGGTGTGCGATTGCTGTGCGACTGGCCGGCGTCGGACCGCGAAAAGGCCGTTATTCTACGCGACGGCGCGGCGCATTCGTAGCCTGGCGCGCAGTGCCGCCGGCGCTGCGTTATCATGCGGCGCCAGTCCGGACACGCCGCCCGAAGAGGCTCATGAGCAGCGCAGACGCCGACCAGGACAGCCCGGTATTCCCGCCGGAGAATCACGACCACCGCCATTGCGTGGCGGACGCGCTGGCCAATGCCGAGCGTCTGTGCCGGGAGCGGGGGCTGCGCCTGACCGCCAGGCGACGGCGGGTGCTGGAACTCGTCTGGACCAGCCACCAGCCGGTGGGTGCCTACGACATCCTGGAGGCCATGAGCGACGAGGGCCGCCGCCCGGCGCCGCCCACGGTCTACCGCGCCCTGGACTTCCTGATGGACGCGGGCCTGGTGCACCGCCTCGATTCCCTCAACGCGTTCGTCGGCTGCCGCGACCCGGAGCATCCCCACGCCGGTCAGTTCCTGATCTGCCGCCGCTGCCGGTCCGTGGCGGAGCTGGACGATGCCGAGCTGCAGCGGGTGGTCAACGCGAAGGTGGCGGAGGCCGGTTTCCGCGCGGAGACCCAGATGCTGGAGATCCAGGGCGTCTGCAGCCGCTGCCGCTCCTGATTGCCGCTCGCCGGAAAAGGAAAAGCCGGCGCGAGGCCGGCTTTTCCGTGCTGGCGAGCAAGCGCTCGCGCGGTGAGCGTCAGAATTCGTAGCTGAATTCCAGTCCCCAGCGCCGCTCGGCACCGGGATGGACGAAGGAGCCGCCGAACTCGGCCGCCAGGATGACTTCCTCGACGATGTCCTCGTCCAGGATGTTGGTGCCGAAGGCGGTCACCCGCCAGTTGTCCCGGCCGAACCCGACCCGCAGGTCCCAGGTCTGGTAGGGGTCGCGCTCGGTGACCGTGTAGTCGGCGGTGCCGAGTCCCGGGAAGCTGAGGTCGAACAGCGTCAGACGCTCCTCGTCCTGAGCCGTGTGGAACCAGGTCTGGCCCACGAAGGAGCCGTACAGCCCGCCGTAGAGATCCCAGCCGTTGCCGAGCGGATAGTTCACCTCGATCTCGACGTTGCCCGTGTACTGGGGCGTGGAGGGCGACTTGTTGCCGACCGTGTTCGGACGCACCGAGTTGGCCTCGATACGGCTGGCCGTGTAGGCCCAGCCGCCGCCCAGCGTGATGTAGTCGTTGAGCAGGTAGTTCGCTCCGATCTCCGCGCCGGTCAGCTTCACCTCATCGATATTGGAGACCACGCGCAGCAGACCGAACGGGCCCACCTGGAACTCGAAGAACTGCATGTCGTCGACGTCCATCCGATAGACCGCACCTTCCAGGGAGAGCCGGCCTTCGGCGAGCTGCGACTTGAAGCCGAGCTCGAACGCGCTGGAGGTCTCCTTGTCGAATTCGTCGCGGATATCCAGGTCCTTGCCGAGCGGCTGGTTGATGAACACGTCGATGGTGGCAGCCGACCCCTGGTTGTTGAAGCCGCCGCTCTTGAATCCGATGCCCCAGGAGGCGAACAGCGTCACAGCGTCGTTCACGTCGTGGCTGAGAGAGAGCTTGGGCTGAACCTGGGAGAAGGTGCGGCTCTGGGGCTGCACGCCGCCCGGGTTCAGGGTCGGGTCGAGCGCCGGGTTCAGCGGCGCACCGCCGCTGAAGACGCCGTCGTTGGTGAAGTCCACGAACTCCGTGCGCGGCGCGGTGGGCACCAGGCTGCGGGCCTCGCGCTCCTCGCGGTCGTAGCGCAGGGCGAGGGCGAGCTCCGTACGGTCGCTCAAGTCGTAGGCGAGCTGGCCGAACACGGCCCAGACGTCGGTGTCGAACTGGTCCCACAGCAGCTGCTCGGTGGGGTTGTTCGGGTTGTCCGTGTACAGCGTCGGGATGACACCGAAGCCCCGGTCGATGGCCAGGTTCACGCCCACCTCACGCTCCAGGGTGAGGTAGTACAGGCCGGCGATCCAGCGCAGGGCCTGGTCGCCCGGCGAGGCCAGGCGCAGCTCGAAACTGATGTCCTCCTGGTTGCGCTCCTGGTACTGGGTGCCGTCGCAGGTGGTCGGCGAATAGGGGCCGAGGATGGGGTCCGCTCCGAAGCTGCCGTCGACGGGCAGCAGAATCTGCGGCGGCGGCAGCGTGACGCCGGCGAGCGTCAGGGCGATGGAGTTGGGCAGGCAGGAGTCCGGCGTGGCGTCGTCGGCGTTGAAGAAGCCGAAGGCCGCGCTGGTGCCGTCCGAGGACAGCGAGTTCTCGATGTTGCTGTAGAGCAGCCAGCTGGTGAGGCTGGCCCAGCCGAGCTCGTAGTCCGCCTTGATGGAGAACTCGGTGGCTTCCTGATCGTTGGTCGGGTCGATGTTCGGCTGGAACACGAACTCGTGGTCGTCGACGTCCTCGTAGAAGTGCGACGCGAAACCCTCGCCGAACAGCGGGTCCAGGGCCGGGGCGAACACCTCGGCGAACGTGGGCAGATGGAAGGCCGCGTTGAAGCTGATCGAGGCGGCGTCCACCTGGCCGTAGCGAGCCTTGACGTCCACGGTGAGGAGGTCGGTGGGCTCGAAGACCATCCGTCCGTTGATGTTGTAGTTCTCGAAGTCGTCGACCACGTCGGCGCCCAGGAAGGAGTTCGTGTAATAGCCGTCGGTGTCGCGCCAGTCGCCGCCGAGGCTGAACGAAACGGTGTCGGTGAGCGGCCCGCTCACGTAGCCCGTGGCGTAATAAGTGCTGTCGCCCGCGGCGCTCACCTTGACGTTGCCGCCCAGTTCGTCGCCGGGCATCTTCGTGCTGACGATGATGGCGCCGGCGGCGGCATTGCGGCCGTACAGCGCGCCCTGCGGGCCTTTCAGGACTTCGATCTGCTGCAGGTTCGAGAACTCCCGATTGAAGGCCGCCGGGTTCGTCATCAGGATGCCGTCGATGATGAAGGCCACGCTGTTCTCGGCATCGCGGGCGCCGTTCAGGCCGCGGATGTTGATCTGCGTGTCGCCGACCTCGGCCGCGTCGACCAGGCTCACGCCGGGGGTGAGCTTGATGAAGTCCTCCGCGCGCTCCACGCCGGCACGCTCGAGGCGATCCTCGGTCAGTACCGTCACGGTGGCCGGCACGTCCTGCAGCGTTTCCTCGCGTTGCCGGGCTGTGACGATGATTTCCTCGATGCCCTGGGCCTCCTGCGCCACGGCGGGTACGGTATAACCGGCGGTCAAAGCGAGTACACTCGCGACGCCGCAAAGCAGGGTCTTCGCACGCATAGGTCTCTCTCCTGATCTGGATCGGTCTTCGTGTTCCGCAACGATGTCGGTTATGGCATACATCGTTGTAGTCGGCTCTTGTCGGCCCCCAGGGTATCGTATACAAAAGTGGGGCAGTGCGTCCAGAAAAAGCGCGGAAAAGCCAATGACTTGTGATTGTTTGTATACAATCTTGCCTGTGCCGTCGGATAGACATGAAAGCCGTTCCGGTGTCGCGGCTGCGCAACATGCGGCGGCTGCATCGCGCTGCCAGGGCATGACGTGGACACCCTGACGCAGGCCGTACTCGGCGCCTCGATCGGCGCCGCAGTGGCCGGGCACGGCGAGCGCCGGCGCGGGGCCGCGCTGGGCGCCGCCTGCGGCACGCTGCCCGACCTCGACGTGCTCGTTCCCCTGGGCGATCCGGTGTCCGACTTCACCTGGCATCGGGGCTACAGTCATTCGCTGTTGGTGCTGAGTGTCGCGGCGCCGGCGATCTGGTGGCTGGTCGCGAGATTCAATGCGCCTGCCCGTGAGCGGCCGCGCCGCTGGCTCGCGCTCATCTGGCTCGCCCTGTTCACGCATCCGCTGCTCGACGCCTTGACCGTCTACGGCACCCAGCTGTTCCTGCCGTTCAGCAACCATCCGGTGAGCGGCTCGACGTTGTTCATCATCGACCCGGCGTTCACCGTGCCCCTGGCGGTCGGCCTCGTGGTCGCGCTGCTGGTCCGCGACGAGCACCGCGCGCGGGCGGCCGTGGTCGGTGGCCTGACGCTCGGCGTGGCCTATCTGGGTCTGTCGATTGCGGCCAAGCTGCACGTGGAGCGGGTGGCCCGTGACGCGCTGGCGGAGGCGGGCATCGCCCACCGGGGCGTGCTCACGACGCCGGCGCCGTTCAACATCGTGCTGTGGCGCATCGTCGCAATGGATGAGGGCGGCTACCGGGAGGGCTTCTACTCCCTGCTGGATCCCCCGGGCACGCTGTCTTTCGAGCGTCACGAGTCGCGCCCGGAGCTGCTGGACGGCATCCGCGATACCTGGGCCGTGCGGCGTCTCGCCTGGTTCACCCACGGCTTCTACCGGGTCTCGCGCCAGGACGACCGGATCGTGATGACGGACCTGCGCATGGGCGTGGAACCGGTCTACGTGTTCAGTTTCGCCGTCGGCCGGCTGGAGGCGGGCGGCGCGCGGGCCGTCGAGCCCGAGCAGCTCGCGCCGCTGCGCCCCGGGCCGGGACAGGTGGCGCGGCTGCTGCGCCGCGTCGCCGGGCCGGTCACCTCCGCGGAGGATTCCCGTACAATACCGGGCTCCTGATTCGCGCTCATCACCAGGCCTCCGACCGTCATGTCCGACACAACCACCGCCGGCAGGGATTTCATCCGCCAGATCATCGCCGACGACATCGCCGCGGGTAAGCACGGCGGCAAGGTCGTCACCCGCTTCCCGCCGGAGCCGAACGGCTTCCTGCACGTCGGCCACGCCACCTCCATCTGCCTGAACTTCGGGGTGGCCGAGGAGAACGGCGGCGTCACGTTCCTGCGTTTCGACGACACCAATCCCGGCAAGGAAAGCATCGAGTTCGTGCGCGCCATCGAGGCGGATATCCGCTGGCTCGGCTTCGACTGGGGCGACCGCCTCACCCATGCGTCGGATTACTTCGATCAGCTGTACGACTGCGCCGTCGACCTGATCCGTCAGGGCAAGGCCTACGTGGACGACCTCGGCGCGGACGAGATCCGCGAGTACCGTGGCACGCTGAAGGAGCCGGGGCGGGAGAGCCCGTGGCGCGGCCGCAGCGTGGAGGAGAACCTGGATCTGTTCGAGCGCATGCGCGCCGGCGAGTTCGCCGACGGCGAGAAGGTGCTGCGCGCGAAGATCGACATGGCCGCGCCGAACATGCACATGCGCGACCCGACGCTCTATCGCATCCGCCACATTCCCCATCAGCGCACCGGCGACAAGTGGTGCATCTATCCGATGTACGACTTCGCGCACGGTTTGTCGGATGCCTTCGAGGGCATCACCCATTCGCTGTGCACGCTCGAGTTCGAGGATCACCGGCCGCTGTACGACTGGCTGCTCGATCAGCTCGATCTGCCGCATCGCCCGCGCCAGTACGAGTTTTCGCGCACCAACCTGGCCTACACGGTCACCAGCAAGCGCCGGCTGGCCGAGCTCGTACAGCGCGGCACCGTGGCCGGCTGGGACGACCCGCGCATGCCGACGCTGGCCGGCATGCGCCGCCGCGGCTATCCGCCGGCGGCGCTGCGCGAGTTCTCCCGCCGGGTCGGGATCACGAAGAAGAACAAGCTGATCGAGATGGGCTTCCTCGAGGCGACCGTGCGCGAGGTGCTGGACCCCTCGGCGCCCCGGGTCATGGGCGTGATCGATCCCCTGAAGGTGACCCTCACCAACTACCCGGAGGACCGGGTGGAGCAGATGACGGCGCAGAACCATCCCAACGATCCGTCCATGGGCGAGCGGGAGTTGCCGTTCTCGCGCACGCTCTGGATCGAGCGCGACGACTTCATGGAAGACCCGCCGAAGAAGTTCTTCCGGCTCCGCCCGGGCGGCGAGGTGCGGCTGCGCTATGCCTACATCATCCGTTGCGACGAGGTGGTGAAGGACGAAGACGGCAACGTCGTCGAGCTGCTCTGCAGTTACGACCCGGAGACCCGCAGCGGCGCCGCGGGTGCCCAGCGCAAGGTGAAGGGCACCATCCACTGGCTGTCCGCGGAGCATGCGGTGCCCGCCGAGGTGCGGCTCTACGATCGGCTGTTCACCGAGCCGGCGCCGGGGGTGAAGGGCGACTGGCACGAGGCGATCAACCCGGATTCGCTGAAGACCGCCGCAGCGCAGGTGGAACCGGGCATCGCCGCACTCGCTCCGGGCGATGCGGTGCAGTTCGAACGGCTGGGTTATTTCACCGCCGATCCGGACTCGAGCGTGGAGTCGCCGGTGTTCAACCGCATCGTCACGCTGCGGGATTCCTGGGCCAAGGTCGAGAAGCAGGCCATGCAGCAGGCGGGCGGAGTGTGACGCGCTGCGCGGGCCGAGTCTGTTTCTGCCGGATACACGTCGAGATAAATGCAAGCGCCTGAACTCACTCTCCTGGCCGTCCTCATGTCAGCTCATTGAGACCGGCTGTTCCTGACCCGGGGGAACCACTCGTCAATCGCAGAGTTTTATGAGTTGTTGCCGGTGCCGCATGATCGCGAAGATTCGGCACACTTATCATGATCTGGTAGCTGCGACAGAAAAACCTGCCTAGCGCAACGGATTCTTTGAATCTAGATCCAATCCAACTCCCACTGCAATCCGTTTCGCACGACGCGGAAGATCACCGACTCGTCGTAAGTTGTCCAGCGTGAATCACCAATACTCAATTCCAGCGTAAATAGGCCGGACTCATTCGCATTCTCAATCCGACACGGGCCAACGCTAGTGGGTATCCAAACGAACTCTTTTTCGACCGGGAATTCTTTCCTTAGCTGGGCGCCCTTACCCAAGTATCGGAAGCCGGCTCTACACCTTATTGGCTGAGCCTCGACTGGCAAGACCGACCCGGTAGAGTCGACGGCCCAAAACACGACCGCCGGCCTGTTTGAGTAAGGATCAATTACTGCATGCAACGTGTACGCTTCCCTCTGTAGTTGATAGCGAATCGGATACACGTCGACGCCAAGGGTGTAGATTCCTTCTGGCTTGCCCACTTCCGTGACAGTCATGCTGGGAGAGAAGTCGAAGTGTTCGTACGCTGATGTGCGCACACAGCCGGTCAGGCCCACGAACGAGACCAGCACCATGAGAGCCGTGGATTTATTGTTGTCTCTCACAGGATTACGCTTTTCGTCACATCCATCGAGAAATCAATCACGCCGTTTGTCGCTTGAACCAATCCCGAAATGTAGCCGTTCGAGTTATATGTGTTTCCAAGACAGCTTATCTGGCCAAAGCCGATACGCAAGGCAGCTGCGGTATTTTTCCTCGCGTCGACCACTTCCCCTTTTGGCTGGAAAGCGTCCATGCCGGTCGTCGGCCGCGAGGTTTCCGGAGTCGACCCGCTACGGCGGTCCTGACTGAGGTTCAGGCGGCACAACTACCGAAGCCATACGGTGCAGTCGGCGGCTCAGCCGGTTTGACGGTAGATCGCGACGACACTGTCTCGCGTCCCGTAGACCCGGGCCCGGCTGATAATCTGGCGGTTCCATCGATTTTCTGCAACTATGCGGGCAATCGAATGAGGTCCTGAGAAGAGAACTATTCCAAGAATCAGTGCGACCTCTCGGGGGAGTCAGAGATGAATCGTAGACGCTTTATCCGTTCGTCGCTTTCCGTTGCGATTGCCGCATCGCTGCCGCAGTGGGATGTGCTTGCCGAATCGCTACTGCACAGCCCGACCAGTGTGCCGTCGGACATCGACGCGGTCACCGGCGACGGTGCAGAAATCACCCTGAAGCGTGCCGCCGTTCAGGAGCTCAGTGACAGTCTCAGGGGCAGGTTGTTGCTGCCCGGCGGTGACGCATACGATCAGGCCCGCTGGTTACTGAATGCGGAGTACGACAAGTATCCGGCATTCGTGGTACGGCCGACCGGCGCGGCGGACGTACAGAACGCCGTGACCTTTGCCCGGGAGAACAACCTGCTCCTGGCCGTGAAATGCGGCGGACACGCCGCGGCCGGCACGTCGAGCTGCGACAAGGGCATGCAGATCGATCTCTCGCAACTGCGCAATGCGCGGGTCGATAGTAACGCCAGGACCGCGCGTATCGCCGGTGGCAGCCTGCTGGGCGATCTCGATCACGAGTCCATGTCGCACGGCCTGGTGACGACGGCGGGCTCGGTTTCGCACACCGGCGTCGGCGGTCTCACGCTGGGCGGCGGCTTCGGCCGGCTCGCGCGCCGCTACGGTCTGACCATCGACAACGTCCTCGAGATGGACATCGTTACGCCGGACGGCAGATTGCGCCGCGTTGGTCCCGACAACGACGCGGACCTCTACTGGGCGCTGCGCGGCGGCGGCGGCAATTTCGGCGTGGTGACCTCGTTCCTGTTTCAGCTGCATGAGATGCAGCGCGACGTCGTAACCGGATACTTCGCCTTCCCGCTGTCTGAGGCCAGGCAAGTCCTCGGCTTCTACGCGGACTATTCCGGGAAGGTGCCGGACGAGATGTCCATCGGTGCCGGAGTGGGCAGTCGCCTCGGCGACGAGCCCGGGGTTGCCATGTACTTCGTGTGGAGTGGTGATCCGGCCAGGGCCGAGAAACATTTTGCACCGCTGCGCAAGGCCGGCACTGTCGTCAACGAGGCTGTCCGGACGATGGACTATGTCGCGGTTCAGCGATCCGGCGACATGGATGACACGCGCGCGTTCACCGGCTACATGAAGTCCGGCTTCGTCAGGTCCATATCGGACGACTTTATCGACGCCCTGATCGACAATTTCGAGGCACATCCCGACCGCGCCACCAGATTCGGCTTCGGCCACGCAGGCGGGGCCATAGGCCGGGTCTCCAACGCGGACACCGCCTTTGCACACAGGGACTCCAACTACAATCTCCTGTCGTTCGTCAGCTGGAAGACCGGCGAAGACAGTGCAGAGCATGTCGATTACATCAACGCGCACTGGTCGAAGGCGGAACCGTTCACCAGCGGCTTCTATGTGAATGACTATTACGACCAGTCCCAGAAGATGGTGAACCAGACGTATCGGGAGAACTTCCCGCGCCTGCTGAAGATCAAGCAGAAATACGATCCCACGAACCTGTTCAGGCTGAATGCCAACATCCGTCCCGCGTGAACGGAACCCGGGCGTTTCGACAGGGTATTTGCCGGACTAGATCTTCTGAAATGCCGGCATAGCCACTACCCTGAGGTCATGACGACTTCGGTTTCACCTTGAATATCCTGATCCAGACCGCCGGTTCGCGGGGTGACGTCGAACCCTATGTCGCGCTGGGAGAGGGTCTGCTGCGTGCGGGCCACCGGGTCACGGTGAATACCTGCGATCGGTTCCGTGATTTCGTCGAGCAGCGCGGGCTCGGATACGCTTTTCTCAACAGTAGCCTGGTCGATCTGCTGGATACCGAGACGGGCCGCGGTGCGATCGAAGACATGGGCAGCTTTTTCCGCGCAATCCGCACGGTACCCCGACTCATGCGCGAGAGCAGCGACATCCAGCGCTCGATGCTGGCAGAAGGCTGGGACGCGGCAAGCTCGGTCGACCCGGACCTGATCCTGTTCAACTCCAAGATGGCGGGAGCCCACTATGCCGACAGGCTCGGCACTGCTGCCGTCCTGGCCATGCCGCTGCCGCAGTTCGTGCCGACGGGTACTTTCCCGGCACTAGGCTTCCCGCGTCTCCCGCTGGGCAGGATCTACAACCGTCTCACCTACAGGGTGGTGCATGCCGCCGCGGACCGGATCGGCGGGAAGTTCGTCAGCGAATGGAGGCGCGCGCAGGGTCTGCCGCCGGCCGAGGGTCTCGGTCTCCTGCGGCGAGGCGACGGCGATGCGGTCCCGGTACTGCACTGCTACAGCGAGAACGTCGTCCCGCGCCCGGACGACTGGCCCGACCACGTCTACGTCACCGGCTACTGGTTTCTCGACCGAGCCGAGGCGTGGTCGCCGCCGGCCGGGCTGACGGACTTCCTGGCTGCCGGACCGGCGCCCGTCCACGTCGGCTTCGGCAGCATGGCAGGGCGCGATCCGGCGCGGACGACGGCCATCGTTCTGGAGGCGATTGCACGGACGGGCCGGCGTTGCATCCTCGTGACGGGGTGGGGCGGGCTGGCGCCCGACGCCGTCCCGGACGATGTGTACGTCATCGATGCGGTGCCTTACGACTGGCTGCTGCCCCGGGTTGCGGCCACCGTCCACCATGGCGGCGCCGGCACGACAGCGGCCGGCCTGCGGGCCGGACGGCCGAGCGTGATCTGCCCCTTCTTCGGCGACCAGCCTTTCTGGGGTCGGCGGGTCCGGGAGCTCGGCGTGGGTCCCGCCCCGATTCCACAGAAGCGGCTGAGCGCGGCGGGGCTGGCCGGCGCCATCGAGCGCGCCTGTACCGATACGGCAATCGGTCGGCGGGCCGAAGAACTGGGTGCGCAGATTCGCCGTGAAGACGGCATCGGCCGTGCGGTTCGTCTGCTCGAGCGCCTGGCGGAGCAGGGGCGGAGTTAACGCGCCTGCAAGCCGGAGAATTCCGGCCGAGCGTCAGCCCCAGAGCCGATCGGTGGCGATTGCGGCGCCCTCCGCCAGGGATGCGAGCTTGCCCCAGGCCACGTCCGGGTCGATGCCCTGCATGCCCACGTGCACGCTGAAACCGCAGTCGACGCCGGCCATCACGTGGTCGCGGCCGACGAGGCGCGCGTAGCGCTCGATGCGCTGGGCCACCAGCTCCGGGTGTTCGATGTAGTTGGACTGGGGCTCGATGCAGCCCGGGCAGAGTATCTTGTCGTCCGGCACCTGCTCGGTCTCGAACAGGGTCCACTCGTGGGCGTGGCGGGGATTGGCGGCCTCGAACAGGATGGTACGCGGCTTCGCTTTCCAGACCAGGTCGATGATCTCGCCCATGGCCACGTCGCAGTGATGCGGGCCGGGGTAATTGCCCCAGCACAGGTGCATGCGCAGCTTCTCCTCCGGGATGTTGCGCACGGCATGGTTCAGCGCCTCGATGTTCATGGCGACGCGCTTGCGGTACTGCGCGAGGTCCATGTCCGCGTACGCCGAGTGCCGGCCCATGGCGAGGTCCGGGCAGTCGAGCTGGACATAGGCGCCGGCCGCGGCAATGGCCTCGTACTCGTGGCGCATGGCCTCGGCGACGGCGAATACGTACTCCTCGTCGCTCTTGTAGTACTCGTTGCCGAAGAAGATGGTGACCACGCCGGGGGAGGCGGCGCTGGAGAAGATGCCCGCCACGTCGGCGTCTTTTGCGGAGTTGGTGAGGTTGACCATGTCGAGCGCCGCCGCGTCGGTATCCTTCACCGAGATGGGGGCATTGCAGGCCGGCGCCGAGCGCTTGCGGCGCCCCGGGTTGGCGGCCACGATCTCCGCGCTTCTGGGATAGTCGACCAGGTCGCCGAAGAAGTAGTTCTGCACCGATTCGCCGCCGAAGCCGTGCAGCCGGTCCTTCACGTAGGTGGCGTAGCTCGGCTTGGACATCTCGCCGTCGTTGACGATGCTGATGCCGGCGGCGGCCTGGCGGTCCACCATCTCCTGCACGGCGCTCGCCACGCGCTCGGCGAGTGCCGCCTCGTCCACCGGGATGCCGTCGCCCTTCGCCCACATGATGCGGATGAGGTCGTCCGGGCGGGGCAGGCTGCCGGTGTGGGTGGTCAGTATACGGTCCGCGCCGGTACTCATCGCTTCCTCTCCGTCAGACCTCGGCGCGCAGCTCGGCCGCGGCCTTCGACATGGCCGCGAGCTTGCCGAAGGCGGCCTCGCGGCTGAGATACTTCATGCCGCAGTCGGGCGCGAGCAGGATGCGCTCGGCGTCGACGTGTTCCAGCGCCCGGCGGACCCGCTCCTTGATCGTCTCCACCGACTCCACCTCGTTGCTCGAGAGGTCGAGCACGCCGAGCAGGATCTCCTTGTCCGGCAGGGACGCGAGCACCGAGCAGTCCAGGTTCGACTGGCCGGTCTCGATGGAGACCTGGCTGCAGCAGGCGCCGGAGAACTCGGGCAGGAAGGAGTAGCCCTCGGGCCGCTCGTGGATCAGCGCCGCATAGCCGAAGCAGATGTGCACGCAGGTCCGGCCGTCGACGCCGTCGAGCGCCCGGTTCAGCGCCTCGATGCCGTATTCCCGCGCCTGGTCGGGCCGCGCCTGCATGTAGGGCTCGTCGATCTGCACCACGTCGGCGCCGGCCGCGAACAGGTCGCGGATCTCGGCGTTCACCGCGTCTGCGTACGCGAGTGCGGCCTGCCGGTCGGTCGCATAGTGTTCGTTCTGCGCCTGCTGGGCCATGGTGAACGGTCCGGGCACGGTGAACTTCACGGCCCGGTCGGTATTCGCCCGCAGGAAACGCAGGCTGTCCACGCCCACCGGATGCCGGCGGCGGATGGGGCCGACGATACGGGGCACGAACACGGGCTCGCCGCTGCGGTCCAGCGCCTGGCCCGGGTTGTCGAGGTCGATGCCGTCCAGCGCGGTGGCGAAGTGATTGGAGTAGCTCTCCCGGCGGATTTCGCCGTCGGAGACGATGTCCAGTCCGGCCCGCTCCTGGTCCTGGATGGCGATGCGGGTGGCGTCGTCCTGGGCTTCCTGCAGGAATTTCTCGTCGATGCGCCAGAGCTCTTTCGCCCGCGTGCGGGGCGGGAAGCGGCCCGAGAGCTTCTGCCGGCCGATGAGCCAGTCCGGCTGCGGATAGCTGCCGACGATGGTACAGGGGAAGAGCGGTCGTGCGGATGCCATGGTGGTTCAGCCGGAGGCGGCCTCCTTCTTGTCGGCGTCCGAGTAGTCTATCAGCTTGGACTTGTAGGTCTCCCGCGGCAGGGTGCCGTAGGGCACCAGCTCGATGTCGGTGGTCACCAGCAGGCGCGAGCGGATCTCCTGCCGGATGCGCTCGGCCAGTCCTTCCGGCGCGCTCGACATGCCCTCGCCGAGTTCGACGACCACCGGCAGCGGCGGCGACTGCAGCACGCCGCGCTCCCTCGGCCGCACCTGCAGCAGGCCGCCGACGTCGGGGGCGAAGTCTTTCAGCAGGCTGCGGATGGCGGAGGGGAACAGGTTCACGCCGCGCACGATCAGCATGTCGTCGGTGCGCCCGACGCAGCGGATGCGCGGCCCGGTGCGTCCGGTGGGGTTCTCCTGCATGTTGACCACCACGTGGTCGCGGCTGCGGAAGCGCAGCAGCGGCATGGCCTCGCGCTGCAGTGCCGTGTAGACCAGCTCGCCCTCGGCGCCGTCATCCCAGGGAATGGGTTCGCCGCTGGCCGAGTCGATCAGCTCCACGTGGACGTAGCCGCGGGCCATGAAATGCATGCCGTTGCCGTCGTCGTCCTCCGCCCAGGCGGAGAGCGAGATGTCGCCGATGCCCATGGACTCGCGCACCTTGCAGCCGAAGGCCTCCTCGATGCGGCCGCGCACCAGCGGGTCGCCGCCGCCGGGCTCGCCGGCCGTGATCATGTTGGCGAGTCCGAGGGAGCGGGTGTCGATGCCGTTCTCCTGGCACCAGTCGATGAGATACAGGCCGTAGGAGGGCGTGCAGCTCACGCCGGTGGCCTTCAGGTTGCGGATGGCCGTCACCAGGCGCTCCGTGTTGCCGGTGCCGACCGGGATGACCGTGCAGCCGATCTTGTCGAAGCCGTAGTAGACGGCGCCGGCGACGAACGGCCCCGCGTTGAAGCCGACGGCGATGCGCTGGCCCGCCGAGAAGCCGGCGGCGGTGTAGCCGCGTGCGACGTTGGTGGCGTAGACGTCGACGTCGTTACGGGTCAGCCCGAGGTAGCAGGGCACGCCGGTCGTGCCGCTGGTGCTGAACACCCGCATGAGCTTCTCCGGCGGTGCGGCCAGGTGCTCGCCGAAAGGCGGGGCGTCGGCCTGGGTGGCGCGCAGCTCGTCTTTCTCGGTGAAGGGCAGCTGCGCGATGTCGTCCAGCTCACCCACGGCGGCGGCTTCGTCGAAGCCGGCCTCGCGCAGCTTGCGCTGGTAGAAGGCGGAATGCTCGAACAGGTAGGCGACCTGGCGCCGGTAGGTCTCGCGGTCCAGGGCGAACTGCTCTTCTACCGGGCGCGTCTCTGTGTCCTTGTCATAGATCATCGGGGACCACCTTTTTTGTTTCGGGTCCGGTTGTATCGGGATGCGCTCAGCCGCGGTTCCAGCGCAACGTGCACTCGGCGACGCGCTGACCCAGGCGGCGCGCGGTCTCCAGATCGGCCTCGGGCGGGCAGACGTCGGGGCCCTCGTCCACGTTGGACTGGGCCATGGCGCCCAGCGAGCCGCCGAGCCGGTTGACGTCGTCCACGCTGCCCTTCGAGCTGTTGTTGCCCGGCAGCAGGTTGAGATTCACCCAGACCATGCCGTGCTGGGCTGCCAGCGTGAGGAAAGAGACCAGCGTGTTCTGCTTGTCGCCGTTCTGGGAGCCGGAATTCGTGAAGCCGGCAGCGAGCTTGTCCGCCCACTTCTGCTCCATCCAGCGGCCGGAAGTGGCCTCCATGAAGCGTTTCATGTCGGCCGACGCGCTGCCCATGTAAGTGGGGCTGCCGAAGACGATGGCGGCGGCCTCGTCCAGTTCGGACCAGCCCGCGGCTTCGGCGTCTTCGAGGTCCGCCACGGTGAGCTCGACGCACTCGACGCCGTCGATGCGGCGGATGCCCTCGGCGACGGCGGCCGCCTGCTTCGCGGTGTGGCCGTAGCCGCTGTGATGGACGATGCAGATCTTCGTGGACATGATTCCTCTCTCGGCTTCTTTCTCGCAGTTGTTCGGATCTTTTCCCCGGCGGCGGGCCGAGCGGGTCCGCGGGCCGGAGTGCGTGTCCTCCGGCCCTGACGTCGGGAGCCCGCGGTGCCGGCCGCCGGGCAGGCGGCCGCGCTTCGGCTAGCGGTGATACTGCTCGTTGTTCGGCGAGTGGTCGCCCGCCAGCCAGCGCTTCAGTTCGCTGTGGGCCTTCGGCAGCTGGTCGGCGTTGATCTTCTCGACGTCCGGGTGGTCGACGGTGAACTCCACCAGCAGCTTCGCCGGGTCGAACACGTACAGCGAATAGCAGTAGCCGTGATTCAGGATGTACATGTCCGGCTCCTTGTAGCCGGCCGCCTCGAGGCGTTCTCTGATGCCGTCCTGACTCTCCTGGTCCACCTTCAGCGCGAGGTGGCGGAAGCCGGACAGCGGCAGCTCGGGGCCGAACTCCTCGGCATCCTCGTCGTCGGCGAACTGGAAGAAGGCCAGCGCCTCGCCGTCGCCGATATCGAAGAAGCAGTGCGCGTAGACGCGCTCCTTGCCGAACAGGTCGGTCTTCTCGCACCAGGTCGCCGTCAGCGGGAAACCGATGATGTCTTCATAGAAGTGGCGCACGGCCTCCAGGTCGCGGGTGACGTGGGCGTTGTGGTGGAGTCGGGAATTTACTCTCGGTGCTTGCATGGTCTGAAACTCCTCGTCTGTTCCGTCTGCTTCGGGTCTGCTCAGAAGCGCTTGGAGAACTCGACCCCCCAGCGCCTGGGCATGCCCGGCCAGAGGAAGTTCGCCCCCGGCACGGGACCCGGCGAGAACTCGGTATTGTATTCCTCGTCGAGGGCGTTCTTCGCCCACAGCATGACCGACCAGTCGTCCGGCATCTCGACGCCGATGCGCACGTCGACCAGGTCGTAGGGGCTGCGCACGGAGATGTTGCCCGGATCCCACCAGGTGTCGCCGGTGCGCTGGTAATCGACGCGCACGATGCCGTTCACGCCGCCGAAGAGCTCGGTGGGCCGCTGGTACAGCAGGCCGAGGTTCAGCGTGTACTCGGAGACGAGCGGGGCCTGGTTGCCGTTGTCGGCGGGATCCGCCGCGCGCTCGATCTCGCTGTCGGTGTAGCCGAGGCCGAAATTCAGGCTGAGGTTGTCGGTCACCAGCGCGCTGCCCTCGATCTCGAGACCCTGGTAGGTGACCTCGGGGATGCTGCCCAGGTTCTGCGTGCTGGTGCCCGGATCGAAGAAGAAGAAATAGGCGTTCTCGAAGTCGGTGTAGTAGACGCTCGCGGAGCCGCTGGCCCGGCCGCCCCAGAAAGTGCCCTTGATGCCGGCCTCCCAGGTGTCGGCGATCTGCTCCTCGAAGATGTCTTCGACGCCGGGTTCCGGCACCGCGCCGCCCACGCCGGACTGGTTGAAGCCGCCGCTGCGGAAGCCGCGGCTGTAGCCGCCGTAGACCGTCATCGCGTCACTCGGCTGCCAGGTCAGCGTGACCTTGGGCTGCCAGGCGTCCCAGGTCTCCTTGCGCACTTCGCCGAAGGTGGTCAGGCCGCCCGTCGGGTCGTACAGCGGCTCGGTCAGCGTGGTGTTCTCGCGCTCGTCCTCGTCGTAGCGCAGGGATACCGACGCCTCGAAGGTGTCCGTGAGGTCGTAGGCGATCTCGCCGAAGACCGCCCAGGCGAAGTTGTCCTGCTCGTCCACCAGCAGGCCGAACTGGGGGCTCGGATCCGTGGGGTCGACGAACACCGAGACGCGCGGCTCGGTGGTGACGTCGGGCACGCCGTTGCCGCGGTCGATCATGTTGCCGGTGGAGATGAACCGGTCCGTCTGGATGAAGTAGGTGCCGGCGATCCAGCGCAGGCGGTTCTCGGCAGGCGAGGTGAAGCGGAACTCCTGGCTGATGGCATCGGACTCGAGGTACTGGGTCTGGCTGAGGTCCACGAATTCGTCGCCGGTCAGGTCGCGGATGAGCGGCGCGAAGTCGAAGAAGTTCACCACCGATTCCTCTCTGGGAACGAAGTTGAACTGGTCGCCGGTCAGCAGTTCCTCGAGATCGTCATAGGCGGTGATGGAGGTGAACGTGCCGAAGTCCGACTCGTAGTCGAGCTTCAGCGTGGCGTTGTAGAGATCGCGCTCGTTCTTGCCCGGGTTGTTGACGCGTACCGGGATGTCGGTGTCGTCCGCCTCCGGGCCGATGACGAAATACAGCGCCTGGGTGTCGAGCTGCGACGCGGACAGCCGCAGGTCCGCGGAGAAGCGGTCCGTCGGCTCCCACAGCAGCTTGAAGCGGCCGGAGATGTCCCGGTAGGGATCGGCTTCCTCGTCCAGGAATTCGTTCTCGATCCAGCCGTCCGTGTCCACGTAGGAAGCGGAGGCGCGGAACTTGAGCGTCTCGCTGCCGCCGACGGGTCCGCTGACGGCGCCGCGGGCGGTGAAGCCCGGGCCGTCGTCCGCGCCGAGTTCCATGCGGCCCTCGATCTCGTCGGTCGGCTGCTTGGTCACGATGGTGATGGCGCCGCCGATGGCGTTACGCCCGTACAGCGCGCCCTGGGGCCCGCGCAGGACCTCGATCTGCTGGATGTCGAACAGCTGCTGGTTGAACTGGGCCGGGTTGGCCATCAGCACGCCGTCCACGAGTACCGCGGCAGACATCTCGCTGTTGCGCGCCTGGGACACGCCGCGGATGTTGATGAACGAGTTGCCCGCGTTCTGGGTCTGCACCAGCGTCACGTTCGGCGTCAGCTGGATGAAGTCCTGCGGCGTGTTGATGCCGGCGGACTCGATCTCGTCGGCGGTGAACGCCCGCGCGGAGACCGGGATGTCCTCCAGCGATTCCGCGCGCTTGCGAGCGGTGACCACCACTTCCTCGATAACCTGCCCCTGGGCGCGGACTTCGACGAAGGGCACGGCGAGCGTGGGTGCCAGCAGGCACAGAGCGATCCTGGTCGATAGCTTCATTCTTGACTCTCCCCCGAGCAGTTTTTGGACAGGATGGGCGGGATGCTATAATTTTCGCATACCGAATTCAACTTCGCTATGCGAAAACGTGTCGACGGAGGGGAGACGATGTCAGACCAGAGCACGACGGGGCGCACGGGCATCTGCGGCTACGACGCGGACAACATCCTGATTCGCGGCCGGAATCTCGTGACCGACATCATGGGCAACTACAGTTTCACACAGCTGATGTTGCTGCAGGCGCTTGGGAAGGAGCCCACGGAAACCCAGGTGGGCATCGTCGACGCCGTGATGGTGACGATCATGGAGCACGGCATGGTGCCCTCGGCGGTGGTGAGCCGGCTCACGCACTACGGCGCGCCGGAATCCTTCCAGGGCGCGGTGGTGGCCGGTCTGCTGGGGGTTGGCGACCGCTATGCCGGCACGGCGGGCGAATGCGGCGCGGTGCTGGAGCGCATCCTCGAGGCGGACGAGCCGCAGCGCAAGACGAGGGCGCTCGAGGAGGTGCGGAGCTATCGCAGCATCCGCCGCCCGATACCCGGCTTCGGTCATCCCATCCACCAGACGAAAGACCCGCGGGTCGACCGGCTGCTGGAGATCGTGCGCGCCGCCGGCGCCGGCGGCGAGGCCATCGATGCGATGTATCTGCTGCAGGACGCCCTGCGCGAGGAACTGGGCAAGCCGCTGGTGACCAACATCAGCGCGGCGATGGCGGCCGCCATGGCCGAGGCCGGCATCCCTTCCCGGCTCATGCGCGGGGTGGTGCTGACGGCCCGCTGCGCCGGGCTGGTGGGGCACGTCTTCGAGGAGATGTCCGAGCCGGCGGCCCCGGCCATCTGGGAGGCGGCCCAGGAGGCCGTGGACTACGAGCCGTGATGGCGGCGGAGGCGCCGGCGGTGAGCCGCTCCCACGAGGTGGTCTCGGACGGGGCGCGTCTGCACGTCGAGGCGATCGGCGTGGGCGCACCGTTGCTGCTGGTGCACGGCTGGGCGATGGACCACCGCGTGTTCCGGCCCCAGACAGAGGCTCTGTCCCGGGATTTCCGCGTGATCGCGTTCGACCGGCGGGGCTTCGGCCTGTCCGGGGGCGAACCCGATCTCTCGCGGGAAACCGGGGACATCGACGCCATCGCCCGGCAGCTGATCGGCGGTCCGTTCCACCTGCTCGGCATGTCCCAGGGCGGTCGCATCGCGCTGCGCTATGCGGCCCGGTATCCCGGCCGGCTGCGTTCGCTGATCCTGCAGGGCGCCGCCGTGGACGGTGAGGAGCCGGGCGGCCCCGACGAGGAGCGCATCCCGGTCGCGGAATACGCCGCGCTGGCGGCCGAGGGCCGCATGGACGAGGTCCGGCGCCGCTGGCTGCGTCATCCCATGATGCGAGTCGGCGAGGGCCACCCGGAAGCGGAGACGCTGCTGCGACAGATGCTGGCGGACTACCGGGGCGAGGATCTCGCACACTTCCGTCCCGAAGCCTATGCCTGGTCCGACGACGTGCTCGCCGCCGTGGCTGCCGCAGAACTGCCCCTGCTGGTGCTGACCGGCGCCCGCGAGACGGAGGCGCGGCGCCGCCTCGCCGGACTGCTCGTCGAGAAGGTGCCCGGCGCCCGCGAGGTGCTGCTGGCAGCGAGCGGACATCTCGGCAACCTCAGCGAGCCGGACGCCTACAACCGGGCGGTGCGGGAATTCTGCCGCGACGTCGATTGTGGCAGTTGCGGCAATGGCGGCAATGACGGCAATGGCGGCTCTGGGAACTCAGTCCGCGGCGCCGCGGATTGAGTGCACCAGCACCGGATAGCGGCGCAGCTCGGTCTCGATCCGCTCGGCGGCGCTGCGCAGGTGCGGCAGCCGGGTCTCCACCATCTCTGCCTCGTTCACCCTCGTGGTGGCCGTCGAGCAGTTGATGGCCGCGATCACGGTGCCGTCGTCCATGCGCACCGGCACCGCCACCGAGACGATGCCGTAGTCGAGCTCGTCCTGGATGGAGGCGTAGCCGCAGCGGCGCACCTCGCCCAGAATCTCGCGCAGCGCCGGCACCGAGGTCTCGGTCTTGTCGGTGAACTTCTCCGGCCGCATGTCGGCGAGCAGCGACTCGAGCACCTCATCGGGCTGATGGGCGAGCAGCACGCGGCCGAGTGACGTGCAGTACGCGGGAAAGCGGGTGCCCACGCCGGCGGCCAGCCGCACCATGCGGTTGGTGGAGACGTGCACGAGGTAGAGGATGTTCTGCCGGGACAGGACGGCGAGCGACGAGCTGTCGCCGGTGCGGTCGCGCACCTCCTGCAGGTAGGGCCGGATGACCTCCTCCACGTTCATGGACTCGAGGAACGCGGAGGCGAAACCGATCACCTCCGGCGTCAGCAGGAAGCGCTTGCCTTTCTTGCCCACGTAACCCAGGTGCACCAGCGTGTTCAGGCAGCGCCGGGCGACGGCAGGGCTGAGCGAGGTGGCGGCGGCGACCTCGCTGAGGCTCATCTCGGGACGCTCCTTGGTGAACGAGCGCAGCACCGTCAGCCCCCGCGCCAGGGTGTTCAGGTATTCGCCGTCGCTGCGGGGGTTTTCGTTCGGCATGAATGGGTGGCGTCGACGTCGGGACGAGCCGGGATGGTAGTACGGTTTCGGCGCGGAGTGTTAGCCGCCTCCGCTCAGCCGGCCTCCATGATGCGCACCGGCGCGCCCCGGTCCAGGCCCAGCCCGGCGGCGGCGCTCGACTCCGCCCGCGCGATCTCCAGCACGCCGAAGGAGTTCACCAGGGCGAGATACTCGCCGGGTTTCGAGCGCCCGTAGGTCTCGCGCAATTCGAACTCGTGGCCGCCGGCGAGGATCAGCGGGCGTTCGAAGCTCTCCAGATATTCCTCGCCGATGTTCGTGATCAGGTTGCCGAAATTGTCCACCGTCACCACCACGCCGACGACGCGGCCGTTGGCGCTCTCCGGCTCGTCCAGCCAGCCCGGCGTCCAGTCGTCCGCGCGGGGGCCCAGGTCAGACGGCGCCAGCCGGCCCGACGCGAGTTCGGCGGCCAGCGGGGCGAAGATGTCGCGGCCGTGGAAGGTGGCGCTGGCCGGCGGCAGCGACAGGGACTCCAGGCCGGCGGCGTCCACGCGATGGACCGCCGCGTCCGCGACGGCGTCCAGCAGCGGCGCCAGAAGACCGTTGTCCGGGGCGAGGAAGACATGGCGGTCGGCCTCGGCCACGATGATGTCGCGCTCGGTGCCCACGCCGGGGTCCACCACCGCCACGTGCACCGTGCCCGGGGAGAAGTAGTAATACGAGCGCTGCAGCCAGAAACCGGCCTCGGCGGGCCAGTGCACCGGAATCTCGTGGGTGAGGTCGACGATCTTCGCGCCCCGGAAGCGGGCCAGTATCACCCCCTTCATGACGCCGACGAAGGGCCCCTTGTGGCCGAAATCCGTAGTGATGGTGACGACGCCGGAAGCCAACTCTGCACCCTCTCCCTCGAGACGAGGCGTCTAGCTTACCCCAGCCGCGGCGGCGCGGTCAGTCAGGCGGGGGCGGGGTCGGCCGTGCGCCGGGAGCGGTGCCACCAGCGCGCCCAGTAGATGAACGGCGTGTCTATGACGGCGATGGCGAGCTTGAAAAGGTACTTGGCGGCGCCCAGCTGCAGGGCGGTGGCGAGGTCGACCACGCCCCACCACACCACCAGCGAGTACAGCGTGGTGTCCAGCGCCTGGGAGGCCATGGTGGAGCCGGTGTTGCGCAGCCAGAGCCAGCGCCCGCCGGTGGCCTGGCGGATGCGGTGGAAGGCCCACACGTCGAAGCTCTGGCTGATGAGGTAGGCGAGCAGCGAGCCGGCCACGAAGCGTGGCGTGAAGTCGAGGATGGTGACGAAGGCGGCGTGCACGTCCCGGGAGAAAGCGGCGGTCTTCGGGTCGGTGGACGGCAGATACTGCAGTCCCAGGCTCAGCATGATGACGATGATCACGCTGACGAAGAAGCCCAGGCGCACCGCCTGGTTGGCCGCCTTGCGCCCGTAGTTCTCGCTGAGGACGTCCGTGGCGAAGAAGATGCTGGAGTAGAAGATCACGCCGAGGCTGGTCTGCAGGCCGAATATCTCGGTGAGCTTCGGCCCCTGCAGATTGGCGAGGATGATCGCGGTGACGATGGCCGCCTGCAGGCCCGCCCGGCCGAACAGGCGGAACAGGATGACCGTGAAGGCGAGGTCGGCCACCAGCGTGGTCAGCCAGAGCGCCTCCTGGTTGGCGGCGAAGAACGCGGACAGTGCTTCGGGGAACATGGACTATCCGCAGACCGGGGAGCGCCAGGTCGGGAAGGGGGTGCCCGCAGCCGCATGCCGCGGGCACCCGCGCTCCCTGTAGCTCACATCAGGCCGGCGTAGCGCTCGACATGGAAGTCGGCGTTGCCGAACAGCGTGTTGATCACCGTCAGCCGCTTGAAGTAATGAGCGACGTCCAGCTCCCAGGTGACGCCCATGCCGCCGTGCAGCTGGACGGCTTCCTCGCCGATCTGCCGGCCGGCCGTGCCCACCTGGTACTTGATGGCGCTGATCGCCCGGCGGGCCTCGTCGGCGTCCTCGCTCTCCTGGGCCATCACCGCCCAGAGCAGCAGCGATTTGGTCTGCTCGTAGAGCATGAACATCTCCACCATGCGGTGCTGCAGCGCCTGGAATGCGGCGATGGGCACGCCGAACTGGACCCGGCTCTTGGTGTACTCCAGCGTCTTGTGGTTCAGCTTCTCCATGATGCCCACGGCCTCGGCGCAGACGGCCAGCGTGGCCTCCTGGAGCACCGACTGCAGGACCGGGAACGCCTTGCCTTCCTCGCCGAGCAGCTGCGCGGCGGGCACGCGGACGTCCCTGAACGTGATCTCCGCGCCCTTCTGGCCGTCGACCGTGGCATAGCCTCGCCGCGTCACGCCGTCGCTGTCCGCGGCGAGGACGAACAGGCTGATGCCGTCCTCGTCCTTCTGCCCGCCCGTCGTGCGCGCGCTCACCACCAGCACGTCTGCCGTGGCGCCGTTCAGCACCACGCCCTTCTCGCCGTTCAGCACGTAGTCGTCGCCGTCCTTCTTCGCGCTCAGCGCGACGTCGGCGAGACGGTAGCGGCTCTGGGGCTCGAGGTAGGCGAGGGCGCCGGTCTTCGATCCCTCGATCAGCGGCATCAGCCAGTCGGCCTTCTGCGCGTCGTCGGCCGTGCGCCGCAGCGCGCCGCCGGCCAGCACGATGCTGGCGAGATAGGGCTCGACGACCAGTCCGCGGCCGAACTGCTCCATGATCAGCATCAGTTCCACCGGGCCGCCGTCCAGACCGCCGTCCTCCTCGGCGAAGGGCACGGCGGTCCAGCCCAGGTTGGCGAACTCCTGCCAGTCCTCGGCGCTGTAGCCCAGCTCGCTCTCCGAGTGCTTCATGCGCTTCTCGAAGTCGTAGTCGTTGTCGATGAATTTCGCCACGCTGTCCTGCAGCAGTGACTGTTCTTCGGTGATTGCAAAGTCCATGCTCGATATCTCCGCTTAAGGGGCGACCGGCTCTACAGGCCGAGCACGTGCTTGGCCACGATGTTGCGCTGGATCTCGTTGGATCCGCCGTAGATCGATGCCTTGCGGTTGTTGAAGTAGACCAGCGAGGTGCGGGTCTCGGCGCCTTCGCCCACGTAGTCTTCCTCGGCGAAGTCCACCTGGTACTGATCCGGCACGAAGGGGATGGCGTAGTAGCCGGCCGCCTCCATGAACAGCGTGTCGATCAGCTGCTGCAGCTCGGTGCCGCGGATCTTCAGGATGGAGCTCTCCGGGCCCGGCGCCTTGCCGGTGGCGACGGCGGCGAGGGTGCGCAGATCGGTGTACTCGAGCGCCTTCAGCGAGATCTCGGCCTCGGCCAGCTTGCGGCGGAAGCTCCAGTCCCCGATGAGCGGCTCGCCGCCGCGCACGGAAGAGCGCGCCAACTCCTTCAGCCGGTTCAGCCGGTACTGGGAGCGGGCCACGTCGGCGATGTTGGTGCGCTCGTGCTGGAGCAGCACCTTGCCGTAGGTCCAGCCCTTGCCTTCCTCACCCACCAGGTTCTGCACGGGCACGCGCACGTCCTCGAAGTGCACCTCGTTCACCTCGTGGCCGCCCTCGATGGTGATGATGGGCTTCACGCTGACGCCCGGCGTCTTCATGTCGCAGAGGATGAAGCTGATGCCTTCCTGGCGGCGCTCCACGTCCTGGCTGGTGCGCGCCAGCAGGAAGATCCAGTCGGCGTGCTGGCCGAGCGTGGTCCAGGTCTTGGTGCCGTTGATGACGTATTCGTCGCCGTCGCGGTCGGCGCGGGTCTTCAGCGAGGCCAGGTCGGAGCCGGCGCCCGGTTCGGAGTAACCCTGGGCCCACCAGACGTTGCTCTCCAGGATGTCGGGCAGGAACCGCTCCTGCTGCGCGTCGTTGCCGAAGGTGTAGATGACGGGGCCCACCATGCTGAGGCCGAAGGGAATGAGCCGCGGCGTGTTGTAGCGGGCCATCTCCATGGAGAAGATGTATTTCTGCACCGGGCTCCAGCCCGTGCCGCCGTACTCGACCGGCCAGTTCGGCGCGATCCAGCCCTGCTTGTAGAGAATCTTCTGCCAGCGGATGAAGTCCTCGGGATCGGGCTCGATCCCGTTGTTCATCTTGTAGGCGATGTCCTCCGGGTACTTCTCGTCGAGGAAGTTCCTGACTTCCTCGCGGAATGCTTTCTCCTCGGCGGTGAAATTTACATCCATGGTGCTGTCCTGATACTGACAAGTGGGGCGCGAGACCCCGTGTCCGCGGCCGCGCCCGGTCGGGCACGCAACGGCCGCTGCGACCGCAGCGGAGGCGGCCGCCGAAACAGTCCCGGGCGTAGGCCCGGGACCCCCTCAACGTCCGCAGAATAGCACTATATTGCAGTGCACAACAATGCGGTGAACCCCGCGGAAACCCGGACAGAACCTGTGTTCCGGCGCCCGGTCGGCGGCTCGACAGGGGGCGGCGCCGGCATGCTATGGTTCCGTGCTTCAGGCGCTGCCATTGGCTACATTGGCCACGTGGGCCAGATGGACCGCGGCGCCCGTCCGTTGTACGGCAGAGGGACTACCATGACCCGCGGCACACCCGAGACACCGGTCGTCACCGACGCGCTGGCGCGCCCGCTGCGCGACCTGCGCATCTCGGTGCTGGACCGCTGCAACTTCCGTTGCCCCTATTGCATGCCGGAGTCCACTTTCCATGCCGACTATCAGTTCCTGAAGCAGCGCCAGCGCCTCACCTTCGACGAGATCCACCGGGTGGCCCGCGCGGCGGCCGGCCTGGGCGTCACCAAGCTGCGCCTGACCGGCGGCGAGCCCCTGCTGGAGAAGCGGCTGCCGGAGCTGGTGTCGCTGCTCGCGGGCATCCCGGGCGTCGAAGACCTCGCGCTGACCACCAACGGCATGCTGCTGGCGCCGGTGGCAGGCCGGCTGGCCGAGGCGGGCCTCTCGCGGGTCACGATCAGCCTGGACAGCCTGGATCCGGAGGTCTTCCGGCGCATGAGCGGCGGGCGGGGCCGGCTGGAGGACGTGCTGGCGGGCATCCGCGCGGCGGACGAGGCCGGCCTCTCGCCACTGAAGATCAACGCGGTCATCCAGAAAGGCGTCAACGATCACACCGTGCCGGAGTTGCTGGAGTATTTCCGCGGCACCGGCCACATCGTGCGGCTGATCGAGTACATGGACGTCGGCAACCGCAACGGCTGGCGCATGGACGAGGTGGTGCCGTCCCGGGAACTGCTCGCGCGCATCGCGGCGCGCTGGCCCCTTGCGCCGGTGGGCCGCAACTACCCCGGCGAGGTGGCCCGGCGCTACGTGTACGAAGACGGCGCCGGCGAGATCGGTTTCATCTCCAGCGTGACCGAGCCGTTCTGCGGCACCTGCAACCGGGCACGGCTGTCGGCCGATGGCACGCTGTACACGTGTTTGTTCGCCAGCCACGGCACGGATCTGCGCGAGGTGCTGCGCGACGGCGCGGACGTGGACGAACTTGCGGATATAATGCGCAGGATCTGGCTGCAGCGCGCCGACCGCTACAGCGAGCTGAGGACGCCGGGCGCGGCTCAGGCCCACGTGCTGCGCAAGGTCGAGATGTACCGGATCGGCGGCTGACTCCGGCAGGGACGAGAGCAATGGCACCATCCGATCTCAGCCACGTGGACGAGCAGGGCAGACCCCGCATGGTCGACGTCGGCGGCAAGGCCGTCACGCGCCGGGAGGCCGTTGCGCGCACGCTGATCCGGCTGCCCGAGGCCGTCGCGTCCCGTCTCGCCGACGGCGAGCTGACCACCGCCAAGGGACCCGTGTTCGCGACCGCGGTCGTGGCCGGCGTGATGGCCGCCAAGCGCACCCACGAGTTGATCCCGTTCTGCCATCCCCTGGGACTGGACGACTGCGCCATCGACGTCGAGGTACGCGACCCGGCGACCCTGGCCATCACCTGCCGCTGCCGCATCACCGCGAAGACCGGGGTGGAGATGGAGGCGCTGACCGGGGCCAGCGTGGCCGCGCTCACCGTCTACGACATGTGCAAGGCGCTGTCCCACGACATCGTCATCGGCGAGACCCGGCTGATCTCCAAGACCGGAGGCAAGAGTGACTTTCACCACGCGGACTGACGATCGCACGGCCGTGTACGGGCTGGTGCTCGCCGGCGGGCGCAGCCGGCGCATGGGTCGGGACAAGGCGGCGCTGGCGATCGGCGGTCGCGGCGAGAGCCAGCTGGCCCGCTCCGTCGCGCTGCTGCGCCGGCACGTCTCGAAGGTCTTCGTCTCCGTGCGCGCCGACCAGCGTGACGACCCCGCCCGGTCCGGCTTCGACCTGATCGAGGACCGCTACGACGGCAAGGGCCCGGCCGCCGGCATCCTCTCGGCGCTGGAGACCTTCCCCGGCGTCTCCTGGCTGGTGCTCGCCTGCGACCTGCCGCGGGTGGACGACGAGACCATTGCCGTGCTGCTGGATAACGCCGATCCCGGCTTGCCCACGACGGCCTACCGGAGCGTGGCCGACGGGCTGCCGGAGCCGCTCTGCGCGGTCTGGCACCCCCGCGCCGCAGCCCTTTTGCGCGAACAGTTCGAGCAGGACATGCTGTGCCCGCGCAAGGCGCTGATCCGCTGGTCCGTGCCGCTGCTGGCACAGCCCACCCCGGGCGCGCTGGATAACGTGAACACGCCCGAAGATCTGGAACGGGTGGCGGGCTCGTGAGCAAGCAACTGACGGTGCGTTACTTCGCCGCCTTCCGGGAGCGGGCGGGTCGCGCGGAGGAGACCGTGGACACCGACGCGGATACCGCCGCGGACCTGTTCGAGGCGCTGCGCGACCGGCACGGCTCGGCCGAGCCTCTGGGCCACTGCAAGGTGGCCATCAACGACGAGATGGCGGACTGGTCCACGCCGCTGAAGGACGGGGACACGGTGCTCCTGTTCCCGCCGGTGGCCGGCGGATGAGCGACATGGTCATCAGTGCCCGCCCGATCGCGGCCGGCGAGCTCGGCGCCGCACTCGCGGATCCGGGTGCGGGCGCCTACGTGGGCTTCGAGGGCCGGGCTCGCAATCGTAACGAGGGCCGCGACGTGGAGCGCCTGGAATACGAGGCCTACGCCCCGCTGGCGGAGAAGGAGGGCGAGCGCATCATCGCCGAGGCGCGCGAGCGCTGGCCCATCATCGCGGCTCGCTGCGTGCATCGCACCGGCGTGCTCGAGATCGGCGAGTGCGCCGTGTGGGTGGGCGTGGTCTCGCCGCACCGCGACGAGGCCTTCGCCGCCTGCCGCTACATCATCGACGAGGTGAAGGTGCGGCTGCCCATCTGGAAGAAAGAGCATTACACCGACGGCGATTCCGGCTGGGTGAACTGCGAGCGCTGCGCCGCCGGTCACCGCGAGCCGGCGGCTGCCGAGGGCGCCGGCAGGACCTAGCGCCCACCGCGCCGGACCCTAGTTCTCCGGGTCGGCAGACCCTCGGGCCAGCGCCGCCGCGTCGGCCGGCGTGTCGATGTCCACCGCGGCGTGTTCGCAATCCACGGCCACCACGGCGTGCGGGTGCCGTCTCCGCTGTCGTTCGATCACCGGCCGGGCGCCGCGGTCGCCCGTGAGCTCCCGCAGCTCGGGGAACAGCCGGCGCGGGAAGACGGCCGGCACGCCCAGGATCTCGCTGCCCCGGCCGCCGTAACGGCTGGCCGCGATGGCGTCCGGCCGGTTGCGCCAGGCCGTCGCCAGCCTTGCGAGGTCCGTCTCGTCGACCAGAGGCTGATCGGCGAGCAGCACGAGCACCCCGTCGCAGTCCTCCGGCAGGCACTCGAGGCCGAGGGTCAGCGAGCCCGCCAGACCCTCCTGCCAGCGCTCGTTCACCACGAAGTACCGCACCGCTTCGCCGCCACTCCTCAGCACCCGCGCATACTCCGCGCCGAGCACGAGCAGAGTGCGGCCGCCGCAGGGGCCGGCCGCCAGGCGCAGCGCGCGCTGCACCAGGGTCTCACCGCCGTGGCGCAGCAGCTGTTTCGGCGAGCCGAGGCGCCGCGAGCCGCCGGCGGCGAGGATCAGGGCGAACAGCACCGGGTCGCGCGCGTTCACGTCAGCCCCGGCGCTGCCGCGCGATGCGATGCGAGACCCGCGGACGTTCTTCGCCGCGGTGGTAGCGGAAGGCGGCGGCGAGCACCTCCATGTCGCCGCGGGTCAGCCGGCGGTGCTGGCGCAGGTGTTCCAGCCAGGATTCGTCCACGAACACCTCCACGAACAGCCGCTCGTCCTCGGTGTCCTGGAACAGCCCCCAGGTGATGGCGCCGTTGCGCAGCCTGAGCTTCCGTACCGGCTGCATGGCGGCCGCGAAGTCGTCGGCGTTCGCCGGATCGATCTCGTAGCGGATCTCCACCAGCACGGGACCCTGGTCCTGCTGGATGGTGAAGGGCACGCTGGGGTCGGGGATCGGGGTCACCAGCGTCGGGTCGGCGCTGGCGTAGCGGCGCATGTTCAGCGGCACGCCGAGCGCGACACCGATCACACCGATGACCGCGGCGTACACCAGCGCCTCGGACAGCGACGTCAGCGACGCGATCTTGCCCCAGAAGGCCGCCGCCCCGGCCACGGTGCCCATGAAACTCGCCAGGAAGACGGCCAGCCCGCGGGCGCGCACCCACTCGGGCAGGGAGAGCTGCGCGACCACCTGCAGGGTGGACAGCACCGAGACCCAGGAGGCGCCCAGCAACAGCATGGCCGGCGCCAGCCACCCGGCGTCCCGGACGAAGGCCAGCGCCAGCGTCGCGGCGATGGTGCCCGCCGAGCCCAGCGCCACCAGGGCGTCGTCGGACAGATAGCGGCGCAGCCGGGCCAGGTTCAGGCCGACCAGGACCGCACCGACGCCCACCGCGCCGAGCAGGCGGCCGTAGACCTCGGGCCCGGCGCCCATCTCCTCGCGCACGATCAGGGGCAGGAAGGCCACCGGGGCGCTGACCAGCACGAAGTAGAGGATGCCCCGGGCGATGACCACCTGCAGGCCGGCGGAGCGTCGGGCGTAGCGCAGGCCCATGCGCACGGCGCCGAAGAAGCGTTCGCTGGGCAGCGTGCTCTGGCGCCGCGGCGTGCGCGAGAAGAACAGCACGGCGAGCACGCCCAGATAGCTCGCGCTGTTGATGAGGAAGACGAATCCCGGCCCGGCCGCGGACAGCAGCAGCCCGGCCAGCACGGGGCCGATGGCGCGGGAGACGTTGAACGCGATGCCGTTCAGCGTGACCGCGGCCGGCAGTTCGGAGCGGGGTACCAGATCCGGGATGAGCGCCGAGAAGGCGGGCATCATCATCGCAGCGCCCGTGCCCATGGCGAAGGTCATGGCGAGCAGCCCCCACGCCGTGATGGTGCCGGTGACGGTGAGCACGCCCAGCACGCCGGCGGAGACCATCAGCCAGCTCAGTGCGAACAGCAGGAAGCGGCGGCGGTCGACGATGTCGGCGAGTGCGCCGGCGGGCAGGGCGAGCAGGAAGGTGGGCAGCAGCGCGGCCGCCTGCACCAGCGCGACCATCACCGGATCCGGCGCGAGCGAGGTCATGAGCCAGCCGGCACCGGTATCGTGCATCCAGCTGCCGACGGTGGAGACCAGCAGCGCAACCCAGAGCCAGCGGAATATGGGCCGGCGGAACGGGGCCAGGCCGCCCGGGTCCGGCGCTGCCGACCGTTCCCCGGACGCCACCGGTGACGATTTCGCTGCGGTTTCGGCGGTCGACGACACGGGGACTCCTCGCCCAGACACCGGCGCCGGGCGGCGCCTCGCGGGGCATTATGGCACGGCGGTCCGCTTGGGCATTCGGCGGGGCGCCACCTATAATGACCGCTCTTTCGACAACCGGCGGAAGCCTCCGCCGGGCGGGGGAACGACAGCTATGACGAAACTGGCAGGCAGGAGCGCTATTGTCTCGGGCTCTGGCCGCGGCATCGGCCGCGCCATCGCGATGAAGCTCGCCGCTGAAGGGGCGCACGTCGTGGTGAACGACCTGGACGCCGGCCCGGCGGAGGAGACGGTGCACGAGATCGAGTCGGCCGGCGGCGTGGCGGTGGCCGTGCCCGGCGACGTCTGCGACGCGGACTTCGCGCAGCAGTTCGTTGATGCGGCGGTCGAGCAGTTCGGCGGTGTCGACATCATCGTCAACAACGCCGGCTACACCTGGGACAACGTCATACAGAAGATGAGCGACGAGCAGTTCCAGGCGATGCTGGACATCCATCTCGTGGCGCCGTTCCGCATCCTGCGCGCCGCGTTGCCGCACATCCGCAAGGCGGTGACGGCGGAAGAGGAGGTGGGCCGCATCGTGCAGCGCAAGGTGGTCAATATCTCCTCGACTTCCGGCGTGTACGGCAACCTGGGGCAGATCAACTACGCGGCGGGCAAGGCCGGCATCGTCGGCATGACGAAGACGCTGGCGAAGGAGTGGGGGCGCTACCACGTCAACGTGAACGCGGTCGCCTTCGGGCTCATCCACACCCGGCTCACCCAGCCGCTCAAGGGCGAGCAGGCCAGCATCGACGTGGGCGGGCGCGACATCAGCGTGGGCGTGCGCCAGGAACGGCTCGACGCCGCGGCGAAGACCGTGCCGCTCGGCCGCGGCGGCACGCCGGAGGAGGCGGCCGGTGCCGTCTATCTGCTGTGCACCCCCGAGGCCGACTACATCAACGGCCAGTGCATCGTCTGCGACGGGGGGCGGGTCTGATGCCGGTCGTGCGCAGCGTGGAGGACGCGAAGGCGCTGGAAGGCGAGGAGGTCGGCGTCTCCGACTGGGTCACGGTGGATCAGCACAGCATCGACCTGTTCGCGCAGGCGACGGGCGATCACCAGTGGATCCACGTCGATCCCGAGCGCGCGGCGGAGGAGATGCCCGGGGGCAGGACCATCGCGCACGGCTACATGACGCTGGCACTGATACCGGCGCTCACCGCCGACTTCGTGGAGATGCCGACGCTCACCCGGACCATCAACTTCGGCTGCAACAAGGTCCGCTTCCAGAGCATGGTGCCGTCCGGCAGCCGGGTGCGGGCGCGGGCCATCGTGAAGCAGGCCCGTCAGCGCGCCGGCGCGCTGCATCTCGTGAGCGAGATCCGCATCGAGGTGGAGGGGCAGAAGAAGCCCGCCTGCATCGCCGAGACCATCGGCCTATATTTTTTGGATTGAGACTTCCTGGCCTGATATTTCCCGGACTGAGCCGGCGCCCTCAGCGCTCCGCCGGCAGGCGCTCGGCAAGAAGCTCCACCCAGTGGCGCACCGGCCGGTCGGTGCCGGCGGCCAGGTGGTGCAGGCAGCCGATATTGCCGGTCACGATCTCCGCCGGCTCGCCCGCCTCGAGATCCGCCAGCTTGCGCTCGCGGATGCGTTCGGACAACGCCGGCTGCAGCAGCGAGTACGCGCCGGCCGAGCCGCAGCAGGCGATGGTCTCGCCCACCGGCGCCAGGTCCACCCCCTGGCCGGCCAGCAGCTCCCTGACCGTGTCGGCCTCGCCCAGCGCGTTCTTCAGCGTGCAGGGGCAATGCAAGGCCACCTTGCCGCCCGCGGCGGGCGACGGCTCCGACTGTTGCGACTGTTGCGACGCTGGCGATTGCGGGGCCTGCAGCGGCGGGAGCTTCTCGGCGGCGAGCACGCGGCCGATGTCCTTCGCCGCGGCCGCCACCCGGCGGGAGGGTTCGGCCAGTTCCGCATCGTCGCCGAACAGCCGCCCGTAGTCCTGCACGAACGCGCCGCAGCCGGTGGCCGTGATGACCACTGCCTCCGCGCCCTCGTCCAGCGCGCGCGTCCAGTCCCGGATACGCTGCCGGGCGAGCGCGAGGCCGCCGGCCCGGTCGCCGAGGTGATAGTCCATGGCGCCGCAGCAGCCTGGCGGCGCGGGCGTGAGGGAGACGCCAGCGGCATCCAGCAGGCGCGCCGCCGCCCGGTCGATGCCGGGCGAGACCACCGGCTGCACGCAGCCGTTCAGGGCGATCATGCGCCGCGGGTGGCGGGGTGCGGGCCAGGGTTCGGGCCGGCCGGGCGCGAGCAGGCGGCGCCTGAGATTCGGCGGGAGCAGGAAGCGAAACGCGTTGCCCAGTTGCAGCATCGCTCGCAGCAGCCGGCGCGAGCCGAACAGGAAACGCAGGGCCCGGCGCTGCAGGCGCTCCGCCAGCGGCCGGCGCACGCGGGCATCCACCCGGGCGCGGCCGATGTCCAGCAGTTCGTGATAGCGCACGCCCGAGGGACAGGTGGTCTCGCAGGCCTGGCAGGTGAGGCAGCGGTCGAGGTGAATCTGGGTCTCCCGCGTCACCTCGCCGCCCTCCAGCGCGCGCTTGATCAGATAGATGCGTCCGCGGGGACCGTCGAGCTCGTTGCCGAGCACCTGGAAAGTGGGACAGGTGGCGTTGCAGAAGCCGCAGTGGACGCAGGTGCGGATGACCTCGGCGGCGCGCCGGCCCTCGGGCCGGTCTCTCAGGTCCGCGGTGAGGTGCGTCTCCATCTCAGAGCGCCTTGTACATCCGGCCCGGATTGAAGACGCCCGCCGGGTCCAGCGCGGCCTTCAGTCGGCGGTGCAGCGCGAGCAGCGCGTCGGGCAGCGGGTGGAAGGCGGGGACGGCATCGTCGCCGCCCCGGTAACGGGTGGCGTGGCCGCCCGCAGTTGTCGCAGCCGCACGGACGGTGGCCGCGTCGGCTTCGGTGGCGATCCAGCGCTGGGCGCCCGCCCAGTCGATCAGCTGACGTCCGGGCAGCGCGAGCGGCGGCGTGGCGGCCGGGACCGACAGGCGCCACAGGGGCAGCGGCGTCGCGAAGATGCCGGTGCGCTGATCCCGCAGCGCTTCCCAGTGGCCCGCATCGCTCTCCTCGCCGCCGAGGGATCGCTCGATGTCGTGCCTGGCCGCGGCGACCGCGCCCGCGGCACCGGACAGGCGCAGCCGCAGGACGCCGTCGCCGTAGCTCGCCGCGCTCAGCGGCAGCGGCTGCGCGGCGAGCCGGCACATCTGGCGGATGGCGTCGGCCTCGTCGCACTCACGCGCCAGGGTGATCGTGACCGGCGGTGCGGGCAGCACCTTCAGGGAGACCTCGGTCAGCAGGGCGAGGCAGCCCATGCTGCCCGCCAGCAGGCGGGAGACGTCGTAGCCGGCCACGTTTTTCATGACCCGGCCGCCGAAGGCCAGCGCCTGCCCGCGGCCGTCCAGGACGCGGCAGCCGAGGACGTAGTCCCGCAGCGCGCCGCGGAACGGCCGCGCCGGTCCGGACAGCCCGGCGGCGACGGTGCCGCCCAGGGTGCTCGCCGGTGCCAGGCGGGGCGGCTCGAAGGGCAGCATCTGGCCCTCGGCGGCCAGCGCGGCCTCCACCTCGGCCAGCGGCGTGCCTGCCCGGGCGGTGATCACCAGTTCGCTCGGCTCGTGGGCCACGATGCCGCGGCAATGGTCTGTGCCGAGTTTCGCGCCGCGCACGGCATGGCCCAGGAACTCCTTGCTGCCGCCGCCCCGGATCGCGAGCGCCTCGCCGGCGGCGGCGGCGTCGCGGATGCGCCCGGCCAGCTGCGCCAGTGCGTCGTCGTCGCCCGTCGGCTTCGCCTGCGCCACGGTCAGAAGCGTTCCAGCTCGGGATGGGGCAGCTCGCCCTGGTGCACGTGCATGCCGCCGATCTCGGCGCAGCGGGCGAGCGTCGGCACGGCCTTGCCCGGGTTCATGAGGCCGCGCGGGTCGAAGGCGGCCTTGATGCCGTGGAAGGCGGCCAGCTCGGGCGCCGAGAACTGCACGCACATCTGGTCGATCTTCTCCCGGCCCACGCCGTGCTCGCCGGTGATGGTGCCGCCGACGCTCACGCAGAGCTCCAGGATGTCGCCGCCGAGGCGCTCGGCCTTCTCGAGTTCGCCCGGGTTCATGACGTCGTAGAGGATCAGCGGGTGCAGGTTGCCGTCGCCGGCATGGAACACGTTTGCGACGCCCAGCCCGTAGCGCTCGGCGAGGTCGCTGATGCCCTGCAGTACCCGCGCGATCTCCCGCCGGGGGATGGTGCCGTCCATGCAGTAGTAGTCCGGCGAGATGCGGCCGACGGCGGGGAAGGCGCTCTTGCGCCCCTGCCACAGCCGCGCCTGCTCGGCCGCCTCCGTCGCCTCGCGGACGCCGCGGGCACCGGCGGCATCCAGGATGGCGTGCACACGGGTCGCCTCGTCGGCCACGTCTCCCTCCACGCCGTCCAGCTCGCAGATGAGGATGGCGGCCGCATCGGTGGGGTAGCCGGCGCCGCAGAACGCCTCGGCGGCACGGATGGCCGGGGCATCCATCATCTCCAGCCCGGCGGGCACGATGCCGGCGGCGATGATGGCGGCCACGGCGTCGCCGGCGGCGCCGACCGCGTCGAAACCCGCCAGCAGCACGCGCCGGCAGGCGGGTACCGGCAGGAGGTTGACGGTGACTTCCGTGATGACGCCGAGCATGCCCTCTGAGCCGGTGAGGAGCGCCGTGAGGTCGAAGCCGGGGCCGTCGAGCGCGGCCGAGCCGAGGCGCAGGCGTTCGCCGTCGATGGTGACCACCTCCAGCGCACGGACGTTGTTGACGGTCAGCCCGTACTTCAGGCAATGCACGCCGCCGGCGTTCTCCGCCACGTTGCCGCCGATGGAGCAGGCGATCTGGGAAGAGGGGTCCGGCGCGTAATAGAGGCCGAGGTCCCGCACCGCCTCGGAGATGGCGGAGTTGGTGACGCCCGGCTGCACTCGTGCACAGCGGTTGTCCGCGTCCACCTCGAGGATGCGGTTGAAACGGGTCATCACCAGCAGCACGGCTTCGGCCAGCGGCAGCGCGCCGCCGGACAGGCCGGTGCCGGCGCCACGGGTAACCACCGGCACGCCCATGTCGTTCATCCGGCGCATGAGCGACTGCACCTGGTCCACCGTCTCCGGCAGCACCACGGCGGCGGGACGCTGACGGTAGGCGGAGAGCCCGTCGCACTCGAAGGGCGCGATCGCCTCGTCGCTGTCGAGCACCGCCTCGGCGGGCAGCAGCGCGCGCAGGGCGGCGAGCAGCCGGCCGCGGTCCACCCGCGGCAGCTCGCCGTCGAGCCGCGGGTTGTGCAGGGCGCTCACGGCGCACTCTCCGCGAGTATTGCAACGGCCGGATCACCGAGCAGTCCGTCCACCCGCTGACGGTCCCGGTCGCCGAGCGCCGCGTAGCGCTCCCGCAGCCGGGCCAGACACTTGGCCTGGTAACGGAACGTCCCCTGCCGCCAGCCATGGCCGCGGATCGTCAGCTCGAACTCGTCTTTGCCGGCATCGACGGCCGCGGCGTTCGCTGCCAGGAAGGGCAGATAGACTTCTCTGCAGAGCGCGAGCAGGCCGTCCAGCAGGGGGCTGCCCGCCGTCTCGAAATCCGGCCATTCGCCCTCGATGCCGCTGGCGTCGTCCAGGTGCGCGACCCAGCGGAAGGCGTAGGGCGTCTCGCTGCGCATGAGGGCGGCCGGCGTGGGGTCACTCGCGAGCTGGGAGAGCTGCCCGTACAGGCCGAAATCGGCCACCGAGGGCCGGCTGCCGAACAGGAAATGCCGCTCGGTGACGTGGGCATCGAGCAGCCCGACGAGTTCGCGGAAGGTCTCCTCGATGAGCGGTCGGTTGCCCTCCGTGCAGCCCACCAGCGGCATGCGGGCGATCTGCCTTTCCGCGAAGGCCGCGGCGGTGCGCTCGATGGCCGCGCGCCCGTGTCCCGCCAGCCGGTCGAAGGCGCCCCAGTGACTGAAGGCCTGCTGGTCGGGCTGCCGGTACCAGCGGTAGTGGAACATCATCTTCGTGCCCCACTCGTCGGCGAAGTCCTCGATCAGCCAGACGAGGAACGCGAGCGCGGCGTCATCCGGCAGCAGGGAGCGCATGGGCGGGAGATCGCGCTCCAGCGTCTCTATCATCGGCGTGGAGTCCACGTGCCAGCTGCCGTCCGGGAACAGCAGCACCGGTATCACCGGCGGGCGCACGTGGGCGATGGCCTCGTCGCCGGGCGTGGCGCTCACGAAGATATAGTGCAGCCGCCGGTAGCGGAGCACGGCGCGCATCTTCATGGAGTAGGGCGAACCCAGCGCCCCGTAGATGGTGTATGGCCCTTCCATTCGGTCCCCGGCGGCCTTCGCACTGACTACCGGCAGCTTACCGGCGCTGCCGCTTCAGACCAAGCCGGGATGCGGGAGCCGGGGCGGGGGCGCCCGGCGGGCAGTCAGGGCGCGGCAGCCCACTCCGTCGCGGCGTCCAACTCGCCTGCCGGGAAGTGGCGGGTCTCCGCGGCCACGAAATGGCCGACGATGTGCGGGATAAGCTTCATGATCCGGTCGTCGCCGGCGAGCGCCACCTTGGCCACCTGGCGATGGTGCTGGCGGATGAAGGTCAGGTGTTCGACGAGGGCGCCGAAGTCTTCCCAGCCGGGGAAGTCATCCGCGTGGATCACCACGCCGTTCAGGTCGCCGTGCATGCGTATGAAGCCGTCCACCGCCTTGGCCAGCTTGCGGAAGTCCTCCTCGCTCAGTTCGGATTCCGGCTCAACGAAGAGGAGTCGGCGGCGGACGTCGAATCGGTGCTGCAGCATGTCTGGGCCTCATCTGGACTGACGGCTGTCCCGCAAACGGGACGCGCGCGTCGATTATGTAACATCGTCCGTCCGGTTGAAACCGCGGCGGTCCGCAAAAAAAGGCGGCGAGCCGAAGCCCGCCGCCCCTTGTCGATGACCGGACCCGATCGGGCGGGTCCGGTCCGCCGTCGCCGGCCGACGGCAGCGCCCTCAGTCGAAGTTGATGCCGAAGGCCAGTCCGTAGCGACGCGGCTCAAGCGTGAAGACGTTCGTGAACAGGCCGGACGAGGGGTCGGTGACGTAGAGACCCGTCACGTTGTCGTCGTCCGTCAGGTTCTGCACGAAGCCGCGCAGATACCAGCTGCCGTCGTCGGGCGTCAGCGTCACCTGTGCGTTGATGATGTCCCAGCTCTCGATGCGGTCGATCGGATCGCGGTTGAAGATGCGTCCCCAGCTGTCGTCCTGCCAGTAGTAATCGCCGCGAATGCTCAGCTCGTAGCCGCTGGCCAGCGGGAAGGTGTACTGGGCGCCGAAACTGAACGAGAGTTCCGGCGAGTTCTGCAGCTCGTTGCCTTCCAGCGGTATCCGGTTGCCGTCCGTCCAGGTGTAGGGCAGGCCGAAAGCCGAGAAGTCGAGGCCGGCCAGCGTCTCACACACGGAGAACGGCAGCGGCCCGAACACCGGAGCCAGCGCGGGCACGGCGCCGATCAGCGACTGCAGCGTCGGGATCACCGGCGGGCCGCCGTTGGCGTTGATGACGCAGTTGGAGTAGTTGGTGTAGTCCTTGATCAGCGTCGCACCCGGATCGCCGCCGGTCGGGTCCCGTGTGTCGACCAGGGATACCTCGCCGATCTCCGTCTTGAGATAGGACAGGTTCGCGTTGATCAGCCACCGGTCGGAGGGCAGCATCGTCAGCTCCAGCTCGGCGCCCCAGATCTTGGAATCCACGTTGTCGTTGAACGAGGTGCGGTTCTGGATGCGCGAGACCTGCAGGCCCTCGTAGTCGTAGTAGAAGCCGGTGAGATTCGCTTGCATGCGGCCGCCGGCGAGGGTGTTCTTGGTGCCGATCTCGTAGGCGTTGATGAATTCCGGTTCGAAGTTCGGGCTGGTGTTCGGAAACACGGCCGGATCGAACGGCGGGTTGAAGCCGCCGCCCTTGTAGCCCCGCGAGTAGGAGCCGTACACCAGCGTGCTCTCCGTGAAGCCGATGTCCGGCGTCCAGTCGACCACCAGGCGCCCGGTCGTCTCCGTGAACTCCACCGTATCTTCCCGGTAGGGCGGCAGCACGACGCTGTCCGAGCCGATCGGCGTCGGCTGGCCCGCGAACAGCGGCGCCCGGTCGCGAATCTCCTTCTCGTCCCGGGTGAAACGCAGGCCCATGGTGATTCTCACGGTGTCCGCCGGCGCGAAATACAGCTCGCCGAAAGCCGCCGAGGAGGTGAGGCCGTAGAAGTCGGTATCGCTGTGGAAGAACGGCGTGGGGATGGCGATGCCGTCCACGCCGGAGCCGAGCAGCGAGAAGTAGTCGAGCCCGTTCGACACCACGAAGTAGTCCGTCCAGTTCTCGTAGTCGAACCAGTTGGCGCCGACGAGGTAGTTCCAGGCGCCGTCGTAGTCGGAGGACAGCCGCAGCTCGAACATGACCTGGTCGCTCTCGCCCGAGGAACGGTCGTAGGCGTCCACCAGATTCGAGAAGCCGCGAATCTCGCCGCCGATCACGCCCACGCTGGAATCGGTGATCTCGGAGATCGGCACGGTGCCCTGGGAGAAATAGGTGTTGTAGACGATCGGGAAGGCCGCCTGCATCGTCGCCGCCCAGACCGGGTCGGAGAGTGCGGGATAGGGTTGCCCCACCGCGTTGTTGTAGTCGGCTTCCGAGAACACGCTGGTGTCCTGGTAGCCCGCGAGCAGATTCAGCGTGTGGCGCTCGAAACGATGCTCGATGTGGAAATCCAGGAAGAGTTCGTCGGACTTGTAGACCGGGTCGAAGTCCATGTAGACCTGACGGAAGTCCGCCGGATTCGGAGAATTCGCGTACAGGTCCAGTCCGAACGGCGCCAGCGCCACCGGGCCGAGGATCAGGTCGCTGGAGAGACCGCCGGCGATGGTCGCGGCCGAATTCGGCAGCTCGAACTCCAGCCGGTCCGGCAGACAGCCCAGCACCGCGGTCGGGTCGTTGTTGCACATCTGCTTCTGCGACCGGGTACGGCTCGAGTCCTCGTCGAACCAGGAGGCCATGAAGTCGACGGTGGTGGCGTCGCTCGGCAGCCAGCGCAAAGCGGCGCGGACGGCGTAGCTGTCCCTGTCGTCGACGTCGTTGCCGGTGAACAGGTTCTCCGTGTAGCCGTCGCGCTTGGTGACGATGCCGGCGAAGCGCGCGAACAGGTCGTCCGTCAGCGGGATATTGACCATGCCCTTGGCCTGGGTGCTCGAGTAGTCACCGAGTTCCACCTCCGTCGAGGCTTCGAAGGCGTCCCCCGGCTTGTTCGTGATCATGTTGACGACGCCGCCGGTGGCGTTGCGGCCGAACAGCGTGCCCTGGGGGCCGCGCAGTATCTCGATCCGCTCGATGTCGAAGTAGGGCAGCTCGAACAGGCGCGGCGCGTTCAGCGGCAGGTCGTTCACGTGGATGCCCACGCCGCTGTCGGAAGATGCCGCCACCAGGGCGTTGCCGATGCCGCGGATCTGGAAGTTGTTGCCGGTGAAGTTCGCCTTGGAATAGGAGACGTTCGGCGTGGAGAACTGCAGATCGGTGAATTGCTCGATCTGCAGGCGTTCCAGCGCTGCCGCGTCGAACGCGGAGACCGCGATGGGCACCTCCTGCAGCGACTGGGCCCGGCGCTGGGCCGTGACCACGACTTCCTCGACGAAGACGCCTTCAGCCGTTCTTCCCGACGGTCTTTCTGATGATTCTTCCTGCGCCTGGATTGCGGAGCCGGTTGCGAGCAGCCCCGAGACGAATAGCACGGTTGCGCCTGCCGGCAGATACCGGCGGCGTAATGAGACACGCTTCATAATCCTCCCCCTTACAGATTTGAAGCGGCCGGTCACATTGCGTAACCGACCGGCGGCACGCTAATTGCCGTCGTCGAGTTTAGCAGGTCGGAGGGGACTTCACATGCTGCGGCCGCGATGACGCACCCGTGCGGCGGGGTGGTCAAAGGGGGCTACTTCACATAGTGTATCGGCGTGTTCGAACAGGGACCGCACCGATGCTGAACCGCTCCATGCCGAGAAGACTGAGGATATTCGCCGCCGTCGTTTTGCTCGCCGTCGCGAGCGTGCAGGCGCAGCCCGCGGAGTTCACGGAGTACCCGACCTACTTCACCCATGCCAACGGCATCTCTGTCGCCTATCAGGAGTTCGGGGACGCGGACGATCCGGTGGTGCTCATGGTGATGGGTCTCGGCGCCCAGCTCATACACTGGCCGGATCAGCTGGTGCTGGATCTCGCCGAGGCCGGCTACCGGGTGATCCGGTTCGACAACCGGGATGCCGGCCTGTCGGAGAAGCTGTGGGAGGCGGACAGGCTGGGCTGGTGGCCGATGATCAAGTTCCGGCTCGGCTGGGACCTGGATCCGCCCTACGACCTGAACGACATGGCGGCGGATACCGTCGGCCTGATGGACACCCTCGGCATCGAGGAGGCTCACGTCGTCGGCGCCTCGATGGGCGGGATGATCGCCCAGATCGTGGCGGCCCGGCACCCGGACCGGGTGCTCACGCTCACCTCGATCATGTCGACCAGCGGCGATGCGGACCTGCCGCCCGGTGATGCAGAGGTCACGGAGAAGCTGCTGACCCGTTCGTCGGAGTCGGCCGGCCGCGAGGAGGCGATCGCCCGCACCGTCGACCTCGTGGGGGCCATCGGCAGTCCCACCCACGGCTACAGCGAGGAATATCTCTACGCGTATCTCAGCCGCAGCTACGACCGCAGCCACTACACGCCGGGCGTCGGCCGCCAGCTCTGGGCGGTGCTAGGCTCCGGCGACCGGAACGAGCTGCTGCCGCAGATCGGCGCGCCGACGCTGGTGATCCACGGCGCGGCGGATCCCCTGGTGCCCGTCGAGCATGGCCGCCACACCGCCGAGCTGGTGCCCGGCGCCGAGCTGCTCGTGGTCGAGGAGATGGGGCACGCCATGGAGCCGTATTTCCTGCCGGAGATCACGGGCGCCCTGCTGGATCACTTCGCGGCGGCGACGCCGCCCGTCGCCGCCCGCTGAAGCCGCCGTAACCTCCCCGTCACGGAGTGGGCGGGGAAGTGAGAGCTGTTCCCTGGTTCGCGCCGCGGCGCGGGTGTATTTTGTTATCTCCGTACACTCGACAGGGAAGCGACGCACATGTCCACGGCGGCCGACGAGTTCGGTAACGAGTTCGGTAACAAGGGACCCGACGAACCGCAGGAGGTCCGCTTCGACCCGGACGACCCGGCGCTCTACCTGAACCGCGAGCTCACCTGGCTCGCGTTCAACCGGCGCGTGCTCACGGAGGCGGAGCGCGAGCGCAACCCGCTGCTGGAGCAGCTGAAGTTCCTGGCAATCGTGAGCTCCAACCTGGACGAGTTCTTCATGAAGCGCATCGGCGGCCTGAAGCAGCAGGAGGGCGCCGGCGTGAGCACGCTGACCGTGGACGGGCGCAGCCCCTCCGAGCAGATCGCCGAGTGTTATGCCGAGATCAGCGACCTGCTGGCCGACCAGTCGGTCATCCTCGGCGAGCTGATGAAGGCGCTCGCGGCCGAGGGCATCCGGGTGCTGGACTTCGAGGAGCTGGACGCCGAGCAGCGCGAGCAGGCCCGCGGCTTCTTTGAGCTGAACGTCTTTCCGCTGCTGACGCCGCTGGTGATCGACTCGGCCCACCCCTTCCCGTTCATCTCCAACCTGTCGGTGAACCTGCTGGTGCAGGTGTGCCAGCGCGGCGACGACAAGCCTTCGATCGTGCGCATCAAGGTGCCGCTGGGCGCGCGCACGCCGCGTTTCGTGCAGCTCGGCCCAGGCCACGCGTTCGTACCGCTGGAGCAGATCATCGAGCATCATCTCGACCTGGTGCTGCCCGGCGTCGATATCGTCTCCTGCGACTTCTTCCGCGTGACCCGCAACGCCGTGGTGGAGCGCGACGAGGAGCAGGCGAACGACCTCCTGGAGCTGATCGAGTCCGAGCTGCGCGAGCGGCGGTTCGCCCCGGTGGTGCGGCTGGAGGTCAGCCACGCCATGAGCGAGGAGGGGAGGGACTACCTGCGCCGCCAGCTGGAGCTGACCAGCGCGGACGACATCTTCGAGACCGACGGGCTGCTCGGCCGGGCGGACTACATGCAGCTGGCCACGCTGCCGGTGGCGCATCTCCTCTATCCGCCACACACGCCGGCCGCCCACGAGCGGCTGGTGCGTGCCACCTCGGTGTTCGACGAGATCCGCGCCAACGGCCCGCTGCTGCTGCAGCACCCGTACCAGTCCTTCACGAAGACGGTGATCCGGCTGCTGCGCGAGGCGGTGGCGGATCCGGCCGTGCTCGCCATCAAGACCACCCTCTACCGTACGTCCGAGGACTCGCAGATCGTGCCGCTGCTGATCGATGCCGTGACCAACGGCAAGCAGGTGGCGGTGGTGGTGGAGCTCAAGGCGCGTTTCGACGAGGCGGCCAACATCCGCTGGGCCAACCGGCTGGAAGAGGCGGGCATCCACGTCTCCTACGGCGTGGTCGGCTACAAGGCCCACGCCAAGATGATGCTGATCGTGCGGGACGAGGGCGGCCGGCTGCAGCGCTACGTGCACGTGGGCACCGGCAACTATCACTCGGGCACCGCCCGGCAGTACTGCGACCTGGGCGTGATCAGCGCCGACGAGGACCTGGGTGCGGATGCGTCCGAGTTCTTCAACTCCCTGACCACCGGTTCGCCGCGGCGGCGCAACTACCGCAAGCTGGTGACGGCGCCGGACCACATGAAGCCGGCGCTGCTCGCGCGCATCCGCCGTGAGGCGGAGCACCATGCGGCCGGCCGCGAGGCGCTGATCCAGCTGAAGACCAATGCGCTGGAGGACCCGGACGTCACCTGCGCGCTGTACGAGGCCTCCCGCGCGGGCGTGCCGGTGCAGCTCATCGTGCGCGACACCTGCCGGCTGCGACCGGGCCTGCCGGGTATCTCCGAGACCGTGAGCGTGCGCAGCCTGGTGGGCCGTTTCCTCGAGCACACCCGCATCTACTACTTCCGGAACGGCGGCGACGAGGAGTACTACATCGGCTCGGCCGACTGCATGAGCCGCAACCTGACCAGCCGGGTGGAAACCATCGTGCCGGTGCGCGAGGAGCGGCTGCGCGAGACCCTGCGCCACATCCTGGATCTGCAGCTGGCCGACACCGAGAATGCCTGGCAGATGCTGCCCGACGGGGACTATGTGCACTGCGAGCCGGGCGACCATGCCATCGACTCGCAGCAGCTGCTGGCCGAGTGGGCCCAGGAGAAGGCGTACTCGCCGGCGCTCTGATCGGCTGTCTGATCGGCTGTCTGATCGGCGTTCCGACTCCGACCCCGGCGCACCCATGGCCCGTGATCGTGTGATGGGGGTCACGCCCGCGGCCGGCGCGAGCGGCTACCCTGCTCCGGATCGAAGACCGGCAGGCACGACCCATGTCGACCCCCAGGCAGCAGAGCATGATGGAAGAGCTCGCCCGCATCATGGAGGAGCGGGCGATAGAGACGCTGTTCCATGAGGTGATCGACCGCCGCGAGCGCCGCGTCTTCGGCTACGAGGCCCTCGTGCGCGGGCCTTCGGGCAGCCCGCTGCATCTGCCGCTGAACCTGTTCGCAGCCGCCAGCGCCTTCGGGCGTGCGCGCGAGCTGGAGCTGCTGTGCATCGAGGCGGCACTGGAGGCGTTCGTCAGCCGCGGGCTGCAGGGTCACCTGTTCCTGAACGCCTCGCCGGCCACTTTCCTGCATTTCCGCGAGGAGGTGGACTACCTGCGGGAGGCGATGAACCGCTGGTGCGTGAAGCCGGCGGAAGTGATCCTCGAGCTGACCGAGCAGTCCATGATGCGGGACTACGAGTCCATGCGCGAGGCGGTGATCGGCATCCGCGATCTCGGCTGCCGCATCGCCATGGACGACATGGGCGCCGGCTACTCCAGCATGCGCACCTGGTCGGAGCTGCGCCCCGACTTCGTGAAACTGAGCCCCGACTTCGTGAGTCACATCGACGTCGACCCGCTGAGGTCGGAATTCCTGCGTTCCATCATCGACATCGCCCGCGCCGGCCAGAGTGCGGTGATCGCCGAGGGCGTGGAGAGCGCCGGGGAATGCCGGGAGCTGGCCGACCTGGGGGTGGAGTACCTGCAGGGCTTCTACTTCAGCGAGCCTGCGCTGGAGCCGCCCGCGCCGGACAGGACGCGCATCGAGGCCTGTCTGGCGGATCCGGAGCAGAACGAATTCGAGACGCCGGACGGCGTGCTGGCCGGACGCCTCCTCAACCCGGCGCCGCCGGTCGCGGCTTCGGAGTCCGTACGGGAATTACTGCGCATCTTCAGCGAGAACGAGGACCGCACGTCCATCGCGGTGGTGGAATCGGGCCACCCGGTCGGCATCGTGCGCCGTGCCCGGCTGTTCCTGATCCTGTCCAAGCCGCTGCACATGGAGGTCTACGGGCGCAAGCCGGTGAGCGCCGTGATGGAGACCGACCCGCTGTGCGTGGACGTGGGGCTACGGCTGGAGCAGGTGAGTCATCTGCTGACGGCCCACTCCAAGCTCAGGCTGGAGCACGATTTCATCCTGACCCGCGAAGGCCGCTACGCGGGCATGGCCCGGACGCTGGACCTGCTGAAGCGCCTGACCGAGCAGCAGGTGAGGCGGGCGCGCTCGGCCAATCCGCTGACCTCGCTGCCGGGCAACGAGTCGATCGACCAGCACATCAACGCGCTGCTGCGCTCGGGCACGGCGTTCACGGCCTGCTACGTGGACCTGGACAACTTCAAACCGTTCAACGACTTCTACGGCTATGCCCGGGGCGACGAGGTGCTGATGCACATGGCGCAGCTGCTGACCCGCTACGCGAGCCCGGTGTCGGACTTCGTCGGCCACATCGGCGGCGACGACTTCGTGGCCGTCTTCCGCAGCGACGACTGGCAGGACCGTCTGCGCAGCCTGGTGCGGGATTTCGACAAGGAGATCCCGTCCTACTACTCGGAAGAACACCGGGCGGCCCGCGGCATCACGGCCAGGGACCGCTACGGGGTAGAGCGGCACTTCCCGCTCCTGACGATGACGGTGGCCGCCGTCGCCTCCGACTCCCGCCCCTACGCGAATGCGGACGAGGTGGCCGCCGAACTCAGCCGGGTGAAGCAGAGCGCCAAGACCGCCGAAGGCAGCGGCATGCTGCTGCTGACCGGCGCGGGGCTGGAGGACATCGGCGGGCCGCGCCTGGCGGCCGTCAGCGCCTAGCCGTGTGTCCTAGCCGTGGGCAATAGGCTCCTCGGTGAAGAGGTAGTCCTTCAGTTCGTCGTTGAACTTCGGATCCCGCCGCCGGATCCACTCTAGCACCATGGCCGCGTGCTCCTTCTCCTCGTCGCGGTTGTGCTCCAGGATCCTCCTGAGCTCGTCATCCTTGCAGACGTCGATGCGCTGCTGATACCAGTCCACGGCCTCCAGTTCCTCCATCAGCGAGATGATCGCCCGGTGCATGTCCCGGGTCTCGTCGCTGAGTTCGCTGACGGGCTCGTGGTATCCCTCGTTCGCCATTGCCGATCTCCTCGTGGCAGTAAAAAACCTACATCCAGCGCCGCACCCGGCGCCGGTAATCCAGATAATGCTCGCCGAACAGGCGCTCGAGCATCTTCTCCTCGGGGCGTACGAACCAGCGCTGCAGCACGAAGAAGAACAGCGGCACCGGCAGGAACGCACCGAGCGTGCCCAGCAGTATAGCCACCCCGAGCAGCGCCGAAATCATGCCCAGATACATGGGATTGCGCGACACCCGGAAGATGCCGTCGGTCACCAGCGCGCTTGCCTCGCGGAACGGACGGACGGTGGTGCCGGTCCTGCCGAAGGCCCGAGCGCCGGCTATGGCGGTGGCGAGGCCGAGCACCAGCGGCACCAGCCCCAGCCAGGTCAGCGGCGGCTCCACGATGCGCGCGATCGGCGCATACCGGTGCAGCGCCAGCATGGCGAGCAGGCTCGCCAGGAAGTACACCGGCGGCACGATTCTCTGCGCAGGGCTCATCGGGGTTCAGTGTAGGCGGGCCGCATCGCCGGTCCCAGTCCGGATTTACCACGGGCGGCGCCGTCAGCTACCGGCTGCCTCGTCCGGTGGCGCGCCGGCCTCGGAGCGGGCAAGGAGGGCGAGGAAGCAGGCCGCCGACAGGCCGGCCGAGCCGTAGACCATGCACATCACCAGGATCTGGTAGCGCACCGCCACCAGCGGGTCCACGCCGGAGAGGATCTGGCCGGTCATCATGCCCGGCAGGGAGACCAGCCCGACCGCGAGCAGGGAATTGGTCACCGGGATCATTGCCGCACGAAAGGCGCGACGGCGGGCATCCGCTGTCGCCACGCCGGCTGCGACTTCCGCCTGGAGGCGCTCGGCCGCGAGACTGACCGTATTCATGGCGTTCGCATAGACCATGCCGGCGAGCGGCACGAAGTAGTCCGGCCGGTACCAGGGCGCGAGGTCCAGCACGACTTCGGTCATCAGCAGCAGGGTGGCCGTGCCGCCGGCGGCGATGGCGGTCAGCGACGGCCCCAGCAGCGCGCGGCGGCGCGAGCGGACCGGCTGCAACGCGATCCAGGAAGAGGCGACGATCATGACCGCGACCACGCCAACCACGATCCAGAACGTGTCCGCGCGGAATATCCAGACGAGCAGATAGCCGATCAGGAGCAGCTGCACGACCATGCGCAGCACCGCATAGGCGGCGCCACGCCAGTCCTCGGACCAGCGGATCAGCAGCCCGATGACCACGGCGACCGGTATGAAGGCGAGGGCCAGGTTGGCCAGCGGGATCATGCGCACGGATTCGCTCACGGGTTGCCGCGCTCCCGTTCGTCCAGCAGCACGAAGGTGCCGCAGAAGCGAGCAGCGGCCTTGCCGGCGTGCTCCAGGTGGCTGTGCAGTTCGAGGCGGGCCCGGCGACGGCGGTCGAGCCGTTCGATCGTCCTGCGCCAGAGGTCTTCGTCGCCGAACTCGCAGACGGCCCTGAGTTCGCCGTCGATGGCGGCGTCGTATTCCATGCTGCTGCGCTGGATCACGACATTGGCCGCCCGGCCCGCCTGGTCGAGACGCACGCGGATGAGCGACCACGCGGCCAGGGTGGCGAGCGCGGCGACGCTGCCGCCGAAGGCGGTTGCCTGGTGGTTGAGGTTCGGCGCCAGCGGTGCCGCGAGGACGACACGTTCCGGGCGCTCGACATGCACTTCGACACCCATCGCCGCCGTCAGCGGGATGTGTGTGAGGAGATAGTCTCGCAGCCCGGCCATCGCTGCGTTCAGACTCAGCGGCCGCCGTCCGAGGCGGACCCGCCGGCCTGCGCGGCTTCGAGCATGCGACGCATCAGTTCGTGCAGCAGGTTGATGGCCTTCAGCGGACGCACCATCACCTTGAATTCGGTGATGCGCCCCTCGTCGTTCCAGGAGATCATGTCGATGCCGTCGATCTCGACGTCGTCCATCCGGGTGCGGAACTCGAGCACCGCGCCCCGGGGCGCGTACCACTCGCCGACGTAGCGGAAGTGCTCGTTGCCGAGCACGTGCATGGCCGCCTGCAGGTACATCCGCGTCAGCGGCCTGCCGGCCTGGGGCGTGTGCACGACGGGCGAGTGGAACACAACCTCGTCGGCCAGCAGCGCATCCAGCGCCGCCACGTCCCGGTCGGCGACCACGCGGTGCCAGCGTTCGATGACCGGCGGGCGGGCCTCCGGCGCGCTCATCGGCGGTGCCGTCCGATGGGGCCGAGGCGTTCGAGCTCCTCGTCCACGAAGCGGCGGAAATCCGGCGCCGCGCTCTTCGAGCCGAAATCCTGCCACCACTGGCGCACGCCCTCCGACTGCAGCCAGTAGCTCAGGTGTGCCCGGCCTTCGTGCCACTGGTGCTCTTCCAGGTTGCCCATGTGCCGCTGGTGGTAAAGCGTCGAGAAATACCAGAAGGCCTTCTGGGCCAGGTTGGAGAAGCGGTACAGGTCCTGGCCCTTCAGATTCCAGTAGTCCTTGCGGCCGCGGCGGTAGATGTCCTGCAGGTCCGGGTTCTGGATGATCAGGTCGGTGAAGTTGCCGTGCAGCGAGAGGGCGCTCTGGCGCACGTTCATCCGCACCGCTTCGCTGTTGTCCCGGATGTGTCGGGCCAGCAGGACGACGGCGGCGATGACGCCGATGCTGGCGATCAGGTTGGCGACGGCCGCCACCACGATCCAGACCGAGAAATTCATGGGCAGGCTCCCTGTACGGACCAGGCGTCAGTGTAACCCGGCGCACCGCCCGGCGGGCATTCCCACCGTCGCGGCTCATTGTGTAGTATCGGTTGCCACCGTGCCGCCGCCGGCGCGGCTGGAATCATCGACGCACTGTCGGGGGAGGAAGAAGATGCAAGGTCTCATGATGCAGATGCCGCTGCTGATCTCGTCGATCGCGAAGCATGCGGAGCGGTTCCACGGCAACTCCGAGATCGTCTCGGTCACGGGCGACAACCCGCTGCACCGCTACACCTACCGGGACTGCTTCCGCCGCTCGCGGCAGCTGGCGAATGCGCTGGAAGAGGCCGGCATCAAGCTCGGCGACCGCGTGGCGACGCTGGCCTGGAACGACTACCGGCATCTGGAGGCCTACTACGCCATCTCCGGCATCGGCGCCGTCTGCCACACCATCAACCCCCGGCTGTTCCCCGAGCAGATCGTCTACATCATCAACCATGCCGAGGACCGGCTGCTGCTGACCGACCCGATGTTCGTGCCGCTGCTGGAGAAACTGGCCGACCAGATCGGCGTGGTCGAGCGCTTCGTGATCCTCACCGACGACGAGCACATGCCGGAGACCACGCTGAAGGGCGCGGTGTCCTACGAGAGCTTCATCGGCGGCTGCAGCGACGAATACGAGTGGCCGGAGTTCGACGAGAACACGGCCTCCGGCCTTTGCTACACCTCGGGCACCACCGGCAATCCGAAGGGCGTGCTCTACAGCCATCGCTCCTCCGTCCTGCACGCCTATGCGGGCCTGATGCCCGACATCCTGAACCTGTCGCTGGACGACACGGTGCTGCCGGTGGTGCCGCTGTTCCACGTCAACGCCTGGGGCATCCCGTATGCGGCGCCGATCGTGGGCGCAAAGCTGGTCTTCCCCGGCCCGAAGATGGGCGACGGCGAGGCGCTGTACAAGCTGATGGAGTCGGAGAAGGTCACGATCTCGCTCGGCGTGCCCACGGTCTGGCTGGCGCTGCTGCAGTACATGGACCAGGCGGGCGTGACCACCAGCACACTGGAGCGCACGCTGGTGGGCGGCGCGGCGGTGCCGGAGTCGATGATCCGCCGCTTCGACGAGAAGCACGGGGTCACGGTGCAGCAGGGCTGGGGCATGACGGAGACGAGCCCGCTCGGCGTCACCAACACGCTGAAGCCCCATCAGCAGGAACTGCCGAAGGACGAGCAATACCGCATCATGGCCAAGGCCGGCCGCGGCATCTTCGGTTTCGAGATGAAGATCGTCGACGACCAGGGCAACGAGCTGCCCTGGGACGGCAAGTCCTCCGGCGCGCTGAAGGTGCGCGGCCCCTGGGTGTGCAGCGATTACTTCAAGCTGGAGGGCGAGAGCGACGCCCATGCCGAGCCCGGCTGGTTCGACACCGGCGACGTCGCCCACATCGATCCGGAGGGCTTCCTCACCATCACCGACCGCACCAAGGACGTGATCAAGTCCGGCGGCGAGTGGATCAGCTCCATCGATCTCGAGAACGCGGCCATGGGCCATCCCGACGTGGCCGAGGCGGCCGTGATCGGCGTCCATCACCCGAAGTGGACGGAGCGCCCGCTGCTGGTCGTCGTGCGCAAGGAAGGCTCGGACGTGAGCAGGGAGGACATCCTGGAATTCCTGGACGGCAAGGTGGCGAAATGGTGGCTGCCCGACGACGTGGTGTTCGTCGACGAGCTGCCGCACACGGCCACGGGCAAGATCCGCAAGACGGACCTGCGCAAGGACTTCGGCGACTACACGCTGCCGGCCGAGAAGGCCTCCTGACCGACGACAGGAGACAGGCAGGAGACAGGGCAGGGTTCCCGCGGATCCTCCGGTCCGTGAACCGCTCCCGCGCACGGCGGCGGGCGGGGCGGTATAGTCCGCGCCATCCATAGCAGAGGGAACGGATTATGACGGTAGATCAGCGGCTGCACGGCATGAAGGCGATCGTCACCGGCGCCGCCGGCGGCATCGGCGAGGCGGTGGCGCTGCTGTTCGCGAAACACGGCGCCGAGGTGCTCGCCGTGGACGGACCGGACAGTGGCCTCGAGCAGGCCTTCCGTCGGCGGGACGCCATCCTGCCGCTGGCGCTGGAACTCACCGACGACGGCGCGGTGGAGGTCGTCATGGAGACCGTGGCCAAGCGTTTCGGCGGCCTGGACATCCTGGTGAACGGCACCGTCGTGCTGCCGGTCGGCGCCGCGGAAGAGGGCGACTGGCAGGAGGCGCTGGACGTCAATCTCGACGCCATGACCCGTCTCTGCCGCGCCGCGATCCCGTACCTGAAGAAGAGCCCCGCCGGCCGCATCATCAACATCGGCTCGGTGATGTCCAGTTTCGGCGCCGAGGACCGGGCCGCCTATGCGGCCTGCCGGCACGCCGTCTCCGGCCTCACCCGCACGCTGGCTGGCGAACTCGGCCGCGACGGTATCACGGCCAATTTCCTCGAGCCGGGCGCCATCGTCACCAGCAATACCCGGCAGGCCTTCCGCGCCGATCGGGAGTTCCGCGATTTCTGGATCGGCAAGTCGGCCGCCGGGCGGCTGGGCGAGCCGCTGGACGTGGCCAAGGTGGCGCTGTTCCTCGCCTCGGACGACGCCGCCTTCGTCAGCGCCCAGGACATCCGGGTGGACGGCGGCGCGATGCAGGCGCCCTGATCACGACGGGCAGCGGCTAACAGCGGCCCGAAACGGCCGACAGGCAGCGACGGAATCCGGCCTGGAGAGGCCGGCGGGGTGGCCCGCCGGCTAGCCTGACGTGGCCAGAGTCTCCTCCAGCGCGGCCAGGAACTCACGGATGCGCGCGGCGTTGGTGCCGAGATCGCTCCGCCCCACCCGGGACTTCGAGCGCACGTCCACCTCGGTGCCGCCCGCCACGGGGCGGGCGCGCACCACCACGTCGTCGCGGAAGCCGAACCAGAAGGTGGTGTCCACCGCCTCCAGCCGGCCGGTTTCGGGTTCGGCGGCCACCACCTCCCAGCCGAAGGCCCGGGCTATCTCCGCGGCGCGGCTGACCACCTCGGCGGGCGGCGCATCCACGACCAGGCTGTCCAGGTCCGGATAGGCGCGGCGCTGCTGCTCGGCGCTCTCTTCTCCGGCCCAGGCGGCCGGATTCGGTGCGCCGGCCCTGAGCGGCGCGATGGCCGAGAAGGCCGGCGGGTCCTCGAGGTCGGTGCTGATGTCGTGGATGGGCGGCACGCTGCGCGCCTGGGCGAACCAGCCGTAGAGCTGCACCGAGATCGCGGCACCGATCACCACGGCCACCACCGCGCTGCCGAGCGCGGGCTGACCCGGCACCCGCAGGATGCCGATGACCGCGATAATGCCGACCAGCAGCGCCACCAGGGCGAGGGCGCCGCCGGCCATCGCCAGCCAGATGCCGGGCATGACGCCGACGATGCCGAAGCGGTGGCCGGGCCCCGCGATCACCAGCGCGATCACGGCAGCCAGTGCCGCGTACAGCGCGAAGCGCCCCAGTCGCCGCGGCCACGCGGAGCCGCCGCCGAGTTCGTCAGCCATCGCCTACCTCCTCCGAGGATTCCTCCGCCTGCGGGGAAACCACTATAAACCCGGCTGCCACGCCCCGTCGATTCCGCCGCCCGGCTGCCGGCCGGCCTGCCGGGCGCGCCTGCTAGAATACGCGCCTCGTTCCCCCCGCCACGGAGCCTCCGAATGGACGCCGTACTCGCCGATCTGCTGCAACTGCTGAAGCTCGAGCGCATCGAGGAGAACATCTTCCGCGGCGACAGCCGCGACATCGGCAGCGCGCAGGTATTCGGCGGCCAGGTGCTCGGTCAGGCTCTGTCCGCGGCCCATCACACCGTGGAGGGCAGGGTGGCCCATTCCCTGCACGCCTATTTCCTGCGCCGCGGCGACGTGGAGGCGCCGATCGTCTACGACGTGGACCGCGCCCGGGACGGGCGGAGCTTCTCCGTGCGCCGGGTGGTGGCCATCCAGCACGGGCGACCCATCTTCAACCTGTCCGCGTCGTTCCAGGTGCCGGAGGAGGGCCTCGAGCACCAGGCGGAGATGCCGGAGGTGACCCCGCCGGAGGAACTGCGCGACTCCCACGAACTCGCCTCCGAGATCGTCCACGTGCTGCCGGAGAAGATGCGCCGGTTCTTCACCCAGAAGCGGCCGTTCGAGTTCCGCCCCGTCGATCCGCCGGACTTCCTGAAGCCGGAGAAGCGGCCGCCGGTCAAGCACGTCTGGGTGCGCGCCGCCGACCGCCTGCCGGACGACCCCGACCTGCACCGCAACCTGCTGGCCTACTTCTCCGACTACGAGCTGCTGGGCACGGCGACGCTGCCCCACGGGCTGCGCTTCGGCACGGGCAACGTGCAGATGGCGAGTCTCGATCATGCGCTGTGGTTCCACCGCGAGGCCCGGGTGGACGAGTGGCTGCTCTACCGCTTCGACAGTCCCAACGCGTCGGCCGGGCGGGGCTACTCCCGCGGCCAGATCTTCAGCCGCGACGGTACGCTGGTGGCCTCAACGGCCCAGGAGGGCCTGGTGCGGGTCTGGCGCGAGCCGCTGGAGCGCAAGCGCAGAAGCGCCGCCGCGCAGGACTGATCGCGGTGTGCGCCCGCCAACGCGCCTGCCCGGGTCCCGGTCCCTGCGCCAATAGTCCCTGCGTTAAAAGTTTATGCGCCAACCGTCCCTGCGCCAGTAGCCGATGAGCCGCTAGTCCATGCGCCACTATCTGAGCTGGTTCTTCTCGGCGCGGATGCCGTTCGTGGCCCGCGCGCTGTACGGCCGCGAGCTGCGCGCCTGGACGCTCTTCTCCCTCGGCCTCGGCGCCGTGGAGGGCGGCGTGGTGGGCGTCATCGCCAAAAACGCCTTCGCCGGCGCCGTCGGCGACATGGCCCTGAATCAGAGCGTGGCGCTGGTGGCGGGAGCGCCGGCGTTCGCCAACATACTCTCGTTCCTGTGGGCGGGCATGGCCAGCGGCCGGGACAAGGTGCGCGTCCTGACCGCGCTGAAGCTCGCCGCCGGGCTGAGCCTGGTCGCCATCGCATTGGCGCCCATCAACGGCTGGGGTCTGGCCCTGTTCGTCGCCGGCGTCATCGGCGCCCGGCTGTTCTGGTCCGGCATCGTCACGGTGCGTTCGGCGATCTGGCGCGCCAACTATCCCCGCCACGTCCGCGGCAACTTCACCGCGCGGGTGACGGTGCTGGCGGCGCTGGGCATGGCCACGACCGGCGTCGTCACCGGCCTGCTGCTGGACCGGGACCCGCTCGCCTTCCGCTACGTCTATCCGGCGGCCGCGCTGGCCATGTTCGCCGGCATGGCGCTGTATGCCCGGGTGCGTGTGCGCGGCCATCGGCGCCTGGTGGCCGCCGAGCGGGCGGAGCAGGCAGGGCCCGGGCGGCGCCGGCGCCGGGACCTGTTCGGCATCCTGCGCACCGACCACGATTACCGGCGCTATCTCACCTGCATGTTCGTGTTCGGCAGCGGCAACCTGATGGTGGTGGCCCAGCTGGTGATCATCCTGAACGAGCAGCTCGGCCTGTCGCGGCTGCAGCAGATGCTGATCACCTCGTCCATTCCTTTCGCGGTGATCCCGCTCTCCATCCCGCTGTGGGCCCGCTTCTTCGACCGCGTGCACATCGTGCGCTACCGCGCCATCCAGAGCTGGTCCTTCGTGGCCGCCATGGCGGCGTTCCTCACCGGCGTGTTCACCGCGCGCATCGAGGTGCTGTGGCTCGGTGCGGCGCTGCTCGGCACCGGCTATGCCGGCGGGCGCCTGGGCTGGAACCTGGGCCATAACGACTTCGCCTCGGATGCCCGCGCGACGGAATACATGGGCCTGCACGTGACCCTGACCGGGGTGCGCGGCCTGCTGGCGCCGATCGCCGGCGTCGGCGCTTACCAGATCCTGCAGGGCATGGAGGCAGGGCTCGGCATCTACGCGCTGTTCCTGCCGCTGGCGCTCACGACCGCCGGCGCGTTCGGCTTCGTCTGGCTGCGCTCGCAGCTGCCGGATGCCTGATTGCCGATAGCTGATTGCCGATAGCTGATTGCCGATAGCCGCTAGCCGCTAGCCGCGTCCCGGCGCCCGCGGCTACGGGCCGGCGTCAGTCGAGATCGCGCCGGTAGCGCCGGGCGTTCTCCACGTAATGCTCTGCGGAGTGGCCGATCATGGCGATCTCCTCGTCGCTCAGCTCGCGCACCACCTTGGCCGGTGCGCCGAGGACCAGCACGCCGTCCGGGAACTCCTTGCCCTCGGTGACCAGGCTGTTGGCGCCCACCACCGTGTTCGAGCCGATGCGCGCGCCGTTCAGGATGATGCTGCCGATGCCGATCAGGGTGTCGGCGCCGATGGTGCAGCCGTGCAGCATGACCTTGTGGCCGATCGTGACCCGGTCGCCGACGGTGAGCGGATAGCCCATGTCCGTGTGCATCACCGTGCCGTCCTGGACGTTGGAGCCCTCGCCGATCTCTATCCACTCGTTGTCGCCGCGCAGCACGGACTGGAACCACACGCTGGCTCCCGCCTTCAGCCGCACGCGCCCGATCACCCGGGCATCGGGCGCCACCCAGGCGTCTTCGTGGATGTCGGGGCTCGCATCGCCGAGATCGTGGATCATGCTCTTCTCCTCAGCCTTTCGCCTGGTTCGCCACGGCGGCGGCGGCCTTCGCCACCGCGTCCGGGTCGCCCAGGAACTCCCGACCGCGCGGTTTCAGGTCGTCGTCGAGGTCATAGGCGAGCGGGATGCCGGTGGGGATATTGAAACCGGTGATCTCGTCGTCGGACATGCCGTCCAGCATCTTCACCAGCGCGCGCAGGCTGTTGCCGTGGGCGGCGATCAGCACGTGCCGGCCGGCCAGCAGGTCCGGCGCGATCACGTCGTCCCAGTAGGGCACCACCCGTTCCAGGGTGGTCTTCAGGGATTCGGTGGCGGGCAGGTCGGCGATGCCGGCATAGCGGCGGTCGAAGCGGGGGTGGCGCTCGTCGTCTTCCTCCAGCGGGGGCGGCGGGGTGTCGTAGCTGCGCCGCCAGACGTGCACCTGCTCCTCGCCGTATTTCTCCGCCGTCTCCGCCTTGTTCAGGCCCTGCAGCGCGCCGTAGTGGCGCTCGTTCAGACGCCAGCTGCGGTGTACGGGTATCCACATGAGATCCATCTCGTCCTGGATCAGCCACAACGTGCGTATCGCGCGCTTCAGCACGGAGGTGTAGGCCACGTCGAAGCGGTAGCCGGCCTCGGCCAGCGTGCGGCCGGCCTCCTTCGCCTCCTCGATGCCTTTCGCCGTGAGATCCACGTCGGTCCAGCCGGTGAACAGGTTCTTCAGATTCCACTCGCTCTGGCCGTGGCGGCAGAGGATCAGTTGTCCTGGCATCTCGCTAGTTACCTCTCTCGGTCCGTTGCCGGTGTCGGCGGTTACGCATCACACCGTGTGCACGATGTAGTTGCCCCGCGCGTCGTCGAAGTCGATCCGGATCAGCTTCTCCTTCTGCGCCGATTCCAGCAGCTCGGAGAAGTTCTTGAAGCCGTAGTAGTTCTCGTTGAAGCCCGGATGCACGCGGCGCATGGTCTGCTTGACCAGCGAGCCCCACAGCGGGTCGTAATCGGCCTCCAGCGAGTCGACGATCTCCACCAGCATCTCCAGCGCCTCCTGGCGCTTGCCGTTCGCGCCGGTCCTCTGCTCCGTCTTCTTCTTCTTCGCGCCCTGGGTCTGCTTGCGCCCGGCCACCCGGGCCAGGTCGTCGTAGTAGATGAACTCGTCGCAGTTGCCGATGAGCAGATCCGAGGTGGAGCTCTTGATGCCGCAGCCGATCACGCGCTTGTCGTTCTCCTTCAGTTTGGAGACCAGCGGCGAGAAGTCGCTGTCGCCGGACACCAGCGCGAAGGCGTCGATATGGCTCTTCGCGTAACAGAGGTCGATGGCGTCCACCACCATGCGGATGTCGGCGCTGTTCTTGCCGCTGAACTTGGTCTGCGGGATGTCGATCAGCTCGATGCCCTGCTCGTGGAAGTCGCGCACGTACTTCTGGTAGCGGCTCCAGTCGGAGTAGGCGCGCTTGTACACCAGGCGGCCCTTCTCGAGCAGGCGCTTCAGCACCAGCTTGATGTCGAAGGTGCCCTGGGGCGTCTCCTTGGCGCCCAGCGCCAGGTTTTCGAAGTCGATGAATACCGCGATGAGTTGTTCGTCTGCCATTATCTGTCAGCCATTGTTGTTCGGGGATGTGTCCGGGATGGTCGTCGGCGTCCCGCGGTCCTGTCAGCGGCCCGTGAGTTTAGTCAGCTCGTCGGTGGCGACCGAGAGCGTAGCAAAATCGGTACGGGTGCTCTTCTGCATCTCGTCGAGCATGTGGCGCGCCACGCGCACCCGTTCGCCGGCGCCGTCCAGCCAGCTGACCACGGCCTCGCCGGTGCCGAGCTCCGGCCCGGTCTCCTCCAGCAGCCGCTCGGTGAGCGTGCGCTGGACGTTGCGGATGTTGTCGCGCAGGCGGCTGCGCGCCAGGGCCTGCCAGTGGCCGCGCGCCTGCAGCTCGTCGATCCGCTCGCGCACCCAGTCCAGGCGCAGTCCGCGGCCCAGCTCGAAGTACAGCCGCGCGACCCGCCTGAGGTCCCGGTCGCCGGCGATGTCGACGATGTCCAGCGCCGAGGTGACCGCCGTCAGCGCGGCGATGCGCTGGGCGAGCCGGCCGGGCAGGCCCATGGACTCGAACTCGTTGCTCATGCGCGCAAGGCGCTGGCGCGCGCTGTCGTGCAACAGCGAGCCGAGTTTCTGGAACACCAGGCTGACGCCGGGCTTCAGTGTCTGCACGGCGGCCTCGATGCTCTCGTAGGGCTGCTCGCGGCGCAGTAGCCAGTAGCAGGCGTGGCGCAGCTTGCGGCTGACCTCGAACATGACCAGGTACTGGGTCTCCGCCGGAATGACATTGTCCAGCGCCTCGATGTCTGCCCAGATGTCGCGCGCGCCGCAGACCTCCCGGGCCACGGCGTACGCCCGGGCCACGCTCACCGCATCTGCGCCGGTCTCGTCCGCAGCCCGCCAGGCGAACGCAGGGCCCATCCGGTTGACCATGCTGTTGGTGATCAGCGTGGCCAGGATCTGGCCGCCGAGGCGATGCTCGCGGATGAGGTCGCCGTAACGGCGGGGCAGCGGCGCCGGGAAGTACTGCTCGAGCTCTTTCGCCAGATAGCCGTCGGTGGGGATATGGGCGGCCTGCATGCGGGCGTAGAGCTCGATCTTCGAATAGCTGAGCAGCACCGCCAGTTCGGGGCGGGTGAGCCCCAGGTCGCGCTGGCGCCGTTCCTCCAGGGTCTCGTCGTCCGGCAGGTACTCGAGCTCCCGGTCCAGCAGGCCGGTCTTCTCCAGCGCCTGGATGAGATAGAGATGCTCGCTCAGGCGGTCGACCCCGGTGGCCTGCATCATGCTGATGGCCTGGGTCTGCAGATAGTTGTTGCGCAGGACGAGCGCGCCCACGTCCTCGGTCATGTCCGCCAGCAGCCGGTTGCGCCGGCCGGTGGTCATGCGCCGGGTCTCGGCCACCTGCCCGAGCAGCACCTTGATGTTCACTTCCCGGTCGGAGCTGTCCACGCCGCCCGAGTTGTCGATGAAGTCCGTGTTGATGCGTCCGCCGGCCAGCGCGAACTCGATGCGCGCCCGCTGCGTCAGGCCCAGGTTGCCGCCTTCGCCGACCACCCGGCAGCCGAGCTCGCCGGCGTTGACGCGCACGGCGTCGTTGCTGCGGTCGCCCACTTCGGTGTGGGACTCGCTGCCGGCCTTGACGTAGGTGCCGATGCCGCCGTTCCAGAGCAGGTCGCAGTCCATGCGCAGGATGGCGCGTATCAGCTGGGGCGGGCTCAGGCTCTCGTCCGTGACGCCCAGCATGGCGCGCACCTCGGCGCTCAGCGGGATGCTCTTGGCCGAGCGGGGCCAGATGCCGCCGCCGGCGGAGATCAGCCGCTTGTCGTAGTCCTCCCAGCTCGAGCGGGGCAGGGCGAACAGGCGCTCGCGCTCGGCGAAGCTCGCCGCGGCGTCCGGGTTCGGATCCAGGAAGATGTGCTGGTGGTTGAAAGCGGCCAGCAGGCGGATGGTCTGCGACAGCAGCATGCCGTTGCCGAACACGTCGCCGCTCATGTCGCCGATGCCGACCACCGTGAACTCCTGGCTCTGGGTCTCGATGCCCATCTCGCGGAAATGCCGGCGCACGGCCTCCCACGCGCCGCGGGCGGTGATGCCCATCTTCTTGTGGTCGTAACCCGCCGAGCCGCCGGAGGCGAACGCGTCGTGCAGCCAGAAGCCGTACTCCGCCGAGATGCCGTTGGCGATGTCGGAGAACGCGGCCGTGCCCTTGTCGGCGGCCACCACCAGGTAGGGGTCGTCGCCGTCGAGGCGCACCACGCGGTCCGGCGGCACTACTTCGCCTTCGACGATGTTGTCGGTGATGTCCAGCAGCGAGCCGATGAAGATGCGGTAGCAGGCGATCACTTCCGCCTGCACCGCGTCCCTGTCAGCCTCGGGTAATCGCTTCGGCAGGAAGCCGCCCTTGGCGCCGGTGGGCACGATCACCGTGTTCTTGACCGTCTGCGCCTTCATCAGGCCGAGCACCTCGGTGCGGAAGTCCTCGCGCCGGTCCGACCAGCGGATGCCACCGCGGGCCACCGGACCGGCGCGCAGATGCGTGCCTTCCACCCGCGGCGAGTATACGAAGATCTCGTAGCGGGGACGGGGCAGCGGCGCCTCTTCCAGTGCGGAAGGGTCGAACTTGATGGCGATGGCCGGCGGCTCCCGGCCGGCTTCGTCGACGCGGAAGAAATTCGTGCGCAGCGCCGCATCGAGTACGCCCGTGTAGGCGCGCAGGATCCGGTCCTCGTCCAGCGTCGCCGCCTCGGCGACCAGCCGGGCGATCTCGCGGCGGCACTCCTCGAGCCCGGCGCGCGCGGCTTCGGCGTCGGCATCCGGGTCGAACTGCAGCCGGAACCGGCGCACCAGCAGCGCAGCCATCTGCGGATAGCGCGCCAGCACCGACTCCATGTAGGGCTGGGAGAAGGGCAGGCCAAGCTGCAGGAGATACTTGGAGAACGCGCGCAATATCGAGGTCTCCCGGGCGCTCAGACCGGCCTCCAGCACCAGCCGGTTCAGCCCGTCGTTCTCGCACTCGCCGGCGAGTACCCGCGAGAACGCATCCTCGAAGCGGCGCTCGGCCTCCGCCGGGTCGATGGCGGCACCGCGGGGGTGCTCGAGTTCGAAGTCCTGGATCCACCAGGCGCTGCCGTCGTCCGGTTCCAGGTGATAGGGCCGCTCGCTGACCACGCGCACGCCCAGGTTCTCGAGGATGGGCAGGGCGTCGGAGAGAGGCAGAGGCTCCCCCGGACGGAAGATCTTGAAATGCAGCCGTTCGGTGACGCCCGGCGGGCGGTACAGCTCCGTGTCCTCGCCCGCACCCGCTTCGCCGCTCGTCAGCCGGTCCAGCGTCTCCACGTCGCCGCAGGCGGCGGCCGGCAGCACGTCTTCCTCGTAGGCCAGCGGGAAGATATGACCGTAGCGGCGGGCGAGCGCGATGCCGCGGGCCTCGCCCAGATGCTCCACCAGCGCGTGGGCGAGGCGGTCCTGCCAGGTCACCACGGCTTCGCCGATGTCCTTCTCGATCTGGCGGATGGAGATCCGCGGCTTGCGGCCCTGTTCGATGTGGACGATGAGGTGCAGCCGCGCGAGTACCGACTCCGACAACTCCACCGACGACTCGATGCTGAGCCCGTCGAACGCCTGCATCAGGATGGTCTCGATGCGCTGGCGTACCCGGGTGTTGTACTTCTCCCGTGGCACGTAGACGAGGCAGGAGAAGAAGCGGCGGAAGGCATCCCGGCGCAGGAACAGCTTCACCCGCTGGCGTTCCTGCAGGTTCAGGATGCCCGCCGTGGTGCGCGACAGGTCCCGGACCGAGGCCTGGAACAGCTCGTCCCGCGGGTAGGTGTCCAGCACGTGCATGAGCGCCTTGCCGCGATGGCCGCTCGGATCCAGCTCCGCCCGTTCGATGACGCGCCGGACCTTCAGCCGCAGCAGCGGGATGGCGCGTGGACTCTCGTTGTAGGCCACCGAGGTGAGCAGCCCGAGGAAGCGCTTTTCGCCCACCGGCTCGCCGGCCTCGCCGAAGACCTTCACGCCGATGTAGTCGAGATGGCTGGGGCGGTGCACCGTGGAGCGGGCATTCGCCTTGGTCAGGATCAGGAGCTCGCGGCCGCGGGCCTCGCGCCGCATCTCCGGGGTCATGGTCACCCGCCGCTCCGCCGAGCGGCGCTTCGACAGGATGCCGAGGCCCGTGTCCGCCACCGGCCGGAGCTGGGCCTCGCCGTTGCTGCGCACGACCTCGTATTCCTGGTAGCCGAGAAAGGTGAAGTGGTCGTCCGCCATCCACTCGAGCAGCCGGCGGCTCTCCTCCACCAGGGTCTGGTCCACGCGGCCGGCCGGGCCTTCCAGCGCGGCGGCGGCCTCCAGCATCTTCTCGCGCATGCGGCGCCAGTCCCGCACGGCCACGCGCACGTCGCGCAGCGTCTCCTCCAGCGCGCGCTTCAGGGCCGCCATGCGCCGGTCGCTCGTCTCCCGGTCGATCTCCAGGCGCACGAAGGACTCCACCCGGCCTTCCCGGGCGGAGCGGGGATGGACGCCGGTCAGCACACCCTGCGCGTCGCGCTCCACGCGTACCAGCGGATGGACGGTCAGGTGCACGTTGGCGCCCATTCTCGCCACCGCCATCCCGAGCGAGTCCACCAGGAACGGCATGTTGTCGTTCACCATCTCCACGATGGTGTGGCTGGAGTCCCAGCCGTCGCGTTCGGGGTCGGGGTTGTAGATGCGCAGCCGGTGGCGGCCGCGCCGGCGGGTCATGCCGAGTTCCAGGTGGGCGAGTGCCGCCCCGGCCAGGTTCTCCGCCGTGGCCGCGCGCAGGTCCTCGACGTCGACGTCGGCGTAGTAATGACGGATGAAGGTGCCGAGGCGCGCGCGGTTCCTGAACGGTCCGGAGCCGCGCACGGCGGCGACGATCTCCTCGAGGATCCGGTCCTTCTGGTCCGTGTTCCGGCGCAGCGCTTTGGGGCTCACTATGATCGCAGTTCCTGACGCCGCCGGCCGCGATCCCGGCGGGGGTGTGACCGTCTTCCAACGGGGCGCCAGTATACACGACGACACCGCCCCGCCGTGGCCGCGCGCTTGCTGGTATCCTGCCGCGCATCCAGTCATGACAGGCCGCCGGCAGCGGCGCCGGCGTGCGAGGAGGAGAACGTCCCCCATGGCGACCGACCATTACGACAACGCATTCCACACCGACCTCGATCCCCGCGAGGACTACGCCGGTTATCTCCGTCTCGACCGGCTGCTGTCCGCGCAGCGCCCGCTGAGCGACCCGCCCCACCACGACGAGATGCTGTTCGTCATCCAGCATCAGGTGGCGGAGCTCTGGTTCAAGCTGACGGTGCACGAGCTCGAAGCGGCGATGGCCGCCATCCGCGAGGACGATCTCGGGCGCGCGGCGAAGATCCTGGCGCGGGTGAAGCAGGTGCAGCACCAGCTCTACAGCCAGTGGGACGTGCTGGATACGCTCACGCCCAGCGAGTACGCCGAGTTCCGCCACGTGTTCGGGCAGGCCTCCGGCTTCCAGTCACCCCAGTACCGGCTGGTGGAGTTCATGCTCGGCAACAAGGACCCGGCGAAGATCGCCGTATTCGCGCGTCACGAGGAGTGGCACCGGCGGCTGCGCGCCGCGCTGGAGGCGCCCGCCATCTTCGACGAGTTCCTGCGCCACCTGGCGCGCATCGGCCTGCCGGTGCCGCGGGAGGCCATCGAGCGGGACTTCGCCGCGCCGCGCGAACCCGACGACCGGGTGGTGGCCGCGCTGGGCGAGATCTATGCCGAGCCCGAGCGTTACTGGCAGGCCTACGAACTGGCCGAGGCGCTCATGGACGTGTCCAACAACTTCCAGTTCTGGCGCTACCACCACCTGAAGACGGTGGAGCGGATCATCGGCCACAAGCGCGGCAGCGGCGGCACGGCGGGCGTCACCTGGCTGAAGCGGGCGCTGGACTACGACTTCTTCCCGGAACTGATCCGGGTGCGCACGGAACTCGCCGACGGCACCTGACTCAGTAGTGGGGCGCGCCCAGCAGGCGGGCCCGCGCGAGCAGGCGCTCCAGCAGCACGTCCAGGGTGTGCACCTCGTCGTCGCTGAGCCCGTGCAGGAGTTCGCGCTCGAACTTCAGCGCCAGCGGCGCCACCTCCGCATACACTTCCTCGCCGGCCGGCGACAGGTGCAGGATGGAACGGCGCCGGTCCTGGTCGGCGAAGCGCCGGTTGATGCGCCCGCTCTTGATCAGCTTGCCCACCGCGCGGCTCACGGCCACCTTGTCCATCAGCGTGCGTTCGGCCACCTCCGAGGCCGACAGGCCCGGGTGGCGGCTCAGCACGGCCATGATGCGCCACTCGGGTATCGACAGCCCGAAGCGCTTCGAATAGGCGCCCGCGATGGTGGCGCTCACCGTGTTCGACAGTATGGACAGGCGGTAGGGGAGGAAGTCCTCGAGTATCAGTTCCTGTTGCTTCTCGGCCATGGTCTCCGTCCATCGCGTCGGCATGTCGCCGCAGACCGGGTGAGGTTAGCCTCCGCGAAGGTCGGTGGCCAGCCCGGAGATGCCGCAACGACGCGGCGGGGCATCAGGCGAGGTGCGGCGCGGCGAGATACTCCCGGGACTGCATCTCGACGAGCCGGCTCACGGTGCGCTCGAATTCGAAGGCGAGGCGCCGGCCCCGGTACAGCTCGTCGGGCGGGGCTGCCGCCGACAGGATCAGGTTGACCCGGCGCTCGTAGAACTCGTCCACCAGGGCGATGAAGCGCCGGGCGGGGTTCTCGCTCGCGCGGTCGAACACGGGCACGCCCGCCAGGATCACCGTGTGGTAGCGCCGGGCGATCTCGATGTAGTCGTCCTGGCTGCGCGGCCCGTCGCACAACTCGGCGAACTCGAACCAGGCGACGCCCCTGGCGAGGCGCACTGTGCGCACCGGCCGGCCCTGGATGGTGAGCGTGCGGCCGCTCTCCTCGCGCCCCGAGGCGATGCGCCGGAAGTAGCGCGCGAGGTTGCGGTCCGCGGCCTCATCGAGGGGCGCGTGATAGATCTCCGCCTCCTCCAGCACGCGCAGCCGGTAATCGGTCTCGGCATCCAGGTGGAATACCCGGCAGTGGCGCTCGATGGCCTCGATTGCCGGCAGGAACTGCTGGCGCTGCAGGCCGTCGCGGTAGAGCTCCGACGGCGGCAGGTTCGAGGTGGCCACCAGCGTGACGCCGCGCCGGAACAGCGCCCGGAGCAGCCGGCCGAGGATCATGGCGTCGGCGATGTCGGAGACGAAGAACTCGTCGAAACAGAGCACGCGGGTCTCCGCCGCCATATCCGCTGCGACCCGGTCGAGCGGATCCTCCAGCCGCCCGTGGCGCTTCAGCGCCTCGTGCACGCGCCGCATCATGCGGTGGAAGTGGATGCGCAGCTTGTCCTCGAAGGGCAGCTCCTCGAAGAACAGGTCCATGAGCAGGGTCTTGCCGCGGCCGACGCCGCCCCAGAGATACAGGCCGCGCACCGGCTCGAGCGCGAAGCGCCCGGGGAACCGCCGCGCCAGGGCGCGGCGCAGCGTCGCCGCCGTGCCGGTGTCCCGGGTCAGCTCGTCGTGCAGCCGCTGCAGCTCGGTGACGGCCGCCTCCTGGGCCGGATCCCGGGTCAGGTCCTCCCGGCGCACGCAGTCCAGGTAGCGGTGGTGGATGGTCATGGCGCAACGGAGCGTACACCGTCCGCGCCTCTGCCTCCACAAGGCCTCGACAGGCGCCGCCCGGGCACGGGATGTTAGAATTGCCGGGATACTTCGCAAGCGCACGAATCGCACGCAGGAGGGCCTTCAGGCCCGAACCATGTAGGAGGGCCTTCAGGCCCGATCCGATACCAACAGAGGGGATGACACGTGGAACGCGAATCCATGGAATTCGACGTCGTTATCGTAGGCGCCGGGCCGGCCGGTCTGGCCGCGGCCTGCCGGCTGAAGCAGCTGGCGCAGGAGAAAGGCCGGGAACTCTCCGTCGTCGTCGTGGAGAAAGGCTCGGAGATCGGCGCGCACATCCTCTCGGGCAACGTCTTCGAGCCCAGGGCCCTGGACGAGCTGTTCCCCGACTGGAAGGAGCGCGGCGCGCCGGTGACCACCGGCGTCACCCGTGACGACATCTACTACATGACCTCGGAGAAGGGCGCCGTGAAGGTGCCCGGGCCCTTCGTGCCCGGCCCCATGCACAACGAGGGCAACTACATCATCAGCCTCGGCAAACTCTGCGTGTGGCTGGCGGAGCAGGCGGAGGCGCTGGAAGTCGACGTGTTCCCCGGCTTCGCGGCCGCCGAGGTGCTGTACGAGGACGGCAAGGTCGCGGGCGTGATCACCGGCGACATGGGCGTGGACCGGGAAGGCAGGCAGAAAGACGCGTTCACCCCGGGCTATGAGCTCCGCGCCCGCTACACCATCTTCGCCGAGGGCGTGCGCGGCAACCTCGGCAAGGAGCTGATGGAAAAGTACGACCTGCGGGCGAATTCCGACCCCCAGCACTACGGCATCGGCCTGAAGGAGGTCTGGGAGATCGAGGCGGCGAAGCACGAGGAAGGCCTGGTGGTGCATTCTCTCGGCTGGCCCCTGCGCAACAACACCGAGGGCGGCGGCTTCCTCTATCACGCCGAGAATAACCAGGTGTATCTCGGCTTCATCATCGCGCTGAACTACTCGAATCCCCATCTCGATCCCTTCGCCGAGTTCCAGCGCTGGAAGACCCATCCGAAGATCCGCCGGTACCTGGACGGCGCCGAGCGCATCTCCTACGGCGCACGGGCCGTCAACAAGGGCGGCCTGCAGGCGCTGCCGAAGACCTGCTTCCCCGGCGGGCTCCTGGTGGGCTGCGACGCCGGTTACCTGAACGGCGTGAAGATCAAGGGCGCGCATACGGCGATGAAGACCGGCATGCTGGCCGCCGAGTCCGTGTTCGAGGCCTTCGAGGCCGGCGACGAGGGCGGCAGCGATCTGGTCGCCCACGAGGAGCGGGTGAAGAATTCCTGGGTGCACGAGGAGCTGTACAAGGCGCGCAATTTCGAACCCTCGCAGCACAAGTTCGGCACCTTCTTCGGCGCGGCATTCACGTTCCTGGACCAGAACATCATGCGCGGGCGCATGCCGTTCACGATGCACAACCGTGTGCCGGACCACGAGGAGCTGAAGCCCGCCGCCGAGTGCGAGAAGATCGACTACCCGAAGCCGGACGGGGTGATCACCTTCGACCGGTTGTCGTCCGTCTATCTCTCCGGTACCAACCACGAGGAAGACCAGCCCGTCCACCTGCAGCTGAAGGACCCGTCTCTGCCCATCGAGTTCAACCTGCCCACCTACGACTGCCCGTCCCAGCGCTACTGTCCGGCGGGCGTCTACGAGGTGGTGGAAGAGGAGGGCAGCAAGGTCTTCCGTATCAACGCGCAGAACTGCGTGCACTGCAAGACCTGCGACATCAAGGACCCGAAGCAGAACATCCGCTGGGTCACGCCGGAGGGCGGCGGCGGCCCGAACTACACCGGTATGTGAGGCCGGCCGGCGCGCCGGCGCCGCGCCTACTTCGGCTGCATGCGGATGCCGCCGTCGAGGCGGATGGTCTCTCCGTTCAGCATCGGATTCGTGTAGATGTAGCCAACCAGGTCGGCATATTCCTCGGGCCGGCCCATGCGCGACGGGAACGGAATCTGCGCCGCGAGCGACTGCTGCACCTCGTCGGGCAGTCCCGCCATCATCGGCGTCATGAAGATGCCGGGCGCGATGGTCATCACGCGGATGCCGAAACGGGCCAGCTCCCGGGCGATGGGCAGTGTCATGCCGACCACGCCGCCCTTCGAGGCCGAGTAGCCGGCCTGGCCGATCTGGCCCTCGTAGGCCGCGACCGAGGCCGTGTTCACGATCACCCCGCGCTCGCCTTCCCCGTTCGGCTCGTTGTTCTGCATGAGTGCCGCCGCTTCCTTCGCGATATTGAAGGAGCCGACCAGGTTGATCATCACCGTGCGCGTGAAATAGGCCGAGTCCATCGGCCCGTCGCGGCCGAGCACCCGTCCGGGAGCGACGACGCCGGCGCAGTTCACGGCCAGGGTGAGTCCGCCCATCGCCTCGGCCGCCCGGCCGACGGCCGCGCGCACGTCCGCCTCGTCGCTGACGTCGGTGCGGATGAAACCGGCGCGCTCGCCCAGCGCCTCGGCGGCCTCGGCGCCGGCCTCCTCGTTGACATCCAGCAGCGTCACGCTGCCGCCCGCCGCCAGCAGGTGCTCCGCCGTCGCCCGTCCCAGGCCGGATGCGCCGCCGGTGACTATCGCTTTTACTCCGCCGAGATCCATGTTCGCTCCTGTCAGTCTTCTCTGCCGTCTTCGGTGCCGTCGCCGTCGGGTTCGATGTCGACCAGGACGGCCTCGGCCTCCACGAAATCGCCTTCCGCCACGCGCACGCGCTCGACCCGGCCGGCCGTACCCGCGCGCAGCGTGAACTCCATCTTCATGCCCTCCAGCACCAGCAGCTTGTCGCCTTCGGAAACCCGGTCGCCCTCGGCCACGGCCACCTCGACGACCCGCCCCGGCATGGGCGCCGCCGGGTGGGCGTCGGTCTCGGGCATGGCCGATTCCGTGGCCCACGGGTCGGCGATGTCGAACTCCCGGGTCTCGTCGTCCACCGTGACCTGGACCCGGCGAGCCGTACAGGCGATCTCCACCGCGCGGGAGGCGCCGTCGATCTCCGCCACCAGCCCGCGGCAGCCGGTATCGATCAGCCGCACCCGGTGCCAGTCTGCGTCATCGGTGGCCCCCTCACGCGCATCCCGGATGGCCATGGAGAAGGTCTGCGGGCCGCCGCGGGCCGTGATCCGCCGCTCGCCCGCAGCCGTATCGAAGGCGATGGTGGTGCCGGCGGCCGGCCGGCCGCGCCAGGCGTCCGCGGCGGCCCACGGCGAGGCATCCTCGCCGCCGCCGCGCTGCAGGCGGCGCATGACGGCTGCCGCCGCGGTCAGCAGGACTCCGTCCGGCACCGGCGTCGCCCGGGTCAGGCTCTCGAGTTCCCGGTCCACGTAGCCGGTGTCGCTGCGGCCTTTCACGAACGCCGGCGTGCGGGCCAGGCGGCGCAGGAAGGCGAGATTGTTGCGCGGGCCGAACAGGACGCAGCCGGCCAGCGCGGACTGCAGGTGTCGCAGAGCGGCGTCGCGGTCCGGCCCGCTGGCGATGAGCTTCGCGACCAGCGGGTCGTAGTAGCGCTCGACGGCGTCGCCGGCCTCGTATCCGTGGTCCATGCGTACGAGGGGGTCGCGCCGGGGCCAGTCGAATACCTCGATGGCGCCGGTGGACGGCAGGAAATCCCGGGCCGGATCCTCGGCATAGATGCGCGCCTCGATGGCGTGACCGCGGCTCGCGATCTCGCCCTGCGCGGCCGGCAGCGGCTCGCCGCTCGCCACCCTGAGCTGCCACTCCACCAGGTCCAGCCCGGTGGTCAGCTCCGTCACCGGATGCTCGACCTGCAGGCGGGTGTTCATCTCCAGGAAGTGGAACTGGCCGCGGTCGTCCAGCATGAATTCGACGGTGCCGGCGTTCACGTAGCCCACGGCGCGGCCGGCTGCCAGTGCCGCGCCGTGCAGCGCGTCGCGCTGGTTGCGGGTGAGCCCCGGTGCCGGCGACTCCTCCAGGATCTTCTGCTGGCGGCGCTGCATGGAGCACTCGCGCTCGTACAGGTGCACCAGGTTGCCGTGCCTGTCGCCGAAGATCTGCACCTCCACGTGGCGCGGACGCTCGATGAACTTCTCCAGGATGATCTCGTCGTCGCCGAAGGCGGCCAGCGCCTCCCGCCTGGCGGCCTTCCATGCTTCCTCCAGCTGCGCGGGATCGCGCACCACCCGCATGCCCTTGCCGCCGCCGCCGGCGGAGGGCTTCAGCAGGACCGGCAGGCCGAGGCTCTGGGCGCTGCGCCGCAGCTCGTCGACGCTGCCGATGCCCGACACGCCCGGGATTACCGGCACGCCGGCCGCGTCCATGATGTCCTTGGCCGCGCGCTTGGAGCCCATGCTGCGGATGGTGTCCGTGTCCGGGCCGATGAAGACCAGGCCGGCGGCGCGCACGGCGGCGGCGAAATCGGCGTTCTCGGCCAGGAAGCCGTAGCCGGGATGCACGGCCTCCGCGCCGGCGTCCAGCGCCGCGCGGACGATGCGCTCGCCGTCCAGGTAGGACTCGGCGGCCGGCGCCGGGCCGATCGGCAGGCAGGCATCCGCCATGCGCACGTGGCGGGCGCGCCCGTCGGCCTCGGAGTAGACCGCGACGGTGGCGATGCCGAGCCGGCGGCAGGTCTCGATGATGCGGCAGGCGATTTCGCCGCGGTTGGCGATCAGGATGCGCTGGAACATGGTTACCCCGGCTACCCCCGCCTACATCCGGAAGATACCGTAGGGACCCTCGCCCGGGTCCGGCGCGCCGGCGGTCACCGCGAGTCCGAGGGCCAGCACGCGGCGGGTGTCCAGCGGATCGATGATGCCGTCGTCCCACAGCCGGGCCGTGGCGTAGTAGGGGTTGCCCTGGTCCTCGTACTGGCGGCGGATGGACTCGCGGAAGGCGGCCTCCTCGTCCTCCGGCCACTCCTCGCCGCGGGCCTCTGCGCCGTCCCGGCGCACGGTGGCCAGCACGCTGGCCGCCTGGTCGCCGCCCATGACCGAGATGCGGGCGTTGGGCCACATCCACAGGAAGCGGCCGCCGTAGGCCCGCCCGCACATGGCGTAGTTGCCGGCGCCGTAGCTGCCGCCGATCACCACGGTCAGCTTCGGCACCGTCGCCGTGGCCACCGCGTTCACCATCTTGGCGCCGTCCTTGGCGATGCCGGCGTTCTCGTACTTGCGCCCCACCATGAAGCCGGTGATGTTCTGGAGGAACACCAGCGGGATGCGCCGGCGGTTGCAGAGCTCGATGAAGTGGGTGGCCTTCAGCGCGGATTCGGAGAACAGGATGCCGTTATTGGCAATAATGCCTGCGGGATAACCATGGATGCGCGCGAAGCCGCACACGATGGTCTTGCCGTACAGCGGCTTGAACTCCTGCAGCTCGGAGCCGTCGACGATGCGCCCGATGATCTCGCGCACGTCGTAGGGCTGCTTCAGGTCCGTCGGCACCACGCCGTAGATGCCGTCGGCGTCCATCACCGGTTCCGCCGGCGCGTGGGGGGGTGCCGTGTCCCGGGCCGGCGCCAGCCGCGCGATGCAGTCCCGGGCGATGGCCAGCGCGTGGTTGTCGTCCTCGGCCAGGTAGTCGGTGACGCCGGAGACCCGGCTGTGCACCTCGCCGCCGCCCAGGTCCTCGGCGTCGACGATCTCGCCGGTGGCCGCCTTCACCAGCGGCGGGCCGCCGAGGAAGATGGTCCCCTGATTGCGCACGATGATGGCCTCGTCGCTCATGGCCGGCACGTAGGCACCGCCGGCGGTGCATGAACCCATCACGACGGCAAGCTGTGCGATGCCCGCGGCAGAGAGAGTCGCCTGGTTGTAGAAGATGCGGCCGAAGTGGTCACGGTCCGGGAAGACCTCGTCCTGGCGTGGCAGGAAGGCGCCGCCGGAGTCCACCAGGTAGACGCAGGGCAGGTGGTTCTCCAGCGCGATCTCCTGGGCCCGGAGGTGCTTCTTCACCGTCATCGGGAAGTAGGTGCCGCCCTTAACCGTGGCGTCGTTCGCCACCACCATCACCTCGCGGCCGTGCACCCGGCCGATGCCGGTCACGATGCCGGCGCCCGGCGCGGCGCCGTCGTAGAGGCCGTCGGCGGCCAGCGGCGAGAGTTCCAGGAACGGGCTGCCGCGGTCGAGCAGCGCGTCGATGCGCTCGCGAACGAGCAGCTTGCCGCGCTCGGCGTGTTTCGCCTGTGCGCGCTCGCTGCCGCCGCGGGCCGTGGCCGTCAGCTTCTCGCGCAGCTCGTCCACCAGCCCCTGCATGTGGCGCGCGTTCTCGGCCACGCGGCCATCCGCGGGATCCAGATGGCTCTTCAGGGCGGGCACGGGGTCAGACCGTCTCGATGCCCAGGGCGACGGCCTCTCCGCCGCCGATGCACAGCGAGGCGATACCGCGCTTCGCGTTACGGTTGCGCAGTGCGTGCAGCAGCGTGACGACGATGCGGGCGCCGGAGGCGCCGATGGGATGGCCGAGGGCGCAGGCACCGCCGTTGACGTTGACCTGCTCGTGGGCGATGCCCACGTCGTGCATCGCGGCCATGGTGACGCAGGCGAAGGCCTCGTTCACCTCGTAAAGGTCCACGTCGTCCGGCGACCAGCCGAGCTCGTCCTGCAGCGCCCGGATGGCGTACACCGGCGAGGTGGTGAACCAGGCGGGGTCCTGCGCGTAGCCGCTGTGGCCGGCGATGCGGGCCAGCGGCGCCAGGCCGCGGCGCTCCGCCTCGGTGGCGCTCATCAGCAGCAGCGTCGCGGCGCCGTCCGAGATGGAAGACGAGCTGGCCGCAGTCACGGTGCCGTCCTTCGCGAAAGCCGGCCGCAGGTTCGGGATCTTCTCGACGTCGGCCCTGCCGGGCTCCTCGTCCGTGTCGACGGTGGTCTCGCCCCTGCGGGTCTTCACGGTGACCGGCGCGATCTCGGCGTCGAAGGCGCCGCCGTCCGCCGCCGCCCGTGCGCGTTCCACCGAAGCGATGGCGAAGGCGTCCTGGTCTGCCCGGCTGAAACCGTATTTCTTCGCCGTCTCCTCGGCGAAGTGCCCCATCATGTTGCCGTCGTAGGGGTTTTGCAGGCCGTCGAAGAACATGTGATCGAGGATCTCCTTGTGGCCCATGCGCAGGCCCGCCCGCGCGCCGGGCATCAGGTAGGGCGCATTGGTCATCGACTCCATGCCGCCGGCCATGACCACCGCGGCGGAACCGGCGCGGATGAGGTCGGCACCGACCATCACGGTCTTCATGCCCGAGCCGCAGACCTTGTTCACGGTGGTGCAGCCCACCGACTCCGGCAGGCCGGCGGCCAGCGCCGCCTGGCGTGCGGGTGCCTGACCGATGCCGGCGGGCAGGACGCATCCCAGCAGCACTTCGCTGATTTCCGCGGGGTCCAGGCCGCAGTCGGCCAGCGCTGCGCGGCTGGCCGCCGCCGACAGCTCGGGGGCGGGCACCGGGGCGAGGCCGCCCTGGAAGGCGCCTATCGGCGTGCGTCGGGCGGCGACAATGACGATGGGGTCCTGACTCATGGCGATCTCTTGCTCCGTCTTCCTGGGCGGGCGGCCATTGTAGCGCGGGAGGCGCTCAGTCGGCGGCCAGGAGTTCCCGGCCGATCAGCATGCGGCGGATCTCGGTGGTGCCGGCGCCGATCTCGTAGAGCTTGGCGTCGCGCAGCAGCCGCGCCACGGGGTATTCGTTGATGTAGCCGTTGCCGCCCAGGCTCTGGATGGCCTCCAGCGCCACCGTCACTGCCTCGCGGGAGGCGTGCAGGAGGCAGGCCGCGGCGTCCTGGCGGGTCGGCAGCCCCTGGTCGAACTGGGCCGCGGTGCGGTAGGTGAAGGCCCGGGAGGTCTGCAGCGCCGTGTACATGTCGGCCAGCTTGCCCTGCATCATGCCGAAGCTGCCGATGGGCCGGCCGAACTGCTTGCGCTCGCGCAGGTAGGGCATCACGGCGTCGAGACAGGCCTGCATGATGCCGATGGGACCGCCGGAGAGCACGAGCCGCTCGGAGTCGAGCCCGCGCATCAGGATGTAGACGCCCCGGTTCACCTCGCCGAGGACGTTCTCCGCCGGTATGCGACAGTCCTCGAACACGAGTTCGCAGGTGTCCGAGCCGCGCATGCCCAGCTTGTCCAGCTTCTGCGCCGTACGGAAGCCCGGCATGTCCTTTTCCACCAGGAAGGCGGTGATGGAGCGCGATCCGTCCTCTTTCGGCGCGGTGCGCATGTAGGTGAGGATCACGTCGGCGCGCGGGCCGTTGGTGATCCACATCTTCGAGCCGTTGGCGAGCCAGCTGCCGTCGTCCTGCTTCTCGGCGTGGCAGCTCATCGAGCCCACCACGTCCGAGCCCGCGCCCGGCTCGGACATGGCGAGCGCGCCCAGCATCTCGCCGCTCACGAGTCCGGGCACGAAGCGCTCGCGCTGCTCCTCCGTGCCGTTCAGGTACAGGTTGTTCAGGCACAGGTTGGAGTGCGCGCCGTAGGACAGCCCCACCGAGGCGGAGGCCCGCGAGATCTCCTCCATCGCCACCACGTGGGCCAGGTAGCCGAGCCCGGTGCCGCCGTCCTCTTCCGGGACGGTGATGCCATGCAGCCCCAGTTCCCCGAGCTTCGGCCAGAGGTCGGCCGGGAACTCGTTGCTCGCGTCGATCTCGGCCGCCCGCGGCGCGATCTCCTCCTCGGCGAAACGGCGCACGGTCTCGCGCAGGAGGTCGATCTCTTCACTGATGCGGGTGTTGATCATGGGGCTCGGCGCGCTCCGGTGTCAGTGCGTGGTGGTCGTGTGATGGGCCCGGCCCGAGAGCCGGTCCTTGAACCGCCGGGTATAGGGCAGCTTGGTGCGGCCCACCGCGGCGATGCGCTCTTCGGCCATGCGGTCGGCCGCCTGCCAGCTCGGTATCCCGTCGCGCTCGGCGATGTCGAATATCCGGGCGAGGTTATTGTAGATGAGCGAGACCTGTCGGTGGGCGCGTTCCTTGTCATAACCCTGCAGTTCGATGGCCACGTTGATGAGGCCGCCCGCGTTGATGGCGTAGTCCGGCGCATACAGGATGCCGCGCTCCTCGAGCGCGGTGCCCCAGGCCTCGGACTCCAGCTGGTTGTTGGCGCTGCCGGCCACGATGCTGCACTTCAGGCGCGGCACGGTGTCCTCGTTGATGACGCCGCCGAGCGCGCAGGGCACGAACACGTCCATGTCCAGGTCGTAGATGTTCTGCATGGGCACGGCGTCGGCGCCGTACTCGTCCACCACCGACTGCACGCGCTCGTCGTTGATGTCGGTGACGGTCACCCGGGCGCCGCGCTCGCGCAGCCTGTGCACGAGATGGCGGCCCACGTGGCCGACGCCCTGTACGCCGAAGCTGAGTTTGCCGAGGTCGGCGTGGCCGAACCTGCGCTCGGCGCAGGCCTCGATGCCCTTCAGCGTGCCGAGCGCCGTGAACGGGGACGGGTCGCCGCTGCCGCCGTGCACCTCGTGCACGCCCACCACCCGGTCGGTCTCCTGGAAGATGTGGTCCATGTCGTCGACGGTGGTGCCGACGTCCTCGGCGGTGATGTAGCGGTTGTACAGCGAGCCGATGAAGCGGCCCAGCATGCGGAACAGGGCCTCGCTCTTGTCCTGCTCGGGATCGCCGATGACGACGGCCTTGCCGCCGCCCAGGTTCAGGCCGGACACCGCGGCCTTGTAGGTCATGCCCCGGGACAGCCTGAGGACGTCGCGCAGCGCCTCCTCCTCGTTGATGTAAGGCCACATGCGCAGCCCGCCCAGCGCCGGGCCGAGCACCGTGGAGTGGATCGCGACGATGGCCCTGAGGCCGGTGGGACGATCCTGGAAGAACACGACCTGCTCGTGGCCGCGGTCGCTCATGGTGTCGAACAGTTCCATATCCCCCTCCTGGAAAAGCACGGCGACAGCAGCCCGCGCGCAGCGCCTGCGCGTGCGCTCCGGGCTATCGATCATCCGACGATTATAGGCTCCGGCCTAATCGGTTGCATCCGTAACGATCCGGCCGGCATTCGCCCGGCGCCGGCGGTTACGGCGGGGTTGCCGCGCTTTTTTTTGCGCCGCTATTCTGCTAGTTTCCGGCGATCCGCTGGCGCGACAGGGCGCGCCCCGGGACACCTCTGAAGTCCAAGGAATTCTCATAATGGTTCGATTCCCGCGATTGCGGTCCGTCCGCGTGAGTCGCTTCCCGGCCGGTTTGCTGGCCGTCTTCGTGCTGGCGGCGCCGGCCGGCGGCCAGACCACGCTCGGCCAGGTGCTCAGCGAGCAGAGTGAAATCAACCGCTCGGCGCAGCGTTCCCAGGTGCGTATCAGCCAGCTGGCCGATCAGACCTCGGAGCTGCTGGGCGAGTACCGGGTGACCACCCAGCAGCTCGACCGGATCAGGATCTACAACGACAACCTCCAGCGGCTGGTCGAGGATCAGGAGGAGGAGAAGGCATCCATCACCCGCCAGCTCGAGGAGTTCGGCGACGTGGAGCAGGGCATCGTGCCCCTCATGCTGGAGATGATCTCGGACCTGCGCGCCTTCATCGAGCTGGACATGCCGTTCCAGCTGCGTGAGCGCATGGATCGGTTGACCCGGCTCGAGGACAACATGGAGCGCTCCGACCTCACCGTGTCGGAGAAATACCGCCAGATCATGGAGGCCTACAAGGAAGAGGCCCGCTTCGGCCGCAACATCGAGGCGTACACGGGCAGCCTGGACATCGACGGCGTCGATACCCGGGTCACGTTCCTCAGGGTCGGGCGCGTCCTGCTCGCCTATCAGACGGCCGACCGGTCCCGCACCGGCTTCTGGAACAAGCAGACCCGCCAGTGGGAGGAGCTCGACTCCTCGTACCGGCGCCCGATCACCGAGGGCATCGCCATTGCCAGGAAGCAGGCCGCCCCGCAGTTGCTGACATTGCCGGTCCCGGCCCCGGAGCAGGAATGATGAGCGCAGCCACGAGTAAGTCGGCCAGAAGCAAGGCGGCCACGGCGGCCGGCGTATTGGTCCTGGCCGTGACGATGGGGGCGGGCGCGGCACTCGCCCAGGACGCGCCCCGCGACATGGACGAGCTGCTGCAGACGGTTCGCGAGCAGGGCCAGCGACTGAGCCAGGAGAACCGGCAGCGGGAACAGGAGTTCCTGCAGAAGCGCAACCAGCAGCAGGCGCTGCTGGAGAGCGCGAAGCGCGCGCTGGCCGAGGAAGAGCGGCGCAGCGAGCGGCTGAAGACGCAGTTCGACGAGAACGAGCGCCAGCTCGAGGAGCTGAACGAGACGCTGCGCATCCGGGTCGGCGACATGGGCGAGCTGTTCGGCGTCGTGCGCCAGACCGCCGGCGAGGTCAACGGCATGGTGGATACCTCGCTCATCACCGCCGAGTATCCGGACCGGGGCGCGATCGCGACGGAGCTGGCCTCCGCACGCGGCCTGCCCTCCATCGCCGACCTCAAGTCCCTGCAGGTGCTCATCCTGGAGGAGATGGCGGGCTCCGGCGACGTCGACCGGTTCGCGGCCACCATCCGTAACGCGGCAGGCCAGGAGGAGAGCGCCGAAGTGGTGCGGGTGGGGCTGTTCAACGTGATCACCGGCAACCGCTTCCTGCAGTACGACCCGGCGGCGGACGAGCTGCAGGAGCTGGCCCGGCAGCCGGACGACCGCTTCCGCAGCCTGGCGGAGAACCTGTACACCGCGCGCGAAGGCAACGCCCGTATGGCGGTGGATCCCAGTCGCGGCGCGCTGCTGAGCCTGGTGGTGCAGTCACCGAGTCTCGGCGAGCGTATCAATCAGGGCGGCACCGTGGGCTACGTCATCATCGCCATCGGCTGCATCGGCCTGCTGATCGCGCTGTGGCGCCTGCTGGCGCTGCTGGTCACCGGCCGCAAGCTCAGCTCGCAGCTGAAGCGCGACAGCGCCTCGGAGGGCAACCCGCTCGGCCGCATCCTGAAGGTGTTCGAGGACAACAAGCACATCGACACCGAGACCCTGGAGCTGAAGCTGGACGAGGCCATCCTCAAGGAGACGCCGCGCCTGGAGCAGGGACAGGGCTGGATCAAGGTCATCGCGGCGGTGGCGCCGCTGCTCGGTCTGCTCGGCACGGTGGTCGGCATGATCCGCACCTTCCAGGCCATCACGCTGTTCGGCACGGGCGACCCGAAGCTCATGGCCGGCGGCATCTCCCAGGCGCTGGTCACGACGGTGCTGGGGCTGGTGGTCGCCATCCCGCTGGTGTTCCTGCACAGCCTGGTCGCCGCGCGCAGCCGCGCGATGGTGGAAGTGCTGGAGGAGCAGAGCGCGGGCATGATCGCGCGCCACTCCGAGAGGGGCGTTTAACGGTCAGCCGGGACGGTCAGCATGTATCTGCTCGAGTCCGCATTCATCGCCATCCGCAGCTTCTTCGAAGCCGGCGGCGACGTGCTCTGGGCCATCCTTGCGGTGACCACGCTGATGTGGACGCTCATCATCGAGCGGTTCTGGTTCTTCCGCTGGGTGCTGCCCGGGCTGGAACGACGGGCGGTCGAGGAGTGGGATCAGCGCGAGGACACGGACTCGTGGTACGCCCGGCGCATCCGCGACCAGCTGATCTCGGAGATCTCGGTGGAGAGTCACCGCTATATCCTGATGATCAAGACACTGATGGCCATCCTGCCGCTGCTCGGCCTGCTGGGCACCGTGACCGGGATGATCCTGGTGTTCGACGTGATGGCGTTCGCCGGCACTGGCAACGCGCGCCTGATGGCGGGCGGCGTCTCGGCGGCCACCATCCCGACCATGTCCGGTCTGGTGGCGGCGCTGTCCGGCCTCTATCTGGCCACCTATCTCGAACGGCGCGCCGGCAAGGAAGTCCAACGATTCGAGGAGATGCTGGTCCACCACTGAGGGGGCCGCGGAGCAAGCGATGCGCAGACGGCTGAAACGGCACGACGAGGAGGCGGAGATCAACATCACGCCGATGCTCGACATCGTGTTCATCATGCTGATCTTCTTCATTGTCACGACCTCCTTCGTGAAGGAGTTCGGCGTCGACCTGAACCGTCCCTCGAGCGAGCCGCCGAAGGATCAGAAACTCTCCGAGGTGATCGCCATCCGCATCAGCGACACGGGGCAGATCTCCATCAAGGGCCGGCCCACGGACATCCGCGCCGTGCGGGCCAACATCGAGAGCGGCCTCGCGGTGGATCCCGATGCCGCGGTGGTGATCGCGGCGGACCGCAACGCCGACGCCGGCATCCTGGTGCGGGTGGTCGACCAGGCCCGGGTGGCGGGCGCCAGCAAGGTCTCGCTGGCGGCGCTGGCCGACTGACGGATCGGGGACAACCATGCCGCGCAAGCATTCGACGCCGGAGGACGAGACGGAGATCAACATCACGCCGATGCTCGACATCGTGTTCATCATGCTGATCTTCTTCATCGTGACCACCTCCTTCGTGAAGGAGACGGGCATCGATCCCAACCGGCCGGAGGCCGAGACCGCGGAGGCGCGCCCGCGCGGCAACATCCTGATCGGCGTGAACGAGACCGGCGACATCTGGATCAACAAGCGGGAAGTCGAGCTGAACCAGATCCGCCAGATCGTGGAGGACGCCCTGACCGAGAATCCGGAGAGTTCGGCGGTGATCATCGCCGACCAGGAATCGCCCACGGGCACCTTGATCGACATCATGGATCAGGTGAGACTCGGGGGTGTGGTCGACATCTCGGTGGCGGCCGAGCCGGAGGGCACGTGAGGAAGAAGGGCACGCAGGCGCACGGGCGGGGAGGCAGGACATGAGGTTCCTGGTATCCCTCGGTGCCGGCATCCTGGTGGCGCTTGGCCTGTTCCTGCTGATGCACCAGCTCATCTCGGGTTCGCCCGACATCCGCAAGGACGACGACGACCGCCTGTCACTCGACTTCGTCCGCGTGGAGCAGGATGAGATCGAGAACATCAAGGAGCGCAAGCCGCCGCCGGAGCCGGAGAAGCCGAAGGAGCCGCCGCCGCCGCCGAAGCTGAGCCAGCCCTCTCAGGACAAACCGCGGCCGGACCTGCCGCGCATGGAGACTCCGCGCATCGACATGCCGGCGAGCGCGGGCGGCGGGCCGTATCTCGGCCAGTGGAGCGCCGGCGACCCCGGTGCCGAGGGCGACGTCATCCCCATCGTGCGCATCGAGCCCCAGTGGCCGCGGGAGGCCCTTATCGAGGGCATCAGCGGCTGGGTGCTGATCGAGTTCACCATCAACGAGGACGGCACGGTCTCCGATCCGGAGGTGGTGGACGCGGAGCCGCGCCGGATGTTCGAGCGCAACGCGCTGCGCGCCATCTTCAAGTGGAAGTTCAAGCCGCGCATCATCGACGGTCAGCCGGTGAAGCGCAGGGCCACGCAGCGGATCGACTTCAACATCGACGAGGCGACATGAGCGGTCGGGCCTTCTCCTGCGCAAGTATCGCGCGGAGCGCCATGGGCGCCCTGGCCGCGCTGCTCCTGCTGGCAACCGGGCCGGCCCTGGCCCAGGGCAAGGTCTGCCTGGACACCACCGCCGTGGAGCGCGACGACCCGGGCAGCACCATGGGCGAGCTGGCCTACAAGCGGCTGTCAAAGATCCACGAGCTGATGGGCGAGGATCGTTACGACGACGCCCTCACCGAGATCGGCAAGATGGAGAACATGCGCCTGAACGACTACGAGAAGGCGCTGATGTGGCAGACCTACGGCTTCATCTATTCCGCGCGCGGCGATTTCGGCAAGGCCATCGATTATTTCGAGCGCAGCCTGGCCGAGGACGCTCTCAGCACCCAGGCCCAGCAGGGCATGCTCTACTCGCTGGCCGGCCTGTACCAGTCCGAGGGCCGCTACGAGGACGCCATCGAGACCATGCGCACCTGGTTCCGCTACGCCGAGGAGCCCGACGCCGCAGCCTACATCCTGGTGGGCGGCAGTTTCGCCGAACTCGAGCGCTATCGGGAGGCGCTGCCCTGCGTGCAGCTGGCCATCGAGAAGGCCGACAAGCCGAAGGAATCGTGGTATCAGCTGGAGCTGGCCATCCACATGGAGCAAGAGGCCTTCAGGCCGGCCGTCGACGTCCTGCGCACGATGGTCCGGCTCTGGCCGGACAAGCGTCGCTACTGGGAGACCCTGTCGGGCGTGTACCTGGAGCTGAAGGAGGACCAGCTGGCGCTGGCCACCATGATGGCCGCCTACAACCGCGGCCTGATCACCGAAGGCCCCAAGATTCTCAACCTCGTGCGCCTGAATCTCTACCTGGACAGCCCCTACGTTGCCGGCCGGATACTCGCCCGCGGCATCGAGGAGGGTGCGCTGGAGCGCGACGCAGACAATCTGAACCTGCTGCGCTCGGCGTGGACCTCGGCGAAGGAGTACGACCGCGCCGTCGCCGTGATCGACCAGCTGGGACAGCTCACCGGCGATCCCAAGTACTACATGGACAAGGCGAGCATCCTGAACGAGCAGGCGCGCTGGGAGGACGTGATCGCGGCGGCCCGCCAGGCGCTCGACGCCGGCACGGAGACGCCCGCCCGGGCCTGGCTGCTGATGGGCATGGCCTACACCGAGCTCGATCGCCTCGGCGAGGCGCTGCAGGCCTTCGACAGGGTCCGCGAGACCGGCGACGCCAAGGAGCGCCAGAATGCCGCCGCCTGGATCGCCTTCGTGCGCGACCGCCAGGCCGTCGAGGCGGCGCGGATCGCCTCCGGCTGAAGCCGTCCGGCCGGGGCCTGTCAAAAGGCCCTGGTCAACCAGCCCTACGTCCCGGCCGGACCGCGCGCCTCCATCCTGGTTTCGGCCTCCGTCATCGTCTCGTCCCGCCGGTCTTCCGCAGGCGCCGGCGTCTCAGCGGCCGGATGCAGGTCGGGCTCGTCCAGATGCTCGAGAATCCGCGTCCGTGACAGGGTGGCGAGAGAGGCCGGAGTCTGGCCGGCGGTGTCGATGGGCTCCAGCAGCGTGACGCGCAGGCGTTGCGGCCGCGGCAGCAGCCGGCTCGATGGCAGCGCATGGCGGGAGCCGTGGATCACGGCAGGCACCAGCGGCGCCTGTGCTTTCGCGGCGACGGCAAAGGCGCCGCCGCGGAAGCGGCGCAGCCCGGGCTCGGCGTGGAAGGTGCCCTCCGGAAAGAAGGCCAGCGATTCGCCCACGTGCGCGCGGCGCAGGATGGTGCGCGCATCCCGCGCGCTGCGGCCGTGGTGGAAACGCTCCACGAACTGGGCACCGATGCGCCGCAGCAGGTAATGCGCCAGCGGCACCCGCTGCATCTCGCTCTTGATCACGAAGGCGAAGCGCGGCGGCAGCGCGGCGCAGAGGATGATGCCGTCCAGGTAGCTCGCGTGGTTGGCCACCACCACGCAGGGCCGCCCCGGCAGGTGACGGCGGTTGTCGATGCCGGGGCCCATGCCGGTGGCCAGGAAGAGCAGACGGGCGCCGCTGCGCGCCGCCGCCCGCCGCCGGCCCAGTCCCGGCAGGACGGTGACCAGCAGCAGCGTGACGGGGACGCAGACGAGGAACACGGCAGCGAACCACAGGCCGTACAGCGCGTGCCACGCCTCGCGGGCGAGTCCGATCAGTCTGGCCATCTTCCCTCAGCGTAGCGGGTTCGCATCGTAGAGTGTGAACCCGGTCACGTTATGTTAATGCTTTGGGGAATCTGTGACAGCGGTCACGCCCCCCCTGGGGCCGGGCGGACATACTCGCTCTCCGATCCGGCAATGGCCATTGTAATTGGCCGGCACGTGGCCGGTGCAATCCGCGGCACCCAGCGAGCAGCGACCGAAGATACGCAAGATGAGCTACAGCCCAGCGCGCAAACAGACCGAGGAGGCCGCCGTCAGTGCCGCCTCCGAGGCCATGATCGACAAGTTCCTCGACGCCATCTGGATGGAGCGGGGCCTGTCGAAGAATACGCTGGGCGCCTATCGCGCCGACCTCATGGCGCTGGCTCGCTTCGTCGCCGACGACGGCACGGAGATCGTCAAGGCCGGCAAGCCGGAGCTGCTGGCCTTCATCGCCTGGCGGGTGGAGCAGGGCGCCAAACCCCGCTCCACGGCGCGACAGCTGTCCAGTTTCCGCCGCTTCTACCGCTATCTCTGCCGCGAAGGCGTCATCGCCGACGATCCGACAGCGGACATCGAGATGCCGCGCATCGGCCGCTCACTGCCGAAGTCGCTCACCGAGGAGGAGGTGGAATCGCTGCTGGCCGCGCCCAATACGGAAGAGCCTCTCGGCCACCGTGACCGGGCGATGCTGGAGCTGCTCTATGCCACCGGCCTGCGGGTCTCGGAGCTGATCAACCTCAAGCAGAACCAGGTCAACCTGAACCAGGGCGTCCTGCGCATCGTCGGCAAGGGCGACCGCGAGCGGCTGATCCCGCTCGGCGAGGAATCCCAGCGCTGGCTGCGGGACTTCATGGAGGGGCCCCGGGTCGAGATCCTGCTGGAGCGCCAGACCGATTACATGTTCCCCACCCGCCGGGGCGACCGCATGACCCGGCAGGCCTTCTGGCACATTATCAAGCGCTACGCCCAGAAAGCCGGCGTGAAGAAGAAGCTCTCCCCGCATACACTGCGCCATGCCTTCGCCACCCACCTGCTGAACAACGGTGCGGACCTGCGCGTGGTGCAGCTGCTGCTCGGCCACAGCGACCTGTCCACCACGCAGATCTACACCCACGTGGCGCGGGAGCGGCTGAAGGACCTGCACGGGGCGCATCACCCCCGGGGCTGATTCGGTCGGGCTGCCGGATCCCGGCGCGCCCTCTGCTACAATGCGCACCGCCCGGCCCGGGCGGGAACGATGGACGGATCGTCTTGTCCCATCCCCCATGTCCCCGGCCTGCCCCAGGCGCCGCCGGTCAACCGTCAATCAGAGGACTCTCTATGCGTAGTGTCATCGGATCGCTGTCGCCGATTCTCCCGGCAGTCGTCTCGCTCGCTGTCTCGCTGGCCGCCGGCCTGGCTCCCGCCGCGGCCCTGGCAGACGCCGACGAGGATCTCGCGCGCGTCCGGGCGGAGATCACCGAGCGCTTCCCGCAGCTCGATCCGGAGAGCATCAACGAAGGTCCGATCCCGGGTTTCTTCGAGATCCGGCAGGGCGTGCTGGTGGCCTACGTCACCACGGACGGACGCTACCTGTTCCAGGGCGACCTCATCGACCTGGAGACCCGCACCAACCTGACCGAGGCGGCGATGAACGGCGAGCGCCGGCGCGTGATGGATGCGTTGCCGGACGACGACGCCATCGTGTTCGCGCCGGCCGATCCGAAACACACGGTCAGCATCTTCACGGATATCGACTGCGGCTTCTGCCGCAAGCTGCACCGCGAGATCGACGAGTACAACGAGGCGGGCATCGCGGTGCGCTATCTGCTGTATCCGCGCAGCGGTCCCGGCCAGGCGTCATGGCAGAAGGCGGAGAGCGTCTGGTGTGCCGACGACCGGAATACGGCGCTCACGCGGGCCAAGAACGACCAGCCGGTGCAGTCCCGCGAGTGCGACGCGTCCATGGTGCAGCACCACTACGACCTCGGCCGCGACATCGGCCTGCGCGGCACGCCGGCCATCGTGACCGAGACGGGGGAACTCGTGAGCGGCTACCTGCCGCCGGCGCAGCTGCTGGAGCGGCTGGAGAGTAACGGCGGGGAGTGACGGTCGGGAGCGCGGCTCAGCGCTCCAGGTTCAGCGCTCCAGGTGCTCCAGCTTGTCCGGGACGCCTTCCCATTCCTTCGCGTCCTCCGGCGGATCCTTCGCCTCGGTGATCACCGGCCACTCGCGGCTCAGTTCCGCATTCAGCTCCAGGAATTTCTCCTGGCCCGCCGGTAACTCGTCCTCGGAGTAGATGGCCTCCACCGGGCATTCCGGTTCGCACAGCGTGCAGTCGATGCATTCCTCGGGGTCGATGACCAGGAAGTTCGGGCCTTCGTGGAAGCAATCCACCGGGCAGACCTCGACACAGTCCGTGTATTTGCACTTGATGCAGCTCTCTGTGACGACGAAGGTCATGGTTACCTCTGTTTCCTCTTGAACCGTGGCCCGCCGGAGCGGAGGCCGGATTATGCCATAGAGTCCGCCGGGCGCTCAGAGCCTCGTCAGAGCCGGATGCGCGGCGCCTTGTGGCTGTGCACGCCCCGGTCCCGGCCGGCATCCTCGAAGTAGCGCTCGAGAGCGAAACGGACGCTGGGAAAGGATATCTCGTCCCAGGGAATGTCGGCCTCGGCGAACAGGTCCACCTCCTGGCTCTCGTCGCCGACGCCGAAGCCGCCCAGCAGCCGGGCGGTGTAGAACACGTGCACCTGGCCCGCCTGCACTACGTCGACGGTGGCGAACAGGCGCCCGATTTCCACCTCGGCCAGCGCCTCTTCCCGGGTCTCCCGGGCCGCGCCTTCCTCCATGGTCTCGCCCAGTTCCATGAAGCCCGCGGGCACGGTCCAGTAGCCGAGCCGGGGCTCGATGGCGCGGCGGCATAGCAGCACCTCGTCGCCCCGCGCCGGCACGCAGCCGACGACGATCCTCGGATTCTGGTAGTGCACGTAGTCGCACTCGCTGCAGACCCAGCGCTCGCGGTTGTCGCCGGCGGGTATGGTCTTGGAGACGAGGCTGCCGCAGTTGGAACAATATTTCATACGGGAGAGTACGGGAGATGCCGCGGGGCGGACGTGTCGCCGGATGGCGGGCCGTCCGCGCCGCGGGTTGCTGCTTGTGGTGCCGGGAGTGGGACTCGAACCCACACGGGTCACCCCACTGAATTTTGAGTCCAGCGCGTCTACCAGTTCCGCCATCCCGGCAGGAGGGCGCTAGTATAGGTTGCGGTCGTCTGCCAGGCCACCTCGCGAAGAACTTCGCCACCATCTTTGCGGCGATCTTTGCGACGGTCGTCTCCCCTCGCGCATCAAGAGCTGTGACATGTCGGGATTTGCAGGCATCAACGTGGATGAAGCGGTCATCCGCCGCGCTCGTCGCGGGGATGCGGGTGCCCACGAGTCCCTGTACCGGACGCTGGCGCCGGCCGTCTACACGCTGGCCCTGCGGCTGGTGAAGGCGCCGGCCGCCGCGGAGGACATGCTGCAGGAGACCTTCATCGAGGTGATGCGCAGCCTGCCCCGCTACCGGGGCGACGCCTCGCTGGCCACGTGGGTGCGCCGCATCGCCGTGAGCAAGTGCCTGATGCACCTGCGCTCGGCCTGGAACCGGCGCGCCGGCGAACTCGGCGACGGCGACGAGCCGGTGGACGGCGGTGCGCCGGTGGCCGACTCGGTGGGCCTGCGCATGGACCTGGAGGCGGCGCTGGCCAGCCTGCCGGCCGAGAGCCGGGTGGTGGTCTGGCTGCACGACGTCGAGGGCTACACCCACCGGGAGATCGCGATGGTGATGCAGAAGACCGAGAGCTATTCCAAGTCCCAGCTGTCCCGCGCCCACCGGCGGCTGCGCGGCCTGCTGGAAGGCGGTGCCGGCGCGCCGGGCGATGCGACCGGCCGGGTGACCGGGGTGCTGCCGGGAGGTTGAAGATGGACGAGGAGAACGGCATGAGGAGCAATGGGGATCTGGCCGAAGCGCTGCGGCGGCTGCCGCAGCATGCGCCGCCCCGCGGCGCATGGCGGGAGATCCGCGACCGGGCCGAGAGCGAGGGGCTGGTGAGGCCGCCGCGGCGGCGACGCATGCGGCGGGACCTGGAATGGCTGGCGGCCGGCGCGGTGGCCGCCACCGTGGTCTTCGCGCTGCTGGACCTGCCGCTGTCCGGGACCTCGCCCCGGGACGACGCGGCTCCGGTCGACGAAGCCGGTTTCGCCGCCACCCCGGCCGAGAACGACGCGAGCCTGGGCAGTCTGATGGCCCGCTCCCGGCTGCTGGAGGAAGCGCTGCGTGCGGCCCCCGAGACCCCGCGGGTGATGCGCGCCAGCACCGCGAGCACGATCGCGACGCTGGAGGACCGCATCGCCATGATCGACCAGCAGCTGAGTTTTCCGGAGCGCCCGCTGAGCGAGGCCGAAGCCAGGGCGCTGTGGCGCGAGCGGGTGCAGCTCATGGATTCACTGGTGCAGCTGCGTTACGCGCAGGCACGCCGGGTGGTGCTTTGAACCGGCCGCGCTGGCGGCAGGCGCAACGGCAACCCGGACAACGGCAAACGGCTGGTCGGCGATTGGTCGGCGATTGGTCAGCGATTGGTCAGCGACTGGTAATCGATTGGAACTGGGACTGGGAGTGACACGATGAAAACGACGATAGCGGGCCCGGGCATGCTGGTACTGGCGCTCGGGCTGTCCGGCCTGGCGGCGCCGGCGGCGGCGCAGGAGAGCGCGGCGGAGGCCGAGCGGGAAGAGGCGGCCGAGCGGCGCGTCATCATTCGCGAGGAACGGCGTGCGGCCGACGAGGCCCGCAGCGCGGCGGAGACGGAGCGGCTGCGCGCGGCCGAGGAAAGGCTGGCCGCCGCGGAGGAGCGCCTGGCCGAGGCCGCCCGGGAGATCGCCGAGATCACCTCCGGCGTCGTGCCCGGCGCGGTGGAGTACGCCCGCGGCGTCATCGCCTCCGCCCGCCGTCCCGTGCTGGGCGTCAGCATCGGCGGGGGTGCCGGAGAAGGCGAGGGTCCGGTCGAGGGCGTCGAGGTGCTGGGCGTCTCGCCCGGCAGCGCGGCCGCGGAGGCCGGCATCCGGGCCGGCGACGTGCTGACCGCCGTCGACGGCGAGTCCCTGGCCGCCGAAGATCCCGCCGCCGCCAACCGACGCCTGCTGCAGGCCCTGGCCGAGCGTGAACCCGGCGACACCATCGACATCGAGCTGCGCCGGGGGGACGGCCAGGAACTCAGGCTGGGGGTGAAGACCCGCGACCGGGAGGCCCAGGCATTCACCTTCTTCGGCGACGGCGCGAACTTCGACTTCGACTTTCGTGCCGACGCGCCCATGGTCTGGTTCGGCCCCGCCCGTCCCTGGGGTGACATGGAGCTGGTGGAGCTCTCGCCCGGCCTCGGCCGCTATTTTGGCACCGACAGCGGACTGCTGGTCGTCAGGGCGCCATCGGACCCCGCGCTGAAGCTCGAGGACGGCGACGTCATTCGCCGCATCGGCGGCCGTGAACCCGGATCGGTCTCCCACGCGATCCGGATACTCCGCTCCTACGAGGAGGGCGAGGAGCTCGAGCTGGAGATCATGCGCGAGCAGCGCAGCCGCAAACTGTCGGTGCAGATACCGGCGAGCCAGGGCCGGCTCGCGCCGCCGCCCCGGCTGCCGGCGCTGCCCGGCATCCGCCCGCCCGCGGCGGCGCCGGAGCGGGCTCCGGCACCGCCTCCGCAAGCGGATTTCGGCCTGCCGGAGGTCTGATACCATGCGCCGCCATGCGCGCGCAGGACTACAGTTACGAGCTGCCCGATGAGCTGATCGCTCACGAGCCGGCCCGCCCCCGCAGTGCCAGCCGTCTGCTGGTGCTGCAGGGCGACGGCTCGCTCGTCGATTCCGCGGTCACGGCGCTGCCCGGCCTGCTTTCGCCGGGCGATCTGCTGGTCTTCAACGACACCCGGGTGATCCCGGCGCGCATCCACGGCCGCAAGGAGACCGGCGGCCGCGTGGAGCTCCTGCTGGAGCGGGTGCTGGCGGAGCGGGACGCCCTGTGTCATCTGCGGGCCAGCAAGTCGCCGCGGCCGGGTACGTCGCTCGCGCTCGAGGGCGGCGCCACCGCGACGGTGACCGGGCGCGACGGCGACCTGTTCCGGGTCGCCTTCGACGTGCCGGTGCTCGAACACCTCGAGCGCCACGGCCACGTGCCGCTGCCGCCCTATATCCGCCGCCCCGATAACGCCGGCGACCGGGGCGACTACCAGACGGTCTTCGCGCGGGAGCCGGGCGCCGTGGCGGCGCCGACGGCGGGCCTGCACTTCGACGAAGCCCTGCTCGGCGCGCTGGAAGCCGCGGGCGTGGAACGCGCCTTCGTCACGCTGCACGTCGGCGCGGGCACCTTCCAGCCGCTGCGCGAGGAGAACATCGCCACCGGCCGGCTGCATGCCGAGCGGGTGCACGTGAGCGAGGCGCTCTGCGAAGCGGTGAGCCGTACGCGCGAGCGCGGCGGGCGGGTGGTGGCCGTGGGCACCACGGCCGTGCGCAGTCTGGAGACCGCCGCGGCCGACGGCACCCTCGCGCCCTGCCGCCGGGAGACCGAGCTGTTCATCATGCCCGGCTACCGGTTCCGGGTGGTCGATGCCATGATCACCAACTTCCATCTGCCGGAGTCCTCGCTGCTGATGCTCGTGAGCGCCTTCGCGGGGCGGGACAACGTGCTCGCCGCCTACCGCCACGCCGTGGAGAGCCGCTACCGGTTCTACAGTTACGGCGACGCCATGCTCGTCTGGCCGGCGCCGGGCGCGCTCGAGCCGCGCCCGTGAACTTCGAGTTGCTGAACCGGGAGGGCGCCGCCCGCCGCGGCCGCCTCGCCTTCCGCCGCGGCACGGTGGAGACGCCTGCTTTCATGCCGGTCGGCACCTACGGCACGGTGAAGGCCATGACGCCCGAGGAGGTGGCCGGCACCGGGGCCGAGATCATCCTCGGCAATACCTTCCATCTCATGCTGAGGCCGGGACCGGAGGTGGTCCGCGCCCACGGCGGACTGCACGAGTTCATGAACTGGCCCGGCCCGATCCTGACGGACTCCGGCGGGTACCAGGTGTTCAGCCTCGCCGCGCTGCGCAAGGTCAGCGAGGAGGGCGTCACCTTCCGTTCACCGGTCAACGGCGACGAGATCTTCCTCGGGCCGGAAGGGGCCATGGCCATGCAGCAGGCCCTGAACTCGGATATCGCCATGATCTTCGACGAGTGCACGCCGTATCCGGCCAGCGAGCGCGAGGCGCGGGAATCCATGGAGCTCTCCCTGCGCTGGGCGGCGCGCAGCCGCCGCGCTTTCGACGAGCCGCGCGAGCGCGAGCCGGGGCGCGGCGAGGCCGTGTTCGGCATCGTCCAGGGCGGCATGTACCCCGCGTTGCGGGAGGCCTCGCTGGCGGGGCTGGTCGAGACCGGTTTCGACGGCTACGCGATCGGCGGGCTGTCGGTGGGCGAGAGTGAGGACGAGCGGCTCGCCGTGCTGGATGCGATCGTCCAGCACATGCCCGCCGGGCGTCCGCGTTATCTCATGGGCGTGGGCACGCCATCGGATATCGTCAAGGCGGTGGCGCGGGGCGTGGACATGTTCGACTGCGTGATCCCGACCCGCCACGGGCGCAACGGCTACCTGTTCACCTCGAGCGGCACGCTGAAGATACGCAACGCCCGCTACGCCGAGGACCTGGGTCCGCTGGACCCGGAGTGCGACTGCTATACCTGCACCCATTACAGCCGGGCGTACCTTCGCCACCTCGACAAGTGCAACGAGATGCTGGGCCCCCGGCTGGCGACGCTGCACAACCTGCATTTCTACCAGCGGCTGATGAGCGATATCCGCGCGGCGCTCGAGGCCGGTACCTTCGGGGCATTCGCCGCGGAGTTCCTGGCGCGGCACGGGACAACCGGGCCGCGTGTTGTGTAATAATAGCGCGCCGTATCCCCGCTAAGACGGTGTCATTATGGATTTCCTGATCGAGAATGCCTGGGCGCAGGGTGCGCCGGCCCAGGAGAGCCCCCTTGGGTTCCTGTTGCCGATGATCATCCTGTTCGCGGCTTTCTATTTCCTGCTCATCCGGCCCCAGCAGAAGCGCCAGAAGCAGCACCGGGAGATGGTCTCCCAGCTGTCCGCCGGCGACGAGGTGGTGACCGCCGGCGGTATCCTCGGCAAGATCACTGCGGTGAGCGATCAGTTCCTCACGATCCAGGTCGCAGACGGCGTCGAGCTCAAGATACAGAGACAGACCATCAGCGCCGTGCTGCCGAAGGGCACGGTGGAGAGCGCCGGCTGATCGTCGGACGATCGCCGGGTCCATTCTTCCAAACCCCTCTGGTCCGCCATGAATCGATATCCCGCGTGGATGTATGCCCTCGTCATCGGCATCGTCGCCGTCGGGGCGTTGCTCGCCCTGCCGAATGCGTTCGGCACGGTGCCGGCCCTGCAGGTGGCGCGCACCGATGCGGAGCCCCTCGACGCCTCCATGGTGGACCGCTTCCGTGACATCCTGGTGGAGGAGGAACTCACGCCCGAGGCTGCCTACCTGGACGACGGCCGTGTGGTGATGCGTTTCGACCGCGTCGAGCGGCAGCTGCAGGCGAGCGACACGCTGCGCGAGGCCGTCGGCGACGACTATGCCGTGGCGCTGACGCTGGCTTCCCGCTCGCCGGCCTGGGTGCGTGACCTGGGGCTGGAACCCATGAGCCTCGGCCTCGATCTGCGCGGCGGCGTCTATTTCCTCTACGAGGTGGACATGGAGGCCGCCATCCGCAAGCGGCTCGAGATGTACGTGGAGGACTTCGAGACCCGGCTGACCGAGGCCGGCATCTCCCGCCGGGTGCGCGTGGAAGACGACCGGGTGCGGGTGCAGGTGCGCGATGCCGAGGACCTCGCCGAGGCGCGCCGCATCATCCGCAACGCGGATCAGGACCTGAACATCGCGGATGGCGGCGACGGCAAGTCCCTGCTGGTCACGATGACCGAGCAGCAGATCCGCGAGCGGCAGAACTTCGCCATCGAGCAGAACACCACCACGCTCAGGAACCGGGTGAACGCGCTGGGCGTGGCCGAGCCGCTGGTGCAGCGCCAGGGCGTCGACCGCATCGTCGTCCAGCTGCCCGGCATCCAGGACCCGGCCCGGGCCGACGCCATCCTCGGCGCCACGGCCACACTGGAATTCCGCCTCGTGGACGAGGACTGCTCGGGCCTGGGCTCGCAGCGTTATCCCTTCCGCGACGGGCCCGACACCTGCCTGAAGCGCGAGGTCATCGCCTCGGGCGACCAGATCGTGGACGCCAGTTCCGGCTTCTCCCAGGACGGCGGGCCCGCGGTGTTCATCCGCCTGGACGCCGCCGGCGGCGACCGCATGCTGAAGACCACCCGGGCCAATATCGACAAGCCCATGGCGGTGCTGTTCATCGAGACCACCCGGGACGTGGTCGAGCGCAACGGCGACATCGAGTACGTGACCCAGCGCTCCGAGGAGATCATCAACGTCGCCACCATCCGCGGCGTGTTCCGCAACGAGTTCCAGATCACCGGGCTGAACCCGGCCGAGGCACGGGACCTGGCGCTGCTCCTGCGCGCCGGTTCGCTGGCGGCGCCCATCTTCAAGGTGGAGGAGCGCACCATCGGGCCGAGCCTGGGCCAGGAGAACATCGACCGGGGCTTCATGGCCGTGACCATCGGCTTCCTCGCGGTGGTGCTGTTCATGGCCGTGTATTACCGGTCCTTCGGTCTGATCGCCAATCTGGCGCTATTCACCAACCTGGTGCTGATCGTGGCGCTGCTGTCGCTGTTCCAGGCGTCGCTGACACTGCCGGGCATCGCCGGTATCGTGCTGACGGTGGGCATGGCCGTGGACGCCAACGTGCTGATATTCGAGCGAATACGCGAGGAGGTAGCCAACGGTAACTCGCCCCAGGCGGCGATCCACGCCGGCTACGAGAAGGCATTCTCCTCCATCGCCGACGCCCAGATCACGACGCTGATCGCGGCCATCGTGCTGTTCACCTTCGGCACGGGCCCCATCAAGGGCTTCGCCATCACGCTCACCTTCGGGATCATCACCTCCATGTTCACCGCCATCATCGGGACCCGGGCGGTGGTCAATGCGGTCTACGGTTCCCGGCGGATCCAGACGGTGCCGGTATGAGCCTCAAGCTGCTGCCAGACAATACCCACATCGACTTCATGGGCCGGCGCTGGCCGGCCATCATCCTGTCGCTGATCCTCATCGCGGTCTCCGTCGGCTCGCTGGCGGTGCAGCGCCTGAACTTCGGTATCGACTTCACCGGCGGCATCCTGCTGGAGCTCGGCTACCCGGAGGCCGCCGATCTCGAGCGCATCCGCGGGGTGCTGAGCGAGGCGGACTTCCCCGAGGCCGAGGTGACCAACTTCGGCACGGCACGGGACGTGCTCGTGCGGCTGCCGCCGCGGGAAGGCGTAAGCGGCACGGAGGTGCGGGAGGATCTGCGCGACGTGCTGCAGGCCGACGAGCCGGCGGTGGAACTGAGGCGCGTGGACTTCGTGGGGCCCCAGGTGGGCGAGGAGCTCACCGAGAAGGGCGGGCTGGCCATGATCTTCACGCTGATCATGATCTTCGCCTACGTCATGTTCCGCTTCCAGTGGCGCTTCGCGGCCGGCGCGGTCGCGGCACTGGCGCACGACGTGATCATCACGCTCGGCTTCTTCTCGCTGTTCCAGCTGCCCTTCGACCTGTCGGTGCTGGCGGCCATCCTGGCCGTGATCGGCTACTCGCTGAACGACACCGTGGTCGTGTTCGACCGGATCCGGGAGAACTTCCTGAAGCTGCGCGGCCTCGAGCCGGTCGACGTCATGAATACCTCGATCAACCAGATGCTCGGGCGCACCATTATTACGGGCCTGACGACGCTGCTGGTCCTGGTGGCGCTGCTGGTGCTGGGCGGCGAGGCGATCGGGCCGTTCTCGGTGGCGTTGATCGTCGGCATCATCATCGGTACGTATTCGTCCATCTACACGGCGAGTGCCACCGCGCTGGAGCTGGGCGTCAGCGCCCAGGACCTGATGCCGCCGGAGAAGGATCCCGAAGAGATCGACGACCTGCCCTGACCGGTCTCCGTCCTGGCGGGTCTTTCGCGGCCCGGGCGGGCCTCTAGGCGAGGATGCCGTCGAGGTGGGGAGCGGTCAGCCGGGCGAGCGCCGCGTAGATCTTCGGGCTGCCGGCGAGCACGTGGCCGGTCTCCATGAACCCCTCGCTGCCGTCCAGGCCGCTGATGATCCCGCCCGCCTCGCGGATCAGCAGCGCGCCGGCGGCGAGATCCCACGGCTTCAGCCCCGTCTCCCAGAACCCGTCCAGCCGACCGGCGGCCACGTAGGCCAGGTCGAGCGCGGCGGCGCCGGGCCGGCGCACGCCGGCGGCGTTGCGGATGACGTCCTTCAGGAGCGCCATGTACGGGTCCAGCCCCGCGGTGCCCCGCCGGTACGGGAAGCCGGTGCCGATCAGGGCGTCGGCCAGATCGCGGCGGTTCGTCACGCGGATGCGGCGCCCGTCCAGCTGCGCGCCCTCGCCGCGGGACGCGGTGAACATCTCCTGGCGCAGCGGGTCGTAGATGACGCCATGCTCCAGGCGGCCGCGGATCTGCAGGCCCACCGAGACGCAGAACACCGGGAAGCCGTGCAGGAAGTTGGTGGTGCCGTCCAGCGGGTCGATGATCCAGACATGGTCGGATTCGCCGCGCGCGCCCCCTTCCTCGGCCAGGATCGCGTGGTCCGGGTAGTGGCTCAGGATGGTATCGACGATGACCGCCTCGGCCTGCCGGTCGGCCTCGCTGACGTAGTCGTTGCGGCCCTTGGTTTCCACCTTGAGCCGGTCGAGCTGTTTCAGCTGGCGTAGCAGCATGTCGCCGCCCTTGCGTGCCGCCATGGCGGCGATGTTGGCGAGTGGTTGCATGCGCGGTTCGTATCCGGTGGCGGGGTGTGTGGGTGCGGGCGGTAGAATACCAGACCGGATGGCGGGCGAGACGGCCGGAGAGATGAACGAGGGCAGATGACGATTCGTATCGTACTGGTGGGCACGACCCACCCGGGCAACATCGGAGCTACGGCGCGGGCCATGAAGAACATGGGCCTCGGCGAACTCGTGCTGGTGGCGCCGCGCAGTTTTCCACACGAGGAGGCCACGGCCCGCGCGTCGGGCGCGGAGGACGTGCTCGCCGCGGCGCGCGTGGTCGACACGCTGGAGGCCGCGGTCGCCGACTGCGTATGGGTGGCCGGCGCCAGCGCACGCCAGCGCAGCATTGCCTGGCCCGAGCTGAGCGCCCGGGAGGCGGCGGAGAAGGCCATGGCCGAATCCGCGTCCGGGCCGGTCGCGCTGGTGTTCGGTCCGGAGAAGTCGGGCCTGAGCAACGAGGACCTGGCCCGCTGCCAGGCGCTGCTCTACATCCCCACGGCGCCGGACTTCAGCTCGCTGAATCTGGCGATGTCGGTGCAGGTGGTGACCTACGAGGTGCAGATGCAGCGCGCGGCCGGCCGCGAGCCGCCGGCCAGGGAGGTGCGGCCCGCGACCGCGGGCGAGATGGAGAACTTCTACCGCCATCTGGAAGAGCTGCTGCTCGCCGCCCGCTTCCTCGACCCCGACAATCCCCGGCACCTGATGAAGCGGCTGCGGCGGCTGTTCGCCCGCGCCGAGCCGGACATGAACGAGATCAACATCCTGCGAGGCATACTGGCCTCGCTGGCGCCCGCCGAGCGGAGAAGCGACCGTGAATGACGCCCGCACCATCTACCTGGACTACGCGGCCACCACGCCGGTGGACGAGGCCGTGGCCGCGGCCATGGCGCACTGCCTCGGCCGGGACGGCGTGTACGGCAACGCGGCCTCGCTGATGCACGAACCCGGCCGGCGCGCCGCCGCCGCCGTGGATGCCGCGCGCGCGGAACTCGCCGCGCTGATCGGCGCCCGGCCCGGCGAACTGGTCTTCACCTCCGGCGCGACCGAGGCGGACAATCTCGCGGTCATCGGTGCGGCTCGGTATTTCGCCGACCGGGGCCGGCATCTGGTGACCACGCGCATCGAGCACAAGGCGGTGCTGGATGCCGCCCGCCGCCTCGAGCGGGACGGCTGGGAGGTGACCTGGCTCGAGCCCGACGCCGAGGGCCGCATCGACCCGGCTTCGGTCGGGGCGGCGCTCCGGGACGACACCGTGCTCGCCGCCGTCATGTGGGTGAACAACGAGACCGGCGTGGTGAACGACGTCGAGGCCATCGGCCGCCTGTGCCGCGAGCGGGGCGTGCTGTTCCACGTGGACGCCGCGCAGGCTGTGGGCAAACTGGCCATCGATCTCGCGCGCCTGCCGGTCGACTTCCTGGCCCTCACGGCCCACAAGTTCTACGGCCCGAAGGGCGTGGGAGCGCTGTATATCGCGGATCGTCCCGGCGTGCAGGTGCAGCCGCTCCTCTACGGCGGCGGCCAGGAACGGGGGCTGCGGCCGGGCACGCTGCCGGTGCACCAGATCGTGGGGCTCGGTGCCGCCGCGGCGCGGGCCCGGGAGGAGCTGCCCGCGGAACGGGCGCGGCTGGCGGCGCTCCGGGACCGGCTGAGTGCAGGCCTCACCGCCATGGACGGCGTTCTCGTCAACGGCGGCGGCGCCGAGCGGATCCCGGGCATCGTCAACGTGAGCGTGGCGGGCGTGGACGGGGAGAGCCTGTTCGCATCGCTGGAACCGCTCGCGGTGGCGTCCGGCTCGGCCTGCAATACCACCTCGGGCGAGCCTTCCTACGTGCTGCGTGCGCTGGGCCGCGACGACCGCCTGGCCGGCGCCTCGGTGCGCTTCAGCCTGGGCCGTTACACGACGGAGGATGAAGTGGACCGGGCGCTCGACATTTTCACCGCTGCGGTGCACCGCCTGCGGCGCATCGCCGCGCCGCTGGGAGGCCGTGCGGCTTGAATTACGGCGCCGAAGTCCTCACCCTTTTCCGGGAGGCCGCCCACGCCGGGCAGGTGGAGGGCGGCGTCAGCGGCCGCGCCCGGGGGCGTACCGGCGACGTGGAGGTCGTTTTCAGCGCCGGGGTCGCGGGCGGTAGAATAGCCCGCATGCGCTACGGCGCCATCGGCTGTCCGTGGGTCATCGCGGCGTGCGAATGGGCCTGCCGGCAGGCCGAAGGCGGTCCGACGGCCGGCCTGGCCGCACTGAATGCGGCCGCGATGGCCGGGGCGCTGGCGGCGCCGGCGGAGAAAACGGGCAGTCTGCTGGTCGTAGAGGATGCGCTGGCCGAACTCGGCCGGGCGCTGGCGGCAGGCGAAGGCGCCGTCGTCAGATCCGACGACAGATCTGACGACGGACGAACTGACGAGCATAGTTGAGCGAGTACGGATATGGCCATCTCACTGACACAATCCGCAGCGGACAGGGTAAGAAACCACATCGGCACCCGCGGCAAGGGGCTGGGCCTGCGCCTGGGGGTGAAGAAGACGGGCTGTTCCGGGTTCGCCTACGTCATCGACTACGCCGACGAGATCGCGGACGGCGACCACGTGTTCGAGGATCACGGCGTCAGGATCGTCGTGGACGGCGACAGCCTCTCCTACATCGACGGCACGGAAGTGGACTTCGTCAAGCAGGGGCTGAACGAGGCGTTCAAGTTCCGCAATCCGAACGTGAAGGGCGAATGCGGCTGCGGCGAGAGCTTCAACGTCTGAAAGCGTTGCCGAGTCCGGCTAAGCCGAGTAAAATTAATAGCTTATGCTCCCGACCCGCACGCGGGCCGGGAGTTTTTCGTACTCCCGACAACTACCCTCTGACCAGACAACGAAGGAAAGACCATGGCTCGTGAGCGCACGCTCTCCATCATCAAGCCCGATGGCGTCGAGAAGAACATCATCGGAGAGATCTACCGCCGGTTCGAGAACGCGGGCTTGCGCATCGTCGCGGCGCGCATGCTGCACCTGACGAAGGAGCAGGCCGAGGGCTTCTACGCCGTCCACAAGGAGCGCCCCTTCTTCCCGGACCTGGTCTCGTACATGACCTCCGGGCCGGTGATGGTGCAGGCGCTGGAGGGTGAGAATGCCATCGCGCTCAACCGCGAGCTCATGGGTGCCACCAACCCCGCGGAGGCCGACGAGGGTACCATCCGCGCCGATTTCGCGAAGAGCATCGAGGAAAACGTGGTGCACGGTTCCGATGCGGCGGAGACGGCCGCCCAGGAGATCGCCTTCTTCTTCCCGGACGGCGTCTGCGAGCGTACCCGCGGCTGATCGCCGCCCGAGGGCCGGATCATGACCACCCCCGTGGAAAGACAGGAACTGCTCGGGCTGTCCCGGGACGAGCTGGAGGGCTTCTTCGCCGGTCTCGGCGAGAAGCCGTTCCGCGCCCGCCAGCTCCTGCAGTGGCTGCATCGCCGGGGCATCACCGACTTCGGCGAGATGACCGATCTGGCGAAGTCCCTGCGCTCGGCGCTGGGGCTCACCGCCTCGGTCTCGCTGCCGCGGGTCATCTCCCGGCACCAGTCCGCGGACGGCACCGTGAAATGGCTGACGGCGGCCGGCGGCGGGCAGGCAGTGGAGACCGTCTTCATACCCGAGCCGGACCGGGGCACGCTGTGCATCTCCTCGCAGGTGGGCTGCGCGCTGGACTGCGCCTTCTGCGCCACGGCGAAGCAGGGCTTCAACCGTAATCTGACCGCGGCAGAGATCATCGGCCAGGTCTGGCTGGCGCAGCGGGAACTCGAACCGCGGCCGAACGGCGACCCGGCCGTGACCAACGTCGTCTTCATGGGCATGGGCGAGCCGCTGGCCAATTACCGCAGCGTGGTCACCGCGCTGCGGTTGCTGATCGACGACTATGCCTACGGGCTGTCCCGCCGCCGCGTCACCGTGAGCACCTCCGGCCTGGTGCCGCAGATGCGCCGGCTCGGGGAAGAGTGCAACGTCTCGCTCGCCGTGTCGCTGCATGCGCCGGACGACGAGTTGAGAAACCGCCTCGTTCCCATCAACAAGATGCATCCCATCGCCGAGCTGCTGGACGCCTGCTGGGACTACGCAGCGGCCCGCAGCAATCGGCACATCACCTTCGAGTACGTGATGCTGGACGGCGTGAACGACTCGCCGGCCCACGCGGACCGGCTGGCGAAGCTCCTGCGCGGCCGGCCCGCGAAGGTGAACCTGATCCCCTTCAATCCCTTCCCGGGCATCGAGTTCCGCCGCTCGCCGGCCCGGGTCATCGACGAGTTCCGCGACCGTCTGCGCGGCCGCGGCATCGTGGCCACGGTGCGCCGTACCCGCGGTGACGACATCGACGCCGCCTGCGGCCAGCTGGCCGGCCAGGTCACCGACCGGGTGCGTATCCGGCTGAGCGAGAAGCCCGTGCGACGGGCGCTGTCCGGAGGATGAAGCCGATGAGCTTACTGGCGTTGCGGAAGACCCTGCCGAAGACTTTGCTGCTCGCGGCGGCGTTCGCGCTTGCCGGCTGCGTCACGACCGATACCGGCAAGCCCCGCTCCGAGGGATCGCCCGAAGAGGCGGCGCGCATCAACTACGAGCTGGGCGCCGAGTACATCCGCCAGGGTAACCTGGAACTCGCCCGCGAGCGCCTCGAGCGGGCCGTCTCCCAGGATCCGGACCTCGCAGTGGCGCGCTCCACGCTGGCGCTGGTCTACGACCGCCAGGGCGACACCGAGCTGGCCGACGACCAGTACCGGAGAGCGGTGCGGCTCGCGCCGAACGACGCCAGCGTGCAGAACACCTACGCCGTGTTTCTGTGCAAGCGCCAGCGTTACGACGAGGCCATGGACTATTTCGCCCGCGCCGCATCGAACACCCGCTACGGCACGCCGGAGGCGGCACTCACCAATGCCGGCGTCTGCCTGCTGCAGAAGCCGGACTACGTGCAGGCGGAGCAGTACTTCCGCCGCGCCCTGCAGCGCAACCCGGCTTACAGCGAGGCCCTGCTGCAGATGGCGGCGCTGAGCGTCGACCGGGGCAATTTCCTGCGCGCCCGGGCGTTCGTGCAGCGCTATCTGGCCCAGCATCCGGCCGCGCCGGAGATCCTGTGGATCGGCGTGCAGGCCGAGCGCGCGCTCGGCGATCGCGACGCGGCGGCCCGGCATGCCGCGGTCCTGCGGGAGAAATTCCCGGCTTCGGGGGAGACGCTCCGGCTGAACGAGGAGTCCGATGACTCGTGACGACATGAGCCAGGACGAGACGGGTCAGCAGGAGTCGCGCGAGGAAGAGGAGGTCGACGGCGGCACCGAGACGCCTGCTGCCCGCGGACCGAAGGCCGGCGCGCGGCTGAAGGCGGCCCGGCAGGCCCGCAACATCTCCCTCGACGAGATCGCCCGGGAACTGCACCTGGACGCGGACAAGCTGCGCGCCCTCGAGTCCAATCGCTTCGAGGTCTTCAGCGCCCCGGTCTTCACCAAGGGCTATCTGCGCCGCTACGCGGGCCTGGTCGGCGTCGCCGAGGGCGAGGTGCTGGCCGGCTTCGAGGAACTCAGCGATGCCGCCGGACCGCCGCCGGTGGTCATCAAGTCGCCGCGCGCGCGTCCCCGTTACGTGCCGTCCCTGCAGGCGGTGCTGCTCGTGCTGCTGGCCGTTCTTCTGGGTCTGCTCGGCTGGTGGGCCTTCAGCGGGGCCGTGCTGAAGCCGGTGCCGGAGGTAGCCAGCGGCGGTGCAGGCGAGCCCTTGCTGCCCGCCCGCAGGGAAGACGCGCCCGCCGGCACCCCCGCCACGATGGCGGGAACCGCACCCCCGCCGGCCGCCGCCACGACCGAGACGGTCGACGAGGCGGCCGACGACGGCGCCGCCGGTACGGCGCCCGCGGCGGCCGAACCGACGCTTGCGGCCCGCGCTGCCGACACCGCCGGTGCGGATCCGGAGCCGCCGCAGTCCGCCCCCGCGGCACTGGCCCTGACCCTGAGCTTCACCGACGAATGCTGGCTGCAGGTGACCGACGGCGACGGCGAGCGGCTCTACGCCGGCATCGCCCGGGGCGGCCAGGTGCGCCGCTTCAGCGCGGTCCCGCCGGTATCCCTCGTCCTCGGCAACGCGGATGCGGCGAGTATCGAGGTGGACGGCGAACCCTATCCCATCGGCCCGGCGGACCGGCGCGGCCGCACGGCACGCATCACGGTGCCGGGCTCGTGAGCGGCCCGGCCCCCGGAAGGAACCCATGAGCGCGAAGGTACGCCCGATCCGGGGCATGAACGACGTGCTGCCGCCGGATACCGGCCGCTGGCAGCACCTGGAAGACACGGTGCGCGACGTGCTGGAGTCCTACGGCTACCGGCAGATGCGTCTGCCGCTGCTCGAGTACACCGAGCTGTTCCGCCGCTCCATCGGCGAGGTCACGGACATCGTCGAGAAGGAGATGTACACCTTCGAGGACCGCAACGGCGACAGCCTCACCCTGCGCCCGGAGGCCACCGCGGGCGTCGTGCGCGCGGCCATCAGCAACGGCCTGCTGCACAACCAGCGCCACCGCCTGTGGACCGCGGGGCCCATGTTCCGCTACGAGCGTCCGCAGAAAGGGCGCTACCGGCAGTTCCACCAGATCGACGTGGAAGCGCTGGGCTATCCAGGGCCGGACATCGACGCCGAGATGATCCTGATGTCAGCGCGGCTCTGGCGGCGGCTCGGCATCCGCCGGATCCGGCTGGAGATCAACTCGCTGGGCACGCCGGCCTCGCGGCAGCATTATCGGGAGGTGCTGGTGGAGTACTTCCGGGCGCACCGTGACCGGCTGGACGAGGACAGCATCCGCCGCCTGGATACCAACCCGATGCGCATCCTGGACAGCAAGAACGCGGACATGCAGGACGTCGTGGCCGGCGCGCCGGACATCACCGAGCATCTGGACGAGGAATCCGCGGCGCATTTCGCGGAGCTGCAGCGCATCCTCTCGGCCGCCGGCGTCGACTACACGGTGAACCCCCGGCTGGTGCGCGGCCTGGACTACTACACGCGCACCGTCTTCGAGTGGGTGACCGATGCCCTCGGCGCCCAGGGCGCCGTGTGCTCCGGCGGCCGTTACGACGGCCTGGTGGAGCACCTGGGCGGCGCTCCCACGCCGGCCATCGGCTGGGCGCTCGGCATGGAGCGCCTGGTGGCGTTGTTCGAGGAGGAAGGCGGCGCGGAACCCGACGGCGCGCCGGCCGTCTACGTGGTGGCCGTGGGCGACACGGCCGCGGCCACGGCCTTCGCGCTGGCCGAGCGCCTGCGCGACGGCCTGCCGGGGCAGGCGGTCGAGGTCAATGCGGGCGGCGGCAGCTTCAAGTCGCAGCTGAAGCGTGCCGACCGCAGCGGAGCGCGCTACGCCGTCGTCCTGGGCGAGAACGAGATCGCCGCCGGCGAGGCGGGCCTGAAGCCGTTGCGGACGGACGAAGCTCAGCAGAGCGTCGCTTTCGACGAGCTGGCGGCGGTGCTAGCCCGGCGGCTGGACGGCGGCGGGACGCGGCAAGGTCAGAAGGTTTAGAATGTCGGCCCCCCGCGGCCGGCACTCAACGAGAAAGGGTCAGAGACATTGAACGATCTATCCGAGAAGGAAACCGTCGAAGCCATCCGTAACTGGTGGCAGGAGAACGGCAAATTCATCATCGCCGGCATCGTGCTCGGCGTGGGCGGCCTGGTCGGCTGGAATCAGTGGCAGGCTCACGAGGCCGAGGAGGCGGAGTCCGCCTCCTCGGTGTTCGAGAAGCTGGTCGCCGCGGTGGAGAACGGCAGCGAGTACGACGCGAAGGCCCATGCGGCCACGCTCGCCGAGCAGTATGCCTCCACGCCCTACGCGCTGCAGGCGCACCTCGCCATGGCCAAGTTCTACATGGACCAGGGGGAGACCGAACAGGCCGCCGCCGAGCTGCGTGCCCTCGTGCAGGACGGCGAGCCGCCCGTCAGCCTGATCGCCCGCCACCGCCTTGCGCGCGTGCTGCTCTACCAGGACAAGCCGGAGGAGGCGCTCGCTGTGCTCGACGTCCCGGATGCAGGGGCGTTCCGGCCCCGCTTCCTCGAACTCCGCGGAGACGCGCAGTTTGCGCTCGGGCGGACCGGGGAGGCTCGGGAGTCCTGGACGGCGGCGATCGCCGAGCCGGGTGACCCGCCGCTGATCGACATGCGGCTCGTGCAGATGAAGCTGGACGAGCTGGGTGCGCCCGCGGTGGCCGAGGCCGGTACCGGGACGCCGGAGGGAGGCGCACCGTGAGGGCTGCGCCCGCGCCCCATTCGGACGGACGCCTGGCGACACGCGTATCGACGATAGCGGCCGCTCTGCTGCTCGGCGGCTGCGGCATATTCGGCGGCGGCGACGAGGCCGTCGCACCGCCCGCGGAACTGGTGGATTTCCGTTCCACGCTGGACGTGCGCCGGGTGCTCTCCACCGGTCTCGGCGGCGGCGCAGAAGATCTGCGGCTGGCGCTCGCGCCGGCCGGCGACGGCACGCGGGTCTTCGCCGCCAGCCGCGACGGCCGGGTGCACGCCTTCGAGGGCGAGAGCTCGGATCGGCTGTGGGAGACCCGGCTCGAGGTCCAGCTCTCCGCCGGGCCCGGCGTCGGCGACGGACGGGTGGTGGTCGCCGGCAGCGACGGCGACGTCATCGCTCTGGCGGCCGGCGACGGCCGGGAGCTCTGGCGCGTGCGCATCGCCGGCGAGGTACTCGCCCGCCCGGCCGTGGGCGGCAACCGGGTCGTCCTGCGCACCGCCGACGGGCGGCTGCTCGCGCTGGCCGGGGACGACGGCAGTCAGCTCTGGCAGCTCGAGCAGAGCGTGCCCCCGCTGACCCTGCGCGGCACCTCCGCGCCGGTGCTGGTGGCCGACGCCGTCGTCTGCGGGTTCGACAACGGCCGCCTGCTGGCGGCCTCCCTGCTGGACGGCGAGGTGCTGTGGGAGCAGACCATCACGCCGCCCCAGGGCAGCACCGATCTGGATCGGCTGGTGGACATCGACGGCGCGGTCGCGGCCATCGGTCAGGACATCTACGTGGCCGGCTACCAGGGCCGGGTGGCGGCGCTGGCACTCGAGTCCGGCTCCGCCCTGTGGTCACGCGAGCTGTCGAGCTACTCCGGCCTCGGCGTGGACTTCACCAGCGTCTACCTGGTGACCGACGAGAGCGAGGTGGTGGCCCTGTCGCGCGCCAACGGCACCGAGTACTGGCGCCAGGACGCGCTGCTGCGCCGCGGGCTGTCCACGCCGGCGGCCATGACCGGCTCGGTCGTGGTGGGGGATTTCGAGGGCTATCTCCACTGGCTGGACGCGCGCTCCGGCGAGATGCAGGCCCGCGAGCGGGTGGACAACTCCCGCATCAGCGGCGATCTCTACGTCCAGAACGGCCGCATCTACGCCCAGACGGAGAGCGGCCGCCTGGTCGGCTTCGCGCTGCCGGACGGCGGCGGGGAGTAAGAGGCTGCCGCCGGCCCGGGTAACGCCAGGGACGCCGGTATCACATCATGCTGCCCGTCATCGCACTCGTCGGACGCCCCAACGTCGGCAAATCCACGCTGTTCAACCGGCTGACCAAGTCCCGTGACGCGCTGGTGGCCGACTTCCCGGGACTCACCCGGGACCGCCAGTACGGCTTCGGCAAACTCGGCCCCGTGCCCTACATCGTCATCGACACCGGCGGCCTGGCCGGTGCCCGCGAGGGCATCGACGAGCTCATGGAGCAGCAGACCCTGAAGGCGCTGGAAGAGGCGGACCGGGTCGTCTTCCTGGTGGATGCCCGCGAGGGCCTCACCGCCGCCGACGAGCACGTGGCGGACCTGGTGCGCCGTCGCGACGTGCCGGTGACCATCGCCGTGAACAAGGGCGAGGGGCTCGCCAGCGACCTGGCGGCGAGCGAGTTCCATGCGCTGGGGCTCGGCGATCCCGTCGTGATCTCGGCGGCCCACGGCGACCGGGTGTCGGCCATGATGGATGCCATCCTGGCCGGCTTCGAGCCCGAGATGGGGCCGGCCGAGGCGCCGGGCGACAGCGTCGCCGTCGCGGTGATCGGCCGGCCAAACGTGGGCAAGTCCACGCTGATCAACCGGCTGCTGGGCGAGGAGCGCCTGGTTACCTTCGACCAGCCGGGCACCACCCGTGACAGTGTGCGCGTGCCCTTCAGCCGCGGCGGCAGAGACTACACGCTCATCGACACCGCGGGTGTGCGGCGCCGCGCCCGCGTGCACGAGTCCATCGAGAAATTCAGCATCGTCAAGGCACTGCAGGCCATGGAAGAGGCGGCCGTGGTCATTGCCGTGGTGGACGCCCGCGAGGGCATCACCGAGCAGGACGTCTCCCTCATGGGGCTGGCGGTGGAGCGCGGGCGTGCCATTATCGTCGCCATCAACAAGTGGGACGGTCTCGCCGGCGACCGGCGTCGCCAGATCCGCGACGAACTCGACCGGCGGCTGCCCTTCATGGATTTCGCGCCACGTTACTTCATCTCGGCGCTGCACGGCACCGGCGTGGGCGACCTCATGGCGAGCGTCGATGCCGTCTACGCCGCGGCCTGGCGCGACCTGCCGACACCGGATCTCACCCGGGCGCTGCAATCCGCGGTGGAGGCCCATCCGCCGCCGCTGGTCAGGGGCCGGCGTGTCCGGCTGCGTTTCGCCCACCAGGGAGGGCGCAATCCGCCCGTGATCGTCATCCACGGCAACCAGACCGAGCGGCTGCCGGGCAGCTACAAGCGCTACCTGATCAACCACTTCCGCCAGACCTTCGGCCTGGACGGGACCCCCATACGGCTCAGTCTGCGCACCGGCGACAACCCGTACAAGGGCCGCCGCAACAAACTCACGCCGCGACAGCAGCGGCACCGCAAGCGCCTGATCAAGCATGTCAAGCGCTGACCTGACTGAAGGGAACGACACCAACCGGAAGAAGGACTCCGCCATGAAGATACTGCAGGACATACTCGAGGCGCGTAACGGCGGCGCCGTGAAGCAGCTGGCCGCGCAATTCGGCCTGGACGACGCGGAGGCCGGCGCGGCGGTGGCGAAACTGCTGCCCGCACTGACCGCGGGCCTGAAGAAGAACGCGGCGGCGCCGGGTGGCGCGGAAGCCCTGCTGGCGGCCCTGCAGAACGGCTCCCATCGCCGCTATATCGAGGACCCCGCCCGGCTCGCCAGCGAAGAGACCGTGCGCGACGGGAAAGGCATCCTCGGCCATCTGCTCGGCAGCAAGGACGTGAGCCGGCGGGTGGCGGCGGAGGCCGCGCAGGAGACTGGCATCGACGTCGGCAAGCTGAAGCAGATGCTGCCGCTGGTCGCTGCGATGGCGATGGGCTCGCTGAGCAAGGAAAGCGCCGAAGGCAGCGCTCTGCGGGAAGAGCAGGGCGGCGGTGCCGGCGGACTCGGCGGGCTGCTGTCCGGCATGCTGGACGGCGACCGCGACGGTTCGGTGACCGACGACCTCTTCGGCATGGCGAAGAAGTTCCTGCGCTGACGCCGCCGCGGGGACGCACGGTAGCAAGCGCTGCCGTCACCCCGCACAATGTAGGCCTGATGGACGCACCGAAACAGGAACCGAGGCCGAGCGCCAGGAAGATCCACTGCATCGAGGGCGAGTTCCCCATGCGCCGTGGCGGCGTGCTGGTGGACCCGCAGATCGCCTACGAGACCTGGGGCAGGCTGAATGCCGCCCGCGACAACGCGGTGCTGATCTTCACCGGTTTGTCGCCCTCGGCTCATGCGACGTCTTCCCGTGAGGACCCCGCGCCGGGCTGGTGGGAAGAGATGGTCGGGCCGGACCGGCCGGTGGACACCGAGCGCTACTTCGTCGTCTGCGTGAACTCGCTGGGCAGCTGCTACGGCTCCACCGGTGCGGCCTCCGTCGACCCGACCACCGGCGAGCCCTACCGGCTGAACTTCCCGGTGCTGAGCCTGGAGGACGTCGCCCGCGGCGGCCATGCCGTGGTCGAGCACCTCGGCATCGAGCGGCTGCACACGGTGATCGGGTGCAGCATGGGGGGCATGACGGCGCTCGCCTACTGCCTCCAGTACCCGGGCAGGGCGCGCCACATGGTCTCCATCTCGTCCTGCGACCGAGCGTTGCCGTTCTCCATCGCCCTGCGCTCGTTGCAGCGGGAAATGATCCGCAAGGACCCGGACTGGAACGAGGGCAACTACGAACTGGGCAGGGGCCCGATCACCGGCATGCAACTCGCCCGCAAGCTCGGCATGATCACCTACCGCTCGGCGAAGGAGTGGGAGCAGCGCTTCGGCCGCGAGCGGGTGTCGGAGGAGCATCTGTCCGGCGACCCCTTCTGCATCGACTTCTCCGTGGAGTCGTACCTGGAGAACCACGCCCGCAAGTTCACCGGCCAGTTCGACGCCAACTGCTATCTGTACCTCTCCCGGGCCAGCGACCTGTTCGACCTGGGCGACCACGGCGGCTCCCGCCAGGTCGCGTTCTCGCGCATCGACATCGAGCGGGCGATGGTGATCGGCGTGGAGACCGACTTCCTGTTCCCCATCCGCCAGCAGGAAGAGCTGGCCGACGGCCTGCGCAAGCCGGGCCGGGACGTGGAATTCGTGCGGCTGCATTCCCTGCAGGGCCACGACTCGTTCCTGGTGGACATGGATTCCTTCCGGCCGGTGATCTGCCGCTTCTTCGAGACCTGCAGCTAACCCCCGTAGGAGGGCCTTCAGGCCCGACCCGGCTTTCTGCTGGCGTAGGCCCGTCATCGACTGGGGTGGACTGCTGGGGACGCTCATGTGGGAGGGCCTTTAGGCCCGATCAATCGCGGCTGAAGCCGCTCCTAACATTGTCCATTGGCTCCAGTCGGCCCGGACGACCCCATCAGTCCACCCCAGCCGCTGACGGGCCCGTAACCGAAAGGAATGGCACGAGTCAGCAAGCGCTCCTGACTGGCGCTTCCTTGACGTCACCGCGAGCACGGCCGTCATGCGGGGGTATCCATCGCCGCGACCTTTTGTCGGGAGCAAGATGGATACCCCCGCAGGGCGGCCATAAAAGAACGGGGATCTGGCAGGGCCGGGTCGGGCCTGAAGGCCCTCCTACGTGCCGTTGGCGGTGGGCGGGAGGAACAGGGCCGGGTCTACCGCGGTGGCGTTCAGGTACACGCCCCAGTGCAGGTGCGGGCCGGTCACCCGGCCGGTCGCGCCGACGGTGCCGAGCCGTGCGCCTGCGTCCAGGTCCTGCCCTTCCGCGACGTCGATGCGCTCGAGGTGGCAGTAGAGGGTGACGAGGCCCTGGCCGTGATCGACGATGACCGTGTTGCCGTTGAAGAAATAGTCGCCGGTGGCGACCACCCGGCCGGGGAGCGGGTTCTCGATCGGCGTGCCCGTGGGTGCCGCGATGTCCATGCCCTTGTGGGGCGAGCGGGGCTGGTCGTTGAAGAAGCGGCGCAGGCCGAAGCTGGAGCTGCGCCGGCCCGGCACCGGGGCCTCGAAGCCGAGTTCCGGCACTCGTGTCTCGCTGAAGCGGCCGAGGGCCGCGTCGATGATCCCGCGTTCGCGGCCGATGCGCTCGAGGTCCGCCGGATCGGGCGTCACGTGGCGGCGGTTCGGCACCGTCAGGTGCTGTGTGGCGTAGTCCGCCTCGCCGATCTCGAAAGGCACCTCGGTGCGTTCGCCGTCCGCCGTCTCGACCGACAGGGTCGCCGTGCCCGGCTCCCGGTCCAGCGGGATGCCGGCCACCGCCACCCAACGCCCGTCCTGCCGGCGCAGCATGACCCGGTGCTCGCCGAGGAAGGCCCGGGCGGGAGGAGAGGCCGTGTCCGGCAGGGTCACGGCCGCGATACCGCCCGGCCGGGGCGCGTGGGGCAGGGCCGTGCCGTCGGCCTGCGCGGCCTGCGCGGCCTGGGGCACGGCGGCAGCCAGGCCGGTCACGAGTGCGGTCACGAGCGGGGTCACGATCGCGGTCACGATCGCGGTCACGATAACGACGGCCCGCGGGCCCGTGATCGCGTGTCGAATCCTCTGCAGTCTCATTCCTCGTCCTCCGGGACCTCGGCGGATTGCACGGTGGCGGCGAGCGCGCCGCGGGCGAGGCGGGCACGGATCCGCGTGCCGGGCTCGACTCCGGCGGCGTCTCGCAGGACGGTACCGTCCGGCTCGGCCGTGACGATGGCGTAGCCGCGTTCCAGGGTGGCGAGCGGACTGACGGTGTTCAGCGCCCGGGCGTCGCCGGCAAGACGGGTTCGCAGGGCCTGCAGGCGCTCGGGCATGGTCCGGCGCAGCGCTCGGTCCGCGAGGGTCCAGCGGCCGTGCAGTTCCTTCAGCCGGCCCCCCGGTGAGGCGGCGAGAAGGCGCGCCTCCAGGCGCTCGAGACGGTGCCCCGCCGCGGTCAGCAGCGCGCTGCGGGCGGAGGTCATGCGACGCGACAGCGAGTCCAGGCGTTCCTGCTGGTGGCGAAGCCGGCGCGCCGGGCTCGCCAGCGTCAGGCGGCGCGCCAGACGGTCCAGGGTCTGGCCGCGGTCTTCCAGCCTGCGGTCGAGGCCCGTGGCGAGCCGCCGGCCGGCCTGCTCCAGCCGCGCGGACCATTCACGCCAGTCCGGCACCACCAGTTCCGCCGCGCCCGAAGGCGTGGGCGCGCGCAGGTCCGCGGCGAAGTCCGCGATGGTGAAGTCGATCTCGTGGCCCACGCCCGCGACCACCGGCACGGGGCTGGCGCGCACCGCGCGGGCCACCGCCTCCTCGTTGAACGACCACAGGTCCTCCAGCGAGCCGCCGCCCCGGGCGAGGATGAGCACGTCGCACTCGGCGCGCCGCCCCGCCGTCTCCAGCGCGGCCACGATCTCCGCCGCTGCGGCGTCGCCCTGCACGGCGGTGGGATAGACGATGACCGGCACCGCCGGGAAGCGCCGCGCCAGCACGTGCAGGATGTCGCGGACGGCCGCGCCGGTGGGCGAGGTGACGATGCCGATCCGCCGCGGCAGGCGCGGTATGGGCCGCTTCAGCGCCTCGTCGAACAGCCCCTCCGCGGTGAGCTTCTTCTTCAGCGCGTCGAAGCGCCGTCGAAGCTCTCCCTCGCCGGCTTCTTCCATCTGCTCGACGATCATCTGGTAGTCGCCCCGGGGCTCGTACAGGCTCACCCGGCCGCGCACCAGCACCTGTTGTCCGTTCTCCGGGCGGAAAGCCAGGCCGCGCTGACGCTGGCGGAAGAAGGCGCAGCGGATCTGCGCGCCGTCGTCCTTCAGGCTGAAATAGACGTGTCCGGAGGCCGGCCGGGCCAGATTGGAGATCTCGCCCTCCACCCACAGGCGGGGCAGCTCGGTCTCCAGCAGCGTTCGCACGTCCCGGTTGAGCTCGGAGACGGTGAGCGGGCGTTCCCGGCCGGCGCCGGGGAGAGGGGCATCCACGGGTTCCATGGCGCGACAGTATAGGGCACCGGTGAAAGCCCGGGCGTGGCCGGGCATCCGGTTTACCGGCCGAGCGCCGAGGAATACAATAGTCGGTTTAACCCCACCCGCCAGGCAGAACCCCATGCGCATAGCGAAGGAAGCGCTCACTTTCGACGACGTCCTCCTGCAGCCGGATTATTCCGAGGTGCTGCCGAGGCAGGTCAGCCTGGCCACCCGGCTGACCCGGGAGATCCCGATAAACATTCCGCTGACCTCGGCGGCCATGGACACGGTCACCGAGGGACGCCTCGCGATCACCATCGCCCAGGAAGGCGGCATCGGCATCATCCACAAGAACATGACGGCGGAGGAGCAGGCCCGCCAGGTGGTGCTGGTCAAGAAATACGAGAGCGGCGTCATCTCCGACCCCATCACCGTATCGCCGGATCTCACCATCCGTGAGGTGATGGAGCTCACCCGGTCGAAGAACATCTCCGGCGTGCCGGTGGTGGACGGCGACGAGACCGTGGGCATCGTCACCAATCGGGACCTGCGCTTCGAGACGAAGCTGGACGCCGCCGTCTCCTCGGTGATGACGCCGAAGGACAAGCTGGTCACCGTGCGCGAGGGTGCCGGCAAGGAGGAGGTTCTGTCCCTGCTGCACAAGCACCGCATCGAGAAGGTGCTGGTGGTGGACGACGACTTCCGCCTGCGCGGCATGATCACCGCCAAGGACTTCCAGAAAGCCACCGACTTCCCGCTGGCCTGCAAGGACGAGCGCGGCGCGCTGCGCGTCGGCGCCGCGGTGGGCACGGGCGCGGACACCGAGGAACGCGTGGAGCTGCTGGTGAAGAGCGGCGTGGACGTGATCGTCGTCGACACCTCGCACGGCTTCTCCCGGGGCGTGCTCGACCGCGTCTCCTGGATCAAGCAGCATTATCCGGACACCCAGGTCATCGGCGGTAACGTCGTCACGGCTGAGGCCGCGCTGGCGCTGGTGGAAGCCGGCGCCGACGCCGTGAAGGTGGGCATCGGCCCGGGCTCCATCTGCACCACGCGGGTGGTGGCGGGCGTCGGCGTGCCGCAGATCTCCGCCGTGGCCGAAGTGGCCAATGCGCTCGCGCCGAGCGGGGTACCGCTCATCGCCGACGGCGGCATCCGCTATTCCGGCGACATCGCCAAGGCGCTGGTGGCCGGCGGCTACTGCGTGATGATCGGCGGGCTGTTCGCCGGCACCGAGGAGTCGCCGGGCGAGGTGGAGCTCTACCAGGGCCGCTCCTACAAGTCCTACCGGGGCATGGGCTCCATCGCGGCGATGGCGAAGGGCTCGAAGGACCGCTACTTCCAGGACGCCACCGAGGAACTGGAGAAGCTGGTGCCGGAAGGCATCGAGGGCCGGGTGCCGTACAAGGGCAGCATCGTCGCCATCGTCCACCAGCTGATGGGCGGCGTGCGCGCGGCCATGGGCTACACCGGCTGCAGCTCCATCGACGAGATGCGCACCAAGCCCCAGTTCGTACGCATCACCGGCGCGGGCATGCGCGAGAGCCACGTCCACGACGTCGCGATCACGAAGGAAGCCCCGAACTACCGCACCGAGTGAGCCGCCGATGTCACGGGACATCCATGCGCACCGCATCCTGATCGTCGACTTCGGCTCCCAGTACACCCAGCTGATCGCCCGGCGCGTGCGTGAGGCGGGCGTCTACTGCGAGATCCACCCCTGGGACACGGACGAGGGCGAGATCCGCGATTACGGCGCCAGCGGCGTCATCCTCTCCGGCGGCCCCGAGTCCGTGAACCTGGACGACCCGCCGCGGGCGCACGAGGCGTTGTTCGATCTCGGTGTGCCGGTGCTCGGCATCTGCTACGGCATGCAGGCCATGGCGGCCCAGCTGGGCGGCCGGGTGGAGGCCTCGGCCCAGCGGGAGTTCGGCTACGCCGAGATCCGGCCCGGCCGGTCGGAACTGCTGGCAGGACTCGCCGACGAGCACACCGCCGACGGCACGGCGGTGCTGAAGGTCTGGATGAGCCACGGCGACCGGGTCGAGGCGCTCCCGCCCGGCTTCGCTGCCGCGGCGTCCAGCGACAACTCGCCGCTGGCCGCCATGGAAGACCCCGAACGCCACTTCTACGGCCTGCAGTTCCACCCGGAGGTGACCCATACCCTGCAGGGCGAGCAGATCGTCTTCCGCTTCGTGCGCGACATCTGCGGCTGCCCGGGCGACTGGACGCCGGGCAACATCGTCGCCGACGCCATAGCCGCCGTGCGCGAGCAGGTGGGCGACGGCCGGGTGCTGCTGGGGCTCTCCGGCGGCGTGGACTCCTCGGTGGTGGCCGCGCTCCTGCACGAGGCCATCGGCGACCAGCTCGTCTGCGTATTCGTCGACCACGGCCTGCTGCGCCTGAACGAGGGCGACCAGGTCATGGACACGTTCGGCCGTCACCTCGGCGTGAACGTGATCCGCGTGAATGCCGCCGAGCGCTTCTTCGCGGCGCTGGAAGGCGTTGCGGATCCGGAGGAGAAGCGCAAGATCATCGGCCGCGAGTTCATCGCCGTCTTCGACGAGCAGGCCCGCGAGCTCGCGGGCATCGACTGGCTGGCCCAGGGTACGATCTACCCGGACGTGATCGAATCCGCCGGCGCGAAGACCGGCAAGGCCCACGTCATCAAGTCCCACCACAACGTGGGCGGCCTGCCCGAGAAGATGAACCTGAAGCTCGTGGAGCCGCTGCGTGAGCTGTTCAAGGACGAGGTGCGGCGCATCGGCGTGGAACTCGGCCTGCCGCGGGAGATGGTCTACCGCCACCCCTTCCCCGGCCCCGGCCTCGGCGTGCGCATCCTGGGCGAGGTGAAGCGGGAATACGCCGCACTCCTGCAGCGCGCGGACGAGATATTCATCTCCGAGCTGCGCGCCCACGACCTCTACGACAGGACCAGCCAGGCCTTCGCCGTGTTCCTGCCGGTACGCTCCGTCGGCGTCATGGGCGACGGGCGGCGCTACGACTGGGTGATAGCGCTGCGTGCGGTCGAGACCATCGATTTCATGACCGCCCGCTGGGCGCACCTGCCGTATGAGTTCCTGGAACGGGTGTCGCTCAGGATCATCAACGAGGTGGACGGCATCTCCCGGGTCACCTACGACATCTCCGGCAAGCCGCCGGCGACGATCGAGTGGGAGTAGGGCGAGCCGGGGTCGCCGCTAGTCTTCGTCGCGCGGCTCGAGGATCTCCGGCGTGAGGTCGGCTATGGAAGTGCAGGCCGTGAGCGCCATCGACACCTTCATCTCGGCCTGGAAGGTCTTCAGCAGCGCTCGCAGCCCCGCCTCGCCCCGGCCGGCCACCGCCCAGATCCAGGGCCGGCCGATCAGCGCCGCCTTCGCGCCGCTGGCCAGCGCGCGCACCACGTCCTGGCCGTTTCGCACGCCGCTGTCCACCAGTACCTCGGTCCTGTCGCCGGCGGCCTCGACCACCCGCGGCAGCATGTTGATGGTGGAGGAGACGCCGTCGAGCTGACGGCCGCCGTGGTTGGAGACGATCACCGCATCGGCGCCGGCCTCCGCCGCCGCCACCGCGTCCTCCGGACTCAGCACGCCCTTGATCACGATGCGCCCGTCCCAGATGGAGCGCAGCCACTCGATGTCCTTCCACGTGACGGCGGGGTCGAACTGGGAATCCACCCACTCGCGGAAGTCGTCCGGCGTGGATGCCTTCGGCACATACTCGGTCAGATTGCCGAACACGTGCGGTTTGCCGTTCACGCCCACGTCCCAGGCCCAGCGGGGATGCAGCAGGATCTCGCCGAGCTTGCCGCGCAACTTGCCCCACAGCCCGGTGCCGCCGCTGAGCCCGTTGCGCACGTCCCGGTAGCGGGCGCCCACCACGGCCAGGTCCACGGTGAATACCAGCGTCCGGCAACCGGCGGCGCCGGCCCGCTGCACGAGCTCCCTGACGTGGCCCCGGTCGCGCATCATGTAGAGCTGGAACCAGAAGGGACGCCGTGCCGCCTCCGCCACTTCCTCGACGGAGCAGATGCCCACGGTGGAGTGGCAGAAGGGGACGCCGAGGGCGTCGGCCGCGCGCACCGCCTGCACCTCACCGCGGCGCGCCATCATGCCGGCGAGGCCCACCGGCGCGAGCGCCACCGGCATGGTCCACTGCTCGCCCAGCAGTTCGATGCCGGTCTCGATGCGGGAGACGTCCCGCAGCACCCGCTGCTTCACGCCCAGCGCCCGGAAGTCGGCGACATTCTTCGCGAGTGTCACCTCGTCGTAGGCGCCGCCGTCGATGTAGTCGAACAGGAAGCGCGGGAGCCGCTGCTCGGCGAGGCGGCGGTAGTCCTCGGTGGAGGCGGGCGCGAGTCGCAGGGTGCCCATGCTGGTCTCCTGTGGCGGATGTAAGGCGGGACGCAGAGGGCAAACTTAGCCAAAAGCGCTACCATCAACAAGGCAATGGACGAGACGACGGACAGCATCGAGAGAACGGACGAGGCCATGATGCGCCTCGCCATCGCCGAGGCGCGGGAGGCCGAGCGTCTCGGCGAGGTGCCGGTGGGCGCCGTCATCGTGAAGGACGACGAGATCGTCGGCCGGGGACGCAACACGCCCATCGGCTCCTGCGATCCCACGGCCCACGCGGAGATCGGCGCCTTGCGGGAGGCGGCGCATCGGCTGGGCAACTACCGGCTGACCGGCACCACGCTCTATGTGACGCTGGAGCCGTGCATCATGTGCGCGGGCGCCATGCGTCATGCGCGGGTCGAGCGCCTGGTTTTCGGTGCCGCCGATCCCAAGAGCGGCGTGGCCGGCACGGTGGTGGATCTGTGCCGCGGCCCCGGCGCCAACCACGACCTGGAAGTCACGGGCGGCGTGCTGGCGGAGGAGTGCGGTGAGCTGCTGCGGGCGTTCTTCCGGGCCCGCCGGGGAACGGCCAGCGGCGAAGCCGAGACCGCCGGCTAATCGACCGCCGCCGCCTGCGACTCCTCGTCGCTACCGGTCTCGCCGGCGGATGCTTCCTCGCCGTCTTCCTGCGCGAGCACGGTACCGCCCTTGCGCTCCTGCTCACGCTGCTCGCGCTCGGTGAGCCAGCGGAGTATGTCGAGGTAGGTGCGCACGTTCTCCACGTACAGCACCGGCTCCCAGCCCCGGGCGTAGCCGTACATCAGCCGCGAATACCACTTGCGCTGGGCCAGCAGCGGCAGCGTCTCGCTCACGTCGATCCAGGCGTCCGGGTTGCCGCCCTGGATCTCGACGATGCGCCGGGCGTCCATGAGATGGCCGTAGCCCACGTTGTAGGCGGCCAGCGACATCCAGGTGCGGTCCGGTTCCTTGATGGAATCCGGCAGCCGCTGCTTGAGCCGGCGGAGGAAACGCGCCCCGCCGGAGATGCTCGACTCCGGATCCACCCGGTCCTCGATGCCGAGATAGTCCGCCGTCGCTTCGGTCAGCATCATGATGCCGCGCACGCCGGTGGGCGACACGGCGCCGGGCCGCCAGTGGGATTCCTGGTAGCCCATGGCGGCCAGCAGGCGCCAGTCGATGGCGTTCTCGTCGGCCGCCTCCTCGAACATCTCCCGGTAGCGGGGCAGACGCCGCTCGTAGTGGCGCATGAAGGCGCGGGTGCCCACGTAGTCGAACTTGTCCGTGTGGCCGTAGTAGCGCTCCAGGATGCGGGCGAGCCGGCCGCCCTGCTCCGTGCGCCGCAGGTACCGGTTGGCGGCTTCCACCAGGCTGTCGTCGGCGTCGGCCGGGAACGCCCAGGCGATGGGGTCGGCCATCTCGAGATCCAGCGCCACGCGCAGCTCGGGGTGGTAGTTGCGGATGATGTTGAAATCCGTGGAGTCGGCCACCGTGTAGTCGATCTCGTCGGCGGCGACGCTCATGAGCAGATCGGCCACCTCGGCGCTGCGCTCCTCGGTCCAGTTCAGCGCAGGGACTTCCTGCTGCAGCGACTCCAGCGTCTCCACGTGGCTGCTGCCCGCCATCACTGCGATGCGCCCGTCGGTCAGCTCTTCCACGCTGCGGGGTTTGCCGGTGCCGAGGCGGTAGATCAGATGCTGCGTCACCTCGTGATACGGGATGCTGAACTGCACCTGTTCCTTGCGGGACTCGGTCACCGAGAGCCCCGCGGCTGCCATGTGCGCCTCGCCGGCGGCGATGGTGGGGATGATCTGGTCGAAGCTGTCCACCGCCGTGATCTTCAGCTCCACGCCGAGGCTGTCGGCGAAGCCTTTCACCAGGTCGTACTCCGGCCCGACGGGGCCGTTGACGCCGATGTAGTACGCGGTGGGGCTGTTGCGGGTGACAACGCGCAGCTCGCCGAGTGTCTTCACCTGCTCGAGCTGGGGCGGGAGTTCCTGGCAGGTGCCGAGGAGTGCCGCGATCGCCAGATAGATGAGGATTCTGATGATCATCAATCTCCTTCGTCGCCCGACCGCCATCTTCTGCTTGCTCTTGGCGGCGGCGGACGCATCGCCGTGTCCCCGGCCGTATCTCCATTATAGGCGCCACACGCGGCCGCGGCTTGACAGCCGTCTCACACGTGACCATGATCCGCAGCCCATTCCCGGCAAAGCGGCAACCGGGCGCGGCCTGCCCCGAAAACGTGCAATGGGGCGGTGCGGCACCTAACCTGTTGATATGATTAGGCCGCTGATCCGCATTTCAAGTACGGAGGGGTGCCGGAGTGGTCGAACGGGCCTGACTCGAAATCAGGTGTGCGCGTAAGCGTACCGTGGGTTCGAATCCCACCCCCTCCGCCATCCCCCCTATTCCAAGCAGTTCCATAGTGATCCAAGGAATTGCACTTTTCCCCCAAAAAAATAGGCTAGATTCGCACTTCCTCTTACGAGAACGTCCGAGGAGATCCTGTACAATCAAATCTCCGAGTATGGGTAAGAGGATGGAGAGCATGGCCAGAACACGGAATCGACTCTCAGCGCGGCAGGCGAGCACCCTCACCGAGCCCGGCATGTACGCCGATGGCGGCAACCTGTACCTGCAGGTGAGCCGCTGGGGGACGAAAAGCTGGGTCTTCCGCTACCGCAGGGGCGGCAAGGCGCACGATATGGGCTTGGGATCTGCGGAGGATGTATCCCTGAAACGCGCGCGGGAGAGGGCCCAAGAGTACCGCCTGATGCTGATCGACGGACTGGATCCCCTGGACCAGCGGCGCAAGGGCGAGCTGCGGGCACGGCTGGAAGATGCCCGCTCACTGACGTTCCGAGACTGCGCCGAGCGGTACATCGCCACGAATGAGGCCGGCTGGCGCAACGAGAAGCACGGCAAGCAGTGGCACGCCACGTTGCAGGCGTATGCCTACCCCATCATCGGGGACATTCCAGTAGCAGACGTGGACACCGGGCTAGTCATGCGGGTGCTGGAACCGATCTGGGCCGAGAAGACGGAAACGGCTACACGGGTCCGGGGGAGGATCGAGCGCATTCTGTCGTGGGCGACGGTCCAGCAGTACCGTGAAGGCGACAACCCGGCCCGCTGGCGCGGCCACCTGGATCACCTGCTGCCGAAGCCCGGCAAGGTCAAGAGATCGCGCCACCATGCCGCGCTTCCGTATACCGAGGTCGGGGAGTTCATGGGCGAGCTGCGCGAGCAGGAAGGCAATGCCGCCCGTGCGCTCGAGTTCGCCATCCTGACCGCGGCCCGTACTTCGGAGGTACTGAATGCCACCTGGGCCGAGATCGACCGCAAGCGTAAGCTGTGGACCGTCCCGGCGGAGCGCATGAAAGCCGGCGAGCCGCACACGGTTCCGCTGTGCGATCAGGCGGTGGCGGTGCTGAATTCGATGAGGGACGAGGACGAGCCCGACGGCTACATCTTCCCCGGCGCGAAGGAACGGAAGCCCCTGTCCAATATGGCCATGATTGCTGTGCTGCGGCGTATGGGACGATCCGACATCACGGTACACGGTTTCCGATCCACGTTCCGCGATTGGGCAGCCGAGCAGACCGCCTATCCCGCCGAGGTCGCTGAAATGGCATTGGCGCACATCGTGGGTGACAAGACGCAACAGGCGTATCTCCGTGCCAAGCTGCTGCCGAAGCGCCAGCGGATGATGCGCGATTGGTGCCGCCACTGTGCCAAAGCTGTGACCGCGGCGGTCGTTCCGCTACGACAGGGATCGAAGGGAGGGTGACAACGCTATAAGGCTCACCGAGAGAATGGTGAGCGGTTTCTGGTGATTAAAAGCGTCGGTTTGAAATTAAAAGTGTCGGGAGAAATAGATAACTTCCTTTTATTGCGAACGCGAAGGTTAAAAGTTCGTAATTAGAAGTGTCGGAGAGTGATTGAACGACGGCTATACTGAATAGAGCGGAAATCTGGAGTATCGTTTTCTGGGCGACCGCTATTGACGCGAATCAGAAGCCAGTTCCAGCTGAGTGATGATTTCCGCTTTCGACCCATACCAGCCGGTCACAATTTCACTGAAACTTGTTTAAAAGGATCGAATATGGACTCGGACGATCGTCGACGAGGTGTTCATGGAGTAGTCGTCAGTCTGCTCGATACGGATGACGATTCGATTCGGGTCACACTTGATGATGTCGAAAACGATGGCGGCCAGCCAAGCACTTGGACTCATCGCGTATTCGTTACCAGCAAGTCTTACGACAAAGATTCGATAGAGAATCTCGACCTACCCGAAGACGAATACGCGGCGCTAGGCCACTATGTGCTTGCGCGGCTAAAGGCAATTCGAAACAACTCTTGAGCGGCTGGTTCTGGCCGTTAGCGGAAGTTCGCTGTTTCCCAAACAAGACGCTTGAGCGACCGCTTTCTGGATAATCGGCAATTCGCTCTTCGACGCTGTTTATTACAGATATCGCCAGCTAGAGTGACTATCAATCAATGAGTTGGACGCGTTCTTCCGACAACGTTAATTACCAGAAGCCATACGCGAGCAGCATTCTGCTGCTTTAGGTCAGTTATCCACAGGCCGAAAGCCCAGTTCATTTATTGTTTTTAAATCAGGTACATAACGCGTCAATTTGTAGGGAAATCCTGTCAAATGCCGACTTTGTCTCAGGATCGGGCCTTTTGGAAGCAAATCTCCGGAAAATCCTCCTATGAGAGACGCGATAAACCGAGGATTTTCCCCCTACGCTCAGGTATCGGAAGCTCGCACAGCTGCAGGCCGATCTAAGTTCAGGCCAGCCCTATGGCGATCGGCTATTTCGATTTCATTCAGAAAATCAGTCAGTTGTCGGCTGCGGCGAGCATCGGCCAGGGGATAGAACGAACCATAAAGCATCGATTCCTCAGAGCGGGATCAGGTCCGAGGATTCGCGGATTCAGCTTTGGAGTACCAATCGGCATGGCGGCGGCCTCATCCCCGCTGAAAGCGTGCACGCCTAGAGCGAGACTACTGCGATTTCTGACTCCAGAGGTAAAGCCACGAAAGACCGCAGACGATCAGAATCGCAATCCACTCAGCCACGAGCAGACTGACGTCGATGCTGCCAGCCAGACGGCCCGAGTATTCCGGGGGGCTAAATATAAGGCCCCACCCCAGTGCTATTTCGGTGTTGTTGTAAGTAACCGAATACGGAGGGAAAATCCAAGTCAATAGAACGAGGCATGCTGCCGCGAGCAAGGAGTGACGGGGCTCAGCCTTTCGCAATGCCGCGAACACCATGGTTGAGATACGACGCGGCAGAGCTTCTTGGTTTGACGCCGACCGCGTAGTCGCACTGTCAGGAGATGTTGGCACCAAATGCATCGCACGCGCGGCGAGCAGACGGCCAACAACCACTCCAAGAGCTAGCGGTAGCCAGAGATCCACAATCGGTGCCCACGGCGAGGAAGGTTCGCTCAGTGGTGTCAGTGAGATAGTGATCTGCCAAGCGGTCAGGAGCATCCACAGCAACAAGAACACGACGACAGCTGTGAACGCTGGCAGCTTCTGATCCCGCCGTCGGAGGATTCCCCAGTAAGCACCGGCGAACGCCAATACAGAAATTGGAAGCGACATACCCAGTGCCGCCGCAAGAAAATTCGTTAGATCGAAAGGAGTATCTGTGGCAAGAGCTTGTGCGTCGTGCACTTCTACGGGGATCCATTCGTCTTCTCCGAATGGATCCGCGAGAGATGGGGAGTCCGAGCGCAGATTGTCGCCGATTAGTGTCATCCTGCGGCGTGAGTAGCGGTAAGGTGCTAGCCCGACCGCTACTTATAGTCTGTAGACGTATAGTCGTCAAGACAGAATTCTTGCGGGCGTGCCACGACGCTCGCCAAAACCGGCTCGACTAATATTCGCATCTAACATGCGAGAGATTCGCTTGCACATGGGTCTGTCGCAGGAGGAATTGGCAGACCGGGCGGGACTGCACAGAACCTATGTGGGCTCCGTCGAAAGAGGCGAACGCAACATCGCCATCGACAATATGGAAAAGGTCGCTGCTGCCCTGAATGTCCCGCTCACGTCACTGCTCGCGTGCGAAAGCACTGGAGTTAGTAGGAGCGAGCCTGACTAAGAGACCAAGTTTGGGGTCCGGCGCTTGGCATGGTGGATCCAGAGAGAAGTGCACGCCTCTACGGTAGAGATAGGTTCGTACTCTCCCCGTCATCCCTCATCCAGCAATACATCACAGAGCGGCGCCAGGAACTCCCGCCACTTTGTTGTGTCCCAGTCCAGTTCATACTTCACCGGGTACGCATCGAATTGTTCACTCCAACGGTGACGAACGAGTTTCCGCTTGTTTTTGACGCTATTGCTGGAATCCAAGGCGCCAATACTATTCTGTAGCCAGATTACGAGTTCGGCTTCGTTGAGTCCCGTCGAGTCTTCGAATTCACTCCTGGGCAGGAATCCGAACCAACCCGCGAGGCCACCATCTCGCGTCGAAATCCCGTATCCGCACCATGACTCAGAGACACCAAGGCGCTTCCCGGATCCAGGAATTAGGTGCCAAAGGCCGCCGAGTACGTCGCGATGCCAGCGAGAACCATGCGGCTCCCACCGTGCCAAATGCGGAGCCAGCGCAGGGAAGTTGGCCAGAGCTCCTTCCATCTTCGCGACGTATAATCGTAGCTCTCTGGTGAGAAATGCTATATAGGACTGTGGCGCTGCGGCTTTCTCCAAGGTCGCTAGCAACGAACTCCAAGATAAGAATTGGCAAGGCAATGCCAGTTGTCCGAAAGCACCGTCTGAGCCCTTGTGTTGCAATGTCTGTTCGATCTCGGCGCGACGAGACTCCGGTCCCAGCACGATCAAGAAGACGGGATAGCTTGAAGAACGGCGTACCTTCTTCAGCAGGGCCGCATGCGCGATTAAACTGGGAATGTACTTTTCAGGCTGACCGTCTTGGAATTGAGCCCAGATTTTGGCTTCTATGCCAATAAGAGCTTCGTCAGTCTCGACAAGTAGATCAAGTCGCCCATCCGAGTTGGCAGCGTTGTTGGGGCTTGACGTTGAAAACTCGCATTCGGAGGCGAAATGCGTCGATGACCCTATCGGACCAAACATGCTGCTGAGCAGCCCCAAGAAAGCACTCCGAAGTTCTCCTGATTCTGCTAGGAGATAGCGGAGTGCGGAGGATGCGAGATTTTCCTTGCGCTGACCCTCGACTTCGGTAAAAAGATTGGTCACCTCTTGACGCCTCCGTTTGGGAGAGATCCCGATTTTTGGGCAGCTAAGACTGAGATGGTCTCTAAGATACCTGAAGAACCCAGGTCTGTAGCGCGCGGCGTAGTGCTGAAATGGTCGCGTTGGCGCGAATTCCTCGCTCTTCTCGCAAGATTTGACTCTCATAGCTCCCGCTGCCGAATGGCAGACTGGCATCATGGAGAGGATGTTTATCGGGCGGCCGGAAGTGATCTCGGAGGAGGACGGAGTGGTCACCGCGAGGATTGCTGTCGTCAGCGTAGGGCGGGTCTGCGGCAGGCCTGAGGTGGAGATGGAGGTGACCGTACGGGGCCCGACAGGAGCGAATCTCCGCGACGTCGTCCTCTGCTACCTCGACCCGGAGTGATCGCCGCGCTGCTCTCAGGCGTTGAGCCGTGCAGTTTCACACGCTAACCTCCCCCCGAAAGGCCAGCCAAGGGAAGGGGACAAGGATGGTAGACGGGGACGTTGAGCAACGCCTGTGGGCCGCCGCAGATCAGCTTTGGGCGAACACTGGACTGCGGCCTTCGCAGTTCTCCGTGCCCGTCCTGGGACTGGTCTTCCTGCGGTACGCCGAGAAGACCTACGCTGAGGTTGAGGAGAAGCTTGGGCCGCTCGGCTCAGGGGGAAGGCGCAAGGTCAGCAAGACCGACTACATCGCCGAGGGCGTCATCTTCCTGCCCGAAAAGGCACGCTTCTCCTACCTCCAGTCGCTCCCCGAAGACGCGAATCTCGGCAAAGCTCTGAACGATGCCATGAAGGCCATCGAGGTAGAGAACACGGACTTAAAGGGCGCCCTACCGAAGACCTATACGCAAATAGAAAACTGGGTGCTCGTCGAGCTTTTGAGACTGCTCGCGCCGGTTGATCTGACCGGGGACGCTTTCGGCAAGGTCTACGAGTACTTTCTCGGTAAGTTTGCGATGAAGGAGGGGCAGAAGGGTGGTGTCTTCTACACCCCTGAGTCCATCGTAAAGCTGATCGTGGAGATCATCGAGCCATACCATGGCGAGATCTTGGATCCAGCTTGCGGCTCAGGTGGCATGTTCGTCCATAGCGCGAAGTTCGTGGAGCGGCACAAGAAGGACCCGACCAAAGAGATCAACATCTACGGCGTCGAGAAGGACGCGACCACCGTGAATCTCAACAAGATGAACCTCGCGGTCCACGGCCTGTCGGGCTACGTACGGGTTGCCAACTCCTACTACGAGGACCCTTTCGATCAGGTCGGCAAGTTCGACTTCGTGATGGCTAACCCGCCCTTCAACGTGTCTGGGGTGGATAAAGAGCGGCTTGAGGGGGACCCTCGCTTTCCTTTTGGGATGCCTCGGCCGGACAACGCCAACTACCTTTGGATTCAGCAGTTCTATTCTGCGTTGAACGCCAGGGGCCGAGCCGGTTTCGTGATGGCGAACTCTGCTGGAGACGCAAGGGCGTCTGACCAAACGATACGGCAGAAGCTGATTGAAGCCGGGATCGTCGATGCCATCGTTTCCGTCGGACCAAACATGTTCTACACGGTCACGCTTCCCTGTACGTTGTGGTTTCTTGACCGAGGCAAGGTGGAGACATCGGTCGCCAACACGGTGCTATTCGTCGATGCCCGCCACATCTATCGGCAGGTGGACCGCGCCCACCGCGACTGGACCCCCGCTCAGATAGGCTTTCTCGCCAATCTTGTGCGCCTTTACCGAAATGAGAATCCCGACCTCGCTTACGGCGGAGACGATGCCGAGGCGAAGCTCAAGGAGGTCTTCGGCGAGGCCTTGGCCTACAGTGACTTCCCCGGCTTGTGTAAGGCCGCCACGCTGCAGGAAATCGAGGAGCAGGGTTGGTCGCTCAACCCAGGCCGCTACGTCGGCGTCGCGCCGGGAGAAGATGTGAGCAACGAGGACTTCCGGGAGCAGCTCGAAATGTTGAGCGAAGAATTTGAATTCCTGAGTGCGCAAGCCCGCGAGCTGGAAGAGTCCATAGCCAAAAATGTCGCCGAGATCATGGTGGCGTGATGTCGGTTGCTTGGCCACGCATGCGACTCGAGGAACTTTGTGATGTCACGTCGAGCAAACGAATCTATGCGAAGGAATTGGTCCCTTCAGGTGTGCCATTTCTGAAGAGCAAGGAGATTATCGAGAAGGTGAATGGCCAAGGCCACTCGAACCTTCTATTTATCTCGGAAGAGCGGTTTCAGCAGATTATTGAGCAGACCGGTGCCCCTGAAGCAGGAGATGTGCTTCTTACATCGCGAGGTACACTGGGCGTTCCCTACGTTGTCAGAGCGACAGATCGGTTTCACTTTGCGGACGGAAATCTGACTTGGTTCAGGAACTTCCACAATTTGGACAGTCGGTTCTTGAGCTACTTTTTCTTGTCTCCCTCAGGAAGAGCGGAGCTGGCAAAGTGTGTCATTGGATCTTCCCAGGCGGCGTATACAATCGCTGCCCTGAAGAAGATTGAGATCGCACTTCCACCCCTCCCGATGCAGCGGAGCATTGCCTCCATGCTCTCCGCCTACGACGACCTCATAGAGAACAACACGCGTCGCATCGCGATACTCGAAGAGATGGCCTGGCGGGTCTATGAGGAGTGGTTTGTTAGCTTTCGATGCCCGTCTGCCTCACCGAGTACTGAGAACGGTGCGTTACCGAGAGGGTGGCGGAAGATGGCGTTATCCGATCTTGTACAGACCCAGTATGGTTACACGGCATCAGCCAGCGACGACCCTGTCGGGCCGCATTTCCTTCGCGGTATGGACATTAATAAGCGGACGCACATAGATTGGACAACTGTTCCTTACTGCCCAATCACTCCAAAGGATCACGAGAAGTTCCAGCTGCGGGTGGGTGATGTACTGATGATCCGTATGGCCGACCCCGGCAAGGTGGCACTCGTTGAGAAGGATGTTGATGCGGTGTTCGCATCATACTTGGTCCGCTTTACGATTCGTGATGATGTCGTTAGTCCTCTGTTCTTGTTCTATACGCTTTCGGCGCGCCGCTATCAGGACTTCATTTCGGGGGCAAGCACTGGCACAACGAGGAAGAGTGCGAGCGCAAAGTTGATGACGTCGCCTGAGATCGTCGTTCCGCCGCGCGAGGTTGTCAGTGAGTTTGACGGAGTGGTTCGACCGATGCGCAATCTCGTGAATCGTCTGGTGGAGATCAACGCAAATCTCAGGCAACAGAGGGACCTCCTGCTCCCTCGCTTGGTTTCTGGGAAGCAGAGGGTGCGGCAGGCGTCCGCGAATCGGGAGGAAGCGACTGCGTGAGTCCTCACGGCTACACGGAGGACGCCTCGGTAGAGCGGCCGAGCCTTGAGCTGCTATCAGACCTCGGATGGGAGACAGCGAACCTCTATCAAGAGTGGGCCGCAGGACGCTCCTCAGAAGGCCGACAGTCTGAGCATGACGTCTTCTTGGTGCCTCGCCTGAGGTCGGCCCTGCGGCGACTGAATCCAGATGTTCCTGATGACGGGATAGAGAAGGCGATAGAGACCCTAACCGCTGACCGGTCAAAGCTGCTCCCCGTTAACGCTAACAACGAGCTTTACGACCTCCTCAAGGGTGGCATAAAGATAAAGGTGCCGGATGGCCGGGGAGGGGATGACACGACTACCGTGCTTGTTGTGGACTGGCGTGATCCTCCGGCAAACGACTTCTTCGCGGCATCGCAATTCTGGGTCGCCGGCGACATGTACCGGAAGCGCCCCGATGTGATCGGGTTTGTGAACGGAATCCCTCTGCTGTTATTTGAGTTTAAGGCCAGCCAGCAGCCCATCAAGCACGCATACGACTACAACCTCACGGATTATCGCAGCACAATCCCGCAACTGTTCACTCCGAACGCCTTTGTTCTCTTGTCGAACGGTAGCGCCACTAAGATCGGCAGCTCCTTCGCACCGTGGGAACACTTCTACGAATGGAAGCGGATCAACGACGAAGGGGAGCGTGGCATCGTCTCCCTTGAGACGGCCATAATGGGGACCTGTGAGAAGGACCGCCTGCTGGACCTGATCGAGAACTTCATCGTCTACGAGGAGGAGCGGGGCGGGCTGATCAAGAAGCTGGCCAAGAACCACCAGTACCTTGGCGTCAACAAAGCTATTCACCAGGTGCAGGAGATCAGGGAGAACCAGGGCCGCCTGGGCGTCTTCTGGCACACGCAGGGAAGCGGGAAGTCCCTCTCCATGGTCTTCTTCACACAGAAGGTCCTTCGGACGGTCCCTGGGAGCTGGACCTTCGTCGTCGTAACGGATCGCGAGGAACTCGACGATCAAATCTACGGGACCTTCGCCGCGACAGGCGCGGTGACCGAGGAGAAGGCGCAGGCCACCAGTGGCAAGCACCTACAGCAGCTGCTCCAAGAGAACCACCGCTACGTCTTCACTCTGATCCAGAAGTTCCAGGCGCGGGACGGTACGGAGTACCCGAAGCTCTCGGATCGCGACGACATCATCGTTATCACCGATGAGGCCCACCGAAGTCAGTACGACACTCTCGCGCTGAACATGAGGAACGCACTGCCCAACGCGGCCTTCCTTGGCTTCACCGGGACCCCGTTGATTTCAGGAGAGGAAGAGCGAACCCGTGAGGTCTTCGGTGACTACGTCTCCGTCTACAACTTCTCGCAGTCCGTGGCTGACGGCGCAACCGTTCCCCTCTACTACGAGAACCGCATCCCAGAGCTGCAGCTCACCAACGAGAACCTCAACGACGATCTTGAAGACCTCCTTGAGAACGCTCTGCTGGACGAGGAGCAGGAGAAGAAGCTCGCCCGTGAGTTCGGGCGGGAGTACCACCTGATCACTCGCGACGAACGGCTGGACAAGGTCGCGGAGGATGTCGTCGATCACTTCATTGGCCGCGGGCATCGCGGTAAGGCCATGTTTATCGCCATCGACAAGGCCACCGCGGTCAAGATGTACGACCGTGTACAGGCACGGTGGAAGGACAGGATCGAGAAACTCAAGGCAGCGATACCGAGAGTTTCAGGCGCGAAGCGTGAGGCCTTAGAGGACGAGATAAGAGAGCTGGAGGCGACGGACATGGCCGTCGTCGTCTCCCAGGCTCAGAACGAAGTCGCCCAGATGGCAGAGAAAGGCGTGGACATCGTGCCGCACCGCAAGCGGCTCGTGGAGGAGGACCTCGACGAGAAGTTCAAGGACCCGCACGACCCCCTTCGACTCGTCTTCGTCTGCGCCATGTGGATCACTGGGTTCGATGTCCCGTCATGCTCCACCATCTACCTCGACAAGCCGATGCGTAACCACACGCTTATGCAGACGATCGCCCGCGCGAACCGTCGCCACGGATCGAAGGAGGCGGGCCTGATCGTTGACTACGTCGGCGTCTTCAGGAATCTGCAGAAGGCTCTGGCGATCTATGGTGGCGCTACGGGTGGCGGCGATACGCCGATCAAGAACAAGGAGGAGCTGGTCGAGTACCTCAAGCAGCTCATCGCCGAGGTGCTGGCCTTCTGCCACGAGAAGGGCATCGACACCAAAGCGATCCAGGACGCTTCCGGCTTCGAACGGGTCCGTCTGCTGGACGATGCGGTAGAGGTACTGATCGAGAGCGAGGAGACCAAGAAGAACTTCCTGAGCCGTGCCGCGAAGGTGAACCGTATCTACCGGGCAGTGCTGCCGGACAAAGTGGCCAGTCAGTTCGCTCCCGACGCCGTGCTGCTCTCCGTCCTCGCTCAGAAGATCAGGTCCCTCACGCCTCCCCCGGACATCTCCGAGGTGATGGGACATGTGGAGGAGCTGCTGGACCGCTCCATCGCCGCGGAGGGTTACGAGATGCCCGACACGGAGGGACAGGAGCATCTCATCGACCTCAGTCAGATCGACTTCGACAAGCTGCGGGAGCAGTTCAGCACCTCCCGCAAGCGGACGGAGGCAGAGAAGCTCAAGGCGATGATCGAGCGGACGCTGCAGGACATGGTGGTCCGCAACCGCTCCCGCGTGGACTACCTTGAGAAGTTCCAGCAGATGATCGACGAGTACAACTCAGGCAGTAAGAACATCGAGGCGTTCTTCGAGGAGCTGATCAGGTTCGCCCAGAGCCTGAATGAGGAGGACCAGCGAGGAGTCCGTGAGGGGCTCTCTGAGGAAGAGCTGGCCATCTTCGACATCCTTACCCGGCCGGGGCCAGACCTTTCGAAGTCGGAAGAGGCGAACGTCAAGCGGGTCTGTAAGGAGATGATGGCGACGCTGAAGCGGGAGCAGCTCGTTCTCAACTGGCGGGTCACTCAGCGGAACCGGGCGAGGGTACGCAGAGCGATTGAGCTACAGCTCGACAAGCTGCCTGAATCGTACGGTGAGGACATCTTCGAGGAGAAGTGCGAGCAGGCGTACAGGCACGTCTATAACTCGTACTTTGGGGACGGACAGAGCGTGTATGCGTGACGGAGGACTGATTGGCTATTCAATTCGCTCGATAGCTGTCGCGACGTTATCTTGGTAATAGCTCAGCAAGGCTTCCAGATCATTAACCGCGCACTGTACGTACTCTGCTGTCACACTGATTTGGCCATCTGAGACGCGGACTCCGTCACACTTCTCAATTGCCCGCCTCCGCTGTCGATTGAGACCAAGAGTGCTTCCGTTGTCATGGACAATCGCATTACGTAGGTTTATCAGTCTGATGATCGGCTTCCAAAGACGCTTCGGCCTCGCAAATCGCCCATAAGCCTCCAAGTAGAGTCTTGTTCTCTCCCATTTCTGACCTGCAAGGTTTCTTACCTCGAAAAGTACGGAATCTTCAGGCAAGACCGCCTTTAGGCGGCTGCAGGCAGCCTCAAGGGCCGATTCCAAAAGTGATACTAAATAAATGACGTCTGAGTATCGAATGCGCTTGTAGAAGTAGTCGATCGCAATCATGCCGCTGTCGTTTATGACTTCGACGTTGAGATTTGACTGCTGTCCAATGTACGCAAGTTCCGTCTTGCGCATCTTCTCGTATAGGGCTTCGGTCTCCTCTATGTGCCATCTAAAAAGGGATAGTTCGTAAAGTGGCAGAAACGAGGTAGCAGCAACTTCCTTGCGGAATTCCTTGTCGATTCGATTCTTCAGGTACTCAGGTAGTTCGAGATCATCGTTGTCCATGACTCAGTTCGCATCCGCCAATTAACTGTAGTACTATTACTCACGAACCACTGAAAGCGCGAATGCGCCGTAGGTGGTGAGAAAGGCGGCCGCGAGGCCGCCTTTTTGTTTAGGCCGGATGGTATCGAATTCCAAAATGGTCGTCGCCGGCCGCGGCCTTGTTGAGGCTTGGTTCGATTGCGGTTAGCCAGCCATCTATTGTCGTGGTAGTCACGAACGGCCTGAGTCGCTTTGGTAGGCTGGCGATTCCCTTCGAGGTTAGGGCGCGATAGTAGACGACTTGAGCAACGACGTCCGCTAACTGAATGAAGTGTGACTGAGCAGAGCTTTTAGGCAGCGGGTCTTCGATCAGTCCTACGATCTCCCTACGACGTGAAGTCGCCGCAAATTTGGAGGGTATGTAGTTTATTTGCTGTATACGGCGCGTCGTCTTCCGCATCTTACCCACGCGGCCCTCGTCCGTGATGACGAGAAAGCGATGCTCCGCATTAGCGCGAGGGTTGAGGTCATTTTCGATTCGCTGCACGGAGAACTTCAGTGCCGTGTCCAGCACCTCGTACCCTGGATTTATGATCGGAGGTTTGAGGATAGCGACATTAATTATCTTCAGTTCTTGTCGGCCAATGAACTCGCAGAACCTGCTGAAAATTTCAATGCGAGTCGCGGGCGTGAATCCAAACCGCGTATAGGGCTTCTTGTTCAGCAAGAAATAGCGCGAGTGCATCTCTAACTTCACGGGAAACCCATAGTCTTCTTTTAAGCTGCGGCGGAAATCTACTATTGCTTGGTAGATTGCCTGCCAGTTTCTGTAGTCAAGGTACAGAACGCTTAGGACGAACACTGGGGAGGAATAGCGGGGATAGCCATCATCACCCGCCTCATCGTAGTAAGCGACGGTCATCGTCATGGCCGAAACACTCCTTGTCTGACTGTGACGCTATAGCGGTAGGTTATCAGCGAAGATGACCGTTACAAGTGAAGGTGTCCACGGAGCCTAACCGCCGACAGTGATTTCCAACGGAAAACACAGATTGGAAGAGAGACGTTGGCGTTTGAAATGAATCGTTGCGCTGGGTCTTGTAGTTCGTCCGAGTAGCTGACGACGGCTTCCTAAAGCGGCCCCTGTGCCCCGCTAAGCGACGCTGAAAAGGCCGCTACTCTGCCATTGGTCCGCCCAGATCGTCCCGGAGGCGGTACAAGGCGCTACAAGGCGGTACAAGACGACTACCTAAGGCCAGCAACGGCGGCCCATGGTGAGTTTCTAAGGGATGCGCCGCCGGCAATGCGTGTCATCGGCCGCGGCCTCGTTCAAAGGAGGTGAGCGTCAGCGGATCCAACAATTGCCCGACAGGCGGTCCGAATTGATCGTTTTCTCATGAAATAGGATTTTCCCCCGTTTCTTTTCCTACTAAGCGACTTTATCGTATCTCACTGAACATCTTCAGAGCTCACTGAACGTTGAAAGGAGATCGCCGATGAAGAGAAGGTCTGTATCTATAACGTCACCAGATCTGTATCCACTGCTGAATTCGGATGCGAACTGGATATCGCATAGGGGGCTAGTTTCGGAGCTATTGGCAGAAGTACACGAGCTCAAAGCCCGCAAAGCGGGCCGAAACTACATTGGGCAGCGTTTGCGCGATGCGATCAAGCAAGGACGAATCGCAGCGAGAGGCGTCCGAGCCCAGAAGGTCCTTTATCGCCCTTCAGTAATCTCCTGGTTGGCCGAAGAATTTCCCACTACGAAATCCTCTTTGAACGCTGTCTTTTGGGAGGCAAAAGATGTCGAGCCGGTGGAAGGACAAGGGGAAATCGGCGTAGCTACAAGGCCGAGTGAAGTAGCGGCGGCTAAGGATATGGAGACGTACTACCAATGGGTCATCCTCGGGTTGAAGAGCAAGATTCGCGAATTGCGCCCAGCAGCGAAGGCTTGGGAGAAGGAGGTGGCGAGAAGGAGCGCTTTCGGAAAGCAAGGGGGGCGCGGCAAGGCTAAATAAGCAAAACAGAACCCTCGAAAGCCTTGTTGGGGCACCGAGAATTGGAAGATCCTGATTCCTCTTGAAACCAGATAGATGACGAGAGGTCCGAAAATGGCTCACCGATTCTTGCGACTTCCAGATGTAATGCAGAGGACGGGACTTTCCCGCAGTAGCATCTACGCCAAAATTGCCGAGCAAGACTTTCCATCGCCCGTTCGTCTGGGAGCACATGGACGCTCCGTCGCCTGGGTGGAGGCAGAAGTTATCGGCTGGATAGAGCAGCAGATTGTGCGGGAGCGACGCGGCCCGATCGCAGGAAGCTGATGGTGGGTTCGGTCAGTAGTGCTTTGGTAAGACAATCAGCGATGTTTGGGCGTGCGCGACGTTTACCTCCACTCCCACCATTCGGGCGAGCCTTCGTCATCGAGAGGCCCTCAGCCGGGCCGTGGGTTGCGTGCGGGCCGCTCGGGTGGGAGTACGCTAGGCAGAGGCCGTGGCCGGTCATGGTGATGCCCAGCGGCGGCAACCCTCACCGATATAGTTGGCCAGTATCGCATGATAGCGTGCTAATCATCGAGACCGGCCCGATGAATGATGCCGCACTGCTAAATCTGGCAGGAGCTCTTTACAGGCAGGCTGCACGCTGCGTTGTCTGCTACAGGCTAGAGGCGCGTCGGCGAGACACTGACGGTCGCTTGTTCGTTGACTGGCCTCGCTAAAGCCGCTCTCATGGCAGCTCCAGCGATAAATCTAAGCCCGCAAAGAGACCAACTCTTGCTAGGCGAGAATCGACTCCTTCGATTTCGGGATCTACAGTCGATGGCGCGTCCACAATCGCTCATTAGTGGAGTTCTCTACTCAGGGACGGAAACTGTGCTTTTCGGGCCTCAAGGCGCTGCAAAGACGTTCTTGATCATAGACTGGTGCCTGCACTTGATACATGGCAGGCAATGGATCGGGAGAAAGACGAGACGCGCACGATGCTTGATTGTGTGTGGCGAGGGAGGCGGTCGGCTGCTTGCCGATCGGATAGAGGCCTGGTTGCACTACTACGGGATAGAGACAGATAAAGATGTGCAAGCCAACCTGCGTGTGACGGAACATCCCATGCAAATGCTCCTGGATGACAGTTTTGACGAGCTACTTACACTCATTGAAGCTGAAGAGGACCCGTTCGACTTGATTGTCATCGACACGCTCGCGGCGAATCTCGGCCCAGGCGATGAGAATTCCGCGGCAGATATGGCTGCATTCTGCGCTGCTATACGTCAACTTCGTTTAGCAACCGGTGCAGCTGTGGTTGTCGTGCACCATACTGGGCATAGCGATAGAACTCGACCGCAAGGCTCGAATCTTCTGCGGCGGAATCCGGACGTAGAACTCAGGGTGGATCGGTGCCCACATGATGAAGCGCTCTTTAGGTTGATTGGGGGTGGCAAACTCAAGTGCAGACACGGTGCGGGCTGTGGAGAGATTCCGTACCGCTTGATTAATGTAAGACTCAATAAGCAGGACGATGAGGGAGAGACGATAACGTCCTGTGTCGTAGCGCAAGCTAGCGAAGCTCCACAGGTCGATCGGGGACAACATGTACCTAGGAGGATCGGAAAGAATCAAGTTGCCGCCATTCGCATTCTTAATTCGCTCATCTCGGCAAGTCACTCCGAGAATGCAGACGGGACCTACATCACGATGTCCACGTTCAGGTTAGCTATGACGGAAGCTGGAATTCGAAAGCAGGCTGTGACGAAGGTAGTGAACTCATTCGAACGCCATAAGTGGATTGCGCTAAAAGCTGCGGGGTTTGAGTGGAAGCCGCCAGAATCAATTGCGAAGCTTGGCGAGTAGGTAACCGTACCCCTTGCTATTAGAAGCAAGGGGTTACGAGTGGTTACTTCCGCTCGCGTCACAGGGGTTACTGACGTTTACGATTGGTTACCTCAAGAGGTTACAAAGTGTTACTCGATGCCTGCGTTTCCGGTCGTTTATCCTTGTGCCTCATCCTCCAATTGACGCGATGACTCGACGCGGATCAGATAGTCGTGGACATGAAGCTTAAGAATCGTCCTCGGGTGATGACACTGCGGCCCGTGGCGGCCGGATCCGACTTCAATCGCAGGTCCGAGGTATCGCGACAATAAATGAAGACACAGATCACCTGGACGGAGCTATCCTCGGCGACATGGTCGTCGATGCGATCCAGAAACAATGTAAGCGGTACGTCAACGGCACTCCTCGCAAGCGATAATCGGTAAAGCCTGATCGATGCGGTGAAGATCATTGGCACCAACCGCACGCGTATCCCCGGACCGTGTCCATGGACTTGCCGCAAGAAATATGGGTCAACGAGATCAGAGGCTCGTGGCCCGTCCGGCATGACAGCCAAGGATTGCTGCGAGTATTATGGAATGGCTAGCCCGGCGGGAAAAGCTATAACCAATCAAACCGATGCCGCGCTTCAGACAGAATCACCGGTAAAACATGGGGGATGTTTATATGGCCACTCAACTCGTTGGAGAACGCAAGGGGACGACGTTACACGGAAGTCTATCGGGTCTGTCTTTCGTTGTTTGTGGTGCATTTCTGCTCGGCTATTGCGTCTTGGCTAAGGCTCAAGACGACATGCCACCTGATGCACCCGAAGTGCCTCAAGACCAGCCTCGGTTCTTGGTTTCGCCAGAGTTGGTTGAATCTCAACTCTCGGAGGCTGCTGCTTTCGATCCTCAGGCGATGTCGCTTGACAATGGCGGACCCGCGGTCTGTGAGGCTGTCCTTACGCATGCGGCGAACGTCTACGCACGGGAGTTTTCGCTGGACGATAAGAAATCATGGGTTTACGCAAAGAAATGCGGCTCATCATCCGGGTCGTCAAGCGCGGGCATAGACTTGCTCGTGGGGAAACTCCCTGTCGGATTCTCGGGCAGTAGGCAGGAACAAGCTAAGTGGTGCAACGAGAATGAGCGCTACAGCCGAAGGACGCAAGGATACGAACGGATTGAAAATCAAGTAATGGCAACTGCCATTCAGAACTGGTCGCAGTGTATTGAGGCATATGCAAGTAACCTCATTATTCGAGTGAGCCCATCACTGGATGACAATGTTTTTCAATTTCGCATAAAGAACGGAACAAACAATCGGCAAAAGCTCACTAGCTTAAGTGTTATCTCTAATGAAGGAAGGGGTGTAACCTGCGACACAAGCATTCCCCCGGACATTGAAATCCGGCCGGCTGAATACCACAGTTTCGTTTGCCAGAGGACCTATGTTGAGGTCGAGCGGCTTGGCGAACCGTATAAGGTCTTACCTGGTGGATCGATCTCAATTGGCAACCCTCTATCTCCTTATTTGTATTCATTTGAGGAGCGTTACAAAGATGGTCTCATACCAGAACCTGACATAGTAAAGACTGTCTTTCGACTCGACGGGCAACACATCGCCACTAAGGGGTACTGGGGAGGAGGTGCGGCGCACGCGATGCTTTACTGTGGAGGCGTGATACCGAACGATAAGCCCCGCCCTGGTTTTGATTTGATCGATATGGGAAAGCGTGAAGTTCGAGTTGCAGGCCGAGGACTTTGCGGTCGGGCGCCGCACTGTGATTCCCACAACGAGTTTTGCCAAGAGGTATTCTGGGTCAAAGGTTGTTACATAAATAAAGTTTGGCACGATTGGTACAAGGACAAGATTGCTCAATCGAACATTGCATACTCCAAAGAAGCAGTCTGCGCAGTCCAGTAGTTCAATGTAGAAGGCGGGAGCCCCGCGATTTGCGGCGCTCCCGCCTGCGAAACAAGGTCGCTTGAGTCCTATCCTCCCCATCGACAAGATCTCTCATCAGTCCCATCTTATGCTCACGAAGCGCTATTACCGGTTACTACGAGAGAGGATGCGTCGATGGAAGCCCGTCAAGGTCCCGCTCGATGGTGTGGCGGAGCTGCTGCCGAAAGAGTGAGGTGGGGTGAGGTAAGGGAAACAGAATAAGAAGAATGTCCGACTGGCCTCCTGCACTGACGCTAGAAACCGAGCCGGTATTGAAGCTCTTTACCGGGGAGAACTTCTATTCTTCCGCAGATGCCGCCTTGCGGGAGGCTGTCCTGAACGCAATTGATGCGATCGGGCGACGTGGGGGTGTAGACCCTGAGATTAGCGTTGTCTTCGACAAAGATAACCAGACCATCGAGATTGCAGATAACGGCGATGGCATGGGTAGGGACGCGCTGTCGAATCTATTCTCAAAAGTTGGTGCTTCTGCAGCGCAGCTTAAGGGCAACTATCGGGCTGTAGGCGAGTTTGGGATTGGCGCGCTTAGCTATTTTCTGGTTGCTGACGAGTACGACATCGATACCCGTAAATCCGAATCTGAGCGGCTATCTCTAAGATTTTCTAAGCAGATGCTTGATGGGGTGACGACTGCGACCGAGATCACGCCTACGAGGACTGATACAGGAACAACGCTGAAGCTTCACGTTTCCTCTTCTGATCTCCTGGATCTCTGCCTTAAGCGCTTTTCCCACTGGATGAGGAGCGTTCGCGGATTGGAGGCTTGGGTCTTGCCTGAAGACCAAGAGATTGTTCAGGGTGGATTGAGCAGAAAGGTAAGGATGATTACGCCGCCGGAACTCCCTGACTGGATCGAGAGCGCAGAGATTGGTCCTCCGGAGGATTTGAGCATATGGGACAGCTATGATGGCAGAGCGCAAATTGATGTGCTGTATCGAGGAGTATTCGTCGAGCGGCTAAGCGTCGAACAGCTGTGGGGCCTAGAGGGAGCCATCCACGTCGATCCGAAGCACTTTCGGCCCATGCTTAATCGTGAAGGTTTCGTCGGTGAAACCCTCAAAGCCGAAATGACGCCCTTCCTTCAGTCCGCTCATCCAGCAGTTCTTGAATCAGCTATCGGCTGCATCCAAGACTTGCTCACTTCGAAAGACGATTGGAGCAGAAACAAGGCGATTACTCTTTGGCTCGCGGTTCCGCGCAAAGAGCCTTATTCGAGAGCCGTCGAGCTATGGGATTCAGAGTTTCGCTCGCTTAAGGTTTTTCGACTACTTGGTAAGACCGAGGATCGCCAAGTATCAATCACGGATGTACAGCAGCTCAATGCTGCGAAGATTTACCTTGCGCCTGACCAGCTCGACTCCGCTAACCCGATAGTGGGTCAGGCCATTCGTGTACTTCGCGGTCGGGGTGAAACGGTTGTTCAGGGCTTGAAGCGTGACGGCGGGTACCTGTCCACTGTGTCAGTGCCTGCCCAATATTCCTCGTGGTTACTGCTTAACGCGTTCCGGGAAGAACTGCCACAGATCATAGAAGTTCAGGGTGTCGCGCAGGAGCTGGTCCGCCAACAAAGCCTGGCTGAAGTCTATACAACTGTTCCCGTGGTAAAGCTTGTGAATCTCGGTGCGGGTTCCGTTCCGTTCCTGACGGTAGCGGATGAAATCTGGATAAATGTGGAAGCCGAGTCGGGGCAGAAGATTCTGGAAGAGATCTGCAAGAGAAATGAGGGGCATCTTGGTCTCTGGGTCGCATGCATGATGCATGCGCCAGGCGAAGGCCGGCTGGATCAGGTCGGCAATCTGTTGCGCCGGCGCCACCCGGAGATCGAACGCCTTGGACTGGTTAGACGGCAGTACCTTCGGTCCTTGCTGCCGTGAACGTTCTTTTGTTTACAGGTGCTGGTGCTTCGGTCGAGCTTGGCGTTCCAGCCATGCGGAGAATGGTTGAGCAGTTCCGGGATCATTTGCATGACCTAGCATTGCCTGGAGACGTCGTCGAGAAGATAGACAAGCTCGTTGGAGACAACAACAACGATATGGAGCAGGTTATAGACATCATCGATGGTGTTGAACGCGGGTATCAATCGCGACGTAAGCTGGGTGAAACTCTCGATGAATCAGAAATCGTGCCTTACGTCACTATACGCCAGGAGGCTGAGTGGTTCGTCCAACATTGCTGTGAGCAGATTCGCGCTAACGCCGCCGTGCTAATGTGGTCGCCTACCCTTCGCTATGCACAGGATGAAGGTCTAACCATCGCTACTACAAACTATGACCGGGCTGTAGAGATTGCAGCAGCACGTCTATCGATCAATTTAGTTGACGGGTTTCGCGAATACTCTGGTAAGGAGTATGCGCAGTGGGTCGGGTTCGAAGAGGGCCAGGAAGGAATACAGCTTCTAAAACTACACGGCTCCACGGATTGGTATCGAACTGCGAGCGATGAAGTATTTAAACTTCGGCATCCGATGCCTTTGTTCGGGGAGCTCGAGCTGCACCAGGCCGAATTGGAGGGCCGAGCTCTTGTGAGTGGTCTGATCTTGCCCTCCCGCGAGAAGCTAACAACGCTTTTTCCGTTTCCCGCATCAGGAGCCTTTTTTAGGCATAGGGCGAAACGCGCAGAAGTCGCCGTTTTTCTTGGCTCTTCCTTGCGCGATCCGCACATGCGTGATGTATGCGTCGATTGTGCGAAGGACAAACCAACATTTGTTGTTTCGAGGTCTGGGGTATTCGCTGAAGGCACGGTACCCGAGGGTGCTAGGGTTATCAGGGAAGGCGCCGCTAGATTCCTCATGACGACCTTCCCGGAGTTTCTGCGTACACGTGAATTGGGCGTACTCGAGACATCTGCAGAAGTCAGCGAGCCGGACAGCACGCGTCTATTGCATTGGCTCGCGTCAGCTTCGGACACGACCCTCGAAACAGAGACCCGCTGTAAAGCTATAGAGTCGATTGCTGATGCCACTTTGAGTCTTCACGTGCAGGAAATTGAGACTCTATTGAGGAGCGAAGATGTGGATGTGGCGACTTATGCGCTTGGACTCATATCCACTGCCTACGAGAAGTCTACATTGCGACAAATCGCTCAAGGCATCGCCAAGCCTGGTACGGGATTTCACAGGGAGCTTGAGACACTCTTGGGATTCCTAGATGCCGCGAAAGAACGCTCGCCAGCGTAGAGGAAGGAAGAACGCAGGTGCTGGCAGGTCAATTTCGCACAGTGTTCGGAGATTAATGCGTAAGCTTCCCCGACTGAGCGACAGGTAGAAACTGAAGTCGTCTTGTGGTGCTGCGCTAAGCTGTTCGACCTGTTGGCCAGTACGGCACGACAGCTTGGCCTTGCAAATGTATGATCAAAATCTGGCTGCGGATGGTCGTCGAGCGACGAGCATGCCTTGGACACTCTCATATTCTATGTCGATAGGCTCAAGAACGGACTTAGGGAGCAACCTATGCCATCAGAGGATGAGAAATACCACTTTGACCGCCTTCGCAGCGAGATAAGCTACGAAGCGAATCTTATCGTCCAGCGTACTAGCTGGTTTGTGACTGCACAGGCTTTTTTCTTTGGCTCCTTGGCTGTAGGACTGGATCGCAGTCCGGACCGCCAATTGTCTCTCGAGCAGAGCGTATACTATCCGCTCATTCCGATTCTTGCTCTGGCGATTTCGGTCTTGATTTTAGTGTCAGTCTGGGCCGCGATTGTTAGTGCGAACGACACGCGGCACGCGTTAAACATGTTCCTTGACGATCATCCAGAGTTTAGGGATTTTACTCGTCGCCGCTCACGCTGGGTCGTTTCGATAGGTTTGGCCTCAACAGTCCTCATTCCAATTATGTTCGTAGGAGCTTGGCTATACCTGCTATGGCCATGGGTGGTTAGCTAATTTATTGCGCTGGTCTCAACGTATTTCTCGTAGCGAAGTTTCAATGTCAGAAAGTAAAGAAGAACGGGTCTTATCTCAGATCGTGGCGGAAGCCGGACTCGGACGCATAGAAGAGATCTCGCCATTGCGAGCCCACGGGTCAGCTAGAAGGATATACAGGATTTTTTTGGCTGATGGGTTCACTGTCGTGGGTATATGGAATGATGCCCACGAAGAAAACGCGGCATTTATAGATTTCGCTCGAGCGTTTCTCGGCATCGGTCTACGAGTGCCTAGGATTTATTCACCCACTTATCCGGCAGCCTATATTGAGACTGATCTCGGCGACGTAACACTTATGGACAGTCTTGTCAGCGCGCGGGCCGCGGGCGAAATAAGTCAGACTGTGAGGGGCCATTACGAAAGAGCTCTAGAGGACCTAGTTGTATTTCAAGTGCAAGGGTTGGGTGTGATTGATCCAGAGCTTTGCTACCAAGGGGCCCGTTTTGATGGTGACGCGATCGAGCTCGATGTTCGTTACTTCCAAGAGCAATACCTTGCACGCAGCGTTGGAGCGGAGAGCAAACATGAACTAGATGCAGATATTTGCGAGCTTCGTCAGTATGGGGAGAAATATCTGCGCGGTTTTTTCATGTACCGTGACTTCCAATCTAGGAATATCATGATTAGGGACAACGAGCCTTGGTATATCGATTTTCAGTCTGGTCGTGAAGGTCCCCTGCAATACGACGTCGCTTCGCTGCTTTTTCAGTCCCAAGCCGATCTCCCTTATCGATTAAGGGAGGAGCTACTGGACCACTACATCGAGACTTTGGCGGAATTTATTGACTTCGACGAAAGGGACTTCAGGAATGACTTTTACGTGTATGTCTTAATCCGAGCCCTCCAGAATCTGGGCGCATACGGAAAGCTGGGTCTGGGTCAAGGAAAGAAGTACTTTCGCGAGTCAATCCCCTTCGCACTAGCGAACTGCCGATATTTGCTCAATAAATGGCCTGAGACTCTCGATTGCCCGACGTTACGGAATAGGATCGAGAAGATAGTAGAGAATGACAAGAGTTAGCGTCTATAGCTATTCAATCAAATACCGCAGGAAGTTTCCGTTCGGGCCGCCTTTCTTCAATTTCGTCTTTGACTGTCGAGGCGTGCCAAACCCTGGCCGTATCGCTGAGCTAAAAGACAAAACGGGGCTAGATATGGAGGTTACCGACTTTCTTGATCGGGACTTACGCGCCCAACGTTTTCTCGGCGACGTTTCCGAGTTACTGCACAGCACTCTGCGAACTTTCATCGAGAAAGAGTATAAGACTTGTCGAGTAGGCTTCTGCTGTACCGGCGGGAGACACCGATCGGTGTACTTTGCGGAGCGGATTGCGTCTTCTGTGCGGGAGCTACTTCGGCCGGACGCGCTCTGCTTGTACCACCTAGATATCGACAGCAACTACACGTGTGCTGATAAACCTGTTGATAGAATGGGGTGATCCAGCGTCCTCGACAAGTGGACGCGGTCTTGGCCGTGTAGTGGCTAATCGATGGCAAATTGCACGAGGACTGGCGAGCCGTGAGGTAATTGGCCAATCTGCAATATGGCGAAGCGACCACCATGGATGCGAGGAGATTCGGCAATCATGTCAGACTCTACCGAATCCGAGGCAACAATCCGTCGGTGGTGATACTCTCCAGATGCGTGCTATCCGTGATCTCTACTATCAGAGCTAGGTGGCATCGTCGATCGCATTTATGCGTTATTCAGTGACTTTACTTTTGAGTGGATGTAGTTAGTCGATTGGCTTCACGGTCAATATCGTCGAGTTACCTTTTCCAGAAGCTCAGAGCCTCCACGAGAACGTCTCTCTGATCCCTTCCCTGGAGACGGATCCGAATTGAACGAGTCCGTGTAGCGAGTTAGGGGGCCCATGTAGACGTCCTGAGCTGCCTCTTGCTGAAATTTCTTGAGCGGCGCGTCGCGGTCTAAAGCGATGAGCTGCCAAAGATGGGAGGTTATGGCTTCGTGCTCTGTACATCGGCCCATCCATCGTCTATCGCTCGTCGGAGTTCGGCGGATGTGTTCCCATCGACCTTATCCAAGACATGGCCTACGGCGCGCAGGAGAGTCAGGCAGGTGATGTAGCGCCGTCGCCAAGTAGAGCCTTGCACGCCGTAGGTGATTTCTGCAGTGTCATCTTGGCGGTACTCAAGTGCTGTTCTTGCTGTATCAGTTATGAATCTGATCCCACATCTAACGTTCTCTGCGTGGACGTTAGATAGAGCGAAAGGATGGGTAGGTCCATGGGTACGTCAGAAAGTACCCAGATAATTGTATTATATACAGTAATTTACGTGTCTAGTTAGCGGACACCCCCTCCGCCAAAAAATCGAAAAAGGGGCCCTCGTGCCCCTTTTTTGATTCTTGAGGTGCGGGGTGCCGTGGACGAACCCACCCGGGTCCGATCCGAGCGCGGCTTCGCCGCGCGGCAGACGGCAGCGTTTGGCGCCGCCGCCCGCAGGGTGAGCGCCGAAGGCGCGAATCAACCCCACGCCTCACTGCGTCATTCCCGGACTCTCCGACAGCAGCATCGGACCTAGAATATGCAGAGCATGGTCTTTTCGGGACGAACTCGCCGTCTGCGAGCCGGTCCCTGGAGGTGTTTTCCGATGCCGGGCAGGCCGTCTCTACTTGCCAGCCGGCACCGCGTCACCGGTATCGCCGTGTGCTGTCTCGTCGCGCTGACGGGAGTCTCCGGCTGCGGCGGTGGCGGTGGTGGCGACGGTGGTGGCGGGACTGCGCCGCCGGCGATCGTCGTCAACAGCCTGCTGGACGACGCCTCGCCTGCCAGCGGCACGGTAACCCTGCGGTCCGCGCTGGCTTCCGCGACGTCCGGACAGCCGATCACCTTCGATCCGAGTCTCGACGGCGGGACCATCGATCTGATCTTTGTGGACGAAGAGCATACGGTGCTGGTCGGCGAGGTCATGGGCTTCGATACCGCCAACAATATTTCCTACCTGGTCGGATACTTCGACCGGGACTACGGGCGATCCGCGCTGTTCGCCGACAAGGACGTCGTCATCGATGCATCGGAGCTTCCGCGGGGCATAACGCTGAACTGGGACGGTGCAGAACCGGCGCGGGTACTGGCGGTGTCCGGCGATCTGACCCTGAAGAACGTATCCGTCACCGGCGGCAACAGCGTTTTTGATGTTGCCGAGGATGTCGGCCAGCACCCGGACGACAACCAGACGTCGACGCTGGCGCGCGGCGCCGGAGTTGCCGTCTGGGGTGTCGCTACCCTGATCGACTGCGTCATCTACGACAATCATGCGGTCGGAGACGACGCCGATACGTCGCGTGACGGCGGTGCCTACGGCGGCGGTGTCTATGCGGACACCGTGCGGATGGAGAACTGCATCGTCAGCGGCAATACGGTCTACGGAGGCGGCGCAGCGGGAGGCGGCGTTTTCTCGGTCGGCGGGCGTGATACCGGGGTCGGCATCTCGTCGATCGCGCAATCGGCGATCACGGAGAACCGGATTGCCGGTTTGTTCGCCTACGGCGGCGGTGTGTACTCGGATGGAGGCGGCATCGGACTCTCGACCCGGATTCACGTCGAGAACAGCACGATCGCGAGGAATCTCGTCGAGCCGCCCGCACTGCCCGCGTTCCTTTTCGACCTGCTGGATATCGGCTACTGGCGGGGCGGCGGACTCTACATGTCCAACGGTTACATGCAGGTCCGGGGCAGCACGGTCGTGGAGAACCAGGTCTTCGGGAGACCGCGGTCGACCGAGCTCGACAAGCCGAATATGGCGGGGGGCATCGCCGCGACCATCGGCAACGCGCACGCCGTGGAGGACATGATCATCGGTCACTCCATCGTCGTCGGCAATACGGTGCACGAGATCGAAGGGATCGAACCGGGAGGCTATACGATCGGGGCGGTCTATCCCCACGACATCTTCACCGGATCCGTCTTCGAGTTCCGCAGCATGGGCTACAACCGGATCGGAACCATCGACTTCAGCCAGATTCTGGTGCCGATCGGGGAGCCGGGCTGGGCTTCACTCTCGCGCAGGCACTATCCGAAGACGAATGACGTGGATGGCGTCGCGCCGGGCGACGTACTCGGCAACGCGACGCGCTCCGCCTACATCAGTTCGTCCGGGGTGCAAGCCGATCCGTACGCGGTGCTCTATTACGATCCCGCGGGCAGCGCACTGGACCAGCTTCCGACCGGCGATTACCAGGTACGCGAAGTCCTCGGCGAGCTGGACGGAGGGCCGGATGAGGGCATGAACCCGCTGCTCCTGCCGCTGGTGCTGGATCGCATCGGCGAGAGCTACGGTCAGCCCGCCTTCGCGGCTGACTTCAGAGACTATTTCCAGGGCTACCTGTCGGATCTGGATCCGGACGCCGCGGGAACCCAGCAGTATCTCAATTGCAACGACGTAACCGTGGACACCATCGAGCAGGCATACTGGTGCGGTCCTGCGCAGACATGGCCGCAGATGGCCTACAACCATGCCTACATCGAGTTCTGGCATCATCTCGATGCGGCGCTGGCCGGCGAAATCCCCGCGGTCGACGTCGGTCAGATCGCCGGCATGGGTCCGGCGCTCGTGAACGACGACGTCTGGGTCTCGCTCTTCGGCCTCGGCCTGAGTTACTTCAACGGCATCGCGGTCCATCTCGACGAGCGGGTCGTCGGCGTCGAAGCACTCGCTTCCGACCAGCTCGGCAATCTCCGGCCGGCGGACCTCGCCGGTGACATCGGCGCGATCGAAATCGATAACTGACGGCGCGGTTCGGCCCCCTCAGGCAGGCGGCGCCATCGCGCGCCCGACCTGCACCTGGCGCACCACAATCAGGCCCAGCGCCGTGATATTCATCAGGAACGCATAGATCACGCTCGGTACCGCCAGCCCGGACACGCTCAGCAGGCTGACGGCCACCGTGATGCCCAGCGCGCTGTTCTGGATGCCGCATTCCACCGCCAGCGCGATCCGCCCGGCGGTGGGCAGGCGGCCGATCACCCCCAGCAGCGCCCCGGTCGCCATGGTCGTAACGTTCAGCACGAGGATCGCCGGACCCACCTTCGAGAAATGTTCCGTGATGCTGGGCCATTCCGTGTAGAAGGTCACGAACACGATCATCAGGAACACGGTCGTAGCCACCTTGCCGATGACCTTCGCCACGGCGGGTGCCAGCCAGCCGGCCTGATTGAACGCCAGGCCCGCCGCGACCGGCAGCAGGGTGATCAGGAACAGGCTGCCGATGGCCTGGCCCAGCGGATAGTCGACCGGCGCCGCCTGGCCGAGGAAGTGCTGCAGCGACAGACCGACGATAACCGGCACCGTGATGAACGACAGCAGGCTCGTACAGGCGGTGAGCGTGACGGACAGGGCCGTGTCGCCCCGCGACAGATCCGTGATCATCGCCGCAGTGACGCCGCCCGGACAGGCCGCGAGGATCATCAGTCCGACCGCGGCCTCCGGCGACAGATCGAACAGCAAGGCGATGCCGAACGCAGTGAGCGGCAACAGCAGCGTCTGCGCCGCCAGCCCCAGGCCCACCGCCAGCGGGAAGGTCAGCACGCGGCGGAAGTCCGCGAGGCTCAGCTTCAGTCCGAGCGCGAACATGATGAAGGCGAGGCCCGCCGGCAGCAGCGTCGAGAGCACCGGGTTCACGTGAGCTTTTCCACGATCAGCAGCACCCCCACCAGCACCTGGATCATGGCGGTCCGGCCGAGTTGCGCGTTCATGCCCGGGCCCACCGGCATGCGGGAGAACAGCGCGATCGCCCACAGGCAGACCGGCAGGGCGAGCCAGACGAAGCCGAGCGGCCGCACGCCCCAGGCGGCCGCGAGCAGCGGGAAGGGCGCCAGCAGCAGGAAGCCGTACAGCCAGCGGGAGCCGCGTGTGCCGAACCGGCCGGCCAGCGTCCTGCGGCCCGCTTTCAGATCCGCGGCCGTGTCACGGAGGTTGTTCACCAGCAGCACGGCGGCGGCATAGCTGCCGATGGCGATGCCGGTCAGCAGGACGGCGGTGCCCGGCAGCGCCTTCGCCTGCAGGTAATAGCTGCCTGCCACTGCGATCAGCCCGAAGAAGATGATCACGTACACCTCGCTGAAGGGTCCGTGCGACAGCGGCCGCGGACCCGAGGAATACGCATAACCGGCCACCAGCGAGGCGAGGCCGATGGCGAGTATCGGGATACCGCCGACGAATACCAGGTAGATGCCGGCGACGAGCGCCGCGACGAAACAGCCGACGGCAGCGCGCCGCACCTGCCCCGGTTGGGCAAGGCCGGCGCCGGTGATGCGCAACGGGCCGATGCGGTCGGGGCCGTCCGCGCCGCGCTCGCCGTCCCGCGCGTCGTTGAAGAGGTTCGTGCCTATCTGGATGAGCAGCGCGCAGGCGAGTGTGGCGGCAAAGGTCAGCCAGTCGGGACTCACGCCCCGCGCCCAGGCGAGCACGGCGCCGACCGTGACCGGCACGGCTGCCATGGTGAGTGTCCGCGGGCGCATGCCCAGCAGCCAGATGTTCGGCGGCTTCGCGGCGCTTCGCGTTCCCGGACCGTTGTGAGGCGTCGACGTCATCGGGATAAGAAATCAGAACTCGTAGCCGACCGACACCAGCAGCTCCCGCGGCCGCCCGTACACCTGCTCCACATAGGCGGCCGCGGTGTCGAAGGCCGAGTTGCCGGTGACGAGGTAGGTCTCGTCGAGGAGGTTCCGTGCCGCGACGGTAATCTCCCAGCGCCCGCCAGCCGGCACGTACGCGAGCGATGCGCTGACGAGATGGAACGCCGACTGACGGATCTGCGGGCTGTTCACCGCATCGTGGTACTCGGTGTCCTGCCACGACCAGTCTACGCGCGCGGTCGCCTCGCCCAGTCGCCCGAGCCCCAGCCGCCGGGACGTGCCTGCGGCCAGGGTCCAGGCGGGGGAGTTCGGCAGCGCATTGTCCAGGCGCACGCCCGAGTCCTGCGCCGGCTGGTTCAGCTGCCGGTATTCCGTATGCAGGCGACCCGCCGCGAAACCGATCTCCCAGTCGTCGGCCGGGAACCACTCCAGCTCGAGTTCGCCGCCGCGTACCCGGGCCGCGCCGGCGTTCACGGTCAGGGGATTGAAGGATTCGCGCACGATGATCTGCAGGTCTTCATAGTCGGCATCGAATACCGAGACGTTCACTCGCAGACGGCCGCCGGGCGACGACGCCTTCACGCCCGCCTCCAGGCTGTCGACCGTCTCCGGCCGATACGAGCTCGGCGCCCGGTCGGGGGTCGGGCCGACGAAGCGCTGATCGAATCCGCCGCTCTTGTAGCCCGTGGCGTGGGTCACATAGCCGAGTACGCCGTCGGAGAAACGGTAGCTCAGATCGATGGTGGTATCGGTCGCGTCGAAGTCGAGCTCGCTCTCGCGCAGGTGGAGGATGCGCTCGCCGGCCGCCAGCGGGCCGGTCGGCGCCAGGTAGAAACCGGCCAGCTCCGGCCAGGTCGGCGGGAAGAAGCCGGGCGCCGATCCTGCCGAGGCATCGCCGAGGGACAGCTGGTCCGGCAGATACGCCTTGCGGTCTTCCGTGTGTCGGGCGCCCACGGACAGCGCCAGTCGCCCGGTCAGGTCGAGCGTGCCGTGGGCGAACACCGCCCAGGACCGGTTGTCGTAGTAGCCGCCGCTCTGGATGGCGCCGGTCGGCACCGTCACGTCGACCAGGTTGAAACCCGACTCGTCGTAGTAGAACAGCCCGAGCACGGCGGACAGGCCGTCGTCCTCGCCCGCGAAGCGCAGCTGCAGCTCCTGGCTGAACTGCTCGTGCTCGAAGTCGTCGCGGGTGGCGAAGATATTGGCGGGCGTATTGTCGCCGTCCCGGGACGAGAACAGGGTCATCTCGCGATAGCCGGTGGTGGACCTGACCCCCCAGCGATCGTCGAGCGACCAGTCGACCGTGAGCGCCGCGCCGCCGCTGTCGAGCTCGGAGGCGACCGGGAAGGTGCCTTCCGAGACGAAAGGTCCGGGCGCCGAGTCGGCGCCGTAGCATCCCGGCGCGTTACCCGTTACCGCGCCGGGCGGCGGGAAGGTGGGCGGGCCGCTCTCCGGCGTGCCGTCGAACGCCGGATTGATGACCACGGCGTCGCAGCTCGCCAGGACGGCATTGCCGAAGGTGGCGAACGGCTGCCGGTCGTTGACGCCGCCGGAGAGCACCGGCGCACCGTTCTCGTCGATGGTCGTGTAATCGACGACGAGCGAGGCGGCGAGGGCGTCGGTCGGCTCCCAGCGTACCGCCCCGCGTGCGGACCAGCGGTCCCGGTCGCCCGTACGCAGGCCGTCGAACGGCCGCTCCACGTAGCCGTCACGCTGCAGGCGGCCGAGCGCGACGCCGGCGGCCAGTGCGTCGCTCAGGGGCAGGTTGCCGCGAAATGTCAGGTCGGTCAGGTTGTCGTTGCCCAGCCGCAGACCGACGCGGCCGGCGGTCTCCGTGAACTCCGGCAGCCGGCTGTGAACCTTGATGGCGCCGCCGATGGAATTGCGCCCGAACAGCGTGCCCTGGGGCCCGCGCAGGACCTCGACCCGCTCGACGTCGATGAGGTCCAGCACGTTACCGGGCGAGCGGCCGAGGTAGATGCCGTCCACGTACAGCGCGACGCCCGGGTCGGTGACCGGGGTGTAATCCGACTGGCCGATGCCGCGGATGAAGATCTGGCCGACCGAGCTGGAACCGGAGGAGGGCGCCGCCTTGTCGAACTGCAGGTTCGGCACCACGGCACCCAGCTGGTCCATGGCATGCACCTGCCGCGCCTCGAGTTCGCTGCCGCTCATGGCGGTGATCGAGATCGGGACCTGCTGCAGATTCTCGGTGCGGCGCCGCGCGGTCACCACGATCTCTTCGATCGGTCGCGAGTCGGGCCCGGCGCCGCCGGTGTCGTCCGGCGCCGCCACGGCAGCCGGCGCGCCGTGCACCAGCAGGGCGACGGCGGATGCGACCGCTGCGCGGGACGATAGTGGGTTCATCCGGTGAAGCCCCGACATTCGAAATCGGCGATACTAACCGCGCGGGCGGGGCGTGTCAGTGGTGACCTCTCCTTATGCGTGACCGGAGGGCGCCGGCCGCGCCGGCGATCTGCGGCCAGCGGTTCACCCGGATAGATGACAGCGTTGTCAGTTTTTGCCAGACTATCCGGGCCGGGGCGGCCCGACTATCGCACGGGGAGCACAGAAGATGAGCAAAGCCAGTTCAAGCACGTTATATCCGACTCTTGCCGAAATGGGTGTTGAGAGCCCGAAGCAGATCGCCCGCTACTACATCTCCAGCCTGAATTATGTCGATGTCCTCAGGGTCACGTACGAGCGCCCGAAGGGCTCGATACTGCCGTCGAGCCGTACCTACAAGTTCCCGCGGGTACAGGAAGACGGAGAGGGCAAGGCAGCCGGTGTCATGAGAACCCACCCGAAGCTGCGCGCGGCCCTGGAAGAGCTCGACAGCATCATGGCAGCCAAGACCAGCAAAGAGACCATCACCCAGGAGATCCTGAACGAGATCGAACTGCTGGAAGAGGACATCGCGATGCGCACCGAGTGCCTTAAGGTGCTGGTCGGCAGGATTCCGCACGCCGACTGAGCGTAACGCGACGCGCGGCGTCAGTCCCGACCCGCCCCGATCGTCGCCGCCAGGAATCTCTCCAGCGCCTCGAGCATGCGCAGCCGCGCTTCGGCGTCATACAGGTCATGCCCGCCGGCCTCGAGCCATTCGAACCGCACGTCCTTGTCCAGTCCCCTGAGCCTGTCCGCGAAGCGCTGCGCCTGATCGGGAGGCACCACCCGGTCGTCCGCCGTCTGGACGACCAGCACCGGAATATCGATCTCGCCGGCACGGTCATGGGGCGAGACGGCCGCGGCCTTCTCGTCGGACAGGCCGATCGACTTCGTCCACTCCCGTCCGCCGATGTAATTGCGGGCTTCCATGATCAGGTGAGGCAGGTCCAGGGCGCCGTTGATGCTGACGGCACAGCGGAAGAGGTCGGGTGTCCTGATCGCGCCCATCATCGCCGCGTAGCCGCCGTAGGAGCCGCCGACGATGCAGAGTCTCGCGGGGTCCGCGATACCGGCTTCCACCAGCCAGCGGGTGCCGTCGGTCACGTCGTCCTGCATCAGGCCGCCCCACTGCTGCTCGCCGGCCGCGCGCCAGGCCTCGCCGTAACCGCCGGAGCCGCGGAAATTCGGCTCGAAGACGGCATAGCCCCGGCTGGCCAGGAACTGGCGCAGGTAGTCGAAATCCCGGCTCGTCCGGACGTGGGGCCCGCCGTGGGGCAGCACCACCGTGGGCAGCGGCTCGTCTCCGGCAGCGTTTGCGGGCCGCGTCAGGTAGGCCGGAATCTCCACCCCGTCCCGGGCCTCGTAGGTCACCGGTTTCATCGGGCTCAAGGCCTCCGCGGTCAGGCCGGGGCGGGTCTCGGACACGATCGCGATCTGCCCCTTGGCGCGGTCCCACAGATAGTAGATCGTGGGCTGGGTGTCGGCGGAGGCCGCCAGGATGATCTTCTGCCGGTCTTCGCTGGCCGAGACGATCCGGTTGGTCGTGTCCTTCAGCACCCGGTCCACCGACATCTGCAGCACGCCGTACTCGTCGTCGAAGTAGTGCACCTCGGGCTCGTGGTGGGTGTAGGTGACGCCGATGGCGCGATCGCCGTTGGGCGCGAGCAGCAGGGAGGACACGTCCACCTCGGGATGCGCGAACACGGTCTCGGCGATCTCCTGGGTCTCCAGGTCGACGATCTTCAGCGCCTCGAGCCCCTCGTCGGACGGCCCGAAGACATACAGGTAGCGCCGATCGGCGGCGAATGCGCCCGGCGTATGCCCGTCGGCCGCCCACGCCAGATCTGCGCTGTCGTGCCATTCGCCGTCGGGCCCCTTGAGGGAGATCCGGAATCCGGTCAGGTCGTAGCCCCAGCCGGCGGCGATCACGTGCTCGCGGTCCACCTCCCAGTGCTGGATGCCGCGTCGGCCGCCCTGCACGATGGAATAGTCGCCGTCACGGATGTCGATCCTGCGGACTTCCGATCGGGCGTCGTGGTTGCCGTCCACCGCCACCAGTATGTGGTGAGGCTCGTCCGGCAGCCAGCTCACGATGTCGTCCTGGATCTGCGGCGGCGCGAGCTCACGGCTGGCGACGCGGCTGCCCACCGGCACTTCCGTGTCCGGCTTGACGATGAAGGCGAAGTCCGAGCCGTCGCTGTCGATCGCGGCCAGCCGGGTCTCCTGGGTCTCGACCGTGCGCCGCGCTGCGGCGAAGCCGATGGAAAAGACCAGCCGGTCGTTATTCGCCCATTCCACCCAGAGGTAGCGAAAGTCCTGGCCGGCGGGCACGGTCACCAGTCCGCTGCCGTCGAGCCCCTGGATGATCAGGGTCGGCTCGCCGTCGAGCAGCCGGAAATAGGCGAGCTTGTCTCCGTCCGGTGAGATCCTCGGGTGTTCGATCGCCGGCAGGCGCGCGAATGCCTCGGCGGGGGGCGCGGCGGGCGACGCCGGAGATTCGTGCAGCGGGTAAACGACAGCCATGAACGTCATGGCTGCGACGGCCTTCATCGATATGCTCATTGTGATCCCCCCGGTCGACGCGTCCCTGTCCGATCTTCTGGATACCAGATTCGGGCCCCGCTGGTAAACTCGCCGGACCATGAAGCGCAATGAATTCGAAGGCGTGGTCCGCGAGGCCATCGACGGTCTGCCCGACTGGGTGCGCGACGCCCTGCACAACATCGACGTGATGGTGATGGACGAGGCGGACGAGGAGCTGGACCCGGAGGGCGGCGGGCTGCTCGGCCTGTACGTCGGCATCCCTCTCACCGAGCGCAGCGTCGAAGACGTGGCGGAGCTGCCGGACATCGTCTACATCTTCCGCAACCCCCATCTGGAGATGGGCCTGCCGCGCGACGAGCTGCTGATGGAGATCCGCAAGACCCTGCTGCACGAGATCGCCCACTACTTCGGCATCGACGACGATCACCTGGACGAGATCGGTTATGCCTGACCGTCGCCGTCCATGACGCTTCCGCCCCGCGGCCGGCGGGCCCGGACCTTCGAGGAGTTCGCCGCCGCGCTGGAGACGCTGGTCAGCGACCAGGGCGTCGCCCGGGGCATGGCCTTTCGGCCGCGGCCGGACGACGTGATCATCACGCCCTTCGCCAAGTCCGGCACCACCTGGCTGCAGCAGATCGTCCACACGCTGCGCACCGGCGGCGACGAGGACTTCGACGACATCTCGGCGGTGGTGCCCTGGATCGAAACGGCTCACGACGTCGGCATCGACCTGGATGCCGCCCAGCGCGCGGAGCCCCGCGCGTTCAAGAGCCACCTGCCGGCCGACCGCGTGCCGGCCGGCGCCCGCTACATCGTCAGCGTGCGCAATCCCGGCGACGCGCTGGTCTCCATGTACCACTTCATGGAGGGCTGGTTCTTCGAGCCCGGCACGATCGACATGGAGACCTTCGCCCGTGGCAAGTTCCTGCCGCGCGGCGAGGGGCGGGACTACTGGCATCATCTCGCCTCCTGGTGGCCGAGGCGCGACGACGGCGACGTACTGCTGCTCTGCTACGAGGGCATGCGGGCGGATCGAGCCGGCACCGTCCGGCGTATCGCGGAGTTCATTGGCGTCGCCCTCGACGATGCGTTGCTGGACCTCACCCTCGAGCGCTCGTCCATGGAGTACATGCTGGCCCACCGCCACCGCTACGACGACCGTCTGATGCGCGAACTGAGCGAACGCCGCATCGGGCTGCCCGAGGGCAGCGACTCCGCCAAGGTGCGCCGGGGAGAGACCGGCGCCCACAAGCGCGAGCTGACACCGGCGATCGAAGGCGAACTGGCGCGGAGCTGGGCGGAGGAGATTACGGCCCGCTGCGGGCTCGCGGACTACGATGCTTTCGTGAATGCGATGACGGTCCGCTAGGCTTGGCGGCGCTGGGCGCCCGACTCAGCTGTTTCGTCGCACGCGTGGCCGGATATCGCTGGGTCGTTCACCGTAGTGCTGCTTGAAGCGACGACAGAAGTGGGCGGGATCGCCGAACCCCCAGTCGAGCGCTATCTCGGCAATGGTGCGGTGGGTCATTGAGGGGTTCATGAGATCGCGACGGCAACGCTCGAGGCGTTCTTCCTGAATATAACGGGACACCGTCCTGCCCGTCGAGCGGAACAGCCAATGCAAATACCTTTTCGAGATCTTGTTGGCGGCGGCGATCGCGGTCACCGACAGGTCCGGCTTGTCGAGATTCCGCTCAATGAACGCCTCGACGCCTCGTAACTGGATCTGTCGCAGCGAGACGTCCCGGTGTTCCGGCTGTCCGGAAGCAATCGTCCCGACCAGAAGGGCCATGGTTGCCTCCGAGAGAGCATCGCTGTCCACCTGGCAGTCGCTGAAGTCGGAACTCGCAAGAGACAGCACGTACGACTTTAGTAGCGTCCCCATTGGCGATTCCGCAGGAATCCGGCGTGGGATACTATGCCATCCGCGGGGCAGCCAGCGCTGCAGACTGCTGAGCGGCAGGATGACCGAGATCTTGTGGAGATCTTTCCGGACATCGAAGGACATCGGTCGTGTGCTGTCCCAGATCATTATGTCCCCTGCGCCCAGCAGGTAGTCGTTTCCGCTGAAGTGGATATGTTCCTCGCCGGCCAGCGTCAGCTGGATGGCGAGGATTTCCTGCTCGTTGCGGGAGATATCTCCGCGTCCTCTCTGGCCTCCGCACGGATCGCACAAGCAGTCGGCGACGCTGAACTGCCCGAAGTTCTTGATAGTAATTGCGGCTGAGAATTCCTTGCCACGGAATACTGGCACGTTCCAGGAGCCGTAGGTCTGATTCAGGACATCCACCCACGCGTCGTAACGCTCGCCCGACGAATGCTCGTCGACGCTCCAGCTGACGGTCTCAGGACTCATGGTTCCTCTCCCCCCGGGGTAACCGCTATCCCGTACGCCGATAAAGCGAAGTGAGACTTCCCCGTAGAACCGGGTTAACCGTCCATCGCTTTAACAGGCTGTCTAACTCTATGAAATATTTGACGAAAAATCCCTGATTTCGTCTTCAACGCTTCGAGTATACATCAGGGCCTGTGGAAAATACGTATGCGTTTGCGCTCTCGGTCAAGTGCGCCTGCTCGCAGAGGCAACCGGCGCCAGCCGTATCTCCGCTAATGTGCTGAGAAGCATTTGCGAAAGCGAACGAGAATCAAGAGGGCGCGGCCATGGGCTGTTTGCGTATCCGCAACGCCGCGCTCGCGGCCAGTTTCGCGGCGGCAGGAGGGGGAGAAATGAACGGATTGATGCTTGGCTATAACAGTGCGGGAGAATGCTGCATCCGGCGGTCTGCACAAAGTGGATTCGACCGCAAACCGGCGAGTGTTGTGGCGCTGATTGTCGTCGGGGCGCTCGCTTCGACATTGCCGGTCAGCGAATCTGCGGTCGCGCAGGAGGGTGCGGTCATCGACGAGATCAAGGTGACCGCGCGCAAGCGTGAGGAAAGCCTGCTGGAGGTGCCCGAGACGGTTACCGCCTTTTCGGAACAGCAGATCGAGCGTGCGAGTATCGACGATCTCGGCGATATCGGTCTTCTGGTTCCCAATCTGTACATGACCCGCCGCCTGGACGGGTTCCCGAACGTCTCGGTGCGCGGTATGGGTGCGTTCGGAAATACGCAGGGCGTGGGCTTCTATCTGGACGATGTGCAACTTTTTTCGGACGCCTCATCCCGTTTCGGTGATCTGGAAAGGATCGAGGTCCTGAAAGGTCCTCAGGGCATTCTCTACGGCGGTTCGAATATCGGCGGGGCAATCAAATTCGTATCGACACGGCCGGATCCGAGTGCATTTGGCGGCAGCGCCAAACTCCGGGCCGGGGAAGACAGCTATTTCGACGGGTCGGTTCAGCTTAATGTACCGCTTGGCGACGGCTGGGCGGCCAGATTCTTCGGATTCTCCATGACTGATGATTCCTATCTGGTCAACCCTGATACGGCGCTCTTGTCCGGCGACGTGATCCCGAGCGATCCCGATGTCGGCAAGACGGAGGAGTCCGGGGCGCGCCTCACCCTTTCCGGGTCCCTGACCGATCGCCTGTCGCTGTATGCGACGGCTCGCTACAACACGCTCGACGGCCCCAACAATGTCTGGATACGCGAACTGGACGGAGACCTGGAGCATTCGAACGTCGTCGATACCAGCTTCAACCCCCGGCACGATCGCGACACCGTCGGTCTCAGTCTCGAGCTCACCTACCAGCTGGACTCGATAGCGATCACGTCTATCAGCTCGTACACCAACACGGACTCGAAGCGTGAGACCGATCTCGATATCTCCAACGAGTTCATACTCGATCTGTTCAGGCCGCAAGAGCTGGATGTGGTCACGCAGGAGTTGCGCTTCAGCTCGACGGGCGATGGCGCGCTGCAGTGGCAGGCTGGTGTCTATGCCCTGAACTACGATCGTGATCTCGACGGGGAGTTGCTCGTCCGCGGCGGTTTCTGCTTCCTCGATCCGGGCGTCTGCGATCCGCTGCCCGGGCCTGAAGCGGCTGAGCTTCTGGTAGCGCTGCCTTTCGAATTCAGCCGGCGCGAGCGCGAGCAGCGTGCCGCATTCGCCAACTTCCAATACGAGCTCTCGGAGCAGTTCGAGTTCAGTGCCGGCGTTCGTCTTGACCGATGGGAAAGCAGCCGCCGGAATCTCGACAGCGGACTGTCTGGCAGCCAGTCGGAGACTGAAGTGCTGGGCCGCGCCTCGCTCGCCTGGTTCCCGAATCCGGGGCAAACGATGGTCTACGGCACGATCTCCCAAGGCTTCGAGCCCGGTGATTTCAACCTGACGAATTTCGCGGGCGAGGACACGCTGTTCGGCTACGGGCCGGAAGAAGCGACCCAGTTCGAACTCGGATACAAGGACAGGCTTGCGAATGATCGGATCGCATTATCGCTGGCCGCCTTCTACATCGACTACAAGGACCGTCAGTTCGAACTCCAGGCGAGCGATCCCACGGGCGGTTTCGTCGAGGGCATCATCAATGCCGGTGATTCGACGCAGTGGGGCTTCGAGGGTGACCTCCAGTGGTACCTAGGCGATGCCTGGACCGCATCATTGGGGTTCGGATACGTCAATGCGGAATGGGACGACGGGACGGTTTCGCCCGTCTCCGGAGCGGATCTGTCGGGGGAGACGCCACCGAATACGGCCGACTGGAGTCTGACGGCCGCTCTGGATTACAGCCGGGACCTCTCGGCGGAAAGCCGAATGTTCGGTCGTGTGCAGCTCCGCTACAAATCCGATTCTGCAACGAACTCCCAGTTCTTCGACGTCCCGGGGGATGCATTCCCTGCCTGGGATAACCCCAGCTTTACGGTCGTAGACGTCACGGCAGGCATGGAGTGGCGCGACTGGACCTTCGATATTTACGTCGAGAATCTCTTCGATGAGGAGTACTACATCGACGTGCAGGAGTTTCCGAACTTCGCGGGATCATCGCTGCCCACCGCTCAGGGGTCTGTCGTGATCGGAACGCTGGAGCAACCGCGACGGGTTGTCGTGTCGGCACGTTACGCGTTCTGAACTCCTGGCTCGCAACGACCTGTCCAGTGGAATCGGCAAGGAGGTAGAGGAGATGTCAGATGTAGCCTCGGACACAAGTTCGCGCTATGGGATCGAAGAGGGGAAGGTCACTTCGAGTCCCGAGACCAGCGGCTACGTGATGAATCAGACGATGCTGCGCATACGCGACCCTGAACGCTCGCTCGGTTTCTACACCGGGGTTCTGGGCATGACGCTGCTCAAGCGACTCGATTTCCCCGAGATGAGATTCTCGCTGTATTTCGTCGGTTACGTCCGACCCGGCGACGAGGAGGTTCCCGCCGACGCGAAAGAGCGTACTGCCTACACGTTCCGCCAGCCTGCTCTCGTCGAACTCACCCACAACTGGGGCACGGAGGATGACGAGGATTTCGCGGGCTATCACGACGGTAACAAGGAGCCGCAGGGATTCGGTCATATCGGGTTGTCGGTACCTGACGTGCAGGCGGCGTGCGATCGCTTCGATTCGCTCGGCGTCGAATACGTGAAGCGACCGGAGGACGGCAAGATGAAAGGACTGGCTTTTATAAAGGACCCCGACGGCTACTGGATCGAGATCCTCGAGGCGAACAGCCTCGCCGAACTCGCAGCCGACATGGGAAGGATTTGACGATGTCGCTCAGGCATCCGAGCAGGTGACAGGAATAGGAGACTGACAAATGAGTAATCCCGAACACATGGACCCGGTCAAGGGTCGATACGTGCAGATGGATCAGGTGGACTGGGTCGATTTTCCGACCGCTCTCAGCGACGGCGGGATTCGCTGGAAACTCCTGAATGTCTCGCCGGAGATGGGAGCCTGGACGGCCATCTTCGATTGTCCGAAAGGTTCATCTTTTGCGCCCCACGTACATATCGGGCCCGGCGAATATTTCCTGACCAAGGGCCGGATGGACGTGCGCGGAGGCGCCGGCGATGGTGGCGAGACTGCGGTGGCGCCGGGATATGGCTACGAGGCCTGCCAGGCGCTGCACATGAAGACCTATTTCCCCGAGGACAGCGAGTTCTACATGACGTTCCTCGGTCCACTGAACTTCGTCGATGACGACGGCAACACCGTTGCGCTCGTCACCTGGAAAGTAGCCCAGGATGCCTGGGAGGCATCGACGGGCGGCTGAGCAGCCGGCGGCCGGTATGGTTCGGCCGCGTGGACCAAGAGAATGAGGCCTGTCGCGAGCGGCGGGGGCCGCGGCGCGATCCGCCGACGGCCCGCGCCGCCTTCACTTGTACTCCCGCGGAGGCTCGTGGAAACTGCCGGGCATTATGAAAATCGCCATCGTCGGGGCCGGCATCAGCGGTCTCACCACTGCCTTCTATGTCAAACGCGCCCGGCCGGACTGGGAACTGACGATATTCGACGCCGAACCCGTCCCGGGCGGGACCATGTACACGGCAGACGTGGAGGGTTTCCGCTTCGAGGCGGGCGGCAATGGTTTTCTCTCCAACAAGCCGGACAGCCAGCAGCTGGTGGAGGATGCCGGCGCGGATCACCTCCTGCTGCCCAGTTCCGATCTCGCGCGGCGACGATTCATCTACAAGGACGGCCTGCATCCGCTGCCGGAATCGCCTCCCGCCTTCCTGAAGACGAAGCTGATCGGCTGGCCGGCCAAGCTGCGGGTGGCCATGGAGCCGCTGGTCCCGCGGCGGAAGAAGACGACGCCGGAGACGCTGCAGCAGTTCGGCTATCGGCGCCTCGGCAAGGGCTTCACCGACGTCTTCCTGGACGCGATGGTGGCCGGCATCTATGCGACGACACCCGACAAGGTCTCCGTCGAGGCCGCTTTCCCGCTGGTGGTGGCGCTGGAGCGTGAGCACGGCGGACTCTTCCGCGGCATGCTGGCGCGGCGCAAGAAGCAGGCGGGCCCCGGCGGCATCCTGATGAGCTTCAAGGGTGGGGTGAGCGCGCTGATCGGGCACCTGCATGAGATCATCGACGCGGAATGGCGCCTGGGCGAGCCGGTGACCGGGGTGTTGCGCCAGGGTGAACAGGCTAGCGGCGGTAACCGTGGCAGTCGCTACGTGCTGCGCACGCCGTCCGACACCCCGGAATTCGACCGTGTGGTGATCGCCTCGCCGTCCTACGCGGCGGCGGAGATGGTGAAAGACCTCGACGCCGGACTGGGCAAGCGTATCGGCGCGATCGGGTACTCGCCGGTGGCGGTCGTCGGGCTCGGCTACCGGCAGCTGGATCGGGAACTGCCGGGCTTCGGGCTGTTGACGACCACCAGCGCGAAACTGCCCGTGCTGGGCGTGCTGTGGGACAGCAGTATTTTTCCGGACCGGGCGCCGGAGGGCGGCCGGATACTCCGGCTCATCATCGGCGGTCAGCGCAACCCGGAACTCGTCGACCAGGACGAACAGGGTCTGGTCCGCACTGCGCTCGAGGGCGTGCGTGCCACCATGGGCCTGACCGACGACCCGGAGGTCACCTACGTGAAGCGCTGGCCCCGCGGCATCCCGAGTTATGCGCCCGGGCACATCGCGCGCGTGGATGCCATCTTCGAGCGGCTCGCGAGCCACCGGGGGCTCTATCTGAACAGCAATGCCTATCGCGGCATCGCGATGAACGACTGCGTGCGCAACGGCAGACTGCTGGCCGAGCGCATCGTCGGGGAGGGCGGCTGAACATGGCGAGGGATGCTGCATTGCTGTCGTTGCTGGCCTGTCCGCGCTGCGACCGGTCCCTCGAGGCCGACGGCGATTCGCTGCGCTGCCCGGGCTGCGACACCGGCTTCCCGTCGCTCGCCGACGTGCCCTGGCTGTTCGCGGACCCGGACACTGCGCTGGCGGAGTGGCGTCAGCGCTTCGACTTCGCGCTGACGGATATCGCGAAGGACGAGCAGGCGGCCGTGGCCGCACTGGAGAAGGGCGGGCTGCTCGCGTCGACCGAGCGCCGGCTTCGCCGTCAGGTCGAGGCCTGGCGCGCTCACGCCGAAGAGCTGAAGTCCCTGCTCGCGCCGCTGGGCGCGGGTGCCTCCGAGGCGACCTACGAGACGCATCTGGCGCTGCGCACCCGCCTGCCGACGGAGGTCGGCCTGACCGCCTACTATTCGAACCTCCACCGGGACTGGGCCTGGGGCGACGAGGAGAACCGGCAGTCGCTCGAGGCGGTGGCCGGGGCGCTGGGCGGCCAGGCGCCCGGCCGCATGCTGGTACTCGGCGCCGGCGCGGGCCGGCTTGCTTACGACCTGCATCAAACGCTTGCCCCCGAGCTCACCGTCGCCCTGGACTTCAATCCGCTGCTCGTGCTGGCTGCGGCGAAGCTCAGCGCCGGCGAGACCGTATCCCTGCACGAGTTCCCGATCGCGCCGCGCCGGGTCGGGGACGTGGCGGTGGCACGGGAACTGGCGGCGCCGGAGGCGGCGCGCCCGGGTCTGCAGCACGTCCTGGCGAGCGCGCTCAGGCCGCCTTTCCGCGCGGGCGCCTTCGACACCGTCGTCACTCCCTGGCTGGTGGACGTGCTGCCCGAGGACCTCGCCGTGCAGGCGGCACGCTGGAACCGTCTGCTTGCCGCCGGCGGCCGCTGGGTCTGGTTTGGCTCGGCGGCCTTCCGCACGCCGTCGCCGGAGCGTAACTACAGCCTCGAGGAGGCGCTGGAGATCATTGCTGTGGCGGGTTTCGGCGAACCGTCCGTGACCGAGCGGGAGATTCCCTACATGGACTCGCCGCTGAGCCGCCACGGCCGCCGCGAGCAGGTGGTCACCGTCGTCGCGGAGAAGACTGCAGAGGTCGAGCGGCCGCCCCGCCACAAGGCGCTGCCGGACTGGCTGGTGGTGGGCTCCGAGCCCGTGCCGGCACTGGAGAACTTCCGCATGCAGGCGGTCTCCACGCGCGTGCATGCGTTCATCATGAGCATGATCGACGGCCGACGCTCCATCGCCGACATGGCGAAGCTGATGGAAGAGAAGCGGCTCATGACCCGGGCCGAGGCCGAGAACGCGATCCGTGGCTTCTTCATCCGCATGTACGAGGACAGCCAGCGGCCGCCGCCGCTCTGATCGCCCATCTGATCGGGCCTGTAGGAGGGCCTTCAGGCCCGATTGAATAATGAATCGGGGCTAAAGCCCCTCCCACAGGCTAAAGCCTCTCCCACGGGCACCCGGTAGGAGGGCCTTCAGGCCCGACCAGGGGCAGACAGCGGGCTGTGGTAGCATCGCCCGCACCGCATGACGGTTCAGCGATGGGGGAGAGCAGCATGATCGATACGCGTCTCGGCCACGGCCTCGACATCCCGAAATCCCGCGACGAACGCGCTCGCGAGCGGTTCGTCTCCTCGCTGCGAGCCCACGTGCTCACCGACGTGGCGGAGTCCATGAAGCAGGCGTGGGAGACCGACGTGCTGCCCGCATTCCGCGCCGAGCACGACCGGGACCCGGCCAACGCCGAGGAAGTGCATGCCGCGCTGAAGCCTCATCCGCAGTTCCGCTTCTACTCGAGCCTGCGCTGCACCGCCCAGGAGGCCGTGTGGAACGCGGTCATCGACGAACTGGAAGACGACGTCGAGGCCTTCAACCGGCGTTGCGCCGAGATCGCCGCCGACCAGTCACGGGCCCAGGGCACGCTGGAACTGGATCCGGCGCTGGAGCTGCCGCGCTCGGCCACGGCTGTGGACGTGCATCTCATGCCGGGCAACTATCATGGCTCCCGTGCCTCCGGCGACGACGACGCCGTGGCCGGCGCCATCTACGACAACGGCCTGAACGTCTTCGCCTTCGGCGTCATGGGCGAGCATCTGGACGACATCGGGCTGTCCATGTCGAACTTCGTGCGTCTGCGCTTCCCGGACCTGCAACCGGAGAAGATCCTCGACGTGGGCTGCACCATCGGCCACAACACGGTGCCGTGGAAACGCACCTTTCCCGAGGCCGAGGTGCACGGCGTCGACATCGCCGCGCCCTGCCTGCGCTACGCTCATGCGCGCGCCCAGGCCCTCGGCGAGACGGTGCATTTCCATCAGCAGGCGGCGGAATCGCTCGACTTCCCGGACGCGAGCTTCGACGTGGTGTTCTCCTCCATGTTCCTGCACGAGCTGCCGCTGAAGTCGATACGGGCGTTCCTGGCGGAGGCCCATCGGGTGCTGCGGCCCGGCGGCGTGCTGATCAACATGGAGCTGCCGCCGAACTCGGCCACCGCGCCCTACGACGGCTTCTACCTGGACTGGGACAGCTATTACAACAACGAGCCTTACTACAAGGGCTTTCGCGACCAGGACTACAAGGAACTCTGCACGAGCGCAGGCTTCTCGGAGGAGGCCTTCTTCGAGGCCGTGATGCCGCGCTACGGCTACGTGGAGGAAGATGCCTTCGCCGCGGCGATCTCCGCCGACGCCGCCTTCGACGAGGACACCGGGCGGCTGTCGGACATCATCATGTGGTATGGCTTCGGTGCGAGGCGCTGAGGACATGGCTGACGAGACACTGAGCCGGGAGGTCAGGGGCGGGCGCAAGGCCTTCTTCGAGGATCCGGCCGCGGACCGGCTGCTGGCCATGCTGACCGCTTTCCTCGGCGAGCACTGGGTCCTGCGCGAACGGGTGGCCGCACTGGAGGCGCTGCTGGTCGAGCAGGGCGTAGTCGATCGGGAGGCGCTGGAGAACTGGGAGCCCTCCGGCGAGGCGGCGGCCGCCGCGGCCGAGGAACGTGCAGCGCTGCTCCGCCGGGTGCTCGACGCGGGCCGCAACGTCGACCGCTAACGTAGGAGGGCCTTCAGGCCCGACCCGGCTGTGGGAGGGCCTTCAGGCCCGATTCCCTTCTATGATGGCCGCCCTGCGGGGGTATCCATCTTGCTCCCGACAAAAGGTCGCGGCGATGGATACCCCCGCATGACGGGCCTACGCCAACAGAAAGCCGGATCGGGCCTTAAGGCCCTCCTACCCGAACTTCGTCCTTGAATGTGGTTTCATCTGTAACTAACATGGTGGTTTTCGCACAGGGCGCGGGAATACCGCGCAGGGAGAGACACAATGGCAGACCTGTTCGAAAACCCGATGGGACTGGACGGTTTCGAGTTCGTCGAGTTCGCGTCTCCCGAGCCGGGCGTGCTCGAGCCGGTGTTCGAGATGATGGGTTTCACGGCGGTTGCGAAGCACCGTTCGAAGGACGTCACCCTGTATCGGCAGGGCGAGATCAACTTCATCATCAACAACGAGAAGAAGCACCCGGCCTGGTATTTCGCCGAGGAGCACGGGCCGTCGGCCTGCGGCATGGCATTCCGCGTGCGCGACGCCCACAAGGCCTACGCCCTGGCGCTGGAGCGGGGCGCCCAGCCCATGGACATCCCGACCGGCCCGATGGAGCTGCGCCTGCCTGCCATCAAGGGCATCGGCGGTGCGCCGCTGTATCTCGTCGACCGCTACGGTGACGATCAGAACTCCATCTACGACATCGACTTCGAGTTCTTCGAGGGCGTGGACCGGCACCCGAAGGGCTGCGGCTTCCAGCTGATCGACCACCTCACCCATAACGTCTATCGCGGCCGCATGGACTACTGGGCGAAGTACTACGAGCGGTTGTTCAACTTCCGCGAGATCCGCTACTTCGACATCAAGGGCGAATACACCGGCCTGCACAGCCGCGCCATGACGGCGCCGGACGGCAAGATCCGCATCCCGCTGAACGAGGAGGCCTCCGAGGGCACCGGCCAGATCGAGGAGTTCCTGATGGCGTACAACGGCGAGGGCATCCAGCACATCGCGCTCGCCACCGACGACATCTTCGCGAGCTGGGATGCGCTGAAGGAGCGCGGGATGCCGTTCATGACGCCGCCGCCGGACACCTACTACGAGATGCTGGAGGAGCGCGTGCCGGGCCACGGCGAGCCGGTCGAAGAGCTGAAGAAGCGCGGCCTCCTGCTGGACGGCAGCACGGAGGAGGGCGACACGCGCCTGCTGCTGCAGATCTTCTCCGAGACCCAGATCGGCCCGATGTTCTTCGAGTTCATCCAGCGGAAGGGCGACGAGGGCTTCGGCGAGGGCAACTTCACCGCGCTGTTCGAGTCGATGGAACGCGATCAGCTGCGCCGCGGCGTGCTGAAGCAGACGGGTTGAGGGCAGCGCCATGGCACTGAAACGCATCCATCACGTGGCCTACCGCTGCCGCGACGCGAAGGAGACGGTGGAGTTCTACCAGCGGGTGCTGGACATGGACTTCCTGCTGGCCATCGCCGAGGACGAGGTGCCGTCGACGAAGGAGCCGGACCCCTACATGCACGTCTTCCTGGACGCCGGCATGGGCAACGTGCTCGCCTTTTTCGAGATCCCGAACTCGCCGGAGATGGGCCGGGACCCGAACACGCCGACCTGGGTCCAGCACATCGCCTTCGAGGTGGAGTCGATGGACGAACTGCTGCGGCTGAAGAAGAAGGCCGAGGCCGAGGGCCTGGAGGTGGTCGGCCCGACCGACCACAGCCTGTTCCAGTCCATCTACTTCTTCGACCCGAACGGCCACCGGCTGGAGATCGCGGCCAACACCGCCACCGACGAGATGCTGGAGAAACTTCGCGAAGTGGCCCCGGCGATGCTGGAGGAGTGGTCGCAGACGAAGCGCGCGCCGAAGCACGCGGCCTGGCTGCACGAGAAAGAACTCTCCTAACGACCGTGTAGGAGGGCCTTCAGGCCCGATCCGCCCTGCCAGATCCCCGTTCTTTTATGGCCGCCCTGCGGGGGTATCCATCTTGCTCCCGACAAAAGGTCGCGGCGATGGATACCCCCGCATGACGGCCGTGCTCGCGGTGGCGTGAAGGGGCTGCCAGTCAGTAGCGATTGCTGACTGGTGCCAGACATTCCGGCTACGGGCCCGTCAGCGGGTGGACAGGGGTTGCGGGGTCGTCCGGGTCGACTGAAGCCAGGACGGCGGGAAGGAGGCCCGGCCGAAGCGAGCGAGGACAGGACGTCCGAGTGAGCGTCCCCGCGACCCCTGTCCATCCGATGGCGGGCCAACGCCAGAAGAAAGCCGGATCGGGCCTGAAGGCCCTCCTACACGCGGGTTGGCGGGCGCGCTATCATCCCTGACCATGCCTGGCCTGTATTTCGAAGAATTCACCGTCGGACAGACGTTCGACCATCCCATCCGGCGCACCATCACGGAGGCCGACAACGTCTTCTTCACGGCGCTGACCCACAACCCGGCCGCTATCCACCTGGATGCCGAGTACTGCAAGGGCACGGAGTTCGGCCGGCCGCTGGTGAACAGCGCGCTGACCCTCGGGTTCATGGTGGGCATCTCGGTGAACGACACCACCCACGGCACCACCGTCGCCAACCTGGGCTGGGACGAGGTGCGTTTCCCGCATCCCCTGTTCCACGGCGATACCATCCGGGTGGAGTCCGAGGTGCTCGAGGTGCGCGAGAGCCGCTCGCGGCCGGAGAACGGCATCGTGGTCTTCGCCCATCGCGCGTACAACCAGGAAGGCGTGCTGGTGGGCAGCTGCCGGCGCAGTGCGCTGATGCTGCGCAAACCCGGGGACGCCTGATGCGCTCCTATCTCTTCGTCCCGGCCGACAGCGAGCGCAAGCTGGCGAAGGCGGACGAGGCCGGCGCCGACGCCCTTATCCTGGACCTGGAGGACTCCGTCGCCCCTGCACGGCGCGAGGTCGCTCGCAGGCTCGCCGCCGAGTTCCTGGCCGGGCCGCGGGGCCGGGCCGAGCGCTGGGTGCGCATCAACGGGCTCGCCAGCGGCGCGGCGGGCGCGGATTTGCCGTCGGTGGTCGTCGAGGGCCTGGACGGCGTGGTCGTGCCCAAGGCCGGCGGTGCCGAGGACGTGCTGCGGCTGGATCGCTGGCTGGGTTCGCTGGAGGCCGCTGCCGGCATGACGCCGGGCGGCGTGCGGATCCTGGCCATCGCCACGGAGACCCCCGCCGCGGTATTCCGTCTGGGCGAGTATGCCGAGGCCGGTCCGCGCCTGGCCGCGCTGTCCTGGGGTGCCGAGGACCTGTCCGCCGCCATCGGCGCCATGAGCGCGCGGGATGCCCACGGCCGCTGGCTGCCCACCTTCCAGACGGTGCGCTCGCTGTGCGTGCTGGCGGCGTCCGCGGCCGGCGTGCCGGCCATCGACACCGTATACACCGATTTCAGGGATATGGACGGGCTGCGCGCTTATGCCGGCGCCGCGCGTCGGGACGGCTTCCTGGGCATGCTGGCCATCCATCCGGCCCAGGTGCCGGTGATCAACGAGGCCTTCACGCCTACGGGAGCCGAGGTGGCGGACGCCCGGCGCATCGTGGAGGCCTTCCAGGCGGAGCCGGACGCCGGCGTGCTGAATCTGGACGGCCGCATGGTGGACCGTCCGCATCTGCTGCAGGCCCGGCGCGTGCTGTCGCTGGCCAGGGCCGCGGCCGGTCGCTGAGGGCGGCCGCGCGCATCCGTTACACTGCGGCCGGAGAAGTCGGCCAGGGAGCTCGGCCAGGGAAAGCGGCCAGGGAAAGCGGCCAGGGAAATTGGCCAGGGAAAGCGGCGAGGAACATTGCAGTCATCGAGGAGGGGTGCTGATGAGCAAGGTCTATCCGGTCAACGACTACTTCCGCGATCGCGCGTACATCGACGAGAAAACCTACGACGACATGTACCGGCGTTCCCTCGCGGATAACGAGGGTTTCTGGGCCGAGCAGGCGGAGCGCATCGACTGGATCAAGCCCTTCACCGAGGTGAAGGACGTCTCCTACGCGGCGGACGACCTGCACATCCGCTGGTATGCCGACGGCACGCTGAACGTCTGCTACAACTGCGTCGACCGCCACCTCGACGACAAGGGCGACCAGCCGGCCATCATCTGGGAGGGCGACGACCCGGCCCGGGACGAGACCATAACCTATCGCCAGCTGCACGAGCGCGTGTGCCGCTTCGCCAACGTGCTGAAGAAGATCGGCGTCGAGCGGGGCGACCGGGTCACGATCTACATGCCCATGATCCCCGAAGCGGTGGTGGCCATGCTGGCCTGCGCCCGCATCGGCGCGGTGCACTCGGTGGTGTTCGGCGGATTCTCGCCGGACGCGCTGGCCGGGCGCATCGTCGACTGCGACTCCAACGTGGTGATCACCGCCGACGAGGGCCTGCGGGGCGGCCGCAAGGTGCCGCTGAAGGCCAACGTGGACGCCGCCGCGGCGAAGCCGGACGTGACCACGCTGAAGAAGGTGCTGGTGGTGCGCAACACCGGGGCGGACATCGAGTGGGACGCCGGCCGGGACGTGTGGCTGCACGAAGCCGAGCAGGGCGTGGACGCCGACTGCCCGCCGGAGGAGATGGGCGCCGAAGATCCCCTGTTCATCCTCTACACCTCGGGCTCCACCGGCCAGCCGAAGGGCGTGCTGCACACGACCGGCGGCTATCTCGTGTACGCCTCGCTGACCCACCAGCACGTGTTCGACTACCACCCCGGCGACGTCTACTGGTGTACCGCGGACGTGGGCTGGGTGACCGGCCACAGCTACATCGTCTACGGCCCGCTCGCCAACGGCGCCATTACGCTCATGTTCGAGGGCGTGCCGAACTACCCGGATTCCAGCCGCTTCTGGCAGGTCTGCGACAAGCACGACGTGAACATCGTCTACACGGCCCCCACGGCCATCCGCGCGCTGATGCGCGAGGGCGAGGAGCCGGTGAAGAAGACGTCGCGGAAGTCGCTGCGGCTGCTCGGCTCGGTGGGCGAGCCCATCAACCCGGAGGCCTGGGAGTGGTACTACCACGTGGTGGGGGGGGACCGCTGCCCGATCGTGGATACCTGGTGGCAGACCGAGACCGGCGGCATCCTGATCACGCCGCTGCCGGGCGCCACGCCCCTGAAGCCGGGTTCGGCCACGCGGCCGTTCTTCGGCATCCGGCCCGCGCTGGTGGACAACGACGGCAACGCCCTGGACGGGCCCGCCGAGGGCAACCTGATCATGAAGGACAGCTGGCCGGGGCAGATGCGCACCGTCTACGGCGACCACCAGCGCTTCGTCGACACCTATTTCTCGACCTTCGAGGGCGCGTATTTCACCGGCGACGGCGCCCGCCGCGACGAGGACGGCTACTACTGGATCACCGGCCGCGTGGACGACGTGATCAACGTATCCGGCCACCGCATGGGCACCGCGGAGGTGGAGAGCGCGCTGGTGGCGCATCCGAAGGTGGCCGAGGCGGCGGTGGTGGGTTATCCCCACGACATCAAGGGTCAGGGCATCTACGCCTATGTGACGCTGATGGAGGGTGTCGAGGCCAGCGACGAGGTGCTGGCCGAACTCAGGCAGTGGGTGCGCAAGGAGATCGGCCCCATCGCCTCGCCGGATCTCATCCAGTTCGCGCCCGGGCTGCCGAAGACCCGCTCGGGCAAGATCATGCGGCGCATCCTGCGCAAGGTGGCCGAGAACGATTACGGCAACCTGGGGGATACCTCCACGCTGGCCGACCCGGGGGTGGTCGATGACCTGATCGAGAACCGGCGCAACCGCTGAGCGCTCCGCGCCGGCTCAGTGCCGGCTCAGCGCCGACCCGGTGCCGGCTCGGTGTCGCCGGGAAGGGCGGCTCAGCGGCCGGCCTGGCGGGCCCGGTCGTCGCCGTCACCGCGGCGCTGCGCGTCGCGCTCGAGACGCTCCAGGTGCTCGGCATAGGCGCGGGCGAAGTCCTCGCCGAACTGGCCGGGCAGTTTGCCCTCGGCGTGGCGGGTCAGCACCTCGTAGAGATCCGAGTAGAGGTCCCAGTACTTCGCCTTGTTGTTGCCGCCGAACAGTGAACTGCGCTTCAGTGTGCCCTCGAACTTCTGTTCCAGGTCCTCGGGGTCGAAGCGGTCGGCGAAGTCGTCGAGTGCCTCGCGCATGGCGCAGATCACGGCGATCTCGTGGTGCTTCAGGTCACGCACGGCCTCCCGAACGCTGTCCACCGCCGGCCCGTATTCGTTGCGGCTGCCCGTGAGCAGCGTGCGCACGGCATCGTCGGCGCTGGCCGAGAACTTCAGCGGATTGTTGGAGCCGGGCTGGATCGTGGTCTGCTCCAGACGGAAGCTGTTCTTGACCGACGCCCGGTTCTGCAGCAGCTCCATGGCGCCCAGCACGAATTCGCGCAATGCCAGTCCGGCGTTGTGCAGGATGCGCCGGCTGTCCGCATTGCCGAGATCCTCGGCGCTCATGCCGAGCCCGCGCAGGAAGGCCTCCACGGCATCCTTCGGCAGCGGGGTGCTATCCCGCGGCGCCGCCGGCGGCGTCTGCTCCGGCCTGGCGGGCTTCTTGCCCTCGGGCCGGGGCATGCGGGTGACCTTCGCACTCTTCCGCTCAGCCTTCTTCTTGTCCTCGGCCTTCTGCCGCTTGACGTAGCTGTCGGTCACGGTGTCGCCGAACAGCCGCGAGCTCAGTTCCCGGGCCCCGGTGATCTCCTCGGCATCCACCAGGGAGAACTCGTCCGAGTCGTCGTCCAGCTGCACCAGGTCCTCCCGGGCGATGGAGCTCCTGTGGTCCTCCTCCTCGGCGAGGAGTCCGAAGCCCTCGTCGATGGTGACGCTGATGATGTATTCGCCCATGCGCAGCACGTCGCCGTCGAACAGCCGCTGGGGCTTCGCGCGGCCCACGGGCACCTCGGAGCCGTTGATGTAGACCCCGTTCATGCTCGTGTCGATCAGGTAGTAGCTGCCGGCCTGGAAGTCGATGGTGGCGTGGTGGCTGGAGATGTAGCGCTCCGGGTCCGGCAGGCGCCAGTCATTGTCTTCGGCGCGCCCGATCGTGCCGCCTTCGCGGCCGAACTGCCGGACCACGTGGTCGCCGAGCCGACCCCTCTGCGCGCGGCTGGTTACTTCGAGTGTCAGTGCCATCGTTGGCCTCTCTGTCGATGGGGGCCCCAAGTGCCATGGCCAGTCCCGTGACTTCCGTGTACACGGACGGACAGTGGCCTATTCTGGTGACTGCGTTACGTGGCGGCATTGTCCCAGTTCACATTTACGCCAGCCGGGGCGCAGAAACCCCTTGAATTTCCGCCCGGATGCCCGATTCCGTTGCTCCGGCGCCGACAGCCGGCGGCGGAATTCGGTTACACTCGCCCGCAGAAAACGGAGCGTCCCGGAACCATGTCAGCGAAACGCATCTACAGGATCTCTTTCGTCAATCAGGGCAAGGTCTACGAGGTCTACGCCGGCGGCGTCAGCCACGGCGATCTGTTCGGCTTCCTGACCGTCGAGGACCTGCTCTTCGGCGAGCGCAGCAGCGTGGTGGTGGACCCCTCGGAGGAGAAGGTGAAGGCCGAATTCGAGGGCGTCGGTCGCACCTATCTGCCCCTGCATTCGGTGCTGCGGATCGACGAGGTCGAGAAGCAGGGCGCGAGCAAGATCAGCAAGGCGGAGGGGGGCAACGTCACCCAGTTCCCCATGCCCATGTACTCGCCCCCGGGCGACAAGTCCTGAGCCGGCCGGGCGGCGTGGCGGACCTCTCTCCCGATTCCGCTCCCGATTCCGCTCCGGAATCCGTTCTGTTCGTGCTGGCCGGCGGAGACGCCCTTTCCGCGTTCCGTCTCGAGCGCCTGCGCGACACGCTGAAACCCCTGCTGCCGGGCCTCGGGCGGCTCGAGGCCCGCTACCGCTACTTCGTGGAGGCCGGCCGGGAGCTCGACGACGCCGAGCGTGGTGTCCTCGGCGCGCTGCTGGGCGCGCGGGACGACGACCCGGCCGAGCGGCGGGATGCCCCGACGCTGGTGACCACGCCCCGCATCGGCACCATCTCGCCCTGGTCGAGCAAGGCGACGGACATCGTGCACGCCTGCGGCCTGGATGCCGTGCGGCGGGTGGAGCGGGGCATCGCCTGGCGTCTGGCCGGCGTGCGGGCGGAGGAGGGCATCCTGCGTGCCGCGGCTGAGCGCCTGCACGACCGCATGACCGAGAGCGTATTCCGGGATGCGGCCGACCTGGCGACCATGTTCGCCCACCGGGAGCCGGCCGCGCAGCGCAGGATTCCGCTGGCCGCACAGGGCCGCGCCGCGCTGGAGCGGGCCAACGGCGAACTGGGGCTCGCGCTCGCGGACGAGGAGATCGACTACCTGGCCGACGCGTATGCGGGCCTCGGCCGCGACCCCACCGACACCGAACTCATGATGTTCGCCCAGGCGAACTCCGAGCACTGCCGGCACAAGATCTTCAACGCCGAGTGGACCGTCGACGGCGAGGCGCAGCCGCTGAGCCTGTTCGCGATGATCCGGGAATCCACGAAGCGCAGCCCGGACGGCATCCTCTCCGCCTACAGCGACAACGCCGCCGTGATCGAGGGCTGGCGGGCGCCGCGGCTCATCCCCGAGCCGGGGACGCGGCGCTATCGCTACGTGGAAGAGCCGGTGCACATCCTCATGAAGGTGGAGACCCACAACCATCCCACGGCGATATCCCCTTTCCCCGGCGCGGCCACGGGCTCCGGCGGCGAGATCCGGGACGAGGGCGCCACCGGCCTGGGGGCGAAGCCGAAGGCGGGGCTGACCGGCTTCACGGTCTCCCACCTGCACATCCCCGATGCGCCCCGGCCCTGGGAGCGCGACAGCGGCCGGCCGGATCGCATCGCGCCGGCGCTGGACATCATGCTGGAAGGACCCATCGGCGCGGCCTCCTTCAACAACGAGTTCGGCCGGCCCAACCTGGCCGGCTATTTCCGCGCCTGGGAGGCGCAGCCGGACTGGCTGCCGGACGGCGAGAGCCGGGGCTATCACAAGCCCATCATGATCGCGGGCGGGCTCGGCAACGTGCGCGAGGGCCATGCGGTGAAGCGCGAGGTGCCCGCCGGCACCCGGCTGGTGGTGCTGGGCGGCCCGGCCATGCTCATCGGCCTCGGCGGCGGCGCGGCCTCGAGCCTGGCCAGCGGCGCCAGCAGCGAGGAGCTGGACTTCGCCTCGGTACAGCGCGGCAACCCGGAGATGCAGCGCCGGGCCCAGGAGGTGATCGACGGCTGCTGGGCCCGCGGCGATGACAACCCCATCGTGCTGATCCACGACGTCGGCGCGGGCGGGCTGTCCAACGCCGTGCCGGAGGCGGTGGATCACAGCCAGCGGGGCGGGCGCTTCGAGCTGCGCGAGGTGCCCAACGACGAGCCCGGCATGAGTCCGATGGCCATCTGGTGCAACGAGGCGCAGGAGCGCTACGTGCTGGTGATCGCCGCAGACCGCCTCGACGAGTTCGGCGAGCTCTGCCGCCGGGAGCGCTGTCCCTATGCGGTACTCGGCGAGATCACCGATGACGGCCGGCTGACCGTCACCGACCGCTGGCTGGGCGAGCCGGCGGTGGACCTGCCCATGGAGATGCTGCTCGGCCGCACGCCCCGGCTCAGCCGGGAGGCGGAGCGGCTCGTGCCGCCCGCGGCGGCGCTGGAGACCGGCGATATCGACCTGGCCGAGGCCTGCGCGCGGGTGCTGGCCCATCCGACGGTCGCGGACAAGTCGTTCCTGATCCATATCGGCGACCGCACGGTCGGCGGCCTCACCGCCCGCGACCAGCTGGTGGGCCCCTGGCAGGTGCCGGTCAGCGACGTGGCCGTCACCTGCAGCGGCTTCCGGGGCTACACCGGCGAGGCGATGGCCATGGGCGAGCGCACGCCGCTGGCGCTGCTGGACGGGCCGGCGTCCGGCCGCATGGCGGTGGCGGAGGCGGTGACCAACATCGCGGCCGCGGCCATTGGCGACACGGGCGACACGGGCGACGCGGGCAATGCAGTCGACAGCCGTGACGCCGGCGGCATCGGCCGCATCCGGCTGTCGGCGAACTGGATGGCGGCGGCGGGCCACCCGGGCGAGGATGCGAAGCTCTACGACACGGTACGCGCCGTCGGCCTGGAACTCTGCCCGGCGCTCGGCATCGCCATCCCGGTGGGCAAGGACTCGCTGTCGATGCGCACCGCCTGGCAGGAAGACGGCCGCGACCGCCAGGTGGTGGCGCCGGTATCCCTGATCGTCTCCGCCTTCGCGCCGGTGGAGGACGTGCGGCTGACGCTGACGCCGCAACTGCGGCAGACCGACGAGCCCTCGCACCTGCTGCTGATCGATCTGTCCGCGGGCGCGAACCGGCTGGGCGGCTCCTGCCTGGCCCAGGTCTATAACCGGGAGGGCGGCGAGCCGCCGGACCTGGACGACCCGGCGCGGCTGCGCGGCTTCTTCGCCGCCGTGCAGCGGCTGAACCGGGAGGGCCGCCTGCTGGCCTATCACGACCGCTCCGACGGCGGGCTGTTCGCCTGCGCCGCAGAGATGCTGTTCGCGGGGCGGATCGGCATCGACCTCACGCCTCCGCATGGCGCCAACGGTCCGCTGGGAGCGCTGTTCGCCGAGGAACCCGGCGCTCTGGTGCAGGTGCGCGAGAGCGAACTCGAGGCCGTGGAGGCGGTGCTGGCGGAGGCGGGACTCGCGGACTGCGTGCATCGGGCAGGCCGGCTGCGGGACGACCAGCGCCTGGTGATCCACGGGGGCGGCGAACCCTTCGAATTCGAACCCGTCGCCTTCGAGCGCGGGCCGCTGCAGCAGGCGTGGGCGGAGACCAGTTACCGGATGCAGGCGCTCAGGGACAACCCGGAGACCGCCGCCGAGCAGCACGGGCAGATCGCGGACGACGACGATCCGGGGCTGAACGCGGCCCTCACCTACGACCCCGCGGAGGACGTGGCCGCGCCATTCGTCGCGGCGGGTGCGCGGCCGAAGGTGGCCGTGCTGCGCGAGCAGGGCGTGAACAGCCAGCACGAGATGGCGGCGGCGTTCATGGCGGCCGGGTTCGAGGCGGTGGACGTGCACATGAGCGACCTCGCGGCCGGCCGGGACAGCCTGGCGCACTACACCGGCCTCGTCGCCTGCGGCGGCTTCTCCTACGGCGACGTGCTCGGCGCCGGCGGCGGCTGGGCCAAATCCATCCTCTACGACGAGGCCATGCGCGAGCGCTTCGCCGCCTTCTTCGCGCGCGGCGACACCTTCACGCTCGGCGTCTGCAACGGCTGCCAGATGCTCGCAACTTTAAAAAGTCTAATTCCTGGTGCCGGACACTGGCCGCGGTTTCTGGCCAACCGCTCGGAGCAGTTCGAGGCCCGGCTGTCGCTGGTGCGGGTGGAAGCCTCGCCGTCGCTGTTCCTTGCCGGCATGGCGGGTTCGCGGCTGCCCATCGCCACCTCCCACGGGGAGGGCAGGGCGGCATTCGACAGCGAGGGCGACCGTCGCGCCTGCGAAGAGGCGGGCCTGGTGGCCGTGCGCTACGTGGACAACCGGGGCGAGCCCACCGAAGTCTATCCGGCGAACCCCAACGGCTCGCCCGCCGGCATCTGCGCGCTCACCACCGCGGACGGCCGCGCCACCGTCATCATGCCCCATCCCGAGCGGGTGGCCCGCACCGTGCAGAATTCCTGGCACCCGGCCGACTGGGGCGAGGACGGCGGCTGGCTGAGGATGTTCCGCAACGCCCGGGTGGCCGTCGGCTGACGGTCAGGTCGCCTCGGCCGATCCCGGCCTGGTTCACCCGATGTCGCGCTCGTCCGGCGTCTCGCGCACGAACAGCTGTCGTACCTTCAGCGCACGGGTGAGTTTGGAGCGGCGCACGAACAGCTGATAGAGCATGTCCTTGGCGAGCTCCAGCAGCACGCCCGCCTCGGCGCGGCCGAGTTCCGGCAGGGGCGCGTTCTCGGGCGAGCCGTCGAACAGCGTCCGGCGGGCCGGCTGGAAGATCTCGTCGTCCAGCCCCGCCAGCTTCTTCGCCGACATGACGATGTCGAAAGCGGCGAGTTTGCCGCCGTCGCCGGCGGCGGCGAAAGCGCTCTCCGCGGTGCGCCGGCACATCGAGGCGAAGGCGTTCAGGTGGCCGTCCGAGTAGCAGCCGAGCGCCTCGCGGAACAGGCCCTGGGTCTCCTCGGGCAGGTAGTTGAACGGGAATTTCTCCTTCGGCCGCTCCAGTTCGGCGAAGTTGCTGTAGAGCTCCACCCGCTGGCCGGCGTATTCGCGCACCGAGAAGCGCAGGAATACCGGCGCGGCGCAGGAGTCGCACTGGAACACGAGCCCCACCCGGGTGGGCCGGGTGCGCAGCAGCTGATCCACGTCGGGCACCGACTGGGGCGTCATGTGCGCGTAGACGTCGCAGTAGGGGCACTCCAGCGCGAAGTGGCCCGCATCCGCCGTATGCAGCCCCTGTTCCCGGTCCAGGTAGAAACTCATGCCGTCCCCCTCAGGCGCTCAGCCTCCGGTAGCGTATGCGTTGCGGCCGTTCCGCGCGGTCGCCGAAGCGCCGCCTGCGGTCTTCTTCGTATTCCTGATAGTTGCCGGCGAACCAGGTCACCTGGCTCTCGCCCTCGTAGGCGAGGATGTGGGTGGCGATGCGGTCCAGGAACCAGCGGTCATGCGAGATCACGATGGCCGAGCCCGGGAACTCCAGCAGCGCCTGCTCCAGCGCGCGCAGCGTCTCCACGTCGAGGTCGTTGGTGGGCTCGTCGAGCAGCAGCAGGTTGCCGCCGTCGCGCAGCACCTTGGCGAGATGGACCCGATTACGTTCGCCGCCGGACAGCAGTCCGATCTTCTTCTGCTGGTCGGCGCCGCGGAAGTTGAAGCGGCCCACGTAGGCCCGGGACGGGGTCTCGTAGTTGCCGACCTTCAGGATGTCCTGGCCCTCCGAGATCTCCTCCCAGACCGTGTTGTCGTCGTTCAGGCTCTGGCGGGACTGGTCCACGTAGGCCAGTTTTACCGTGTCACCCACCCGGACGGTGCCGGCATCCGGTTCCTCGGTGCCCGTGATCATCCGGAGCAGCGTGGTCTTGCCGGCGCCGTTCGGGCCGATCACGCCCGCGATGCCGCCGGGCGGCAGGCTGAAGGAGAGGTCTTCCATCAGCAGCTTCTCGCCGTAGCCCTTGGTGACGCCGTCGAGTTCCAGCACCAGGTCGCCCAGGCGCGGGCCGGGCGGGATGTAGATCTCGTTGGTCTCGTTGCGGCTCTGATAGTCCCGCGATGAGAGCTCCTCGAAACGGCGCAGCCGGGCCTTGGCCTTGGCCTGGCGGCCCTTCGGGTTCTGCCGCACCCACTCGAGCTCCGCCTGCATGGCCTTGCGCCGGGCCTGCTCGGTCTTCTCTTCCTGGGCGAGGCGCATTTCCTTCTGCTCCAGCCAGGAGGAGTAGTTGCCCTGCCAGGGGATGCCATGGCCCCGGTCCAGCTCCAGGATCCAGCCGGCCACGTTGTCGAGGAAGTAGCGGTCGTGGGTGACGGCGATCACGGTGCCCGGATACTCCTCCAGGAAGTGCTCGAGCCAGGCCACGGATTCGGCGTCCAGGTGGTTGGTGGGCTCGTCCAGCAGCAGCATGTCGGGCTTGGAGAGCAGCAGCCGGCACAGCGCCACCCGGCGGCGCTCGCCGCCGGAGAGCTTCGTCACGTCCGCATCCCATTCGGGCAGGCGCAGCGCGTCGGCGGCCACCTCGAGCTGGCGCTCCAGCTCCCAGGCGTTGGCCGCGTCGATGGCGTCCTGCAGCTTGCCCTGCTCCTCCAGCAGCGCGTTCATCTCGTCGTCGTCCATGGGCTCGGCGAACTTCATGCTGATCTCGTTGAATCGCTCGATCAGCGCCTTGGTCTCCGCCACGCCTTCCTCGACGTTGCCGCGCACGTCCTTGTCCGGATCCAGTTCCGGTTCCTGGGGCAGGTAGCCGATATTGATGCCCGGCTGCGGCCGTGCCTCGCCCTCGAATTCCTTGTCGAGGCCTGCCATGATGCGCAGGAGGGTGGATTTGCCGGCGCCATTGAGCCCCAGCACGCCGATCTTGGCGCCGGGGAAGAACGACAGCGAGATGTCGTGCAGGATGTAACGCTTGGGCGGCACCACTTTCGCCACCCGGTTCATTGTGTAAATGTATTGAGCCATGTCCCGTTATCTTTTGAACCCGGCGCCCATTATCGGTGATGGCACAGGTGCTGGCCAGCGCGGGGGGAGGCCTGCGGCGTCATGACGGAACGCGTACGCGTCTACAAGGGCAGTGCACTGGCCCGCTACGGCTTCGGCGAGGACCATCCCTTCGGGCCGGACCGCCACGACGTCTTCCATGACGGCCTGATGGAGGCCGGCATGGACATCGAGGTGAGTTACGCCGACCCCTGCGACGGCGACCGGGACCTGCTGGCCCTGTTCCATACCGACGCCTACATCGACCGGGTGGCCAAAGCGTCGGCCACCGGCAACGGCTGGCTGGATGCCGGCGACACCCCGGCCTTCCCCGGCGTCTACGAGGCGGCCAGCACCGTCGTCGGCACGGTCCGGCACGCGGTGGACGCCATCATGGCCGGCGAGTGCCGCACCGGCTTCGTGCCCATCGCCGGCCTGCACCACGCGCGCCGCGACAGCGCGGGCGGCTTCTGCGTTTTCAACGACTGCGGCATCGCCGTGGAATACCTGCGCCGGGAACACGGTCTGAAGCGCATCGCCTACGTCGACATCGACGCCCATCACGGCGACGGCGTGTTCTACGGCTTCGAGGACGATCCGGACCTGTTGTTCGCCGACATCCACGAGGACGGGCGCTTCCTCTACCCGGGCACCGGCCATCGCTGGGAGACCGGCAAGGGCGCCGCCGAGGGCACCAAGCTCAACATCCCCATGCCGCCGAGCGCGGACGACAGCGTGTTCCGCGCGGCCTGGAGCCAGGTGGAGACCTATCTGGCCGAGAACCGGCCGGAGTTCATCATCCTGCAATGCGGCGCGGATGCGATGGCCGGCGACCCCATCACCCACCTGGCCTACACCGAGGCGTCCTATTCGCACGCGGCCTCCCGGCTGTGGCAGATCGCCGCGGAGCACTGCGAGGGGAGGCTGCTCGCCACCGGCGGCGGCGGCTACAACCGGCCGAATCTCGCCCGCGCCTGGCGGGCGGTGGTTAGAAGCCTGCTCGACGCACAGTGACGCTCGCCCGCCCGGGGCATACAATTACCGGATTTTCCGCCCACACACCGGAGGACCGGATGTACCCACAGACGATGAGCATCGCCAGCTTCGACGAGGAACTCGCCACGGCCATGGCCGGGGAGTCGAGGCGCCAGGAGGAACACATCGAGCTCATCGCCTCGGAGAACTACGCCAGCCCCCGGGTGCTGGAGGCCCAGGGTTCCGTGCTCACCAACAAGTACGCCGAGGGCTACCCGGGCAAGCGCTACTACGGCGGCTGCGAATACGTGGACATCGCCGAGCAGCTGGCCATCGAGCGGGCGAAGGAGCTGTTCGGCGCCGACTACGCCAACGTGCAGCCCCACTCGGGCTCCCAGGCGAACGCGGCGGCCTACCTGGCCCTGCTGAAGCCCGGCGACGGCATCCTCGGCATGAGCCTCTCCGATGGCGGCCACCTCACCCACGGGGCCGCGCCGAACTTCTCCGGCAAGCTGTTCGACGCCCACCAGTATGGCGTGGACGAGGACGGCTACATCGACTACGACCAGGTGGCCGAGCTCGCCGAGGCGCATAAGCCGAAGATGATCGTGGCCGGTTTCTCCGCCTATTCCCGGGTGGTGGACTGGCAGAAGTTCCGCGATATCGCCGACAGCGTCGGCGCCTGGCTGCTGGTGGACATGGCCCACGTGGCCGGTCTGGTCGCCGCCGGCGTCTATCCGAACCCGGTGCCGGTGGCCGACGTGGTCACCACCACCACCCACAAGACCCTGCGCGGGCCCCGCGGCGGGCTGATCCTCGCCCGCGAGAACGACGAGATCACGAAGAAGTTCAATTCGCTGGTCTTCCCAGGCACCCAGGGCGGGCCGCTGATGCACGTGATCGCGGCGAAGGCGGTGGCGTTCCTGGAGGCCATGGCGCCGGAGTTCCGCGACTACCAGCAGCAGGTGATCGACAACGCCCGGGCCATGGCCGACGAGCTGATCGGCCGGGGCCACAAGATCGTCTCCGGCGGCACCGACAATCATCTGTTCCTGCTCGACCTCATCGCCAAGGACATCACCGGCAAGGACGCGGACGCCGCCCTCGGCGCCGCGAATATCACCGTGAACAAGAACACGGTGCCGAACGAGCCGCGCTCGCCCTTCGTCACCAGCGGGCTGCGCATGGGCACCCCGGCGGTCACCACCCGCGGTTTCGGCGAGGCCGAGTGCCGGCAGCTGTCCAACTGGATCGCCGACGTGCTCGAGGACATCACGGACCAGAGCCGCATCGACGCGGTCCGCCGGCAGGTGCTCGAGATCTGCGGACGATTCCCGGTCTACGGCTGATGCGCCGGCCGATGCGCTGGCCCACGTACCGGCCGATGCTCTGAGGGCGCCGCCGTGCACTGCCCGTTCTGCGGACACGCCGAGACCAAGGTCATCGACTCCCGGCTCGCCGCGGAAGGGCGGCAGATCCGCCGCCGGCGCCAGTGCGAGGACTGCCGCGAGCGCTTCACCACCTTCGAGACCGCCGAGCTGGTCATGCCGCGCATCATCAAGCGCGACGAGCGGCGCCAGCCCTTCGACGAGGAAAAACTCCGCGGCAGCCTGGCGCGGGCGCTGGAGAAGCGGCCCGTCAGCGCCGAGGCGCTCGAGCAGGCCATCGGCCATCTCATCCACCGGCTGCGCACCCTCGGCGAGCGGGAGATCTCCTCGACCCTGCTCGGCGAGATGGTGATGGAGGAGCTGCGCGAGCTGGACGAGGTGGCCTACGTGCGCTTCGCCTCCGTGTATCGCAGCTTCCAGGACGTGACCGAGTTCCAGAAGGAGATTCGCAAGCTGCAGGCCCTGTCCGGCGCCAGCCGGGAGCAGATGTCGCTGCTGCCGGATCTCGAGGGCAGGGCGGGCGGCAAGGCCGGCGGCCGTGGTGATGGCAATACTGCCGGCGGGAACGACGATGACGGCGACTGAGTTCGACGTGCACGACCGGGTCTGCATGGCCCGCGCGCTGCGTCTGGCGGAGCGCGGGCGCTACACCACGGCGCCGAATCCGCGCGTGGGCTGCGTGCTCGTGCGCGGCGGCGAGGTCGTGGGGGAGGGCTGGCACGAGCGCGCCGGCGGACCCCACGCCGAAATCGCCGCGCTGGCGGCGGCCGGCGCCGCCGCGCGGGGCGCCACCGCCTACGTCAGCCTGGAGCCCTGCTGCCACCACGGGCGCACCGGCCCGTGCACGGACGCGCTGATCGAGGCCGGCGTGGCCCGCGTGGTCTATGGCGCCGAGGACCCCAACCCCCGCGTGGCCGGCGAGGGGGCGTCGCGGCTGCGGGCGGCCGGCATCGGGGTGGCCGGCGGGTTGCTCGCCGCGCAGTCGCAGCGCCTGAACGCGGGCTTCGTCATGCGCATGCGCCACGGCCGGCCCCGGGTGACGCTGAAGACGGCCTCCAGCCTGGACGGGGCCACGGCCATGGCGAGCGGCGAGAGCCGCTGGATCACCGGCGAGGCCGCACGTCGGGACGTGCAGCGGCTGCGTGCGGCCAGCGGGGCCATCCTCACCGGCATCGGCACCGTGCTGGCCGACGATCCGCGCCTCACGGTGCGGGGCGAGGAGTTCGGTGCCGGGCCCCGGCAGCCATTGCGGGTCGTGCTCGACAGCCGCCTGCGCACGCCGGCGGAGGCGAAAGTCCTGGCCGCCGCGGGAGCGCTGCTGGTGCACGGCCCGGCGGTTGCCCGGCCGGACGCGCTGCCCGGCGGCGCCGAGTGCGTCGCCGTGCCCGCCGGCCCCGCGGGGCTGGACCTGGGCGCGGTGCTGGCCCTGCTGGCCGAGCGGGAGGTGAACGACGTCCTGCTGGAGGCCGGCCCGGAACTCTGCGGCGCCTTCCTCGCCGCCGGACTGGTCGACGAGCTTGTGATTTACCTCGCGCCCCATATCATGGGCAGTGAGACCCGCCGCCCCTTCGTCACGCCGGGATGGACCCGGCTGGCCGAGCGCGGCGAGGTCGACGTCATCGACGTCCGGCAGTTCGGGCCGGACCTGCGCATCACGGCCCGGCCCGTCGCGCGCCGCCGGGGCCGCGCAGAAACCGACACGGAGACCTGACATGTTCACCGGTATCGTGCGCGCCGTCGGCCGCATCGAGCGCATCGACCAGCGCGGCGGCGACGTCCGCCTCGCCATCGCCACCGGCCCCGACCTGGATTGCAGCGTCTACGGCACCGGCGAGAGCATCGCCGTCTCCGGCGTCTGCCTGACGGCGCTGAACCTGCACGCCGGCGGTTTCGAGGCGGACGTGTCGCGGGAGACGCTGGACGTCACCAGCCTCGGCGACAAGGGCGTGGGCAGCCGGGTCAACCTGGAGCCCTCGCTGGCGCTGGGCGACCGGCTCGGCGGCCACCTGGTCACGGGCCACGTGGACTGCCTCGGCCGGCTGGAGAGTCGCAGCGAGGACGCGCGCTCGGTTAGACTCACGTTCTCGCTGCCGCGGGAGTACGCGCGCTACGTGGCCCGCAAGGGTTCGGTGGCCGTCGACGGCGTCAGCCTGACGGTGAACGAGGTCGGGCCGGAGCGTTTCGAGGTGAACATCATCCCCCACACGGCGGCCGTCACGACCCTGGGCGAGCTCGCCCCCGGCGCCGCCGTGAACGTCGAAGTGGACCTCATGGCGCGCTACGCCGAACGGCTGTTGAGCGCGGAAGGCGGCGGCGTGGATCTGGATTTACTGAAGGCCAATGGTTATGCCTGAGACCGCAAAGAAGGACACGGGCGAGAAGATCCGTTTCTCGCCCATCGACGAGATCGTCGCCGACATCCGTGCCGGGCGCATGGTGATCATGGTCGACGACGAGGACCGTGAGAACGAGGGCGACCTCATCATGGCCGCGAACAGCGTGCGGCCCGAGGACATCAACTACATGGCCCGCTACGGGCGCGGCCTGATCTGTCTCACCCTGACCCGTGAGCGCTGCGAGCAGCTGCGCCTGCCGCTGATGGTGGGCCACACCAACGCGATGCACGCCACCAATTTCACCATCTCCATCGAGGCGGCCGAGGGCATCACCACCGGCATCTCGGCCCACGACCGGGCCCGCACCGTCCAGGCCGCCGTGGCGCCGGACGCGAAGCCGGAGGACCTCTCCCAGCCCGGCCATATCTTCCCGGTCATGGCCCAGCCCGGCGGCGTGCTGACCCGCGCGGGGCACACCGAGGCCGGCTGCGACCTGGCCCGCCTGGCGGGCATGGAGCCTGCGGCGGTGATCGTCGAGATCCTGAACGAGGACGGCAGCATGGCCCGGCGGCCGGACCTGGAGGCCTTCGCCAACCGGCACGGGCTGAAGATCGGCACGATTGCCGACCTGATCCGCTACCGGCTGGAGAAGGAGGTCTCGGTCGAGCGCATCAGCGAGCACTCGGTGCAGACCGGCGAGGGCGAATTCCGCCTGTTTTGCTTCGAGGATCACGTCAACCGCACCGTGCACGTGGCCCTGGTGCACGGCACGATCCGGCCGGACTCGACGCCGCTGGTGCGCGTGCACATCCAGGATACCCTGGGCGACGTGGTGGGCGTGCGCGACCCGGCCTTCGGTTGGCCCCTGCGCGACGCCATGCGCCGGGTGGCGGCGGAGGAGAGCGGCGTCATCGTCATCCTGCGCGACCAGGAGGGCCCGCGGGAGTTCATGGAGGCCGTGGCCGCCATGGAGCGCCCGGTGGAGGAGCTCGAGCGGCGCCGGGACGGGGCGGCCGTGCTGCGCACGTATGGCGTGGGCGCCCAGATCCTGCGCGATCTCGGCGTGCACCGCATGCGGGTGCTCTCCGCGCCGAAACAGATGCATGCCATCTCGGGCTTCGGCCTCGAGGTGGTGGACTACGTTCAGGGCCAGTGACCGGCCACCGGGTGACGGACGGGAAATCGATGGACAATATCAAGACCGTGGAAGGCGACCTGGTCCTGCGCGATGCCCGCATCGCCATCGTGGCCGCGCGCTTTAATGACTTCATCGTCGACCGGCTGGTGGGCGGCGCCGTCGATACGCTGCTGCGCCACGGCGCGGCCGAGGCGGATCTGGAGCTGATCCGGGTGCCGGGCGCCTGGGAGATCCCGCTGGCCGTCGACAAGGCGGCGGCCGGGCGGCGCTTCGAGGCGGTCATCGCCCTCGGTGCGGTGATCCGCGGCGCCACGCCGCATTTCGACTACGTCGCCGGACAGTGCGTCAAGGGCATCGCGGCCGCGGGCGAGCGCCACGGCGTGCCGGTGGCCTTCGGCGTGCTCACGGTGGACACCATCGAGCAGGCGGTCGAGCGGGCGGGCACCAAGGCGGGCAACAAGGGCGCGGAGGCCGCGCTGTCGGCCATCGAGATGATCAATCTGCTCAGGCGCCTCGACTGAGCCGCCCATGAGCAGAGCCCCCGCAACCTCCCGGCGCAGCCGCTCGCGGGAACTCCTGGCCCAGGCGCTCTACCAGGCCCAGCTGACCGGCCAGGAGCACGCCGAACTCGCCCGTCAGTTCGCCGAGCGCGACGAGTACGCGCGGGTGGATAAGGACTGGTTCCGCGAGATCCTGAAAGGGGCCATGGCGCACCGGGCCGACCACGAGGCGGACATCGCCGGGTTCGCCGACCGTCCCTTCGACCAGCTCGATCCGGTGGAGATCGCCGTGCTGCTGGTGGGGCTGGAGGAGCTGCGCCATCACCCGGAAGTGCCGTTCCGCGTGGTCATCAACGAGGCGGTGTCGGTGGCGCGGCGCTACGGCGCGGAAGACGGCCACAAGTACGTCAACGCCATCCTGGACAAGGCCGCGGCGCGCTATCGCCAGCCGGAGAAGGCCGTCGTCCGGCGCTAGCCCCTCCGACCCGACGCCGGGGACCCCTTGGACGAATTCCAGCTCATCGAACGCTACTTCCACCGGCCGCCTCCGGGCAGCGCCGGCGTCGAGGTGGGCGTGGGCGACGACGGCGCCATCGTGCGGCTGCCGCCGGGCCGCGAACTGGTCGTGGTCGTCGACACCCTGGTCGCCGGCGTGCATTTCCCCGCGGACATGACGCCCGCGGACGTGGGCTACCGGGCCCTGGCCGTGAACCTCAGCGATATCGCGGCGATGGGTGCGGAGCCCGCCTGGATGACGCTGGCGCTGACGCTGCCGGCGCCGGACGCCGACTGGCTGGAGGGCTTCGCCGCCGGCCTCTGGGGCCTGGCCGAGCGCCACGGCGTCGCATTGGTCGGCGGCGACACGACCCGCGGGCCGCTCACCGTCAGCGTGGAGGTGCTGGGCCACCTGCCCGCGGGTACCCGCCTGCTGCGCGGCGGGGCCCGGCCGGGCGACCGGGTCTTCGTGAGCGGCACGCCGGGCGATGCCGCGGCGGGCCTCGGCCTGTCGTCGCCCGCCGGTGCGGCAGAACGCCGGCTGCGCGCGCGCTTCCTGCGGCCCGAGCCCCGGCTCGGCCTCGGCCTCGCGCTCGCGGACCGGGCCCGCGCCGGCATAGCCGCTATAGCTGCCATAGACGTCTCCGACGGCCTGCTGGCCGATCTGGCGCACATCTGCGAGGCCAGCGGCGCCGGCGCGGTGATCGACGAGGAGCGTCTGCCCCTGTCGGCGGCACTGCTCGAGGTGGCGGGCCGCGAGCGCGCGGCCGAGCTCGCGCTGACCGGCGGCGACGATTACGAACTCTGCTTCACGCTGCCGCCTGACGTGGCTGCGGACGAGCTCTCCGCCGATGTGGCCGTCACCGAGATCGGCGTCATGACGCCGGAGCCGGGCATCCGGCTGCGCCGGCAGGGGCGCGACGTGCCGCTGCCGGGGGGCGGCTATCGGCACTTCGGAGACGGGCCATGAGCCGGCCGTCGGCGCGCACCGTCTTCGGCGATCCGATCCACTTCCTGGCCTTCGGCGCGGGCGCGGGCCTGGCGCCTAAGGCGCCCGGCACCGTGGGCTCCCTGTGGGGCGTGGCGCTCGCCTGGCTCACCGCCGGCTGGGCGCTGCCGGCCCAGCTCGCGCTGCTGGCGGTGCTGATCGTGGCGGGCTTCGGCATCTGCGGCGAGAGCGCCCGGCGGCTCGGCGAGCACGACCACCCCGGCATCGTCTGGGACGAGATCGCGGGCTGCTATCTGACGCTGCTGGTGGCCGGCCCGGAGCTCGTGTGGCTCGTCGCCGGATTCGCCGCGTTCCGGCTGTTCGACATCTGGAAACCCTGGCCGATTCGGGACCTGGATCACAGACTCCACGGAGGCGCCGGAATTATGCTCGACGACGTCGTTGCGGGGGTCTACGGCGCCCTCGCTCTCGCCGTCCTCGAATGGATCAGCAGCACCTCGTTAAGTTAAATGGGACAGCCAGTCGCCACACACGCCTCTTCGTCCGTCCTGCCGGAGAAGATCGGCAAGTACGTCATCATCAACGAGGTGGGGCGGGGCAGTACGGGTAACGTCTACCTGTCGCACGATCCGTACTACCGGCGCGACGTCGCCATCAAGGTCTACAACATCGGCAACGACGAGGACGACGCGGAGCGCACGCGGGTCACCCGCAAGATGTTCTTCAACGAGGCCCACATGGTGGGCATGCTGCAGCACCCGAACATCCTGCCCATCTACGATGCCGGCGAGGAAGACGGCAAGTACTACGTCGTCACCGAGCACGTCCACGGCGCGCGCACGCTGGCCAAGTACTGCAAGCCGGACAACCTGCTGCGCGTCGACGACGTCGTGGAGATCATCTACAAGTGCGCGAAGGCGCTGCACTACGCGCACAGCCGCGGCGTGATCCACCGCGACATCAAACCCAGCAACATCATGCTCACGACCGACAACGACGTGCGCATCATCGACTTCGGCATCGCGCTGGTGAACGACTCCGACGTCTCCCAGATCCAGGGCATCGCCGGCTCGCCGAGCTACATGTCGCCGGAGCAGGTGCAGTCCCACGCGCTCACCAACCGCTCTGACCTCTATTCGCTGGGCGCGGTGATGTACGAGCTGCTGACCGGTTTCCGGCCTTTCCGCGCCAACAACCTGTCGAAGCTGCTGCACCAAATCGTCTACGCCACGCCCCAGCCCATCCTGCGCTACCGCGACGACATCGGCGAGGAGCTGGAGAACGTGGTGGCCGTGGCGCTGCAGAAGGATCCGGACAAGCGTTACGCCAACGGTCTCGCGCTGGCCGCGGAACTGACCCGGGTCTACCAGCAGCTGCGCGAGCGCTACGACAGCCTCGACAACAACGAGCACTTCAACCTGCTGCGCCAGCTGCGTTTCTTCCACGACTTCTCGCACAGCGAGATCTGGGAAGTGCTGCGCGCGAGCGACTGGCGGGAATACAAGGAAGGCGAGGAGATCGTGCGCGAGGGCGAGATCGACGACCGCTTCTACATCATCGTCGCCGGCCAGGTGTCGGTGTCGAACCACGGCCGCGAGGTCGGCCGCCTCGGCCCGGGCGAGTGCTTCGGCGAGTCGAGTTACGTCAGCGGCGCCAAGACCCTGGCGTCCATCAGCGCGCGCAAGCCGCTGACCTTGCTGAGGGTGAGCGCCACCCTGATGGAGCAGGTGTCCTCATCCTGCCAGCTGCGTTTCAACAAGGTGTTCCTGCGCTCGATGATCCATCGCCTGCAGCTCGCCAGCCAGCCGCTGGAAGACACCGCGCCCCACGACGTGCACCCGGCCGGTTGACGGCCGGTATGGGCGAGGCGGGCTGACGCCACTAGTCTCCCGGTTCGAACGGGGCGGTCTCCTCCTCGCCGCCGGCCTTCTTCAGCAGCACTTCCACCTTCTGCTCGGCGTCGCGCAAAGCCGTCTGGCACTGGCGCGTCAGCGTGATGCCGCGCTCGAATTTCTTCATGGCTTCCTCCAGCGGCAGGTCGCCGGTCTCCATCTCCTCGACCAGCGACTCCAGTTCGCCGAGCGCCTGTTCCAGATTGATATCTTTGTGTTTCTTGCCGGCCATGGGCGTTCCCCTTGCAGATTGCGGCTACGCTACCGGCGCCACCCCGGCGGGTCAACGCGCGCCCGCGCGCGGGCGCTTGACAGGGGCAGGGGGCCTTTCTAGACTTCCTCCTAACTTTAGACTCAGTCTAAACCCACCGTTCACCCACCCTGCTTAAGGAGCATCGAGATGGAACTGAAAGGCAGCAAGACCGAACAGAATCTGAAGGACGCGTTCTCCGGCGAGTCCCAGGCCAACCGCCGTTACCTGTACTTCGCGTCGAAGGCCGACGTCGAGGGCTACAACGACGTGGCCGCCGTGTTCCGCTCCACCGCGGAAGGTGAGACCGGCCATGCCCACGGCCACCTGGAGTACCTGGAAGCCGTCGGCGACCCGGCCACCGGCGAGCCCATCGGCGACACCGCCTTGAACCTGAAGGCCGCCATCGCCGGCGAGACCCACGAGTACACCGACATGTACCCCGGCATGGCCAAGACCGCCCGCGACGAGGGCTTCGACGAGATCGCGGACTGGTTCGAGACGCTGGCCAAGGCCGAGCGCTCGCACGCCAACCGTTTCCAGAAGGCCCTGGACACGCTGGACAGCTGATCCGGCTGAAGGGGGCGGCCGGGCCGGCGCGGTCCGGCCGCCCCTTGTCTTTTCTGAGGTCTTTTCTGCGGGAGAACAAGAATGAGCGACGAGCGTCGGGAAGGCAGTCTGGAGGCGCCCACACGCCATCCCATCGACTGGAAGAATCCGGAATTCTGGGACGAGAAAGCGCTGTTCGACGAGATGGAGCGCGTGTTCGACATCTGTCACGGATGCCGCCGCTGCTTCAACCTCTGTCACTCCTTCCCCACGCTGTTCGACGCGGTCGACGAATCCGAGACCATGGAGCTCGACTCGGTGCCGAAGAAGGCCTACTGGGACGTGGTCGACCACTGCTACCTCTGCGACATGTGCTACATGTCGAAGTGCCCGTACGTGCCGCCCCATCCCTTCAACGTGGACTTCCCCCACCTCATGCTGCGGGCGAAGGCGTTCCGCTTCCGCCGCGACGGCGCCTCCACCCGGGACAAGATCCTCTCGTCGACGGATACGGTGGGCAAACTGGCCGGCATTCCCGTCGTCGTGCAGGCGGTCAACGCGGCCAACCGGAGCAGGACGGGGCGCAAGCTGCTGTCGAAGACGCTGGGCGTGCATCCCGACGCGCCGCTGCCGCCGTACCACTCGTCCACGGCCCGCAAGCGGCTGAAGTCCCACCAGGGGCGCAGCGGCGAGGGTGCCGAGCCCGCCGGCCGCACTAAGGGCCGGGTGGTGCTGTTCACCACCTGCTACGGCAACCGCAACCTGCCGTCCATGGACGAGGACCTGGTCGCCGTGTTCGAGCACAACGGCATACCGGTGACGCTCGCCGCGAAGGAACGCTGCTGCGGCATGCCGAAGCTCGAGCTGGGTGATCTGGATGCGGTGGCGAAGGCGAAGGACGTCAACGTGCCGGAACTCGCGCGCTGGGTCGACGAGGGCTGGGACATCGTCGCGCCGGTGCCCTCCTGCGCGCTGATGTTCAAGCAGGAACTGCCGCTCCTGTTCCCGGAGGACGAGCAGGTGGCGAAGGTGCGCGACGCCATGTTCGACCCGTTCGAGTATCTGGCCATCCGCCACAAGGAAGGCAAGCTGAAGACCGATTTCTCGCAGCCGCTGGGCAAGGTCTCCTACCAGATCCCCTGCCACCTGCGGGTGCAGAACATCGGCCAGAAGACCCGGGAGATCCTCGCGCTGGTGCCGGATACCGAGGTGAAGGCCATCGAGCGCTGCTCCGGCCACGACGGCACCTACGCCGTGAAGCAGGAGTTCCACGACACCTCGGTGAAGATCGCCCGCCCGGTGGTCCGCCAGGTGGACTCCGCGGCGCCCGATCACTTCGTGAGCGACTGCCCCATGGCCGCCGAGCAGATCGCCCGCGGCACCGACAAGGTGGACGCCAACCATCCCATGAGCCTGCTGCGCAGCGCCTACGGAATCTGAGACTGACGACCGAATCGACCACAGGGACGCGAAGACTATGGACAAACTGACCGCCGACGACCTGATGACGCTGGAGACCTACGCTCGGGAACGGGCCGGCTTCAGGGCGAAGGTGCTGGAGCACAAGAAGAACCGCCAGATCAACCTGGGCGAGAACGCCACCCTGTACTTCGAGGACCGGCTGACCATGCAGTACCAGGTCCAGGAGATGCTGCGCATCGAGAAAATCTTCGAGCCCGAGGGCATCGCCGAGGAGCTGGACGCCTACAACCCGCTGATCCCGGACGGCAGCAACTGGAAGGCCACTTTCATGGTGGAGTTCCCGGACGAGCAGGAGCGGCGCGAGCAGCTGAAGCTCCTGCGCGGCATCGAGGATGCGGTCTGGCTGCAGGTGGAGGGCTGCGAGAAGATCCGCGCCATCTCCGACGAGGATCTGGAGCGCGAGGACGACACCAAGACCTCCGCCGTCCACTTCATGCGCTTCGAACTGGCGCCGGAGATGGTCCAGGCGCTGAAGGGCGGCGCGAAACTCTCCGCGGGCATCGACCACGACCGCTACAAGGCGGAGGTGGATCCGGTGCCCGAGGCCACGCGGCGCTCGCTCACCGCCGACCTCGACTGAGGCCCCGCAACGCTCCCGCTGCAACGGCCCTGGCGGCCTCCGGCGGCTCCCGGCATATCTGCGGGACCGCCGGGGTTTTTTCTGCCCAGCCCGGCCGGGCATCCTGCTAGAATCCCGGCCGTGACACTCGCCGTCCCGTTGCGTAACACCCTATGAATCAGAGATACAGCGCCGCCGACATCGAGGTGTTGAGCGGTCTGGAGCCCGTGCGCCGTCGCCCGGGCATGTACACCGACACCACCCGTCCGAATCATCTCGCCCACGAGGTGGTGGACAACAGCGTGGACGAGGCGCTGGCCGGCCACTGCCGGCTGATCGATGTCACGGTGCACGACGACGGCTCGGTGGCCGTGAGCGACGACGGCCGCGGCATGCCCGTGGACATCCATCCCAAGGAGAAGATGCCCGGCGTCGAGCTGATCCTCACGCGCCTGCATGCCGGCGGCAAATTCTCCAACAAGAACTACCAGTTCTCCGGCGGCCTGCACGGCGTCGGCGTCTCGGTGGTGAATGCCCTGTCGAAGCACCTGGAAGTCTGGATCCGCCGGGACGGCAAGGAATACAACATCTCCTTCGCGGGCGGGAACAAACGCAGCAAGCTGGAGGTGGTGGGCACCGTCGGCAAACGCAATACGGGCACCACCATCCGCTTCTGGCCCGATCCGCAGTACTTCGACTCGCCGAAAGTCTCGCTCTCGCGCCTGCGCCACGTGCTGAAGGCGAAGGCCGTGCTCTGTCCCGGCCTCACCGTGCGCCTCACCGTCGAGAAGACGAAGGAGACCGAGGAATGGTGCTACCAGGACGGCCTGGAGCAGTACCTCACCGAGGCCGCGGGCGACGTGGAGCACCTCCCGGAGACGCCGTTCTCCGGCAGCATGAGCGGCAACCAGGAGGCGGTGGACTGGGCGCTGTACTGGCAGGCGGGCGAGGGCGGGACCGGCGTGGGCGAATCCTACGTCAACCTCATCCCCACCCTGCAGGGCGGCACCCACGTCAACGGCCTGCGCACCGGCCTCACCGACGCCGTGCGCGAGTTCTGCGAGTTCCGCAGCATCCTGCCCCGGGGCGTGCGCCTCGCGCCGGAGGACGTCTGGGACGGGGTCGATTACGTGCTGTCGGTGAAATTGGAGGATCCCCAGTTCTCCGGCCAGACCAAGGAACGGCTCTCGTCACGCCAGTCCGCGGCGTTCGTCTCCGGCGTGGTGAAGGACAGCTTCGGGCTGTGGCTGAACCAGCATCCGGAGACCGGCGAGAAGATCGCGGAACTGGCCATCGGCAAGGCCCAGCGGCGTCTGAAGGCGGCCAAGAAGGTGGTGCGCAAGCGGGTCGTGTCCGGACCCGCACTGCCCGGCAAGCTCGCCGACTGCACCAGCCAGCAGCCGGAGCTCTCGGAGATCTTCCTGGTGGAGGGCGACTCGGCCGGCGGCTCGGCCAAGCAGGCGCGTAACCGGGAGACCCAGGCGGTGATGCCGCTCAGGGGCAAGATCCTGAACACCTGGGAGGTGGATACCGCGGAGATCCTGGGCTCCCAGGAGGTGCACGACATCAGCATCGCGCTCGGCGTGGACCCGGTCAGCGGTGATACCGCCAACCTGCGCTATCACAAGATCTGCATCCTGGCGGACGCAGACTCCGACGGACAGCACATCGCGACGCTGCTCTGCGCGCTGTTCCTGCGCCATTTCCCGGACCTGGTGGCGGCGGGCCACGTCTACGTCGCCATGCCGCCGCTGTACCGCATCGACGTGGGCAAGGAGGTTTACTACGCGCTGGACGAGGGCGAGCGCCGCGGCATACTCGACTCCCTGGCCGCGGAGAACCGCAAGGCGAAGGTGGCGGTGACCCGCTTCAAGGGCCTCGGCGAGATGAGCCCCGCGCAGCTGCGCGAGACCACCATGAACCCGGACACCCGGCGGCTGGTCCAGCTCACCGTCGAGGGCAAGGAGCAGACCGACCAGCTGATGGACATGCTGCTGGCCAAGAAGCGCGCCTCCGACCGGCGCCGCTGGCTGGAGCAGAAGGGCAATCTGGCGGACGTCTGACGGCGGCCGCCACCCCCGCGGGGGACACAGACAACCGGTCAACACTATGCAGAACACCCTGAATCTCGAGGGCGTGGAACGCCAGCCGCTGAAGGAATTCACCGAGAAGGCGTATCTCGACTACTCGATGTACGTCATCCTGGACCGGGCGCTGCCGCGCATCGGCGACGGCCTGAAGCCCGTGCAGCGTCGCATCATCTATTCCATGAGCGAGCTCGGGCTCTCGGCGGCCTCCAAGCACAAGAAATCGGCGCGCACGGTGGGCGACGTGCTCGGCAAGTTCCACCCCCATGGCGATGCCGCCTGCTACGAGGCCATGGTGCACATGGCCCAGTCGTTCTCCTACCGCTACCCGATCATCGACGGCCAGGGCAACTGGGGCTCCACCGACGATCCCAAGTCCTTCGCCGCGATGCGCTACACGGAGGCGCGGCTCACCCCGTATGCGGCACTGCTGCTGGCCGAGCTCGGCCAGGGCACGGTGGACTGGGAGCCCAACTTCGACGGCTCCCTGGACGAGCCCCTGGTGCTGCCGGCGCGGCTGCCGAACCTGCTCCTGAACGGCACCACGGGTATTGCCGTGGGCATGTCCACGGACGTCCCGCCCCACAACCTCACCGAGGTGGCCGAGGCGCTGGTGCTGCTGCTGGACAAGCCGCGCTCGACGATCAGCGACCTCATGCAGCACATCCGCGCGCCGGATTTCCCCACCGGCGGCGAGCTGGTGTCGTCGGCGGCCGACATCGAGCAGATCTACGCGACGGGCGGCGGCACGCTCAGGCTGCGCGCGGCCTGGCGGGAGGAAGGCGAGCACATCGTCGTCACTTCGCTGCCGCACCAGATCTCCGGCTCCCGCGTGCTGGAGCAGATCGCCTCCCAGATGCGCGCGAAGAAGCTGCCGATGGTGGAGGATCTGCGCGACGAGTCCGACCACGAGGAGCCCACGCGGCTGGTGATCACGCGCAAGTCGAAGCGGGTGGACAGCGAGCAGCTCATGTCGCACCTGTTCGCCACCACCTCGCTGGAGCGCACGCTCCGGGTGAACCTGAACGTCATCGCCCTGGACGGCCGGCCGCGGGTGTTCGATCTCAAGTCGCTGCTGACCGAGTGGCTGGAGTTCCGCAAGGCCACGGTGACCCGCCGGCTCGAGTACCGGCTGAAGAAGGTCACGGAGCGCCTGCACATCCTGGAAGGCCTGCTGATCGCCTACCTCAACATCGACGAGGTGATCGCGATCATCCGCGAGGAGGACGAGCCCAAGGCCGTGCTGATGGAGCGCTTCGGCCTGACCGACGCCCAGGCGGAGGCCATCCTGAACCTGCGCCTCAGGAACCTGGCCAAGCTGGAGGAGATGAAACTCAGGGGCGAGCAGGACGAGCTGGCCGCCGAGCGCGCGGACATCGAGAAGACGCTGGGCAGCAAGGCGCGCCTGAAGACGCTGCTGAAGAAGGAGATCCGCGCGGATGCGGAGCGCTACGGCGACGAGCGGCGCACCCGCATCGTCGAGCGGGAGGCGGCCCAGGCACTGGACGAGACGGAGCTGGTGGCCAGCGAGCCGGTCACGGTCGTCCTGTCCGAGCACGGCTGGGCGCGGGCGGCCAAGGGCCACGAGATCGACCCGGCCACGCTGAACTACAAGTCGGGCGACGGCTTTCGCGCGGCCGCGCGGGGGCGCAGCAACCAGACCGCCGTGTTCATCGATTCGACCGGCCGCGTCTACAACGTGCTCGCGCACCAGCTGCCCTCGGCGCGGGGGCAAGGCGAGCCCCTGTCGGGGCGCTTCAACCCGCCCGACGGCGCGAGCTTCCAGGGCGTCATGATCGGCGACGCCGACGACCGCTGGGTGCTGGCGAGCGATGCGGGCTACGGTTTCGTGGTGACGCTGGGCGAGCTGGCGACCCGGGCCCGGGCCGGCAAGGCGGTGCTGCGGGTGCCGAAGGGCGGTAACGCGGTGATACCGGCGCCCACCGAGTGGGTGGAGGGCGAGTTGCTGGCCGCCGTGAGCAGCACCGGCCGCCTGCTGGTGTTCGACCTCGACGACCTGCCCGAGCTCGCCAAGGGCAAGGGCAACAAGATCATTGGCATTCCCACGAAAAAGTACCAGAGCGGCGAGGAGCGGATGGTGGCCGTTGCTGCGGTGCCGCCGGGCGCCGGTCTGGTGGTGCACTGCGGGAACCGCCACATGACGCTGAAGGCCGGCGACCTGGAGCATTACCTGGGCGAGCGGGGCCGTCGCGGCGCGATGCTGTCGCGGAACTACCGCAAGGTCGACCGGCTCGGCCTCGACTGAGGCGCGGCGTCAGCCGTCAGGCGCGGCGCTTCTCCGACAGGGGGATGACGGCGGTCTCCCGGTCGCTCTGGTCGTCTTCGTCCGCGCCCTCGCCATACGCAGTGCGGGCATCGGACTGCTCGGCCGACGGTAGCTCCGCCGTGGCCGCGGCGTACACGCCCGTGTGTTCCACCGTATCGCCTTCGTCTTCCGGCTCCAGCGGCATCTCCGTGGTCGCGTCGTCGGCCGACAGCACCGCGGTCTGGTCGCTTTCGTCGATGATGTCGCCATCCCGATCCAGGACGGCGGTGGCACCCGTCTCCTCCGTGCCGTCGGCAGCCGCCGCGCGCGCCTCCGCGGCCCTTGTCGAGGCAATGGTCTCGGCAATGGTCTCGGCAATGCTCTCGTCGATCTCGTCGCCGTGGCTGGAGATCTCCTGGTCCAGCGCGATGGCGGCGTCGGCGAGCTGCTTCGCCAGCCGCTGGGTAGCGGTGAATTCCTGCTCGTAGTCTTCCTCGAGCATCTCCAGGTCGGCCACCGTAGCCAGGGTGCCGGTGTCCTCGGCCTTGCCGCTGCCGTTCTGCCCGGCGTCGGCGTCCGCGGCCAGCTCGGCGCCGGTATCGACCTCCATGATCATGCTCTCGTCGATGCGCTCGTCGGGCGGCAGCACGGCGGCGCCGTCCGTCTCCTCCACGGTCTCGCTGTCGTCGAAATCCGGGAAGTTCATGCGGGCGACGGCCAGTTGCTGCTCGGTGATGACGTCGTCCGACAGGTCGTCCATTGCCTCGCCGCCGGCAAAGCCGTCTTCCTCGTCGCCGAAATCGAGATCGAGGGACTTCAGCTTCGAATGGGCGGCGTCGGACCACTCCTCTTCGGAGACGATCACGTCCGGCTCCTCCCGCTCGAAGACCGGCGTGGCGATCACGTCGGTATCTCCGCCGTCGGCTGCGGCGCCGTTGCTGCGGTCGGCCACGGCGGCAGCGCCGGCCGCCGGCACGCCCCTGCGTGCGGCCGCAGGCGTCGGCGCGCGGCGGAAGAACTCACGCAGGCTGGAACGGAAGATCACGAGTCCGAGCAGCAGGCCGATGCCGGCGCCGAAGAGGGCGGCGAACAGCGGGCTCACGGAGGAGCGCGTCGCGGGATCGGCGTCCGCGATACGGGGCGCCGGACCGGCGGGCGTCTGCACCAGGCCGTCGTCACCGATGGAGGCATCGTCTGCGGCCTCGGATTTGAACGGACTCGGCGGTTCCGCGGCCATCTCGTTCATGGCCTGGCGCACGGCAGGTCGTATCCGATCTGCCGACGAGGCCGACGAGGCCGACGAGGCCGAGGTGGTCGACGGGACGGAAACGGCCGGTGTGGTTGCGGCGGGTGCCGCCGCTGCCGCGCTCGCGCCGGCCCCGGCCGTTGGGGCAGAAAGGCCGGGCTCGCCGGCCGCCGCGGATGGATCGACGGGCGGTGCGGCCGGCATCGGTGCCATGGCGGCAGCAGCCGTCGTCGCAGCGGCTGCGGCTGCCGGTTCGGCGCCCGCCGTCCTCGCGTCCGTCGCCGGGATCTCGAGCACGCTGCCGGCCCGCAGCAGGTTCATGTCGCCGTCGATGAAGGCCTCCGGGTTGGCCGCGAAGATGCGTTCGGCGGTCGCCCAGATGCCGCCGGGGCGGTCGGTGACCCGCTGGGCGATCGTCGAGAGCGTGTCGCCGACCCGTACCCGATATTCACTGCCGGGGCTGAGCGGCTCCGCGGGTGCCGGCGCGGTCGCCCGGCTGTCGCGCCCGCCGGCGGGCGTCGCCGGCAGCACGGCCGCCGGGTCCGCCGGCGCGCGCCGCGGTGCCGGCACGGGCGCGGGCTCCGCGCCGACCGGCGCGAGACCGGGCGGATCGATGATCAGCGTGTAGGAGCGGATGATGAACGGGGTCGAGGCGCAGTCCACCTTGAGGTTCATGCCCAGCAGCGGTTCGCGGATGCCGCGGTCGCTGCGGATCACCAGGCGGTTGCCGGCGGTGGAGCTCACCCGGCCTGCCGTCAGCGCCGGCAGTCCCGTCGGATCGCCGCGCACGAGACTCACGCAGTCAGCCGTGAGCCGTTCGTTGCCCCACGTGGCGTAGGGGACGACCACCTCCAGCGGCTGGCCGAGGCCGGAGCGCACGACCGGCTCGCCCAGTTCCAGCGCGGCGGCGGGCCCGCCGGCCAGCAGCGCGCAGACACAGCTGGCTACCAGGGTCGATCGTGGCGTCGATGGTGAGATTGACCGCGGGGTGGACCGGTATGGGGGGCCCGCCCGGTCGACGGCCGTACCGGTCGCCTGCTTGGTTTCGTCGTTCATCGGCGGCGATATCCTCGTTCGCTGTGGGCCCGCGATGCGCGGTTCGCGGGTGAGTGTCGCAGGAGCATCGCCGCTCGCGCGCTGGCGCACCATGAAACCCGTCATAATTTCGGAAAAAAGCGGGACCGGACGTCCCGTATGCGGACAGAGTGTGAACCGGGTCACACGGGAGGGACGTCCTCAGGCGGTCTCCTGCAGCACCACCTCGGGTTCGTGCACGTAGTAGCCCTGCATGTAGGAGATGCCGAGCTGCCAGAGCACCGCCATGGTGTTGGCGTCCTCCACCCGTTCCGCGATGGTGCGGGCGCCGACGGCGCGGGAGCGCTCCACCAAGGTCTGCACCTGGCGCTGCAGGGCTTCATCCCGGGCCAGCGACTGGATCAGCGAGCCGTCGATCTTGACGTAATCCGGCTTCAGTTTCTCCACCGTCCGCAGCGAGCGCTCGCCCGTGCCGACGTGTTCGAGGGCGAAGTTCGCGCCCAGGCTGCGCAGCGTGTGCGCGAGCACGGAGAACTGGTGCAGGTAGCGGATGGCGTCCTCTTCGGCCAGCTGAAAGCAGAACTGGACGGGCTCGGCGCCGAAGGCGCTGAACTGCTCGCGCAGCCAGTCCGGCAGGGTCTCGTCCACGATCGAATGCCGGGACAGGCGCACGAACAGCTTGCCCGCTTTGGTGGAGGCAGCCAGCTGACAGGAGGCGCCGATCACCCAGCGGTCGATCACCTGCATGAGATTGTTGCGCTCGGCGGCTGGCAGGAACTCTGACGGCAGCACCTTGTTGCCCTGCTCGTCCAGCATGCGGATGAGGATGTCGAACATGCCCTGCTGCTCGCCGTCCAGGCTCGCGATGGGCAGCTGCAGCAGCCGGAAGCGGTTCTCCATCAGCGCCGATTTCAGGTGCCGCACCCAGATGGCATCGTTGCGCCGCATGCGGGTGTCGGTCTCCGCGGTCTCGTTCATCAGCACCGTCCCGCCGCCGGCATCCCGGCCGTGGGCATGGGCCTCCGCGGCACTCGCGATCAGCGGGCCGGATTCCCGGATCATGCCCGTGGCGGCACACAGGCCGATGGTGCAGGTGAGGCCGACGGCGCCGTCTTCCGCCGAGAAGCGGTGCGCCTTGATCTTCTCCAGCAGACGCTCGCCCCAGCGCTCCGCGTCCCGCTCCGAACCGCGTTCCAGCAGCGCGAGGAATGACGTGCCCTCGAAACGGCCCGCCAGCTCGTCCTCGCCCAGTTCCTCGCGCAGCAGGGCTGCGAACTCGGCCAGCACGTCCTCGGAGCGGAAGATGCCCACCTTGGACTGCACGTCGCCGAAGCGGTCCGGCTTCACCCAGGCCAGCACGCGCACGCCGGACTCCATGGGCACGGCCAGGCGGGCGTCCAGCGCGTCCACGAAGTGTTTGCGGGCGAGCAGGCCGGTGCTGGGGTCGGCGGTGAGGGCCCGGTGCACCATCTCGCCGGTCTCGCCGCCTTCCGGCGCCGACGGTGCGATGGAGACCCGGATGGCGGGCTCGCCGTCGTGCTCCGTCTTCTTCAGTTCGAGCTCGACCGCCAGATCGGTCTCGTCGCCGGTCACTGCGCGGGCCTGCAGGACGTCGTCCTTCCACTTGTCCTTGTCCGCCGCCACCAGCGCGCCCTTCAGCGGACCCTGGGAGGCGGGGGCGAAGCTGTCCATCAGCGGCATGCCCACCAGGGCGCTGGCGTCGGCGGCGCCGAAGAGCTCGAGCCAGGCCGGGTTCACGTCGACGATGATGCCTTCCTGCACGTAAGCAATCGCATCCGCCGACTGGTTCATGTAGGCGCGCAGCTGGCGCTTGTATTCGGTGGCCGTCTCCAGGGTGGCATTGAGCGCGCGCTCCATGCGGTGGTTCCTGAGTTCGCGCTCCAGCACGGCCTGCAGGCGATGGCGCTGGTCGAACGAGACGAGGTCCCGCGCACCCGCCTGCATGGCGGCGGCGATTGCATCCTCGTCCACCACCCGGCCGATCAGTACCAGCGGCGTCTCCGGGGCATAGCGGTCGCGCAGGCGGGCCACGCCGGTGACCTCGGCGATCTGATCGTCGAGCACCTGCAGGATCAGCTCCAGGTCGTCGGCGAGGGCCTCCTCCAGCTGCTCCGTGCTGCGCACCCAGACGCAATGGGCGGGGTGGCCCGCGTCGCGCAGCGCGCTGTTCACGCGTTCGACGTTGTCCTGGGTGGCGGTGAGGACCGCCAGTGGTACGCCTGTCTTCTGGGTCAACCTGGAGGGCTCCGGTTACGGCTCTGCGGCGGCCGTGCAAGGCGTCGGGGGTGTGTCTTTACCCGAGATATTCAATCGACAGTCAGGGGCCGCCCTAGTCCGGCCGGATACTACATCAGCGTTTGCGCCGGTTGTTTTCCGCGTCGCAAAAACGTGACACAGATCATGCCGCGGCCGCGGCGGCCGCGGCCGGATCGACAGCGGCGGCGCCTTACGCGGGGTGCATCCGTCGCGGTATCATGGCGGGATCGAGCACACTCCTCGCAGGACAAGATGGCGACGACCTAATGGCAACATACAGCACCAACGAATTCCGCTCCGGCCTGAAGATCATCCTCGACGGCGATCCCTGCAACATCGTCGAGAACGAGTTCGTGAAGCCGGGCAAGGGTCAGGCGTTCAACCGGGTGAAGATCCGCAACCTGAAGACGGGGCGGGTCGTGGACAAGACCTTCAAGTCCGGTGACAGCGTGGAGGCCGCCGACGTGATGGAGACCGAGATGCAGTATCTCTACAGCGACGGCGAGTTCTGGCACTTCATGGTGCCCGATACCTTCGAACAGTACGCGGCGGACGAGAATGCCATCGCCGAGGCGCGCCAGTGGCTGAAGGAGCAGGACACCTGCGTGGTGACCCTGTGGAATAACTCCCCGCTGGCCGTCGCGCCGCCGAATTTCGTCGAGCTGGAGATCACCGAGACGGACCCGGGCATCCGCGGCGACACCGCCCAGGGCGGCGTGAAGCCGGCGAAACTGGAGACGGGCGCCACAGTGCGCGTGCCGCTGTTCCTGGAGCGGGGCGACGTCATCCGCGTCGACACGCGCTCCGGCGAGTACGTCTCGCGCGTGAAGGACTAGTATCCTGGCGCCAGGCAACCACGAGGCCGCGGCGAGCCGTCGCCCTACAGCGAGTGAGCCGCCTGCCCCAGGTGCGCGGTGAGCAGCGCGGCGGCCGCTTCCAGGCGCGCGACGTCGTCGCGGGCGAAGCGGCCGGGCTCAGGGCTGTCGACGTCCAACACGCCATAGACCTCGCCGTCGCGGATGAGCGGCACGACCACCTCGGAACGTGAATCCGGGTCGCAGGCGATGTGGCCCTCGAAGGCGTGCACGTCCGCCACGCACAGCGTCTCGCGCCGCTCCGCGGCAGTGCCGCACACGCCGCGGCCGAGCGGGATGCGCACGCAGGCGGGCTTGCCCTGGAACGGGCCGAGCACCAGCTCGTCGCCGCGGCGGATGTAGAGCCCGAGCCAGTTGACCCGCGGCATGCGCTCGTAGAGCGCCGCGACGAAGTTCGCGCAGGTGGCCAGCGGGTCGTGCTCGCCGGCCAGCAGCGCCCGCAGGGCCGTGATGAGATCGTCCTCGTCGGCAGTCGATGTGCGGCTCATGATTCCTGCTCCACGTCCTGATCCGTGTCCTGCTCCGGCACGCCGTCCCGGTCCGGGTCGATGACCGGGAAGGGCTGCACCCGGCGGATGTCGTCGATGTCGGCTGCGGCCATCATCACCCGGTCGAAGCCCACCGCCACGCCGGCGGTCTCGGGCAGGCCGTGCGCCAGCGCCGCCAGCAGCGCCTCGTCCGGCAGCATGTCCGGCCGGCCCCGCGCGCGCCGGGCGGCGCGGTCCGCCTCGAAGCGGGCCCGCTGCTCGGCGGCATCGGTGAGTTCCACCCAGCCGTTCGCCAGTTCCCGGCCGTCGAGGAAGACCTCGAAACGCAGCGCGAGCCGCGGGTCGGCGGGGTCCAGGGCGGCGAGCGCCGCCTGGGCGGCCGGGTAGTGGGTGACGGCGGTAAGCGTCCCGGGGTCGGCGAGGGTGGGCGCGACCACGGTGCCCATGAGGAAGTCGAGCGCGGCATCCCGGTCGTCTGCCGCCGCGCCGGCTCCCGCGGCGGCCGCCGCGGCGAGCACGGCCTCGTCGCCGGCCTCCACCGGGTCGACGCCGGCAGCCTCGCGGAAAAGGTCCCGGTGTCGCCGCGCGACCGTGCGCAGCTCGCCCCGCGAGGGTCCGATCAGCGTCGCCAGCAGCGACAGGGTATCGGCGACCACGGCGTCCAGGTCCTGGCCGTGCCGGTACCACTCGATCATGGTGAACTCGGGCTGGTGGCGGCGGCCGTGTTCGCCGTCGCGGAAGACGTGGCAGATCTGGTAGATGTCCGGCGCGCCGGCGGCCAGCAGCCGCTTCATGGCGTACTCGGGCGAGGTGTGCAGGAACCAGCGCCGGCCCGGCGTGGCCGCGAGTTCGGCGCGGACGCTCTCGATGTTGGCGTCCGTGACGCCCCGGGGCGTCAGCATCGGCGTGTCTACCTCGGTGAGGCCCCGTTCCGCGAACCACGCCCGGGCGGCCGACAGCAGGCGGGCCCGCAGGGCGAGCACCGGCCAGTCGGCGCCCGGCCGCCAGTGCGCCCCGTCCGCGCTCACGGTGCCGGGACGGTGAGGTTGCCCACCACCTGGCCCGTGCGCAGGCGGGTGCCCGGCACCAGGCCGGCCGAGAACTCCGCGGCGCCGGCAGGCAGCAGCAGGATCACGGTGGAGCCCATGTTGAACCAGCCCAGCTCGTCGCCGCGGGCGAGAGCCGGCGCATCCGCGTCGCCGCGCCAGTCCCGGCGGGTCGGGAAACGATTACCGGCCCGGTACTCCGGCTGCCACACGGTGCCGATGGTGCCCACGTTCAGCGCACCCACCAGCACCACCGCCATCGGCCCGCAGGCGGTGTCGAACACGGTGACGAGCCGCTCGTTGCGCACGAACAGGCGCGGGACGCCGGCCGCGGTGGCGGCGTTGACGCTGAACAGGCGGCCCGGGACGTGGGCGGTGCGGACGAGCCGGCCCGCCAGCGGCATGTGCACGCGGTGATAGTCGTAGGGCGCGAGATACACCGTGAGGAAGGCGCCGTCGGTGAAGGCACCGGCGAGTGCCGGGTCGCCGCCGAGGAGTTCCGTGGCATCGTAGTGCCAGCCCTTCACCTGCAGCAGGCGGCGCCCCTCCAGCTTTCCGGACTGGCTGATGACGCCGTCGCAGGGCGAGGCCAGGGCCCGGTCGTCCTCCGGCTGGGGGCGCAGCCCCGGCTTGAGGCGACGGGTGAAGAAGTCGTTGAAGTGCTCGTAGCCGTCGGGCACCGGCCGTTCGGCCTCCGAGGTGTCCACGCCGAACTGCCAGCAGAACCAGCGGATGGTGGCATTGCGGACGAGGCGGTTGCGGATACGGGTGAGGCGGTAGACGAGCCGGGTCAGGAGTTGCTGGGGCGTGACGTACTGCGCCAGCACGAACAGCCGGGGTCCGATGCCGAGGGAGGTGCCCGACACGGGTCAGTCGGCGCCGCGGCGCACCGGCGCCTCGAAGGCCAGCACCCGGCCGTCCGCGAACGCGAGTTCCAAGGTCACGGTGCTGCCCGCGGCGGGCAGGCTGTCGGCGAACAGCATCAGGTGGCGGCCGCCGGGCGCAAACGCCGCGCTCTCGCCCGCCGGTATGGTCACGCCGTCCAGCCGGCGCATCCGCATGACGCCGTCGGCCATCGTGGTCTCGTGGATCTCGGTCCGCGGGATGCCGGCGGCCGTCACTGCCTCGAGCACCAGGTCCTCGCCGCTGCCGTTCTCGAGGACGAAGTAGCCGGCGGTGGCGGAGGCGGTCGGCGGCACCGCCCGTATCCACGGATCCCGGACGGCGATGCCTCCGGTCGGCGAGTCCGGCTGACAAGCGGCCAGCATGCCCGTTCCGGCCAGCACGGCGAGCGCCGCGAGCAAGACCGCCGGCGAGCGCATCAGCCCGTGCCTCCGGGGGCGGCGGGTACCGCCCGGCCCTCGAGGATGGCGGCGAGGTCCCGCGCCATCGGCTCCACCCGGTGCGGCGTGCCGAAGACGGCGCGCAGCCGCGCGTCCGGCCCGATCAGCAGCACCGAGGCGCTGTGATCCACGGTGTAGGCCGAACGGTCCTCGTTCCAGACCTTCGCGCTGATGATGCCGAGTTCGCGGGTGAGCGCCTCGATGGCTTCCGGCGTGCCGGTGGCGCCCTGAAACGCCGGGTCGAAGTAGCGCACGTAATCGGCGATCGTGCCCGGGTCGTCACGTTCCGGGTCCACGCTGGCGAACAGCACCCGGGGCACCGGGTCGCCCTCGCTCTCCAGCCGGCGTTTCACCGCCGCCAGGGTCTCGAGGGTGGCGGGGCAGATGTCCGGGCAGTGGGTGAAACCGAAGAACACCAGCGACCAGTCGCCCTCGAAATCGGCGCGGGTGAACGCGCTCGCGTCCTCGCGGACGAGTTCGAAGGCGGGCAGGGGGCGGCCGGGAGAGAGCAGGGTGGCGCTCTCCACCACGACGTCCCGGGGCAGTACCAGGCCGCCGATGACGATCCCCGCCACCAGCGCGAGGGCGGCGGCGGGCAGGAGTATCGTGCTGGATCGGGTCATGAAGAGAGGCTCGTCGCTGGGCGTGATGCAGGGGTTTGACGCTTGAATTCGTTCGGGGTTCGGTCGCGGATTCTACCGTGTTCCCGGTTCCGCTTCGCGTTATCATCGCGGGTTACCGGTCGTCACCCGAAACGCCCACGCGCCAGCCACGTTCCAGGTCCCCGTCAGATGAGTCCCGCCACCACGGCCGGCAACCCGGCCCTCGCCGCTGCCCGCATCCCGCCGAGGATCGCCGACGCCATCCCCTGGCTGGCGGACTGGTTCGAGGCGGCGGATCTCTGCTACGGCCACGGCACCGATAATTCCCTGGACGAGGCCGCCTGGCTGGTGCTGGCGGTGGCCAGGGTCGACTTCGACGACCCGACCGCGCCGGAACGGCTGCTCGGCGACGCCGAACGCAAGCGCATCGCCGCGCTGGCCACGCGCCGGCGGGGCGAGCGGGTGCCGCTGGCCTACCTGCTCGGCGAGGCCTGGTTCGCCGGGCGGCGCTATTACGTGGACGAGAGCGTGCTGGTGCCGCGCTCGCCGCTGGCGGAGCTGATCCTGGAGTGCTTCGCCCCCTGGGTGCGGCCGGAGCAGGTGCGGCGCATCCTCGATATTGGCACCGGCAGCGGCTGCATCGCCTGCGCTCTGGCCCACGCGTTCCCGGACGCGCGGGTGGACGCGGTCGACGTGTCCCCCGACGCGCTCGCCGTCGCCCGCCGCAACGTCCGCGAGCACGGTCTCGGCGAGCGGGTGGAACTGCTCGAGGGCGACCTGTTCGCGCCGGTGGCCGGGCGGCGCTACGACCTCATCGTCAGCAACCCGCCCTACGTGGACGCCGAGGCCATGGCCGCCATGCCGGCGGAGTACCGCCGCGAGCCCGCCATCGGCCTGGCCGCGGGCGAGGACGGTCTGGCATCGGTGCGGACTATCCTGAATAATGCGGGCGCATATCTCGCGCCGGACGGGGTGCTGGTGGTCGAGGTGGGGGACAGCCAGCAGGCGCTGGAGCGGGCGCGGCCGGATCTGCCGTTCGTCTGGCTCGAGTTCGAGCACGGCGGCAGCGGCGTCTTCCTGCTGACGGCCGGGGATCTGGAACGCGCCGGCGGCGCCACGACAACCTGAGCGAAGCATGTCCGGAAACACATTCGGCCGGCTATTCACGGTCACTACCTTCGGCGAGAGCCACGGCCCCGCGCTCGGCTGCGTGGTGGACGGCTGCCCGCCGGGCATGGCGCTCGCGGAGGCCGATATCCAGCGCGATCTCGAGCGCCGCCGTCCGGGCAAGAGCCGTCACGTGAGTCCCCGCCGCGAGCCGGACCAGGTACAGATCCTCTCCGGCGTGTTCGAGGGGGTGACCACCGGCACGCCCATCGGCCTCCTGATCGAGAACACCGACCAGAAGTCGAAGGACTACTCCGAGATCAAGGAAAAGTTCCGCCCGGGCCACGCGGACTACACCTATCAGCAGAAATACGGCATCCGGGACTACCGGGGCGGCGGCCGGGCGTCTGCGCGGGAGACCACCATGCGGGTGGCCGCCGGCGCCATCGCCCGGAAGTACCTCGCCGAACGGCTCGGCGTGGCCATCCACGGCTACGTCTCCCAGCTCGGCCCCCACGTGATCGAGGCGAAGGATCCGGCGGCGGCCGAGGATAATCCCTTCTTCTGTCCGGATCCCGACCGCGTGCCCGAGTTCGAGGCCTACATGGACGCGCTCAGGAAGGAGGGCAACTCCATCGGCGCGCGGGTGACCGTGCGCGCCAGCGGCGTGCCCGTCGGACTCGGCGAGCCCGTGTTCGACAAGCTGGAGGCGGACCTGGCTCACGGTTTGATGAGCATAAACGCGGTAAAAGGGGTGGAATTCGGAGCGGGTTTCGCCGTGGTCGCACAGAAGGGCAGCGAGCACCGGGACGAGATCGACGCCGGCGGCTTCCTGAGCAACCGGGCCGGCGGCACGCTGGGGGGCATCTCCAGCGGCCAGGACATCCTGGTGAGCATCGCGCTGAAACCCACCTCCAGCATCCGCATCCCGGGCCGCACGGTCGACCGGAGCGGGGCGGAGACGGACATCGTGACCAAGGGCCGTCACGACCCCTGCGTGGGGCTGCGCGCCACGCCCATCGCCGAGGCGATGGTGGCGCTGGTGCTGATGGATCACTATCTGCGGCACCGCGGCCAGAACGCGGATGTGACAGATAATGCAGGAGGGCCTTCAGGCCCGATTGAGGAATAATGAATCGGGCCTGAAGGCCCTCCTACATGCATTAGAGACGTAAGGAGATAGACGAAAACCCATGTCGAATACGTATGACGTCGCAGTCGTCGGGGCCACCGGCCTCGTGGGCGAAACCATGATCGGGATCCTGGAGAGCCGGGGCTTCCCGGTGGGGCGGCTGTATCCGCTCGCCAGTGCCCGTTCGGTCGGCCGCACGGTGACCTTCCGCGGCGAGGAGGTCGACGTGGAGGATCTCGCCGAGTTCGATTTCTCCCGGGCGCAGATCGCGCTGTTCTCCGCCGGCGGCTCCGTCTCGGAGGTACACGCGCCGCGGGCCTGGGATTCCGGCTGCGTCGTGGTCGACAACACCTCTTTCTTCCGCTACGACGACGACATCCCGCTGGTGGTGGCGGAGGTGAACCCCGAGGCCATCGCCGGCTACACCACCCGTGGCATCATCGCCAATCCCAACTGCTCCACCATGCAGATGCTGGTGGCGCTGAAGCCCATCCACGACCGCGCCCGCATCCTGCGCATCAATGTCGCCACCTACCAGGCGGTCTCCGGCGCCGGGCGCAGCGCCGTCGAGAAGCTGGCGAAGGACTCCGCGGCCATGCTGGGCGGCAATCCGCCGGACGAGGAGGGGCCGGAGAAGCGGGTGGCGTTCAACGCCGTGCCTCACATCGACGTCTTCCTGGATAACGGCTACACCAAGGAAGAGATGAAGATGGTGTGGGAGACCCGCAAGATTTTCGACGACGACACCATCGAGGTGAACCCCACGGCGGTGCGGGTGCCGGTGTTCTACGGCCATTCCGAGGCCGTGCACATCGAGACCGAGGTGAAGCTGAGCGCGGACGACGTGCGCTCGCTGCTGGTGGATGCGCCCGGGGTGAAGGTGATCGACGGCCACGAGGCCGGGGCCTATCCCACGGCCGTTACCGAGGGCGCGGGCACCGACGAGGTCTACGTCGGCCGCATCCGCGAGGACATCAGTCACCCGTCCGGCATCGACCTGTGGGTGGTGTCGGATAACGTACGTAAGGGCGCGGCTCTAAATAGCGTGCAAATAGCTGAAATATTGGTCAAAAATTATTTATAGGCTATAGTTGGCCACGGATTAATGTTAAACGAGCTTGCTAATCTGACCCCGCAGCCTGCCCGCGTCGCACGGCTGCGGGTCAGTTTTATGAGCCGGAGAAGACTTATGCTCGGAAGACTCGCTGGCGCCACGCTGATTCTGCTCCTGGCGTGGTCGGGGACGGCTCAGGCCCTGGGCCTCGGGGACATCAGGCTCGAGTCGGCGCTGAACGAGCCTTTCCGGGCCGAGATCGAACTCCTGTCGGTGACGCCGGAAGAACTCGAGGGCCTCACCGTCCAGCTGGCGGCGACCGACACTTTCCGGCGCTACGGCATCGACCGTCCGCCGTTCCTGAGCGGATTCCGGTTCGATGTCCGGCGGCTGCCGGGCGACCGGGGCGTGGTCCGCATTACCTCCAGCGAGCCGGTCACCGAGCCCTTCGTGACCTTCCTGGCCGAAGCGGTCTGGCCGCGGGGGCGTCTGCTGCGCGAGTACACCGTGCTGCTGGACCCGCCGACCTTCGCGAGCGAGGAGTCGACGGAGCAGGCGGCCCCCGTGCGGGCGCCGGCAGCGCCGGCGCAGCGCAGTGCGGATGCGGGCAGCATCCGCCGTGCACCGGAGCCCCGGCAGACCTCGCCCGGGCTGGATGCCGGCGACACCTACCGGGTGCCGCGCAACGAGACGCTGTGGGGCATCGCCCAGCGTGTGCGGCCGAGCGGCCTGACCATTAACCAGGTCATGGTGGCGTTGTACGAGAACAACCCCGAGGCTTTCGACGGCAACATCAACCGACTGCGTGAGGGCGCCGTCCTGCGCATCCCGTCCGAGGATGCGATGTACGGCATCAACCGCTCCGAGGCGGTGGCCGAGGTCAGCCGGCAGAACCAGGCCTGGCAGGGCGGCGAGTCCGGCAGCCTGCGCCTGGTACCCCCCGACGAGGCGCCGGCGACGGCGGCCGCACCGACGCCGGGCTCGGGCGCCGGGACGAGCGGTACCGCGGCCGGCACCAGTGCGGCGGAGGCCGAGCGGCTGCGCCGGCTCGAGTCGGAGCTGGCCGAGCGCGAGCGCCTGCTCGCCATCAAGGACCAGGAACTCGCCCGGCTGCGCGAGCAGCTGGCGAGCCGTGAAGACGCCGCGGAGACGCCGCCGGCGGCGGCCGGGGACGAAGCAGTTACGGCAGCGCCGGGCGTCGATCTGGAGGCCGAGGGCGAAGCGGCTGCGGATGCGGGCGGCGACGAGATCTTCGCCGAGGACGAGCCCGAGGCCGAGTCCGATCTCGAGGCTGAGCCCGGCACCGGTGCGCAAGCCGACGAGACGGCGGCGGAGGCCGAGCAGCCGGCGGCACGGGAACCGGCCCCCGCCCGCACGACGCCGGCCGTCGTAACGACCGGGCGCGAGGACGAGGGCGGCATCATGGGGCTGCTGGGCGGTCTGCTCGGCAGCATCTGGACCTACGTGGGCCTGGGCGTCGTCGTCATCGCCCTGCTGCTGCTCGTGCTCGCGCGGCGCCGCGGCGGCGAGGTCGAGGACAGCACGGGCACCTGGGAGGCGCTGGACGACGACTTCGAGGACGACGAGGAGCGCGAGGCCACCGAGCGCCTTCGCGCGCTCGCGAGCGACGACGACTCCATCCTGGTGGTGGAGAAAGAGGAAACCTCCGGCACCGGCGCCGCAGCGGCGTTAGCAGGCGCAGGCGCAGGCGCCGCGGCAGCGGCGGCGGGCGCGGCGGCGAGGGCCGACGAGCAGCCGGATACCGGTGCGAGCGGCTCCTATTCGCTGGAGGACACCTTCAGCAGCGAGACCGCGATCAACCTGGATCAGTCCGACCCGCTGGCCGAGGCCGACTTCCACATGGCTTACGGGCTGTACGACCAGGCGGCGGACCTGATGCGAAACGCCATCGCGGCGGACCCGGACCGCACCGATCTGAAGGCCAAGCTGGCCGAGGTGTACTTCGTCTGGGGCAACAAGGACGCATTCGTGGACGCGGCCGAGAACCTGCACGACGCCCTGGGTGGCGCGGCCGGCGAGAAGGACTCCGACTGGGACAAGATCGTGATCATGGGGCAGCAGATCGCGCCGGACCACGAGCTGTTCGCGGGCGCCGCGGCGGCCGGCGGCGGCGACGTCGACCTGTCCTTCGACGAGGAGAGCGGCGTCGGCACGCTGGACGTGGACTTCGGCGCCGACGAGGAAGGCGGTGTCGATCTGGCCTTCGGCGACGAGGACAGCGGCGAGGCCGACCTGGAGGGAACCTCGGGCGGCCTGGATTTCGTGCTCGACGAGACCGGCGAGCGCACCGGCACCAACGAGATGCTGCTGGACCCGGCGGACCTCGCCGAGACGGGTGAGTATGGCCAGTACGAGGCTTCGGACGACAGCCTCGGCGGCGAGGAACCCACCCAGGAATCGCCGACGCTGGAGACTCCGTACGAGGAGGACACCCAGGAGTCGCCCACCCTGGAGACGCCGTTCGAGGAAGAGGACACCCGGGAATCGCCGACGGTGGAGACGCCGGCCGGTGCGGCTGCCGACGCGGACGACGAGGTTACCCAGGAGACCCCGACCATCGAGACCTGGGGCTTGGGAGAGGGCCTGGGCGAGGACGAGACCACCGAGCTGCCGGCAGCCAGCGAGGAAGAGCAGCGCCGCTCCGAGCAGACGGCCGAGATCGACCTGGACGACCTCGGCCTGGATCTGGACGGGCTCGAGGAGTCCGGCGAGCGTTCGGCCACCGTGCTGCAGTTCCAGGAGGACGTCGGCGAGTCCGACGACGACCTGCTGGACCGTACCGGCGAGACCCAGGTGCTGGGCGACGACGACGCGACGATGCTCGCGCCGGGTGCCGCCGGCGCCGACGAGCCCGTGGGCCGCGGCGACCGGGGCGACGAGCCCGGCGACGACGACGCGACCACCCTGGCGCCCGCGGCGGACAGGGACTTCGCCGAGACCGAGGCGCTGGACGAGCGCGACGATGACGACGACACCGGCGCCACGGGCCGCATGCCCCGCCTGGGCGGAGAAGACGTGGACGTCGACCTGGACGATCTGACGGCCGCCATCAGGCAGGGCGACCTCGGCGACCTCGAGACGCCGCGGGACGAGGACGACACCGTCGAGCAGCCCACCTCGACGGATGCCACGGGCCGCTTCAGCAGCGAGGTGTTCGACGACGACGAGCTGGACTCCATCCTCGACCTCGACGTGGGCGAGGACCTCTCCGACGAGGACGATGCACCCACCGAGACGGGCATGCAGGAGACCGGCGAGGGCCGCACCCAGACCGAGGTGGGAACCAAGCTGGACCTGGCGCGGGCCTACGTGGACATGGGCGACCCGGAGGGTGCGCGCAGCATCCTGCAGGAGGTGCTCGAGGAGGGCGACGAGGGCCAGCGCCAGGAGGCCAACCGGCTGCTGGACGCGCTGCCCGACTGAGTGGCCGACCGGGACCGCCCGGCCGACGGCTTGGCCGACCGAGTGGCCATGGGCGTCGAGTACGACGGCACCGCGTTCCAGGGCTGGCAGCGCCAGTCCCACGGCCGCGCCATCCAGAACGCCTTCGAGGCCGCCCTGTCGGCAGTGGCCGACGGGCCCGTGGAGGCGGTGTGCGCCGGGCGTACCGACTCGGGCGTGCACGCCACCGGCCAGGTGATCCACTTCGACCCGCCGGTGCGGCGCCGGCTGCGCAGCTGGCTGCTGGGCACCAACAGCAACCTGCCGGCCGACGTCAGCGTGAGCTGGGCGCATGCCGTCAGCCCCGACTTCCACGCCCGTTACTCGGCCGTGTCGCGCAGCTACCGCTATCTCATACTGAACCGGCCCGTGCGCTCGGCGCTGCACCGCCACCGGGCGTGCTGGGTGCACCAGCCCCTGGACGAGGGGCGCATGGGCGAGGCGGCACGCCATCTCGTCGGCGAGCACGATTTCTCCGCCTTCCGTGCCGCCGGCTGCCAGTCCCGCTCGCCGATGCGCAACGTTACCGCCATCACGGTGTCCCGGCAGGGCGAGTGGGTCGCCATCGACGTGAGCGCGAATGCGTTCCTGCAGCACATGGTCCGCAACATCGCCGGTTTGCTGATCACGGTGGGGCGGGGCGAGCGGGAGCCGGACTGGGCGGCGGAGCTGCTGGCCGGCAGGGACCGCACCGCCGGCGCCTTCGCCGCGCCCGCGGCGGGCCTGACGCTCGTCGCCGTGGATTATCCGCAGGAGTTCGGCCTGCCCGACGGCCGTGATTTCGCGGGCCTGCCGGCAGGGCTGCCGCGGGTCTGACAGGGACAGGACGAGGGGGTATCATCGCCGCATGAGCTGGTTCTCGAAAATCATGCCGTCCCGCATCAGCACCGAGGGACGCACCCGTTCGGTGCCGCGGGGCATCTGGATCAAGTGCCAGGCCTGCGACGCGCAGCTCTACCGCGCCGAGGTGGAGCGCAGCCTGCACGTCTGCCCGAAGTGCGACTACCACATGCGCATCGGCGCGCGGCAGCGGCTGGAGTCGTTCCTGGACAAAGACTCCATCAACGAGCTGGACGCGGGAATACAGCCCCGCGACCCGCTGAAGTTCCGCGACAGCAAGCGCTATCGGGACCGCCTGTCCCAGGCCCAGAAGCAGACCGGCGAGAAGGACGCGCTGGTCACCGTCACCGGGGCGCTGCACAGCCGCCCGGTGGTGTGCTCCGCGTTCGAATTCAGCTTCATGGGCGGCTCCATGGGCTCGGTGGTCGGCGAACGCTTCGCCCGCGCCGCGGAGCATGCGCGCGAGACCAGCATGCCGCTGATCAATTTCTCGGCCAGCGGCGGGGCACGCATGCAGGAGGCGCTGTTCTCGCTCATGCAGATGGCCAAGACCAGCGCCGCGCTGGCGGCACTGGCACGAGCCAGAGTGCCGTTCGTCTCCGTCATGACCGACCCCACCACCGGCGGCGTCTCCGCCAGCCTGGCGATGCTCGGCGACGTCAACATCGCCGAGCCGCGCGCGCTGATCGGTTTCGCCGGCCCGCGGGTCATCGAGCAGACGGTGCGCCAGACGCTGCCGGAGGGCTTCCAGCGCAGCGAGTTCCTGCTCGATCACGGCGCGCTGGACATGATCGTCGACCGGCGGCAGATGCGCGACACCATCGCCGACGTCATCGCCATGCTGGAGCGCCGCCCCTCGCCGCTGCCGGCCTGAGTCTGGTTCGCGCCCGCGTGGACGCTCCCCTCGCAAACGGCAGGGATTTCGAGACCCTCGACGAGTGGCTGGACTGGCAGTCCGGGCTCAGCGCCGCCGAGATCGAGCTCGGCCTGGAGCGCGTGGCTCGCGTGCTCGGCGACATGGGGCTCGCTCGTCCGCCGCTGGTGATCACCGTGGGCGGCACCAACGGCAAGGGCTCGGCCGTGGCCCTGCTGGAGCACCTGGCTCGCCACGCCGGCCGCCGGCCGGGCGTCTACACCTCGCCCCACCTCGTGCGCTACAACGAGCGCATCCGGCTCGACGGCCGCGAGGCGGACGACGACGAGATCATGTCGGCCTTCCGGCGGGTGGAGGCGGCCCGGGGCGAGGTGCCGCTGACCTATTTCGAATACGGCACGCTGGCCGCGCTGGCCGCCTTCGAGACAGCCGGCGCGGACTGCGTGCTGCTGGAGGTGGGCCTCGGCGGGCGGCTGGACGCCACCAACGCCGTGGACGCCGACGGCGTGATCATCACCAGCGTCTCCCTGGATCACGAGGAGTGGCTGGGCAGCGACGTCGAGTCGATCGGCCGGGAGAAGGCGGGCATCATGCGCCACGGTCGCCCCGCCGTCTTCGGCGGCCGGCAGCCGCCGGCCTCGGTGGCGGAGCAGGCCGCGGCGGTCGGCGCCGACCTGCGACTGGCGGACCGGGATTTCCGCGCCGTGACCCCGGACTATGGTCCGGACTATGGCCCGGTCGATGGCCCGGGCAACGGCCGCGGCGCCCGGGGCCGCTGGGACTGGGAAGGGCGCCGCATCACGCTGACCGGGCTGCCTCGGCCCGTCTTCGGCGGACCCGAGCAGATGGAGAATGCCGCCGCGGTGTTCGCGCTGCTGGAGGCGCTCGGTCTGGACGCCTGGCTGCAGCCGGACGCCGTCGCGCGCGCGCTCGAGCTGCCGGGACCCGCGGGGCGCCAGCAACGGCTGCGGATGGGTGCGAACGGTGCGGACTGGTGGCTGGACGTGGCCCACAACGGCGCCGCCGCCCGGGCGCTCGCCGACCGTCTGGCCGCAGAACCGTCTGCCGGCACCACCTTCGCGCTGGTCGGATTGCTGGCGGACAAGGACGCGGCGGAGTTCGCCACGGCCCTGGCCGGCGTCGTCGACGAGTGGCTGGCGGTCCCGCTGGAATCCCCGCGCGGCACCCCGGTGACCGAGCTTGCGGCCACCGTCGCGAACGCGACCGGCCGGCCCTGCCGCATCGAGCCCTCGGTGGCCGCGGCGGTGGCGACGGCGCAGGCGCTGGCCGGCCCGGCCGACCGGGTCGTGGCGGCGGGCTCGTTCTATGTCGTCGGCCCGGCTCTCGAGGCGCTTCGGCTATACTCGCCGCCGGAGCGGGAACAGCAACAACCGCTGCCGCCGGGCGGTCAGACCCGGCAAGCCGGGCCGGAGAAACGGCACTGACGGAACTCGAATGGAAACACGAATAGCAATGCGGATAGAAATGCGGACAGAAATCCGGATGGGGGTATAGCTGCCTGTCGCCATGGATCGATCGACCAAAGAACGCCTGACCGGGGCCATCGTGCTCGTCGCCGTCGCCTGGCTCGTCATCCCGGTGTTCCTCGACGGCCCGGAAGAGGAGACCGGGACGGTCCGCCAGAGCGTGGACCTGCCGGGACAGGAGGGCCAGCCGACCCGCACCCGCCGCATCGTGCTCGATCCCCGGTCGGAGACCGTGCGCGGCGAGCAGGCCGGCGAGAAGATCACCGACCCGCCGCCGGCGACGCGAAGGCTGCCGGCGCCCGCGAGCGGCAGCGCAACGGAGGAGGCACCGGACGATGCGGTCGCAGCGGCCGAGGGAGCATCGTCGGCTGACGGCAAGGCGGACAGCCAGGCGGACCCCGAGCCCCCCCGTGCCGCTCAGGCGGACGCGCCCGATCCGGCCTCGCAGGCCGCCCGTGAACCCGAACCGGAGCCGGAACCCGAGCCGGAGACCAGGCCCGCCGCCGCGCCGGCGCAGCAGCAATCGTCCGCCGCGGCGGAGTCGCTGTGGGCGGTGCAGCTCGGCAGCTTCTCCAACGAGGAGAACGCGGAGGGCCTGGCGGCCGATCTGCGCGACCAGGGGTTCCCGGCCTTCCTCAGCCGGGTGCAGAGCGGCGGACGCACGCTGCATCGGGTGCGCGTCGGGCCGCAGGGCAGCCGCGACGAGGCGGAGAAAGTCGCCGCGGCGCTCGCGAAGGCAGGGCAGCAGGGGCAGGTGGTCACCCATCCGTGATGACGATTGTGAGTACGATCGTGATGAGGATTGTCAGTACGATCGTGATGAGGATCGTCTGTACGATCGTGATGATGATTGTGACTACAATCGTGAGGACCATTGTGAGTCTGATAAACTGACCGCCCTCCGGCACAGCGCCGTCTCCGTGCCCTACTGACGATACTGAGCGAACACACGCCATGGTCCCGGTCGCAGATATCGCCATCGCCGTGCTGGTCCTGATCTCGATGATCGTCGGGGCCTGGCGCGGGTTCTTCAAGGAGGCCGTCTCCGTCATCTCCCTGGTGGTCGCCATCTGGCTCGCCTTCCAGCTCGCCCCCCTCGGCGCGAGCGTCGTGGATACGGTGGCCGGCGACTGGATCGGTTCCGACGGGCTGCAGGCCTGGATCGGACGCGGCCTGATCTTCGTGGCGGTGCTGCTCATCGGCGGCCTCGTCGGCTGGCTGATCTCAATGGTCGTGGAGGCGAGCGGCCTGAGCGGCACGGACCGGTTCCTCGGCCTCGGCTTCGGCTTCGGCCGCGGTGCGCTGCTGGCCGGCGTGCTGGCGCTCGCCGGCGGCTATCTCGGCTTCTCCCAGGACCAGTGGTGGCAGGAGTCGCGCCTGATGCCCTACGCCGAGCGCATCGGCAACGGCATCCGCATACTGGCGCCGCGGGCGCTGGAGGCGATAGACGGCATCGACGACATGGGCGGCGCGGACGGCGACTCCCTGGAGGGGCCCGCCGGCGATGCGACCCGCCTCTGAATCGCCCGGGAGGATCTCATGTGCGGCGTAGTCGGCATTGCGGGTACCAGCCCGGTCAACCAGGCCATCTATGACGCGCTGACCGTGCTGCAGCACCGGGGTCAGGATGCCGCCGGCATCGTCACCTGGGACGGCCACCGCCTGCATTCCCGCAAGAGCAACGGCCTGGTCCGGGACGTCTTCCATCAGCGCCACATGCTGCGTCTGAAAGGCAACATCGGCATCGGCCACGTGCGCTACCCCACGGCCGGCTGCTCCAGTTCGTCCGAGGCCCAGCCGTTCTACGTGAACTCCCCCTACGGCATCTGCCTGGGGCACAACGGCAACCTGACCAACGCCGCCGAACTCTCGGAGCTGCTGCGCCGCGAAGACCGGCGGCACCTGAACACCGGCTCCGACTCGGAGGTGCTGCTGAACGTATTCGCCCACGAACTGCAGCAGCGGGCGGGCGGCGAACTCACGCCGGACGTCGTCTTCGACTCCGTCGCCGCCGTGCACGAGCGCTGCCGCGGCGGTTATGCGGTCACCGCACTCATCATCGGCCAGGGCATGCTCGCCTTCCGCGACCCCTACGGCATCCGCCCGCTGGTACTGGGCAGCCGCCGCACGCCGGCCGGCACCGAGTACATGGTGGCCTCGGAGAGCGTGGCGCTGGACGCGCTCGGCTTCCGCCTGGTGCGCGACATCCTGCCGGGCGAGGCGATATTCGTGGATACGGCGGGCGAGCTGCACATGCGCGCCTGCGCCGAGCAGCGCGCCTACGCGCCCTGCATCTTCGAGTTCGTCTATTTCGCCCGGCCGGACACCATCATCGACCGGCTGAGCGTGTACAAGACCCGGCTGCGCATGGGCGAGACGCTGGCCGACCAGATCCTGGCCGCCCGGCCGGACCACGACATCGACGTGGTGATCCCCATCCCGGATACGAGCCGCACGGCGGCGGTGCAGGTGGCCCATCGACTGGGCGTGAAGTACCGGGAGGGCTTCATCAAGAACCGCTACATCGGCCGCACCTTCATCATGCCGGGCCAGGCCATGCGCGAGCGCTCCGTGCGGCGCAAGCTGAACGCCATCGATCTCGAGTTCCGCGGCAAGAACGTGCTGCTGGTGGACGACTCCATCGTGCGCGGCACCACCTCCCAGCAGATCATCCGCATGGCGCGGGAGGCCGGCGCGCGCAAGGTCTATTTCGCCTCGGCGGCGCCGCCGGTGCGTTACCCGAACGTCTACGGCATCGACATGCCGGCGGCGAGCGAGCTCGTGGCCCACGGCCGCTCCGAGGCCGAGGTGGAGAAGCTGATCGGCGCCGACTGGCTGATCTATCAGGGCCTGGAGGACCTGGTGCGGGCGGTACAGCACGACGACGCCGAGATCAACGAGTTCGACACCTCCTGCTTTTCCGGCAAGTACGTCACCGGCGACGTCACCGAGGATTATCTGCGCCAGCTCGAGAGCGCCCGTTCCGACGAGGCAAAGCAGCTCTTCCTGGGGCTGGGCGGCCATGGTGGCGACGAGGGCGGCGCCGGGCAGGCGGCCGACGAGGGCACGGAAGACAGCGACGCGACCATGAGCGCGGTCTAGGGCGCGGCGGCCCGTATGGACCACAGACCATAGACCTGGCCGCAGCGGCGGGAGAGCTCCGGGATGAGCCACAGATTCATGATCATCGACGCTCATCCGGAATTCCGGACACTGCTGATGCATCACATCACCACGGTCTGGCGCGACGCGGTGATCACCGAGTACGACCCCCACGTCTCCGGCGCGCTCGCCGACACCTTCGGCGGCGCCGATCACGACGTCGTCCTGATCGGCCACCGGCTGGGCAGCATGGACGGGCTGCAGGCGCTGCGCCGCTACTGCGCGCGCCCCTCGTTCCCGCCGACCATCTTCTTCACGTCCAGCCGGGATCCGGCCGACGGCGCCCGGGCGCTGCAGTACGGCGCCCAGAGCTTCTTCCACAAATCCGATGTCGGCCATGCGGCCCTCATCGCCGCGCTGCGCCGGGCGCTCGGCTCGCGCCGCAGCCTCGCCTCCACCGACAGCCTGTTCTTCGGCGAGAGCGGCGAGGACGGCAAGGGGGGCAAGGGCGGCAGCGCGCGGGGCTACCGGCTGCGGCGCAAGATCGCCTCCGGTGACGGCTCGGCCGTATACCTCACCGAGCACGAGGCCAGCGGCCGGGAGGTGGTGCTGAAGATCCTGCGCGAGGTCCCGGACTCCAGCGACGAAGACGAGGACGCGCTGACCCGCTTCCTGCAGGAGGCCGAGGTCATCGCCGAGCTGGACAACCCGAACATCGTGCGCATCCACGATCTGGGCATCGGCGACGATCACGCCTACATCGCCATGGAGTATTTTCCGGCCGGCGACCTGCGCACCCGCATACGCGCCGGCATGGCGCCCGACGAGGCGCTCGACGTCGCGCGCCAGATCGCCGGCGCCCTGAAGTCCATCCACGCCGTCGGCATCCTCCACCGCGACCTGAAGCCCGGCAACATCATGCTGCGCGAGGACGGCAGCATCGCGCTCATCGATTTCGGGCTGGCCAAGCGGCTGCGGCTGCGGGCGGAAATCACCGGCACCGGCGAGATCTTCGGCACCCCGTACTACATGAGCCCGGAGCAGGGTCACGGCCGCGACACCGACGAGCGCTCGGACCTCTACAGCCTCGGCGTCATCCTGCACGAGATGCTGACCGGCGAGAAACCGTACACCGCCGACTCCGCCATGGGCATCATCTACAAGCACGGCCATGCGGACATCCCGCGGCTGCCGGCGGAAACCGCCGCCCTGCAGCCGCTGGTGGACGGCCTGCTGGCCAAAGACCCGGCGGATCGCTTCCAGTGCGCGGACGAGGTGCTGGCGTGGCAGGCATGAAGCCGGGCGGATTGGATAGCGCGCGGGATCAAGCGCGGCACAACGCGCCCGCGAACGAGCCCGTGGCCGTCCCGCAGGCGATACGCGAGTTCCTGGGCGCCGCCACGCCGGCGGCCTGGGTGGATGCCGCGGCGGCGGAGCCGGGCCTGATCCTGATGGATCACGCCAACTGCGAGCTGAAGGCGGCTTCCACCGCCATGAACCTCATCTACCGCTACCCCGAGCGCACCGACATCGGCTGGCAGATGTCCCGGCTGGCCCGGGAGGAACTCCGTCACTACGAGCAGGTGCAGCGGCTGATGAAGCGGCTCGGTGTTACACCTCGGCCGCTGAGCGCCTCGCGCTACGCCGCCGGCCTGCGCGACGCCGCCCGCCGCCGCGATCCCGGCCGACTCACCGACCTGCTGCTCATCGGTGCCCTCATCGAGGCCCGCTCCTGCGAGCGCTTCGCGCTGCTGGCGCCGCGGCTGGAAGGGCGCATGGCGGCGCTCTACGCCGGTCTGCTGGCCTCCGAGGCACGCCACTTCGAGAACTACCTGGCACTGGCCGGGACGGGGGAAGAGACGGACGGCGTCGAGGCGCGCCTGACCGACCTGCGCGTCGTGGAGAACGAACTGGCCACATCCCCGGACACCGAACTCCGTTTCCACAGCGGCCCACCCCCGCCGACCACGTAGGAGGGCCTTCAGGCCCGATTCCTTCTTTCCTGGCCGCCCTGCGGGGGTATCCATCTTGCTCCCGACAAAAGGTCGCGGCGATGGATACCCCCGCATGACGGCCGTGCTCGCGGCGGCGTGGAGGCGCTGCCCGTCAGCTACGCTTTCTGACTGGTGCCACACTTCACGGCTACGGGCCCGCCATCGGCTGGGGCGGACTGCGGGGGTCGTCCGGACCGACTGGAGCCATGACGGCTGGAAGGAGGTCTGGCCGAAGCGAGCGAGGACAGGACGTCCGAGTGAGCGTCCACCGCAGTCCGCCCCAGCCGATGGCGGGCCAACGCCGATAGAAAGCGGCCTCCGGGCTGGCAGGATCGGGCCTGAAGGCCCTCCTACAGGACTTTCCAGCGGTAGTCGGGGCCTTCGGGGGTCCAGTGCAGCATGGTGCCCTGCTCGTACCAGTCGCCGAGGACGATGCGGGTGGCGGGGGTGCCGTCCAGGTCCAGTTCGTGCACTGCCGGGCGGTGGGTGTGGCCGTGGACGAGCGTGGTCACACCGACCTCGCGCAGGGCGGCGGCGACGGCGTCGGCGTTCACGTCCATGATGTCCTCGGCCTTGTCGACCATGGCCGCGCGGCTCTCCTCGCGGGCCTGGCCGGCCAGCGCCCGTCGTTGTTCCACCGACATCGACAGCACCTGCTGCTGCCAGGCCGGGTCACGGGACTGGCGGCGAAAGGCCTGGTACTCGACGTCGTCGGTGCAATACGCGTCGCCGTGACTGAGCAGCACCGGCGTGCCGTACAGGTCGTGGACCACCGGATCGTCGAGCAGCGTGAAGCCCGTGCGCTCCGCGAACGTATCGCCGATCAGGAAGTCCCGGTTGCCGTGCATGAAGTAGCCGGCGACGCCGGCGTCGGTGAGCCGGCGCATGGCCGCCTGCACCTCCCGGTTGTGCTCGTCGGGATCGTCGTCGCCGATCCAGGCCTCGAACAAATCGCCCAGGATATAGAGCGCCTCCGCCTCCGCCGCCTCGGTCTCCAGAAAGCGGAAGAAGCGCTCGGTGATGTCGGGCCGGGCGGCCTGCAGGTGCAGGTCGGAGATGAACAGCTTCGTCATCGGATCGCGTGCGCGGCTATTCCGGCGGCGTGTAGCCGGAGGGGTGATAGATCATGTCCTCGATGATTACGGGCATGGTCGGTACGTCGGCCGGGAACGGACCGCCGGCGCCGGTGGGCAGCGTGGCGATGGCGTCCACCACGTCCATGCCGTGGATCACCGAGCCGAACACGGCATAGCCCCAGCGCTCCGGCTGCGGATCCAGCTTCGGCCCGTTGTCCACCAGGTTGATGAAGAACTGCGTATTGGCGGAGTGGGGGTTGCTGGTGCGGGCCATGGCAACGGTGCCCCGCTCGTTGCTCAGGCCGTTGCCGGACTCGTTCGGGATGCTGTCGTCGGGCTCCTTCAGCTCGTACTTCGGCGTGAAGCCGCCGCCCTGGATCACGAAACCCGGCACGATGCGGTGGAAGACCAGGCCGTCGTAGAAGTCGGACTCCACGAGCGACAGGAAGTGGGCGACGGTCAGTGGCGCGCGCTTGCCGTTCAGTTCCAGCACGAACGTGCCTTCGGTGGTGCGCACCTCCACCTGCGGGAAGGAGGGCGCGTCGGCGGCGCAGGCCGCGCCGCCGGCCAGCGCCATGCCGGCGGCCAGGGCCGCCAGGGCCGCACGGGTCGCTCTGATCGGTCTCATTACAGTGGTCGCACTCATCGGGTTCCTCGTTCTCCGTTCGATGGCAGCTCGGGACGGCCGCGCCGGGCCGTCGTCAGTCGTCAGTCGTCGGCAGCCTCGGCGGCCGCCAGCGTGTTGTAGATCAGCATGGCCACGGTCATCGGGCCGACGCCGCCGGGCACGGGCGTGATCCAGGCGGCGCGCTCCCTGGCGGCGTCGAACTGGACGTCGCCCACCAGCCTGCCGTCCTGCTGGCGGTTGATGCCCACGTCGATCACGATCGAACCCTCGGGCACCCAGTCGCCCGGAATCAGGCCCGGCTTGCCGACGGCGACCACCAGGATCTCGGCCCGCTCCACGTGCTCGCGCAGGTGGCGGGTGAAGCGGTGGCAGACCGTGGTGGTGGAGCCCATCAGCAGGAATTCGAGCGCCAGCGGCCGGCCCACGTGGTTCGAGGCACCGACTATCACCACGTGCTTGCCCTTCGGATCCACGCCGATGCGACCCAGCAGCGTCACGATGCCGAAGGGCGTGCACGGGCGCAGCGTCGGGATGCGCTGGGCGAGCCTGCCGACGGTATACGGATGGAAGCCGTCCACGTCCTTGGCGGGGTCGATGCGCTCGATCACCTTCACCGCGTCGATCTGATGGGGCAGGGGCAGCTGCACCAGGATGCCGTGCACGCTCTCGTCCGCGTTCAGCTCGTCGATCAGTTCCAGCAGCGCCGCCTCGGTGGTCGTCGAGGGCAGATCGAAGTCCACCGAGCGCATGCCGGCGGCGTCGCAGGCCCTGCGCTTGTTGCGCACGTAGATCTGGGAGGCGGCGTCGTGGCCCACCAGGATCATCGCCAGCGACGGCTGGGGCTTGCCCCCGGCCATCCGCTTCTCGACCCGCTGGCGGACCTCCTCGCGGATCTCCTCCGCGATCCCCTTGCCGTCGATTATCTTCGCCGTCATGGCGCGCAGTTTACCCGCTAATTTCCGTGACGGTTAACTCAATTCGGCGTGGGGCCGGCCGTCTCCGGAATTGGTTTCCGCTGCCGGGGTGGCGTATTATCGGCGCCCCGGCGGGGCATGGCGCAGTCTGGTAGCGCATCTGCTTTGGGAGCAGAGGGTCGGCGGTTCGAATCCGTCTGCCCCGACCAAGTGATCGTGGTTCGGAGAATGTCTATCGAGTAAACGACGCGCCCGTAGCTCAATCGGATAGAGCATCGGCCTTTGAGTGAGGAGCCTGCAGCGGGAAACGGAACCGCTGCAGTGGACCGCACCGTAACGGGGAAACCTTAACAGGTAGTGCTGATGGCAATCCCGTGGAAACCTGCATAGTTCAGCCCCTGGACGTCGCGGGGCTCCGTAGAGACTATACGTGCGGCGCCTGAGACGGCGAAGAGATAGTCCAGACCACAAACCCGCGTTGCGGGGCCGCGAAAGCGGTAGCTGGTAAGCTAAGCCGAGGGTTGCAGGTTCGAGTCCTGCCGGGCGCGCCAAGTCGGAAATTACGGGTTATAATGCCCGGCTGGAACAATGGTGGACGTAGCTCAGTTGGTAGAGCCCCGGGTTGTGATCCCGGTCGTCGTGGGTTCGAGTCCCATCGTCCACCCCAGTTCTTTCAAGCGCTCTAATCGGAAGGGCCGTTAGCTCAATTGGCAGAGCAGTGGACTCTTAATCCATTGGTTGTAGGTTCGATTCCTACACGGCCCACCATTTTCCCGCTTCCGCTCATGTGGGAGGGCCTTCAGGCCCGACCCGCATTTTGCTAGGTGAAGCACATTTCTTTCTGCGTTGGCCCGCCATCGACTGGGGCGGACTGCGGCGGACGCTCGCTCGGACGTCCTGTCCTCCCTCGCTTCGGCCAGACCTCCTTCCCGCCGTCATGGCTCCAGTCGGTCCGGACGACCCCCGCACTCCGCCCCAGCCGCTGACGGGCCCGTAGCCGAGCGTGTTGCGCCATCAGCAGACGCTGCTGACCGGCAGTTCCTGCACGCCACCGCGAGGCGGCCGTCATGCGGGGGTATCCATCGCCGCGACCTTTTGTCGGGAGCAAGATGGATAGCCCCGCAGGGCGGCCATAATAGAAGGGGATAGGGCAGGAAGAGATCGGGCCTGAAGGCCCTCCCACAGCGGGATCGGGCCTGAAGGCCCTCCTACGGTTTTGGCATCAGCCAGGGTTCGTTGTGGATGCGCAGCGTCGCCTCCATGCGGTTCTGCACGTTCAGCTTGGTCAGGATCGAGGAGACGTGGTGTTCGACGGTGCGCTTCGAGCGCGAGAGCTGCTCCGAGATCTCGGCGTTGCTCGCCCCCTGCACCATCAGCGCCAGGATGTCCTGCTCCCGGCGAGTGAGGCCCAGCGGATGGTTGCGCGCGGCCTTGTAGGGTCCGCGGCGGGTGCGCGGCAGCCGGTTGGCAACGCCCAGGACCTTCGCTACCCGGCTGGTCTTCTCCAGCGCCGCGGCTGCCTCGATGCGGCGGAAGATCTTCGCGGCGCTGGCGAGCGCCTCGGCGGCTCCGTCGCCCTGCACCTGTAGCCAGGCCAGGCCGGCGGAGTAGGGGGCGCCGAGAGCGAGCCACTGCTTCGCCGCGCCGGCCGGGTCGCCTGCGATCTCGGCGGCGTAGGGCGCCGGCGAGTCGGCGGTGAAGGCCTCCGGCGCCTCCATGCCCTCGATGCCCAGGCGGCGCGCCCAGGCCGCCGCGTCGCCCGCGCTCCACTGGTTCATGCGCTCTGCGCCCATCGACCACAGTGCCTCCAGGTGCGGTATCGCCGCTTCCGGGTCGTCGCGCAGCCAGGCCGCCTCCACGAAACCGAGACGCACCGGGATCATGTACTGGAGCTCGTCGGTGGCAATGGCGTCCTGCATCGCCCGGTCCAGCAACTCGTCGGCGTCCGGCTCGCCCAGGCGCAGGCGGGCGCGGGCGAGGACGATCAGCGCCGGCAGGCGCATCAGCAGCGTCAGCCGGTCGAGGTTCTGCACGCCCTCGGCGATGGTCTCCGCATCCCTGAGCCGCCCCTGCTCGAGGCGCAGCTGGGCCTGGCGTCCGACCAGGTAGTGGGTCCAGGCGTCGAGGTCGTGCTGGGTATCGAAGGCAATGCCCTCGGAGATGATCCGCTCGGCCAGGGTGAAGTCCCGGAAGTCGACGCCGTATTCGGCCAGGTTGGTGTAAACCCGCGCGGCATGCTCGTGCAGGCCGTGGCGCGAGGCCAGCGCCAGGCTCTCCTCCAGCTGGGAAATGCCTTCCTTGTTGCCGCGGAACGCCCGGGCGGTGCCCACGTTGTTCAACGCGTGCACCTTCACCTCCACCGCGTCCAGCTCGTCCGCCAGTTCGATGGCACGTTCGCCCCAGCGGACGGCCTCGTCCATGCGGTCGTTCAGCATGTGCAGCTGGGAGCGCAGGCTGTAGGCCATGGCCCGCTCGGCGGACGGCGGCGCGCTCTCCAGCACGCGGATGGCCTCGTCGGCGAAGCGGTCCGCCTCGCCGGCTTCGCCACGGTACCAGTGCATGCGGGAGAGCCAGCGCAGGTTTTCGCCCACCTTGTCCATGCGCTCCAGCGCCCGCCACAGGGTGATGGCGTAACGGCGCGCCTCGATCACGTCGTCGTCGATGCCGAGCGCGAGCCCCGCCTCGTAGGCCCAGCTCTCGTACAGGGTGGCGGCCAGCTGCGGCGTGGCCTCGTCCACGAAGCGCAGCGCGGTGGCGAGGTGCGCGGCGGCTTCCCGGTGCCCGCCTACCTGCGCCGCCACTTCCGCCGCCCTTGGCGCGAACTCCAGCACCTTCGCCGCATCCAGCGCGCCTGCGGCATGGAAAACCAGCTGATCCAGGCTCGGCGGTACCGGTAAAGCCAGGTAGGCGGCCAGGATGCGCCCGTGCGCCGCTTTCTGCCGGCTCGCGGACAGCCGTTCGAGCGTGGCGAGCCGGGCCAGCTCGTGGCGGAAGTGCAGACCGTCGGCTTCCCCGTGCACCAGCAGATTGCGGCCGACGGCGGCCATGGCGAGGGTCTCGCCGGCCTCCCCGAACAGCGGCTCCAGCAGCGCCGCCGGGATGCCGCCGGGGATGAGGCTGACGGTCTCCAGGAATTCCCGTTCCGCCGGCGCCAGTCGATTCAGCCGGGCATTGACGGCGTCGCGCACCGAGGCAGGAATGGCCCGTTCGCCGGGGCTCCCGTAGGCGAGCAGCTCGGAGACGAAGAACGGATTGCCTTCCGTGATCTCGTAGAGCTCGTCGGCGCTGTAGCCGGAGTCAGCGCACAGCTGGCCGACGCCCGCCGGCGTCAGCGGCTGCAGGTCTATGCGCCACGTGAACGAGGGCGGCAGCTCGCCGAGCACGTGGGTGAGCGGATGGTCGTGGTCGATCTCGTCGTTGCGATAGGTGACCACCAGCAGGGTGCGCATCATCGCCACGCGGCGGCCGAGGAACTTCAGGAAGTCGAGCGTGGCGTGGTCCGCCCAGTGGACGTCTTCCATGATGAGCACGGTGGTGGCGGGGTTTCGCTCCAGCTCTTCGACCACGGCCTGGAACAGCTGGATGGGCGGCGCGCCCTCGTCGAGCAGCTCGCGTATGCGGGAGCCGAGGCCGAGCGCCATGTCGTGCACCGGTCCCAGCGGGCGGGGCGTGAACAGGGAGTCGCAGCCGCCCCACACCACGTTGCTGTCCGGCTCGAGCCGCCGGCGCAGCTCCTCGGTGAGCGTGGTCTTGCCGATGCCCGCCTCGCCGCCCACCAGCGCGATGGCGCCCTGGCCGCCGTCGGCGCGCTCCCTGAGCGCCAGTAGTGTCGACAGCGGCTCTTCCCGCTCTATCAGCAAACGAAGTTCCCCAACGCCGGGCCCGGAAAGGTCCGACAGTCCAGATCATCCCAAATATAGGTATCCAAGTATCCGAAATTTGGGTACAGGATGGCAAAAAAACAGGGGTGCCCACGCAGGTCATCACGGCGGCGATGTGCTGGAATTGAGACACTCATGCAATGCTCCGCCACACAATCCATCCTGGCCCGGAGGGCAGACCGCCTCATGCATATCCGGCCTGCATTCAGGGCGCTCATCTTCCTCTTCCTGATGTTGTTGCTGAGCGTCGGTCTCGCCTGACCCCGCCCCAGGTAGGAGGGCCTTCAGGCCCGATCCTGCCAGCCTCGACCCCACGTTCTATCGACGTTGGCCCGCCATCGGGCGGACAAGGGTCGCGGGGACGCTCAGTCGGACGTCCTGTCCTCCCTCGCTTCGGCCAGGCCTCCTTCCCGCCGTCTTGGCTCCAGTCGGCCCGGACGACCCCGCCACCCTTGTCCGCCCGCTGACGGGCCCGCGGCCGAGAGGCACGGCACCAGTCAGCGGGCGTTGCTGACTGGCAGCGCCTTCACGCCACCGCGAGGCGGCCGTCATGCGGGGGTATCCATCGCCGCGACCTTTTGTCGGGAGCAAGATGGATACCCCCGCAGGGCGGCCACAATAGAAGGGGGGTCTGGCAGGATCGGGCCTGAAGGCCCTCCTACACGCGTATCGTCGCTTGCGTTACAATTGCCTGTTCGGTGAGCGCGCTCCCGAGACCGGGCGAAAGTGGCGGAATTGGTAGACGCGCAGGATTTAGGTTCCTGTGGGGCAACCCGTGAGAGTTCGAGTCTCTCCTTTCGCACCACTCGACCCGGGTGGGTCCCGGGCCGGTCCCGGTTCTGTAGGGAGCGGGCCGCCTTTTTTTTGTCACGGTTCAAAGTAATTACGGATGTCCGAGAACATGCAGGTTTCAGTGGAAGCCACCGGTAATCTGGAGCGACGCCTGCGCGTCGAGGTGCCGGCTGAGCGCATCAACAAAGAGATCGAGAACCGGCTGCGCCGGGTCGGCAAGACCGCCAAGATCAAGGGATTCCGCCCGGGCAAGGTGCCCGCCAAGGTGATCCGTCAGCGCTACGGCGATCAGGTGCGCCAGGAAGTGCTCTCGGAGATGATGCAGACCAGCTACTCCGAGGCCCTGCAGCGCGAGAGTCTCGTGCCCGCCGGCGGCCCGCAGATCCAGCCCGAGAAGGCCGGCGACGAGGGTCTGGTCTACACGGCCACCTTCGAGGTCTACCCGGAGGTGGAGCTCAGGGACCTGGACAAGATCTCGGTCACCCGTCCCGTGGTCGAGATCCGCGCGGCCGACGTGGACGAGATGATGGAGAATCTCCGCCGGCAGAAGGCCGAATGGGAGAACGTCGAGCGGCCGGCCGCCGAGGGTGACAAGGTCATTGTCGATTTCGAGGGTTCCATCAAGGGCGAGCCCATCGAGAACGGCAAGGGCGAGAAGATTCCGGTGATCCTGGGCGAGGGCCGCATGATCGAGGACTTCGAGAAGGCGCTCACCGGCGTTGCCGCCGGCGACGAGAAGACCTTCAAGGTCAAGTATCCCAAGGACTATCCCGCCGAGGACCTGGCCGGCAAGAAGGCGGAGTTCAAGGCCGTGGTCCACGAGGTGCAGGCCCAGGTGCTGCCGCCGCTGGACGAGGACCTGGCGAAGGCCTACGGCGTCGAAGAGGGCGGCGTCGAGCAGCTGCGCGCGGATGTCGAGGACAACATGCGCCAGGAACTCGAGGGCCGCATCAAGGCGGACATGAAGAACCAGGCCATGGAAGGGCTCCTCAGCCACAATCCGCTGGAGGTCCCGGAGGCCCTGGTGCAGCAGGAGTCGCAGTCGCTGCAGAAAGACGCCATGCAGCGCATGGGGATCGAGGATCCCGAGCAGGCACCGGAACTGTCCAACTTCCGCGAGATGGCGGAGCGCCGCGTGCGCCTCGGCCTGCTGGTGCAGCAGCTGATCAGCGACAAGGACATCCAGCTCGACACGGACCGGCTGCGGGCCAAGGTGGAGGAGATGTTCGCCGGCTACGATCAGTCCGAGCAGCTCGTCTCCGCCTACCTGGGCAACCAGGACTTCATCTCCCGGCTGGGCCCGGTGGTGCTGGAGGAGCAAGCCGTCGACTGGCTGATAGACAACGGCCAGACGGAAGAAAAGAAGGTGCCCTTCAAAGACTACATGCAGACCCCGTAGGAGCGCGGGTAGGAGGGGCTTCAGCCCCGACCCTGACCACAGGAAAACGTCAACCGAAGCATGTAGGAGGGCCTTCAGGCCCGATTCCGAAACGCAGGGAATCTGACTGGCGCGCACACACGAATTGAATCGCCGAGGCAAGAAAGTATGAACGAAACCGCAATGAACCTGGTGCCGATGGTGGTCGAGCAGACCGCCCGGGGCGAGCGCGCCTACGACATCTTCTCGCGGCTGCTGAAAGAGCGGGTGGTGTTCGCCGTGGGCCCCGTGGAAGACGGCATGGCGAACCTCATCGTCGCCCAGCTCCTGTTCCTGGAGTCCGAGAACCCGGACAAGGACATCCACCTGTACATCAACTCGCCGGGCGGCGTGGTGACGGCCGGGCTCTCGGTCTACGACACCATGCAGTTCGTGAAATGCGACGTGAGCACCATCTGCGTGGGCCAGGCGGCCAGCATGGGCGCTCTGCTGCTGGCAGGCGGCGCGGCGGGCAAGCGTTTCGCGCTGCCCCATTCGCGCATCATGGTCCACCAGCCCAGCGCGGGCTTCCAGGGCCAGGCGACGGACATCGACATCCACGCCCGGGAGATCCTGGAGATGAAGCGCCGGCTGAATCACATCCTCGCCCACCACACCAAGCAGAGCGTGGAGAAGATCGAGCACGACACCGAGCGCGACAATTTCATGAGCAGCCAGGCGGCCGTGGACTACGGCCTGATCGACACCGTGCTCGAGCGCCGCACCGAACTGGGTTCGACGGAGGGCTCGCCCGTCAAGAAATAGCCGCTGGTTATAAGGCCGCGAGACGAGACATTCGTCTTTGCACGCCCGCACTTGCGCATGTTATATAAACCGGGTCTGAATGAGGCGTTCTGCGCGTAAAGACGCGGCCGGGAAGGAAATATTATGAGTGACGACACCCGCGGCAAGAACGACGAAGGCAAGCTCCTTTACTGTTCGTTCTGCGGCAAGAGCCAGCACGAAGTGCGCAAGCTCATCGCCGGCCCGTCCGTGTTCATCTGCGACGAGTGCGTCGAGCTCTGCAACGACATAATCCGCGAGGAACTCGAGGAGCATGCCGACCAGGGCCGCACCAAGCTGCCGAAACCCCACGAGATCAAGGCGGTGCTGGACGAATACGTCATCGGCCAGCAGCGCGCCAAGAAGGTGCTTTCCGTGGCGGTGTACAACCACTACAAGCGCCTCGAGAACAAGGGCAGTGCCAAGGGCGGCAAGGACGAGATCGAGCTCGCCAAGTCGAATATCCTGCTGATCGGCCCCACCGGTTGCGGCAAGACGCTGCTGGCCGAGACGCTGGCGCGGCTCCTGAACGTGCCGTTCACGATTGCCGACGCCACCACGCTCACCGAGGCGGGCTACGTCGGCGAGGACGTCGAGAACATCATCCAGAAGCTGCTGCAGAAGTGCGACTACGACGTGGACAAGGCCCAGACGGGCATCGTCTACATCGACGAGATCGACAAGATCTCCAGGAAGTCGGACAACCCGTCCATAACGCGGGACGTCTCCGGCGAGGGCGTGCAGCAGGCGCTGCTGAAGCTGATCGAGGGCACGGTGGCCTCGGTGCCGCCCCAGGGCGGACGCAAGCACCCGCAGCAGGAGTTCCTGCAGGTGGACACCGGCAACATCCTGTTCATCTGCGGCGGCGCCTTCGCAGGCCTGGAGAAGATCATCCAGAACCGCTCGGCGAAGAGCGGCATCGGCTTCGTCGCCGAGGTGAAGAGCGTGGACGACGTCATGAACGTCGGCGAGGTGCTGCACGACGTGGAGCCGGAGGACCTCATCAAGTACGGCCTCATCCCGGAGTTCGTCGGCCGCCTGCCGGTGGTCGCCACGCTGGAGGAGCTGGACGAGGACGCGCTGGTCACCATCCTGGTGGAGCCGCGCAACGCCCTCACCAAGCAGTACCATCGTCTGTTCGACATGGAGAACGTGGAGCTCGAGTTCCGCGACGACGCGCTGCGTGCCGTCGCCCGCAAGGCCATGGCGCGCAAGACCGGCGCGCGGGGCCTGAGGACGATCCTGGAGAACGTGCTGCTCGACACCATGTACGAACTGCCCTCGGCGGCGAACGCCCGCAAGGTGGTGGTGGACGAGGCCGTGGTGACCGGCGAGACCAAGCCCTACGTCATCTACGAGTCGGACGAGCCGGCGCCGGTGGCCGTCGAGGAAGAGCGTCGGCCCACGGGCTCCGACCGGCACTGAGACTGCCGCCCGGGCGGCGGCAGCCGTCCCTTCGACGGGACTTGATCGGCCGTCTCCCGGCCCCATATCCCGTGTCAATCCGACCGTGAATCCGGGTATCCTGTGGCAGTAGAAAGGCAACGGGTATCCGCTGAATCCGCACACTCCCCGTCTCCCGCGCGCCGGGAGGCTACAAGCCACGAGGTCTGATCAGTGTCCAACGAAGATCTTCTAACGACCGAATCCGGCCGGGAACGCCACGGCATCCCGGTGCTGCCGCTGCGCGACGTGGTCGTGTACCCCCACATGGTGATTCCGCTGTTCGTGGGCCGGGAGAAGTCCAAGGTGGCCCTGGATCTGGCCATGGAGGAGAGCAAAGAGATCCTGCTGGTGGCCCAGCGCGAGGCCGAGACCGACGAGCCGGCCGCCCGCGACCTGTACGACATCGGCACCGTCGCCACCATCCTGCAGCTGCTGAAGATGCCCGACGGCACCGTGAAGGTGCTGGTGGAGGGCGGCGAGCGCGCGCACATCGACGCGCTGCACGAGGCCGAGCACTTCTCCGCCGACGTGACGCTGCTGCCGGACGACGACCGCTATGACGAGCGTGAGATCGACGTGCTCACGCGCTCGATCATCGCCCAGTTCGAGCATTACGTGAAACTGAACAAGAAGGTGCCGCCGGAGATACTCACCTCCCTGTCCGGCATCGACCAGGCGGGGCGCCTCGCCGACACCGTGGCCGCCCATATGGCGCTGAAGCTCTCCGAGAAGCAGCGCATCCTCGAGATCGAGGACGTGAAGACGCGGCTGGAGCAGGTGCTCGCGCTCATCGAGGGCGAGATCGACGTGCTGCAGATCGAGAAGCGCATCCGCGGCCGCGTGAAGCAGCAGATGGAGAAGAGCCAGCGCGAGTACTACCTCAACGAGCAGATGAAGGCCATCCAGAAGGAACTGGGTGAGATGGAGGACGCGCCTAACGAGCTTCAGGATCTCGAGAACAAGATCGAGAAGGCCGGCATGCCGAAGGAGGTCAAGGAGAAGGCCACCGCCGAGCTGAACAAGCTGAAGCTGATGTCGCCCATGTCGGCGGAAGCCACCGTGGTGCGCAACTACATCGACTGGCTGGTGAAGGTGCCGTGGAAGAAGTCCACGAAGATCCTGCGCGACCTCGCGAAGGCCGAGGACGTGCTGGAAGCCGACCACTACGGGCTGGAGAAGGTGAAGGAGCGCATCCTCGAGTACCTGGCCGTCCAGCACCGGGTGAAGAAGCTGAAGGGCCCCATCCTGTGCCTGGTGGGACCGCCGGGCGTGGGCAAGACCTCGCTGGGCCAGTCGATCGCGCGGGCCACCAACCGCAAGTTCGTGCGCATGTCGCTGGGCGGCGTGCGCGACGAGGCCGAGATCCGCGGCCACCGGCGCACCTACATCGGCTCGCTGCCGGGCAAGATCGTGCAGAACCTGGCCAAGGTGGAATCGCGTAACCCGCTGTTCCTGCTGGACGAGATCGACAAGATGGCCATGGACTTCCGCGGCGACCCCTCATCGGCGCTGCTGGAGGTGCTGGACCCGGAGCAGAACTCCACCTTCAACGACCATTACCTGGAGGTGGACTTCGACCTCTCCGATGTGATGTTCGTGTGCACGGCCAACAGCCTGAACATCCCGCCGCCGCTGCTCGACCGGATGGAGGTCATCCGGCTGCCCGGTTATACCGAGGACGAGAAGGCGAGCATCGCCGAGCGCTACCTCATCCCGAAACAGCTGGAGGCGAACGGTCTCAAGGACCAGGAGCTGCACATCACCCGGCCGGCCATCTACCAGATCATCCGGCTCTACACGCGGGAGGCGGGCGTGCGTAATCTCGAGCGCGAGATCGCCAAGATCTGCCGCAAGGTGGTGAAGGAGCTGCTGCTGAAGAAGCAGAAGAAGCGGGTGACGATCCGGCCGAAGAGCGTGCACCGCTATCTCGGCGTCGAACGCTTCCGCTACGGTCGCGCCGAGGAGAAGGACCAGGTCGGCCAGGTTACCGGCCTCGCCTGGACCGAGGTGGGGGGAGAGCTCCTCACCATCGAGGCGGCCGTGGTGCCCGGCAAGGGCAAGCTGACCCACACCGGCCAGCTGGGCGAGGTGATGACCGAGTCCATCCAGGCGGCCATGACCATCGTGCGCGGGCGCAGCAAGCTGCTCGGCATCGACCCGGACTTCCACCAGAAGACCGACGTCCACATCCACGTGCCCGAGGGCGCGACGCCGAAAGACGGCCCCAGCGCGGGCGTCGGCATGTGCACGGCGCTGGTCTCGGCACTGACCGACATCCCGGTGAAATCCGACGTCGCCATGACCGGCGAGATCACGCTGAGAGGCGAGGTGCTGCCCATCGGCGGGCTGAAGGAGAAGCTGCTGGCGGCGCACCGCGGCAATATCTCCACGGTGCTGATACCGGAAGAGAACGCGAAGGACCTGGTTGAAATACCAAAGAACATCAAGGACAAGCTAAATATTCTTCCAGTGAAGTGGATTGACCAGGTGCTCGAGGTGGCGCTGCAGCACATGCCGGCGCCGGCCACCGACGAGGCCGCGACCGCCGACAAGGAAGCGGCCAAGCCCGCCGAGGAGAAGGGCGGCGACGCCGTGCGGGCGCACTGATCGGGACGATGCGTTGCGCAGCGCCGCAATTGCAGTCATGGGCGCTTTAGGAGTAGTCTGCCCGTTGAAACAGGGGGGTGGCGGACTGTCCGTGCCTGAAATTTCTTGAGGAAGTCATTCGAGGGTGAGTAATGAACAAAGCTGAACTGATCGAAGCCGTTGCCGATTCAGCCGACCTTTCCAAGGCGGATGCGACGCGTGCCGTGGACGCTGTCCTGGACAGCATCACCGGTGCCCTGAAGCAGGGCAACACTGTCTCGCTGGTAGGCTTCGGAACCTTCTCGGTGAAGCACCGCGCTGCACGCACCGGGCGCAACCCGCGCACGGGCGAAAGCATCCAAATCAGCGCCAGCAATGTGCCCGGATTCAAGGCTGGCAAAGGCCTGAAGGATGCCGTAAACTAGCCGGCCTTTCGGCACCGGGCTCGCCCGGTGTCGTGCTGCAGGGAGGTCGAAAGACCGCCTGATCGAACCGTCGGAACGCCCGGGTGCTTAGCTCAGCTGGGAGAGCGTCGCCCTTACAAGGCGAAGGTCGGGGGTTCGATCCCCTCAGCACCCACCAGCAATGGAGTGGTAGTTCAGCTGGTTAGAATACCGGCCTGTCACGCCGGGGGTCGCGGGTTCGAGTCCCGTCCACTCCGCCATAAGAAGAAGGGCCTCCACGCGGAGGCCCTTCGTTTATGAGGGTATCGCTTCAGAGTTCACGCCATGCTCCAGAACATCAGACAGAAGATCACCGGTCCGATGGCGCTCGTCGTCCTCGCCCTGCTGTGCATCCCGTTCATATTCGTCGGCTACAACTACGGCGGCATGGCGCAGGGCGGGTTCGCGGTCAAGGTCAACGGCCAGGAGATCCCGCCCCAGCAGATCCGCGTGGCCTACCAGAACCAGGCCGCCCGCATCCGCGAGCAGCTGGACGAGATCCCGCCGGTGCTCGAGGACCAGCTCCGCCAGGCCGCCTACGAGGGCGTCATCCGCTCGACGCTCCTCACCCAGTACCTGCGCGAGCAGGGCTACCGGGTGAGCAATGCCGCCATCCAGCAGTCCATCCGCGAGATACCGGCCTTCCAGGAGAACGGCCGGTTCTCGTTCGAGCTGTACCGCGGGCTGCTCGCCAGCCGCGGCATCGCCCCGGCCAGCTTCGAGGCCGACCAGCGCCGCGCGCTGCAGATCGACCAGCTGCAGAGCGCCGTCGAGGCCACCGCCTTCTCCACGCCCTCGGAGCTGCGCCGCTACATCGAGCTGGACCGCGAGACCCGCACCATCAGCTACCTCGAGTTCGGCATCGAGGATTTCCTGGGCGCTGTCGAGATCGGCGACGAGGAACTGCAGGCCTACTACGACAGCCATCCGGAGCTGTTCCAGACGCCGGCCAGCGTCACCTTCGACTACATCGAGATCTCCCGGGACACCATCGCCGAGCGCATCACGCCCTCCGAGGAGGAGCTCGCCGCCTACTTCGACGACGTGAAGGACTCCTACACCCGGGACCAGGAACGAAACCCGAGCCACATCCTCATCACCACCGACGAGCGCAGCGAGGACGAGGCCCGCGCGCTGGCCGCAGAGCTGACCGAGCGGGCGAAGGCCGGCGAGGACTTCGCCGGGCTCGCGGCCGAGTACTCCGACGACACGCTGAGTGCGGAGCAGGGCGGTGACCTGGGCTGGGTGGCCCGCGGCCAGTTCGTCGAGCCGGTGGAAGAGGCCGTCTTCGACATGGACGAGGGCGAGATCCGCGGGCCGGTGGAGAGCGAATTCGGCTTCCACGTGCTGCGTCTCGACGGCGTTCGCGGCGGCGGCTCGCCCACGCTGGACGAGGTCCGCGACGAACTCGTGGCCGCCTATCGGGCCGAGCGCATCGGCGAGCAGTATCTCGAGCTCAGCAACGCGCTCGCCGACCAGCTCTTCGACACGCCGAACCTGGAAGAGGCGGCGGCGGCGCTGGACATGCGGGTGCGCACGGCCGAGGAGTACACCCGCAGCGGCAGCGCCGAGCTAGCGCCCGCCCCGATGTTGCTGGATACCCTGTTCGGCGAAAACGCCCTGGCCGAAGGCGCCACCAGCGACCTCCTGAACCTGGCCGAAGACCGGGTCATGGTCGTGCAGCTGACCGAGCGCCGGGAAGCCTCCCGTCAGCCGCTGGCCGACGTGCGCGACCAGGTCGAGCGCCGGGCCCGCCGCGAGGCGGCTGCCGTCATGGCGCGGGCGAAGCTCGAGGAGCTGCGCGCGAACGTGGAGGGTGGCACGCCGCTCGAGGAAGCCGCCGCCGAGGTGGAAGCCGAGGCCGTGGCCGACCGCCAGATCAACCGCAACGCGCCGGACCTGCCCCAGGCACTGGTCGCCGCCGTATTCTCCGCCGAGATGCCGGAAGATGGCGCCAAGGTGGGCAGCGTCGCCACCGCCGACGGCGGCTACGTGCTCTACCGCCTCACCGACATATCGCCGGGCCGGCCCGAGGCCATCCCGCCGGAGCAGCGCGAGCAGGCCCGCCTGGGTCTCGCCCGCCAGGCCGGCGTCTCGGACCTGAGCGCGTTCATCGACCAGCTGGTCGAAGAGGCGGAGATCGTGCGCGGCACGGCGGCACCGTTCGAGGATCGGTTCTGATTGGGACCGCGCGCCGGGATCGCGTGCATCGGGTGACGGTGGTGGGATCACGGGGGGATCGGGGCTAAAGCCCCTCCTACATGCTGGGAATACGTCACCGAAGCATGTAGGAGGGCCTTCAGGCCCGATCCCTTAACCAGACACACAATCCGCGGGGGCATTGTGCTGCGTTTAAAACTCCACTGGCAGATCGCCATCGCCATCTTCCTGGCGCTGATCGCGGGCATCTCCACCGGCCTGCTGCCGGCGGAGTCGGAAGGCCGCGGCTTCCTCACCGCCAGCTACGGGTTCATCGGCGACCTCTTCGTCAACGCCCTGAAGATGCTGATCGTGCCCCTGATCACCTCGTCGATCATCGTGGGCGTGGCCGGCATGGGCAAGGGCAGCGCCATCGGCCGCCTGGGCGCACGCACGCTGCTCTTCTACGCCACCACCGGTCTCGCCGCCATCCTGGTCGGGCTGATCCTAGTCAACATCTTCCAGCCGGGCATCTACAACGGCGAGCCGGCCAAGCAGCTGCTGGCGCTGGAGGCGAGCACCGAGGACGTGGAGGACCGGGTCGGCGGCCGCGACGCCAGCGACATCGTCGAGATCTTCATCCGCATGGTCCCGCCCAACATCATCGCCGCCGCAGCCAACGGCGAGATGCTCGGGCTGATCTTCTTCAGCCTGCTGTTCGGCTACTTCATGACCCGCCTGGACGACGCCTACGCCGGCACGCTGTACCGGTTCTGGGAGGCGGTGTTCGAGGTCATGATGCGCATGACCGACCTCATCATGCGCTTCGCTCCCATCGGCGTGTTCGGGCTCATCGCCGGGGTCATCGCCAGCCTCGACTTCAGCGAGGTGGCGGACTTCCTCACCATCCTCACGAAGTACGCGCTGATCGTCGCCGGCGCGCTCGCCATCCACACCTTCCTGACGCTGCCGCTGTTCCTGCGCTACATCGCGCGGGTGCGGCCGGCGGCCATGTTCAGCGGTACCGCGCCGGCGCTCCTGACCGCCTTCTCCACCGCCTCGTCCTCGGCCACGCTGCCGGTGACCATGGAGTGCGTGGAGGACAACGTGGGCGTGTCGAAGAAGATCGCGAGCTTCGTGCTGCCGCTCGGCGCCACCGTCAACATGAACGGCACGGCGCTGTACGAATGCGTCGCCGCCATGTTCATCGCCCAGGCCTACGGGCTGGAGATCACCCTCGGCGTGCAGTTCATCATCGTGCTCACCGCGCTGGTGACCTCCATCGGCGTCGCCGGCGTGCCCCAGGCCTCGCTGGTGGCCATCGCCATCATCCTGCAGACGATAGGTCTCCCGCTGGAGGCCATCGGCGTGCTGTTCGTCTTCGACCGCATCCTCGACATGGCTCGCACGGCGGTAAACGTCTTCGGCGATGCCTGCTGCGCGACCATTGTGGCGCGGCTGGAGGGCGAGGAGACGAACATCGCGCTGACTTCGCGCTGATCCTTCTTTTGGCGTTGGCCCGCCATCGGGCGGACACGGGTTGCGGGGACGCTCAGTCGGACGTCCTGTCCTCTTTCGCTTCGGCCGGGCCTCCTTCCCGCCGTCTTGGCTCCAGTCGGCCCGGACGACCCCGCAACCCGTGTCCGCCCGCTGGCGGGCCCTTGGCCGTGAGGGATGGCACCAGTCAGTAAGCGATGCTGACTGGCGCTTCCTGCACGCTACCGCGAGCACGGCCGTCATGCGGGGGTATCCATCGCCGCGACCTTTTGTCGGGAGCAAGATGGATACCCCCGCNCTCCAGTCGGCCCGGACGACCCCGCAACCCGTGTCCGCCCGCTGGCGGGCCCTTGGCCGTGAGGGATGGCACCAGTCAGTAAGCGATGCTGACTGGCGCTTCCTGCACGCTACCGCGAGCACGGCCGTCATGCGGGGGTATCCATCGCCGCGACCTTTTGTCGGGAGCAAGATGGATACCCCCGCAGGGCGGCCAGGATAGAAGGAATCGGGGCTGAAGCCCCTCCCACAGAGGGGTCGGGCCTGAAGGCCCTCCTACCCCTCGCTGCCTTCGGTCTCGATCTTCAGCGACTCGCCGCAGTGCTTGCAGTGGATCGCGTCCGGATCGTGCCGGGTCAGGCCGCACTCCGGGCACTTGTAGTGCACTTTCGACGGCTGAAATATGGTGCGCGCGAGCTGGATGAAGAGCGCCACACCGACCACCATGATGAACACCGAGACCAGCTTGCCGCCGGGTGTCGTCATGGTGATGTCGCCGAACCCCGTCGTGGTCAGCGTCGCCACCGTGAAGTAGAGCGCATCGATATAGGCTTCCGCGCCGGTGCGCTCGTCGAAGGCGAATACGAACACGAACGACGTCGTCACGAACATGAAGACGAACAGGTTCACGGCGGCGTAGATCGCGTCCTCGTGCAGGCGGAAGAACCGGCTCTCGCGCCGCAGGTCGCGGATCAGGTGATAGGAGTGGATCAGCCGCAGACCACGCAGGATGCGCAGAAAGGCGACGGCATCCGTGAAGAGCGGGGCCAGCAACAGCGAGGCGACCACCAGGATGTCGGCCAGCGTATAGATCCTGCGCAATTCCCTGCGCCGATCCCCGGAAATCCACAGCCGGGCCGCCAGATCCGCAAGTATCAGGATGCCGAGTGCGGCGTTGATGCCGTACATCATCGGTGTGTGAGTCAGAGGCGCCGTCAGGATGAAGTAGATGATCGACACCGCATCGAACGTGATCAGCCCGTAGCGGAACCGGCGAGCTCTGCGGCTGCGCCCGGTGTAGAGCAAGCGGATCTGGCGATGCAGTTCCTTCATGACAGTGCTGCGGGTGTCGGGAGGCGTACGGGAGAGCGCTCCGGCCTGCGGACTGCGCACTCGTCTCCGGAGACCGGGGTACGGGCTGGCCTATTCATGGGCGTTCACCGCGATGGCAGCTCTCTCGAGCGCGTCGAGTTCGCCGGGCCGGAGGCCGGCGGCCGCCGAGCGCTCCAGGGCCGCCCGGGATGCGGCCTCCAACGTGTCCCCGAATACCGGGTGCACCGTTTGCTGCAACGCGCGGAAGGCAGCCTGCAGGCGCAGCTGCACTTCGATCAGCATCGCGCCATCCCGTGCGATCGGGCGAAAAGCATCCTCGAGTACCTCCTGCGGCGTGATCGGCGGGACGAAAACGTGAGGATAAAGGACGTCGATGTCGTCCGCCGGCCGCCAGAGCGCGAGGATCCTGACGAGCCTGCCGATGACCGAGATCGCCGTGCCGGGATCGTTCACTGCGGGTGACAGGGCCCGGGAGGCGATCTCCGAGAGCACGATGAGGCCGAAGCGCGGGTCCTCCTCGAAGGTGCGATCCGAGCCGAGCGAGAAGACGGCGCGGAGGCGCTCCGCGTTCTCCGCATCGACGCCGGTCGTCGGCAACCGCAGCAGCGGCGCACCGGGATGCACGAAGCTGCCGGGCAGCGCGGTGACATAGATCAGGGTGTCCAGATCAACCGCGCACTCCTCCAGGGCCTGTACGTCGATGTGCTGCACATAGCCGATTTCGTCGGCATGAATGGCCATGGTGTGCGCAGGTATCGCGTCCGGCATGGGGTTCGCACCGAGGCAGGGACGCTCGACCCGGCGCTCGAAGGATGCCGTGGCGGCCGCCTCCACGCGGTCCAGCGTGTCGTTCATCCGCCCGAAATCGGCGAGATGTCCGATCCAGTGGATCAGGGCGACGACGACCAGCGTGACGACCAGGACGGAGAAGAAAAACAGGATGACCTGGCCCGAGTCGCTGTAGAGGTCGGCCTGCAGCCCGATGAGTCCGAGCAGGCTGAAGAGGAACGCGCCGAGAAAGGTCGCGAGCACGTTCTGCGTGGTGTTGTCTTGCTGCAGCAGGGCGGTTGCGCGAGGCGTCGCCGTGCTGGCAGCTGCGGCGAAGGCCGAGACGGCGATCGAGAGCGAGAAGGTGGTCACCGCGAGCATCGATGACGCGAGTATGGTGAGTATCTGCCCGACGGATTCCGCCCCCAGCCGGGGTGCGAGCTGGGCGGGCACGAGAGGCGACAGGAGCCGGGCCAGTACGGCCGAGGCGATGGCGAGGATGGCGAAGCCGGCGACCCGCACCCAGAGCTGGCGCAGCGTCCGTCGCAGCCAGAAGCTCATGCGCGCCCAGGGGAAACGGCCGTCGTTCACCGCTGCCGCCCTGCGCCGTGACGGCGCCTCCCCAGATCATTCATGCGCATCCCGCATCCACCGCTCCGCCGCCTGGCTGCATTGCCAGACCCTGGGTAGTATAGGTTAACGGCGTTACAATGCCGGCATCGTCAGGCAGGCACCGGAAGGTCACAATGGGATTTCTCGCCGGCAAGAAAGGGCTCATCGTCGGGCTCGCCAGTAACCGCTCCATCGCCTGGGGCATCGCCCAGGCCATGCACCGCGAGGGCGCCGAACTCGCCTTCACCTACCAGAACGACAAGCTGAAGAGCCGCGTGGTCGACATGGCCGCCGAGGTCGGCTCCGAGCTCTGCTACCCGCTGGACGTCGCCTCGGACGAAGAGATCGACAACGTCTTCGCCGAACTCGGCAAGGCCTGGGACGGGCTGGACATCCTCGTCCACTCGGTGGGTTTCGCGCCCCGGGACCAGCTCGCCGGCGGCTACCTGGAGAGCGTCACCCGCGAGGGCTTCCAGATCGCCCACGACATTTCCAGCTACAGCCTGGCCGGCCTCACCAAGGCCGCGCTGCCCATGATGGAGGGCCGCGACGCCTCGGTCCTCACACTGACTTACCTGGGCGCCGTGCGCGCCGTGCCCAACTACAACGTCATGGGCCTCGCCAAGGCGAGCCTGGAGGCCAACGTGCGCTTCCTCGCCGCCGACTTGGGCGGGAAGGGCATCCGCGTGAACGGTATCTCGGCAGGCCCCATCAAGACCCTGGCCGCGGCCGGCATCGGCGGTTTCCGCAAGATGCTGAAGCACGTGGAGAAGGTCTCGCCGCTGAAGCGCAACATCACGGCGATGGACGTGGGCAACACGGCGGCGTTCCTCTGCTCGGACCTCGCCGCGGGCATCACCGGCGAGATCATCTACGTGGACGGCGGGTACCACAACATCGGGATGTCGCTCGACGACTGACGATGTAGGAGGGCCTTCAGGCCCGATCCGGCTTTCTTCTGGCGTTGGCCCGCCATCGGCTGGGGTGGACCGCTGGCGACGCACAGTCGGACGTCCTGTCCTCCTTCGCTTCGGCCAGACCTCCTTCCCGCCGTCATGGCTCCAGTCGGTCCGGACGACCCCGCGACCCTTGCCCACCCGCTGACGGGCCCGTCGCCGAGCGGTTTGGCACCAGTCAGCAGGCGCCACTGACTGGCGGATCCTCTCGGCCACCGCGAGCACGGCCGCCCTGCGGGGGTATCCATCGCCGCAACCTTTTGTCGGGAGCAAGATGGATACCCCCGCAGGGCGGCCACAATAGAAAGGAGTCGGGTAGGAGGAATCGGGCCTGAAGGCCCTCCTACGTGCGTCAGCTCGACTGTGCCGTCACATCCACGTACATCGTGATCTTGTCGCCCGGCCGCAGGATCTTCGACGCATCGATGCCGTTCCAGCGGGTGATCTCCCGCACGCTGACTCTGAAGCGGCTCGCGATCAGCGACAGCGAATCCCCGCGCCGCACCGTATAGCGCACCTTGCGCACCTTGCCTTCAATGGACGCCGTCGGCGTGGGCGCCTCGCGCACGGTGGCGTTGTGCACCACCAGCCTGCGGCCCACGGAGAGCGTGTCGCCGGGCGCCATGCCGTTCCACTTGGCGAGTTCCCGCACGCCCACCCCGTACTTGCGGCTGATGGTCCAGAAGCTCTCGCCGCCGCGCACCACGTGCTCGACGGTGCCGGCGCCGCTCTGGCGCTCCTGGAGTTTCGCGAGCCGCGCGTCCGCGCTGAGGGAGTAGGCCGACAGCGGCTTCGTCGCGGCCGGGATCAGCAGGTAGCTGCCCGCCCGTATCAGGTTGCCGTTCAGGTTGTTGCTGCTGCGGATGGCGCCCATGGTCGTGCCGTGGAGTTCTGCGATCTCCGACAGCGTCTGGCCGCTCGCCACCTTGTGGCGCTTCCAGCGCACCCGCTCGGCCACGGGCACGCCCGCCAGCCGCTCGCGGAACAGCTCCGCCGCCTCGATGGGCACCGTCAGCCGGTGCGGCCCCGTGGGGTCCGTGGCCCAGCGGTTCAGGCCCGGGTTGTAGGCGTAGAGCTCGTCGATGTCGATGCCCGCCAGCTCCGCCGCCAGCGCCAGGTCCAGCTGGCTGCCGATCTCCACCACCTCGAAGGTGGGCTCGTCCGGCACCGCGGGCAGGACGATGCCGTGCGCGGCCGGATTCGCCACCAGCTTCGACAGCGCCAGCAGCCGCGGCACGTAGGCGCTGGTCTCCCGCGGCAGGCGCAGGTTCCAGAAGTCGACGGGCTTGCCCGCGGCCTTATTGCGGCGGATGGAGCGGCCCACGTTGCCCTCGCCGGAGTTATAGGCGGCGATGGCATGCTCCCAGTCGCCGTCGAACAGCCCGTGCAGGTACTCGAGGTAGTCCAGCGCCGCGCGGGTGGACTCCACCACGTCCCGGCGGCCGTCGTACCACCAGTTCTGCTTCAGCCCGAAGCGCCGCCCGGTGCCCGGGATGATCTGCCACAGCCCCGCGGCGCGGCCGTGGGAATAGGCGAAGGGGTCGTAGGCGCTCTCCACCACCGGCAGCAGCGCGAGCTCCATCGGCAGCCCGCGGCGCTCGATTTCCGCCACGATGTGGGGCAGGTAGGCCGAGGCCCGGGTCAGCACCCGGTCCAGGTAATCCGGATGGCGCGCGTACCAGGCGAGTTCCTGGCGCACCCGCCGCTCGTCGGGCACCGGCAGCGACATGCCGTCCCGGATGCGGTCGATCAGGTTGACCGGCCCCACCGGTTTCGGCTCGCCGAGGGGGCGGAGGACGTCGCGGCGCAGGGCCGGGTGGAGGGAAGGGTGGGTTTCCGGGGCTGGATTGAATGTAGGAGGGGATTTATCCCCGATTCCGGTGCCGATTCCGGTGCCGATTCCGGCGCCACCCCCCACAACGCCGTCCGCGTACCTTTCCGCATGGAAAATCGGGCCTGAAGGCCCTCCTACGGTGGCTTCGCTCCCTGTAGGAGCGGCTTCAGCCGCGACCACCCCACCCACACCCAGGGCGGCCACAAACAACATCAGGCTTCTGGTGACGACGCGCATTCGGCTATCCTACGCACCAGGCGGGCCGGCGCAAGCACGCGGCTCACATCTTGGCAGTCGGACCGTTTTCCGAGGACCCGGCAGGCTTATGGCACCGATCGCGACCACCACATTTACCGATCCGCTGCAGGAGTGGCTGCAGACCCCCATCGGCAGCTCGCTGCTGGAGGTGGAGGCCCGCCTCGCCCGCGAGATGCTGGACGGGCTGTTCGGCGAGCAGCTGCTGCAGATCGGGCTGTGGGGCAGCCGCGACCTGTTCCTGCCGTCCGCCCGCACCCAGTCGGCCTGGATCGCCACCATGCCCGGCTCGCCGGAGACCGGCGACGTCATCGCCGAGCCGGCCCGGCTGCCCATCGAGAGCGACTCCGTCGACGTGGTCTTCATGCCCCACACGCTGGACCTCACCGACCACCCCCACGCGGTGCTGCGCGAGGTCTACCGGGTGCTCCGCGCCGACGGCCAGCTGGTGGTCATGGGCTTCCGCCCCGGCGGGCTCTGGGGCCTGCGCCGGCTCCTGACCTGGGGCAGCTACCCCCCGGGCCGCCCCACCATGATCTCGGATCGCCAGCTCTCCGACTGGCTGCGGCTCCTGGACATGAAGATCCACGGCGTGCGCCGCTACTTCTTCCGCTGGCCGGTCGGCGGCAATCGCAAGCCCGCCGTCCGGCGCTGGGAGGCGATTGGAGACCGCTGGTGGCCGGAACTGGCCAGCTGCTACGCCCTCACGGCCAAGAAGCAGCTCTACACCCTCACCCCGGTCCGCCAGCGCTGGCGCCGTCCGGCCGCGGCGGTCGGCGGCCTCGCGCGGCCCACGGCCCGCACCGTGCACGAGCTCCGCGAAGAGAATTGAGCCTCCCCCGGGTCGACATCTATACGGACGGTGCCTGCCGCGGCAACCCCGGCGTGGGCGGCTGGGGCGCGCTGCTCCTCTCCGGCAGCCGCCGAAAGGAGCTCTGGGGCGGCGAGCGCCACACCACCAACAACCGCATGGAGCTGACCGCGGCCGTCGAGGCGCTGAACGCGCTGAAAAAGCCCTGCCACGTGGTCCTGCATACGGACTCCATCTATCTGCGCGACGGTATCAAGTCCTGGCTCGCCAACTGGAAGCGCAAGGGCTGGAAGACGGCGGCGAAGAAGCCGGTTAAGAACAAGGACCTGTGGCAGGCCCTGGACCTGGCCCAGGAGCGCCATGAGGTAGACTGGCGCTGGGTGAAGGGCCACTCGGGCGATCCCGGCAACGAGCGCGCGGACGAACTCGCCAACCGGGGCATCGACGAACTGGGCTGACGGGCCGGGCTGACAGCGGACCGGCGGACGATAAGATAAGAGAGGAGGGCAGACAGGCGTGCGGCAGATCGTACTGGACACCGAGACCACCGGCCTGGACCCGGAGCAGGGCCACCGCATCATCGAGATCGGCTGCATCGAAATGGTGAACCGCCGGCCCACCGGCAGGCACTTCCACCGCTACCTGAACCCGGACCGGGAGATCGAGGAGGGCGCCATTGCCGTCCATGGCATCCGCAACGAGGACCTGGCCGACAAGCCCCGCTTCGCCGAGATCGCCGAGGAGCTGCTGGAGTTCCTGGCCGGCGCCGAGCTCGTCATCCACAACGCCCCCTTCGACGTGGGCTTCCTGGAGCACGAGCTGAAGCTCATCGAGCACCGCATCTGCCAGCTGGATGGCCACTGCGGCATCCTGGACACGCTGTCCCTGTCCCGGAAGATGCACCCGGGCCAGCGCCACAGCCTGGACGCGCTCTGCAAGCGCTACGAGGTGGACAACTCCCAGCGCGACCTCCACGGCGCGCTCCTCGACGCCCGCCTGCTGGCCGACGTCTACCTGGCCATGACCGGCGGCCAGGGCGCGCTGTCGCTGGATGCCGCCGAGGGTGGCGACGGCGCGGCCGTGGACACCGTGGTCAGCATCGACCGCGGCAACGCCCGCCTGCGCGTCATCGAGGCCTCGGAAGAAGAGGTGGCGGCCCACGAGGCGTTCCTGAAGCGGATAGAGGAAGCCAGCGGGGGCGCGATCTGGAGAGGCTGACGGATCGGGGCTGTAGGAGGGCCTTCAGGCCCGATTTGAATAATGAATCGGGGATAAATCCCCTCCTACATGTGATCCGCATCCATGCCAGACCTCCAAACCCGCGCTAGAATCCCCCCAATTTGAACCACCACCGCCGGCTAACCGGCACTGGAAGGACCGTGTTCGACATCGAAAAGATCCGCATCGGCGTGGTCGGCCTCGGCTACGTGGGCCTGCCGCTGGCCGTGGAGTTCGGCCGCCATTACCCCACCGTGGGCTTCGACCTGAAGGCCGAGCGCATCGCTGAGCTCAAGTCCGGCGAGGACTCCACCCTGGAGACCACCCCGGAGGAGCTGGCCGCGGCCGCGCACCTCAGCTACACCACGGACCCGGACAAGCTCGCCGAGTGCAACTTCTACATCGTGACCGTGCCCACCCCCATCGGCCAGTCGAAGCGCCCGGTGCTGACGCCGCTGAAATCAGCCAGCGAGACCCTGTCGCGGGTGCTCTCGCCCGGCGACACGGTGGTCTACGAGTCCACCGTCTTCCCGGGCGCCACCGAGGAGTTCTGCGTGCCGCTGCTCGAGGCAGGCTCCGGCCTGAAGATGAACAAGGACTTCTACGTGGGCTACAGCCCGGAGCGCATCAATCCGGGCGACAAGCAGCACCGCCTGCCGAACATCCTGAAGGTCACCTCCGGCTCCACACCGGAAGCCGCCGAATACATCGACGCGGTGTACAAGACCATCGTCACCGCAGGCACCCACCTCGCCTCCAGCATCAAGGTGGCCGAGGCCGCCAAGGTCATCGAGAACACCCAGCGCGATCTCAATATCGCACTGGTCAACGAGCTGGCCCTCATCTTCGACCGCATCGGCATCGACACCGAGGAGGTGCTCATCGCCGCCGGCACCAAGTGGAACTTCCTGCCGTTCCGCCCGGGCCTGGTGGGCGGCCACTGCATCGGCGTGGATCCCTACTACCTCACCCACAAGGCCGAGGACGTGGGCTACAACCCTACGGTCATCCTCGCCGGGCGCCGCATCAACGACTCCATGGGCTACTTCGTCGCCGGCAAGGTCATCAAACTCATGATCCAGCGCGGCATGCAGCCGAAGGACGGCAAGGTGCTCATCATGGGCCTCACCTTCAAGGAGGACTGCCCGGACGTGCGGAACACCAGGGTGGTGGACATCGTCGCGGAGCTCGAATCCTACGGCCTGCATGTCGACGTGCACGATCCCTGGGTGGACCCCGCCGAGGCCCGCCACGAATACGGCATCGACCTCGTCGAGAACCCGAAGAAGGGCGACTACGACGGCATCATCGTCGCCGTCGGCCACCGCCAGTTCAAGGAGATGGGCGCCGAGGGCATCCGCGCGTTCGGCAAGCAGCAGTCCGTGCTGTACGATATCAAGTACGTCCTGCCCGCCGACGCGGTGGACGACCGGCTCTGACCCCGGCCGCGGACCAAGGATCGACCTAAGGCATTGACATGAAAGTACTCGTCACGGGCGCCGCCGGCTTCATCGGCTACTACACCGCCAAATATCTCCTGGACCGGGGCGATACGGTCGTCGGCCTCGACAACCTGAACGAGTACTACGACGTCAACCTGAAGCTCGCGCGTCTCGCCAACCTGGAAGGCCGCGAGGGCTTCCGCTTCGTCAAGATCAGCCTGGAAGACCGCCCGGCCATGGACAAGCTCTTCGCCGAGGAGGGCTTCGACCGGGTGGTGCACCTCGCCGCCCAGGCCGGCGTGCGCTACTCCCTGGAGAACCCGCACTCCTACATCGACTCCAACATCGTCGGCACCCTGCACGTGCTGGAGGGCTGCCGCCACAACAATGTGGAGCACCTGGTGTACGCCTCCTCCAGCTCGGTCTACGGCGCCAACACCGAGATGCCGTTCTCCATCCATCACAACGTGGACCATCCGCTGGCCCTCTACGGCGCCACCAAGAAGGCCAACGAGCTGATGGCCCACACCTACTCGAACCTCTACGGCCTGCCGACCACGGGCCTGCGCTTCTTCACCGTCTACGGCCCCTTCGGTCGGCCGGACATGGCCTTGTTCATGTTCACCAAGAACATCATCGAGGGTAAGCCCATCGACGTGTTCAACTACGGCAACCACCGCCGGGACTTCACGTTCGTGGACGACATCGTCGAGGGCGTCATCCGCACCCTCGACCACGTGGCCGAGCCCAACGAGGAGTGGAACCCGGCCAATCCCGATCCCGGCACCAGCCGCGCGCCGTACCGCATCTACAACATCGGCAACAGCCAGCCGGTGGAGCTGATGCGCTACATCCAGGTGATCGAGCAGTGCGTCGGCCGCGAGGCCGAGAAGAACCTGCTGCCCATGCAGCCCGGCGACGTGCCGGACACCTGGGCGGACGTGGCCGACCTCGTCGCCGATGTCGACTACCAGCCCGCCACCACGGTGGAGGAGGGCGTACGCCGCTTCGTGGAGTGGTACGTGGACTTCTACGAGGTGGACCTGCCCGCCCGCGCGGCCTCCTGAGCCCATGGCGGACCCGCGCAAGCTCTCCGCCCGCTATCCCACCGACCTGCCGGCCTGGCGCCGGCTGAAAGATCATCGCAAGAAGCTGCGGGACATCCACCTGGCTGAGCTGTTCCGCAAGGACAAGCGACGCGCCACCCGGCTCACGCTGGAAGCCGGCGACCTCCTGCTGGATTACTCCAAGAACCTCATCACCGCCGAGACCCTGAAGCTCCTCACCGCGCTCGCGCGGGAGGCCGGCGTGCCGAAACTCAGGAACGCCATGTTCGCCGGCCAGCACATCAACCGCACCGAGGACCGCGCCGTCCTGCACGCCGCCCTGCGCGCGCCCCGGGACGAGGCCTACCGCGACGGCGAACAGGACGTCAGCCACGACGTCCACGAGGTGCTGGAGCAGATGGCCGCCTTCGTCGACGGCGTGCACGCGGGCGGCATCCGCGGTAGCGGCGGCCAGCGCTTCACCGACGTCGTCAACATCGGCATCGGCGGCTCGGACCTCGGCATCGTCATGGCCGCCACCGCGCTCCATCATCACCGGGTGAAGGGCGTGCGCCTGCACTGCGTCTCCAACATCGACGGCACCCAGCTGGCCGATCTCACCGAGACGCTGGATCCGGCCACCACGCTGTTCGTCGTCTGCTCCAAGACCTTCACGACCCTGGAGACCGTGACCAATGCCAAAGCCGCCCGGCGCTGGGTGGCCGAACAGCTGGGCGAGGAGGCCGTGCCGGACCACTTTGCCGCCGCCAGCACCAACCACGAGGCCATGGACGAATTCGGCCTGCACCCGGACTACCGCTTCGCCTTCTGGGACTGGGTGGGCGGCCGCTACTCGCTGTGGTCCGCCGTGGGGCTCTCCATCGCGCTGGCCATCGGCACGGATAACTTCCGCGAGCTGCTGGCCGGCGGCCACGCCATGGACCGCCACTTCCGCGAGGCCAAACTCGGCGAGAACATGCCGGTGATCCTCGCGCTGCTGGCGGTCTGGTACAACGACTTCTTCGACGCGGAAACCCAGGCGATCCTGCCCTACGACAATCGACTGGAGCGCTTCCCGGCCTTCCTGCAGCAGCTGCAGATGGAGTCCAACGGCAAACGCGTGCGCATCGACGGCAAGCCCGCACGCTGCGCCACCGGCATGGTCATCTGGGGCGAGGCCGGCTCCAACGCTCAGCACTCCTTCTACCAGCTCCTGCACCAGGGCACCCGCTTCATCCCGGTGGACTTCCTGCTGCCGGCGAAATCCTCCGGCGCGAGCCAGGAGCAGCAGGACCTCGCGATTGCGAATTGCCTGGCCCAGGCCGAGGCCCTGATGGAGGGGCAGTCGGAGGACGAGGTGCGCGCGGATCTGGAGGCGAAGGGGCTGGATCCGAACGAGATCGAGGCGCTGGTGCCCCACAAGGTGCACCCCGGTAATCGGCCCAGCAACCTGATCCTGTTCGAGACGCTGACGCCGAGGACTCTGGGTCAGCTGGTGGCGCTGTACGAGCACAAGGTGTTCGTGGAGAGCGTGATCTGGGGCATCAATGCCTTCGACCAGTGGGGGGTGGAGCTTGGGAAGAAGCGGGCGACGGGGCTGGTGCCGGCGGTAGACAAGCCTTCGAAATACGAGGGCCGCAATTCCTCGACGGAGACGCTACTGGAGCGGATGCGGCGGCTGCGGCAATAATGTCGGTCTTTTCGGAAGACGAAATGGCAGGTAGTTCACAACCTGAGACGTTACTGGTGACCGGCGGGGCAGGCTTCATCGGTTCCGCATTGATTCGCATGCTGGTGCGTGAAACCGATTGCCGCATCGTGAACGTGGACAAGCTCACCTACGCGGGCAATATCGACTCCCTCGCAGAGGCACTGGAACACCCGAACCATCAGTTCGAACGGGTGGACATCTGTGACCGGCAGGCGCTGGATCGCCTGTTCGAAACCTACCGGCCCGACGCCGTGATGCACTTGGCCGCGGAATCTCATGTAGACCGATCGATTCACGGTCCAGCCGATTTCATCGAGACCAACATCGTCGGGACCTACACACTCCTGGAGGCAGCCCGATCCTATTGGAACGGCATGGATGATGATGGCAAGCGCCGGTTCCGCTTCCACCACATCTCCACGGACGAGGTATACGGCGACCTCCAGCCTGAGGACCCTGCTTTCAGCGAATCCACCCCTTACGCACCCAGCTCCCCTTATTCGGCGAGCAAGGCGTCCAGCGATCACCTGGTCCGGGCCTGGCGGCGCACCTACGGGTTTCCCGTCCTGATCACGAACTGCAGCAATAACTACGGTCCCTATCAGTTCCCCGAGAAGCTGATACCGGTGATGATTCTCAATGCGCTGGAGGGCAAACCGCTACCCGTCTACGGCAAGGGCGAGAACGTTCGTGACTGGCTCTACGTCGAGGATCATGCCCGAGCCCTGTTTACCGTGCTTAGGCGTGGCGAGATCGGGCGGACCTACAACATCGGCGGTCGCTGCGAACGCAAGAACATCGATGTCGTGCGGGGTATCTGCGCCATTCTCGACCGCATAGCGCCGGGGGATGACGGCCCGTACGAGAGGCTGATCGAATTCGTGACCGACCGGCCAGGGCATGACCAGCGCTATGCCATCGACGATACCCGCATCGCGTCCGAACTCGACTGGACACCCCGCGAGACGTTCGAGTCCGGCATGGAGAAGACGGTCCGCTGGTATCTGGACAATGACGAGTGGGTGTCCCGCGTGCGCTCCGGCGAGTACCGCCAGTGGATGGAAACCAACTACGGTAAGCGCACGGCGACCGAATGAGGATCCTGCTTTTCGGCAAGACCGGGCAGGTCGGTTCGGCGCTCGTGCCGTTGCTGAGGGACCGGGGCCAACTGTTTGCGCTCGACCGTCAAGGGAGTGATGGCATGTCGGGTGACCTCAGCAATCCCTCGGCTGTAGCGACGGTCATTCGTTCCCTCAATCCGGACCTGGTCGTGAACGCGGCGGCCTACACTGCTGTCGATCGGGCGGAAGAAGAGCAGGAGGTCGCCCATAAGATCAACGCCGAGGCGTCCGGGGCGATGGCCGAAGCATGCCGGGAGACGGGTGCTTCCCTGGTGCATTACTCGACGGACTACGTTTTCAGCGGCAACGGGTCGCAGCCCTGGCGCGAGGACGACCCCGTGGACCCCGTCAATGCCTACGGGCAGACCAAGCTGGCAGGGGAGGAGACGATCAGGCAGAGCGGCTGCCGCCACCTCATCTTCCGCACGAGCTGGGTATACGCCGCTAATGGGCAGAACTTCCTCCGGACCATGCTCCGGCTGGCAACCGAGCGCGATGCGCTGAGCGTGGTGGACGACCAGTGGGGCGCGCCCACCGGTGCCAGCCTGATCGCCGACGTCACGATCCGGATGGTCGAGCTCTTGAACCGAAAATCCGGCACCGCCGGGCTGTATCATCTCGCCCCCGCCGGAGAGACCACCTGGTACCGCTATGCGTGTCATGCCATTGAACGTGCCCGGAACGGCGGATGGCCCGTTCTAGTGGACCCCGAGAAGATCACGCCGGTAGGAACTGAGGCTTTTCCCACCGCCGCGAGAAGGCCGCTCAATTCCCGGCTTGATTGCCGTAAACTTGAGCGCGCATTGGGTGAGCCCATGCCGGACTGGCGGAAAGGCGTCGATGACGTTGTCGATCAATTGGTGCGAAACCAACGAGGCGAATAAGACTCATGAAGAGGAAAGGGATTATTCTCGCCGGTGGCAGTGGCACCCGGCTGTACCCGGTGACCCACGCGGTGTCGAAGCAGCTGCTTCCCGTTTACGACAAACCCATGATTTATTACCCGCTGTGCACGCTCATGATGGCGGATATCCGGGATATATTGATCATCTCCACGCCGGAGCACACTCCTCTCTTCCGCGAACTGCTGGGTGATGGCAGCCAATGGGGAATGAGTCTGGCTTATGCGGTGCAGGACCAGCCGAACGGCCTTGCTGAGGCCTTCCTGATCGGCGAGGAGTTCATCGGGGGGGATCCGAGTGCGCTGATTCTTGGGGACAACATCTTCCAGGGCCATGACCTGAAAGCGCTGGTGCAGCGTGCGGCACGAAGGCAAGACGGTGCCACGGTCTTTGCGTACCCGGTGGCGGATCCCGAGCGCTACGGCGTGGTCGAGTTCGACCAGGGTGGGCGCGCTGTCAGCCTGGAAGAAAAGCCGACGGCGCCTAAGTCCCGTTATGCGGTCACCGGGCTGTATTTCTACGACGAGGACGTCGTCGACATCGCCAAGCAGATGAAGCCCTCGGCTCGGGGCGAGCTGGAAATCACAGACGTCAACAAAGCCTACCTGGAGCGCCAGTCCCTTAATGTCGAGGTGATGGGCAGGGGATACGCCTGGCTCGATACGGGAACGCACGAATCCCTGCTCGACGCCGCCACCTTCATCGAGACCATCGAGAAGCGCCAGGGGCTGAAGATATCCTCACCCGAAGAGACCGCTTACCGCATGGGTTTCATCGATGTGGACGGCTTGAGGCAGCTGGCGGCGGGCCTCGCGAAGACCGCTTACGGCGAGTATCTGAAGCGCGTGGCCGAAGACCGGGTGTTCTGAGGCGATGAAGTTTACTCCAACCGCAATTCCCGAGGTCGTGGTTATCGAGCCGGATGTATTCGGCGATGAGCGGGGATTCTTTCTGGAATCCTGGCAGAAGAAGAAATTTGCCGACGCAGGGATAACGGAAGAGTTCGTGCAGGATAACCACAGCCGCTCAGTTCGGGGGACGCTGCGGGGGCTTCATTACCAGGTTCGGCAAGCCCAAGGCAAGCTCGTGCGGGTCACGTTGGGTGAGGTGTTCGACGTGGCGGTGGATATCCGCCGGGGATCTCCGACCTTCGGGCAATGGGTAGGTGAGACGTTGTCTGCGGAAAATTTCCGCATGCTCTGGGTGCCAGCCGGATTCGCGCATGGCTTCTACGTCACTTCGGACATCGCAGAATTTCAGTACAAGTGCACGGACTACTATGCGCCGGAATTCGAGCGCTCGATTCTGTGGAGCGACGCCGATATAGGCATTGGCTGGCCCATCCCGACGGGGGAGCTGCCCTTGCTTTCTGGCAAGGATGAGGCTGGGTCGGTTCTGCGGGAGTCAGAGTTGCCTGGATAGCATGTGCTCCCGACAGGATTCGCCTTCCGGCTCGCGGGCAATAATCGCCTTACGACGCCGCTGACCGGATGACATAAGTTGCCACGCTGGCTTCGGCTCTCTAGAATTCCGTCTTTCGGGCTTGGGCGACTGAATCGGTGGGACTTCTCCAGGGACACAGGAGTAACCACGACGGGGATCGTGGGTGGAGACGGCTTCTGCCGTTTGCGGCGGCCCTGACTCTGGCGCTCCCGACTTTAGCCTCCGCAGAACCGTGGATCGCGCCCGGCGACCCCTGGTTGAAGGCCGATATCCAGCGCCTAGCCGACGAGGGCGTCATCACTAGTCCGGTCTCCGCTTGGCCTCTGTCCATGGGCGACATCGCCGAAGACGTCAACCGCTTTCGGGAGGACACTGACCTTTCCGCGCCGGCCACCTCCGCCCTTACCCGCATTCGTGACTTGGCGAAGTATGAGACTCGCACCAAGGTGTGGCGCACCGAGGGCGAGCTGAGCTTCGCCGAGAATCCACTGCTCATCCGCGGCTTCGAGGACGTGCCCCGGGGCGACGAAGAAGGCTGGGCCTCCACCGACTGGACAGGTGATCGCTTCGCCATAAAGGTGCGCGCCGGCTTCTCCGATGATCCGGTGGACGACCAGGACTTCCGCATGGACGGCTCCTACGCCACCATGGCGCTCGGCAATTGGATGATCGGTGCCGCAGTCGTCGACCGCTGGTGGGGCCCCGGCTGGGGTGGCAGCCTGATACTCTCCAACAACGCCCGGCCGATACCGGCGCTGGTGCTGGAGCGGAACTTCTCCACCCCCTTCGAGAGCCCGTGGCTGTCTTGGATCGGCCCTTGGTCCACCAGCGTCGTCTGGGGTCAGCTCGAGAGCGGGCGTGCGGAGCCCAATGCGCGGTTCTTCGGCTGGCGAGTGAACTTCCGGCCGCTGCAGTCGCTGGAGATCGGGCTGCTGCGTACGGCACAGTGGTGTGGTTCGGGGCGGCCCTGTGACATCGATGCGTTCCTGAAAGTGCTGGCGGGTGACACGAACGTGGAGGAAGGTGAGAGCGGCGCGAGCGACGAGGCGAATCAGCTCGCGGGTTACGACTTCCGCTGGCATTCGCCGATTGGCAATCTGCCCTACGCCGTCTACGGACAGCTCATAGGCGAGGACGAGGCGGGCGGCTTCCCCAGCCGTTATATGGGCATGGGCGGCGTCGAATTCTGGGGAAGAAGCGATGCTGTGCAGTCCGACTGGCATGCGTACGTGGAGATATCCGATACGACGTGCAATTTCTATGAGAGCTCCAAAGGCTTCAATTGCGCCTATAACAATGGCTCTTACCCTACCGGCTACCGCTACAAAGATCGTTCGATCGGATATTCCACGGACAACGACGCCCGTACCGTTACCGCCGGCGTCCTCGCGCGCCACGACAAATACGGTAAATGGCACGTGACCGCAAATTTCGCCGAGCTAAACCGGGGCGGCGCGCCGGACAAGGGCAATACCGTCACGTCCACGCCAAAGGATCTTCTGGACGTCAGCATCACCCATAGTCGTGATACGAAGTTCGGCAAGCTCGATCTCGGCGTCGGCGTGCAACAACTGGATGACAAGGTCGCGAACACGGATTCCACCGATGTGCGCGTATTCGTAAGGCTCACACAACAGTTCGGATAGCCGTGCAACGTTTTCTCAGGTTTTTCGCCAGTCTCACCGTGCTCGTCGTGGCTGCCGCGGTACTGATGGCTGCCGCACCCTCGGCCTACAGCCAGTCAGTCTCGCTCACTCCCGAGCAACAGCGCATGTTGAACCAGTTGCCGCCCTCGCAGCGTCAGGCGGCGCTTGAGCAGCTTCGTAACTTGCGGGTTTCGTCGGGCGGGCAGCGGGAGGTCAGCAAAGACAGCGATGAGCAGACTACGCCGCCTATGCTATTGCCTCCTCTCGAGGAAGACGAGCCGGAGGGGCCGCCGGTTTTTCGGGCTGACGATACGTTGGTGCTGAATGTTAGTGCAAGGGAGACCAGTGGGCCGGCGCTATCCGGGGCGGTACAGCAGTCCCGCGACGCGTTGATGCAACGTGTCATGAATGGTAATCCGTATCAACTCGATGCGCTCGGGCGCCTCATGCTGTCGGGCGTGGGTGAGATACCTCTCTCCGGCCTCACAGAGGAACAGGCGACTATGCGGCTCGCCGCGGAGCCGTCGCTGTCACAGCTGAGCATCAATGTGAACCGGCTCCCGCTGGAACCGGTCGGGGTAGATGCGCTGGAGCCATTTGGCTATGAACTCTTCGAGCGGGATCCGGCGCGGCTGGAGCCGAATCGAGCGGTGCCCGTAGCCGCAGACTACATGCTTGGGCCCGGGGACACGCTCCGAATTCAGCTCTTCGGAAATCAAAACGTTGATTACGAGCTGCCGGTCGAGAGAAACGGCATGGTTCGCTTCCCGGAAATCGGTCCCATCTCGGTTGCCGGTCGCAGTTACGCTAATGTGCAGCAACTCATAGGGGAACGGGTCCGCGAACAGTTTATCGGTACCCAGGTAAGCGTAACGCTGGGTGAGCTGCGCGCTCTTCAGGTATTCGTGGTAGGCGACGTCAAATCGCCGGGCTCTTATGCTGTCAGCCCGATGTCGACGATTACGACCGCGTTGGCCGTGAGCGGGGGAGTAGCGCGCCAGGGCAGCTTGCGTCGTATCCAGCTCAAGCGCCAGGGTGAAGTGGTGAAGACGCTGGATGTCTACGATGTATTACTTCAAGGGGACACTCGGGAGGACGTGCGGCTCCAGTCGGGCGACGTCGTTTTCGTTCCGCCGGTTGGCACCCGGGTAACGGTCGCGGGCGAGGTCAACCGGCCGGCGATATACGAGTACCGCGGTGCCGCCAATGTGGAAGACGTCATTGGTTTGGCTGGCGGTCTGAAGCCCACTGCATACAAGCCCGGAATCAAGATTGAAAGGCTTGAGCCGGGTGCCGGCTTGCTGGTGCTCGAAGCGAATCAGAACGAGATCGAGGGCCGTTCGCTAAAGGTCGCGGACGGGGACACGATCGTGGTGCCGAAAGGTGTCGCCCAGCTCGAACAGGCTGTGCGGCTGGTAGGCAATGTCCAGCGGCCGGGCGACTACCAGTGGCGGGATGGACTCCGTATCACCGATCTAATTCGCAGCAGCCGCGACCTTAAAGAGAACAGCGACCTCAACTATGTGTTGATCCGCCGGGAAGTGGTGGCGAACGCGGAACTCGCCGTTGTCTCGGCAGACCTGCAGGCAGCCTGGGGTGCGCCTAAAGGTGAAGAAGACGTGCTCCTGGAGCCGCGGGATACGGTTTATGTGTTCGATCTTAAGGTGGGGCGGGAACATATAGTGTCCCCGCTCATCGATGAGTTGCGGCTCCGATCCTCGAGAACCCAACCGCTGCGAGTGGCGCGGATCGGTGGCCAGGTGAGCGCCGAAGGTGAGTACCCGCTAGAGCAGAGCATGCGCATCGCTGACCTGGTGCGTGCGGGTGGTGGATTGGCAGAATCCGCATATCTCGAAGAAGCAGAATTGACGCGATATGAGCTTGTCAATGGTGAGGCGAGAAAGACAGAACTGATCCAGATAAATCTCAAAGCAGCACTGGCGGGCGATCCGGTACAGAACATTGTGCTGCAGTCGTTCGATTACCTCAATATCAAGGAGATTCCGCGCTGGCGAGATCAGGAATTTGTCGAGATCCTCGGTGAAGTCGCGTTCCCTGGCCGCTATCCGATCAAGCAGGGAGAGACACTGAGACATGTGCTAGAACGCGCCGGAGGTCTGACAGATATGGCCTTTCCCAAGGGCAGTGTCTTTACGCGGGAAGCGCTCAAGGATCGGGAGCGAGAGCAGCTCGACGTGCTGGCGAATCGGCTGGAGGGCGACCTGGCGTCGATGTCACTTTCAGATCCGGGGCAATCGGAAGCGGTCAGTACTGGTAGGGCGCTGCTCGAGCAACTAAGAGAAGCCAAGCCCGTTGGCCGCCTCGTGATTGATCTTCCGGCTGTCCTAGCAGACGCAGCTGACGATGTGATTCTGCGCGACGGCGATCGTTTGATTGTGCCGGTCCTTGCGCAGGAGGTGACTGTAATCGGCGAGGTGCAATACACTACCTCGCACTTGCATGACCCTTCGCTAGGACGAGACGACTACATTGACAAGAGCGGCGGCTTTACCAGGAAAGCCGACAAGACGCGTACGTATGTCGTGCGAGCAAATGGGGAAGTTGTTGTCGGTAGCCAGTCGCGCTTTTTTGCTCGTTCAACGGGGTTGGATATTCAGCCAGGGGACACGATAGTTGTGCCGCTACATGCGGATCGAGTAAAGCCCATTGCGCTGTGGTCTAATGCGACCCAGATCGTATATAACCTTGCGATCGCTGCGGCCGCGGTGAATTCGTTCTGATTGGCGCGATCCAATACGGCACGTTCGCAGCATATTCCGAGCATGAAAAAACCTTCAGCAGCTACAGATCAAGACTACGACGCCCTGAATTCTATAGCTCTCGATGAAGTTACCATCAGCAGGTTTCTGAGGGCCGCGTGGTTGTCGCGAATTTGGATCCTATGCGTCGCTCTGGCTGCAGGTATCGCTGCCGGAGCTTATGTGATGATCGCGCCAGACTGGTATCGAGCGGAAGTCGTACTTTCTCCCGCAAACGACCAATCTGTGCCGCAAATTCCATCCGAACTTGGTGGGGTGGCCAGCCTGATCGGCCTTGATGTCTCAGAATCTACGGCGGTCGAGGCGCGAGCCGTTCTTGAATCTAGAGATTTAGCTCGCGAGTTTATTGAGAAGCGTCAGCTTCTGCCTGTTTTTTTTGAAGGGGAATGGGATGCAAAAAATCAAAGATGGCGAGTAGATCAAGAGGACCAGCCAGACGTGCGAGACGGTATACAGTATTTTGCCGATAATGTTCGTGTGCTCAGAGAAGAGGCGGGTAATGATCTGTTGTCGCTGCAGATTCAGTGGAAGAATCCAGCGCAGGCAGCAGAGTGGGCAAACGAATTGGTGAGTATGGTCAACCATGAGATGCGGACTAGGGTGCTCCGAGAGGCGCAAGCACGAATAGAGTATCTTGATCAGCAGATCTCCCAGACAAATCAGTTGGCGACCCAGCAGGCGCTTAGCCGGGTTCTTGAAAGAGAACTGCAAAAGGTTGTATTGGCACAAGGAAATGAGCAATACGCGTTTCGTGTACTCGATTCGGCACAGATTCCGAAGTATCCATACCATCCCAAGAAGTTGCTGATCGTCATTACTTCTATGCTATTTGCTGCAGTCCTGGCTTTCATAGTCGCTTATGTGCGCTTGCTCCTGCGCGTAAATCGGTCGATGCATCCCCAACAGCAGGCGTCTGCCGGCTAAGTTGACCGTGGACCACGGTAAATTGGATTCGAGACTAGTCGCTTCGACCATGCGTCGGTAGATTCACGGTCGCTTCTCGTTTGGGTCTGTTGAGAACGTGTCATGGGCTGCATCGACACGGTGGCATCGTGATAGCGGCTGATCCGTGATGCGTGGCTAGACTGGATATTGAGTGTGCACCGAAAGAGCGCGATCAGCATAGGGATTCGTCTTTCACATGCTGCGTTGGGTTACCTAGTCGCGGTCCTATTGGCGAGATTTCTTGGTCTAGAGCAATTCGGCGTCTATAGCTTTGCGTTTGCTGCGGCTGGCATCGTAGCTATGCCACTACAACACGGCGTCGCTGCGCTGATCGTTCGTGAAACGAGTCGATTCAAAGCGAGTAAGGATCCGGTCGGAAGAGCAGCCCTTTGGACTTGGGCGAATCGACTTGTGCGGATGGGCTCACTTTCGCTGCTTACTGTCGCGATAGTGATGCTCTTCTTTGCGCAGCGTAATGTCCTAGCTGCATATGCGTGGCCTCTATTCTTCGCGTTCGCGCTCGTGCCGATCGTGTTGTTCGGCGCAGTGCGTTCAGCCGTGTTGATCGGGTTACGTCACGTTGCTCTGGGCCAATTGCCAGAGTACGTGATTCGTCCCCTCGTCTTAATCTTCCTGATCGCTCTGATGCAAGCCGGCGTCACTAGGATCATGCCGACAGCCTCGCTAGCGATGCTGCTATATGCTGTGGCAGCTACCATATCTCTTTCGTTTGCATCAGCCTTCCTTAAGCGAGTCGGGGCGCGTCACGGTCGAAGAACTCCGGACCCGACTCAGGTCAAGAACTGGTATAGGGCGCTGGGACCGTTGGTCGTCGTATCTGGAGTGCACTATTTTGTCTCTTACTCGGATTTGCTGTTGCTGGGAATATTAAGCACAAGCAAAGATGTCGGCCTTTATCGGGCCGCAAGTCAGACTGCTCTTTTCATTCCCTTCGTGCTACAAGCGGTGAATGCAATATTGGCTCCGATATTTGCAGGCTGCCACCATCGCGGCGATACGCGTTCGCTGCAAGAAGCCATCTCGCGGGGCAACTCTCTAATCGTTGGTCTCACCATTCCGTTATTCATTGTCGTTGTTCTCTTTGGTGCTTGGATTCTAGGCACGCTCTTCGGTGCGGAGTTCGGGCAGGCATACTCTGCTCTTTGCATTTTGGCTGTGGCGCAGTTCATCAACGTCCTGGCAGGCCCGGTAGCATATCTATTGACGATGACGGGGCACGAATCCCGAGCGGCTCGCGTCCTAGTCTTGTGCGCCGCTCTAAATTTGGTTCTCAACGTGTTACTCATTCCGCGATATGGACTTGTCGGGGCAGCGGTAGCTTCCGCACTAAGCATTTCGGCGTCTAACCTGATTATGCTAGGACTTGTCAAGAACCTATTGAGCGTCGATTCGTCAATTATTGGAGTGCTCTTGTCCAGAGGTTCCCAGAGCGGGAGAAAACCATGAACGCGTTTCCGCATTTCATTGTCATCGGTGCCCAAAAAGCTGGTACTACGTCAATGCATGCGTGGTTGAGCGCCAGTCCAACGATATCAATGCCAGTTGAAAAGGAACTCCAGTTTTTTAGCAACGAAGACGAGTATGCCCGGGGCATGGATTACTACCGTAGCCTATTTCCCCATGCGAGCGATTCGTTGATCCTCGGAGAAGCGTCACCACAATACTTGTGCTCTAAGAAGGCGTCAGAGCGCATCAAGTTTCACTGCCCCGGCACCAAGCTAATCGCTGTTCTTAGAGATCCAGTCGAACGAGCACTATCGCATTACCGAATGACTGTCCGTCGAGGTCGGACACGTCAATCTCTTGATGCCTGTATCGACGAGCTTCTGGTGAAAGCCGGAGAGGAAGTCGATGAACCGGATATGGATCATGATTTCCTGGCGGTCGGTTTGTATGGCCGTCAGTTGACGAGATTTGCGCAGATGGCGGACCGCGGTCAACTCCGCGTCTACTTTCTTGAAGAGTTGATTGGTGACTCAAGACCATTGGCCGCGGATATCCAAGAGTATCTGTCGCCAGATGCGGTGCTACGTCTGGGCGAATTCCCGCATGCGCATCGCGGTGGCACTGCCCGGTTTGGGCGTCTTGATCGTGTTTTGCGCTCAAACGGAGCAGTACGCGCGTGTGCCCGGTTCCTGCTGACGCCCTCGCAGCGCAAGGCTTTGAGGTTCCGATACGAGACGCACTTCAGTGTGCGGGCTGAGGATGCTCCTGAAGTCTTGAGCCAACAGACTAGGGAACGACTACACGAATATTTCTCCGCCGACAGGATTTTACTGGAACGATTTATCGGCCGAAGAGCCCCGTGGGTCTAGCAGGTTTTTGCGATGAGTATTATTGGTGTCTCGGTGCTGAATTACGTCGACTACGAAGCTACTCTGAAGTGCCTGGCGAGCTTCGCAAGATGTGACCCACTCCCGGATTATATTGTGGTTGTCGACAATGCGTCTCCGAATCAATCGTGGGAGAGACTCACAGAAGAATGCAAGAATCTCAAGAATACTCGCTTAATTCGCGCACCGAGAAACGGAGGATTCTCTTATGGGCACAATATCGGTATACGGTACTTGCGCGACCGAGGTGTCGATCATGTAATCCTCGCGACGAGCGACACAGAGGTCGTAAGTACCGAAATAATTAGGGTGTTCGGAGCTGAAGCAACGGAAACTGTGGGAATTATTGGGCCAACGATTTATGTCCCGAATGGGTCCGAACAAAACCCATCGGTTTGGCAGTTGGACATGCGCTATTGGGCAGCTTTAGCGTGGTTTATGTGGGGAAGGCCGGGAAGGTCGCTCTGGACCTCGATTAGGGGGCATTTTCCAAGGAAGAGGGCACTAGTCAGTGGAGAACCGAGTACGGATTCGTTGACGGTATATAAGCTGCATGGTGCGTTTTTTATGCTAACGAGAGCATTCTTGAATCGCTATCCTCAGTTGGATGAGGATCTATTTATGTTCGGTGAGGAGGATCTCCTGGCGTGGCGTAGCCGTGAGGCGGGACTAAAGCTCCGGTTCGTTCCAAGAGTTCGAATTCGTCATCAGAACGATTCGAGTATAAACGCGAGCCAAGCGGACCAAGCTACGAGTTTCGTAGCCGAGCAGGAGGCGCGGGCGGCAAAGGTCTTGAAGACCAAAATACCTCTGTGGCGCCTACTGTACTCAGCGGTGACAGAACAGCTGAGATGACGTGATGCTCTGGTTAGCGTTTGTCGTGATTCTCGCCGCCAGCCTATTTAGTGGGCGAGTTTTGCTAGTTAACGGCATGCGAGAGATTCTCGCCCCTTTGACTGCCTGGCATCTGTTCTTACTGGTCTTGATGTATCCGCGGCTCTTCATGTTGTTGTGGATGGATGCGAAGTTTCGCTGGTTGCCGGGAACCACGCCTAATGAACGGGCGGTGGGCTGCCTTCTCCTGATTGCCCTGGCGGTGATTGCGACGATTGCCCTGCATTCGGGCTCATGGGTAAGTAAGCAGCGGAAGGCTGTGTCAGTAAAGGCGATAAGGTACTCCGCCGCTCTCTCACTTGTTCCGTGGCTTCTCGGCCTTGCAGGACTTTCGGCGTATATCGTGCTTCTTGGCGGTATCTCGACAGTCGCTTCGTCCCTGTCTGAGTCAAAGTCGGTTCGGGGTGGAGGCGTCATTTTAATGCTCTCGTCCCTAACCTGGATCGCGGCGCCAATGGTAATTGCAGGACGAGCGCGCGTAGAGAGTCTGAACCGGACTTGGTTCGCCTGGATATTGTTCGGAACAACGTGTGCCGTTACTGCGGTGTATGGCCGGGCGACTCCAATAGTATGGGGAGCACTTCTGTTTGTCGCGACGAGCTATTTCGGCCAGCAAAAAATCGATTTCCGAAAAGCTCTGCCACTGCTAGTGCTAGCGATCCTCACTTTCGTTAGCTTCAAGGCATTTCGGTTGGCCGGCTCCTGGGAGCGAGACGTTGGAACCCTATTTGGATACGCTGGTCTTTATACGGAATTTCTCATCAGCGATGGTGGAGAGCAGGCGATCACAGACATGTCGGTGCGACTCTTGCTATGGGGGGACGCGGAATTCCCGCTCGGAAGCTTTTGGTACAGATGGATCGCTTGGCCCGTTGAGCTCACGCCTCGATCATTGTTTCCGTTTGATATTACGCCGGTGACCATAGGGCGAGAAATGTACTGGTGGGCTACGAGAAACGTGGACGTAGATGCGGGCGCGCCGATATTCGGTTTTGTCTCGGCGTATAAGACTGCGGGGATAGGCCTCGTGATTGCCGTCTATTTCTTGTTTGGGCTGGTGACAGAGCGTCTTCACCAGAGGGCATCATCAGGGCGGCTCGCGAGTGTTGTGGGTTATGTGATGTCGCTTTGCCTATTATTGTTCTTTTCGCGACTCGGAGATTTCTCCGCCTCGGTTGTGCAGGTGATCGTGCTGGGAGCAGCGCCTTTGCTGTTCCTGTTGTTTGTCGATTCTCAAGAGTATATAGAGAGGGCAGGTACTCGGTCACCCTAAAGGGGATCGCGTACTCATTTGGTCGCTTCTATGTAAAGAGAGCCGGGCTTATAAGGCTCACCAGAGCCCAGCGTATCCAGACCAATTGCAGACCATTCCGGAATTTCGCTCTCGCGATGAGTGACTCGACGTGGATTCCGGTAACCGGCATCGGCTAGCTTCTGCCGCAAGGTGATTTCGTCGTACATCCACTGATGTGTCTCGCCACGCCTTCGGGCGTCTCCAAACACTGCGGTTTCCAGTAGTCTTCGTGGTGCGGATTGTCCGCTCGTTCCGGCAGCAGTGCGGCGCACACTCTGCTCGATCAAAGCACCAAGCTTGGTGTCGTGCGAGCGATTCAATTCCGGGTCAACGGCTCGCCGACACTCTTCGAGGCTGCCTAGATACTCGCGGGCGAGGCTTTCCATATCGGGGACCACGATTCTGTGAATGCCACCGGCCTTCAGCACTCTGTGGACCTCTCGCAGAAAGGCTTCGGCGTCTTCGCGGTCGAGGTGTTCGAGCATATGGGAGTGATAAACGGCATCCACGGTCTCGTCACGATACGGTATCCCACTCCGCAGATCATGTACGACTATGTTGTCCGGGAGCGACCGCAGCCTGCGAAGTCGATCTGGCCCAAGAAAGGAGGAGGCGAGCGAGGTAGCCCAGCGATGCTGCCTCAACCTCAAAAGAGGAGACCAGTCGATATTCACGACCGAGAAATGATCACTTGTGCGAGCGCCGCACCCCAAGTTTAGTATGAGCAAACTAGTTCCTCCATGTAAGGCTAAATCGCATTCTCATCGAGCACTCTGTTGATCCACGTCTGTGAGTCGATTGCATTCTCTTTAGCGATTCGCCCGGAACGCTCGGCGTAGACGGCATAATTTTCAATCAAATGAGAAATCGCCGCCCTCCATGACGAGAAATCTCGTGGTTCAAAAGTTATAACATTTTCTTGCCCAAAAGCACGGCCGTATGGTCGGTCGGCGACCAAAATGGGAAGGGAAAAGCAGGCGCCTTCCAGAAGTCCGTTTCCGAATGTCTCGCTTTCTGAGGGGAACACTATCGCGTAACTTTCGGCGTACCACCTGAAAAGCTCAACTCTGGTGACTTCTCCAATATTGACGAATACTTCGCCGAGCTTTGAGTCGCCTGCGCGTTGTAGCAGACGTCTTGTTGACGTGCTTTCCGCAATTGTGGTTACAAATTGCAGGCTGTGGCTTGCAAGAAACTCTCTTGAATTCTTCGCGAACTCAATCAGGAGATGGTGGTTCTTGTGTTCATACCACCGGCTTGGATAGATTAGGATTTTGCGTTGCAAGGGGCGACTTGCATGTACGGACCGGCCGCCTACGAGAAATTGGTCAATTGGGTTAGGTGCTACGACGACGGAGGATTGAGAGATTGCCCATCGAGTGCATAGAATTCGTTTCATCTGCCCGCTTTGCACCACCCAGTGTTTAGTACATCGAGTCGTAAGCAGGAAAAGGAAGCGACGTGCTGCTTCCTGCAGCCGCCGCCGTATTGGGAGCTGCTCCGCATCTCGACGCGTCATCTCCAAGAGATACGGATGGCGCACTAATACGGTTTTTGGGCATCGAAATCGTCGCACCGAATAGTTTCCAAGAACGATAAGATGGCGCGGTTTTAGTCGTCGGATTAGCCTCGGGAGCGTGAATAGCTCAAACAGTACCCTGTGTAGGCGCTGGAGTCCTGGTGGGGCCTCGATGTACATCACCCTGACTCGATCGTTGCTGTGACCAAAATCGAGGCCGGGAAGTTTGGGTACGAGGAAGACGTAGACTTGCTTAGACGGTGAACGCCCCAGCTGGTCGATCATCAAGCGCGTAATGTTGTATGTGCCGGCGCTTTTGGCGTTGATGGCGTTTAGGACGATCGGGGCATCATTGTTCATAAGGGCAACGGTGTCCGCTGAGGTGTTAGGTGTTCTCCCCCGGAGGCGAGCATATCAGGCTGTGGTGCGGCGGAAAATTGTCTGCCATTTATCGTAGAATTGTCATGCGATATTAGCCGAGTAGAAACTTCGTGGGTGGAGTATCGCGGCGCCGGCGGTTGGTGTCTGGCTGACACATTGCTACCGCACTCACTCGGTGTCGGCAGCTATCCGACTGAAACAGGTTGGCAATTCGACGATTGCTACGTGCTTTCTATTAACAACTGATGGCGGACTGACATTGTATGGACAGTGACGGGATATCTTTTCAGGTCATGCTGATTGAGCAGTTTTTCTACCCGGAAGGCTGGTCTGGCGCTGAGATTCCGCGGAGCATAGCGATCCACTTGGCATCGCGAGGTATTCATGTCCGAGCCCTTTGCGGTTCAGATCAATATGCTTTCGTGAAAGATCAGGCGTCGGAAAATCCCGAAGAGTATGGGGTCAAGATTGTCCGCGTTCCACGACTTATTCGAAGCGCGGGAATCCATCGTTACAAATTGCTCCGGCAATTGTGGTTCTATCTGGCATCCTTGCCAATGCTCTTGTTTCGCAGTCCACCGACTGTGTATGTCAGTCAGACCAATCCTCCGTTAATGCCTGCCATCGTAGCAGCGGTCGCACTAATCCACCGTAGAGATTTCGTACTCATCGCGATGGACCTCTATCCGGAGGTTATGTTCGCCCATGGAATGGCCCGTATGGACTCTCTCTTCGGAAGATTCGTTTCGAAGCTCATGGGCTGGGCATACGGGCGCGCGACCAAGGTGATTGCGCTGGGGCCGTCCATGAAGGAGAGATTGCTAGAGAAGGGTGTGGCATCGGACAAAGTGGAAATCATCTCCAATTGGGCAACCGGAGATGTCGATATTGTTCGAGGGCCGGCGAATACGCTGGCGGCGAAGTGGGGATTAACAGACTTTCCCGTTATTCTGTACTCTGGAAATATCGGCATATCTCATGACATTTCGGCCCCGATTCTAGCGTTCGAGAAAGCGTTGGTCAGTGCTTCGGCATTGCGGCTATTGTTTATTGGCAGCGGTACGCGTCTCCAGGAAGCCAAGTCTTTGGTCAGTCAGAGAGGCCTTGAAGATCGAGTCCAATTTCGAGGTCTGGTGCCCATAGATCAGTTGCCAGAGTCTATCGGGGTCGCGAGTGTCGCGTTGGTTACACTTAATCCCGGTTTCGAAGGATTGGTGGTTCCGAGTAAGCTTCTTGGCTATATGGCCCGTGGCGTCCCAACCGTTTATATCGGGCCACCGTCCGATGTCTCGCACCTGATTGAGGTTTCTGGCGGGGGGGTGGTCTATTCCAACGATGACACGGACGGAATAGCAAGGTTCTTCGCGTCAATTGGGGACAATCCCGACGCGCTGCATACGCTCGGCAGTAATGCTCGGCGATATTATAATGCGCACCTTTCGAAAGAACTTGGTCTTTCGCAATACTATGACGTGATCTGCGAGGCCGCGACGGCTGAATCGCGTTCGCGTAAGGTCTGACGGGCACAGTAATCAATGTCTGTCATCGTAACCGGCGCTTCCGGATTTATCGGTCAGCACCTGTGTGCGAACCTGGATTCGTCGGGGATTTCGGTCCGACGCCTGGTACGCAGGGCGTGTGATGCTCCCGGTAGTGTGGTAATTGAGGATCTCGGCGCCCGGCCGAGCTTGGATGCGGTCCTGGAAGGTGTTGATTGCATCGTGCATGCGGCAGGTTTGGCACATGGTAAAGCGTCTGGTGACGGGCAAGCAGACCTGGTACGGATAAACGTCAACGCCACTCGATGGTTGGCAGAGGAGGCGGTGGCAAAAGGGGTTAAGAGGTTTGTTTTTCTTAGCTCGATAGGGGTACTTGGAAGCCGCACGGAAGGAGGCGGTTCGCTGGATGAAAATTCGTTACCGAACCCTCTCGATCCCTATTCGGTATCAAAGAAAGATGCTGAAGTCGTTCTTCAGGATGTCGCAGTTCGGACCGGGCTTGAGGTCGTGATCGTGAGGCCTCCGTTGGTTTATGGACCTGGAGCCCCTGGTAACTTCTCCCGACTAGTTAAGCTGGTAGCGTCCGGGCTACCATTACCGCTTGCGAGTGTCGATAATCGTCGGGCGGTTATAGGGATAGACAACCTTGTAGAGTTCTTGGTGCTCTGCATGAAACACCCGAATGCGGCCGGTCACTCGTTTCTTGTGTCCGATGGGCGCGACCTATCAACCCCTGAGTTCGTGCGAAAGATCGCGGCAGCGATGGGTCGGTCCGCGCATTTGTTCCCATGTCCGCCCCGCCTATTAGAGATCGCAGGAAAAGCCATCGGACGCTCGCCGGAGCTGCAGCGGTTGCTTGGGTCTCTCCAAGTAGATATTTCGCATACGAGGGAGAGATTGGGATGGAGTCCATCTATGAGCATTGGTGAAAGCCTGCGTCGAGCTTTCGCAAGCCAGAGCAACTGACGTAGTGGAACCGAGATGATCCGATTCCTGGATATTTTGCTCTCCGCACTTGGTCTAATTGTCGCCTCCCCGCTGCTAATAGTCCTGATACTTGCGGGTTTGCTTGATACCGGCATGCCGTTCTTCCGGCAGCGTCGAGTCGGTCAAGACCAAAAGCCCTTCACGCTGATAAAGTTCCGTACGATGAAACCTGAAACCAGGGAGGTCGGTACGCACCTCGCGGATACCGACGCGGTTACACCGTTGGGACGAGTTCTCCGTCGGTCGAAACTCGATGAGTTGCCGCAACTGTGGAACGTCTTGAAGGGAGATATGAGTCTAGTCGGTCCGCGTCCGTGTTTGTTGGCTCAGGAGGAGCTTATTTTGGAGCGGGTCAATCGCGGGGTATTCGACGTGCGGCCGGGAATCACCGGATTGTCTCAGATCAGGGGCATCGATATGTCAACGCCCGTCCGGCTCGCCGAAACTGATGCGCAGATGCTCGAGTCACTGTCGGTTTCCAGCTATCTTCGCTATATCTTGGCGACTGTCTTGGGCAAGGGCTCTGGTGACCGAGTGCGGACGTGACGGTGGCTCGAACGGCTCCCCGATCATTCCCGGTCAGCGCCGCCGGGCAATCGAACTCGTGGGCCAAAATTGGAATTCGAGCACACTTTTTCGCATCATTTGTTTATACTATGTCAAATATCGTCGGCAAGGCTATGAATTGCCTCAATAAGGACTGTTTTCGCTGACGTTACAACGGGGAGCACGTGAGCCCACAGGAACGGAAATCGCTGGGACGCATTCGGGCATCCATTGTCCAGTTATCTCGGCCTGCCAAGCAGACGGTCATGTTGGCGGCGGATGCCGTCGCCATACCCCTCATTTCACTGATTGCGCTCGCCGTGACGGTCGCGCCAGGGTGGCCTTCTGTTGGACTCGGCACGACCGTGGCGGGCGTGGTGTTGATGGCTACGGTCCCCGTCATGTGGGGCATGGGACTCCACCGCTCGGTGGTCCGATTCATGGGCCTGGACCTCTTCGTCAACGCGTTCCGCGTGGCGACCCTGTCCGCGGTATTGCTCACATTACTCAGCGTCTTGCTCCCTACGGTCCAGCTCCCCATCCGGACCATTGTGGTCATCTGGGCCGGGATCCTCATCTGGATTTCGGGCAGCCGTCTGATGGCCCGGCTTGTGCTGCGCGGCTCACGCCAGCGCGCTGATCGGGTAATCATCTATGGCGCCGGCGAGGCCGGTGTGCGTCTGGCGCAGTCGCTGGCCAGCGGGCAGGACTACTTACCCGTCTGTTTCGTCGACGACAATGACAAGCTGTGGGGTAGTGTGCTGAACGGCCTCGAGGTGCATCCGCCGCGTTCAGTGCCGACCTTGGTCGATGAGCTCGATGTATCCCGCCTGCTCCTCGCACTCCCGAGCGCTTCCCGTCGCCGCCGTCGGGATATTCTCCTCAAGCTGGAATCCCTTGCCGTCCACGTGCAGACCATTCCGGACATCAGTGATCTGGTGACAGGCCGCGCGAAGGTAGACTCCATCCAGGACGTCGACGTCGAGGATCTCCTGGGCCGTGACCCGGTGCCCCCTGTGCCGGAGCTGCTGGACGCATGTATCCGTGGAAAGGCCGTGATGGTGACAGGCGCCGGCGGCTCCATCGGCTCGGAGCTCTGCCGGCAGATTGCCCAACTCGGCCCCAGTCGGCTGATTCTTCTCGAGATTTCCGAGATTGCACTCTACAACATCGAGAAGCAACTGCGCGCTTTGAAGGAAACGGAGTCGCTCGAATTCGAGCTGATTCCGCTGCTCGGCTCCGCCCATCACAAGCCGCGGGTGCGGAGCGTGATGGCCTCGTATGGCGTGCACACCGTCTACCATGCGGCGGCCTACAAGCACGTGCCCATCGTGGAGCACAACGTGCTGGAAGGCGTACACAACAACGTGTTCGGAACGCTGCATACGGCCGAGGCGGCGCTGGAGGCGAAGGTAGAGACTTTCGTACTGATCTCCACGGACAAGGCGGTGAATCCCACCAACACCATGGGTGCGACGAAGCGCTTCGCTGAGCTAGTGCTGCAGGCGCTGCAAGAGCGCTCCGAGTCGACCAAATTCTGCATGGTCCGCTTCGGCAACGTGCTGGCCTCTTCGGGCTCGGTAGTACCGCTGTTCCGGGAGCAGATCCGACAGGGCGGTCCCGTGACGGTCACCCACCCGGACATCATCCGGTATTTCATGACGATCCCCGAGGCCGCGCAGCTGGTGATCCAGGCGGGCTCCATGGGCGAAGGCGGCGACGTGTTCGTGCTGGATATGGGCAAGCCGGTGCTGATCCGGGATCTGGCTTACCGGATGATCCATCTCATGGGCCTGACCGTCCGCGACGACAACGATCCGGACGGCGACATCGAGATCCACTACACGGGTCTGCGGCCGGCGGAGAAGCTCTACGAGGAGCTCCTCATCGGCAACGATGTCGTCGGTACGGATCATCAGCGCATCATGCGGGCGGCGGAGGCTTATCTGTCCTGGGACGACCTGGAGCCCCGCATAAAGACGCTGTGGGACGCCTGCCAGCTGGGCGATTGCGAGACCGCCCGCTCACTGTTGCTGGAGGCGGTGACCGAATATCAGCCGACGAACGAGATTGACGACCTCGTCTGGCGGCGGCGCAAGGTGTTGGCCTCCGGCAAGAAGAGCGCCAGCGTCACCGACATAGCGGCCCGCCGTAGCAGCTGATATCGGCGCGTGTCACGCCGAAATCTGCCGAATCTGTCACTTACCGTGCTCGTGCAATCGCTATAATTGCGGCGCTCAGCATCATTCATGCCGTCCGCGGCATCTGACACCATAAGGTTGGCGAAATGAGACTTACTATCTTCGGCTCCGGCTATGTGGGCCTGGTCACGGGCGCCTGTATGGCAGAGATGGGCAACCACGTGGTCTGCGTGGACATCGACGAGGACAAGATCAAGCGCCTTAACAAGGGCGAGATTCCCATCTACGAACCCGGGCTGGAGCCGCTGGTCGAGCGAAACGTCGAGGCGGGCCGTCTCGAGTTCACCACCGACATCGAAAAGGGCGTGGACCACGGTACCTTCCAGTTCATCGCGGTGGGCACGCCGCCGGACGAAGACGGCTCAGCAGACCTGAAGCACGTGCTTGCCGTCGCCGAGAGTATCGGCGAGCACATGAAGGAGTACCGCATCATTGTGGACAAGTCCACGGTGCCGGTGGGCACGGCGGACAAGGTCCGCGAGCGCGTCGCCAAGGTGCTGGCCAAGCGGGGTCTGCCGCTGGAGTTCGACGTGGTCTCCAACCCGGAATTCCTGAAAGAGGGTGCGGCCGTTACGGATTTCATGAAGCCGGACCGTATCGTGGTCGGCGCCGACAATCCGCGCACGACCGAACTCCTGAGGGTGCTGTACGAGCCCTTTACCCGCCAGCACGACCGATTAATCGCCATGGACGTGCGCTCGGCGGAGCTGACCAAATACGCGGCCAACGCGATCCTGGCCACGAAGATCAGCTTCATGAACGAGCTGGCCAATTTGGCCGAGCGATTCGATGCGGATATAGAACAGGTGCGTATCGGTATCGGCTCTGACCCGCGCATTGGCTATCAGTTCATCTATCCCGGCATCGGCTACGGCGGTTCGTGCTTCCCGAAGGACGTGCAGGCGCTGGCCCGATCGGCGACGGCCGTGGGCTACGATGCCGAACTGCTGAACGCGGTGGAGTCCGTGAACAACCGTCAGAAGCGACGGCTGTTCGAGAAGATCCGCGAGCACTACGAGGGCAACCTTGCCGGCAAGACCTTCGCGCTCTGGGGGCTGGCTTTCAAACCCAAGACCGACGACATGCGGGAGGCACCCAGCCGGGTGCTGATGGAGGCGCTGTGGGACGCCGGTGCGAAAGTGCGTGCCTACGACCCCGTGGCGATGGAAGAGGCGGAACGCATCTACGGCAAGCGCGACGACCTGGTCTTCTGCGAGTCGTCCCTGGAGACGTTGGAAGGCGCGGACGCGATGGCAATCGTGACAGAGTGGCAGGAGTTCCGCAGTCCGGATTACGATCTCATCAAGGACAAGCTTGCGCAGCCAGTAATTTTCGACGGGCGCAACCTGTACGAGCCGCACCTGATGGAGCACATGGGCTTCACCTATTACGCCATCGGCCGCGGGCACATCCCGGGGCGGGAGGCACGCGTAGCGACGCCGAAGCGGCGGAAGGACGACTGACACACAACCAAAGCAGAAGAGCGATATGGGCAAGACGGCACTGATTACCGGCGTCACCGGCCAGGATGGCGCCTATCTGGCGGAGTTTTTGCTGAAGAAGGGTTATGAGGTCCATGGCGTGAAGCGCCGGGCCTCGTCATTCAACACCGACCGGATCGACCACCTCTACCAGGACCCCCACGAACCCAATCCCCAGCTTATCCTGCATTACGGCGATCTGACGGATTCGACGAATCTGATCCGGATCATCCAGCAGGTGCAGCCCGACGAGATCTACAACCTGGCTGCCCAGAGCCATGTGGCGGTATCTTTCGAGACGCCGGAGTACACGGCGAATGCAGATGCCGTGGGCTGTCTGCGTATCCTCGAGGCGATTCGCATATTGGGTATGGAGGAGAAGACCCGGTTCTACCAGGCCTCCACGTCGGAGCTGTACGGTCTCGTGCAGGAGATTCCCCAAAGCGAGACGACACCGTTCTATCCTCGTTCGCCCTATGCCGTGGCGAAGCTCTACGCCTACTGGATCACGGTGAATTACCGGGAGGCCTATGGACTCTATGCGTGCAACGGCATTCTCTTCAATCACGAGTCGCCGATCCGTGGCGAGACCTTTGTCACCCGGAAGATCACGCGGGCGCTGGCTCGCATCAAGACCGGTCTTCAGGACTGCCTGTATCTCGGCAATCTCGATGCACTGCGGGACTGGGGTCACGCTCGTGATTACATAGAGATGCAATGGCTGATGCTGCAGCAGGATCAGCCGGAGGACTTCGTGATCGCGACAGGCGAGCAGCATTCTGTACGAGAATTCGTGGAGATAGCCGCTGCGGAGCTGGGCATCGATGTCAGCTGGCAAGGTGAGGGTGTTGACGAACAGGGACTGGATGGCGAGGGCAACGTGATCGTACGGATAGATCCTCGCTATTTCCGCCCCACGGAAGTCGAAACGCTGCTCGGCGATCCGACGAAGGCCAAAGAGAAACTCGGCTGGACGCCGAAGATCAGTTTCAGGGAACTGGTCACCGAGATGGTTCAGTCGGACCTCGAGATTGCCGGTCGGGACGCGCTGATTCAGCGTGAGGGGTATCGCGCCTTCAATTACCATGAATAAGGGTGACCGCATCTTCGTGGCCGGTCACCGAGGACTGGTGGGGTCGGCAGTGGTCCGGGAACTCGAGCGGCAGGGTTACGAGAATCTGGTTCTGAAGACGCGCAGCGAGGTCGACCTGACGGACGGCGCGGCTGTACGGGACTTCCTGCAGGCCGAGCGCCCGGCCGTCGTCATCGACGCAGCAGCCAAAGTCGGCGGAATTCTGGCCAACGATAGTTATCCCGCCGACTTCATCCGGGACAACCTGCGGATACAGACGAACCTCATCCAGTACTCCTACGAGGCAGGCGTCGGGAAGTTTGTTTTCCTCGGTTCGTCCTGTATTTATCCGAAGATGGCGCCGCAGCCGCTGAGCGAGGACACGCTTCTGACCGGCCCGCTCGAACCGACTAACGAGTGGTACGCAGTGGCTAAGATCGCGGGCATCAAGATGTGTCAGGCGTATCGCAAGCAGTATGGTTTTGACGCCATTTCCCTGATGCCAACCAATCTGTACGGTCCAGGTGATAATTTCGATCTGCAGACGTCGCATGTGCTGCCGGCGCTGATCCGCAAGTTTCACGAAGCGAAGCAGCGGGGCGATGCCACGGTGCCGATCTGGGGGACGGGGAATCCGCGTCGGGAGTTTCTCTACGTGGACGACCTCGCCAACGCGGTGGTGTTCCTTGCCGAGAACTACAGTGACGCGGAGATGCTGAATATCGGTGTCGGGGAGGATATCCGGATCGGTGACCTCGCCGAGCTCGTGGCGGAGGTAGTTGGTTTCGAGGGGTCGCTCGAGTACGACACCTCGAAGCCGGATGGCACGCCACGGAAACTCTTGGATGTCTCGAGGCTGAATGGCCTCGGTTGGAAGGCGAAGTGGTCGCTGCGTGACGGAATAGCGGCTACCTACGACTGGTACCGACAGCAAGGAGATGCCGGGTGATCATCCCCGTCATCCTCTGCGGCGGTTCCGGCACCCGGCTCTGGCCGGCGTCCCGGGCGGGGAACCCGAAACAGCTGCTGCGCCTGACCGGCGAGCGTTCGCTGCTTCAGGAGACCCTGCGTCGCCTGGAGGGTCTGGCCGGCGACTGTGCCCCGCCCATCGTGGTCTGCAACGAGCAGCATCGATTTGCGGTCGGCGAACAGCTTCTGGAGGTACTGGGGCCGGAAGCTGCATCCAGCGCTTCCATCATCCTGGAGCCGGCGGGCAGGAACACCGCACCGGCGGCCGCAGTGGCCGCGCTCCTGGCCGAGGCCGCCCACCCCGTCGAGAATCCGCTCCTGCTGATCCTGCCGGCGGACCACATGATCCGGGATGCAGACGCCTTCGTCGCCGCGGTGCGCACGGCGCTGCCTTCGGCGGAGGCGGGCAATCTGCTGACCTTCGGCGTGGTGCCGGATCATCCCAACACGGGTTACGGCTACATCCAGGCGAAGCCGGAGGGCGCGGGCGCCGTGCCGGTGGCGTCCTTCGAAGAAAAGCCGGACGCCGCGACCGCCGAGCGCTATGTCGCCGGCGGTGAACACTTCTGGAACAGCGGCATGTTCTTCTTTCCGGTGCGCGAGCTGCTGGCGGAGCTGGAGACGCACGCGCCGGAGATCCTCGCCGCCTGCCGCCGCGCGGTGGAGGGGCGGGAGGAGGGCGACTTCGTCCGTCTGGACGCCGAGGCCTTCGGCGCCTGCCCGTCGGATTCCATCGACTACGCGCTGATGGAGAAGACGAACCGGGCGATGATGGTGCCACTGGATGCCGGCTGGAGCGACGTCGGCAGCTGGTCGGCGCTGCACGACGTGGCCGACAAGGACGGGGACGGTAATTCGCTGTTCGGCGACGTGATCGCCGATAACTGCCGCGACACGTACGTGAGTGCCGGCAGCCGACTGGTGGCCGCCGTTGGACTCACCGGCTTCGTGGTGGTGGAGACCGAAGACGCGGTGATGGTGCTGCCGAAGGACCGCGCCCAGGACGTGAAGAAGATTGTGGAGTGGCTGAAGGAACAGCGCCGCTCGGAACTCTAGGTTGTAGGAGGGCCTGGTAGGAGGGGCTTTAGCCCCGATCCATTACCCAATCGGGGCTAAAGCCCCTCCCACAATTCGATTGACGCCGTCCCATCCGTCTGCGACTCTTTAACCCACATAATAAAAGCGGCCACGCAGAGCAGACGGGAGGGGGAATCTCGCGTCTCTGACGGCCGATAAGCATTTCCCTTCCCGGAGCGATCCCCAGACCTGCCTGGTCGTTGCGTCTCGCATCAGACCAGGAGAACACGTTATGTTTAATCGAATCGGGGCTTCGATCGCGACGGTTCTGTTTTCACTCTTGCTGGCATTCCCGGTGTCCGCCGAGACGGTGGAACTGCCCGGGCTCTCGCAGCCGGCGGAGATCGTCCGCGACGAGCAGGGCATCGCCCACATCCGCGCCCGCAACCGGGCGGATCTCTATTACCTGCAGGGCTGGGTTCACGCCGAGGACCGGCTGTTCCAGATGGACCTCAGTCGGCGTCAGCCGAGCGGCACGCTGGCGGAGCTGTTCGGTCCGTCGTCGATCCCCGGCGACGTGGAACTGCGCACCATCGGGCTGCGCCGTGCGGCCGAGCGCTCCGTGGACGTGCTCAGCCGCGAGACCATCGAGGCTCTCGAGGCCTACGCCCGCGGCGTCAACGACTGGGTGATGCTGAACCCGAACGGGCTGCCGCCGGAGTACGCCTTCCTCGGCTTCACGGAGCGGGAGGACTTCCGTCCGTGGAACGTCGTCGACAGTATTGTTATCGCGAAGCTGATCGCCTTCGGTCTGTCGTTCGACGTGGATACCGGCCTCACGCAGAGTCTCGAGGCCTACGTCGGAACGCTGGGCCCGATCGGCGCGCTGGTCTTCTCCCAGGACGTGTTCCGCTCGCAGCCCTTCGACTGCGCCTCCACGGTGCCGGACGCGACGGGCGAGTATCCGTTCGAGCCGGCGCCGCCGATGGTGCCGAACCCGTTCGCCTGCCCGGATGCGACGGTGGAGACTGTCGGCAATGGCAAGGGCAAGGGCAAGGGCAAGGCAAGGGGACGGGACGAGGCCGGCGGTCCGGCTGAGGCGTCCGCCGCCGCCCGGGGCAGGGGTAGCGCTTCCGCCGCGCTCTCGGCGCTGGCCGGCAAGGCGTCCGCCAAGCTGCGCCGCTCGCCCTACATACAGAACGTGCTGGATGCGGACGGCGAGATCGGCTCCAACGAGTGGGGCATCACGCGCGCCCTCGGTGCGAACGGCCGCCCGATCATCGCCAACGATCCGCATCTGGCGCTGAATACGCCGTCCACCTTCTACCCCATGGGCCTGGAGGCGCCGGGGCTGAACGTGTTCGGCAGCACTTTCCCCGGCGTGGCGTTCGTGGTGCTGGGCCACAACAAGCACATCCACTGGGGCGCGACCACTAATCCCATGGACGTGACGGACACGTTCTTCGAGTTGCTCGCTTTCGACGAGACCGGCACGCCGGTGGCCACGATCTTCCAGGGTCAGCCCGAGCCCGTCGAGCTGATTCCGGAGACGTTCTTCTACAGCGACGGAAGCGGCGGGCTCGTAGAGGCGACGGGCGTGCCGGCGGCCACCATCATCGTGCCGCGGCGCAATCAGGGTCCGATTATCACGACGCTGGCGGACCCGGCTCCCGGCGCGACGATACCCGCGCTCAGCGTGCAGTACACCGGCTTCAGTGCCACCCGCGAACTCGACACGTTCCGTCTCTGGAACGAGGCCCGCAACCTGAATGACTTCAAGGAAGGCCTGCAGTATTTCGATTTCGGCTCCCAGAACTGGGTCTACGGCGACAACGCGGGCAACGTCGCCTATTTCGCGAGCGCCGAGATGCCGATCCGTACCGACCTGCATCAGGGTACGGTGGCACCCGGCAACCCGGCCTTCTTCCCGCCGGGTGCGGGCATCCCGCCCTGGCTGATCCGGGACGGGACCAGCGGCGCCCACGAGTGGCTGCCCGTGGAGAATCCCCAGCCGGGGCAGGCGATCCCCTACGAGATCCTGCGCCAGGACGAGCTGCCGCATACCATCAACCCGCCGGCGGGCTGGTTCGTGAACGCCAACAACGATCCGGCGGGCACGGTGCTCGACAACGATCCGCTGAACCAGCTGCGCAAGGGCGGGGAGGGCATCTATTACCTGAACCCGGGCTATGCGGGCGGCTTCCGGGCCGGCACCATCACGAACCGCATCCGCGAGTATGTGGCCACCCAGGGCGAGCTGAGCCAGGCGGACCTCAAGTCCATCCAGGCGGACGTCTCGCTGCTGGATGCGAAGTGGTTCGTGCCCTATATCACGGCGGCCTTCGACAACGCCGGCGGCTCGGCAGTCGCCGAACTGGCGGCTTTTGCCGCGGACGACGAACTCGCCGACGCCGTCGACTATCTCCGCGACTGGGACTTCACCACGCCCACCGGCATCCAGCCGGGCTACGACGCGGGCGATCCGGTCGTCGCGAGCTGGACCGACCTGCCGGAGCCGAGCGAGGCCGAGATCGCCCACAGCATCGCGGCAACTCTTTACAGCGTCTGGCGCGGCCAGGCGGTGCGCAGTATTGTCGACGCGCCGCTGAACGCACTCGGCCTGCCGACGCCGGGCAGCACCGAGGCGATGACCTCGCTGCAGCATCTGATCCGCAGCCAGGGTGGCACGGGTGTCATCCCGTTTTTCGAGGTACCCGGCCTGAGCGACTTCGACGACCGGCGCGACTACCTGCTGCTGGCGGCGATGCGCAGTGCCCTCGATCTGCTGGCGAGCGACGAGTTCGCGCCGGCCTTCGGCGACTCGCCGACGCTCGCGGATTACCGCTGGGGCAAGCTGCATCGCATCGTGCTGGATCATCCGTTCATCGATGCGGCCGACCTGCCGGCGCAGGGCGGTTTCCCGCAGCCGGTACCGGGCCTGCCCGGTTACCCGACGGACGGCGGCTTCAACGTGGTGGATGCGTCATCCCACAGCGCCCGCGCCGACGGCCTGAACGATTTCATGTTCGGCAGCGGTCCGGTACGCCGTTACACCAGCGAGCCTCAGGGCGCCTTCCGCAGCAACGCGGAATCCGTCTGGGCCGGCGGCACGAGCGGCGTGCCGAGCTTCCTGTTCGGCATCGACAACCCGTTCTACGGCAACCTGCTGAACTACTGGCTGGTGAACGATACGCTGCCGCTGGTGCTGCGGACGAAGGATGTGGAAGGAGGAATGAGCATTCGGGTGGTACCGGCGGGGGATTAAAAGGAATGTAGGAGGGGCTTTAGCCCCGATTCGTTAAACGATCGGGGCTAAAGCCCCTCCTACATTGTTACATCCAAAACCCGTACACTCTCCCCCTGATTCTTCAGGGAGCGAGACATGATCCGAGTGGTCGACTCGAACGGCAAGGGACGCGGCGGTGACGGGCCGTCCGACATTTCCGACATCATCAACCGCCTGAAATCCGCGGGCGGCGGCGGTGGCGGCGGGCCGTCGTCGCAGCCGATCATCATTGGCATCGTCGTCCTGCTGCTGGCCTGGGGGGCGATGACCTCGTTCTATACGGTGCAGCCCGAGCAGCGCGCGGTGGTGAAGCGCTTCGGCGACGTCATCGGAATTTCCGATCCCGGCCTCCACTTCAAGCTGCCCTTCGGCATCGACCAGACCCAGTTCGTGGCCACCGAGCGGGTGCTGAAGCAGGAGTTTGGCTTCCGCTCGCAGGAAGTGCGCGAGCAGGGCCCCACCCAGTACAGCGAGCGCGAGTTCGACAACGAGTCCGCGATGCTGACCGGCGACCTGAATATCATCAACGTCGAGTGGGTGGTGCAGTACCGCATCAACGACCCCATCAAGTTCCTGTACGAGCTGCGCGAGCCCACACGAACGCTGCGCGACATCTCCGAGTCGGTGATGCGCCGGGTGGTGGGGAACCGGCTGGGCTCGGATGTGCTGACCGTCGGGCGTGTGGATATCCAGTCCCAGGGCCGCGACGAGATCCAGCAGATCATGGACCGCTACGACTCGGGCATCTACATCATTACGGTGGAGCTGCAGGACGTGGTGCCGCCGCGCGCGGTGCAGCCGGCGTTCAACGAGGTGAACGAGGCGCGCCAGGAGCGCGAGCGCATGATCAACGAGGCGCAGAAGCGGGTGAACCAGGAGATTCCGCGGGCCGAGGGTGCGGCCATCCGCACCGTCGCGGTGGCGGAAGGTTATGCCACCGAGCGGGTGAACCGGGCGCTCGGCGAGAGCGTGCGTTTCACCGCGGTGCTGGATGAGTACCGGGAGGCGCCGGAGGTGACGCGCTCGCGGCTGTATCTGGAGACGCTGAACGAGGTGCTGCCGACCATCGGCCAGGTGCTGGTGGTGCAGGACGAGCAGGTGGGGCCGCTGCCGTTGCTGGACGTCAATCGCAACCGCGCGCCGCGCACGGGAGGTGACGAATGAAGACCGTGATTGCAGCGGGCGCCGCGCTCGTACTCGCCGTGGCCGCCTTTACGATGTTCTATATCGTGGACGAGGCCGAGCAGGCCATCATCGTGCAGTTCGGCGAGCCCATCGGCGACGTCGTCACCGAGCCCGGCCTGCACGTGAAGATGCCCTGGCAGAACGTGCGCTATTTCGACAAGCGTCTGCTGAGCTGGGACGGCGACGTCACCCAGATCCCGACGCTGGGCCGCGAGTTCATCCTGGTGGACACGACGGCACGCTGGCGCATCGCCGATCCGCTCCAGTTCCTGAGGAGCGTGCGCGACGAACTCGGCGCCCGTACCCGGCTGGACGATATCGTGGATTCCGTCGTGCGCGACATGGTCTCCTCCACCCAGCTGGAGGAGATCATCCGCTCCCGGGACTGGGAAGTGGACATGGAGGCGCTGGAGGACGATGACCCGGCGCTGGCCCAGCGCGACGACGTGGACCTGCAGCAGAAGCCGAAACTCGGCCGCGAGCTGCTGGAGGAGGAGATCCTCACCCGCGCCCGGCGGCTGATGCCGGAGCTCGGCATCGAGCTGGCGGACGTGCGCGTGAAGCGCGTGAACTACATCGAGTCCGTCCGCCGCCAGGTGGAGGCCCGCATGATCGCCGAGCGCCAGTCGATTGCGGAACGCTTCCGCGCGGAAGGCCAGGGCCGCGCCCAGGAGATACTCGGCGAGATGCAGCGCGAGCTGCAGCGCATCCAGTCCGAGGCCGCCCGCGAGGCCGAGGAGATCCGCGGCAACGCCGACGCCGAAGCCACCCGCATCTACGGCGAGGCCTTTGGCGCCGATCCGGAGTTCTACGCCTTCTTTCGCACGCTGGAGAGCTACCGCGCGCTGGGCGAGAACAGCACGCTGATGCTCAGGGCCGACTCGGACTTCTTCCGCTATCTGGAGGATTCTCAGTAGGAGGGCCTTCAGGCCCGATTGTTTATAATGGATCGGGGCTAAAGCCCCTCCTACAACCAGAATCTCGACAACGGGGGTCGAAAGGCCGGCGGCAGCAGCCCACGCCGATTGAGACCATCGCCAGCCAGACGGATAACGATTCGGAGGCTGGCGGTGGAATTCCGGATCCTGGGCAAGATTGAGAACGCAAGAACGTTCGCCGCAGGACGCGGCATCCGCGAGCTAGGCCGGCTGCAGCGGATTCACGGCAAAGGCCGCTGGCGAAAGCGAAAAGGCATCGCGATGGTCCGACTAGCAGATGGCTCGCTTCACCGTGCTGAGATACACTGGTACGAGGCAGCCGGAATCGGCAGGAGAGAGTTCAAGATCAAGCAATTCCTCGATTGAGAACCGGAACATGAACTCCACGAGATTCGTAATCTGCATAGACAACCGGGATTACCCGGTCTCGCTCGAGCGGCGGAAACTCTATGAGGTGGTGCCGGACGGGGCCGCCGAGCAGCGCGATCATATCCGCATCATTGACGAGTCCGGTGAGGATTACCTTTATCCTTCCCGGTGCTTCGTCGAGGCGGATCTTCCGGAAGAGACCCGGGCTGCCTTGGTCGAGGCAGCCTGACCAAACACGTAGGAGGGCCTTCAGGCCCGATTTTCTTATAATGGGTCGGGCCTGAAGGCCCTCCTACATGGTCAATAGCTGAAGGACCCCTCCATGCCCATCGAGATCACCTGCTTCAAGGCCTACGACGTCCGCGGCCAGATCCCCGGCCAGCTGAACGCCGACATCGCCTACCGCATCGGCAACGCCACGGCCGAGTTCCTGAAGGCGGAGAAGGTGGTCATCGGTCGCGACATCCGGCTCTCCAGCCCGGAGATGGCCGACGCCATTGCAAAGGGCCTCATGCAGGGTGGCGCGGACGTCATCGACGTGGGCGTCGGCGGCACCGAGCTCGTCTACTTCGCCACCGAGGCGCTGGACGCCCACGGCGGCATCATGATCACGGCCAGCCACAACCCGGCCGACTACAACGGTATGAAGTTCGTGCGCGAGGAGTCCAAGCCCATCAGCGCGGACACCGGCCTTGCCGACATCCGCCGCCTGGCGGAGAAGGACGAGCGCTACGAGCCGCGGGAGTGGGGCACGCGAGCCGAGCACGACATCTGGCCGGCCTACGTCGAGAAGCTGCTGAGCTATGTGGACGTCTCTGCGCTGAAGCCCTACAAGGTGGTGGTGAACGCCGGCAACGGCGGTGCGGGCCCGGTTATCGACGCCCTCGAGCCGCACCTGCCGTTCGAGTTCATCAAGATCCATCACGAGCCGGACGGCACGTTCCCGAACGGCGTCCCGAACCCGCTGCTGCCGGAGAACCGGGACGTCACCATCGACGCCATCCGCGAGCACGGCGCCGATTTCGCCATCGCCTGGGACGGCGACTACGACCGCTGCTTCCTGTTCGACGAGAACGGCGGCTTCATCGAGGGCTACTACATCGTCGGCCTGCTCGCCATCTCCATGCTGGTCAAGCAGCCGGGCGAGAAGATCGTCCACGACCCGCGCCTCACCTGGAATACCATCGCCATGGTCGAGGAGGCCGGCGGCATCCCCATCCAGTCGAAGAGCGGCCACGCCTTCATGAAGGAGACCATGCGCCGCGAAGACGCCATCTACGGCGGCGAGATGAGCGCGCACCACTTCTTCCGCGACTTCGCCTTCAGCGACTCCGGCATGATCCCCTGGCTGCTGGTGGCCGAGATCATGAGCCGGCAGGGCAAGCCGCTCTCCGAACTGGTGGCCGAGCGCATCGCCGCCTACCCGGCCAGCGGCGAGATCAACCGGGAGATTTCGGGCACGGACGCCGCTTTCGCAGCCGTGCGCGAGCGCTACGAAGACCAGGCGCTCTCGGTGGACGAGACCGACGGCATCGGCTTCGAGTTCGAGAACTGGCGCTTCAATCTGCGGGCCTCCAACACCGAGCCGGTCGTGCGGCTGAACGTGGAGAGCCGCGGCGACCGCGGGCTGATGGAGCGGAAGACGGCGGAGATACTGAATCTGCTGGATTCGCTCTGATCGGCCGGATGGGGATGTAGGAGGGCCTTCAGGCCCGATTGTTTAATGGGTCGGGGCTAAAGCCCCTCCTACAAGCACGGCATGTCGAACCTCGCCATCCATTTCGCCATCACGTCTCACGGGCTGGGGCACCTGACCCGCTCGCTCGCGCTGATGCGGGCCCTCCACCGGCTCCGGCCGTCCTGCACCATCCACGCATCGACCACCATCGACTCGCCCTGGATCCGCGAGCAGCTGGATTTTCCGGTCGTCTGGCGCCGGCAGGACTACGAGCCCGGCGCGATGCAGCGCAATTGCTTCGAGGTGGACGTGCCGTCCACCCTGGACGCTTACCGGGGATTTCTTGAGGAGTTTCCCGAGAGTCTCGAGCAGGAACGCGAGTTTCTTCGGGCGAACGGGGTCGACCTGGTGGTGAGCGATATATCGGCCCTGGCCGTCCGGGCGGCGAGCGAGTTCGGCATCCCGGCCATCGGCGTGTCCAACTTCACCTGGGACTGGATACTGGAGCCCTGGTGCGGGACGGAGGACGGCTGGATGGTCGAGACGCTGCGAGAGGCCTATGGGTTGGGCACTTGCCAGCTGCGATTGCCGTTCGGCCCCGAGACGAGCAGTTTCCCGCGGAGCGAGCCGGCGCCCCTGATAGCGCGGCGCGCCGTTACGCCACCGGCCAGGGTCCGCGAGATGCTGCAACTCGGGCCCGGCAGGCTCGCGGTAGTCTGTCCCGGCGGGTGGACGGCCGATGAATGGCCGGCCATCCAGGCGAAGCCCGGTGACTTTCAGCTCGTGACGGTCGGGGATCTGCCGATCACGGCGGACGCACCGTGCCTGCGGCTCGGGCATTCGCTGCCGAGAGGTCTGGGCATGCCGGACCTTATTGCCGCGGCGGACGTCGTCATCGGGAAGCCGGGCTACGGTCTGGCGTCGGAGTGCCTGACCCACCGCGTGCCGTTCGCGATGCTCGAACGGCCGGGCTTCCGCGAGACGCCGTGTCTGATTGCCGAGATGCAGCGGTCCGGGCGTTGCTCGGTGGCGACCCTCGAGACCTTCTTCTCGGGGGAGTGGGAAGCGGTCCTGGATGGCGCGCTCACCGGCGGCTCCGAGTGGCGAGAAATCGAGCCGGACCCGGCCGGTGCGACGGCGGCCAGGATCCTGGATTCTTGGGTATAAAGTCCACCCTGTAGGAGCGGCTTCAGCCGCGACCGGGCCCTCAGCCGCGACCAGATGGTGTTCGGTTGTGCCACCAGCGTTCGGTCGGGCCACCAGCGTTCGGTCGGGCCTGAAGGCCCTCCTACAGGGGGTGACTTTTAGAATGAGCCGTCCGCCGTCGCGTCCACCTGCACCTCAACCAGTTGATCGGCGATGAAGCCGAACTCCTGGGGGTCCTCCGAGGCAGGGTCGTACTCGTCGCTGTCGGGCAGGTCCGCGTCGGCGCTGCACGTGAGCGCCACCCGGTAGGTGCCCGCCAGCAGGAAGCCCGCCTCGTACTCGTACACCTCGTCGACATCATTCCATGCGACCGTGGCTGTGGTCACCGGGTCGCCATCGTCTCCGTCGATGTCGTCGGGTGTCGCGTCCTCGTTCGGATCCTCGAAGACATAGACCGCCACGTTCTCGTACAGGCCGGTGGCTTCGTCGGCCGTGCAGCTCTGCGCCAGCGCGGAGTCGGTGCTGTCGTCCACGGTGCCGGCGATGGCTCCCACCTCGGTCGTGTCGACGATGCGGATGGCCGGCTTCAGCACGTAATTCTCGTTGCACATGTCCATGGCGGAGCCCGCGAGGCCCGGCGGATTCGTGATGGACTTGCGGACATCGAAATCGAGCGTGTAGTCGGAGGCTCCGTTGGCCGTCACGGTGATGCCGCTCACGATCTGCAGGCCGCGTTCGGAACCGCTCGGGATGTACAGAGGGCAGTCCATGCCGTCGGTGGTCGTCAGGTACGAGTCCATGACATTGCGCTCGGCGTTGACCAGCAAGCGCACCCAGGCGTAGTCGCCGGCGGGCAGTTCCTCGCTGAAGACCACCCGGCGGTTCGTGCCGACGAGGTCCAGCAGGTCGATGGAACAGGTCTCGGTGGCGGCATCCCAGGTATCGCAGGAGTCCTCGTCCAGGATGAACGGATCGAGCGCCGGACCGTCCGCCGGCTTCACCTCGATGCCGGTGAACTGCACCACGACCGCATCCGCGCTCTCGACCGGCCCGTCCGTGAGGCCGAGGGTGAGATTGCCGGTGGCGGCGGAATCGCCGCTGCTGCCGCCGCAGCCGGCGGCGAGGAGCGCCGAGCAGGCGATTGCGCCGATGAGTCGGGGAGATCGATCTGTGAACATGGTGGCCTCCGTCGGATGACTTTGGCGGGATTGTGTGGGTTCGCACGTGGCGCGAACTGTGAACCGCGTCACAGTTGATCGTATATGGGACAATTAGTCCCTTCAAGCTCAATGTAGGAGGGCCTTCAGGCCCGATTGGGCATGGAATCGGGGATAAATCCCCTCCTACATAAAAAAAGCCCCGCACTGGGCGGGGCTTTAGCAGGCAGGCGGCGAGCGATTATTCCGCTTTCTTCCGCCTGCGAGCGAAACCAGCTCCGACGAGACCGATACCCAGCAGCGCCAGCGTGCCGGGCTCCGGCACCTTCGCCACGTACATTTCACCGAAGAACTCGTTGTCGGCTGAACCGGTGGTTTCCGCAAAGCGAATCTCATCGAAGATGTAACCGGGGGTGATGCCGTAGAAGCGCCAATCGTCGTTCGCGCCATTGAAAGTGGTCGATCCCATCAAGCTGCCGTCCAGGTAGAAGCCGATCTCGAAGATCGAATCGGTGCAGCTGGACCAGTTGCATCCATCGAGACGTCCCGTGCTCTCGATCGGCTCCATGAACCAGAATCCGAACGAGGTCGATTCACCCACGTTGATGGCGATTTCCAGGTTCTCCGGTCCGCTGATGGCGATCGAATTGCGCTCGGAGGTGTAGTAGCTGCCGACGAAAAGCGCGTTGTCGGCGGTGACTGTGGCATCGCCAAGCGTGATGGACGTGCCCTGGCTCGTGCTGCCGAAGTCCGGCAGAGCGCCGGTCAGCGTTTCCGCACCGGTCGCATCGATGAAGTCTGACGGGTCATTGTCATAGTCGATGATGTCGGCCTGAACCGCGCCTGCGGAGGCGAGAGCGAGTGCGGTGGTCAGAATCAGCGGGCGAATTTTCACGATCAGCTCCATGGATGTGCCTTGCTGTTGATGGTCTATATAAGCAAGCATCGTGCCGGGTCAGAAAGTCCAATAAAAATCAGGGCTTTGTCCAATAGTGCCGGCTCGGGCGAAAGCCATTCTGTAAGGATTCCCGACAACGGGTTCTCAACTCCAGCCTTATTAACGTTTCCAAAAGTGCTGCTTTTTCCTGACCGACGCGACTGTTAGCCTTCTTTCCGCACGCGACCAGGAATTTCGACGGGAAAGGAGTCTCCACGATGAGGTCGAACGGCAAATCCACGGTCCTGATGGTCGCGTACCACTTTCCGCCTTTCGTGGGCAGCAGCGGCCTCCATCGCACGCTCAAATTCTGCCGCTACCTTCGCGACCACGGCTGGCAGCCCGTGGTGCTCACCGTCGAGCCTCGTGCCTACGTGAAGACCTCCGGCTGCGGCCTCGAGGAAGTGCCGGCGGATGTGCCCGTCTACCGCAGTTTCTGTCTGGATACCGCGCGGCATCTGGCATTTCTCGGCCGCCATCCCGGCATGCTGGCGCTGCCGGATCGCTGGGTCAGCTGGTGGCCGTCCGGCGTCCGCAAGGGACTGCAGATCATCGACGAATATCAACCGGCGGCCGTCTGGTCGACCTACCCGGTGGCAACGGCTCATCTCATCGCTCGCACGCTTTCGCGGGCTGTAGGCCTGCCATGGGTTGCCGACTTCCGCGACTGGATGACGGATGCGGATTATCCGGCCGGCCGCTTAAAGCGTTTTCTGTATCGGCTGATCGAGCACCTGGTCCTCCACGACAGCGACACCGCCGTCTTCACCACGGAGAGTTCGCGGGAGCTGTACCGAAGCCGCTATCCCCACCTGGATGATTCGAACTGGCTCCTGCTGCCGAACGGCTACGATGAAGCGGATTTTCGCGCAGCGGGACCGGCTGCGCCTGCTCCGCATGGATCGGTACGCCTGCTGCACAGCGGCTATCTCTACCCGGAGGAGCGCAATCCCGGCCCGCTGCTCGCCGCGATCGCCGAGCTGAAGCGGCACGGCGAGCTGGACGGCAAGGACTTCTCGGTCATGTTCCGTGCGCCCGGTGACGAGGGATTCATCCGCCGCATGGCGGAGCGCCACGGCGTTGCCGACCACGTGCGCACCGGTCCGACAGTGACCCATGCCGAAGCCGTGCGGGAGATGCAGGAAGCCAATGTGCTGCTGCTGATGCAGGGCCGGCGTTTCGAAAGGCAGATCCCGGCGAAAGCGTACGAGTATCTGCGCGCGGGACGGCCGGTCGTCACGCTGGCCTCGAGCGAGAGCGAATCCCGGCGCCTGATGGAGGGCGCCGGGATTCCGTACTACGCGGATCTGGAGTCACCGGTGGAGATCGCAGAGCAACTCAGGCGCCTGCTGGCGGACCTGGACGCCGGTACCGAACGCCGTCCTGATCCGGCGATGGTCACCCGCTACGATCGCTGGCACCAGGCCGGCCGGTTGGCAGAAATTCTCGACGGCGCGGTCCGCACCGGCCCGGCAAGAACGGGTAGGAGGGGCTTTAGCCCCGATCCGTTAAACAATCGGGCCTGAAGGCCCTCCTACACGTTCAGGAAGCGCTTCAGGCTGTCTGCCGCACGGCCCGCGGTCTCCCCGTCCCACAGCGGCGGCCGCTCGCCGGTCTTCCACTCGCCGGCCATGATCTTCGCCACGCTGTCGGCCAGGGTGGCGGCGTTGATCAACTCGTTGGTCCCCATCGTCACCGTCACCGGCCGCTCCGTGTTCTCCCGGAGCGTGAGGCAGGGGATGCCGAGATAGGTGGTCTCCTCCTGCAGCCCGCCGGAGTCGGTGATGGCCAGCTTCGCGCCGGTGACCACGTTCATGAAATCGATGTAGGGGATCGGCTCCAGCAGCTGGATGTTCTCCACCTGCTCCAGCGCGTCCTTCAGCCCGTGCCGCTCCAGGCTCTTGGTCGTGCGCGGATGGGCCACGAAGGCGAGTTTCAGGGACTGCGCCGCCGTGGTGAGCGCGCCGACCAGCGGTTCCAGCGTCGCCTTCGCGTCCACGTTGGACGGGCGGTGGAGGGTGACGATGGCGTAGTCCTCGCCGTCCAGCCCCAGGTCCTTGCGCGCCGTCGACGCCTCGATCTTGTCCCGCAACAGCTCGAACGAGTCGATCATGATGTTGCCGATGAGATCGATCTTCTCCGCCGGCACGCCCTCGGCCTGCAGGTTTTCGTCGGCGTCGGCTGACGGGGTCCAGAGCAGATCGGCGATGGCATCGGTCACCAGCCGGTTGATCTCCTCCGGCATGCGCCGGTCCCGGCTGCGCAGTCCCGCCTCGAGGTGCACCACCGGGATCCAGAGCTTCGTGCCCACCATCGCGCAGGCGGCGGTGGAGTTGACGTCGCCCACCACAATGATGGCGTCCGGCTTCTCGGCCAGACACACCTTCTCGTAGGCGATCATGACGCCGCCGGTCTGCTCGGCGTGGGAGCCCGAGCCGACGCCCAGGTGATGGTGCGGCTTGGGCAGGCCGAGGTCGCGGAAGAAGGCATCCGACATGTTGTAGTCGTAGTGCTGGCCGGTGTGCACGATCTGCGGGGTGCACCAGTCGGTGGCGGCCAGCGCGTGGTACAGCGGCGCCACCTTCATGAAATTCGGCCGCGCCGCGGCGATGAGATGGACGGTTTTCATTGATTTTCCTGCCGGTAGGAGGGCCTTCAGGCCCGATTGCGTAATGGGTCGGGGATAAATCCCCTCCTACATGAGATTTCGCGGCGAAGGATAGCAGAGAGGGGGGGCGCCCGATGTGACGGCCGCCCGGGATTAGCATTGCGCAAACAATTGCCGACTCATGCTGCCGCCCGGCAGATCCTGCGACATTCTTCAAATATGGGTATCGAACGACGATACTGTTCAAGCACCGAAAACGACGACGCGAGATCATCATGCGCATGACGCTGAACATCGACGACGACTTGGTAGCGGAGGCCCGCAGGATCACAGGTGTGGAGGACACGGCGGCCCTGGTGAACGAAGGCCTGCGGGCGCTCATCGAGCGCGAAAGCACACGCCGCCTGGCCAGCCGCAGCTGCGCCCCGTCCGTCGGCGCCGCGGGTAGGAGGGCCTCCAGGCCCGGCCGGTCGCAAGCATCGAATTTGTCTTGCCATACCATAAATAGTATGTATACTAAATAAGACATGTGGCGGGTGCTCGAGCATCGAAGGATCGGCCGTCGCGCTCCGAAGCTGCCGGAAGAGATTCTCAAGCGCTACGAAAAATGGAAGGACATCGTCTCGCTATCCGGTCCGGAAGGGTTGCGGGTCATCCGCGGCTTCCGGGATGAGAGCCTCACCGGGCAGTGGAAGGGACATCGATCGTCGCGCCTGAACAATCAGTATCGAGTGATCTACCGCGTCGACCGCGACCGGATCCTGGTTCTCGTCGTGGATCTGACCCCACACGATTACCGCAGGAAGTGACCATGAAAGATTTCGTCGCCGCCAGACAGCATATCGATGTCTCCCCTGGAGAATCGCTGCGTATCCTGCGCGAACTCCAGGAGCTGAGCCAGAACGAACTGGCAGAACTCTCCGGAATCCCCCAGGGGACGATATCGGCCATCGAAAACGGGCGCGTCCGGCTGGGCGTCGAGCGCGCGAAGACGCTGGCCCGGGCCCTGCGCTGCCACCCCGCGGTCCTGGTCTTCCCGGGCTGGGACACGGCGCGAGAAGCAGTAGGAGGGTCTTCAGGCCCGATTGATTCAGGGAATCGGGGATAAATCCCCTCCTACAATCCCCTCCTACATAAAATCATTTTCCTGTATTATTGCCATCCCTCGGGCGGGCGATTAGCTCAGCTGGGAGAGCGCCGCAGTCACATTGCGGAGGTCGCAAGTTCGATCCTTGCATCGCCCACCAGTCCACCACGGTGACGGGCCAGCCGCCGGCATTCCGACCGGCACGCTGGATCGGCACTTTGACAAGGGCCCCTATGACCCGATTGTCGCTGTCGAAAGACCGCATCCGCTTCCTGTTGCTGGAAGGGGTCCATCCGGTCGCCCGTGAGGCATTGCGCGAGGCCGGTTACACCAACGTCGAGTCCGTCAGCGGCTCGCTGACCGGCGACGACCTCAAGCAGGCCATCGCCGACGTCCACTTCGTGGGCATCCGCTCCCGCACCCAGCTCACCGCCGACGTGCTGGCCGCGGCCGACAAGCTCGCGGCAGTCGGCTGCTTCTGCATCGGCACCAACCAGGTGGATCTCGAGGCCGCCGAGCTGAAAGGCGTGCCGGTGTTCAACGCGCCGTTTTCCAATACCCGCAGCGTGGCCGAGCTGGTGCTGGCGGAAGTCGTGTTCCTGCTCCGGGGCATCCCGGCCAAGAACGCCGCCGCCCACCGCGGCGAGTGGGCCAAGACCGCGGCCGACTCCTACGAAATCCGCGGCAAGAAACTCGGCATCGTGGGCTACGGCCACATCGGCAGCCAGCTGGGCATCATGGCCGAGGCACTCGGCATGCAGGTCATCTACTACGACATCGAGAACAAGCTGCCGCTGGGAAACGCCTCCTCCCGTGGCCACCTGTCGGACCTGCTCGCCGAGGCCGACGTCGTCAGCCTGCACGTGCCCGAGACGCCGGAGACCCGCCGCATGATCGGCGCCGGCGAGCTCGAGACCATGAAGGAGGGCGCCCACCTCATCAACGCCTCCCGGGGCAGCGTCGTGGACATCGACGCGCTGGTCGCGGCGCTGGAATCCGGCCGCCTGGCCGGCGCCGCCGTCGACGTCTTCCCGGAGGAGCCGAAGTCGAACACCGACCCCTTCGTCTCGCCGCTCGCGAGGTTCGACAACGTGGTGCTCACGCCCCACATCGGCGGCAGCACCCAGGAGGCACAGGAGAACATCGCGCTGGAGGTGGCCGGCAAGCTGATCAAGTATTCGGACAACGGCTCCACCACCCAGGCCGTGAATTTCCCCCAGGTTTCACTGCCCTACAATGTCGACTACCGGCGCATCCTGCACGTGCACCGCAACGTCCCCGGCGTGCTGGAGAAGATCAACCACATCTTCTCGGATGAGGGCGTGAACATCGCCGCCCAGTACCTGCAGACCTCGCCCCGCATCGGCTACGTGGTCATGGATGTGGAGCTGGACGACGCCCGGCCGCTGGTCGATCGGTTGAAGGGCATCGAGGGCACCATCCGTGCCCGCCTGCTGCACTGATGAGCGAGGCCGGCACCAACGACCAGCGCCAACAGGCCCTGGACCGCATCCGCGAGATCGTCGGCCCGAAGGGCCTGGTGGACGAAGCGGCCGCCGAGGGCTACCTCATCGACGAGCGCCGCCTCTACCGCGGCGAGGCCGCCCTCATCGTGCGCCCCGCCAACACCGCCGAGGTGGCCGAGGTCATGGCCACCTGCTACCAGGCCGGGCTCGGCATCGTGCCCCAGGGCGGCAACACCGGCTACTGCGGCGGCGCCACGCCGGACGACGCCGAGGGACAGGTGCTCATCTCCCTCTCGCGCATGAACGGAGTACGCACGATCGACCCCGTTGGCTTCACGATGACGGCAGAAGCCGGCGTAGTGCTGGCGAATGCCCAGGCAACCGCGGCCGAGCACGACCTGCTTTTTCCCCTGAGCATGGCCTCCGAGGGCAGCGCCGAGATCGGCGGCGTGCTGGCCACCAACGCGGGCGGCCTGGCGGTGCTCCGCTACGGCACCGGCCGGGAGCTCTGCCTGGGCCTCGAGGTGGTGCTGCCGGACGGTCGTATCATCCGCGGCCTCACCGGCCTCCGTAAGGACAACACCGGCTTCGACCTGAAGTCGCTGTTCTGCGGCGCCGAGGGCACGCTGGGCATCATCACCGCCGCCACGCTGAAGCTCTTCCCCCAGCCCAGGTCGCGCCAGACCGCCTGGCTGGCGGTGGCCGATGCCGAGGCCGCCTGCCGGCTGCTCGGCCGGGCCCGGCGGGAGAGCGGCGACTGCGTCACCTCCTTCGAATACGTCACCCGGCCGTCGCTGGAACTCGCCTTCCGGCACGCCGACGGCCTGGTCGATCCCCTGGACGAACCCCACGATCATTACGTGCTGCTGGAGCTCTCCTCCGGCCAGAGCGAGGAGCAGCTGCGCGAGGTCAGCGAGGCCATCCTCATGACCGGGATGGAGGAGGGCGAAATCACCGACGGCGTCATCGCCGAGTCCGGCCAGCAGCGCGAGCAGCTCTGGCGGCTGCGCGAGTCCATCCCCGAGTCGGAGAAGCACGAGGGCGGCTCGGTGAAGCACGACGTCTCCGTCACCATCGACCGCATCCCCGAGTACCTGGCCGAGGCGCCGAAACGCCTGGCGGATATTGCAGAGTGCCGTTATTCCATCTACGGCCACATCGGCGACGGCAACCTGCACTACAACCTGCTGGCGCCCGCCGGCGAGGACGCCGAGGCATTCAAGCGCGAGCACGGCCCGGCGCTGTCGAAATGCGTCCACGACCTCGCCGCGGAGCTCGGCGGCAGCTTCAGCGCCGAGCACGGCGTCGGCAAGCTGAAGAAGGGCGAGCTGGCCACCTACAAGGATCCGGAGGCGCTGGCGGCCATGCGGGCCATCAAGGCGGCGCTGGATCCGAAGGGGCTGATGAATCCCGGGAAGGTGCTGTAGCCGGAGCTCAGTCGGAAGACGCCGCGGTCTCCGGTTTTCCCTGCAGCGCGGCAGGCAGCAACTCCACCAGTTCGCCGTACCAGTGGTGCTCTTCCCCGAGCGTGCCGGCGAATCGCTCTCGCAGCTCGAGCGCATAATCCACCGCCCCCGGGGCGTCGCTCTCGATGAGCGCCTTGGCGTAGATCAGCTGCGTGTAGAACGTCGCGGGATTCTCCAGCCCGCGCGTCTTCTCGAGACGCTGCACCAGCCCGGGCAGGATCTCCAGGGCATCTTCGGTCCGGCCCATGGTGATGAGGGTCGAGGCGTGGTTGGACTGGGCTGTCAGGATCCGCACGTTGTCGGGTCCGCGGATCGCGATCATCTTCTCGATGGCGGTGCGCTGCAGCGCCTCGCTCTTCTCGAGTTCGCCGAGCTCGCCGTACATGGCGCCCACGAACGCCTGCTTGCGGAGGGTGCGGAAGTCGTCAGGACCATACACCACCCGGTGTCGCGCGAGCACATCCTCGTTGTAGGGCAGTGCCTCGCCGATTCCGCGGACCACGTAGACCGAGGCGGCCATGTTGTTGAGCAGGCTCATGGAGACGGGATGGTTCTCGCCCAGCGCGGCGTCTGCGCGTGCGAGCGCTTCGGTGCCGACGTCGATCGCCTCCTCGTGGCGGCCCAGCCGATGCAATACGTTGACGAGCGCCACCGCGCTGCGAAGCGTGCTCTCGGCTTCCGGATCCCGCGCCTCGCGCTGGCCGTAGATCTCCCGGATCATGCCCAGGGCCTCGTCCAGCCGCCCCTCGTCGAGATAGCTGGAGGCGAGATTGGCGCGAGCGCCCAGGGTAAGTTCGTCGTCCGGCCCGAACAGCGCCCGGGTCCGCTCGAGAACGTGCTCCAGCAGGGGCGTGGCCACGGCAAGGTCTCCCTTCTCGCGGTGGATGTTGCCGAGGATGCCCTGCAGCCGGAGGTGCATCGCGCTGTCGGCGCCGAATTCTGCCTCGCTCACTTCCAGCCCCTGCAGGACCATGGACTGCGCCTTGTCGAGCTGCTCCAGGCTCTTGTACACCGAGCCGAGGGAAAGCAGCACGCGCGCCCGCACCGCGGGCTCGTTGATCGTTTCCCCGGCGGCGCGCGCGGCACCCTGATCGAGCAGTTCCGTGGCCGAGATTTCGCGGCCCTGGGCGTTCTCCGGCGCCGCCGCCTCGAAGACATCGAGCAGAAAGTCGAGCGATGCGTCCGCCATCCGCGTCTGGCGCAGCGCCTCGTCGCGCTCCAGGCCAACGGCTCGCGTGTACCAGATGGTGGAGCCGACGATCGAGATCAGCGCAAGGGCCACGACCGCAGCCATCGGCCGGTTGCGTCCCACCAGCTTGCGGAACCGGTAGGCGGGACCCATGCCGGCGGCGCGCACCGGAAATCCGGCGAGGAAAGCCTTCAGGTCGTCCTTCAGCGCGTTGGCGTCCGGATAGCGATCGTCCGGGTCCGGCCTCAGGCATTGCTCGATCACGAGCACGAGCTCCCGGGGCAGTTCACTGCGGGACGACGCCGGAATCTGCAGCGACCGGCCGGCCGCCGCCCGCTCGATCGCGTCGTTCAGGGTGTCTCCGCCACTGATCGATTGCCCCGTGAGCGTGGCATGGATCAGCAGCCCCAGCTGGTAGACGTCCGAGGCGACGTTGGCCTGACGGCCGAGCAGCTGTTCGGGGCTGGCATAGCCCGGCGTCATGGCGAGGGTGCGGGTGTGCACATCCATATCGCCGCTGATGAGCCTGGCGATGCCGAAATCCAGCAGCTTCGGCGTACCTTCCCGGTCGACGAGGACGTTCGCGGGCTTGATGTCCCGGTGCACGATGAGCCTGGCGTTGGCATAGGCCACCGCCTCGGCCACCTGGATGAGCAGCCGCACCCGGTCATCGAGGCCAAGGCCGGCCTCCTCGCAGTAGCGATCGATCGGCCGACCGTCCACCAGCTCCATCACGATGTAGGGCCATTGCTGTTCCGTGACCTGGGCGTCGTAGAGCCGGGAGATGTTCGGATGGATCAGCTCGGCGAGCAGTCTCTGCTCGCGAAGGAACCGGCGCCGCATGTCCTCGTCGAAGCCGCCGACCGGTGCGATCTTGATGGCGACCTCGCGCTCGAAGCTGCCGTCGATGCGTTTGGCCCGATAGACCTTCCCCATCCCGCCTGCGCCGATCAGGCCGGTGATGCGGTAGTCGCCGAGTTCCCTGCCGACGAAATCGATCTCGTCCATGCCGGAGATGTTCGCCAGCAGATCCAGCCCGCCGCCCGTTTCCAGCAGCCGGTCACTCTTGCGCTTGTCGGTCATGCGCGTCCTCCCCCGCCTGCTCCCGGCGAATTCAGCCCCTCTTATTATCTTAAATCGAATCTCCGGGGCCTTTCCCGCCAGGTTAGTCGACGCCGGCCATGGCGCGCGCCGCCGTGCGCGCCGCCATGCGCGCCATCAAGGCGGCGCCGGATCCGAAGGGCTGACGAATCCCGGCAAGGTGCTGATTCAGTAGCTCCCCACCTGGTCGTTCGCATCCACCCGCTCATGGCTGCCGCCGGGCAGCGGCACGAGGGCCGGCACCCGCTCGCGGTATTCCCGGTACGCGTCCCCGTGGAACGCGAGCAGATCCCGTTCCTCGTAGCGTATGGCGATGAAGATGTAAGTGGTCATCGCGGCGGCGAACAGCAGGTGGCCGAGGGTCATGGTCGGCGTCGCCCAGAACGCCAGAATGAAGCCGCTGTAGAGCGGGTGGCGCACGAAGCGGTAGAACCAGGTCACCTGGAAACGCGGATGCCGGTAGGCGCTTCTGCGCAGGTTCGCCAGAACCTGGCGCAGCCCGAACAGGTCGAAATGATCGATGTTGAACGTGGACAGCAGCACGATCACGAACCCCGCAGCGAACAGCGACCACATCAGCGTGCGCGCCCAGGGCGCCTCGACATTCCAGACCACCTGGCCCATCGGCTGCCAGAGCCAGAACAGCAGTATCAGGACCGCGCTCGAGATGAGGACGTAGGTGGAGCGTTCCACCGATGCCGGTACGATACGCTTCCAGCGCGCCTTGAACCCCTGCCGGGCCATCGCGGAATGCTGCAGCCCGAACAGGCCGATCAGGCCGAGATTGATCAGGAGCGCCGAGAGGGCGGGGCTCGCCGGCCCCGCGTCGATGCTCTTCGGCACCACCAGGTTGCCGATGAAGCCGATCAGGTAGAGAAAGGTGAGAAAGAACACGCCGTAGGCGGCGATGCCGAACAGCAAAGCGATGATACGCGCCATGATGATGTCCCCCGTCGATCCGGCCCGGGAACAGCGACCCGGGCAAGTCGCTTCAGCGCGGAATGGAGGCCTCTGCGGGCCTCTTCATAGTCGTTGCGAGTGTAACAAAACGGCTTCCGCGATCAAGGTTCCGGCGGGCGCGCGCGAGATCCCGGTCGGCTGCTCCTGTGAGTGCGCAGGGACTCCCGGCGGACCGCTCAGGGGCTCCCGGCGCAGGCGGGCTCGCCGGCGCCAAGCCGAATGGCATCCAGCAGGAACACCTCGGTGCCTTCCGTATCGATCAGGAAGAACGTCATCCCTTCGATGGCGGCGAGATTCATGCGGCGGCCCTCCGGCGCGTTCTCGATGTCGGCGAGCGGGATGCAGTACTTCCGCGGCTCCGGACCGATCGCGAAGGTCCGGTTGAAGCGGTCGGCGAAGCGGTTGTCGTGGGCCTCGTCGTGGACGCGCAGCGTCAGGTTGTGGCTCGCGCCGTCGCCGGTCGCCGCGACGAAGCGCAGCTCCGTGAACCCGCCCCAGTGCGGGTATGGATCCCGGAACTGCACGCCGGCGTAGCGCCGCGCCGGCGTCTCCACTCGGAGCAGGTAATCCCCGGTCGCGGGCCACGCCGCGGGAGTCTCCACCCGCTCTCCGGCGGTAATCAGCGCCGTCTCCCACGCACCCTCGAAGTCGGCGATCACCGGCGCCGCGGCCGTGCGGGCCGCGAGCACCCAGGTCCACCAGACTACCGGCGCGAGCACCACAATCAGCAGGAAACCGCCGCCGGCCATCACGGCGCGGGCCCGGTCGGCCCGCAGGCGGCCTTCCCGGCGGCCGTGGCGGCCGATCATCAGACACAGCGCGGCGGCCGTGCCGAGCGCATCCTGGCCGATGTCCCGGAGCGAGTATTCCTGGCCGTTGAGCCACTGGGCGAGTTCGCCGGCCGGGCCCGCGAGGAGCGAGGCGGCGGCCGCAAACAGCGCAGCGCCGTAAACGCCCAGCCGCGGCAGCGCGAGCCGGAAGATGATCAGCGTGAAGACGAAGAACGCCAGGCCGTGCAGGGAGTCCCGCAGCGACTGGCCGATGTAGGAGTGGCCGCCGAGCGGCAGCAGGTGGCCGAGCAGGAGGATGACGACGCCGAAGCCGGCGAGGACGAGCAGGCGCAATAACGGTCTATGGGTCGATATCACCCCTCTCGCCCGTCGTCGGCCGGCGACCGCACCTGGCGAGGTCGTGACCCGGTATCGGGCGTCGAGGTCGGTTGAGCGGGGATGTCCACCTCTTCGGCGCGCGGGAGGTCTTCGTCGATGTCCGGAAAGGGCTCGTCGAGCGGCTCGAGCGTGTCGAGCAGCGCCAGCAGTCCGCCCGACCCGCGCTTGCCATCCTGCTTCCTGGGGATTCCGGCCAACAAAGTCACCTGTCTTCGTCTAGGCGCCGGAAAGCATGGATGACCGGCATCGCAAGCTCAAGTCCCGTCACGCTGCGGCGCGAATTTCGGCGGCGAGCAACGCGTGCACGAAACCGGGAGTCATCCGCGCGTCACGCGGGCCCGCTATCCTGACTCGGCCGGTTGATAAGTGTTTCACATAATTCTGTGGAATGCGTCACAACCTGCTGAAACCTTTGGCCTATAATGTCAATCAACAACAGGGCCCGGTGGGATTCGTTAGCCCACTGGTAAAATACCCATGCCCGCACGCCGGGAGACACGGTGCATATCGGCCTGATGCCATTCCGCCTGTTCAATAACTACCTGCGGCTGCCGGTGGTGCTGCTGGCTGCCGCGGAATGCGCGGTGGTGTTCGCATCGCTGTACGTGGCCGCCTGGGCGCGGTTCGACTGGAATTTCCAGGCGTACTCGCTGATCCACGGGCCGATCTGGCCCCAGGCGGCGGTGCTGGCGGTCATCGTCTGCATCTGCCTCATCGCGCTCGGGCTCTATCAGTTCCATCAGCGCCTGTATTTCAAAGAGTCGCTTGCCCGCCTGGCGGTTGCCTTCATCCTGGCCGGCTTCCCGCTGGCCGTCGTCTGGTACACGTTCCCGCAGGTGGCGCCGACCCGGGGTGTGGCCGCCATCGCCGCGCTGGTGGCCTTCGCCGGACTCTCCGGCATCCGGTACTACTTCCTGCGTACCGCCGACGAGAACATCTTCCGCCGTCGCACGCTGGTCTTCGGCGCCGGCAAACGGGCGGCCGCCATCCGCGAGATTCGCAGAAAGGCCGATCGACGTGGATTCCGGGTCGTGGCGAACGTGGGCGCCGCCGGTGACGGCAGCGTTAACCGTTGCGACAGGTATGTTGACCACGACAGGCCGCTGCTGGCGATAGCCCTCGAGCGCGAGGCCGACGAGATCGTGGTGGCCATGGACGACCGGCGTGGCAACCTGCCCATCGACGAGTTGCTGGCCTGCAAGGTGCGGGGCATCGATTGCATGGACCTGCTCGGCTTCCTCGAGCGCGAGACCGGCAAGATCCGCATCGATCTGGTCAACCCGAGCTGGATGATCTTCTCCTCCGGCTTCCGCATCACGCCGCTGCGCCGGGCCACCAAACGCGGCCTGGACCTGTTCGTGAGCCTGCTCGCGATGGTCATCGCGCTGCCGGTGATGGCCGTCTCCGCCCTGGCCATCAAGCTGGAGGACGGCCTCCGCGCACCGGTGTTCTACCGTCAGCGGCGGGTCGGTCTCTATGGCGAGAACTTCGACGTGCTCAAGTTCCGCAGCATGATCCAGAACGCCGAGGCGCCGGGTCAGGCGCAATGGGCCGAGAAGAACGACCCCAGGGTGACGCGGGTGGGTGGTGTGCTGCGCAAGCTGCGTTTCGACGAGCTGCCCCAGCTCCTGAACGTGCTCAAAGGCGAGATGAGCGTCGTCGGACCCCGGCCGGAACGGCCGGAGTTCGTCTCACAGCTGAAGCAGAACATCCCCTTCTACGCCGAGCGCCATACCGTGAAGCCGGGCATCACCGGCTGGGCCCAGCTCAAGTACCAGTACGGCTCCACCGAACAGGACGCCATCGAGAAACTGCAGTACGATCTCTACTACGTGAAGAACCACAGCCTGCTGCTGGACCTGGTGATCATGCTGCAGACCGCCGAAGTCATCCTCTGGGGCAAGGGCGCCCGCTAGAACCATGCTCGCGAGCCTGCCCGCGATCGGCTACGGCCTGGCTGGCGCGGCATTCCTGATCCTCACCGTCCTGCTGCTGACCAGCTGGCAGGGGCGTCTCCATGGAGCGTTGCTCACCACCGCCGCCGGTTTCTCGGCACTGTGGGGTATCGCCCTGGCCGTGAGCCTGTCGCCGGACCCCGCCCTCGGCGTGCTGAAGGTCTTCGTGGCCGAGACGCTCAGGAACGGCGCCTGGCTGGTCTTCCTCTCCGCGCTCTTCGCCGGCGGCCTCGGCGGCGGCGCCGGCCACCGGGTGCTGGTATTCGGTGGGCCCGCGCTGGCGGCTGCCGTGCTGCTGGGCGGCGTCGGCCTGTTTATTGCCGAGGCGGCCGGCATGCCGTCTCCCGGCGTCGGTCAGGCGCTCATCACGGGTTCGCTCGGCCTGTCGCTGTTCGCGCTGATCATGGTGGAGCAGATTTATCGCAACGCCCGCTCCGCCCAGCGGGCGGCACTGAAATTTCTTTGCCTCGGGCTGCTCGGCCTGTTCGCCTACGACCTGGTGCTCTATTCCCAGGCCATTCTGTTCGGTCGCATCGACCAGGTGCTCTGGAGCGTGCGCGGTATTGTTGCGGCCTTCTGCGTGCCGCTGATCGCCGTCTCCGCCCAGCGCAACCCGGATTGGTCCGTCGGCATCTTTGTCTCCCGCCAGGTGGTCTTCTACACCACCACCCTGATGGGCGTGGGCGTCTACCTCATCCTGATGGCCGCGGTCGGCTACTACATCAAGGTCTTCGGTGGAGAGTGGGGCCCGGCGGGGCAGGTGGTCTTCTTCGCGGCAGCCATCCTCATACTCGGGATCCTGATCTTCTCCGAGCGGCTGCGGGCGCAGCTGAAGGTCTTCATCAGCAAGCACTTCTTCAGGAACCGCTACGACTATCGCGAGGAGTGGCTGCGCCTGATGCATACGCTGTCGGCGCCCGAGGAGCCGGGCCTGCCCCTGGCCAAGCGCGGCATCAAGGCGCTCTGCGACATCCTGGAGGCACCCGCCGGCGTGCTCTACCTGCGAGAGGACGGCCGCTTTCGCTGCACGGCGGGCTGGAACACCGGGCCGGACGGCGAGAGCCTGGCGGCGGAACACTCACTGCCCTGGTTCCTGGAGCAGAGCGGCTGGGTGATCGACGCCGACGAGTACCGGCGCGAGCCGCCGCGCTACGAGGGCCTGGAAGCCGATCTCGGCGTGCTGGGCGTCGACCCGCCCGGCGTGATCGTGCCACTGGTGGGCGAGGAGCAGATGCTCGGTTTCGTGGCCCTCGCGCGCTCCGAGCGGCCGCGCAGCCTCAATTACGAGGACCACGACCTGCTGAAGACCGCCGGGCGCCAGATCGCGAGCTATCTCGACCAGGAGCAGAAGAAATACCAGCTGGCCGAGAGCCGCCAGTTCGAGGCCTTCAACCGCCTGACGGCTTACCTGATGCACGACCTCAAGAATCTGATCGCCCAGCAGTCCCTGGTGGTGGAAAACGCCCACAAGCACAAGGACAAGCCGGAGTTCATCGACGACGCCATCCGTACGGTGGAGAGCGGCGTCGCGCGGATGAAGAAGGTGCTGGAGCAGCTCAAGCAGGGCGCGCCCATGCAGGCCGCGAGCCGCATCGAAGTGGGCAAGCTGGTGATGGAGGCGGTCTCCCAGTGCGCCGACCGCCGGCCCGAGCCGCGCACGGAGATCGGTGATCACCGATTGTGGATACGGGCGGATCGGGAACGGCTGCTGGCGGCGCTGATCCACGCCATCCGCAACGCGCAGGACGCCACGCCCGCGGACGGGAGCATCCGCGTGACCGTCGAGCCCTGCGGCGGCGAGTGCGCCATCCGGGTCATCGATACCGGCCGGGGCATGGAACGCGAGTTCATCGAGACCCGGCTGTTCAAGCCCTTCGACAGCACCAAGGGCACCTCCGGGATGGGCATCGGCGCCTATCAGGTCCGGGAGACGGTGAGAGCCAGCGGCGGCGAGCTGCACGTGGAGAGCGTCGTGGGGGAGGGAACCCGAGTTTCGATGGTGCTCCCCCTGGCAATGTAGGAGGGGCTTTAGCCCCGATCACCCGCCTTCCCCACTCTCGGCCCGACGCCACCACCAAATATATGGTGTCACAAGAACCACAACATCCCCGCCCAGTGTCGGAAGTGTTTACAAGTCCAAAATCACGGACTCAAGCATCAAACTTTGTTAAACAGAATCATAAAGTTACAAACTTGGCCCGCAACTTGCTTGTTCGGTAGCGAGACAACTCTTGCCCGAACAAGGAAAGCCAATGAAAGCGACGATGTCCCTGATCCTGACGCTCACGCTCATGACCGGCATCGCCCATGCGGATCCGATCATCTGGTCCGAGAGCGACGGTGGCAATGGAAATGCTTACGAAGTCATCGATCATGGCTCTTCCCTGACGTGGGAGGAAGCATCGGCGCTGGCGGAATCGATGGGCGGCTACCTGGTCTCCCTGACCAGCGAAGCCGAAAATAGCTTCGTCGCAGAACTGGTAAGTGGTGCGACCGGCCCGTTCGACAGCTACTGGCTGGGTGGCTACCAGAGCGATCTGTCGGCCGAGCCTGACGGTGGCTGGGCCTGGGCGAGCGGCGAGTACTGGGACCCCGTGTTTGCAGCGTCGCGCTGGGCCAGTGGCGAACCCAACAATGGTGTCGGCGGCACCCAGCATTACCTGCATTTCTGGCCTTCGCTACCGCTCTGGGACGATATGGACAATCGCAATACGATGACCGGATATGTCGTCGAGTACAGCAAAGTGCCGGAGCCGGGAACGCTCGGCCTGCTGGGGCTTGGCATGCTAGCGGTTGGCGTGGCACGCAGACGCCGTAACCGCTGACTCTGCCGCTCAGGAGTTTCTCCCAGAAACCCCGCCTCGCGCGGGGTTTTTCTTGTGTGGCGCCTTCACAGGGCGATTTGTGACTTAGTCCCTCCGCATGTGGCCTTGATCGGTTACTCTAGCCGGCAGTAGCAGGCGCGTAGCTCAGTGGTAGAGCACTGTCATTACATGGCAGAGGTCGGAGGTTCGATCCCTACCCGCGCCTACCACTCACCCCGCTCGTGACCGGCGCCGCACTGGCCCGCGAGGCCCCGGCCGGGAGCACGCAGGACGCCGCGCGACCGCCATGGGAGCATTGTGACAGCCATCACATTCGGTAAGTACTATTTTCCCATGGCGCAAACCGCCCGGCGGTATAGAATCCGGGTCCCGGACTGACGTAAAGTGGCCTCTGGTACTTGCCAGTCATTACAGGGACTTACGACGAGGGACCGCCTGAATATGCTTAGAGTTTTCCGTCCGTCGGGCCGGAGCGTCGCCGTGCGCTCCCTGCTAGCGATTATCTTTGCCACCACCGCTGCGTGCGGTCTGGCGCTAACCAATGAAGCCAGGTTGGAGCGAGCCCAGGAGGCTTATCAGCAGGCCGATTACCGGGCGGCGGTCATAGACCTCCGTAACATACTGCAACAGGAGCCGGATAACCGCGCAGCCAGGGAACTGCTGGGCCGGGCGGCTCTCAGGCAGGGAGACGCGGCGACTGCCGAGAAGGAACTGCGGCGAGCGGTGGAGCTCGGTGCGCCCCTCAACACGGTGGCCGCGGACCTGGGTCGGGCGATGCTGCAGCTGGGGCAGTTCAACGAAGTGCTGGACGAGCTCCGACCCGAAATAGGTTCCAGCGAGTCGGAACGCCTCGAAATTCTCAAGCTCCGCGCAAATGCTCACATGGGGCTCAGGCTGCCGGAGTCCGCGAGAGATATCTTCCTCGAGGTGCTCGAATCGAGCCCTTCGGACATCGAGGCGAAACTCGGTGTCGCATCGTCCTTTGCCGCGCAACGGGACTTCGAGGCGGCGCGCCGCGTTCTGGGAGAGGCGCTGGCGATGGACCCGGATCATACGGCAGCCTGGCTCGCCTCGGGCTCGTTGCACCTCACAACAGGTAATGCCGACGCTGCGATTACGGATTTCGTGAAGGCTCTTGAGCTTGCGGAAGCCGAGGGCGACGACGGTGATCGCATCTCCGCTCTCCGCGGCCTCGTGGAGTCGCGCCTGGCCGCAGGAGATACTGCCGGTGCGCGCGCAGCGATAAACCAACTCGTCGGAGTGTCGCCCGGAAACGTCATCACGAAGTATCTTGTCGCGCGCGTCGCCGTGGCCGAGCAGGATTTCGAGACGGCACAGGACGAGCTACAGGCGGTCCTGAGTGCGGCTCCGGAATACCGCCCCGCTCAGTTCCTCATGGGAGCGGTACACCTGCAGAGAGGCAATCTCGGCCAGGCGGAGATGCATCTGTCGGCTGTCGTGGCCGCCGCACCCGATAATGTGGACGCGCGCCGGCTGCTGGCAGAGACGCGCCTGCGGCAGGACCGCGCCGAAGAGGCGGCGGAGATTCTGCGGCCCGTGCTCGATGCCGAGGATGAAAACGTGGCCGCTCTGGGCCTTGCGGTCCGGGCAAGCATGGCGGCGGGGCAGTACGACAATGCCATCGGTTTCCTGGAGGCGAGCCTCGAGCGGGATCCCGATAACATTGAGCGGAAGCTGGACCTCGTCAGTGCTTATCTCGCCGCGGGCCGCATCGAGGAGGCCGAAGCCTTGATGTCGGATCTGCCGGCCGAGGCTGGCGACGCCAGCTACCGACGCGACCTCCTGCAGGTAATGACGCCGCTGCGCCGCGGGGATCCGGCATCCGCGCTGGCCGAGGCGGAAGCCATGTCCGAGCGCTGGCCGGAGGATTCGCGCATCCTGAACCTCAAGGGCGGTATTGCGCTCTCCATGGATCGTCTTGATCAGGCCCGCAAGAGTTTCGTCGCGGCTCGCGACCTTGCACCCGACGAGGTTGCCAGCTACGTGAATATCGCGCGGATCGACCTGCGGACGGGCAACCTCGAGGAAGCCAGGACGCAATACCTCGCGGCACTCGACAGGGCGCCGGATGCGGCAAACCTGATGGTTGCCCTCGCGCAGCTCGAGGCGCGGATGGAGAATCGCGCGGCAGCCATGGAGTGGCTGGAGAAAGCGCGGCAGGCGGATAGCGCCGCTTTCGCGCCAAGGCTGCTGTTGGCACGTTTATATATCGAGGATCGGCAATTCGAGAAGGCGCGAGCCAGCGCGGAGGAGGCCATCGCATTGGCGGACAATAACGCCGAGGCCTACAACCTGCTCGGCCTGGCGCAGGCCGGACTTGGCGACAACGGAGCGGCCGTGGTCAATTTCGAGCGCGCCGGCGATCTCGATGCCGAGGAGACGACCTACCGCATGAACGAGGCCCGTGCGCAGATGGCCCTGGGCAACGAGGCCACGGCGGAGCAGACTATACGTGAAGCCGGCGGTGGCGATCCCGATAACCTCCGGGCATCCCTGATCCTGGCAGCCACTCTCGCCAGGCAGGGTGATACGGAAGGGGCCATGCGAATTGCGAAGAGGTTGCAGGAACGCCATCCTCAGGACGGCCTGCCTTATGCTCTCGAGGGCGAGCTGCTCGCCTCTGCCGGCGATTTCGCGGCGGCCGCAGTTGCCTACGACCGGGCGGTGGAATTACGCGATGATGATCGCCGGCTGGTCCTCCGGGCTTTCCGCATTCGTAACCTGGGCGATCTGCCGGAGCCCGAGCGGCCGGTCCTTTCCTATCTGGACAAGCGTCCCCTGGATGCTGATATGCGCCTGATAGTCGCGCAGCGATTTCAGAGTGAGGGTGACAGCGACCGGGCGATAGCCGAGTACGAGCAGGTACTCGAGACTGCCCCCGAAAACTTCGTTGCCCTGAACAATCTCGCCTGGGAGTACTTCCAGAGGGGCGACTCACGGGCGGAGGACATAGCCCGCAGGGCGTACGCTCAGTCGCCGGAGAACGGGTCGGTGGCCGACACCCTCGGCTGGATACAGGTCAATACCGGCGATCTGGATGACGGCATCTCGACGCTGCGACGAGCATTGGAATTGAGCAATGGGCGTGCCCAGGTGAAGTACCATCTGGCGGCGGCTCTGGCGAAGGCGGGTGAATCCGGTGAGGCCAGGCAGTTGCTGCAGGAACTGCTCGCCTCCGACGAGGAGTTCGCGAGCCGGGGGGCCGCCGAGGAACTCCTGGAAACCCTCTGAGTACGCTCATTGGAGAAGTGCCAACCAAGTTAAGCAAACTTCCTTAATTCGGTGATAGTCTTGAAAAATTATGGGGGTTACGAGCCGCTTATGTTCAACACGACACGACTGAGAGCACTGGTGGTTCTGTCGGCTGCACTCGCACTTTCTGCCTGCGCCGGTGCGGATTACGACGCTGGGAATTTGCCGGAAGAAGTAGCGTCGCAGTCCGACGAGTACCGAATCGGCCCGGGAGACGGTGTGCAGATATTCGTCTGGGATCACGCGGACCTGTCCACGTCGGTGCAGGTGCGCCCCGATGGCAGGATATCGACGCCCCTTGTCGAGGACCTGCAGGCTGCGGGCAAGACGCCTACAGAGCTGGCCCGGGATATCGAGACGGTCCTTGCGGAATACGTGCGCTCGCCGGTCGTAACCGTCATCATGCAGGGCTTCGAGGGAGAGGCGCAGCAACAGGTGCGTGTCGTCGGTCAGGCGGCGGAGCCTGCGGCGGTTCCCTACCGGCAAGGGATGACCGTGCTGGACGTCATGATCCAGGTCGGAGGGTTGTCCGAATTCGCAGCCGGAAATCGTTCGAAGATCGTGCGCAAGGTGAACGGCGAATCGGTGGATATCCGGGTCAAGCTGGACGATCTGCTGAACGACGGTCGTATCGAGGAGAACATCCGGGTGCTGCCGGGTGACGTCCTGATTATCCCCGAATCGTTCTTCTGAGCGAGGAAGTCCCGCCTTGAATATCCAGGAAATCATCTCCGAGATACTGGAGCATCTCCGTGGCATGTGGCGCTACCGCTGGTGGGCGGCCGGCGTGGCGTGGCTCATAGCCGTGTTCGGCTGGTTCTATGTCTACTCGATGCCCGACGAGTATGCGGCCAGCGCGAAAGTCTATGTGGACACCAAGAGTCTCATGGGGCCGGTTTTCGAAGGCCTAGCGCTGTCCGATAACGTTTCAGCTCAGGTCGAAGCGGTCAGCCGCGCCCTCCTGACGCGGCCCAATCTCGAAAGCGTGGCCAGAGAGACGGACCTGGACCTGCGTGCGGACACGCCGGAGGAGATGGAGGAGTTGATCACGAACCTCCAGAAGCGTATCCAGGTGAGCGGCAATCGCGACCAGAACGTTTTCGATATCTCTTTCAGAGACGTTAACCGGCGGAAGGCCCAGGACGTCGTCGCCGCGATTGTCGATGCCTTCGTCGAGAATTCGCTGGAGGGTCAGGGTGACGACGCGGAGATGACGGGGCGGGCCATCGAAGCGGAAATCCAGGATCACGAGGAACGGCTGCTGAGGGCCGAGAGTGCGCTCGCGGAGTTCAAGAAAGAGAATCTCGGCTACATGCCGGATGACCGCGGAGACTACTACACTCGCCTGCAGCAAGCATTGGCGAACGTAACGACTACGCAAGAGCAGATCCGGCTGCTGGAAGAGCGGCGGGACGAACTCGAGCGGCAGATCGCCGGCGAGGAACCGGTCTTCGGCATCATGTCGAGCCTGCCGGGGCAGAGCGGCGTCGGTTGTTCTCAGCAGGGGCAGATCGCGCAACTGGAGGGTCAGTTGTCCACACTGCAGGTGGAGTTCACCGACAAGCACCCGCGCATCGTCTCGTTGAAAGAGACGATCGCCACGCTGAAGGAAGCGTGTAGTGCCGAGCGCGACGCCGCCATCGAGGCCGGAGTCCGTCCCACGATGCCGGCGGACCAGGCGCTGGAGACCAATCCGGTGTATCAGAATCTGCGCATCCAGCTGAGCGATGCCGAGGTCGAACTGGCAAGCCTGCGCGCCCAGTTGCAGAACTATCGCAACGAGGTAGCGAGCCTCCGCCGCGACGTCGACAAGATTGCCGAAGTCGAGGCCAATCTCAAGAAACTGAACCGCGACTACGGCGTGGTGCAGGACCGCTATCAGGAACTCCTGAAGCGTCGCGAGACGTTACGGTCCAAACAGCGGCTCGACCCGATGACCGATACCGTGCAGTTCCGGACGCTCGAGCCTCCGTTCGCGCCCACTGACCCCGTCGGCCCCCTGCGGCCCCTTTTCCTGGTGGCCTTCCTGTTTGTGGGAGTTGGTGCGGGCCTGGCCGTTGCCTTCGGACTCAATCAGCTAAACCCGGTCTTTTTCACCAGACGATCCGTCAGAAAGGTCGCGGGACTGCCGGTTCTCGGCTCGGTGAGCTTATTGCTGTCGCCGAAGGAGGCAAAAAAACGCAGGCGCCGAGCCCTGGTGTGGGCGGGTAGTTATGCGATGCTCCTCGGCGCTACGGGACTGGCGATTGTTTTCGAATCCCAGGGAGCCGCGCTGCTGCGGCAGATGCTAGGAGGACCCGGCACTTGAGCAAGATACAGGACGCCCTCAAGAAGCTGCAGAAGGATGCTCCGGCGCCGTCGCCGAAGCCGCCGCCGGCGTTGCGCAACGGCTTCCTTCATGGACCCGAGCGGTCCTCCGTCCCGGTCGCGCGTAAGAAGAAGGTCACGATCGAGGGACCGAAGCACCATGTCGATCAGCAGGCGCTGGTGGCAGCCGGTCTGCTGGCGCCGCTGGATCACGCCATCCCGGTCGCCGACGAGTTCCGCCGTATTAAACGGCCGCTGATCACGAATGCGACGCAGGGCCTGGCCGACGGAACGGATCACATGAACGTGATCATGGTGGCAAGCGCGATGCCGAAGGCGGGCAAGACCTTCTGTTCGGTCAATCTGGCCGTCAGTCTCTCGCTGGAGCGAGAGCTGAATGTCCTGTTGGTGGACGCCGACGTGGCGAAACCCCATATCAGTCGCGAGTTCGGGCTGGGGGATGCACCGGGACTGATCGACCTGCTGGTGGACGATTCCCGCAGCCTGGAAGAGACGCTGGTCCGTACCGACCTTAACGATATCCAGATTCTTCCGGCGGGCAGCGGTCATCCGCAGGCCACCGAACTGCTGGCGAGCGATCGTATGTCCGAGATCGTGGACGAACTGGCCACTCGCTACCCGGACAGGATCATCCTGCTGGACTCGCCCCCGCTGCTCATCACGAGCGAGGCCCAGGCGCTGGCCAGTCAGGTGGGCCAGATCGCGCTCGTCGTCGAGGCCGGCAGGACGCAGCAGCACACACTGCTACAGGCGGTGGAGGTGCTCGACACTGACAAGGCCATCAACGTAATCCTCAACAAGAGCCGCCATGCATCTCAGCAAGGTTATTACGGGGGAGACTATGGCTATTACGGTTACGAAGGCAGCTGAGTACAGCGTGCGGCGTCGTTTATCGTGGTCGGCAATGGCGGCGATCGCGGCAATGGCAGCGCTGATGCTGATGTCGCCCGTGTTGCAGGCCCTGGAGCTGGAACCGCGTATCACCATCGGTATCACCCGCACCGATAATGTCGCATTGGCCGCTGAAGACGAGCAGAGCGAGACTGTGTATCGCGCCGAGCCAGGCTTCAGTCTGAGCCATGATACCCAGCGCATTACCGTCAATGCCGACTATCTGATGCAGGCATTTCGCTACGCCGACCTCGGCGAGAGCGAGATCTTCCACCAGTACGATGCGAGTCTTCGTGCCGCCCTCGTGCCAGAGATCTTCTTCGTCGAGGTGGGCGGCGACCGTACCCAGTCCATCCTGGACCCCGAACAGCGAATCCCGCAGAGCAATCTGCCGATCAGCGGCAACCGGACCGATCGCGATCAGTATTACATCACGCCGTCTTTCCAGTATGTCTTCGGCGGTACTGTGACGGCGCAAGGGCAGTACCGGAACAGCTGGGTCAATTTCGGAGATGGCGACAGCGTGGGGCTGGAACGGGACAGCGAGGATCGAACAGCGACTTTTTCCCTGGACAATTATCGGCGCGAGAGCGGCATCACCTGGGCGCTGCGCTATAGCTGGGAGCGGACCGACTACGACGAGAGCATCCCGTTCGAGTATCAGCAAGCATCCCTCGAGCTGGGGTTCTGGCTCAGCGGCACCACCCGCGTGTTCGCCAGCGGAGGCCAGGAGAGCGCCTGGGACAAGCCGCTGGATCCGGCGCTGGAAGATACCTTCTGGGAGGCCGGCTTCTCCCACCAGGTGGGCGAGCGGCTCAGTGCCGAGTTCGCCGCCGGGGAGCGCAGCTTCGGGTCGTCCTGGCGCGGCCGGCTGGAGTTCGAGTTCCCGCGCGGCTCCACGACGTTGAGCTATACCGAGAGTCCCACCACCGAGAATCGCACCCGATTCAGCGTCCCGGGGTTCGACGATGCCCTCAACCTGGAAGATTTCCTCAGCCGGCCGGGCAGCGCCGACCGGTTTATCCAGAAGCGGTTGGAGTGGCGATTCGACTACAGCCTGACACGTACCGACTTCTCAGTGGGGGTGTTCGACGACGAACGTGCGGACCGGACGACCGCCTCGGGTGATCCGCTGGAGGATGAGGAGCAGAGCGGCATCGATGTGCGAGTGGGCTATCGCCTCGGGGCCAAGACGACACTCAGTGCGAGCGGATCCTGGGCCGAAAGACAGTTCGGCGAGGGCGACGATAGCGAATTCATCCGGGCGGCCGTAACCGCGGATTACCGCCTCGGCTCACGCACGACGCTCTCGCTGGAGTACGAGTACGCCGAAGAAGACGGTGAAGCCAGTGGAGGCGGCGGTTTCTCCAGAGACTACGTGGCCAATACCGTCTCTCTGTTGCTGACCCGCACCTTCTGACCCGCCATAGCAACACCATAGCAACGATCAGGATTGCCAATACCCCGTGAGTGCGCAGTCACAACCGTCCGTCGCGGCCGACGTTGCCGTGGAGCGAGGCCGATACGAGGCGGATTTTCCCGCCGTGGGCCCCCGTTGGGTGCCCGTAAAGGACGATCTGGCGAACGCCCTGACCTGCGACGTAGAGGACTATTTCCAGGTCTCCGCTTTCGAGCACCTCGTGCCGAAATCGACCTGGGGTGAGCATGAGTGCCGCATTCCTCGCAACGTCGACCGTGCGCTTCAACTGTATGACGATGCCGGCGTAAAGGGGACATTCTTCACGCTCGGCTGGGTCGCCGAGCACTTCCCGGATGTCGTTCGCCGCATCGCGGATGCGGGCCACGAGGTGGCGAGCCACGGCATGCAGCACGTCCGCGTCTGGGATCAGGACGCCGAGGATTTCCGCGCAGATATCTCGCGGACGAAAAAACTCCTGGAGGATGTGACCGGACAGCCCGTCCTCGGTTATCGCGCCGCCAGTTGGTCTCTGGACCGACGCACGCCCTGGGCCCATCAGATCATGGCGGAAGAGGGCTACCGCTACAGTTCGAGTATCTATCCGATCGCGCACGATCATTACGGGCTGCCGGACGCTCCCGTCTGGCCCTTCTACGTGCGCGGGTCCGGACTGCTGGAGATACCGGCGAGCGCACCGAGGCTGCTCGGGCGTAACCTGCCGGCGGCCGGCGGCGGTTACTTCCGGCTGCTGCCGCTCGCGGTGTCGCGCTGGCTGGTCAACCGGGTACGCAACGCCAACCGGATTCCGGCCATCTTCTACTTCCACCCCTGGGAGCTGGATCCGGATCAGCCACGGATGCCGGGCATCACATTAAAGACCCGCTTCCGCCACTATCTGAATCTCCATCGTTTCGAGGGCCGACTGGTCCGGCTGCTCGAAGAGCTGCCGTGGGACCGAATGGACAGAATTTACCTGGAGGGAGTCTGATGTCGGCACAGGTACAGAGGGTGGCCGACCCCGCGCCGGCCGCCCTTTCCGCGGTGCAGGAACTCTCACCCGTCGACTATGCGAGGTGGGATGCCTTCGTACGAGCGCATCCCGATGCCACGTTCTACCATCTCAGCGGCTGGAAAGAGGTCATCGGAGGCTACCTCCGCCACCCTACCCGCTATCTGTACGTGGAGCGCGACGGGCAGATGGAGGGCATACTCCCGCTCGCCCGGGTGAAGAGCTGGTTGTTCGGCGATGCGTTGATCTCGCTGCCGTTCCTGGTCTATGGCGGCCCGGTGAGCCGCAGCGCAGAGGCAACCCGCTGCCTGATCGAGCATGCAGCCGCGCTTGCCGATGAGATGGGTGTGGATTACCTCGAGCTCCGGAATCGCCGCCCGATCACCGACTGGCCCCGGAAGGAGCGCTACGTGACCTTCCGTAAGGAGATCGACCCGGATCCTGAGGTCAACCTGAAGGCCATTCCCCGGAAGCAGCGGGCGATGGTGCGCAAAGGTATCAAGGCCGGCCTCGAGGCGGAGATGGACAGCCGTGCCGACCGTCTCTATGCGGTACTGAGCGAGTGCAAGCGCAATCTCGGTACGCCTTTCTTTTCCCGCGGCTATCTCCAGGCCGTGAAAGAAACATTCGGGGATGACGTCGAGATACTGACCATCACCCGTGACGGTGCCACGATGGCCAGTGTGATGAGCTTCCGTTTCCGCGACGAAATACTGCCCTATTATGGCGGTGGTGGTGCATCGGCCCGGGCCGTCGCCGGCAACGACTTTCTGTACTGGAAGGTAATGGAGCAGGCGGCCGAACAAGGCATCCGGTTGTTCGACTACGGCCGCAGCCAGAAAGATACCGGGCCGTATCGCTTCAAGAAGCACTGGGGCTTCGAGCCGGAGCCGCTGAGCTACGAGTTTTACCTGGTGAGAGCAACGGAAATGCCGCAGCTGGATCCGTCCAACAAGCGCTATCAGGCGCTGATCCGCGCCTGGACCCGCCTGCCATTGCCCGTCGCTCGTCTCGTGGGTCCGCCAATCGCGCGGCGTCTCGGCTGACCAGCAATGTGCGGCATTTACGGCAGCCTGCGCCTGGACGGTCGCAGCATCGGTGGTCGCGAGGCGCTCGCGGATATGCCCGATCTGACATGGCATCGTGGGCCGGACGGTGAAGGTGCGGTTTACGATGGCCCCTTGGCGATGGGCATGCGAAGGCTCGCCATCATCGACGTTGATGGCGGTCAGCAGCCCCTTTACAACGAAGATCGTACGGTTGCCGTTGTCTGTAATGGGGAAATCTACAATTTCCGCGAACTGACACGGCATCTCGAGGCGAGAGGACACCGTTTCGGCACCAAGAGCGACGTCGAAGTGATCGTTCATCTCTACGAAGAGTATGGCGACGATTGTGTCAGCCATCTCCGTGGGATGTTCTCTTTCGCACTCTGGGATTCCGCACGTCAGCGTCTCCTGATCGCGCGCGACCGATTGGGCATCAAGCCGCTGTATATTGCGAGGCAGAACGGGCGGCTGAACTTCGCATCGGAACTGAAAGCGATTCTCTCCGTGACGTCCGCCGCCGCCATCGACCGGGCGGCACTCCGCGAGTACTTGCTGCTCGGTTATGTCCCGGCGCCACTCTCGATTGTGCAGGGTGTCGAGAAGTTGCGGCCGGGCTGTCTCATGACGGTGGAGGCCGGTAAATGTGCCATCCACGAGTATTGGCGCCCGGTCGCAGACGAGGATCACAAGACGACCGAAGCGGAATGGTCCGGGCAGCTGAGTGACGCGCTCGCAGCGTCAGTGGAGCGACAGCTCGTCAGCGATGTACCGCTTGGAGCCTTTCTAAGCGGTGGCATCGATAGCAGCGCCGTTGTTGCGATGATGGCGCGAGCCGGAGCCGATCCCATCCGCACATATGCGATTGGCTTCCAGGGAGATCGCGCCGATGAGTACTACAACGAACTGCCGTATGCCGCGGCGATAGCCAGGAAATTCGGGACGAATCACCGTGAGATCGTCGTCAAGCCGGACGTCGCGGAGCTGCTTCCGCGGCTTCTTTGGCACATGGATGAGCCAATCGCGGATTCGGCATTCCTCACAACATATCTCGTGGCGAAGTTCGCACGCGAAGACGTAAAGGTCATCCTCTCAGGGGCCGGCGGAGACGAGTTGTTCGGCGGATATCGTCGCTATCTCAGTGATCATTATGCCTCCATGCTTTCGGCCATCCCTATGGCGATCAGGCAGAACGTCATTCGGCCGATCGCGGAAAGGCTGCCCGGTGATCGGCATTCGGCCTTTCTGAACGCAGTTCGCCTGGCAAAGAGCGTATTGCTGAACTCAACGCTCCCAAGCGACGAGCGTTATCTCGCCTACGTCGGGGCTTTCGGCCCGCAAGGCGTCGAGTCGCTCCTGGCCAGCAAGGGCGGCGCTACTGATGGTGCCGTGAGTTTGTTCTTCGATGCCTACCGCGAACTCGGCACGGATGATCCGGTGCAGCAATGCATGCTGGTCGATCTCAAGACGCAGCTTACTGATGACATTCTGATGCTGACCGATCGCATGACGATGGCCACGTCTCTGGAATGTCGAGTGCCGCTCCTGGATGAGGAACTCGTGGATCTTACATTACGGATGCCTGCTTCCCTGAAAGTACGGGGCCGAAAGTTGAAGTATCTGTTGAAAGAGGTCATGGCCGATAGCCTGGGTGCGGAAATCGTCAACCGACGCAAGCGCGGATTTGGCGCGCCGATGGGTGCATGGTTCAAGAAGGAACTCTCTCCAGTGGTTAGGCGATTCCTGTCTAGAGACAGCCTGGAGGCACGTGGGTTATTCAATAGCGCAGCCGTCGAGTCGATGATCGATGCACATTTTTCCGGTCGTGCGGACAACACGGACAAGATGCTCGCATTGCTGAATTTAGAGATATGGTGCCGGCTCTACCTGGACAACAAAGCCGCAGATGAAGTCTCCGTGGAACTCGCACGAGCGGCCTGATCATGCGCGTCTTGTTAGTTTGTCATCGGTGGCCGTTCCCGCCCAAACGGGGCGGGAAAATTCGGCCGTTCAATATCATCTCCCATCTGGCTCGTAACCATGAGGTCACCGTGGCCTCGCTGGTGCGTTCCGATGAAGAACGGATGGAAGGCGCCGGTCTGCGGGAGTACTGCAGCGAGACGATAGAAGGATCGGTGGGGCAGGCCGCGGCATGGGCGCGGATGATCGGTCGTTTACCGACGTCGACGCCGTCATCGATGGGCTATTTCTATTCACCGGAACTGCGGAGAGGGGTTCGCGAGGCGGTCGACAAACAGACATTCGACCTGGTTTTTGTGCACTGCTCGTCAGTGGCTCAGTATGTGGCGGACATCCCGGACGTTCCCAAGATACTCGACTTCGGCGATATGGATTCGCAGAAATGGTTGGCTTATCGCAAGCACCAGCCCTTTCCGCTGTCGCTTGGCTATCTGTTGGAAGGAGTCAAGCTAGAGCGGGAGGAGAAAAGGCTGGCCAAGCAGTTCGATCTCTGCACGTGCACCACGCGTCAGGAATTCGAGACTCTGGAAGCTTTCGATACCGGCACCGAACTCGCGTGGTTTCCCAACGGCGTGGATCATGAGTATTTTCATCCGTCGGACAAACCGGCGGAGGCGGGCGTCATCAGTTTCGTGGGCCGAATGGACTACTATCCGAACCAGCTCGCTGTTCGGCAGTTCTGTGCCGAAGTCTTTCCGCGCATTCGCGAGCGGCGGGAGGATGCCGAGTTTGTCGTAATTGGTGCCAATCCATCAAAGGAGATAAGAAAGCTCTCGCTCATAGATGGGGTGACTGTGACGGGTTCCGTGCCTGACGTTCGGCCTCATGTCTGGAGATCCGAGGTGAACGTCGCGCCGCTGACCATCGCTCGCGGAACGCAGAACAAGATTCTGGAGGCTATGGCGATGGGCGTTCCTGTCATTAGCAGTTCTCTCGCAGCATCGGGCGTTGACGCAATCCCAGGTGAGCACCTGATGACGGCAGATACGCCGGAAGACATCGCGAAATGCACCATCGAACTGCTGGACGATTCGCGGAAGCGGTCCACTCTGGCCGCAGCAGGGAGGGAGCGTGTGATGTCGAATCACGACTGGAAGACTTCGATGAGTCGGCTCGACACCATACTGGAGGACTTCTTCAGAGGGTATCAGGAACGTCGGACGGCCGACAGGGCAAAGAGGTAGTGACGTGAAGATCAGTATTTTCGGGATGGGATACGTTGGCGCGGTATCTTTCGGATGCCTTGCCCGTGATGGTCACGAGGTAATCGGAGTCGATATCGATCCTCACAAGCTGGAGCTGCTCGATTCCGGCCAGACCCCTATCATCGAGGCCGGTATGGAGGAGTTGATTCGCGATGCGGCAACCAGTGGCCGTACGTCGGTTACCACCGATGCGGCCGAAGCAATCGCCAAGAGCGAGCTTTCGTTCGTGTGCGTCGGAACGCCGTCCACACGGACTGGAGGGCACGACCTGACGGCGCTGCGCAATGTCGCGCAGTCTATTGGGAAAGCGCTTGGAGAAAAGAGCGCCAAGCACACGGTCGTTATTCGTTCGACTGTAGCGCCCGGCACCACGGAAGACGTTGTCATTCCCATTCTGGAAGACGAATCGGGAAAGAAATGCGGTGAGGATTTCGAAGTCTGCTTCCAGCCCGAATTCCTCCGCGAAGGATCCTCGATCCGCGACTACGACAAACCGCCATTTACGGTGGCAGGGGGCGAGTCCGAGCGTTCGGTGGCGCCTGTGCGTTTGTTGTTCGAGCATCTGCCGTCTCCCTTTGTGCCGACCACGATACGCACGGCCGAGATGCTCAAGTTCTGCTGCAATGTGTTTCATGCCCTCAAGATCGATTTTGCCAACGAAGTCGGGCGGGTCTGCGACGGGCTGGATGTGGACGCACGTGCAGTGATGGAGTTGCTGTGCATGGATACGCAACTCAATATCTCGACGGCTTATCTGAAGCCAGGACTGCCTTTCGGCGGGTCCTGTCTGCCAAAAGATGTTCGGGCGATGGTCGCGATGGCCCAGGAAACCGGCACGAATATTCCCGTGATCTCGGCGATCATGCCGAGTAACGCGGTGCATGTGAATTTCATCCTCAACAAGATACTGGAGAGGGAGGAAAAGACGGTGGCTATCCTTGGTCTCAGTTTCAAGGACGGCACCGATGATCTGCGAGAGAGTCCGCTGGTAGAGCTGGTGGAGCGCCTTATCGGCAAGGGGTTCGACGTCAGAATCTACGATCGCGAGGTCAACCTCGCTCGTCTCGTAGGGGCGAACAAACGCTTTATAAACGAGACGATTCCACACGTATCCAGTCTCATGCAAGAGTCGCTTGGGAAAGCACTCAACGCGAGTCCAACCGTGATCGTTGGTCAGTTCGACGAGGCGGATGAGGGACGCTTCTATGAATCCCTGCGAGCTGAGCAGCATGTCATTGATCTGACAGGGCGAGTTGACCGAGCCAAGGTGCCCGGGGGCTACGAAGGGGCAACCTGGTAAGAAAGCCAGCCGACAATGAACAGGTACCTGTTAATCAGCCTGGCATGCGCTGTCCTTTCGGGGGCGATTCTGCTCATGATGGCGACCCCGTCGTCAGAAGCGGTGCGCTTGCGCAATTCGCTGATTTTCGAGGTGGTGACAGAATCCGATCTGCGCTGGGAACCGGGTCAGGCGCCCAGCGATTTCAGGTACGAGCCGGGCAAACCGCCAGATAGCTTCGTTCGTTTCGTATCTCTGTTGCCCCGCGATGTGGGTAGTAACCTAACCGGATGGGAATTCGCTCGTGCCGTAGGCCAACGACTCACGGAAGGAGGAGTGCGAGGCGGGGCCATCCAGGGCAGCACGGAGCAGGCCCTGGACAGAATTCTCGCTGATGGCGCGGGATACTGTGCAGACTATACGCAAGTCGTAAATGGACTCGCGCACGCCGCGAACGTCCCCGTACGGGAGTGGGGCATGTCATTCGACGGATTCGGTGGTAATGGACATGCGTTCAACGAGATCTATGACCCTGCGTTGGCCAAGTGGGTCTTCGTGGATGTTTTCTATGGTTTTTTTGTCCTCGACAAGGAGACAGAGGAGCCATTGTCCGCCCTGGAGTTTCAGGATCGCCTCCTCGAAGGGGATGTTGCATCGACAGTCCGTCTGATGGCCATCCTGGAATCCGGGATTCGGTTTCGTTCAGACGAGCAGGCTCTCGACTATTATCGCCGTGGAATGCACCAGTTCTATTTATGGAACGGGAACAACGTCTTCCAGTTCGATCGCGCACCGCTGGTTCGTGCTGGTGCGGTGCTTTCGCGCTCGCTGGAGCAGATTCTGGGCATCGTCAACGGTGTACAGCCTTCCATCAAGATTCCGCAGATGGCGGGGAATAAGGAATATCTGCAGGAGTTGCATTCAACGCGCAATTCGCTCCTCGCCGTTCTGACCGTATTCGTTGCCAGCAGCGCGGCAACACTGTTTCTGATAATCCAGATGCTCCGCCGACGTTATTGGATCGGCCGATCCGGTGCCGGGCGTTCCGTCGAGTCGCGCGGGTAGAGACGATGAAGGTTCTCCACATCCTGGATCATTCGTTGCCTATCCATAGCGGCTATGCGTTCCGGACCGCCGAGATCATCAAGAGTCAGCGGGCCATGGGCTGGCATGTAGTAGCTCTTACCGGTCCTAAACACAATCTGTATGCCGAGAGTCCGATTGAGGGCGATGGAGAGGATTATGTGCGCGCCCCGTTTACAGGGGTTTTTCGCAGAGCACCGGGACCGCTGAAGCAGTTGGGAGTTGTCACTGCGTTGAGGAAAGCCGTTTTCCGACTCTGCGAGGAAACGAGTTTCGACGTACTTCACGCTCATTCTCCATCATTGAATGGCATCGCAGCACTCTCTGTCGGCCGAAAGCTCAGGATTCCGGTTGTCTATGAAATGCGCGCCTCTTGGGAAGATGCGGCGGTGGATCATGGCACCAGTGCTTACGGGGGTATGCGATACCAATTGACGCGGGCGTCCGAGACCCAGGTGCTCAGGCGAGCAGATGCGGTCGTGACAATCTGCGACGGGTTGAGAGACGAGATCTGCAGCCGTGGTATCGCGGCCGAAAAGGTGACGGTCGTCCCGAACGCGGTTGACACCACGGCGTTCCGCCCGACGGATGAGAGGGACGCCGAACTAAAGCGACGGTTTGATGCAGCAGGGCGGGTAGTCATTACGTTCTGCGGCTCATTCTACAGTTACGAAGGTCTCAGCCTTCTGGTGGACGCGGTAGGAGCACTGGCGAGTTCAAAGCCGGAGATCTTGCTACTGCTTGCCGGCGGCGGCGAGCAGGAGAGGCAGCTGGCGGATGAGATTCGAAGCAGGGATTTGTCCGGACACATTCGAATGCTCGGCAGGGTGCCGCAGTCCACGGTCAACGAACTCTACATGGTCGCGGATGCCTGCGTCTTTCCCCGCCACAAGAATCGACTCACTGACATGGTAACGCCTTTGAAGCCCCTGGAAGCGATGGCATCTGGCGGGGTCGTGGTTGCTTCTTCCGTGGGTGGGCATCGCGAGCTTGTGACCGATGGTGAGACGGGTTTTCTCTTCGAAGCGGATGATGTCGATTCACTCGTCCGTGTTCTAGACCGAACGCTGGATATGGCACCTAATCTCGATGTGCGTAAAGCGGGGCGGGATTTTGTCGTTTTAAACAGGACCTGGAAGTCCACTTGCGCAGGGTATCTCGATACCTATCGTCGCGCTACGACCGGTTGAACCATGCGCGACATCCTGATACTGGCAATTGTCTTCTTTGGTGCGGCGGCAGCCCTCAGAAGGCCGTGGATCGGAGTGATGTTATGGACATGGATTTCCATAATGAACCCCCACCGATTCGCCTGGGGCATAGCGTTTAGCGCACCTGTCGCCGCCGTCGCGGCTGGAGCAACTTTGACAGGGCTTCTCTTCACCAAAGATAAAGCATCGCCGTTCAAGGGGGCGCCTGTCTGGTGGTTAGCTGCGTTTACGATCTGGATTACGATCAGTTGGTTGGCGGGCATCGACGTCGCTGGCGATTACGTCCAGTGGAATAAGGTCATGAAGATCTACCTGATGACCTTCGTCGCACTCGCTCTCCTGCATTCTCGATATCACATCATGGCGTTTGCCTGGGTTACCGTGGGGTCATTGGCCTTACTGGGCATCAAAGGTGGGGTCTTTACGATCATGACGGGTGGGAATTCGAGAGTGTGGGGCCCGCCCGGTGGCTTTATCGAGGGGAATAACGAGTTTGCATTGGCAATCATCGTTGCGGTTCCCATGATGTACTTCCTGTATTCCGTACACAAGAACCAGTGGATTCGCCTGGGGCTTATCTTGTCCATGCTGCTCTGTGTGATATCGGCGCTAGGGACTCACTCTAGGGGAGCGCTGCTTGCCGCAATAGCTATGGGCGCCGTGCTGTGGTGGCGTTCTCATCGAAAAGCGCTTGTCGCCATACTGATGCTTTTCTTGGTAGCCGCCTATGTGCCGACTCTGCCAGATCACTGGTGGGATCGTATGGAGACGATAAAGACCTATGAGGAGGATGGCTCCGCGATGGGTCGAATCAATGCCTGGCACGTCGCGTGGGAAACCGCGAAAAGATATCCGGCCGGAGGGGGAATGTCCTACCAACATGCCGAACTCTTCAATGAATTCGGTGTCTACGAGACGGTGATCCGCGCCGCGCACAGCATCTATTTCCAGGTGCTCGGTAATCACGGGTTTGTGGGACTCTTGCTCTATCTAGGGCTTTGGATATCGACCTACCGTCTGGCGGGTAGGCTGCGTACTGAAGGGAAGGGACAAGCCGAAACCGAATGGGTCTATCACCTCGGCTCGATGGTGCAAGCGAGTCTCGTTGCATTCGCGGTGGGCGGCGCTTTCCTTTCACTGTCGTATTTCGACCTGCCGTACAACCTGATGGTAATGGTCGTCTGTGCACATCAATGGCTTCTCAAACAGAGAGCCGCGGCGCCCGATAGTAGCGAAACCTTGAACGGCACTCGTCGAGAGTCTCGGAGATCTCTTCGAGCAAAAGAATCGGAAGCGTATTGAATGCTCATGTTTGCGGTGACTGGCTGTGTATGGGGCGCGGGATGAATTCGCATGACGACTGAAGGGGATGCGTTTCGGCGCTCATTTGTGGCGATGCGTGGTATTTCCTTTCCTTTCCGGTTCTACTTGATAGCTGCGTTGATTGCAGCGGTTATTGGCTTGCATGCGGCCTCATTCACTTCCATGGTGGATAGCTGGGTTTCGAATACCACTTACAATCATGGCTTTGCGATTCCGCTTATAGCAGCCTTCTTCGCCTGGCAACGACGTGAGGAAGCCCTTAAGACCCAGGCGCATATCTGGTGGCCCGCGCTGACGGTGGTGGGCGGCCTTTCGGTTGTCTGGGCCGTCAGCATGCTGATCAATGTGCAGGTTGTCGCACAGGTCGCCAGTGTCTTGATGATCAGTGCGATCGTGCTGACGATGGCCGGCATTCGCCAGGCATTTTTGTTCGGACTGCCCCTACTTTATCTGGTCTTCATGGTGCCGTTCGGGCAGGGCATCGTGCCGCTGCTGATGGAGTGGACGGCAGATTTCACGGTACTGGCGCTGCACGTGACGGGAATTCCCGTTATGCGTGACGGTTTGTATTTCAGTACTTCGACGGGAAACTTCGAGGTTGCGGAGGCTTGCAGCGGCGTGCGTTACCTGTTGGCATCCGTGGCGGCGGGTGTGGCGTTTGCCTTCCTGACCTACAATGGCTGGAAGAAGCGAACGCTGTTTATCCTGGCCGCGATTACCGTACCAATCGTTGCAAACGGGCTGCGAGCATTCGGTATCGTAGTCATCGCGCACTATAGCGATATGAAGCTGGCGACAGGAATAGATCATTTCATCTACGGCTGGTTCTTCTTCGGTGTCATCATCTTCCTGCTGTTCCTGGTCGGTGCGCGTTTTGCGGATCGTGAATCCGACACCGCGTTGGCCAGGCAGACGGTGACCGAGACTACGACAACCGACAAGCAGGCGACCCTCGCAATGGGTGCGGCGGCGACCCTATTCGTCATACTTCTGGGACCGGCGTTAGTGGGCTATCGGACGCACACAGCACCAGAGCCGGCACCAGCGATACCCGCGGCAAGAAGTTTGGGAGATGCGTGGAGTGGGCCAAGCATTTCGAAATCCCCCTGGCAGCTTGCGTATAAAGGGGCAGATACGGTGGTCGTGGCGTCTTACGGGCATGACGATCACCGGATCGAGATCCGGATCGCCGCATACGGTGGCCAGGAGCAAGGCGCTGAACTGGTCAACGCGGTAAATCGCTTGGCAGGCGACGGTTGGCGAACGTCTAACCAAGGCACGGTCGAGACTGGCTCGGACTCGATTCCGCGGGCACGCGTCGTCCGGATTGCCCAGGGATCTTTGGAATACGTGGTCTGGTACTGGTACCAGCAGGGAACGGAGACTACCACCAGCGATTACGAAGCTAAATGGCGAGAGGTACAGGCAATTCTCTCGCCGAGTCCTGCGATGCTGGTCGCAATCGGCGCAGAGGGTTCGAACGATACAGCGCAGGAGCGCTTGTCCGTCTTTCTGCAACTTGCAGGTGGAGCGCTGCGGGAATGTGCGGCGGCTGAAGACGCAGTGGCTCATTGCGTGAATCCGCCACAAGACGGCCGCGTCGGGGACTAGAGAAGCCCGTGTCCGAGACGATCCGCATCGCTCACATTATCTACCGCCTTGACACGGGGGGCATGGAGAATGGGTTGGTCAACCTAGTTAACCGATTGCCTGAGGAGCAATTCTCCCATTCGATATTCTGCCTTACTCACGCTACCGATTTTCGTCGTCGGATTTCTCGCGATGATGTCGAGGTTGTTGAGTTTCACAAGCCGGCGGGCAAGCATCCGGTCACCTATTGGCGGGTGTATCGTGAATTGCGACGGGTGCGGCCGGATATCGTGCACACGCGAAATCTGGGCACGCTGGATATGGCCTGGGTGGCCCGGTTCGCAGGCTGCCGGATAAGAATTCATGGAGAGCACGGCTGGTCTGCCGATGATCCCAATGGTACCTCGCCGAAATATCGTCGGCTGCGGCGATTCTGCGACCACGCCCTGCATGGCTATGTGGCGGTTTCCCATGACATTCGTCGCTGGCTGCTGGATGTGATCGGTATCGCAGACGCCAGGGTGACCACCATACATAATGGTGTTGACTTGGCACGCTTCAAGAGTCCCGCGACGCAGGCGCGAGAAAGCTCGACGTCGGAAAAGCCGATTGTCTTCGGTACCGTTGGGCGTCAGGAGCCAATCAAAGGACTCGATGTCTTTATGGCGGCAATCCGGGATCTGGTTGAAGTGCAGACGAAGTGGCGCGGTCGAATCCGTGTCATCATGGCTGGAGATGGTCCTGGTCACAGCGAATGCCTGCGGCTCCGTGACCAGTATGGACTGCGGGATATTGTGGAGCTGCCGGGTAATGTAGCGGACGTGCCGGAATTAATGAGCAGATTTGATTTTTTTGTACAGCCGTCTCTGAACGAGGGCATCTCGAATACCGTACTTGAGGCGATGGCCAGTGGGCTGCCTGTTGTTGCAACCGCTGTCGGGGGCAACCCGGAGTTGATTACCGACGCGCGGGAAGGGCGGCTCGTGCCTGCGAACGATCGCCAGCGGCTGCGCATCGCCATCGAGGGATATCTCGCCGATGCGGCGGCCCGGCGTCAGCATGGCTACGCGGCGCGTGCAAGGGCTGAGCAATGCTTCTCTATTGATGCGATGGTGGACAGGTACGCTCATCTCTACCGCGAGGCAGTATCGGCGTCGCACCGGCGGGCGGCCTGAGGCGAATCTATGTGTGGAATAACCGGCATCTTCGATCTCGACACTCGAAGGAACATTAACCGCGCCCTGCTCGAAGACATGAATCGTTCACAGGCTCACCGGGGTCCGGACGGCGAAGGCTACCACCTCGAGCCGGGCGTGGGTCTCGGTCATCGCCGACTCTCTATCATCGATATCGAAGGCGGACATCAGCCGCTGTTCAACGAAGATGGCAGCGTGGCGGTCACCTACAACGGCGAGATCTACAACTTCCGCGAGGTGCGCCAGGAACTCGAGGCGAAAGGCCACGTATTCAAGACGCGCTGCGATACCGAGATTATTGTTCATGGCTGGGAGGAGTGGGGCGAGGCCTGCGTCGAGCGGTTCAACGGCATGTTCGCCTTCGGCGTATGGGACCGTAACCGGGACTGCGTCTTCCTGGCGAGGGACCGCATCGGTATCAAGCCGCTCTACTACGCCGTCACCGAAGATCGATACCTGGTCTTTGCCACTGAACTCAAGGCCCTGATGCTGCATCCGGGGCTGAAACGCGAGCTCCGTCCCGAGGCCATCGAGGACTATTTCGCCTTCGGTTACGTGCCCGACCCCAAGACCATTTTCAAGAGCGCACACAAGCTCCCGCCGGGCCATACGCTCAGGGTCGGCCGCAACGGATCGCTGCCGGCGCCGCGGTGCTACTGGGATCTCTCGTTCCAGACCGGAGAGCCGATGGATCCGGCAAGGCTGGACGAGGAACTGATCAACCGCCTGAGCGCGAGCGTCGATCGGCGGCTCGTCGCCGAGGTGCCGCTGGGCGCGTTTCTCTCCGGCGGCGTCGATTCCAGCGCCATCGTGGCGATGATGGCTCGGTTGAATGACGACCCCGTCAACACCTGCTCGATCTCCTTCGGTGATCCTGAGTACAACGAGAGCCGGTTCGCGGAGCAGGTGGCTGAGCGCTACCACACGCGGCATCGCGTACGGCAGGTGGAGCCGTCCGATTATTCGCTGATCGACGCCCTGCCGCGACTCTATGACGAGCCCTTCGCGGACAGCTCCGCGATACCCACTTACCGGGTGTGCGAGCTGGCGCGGGAGTCCGTCACCGTGGCTCTGTCCGGTGACGGCGGAGACGAGAACTTCCTCGGCTACCGCCGCTATCGGTGGCACGCCTACGAGGAACGCATCAGGCGGCTGATGCCGCAGGCGCTCCGCGGGCCGCTGTTCGGTGCCCTCGGGAGTCTCTACCCCAAGATGGACTGGGCACCGAGATTCCTGCGGGCCAAGGCCACGCTGCAGGAGCTTGCACGCGATAGTCTCGAGGCCTATTTCTCCAGCGTCTCGATCTTCCCGTCAGCGCTGCGGCGCCAGCTCTTTTCCGGTGAATTCAAGTCGCAGATCGATGGTTACGAAGCGTTCGAGGTCTATCGGGATCATGCGAGCCGAGCCCGCGTGGAAGACGGTATGCAGCTGGTCCAGTACATGGACTTCAAGACGTACTTGCCCGGCGACATCCTCACTAAGGTGGACCGGGCCAGCATGGCCCACAGCCTGGAGGTTCGGGTCCCTATCCTCGAGCATCATTTCGTGGAATGGGCGGCGACGGTACCGACGGGCGAGAAGCTGGCGGGCGCCGACGGCAAGCACTGCTTCAAGCGGGCGTTGAAGCCCTATCTTCCTCACGACGTCATGTACAGGGACAAGATGGGTTTTGCGGTGCCCATTGTGGGGTGGTTCAGGAACGAATTGCGGGACCGGCTGCGGGATACTATCTGCGGCGATCGGCTGCAATCCAGCGGCATTTTTGATGCATCATTACTTGATCGATTGGTCGAAGATCATCAGTCGGGAAAGGGTAACTACGCACCGGTCCTGTGGGCATTGGCCATGTTTGACGGCTTTCTGGCAGGCGAGTAGCCGCCCGAAAAGTGCGGATTCTCACCTACACAACGCTATTTCCGAACAGGGAGATGCCGAGTCTCGGTATCTTCGTGGCCGAGAGGCTCCGTCACTTGATAATGTCTGATGCAGTGTCAGCAACCGTCGTTGCACCTGTACCTTGGTTTCCATTCAAGGGCAGTCGCTTTGGCGCCTACGGGGCTTGGGCCCGGATCCCTCACGAGGAGTCCTTCGAGGGAAATAGGGTTATTCATCCTCGGTATCCATTGATTCCTAAGGTAGGCATGACTGCTGCGCCCCTTTTGCTGGCGAGCGCAAGCTATCGTGCCATCCGGAGCATATTTGGCGATCTGGATGGTTTTGATCTGATTGACGCACACTACTTCTATCCCGACGGTGTAGCGGCGGTGATGCTTGGCCGCTGGTTTCGGAAGCCTGTCGTCATAACTGGTCGCGGAACGGATTTGAATTTGATTCCTCGTTACCACTTAGCGCGTCGACAGATTCAGTGGGCGATGCGCAACGCCAGAGGTTTGGTTACGGTTAGTGAAGCGCTAAGAGGACGACTCATTGAACTCGGGGCATCTCCGGATAAGGTAAAGACACTGCGCAATGGAGTAGACTTGCAGAAATTCCGACCGCTGCCTCGAGATCAAATTCGTCGTGATCTTGGGATCGAACATCCGACTTTGCTATCTGTTGGGCACTTAATTGAACGCAAGGGTCACCATATCGCCATAGAAAGCCTAACGCACCTGCCGAAATTTCAATTGATTATTGTCGGAAGTGGTCCAATGGAGGAGGAGCTCAAAAACCAGGCAATCCGTATGAACGTTGTCGATAGAATACGATTTGTCGGTGCAGTGAATCACTCGGAACTCTTGCGATATTACAATGCGGCGGACTGTCTGGTGTTGTGCTCCAGTCGAGAAGGCATGGCCAATGTCTTGCTTGAGAGTATTGCGTGCGGAACTCCGGTCGCGGCTACTGCGATCTGGGGTACGCCGGAGGTGATAGGATCCCCGGACGCCGGGGTGTTGATGGAGGACAGGTCCGCACAGTCGCTAGCGAAAGCGGTCCACCGGTTATTCGAGAGTTATCCGGGATGGCAGCGGACACGGAGGTGGGCGGAGAAATTTGATTGGGGGGCGACCACTGAAGGTCAATTATCGCTTTTCGAAGCTTGTCTTGCGGATCGGTGATTAGAATCTTCTTAAGGTCTCACGTGATGTTTGCTTGCGAAGTGACCCACGCTACTGTAAGTCGGATTGCTCGGGCGGCTTCGGCAGGCTGAGAAAAGGTGTGATCCGCATTGGGAAGGCGCTCCAATTGAATTGTCTTCATGAGTCGGGACCAGCGAGGCTCAGTGGTGATTAGGCTCTCGAACTCCTGAGCTACAAAGTCCTTACCGCTCAGAAGAATTGCCGTAGGTAAAGAGCGACTTGTCAACCAGCGGTAAAGTCGCTGAGGCAAAGACTCGTTGTCGATCGCTTGCGTCGAAAGCGCGTCGCGGGCTCGCGTTCTGCGGACCATGTCGAGCAGACCACGTAGCGCGAATCGCGTTCTGACTTCGCCGGAAACGAGTTTTCGCCAGAATGCACCGGAAGTGAGCCTCTGAAGATAATAGTGCTTAAGGTAGACTTTGGCCTCTGCGTGGTCCGTGTGTACCCATGGATTAAGAAAAACAAGACCCGCTATCCTGCTATCTTCTGCTGCATAACAGGCGGCTGCCGTAGCGCCGTCGCACAAGCCCCAGAGAATGATGCGGTTTAGGTTATCGGACTGTTGCAACAGAGTATCCACGGCAGCCCGGATGTCGTCATTGATCGAAAGAAAGTCTCGAGAGTCTCCGGTCGAGTCACCCATCCCACGATAATCGAAACGAAGACACGGAATACCTGCTTCGGCCAGCGCGCGTGAAAGTAATACGAAGTGACGATGACTACCGACCCGGTACTGAGGGCCGCCAACTACGACGATGACTCCGGTTGGGCAGGACGACTGTTCGGGCGCCGTGAGGACGCCGACCAGTGAGTCGCCCTGGCAGTCGAATACTAGTGCCTTTTCGGTATAGTTCATCCGGCTAACCTACGGGCTTCGGTTACGCTCGCATCGATCGCTGCGGGTACTGTCTCGATCTCGGTCGTCTGCCAGAAAGGCGCACCTGGCACTACAAAACCGGCTGTATCGACGCCGGCCTCTCGCCATTTTTGCACGATCATTTCTGTCGCTGGCGAAAGGCTCGGCCGCTCGGCGCCGGAAATCTCGAGGAGGGAGACTCTCGCCCTGTACTCATCTGGAAGAGTGATCCGGACGTCCGACATCGGATTGACCAACGCCGGGTTTAAAGTATAGCCGGCGACCGTTACAGCGATTCCACTGGCGAACGTTTCCCACAGTTGGGAGACCACACCTTTGGTCTGCCTGGCGTCCATCATCTCCGCCGCAGCGCGCAGGCGCAGGAATTGGGTGAGATGCCTTTGGCCATTCCCCACCGGCTGCCAGAGCAGCAACGGCAGGGATTCCCCGGTCTCCTGTAGCCACGCGGAGGCGAGCAGAGCACCGGCGCGCAACCCCCAGAGGAGGAGGGGGGCCTCGGTCTGCCGGCGCAGCCATTGCACCCAGAAGTCGAGGTCGTCCAGCCAGCCCTGCCAGGTGGCATCGGCGAATTCTCCGTCACTGTCCCCGCAGCCGGTGAGGTCAAAACGCAGGACCAGCCAGCCGTCTCTGGCAAGCGCGGCGGCCGTCAGTGCGGCCATGCGTCGGGACTTATTCATCTCCTCCGCGAAGGGTGGCACGAACAGCACACTGCCCCGAGGTGTGTCGGCAGGTCGGTTGACCACCGCGAACTGCCGGCCGTTTCCGGTATCGGCAAAGAATGGTTCGGGAGTCGTGCCAGGTCGAGCGGTCACGCGTCGGCGAGCTTCGTCTCTACGAAGCGGGTCAGCGAGCCGACGGTTTCGAAGACCTCGGCATCCAGTTCGTCGTCGTCCACCGTGAGGTCGAAGCGCTCTTCGATCGAGGTGATAACGGTCATCACGGCCATGGAATCGAATTCCGGCAGCGAGCCGAGGAGCGGCGTATCGCCCGTGAACTTCGCGGCCCGCCCCTGCAGGCTAAGGGTCTCGTCCAGTATGGCCAGTACTTCGCCTTCGGTATTCAACGGTCGTCTCCTCTGTGAGCCACTCGGCTGTTCAAACTGTGCGCAGGCTGCTTGGCCAGTCTAGAAAATCTGTGATAATCCGCCGTGTTGGATGTCACAGTCCGCGTATTGAACTACTATCCGGCCATCCCACGCCGCATCAGGAGTCTCTCGTGCCACGCGTCCTCATGGTCGCCTACCACTTTCCACCGGCCTCCGGGACCAGCGGCGTCCAGCGGGCGCTGCGCTTCGCATCCTATCTGCCTGATTTCGGCTGGGAGCCAATCGTACTGACCGCGACCCCCGGCGTCTACGAGCACCACAACCCGGACCTTCTGAGCGAGGTACCTCGCCGAATACCGGTGATCCGGGCACCGGCGCTGGACACCAAGCGGCACCTGGCGATAGGTGGGCGTTATCCGGGCTTCCTGGCCCGCCCCGACCGCTGGCAATCCTGGTGGCTCGGGGCAGTCCCGGCAGGGTTGCGCGCCATCCGCCGCTACAAACCCTCGGTGATCTGGTCCACTTATCCTATTGCCACCGCGCATCGCATCGGCTGCACGCTCGCGAGGCTCAGCGGCCTGCCGCTGGTGGCGGATTTCCGCGACCCGATGGCACAGGAGGGCTATCCCGCAGATCCGGCGACGTGGCGGAGCTTCAAGCGTATCGAATCCCGCACGATCGCATGTGCCGCCCGGTCGGTCTTTACCACGCCGGGTGCCCGGGCGCTCTATGGACAACGATACCCTGCATATGCCGGCAGGCTGGAGGTGATCGAGAACGGCTACGACGAAGGGGCGTTCGAAGCCGCCGCACCAGCGGCCATGCCCCTGAATCACGGCCGTGTGACCCTTCTGCACAGCGGTGTCGTCTATGCTTCCGAGCGGGACCCGACCGCTCTGTTCGCGGCCCTTGCGAAGTTGAAGGACGCGCATCCGGCCGTTTTCGAGCGGATAATGATCAGATTCAGAGCTTCCATGGCCGATGAGCTGCTGACCTCGCTCGCGCAGCGGTATGATGTTTCGACCGCGATCGAGTTGTTGCCGTCCCTGTCGTATCGCGACGCGCTGGGCGAGATGCAGGCGGCCGATGGGCTGCTCATACTGCAAGCCGCGAACTGCAACCAGCAGATTCCAGCGAAGATTTACGAGTATCTTCGCGCCCGTCGTCCGTTGTTGGTCCTGAGCGACCCGGCAGGTGATACGGTGGGAGTTGCTCGCAACGCGGGGGTTGATAAAGTGGCGCCTTTGGATGATGCGGAAGCGATTACAGGTCTTCTGGCCGAATTTGTTTCTACCGATGACAGGCCGCTACCACTGGACGAAGCCGTGCGCCTGGCTTCCCGTTATGCGCGAACGCAAGAGTTCGCCCGACTGCTGGATTCGATAGTGTTGGTCTGACTGATGTACAGGTGACCAGTCAGTCTCGCCGCGTCAGGTTCAGAGCAAGCCGCGCGACGAATCTGTGGCGGCTTCGATCCCAGGGTGTGAAACGGCGAAGTTGATACAGGTCGTCGCCTGCACGCGAGGCGCCCGGTGCGGTTGATACTGCGGCCCGGAAGCCGAGTTCCTTTACCAGACGTGTCTGTTCCGGCAGATAGTCTTTACCAGGCTTGCCGTTCGGGTACGCAAAGAGCGTCACTTTCTCGCCCGTAAGTTCTTGCAGGTGGTCACGACTGTCGCCGATCTGGCGCTTGGCCTCAGCCGGGTCACAGAGGCTCAGGATGGGATGATCGACGGTATGGGCTCCTATCGTCATTCCGGCATCCTGCAATTGACGCACCTGGCCATCACTCATCATCAGGTCGTCGGGCAGACGGGACCTCGACACTCCTGCAACTACCGCCGCGATTTCGTCGCGCTCCCGAATGCTGCGATATTTGATCAGACTGATTAGGCGCTCAATCGTTTGTCGCTTCTCGGCGGTGCACCCCGTGGGGAGCACGCCAGCCCCAATATTATCCAGTTGAAGCTCCGCCTCGCTCGTTCCACGGATGGCCTCGATGATCGTGTCATTCCACATTCTGCCGCCATTGAGATAGCCGGTGGCCACAAAAAACGTGGCTGGCACGTCGTGACTATCGAGGATAGGTAGTGCGTTCGTCGCATTGTCGGCGTAGCCGTCGTCAAAAGTGATACAAGCAGAGCGTGCCGGTAGCGACTGACGTTCAAGGCGTTCAACGGCTTCTGCGAGAGGGAGCACGTGAAACCACTGGGTGACCCACGACAAAATCTCATCGAAACGGCCCACGTCGACCTCACCGGGGAAAAGAGGATCTGGTGCCGGCAATACCCGGTGAAATATCAGGATGGTGAGCCGGGGAGAACCGGACATCGCAGAGCCCAGCGCCAGGAAGTATCGAATGAAAGGGTCAGTCCACATAGGAAGGGGTACTGGTGTTCTTTCTGCGGCCTTTGGGTACTACGTTCACGCGCTGTTTCTCTTGGAACTTATCAGCGCGTCGATGATGCCTGATGAAACGCGAGGCCGCTAGCTGTCGCGCGCAAACAACAAGTAGGGTACCGTGGAATCCATGTCCATGACGCTGCACCGCCGTCATGCTGGTGGGCGTGAACCGGTTCTCGGGTGATCCGACTGCCGTGTGCCATACTTGCCCGCTTCGCATCGAGATCCGAAGGAGAATCGAAGCATGCAGGCACGTTTGGCGGGCGCTATCGGCGCCGGCGGCACATCGCTCTTGACTAATCGACTTGCTGACACTGGCACGTTGGAAGAGAGGGCGGCCGGCTGCGTGTTCGCGGCATCCGATGCGCGGGTAGTCCGCAGCAACTCCGCGCTGTGCCTCATTCTCGGTTCCCCCAAGTTAAAGGGGCTGCGCGCCGCCGACCTGTCGGGGGACGCGGTCGAAATTGACTGCTGGCAGACGGCCTTGCTCGGCCCGACGGCGCAACTTGACGAGCATCTCGGCGGCCATTTTGCGATTGTTTACGTGGAACTGGAAGCGCGCCGGGTTGTGCTTGTCAGTGACCGGTTCAGTAGCTATTCGTTGTACTACCGGCCGTTCCATGACGGATTCGCGTTCGCCGACCGTGCTACGGTTTTGTTCGACGACCGGCCCTCGATTTCCCTCCAAGCGCTGTTCGACTATCTTTATTTTCATTGTCTACCGGGCCCCGACACTGTCCACGATAGCCTGATGCGCTTAGAGCCGGGAACAATAGTGCGATGGGATCAGGGCAAGCTGACCCAAAAGACGTATTGGTCACGGAAGGCCAAAGGTCCGGTCTATACTCGCTTCGACGAAGCGAAACACGACTTCCATCGTCTCCTGCGAGAAGCGGTTGCCGAAGAAGTCGAGCCCGGAACCACTGGCGCCTTTCTCTCCGGGGGCACGGACAGTTCCACCGTCGTTGGGTTGCTTGCAGAGCAATCCGATCAACCGGTGAAATCGTATTCCATCGGTTTCGATGTCGAGGGCTATGACGAGGCGAGCTACGCCAAGCTGGCAGCCGAACGATATGGCACCGACCACCAAAGCTACTACGTGACACCGGATGATCTTGTCGCCAATATCCCCAACGTGGCTGCCAACCTCGACCAGCCATTCGGGAATTCCTCATTACTGCCCGCAATGATCTGTGCCGATCGGGCCCGGGAGGACGGCATTACGAAACTTTTGGCTGGTGATGGCGGCGATGAATTGTTTGGGGGCAATACCCGCTACGCTAAACAGAAGGTATTCGAATGGTATGGCGCCATACCTGGGCCATTGCGCAGAGGTGGCATAGAGAGGCTAACCGGTCCCGACTTCTGTGCCGTTATTCCGCTGCTGAAAAAACTCAAGAGCTACGTGGAGCAGGCCAATATCCCAATGCCTGATCGCTTGGAGACGTACAATCTTCTGGAGCGTGAAGGAACGGCTGCGATTCTGCCTGAGGCCTGGTTGAGGGCGGTAGACTCCAGCCATCCGCACTTCCGCCAGCGGGAGGTATGGACCGATCTCGCGGCGGATAATTTCTTGGATCGTATGCTGGAATTCGATTGGAAGTTTACGCTCGCCGACAACGATCTTCGCAAGGTGCGGTACGCGGCAAACATGGCCCGCATCCATGTAGGCTTTCCGCTGCTCTCCGATGATCTGCTCGAATTCTCCCTGCGTCTGGAGCCAGACTGGAAGGTGAAAGGCCTAAAGTTGCGTTGGTTCTTCAAGAGGGCTCTGAGCGACTTTCTGCCACGGGAAATCATTCAAAAGAAAAAGCATGGCTTCGGCCTTCCGTTTGGCACCTGGGCACTGGAGCACGAGAATCTCCGACGAATGACTCGCGATGCTATCCGGAATCTTGTCGACCGCGGCTTGGTGCGTGAATCCTATGCGAATCTCCTGATGGAAGAGCGACTCCCGGCATATCCCTCCTACTACGGCGAATTGGTCTGGGTATTGATGATGCTTGAGCTCTGGCTGCAAGCTCACAGTCCTGGCTGGCGTATTTATGCGTGAGCTGTCCTCGGCGCTCTCTTACGGAACAAGGAGGCGTTAGCGATATGGGTGCATTCACGCTAATCGCCGGTCGTCCGACGCCCGAACGGGAGAGGCTTGAGGGGCGACAGAGCGCAGCGATGAGGAGTCAGGGTTACGTGGCACCCGAGCGACTCGACTTTGACGACGGGGTCTTGTTTGTCTATCCGAAGCAAGTATCACAGACGACGAGCATCCGGAGTTTCGGTGCCGGAGAATTCATCGCTGTCTGCGGCACTTTTTTCTATAGAGCCAGTACCGGAGCTGAGGGGTTGACACAGATCTTCAGGGACTTCTCCGTTTCAGATAGCGCCGAGAAAAATTTCGATCCTTTGCCGGCGCCACTTTACGGTACATATATCTGTATCGTTCGAAAGAACGGCCGCCTCTACATCTTTTCTGATCGGCTCGGCCTCTATAAAGCTTATATTTCAGATACGTCGGTCATATCCAGTTCTTTCCTGGCCACGGTGGCGTGCACGACCTCCTTGCGTCCGAACGCCCAGGCAATTTTTGAATATGTATTCCAGGGTGCGACTTACGGTGACGAGACGGTCATTGAGAATGTCCGTTTATTGAATCCTGATCGTGGCCTTATGATTTCTCAGGGCAGAGTCGATCAGGGTCGTCGTCCGCCGCTCGCGCCACCCGTCATTGAGAGATTGTCGTTGGATGATCACGTCGATCGAGTTGGCCATGTGCTTGATCGTGTTTTCGATGACTGCGTTGAGGCGTTCAGGGGTCGCGTCGACACGGCACTTTCTGGTGGCTATGACTCGCGGCTCATTCTTGCGCATTTACTGGCACGTGATGTAAGACCGAATGTCCATGTGTACGGGATGGAGCAGGACACCGACGTAAGGGTAGCTAAACAAATTGCACGGGCGGAAGGGTTCCACCTGGCTCATATTGACAAGAGCCAATATCAATCAGCAAGAGGTAGAGATGAATTGGCGGAGATCGTCGACAGAAATTTCCATGCGTTTGATGGTATTCCGGCCGACGGGATTTTCGATGCCGGTGCAGATCTGGCGACTCGGCGGGAACGGGCGGGGAAAGGCGTAATTGCGCTGAATGGCGGTGGGGGTGAGATCTTTAGAAATTTCTTTTATCTGCCTGACTTCCCTTTTTCTGCGGGTCAACTTGTCTGGACATTTTACAGCCAGTTCGATCCACGCGCATTCGGGGCAGGTTACCAACCCAGTGAGTATCAGCAGCGAATGCGCGAAAAGATCGAGGCAGTGCTCGGCATTTCGGGCCGTCGCCTGACGCGAGGCGAAGTGGAACGTGTTTACCCGGCTTTTCGTTGTCGTTATTGGATGGGGCGGAATAGCTCGATCAACAACAAGCTGGGCCTCATGCATACGCCGCTGGTGGAGCCCGCGCTTGTTGAGGTAGCGGGCACGGTCCCCGTCGGTCAAAAAAACGGAGGGAGACTGGCGGCGCGCCTGATAAGAAGGGTCAGCAAGAGGTTGGCAAATTACGACTCGGCTTACGGGTATTCGTTCGGCGAGGACCCGCCTTTCTCAGCCGTTTTACAAGAGAAGATGACACTGTATCGACCACCGATTGTCAGGCAATGGACGTTCCGCGTGAAGAGTGCGCTCAGAAGAAATGACTTCGACCAACGAAGAGCGACCGCCGCTCGGTTCGACTTTCTTTTTCCTGGCGGCTTGTCTTCGGTGGCACAATTTCTTCGAACAGAGTATGTGGTGGAACCAGCCCAGTTCAATCGGATGAGGACACTTGAGTATTTCTTTCAGCGCCTGGGCGGCTCCTGAGAGATTGGCGTACGAAGCATGATCGACGGCGGCGATCGGTCGCTGAGCGATAGATGAACGAACGGTCGCTGCGAAAACAAGGTGAGTTGCACTGCGAACAAGCGAAAATAGTAAGCGCCACCGATAATTTTCCCGCCGAGTCGCAAGTGAGCTCTGAGCGATTCCGGGGCGAACGCGGAGATTCTGCTGATCGACCACCGGACGTCTTCCTTTCGGAGAAAGTCTAGCGTGTCGTGCCAGATCTTCAGGAAGGCTGCGGTGTTTCGAAAAGAGGGTGCGATATACATGTCGTAATCCCACACTGACCGCCAATCGGACGAAATGTCGTATCGGGAGCGGACTTCGTCCTCGAGATAGACCCCTCTCTTTATCCAGATGAAGCCTGCGAAAGTTCCGTTCTTGCGGGTAACGAGACAGGTTGATCCGTCACTTAATCGCGATCGCAGCTTTTCTTTTGGCCGTGGCACGGCAAGACTGGCGATCTCGGATGAGGAGAGCACAGTGGTGGTCATGTTGGATGCCAGGCGTCGAGGTAGCGGAATCGGCGTTTCTGTTGCAAGCGCAACAAATTGGTAATGCTGAATAAAGACCCGTGGCCCGAAGATACGCTCGAGAATTCGATTACATAGATAGAGCAGGCCGTGGGAGTAGCCGAATCTTTTCACTGTCGACCGCAGCATGGCGATGCCCCCGATGGTGACTTACTCGTCGTCAGCGTTTGACGGCCACTGACCTGCCTCGATCAGTTTTCTGCGCAAGCCGGGAAGGGGGAAACCAAGTTCGTAAGCCCGGACAGCATGATCTTGTGCGGATTGGACGCCACCATAGCGGAAGTAGAGGGAATCGAGATTGTAGTGAAATTTGGTAGGTTCCGGTGGCAGATCTAGCGCGACCTGAAAGCTCGTCTCCGATTGGTCGAAGCGCCCAGTCCTGAACAAGTGGTTTCCGTATGGCATCAGGGTGGTCGGATCACCCGGAGCCATTCCCTTGGCTTGCTCAAAGTGGCGCGACAAAGAGTATTCGACTTCTAGCAGCTTCTCTGTCTGATGCAGACGATGAACGCGGGCTATGGCATCCGGCGCAGGGTGCTGGTTAGCAAACGGTCGGCAAGTATAGGCGATGTCGCTGCTAGGATTATCGCTGGTCATTCCATACTTGAGACGAAAGACCTCATTGTTGAAATGAAACTGCATGGCCACTCGTAGTTTGTCTCGTGGGTGTGCGGAATTCGTGCAATCAAATTGGTTGGGAGCATTGTCTAAGGAGCCGCATTCGACAAGTCGGTTGTTCGCCTCCGCCGAGGAACTAACTGTCAGTACGGAAAAGAGCCACATCGACAGAATGACTGCAATGGTTGTTGCATTCCTACGGCGCTCGCTTAAGTGCTCATCTTGGTGCCGAAGACATTCTTTCATAAGGGTAATCTTACCTTAGCGGCTGTGCGTAGAGGAACAAATTGAATCAGGGCGGCCTGAATGGTCAGTCCACGGTAATAGGCACCGGTAAACCGCAAATTACAAGAGATCGTAAGCGTAACCGGCCGGCTGGCGGGACTCAGTGGTTCGGCTATCTGGTCCCGGATGAAGGGGCGCAGCGACGCGGAACTAAGAAGCCGATCGAAGGCGCTGGCCGAGCGGGAGTGTAAGAATTTCTGTGTGTGAACCGGTGTCACTTTCTTCTTAAGCCGCGATTCTGAATCGTTCTCCGAACTGAATCGCGAACTGAGCTCTCGCAGCATGCCACTCCTTGGGCGGTCGTTTCCACT